>NZ_RBAL01000002.1 GCF_003626535.1 Streptomyces hoynatensis
AGCACATGAAGCTCCGGGCGGACAGGTTGATCTTGGTCGACAACCCATCTACCAGGAGCTTCACCCATCTCCGCATCCAGCCCTCACCCCAACCCCGCCTGCCCCCAACCAGGTTGGAAAAGGCCCACTGAGTATCAGGCCTGGCTTCCGAACTCACGGAATCCACACGGGTGGGAACCTGGACCTCGTTTCCGCGAGCAGGGACGCATGCATGGGGGTATGGCGCCGCCTCTGTTCTACCCGCGGGGAAGAGGACTCGCCTATCCGGCGACGCAAGTGCCCGAAAATATTCCACCGGGCTACCTGCCCTGAAGTAGAAGCGAGAAGTAAGTGGCTGAGAGAGATGAAGTCTTGCACATTCTGCAAAGGGCTTATCCGGAAGAGCGCTATGCCGATTCAGTGAGCTATGCGGGCGAGCTAGGTGACCCGGTGCAGGCCCTCATGTACTCGACATTTTTCTGGCCAAAGCTACTCGAAATTGAGGGCGCAGTTTTCGTGGCGCTGTGGGGTGAAGACGAGAAAAATATTTCCGAGCGAATTTATGTGCCCACTCGGAGTGAAAGTGCGCCCTTGACCTGGAAGCAGGCTGTGGATAGTTTCAATATTTTTGAGACTATGTATCTGTTTCGTCAGTCCAGGGGGTCCTTTGACTTGAGCCAAGATGCGGCGTGGGAGTTGGCGCAAGTTTTGGTTGAGACCTGGGGGTGGAGGCTTAAATCCGAATACCCGCAACGAAGTTTTGAGGTGTGCCTTAACGAGAGCGGTGACGCGCTCGGTTCGCATATCCAAGTAGTGCAGACGTATCCACAACTTGCCGTTCCAAGCCGATGGTGTCCAACGCGGCACGCTATTCTTGGCGATGCTGAGGGAGACGTCGTGGAGGATATTAATCCGAAACGGTAATTGTTCTGGCTCGTTGAGCGGTGTGTGAAGGATCTGGTTGGGGATGCGCGGCGGTTGTAGCCGCAGGCGCAGATGCCCTGATGATTCAACCCAAAAGTGTGGTCCGCAAACGATCCACGGCCGAGTACTCACACCTTCTCGAACGGCCGAATCCCCCCACCTGTCACGCCCGACCAGGACACTTCAGCAAGAGCGTGTTACGAGCTCTAAAACTGATCCGGCGAAGCCTTTCCTCGTGAGTGTCGAGGAGGGGTCCTTCACCGTTTGACGGCAACGTCAGTGGACGGCTGGTGTGGCCGATGGGGCATCGCCGTTGTCTGCGGCGCTGAGAGCAGTGCTCAGGGTGTTGATGGCCTGATGTTGGAGGCGGAGCCGGACGTGTGCATAGACGCCGGCCGTGACCCCTATGCCAGCATGTCCGAGGAGTCCTTTGATCACGGCGAGGTCGACGCCTTGTTCGAGGAGGAGGGTGGCGGTGGTGTGGCGTAGGTCCTGGAAGCGGATGCGCCGCAGTCCTGCTCGGTCGAGGAGTCGGTTGAATCGTCGGGTGAGGTTGGTTGGGTCGATGGGGGCGCCGGTCGGTGTGGTGAAGATGAGTCCGTTGACCTGCCTTTGTGTGCCGGCCGCGGAGCGTTCTTCGCTCGGGTGTTCTCGGTGGTTCTTCAGCGTTTGAACGCATTCGGTGGGGAGGGCGATGCGGCGTTCGGAGGCTCGGGTCTTGGTGGGCAGCGTGGTGAGCCCGCCTGCGCTGGTGCGCTGGAGGGTGCGGCGGATGGCGGCGGTGCCTGCGTCGAGGTCGAGGTCTTCCCAGCGCAGGCCGAGGAGTTCGCCTTTGTGGAGTCCGGTGCGTGGGGCGAGTTCGGGCGGTGCGTATAGGCGGTGTGAGGTGGTTGACGGGCCTCTGCCGCCGTGAGTGGTGGGATGGGGCGTGGGCGGGGTGTGGCTGTGTTGACGTTGCGGGGAGGTTGATCTTCTCGCTCGGCGTGCTTCCGTGGTCGCCGCCGCCCGCAGCTGGGCCGATGCCACCAACCTCCCCCCGGGCGCGCAACTGCACACGCCCGACGGCACCACAGCCACGGTGACCGCCACCCGTACCTACCACGCCACCGCCCGCACCTACGACCTCACGGTCGAGGGCACGCATACGTACTATGTGCAGGCGGGCGAGACGCCGGTACTCGTTCACAACGGCAACTGCTCGATCGATAGAGGTTCCCGTCTGGCCCTGCGGGACGTCAGGGCTGGAGGTTTTCCAGGTCGTCGAGGAGGCTGGGGTGGGTCGGCCGCCACCCGAGGGCTTTGCGGGTGTGGTCGCTGGAGGCGGGCTGGTCCATGGCGAAGATCGGGCCGAACGGGCCGAAGGTCTCCTGCGGGACCTGCTCCACCGGCAGGCCAAGGCGCCGGCCGATGACGGTGGCGATGTCCCGCACCGCGTCGCCCTCGTCGGCGACGGCGTGCCAGGACGTGCCGGCCGGCGCAGACTCCAGGACCAGGCGGAAGAGAACCGCCGCGTCCCGCGCGTGCACCGCCGGCCAGCGCTGGGTGCCGTCGCCGGGGTAGCCGGCCACCCCGGTGCGGCGCGCCGCGTCGGCCAGCAGGCCGGCGAACCCGCCCCGGCCCTCGTGGTGGACCGTACGCGGCATGCGGACCGCCATGCTGCGCAGGCCGCGCGAGGCGAGGTCAAGCAGCGTCTGGACCGAGCGGCCTCGGCCGCCCACCGGTCCTTCGGTCGCCGGCGGGTCGGCCTCGGTGGAGGCGCGTCCAGGCACCCAGGGCGTTCCCGAGACGGTGAGGAGCGGGCGGTCGCTTCCGAGGAGTTCCTGCCCCAGCGCGTCCAGGGCGGCGCCCTCCTCGGCGACGGCCCGCGCGAGCGCGTCCGGACTGCCGTAGTCGCGCCCGAACGCCAGACTGATCACGCCGTCGGACTGCGCGGCGCCGGACCGCAGGGCGTCGAGGTCCGCCAGGTCTCCGCGCAGCACCGTGGCACCCGCGCGCTGGAGGGCCTGCGCGGAGCCGTCCGAGCGGGCCAGCGCGAGCACGGTGTGCCCGTTGCCGAGCAGTTCGGCGACGACGGCGGAGCCGATGGTGCCGGTGCCGCCGGTGATGAAGACGTGCATGAGCCCTCCTCGCAAGTGATGGGACGATGGTCCCATCGCTGACTCTGCACGGTGATGGGACAATGGTCCCCTCGCCTATCCTGGTCCTATGGCCAGATGGCAACCAGGTGCCGCCCAGCGACTCGTCGCCGCAGCCGTCGACCTGTTCGCGGAGCAGGGTTACGACGCCACCACGGTGGCGCAGATCGCCGAGCGCGCCGGCGTGACCAAGAGCACCTTCTTCCGGCACTTCCCCGACAAGCGCGAGCTCCTGGTCGCCGGTCAGGAGACGCTCAGCAGGCTGCTTGCCGAGGGCATCGCCGAGGCTCCGGCGGACGCCACCCCGCTGCAGGCGGTGGCCGCCGGCCTCGAGCGGGCATCGAGCGCCATGGGGCCGGCGAACCGCGAACTCGGCCCCCGGCTCAAGGCGGCGGTGGCGGCCAGCACCGAACTTCAGGAGCGCGACGCCCTCAAGAGCGTCGGTCTCTCGGCCGCCATGACAGCCGCGCTCGTCGCCCGCGGTGTCCCGGAGCCGACCGCGCATCTCGCGGGCGAGTTGGGGGTCCTCGCGTTCAAGCGAGGCTATGCCCGGTGGTGCGAGAGCCGGGGTGACGACGCGGAAGGGCTCGCGTCACACGCGCTGGCGGCCCTGGAAGACCTGCGTGCGGCAACCGCATCGCTGGGCTGAGACGAATGCCGCCTGACTGTCGCCGGCCCCGGGCCCGGCGCCGGTGGGCTCTTCACCGCCCGTCCCCCGCGCGGCGCGGATGGCCCGGGTCCGGGGATGCAATCGGTGGTCACGCCCTTCGTCGAGTGAACCCACTGGTCGCCGGGTGAGTGGCGGTGCCCCCCTTGTAGGGGCGTTGAGGACCCGCGTCCGGCCTGCCCCGGCGGCTGTGGGGGCTCTTGGGGGCAGGGCGGCACGGTGCGCGCGCTCACCGGGTCGGTGGCGTCACCAGGGGGAGCGTTGCGGAGTTATCCGAGCGATGTCGGCCGCCGATGACCCGCGGCGGCCGCCCCCTCCCCGCACATGGAGTTCCGATGGACATCGCCGCACTGATCACCTGGGTGATCACCGCTCTCGGCGGCTCCTACCTGTTCGGCACCTGGCTCGCGCGCGGCGCGGCCCGCACCGGCAGCGGCACGCGGCTGCCGGTCCCCGTGGTCTTCGGGCACGTCGTGCTGGCGGTGGCCGGGCTTGCCGTGTGGATCGTCTACCTCGTCGTCGACAAGAGGGGGGTGGCGTGGACCGCCTTCCTCCTCCTCGTGCCCGTCGCCGTGCTCGGATTCGCCATGCTGGCCCGCTGGATTCCGCTGTACCGCGCCGGCACCGCCGCCGCCCCGGCGGAGGACGGGCCGGCCGCTCCGGCCGAGCGGCACTTCCCCGTCGCCGTGGTCGCCGTGCACGGGCTGCTGGCGGTGACCACCCTGACCCTGGTCTTCCTGTCCGCCCTCGGCGTCGGCAGCTGACGGGACAAGGGGCACGCCCGCGAGCGGCCACCCGCGCATGCCTGAGGACGGCTACGCGCGCACGCCCGCGAGCGGCCACCCGCGCATGCCTGAGGACGGCTACGCGCGCACGCCCGCGAGCGGCCACCCGCGTACGCCCGCGAGAGGCTGCGCGCCCACGGATGCCCGCGAGCGGCTGCGCGCCGGCCGCGCGGGAGGCCCGACGGCGATGGCGACGACCACGACGACGGCGGCGGCGACGACGACGGCGACGACGGCGCGGGTGGGCGTGGGGGTGGCGACGGGAGCGATGCGGACCGCGGAATCAGCCTGGGCTCAGGCCGTCGTCAGGTTCCCTCGCGGTGCGGGACCATCGTGAGGTGTCCAAGTCATGTGTGGTGTCCATATCCGCTGACGTCGTCCCCGCGCCGGACCGGTTCGACTGGTGGGCGCAGCTGGTCGGGCGGGAGGTCATGCCCGTGTCCGTCAGCAGTGAGCACCCGGAACGTTTCCGTGGGACGTGCGAGAGCGTCGCCCTTCCCGGCGCCAAGGTGTCGATGTTTGACTTCTCCGCGATGTCGGCGGTTCGGACGCTCGCCCACATCCGCCGCCACGACCCGGAGGACTTCTACCTGTTCGTGGTCCACGAGGGCTCGATCGGGCTGGAGCAGCGGCGCAGTCTCACCTGGCTCGGCGCCGGTGACATGGCGGTGTTCGACACCTCCCGCCCGCTGGAGTGCGCGTTCCGGGAACACCGGGAGCAGGGGCAGCCGATCCGGCTGACCCTGATGCAGTTACCCAGGGCCTCCCTGCCGCTGCCTTCCGACAAGGTGGACCGCCTGCTGGCCAGCCGTTTCTCCGGCCGGGCCGGGTCCGGGGCGCTCCTGACGCAGTATCTGGCCGGCCTGCTGGCGAACGCCGCCCACTGCGGACCGGCGGAGCTGCCCAGGCTGAGCGCCGTCGGGAGGGACCTGGCCGCGACGTTCCTGGCCGGGCGGCTGGACGCGCGGGACGCGCTTTCCCCGGAGACCCGGCGGCAGGCGCTGCTGGCGCGGATCGACGTCTTCATCGAACACCACCTGGGCGACCCGGAGTTGCGGCCGGCCACCATCGCCGCGCATCACCACGTCTCGGTGCGCCTCCTGCACCAGTTGTTCCGGGACCGGCCCGAGACCGTGGGGGCGACGATCCGCAGGCGCCGTCTCGAACGCTGCCGGGCCGACCTCGCCGACCCCCGGCTGCGGCACCGCACGATCGGGGAGATCGCCGCCCGGTGGGGGTTCCGGCACCCGGCGGACTTCAGCCGGGCGTTCCGCGCCGCCTACGGGGCAGCGCCCAGCGAGTTCCGATCCGGGAACGACGCGCGCATGCGCTGATTGTCAAAGATCTCTTCGCTCTGTGCCAACGACGTGACGGTCGTGCCCTGCCACGATGAACGCCCCTGGCACGGAGAGGACATACCGGATGGGGCAGGCTGAGCGGCGGCCTGGGGTGCCGTCGCGCCACCACGTGATCACGCCGAAGGACTGGTTCCGCATCCCGCTGCGGGTTCGGGAGCAACGGGAGCGGTCGTCGGGGCCCGCCGTCCGCTGCCGCCGGCAGGGGACGGCGGAGGACACCAGGGAGCTGGGGCAGGCCGCCGACCGCCCCAGCACCGTGCTCGACTTCTTTGTGCCGGTGCCGCGCTCGGGCGCCTGGCTGGTGCTGACGTTCAGCACGCCGCTGCCGGAAATCGCCGACGCGCAGGTGGAGTTGTTCGACGCCCTCACCCACACGCCGAGGTGGTCGTAGATGGCGGATCTTGTCGTCACGGTGGCCGACGTCCGGGAACTCGGGGACAAGCTGCGTTTCCTCGCGGCCGAGTTCGAGGATGCCGGGGGCACCGCGGAGGACTACGCGGACGAGGTCTGCCACGGCGATCTGAAGCACGAGCTGAATCAGTTCGCGGACAACTGGCGGGTGCACCGCGGCAGGCTGATGGAGAACCTCAGGAAGCTCGCCGAACAGGCGCATGCGGCCGGGGAGACCTACGAAGGGCTGGAGACCGAGCTGGTCAACGCCCTGGAGGGGGAGGGCTGAGCGTGAGCGCACGCCCAGGTGACTGGCATCCGCTGACCGAGGACGGCGACGACCCGTTCGACGGCGACTGGGAGCTGGTGAAGGAGGCGGCGGCCCGGTACCGGCGCACGGCCGACTTCATCCAGCGGGCCCAGGTCCTGCTGCGCGAGGTGACCGACAGCCGGGAGGGCTGGCGGTCGGAAGCGGGCGAGGCGTTCCGGGAGACGGCCGCCGACCTGTCGGGCAACGTCTTCAAGGCGTACGGCCGCTACGACGCCACCGCAGACGCGCTGGCCGGGTACTGGCCGGTGCTGCAGGACGTCCAGGAGGAGAGCCTGGACCTGCTGCGGCAGGCGCGGCAGGTCCAGGACGAGATCGACAGCGTGGGCCCGAGGGCGGAGGCGGCGGAGGACGAGGAGTCCGACACGCACGACCAGCACGCCGCGTTGCAGGGGCAGTTGGAGTCAGCCCGGGGGGAGCTGGAGCGGCTGCGGGCCCGGCTCGCCGAGCTGATCGAGGAGAAGGACGTCGCGGCGCAGCGCGCGGCGGACGCGATCGGGGACTTCATCGGCCACGACGGGCTCAAGGACAGCTGGTGGGACCGGCACGGCCACCTCCTGTCGTTGTCCCACTGGCTGGACGCCGTCGGGGAGGTCGCCGGCCAGATCGCGATGCTCGCGGGCCTGGCCTCGCTGGCGCTGTGCTGGGTCCCCGTCCTGGGGCAGGCCCTGGGCGCCATCGCCACGATCGCGACCGCCCTGTCCCTGATGGTGAACCTGCTCCGGGGCGACTGGCGGGGCGTCCTGCTGGACTCCGTCGGCCTGCTGACCTTCGGCCTCGGCCGCGCCGCCGGGGCCGCGGCCCGCACGGCGCGGGGCCGGGGGGCGTTCAGCGTGTTCCAGAACGCGAGGCGCAGCCTTCCGCCCGGCCTTTCCCCCGCGCAGAAGGTCGCGGAGCTCAGGCGTCTGGGGTTGACGCCGAGCGCCGCGCTTGGCGCCAGGAACGCCGCCCAGGAGGCCGCCGGGCTGGCCGGGCAGTCGGTGAGCATCTTCGGCCGCTCGGTCACGCCGGGGGCCCTGGGCTGGACCAGGTACGCCTTCCGCAATGTCGGCCCCGACCTGGCGAGCAGCCTGCGGGCGCCCTTCGGCGCGGGCAACTGGTCCCTCGCCACCACCCCTCGTCAGATGGCGGGCCTGACCGACATGGGCTCCGCGGCCTCCGCCGCCGCGGGCGCGGCGGGGCAGGCCGCCCAGCGCGCGGCCATGGCCGAGCTGGGCGGCGTGCTCGCGGGCACCGCCTCGACCCTGGCCACGCTGGACGACAACTGGATGCCCGACTTCAACGTGCCGGACAGCATCCCGTTCTCCGAACTGCCCGGCCTCTCCCTGAACATGGAGAGCCCCTGGCCGGCCGAGGCCGCCGAGGTCGGCGCCTTCTCCTACCAGGAGAGCGAGGCGGCCGCCCGGTGACCAGGTGGATTCGTTCGTTCGACCTTCCCGGAACCGGCTGGCTCCAGCTCGCGGTGAACGATCCGGACGGTGCCGAACGCGCCGCGCGGGAGATCGCCGAACGGGACGGCGAGGGCATGCCGGAGTACGCGGAGGCGGTGTACCCGGAGCTGAAGGCAATCCGGGAGAACATGGGCGAACGGGACGCCGCCCCCGTTGCGGTGTACGTGCCGCCCGTGCCGCCGGCCACCAGGCCCCTGATACCGGTCAGCGCCTATGTCGAGGGGCGCCGCTGGTCCCCGGCGGAGCGCTCGATGGAGACGGTCCTCGCCGAGGTGGGCCGCCCGCAGCCCTACCGGTTCGGCGAGCCGGGGATCACGGTCGTGGAGCTGCCCGCGGGTCCGGCCTGCCGGCTGCACGAGGTGGTGCTCCACGACCGGGGCGACGACGGACGGCGGTTCATGACCGAGCACCTCGACCACTTCGTCCTGCCTCCCGAGTGCCCCGAGGGTATCTTCATGTTCTCCGTGACCTGGTCCAGCCTGGCCATCGGCGCCGACATGGCGGCCACGGCCGACGCGATGGCCGCCTCGTTGCGGATCACAAGGGAGCCGAGATGACCGAGTGGGTGCCCACGTTCGACTACCCCGGCGGCGGGGAGTGGCAGTGGCTGGACGTGCGCGACCTGCCGGAGGCGGCCGAGCGGATCGCCCGGCGGGTGGCGGACCGGGGCGGCCGGCGGGGCAGACGGTACGCGCGGGAGATCTACCGGGAGCTGACGGACAGCTGGGCGCAGGCGGCGGAGGCCGGGACCGAGCCGGTGGTGGCGTATGTGCCGCAGGTGCGGCGCGAGGCGCCGCCGGCGGTGCCCGCCAGCATCCAGGTCCAGCGGTACGCCCCCGACCACGCACGCACGGTGGCGGCGGTGATGGAGCGGCAGCGGGTGCCGGTGGAAGGGCCGGGCATCTCCTACCTCCAGGCGGATCACCTCGCCGCCGTCGAACTGCCCGCGGGCCGCGCCTGCCGGCTGCACCAGGCCATCCTGGCCGACACGGGCTTCGGGGGGCAGACGGCGCTGGAGTCCGTGAACTACTGGGTGCTGCCCGGGGAGTTGGGCGAGGACATCCTCATGCTGACCGCCCTGTGGGCGCAGGACTCCGTGCCCGGGATGGTGGAGCTGGCCGATGCCGTGGCCGCGTCGCTGACGCTGGTGCCGCGCGGCTCGGGCGAGGAGGCACCGCGGCCGGTCCTGGACCCCGGGCGGCGCTGACCGCCCGCGGCACCTTCGCCGGCCCGCGCCGGCCTGCTCAGGCACGGCGGCAGCACGGCGGCGCCGAAACGTGGCCGCGCTCGCCGCCGGCCCCGTCGGAAACCAGCCGGGGTACGCCGCGGTCGCGGCCCGGGCGGGGGAGCCGTGGGCCGCACGGCGAGGGCGGCGCCGAGGCAGGCGCCCCGGCCCGGGCGGACGGGCCGGGGCTTGCGCCGCGCCGCAAGGGGCGTGCCCCTCAACGCGGCAGGCTGAGGGCGGGCTCGGGCCGGTGCACGCCTCGGGGACGGTAGCCGAGCGAGTCGGCCATGCCCAGGATGTCGGCCAGGTA
Organism: Streptomyces hoynatensis; assembly: GCF_003626535.1. Taxonomy (GTDB): domain Bacteria; phylum Actinomycetota; class Actinomycetes; order Streptomycetales; family Streptomycetaceae; genus Streptomyces; species Streptomyces hoynatensis. The sequence continues at coordinate 9,553 of NZ_RBAL01000002.1, forward strand.
CCACAGAACGGCCAGCCACATCTCCGTGCCCTGCAGGCCGGGGCGCTGATCCTGGTGATCGGGGCCGCCCGGGGAGGGGAAGCGAAAGGGGAAGCCCTGCCCGTCGACCCACTGTTCGAGGATGCCGGCCAGCTGCGCCCGCGCCCACTCCTCCGCCTCGGCGCGCCGGTGGCCGGTCTGACGGCCGGCCAGCCACAGCGGGTGGGCGACGTCGAGCGCGTTGCAGGCCGTGGTCAGGCCAGGCCCGAAGTGCCGGACGTCCGCGGCGTGTTCCAGCACCGTGTCGATGGCCTGCTCGGGATGGGGGACGGGCAGGCCGAACTGCGCGAACGAGCCGCGGACCGCGCGGTAGTACCCGTTGACGACCTGGAGCAGCCCGTCCTGGGGGCGGGGACCCGTCCACATCGCGTTGTCGGGGCGGCAGTGGGTGTGGAGCCAGCCGAAGAGGGTGTCGCACTGGGTGAGCGTGTGCGGGGACGGATGGGGTTCCCGCAGCAGGTTCCACATCAGGGCGGTGCTCAGGGAGTCGACTCCGGCGCCTGCGGCCCAGCCCATGTCCTGCCATGGCTGGCCGTTCAGGGTGTCCACGATCTCCTGCGGGGTCATGTCCGCGACCGCGACGATCGGGTGGGCGAAGCGGGAGCCGAGGAGGTCGAGGGCGTAGCCGAGGCTGAGGATGTGGTAGTGGAGCGCGCCGTCCGCGTATCCGCTGGGCGCGGGGCCGTGGCGTCCTTCCTCGTCGAGGAGGGGCGTGAGCCCGGTGCGGGGGTCCTGGTTCTGGCGCAGGCGGCGGACGTGTTCCCTGGCCGGGAGTTCGGCGGGCGGCTCCCCGAGGAGCAGCTGGGAAATCTCGACGGCGTCCGCGTGGGCACGCAGCGTGGGACGCGCGCCGGGGGCGTCGACGTATCTGCCGGACGGGGTTCCGTCGGGGGCGAGGGCGTCCTGCTGCCAGCAGCGGGCGATGAGGGCGCGGGCCTGGGCCGTGGCGCGCCGGGCCAGGTCCGCCAGGCCGCGTGCCGCCTCCACGCTGCCGTCGCCGCGGGCGGCAGGCTTGGGAACGCGCCGGTCGCGCAGGACGCGCGCGGGATTCCCGCCGACCACCGCCCAGTCCGGCACGTCCCTGGTCACCACGGAGCCCGCCCCGATGACCGCGTGCGAACCCACGGTGACCCCGTCGAGGAGTACGGCGTTGGAGCCTATCCACACGTCGTCCCCGATGGTGATGCCGCGTTCGGTGCCCGCCTGCCGGAAGACGGGGCGGTCCGGGGCCATCGAGTGGTTGAAACCGAGGATGGAGGTGTGGGCGCCGATACGGACCGCGTTGCCCATGGTGACGGTGCCGCGGACCACGGAGAAGGCGTTGATGGTGCAGTCGTCGCCCGTGTGGACGGTGCCGGTGACGTAGGCGTGGGCGGCGATGTAGGAGTCGGCTCCCAGCCGCAGGCTGGTCGGAGCGACCATCGCGAGCTCCGAGATGAACGTGCGGGGGCCGATGGTCGCCTGGCACCGCCGCACGAGCGCATCCTGGCGTTCGCGCTGCGCCTGCCGTTGGCTCTCGTCGGCGTGTTCCTGGAACAGCCAGGCGTTGTAGTCGAGGAGTTTCGGGTCGTCGTCGGGATGGTGCATGTCGCTTCCTGGTGGGCAAAGGGGGAGTCAGGCGCTCGGCCGCCGGGCGGCCGGGGCCCGCCGGCCGGCGAGCGAGGCACGGGCCTGGGAGCAGGAATGGGGACGCGCCGGTCCCCACGCCGGGCTTCGACGCGGCGTGCGAGTGCGGAGTTCGCCTCTGTCCAGGGTCTTCGAACTTGAGCGGTGCGCCTGGTCGGGGCCTCTGGGATGCGTCACGTTCGGTGAGGGTATCCGGTGGCCGCTGCCGGGGCACGGGCGTTTTGAAGCCCGGCTCGGCACGCGGCCTAGGGGCGCAGCTTCTCGCCCTTCGCCAGCATCGCCACGTACTTCTCGATCCGGCGCGCCCGGGTATCGGCCTTCTTGGCATCCTGGACCCGGTACAGGATGGCGTAGCGGTTCTGCCGGTCCAGCGTCTCGAAGAACGCCGCCGCGGCCGGGTCGGCTGCCAGGGCAGCCGCGAGGTCGTCCGGCACCGTGGCGGTCTTCGCGCCGTCGTAGGCCGCCTCCCAGCGGCCGTCCGCCATGGCGCGGTCGACCTCGGCCTGCCCCGCTGGGCGCATCCGGCCCTGTTCCATCAGGGCAACCGCCTTGTCCCGGTTGATCTTTGACCACTTGCTGCGCGGCCTGCGCGGGGTGAACCGCTGGAGCCACCACCGGTCATCGAACGCGGCCTTCCGGCCGTCGATCCAGCCGTAGCAGAGGGCCACGTCGAGCGCCTGGGCGTAGTCCAGCGCGACGATTCCGGGAGCCTTTTTGCGGAGCTTGAGCCAGACGCCGGGCGAGACAGCATGGTTCTCGCCGAGCCACGCCTCGAAGGCCCCGGCGGTTTCGAATGTGACGATCTCCATGTCCTGGGTCACCCCGGCATCGAACCACACCCGGCCGATTGCCGGGCCCCTGAGCTCCGCGACGGTGAGTGGCGGCGGCGTTCCCGGGCTCGGCGGGGGCGACGCGGCCGGTGCGCGGGCGTCTTGACGGGGCCCGTCTTGACGGGGCCCGCCGGGGCTGCGAGCCTGGCGGCCTTCGCAAGGAGTCACCGGTTCAGGCCCGTTGGCGCCCCGGCGCCCCAGCCCACGAAGAAAGGCATGGAGCACATGGGCGACGTGCGCGTCTCGGTCACCGGCGGGTTTCCGCCCGCCGCCTTCGTCGGCGCCCTCACCGACTTCGGCCAGGACCGGGCGAAGGTCTGGGGCAACAGCACCGGGCGGGTGGTGGTCCACGACAGGGGCGACTCCTGGGCCGACGTCACGGAGGGAACCAGGGCCTCGGGGATCTGGCAGCGCTACCGGTACGAGTGGTCGCCGGAAGAGGTCCGCCTGGACGTGACCGACAGCAACGCGTTCGGCGCGGGGAGCTACTGGCTGTACCGGCTCACCGCCGAGGCGGACGGCGCACGCACCCGGATCGACCTGCACATCCATCGCGTTCCGACGACGTTCGTGGGCAGGCTCTTCGAGCCGCTGCTGCGCCTCTTCGGCGGCTTCTACTTCGGCCGGGACCTGCGCCGCTCCGTCCGGCGGGTCGAGCAGCTCTCCGCGGAGAAGGACGTGCGGTGACCACCGGCCGGCCGCGGAACCCGGCCGGCGCCGGCGTGCAGGGCTCCTGACGGGCGGGGCCCCGGGCCGGCGCGGTCAGATGTCGAGGAAGCGCACGTCCTTGGCGTTGCGCTGGATGAAGGAGCGCCTGGCCCCGACGTCCTCGCCCATCAGGACGGAGAAGAGGGCGCCGGGCCGACCCGCCCGCGCGCCAGGCGGCGTCAGGCGCGGAGTGCCGGCCCCTCAAGGGGGTGGTCCCGCAGCCAGGTCAGCACCTGCCAGGCGTGCTCGTGCGGCGGGAAGACGGGGTAGAAGACGTGCTCGACCACGCCGTCACGAATGATCAGGGTCAGCCGCTTGTAGAGCGTCAGCCCGCCGGCCTCGAACGTGGGCAGGCCGAGTTCTTGCACCAGGCTCCGCGCCGGGTCGGAGAGCATCTGGAACGGCAGGTGGAGCCGCTCGACGACCTCACGCTGGTAGTCGGTGTCCTGGCTCGACAGGCCGAACACGCCCTGCGCGCCGGCGGCGAGGAGATCCCGGTGGTGGTCGCGGAAGCCGCATGCCTCGGGGGTGCAGCCGCGCGCCCCCGGGATCGAGTCCCAGCCCTCGGGCAGGTCGATGCCCGGGCGCCGGGTGAGCGGGTAGACGTAGACGACCGTCCGGCCGCTGCCGAGCGCGTCGAGGCGGAAGGCCGTGCCGCCGGTGCTCCGGAGCGTCAGCCGCGGCAGCCTCGCGCCGGGCAGGTGAGCCGCGGCGCCGTCGTCCTCGGGGACGGGCAGGCCGGCGGGCACGCTCGTGTCGTCGGTCATCGGTTCTGCTCCTTCGCCGGCCGGTGGGACGTGGCTGCCGCGGTGGGCGGCGTGATGCAGCTGGGCGGCCGGCGCCGCCCGGCGGGCGGTCAGCCCCTCGATCCGCCGGGTGAGTTCGTCGATCGCGTCCCGGTACCCGGCCGGCGAGGCCGGACAGTCGTCCGCGTGCCGATGGCCGGCCGTGAGGCACTCCAGGAAGGGGCGGGTGCGCTCGACGGGAATGCCGAGGCGGCCGGGCGCCCGGATCTCCCGGGTGAGCCGGACGTCGTGCTCGCTGTAGTCCCGGTAGCCGTTGGGCAGCCGCCCGGGCGTGAGCAGGCCCAGCGATTCGCAGGAGCGCACCGCCTTCGTCGTCACGCCCGCCCGGCGCGCAAGCGCACTGATCCGCATGCCTCTCACCCCGGAGAACGCCGGACCTTGCCCTCGGGGGCAGGGTCAAGCCGGGACGGGGACGCCCCGCCGGGGGCGGCCTCTTCGCGGGGCGCGCGCAGGGGAGGGCTGTGGAGGACGAGCCGGACGAGGCGTTCGGCGAGGTCGGCGTCGAGGGGCGCGCCGGTCATCAGCCGCCGGTAGACGATGGTGCCGGCCCAGACGTCCTGGACGAGGTCGGTGTCCAGGTCGTCCGGCAGATCGCCGCGCCGAACCCCGCGGCGCAGCGCCGCGGCGATGTTCTCCCGCTTGCGGGACAGGAAGGACTCCCGGAACCTGGCCAGGAGTTCCGGGTGGTGGAGGAGACCGGCGGCGAGTGCGGGCAGCGAGGCCGCCATGTCCTCGTTGGCGTAGTTGTCGATGGTCATGTCGACGGCGTGGCGCAGTTCGGCGCGCGTATCGCCCAGGTCGGGAATCTCCTCGGCGCGGAAGATCTCGGCGAGTGCGTCGGCGACGAGTGCCTCCTTGCTGGGCCACCAGCGGTAGATGGTCGATTTCCCGACGCCCGCAGCCGCCGCGACGGCCTCGATGGTCAGCGCCGCGTATCCCTGCGCGGACAGGACCTCCCGCGCCGCGCCGAGGATCTGCGGGGCGGAACGCGGCCCGCCGGCCGGTGAGCCGGAGGAGAAGACGAGCGCCATGGGCGAGAACGATACGGACCGTTTCATTCGCGGGTCAAGGCGTGCTACTGTCGCGCGGCGCCGGTGAAACGCTACGTATCGTTTCGTTCTCTTCCGAAGGAGTTCGGACATGCAGGGCTACACCGTCCCGCTGTCTCCCCGCGGCATCGCGAACCTGGCGCCCGCCCCGCCGTGGCACTACGCCGGCACCGTGGTGGGCGTGGAGTTCTTCACCACTCCGGCCGCCGCAGCCGCGACCCTGCCCGAGGGCCTGACACCCGACCCGGACTCCGCCGGCCGCGGCGTCGCGATGTTCGTCGACTGGCAGTACTCCTCCACCGGCCAGGAGTACCTGGACCCGGCCCGCGCGCAGTACCGGGAGTTCCTGGTCAGCCTGGACGCGCGGCACCACGACACGCCGGTGGCCTGGTGCCCCTACATCTACGTCGACAACGACTCCGCCATGGCCCGCGGCTGGGTCCAGGGCTTCCCCAAGAAGTTCGGCGCCGTCCACCAGACCCGCGCCTACTCCGTGGGCGGCCCCGGCACCCCGGTCCTGGGCGCGGGTGGGCAGTTCGCCGCCACCGCCTCCGCCGCCGGGCAGCGCATCGCCGAGGCCAGGATCACCCTGGCGCAGCCCGTCCCCGACCCCGCCGCCCTGATGAACCGCCCCCTGGTCAACCTCCGCCACTTCCCCCGCCTGGCGGCCGGACAGCACGACAAGCCCGCCGTCCACGAGCTGGTCATGGCCGTCCTGGACGACGTCGCCGTCAGCGACGCCTGGGCCGGCATCGCCGACCTGGCCTTCTTCCCCGCCCACGGCGAGGAACTCGCCGATCTGGCCGTCCAGCGCACCGGCAGGGGATTCCACTTCGACCTCGCCTACACCGTCACCGACCTCAAGACCCTCGCCGACCACAGCAGTTGAGCACCGCGGCAGAGCCCAACGGCCGCCTGCCCGCTCGCCCTCCGGCCACCCGCGCCCCTGACGCCGCGCCGCCCGAGGCGACGGATGCGGCGTGGCGGCGTTCTGATGGGTTGACAGCTTCCTCACAGCAAGGCCCCCTACGGTCGTGGCGATCTCGACGGGGGGGACTCAGAGAGGAAGACGATGACGCCTTCGCACGACCGCCGTACGTTTCTGCGACGGGCCGGGCTGACCGCGGGAGCCGCCGTGACGCTGCCCATGGCGGGCTTGACGGGATCTGCCGCGGCGAGCACGGCGCCCACGGAGACCGACCCCGATCAGCTGTTCTGGGAAGGGAGGTTCGCCGAGGCGGATCGGGGCTACGCGGCCCTGCTGCGCGGCAATCCCGACGATGCTCACGCCCTGGCGCGGCGTGGCTGTGTCGCGCTGTTGTCCAACAGGTTCGGGAGCGCCGAGAGTTTCCTGACCCGGGCCCTCGAACTGGCGCCGGACGACGCGTTCTCCGTGCGGCAACTCGTCGACTGCTACGTGCGGCAGGACCAGTACGCCCGCGCGGTGCCGCTGCTGGGGGACGCGCCCACCGCCGTGCAGTACGGGGCGCTGACCGGCACGCCCTTCGAGATTCGGGGTCCTGAGGCGACCCGCATCCCGTTCCTGACCCTCGACCCCCTGCCCCAGATACCGGTTTCCCTCAACGGGGGGACGCCCAAGACGTTCCACGTCGACACCGGGGGATCGTTCGGCCTTTCCGCGGAGACGGCGGAAGAGGCCGGCCTGGAGGCGGTCGCCACCGGCCAGGCCACCCTGGGCGGCCGGGTGGTCACCACCTACCTGGGCGCGGTGGATTCGGTGCGGCTGGGCGAGATCGAACTGCGGAACGTGCCCGTCGCCTGGCACGACACCGGGGCCGGTGAGGACGCGGGCGTCATCGGCACCGCGATCTTCTACCACTTCCTGACCACCCTGGACTACGCGCATCAGGGGCTGGTGCTGCGGCGGAAGACCGGCGCCCAGGTGCGGGAGGTGCAGGCCGCGGCCGAGCGCGCCGGGACCCGCCCCCAGCCGTTGTGGCTCGCCGACGGGCACTTCCCGTTCACCTTGGGCAGCCTGGGCGGCTACGGGCCGCGCGTGGTGGAAATCGACACGGGAGTCCCGGACTTCGGCGTCACCACCACCGAGGAGAAGGCGAGGAAAGCGGGGGTCGCGATCGACTACGACCATCCCGTGTCGTTTCTCGGCGTCACGGGCTACTCCATCACCCCGGACACCGTGAGCATCGGCGATGCGGTCCGCGAAGACGTTCCGGGGGTCGTCGCGCCGGTGTCGCTCGACGAGCGTCTCGGATTCGAGATCCTGGCCAATGTCACCCACCAGTTCCTCAAGCCGTTCAGCTGCACCTTCGACTACGCCGGCATGCGGCTGTACCTGACGGGGGGGCAAGGCTGACCCGCGGGGCCGCCGCCTCCGGGTGCCCGGGGGCGGCGGCCCCGGCCGCCGGGCGAGGCGACCGGGGGGCGCGGAACCGGTTTCGGCGCGCCGGACCCGGCTCTTCTCCCGGCCCGGGGGGCGCTCAGCTCACCCAGATGTTGGAGTGCCCGCTGCTCTGGTAGCCCTCGGTCGCGACGATCATGTAGTAGCGGAAGCTCCCCAGGTTCATCCCGGCGCGCGCCCAGGCGTCGAAGTGCGCGCCCGTGTTGATGCTGCCGCTGGACCGGCGCCCGGTGTTGACGCTCCAGTACTGCGGGAAGGTCTGGGTGCCCTCGACGGAGGGGGCGTTGTACCGCATCGTGCGGTAGATGTCGTAGGTGGCGCCGTTGCTGGAGACCGTGCCGCGGTGGTCGCTCCCGGTGGGCCGGTAGGAGCCGTAGTTGTCGACGATGTAGTACTCGACGAGCGGGTTCGACGTCCACCCGTAGACGGCCAGGTAGCTGTTGCCCGAGGGGCTGTAGTTGCCCGACCAGTTCACGGTTCTGCGGCTGCCGTTGCTCCAGCCCTTGCCGCAGACGAAGTTTCCGCAGTTGGTCCAGTCGACCGTGTAGTTGCCGCCGGAGCCGAGCTGCATGTTGACCGAACCGCCGCCGTCGGTCCAGAACGAGTAGTAGTAGCCGTCGTGGGTGCCGGTCTGGTTCGTGTTGATGGCGTGGGCGGTGCCGGGCAGCATCAGTGAGCCCGCGCCGGCGGCCAGCGCCACGGTGCCGGTGCGGGCGAGGAACTTCCTGCGGCTGAGGCCGGGGAAGGGAAGGTTGTCCTGGGCGGGGGCGTCGTCCCTGTGCATGCGTCCTCCTTCGGTGAGGCTGGCCGGAAGCCAGACAAGCGCGGTGTGACCCGGCGGTCTTGACCGTGGCCGGGGCGCCGGCCACCGAGCGTCGAGCCGTCCCACGAGGCGATGAGGGGTGGCCGTGGTGCGGTCCACGGCCGGAGGATCAGGTCACAGCAGGTGACCGGAGTGACGGTATGAAGTCCCGTCACTGCCGAAAGTATTGGATTGGCTTCCCCGGCTGTCAACGGTTTCCGCAAACATCCCGGAAAGGGATTCTGGATACGCGGACTCGTGACGCGTTAAAGCCGCTGGTCGGTGAGTTATCGGTGCTCCGGCGACTTCCGCCTGACGGTGAAGATCCCGTAGCGGCGACTCAATTCGGGCACGCCTTTCCGAAACTTTTCGGAGTGCTTCCGGATGGTGTGCGCGGGGTGGGAGGAGGCTCCTCGGAAGCGCCGTCGTCGTCGTGGCGATGCCTGGCCAGTTCGCCCAGATGGGCGCGGCCCCAGCGCCGCGCGTGGTCGATGACGGGCAGCAGCGAGCGGCCGAGTTCGCTCAGCTCGTACTCCACGCCCCGGCGCGGCGCGCCCGCGACCGGTCTCCTGTGGACGAACCCGTCGCGTTCCATCGACCGCAGGGTCTCGGCCAGCACCTTGGCGCTGACCGGCGGCAGATGCCGACGCAGGACGCCGAATCGGCACGGCTGCGCTTGCAGGCACAGCAGAATCATCGCGCCCCACCGGCCGCCGATCTGGATCGGATAACCGCTGAGGGGGCACTCGGCGGGGAAGGCGGGAAGATCGTCACCGCGGGCGCTGGTTACGTTGAAGTCACCACCGGGGCTCGTCATAGCGTGACGGTATGCCCTCCTCTGACACACCGGGCCCCGCGGGCCCGGCCGTGCTCGGCGCCGGCGGCCGGGTCGGCTCCGCGGTCGTGAACGCGCTGCTGCGGCGCGGCCACGACGTCACCGCCATCGTCCGTAACCCGTCGCGCCACACGCTCCCCGACGCCCCCGGGCTCCGCATCAGGCAGGGCGACGCACAGCGCCCCGACCTGCTGTCCGAGACGCTGCGCGGCGCCGGCGCCGTCGTCCTGGCCGTCACCCCGTTCAGCGGGCCGCCGCAGACCTTCGACGGATTCGACCGCGACTACTACGCCACGATCGTCTCCGGCCTCGACCGCGCCATGACCGGACGGCGGCTGGTCTGCGTCGGGCTCACCGCCACGGCCCGACTCGACGACGGCACACGCTTCCTGGACCACCCCGATCGGTTCCCGCCGTTTCTCGCCCCCTTCGCCGACGCGCACCTGCGCGCGACCGCGGCACTGCGCGACACCACGCTGGACTGGGCGACGCTCATCCCGCCTGCCGGTTTCGGCACACTCCCACCCGCCGGCCGGCCGGCCGCCTCCGGCTACCGGCTCCGCCGCGAACCGGTCACCCTGGCCGACGCCACCTCGGCGCTCGACCACGCCACGTTCGCCGAAGCCGTCGCCGACGAGATCGCCTCACCCACCGTTCACCGGGAACGGGCGCTCGTCACCTCAGGCCACACCGCAGAAACGGCCGGCCGCCCCGGATGAGACGGGGCGCCGGACGCCACCGGGCGCGGGCGCGCCGGCGCGTGCGCCCGGCACTGCCGCACCCGCCGCGCCCGCCGCGCCCGCCGCGCCCCCAAGGGGGCCTCGTGGGGCAGAGGGTCACTAGGGTGAGCCGGTGATGACCGAACGATGGGCCATGGGCGGCGAGCTGAGCGTCGCGAGGATCGGGTACGGCGCGATGAAGCTGACCGGCTGGCCGCGCGGCGACCGGCCCGGCCGGGAGGCGGCACTGGCCATCCTGCGCCGGGCCGTGGAGCTCGGGGTGAACCACATCGACACCTCGCACTACTACGCCCGCGACGGGGTGGCGGCCAACGAGCTGATCCGGGAGGCCCTGCACCCCTACCCCGACGACCTGGTGATCGTCACCAAGGTGGGCGCCCTGGTCGAGGGTTCCGACCTCGCCCTGCCCGCGGCGCAGAAGACCGGCCTCACCCCCGGCAACCTGCGCCGGGGCGTCGAGGCGAACCTGCGCACCCTCGGCGTGGACCGCCTGGACGTGGTGAACCTGCGGATGGGCGACCTCGACCGGACCGGCACCCCCCTGGCGGAACCCCTGGAGACCCTGCTCGCGCTGCGCGACGAGGGCCTGATCCGCCATCTGGGCGTCTCCAACGTCACGGCCGCCGAGTTCGAAGAGGCCCGCAGGATCGCGCCGATCGCCTGCGTCCAGAACCTCTACAACCTCGCCAGGCGCGACGACGACCCGCTCGTCGACGCCTGCGCGAAGGCCGGCATCGCCTACGTCCCCTTCTTCCCGGTCGGCGGGTTCCAGCCGGTCACCGCCGCGCACCTGGAGGCCGTCGCCGCCCGTCACCGGGCGACCGTGCCGCAGGTCGCCCTGGCCTGGTTGCTGGCCCGGTCGCCGAACATCCTGCCCATCCCCGGCACCGGCTCCCTGGCCCACCTGGAGGAGAACGTCGCCGCGGGCACGCTGCGGCTGAGCGCGGAGGACCTCGCCGAACTCGGGTGAGGCCGAGCGGCCCGCGGCCCGCCTCCGCCGCCGGCGAGGCGCCGGGCTGCCGGCCGGGCGCGAGCGGACCGGGGGCACGGCGCCCTCCCCGTGCGCCGGTTCGCCCCGCGGGGAGCGAACGGCCGCTACCGGGCGGGGCCGTCGAGCCAGGCCGTCACCGCACGCAGGTCGGGTCCCTCCGGGGCGAGGGCGGGCTCGGGGGCGGCCCTCGTCTCACCGGCGGCACGAAGCCAGCGCTCCGCCTCCCGGACCCGGCCGGTGCGCAGCAGCACCTGGGCCAGGTTGAGCATGCCGGTGGCGTTGCCCGCCTGTGCCGACTCGCGGAACAGCTCCTCCGCCCGCGCCCAGTCGCCGCGCTCCGTGCTCAGGGCCCCGAGGCTGGCGAGTGCGTCCCCGTTGCCGGCCTCGGCAGACCGGCGCCACCAGTGCTCGGCGGCCGCCATGTCGCCACGCTGCCGCAGCAGGTTGCCGAGGTTGTTCATGGCGTCGGTGTCCCCGGCCTCGATCGCCTCCCGGCAGCACCGCTCCGCGCCGTCCAGGTCCCCGCGCTGCCGCAGCAGCACGCCCAGGTTGACCAGCGAGTCGGTGTGGCCGGACGCGGCCGCCGCACGGTAGTAGCGCTCCGCCTGGGCCGTTTCCCCGCGCTCGGCGAGCAGGAGCCCCCGTGGTCGTGGTCCCCTTCTGCGGTCGCCGCCGCGGCGGCGCGGGCCAGCCGCACCGCCTCCGTCAAGTCCTCCAGGGCGCCGGTGCGTTCGTGGCGTTCCCGCAACGCCACCCCGAGCGCGGAGACGACGGCCGGCCGGTCCGGGTGGCCGGCTCCGGCCTCGGCCTCGGCCCGGCGCAGCGCGGCGACGGCGTCGTTCAGGTCCCGGAGGCTGCCGGTCCGCTGGTGCCGCAGCCGCAGCGCGAGGCCCAACTGGCTCAGCACCGGGGCCCGTAAGGCGTGCGCCTGCGGCGGCAGGGCGTCAAGCGCCGCGCGGAGCGCGTGAAACGCCCGCTCCAGCAGCGCCGGCTCGGGGTCGCGCTCGGCCTCCTGGAGCCGGGCCAGGGCCCGATCGAGCAGGCCGTCGAGGCGCCGGCCGCTCCCACCGTCCTCCTCGCCCGGCTCCTGGGGGCCGGCGAACCGTTCCAGCGCGTCGGCCACCTCCCGATCCGCCCGGCCCTCCTCGCCCAGGAGCAGCCCGCGGCAGCGATGCAGGTCCGCGAGGGCCAGCACCGCCTCCGGATCGCGCGCCGGATCCGGCACCCGCCGCATCAGCTCCCGCGCCTGCCGCAGCGCCTCGTCGGCCAGCACGGCATCGCGGTCGAACGCCATGCGGAACAACCGCACGCGGGCCTGCAACGCGCGCACCAGTTGGTCACGGACCGGAGCTGTCATACTCATCACCGTACTGATCCGGCATCAGGCAGCGTGGGGGGAAGGCGTGACAGGGGCCGGCGCGGCCGGGCTTGCACGGCTGTGCGAGCAACTCGCCGTCATACGGGGCTTCGTGGACAGCCGGGGGCGGCTCCCGGAGCTGGAGCGGATACTGGAGGCGCTGCGCGCAGGCGGCGACGCGGCGCGGCTGACGGCCGAGGCCGACGAACTGTTGCGCCGCTGCGGGATCGCCCGCGGGCTCGGGGGCCTGCGCGGCGGCCACGCGGCGGCCCTTCCCCGCCTGGGGGCGGGCCACCCGGTGGAGGAGGCGCACGTCTGCCCGGCCGGCGGCTGCGACCGCGTGGAGCTCGACCCGGGAGGCACCTGCGCGATCCACGGCCGGCCGTTGCGCCTGCTGAGGCTCTGACCCGGTGACCGCGCTCCTCACCACGCTCGGCGGCAAGATCCCCGACCGATGGGTCTCGCTGCTGCTCCTTCCCGGCCTGCTCTTCGCCTCGGTGGCCGTCGGCGGCCGGCTGCTCGGCCACGGCCACCCCTTCGATCCCGGCCGGCTGCTCGGCCGGATCGACGACCTGGCCGATGCTCCCGCCGCCCAGGCCCCCGGCACGGCGGCCCTGGCGACGGCCCTGGTGCTGACCGCCTCCCCCGGCATCAGCCTCCTCGCCGCCACCCTCGGCCGTGCGGTCGAACGCCTCTGGCTCGGCGACTGGCCAAGGCCCCTGGCCGGATGCGCCCGGGCCCTGACCCGGCGCCGCGAGCGGCGCTGGGCAGCGGCACAGGAGCGCTACCGCGCGGCCCTGGCCGCCAGGGCACGCCACGCCCTCTCGGGCGACGCCGGCGACCCGCCCGACACCGTCGCCCTGAACGAGGCCCGCAACCGCATCGCGCTCGCCCGGCCGCGTCGCCCCACCTGGATGGGAGACCGGCTCACGGCGGTCGACACCCGGATACACGAGACCTACGACCTCGATCTCGGCTCGGCCTGGCCACGCCTGTGGCTCCTGCTTCCCGACACCCCGCGCGGCGACGTCCACGCCGCCCGCTCCGCCCTGACCGACGCCGCCCGGCGCGCCGCCTGGGGCGTGCTCTACGCGGTCCCCGCCCTGTGGTGGTGGCCGGCCGCCCTGGCCGCCGCCGTCGCCTGCGCCGGGGCCTGGCGCCAAGGCCGCCTCGCCGTCGCCGAGTTCGCCGAACTCGTCGAGGCCACGGTCGACGTCCACGGCCGCGACCTGGCCAGTGCCCTCGGCATCCCCTGCGAGGAGCGCCTGACCCGGGACGTCGGTCTTGAGATCACCCGGGCGTTGCGCAAGGGCACGTGAACGGGCACCCGGGGCCGGTGGCGCCGCCGGGCAGCTGAGTCCCCCGTCCCCGTCCCGGCGGCCCGTCCCGGCCCCTCGGCCCGCCCCGTCCCCACGGCCCGCACCCGGCGCTCGTGTGGTGCGCGTCACCGGAACCGCCCCCGAAGCGCGGACAGGTCATGGGCATGGAAACGAATCTCAGGGCGCGCGTACGGGACGGCGACGAAGAGGCTTTCGCGGAGCTCTTCGACGCGTACGCGCGCTCGGTGTACAACCACGCGTTCCGCCTGACCGGCGACTGGTCGACCGCCGAGGACCTGGTCTCCCTGACGTTCCTTGAGGCGTGGCGGCTGCGAAGGCGGGTGGACGCCGAGGGCGGATCGCTGCGGCCCTGGCTGCTGGGCATCGCGACGAACACCGCCCGCAACTCCCGGCGGGCCGCCCGCCGTCACGCCCAGGCGATGTCCCGGCTCCCGCCCGGGGAGAGCGTACGCGACTTCGCCGACGAGGTCGCGGGCCGGATCGACGACACGGAACTGCTGACGGCCGTCCGCCCGGCCCTGGACACGCTGCGGCACAACGAGCGCGAGGTGCTGGCCCTGTGCGTGTGGTCGGGCCTCGACTACGCGACGGCCGCGGCGGCGCTCGGGGTGCCCGTCGGCACCGTGCGGTCGCGGCTCTCCCGGGCCAGGAAAAAACTCGCGGCGTTCGCCGAAGGCGGGGAACCGGGCCGTCGGCCGCGACAGGTGAGAGGGGGCCGCACCCCGGCGGCCGGACACATGCAGGAGGGAAACCTGTGAACGAAACGTCTTCGCTTCCCGAAAGAGACCTGCCGGCGGACCGGCACGGGCAGCTCAGGGAACATCTCCTGCGGGAGATCCGGCAGAGCCTCGCCCAGGAGGAGTCCCCGTCCCGCGGCAGGCGGTGGCTGCGGCCGGCCGTCGCGATCCCGGCCACGGCCGGCGTGCTGACGCTCGCCGTGCTCGCCGGCGTCGTCCTGACGCCGGAGTCCCGCGGCGGCGGGGAGTCGGGAAGGCCGATCGGCGGGGACGGCACGGCCACCTACGCCTTCGCCCCCCACGTGAACGCGGACACCACCGGCGGCGCCGCGGAACTGCTCGACCGCATCGCGACGGCCACCGCCCGATCCGCCCCCGTGGAGGACATCCGGGACGACCAGTTCGTCTACGTCCGAAAGAGGGTCTCCTCCATGGGGGAGGAAAACGGCGTGGCGACGCCCGTCCCCCTGCACGACCTCGAGTGGTGGCAGTCGGTGGACGGCACCCGGCCGGGGCTGATCCGCGAGCCGGGCGGCGTGAGCGAGGAGGAGAGGCCCACGGGACCGGACCCGGCCCCCGGCGAGCGGGGCTACGAGTTCTCCACCAACTACCGCCACCTGCAGACCCTGCCCACCGACCCCGAGGCGATGCTGGAGTGGCTGCACGCCACCGTCGTGGCCGACGGCATGAGCGAGGACAGCAACCTGGACCAGGACACCTTCGTGCTGATCGGCGATCTGCTCCGGGACTCGCTGATGCCGCCGGAGGTCGGCGCCGCGCTCTACCGGGCGGCCGCCCGGATCCCGGACGTGGTCGTCGTGCCCGACGCGGTGAACGCCGCCGGGGTGCACGGGGTCGCGATCGCCCGCTACGACTCCTACAACCCCGGAATCCGCGACGAGCTGATCTTCGACAAGGACACCCTTGAGTACATCGGGTCGCGCAGCGTGGCGACCGAGGACGGCGGCCACGTCCGGGCGGGGGAGGTCCTGGAGACCTCGGCGGTCATGGAGCGCGCCGTCGTGGACGAGGCGGGCCGGCGCCCGTAGGCGCGCCGCCGGCCACGCGCGTGCCGGGGCGCGGCACGGAGGCCGCATCGGCGCGGCATCCGCGCCGCGCCCGTGCCCGCGCCGCGCCCGCGGTGAATCGGCGCCGCAGCCGTGCGAAATCGGCGCCGCGCCCGTGCCGCAGCCGCGCCGCATCTGCGCCCCGTCGGCGCCGCATCACAAGTACCCCAATGAATCGGAGAAGTTGTTGCGCAACGTCAGGAAAGTGATCACTCTGGCCGCCGCGTTGGCGGCCACGTCCCTGGCGGCCACCCCCGGCCACGCCGGGGAGCCCGCCGCCGCGGCCGCGCCCGGCACCCGGGCGGACGCCCGCCCGGCCGCCGCCCCGCGGCCCGTCACGCTGCCGACCGGCGAGCGCGTGCGGCTCGGCCCCGACGGCGAACTCGCCGGGATCGACTCGCCCCGCGGGCAAGAGGAGGGCGGGGGCGCGGTCATCACCGAGCGGGTCGACGGCCACGTCTACGTCATCCCGCTGGAGGCCGCGGCACGCGTCGAACACGGCGAGTGGGACCGCGAGCAGTTCGATGTGACGAGGCTCAGCGGCCTCGACCCCAGGCGGCCGGCGCCCGCGCAGAGGTACGCGCCGACGGACGAGGAGGCGCACACGCTCACCCTCAGCGCCCTGGACCGGTCGGGTACCCCGGACGCGGAGGCGGTTCTCGACGCCTACAACCTCGACACCGCGGAGCACGTCCACCTCGACTTCTCGGACGAGGGCGTTGCCACGGGCGAGGTACCGGCGGGCCGGTACCTCCTGACCGCGATGACCGGACTCGTCGAGGGCACCACCGCCATTGCCATGCAGGTGGAGGCGCTCGACGTCCACGGCGACGAGGAGGTCGCATTCGACGCCCGCGAGGCCGAGGCGGTGGACGTCTCGGTGTTCGACGCGGAAGCCGAGCCGACGTCCCTCACGATCGGAGTGCAGTACGCGACCGGCGAGAGCCTGGGCCTCTACAGCCACGATCAGAGCCACGTGACCCTGTACACCCAGGGCGAGGGGCTCGAACTCCCGGGCAACGAGCTCACGGCGGCGATCAGCGCCACCTGGGGGCTCGGCAGCACCCCGGCCTACAACGCGGAGTACACGCGCGCCGGCTCCTTCTTCACCGGCTTCGAGCACCGCGTCGAACGGTCGGAGCTGGCCGAGCTGCAGATCCGCCAGGGCAGCCCCGTCGCCGGCCGGCGGCGCGTCTTGCAGATCGATTCCGAGCACTCCGCCTTGGTGGAGGGGCCCGTTGACAGCCTGACTCGCACCGACACCGTGTATGTCACCGGCAACACGGCGTGGCGGTACACGCTGTGGGACATCGCCCCGGACGGCAGCGAGGAGGCGACGTACAGCTCGCCGGTCCAGGTCCACGAGCCCGGCACGGTCACCAGGCGCACCATCAACACCGGAGTGTACGGCCCCGGTTACAGCCGCCCGGCGCACATGCTCGGCCGCCTCGGAGACGAGCTCTACGGCGACGTGTCACTCTTCGCCGACGGCCAGGACCACGCGGGCGGCCCCTACGACACCGAGGGCACGACCATCCTTTACCAGGACGGGGAAGAGCTCGCCGCCCTCGGCAACAGCCTGCAGGACGGCATCCGCGTCCACGGTCTGCCGCCGCAGGAGGAGACGTACCGGCTGGTCACCACCGCCCGCCGACTCGACGGCGCGCCGGTGAGCACCGAGGTCAGCGCGTCGTTCGAGTTCACCTCGGCCGCCGCGGCCGACGGGGCCGCCCACGAGCTGCCCCTGTCGGTGATCAGGTTCACCCCGGACCTCGCCCTGGACAGCACGGCGCCCGCGGGCCGCCGCCTGCGGGTGCCGGTCCTGGTCGACGGGGCCGCCGCCGACGCGGGGGTCGCGTCGCTGTCCGTGGAGGTCTCCTTCGACCGCGGGGAGACCTGGGAGAACGCGCCCGTCGAGAACGGCGCGATCACCGTCCACAATCCGCCCGCCGGGGGCTCGGTGTCCCTGCGCGCCGAACTGACCGACGCCGACGGCCTCACCACCACCGTCACGATCAAGGACGCCTACCTCACCAGGTAGCGCCCCTCGCCGGGGGGCGGCGAGACCGCTCCCCGGCCGGGTGACGGCCCGGCGGCGCAGGCCACCGGGGCCGGCGGAACGGGCCGCCCGCCCTGGCTGCCCCCAGCCGCGCCGTACGCGGCTGCGCGCGGGCTCCCGGTGCGGGACGGGGCGGGTGCCCCTCCCGTGGGCACCCGCCCCGTGGGGCGCGGGGGCAGTGGCGGCCGGGCCCTTCGGGGTCAGCCCGCGGAGGTGGTGGCGATGTCGAGGCCGCGGGCCGCGACCAGGTCCGCGCGGCCGTCCGCCAGGCGGTAGCACAGGCCGACGACGGCGGCCTGCCCGGCGTCGACGCGCTGGGCGAGCAGCCGGGAGCGCTCCAGCAGCAGGTCGACCGTGTGCCGCACGTGCTCGGCGAGGATCTCGTCCGGGGTGAGGTGCCCGGTGGCCCGCGCCGCCAGCACGCTCGGGGTCACCCGCTCGACGACGTCGCGGATGTACCCGGCCGGCACCGTGCCGTCGTCCAGCGCGGCGCACGCGGCGGCGACCGCGCCGCAGGCGTCGTGACCGAGGACGACGACCAGCGGGCAGTCCAGCACGTTCGTCCCGTACTCGACGCTGCCGAGGACCTCGGTGCCCATGACGTGGCCGGCGGTGCGCACCACGAACAGGTCCCCGAGGCCGCGGTCGAAGATGATCTCGGCGGCCAGCCGGGAGTCGGAGCAGCCGAACAGCACGGCGAACGGGCGCTGGAGGGGGGCGATCTCGGCGCGGCGTGCCGCGTCCTGGTTGGGGTGCTCCGGGGCGCCGGCGACGAAGCGCCGGTTGCCGGCGAGAAGCAGCTCGAAGGCTTCTTTGGGAGTCGGGGGCGTCATCTCGGCCATGCCAGGCAGCCTAGGCCAAGCCCCTCGTGCGGCGCTGCCCCGTCCTCCGGGCGCTCCGCGGATGCCCCCGGTCGTGGCCCCGCGGCCGACCGCGGCGAGCCGGAACCGCGCCGGGCGCTCACCGCGGGCGCGGGGCGAACTCCTCCACGACGGCGGCGGTTGCCCTGGCGTACCGCTCCGGCTCGCCCACTCCAGGCCGCCGGCCCCACCGCGCGGCGTATTCCCGCCACCGGTGCCGCGCCTTCCGGCCGTCGGCGGCGCTCGTGGTCCCGAAGTCTGATGCGGCCCCTCCCATGTGCCGACTCAAGGCTGATGCCGGTGCCCCCCGCGGTCGGATGTGGCCGCCTGCCCGTGGGTGACAGCCTTCAGGCGTCTCACCGATTCCGCGCCGAGGAGCCGTCCTCATGGCCATCAGCCCTTCCCTGCCGACAACCTCGCCTCTCCCGACCGCGGCCCCCGTCCCGGCGTGGGCGAGGCGTGCGGCCGCCGCGGCCGTGTGGACGTCCGCGCCCTCCGCGCTGTGGCGGCTGGCCGTCGTCCTCGGAGTCCCGCTGGGGCTGGCGCAGTCCGAGTACGACTCGATGCTCCTGCCCGGCTGGGGGTATCTCGTCCTTCCCCTGCTGTCCGCACTGCAGGAGGGCCTGGCCTTCCTGACGCTGGGTCTGGTGCGGCCCTGGGGCGAGGTGTGGCCCCGCTGGATTCCCTTCCTGAAGGGCCGCCGGATTCCCGTCAACGCCGCGGTCATTCCCGCGGCGCTCGGCGCCCTGGCCTGCACCGTCTACGGAGTGCTCTTCGTCTGGACGACGCTGCACGCCGACATGGAGATCACGCGGTGGGGGGAGTGGGTGATGAACGCCTGCTACGTGCCGCTGGTTGCCTGGGGGCCACTGCTGGCCGTCGTCACCCTCCACTACCGCCGACGCCGCACGCGCCGCTGACCGGTCCCGGCCGGCGGGCCCCCTTCCTCCGGCGGCCGGAGAGGCCCGCTCACTGCCGCTTCAACTCGCCGGCGACGTCCCCGTCCTCGTCGGCGATGGACGCGGTGAAGGGGTCGACGGCCGTGAGCGTGATCTCCTCGTTGCTGCAGTTCTCCCGGCCCTGCGTGATGCGCTCGTACACCCGGATCGCCTCCTCGCCCTCCTCCTCCAGCCGCCAGGTCCCCTCGCACGCGTCCCGGTACCTGACCGTCGCCACGGTGTCGCCGATCCCACCGCCCGCGTAGTCCACCTCCACGTCGTACTCCGCGCCGAAGGCGCCGCCGACCACGATCGTGCCTGCCCACACGCCCTCGAAGTAGCCCTCCTCGCCCGGCTGCGGCACTTCCCCGGCCGTGGGCTCCTCCTCGGTCTCCTCCGCTCCCTCGCCGGTCTCGCCCGTTGCGTCTCCGGCCGGTTCCGTGGGCGGGCCGGACTGCGAGGTGGGCGGCGCGGAACTCCCGCCGGCGCTCCCGTCCTTGACGTCGTCCGCCGGGGAGGCGACGTCGCGCAGGAGGAAGAACGCCACGAGCAGCGCGCCGACCGCCCCCAGGACCCCGGCGGCGAGGGCGAGGGAACGTCCCCGGCGCCCGGCGGAGGGCCCCTGCACAGTCCGGGGTTCCGGCGCCGTCCGGGGTTCCGGCGGCGGGGTGGGATGTGGCGCGGGCGCCGCCGTCATGGTCGGTGCCGAGGAGTGACCGGGGCCAGGAAGAGGGGGCTCGGGGGGAGGCGCGGCGAGCTGCGTGAGGGCCGGCCCCTCAAGGGCGAGGAGTTCGGCGGCGTCCCGGGCCAGCCGGTGCGTCAGCTCCGGCGGCAGCCACGGGCCTTGGCCCGCCGCGTGCCCCGCGGCCAGCCGGGCGATCTCGGCGGGGCCTGGGCGTTCGGCCGGGTCCTTGGCGAGGCAGCGCGCCACCAGCGTGCGCAACGCCCCCTCCAGCGGGCCGAGTTCCGGCTCCTCGGAGACGACCCGGTACAGCAGGGAGTGGGCCGCGCCGTCCTCGGTGTCGAAGGGACCCGCGCCGCCGGCGGCGTACACCAGCACCGAGCCCAGGCTGAACACGTCGCCGGCGGGGCCGACCCGCTCGCCGCGCACCTGCTCGGGCGACATGAAGCCGGGCGAACCGATCACCGCCCCCGTGCGGGTGACGACGCTCGCGTCGGCGGCACGGGCGATGCCGAAGTCGATGACTTTCGGGCCGTCCACGGTGACCAGGACGTTGGACGGCTTGAGGTCGCGGTGGACCAGTCCGGCTTCGTGAACGGCGGTCAGCGCCTCGGCCAGGCCGCTCGTCAGCCGCCACACCGTGGCCTCGGGCAGGGGGCCGTGGAGTTCGTCCACGACCGTCCGGAGCGTCGGCCCGGCCACGTAGCCGGTGGCCACCCAGGGGAGTTCGCCGGTGGTGTCGGCGTCCAGCACGGGCGCCGTCCACCGCCCGCCCACCCGCCGGGCCGCGGCCACCTCCCGCTCGAAGCGGCGCCGGAACTCCGGCTCGGCGGCGAGCTGCGGGTGGACGAGTTTCACCGCGACCATGCGGCCGTGCGGCGACCGCCCCAGGAAGACGCGCCCCATGCCGCCGGCCCCCAGCACCCGCAGCAAGCGGTAGGGGCCGAGCACCTGTGGGTCCCCAGGACCGAGTAACTTCACGACGCTCCGCTCCCCTTCGCGTGGCCGCCGTTCGTCCGCGGCGGACGCCAGTATGTCCGAGGGCCGGGCTGGTGCCGTTTCGGGCGGCGAGCACGGCGCCCGGCTGTCTGGATGACGTGACACGGCGTGGATGCCGGCCGGTTCCCGGCTCGCCGCCGGAGGGCGGCCGGGGGTCAGCCGGTGGCCAACGGCGACCGGCTGTGGGGGGGAGCGGGGGCGCGGGGTGGTGTGGAGGGCGTCCAGCATGAGCTCCATGTGCCGGTGCCAGTGGGCGGGGTCCGCGCTCGCCCCGGCGACTCCGGCGTTGGCCAGGACGAGGAGGGCCAGGTCATCGAGGCCGAAGTCCCGGCGCAGGGCGCCCGCTTCCCGGGCGCGGCGGACGACGCTCGTCATCAGCTCCTGGATGCGGCGCCTGAGCGCCGCGGTGCCGGGGTTCGCGCCGGCCTCGTCGCGGCAGGCGACCTCGTTGAACGCCCTGTCCCGGGACTGGAGTTCGCACATGCTGCGCAGCAGGTGAACGAAGCCGTCCCAGGGGTCTTCCGCCGCCAGGGACCGCGTGCCGGCCGCGGCCCAGGTGCCGAGCTTCTCGGCGACGATGGCGTCGACGAGGGCGGCGCGGGCTCTCGGCGGTCCACCCGTTCCCCCCGCTGGGCAACGTGGGCGTCGCGATCGCCGGCCTGCGCAACTACGCGCTGGCGCTGGGCGAGTCCCTCGCCGGGCGGGGCGTCCCCGTCGGGCACCTGCCGATCGGCGCCCGCATCGAGCCGGGCTCCCCCGCCTCGCTTGAGGCGATCGCGGAGACCCACTGGCGCTTCCACACCGAGCGCGACGCCACGGAGGTGGTGCTCGGCAGCGTCGAGTTGGTGCGGGCCGCCCTCGCGGAGTTCCTGGCCGGGGAAGGCACGGCCGCGGCCCCGTCCGCCGGGCAGTGAGGAGCCCGCCGCGGGCGGGGTGGCGCGGCGGCGCTCCCGCCGCCTCGCCCGCGGCGGTGCGGGGGAGGCGGCGTGCGGGGGAGGGGTGGTGCGGGGCGCCGTGGCGAGGGTGCCGTGCGAGGGGGGGCCGTGGCGAAGGGGGGGCCGGTGCACCGGGCCCGGCCGCGCGGCAGGGCCTCATCCGACGGTCACGACGACCTTGCCGAACGGCCCACGGTCAAGATGGTCGAGGGCGGACGGCAGGTCGGGGAGCGGGTATGCGGCGGCGATGACCGGACTGATGCCGATCCGGTCGACGGCGCGGACGAGGTTCTCCAGGGCGCGGCGATGGCCGACCTGGATGCCTTCGATGGTCAGTTTCTTGCGGGCCAGGTGGGCCACGCCGCCCGAGATCTCCTGGCCGTTCAGAATGCCGATCAGCGAGATCCGGCCACCGACCGCGGCCGCCTGCGCGGTGGCCTCCCTCAGGATCACCGCGGGCCGCGACAGGAACGATCCCGAACTGGCCGAATTGATCGGTGAGCTGTCCCTGAACGGCCGGGTGACGGTGAAGCCCGGTCGCGCGGACGGCGACCGGGCGCGGGCGGGCTGAGGCGGGCGTCTATGCCTGGTCGGCGTTTGCCTCGGCCGGGCCGCCCCGGGGCGCCTCGGCCTTGGAGTAGAGCACCTCGCGGGCCTGTTCCGCGGCGCGGATGATGCTCTCGCCGACGAAGTCGAGGAAGCGGGCGACGTTGTCGAGGCGGGCGGCGGCCGGGGTGTCGCGGCCGAGGACGGCGACGCCCTGGCGCGCGGTCTCGGCGAGCCGGGCGTTGGCCCGGGCGCTGTCGAGCATCGACTGGTACCAGATGTCGTCGTCGACGACGTAGCGTTCGCGGCGCCGTTCGTCGCGTTCCCGGCGCACGAGGGTCATGCTCTCCAGCGTGGCGATCGTCTTGGAGACGGTCGCCGGGCTGACCTGGAGGCGCCGGACGAGCTCCGAGGCGGTGACGCTGCCCGTGTCGCTGGTGTACAGGCAGGTCAGCACCCGGGAGGGCATCTTGGGCAGGCCCGACTGCATCAGCACGGTGGTGAACAGCTCCTCGTACTCGCGCACCGCCTCGGCCTGGCCTCCCCGGCCCTGCGCCGGCGCGTGCGGGCCCCCGGGCGCGGCCTGCCTGCGCCGGTGCGCGCGGCGTTCGGTGGCGCGCTGGGCCAGGTCGGCGCGGTAGGCGGTGGGGCCGCCGTTGCGCATCACCTCGCGCGTAACGGTCGAGGTGGGGCGGTCGAGGCGTCTGGCGATCTCCGCGTAGGCCTCCCCTTCGGCCAGCCCCAGCGCGATCTGCCGACGTTCGGCCTGGGTGAGCCTGCCTTTCGGCATCGCGGCCTCCTTCCTGCTTCGGTGGCGCCTCCACCCTACTGTCCGCCCACCGGCAAGTGCAACGGAAGGCGCGGGGCGATTGCGTTAGCCGTCAGACCATTGCAATGATTCATGGCATTTGACGTGCAGGAATGCTCTTTCGACGCAACAAGCCAGTTGCCTGATCGGTGAACGCAACATAGCGTTTCTGGCGTCGGAAACAACGAGCACAGGAGCGCACGATGCAGAAGTTCGACACCCCCGCCCCGATCTCCGCCGTCCTTGACATCCCCGCCGGGCGCATCCGGTTCCTCGCCGCCGACCGGGCCGACACCACGGTCGAGGTCCTGCCCCTGAACGCCGCCAGGGGCCGCGACGTGAAGGCGGCGGAGCGCACCACGGTCGCGTACTCCGACGGCGTGCTGCGGATCGAGGCCCCCGCCGGGAGGAACCAGTACCTCGGCCCCTCCGGGTCCGTCGAGGTCACGATCCAGCTGCCCGCGGGCTCCGGCGTCGAGGCCACGTCCTCCTGCGCCGGATTCCGGGCCGTCGGCCGCCTCGGCGAGGTCGTCTTCGAGGGCGCGGACGGCGAGGTCAGGATCGACGAGGCCGCGAGCCTGCGGCTCACCGCCTTCGGCGAGGTCTCGGTCGGCCGCCTGGGCGGCCCGGCCCGGATCAGCACGCAGAAGGGCGACATCCGGATCGGCGAGGCGGCGGGCGGCACGGTCGTCCTGACCACGCAGCTGGGCGACGTGTCCATCGCCGCCGCACCCGGAGTCTCCGCCTCCCTGGACGCCGGCACCACCTACGGCCGCGTCCACAACACCCTCAGGAACGCGGACGGCGCCGCCGCGGCACTCACCATCCGCGCGACCACCTCGCACGGCGACATCACCGCCCGCAGCCTGTGACCGCGCAGCCAGGACAAGGAGCCCCCTCATGACCGAACCGGCCATCTCCGCCCGCGGACTGCGCAAGTCCTACGGCGACAAGACGGTCCTCGACGGCGTCGACCTCGCCGTCCCCGCCGGCACCGTCTTCTCCCTGCTCGGCCCCAACGGCGCCGGCAAGACCACCGTCGTCAAGATCCTCTCCACCCTGCTCGGCGCCGACGCGGGCACCGTCCGCGTCGGCGGCCACGACCTGGCCACCGACCCCCAGGCGATCCGCGCCGCGATCGGGGTCACCGGGCAGTTCTCCGCGGTGGACGGGCTGATCACCGGCGAGGAGAACATGCAGCTGATGGCGGATCTGCACCACCTGCCCCGGCGCAAGGGGCGGGAGGTGACCGCGGAACTGCTGGAGCGCTTCGACCTGGTGGAGGCGGCGAAGAAGCCGGCCTCGACCTACTCGGGCGGCATGAAGCGGCGTCTCGACATCGCCATGACGCTGGTCGGCGGCCCGCGGATCATCTTCCTCGACGAGCCGACCACCGGCCTTGACCCCCGCTCGCGGCACGGGATGTGGGAGATCATCCGGGAGCTGGTCTCCGGCGGCGTGACCGTCTTCCTCACCACGCAGTACCTGGAGGAGGCGGATCAGCTCGCCCACCGCATCGCGGTGCTCCACGGCGGCAGGATCGCGGCCGAGGGCACCGCGGAGAAGCTCAAGCGGCTGGTCCCCGGCGGGCACATCCGGCTGCGTTTCGCGCACCCGCAGGCGTACGAGGCCGCCGCCTCCGCCCTGCGCGCGGCCGGCCTCCCCCGTACCCGGCTTCCCGCGCGCGGGAGTTCGCCCGACGAGGAGGCGCTGACCCTGCGCATTCCCAGCGACGGCACGCAGCGCGAACTGCGCGCCCTCCTGGACTGGCTGGATGCCGAGGGCATCGAGGCCGACGAGTTCACCGTGCACACCCCCGACCTCGACGACGTCTTCTTCGCCCTGACCGCGGAAGGCGCCGTCCCCCACCAGCCCGAGGAGGCCGACCGATGAGTGCGATGTCCCTGGCCCTGCGCGATTCCGCCACGATGCTGCGGCGCAACCTGCTGCACGCCAGGCGCTACCCCTCCCTCACCCTGAACCTGCTGCTCACCCCGGTGATGCTGCTGCTGCTGTTCTCCTACGTCTTCGGCGACACCATGAGCGCGGGCATCGGCGGCGCCGACCGCTCGGAGTACCTCGCCTACCTGGTGCCGGGCCTCCTGCTGATGACGATCGGCAGCACCACCATCGGCACCGCGGTGTCGGTGGCCACCGACATGGCCGAGGGCATCATCGCGCGCTTCCGCACGATGGCCATCCACCGCGGGTCGGTGCTGGTGGGACACGTCCTCGGCAGCGTTCTGCAGGCGATCGCCGGCGTGGTGCTGGTGGGGGCGGTGGCCGTGGCCATCGGCTTCCGGTCCACGGAGGCCACCGCCCTGGAGTGGGTCGCCGCCCTCGGC
Organism: Streptomyces hoynatensis; assembly: GCF_003626535.1. Taxonomy (GTDB): domain Bacteria; phylum Actinomycetota; class Actinomycetes; order Streptomycetales; family Streptomycetaceae; genus Streptomyces; species Streptomyces hoynatensis. The sequence goes on from NZ_RBAL01000002.1 coordinate 35,032, forward strand.
CTGCTGACGCTGTTCGCGCTGGCGCTCACCTGGATCGCGGTCGGGATGGGCATGGTCAGCCCGAACGCCGAGGCGGCGAGCAACACCGCGATGCCGCTGATCTTCCTGCCGCTGATCTCCAGCGCCTTCGTGCCGGTCGACGCGATGCCGGGCTGGTTCCAGCCGATCGCCGAGTACCAGCCCTTCACCCCCGCCATCGAAACCCTGCGCGGCCTGCTGCTGGGCAGCGAGATCGGCCACGACGGCTGGTTCGCGATCGCCTGGAGCCTGGCGCTGACCGTCCTCGGCTACCTCTGGTCGACGGCCTCCTTCCACCGCGACCCCAGGTAGCCGGCGTGGCCACCCACCGGCCGCCCCCGCACCCCTCCCGACCCCCAGGGCGGCGTACCCCGGCCCCACGCCGGCGGAACGCCGCCCTGCCGGCGTTTTTCCGGCCGGTGCCGTCCGCGTGCCGTTTCCGGGCGGCCCGCGTCCGCCACGGCGCCGCACGCTCCCCGACGCGTTCCGCCACCGGCTGAAGGCGCGCGGCGGGCGTGCGCGGCCACCTTGCGGAAGGGGCCGGCCGGAAACGGCGGCGACCCGATCCGCACCTATCGGCGGATCCGTCACCGCCACGGCGTATGGATCTGATCCGCACCGTCCGCGCGCCGCTTCCGGGAGCCCGGGGGAGCGGGCAACTGCCCGGCGTGGTCTGCCAGGCGTGGCCTGCCGGGAGGGCTCAGCGGTGCGGTGGCGGGTCCCGGCGGGCCAGGGCGGCGGCCCGCTCCAGGTCGTCGACGCTGCCGGACATGATCGTGCGCAGGTGCGCGGTGACGAGGGGGAGCGGCCAGTCCCACCAGGCCAGGGCCAGCAGGCGGTCGATGTCGGCCTCGCTGTGGCGGCGCCGGACGAGGCGGGCGGGGTTGCCGCCGACGATGCCGTAGTCGGGGACGTCCTCGACGACCACGGAGGCGGCGGCGACGATCGCCCCGTGGCCGATGCGGACGCCCGGCATCACCATGGCCCGGTAACCGAGCCAGACGTCGTGGCCCACCACGGTGTCCCCCCGTCCCGGCAACCCGGTGATCAGGTCGGCGTGCTCGGCCCAGGAGCCGCCCATGATCGGGAAGGGGAAGGTGGAGAGGCCGTCCATGCGGTGGTTGGCGCCGTTCATGAGGAACCGCACGCCCTCGCCCAGCGCGCAGAACTTCCCGATCACCAGCCGTTCCGGCCCGTAGTGGTACAGCACGTTGCGGGTCTCGAAGGCGGTCGGATCGTCCGGGTCGTCGTAGTAGGAGAACTCGCCTGCCTCGATCAGCGGCGAGGTGATCAGCGGCTTCAGGAGCACCACCCGCGGCTGCCCCGGCACCGGGTGGAGCACGGTCGGGTCGGCGGGGAGGGCGGGAGGGGGCGGGGTCACGGAGTGCTTCCCTTCTGCGGGCGGTGCCGGGCCGGCCGCCCGTGGCGTGGTCCCGGCTCCCCGGCCCACTGTTAGTGCGACGGTTGCTGCTTTAAGATGCTGTCACGCCGTTGTCCCCCTGAGCAATCGGATACGCCAGTGACGACTCCCGCAGACGCCGCATCGGAGCAGGAACCGGAACGGCACCCGGACCAGGAACGGGCCTTCGAACCGTCCCCGGGCCCGGCCTTCGAACCGGCCCCGGAACCGCACGGTGCCCGGCCGGGGGCCAGGCGCCGCCCCGGGGGCCGCACCGCCCGCATCCGCAGGCAGGTGCTCGACGCGGTCCTCGCCGAGTTGGGCGAACACGGCTACGACGGGCTGACCACGGACGCCGTCGCCGCCCGCGCCGGCGTGCACCGCACCACGGTGTACCGGCGCTGGGGGGACGTCGGCGGCCTGCTCGCCGACGTCCTGGACGCGGCGGGCGACGACGACTGGCAGCCCCCGGACACCGGCTCGCTTGAGGGCGACCTCAGGGCGCTGAACGAGGAGATCCAGACGGCCCTGACCGCGCAGCCGCCGGTCGTCGCGGCCCTGATCGCCGCCTCGTTCCGCTCCGAGAAGGCCGCCCACGCCCAACGGCGGCTCTGGGAGGACCGGTACGCCCGCTGCGAGATCGTCGTCACCCGGGCCGTCCGGCGCGGCGAACTGCCGCCGCACACCGAGGCGTTGCCCCTGCTCATCGCCGCCACCGCGCCGCTCTACCACGAACTGCTGCTGCTGCGGACGCCGCCCGACCCGCGGCTGCCGGGCCGCGCGGCCCGCGCCGCCGCCCTGGCCGCGGCGGCCGGCGCCTTCCCCGGGGCCGCCGCGGCGGACGCGACCTGAGCGGGAGTTCCGCCGGGGCTTCGCCCGCGCCCTCGCCCGCGGGGGCGCGGGGGCGCCGGGGCACCGGGGGCGTTCTGGGGGCGCCCACCGGCCGGGGGTTGCCCAGCGGCAAGCGCCCTGCCGGGGGGTGTGACTGCGGTGTTCCGCAGGCCGGGGCGCGGTGGTTCTTACGGCCGGCCCCAGTCCCGGCCTGCGGCCACCCCCAGCGGAATTCGGGGGCTGGCATGATCGAAACCGGGGCCTGCCGCTTCGTAGGTTGGTGAACGCACCGCAGTCGCGAGGTGCACCACCACGAACGAGGAGACGAGCACGGCATGAGACCCGCCACGACAGCCAGGACGACGTCCCGCGTCGCCGCCACCGCGCTCGTGACCCTGCTGGCCGGGGTTGCGCTGGCCGCGACCCCGGCCGTGGCCCGGCCCGCCGGGCAGGACCCGCTGCGGCACCAGGCGGAGGCGATCCGGGACACCGGAGCGGTCGGCGTGGTCGCCGAGTCCGCCACCGCCGGCGGCAGGCGCCACCACGCGGCGGCCGGCCTGGCCGACACGGCCGGCGGGCGGGCGGCCCGCCCGGGAGACGTCTTCCGGATCGGGAGCTCCACCAAGACCTTCACCGCCACGGTGATGCTGCAGCTGGAGGCGGAGGGCCTGCTGTCCCTCGACGACACCGTGGAGAGCCACCTCCCCGGGGTGGTTTCGGGCAACGGCAACGACGGCCGCGCCATCTCCCTGCGCGACCTGCTGCAACGCACCAGCGGGCTCTACGACTACCTGAACGACCTGCCCACCCTCACCGGCCCCGAGGGCTTCGAGGAGAACCGCCTGCGGCACTTCGAGCCGCGGGAGCTCGTGGACATGGCGATGCGGCACGAGTCCACCGGCGAGCCGGGGACCTGGAAGTACTCCAACACCAACTACATCCTCGCCGGAATGATCATCGAGGAGACCACCGGCCGCAGCTGGCAGACGGAGGTGACCGAGCGCATCATCGAGCCGCTGCACCTGGAGCACACCTACGCCCCCGCCGACCAGCCCTTCCTGCCCACCCACCACCTGAACGGCTACTCCGCCTTCCACACCGAAGGCACCCCGCTCGACGTCACCGTCTGGAACCCCAGCGCGGCGGGTGCGGCCGGGGCGATGGTCAGCAACACCGAGGACCTGACCACCTTCTACCAGGCCCTGTTCGGCGGCGACCTGCTCCCCGCCCGGCAGCTCGCCGAGATGACGCGCACGACCCCCGCCCCCGGCACCGACGCGCCGGACCGCAGCTACGGGCTGGGCCTGTACCACGACACCCTTCCCTGCGGCGGCGGTTACTGGAGCCACCCGGGCGACGTCGTCGGCTATGCGACCAGAAACGGCATCAGCGAGGACGGGCAGCGCATCGTCGTCGTGGAGTTCACCGGCGACGGCGACTACCGCAACGACACCACGGAGCAGGCCACCGACGCCCTGATACGCGGACGACTCTGCGCCACGGAAGCGGAGCGCTGGCGGTCTTGACCTGGAGCGCTGTTGACGCGGCCGATGGGCGGTTGGCCGTCAAGTGCGGTATGGCACCGGAGGTGGTTCGCGAGGTGAAGGCGCCTGCCGTGGACGGTCAACCGCGCGTTGGGGTGAGACACGGGCACCTCGTCAGTCCATGACGGCGGCACCGATTCCGCCCCGGGCGGCCACGGCTGCCGATCCTGACGCCCCGTCACCTGAGTCGGCACGGCCCTCGCGCCCCGGGCCGTGGCGAGACGCGCGGCGTCGACGGGGCGCGCGGCGTTGCCGGGGCGCGTGCAGGGTGGCGGGGCGCGTGCCGGGTGGTGGGGGGCGGCACGCGGGGCGGGCGGGCCATGGGGGACCGTGGGGGATCGTGGGGGACTGCACCCACACCCCTGCGAGAAAGGCGGGCAACCGTGGACCGGCCCTCACGCCCGATGCCCGAACGGCGCCTGCGTCCGCCCATGGGCTGGAACAGCTGGGACTGCTACGGCACGACGGTGACGGAACAGGAGGTGCTCGCCAACGCGGAGTTCATGAGCACGCGCCTGCTGCCCCACGGCTGGGACACCGTGGTGGTGGACATCCAGTGGTACGAGCCGACCGCCCGCGCCCACGGCTACAACGCCGGCGCGCCTCTCGTGCTCGACGGGCACGGCCGCCAGCTCCCGGCGGAGAACCGGTTCCCCTCCGCGGCCGGCGGGGCGGGCTTCGGGCCGTTGGCCGACCGGGTGCACGCGCTCGGCCTGCGGTTCGGCCTGCACATCATGCGTGGCATCCCCCGCCGCGCGGTGGCCGCGCGCCTGCCGGTGGCCGGCACCTCGTTCACCGCCGACGAGATCGCCGACACCGCCTCGGTGTGCCCGTGGAACAGCGACAACTACGGCCTGAACCACGACCACCCAGGCGCCCAGGCCTACTACGACGCGCAGGTCGCCCAGTTCGCCGCCTGGGGCGTGGACTTCGTCAAGGCCGACGACATGCTCTTCCCCTACCACGAACGGGAGATCGCCGCCTACGCCCGCGCCCTCAGGCGCAGCGGCCGCCCGATCGAGCTGAGCCTCTCGCCCGGCACCGAGGTCTCCCTCGCCCACCTCGGCCACCTGCGGGCCCACGCCACCATGTGGCGCGTCTGCGACGACCTGTGGGACCGCTGGGAGGACGTCGAGGCGCAGTTCGCCCGCATGGCCCGCTGGGCGCCGTGGCAGGGCGAGGGCGGCTGGGCGGACGCCGACATGCTCCCCCTGGGCCGCATCGGCATCCGCGCCGAACGCGGCGAGGACCGCCTCAGCCGCCTCACCCGCCCCGAGCAGATCAGCCTGCTCACGCTGTGGATCATCTCCCGCTCCCCCCTGATGATGGGCGGCGACCTGCCCACCAGCCCCGCCGAAACCATCGGCCTGCTCACCAACGACGAGGCCCTGTCCGTGCTCCGGCAGGGCACGGAAGCCCGCGAGGTCCTGCGCGAGGACGGGCTCGTCCTGTGGACGGCCCGCGACAACGAGGAGGAACACACCCGCTACGCCGCCGTGTTCTCCCTCGCCGCCACCCCGCGGCACCTCGCGGTCCCGCTCGGCTCGGTGGGCGCCCGCCCCGGCGACCGCATACGGGAGTTGTGGACCCACACCGACATCCCGCACGACGGCCGCCACCTGACCCTCGACCTCCCCGCCCACGGCGCCGCCCTCTACCGCCTCACCCCCTGACGGCCGCATGCTGCTCGGGCCGGGAACGATGACGTGGGAGCCGGGCACCCGGGCCGGCGCCTCCGTCTTCCTTCCGGCCGGGCTGCGGCGGGTCGGCGTCCGAGCGCCCTCCTGGCGCGAAGCCCTGCGGATCAACGGCGGTTCCAGGATCGTCGAGTGCAGCTCCGCCGAAGGCGATGTCCACCGCGCCGTCATGCCGAACGAGTTGCCCCCTCCTGCTCGAAGCCCTGAGCCGGGGCCGGACCGCCCACTGAGCCCCCGCCGGCAGGCGCGGCAGCACCCCCCACCCACCGCGCCGCCCGGCGGCCCCGGCGCCGGCGGAATGCGCGGGGGCGCGCCCCGGGGCGCACATGTCGGCAGGTTCGGAGATTCGAGGGCGCGGAACAGGGGTGGAAGCCGTCCCGGCCTTTGGCCATTCATCGGGTCGTGGATGCACGTCGAGCTCGTTCGGGGTCGGTCGCCCCTTACGGCAGTGCAACCCGGTACCGGCTGGTGAGGCCGGCCTGTCTCTCGCTCAGCACGGCATCGACGTGTACTTCGTCCACGAAGGCTCTGAAGCGGCACAGGCAACGACGCATCCCACTCGTGCTGAAGACGGTGCTGACCAGGGCGAATACGAAAGGGGACCACGGTCTGGCCGCGCCGTTGCTCTCACCGGCGCGGTTGCCTGTGCGGCCTTCCATAGCGTGGGAGTGTGATCGAGCGAGCCCCACTTCCCCTGCGATTCCCAGGTCATATGGGGTGGTGGGGCTCGCCCGCTCGTGTCATCAGCCAGTGGATGGAGAGACACAGTGACCCATGGGAATGACCAAAGTCGCCCTGGTGCCTGGTGGGCGGTGATCCGCGGACTGGGCCGGTGGGTGCTGCGACGGCGTCACACTGCGGCTGACCAGCTTCTGCGCGGGGCCTGTCACGGTGCTGGTACTGCCGTGATCAGCCTCTGCGTGATCTGGGTCCAGACTCACTACTGATACGCACTGTGAAACGGCTCGCATGCCCTGCGCACAAGCGCAGAGCATGCGAGCAGCTCATCGGGGCGCTCAACGACATCGCCAACCTTCACCGTTGAGCCGGGGCGACGGGTTGGACGTCCGGCCACACGGTGGTCGAAGTAAGCACCGGCGATAGGCCCTTCCCGCGTCGGCCAGGAGGTCCGCCGTCGCCGATCACTTCGCCTTCCGTGTCTGGACGGTCAGGGAATACCGACGGCTCCGCCGCTTCATGTCCGGCGAGGTCTTCCGCAAAGCCACCCTGCTGTGCCGCCCCACTGACCATGCGGTGGACTTCATCGCGCTGGTTCACACCGATCCACGGCATCGGGCCGGAGCACGCGTTCAGGATCGGCGCGATCTCCACGGCTTCTCCGGTGCTCGGCGGCTGATTCCCCGCGCGGGGTAGTGGGCCCCGGCGCCCGCCGCCGTGTCCGCGCCTCCCGGGCCGGGGCCGGGGCGAGGCGGCGGGCCGCCTCCGGGAGCGGGCTCCCGGCGCCGGGTCACTCCTTCGCCGGGGAGGACGGACTCGTCCGGGCGCATGCGACGGGGAAATCCCCGGCCGGCCGCCGACCCGGGACGAGACTCCTACGCGGCCGGGGACTTCCCGAGCGGCCCGAAGGCGCCGCCGCCCTCGGCCGAGCCGACGAGAGGAATGCGCCCGATGAGGAAGCCGATGAGGAAACCGATGCGGAAACCGGTGAGGGCAACCAGGAAATCCGCGGCCCTCGCCCTGCTGCCCGCCGCGCTGCTCGCCACGGGCGCCCTGACCGGGCAGGCGGCGGCACAGTCAGGGCTGGTGCTGGAAAACGTCGCCCATCAGGGATTCGTCCTCGACAACGACGCGGGCGGCGGAGAGGATTCCGGCGTCCTGGCCTACGACCGCAACGGCGGCCCGAACCAGCTGTGGAAGGTGAGCCCGGAAGGCGGCAATCCGGTCCAGATCATCCAGCGGGTCGGCGGCCGGGAACTGTGTGCCGCCGCCGTGTTCAACGGCGTTGCCGACGTCTCCATGCAAGATTGTGAGAACAGCGGCGGCGTCACGCACTGGCAGGAAATCCAGGTGGCGGGCAATCGGTGGGTCTACCGGAACTCCGCCACCCAGACCTGCATCGCGGCCACCCGGCCGAATGCGCCCGTCGAACTCGTCGACTGCGTATTCGGGGACCAGGAACAGCAGTGGGTGAAAAGAGCCGGGTGAGAAGCCGGAGAAGCCGGAGAAGGAGGGGTAGCCGGTAGGTCCCGAAGGCGGAGCAAGCCGGTAGGTCCCGAGGCCGGGGAAGGCGGTACGTCCTGCCCGTCCGTGGGAAAAGGGGGGTGGCCGTTCCGGGGGCCCGAGCACGGGCCCCGGGACGGCACGGTCGCCTGAACGCCCTGCTCAGGCGGCCACGAGCAGGCTGCGGACCAGCCGGCAGGTCGTCGTCGACGGCGGGTGGACGTCGATGCGCTCGGCGGTGCGGCGTATGACCTCGTTCCTGGCCTGCTGCCGGGTGTACACGCCCGTGTCGAGAAGGGCGATGGCAAGGCGCATCGCCTTCAGCCGCCGATTGTGCGCGATGTACCACTCGCGCGGCATGCCCGCCGGAAGCGGCTTCCTGGGAAGAGACGTCGTGGAAAGAGACCTCGTGGTGAGTTTCGCTGGCATGGGCGACCTCCTCGACCTGGGATGAGCCCTCAACGCGTACGTCCAGAATACCGCCGGGCACTGACAATCGGCGCGGGCCGCAAGGTATTTCGAGGTGCCGCCCGGGGCGGTGGACGGCCTTTCCCGGGCGAGCGGGAGCGGAAAACCGTGACGGCCTTTTCGGCGCCCCCGGGGACGGGGACGGAAGGGGTCCCTCACGAAGAGGCGTCCCCCGCGTCCGCTCCCGTTCCGGACTCAGCGGGCCGCGGTCATGCCCCCGGCGATCCTCGTGGCGAGTTCGCGGGCGCGGTCGTGGGCGTCGGCCATGGATGCCTCGTGCTTGGGAAGCAGCGCGGCCAGCGCCGGCTCGTGCGGGGCCATGGTCAGCTCGGGGATCACCGTGGTGACGTCGAGGCCGAGCATGTCCTGGTGGCCGAGCAGCACCTGAAGGATGGGTATGACGTAGTCGAAGCCGTGCCGGGGAGCGCCGGGGCCGTAGCTGCCGCCCCGCGCCGAGATCACCACGGCCGGACGCCCGGCAACGCGCGAGGGCCCTTCGTGGCTGACGGTGCGGCCGAAGACGATGATCTGGTCGAGCCAGGCCTTGAACACCGACGGCATCGTCAGGTTGTACATCGGCACCGTGAAGAGGTAGGCGCCCGCGCCGAGGAATTCCTCGATCAGCGCGTCCTGCGTCGCGGCTGCGGCGGCCTGTTCCTCGGTGTACTCGGCGGGGTCGGTTTCGCGTGCCGTGATGCCGGCCGCGCTGATGTGGGGCACGGGCGCGGCGGCGAGGTCGCGGTGCACGACCTTGCCGTCCCAGCCTTCGAGGAAGGACCTGGCGACCTGGCGGGAGACCGAGACCTCGCCGAGCGAGGAGGAGTCGATGTGCAGCAGGTAGGACATGGGCTGGTTCCCTTCACAGTGGAGTGAGAGCGTGCTTCGCCGATCCCGGAGCGGGAGGTGGCCGTGGCCGCGGCCGGGTGGGCGGGCGCCCGTGGGCGTTACATACTGGTAGTGCGGTTGCACCCGGAGGAGAGGAATTCGAGATGGCGTCGGCGCGACGGATAAGCGGCCCGTGCCAGGCCTGGCCGGAGGACAGCGCCTTCATCCGTGAGGTGCTCGATCGCATCGGCGACAAGTGGACGGTGCTGACCATCGGCACCCTGAGCGCCGGCGCGATGCGCTACTCCGACCTGCAGGCGAGCATCCCGGGGATCTCCCAGCGGATGCTGACCCAGACGCTGAAGCATCTTGAGCGCGACGGCCTGATCACCAGGACCGCGTACGCCGAGGTTCCGCCGCGGGTGGAGTACGCGTTGACGGACCTAGGCAGGTCGCTGAGGGACGCGGTGGTGGCGCTGGCCGGCTGGGCCGCCGCCCACCACGGCGAGATCGCCCGCAACCGGGCCGCCAGCGAGCTGACCGGGGTCGGCCGGGGCAAGGCCGCGCTCAGGGCGTCGGCAGACTGAGGCGCCGGTGGCGCTCGTCGGGCCACGGCGCCGGGCGCATCGCCCGCGGCCACCTGCTCCGGCAGCCGGCCGTGAACCGGGACCTCCCGGATGCCCGGGTCGGCCCCCCGGCGGTCCGGTCGCCGCGCGCTCGCGGTCCGGGCTCGCCCGCTCAACCATCGTCCTCACCACCTCACTCGGAGTGCGTAACACCATCATGAGTGAGTAAGGGAGGGCCTGCAAAAGGCACTTTCATGTGCGTGTGCGCCGCCCGGCGGGCACGGCATGCCCTGCCGGGAACCCGTCACGGGCTCTCCGACACCCGAGGGATCGCAGGTGCAGCGGCACCTGTGGCGTCGTCAGCGCCGATCCTGAACCCGTTCTCGAAGTCGTCCGCATACGGGTTGGGGCCGAGCACGCTGTTCGCGTACTGGTTGAGGTTGGTCCACCTGGCGGGGTTGCGCGTCGGGCCGGGACGCCCGTCCGGAGGATCGTCGATGTCCTCGGCTCCGGCGGTGCGCGCGGCATCGGCTATCAGGAGCTTGGCGGGGAGCCGGTCCCAGTTTTTCAAGCCCCTGAGTTCCTCGTCCTGCGCGGCGCTGATCTGTTCTTGCACGTGCCCTGCGTACATCTCGGCCCCGGTCTTGAACGGCCATGTCACGGGGCCGATCGCGTCATGCCACGGAAGCGTCCCCACGAAGTCGAACGTGAGCTTCGCCGCGTTGGCCAAGGCCAGCCGCCCCTCAAGTTCCCCGGTGTCCGCGGAGCTCTGCGCGTGGGCCGCGGTTCCCGCGATGAGCCCGATCCCGTGGAGGTCGGCCCCAATGCCGCCGCCTCGCGCGAAAGCGCTGCGTGCGGTGTCGTATTCCCATTGCGAGAGATTTTGGAAGAAGTTGTCCCTGATGTCTGTCGGCGTGTTGCTCATGAGGGAGAAAAGGCTATTCCGGTCCTCCGACGAGAGATCGAACCCGTAGCGGTAATCCGTGCCGTTAATCCTGTGGCGCTCGCCAGGGTCCCATGGGGTGGTGTCGCTCCCCGACCCTGCCCTTGAAATAAAGTCCTGGTGCCTGGCGATGGTGTCGCCGATGACGCGTTCGAGGTGGGAGTGGGATTCCGAGGGCTCGCCGGTAACGAGGATGCCTCGGATGCCGTCCGGGTTGTCGGCGGCGTACGTCAGTACGTTGTATGCAGCATGGACGTACTTCTCCATCTCCGGACTGTCCTCATCGAGTCCGTCGGGGGGAAGGGTTCCGTTCTCGACCAGGCTTGCCACGCCTCGGCTGTCATCCCAGCGCAGCCCGAGCAGTTCGCCGGGAAACCCGCCGTCGCTCAGCAGTTCCACCGAGGCCGCCCGGTTCAGCGCCGCGGCCATGAGCATGCCGCTGGCGCCGGTGTTGGGCAGATTCGTGTGTTCCTGGAGTTGTTCCTGGCTGAAGACGGCCGCATGGGCCAGGCTCTTGGAGAACTCCTCGCCCGACGCCACTGTGGCCTCTTCCATGAGCCCGCCGAAACCGTTGAACATTTCGACGCTCTTGAGGAACGCCGGGCTGAAGGCCCTGCCCTGCCAGCTCTCCCGGTAGTCCTGTACGAAGAAGCCGATCGAGTCGGGCAGGTCGACCTGCCTGTTTCCCAGGACGGGGGAGTATCCGCCGATGTCCGGGTTGCACATCATCATGACGCCGTTGGCGACGTTCCGTTTCGCGTTCGTGAGCGGCGCCAAGCCGGTCAGCTGCCCCAGCCGGGCCAGGGACGTGTGGTCCAGGGCGCCGTAGAACGCATCCAGGTAGGCGAGTTCCGCGGGCGACAGGTTCCGGTCCGCGTCGCCGCCTGCGACCGGGTCGCCGTAGATTCCCCCGGCGATCGAGGCCAGGCCCTGGGTGTACAGCTCCAGCAGTTCGATGTCCGGGGTCTTCTTCCCGAGTTCTGCCCGGAGTTCCGTGGCGGCGAACCGTGCCATCGCCGGGGTGGCGAACAAGGTGAACGGGCCCTCGCCCAGTTCGTAGCCCAGCTCGGCCAGCTCGGCCGCCTCTGCCGACAGCCGGCGGCGGTAGGCGAGGATCTCCTCGTCGATCTCCGCGCAGGCGCGGTTGGCGTCGTCCGCCGCGTTCCGCAGGTGCGTGGCCCGTATCGACTCGTAGAGGCTCGAAGGGAGCCAGTAGACCGCGGTGCCGGGCGTGCCGTGGGAAACCTCCGCGGCGACGGACCGGTTGCCGTAGTCGACGAACAGCGGGACGCGGCTCGCGGCCGGGTTGTCCTGCCGCGCGGCGACGGCCGTCTCCAGCGCGGAGTTCCACCCCTCATACTCGGCGGCGTACGCCTGAAGGTGCCGGCCGTATTGCCAGTCCAGCCACCGGATGTGCTCCAGGGCCTTCTTGTCTGCGTCGATGGCGAGGTTCATGCCGTTGACGATGTGGCGGACCACGCGGTCGATGTCCGTGCCGCCGCGCCGCAGGCCGCGGTAGGTCTCGTCGATGCGGCCGTTCTCGTCGACGAGGGGCGCGCCGTTCCGGCCTCCCGCGCCGGCGGACGCCCGGGTGGCGGCCTCGGCGAGGTCGCCTGCGCTCTCGGCCTCACCGGCGGCCCGGGCGTAGCGGGCGGCGATGTCGGCCATGTGCTCGGTGTCGAGCTCGGCGGAGAACGCGCGCTGCGTCTCCCAAGGCCGCTTGCCGGCTCTGGCTTCCACCTCGGCCTTGGTAAAGGGGCGATAGGACACCGGGATCACTCCTCCCCGTCGGCTCGCAGGCGCTACATACTGTCCGCGATGGCCCGATCCGCGAGCGTGGACGCCGAGCCCAGCGCCTCGGTGGCCGTCGCGTCCATCTCCTCGCCGGTGGCCGCGACGGCCGAATCCGCGGCCGCCATGGAGTCTCGTCCCTGTGCGGCCTGGGCGAGACTTCTCGCCTGAGTGTCACGCACCGTCGCCAGCGCCGCGGGAAAGGCGCCGGCGCCCGCGTACGCCGCATCGTCGATCCGGACCCTGCGCAGGCTGTCCCCGGCCTCCTCGGCAGCATCGGCGGTGATGCCGTTGCGCCGCGCCCCTTCGCGGAAGCCCTCGGGAAGGTAGTACAGGCCGTCTGCCGACATGGTGCTTGCCCCTTCCCCCGGTGTCCCCCAACACTCCCCGCTCTTACCCGGTTTCCCGGTACCGAGTGCCGATACGACCGTAGCCCCGGACCGGCCGCGGCACACGGTCTTCGTCGCACATCCGCGGCGCGGCCCGGCGGGTTTCGGCCAGGGGCCCGGCGGTGGCCGGGCCGGGCGGGGGCGGGTCAGTGGTGGTGGCCGTGGCGGCCGAGGGTTGCCACCGGGGTGGCGCCGGGGCGGGTCCACTGGGGAACGGGACGGCTGGTCGGGCCCCAGGTGGCGTTGCCCTCGGCGTCCGAGCGCCAGTACCAGCAGGCGTGGCGCCCCTCGGGCCAGCCCTCGGGCTTGTCCTCCCAGTCCTCGCCGCGGCCGTAGGGCGTCATGTCGAGCAGGGCCAGGGCGATGTTGGCCGGCTCGTTGCCGCGGCCCGTCGTGGAGTAGGTGAGGAACACCCGGTCCCCCTCGCGCAGGAAGCAGGTGAGGTAGCCCATCGCCCCGCCGACCGGCTCGTCCAGGCCGCGCACCGAGTACCAGGGCTGGGTGTAGCCCATGAACTCCACGAAGGGGGCGACCTCCGCCCAGGCGCCCGTGGTCAGGATGGCGAACGAGACGCCGCGGGCGTTGAGGTAGACCGCGTCCCGCAGGTGCCAGGCCGCGGTGGTGCAGCCCTCGCACTGGCCCTGGTGGGGCGCGCCGTCGTGCCACATGTGCTTGTAGACCAGCAGCTCGTCCCGGCCCTGGAACAGGTCGAGGAACGGGACCGGTCCTTCGGCCCCGACGACCTCCACCGTTCCGTCGAACTCCACCATCGGCAGCCGGCGGCGGGCCGCGGCGAGGGCGTCGCCCTGGCGGGTGTGGGCCTTCTCGCGGACCAGGAGCTCCTCGCGGGCGGCCCGCCAGGTGGCCAGGTCGACGATGGGCGGGCGGCCGGGCAGCGCGGTGCCGGAAGCCTGCGGCTCCTGCGGCGTCCTCGTCATGATGTTCCTCCGGTGTCTCGGGCCGGGCGGCGTCGTGCGGCGCCCCACGGCGGTCACCAGAGCAGACTCGCGTCCGCGCCGGAACTCATCGCGGCGGGAAACGCCTGGAAACGCCCGCGGCGGTGCCACCGGGCCCGCGCGCCCGGCCGGGCCCGCGCGCCCCGGCCCGGTCCCGCGTCGCCCCGGCCCGGTCCCGCGTCGCCCCGGCCGGGCCCCGCGCCCCGGCCCGGTCTCGCGGCCGGGCGCGGGCGTTGACGGGTCAGGACCAGGCGATCTCGCCCGTTCGGCCGACGAAGCGGCCGGAGCCGGCGCCCGGGGGCTCGGTGGCGAGGGCGACGATCGCGTCCGTTCCCTCGGTGACGGTCTGCGGACCGGTGTGGCCGTTGAGGTCGGTCGCCGTGTAGCCGGGGTCGGCGACGTTGACCCGGATGTCGCGAAGTGCCTTGGCGTACTGGGTGGTCAGCATGGTGAGCGCCGCCTTGGAGGCGGTGTACAGCGGGGCGATGACGGCGGATTCCGGCCGCCCCGGGTCGTGGGTGAAGGCGAGCGAGCCCATGCCGCTGCCGACGTTGACGATGACCGGGTCGGCCGAGCGGCGCAGCAGCGGCAGGAAGGCCGTGGTCGTGCGGACCACGCCGGCGAGGTTGACGTCCAGGACGCGGAGGGCGTCGGCGCCGGTCAGCGAGCCGGGGTCGCCGGTGGGGCCGTGGATGCCGGCGTTGTTGACCAGGACGTCGACCCTGCCCTCGTGTGCGGCGACGTCCGCGGCCGCGGCGGTGACCGACGCCTCGTCCGTCACGTCGATGGGCACGAACCGCGCCCCGAGCGCGGCGGCGGCCTCCGCGCCGCGCTCCGGGCTGCGGGCTCCCAGCAGCACGGTGTGGCCGAGGGCGAGGAGACGACGGGCGGTCTCGCGGCCGAGGCCCTTGTTGGCCCCGGTGATGAAGGTGATCGTCATGCGGTCGATGGTCGTGCGGCCCGGGGCGCCCGGCCAGGGAAGCGCCGGCGGTAGGAACGGCCGTACCACCCTCGCCGCCGTCCGGGCGGAGGCACATGGGGGAGGATGAGGGCATGACGAGCACACCCGGGGCGGGGCTGGGGGCGACGATCCGCGCGTGGCGCGATCGGCTGCCTCCCTCGGCCGCGGGGCTGCCGGTGAGCCGGACGCGCCGCGCGGCCGGGCTGCGCCGCGAGGAACTCGCCGAACTCGCCGGCGTCTCGGTCGACTACGTGGTGCGCCTGGAGCAGGGCCGGGCCACGACGCCCTCGGCCCCGGTGGTGGCGGCTCTGGCGCGCGCCCTGCGCCTGTCCCCGGCGGAGCGGGACCACCTGTACCGGCTGGCCCGCCTCGCCCCGCCGGCGGACGGCGCGATCCCCGGCCACCTCACCCCCGGCGTGCACCGCGTGCTCAGCCGGCTCGGGGACGCCGCGGCGGCCGTGTTCGCCGCGGACTGGGAGCTGATCTGGTGGAACCGCGGCTGGGCCGCGCTGCTCGGCGATCCCTCCGCCTCGCCCCCGCGGCTGCGCAACTTCGCCCGCGACCGGTTCCCGGTGGACGCGGGCCCCGCGCGACTGGCGCGGTGGCCGGTGACCGAACGCGACCCGGGCGCGACCGACGCGGCCGTCGTGTCGGACCTGCGCCGCGCCACCGGCCGCTTCCCCCGGGACCCGCGCCTGGCCGGGCTGATCCGCGAACTGCGCGCGGGCAACCGGCGGTTCGCGGAACTGTGGGCGACCGGGGCGGTGGCCGCCCACCGCGAGGACCACAAGACGATCCGGCATCCGGCCGTGGGTCCTGTCACCGTGGACTGCGACGTGCTGACCGAGGGCGAGGCCGAGCTGAAGATCGTGATCATGACGGCCGTGCCCGGCAGCGCGGACGAGACCAGGCTGCGGCTCGCCGCGCTCGCCGGCCCTCCGGCCGCCCCCGCGGGGCGGGGCGGAGTGCACCCGCCCGCAAGGGGAACTCGTTCCCCCTGAGGCGAGTCACTGCCCGCCTGCGGAGTTCACTCCCCATAGACCGAGTAAGAGGTTTCCGCGTAATCCTGGCCGTCACTTCCGGCGGCGACGATGGATTCCGCATAGGGATAGCCGGGGTCGCTTTCCGCGGGCACCTGGAGGGTGAGCGAGAACCCGCCGGTCTCGTCCACGAGGACCGTCTCCGTGTTCATCTGCAGCCACTCCCCGTACCAGCCGCCACCGGCCTCGTCGTACCGGTTGCTGTACCAGTACACGTCGATCAGTTCTCCCGGGGTGAATCCCGTGGCGGTGAGGGTGGTCAGCGAGCCCGGGCTTCCGTTGCCGGGGGCGAGACTCAACGCGGGAGCGCTCTCGCCCTCGTCCTCCTGGCTGTCCCACTCGCCCACCATGAACGCCCGCTGGGCCCGGTTCGCCCCGTCGTTGTACTGGGCGAACAGCATGTAGGGCTCCGCGCGGACCTCCGCCGAATCCGGCACGGTGGGGCTGAACGACACATTGCCTTCCGCGTCTGCGGTGTCGGTGCCGAGGATGATGTCCTCCGCGGCGCCGCCCGGCCAGTACAGCTCGACCTTTTCCCCGGGCGCGAAGGCGGAGCCGGTGACCTCGAAGGGCTGGCCGGCCTCGCCGGCGCCGGGGTCGACCGATATCTCCGGCGCGTCGGCCGAGTTCTTCTGTTCCCCGGATTCCTGCTGAATGGCGTTCGTCACCCATACCCCGACCGCAGTGGTGATCACCGCGCTGACGACGAGACCCGTCAGCCAGGCCATCAGCCTGCGGAAGGCGGTCCCACCCGAGCCTTCTGAAGCCACCGTGACCTCTCTCGTGCGTGCGTACGGAACAGCCGATGAAACGCGAACTCCCCACCGCCGCCGCGCCGGCCGCTTTCCCGGACCGTTTCCCCACCCGGTTTCCGGTAATGCCGCGAACCCGCCGCGCGGCGGTCGTGCCGGCCTCCGCCGGGCACCGGCGCCGCGCGTTGCCCGCGGTGGAGGACGCCTGGCGCGGCCGCCCGGTTGCGGCCTCGCCCGCGGCCCGGCTGCGGTCTCGCCGGCGGCCCCGCTGCGGTCTCGCCCGCGACCAGAACGCGGGGGCGTTTGGTGAAGACGGTGAAGGCGCCGTGCGGCTTCCGTCCGGATTTTTCCTCCGGAAGGATTCCGATAATTATCGGTCTCGTCCGCTTGGGACGCGACCGTGAGGAGGGGGTTCACGGGCTCGATGCCGGGGCTGGGAGCCGCGGTGGGCGTGTTGAACAGGGACTATGCGAGACAAGGGAGTTGAGGCCCGGAGCGGGGTTCCCGGAATGCTTGCGGAAACTGTTGACACCCGACGGGGCCGGACCCACACTTCCGGCATCGAGAGGCCGTAAGCACCGTTGACTCGGGTCTTCCGCGCGACCCGGTCGGCTCCGGGCGCCGCCCGCCCGGCGTCCTGACCCGGCCTCCCCGTGTCGCACGAGCCGACGCGCGGTCGGCGTCCCCACGGGCACCCACAGGCCCGCCGAGTCGGATCACGCTGCCTGGCCTCCGCCAGCCATCACCAGGAGGAAGCATGAACATGGACGACAGTGCCCCCCACAGCGCGCCCAGGAACGGCATCAGCCGCAGGGGCTTCATCGGCGGCGCCGGCACGCTGGCGCTGGCCTCGTCCGCGCTGATACTGCCCGGCACCGCGCACGCGGACACGACCATCACGAACAACCAGACCGGCACCGACAACGGCTACTACTACTCGTTCTGGACGGCGGGCGGCGGGTCGGTCTCCATGACCCTGCGCTCCGGAGGCAGTTACAGCACCTCCTGGTCGAACTGCAACAACTTCGTCTGCGGGAAGGGCTGGAGCAACGGGAGCCGCCGGACCGTCAGCTACTCGGGCAGCTTCAACCCCTCGGGCAACGGCTACCTGGCGCTGTACGGCTGGACCTCCAACCCGCTGGTCGAGTACTACATCGTCGACAACTGGGGCTCCTACCGGCCCACCGGCACCTACAAGGGCACGGTCTCCAGCGACGGCGGCACGTACGACGTGTACCAGACGACCCGCTACAACGCCCCCTCGGTCGAGGGCACCAGGACGTTCAACCAGTACTGGAGCGTCCGGCAGTCGAAGAAGACCGGCGGCACCATCACCACCGGCAACCACTTCGACGCCTGGTCCAGGTACGGCATGCCCCTGGGCAGCTTCGTCTACTACATGATCCTCGCGACCGAGGGCTACCAGAGCAGCGGCAGCTCCAACCTCACCGTGAGCTGAGCCTCCCCACCCGGCGGGCCCCCGGCCGGGGTGCCGACCCCTCCCCGGCCGGGGCGCCGCCCGCCGCGGGCCGGTTCACGGGCGGGAGCACCGCACCCGGCGCGGCGGCCCCCAGCCGCCGCGCCACGGGCCGCCGGATGCCGCCGGATGCCGCCCGGGCCGCCCGAATGCGGTTGCCCGCCGTTCGGGCGCCGCACTACCGTGCCGCGGTGGAACTCTTCTCACGCTCGTGGACGGCGCTGCGCGCGGCGGTCGGCGCGCTGTCCGGCGAGGACTGGGAGCGGCCCTCGGGCTGCCGCGGCTGGCTGGTGCGGGACCTGGTGTGCCACCTGATCATCGACGCCCAGGACGTCCTGATCACGCTGGTCACCCCCGTCGAGGCGGAACCGACCGCGGACGCGGTCACCTACTGGAAGGTCGTCGAGCCGCCCACCGGCGAAGACCCGCTCGACGCGCTGATTCCCCGGCTCGCCGCCGCCTACGGCGACATGGAACTGCTCAGGTTCCACTTCGACGACGTCGGCTCCGCCGCCGGGCGCGCCGCCGAACTCGCCGACCCGCACGCCCGCGTCGGCACCCAGGAGATGGTGCTGACCGCAGGGGACTACCTGAGGGCGTACGTCCTGGAGTGGACCCTGCACCACCTCGACCTGATCGCGCACCTGCCCGCGGCGGCGGAACCGCCCGCCGAGACCCTCGCCGCGGCCCGCGCGGCGCTGGAGGAGATCGCCGGGGCGCCGATCCCGGCCGCGATCGCCGACCGGGACGCGCTGCTGATCGGCACCGGGCGCCGCGCGCCCACCGGCGAGGAGACGGCCGCGCTGGGCGCGTTCGCCGCGAGACTCCCGCTCCCCCTCGGCTGACCGGCCGCGGCCCGCCCGCCCCGAACGCCGCCTGTCCGGGAGGAAGGGCCCACGCCCGGGCGGGGACGCGGCTGCTAGGCCGGTCCGGTGCCCCCGTCGCCGTCCCTGGCGTCGGCGCCGATGCCGAACGACGCGTCGACGCGGGCCTTTTCCGCCTCAAGCAGGGACCGCACCACCCGGTCCACCGTGCGGTGCGACAACTCGGCGTACCCGCTGAGCCACTCGGCGAGCGACGCGGGCAGGGTCACGGTGATGCGGCGCGTGCCGGGCGGCCGGGTCATGCCGGAAGCGTAGCCGCCGCCGGTGGCCCGCCCGCCCCGAACGCCGCCCGCCGCCCCGGGTGGGCGGGGCGGCGGGGGCCGGGTGCCGGGGCCGCGGTCCTAGCCGCGGTCCGCGGGCCCGGTGCCCGGGTAGGCGCCGAGGGCCGTGACCTCCTCCCTGACGGGGTCGCCGTCCAGGCGGTCCACGAGGGTGCGCTGGAACTCCCCGAATGCGGCCAGCTTCTGCAGGCCCTCGCCGTCGACGACGTGGACGAAGGTGACGCCGTCCGCCAGCCGGAAGGCGCTGTACCGCAGTCCGGCCGGGGCCGTGGCCGCCAGTTCCGCGAAGACCCGCCCGATCAGCCGCTGGTTCTCCTCGGCCGCTTCCGGCCTGGTCCGGTAGCGGATCACCGCCGTGCCCATGAGGCTCTCCTCGCTGTGGTGCCGTCGCCGGCGTCCGCCGCCGGCGTCTGTCGCCGATGCCGACAAGGCGGGAGGCGTTTTCTCATCGCCGATGAATGGGGCGGCCCCCCGCTGTCCGTATCCGTGACAGTGACGCCTCCCGAAGGACCTCTCGTGGGCAGCAAGGAACGGACGACCGCAGAACAGCGCTGGGTGCTGAGCCTGGCCTCGATCGGCGCGGTGATGGTGGCGCTCGACGCGCTGGTGGTGGCGGCGGCGCTCGGCACCGTCAAGGAGGAGCTCGGCGCCTCGATCGAGCAGCTGGAGTGGGCGGTGAACGCGTACACCCTCAGCTTCGCGATGCTGCTGCTGATCGCGGCGGCGCTGGGCGAACGGTGGGGCAGGCGGCGGATCTTCGCGGCGGGCCTCGGGGTGTTCTCGGCCGCCTCGGCCGGCTGCGCGCTGGCCCCTTCCATCCAGTGGCTGATCGCCGCCAGGGCCGCCCAGGGGGTGGGGGCGGCGGCCGTGATGCCGCTGGCGATGAGCCTGCTGGGCGCGGCCTTCCCGCCCGAGCGCCGGGGCTGGGCGACCGGCGTCTTCAGCGGCCTGAGCGGCCTCGGCGTGCTGGGCGGCCCGGTGGTGGGCGGCGCCGTGACCGAGGGGCTCGCCTGGCAGTGGATCTTCTGGATCAACGTGCCCGTGGGGGCGGTGGCGATCTGGCTGGTGCTGCTGCGGATCGGCGAGAGCAGCGGGACGGCCCGCCGCCTCGACCCGGCCGGGGCCGCCCTCGTCTCGCTGGCGGTCCTCGGCCTGGTGTGGGGGGTCGTCCGCGGCGAGCCGGCCGGCTGGGGGAGCGCCGAGGTGCTCGGCGCGTTCCTGGCCGGCGGGCTGCTGCTGGCGGCGTTCTGGGTCTGGGAGAACCACGCGCCGCAGCCGATGGTGCCGCCCGCCTTCTTCAGGTCGCGGGCGTTCTCGGCGGGCAACGCGGCGGGCTTCTTCCTCACCGCCGCGCTGTTCGGCGCCGTGTTCTTCATGGCGCAGTACCTGCAGGTGGCCTTCGGCGCCGGCCCCCTGGAGGCCGGGCTGCGGCTGCTGCCGTGGACCGCGACGCTCTTCGTGGTGGCGCCGGTGGCCGGGCGACTTGTGGACCGGGTCGGCGAACGCCCGCTGATCGTGACGGGCTTGGGGCTGAAGGCCGTCGGCATGTGGTGGATCGGGCAGGCCGCCGGCGGCTCGGTGCGGTACGCCGAGCTCGTGGTGCCGCTGGTCGTGGCCGGGTGCGGCGTCTCGATGGCGCTGCCGGCGACGCAGAGCGCGACCGTCGGGGCGCTGCCCCGCGAGGCCGTCGGCATCGCCTCCGGGGTCTACGGCATGACCAGGCAACTCGGGGGAGCCGTCGGCGTGGCCGTGCTGGGTGCGGTGTTCGCCGCCGCCGGGGGATACGGGGACTTCACGACCGGATTCGGCAGGGCCCTGACCGTCTGCGCCCTGCTGTCCCTGCTCGGGGCGCTCGCCGGGCTGGCCGTCGGGCGCGGGGCGGCAGCGCCCTCGGGCGCCCCGGCCGCGCGCCCCGGGCGGGTGGGGGTGCGGCGGTGAGCCTGGAGGCCGAGTTCGCGCGGTACCGGGGGGAGTTGATCGCGCACTGCTACCGGATGCTGGGCTCGCTGCACGACGCGGAGGACGTGGTGCAGGAGACGTACCTGCGGGCCTGGCGGGGGTTCGCGGACTTCGAGGGGCGTTCCTCGGTCAGGACCTGGCTCTACCGGATCGCCACCCGGCTCAGCCTGAACGCCCTCAAGCACAGCAGCCGCCGGCTTGTGCCCTCCGCGCTGGGCGCGCCGGGCGGCGATCCGGGCGCACTTGAGGCGCCGTTGCTTGAGTCGGGCTGGCTGGAGCCGTTCCCCGACCGGCTGCTCGGCGGCGACCCGGCCCTGGTGGTGGGGGCCAGGCAGAGCCTGCGGCTCGCGCTGATCGCCGCATTGCAGCATCTGCCGCCGCGGCAGCGGGCCGTGCTGATCTTCCGGGACGTGCTGGCCTGGCCGGCCGCCGAGGTGGCCGCGCTGCTCGGCACGACGACCGCGGCGGTCAACAGCTCGCTCCAGCGCGCCCGCTCCCGGCTCGCCGAACTCGCGCCCGCGGAGGAGGAGTTCGGCGAGCCCGAGGAGCCCGGGCGCCGCGCGCTCCTGGACCGGTACGCCAGGGCGTTCGAACGGGCGGACCTGGCGGCCCTGGAGGGCCTGCTGACCGAGGACGTGCGCTGGGAGATGCCGCCCGTGCCCACCTGGTTCCGCGGGCGCCGGGAGGTCATGCGGCTGCTCGCGGCCAAGCTCAGGCCGGGGGAGGGGCTGCGGTTCCTGGTGGAGAGCTCGGCCAACGGGCGGCCCGCCTTCGCCCTGTACGGCCGTGCGGGGGACGGGAGTTACCGCGCGCGCTACCTCCAGGTGCTGACGCTGACCGGGGAGGGGCTGGCCGGGGTGCTCGCCTTCCACCGGCCCGGCCTCTTCCCCTTCTTCGGCCTGCCGGCCGAGCTCCCGGCCCCCGCGCCCGCGTCCCGCCGCGGGGCCGCGCGCTGAACCCGTCCGATGCGGCCGCCCGTTGCGGCGGCCCGCCGAGCCGGTCTGCCGAGCCGGCCCGGTGCGGCCGGGCCCGCGCGTGGCGCGCCGGCCCGGCCCGGAAGACTGCGGGCGGGGCGCGGCGGCCGGTTTGACGCCCCAATGGATAACCGTTAAGTATGGTGGGCGTGCGTGGAGGGGTCGGTCGGGCGTGCAAGACGTGGTGCTGGCGCTGCTGGTCAAGGAGCCGTCACATGGGTACGACCTGCGCAGACGGCTGGCGGCTGCGCTCGGGCCGCTGGGCGGGACGCTGAACGCGGGGCAGATCTACGTGACGCTCACCCGGCTGGAGAAGGCCGGTCTCGTCGTCCGCGAGCGCGAGGAGACGCCGGTGCGCGGCCCGCGGCGCAAGGTGTACGCGCTGACCGCGGCCGGACGGGAACGGGTGGCCGCGTGGCTGGCCGAAAGCCCGGGGCCCGGCGCGGAGGTGACGGCGGTTCACCTGAAGCTGGTGGCCGCCGCCGAGTCGGGCCTGGCCGATCCGCTCGCGCTCGTGGACGCGCGGCGGCGGGAGCTGCTCCGCAGCCTCGCCGAGGCCCAGCGCGCCGCCCTCGCCCACGACACGGACTCGGAGGCCGGACTGCTCCTGGAGGGCATCGCCCTGCGCCTGCAGGCCGATCTGCGCTGGCTGGAGGCGTGCCGGCGGACCTGGTCCGCCCGAACGCCGCGGGGAAGAGGCGGAGGAGACGGATGAGCGGAGAGAGGCGGCGGGCCACGGGCCGGTCGCGGCGCAGGGGCGCGGAGGGGACGCCGGGCCCGGGAGGGCTGCCGCGCGCGGGTGCGGGCCGCCGGGCGGCCGGGACGCCGGGGCCGGTGCTGCGGGCGGTCGGCCTGGCGCGCAGCTTCGGGCAGGACGAGAGCCTGGTGTGGGCCGTCGGCGGGATGGACCTCGACGTTCCCGCCGGGCAGACCCTCGCCGTGACCGGCCCGAGCGGCTGCGGCAAGTCGACGCTGCTGCAACTCCTCGGCGGCCTCGACCGGCCCACCGAGGGCGAGGTGTGGCTCGGCGGGCGGCGCATCGACCGGCTCCGGGAACGGGCGCTGGCGAGGCTGCGGCGCCGCGCGGTGGGCTTCGTCTTCCAGGACTTCCACCTGATGGACGAGTTGAGCGCGGCGCAGAACGTCGAGCTGCCCGCGCTGCTCGCCGGCGCCTCACCGCCCGCCGCCCGCCGCCGCGCCGCCGCGCTCCTGGACCGGGTCGGGCTCGCCGCCCGGGCCCGGCACCTGCCCGCTCAGCTGTCCGGGGGGCAGCGGCAGCGGGTCGCCATCGCCCGCGCCCTGGTCAACGAGCCGCTGGTGGTGCTCGCGGACGAGCCCACGGGAAACCTGGACAGCGCCGCGACCCACGACATCCTCCGGCTCTTCGACGAACTGCGGGCCGCCGGCCAGACCCTGGTCCTGGTCACCCATGACGAGCGCGTCGCCGCCACCGCCGACCGCGTCGTCTCCCTGCGCGACGGGCTGCCGGCCGACGACACCCGCCTGGACGGCGTGGGCAACGGGGGCGGGGCGGGCAACCTGGACGGCCCGGGCGGCCCGGACGGCCCGGACGGCGTGGACGGGATGCCGGACGTGGACGGCGGCGCGGGGCGGGGCAACGGCGCGGGCTTCGGGCTCGACGCGCTGCTGCACTGGGAGGACTGACCGTGGGACACCTGCTGCTGACCTGGCGACTGCTCCTCCACGACCTGCGCCGCCGCCCCGGCGAGACCCTCGTCTTCCTGCTCGCCGTCACCGTGGCCACCGGCTCGCTGACCCTCGGGCTGGCGGTCGGCGACGCGGTGACCACCGCCTACACGAAGACCCGCGAGGCCACCGCAGGCCCCGACCTCACCGCCATCACGACGGCCGATGACCCCTCCGGCCTGGCCGAACGCCTCGCCCACGCGCCCGGGGTGGAGGAGGTGACCGGGCCGGTCCTCGCGTTCGACACCACCGTCCTCGCGCACGGCAGGTCCGCACGCTCCTCGGTCGAGGGCCGGGAGGAGGAGCCGTCCGCCGTGGACCGGCCGCTGGTGACCTCGGGGACCTGGGTGCGTCCCGGCGGCGCGGTCGTGGAACGCGGCTTCGCCCGGGCCCTCGGGGTGCGCGTCGGCGACCGCGTCACCATCGGCGGGCGCGACTACCAGGTCGCCGGGATCGCGATCAGCGCGGCCACCCCGGTGTACCCCCACAGCGACTGGGCCCAGGGACCGGGCCCCTCGGAACGCGGCGGCCGGATCTGGCTCACCACCGCCGACACCCGCGCGGCGGCGGGCGACGCGCCCACCGTCCACCTGATCCACCTGAGGCTGGCCGACCCGGAGGCGGCGGCCTCCTGGAGCGACGCCGTCCTCACCGCGGAGCTCAGGGGCGAGGACTGGGTCAACACCCACCCCTGGCAGGGCGTCCTCCGGTCGGACCGCACCATGATCGGGGCCGTTCAGCCCACCCTGGTGGTCGGCGGCTGGCTGCTGGCCGTCGCCGCGGTCGTGACCCTCGCGGCGCTCGCCGCCGTGCGCGTCACCCGCGACAGCCGGCGCGCCGCCCGGCTCAAGGCCGCCGGCGCCGGCCCGGGCGCCGTCACCCTCGTCCTGCTGGCGCAGCCCCTGCTGCTGACCCTGCTGGCCACCGCGCTCGGGCTGACCGCGGGCACGCTGGCCGCGCCCCACCTGGTCGATCCCGGCGCCGGGCTTCTCCACCCGGTGGTCCCCCCGGGCTCCGGCGCCGTCCTTGCCGCGGTCCTCCTCGCCGCCGTGGTCGCCCTGACGGGCGCGCTCGCCCCCGCCGTGCGCGCCGCCCGCGCGAGCACCGCCCAGGCCCTGGCCGAGCCGGGGCGCGCGTTCACCCACCACCCGCGCCTGAATGCGGCGACGGCGTACCTGCCGACGCCGCTGCTGCTCGGCGTCCGGCTGCTCGCCAGGCGGCCGGGACGCGCCGCCCTGGCCTCCGCCGGCACGGCCGCCACCACGATCATGGTCACCGCGCTGCTCGCCTTCCACGCCGAACTCGGCACCGCCCCGACGGCCCTGACCTCGGGCCCGATGGAGGCGCGGACCGACCAGACCGGCCGGGTACTGCTCGGGGTCACCCTCGTGCTGGTGGCGCTCTCCACGCTCAACACCGTGCTCCTGGGCCGGAGCACCGCCGTGCAGGCCCGGCGTTCCCTGACCGTCGCCCGCACCCTCGGCGCCACCCCGGGACAGGTCGTCGCGGCGCTGTGCGTGGCGCAACTCCTGCCCGCGGCACCCGGGGTGGCGTTCGGCATCCCCACCGGGCTCGGCCTGTACTGGTTCTTCGGCACCCAGGTCACGCCTCCCGGCCTGTGGCTGCTCGCCGCGGCGTGCGCCATCCTGCTCGCCGTCGCGGCGCTGACCGCGCTCCCCGCGTGGCTGCACACCCGCGAGCCCGCCGGGCGCGTGCTCGGCGCCGCCGCCGTCTGACGGCCTCCGCGGCCGGGGCCGAAGGCCGGTTCCCGCCCCGCGCGTTGCCGAGGGGAGGGCGTCCGGTGCGCCAGGCGCGCCTGGCGCGTTCGGTGCGGCTCGGGCGTCCGGTGCCGCCCGGTCTCGTCCGGCGCCGCCCGATGCCGCCCGGCTCCGGCCGGTGCGCCGGGGCGTCACGGCGCCGGGGCGTCACGGCGGCGGGGCGAGCCGCACCTCCCCCGCCCCGGCGTAGTCGCGGGCGAAGTCCACGGCGCGCGGGCCGGGTTCGGCCAGGCCACGCAGGTGCGCCAGGCGCAGTCGCAGCCCGAACTCCCGCTCCGCCGGCTCCGCGGCCTCCCGCGGCAGGTGCAGCAGGCCGAGCAGCCGGTCGGAGAACTCCTGCATCCGCCAGGTCTCCCGCAGCCGCCGCGCCTCGTACCCGTCGAGCGCGGAGGGGTCGCCCCGCCGGAGGGCGCGGATCAGCGCGTCGGCCAGGTCGGCGGCGTCGGCGACCGCGAGGTTGAGCCCCTTGGCCCCCGAGGGGGTGAGCAGGTGCGCCGCGTCCCCGGCCAGGAACACCCGCCCGTGCCGCAGCCGCCCGCGGACCCGGGCGTGCAGCCGAACCACGCCGGTCTCCAGCAGCCGCAGCACCCGCGGGTCGCCGGGGGCGGGCCGCAGGCGGGCGGCCAGCTCCGCCTGGACGCGTTCCGCCGGCCAGCGCGCCGGGTCGTCCTCGGGCGGAACCTGCAGGTAGAGCCGGCCGACCGTGCCCGCCCGCGGCATCATCCCGGCGAAGCCGGACTCGTGCAGGGCGTAGCGCACGCCCTCGACCGGCCGCGACACCTCCGCCAGGACGGTCAGCCAGTCGTAGGGATAACGGCGGCGCACCACCCGGCGCGCCTGCGGGGGAAAGCACTCCGCGACGATTCCGTGCGCCCCGTCGCACCCCACGAGGTACTCGCACCCGTACGTGCGCTCCGCGCCCCCTTCCGCGACGCGCAGCACCGGCCGCCCCGTGCCGTCCCGGCCGACGCCGAGGACGGGGGACTCCAGGCGCGCCGGGCCGCCCGCGCGCGCCAGCTCCGCGAGCAGGTCGCCCACCAGCTCCTGCTGCGGGTACACCCAGTGGCCCGCCCCGCCCGTCAGCGCCCGGTAGTCGACCCTGACCAGCCGGCCGAGGCAGGCGAACTCGCACCAGCCGTGCCGGCTTCCGCGCGCGTCGAGGCCGGTGGCGAGGCCCTGGGCGCGCAGGTAGCCGGCTATCCGGTGCTCCAGCAGGCCCGCCCTGGCGCGCCGTTCGAGGTGGGCGGCGGAGAAGCGTTCCCAGACGGCCACCTCGATGCCGGCCCGGCGCAGGACGTTCGCCAGCACCAGCCCCGCGGGCCCCGCCCCGGCGACGGCCACCTCGACGCGGCGCCCCGCCCCGCTCACCCGGCGTCCCCGGCCGGGCGCGCGGCGAGTTCCGCGGGCACCACCCGCGGGTGGAACAGCTCGCTGATCGCCACCAGCGGCGTCTCGCCGTGCCAGAGCACGTAGGTCTTGTACGCGGCCGGCGCGTCGCCCGCGGCGTCCCAGGGGCGGCGTCCCGCGTCGAGGACGGAACGCCGGTGGCCGGTGCCCGCGGCGTGCAGGGTCTCGCCGAGGAGCGCCGAGGGGTCGGCCAGGCAGCGGTCGGCGGCCCCGAGGAGGCCCGCCCTGGCGACCACCACGTTGCGGGACAGGTCACGCCCGTCCCCGGCCGCGAGCACGGAGCGCCGCACGAGGAACTCGTCGGCTTCGCCCGCGCGCAGCAGGGCCGTCGCCCCGAGCGGCGCCTGGGGGGCGCGGACCAGCCGGTGGTGCGCCCTGCGTACCCGCACGGTCGTGCCCAGCCAGGCGGCGAGCAGCGTGCTGGTCAGGCCGTCGCTGCTCAGCAGCATTCTGGTGGCGGGACAGGCGAATCGGGCGATGCGCGCGGCAGTGACGGCCGAGGGCCGGTCGGCGAAGTCCGCCGCGGCGGCGGACGGCAGGGGCAGCAGCATGGTTCCTCGCGGTCTGCGTCGGTGCCGGCCGGCCGGGCGGCGGCCCGGCCGGGGCACCTCGCGGAAATCGGGGGGCGGTTCAGCAGGGGCTCGGGCGGTGCGCCGAAGGCATGGCCCCAGCGTGACCCGCGGGCCCCGCGGCCGTGGCCGCCCGCCGCCCGCTTCACCCCATCGGGGGAGTTTGCCGCCGGGGAGCCTCAACTGGCCGCCGCTCGCGCCGGGTTGCGTCCGGCGGCCGGACGGGCGCCTTTCCCGGCCGCCCACCGGCCGCGCCGAACCCGGCGGATTCCGGAAGGGGTTCCGGAAAAAAATACACAACTACCGAGAGTTGTCCGAAAGGTTTCGGAGCCTCGCGGACCGCGTCCCGCTCTTCCGGGTGCTTCATGACCGTTTGTGCGGAAAAGGCGCGTCCGGTGTCTGCCGACGGCGGTGGGAGAACGGACAACCTGAGGAGGTTCCTGTCACGCGTGTTGTCATGTCCTCGGCGTGTTCCTACTCTGAAGGCGCTCCCAGGCCGGCTCCGGCACCCCGCAACCCCCCGCACCACCCCCCGGGTCTCCCTCGGTCTCCCGGGGCTCCCCGGTCCTGCCGGTCCTTCCGGTCCTTCCGGGGTTCCGCATGTCCGTGCATCCTCCCCGCCCGCCACCACGCCCGCGGCGCCCACCTCCGCCAGCCGAACCGGCCTGTTTCCCACCATCCTGCGCGCACCGGCAGGTACCCGGCCGACGCCTCGGCAGGGCCGTGCCCGCCGGCCGCGCGCCACCCTCAGGAGGTCCCCCATGCGCTTCCACCGATATCGCCCCCGGGTGTGGCTGGCCACGATCTTCGTGGCCCTGGCGAGCCTGGCCTTCGCGAGCCTCGTGCCCGAGGCGGGCGCCGCAGGCAGCCTCAGGACGGCCGCGGCCACCCCGTTCGCCGACGAGGACGACGGCGCCGACTGCAACGTGCAGCTCCCGGGCTCCACGCCGTCCAGCTCCCTGCTGCCCGACCCCTTCACCAGGATCGACGGCACCCGCATCACCTCGCGTTCCGACTGGCGGTGCCGGCGGGCGGAGATCAGGGAACTCGCCGAGAGGTACGTCTACGGCGAGAAGCACAGCGCGCCGCAGAGCGTCACGGGCACGGTCTCCAGGACCGGCATCACCGTCAACGTGTCGGACCAGGGCCGCAGCGCCACCTTCTCCGCGACGGTCGACCTGCCCAGCGGCACCGGACCCTTCCCGGCCGTCATCGTCTACGGCGGGTTCGGCGCCGACACGGCCGCCATCAAGGCCGCGGGCGCGGCGGTCATCAGCTACGACCCCTACGCGGTCGGGGCGGAGGGCACCCCGCGGACCAGCAAGCAGGGCGCCTACTACAGCATCTACGGCTCCTCGAGCAGCACCGGCCTGCTCATGGCCTGGGCCTGGGGCGTGAGCCGGATCATCGACGTCATCGAGCAGTCGGACGGCAGCATCCTGCGGGCGAACGCCACCGGCGTCACGGGCTGTTCGCGGTTCGGCAAGGGCGCCTTCGTGGCGGGCGCCTTCGACCAGCGCATCGCCCTCACCATGCCGATCGAGTCGGGCACCGGCGGCGCCCCGATCTTCCGCGGGGTTCCCGGGGAGAGCGGCTCCCAGCCCCTGAGCAGCGCCTACAGCGAACAGCCCTGGCTGGGCGACGCGTTCGGCTCGTACACGGGCAACCCGGCCGGGCTGCCGGTGGACACGCACGAGATGGTGGCCATGATCGCGCCACGCGGGCTGTTCATGATGGAGAACCCGCACGTCGACTGGCTGGGCGCCAGGTCGGGGAGCGTGGCCGCGCTCGGCGGCGCCGAGGTCTACAAGGCGCTGGGGGTGCCCTCCAACATCTCCTACTGGTCCGACGTCCAGGACGGAACCCACTGCGCCTCCAGGTCGGAGTGGCGCGCGCCCCTCCAGCAGAGCATCCAGACGTTCCTGCTGGGGACGGGCAACCCGCCCGGCGTCTTCCGGATCTCCTCCGCCAAGGCAGGCAACCTCTCCCAGTGGCGCGACTGGCAGACGCCGACGCTGACCGACGACGGCGGCACGGCCGGCGGCACCGGCGGCGAGGAAGGTGACGACGGCGGCGAGGAAGGTGACGACGGCGGCGACGAGGGCGCCGTCGGAGGCGGGGAGGGCGACAGCGGCGGCGACAGCGGGGGCGAGGGCAACGAGGGCGCCTGCACCGCCAGTTTCCGGACGGTCAGCAGCTGGTCCGGCGGCTATCAGGGCGAGGTGTCGGTACGCAACAACGGCACCAGCGCGCTGCGCAGCTGGACCGTCGGCATGACCCTGGCCTCCTGGCAGTCCCTCACCAACCTCTGGAACGGGGTGAACACCGGAACGGGCGGGGCCGTCACGGTCCGAAACACCGCCTGGAACGGCACGGTCGCGGCCGGCGGCAGCGTCAGCTTCGGGTTCGTCGTCGGCGGCAGCCCCACCACCGCGCCGGGCGACCTGACCTGTACCGCCACCTGATTCCCTCCCGCCGTCCGCGTCCGGACGGTCCCCGCCCCGGCGCCGACCGGCCGCCGGGGCGGGAGCCGGGACAGGAGCCGGGCGCCCGGGGGTTCCCGGTGGCGCGCGGATTCACCCCACCGGGTGGTTTTCGGCATCCGGCCGTGGTCCCCGGGCATCCCGTCCGAGGCGAAGCGTGGTCTTCCGGGTGAGCAGGAAGCCAGCAGGCGAATCGCGAAGGACGGTCGGAATGAAGCAGCAAGCAGCCGGGGGCGAGAGGCAGCCGGGCACGCGCCGCGAGCCCGGGGGGCGTGATCCGGGGGGCCGCGGCCCTGGGGCCACCGGACTGGTGGAGGGGCGCGGTCGGAAGGGGAGCGGTCCGGAGGGACGCGAGCCCGGGGGGCGTGATCCCGGGCGCGAGCCGCCCCTGAGGTCCCGGGCGGAACGGCACCCGCCGGGCGGGGGGTCGGGGAGAGCCGGGCCGCGACGGCCGCGCGCCGCGGCCACCGGGCGCCCGGCCGGGAAGGACCGGGGCCGATGAGCCAGATCCTCGACGCCGGCGGCCCCCGGCCCCCGCTGCGCCGCCGCCTCGCCGCCCGCGCCGCCGTCGCCGCCGCCTGCCTGATCGCCCACCTGCCCCCGCGCCGCATCCGCGCCCTGCTGTGCCTCCTGCGGCGCGGCGCCACCGCCGCCACGTACGCGCAGGCCCTGGCCGCCCGGCAGGACGTCACCGCCACCTCGGTCCGCTGTGCGGGCAACTACTGCCTGCAACGCTCCCTCGCCGCCGCCCTGTTGTGTCGGCTGCGCGGCAGCTGGCCCACCTGGCGCACCGGCGTCCGCATGCCCCCCTTCGCCGCGCACGCCTGGATCGAGGCCGAGGAGAGACCCGTCGGCGAGCCCGAGGACACCATCACCTACCGCCCCCTCATCACCGTCCCGCCCCCACCCGCCGTCTGACTGCCCGGCTCCGGCGGGCGGTTGCGGCCCGAGGACCGACGGGCCGTGCCGATGCCCGGGCGTGGCTCCCCGCGGCGCCGGCCGCCCCGGCGGCTCGGCCCCGTCGGGTGAGATGAGGCGGCAAGAGATACTGGCCTTTGGCCGGAGGCAGAGGAGGAGGACGGCTCGTGACCGAAGACCACCGCACGGGGCCGCCCAGCCGCGGCACCGAACGCGACACGCTGCGGGCCTTCCTCGACTACCACCGCGCGACCCTCGCCATGAAGTGCGAGGGCCTGACCGACGAGGAGCTGCGGCGGCGGTCCATGCCCCCCTCCACGCTGACGCTGCTCGGCCTGGTCCGGCACATGGCAGAGGTGGAACGCGCCTGGTTCCGCCGGGTGTTCGAGGACAACGACGCGCCCTTGGTCTGGTCCGACGAGGTCGACTTCCAGGCCGCGTACGAGGTCGGCGCGTCGACCAGGGCGGAGGCGTTCGCGGCCTGGGAGGCCGAGGTGGAGCACTCGCGGCGCATCGAGCGGGCGGCGGAGTCCCTGGACCGGACCGGGTACCAGCCGCGGTGGGGCGAGGAGGTGTCGCTGCGGATGGTGATGGTGCACGTGCTTCTGGAGTACGGCCGCCACAACGGGCACGCGGATTTCCTGCGCGAGGGCATCGACGGCACCGTGGGCGCCTGAGCCCGCTGAGCCCGTTCGAGCCCGCCGGAGCCGCCGTCCGGGCGCCGCGATCAGCCGGTGGGGGGTTCGGCGAAGCGGAGGCCGAGGCCGAGGTGGTCGGCCTCGAACAGGCGGCCCCGCTCGATGCGTACCGGGGACGGCCCGGCCAGGACGCCGAGGTCGGCGAACCGCGCGTCCTCCACGTCCTCCACCAGCGCGTCGGCCTCCAGCGCGAGCGCCAGCTGCCCGGAGAGTTCGGGCAGCAGGTGCGGGTGCAAGGCGGCGCCGTGCTCGCGGGCGAGCCCGGCGATGCGCAGGAACGGCGTGATCCCGCCGACCCGTACGACGTTCGGCTGGACGACGCGGGCCGCGCCCGCCCGCAGGTACTCGGCGAAGCGGTACTCGGTGTGCAGGTTCTCGCCCACGGCCAGCGGGATGTCGCAGCGCCGGGCGAGTTCCGCGTGGCCCGCCAGGTCCTCGGCCCGCAGCGGTTCCTCCAGCCAGGCCGGCGCGAAGGCGGACAGCGCGGACGCGGCCGCGAGGGCGCGTTCCAGGTCCCAGCGCTGGTTCGCGTCGATCATCAGCCGGCGCGCGGGCCCGATGATCTCGCGTACGGCGGCCACCCGTTCCACGTCCTCGGCCGGCTCCGGCTTGCCCACCTTCACCTTCACGGCGCGGCAGCCCGCCGCCACCCACCGCCGCGCCTGCTCCCGCAACTCGTCGAGGGAGTAGTGCAGGTTGACCCCGCTGCCGTAGACCTCGGCGCTCTTCCGCCGGGCCCCGAGCAGCCCGGTGAGCGAGCGGCCGGCGCGGCGGGCTGCGGCGTCCCAGAGGGCCAGGTCCAGGCCGGCGAGCGCGATGGTGGTCAGGCCGCCGCCGCCCGCCTCGTGCAGGTGCTCCCACAGGGGCCGCCAGACCGCCCGCGGGTCGGCCGGCCGGCCGGCGGCGGCCCCGGCGATGTCGTGTTCGAGCAGCGCGAGCACGGCCCGCGCCCCGATGCTCGGCGTCCAGGACAGGCCGTGTCCCTCGGTGCCGTCCGAGAGGGTCACGGTGGTCGCGATCACGTGGACCTCGGGAACGTCCGGGCCCCACGGCCGGGTGAGCGGCACCCGCACCGGGCGCGCACTCAGCCCGGCGACGACCGGCGAACCGGCGCGGGAGGCCGTGGTGGTGGGGGACACGCGAGCCCCTTCCTCGGCGGGCCGGGCCCGTGGCGCGGGGCGGCCGGCGGTTCGTGAATCGATTCATGAGTCGGTCGGTGCGAGTGTGACAACGCCCCTCCGCCCGGTCAAGACGCCGGTCGCCGCGCCTCCACACGGTGCCGCCTGCGCGCGGTGCCGCCCTCTCCGCCGCCCGCGCCGCCTCCCCGGGGGCGGGGGCGGCGGCGGTCGGCGTGCCCGTGGGTCAGGAGGCCGGCCAGGTGATCCAGGACTCGGGGATCTCCTCGTCGAGCCGCCTGGTGTCCCGGTTGCCGAGGACCCCCTGCGCCAGGAGCTGCCGGGCGACCAGGCGGGCCACCTCGATCGCGCCCGGCGGGTTGAAGTGGGTGTTGTCCTCCTCGGTGTCCGTCCAGTTGAAGTAGCGCTTCGTCGCCTCGGCCCCGAGTTTCTGCCACAGGTCGAGCGAGAGCGCCTGGATGTCGAGCAGCGGCACCCCCTCCGCCGCCGCCAGGGCACGCATCGCCGCCGGGTACTCGCCGTGGGTCGGCTGGGCGTTGCCCTCGGCGTCGAACCTGCGGCGTTCCACCGGGGTCGCGAGCACCGGCACCGCCCCGCGCTCCCGCGCCCCGGCCACGTACCGGCGCAGGTAGTCCTGGTAGGTGCTCCACGGCTCGGTGTAGCGGGTGGGGTCCTCGCTCTTCTCGTCGTTGTGGGCGAACTGGACGAGGAGCAGGTCGCCGCGGCCGATCGACGCCCCGATCTCCGCGAGGTGGCCCTCGTCGGCGAAGCTCTTCGAACTGCGGCCGTTCAGCGCCCGGTTGTCCACGGTCAGGCGAGGGCCGAGGAAGAAGGGCAACGCCATGCCCCAGCCGGTCTCGGGGGCGGCGTCGGCGTACTTCCGGGCGGCGGTCGAGTCGCCGGCGAGGTAGAGGGTGCGGGGCACCGGGGCGGTCTCCTCTCGGTCGTGGGCCAGGGCTGCGGGCGCCGCGGCCAGGCCGAGCGGCAGGCCGGCCAGGGCCGCGAGCAGGAGGCGGCGGCCCGGTAAGGCGGGGGCGCGGGGGCCGGAAGGGGCGGGAGAGGCGGGGGTGCCGGCGGCGTCGGGGGCGGCGGTCATGGGGTGGTGCCTCCGGGTGGGGACGGGGGTGGGGACGGGCGGAAGCGGGGCGCGGAGGGGTGCGCCGGGCGGGGTCAGTTCCGCCGGGCGCGTGCGCGGGGGGCGCGGCGCGCCGCCGCGCGGGAGGGGACGGCCTCGGGCTGGGCGGTGGCCACCGCCGTCTCGGGGGCCGGGGCGCCCGCCCGGTGCGTGGGCCGGCCGGCGTGCCACGGCAGGCCCAGGGTGGGCTGCGGCCCGGAGAACCGGGTCACCAGCGCGGGCACGGCCGCGGCCGGGTCCAGCCGGTAGGCGTAGAAGTCCCGCGGATCGAAGGCGGCGCCCCGGGCGTCGGTGCGGCCCGTCGTGTTCCGCAGGATCGAGCCGCGCTGCACCAACTCCGCCGTCTCGTCGGCCTGGTAGGGGTGCTGGACGTCCTCGTAGTAGCTGTTCTCGATGACCATCCTGGTGTGGCCGCGGGCCCAGTTGCCGTACGTCCACACCGGGTCGCCGTCCGCGACCTGGGCCGAGAGGTAGTTGTTGTACAGGTGCGCGTAGGCGCAGTTGTCGGCCGAGGGGTTGCGCTGCTTGGTGCCGGTGAACCAGTTGTGGTCCATGGTGATCTGCGTGACCACGTTGTCGGTCCAGCCGATGCCCAGCGCCTTGTTGTGGGTGTCGAAGCGGTTGTAGGAGACGGTGAGGTACTGGCTGTCCTTGCGGATGTCGAGGAGCCCGTCGCCCATGTGGGTCAGCCGGTTGTGGTCGATCCACACGTGGTCGGCGGTGTCCAGCTGGATGCCGTCGAAGTCCTGGGTCTTGCCGTCCCAGTCGCCCTCGACGTAGGAGTCGCGGATCGTCAGGTTGCGGATGACGACGTTGTGCGTGCCGGGGGCGAGGTGCAGCTCGCCGTGGACGATCTCGCCCGAGGTGCCCACGCCGATGAGGGTCTTGTCGGAGGCCACCGCGATCTCGGAGCCGAACGGTTCGACGGCGACGCTGCCCTGGACGCGGATGACGTAGGGGCCGGGGGCCGCCGCGTACCTGGCGAGCGCGGCCTGGTCGGTGACGGTGACCACGGGGCCGCCCGCGCCCCCGGTGGTGCCGCCCGCGAGCGAGGCGAAGCCGTGCGGGGTGCCGGACCAGCCGCCGGAGGCAAGGCCGGGCCCGGACGACCCGAGCGGCCCGGACGATTCCAACGGCCCGGACGACCCGGGCGCCCCCGGCGGATCGAGGGAGCCGGAGGGGGCGAACGCGGCGCCGCCCGCGGCGGGTTCGGCCGGGCCGTGCGGCGCGGCGGCCTGGGCGGTGGCGAGGGAGGCGGCGCCGAGGAGCGTCGCCAGGGCGGCGAACAGGGCGGTCAGGCGGGCGCAAAACCGAGCGAGAAAGCGCTTGCTATGCGGGTGTGCTGTCATCACCTGTCCTCGGGGGTTGGGGGAGGCCGATGCGAGGTGGTGCGGGGGTTGGGCGGAGGGCGGCGCGGAGGTGGTGCGGGGGCGGGTCCGGGGGTGGTGCGGGTGGTGCGGGTGGTGCGGCGTGGGGCGGTTGCGGGGGCGCGCGTCGGACGGCCGTGCGGCCGGGCCCTCGGCGGCGCGATCGTATGACGTATGAAGCGCGGTTGAAGGTAGGGGCGGCCGGGCGTTCCGTCAATGCCCCGTGCGGTCCCGGCCGAGGGGCGGCGGAGCGAGCCTCAGCTCTTGAGGTGGGCCAGGACGGCGAGAACGCGGTGGTTGGTCGCCCGGGGTGCCGGGGAGGTTGCGGGGCCGTCCGCATCCTAGGCGACCCCTTTTCCCGCCCGATGCCCTGCCCGGGCAGCCCCAGGGCAGGGCGACCGCCAGGCAGGCCGTGCCGAAGAGCACCATCGGCAGGGCGGCGCCCGTCTCCTCGTCCATGCAGAGCAACATGCCGAGGTTCACCAGGGCGTGGAAGCCTCCCGCCAGCGGCAGCCGCCAGGGCCCCGCCGTGTCGAGGGGCACGCCGAGCACGAGCGACATGGACACCGTCGCCAGGAGGAAGCCCGCCGCGTACGCTGGCGTCTCGGCGAGGACCCCGATGTGCCACAGGCCCCACGGCAGACCGACCGTTGCCGAGGCGGCGAGCGTGCCGAACCGGCCGCGCAGCAGCGGCTGCAGGAAGCAGCGCCAGCCGATCTCCTCGGCTCAGGCGCCGGCCAGCCGGGCCGGGGCGATCAGCGCGAGGGGGTGGTCGAGTGTGCCGGGACGGGTGAGGTGGGCGTCGCCCTCCAGGAGGGCGTACGCGCCCGCGGACGCCGCGATGATCAGCGGGGCGCAGGCCGGCAGCGCCAGGCCGTGCACCGTTCTCCACCCCCGGCCACCGGGAGAAGGGGAGGAGCGGGGGAGGGGGCCACCGGGAGGA
This sequence comes from Streptomyces hoynatensis, assembly GCF_003626535.1. Classification (GTDB taxonomy): domain Bacteria; phylum Actinomycetota; class Actinomycetes; order Streptomycetales; family Streptomycetaceae; genus Streptomyces; species Streptomyces hoynatensis. Next base: position 71,109 of record NZ_RBAL01000002.1, read on the forward strand.
TCGGATGAACGGCGCGGGGGCAAAATGTGAACGAACGCGACCCGGGGCGCCGGGACGCGCTCGGCCGGGGCCGCGGGGCCCGGGATGGCGGCGGGAAGGGGCGAGGGGAATGGCGGACACGGCGGGGAGGCCGGGGTCGCCGAGCCCGTGGTGGGGCGCGGGACTTGGCCTGCTCCTCCTGCTGGCCGCGGCCTGGGCGTTCGCGCTGCTGCCGGGCAGGCTGGCCGACCGGGACGCGTACGCGAGCGCCGCCCCCTGCCCCGCCGCGGCGCCCTCCGCGGAGTGCCTCGGCACCTCCCCGGCGACGGTTGCGGGCACGGAGGACGACCCGCACGGCAAGTCCGTCCGGTATTGGCTGCTGTTCACCGAGCCCGGCACGGACACCGTGCGGCGCGTCCGGATGACCGGGGACAACGTGGTGTACGACGCCGTGCGCCCCGGCGACGAGGTGACGCTGACCCGCTGGCGGGGCGAGGTCCGCGCGGTGCGGTTCGGCGAGGCCGTGCAGGAGACCGCCGCCGCGCCCTCCGACGACTGGCGGCTGCCGCTGGGCATCGGCCTCGGCCTGCTGCCGTTCGGGCTGCTGGTGTGCGGGCTCGCGGGCTGGTCCTGGTACCGGCGGCGCCACGGGCCGCCGGGGCCGGCCGACGCCCGGTGGGTGACGGTGGGGAGCGCGGCGGGCGCCGTGGAGAGCTGCGTCGGCGTTCCCGCGGGCATGGGCAGCGCGGACGTCGGGCAGGCGTGCGTGGTCATGGCGGCGGCCGTGCCGTTTGCGGTCGCGGTGGGTCTGGCGGCCGGGTGGTGGCTGCGGCGGCGCACGCGGGCCGCCGCCGACGTCGGCGGCCTCGTCCCGGTGACGCCCACGGAGCGGCGGAACGTGCCGGCGACGGTGTACGGGGAGGTGCCCTACAGCGTCGACGGCTACGGCTACCTCGTGGTGGGGGACGGGCCGGTGGCGGCGACGCCCGACCCGCAGGGCGGCTTCGCCGCCAGGCCGCTGCCCGGGACGCTGACCGTGCGGCGGGCGCGGGCACTTGAGCCGGGCGACCCCGCATCCTGGGCCGGCACCTACCGGTTCGACGCCATCGTCCTCGAATGTGGCGACGGCGAACGGCCGGTGCGCGTCGTCTGCCGCCGCCGCGACGCGCCGCTGCTCCTCGGCGCGCTGACGGCCGCCGCCGCGCCGGGCGCCGCGGGCCCCGGCCGGGGCGGGGCGCGGGGGCCGCGGGGAGCGGCCGGGTAGCGGCCAGGGCCGTTGGCGGCCCGGGCACGTGCGGCGTGCGTTGCCTGCGGGGCGTGGCGCGGCGGGGTTGCGCGTGCGGCGGGAGCTGCCGCACGACGGCGGGGGCCTGTGCCGCGGGGCGGTCCCTCGGGCGGCGGCGCGTCGGCGAGATCGGGCGGCGGGGGCGGGGCGGGGATCGCGTTCCTGTGGGACGGCAGGCGGGGGAAGGCAAGCGGGGCCGCCGCGCCCGTGCGCCCGGCTGCCCGCGTTCCGGTGGCCGGCCTCCCGATGCCATCCCCGGCACACCTCCATCGCGCTTGAAGTTAGGTAAGGCTAAGCTAACCTCTGCTCGTTCGTCTCGTCCATCGAGCCGTGCCGCAAAGGAGATTGACGCCCATGCCCTCCCTGATCCGCCGCGCCGCCGCCCTGCCCTGCGCCCTGCTCCTGGCCGCCGGTGGCCTGCTCGCCGCCTCGGACGCGGCGACCGCCGCCCCCGCCGGGCACCGTGCCGGAACCGACCACGGCACCGAAACGACCTCGGCCCCCCTGGTCCCCGGCCTCTACCAGTCCGCCTACTCCGAGCGGAACGACGCCCTGTGGGTGACCTCGGCCGTCGGCAGGCCCCCCGTCACCCAGTCCGCGCTGCTGAGGGTGGACCCCCGCACGCTGGAGATCGAGCAGACGATCGTCCCGCCGGTCACCGACGCGGAGACCGGGGCCGTCGAGGCCGTCTACGGCGTCGCCGTGGACGACGAGCACGACACCGTCTGGACGACCAACACCCGCGACAACAGCGTCGCCGTCTACAGCCAGCGGACCGGCGCGCACCTGGCCACCCTGCCCGGCGTCGCGCACGCGCGGGAGGTCGTCGTGGACGAGCGCCACGACACCGTGTGGGCCAGCGGCTTCTCCGACGGGACGCTGGTGGCGTTCGACAGCCGCACCTTCGAGGAGAAGGACCGCGTCACCGTCGAGGGCGCCGGTCCCACCGGGCTGGCCGTCGACGAGCGCAGCGGCACCGTCTACGCCGCCGACCTCAACAACGACCGCATCATCGCGGCCCACGTGGGGGAGGACGGCGCTCCCCGCCTGATCCCGGCAGGCGAGGGGCCCCTCTCGATCGCCCTGTCCCGCGACGGCCGCACCGCCTACACCGCGAACCAGACCGCGGGCACCGTCTCCGCCGTCGACCTGCGCAGCGGCACGGTCACCGGCACCGTGGCCACCGGCGCGGGCCCGCTCTCGGTGGGTGTGGACCCCGGCACCGGCCTGGTGCTCGTCGCCGATCGCACCGACGCCGAGGTCGCGGTGGTCGACCCGCGCCGCGGCGAGGTCGTCGAGCGCATCGCCACCGGCGCCAACCCGAACCACGTGGAGACGGCGGGCGGCGCGGCGTACGTGGTGGACAAGTCGGGGGCCGGTGCCGCCGACGACCTGCTGCACCGCATCCGCCTCGGTCGCTGACCGGCCCCGCGGCGCGGACCGCGCCGCCGGACCCGGCGGGCCCCTCCCCACCGGCCTGGCCCGCCGGGCCGTTCGGGCCGGCCCGCCGGGCCGCCCGGGAGGAACGCGCCGCTCCCTCGGGGCGCGCCCGGTCGTTGGCGCGGGGGGCGTGAGGCGCGCCCGGTCGTTTGCGCGGGCGCGCCCGGCGTGCGGGGCGCCGGCCTCAGGCCGGGCGGGGGCGGGTGGGGGCGAGTCCCGGGGTGAGGACGGCGTTCTCGGCGGGGGCGATGTCCGGCCGCAGCACGTACCCCGCGCCGCCGCGGATCAGCAGGATCTCGCCCGGCGCGAGGGCGCCGGTGGCCCTGGCCGCCTCCGCGCCGAGCAGGCGGCCCGCCGCGGCGGCGAGTTGGGCGTCCAGGACGACGACCGCGTCCGGCTCGGTCCAGAACGGGGAACGCGGCGGGGCGGTGCTCACGTGCACCACCGTGCGCCAGGGGCCCGCGGCCAGGGCGGCGGCGGGCGGCCGGGGCAGCTCGCTGACCAGCGCCTGCGGGGCGCCACCCGGGCCGGGCGGCGCCGCCGGAAGCGGGGGCCAGTCCCCGTGGCCGCCGGTCACCCGCAGCCGCTCGCCGGCCACGGCCCGCAGGCCCTGCCACGCGGCCGGGGCACGGGTGGCGGCGGTCACGGCGGCGCCGACGGCCAGCAGCCGCAGCGCGAACAGGCGGCCGAAGAGGGTGTCCCCCAGCACGCCGACCCTGGCGCCCCCCGGCCCCGGTCCCGGCAGGGCGAGGGCCTGCCCCGCCCGGTCGGTGCCCAGGTGGATACCGGCGGCGGCGAACCGCAGGGGGCAGGCCGCCGAGGAGGCCCGATCCTCCCAGCGGGCGGCCCGCCAGGACACCCGCTCCGCCGCGCGGCGGCCGCGCCCCCGGCGCCGGGGCGCCGCGGCGGCCCGCCCCGGAGCCTCGGCGCCCGGGCCCGCGCCGGGGAGCGCGCGGAGGCCGAGCGCCAGGGTGCCCCCCGGCCTCCCGGCGCCCGAACCGGCGCTCGCGTCCGTGCTCACGCCCGCGTTCGCGCCCGCCCCCGTGCCCGCGCCCGCCCCCGTGCCCGCGTCGGCGCCCGCCCCCGTGCCCGTGCGGCGGGCGCGTGGCCGCCAGACTCGGCCCCCGGCGTCCCGCACCCCGTTGCGGCTCATCGGCCCGCCCTCCCCTTCCCGTCCCCGCTCGTGTCTTCCCGGCCCGCTCGGAGTTCGCCAAGTCCTCGGAGTCCTCGGAGTTCTCGGAGTTCTCGGCCCTTTCGGCTCTCTCCCGGCTCGCCCACCGGCTGCCTCGCGACGTCCCGGCGGCCACCCGGCGTCGGCGCCGGCGCCCCCCGGCTCCCGCCGCCCGAGGCCCAAGCCCAGGCCCACGACCCGGCCCGGGCCCCGGCCTCGGCGCCCGACCCGGCCCCGGCTCGGGTCCCGGTCCAACGGGGCGGGGCCGCCGCCCGCGGAGCGGTCACCGCTCCGCCGCCAGGACGAAGCCCGCCGCCTCCGCCACCGAACGCACGGGGTGCGCCAGCGGCAGGGTGGCCAGCAGGGCGGCGCGCTGGTCGGGGGCGGGCGGGCCCACGGCGCCCGCCCGCAGCAGCCGGTCCCGTTCGGCCGCCGCCTGCTGGGCGACGGCGCCGACCAGCCGCAGCGCGGCGCGCACCCTGGGCGTTCCCTCCTCCAGGCTGAGGGTGGCCGCGGCGATCGCCCGGTCCGCGGCGCTGGAAGACAGGGCGCCCAGCAGCCGGTACCAGTCGGCCTGGGTGCGCACCTCGGCGGTCAGCGAGCAGTGCGTGGCGGCGCTGCCCGCCCAACTGCCGGGCAGCGCACGGCCCTCGCCGCTGGCGTCCCCCATCTCCCGTAGCAGCGCCCGGAGTTCCACCGCGCCCAGCGTGACGGTCGGCGCGCCCCCGGCGGCCAGCCGGGCGCGCAGGCGCGCGGTGGCGGCGACCACGGCGGCCCGCGCCCCCGCCGCACCACCCCCGCGCCGCTCGGCGGCCTCGGGCGCGTCGAAGGGCTCGTAGCGCGCGACGAGGAAGGCCCGCACGGCGACCGGCCGCCCGGCGGTGGGGAGTTGACGGTAGGCCACGGTCGGCTGGTAGCGGTGCAGGAAGTCCCAGGGCGGCACGCCGAACTGCTCCACGAGGAGCTGTGCGACGGCCGGCCGCGCCGGGTCCCCGGCCAGCCAGTCGGCGACCAGCTCCACCGGCAGCGCGGGCAGGGTCCCGCCGGGGAAGGCGAGCACCGCGGCGTACCCGCGGCCGTCGGCCAGCACCCCGGGCTCCGGGCCGTTCCGGTCGGGGCAGGAGGTGACGTCGAGGGCGGGCAGCAGGCGGTGGACCAGGCCCAAGTCCTCGCCCGGCGGGCGCCCCGCCTCCGTGGCGGCCACCGGGCGCCCGGGTCCGGCCTCCCCCGCCTCGCCGGCGGCGGGGGAGTGCGCCGGGCCGGGCAGGGCACCGGGCGCCAGCGGGTCGGCCGGGGGGCCGAGCCGGCCGGCGAGACGGCGGTCGAGGAACGCGAGGGCGCCCGCCGTGACCGCGGCCCCGGCTCCGGCGAGGGCCCAGCCCCCCGGGCCCTGCCAGGCGGTCCCGGCCGCGAGGCAGCCGAGTCCGGTCTCGGCGACGAGCAGCCGGCCCCTCACCGCTCCACCCCCGCCAGCTCGCGCGCCGCGGCATCCGGATCGAGCACGGGCCCCGCGGGCAGCAGCCCGACGAAGGCCCGCGGCATCGCCGGCGCCTCCCGCGGGTCGTAGCCGAGGCGCTGCACGGCCTCGGCGGACGCGATCGGGTAGGCCATGCCGCTGTCGGTGACCAGGGTGTCCGTGCCGCCGGTGCCGGCGGAGGCGGTGGCGCGGACCAGGGCGCCGCGGCCGGCCGGCACGTAGACCGCGTCGAGCAGGCCCAGGCGCTGCCCGCCCGCGCTGCGCACCGCCGTCACCTCCGCGGGCTCCGGCATGGTGGCGGGCAGGTGGACGGTCGCCCGCCAGGGGGCGTCGCCCGGGTGGCCGCCGGGCCGGGTGCTGACGCACACCGGCTGGTCGCGGTCCGGGTCGTGCACCCGGGGCGGTGCCGCGGGCCAGGCCGGGTCGCCCGGCGGCGTCCCGGCCGAGTGCGGGGCCCGGGCCGCCTGGGTGGCGTCGAGGGCGTGGTCCTCGCCCGCCTCGGCGGTCAGCAGGGCGTACACCAGCGGGGTGACCGCCACCAGGCCGTCGGAACGCACCAGGTAGTAGCGCGGGTTGGGGCCGTCGGTGCCGGTGTGGGCGAGGTCGCCGACGCGGGCGGGAAAGCCGAGCCCCGTCACCTCCGCGCCCTCGTCCCCCGCGCCTTCCCCCTCCTGGTTTCCCTCCCCGCCGGCGTCCGGCAGTGCGAGGGCCGGGGCCTCGGGCACGGTGGCCAGCACCTCGGGCGGCAGGTCCACCGGGCGCGCCCGCTGGAGCCCGAGAAGTTCGGCGACCGCGGGCTCCAGGGCGTACCGCCGCCCCTGGGTCAGCAGCCACAGGCCGCCGTCCGGTTCGCGCACCAGCACGCTCGCCCCGGCCTCGTCCTCGGGCGGCGCCACGCCGGGCACCGACAGGTACAGCGCGGTCTCGGTCGGCGCCCCGCCGGTCTCCGAGGGCGTGGCGCACAGCGTCCAGGCGCCCGTGAGCAGGTCGTCGGCCTCCGGCAGCGCGTCGGGCGCGCCGGGAATGCCGACCGGCAGGCCGCGCGGCGCGTCGTCCAGGACGGACTGCCTGACCTCGGTCAGCCGCCCGCCGCCCACCAGCAGGGCGGAGGCCAGGTTGAGCGCCGGGTGCACCACGCCGTCGGCGACGACGTACCGGTCGCCGCTGCCGCCCGCGACCACGGCGCCCTCCTCCGGCAGGTCGGGGCCGCGCCCGCCGCCGAGCCAGCCCGCGATGCCGAAGCCGGCCATGATCAGGATGCCGAGGGCGAGGCCGCCGCCCAGCGCCCGGTTCAGCCGGCGGCGCGGGTCGCGGCCCGCCTCGTCCGTGCCCCGGAACAGGCTGGTGGTCCGGCGCCGTTGCTCGTAGGCGTACGCCTCGGCCTGCTCACGCGTGGTCGCCATGGGTCGCTCCGCCGCTTGTCGTCGTTGGCCTTTGGTGCATCGGGTGGGGCGCCGGCCCGTCCCGGCCGCCCTGCCGCGGCCCGCCGCCGAGCCAGGCGAGGGCGAGGGCCGCCGGGGCGGGCGGCGCGGGCGGGGGCGCGCCCTCGCCCGGCGCGGGCCCGGCCCGCCAGCGGCGGCGGGCGGCGCGGCGCACGGCGGGCGCGCCGAGCAGGCCGAGCACCACGGCGAGCAGCAGGCCCCCGCTCCAGCCGAGCGCGCGGGCCGCCCGGCCGCCGAGCGGCGGCTCGGCGGCCGGCAGCGGCTGCACGGCGAGACGTCCCCCGGCGCCCGTGGCCGCCCGGTCCTGGGCCTGCCCGCCGGTGCCCGGCAGGTGGGTCAGCGCCGCGAACGGGTCCACGATGCCCGCGCCCGTGTGGTCGTTGCGCCGCCCGCCGACCACGGAGGCCGAGGCGGTGAGCCGTTCGGCCACCTCCTGCGCGGACAGGCCGGGGAAGCGCTCACGGACCAGGGCCGCGGCGCCCGCGACCTGCGCGGCGGCGAAGCTGGTGCCCGACTCCACCCGGTAGCCCGAGCCGCCGGGGGCGATGACGGTCAGCTTGTCGCCGTAGGCGGCGAGGTCGACCCACGGGCCGAAGTTCGACCAGCTCGCCGGCTCGCCCGCCTCGTCGACCGCGGCCACCGCGAGCACCCCCTCGTAGGCGGCCGGGTAACTCGGCCGGCCCGTGCCTCCTTGTCCCTCGCCGCCCTGGAGGTTCCCGGCCGCCGCGACCACCAGGACGTCCTGCTGCTGCGCCCTGCGGATCGCCTCGTGGATCGCGTCGTAGTCGTGGGGGATGTCCAGGGACATGTTGATGACGCGCGCGCCCGAGTCCGCCGCGTCGTCGATGGCGGCGGCCAGGGCCCCGGTGGTGGTCTGGTCCACCGAGTCGGCCATGCGCACGGGATAGATCCGGGCGCCCGGCGCCACCCCGGCGATGCGGTCGCCCTCGCCGCGGGCCGCGGCGATCAGCCCGGCCACGGCGGTGCCGTGCCCCTCGCAGTCCTGGACGGGGCGCGGCCTGGTCAGCTCGTGGTCGCGGGCGTCGGCCACCACCGCGATGTCGCTGCCGCGCCGCACCGCGCCCGCCAGGTCCGGATGGCGGGCGTCCACCCCGGAGTCGATCACCGCCACGTCCACCCCGGCGCCGGTGGCCAGGTCCCAGGCCTGGCGCAGCCCGAGGCGTTCGATCAGCGGGTAGGGGCCGGCGCCGTCCGGCAGTTCCTCGCCGGTCACCTGGGTGCGGCAGGGCTCGGCGGCGGCCTGCGGCCCGCAGGCGAGCCCGGCCACCGTCAGCGCCGCCGTCAGCGCGGCGGCGAGCCCCGCGCGGCGCCGCCCGCCGCCGGTCCCCGGGCCCGCGGCCCGCGGGCGCGTGGTGTGCCCGCGGCTCATGCCCGCAGGTCCAGCAGCGCGGTGTACACCTGGAAGACGGCGAGGACCAGCGGCACCACCGCCAGCAGGAGCAGCGTCTCCAGCACGTCCAGGGAGCGGGCGAGCCGCGGGTTGGCCCGCGTCCGGCCGGCGAACAGCGCGACGGCGCCCGCGACCAGCGCCGCGGTCAGCGCCGCAGGGAGGGTGACGCCGAGCAACGCCAGGGTGTCGCCGTGGTGGTGGGCCACCAGCAGGGCCACGGCGCCCGCCGCGGAGGCGAGGGCCGCCACCAGGGGCACGACGGCCTGCGGCGCCTCCCGGAACAGCCGGACCCGCAGCAGCATCAGCACGATCAGCGCGGCCCCGAGCAGCGACTCCCACGGCGCGTCCGCGGCGAAGAGCAGCAGCGTGCCCCCGGCCGCCACCAGGTGCGCCCCCGTCAGCATCCCCGTCAGCAGGCGGCGGGCGCGGGCCACCCGGGCCCGCAGCCGCTCGTGCGCCGGCTGACTCGGCAGCGCCGCCAGGTCCTCGGCGGTCGCGGCGACCTCGGGGGCGGGCAGCCGCGCGGCGCGCAGGGCCGCGGCGGGCCACAGCGGGGTGAGGGCCAGCGCGAGCGGCGCGGCCACGGCCGCCGCCCGGCCCGGCTCCACCTCCCAGAGCACGCACAGCGCGGCGCCCGGGGCGGCGAGCACGCCCGCGGTGACCAGGCAGGTGAACGTGCCGTCGCCGCCTCCCGCGAGGACCGGGCCCAGCGCCCCGGCCGCCGCGAGCACCGCGCAGGCCAGCAGCAGGTGTTCCGCGCCCCAGCCGTCCCCGGTGCCGAGCAGCCGGACGGCGCCGGTCATCGCGGGCGGGGCGGCCAGCACGCAGGCGAACGTGCCGGCGCGCACGTCCGCGAAGCCGCGGGCGGCGAGCGCCCCCACGGCCAGCGCGAGCACCGCCGTGCCCAGGCCGAGCCAGCCGGGGGTGCGGCCGGGGGCCACGGCAAGGGCGGCGCAGGCCGCGAGGACGGCGAGCGCGGTGAGGGCGGCGGCGGCCCGCCGGGTCCCGGCCGCCGACCAGGGGCTGCGCACGCCCTGCTCGCCGATGACCTCCACCACGTCGTCGTACAGCGGGGGCGTGGCGTCCTGATCGCCGTGGCCGAGGAACAGCAGGTCGCCCTCGCGCACCCCCTGGGCGTGCAGGGAGAGGGCCGGGTCGAGCAGGGTGCCGTCGGTGCGGCGCACCACCCAGCCGCCGTGCCGGGTGCCGCCGTCCTGGCCCGGCTGCTGCCCGGCGTGCCGCAGCAGCGCCGGCAGCAGCCGCGCCAGCGGCACGGCGGCGGGCACGGCGAGGTCGGCGCGGCCGGTGGGGCCGGCCAGGCCGATGCGGAGGAAACCGTCGGCGGCGGAGTCGAGGGCGGCCGGGCCGCCTGCGGTCGCGGTGGCCGGGGCGCCCGCGGCCTGCGCCGCGGTGACCGCGGTGCCGAAGGACGGGCTGCCGGCGGGATCGGTGACGGTCATCAGGCGTCGTTCCCTGGGGATGGGGCGGCTGGGGGAGAGGGGGGCGCGGCCTCGGCGGCGAGCGGCGAGTCGGCGCGGACGAGCTGGAGGGGGACGGTGCCGAGGCGGCGGTGCATCAGCACGCCGCGGCCCTTGGCGCGGCGCGCCGGCCTGACGCCCCAGATCGGCATCTCCTCGTCCGGAACGCTCAACACCACGGCCGGGACGTTGAGTTCCTTCAGGCGGCCGAGCACCGGCTCGGCGACCGCGCGGGCCGCGCCGCCCGCCTGCCGGGTCAGGAACAGGTGCAGGCCGATGGCCCGCGCCTGCGGCAGGAATTCGAGCAGCGGGCGCAGCGGGTTGCCCTGCGAGGTGGTGAGCAGGTCGTAGTCGTCGACGAGGAGGTAGATCTCGGGCCCGTGCCACCAGGAGCGGTCGCGCAGCTGCTCCGGGGTCACATCCGTGCCGGGCAGCCGTTTCCGCAGGCCGGCGGCGACCCCGCCGACGACCTCGACGGACCGTTCGTGGGTGGTCGAGTAGCCCAGCAGGTGCGGCCCGTCGAACTCCCGCAGCAGCGTCATCCGGTGGTCGAGGACCACCAGCCTGGCCTCCTCGGGGCTGCGGGTCTCCACCAGCTGCCTGCCGACGGCCCGCAGCAGCGAGGTCTTGCCGGACTCGGTGTCGCCGATGACGACCAGCCCGGCGTCCTCGCCCGGGGTGAGGAGGACCGGTTCGAGGCGGTTGGCCTCGACGCCGACCACGACGCCCCCGGGCGCGGCGCCCCGCCTCCCGGCCCGCGGCGAACCGCCCTGGCCCGTACCGCCCTGGCCCGTACCGGCCTGGCCCGAACCGCCCTGCCCGGCCGCGGCCTGTTCCGTGCCGCCCTGGCCCGCCGCGGCCTCCCGGAGCGCGGCCAGCGCCTCGGACAGCGGGTAGCTCAGCGGCAGCAGCCGCACCGCCGGCGCGCGCGGGCCCTGCCAGGCGGCGTCGATCCGCTCGGTCAGGTCGGCCACCGCGGCGGCGAGGTTGCTGTCGGAGTGCACCCCGTCCACCCTGGGCACGGCGGTCAGGAAGTGCAGCGTCTCCTCGGTGATGCCGCGGCCCGGGCGCCCGGCCGGGATGGCGCGCTGCGCCTTGCGGTCCATCTCGGAGTCCAGCGAGTCGCCGAGCTTCAGCTCCACCTTGGTGCCGATGAGGTCCCGCAGGCCCATGCGCATGTCCAGCCAGCGGTTGCCGGTGACCACCAGGTGGATGCCGTAGGTGAGCATCCGGCCGGCCAGCGCCATCAGCAGCTGCTCCAGGTCCGGGTAGCTCTGCCGCAGCACCGCCCACCCGTCCACCACGAGGAACACATCCCCCTGGGGCCGGCCCCGGCCGACGGCCCGGTGGGGGCCCTCGCCGGGGGCGCCGGCCCCCTCGCCCCGGGCCTGGGCGGCGGCCCCGGCCGCCCGGTAGTCGGCCATCGACTCCACGCCCAGCTCCCGGAACAACGCCTCCCGGCTCTCCATCACCTCAAGTACCTCGGCGACGGTCCGGTTGACCAGCTCCGGGTCCAGGCGCCCCGCCACCCCGCCGACGTGCGGCAGCCGGGCGAAGGGGAAGAGGGTGCCGCTGAAGTCCAGGCAGTAGAACTGCACCTCGGCCGGGGTGTGGCGCAGCGCAAGCGAGGCGATCAGCGCCCGCACCGCCGTGGACTTGCCGCTGCGCGGCGCGCCGACCACCGCCACGTGGCCGCCGGCCCCCGCCAGGTCCAGCTCCAGCGGATCGCGCCGCTGGTGGAAGGGCCGGTCCACGATCCCGACGACGGCGGTGAGGGGCGGGCGCCGCGGCGAGCAGCCGAAGCCGCGCCCCGGGCGTTCGGCCGGCTTCCCGAGCAGGGCGTCCAGCGGGGCCGGGTTCTCCAGCGGCGGCAGCCACACCTGGTGCGCCCGGGGCCCCAGGTCCGTCATCTGCTCCACCATGACGCCGAGCACCGTGCTGCCCAGGTCCTCCGCCTCCCCGAACTCGTCGGCCTTCGGCTCGGGTTCCGGCTCCGGCGCCCGCTGCTCCGCGGGCACCGGCAGGTAGCCGGCGGGGAAGGGCCGCACGTCGAGGCCGCCGCCGGGCAGCCGCCCGCCGCCCGCCTCGCCGCTGCGGTAGGGCCCGGAGACGTACGCGGCGCGGAAGCGTTTCAGCGTCCTGGTGTCGGTGCGCAGGTAGCCGTGTCCCGGAACGCTGGGCAGGTGGTGGGCGTCGGGCAGGCCGATGGCCGACCTGGACTCGGCCTCCGAGAAGGTCCGCAGGCCGATGCGGTAGGACAGGTGGGCCTCAAGTCCCCGCAGCCGCCCCTCGTCCAGCCGCTGCGAGGCCAGCAGCAGGTGCAGCCCAAGCGAACGCCCCAGCCGCCCGATCTGCACGAACAGCTCCGCGAAGTCCGGCTTCTGCGCGAGGAGTTCGGAGAACTCGTCGACGACGATGAACAGGCTGGGCAGCGGCGGCAGGTCCGCGCCGCGCTGCCTGGCCCGCTCGTAGTCCCGCACCGACACCAGGTTCCCCGCGTCCCGCAGCACCTCCTGGCGGCGGTTGATCTCCCCGGAGAGCGCCTCCTGCATCCGGTCGACCAGGGACAGGTCGTCCTCCAGGTTGGTGATCACGGCCGCCACGTGCGGCAGGGCGGCCATGCCGGCGAACGTCGCGCCGCCCTTGAAGTCCACCAGCACGAAGTTCAGCTGGTCGGGCGGATGGGTGACGGCCATGCCCGCCACCAGGGTCCGCAGCAGCTCCGACTTGCCCGAGCCGGTGGCGCCCACCAGCAGGCCGTGCGGGCCCATCCCGTTCTGCGCCGACTCCTTGATGTCCAGTTCGAGCAGCCCCCCGTCGGCCGCCACCCCGATCGGCACCGCCAGCCGGTCCCGCAGCGGGCGCGGCCGCCACAGCGCCGCCAGGTCCAGGCTGCCCACGTCCCGCAGGCCGAGCAGGGCGGGCAGGGTGTTGACCGCCGTGGTCCTGTCCTCCGAGCCGGCCGCGCCCGCGGTGTCCACCCGGTGCGGCGCGAGCGCCGCCGCCAGCGCCTCCGCCTCGGGCACGGACAGGGCGTCCGCCTCGCCGAGTTCCTCCCGCAGCTCCCCGGCCAGCACCGCGAGCCGGCCCTGCGTCACCTGAAGGCTCACCCCGCGCGCCTCGGCCAGGGCGGCGGCGTGCCCGTCCAGGTCGAGCACCGTCACCCCGTGCAGCCCTGCGGCGTCAAGCAGCGTCTCCGTGCCGGTGACCAGGCCGCCGTCCAGCACGATCAGCAGGTGCGGCACGTCGGGTTCGGGCTCCGCGTCGCGCTGGAAGCGGGCGCGCCGGGCCAGTTCCGCGCCCAGCCACTCCTCCAGCATCGCCAGCCCGGGGAACAGCATCCGCACCGGCCCCGCGTGATCGAACTCCTCCGGATGCCGGGCGTGCGGCAGCCACTTCAGCCACTCCCAGTCCCGGCCCGGCGCCTCCGGCACGCAGGCCGCCACCCGCAGGTCCCGCGGCGAGTGGAAGGTCACGGCCTGGGCGAGCACCGCCCGCAGCAGCGCCCGCGCCGCCTCCCGCTCCCCGGTCAGGCGCACGGCCGCGAACCGGCGCAGCGCCACCTGCACCGGCAGCCCGGGCACCACCGCGTGGGTGTCGATGAAGCGCTTCAGCGCCACGCTGCACAGCGGGTCGAGGTCCTCCACCGGCGCCGAATCCCCGGGCACCAGCCGGGTGGCGAGGTACCGCGGCCCGGTGCCGAACCTGACCGTGCCGAAGTCCTCGTCGCCGCTGCGCCGCTCCCACAGCCGGCGGCTGGCCGCCACCGTCCACAGCGTCCCCGGGGCGGGGAAGTCCCAGCGCAGCGCCTCCCGTTGGGCCTGGGCGGTGCGCCGCACCTCGGCCCTGACCCGCTCCAGGTAGCGCAGGTACTCGCGGCGGTCGGCGCGGGCCGCGCTCTTGGCCGAGCCCCGCTGGCGCACGATCGACCCGGCCATCATCGCCAGGCAGGACACCAGGAACATGCCGCCGACGACGTAGCCGAGCGGGCCGCGGCCCATGGTGAGCATGTAGAGCACCGAGCCGAGGCCGCTGAGCGCGGGCAGGGCGGTCATCCACAGGTTGCCGTCCTCGGGCCGCGGCAGCTCCGGCGGCGCCTTCAGCACCAGCTCCTGGTCCGGAACGGCCGGACGCGCGGCGCGCGGCGGGCGCCGGAAGACGGTCGGGGGGCTGCTCACGGCGGGACCCTTCGTGCGGCGTGCGGGTGGGGGACGGGGAAGTACGCCCGGCGGGGCGGGGCGTCAGGTGTGGTTGGCGTCGTTGTAGGCCTCGGTCAGGTACTTGATGTCGTAGTTGTTCTCCATCGTCTCGACCCGTGCCCTGATGTCGGCCTCGGTCGCGCCGGGGGTGCTGGGGTCGAGCAACGACTGGTGGCCCGGCATCCGCACCCCGGCCATCCGCGCGGCCTGGGCGACGGCGGTCCTGGCGGGCATGTCGCCGTGCTCCAGGGCGACCTGCTGCCTGGCGTCGATCTCGGCGGCCGTCGGAATCTGCGAGCGGATCATCTCGCCCAGCCCGTAACTGCCCGCGGTGAGCGCGAGTTTGGCCGGGGTGGGCGGCACGAACAGGCTGACGGCCGAGGTGGCGGAGGAGACGGAGCTCATGGAGCGGAACGAGGCCCAGCCGGGTCCCTCGGTGTCCGCGACGACGCCCACGTGCTGCACGGTGCCCGCGATGCGCCCGATGTGGTCGAGTGCCGTGTTCAGGTGGGGCCGCCCCGGCTCGGCGAACGCGTTGTAGGCGGTCTTCGTCTCCCAGGTGGTCACCCCGTCGAGGAACTCGTTCCGCACGGTGGAGCCGCTCTCGTTCATCAGCGAGAACAGGGCCTCCCGGTCGGGGGTGGAGAGCTCGAACAGGTTGCGGAAGCCGCCGGGGTGGTCCGGGTCGTGCGGATCGCGCAAGCCGCTGGTCTCGCTGGGCCTGGCGATGAGGTCCATGTACTCCAGTGCGGTGTTGCCGATGGCCCGCTGGAGGGCGGACTGGTCGACGTAGCCCAGCGCCTTGGCGTTCGGCGGCACCAGGTCGCCGGTGATGACGCCCTTGCTGTCGGGGGCGTCGTGCAGCAGGTTGTAGGCGGCCTGCACGTACGGCCTGGCCGCGGCGCTGTTCGGGTCGACGCCCTGCGGGACGTGGGTGCCGCTGTGGATCAGGGCCGCGGCGCCGTTGCTGTTCTCCCAGAAGGTGCCGAGGAAGGTGCTGCGGAAGTCCCCGTCGTTCAGCAGCCCGGCGGACGCCTCGTGGTTCAGCGCGGTGGCGGTCAGCAGGCCGGTGCCGAACCTGTTCGGCGTGTACTCGTGGCTGCCGGTGTACTGCATGTTCGTCTGCCGCTGCACCTCGACGGCGGCGTGCCCCATGTCCGTGGCGAAGCGGTCGCCCGGCGCGATGCTCGCGGTGGCCATCAGGTCGCCGAAGCCGTTGAACCGCTCCATCTCGTGCCGGAACGGCGAGGTGCCGAAGGGCTGCTGGGCGAAGAGGTCCGTGTGCTCGTAGTCGTACACGAAGTGCCGCAGGCTCGCCGGGAGCTGGTTGCCCTGGGTGGCCGGGTCGAAGCCGCCGGCGTCCGGGTTGGTGAGCATCATCAGGCCGTTCGCCACCCGGCGGGCGGCGGCGAGGCCGGGCGAGGCCTGCCCCGGGTGGTCCCGGTCCCCGGCCAGCTCGCCGAGCTCGGCCAGGTCGTCGATGCCCAGCTGCCCGTAGAAGGTCTGGAGGAAGGCCCGCTCCTGCGCGGTCATGGGGCGCGAGGGCGTGCCCCCGTCGCGCATGTCCTCGTAGATGCCGCGGGCGATGGCCTCCAGGCCCTCGGTCCACATGAGGATCAGGTTCTTGTCCGGGTGCGCCTTGGCCAGCTCGGCGGCCAGCTGCCTGCCCTCGTACGCCGCCTGCTGCTGCGTCATGAACAGGCCGAAGGGCCCCTCGGACAGGTCGTAGCCGAGGTCGCCGAGCTCCTGCCCGTACTGCGCCAGCTGGTAACGGTAGGAGTTGATCGCCTCGTTGACGTGGCTGTGGGAGCTCTTCGCCGAGTCGACGACGACCTCCAGGTGCTCCTTGCGGATCTCCTCGGCGATGCTCTCGGGGATCTGGAAGATCGGGCCGCCCTGGGCGTTGGTGCCGCTGGAGGGGATGCTGCGGGTGGTCGGGTTGCTCATGATCTCGCCGTGCACCTCAAGCGGCATGAGGTGGTTGACCTGGTTGCCCGCGGCATTGCGCTCGTTCACGGCGGCCTGGAGGCCCCTGCCCCAGGTCGCCCAGTCGTTCCACGCCCCCTGCTCCTCCTGCCCGCGCACCACCTCGACGCCGGGGTCGCCGGTGGGCAGGTCCACGTTGTAGACGATCTCGTGCACGTTGTGCTCGGTCTCGATCGCCTCGTTCATGGCCCGGACCAGGTAGCGCACCACCCCGTCCATGTCGCGGCCGTTGCCCTGGAGGCCCCGGGCGGTCTCCTTGATCGTGCCGTCCTCGTCCAGCAGGGTCCTGCCGTCCACCCCGCCGGAGCGGGCGCCCAACCGGCTGGCCACCTGGGCGAGTTCGCCGGCGCTCTCGGCCTCGCCGGCCGCCCTGGCGTAGAGGGCGGCGGTGTTCCCCATGTCCTCGGGCTTGATCTCGGCCGTGAACTGCTCCTGGAGCGTCCAGGGCTTCACGCCGGCCTTCGCCTCGACTTCCTGCCTGGTGAACGAGAAGTTCGGCATGTCGGGTCCTTCTGCGGGTGGGTGGTCCTGGCGGGTGCGGGTGCGGACGGGCGGGTGCGGGGCGTGCCGGGTGCGGGTCAGATCCCGTCGGCGACCTGCCGGGAGACGGGCGTCACCGTGACGGCGCCCACCACGGTGTGCGCGGCGCCGTCCATCTCCTCGCCGGTGGCGGCGACATAGCTGCTCGCCGCGGCCATGTTCTCCCGGCCCTCGGCCGCCTTGGCCACGCCCCTGGCCTGGGTGTCGCGGGTGCCGGTGACCGCGGAGACGAACTCGGTGGCGCCCGCGTAGCTGCCGGGGTCGGGGGTGGCCCGGCCCAGGTAGTGCCGGGTGCTCTCGGCCGCGTCCGCGGTCTGGCCGCTGAGCCGGGCCGAGCCGCGGAACCCCTCGGGCAGGTAGTAGAGGCCGTCGTGTCCCATCGCCTTCTCCTTCCTTCGCGTTCCTCGCGGTTCCCTTGTGTTCCTCGCGGTTCCTCTGTGTTCCTCGCGTTCCCCGCGCTGCCCTGGTGCCCCTGGTGCCCCGGGTGCCCCGGGCACGGCCGCCCCGCCGGGTGCGGGGCGGCCGTGCCGCGGCGGTGCGGGTGCCGCACGGCGGCGCCCCGGCCAAGGGGAGAGACGCCGGAACGCCGCCGGTCAGTCGGCCGGCAGGCCGTCGACGGCCCGCCTGGCGGGCGCCCACACGGCCGGGTCCTCGGTCAGCCCGGTGGGGCGCCGGCGCCGCGCCTCCTCCTCGCCGCGGCCGGGGCGGCCCCGGAGTGCGCCGCCTGGCGGCGGCACGGCCGGCGCGGCGCGGCGCGCCCCGGCGAGCTGGTGGCGGGCGGCCGGGTCCTGGCGCCTGCTCTGCCAGATCCCGGAGGTGCGCTCCCGCGGCCTGCCCCGGCCGCCGCCCTGGCCGCGGGCGGCCTGCCCGGCCGCGCCCGGCGGCGGCACGAAGGGCCGTCCGCCCTGTGCCGCCTCGTGCAGGGCGAACCGGGTCGCCACCCTGGCCCGCAGGGCGAGGTTCCGGTTGGCCTGCCCGAGCATCTGGCCGCGCGCGGGACCGGGATAGCCGACGCTCGGCGGCATGATTCCGCCGTAGAGCGCGGCCAGGGAACTGCCGCCGCCCGGCGGGCCGCCGGTGCCGGCCAGGCCCGTGGCGCCCAGGGAGGACACGAGCGTCACCGGCTGGTTCGGGGACGCCACCGAGCCGGGGGAACCCACGGAGCCGGGGCCGCCGCCGAGGCCGGACAGCCTGGTCGCGTACTCGGCCACCTCGCCGAAGGGCCGCCCGGTCACCGGGTCGATCCACCGGCCGGTGGCCGGGTCGAACTCCCGGCCGGTCGCCGGGTCGACCAGGTGGCCGGTGTTCGGGCTCTGCACCCAGCCCGCGAAGTCCCCCTCCTCGGGCCCCAGCACGCTCGCGCCCGGGTACTCGCCCGCGCCGACCCGGCTTCCGTTGGCCGCCGGGACCAGCTCGGCGCCCGGCGGCGCCGTGGCCGCCCCCGCCTCGGCGAAGGAGCCGGTGGCGGCGCCGCCCCCCACGCCGGCGCCGCCCCCGGCGAGGGCCGCCGCGGCGACCCCGCCTCCCGCCGCGGCCCCGGCCCCCGCGGCGCCCGCGGCCCCCGCCCCCGCGGCCCCGGCCGGGCCGCCGCTGTCCGGGGCGGGGGGCGCGTTGCCGCCGATCACCTGGGCGAACACGGCCCCGAGCCCGTCGAGCAGGCCCTCGGCCTGCCCGGCGAGCTGCTGCCGCTGCTGCAGGCCGAGTTCCCCGGCCCGCACCTCGGCCATGCCCGGCTGGATGTGGGCCATCCGCTCGCTCGTCTCGGTCTTGACCCGCTCGTACTCCGCCTGGAGCTGGATGGCGCGCTCGCTGGCCCGCGCGGACTGCTGGGCGGCCCGCGTGAGCTGATCGGAGATCACGCCGGCGACCCGGCCCGCCCCCTCGGCCCAGCCGCCGGCCGCCTCCAGGCGGTCGGCCAGCTCCATCAGGCCCACGCCCGGCTGCCCGGCCGCGGCGCCGGCCGAGCCGGAGAGCGCGGTGCTCTCGGTGCCTGCGGCGCGGGCCAGCGCCAGCCAGGCACCGGCCGCCGCCTGCATCGACAGGTGCTGGGCGCTGAGGATCTTTGCGATCACCGCCGCAAAGTGCCCGTCGGTGTCCGTCACGGACCGGTCACCTCCCCGTGTCGATGGCGGAGACGAACGCCTGCAGATTCGCGACCTGTACCGCCGACAGCGCGCTCCTGGCGTGGGCGTCCGAGTCCTGGCCGATGACCGCCGCGCGGTTCGCGCTGTTCTTGATGTCCTCGACCGTGTGGCCGGCCCGGGCGAGCTCGGTGAGCATCGACTGGGCCGCCGCCTTCAGCGCGGCGGAGGCCGCGTGCGCGTGGGGCACCTGGCCGAACATGGCGGGATCGGAGGCGATCGCGGCGAAGGTGGACTTCATCCCGGCGAGCCCGTTGCGGGCCCCCGCCTCCTGTCCGAGGCGCTGCAGGGCGCCGATGTTCATCGTGACCATGGTTCGGATCTCCGTCCCGGGTCAGCGAGCCCCGCCCGCGGCGGCCCGCACCATGGCCGCGCCGCCCTCGTTGCCGATGTCCTGCACATTGCGCATCGCGAGGTTCTGCGCGGTGACGCTCTCGTCGAAGCCCGCGGCCTCGCGCCGGAACTGCTGGTCGCGCTCGGTCAGCACCTGGCCGATCTGCGGGTCGACCTGCCCGGTCTCGACGAGCTGGCCGAGCTGGGTGCGGACGTTGTTCCAGATCTCGATGTACCGCTCCTGCTGGGCGCGGGTCTGCGACTGGATGGTGTCCAGACCCTCGTTCCTGAACTGGATCAGACCGTCGTAGGTCACGCTGTCTCCTTGGTCGGGTGAGCCCGGCGGGCTCGTCCCCGGGCCGTGCGCGGGGCCGGCCGGCCCGCTCGCGCGGGGCCGCGGGGTGCGGATGGGTGCACGGGTGCCGCCTGGCCGGATCGCGGGAACGCCGGATCTGCGCGGCGGCCGGATCTGCCGGCAGACCTGCGCGGCGAGGTCAGATCTGTGCGGCGATGGTCAGGTCGGCCGGGATGTTCGGGGTGGTGACCTGGTTGAGGGCGCCGTGCGCGTCGGCGTCCGTCTCGCGGCCGGTGTTCGCGGTCAGGCCGAGGTCGCGCGACAGTCCGTCGAGCGCGTGGGCCAGGGCCGCTCCCGCCTTGCCGAGGTCCTCGTAGGTCTCCACCGCGCGGCTGGTGCCCGAGCCGTGGTACGCGGTGCTCACGATCCCGGCGTGGCCGCCGATGCCGGAGGCGACCTCGTCCATCTCCGTGTAGGCGCCGTTGATGACGCCCATCACGCGGTCGACCTCTTCCGGGGCGAGCTTGATCACTTCGGCCATGGAGTCCTCACTCTCACGGTGCGAAAAGGTGGTGCCTGGCGATGCCGTCCGTGGTGCCGTGGTGCCGTGGTGCGCTTGGTGCGGTGGTGCCGTTGGTGCCGTGGGCCGTTTCGGCGACGCGGTGGCCCGCGCCCCCGGGGCCGGCGGGCGGCGCGTCCGCCCCCGGCCCGCCGAGCCTCGCCGCGCCCCCACGTATGTTTGCGGCAGCAATGATGCCGGTGGTGCGCCGGGAGGCTGACGATAGCTCAGCACTTACTGAGATGCCATAGGGTGCAAGAAAAGTTGCATCAATATTGGCGCTACCGTCGGGTAATCGTGAACTCGCGCCGGACGGACGGCTGTTGCCTGCCTGAGGCCACTCTTCTGGTCAGGTGTGCCGGGTTTCCGGCGCCCGTCGCCGGCGAGGGCGCACCGGGGCCGTCCGCGGGCCCCCGGGGCGGGCGGCAGGCGGGGGTGCCGGGGGCCTGCCGCGCCAGGAAGGGCCGCCGAAGAGGGCGGTCCCGCGCCTCCGGCCCCTGAAGGGAACCGGGACGCGATCCTGTCTCTTCGCTTTAGCCAACGAAACGAGGCGACGCGGGACGGCCCGCCGCGGCGGTGCTGTTTCCCCCTGTTTCCCCCCTGTCTCCCGCGGTTCCCCCCTGTAGCCCCGATCCCGCCCGGGGCTACACTCGCCGCCCATGACCCGACTGGACGCACAGGGCCGCCCGGAGCCGCCCCTCGCCGAAGACGAGGCGAGCACGCTGCTCGGCTTCCTCGACTACCAGCGCGCGACCCTGGAGTGGAAGTGCGCGGGGCTGGACGCCGCCGGGCTCGCCGCGCGGGTCGGCCCCTCCTCGATGACCCTGGGCGGGATGCTCAAGCACCTGGCCTACGTGGAGGACTCGTGGTGCTCGGTGTTCCTGCACGGCAACGCCCCCGGCGCGCCGTGGGACACCGTCGACTGGAAGGCCGACCCCGACTGGGACTGGCACTCCGCCGCCGGGGAGGACCCCGAGCGGCTGCGGGCGCTGTGGCGCGCGTCCGTCGCACGCTCCCGGGAGCTCGTCGCCGCCGCCCTCGCGGAGGAAGGCCCTGGCCGGCTCGCCCGCCGCTCCTGGCCCGACGGGAACACCCCGAGCCTGCGCTGGATCCTGTGCCACCTGATCGAGGAGTACGCCCGGCACAACGGGCACGCCGACCTGCTCAGGGAGTCGGTGGACGGGAGCACCGGCGAGTAGCCGGGCGGGCCCACGCGCCCCGCCGTTCCCGACCGGCAAACCCTCCGGTCCGGTCCCGGCTCACGGACGCCGCAGCGGTCCCCAGGATCGGGGCTGCCTGCCCAGCTCGTGGCGCGCCTCCGCGATGACCTCGTCGGCGATCCAGGCCAGCGGCTCCACGCGGTCCACCAGTGGCTCGTTGTCCGGGCCGCGGGCGATCTCGCGGGCGTGCAGCAGCCAGGGCGCGACGCCCGGCGCCTTCTCGTGCTGGAGGTGGGAGTAGTCCCACAGGCGGCGGGCCACCCAGAGCCTGACGCTGCCCGGCCACCAGTGCTCGATGTGCAGCGGGCTGACGGACAGTCCCGGCATCGGGGCGCCGGTGAGTTCGTCCGCGCTGCCCGCCGGGCCGTGCAGGTCGAAGCGCGGGCCCTTGGACCAGCGCACGAAGAGCCCCTCCCGCTCCCGAACGCGCCGGGCAAGCTCGTCGAGGGTACGCACCCGCGCCATCCCGTCGTCCGTCATCCCGCCTCTCCTCTCCGCCGTTCCGCCCCCGTCCCTTCGCCGGGTCCCGCAACCGTTCCACAACCGTTCCGCAACCGTTTCCGCTGCCGGTCGTGCCCCGGTGCGTCCCGTCCGGTGCGTCCCGGCCGCCGGGACCCACCGGTACCCGATCACGGGCGTGCGGTCACCGCCGTCAGCCGCGCGGGCCGGGTTCCCGTGCGCCGCTCCGGCGGCATCCGCGGCGCCCGTGGCCCGGGGGCGGCCGCCCGGCCGGGCGTTACCCGCGGGCCGGGCGGGCGCGGCGCGGCAGCAGCGGCTCGGCCAGGGCGAGGGCGAGGGCCGCGGCGGCCAGCAGCGCCCCGGCGAGGGCGATGCCGCGGACGTGGCCCGCGTCCACCAGCGCGCCGCCGAGCAGCGCCCCGGAGGCGATGCCCACGTTGAACGCGGCCGAGTTGCCCGCCGAGGCCAGGTCGGTGCTGCCGGGGGCCACCCGCATGATGCGGTTCTGCGAGGCGATCGGCACGCAGGCGCAGGCGAAGCCGGTGAGGCCGACGCCGAGGACCAGCGCGAACCGGTGCGTGCCCAGGGCGGCGAGCAGGCAGAGCGCCGCCACCACCAGCGCGCTCGGCACGGTGAACGCCTGCCGCGGGTACCGGTCGCAGACCGCGCCCGCGGACAGCCCGCCCACCACCCCCGCCGCGCCGTAGAGCAGCAGCATCGGGGTGACGGCCCCCTCGGCCAGGCCCCCCACCTCGTCGAGGAAGGCGGCGAGGTAGGTGTAGGCCGTGAACACCCCCGCGACCAGCAGGGCGTTGGCCGTGACGACGGCGCGGTACGCGACGCGGTCGGGGTGGGTGCCGGTGGCGGCGTGGCTCTCTTCGGGGCGGGTGTCCGGGAGGCTGCGGGCGGCGGCGAAGAGGACGCAGGCCGTCAGGGCGCTCAGCGCGAGGAACGCGGCCCGCCAGTTGGCGGCCTGCCCGAGCCAGGTCGCGGCGGGGACGCCGAGGACCCCGCCGATGGAGCCGCCGGAGAAGGTCAGGGCGAGGACCCGCCCGCGCACCTCCTCGGGGAAGAGCCCGGCGACGGTCGGGCCGACCACGGCCCAGAAGACCGCCTGGCACAGCGAGGTGACCAGGCGGGCCGCCAGCAGCAGCCAGTAGGCGGGGGCGAGGGCGGAGAGCCAGGTGGCGAGCAGGAAGGCCACGAGCACCCGCCTCAGCAGCACCCGCCGCGGCAGGCCGAGCGTGAGGCGGGCGGCCGGCACCGAGACCACCGCGACCGTGAGGCCGTAGCCGGTGACCAGCAGGCCGACCGCGGCCTCGGAGGCGCCGAGGTCCTCGGCGATCGGCGACAGCAGGCCGATGGGGAGGTTCTCCGTGGTCACGAAGCAGAAGGCGGCCACCGCCATCGACACCACCACGGCCGCCGCGGCCCGGGGGCCGAGGTCCCCGAGCGGGGCCGGCAGCGTGCGGGAACGGCGCGCCCCACGAGGCGCGTTCGTGGAACCTCGCGGCATGCGGCTTCCCCCCAACCCGGTCGGCATCGTCCCGCGCGGCGCCCCGGAACGGCGGCGTGCCCGGGGACGGCGGGAGCGGCCGGGCGGCGGAGGGGCGTCCCCGGATCGGGACGCCGAGGGGCGCCAGGAGACGTTAAGGGACGCCGGGGGCCGCTGCCAAGAGCCGGCAGGCCATGCCGGAGCACCACGGGACCACCGCGGGAGCACCACGGGACCACCGCGGGACCACCGCAGGGCCACTGCTGCGGGGCCACGGCCGCGGAGCCGTTGCCGCGCTCCGCTAGGGAATGTCGCCGCTCCAGCGCCAGACGCCCTCCAGCTCCGGGTCCGGGGTGTAGAGCGCACGGCCGCCGGGATAGGCACAGCGCTCCGCGGGCAGCGCCACGCCGGTCTTCGCTTCCTCCCGGGACAGAGCGGACAGGTCGAGCACCTCGCCGTCGAGGGGGCCGCCGTACAGCTGCACCATTGAAGCCATGGCGCCCAGAGTGGCACGACACCACCGGGATGTCAGGACTTCGGCGCTTCCGCCCCGCACACCAGGCACCGCTCGATCCTGGGCCCGTGCTCGGCCAGCAACTCCCGTACCTGCGCGGCGCGCAGGTTCGGGGAGCCCGGGCACCAGCAGCCCTCCCGGTGCAGGATCCCGCGGCGCGGCTCGCCGCGCGGGGTGCGCATCCACTGCACCCACCACCGGGGTCGCGCCGCCTCCTCGGCCGCCCTCACCTCCGCCTCGGCGATCGCCTTCCGCACCCTGGCCTGCGTCAGCTCCAGCCATCTGGCGATCGCGCGCAGCCTGGGCAGGTCGGGAGGAAGCTCGCTCATGTGTTCGAGTCTAAGTCGGGTGGCGGCCCAGGCCGGGAACCCCCCGCCCCCGCGCGCCCCGCCCCCGCCCGTCTGTCCCCCGGGGGCGGCGAACGTTTCCCACCCCTTCTCCGTCGTAGGGGAAACGACGAAGGAGCTGCGGATGGTCCGTTGGCGCACAGCCGTGGGGTCGGGGGAGGCGCACGCGCGGGCCTCGGGCGTGCCGCTCGCCGAGGGCATGGACGCCGGCCGGGTACGGGCGGTGCTCGCGCTGGGCGGGGTGCCCTGGGACGAACTGGAGGACGGCGTCCAGCAGGTCAGGCTGAAACTGCTGGAGCAGGACGCGAAACCGGCCGGGAAGCCGATCAGGGAGCCGGGGGCGTTCGTCTCCGTGGTGGCCTCCCGGGTGGCGATCGACTGGCACCGGGCCCGCAGCAGGGACGCGGGCCTGCGGGAGCGGCTCGCCGCACGGTGGGGGGCCACGCCCCCGCCGGAACACCCGCAGGAGCACCGGGACCTGGCCCTGACCGTGGCCGCGGGGCTGGACGAACTCCCGCCGGGGCAGCGGCAGGTCCTCGTCCTGCGCTACTACGCCGACCTGCCGGTGCGCAAGATCGCCGAGCTGCTCGACGTCCCCGAGGGCACGGTCAAGAGCCGCCTGCACGCGGCCGTTTCCGCCCTGCGTACCCGGCTCGGCGAGAGGGAGAGCTGACATGTCCACCAGCCATGAGGCGCCCGGTTCCGCGGACGCCCGCGATCCGGTGGAGGCGCGCCTGCGCCTCGCCCTCGCCCTGATCGGCGAGGAGGCGGCCAAGGGAGCGCCGGCCGCCGCCTCCTCCGCGCACCCTCCCGCCGGGGAAGGGGCGCCGGCCCCGGGCACCCGCCCGGCCACCCGCCCCCGCCCGGCCACCCGCCCCCGCCCGCGCAGGTGGCGGAGCCTGGTCGCCCCGGCGATCGCCCTCGGGAGCAGCGCCTGCCTACTGGGCCTCCTGCTGCTCCTCGTCCCCGAGCGCCCCGTCTCCGAGGACAACAGCGAAGGAGGCGGAGCGGCGGCCGACCTGTCCTACGAGGGGTGGGTCGCCTGCATGAGCACCATCCTGGAGGGCGAGGTCGTCGGCGTCGCGGACGAGACGCCGGGGGAGGGGTGGGTCACCGTCACCGTCGACGTCCAGGACTGGATCAAGCCGGCCGAAGGCCCGCGCCGCGTCGACCTCCGCCTCTACAAGGAGAACGTCGGCTACCGGACGCTCAGCCCCGGCGAGCGCCTGCTGTTCACCCTGCCCGTGGAGAGCCAGGAGACGAGCTGGGACTGGGACTACGCCATCGGCGGCGAGGAGGCCGAGACGCAACGCGCCCTGATCGAAAGCGCACTCCCCGGCTCCGCCGGCCTGGGCTGCGTGCTCGACGACGTCCCCGAGGACGCCGCCCTGTGACGCCCGGGGCCCGGGCCCGCGCCGGGCCCGGGCGCCGGTTCGCTGGGCCGTTGGAAGGAGCGGCGCCCGGCGGGTGATTGCGCGGACCGGGCCCGGAGTGTGGGGTGACGTGGAGGGGGACCGAGCCCGACGAGCACGAGGAGACCAGGCGTGGCCAAGGAGCCGGATCGCGCAGCCCCCGAAGCCCCCGACCTGCCGACGCTGGGGGAGCACCTCGACCTCATCGCCGAGCACGTCAAGCAGCTCGGCCGGGCCCACGACCAGATGCAGGGACTGCTGCGGGCGGTGCTCGCCATCAGCCGCGAGCTGAAGCTGCCCGTGGTGCTGCGGAACATCATCGTCACCGCGATGGAGCTGGTCGGCGCGCGGTACGGGGCGCTCGGCGTGCTCGACGAGAAGGGCGAGGGCCTGGCCGAGTTCATCCCCGTCGGCCTGAACGACGAGGAGTACCAGGACCTGTCGGGCGTCGAGCTGCCGCACGGCCGCGGACTGCTCGGCAGCCTCATCCGCCACCCCGAGCCGCTGCGAGTCGACGACATCCCCTCCCACCCGGACTCGGTGGGCTTCCCGCCCCGGCACATGCCGCTGCGCACCCTGCTCGGCGTCGCGATCAGCGTCCGCGGCCGGGTCTACGGCAACCTCTACCTCTCCGAGCGGCAGGACGGGCGGCCCTTCGACGAGGAGGACGAGACGATCGTCAAGGCCCTGGCCGGGGCCGCCGGCATCGCCGTGGAGAACGCCAGGCTGCTGGAGCGCGAGCGGCGCAACGCCGAGTGGTTCCAGCGGATGCTGCTGCCCACCCTGCCCGACCTCTCCCCCTTCGGCGCGGCGGCCGTCTACCGCCCGGCCCAGGGGCGAGAGGCCAGGCAGGGCCACGTCGGCGGCGACTGGTACGACGCCGTGCCGCTGCCGGGCGGCGCCGTCGGCCTGGTGATCGGGGACGTCATCGGGCACGACCTCCTGTCCGCCGCCGTGATGTCCGAGTTGCGCAACATGCTGCGCGCCCTGCTCTTCGCCTACCGGGAGCCCCCGAGCGCCGTCCTCACCGAACTCGACCGCGCGATGGCCGTCCTCACCGAGGCACCCCTGACCACGGCGACCCTGGCGCTGGTCCAGCCCGCGGAGGACGGCTGGCTGCTCAGGTGGAGCAGCGCCGGGCACCCGCCGCCCCTGGTGCTGCCCGCCGGGGGCGAGCCGTTCTACCCGCGCACCGACCCGGGCGTGCCGCTGGGCGTGAACCACCACGTGGCGCGGCCCGACCAGCAGCTGCGGCTGAGCGCGGGCACCAGTCTGCTGCTGTTCACCGACGGCCTGGTCGAGCACCATCAGCGCCCGCTGGACGCCGGCCTGTCCCGGCTGGCGTCGCTGGCCGCGGCGCATGCGGACGACGACCTCGACGCGCTGTGCCGGACCCTGGCGGAGCAACGGCCGAGCGACGGCCACGACGACCTCGCCCTGGTGTCCCTCCGGCTTCCCCACCACCCGCAGCCCGCCTGAGGCGCCGCCCCGGGCGCCCCGCGGCGCGCTCTCGGGGGTGCGGCCCGGCGGTTCTCGGCCCGGGGCGCGTTCCCCGGTGCGTGTTCCCCGGGGCGCGTTCCGGCGCCGGCCCCGGGGGCGTTCAGGCCGTGGCCGTCGCCTGCCGGCAGTCCTTCTCCACGCCGCCCTGGTAGGAACACACCCGGACCACGGCCGAGTCCGCCGTCCCCGCGGGCGCGGCGGCCGAGCCGCAGCGGTCGGCGTAGGCGGCGTCCGCCGCGGTCAGCAGGGCCGGGCCGCCCGCGGCGGCCGAGACGTAGGCGCGTACGCCCCAGCCGTCGGCGCGGTTGTCGCACACCCGCAGCCGCAGGCCGCCGTCCGCGTAGGCCGTCACGTGCGCCGCGCCCGCGAGTTCGGTGGCCGTGAGGGCCGCGCCCGCGGCGGCCACGGGCGTGGCGTGGACGGTCAGTTCCGCCACCACCGGCAGGTGGTCGGAGGCGGTGGTCGGGACGGTGTGGGCGGCGGACACGTCGAAGGCGGGCGTGGCGTACACGTAGTCGATGCGGGCGTCCTCGCCGTCGCCCGGGTGGGTCAGGGCCTCCTCGCCGGTGTTGGCGTTGACCTGCGTCCAGGCGTCGAGCCACCCGGCCGCGGCGAACCAGGGGCGGATGGCGTCGTCGGGGCGGACGTTGAGGTCGCCGGTGAGCAGCATCGGCGTGGTCATCAGCGAGGCCGGCAGCTTGTCGATCACCGCCCTCGCCTGCCGCGCGCGTCGTTCGGTGGCCTCGGTGCCGAGCCCGGGCGACAGGTGGGTGGTGTAGACCCGCAGGTCCGCCCCGCCGACGCTGAGCCTGACCCCGCCGAGGCTGCGCCTGACCGCGGTCGTGTCCTGCGGGTACTGCGGCAGCAGGTAGGTCAGCCGCTCCAGGATGGGGTACCTGCTGAGGATCAGATTGCCGGCCGAGCCGCCGAGCGCGTTCTCGTCGCTGCGGGCGAAGTGGGCGTAGTAGCCGGGGAGTTCGTCGAGGAGCACCTGCCACTGGTTCTCCCCGCCGACGGCGCTGTTGTCGTGCAGCTCCTGGAGCGTCACGAGGTCGGGGGACTCCTGCCGGATCGCCTCGACCACCCGCCCGAAGTCGGTGACGCCGTCGGCGCCCTGGCCGCCCTGCACATTCCAGTCCATGACCTTCAGCGAGGTCGCCGCGGCGGCAGAACCGGCCGCGGCGGGGTCGGCGGTACCGGCCGCGGCGGAGGCGGCGGGGGCGGGGGCGGCGGCGAACCCGAGGAGCACCAGGGCCGGCGCGGCGGCGAGCGCCGTGGCCCGCGCCCACAGGCGGGGGACGGCCGGGGCGGCGCCCCGGGCCCTGGCCGTGACCGAGCCGCGTACACCGTCCATGGGGACCGTCCTCCCGCGCGTCGTGCGCCCGTTCGCACCTCCGGCCCTGGCAGGGTGGCCGCACCCGCCCGCGTGGTCAAGACCGCCCCGGGTTAACGTGCCTGCCGTGAGGCATCTCGGCGGAGTGGCCGCGCGCGGCGCGGCGGCGATCCTGCTCGGCGCGTGGGCACTTCTCGGCTGCTCAGGCGGCGACGCGCACGACGACGCGGCGGGCGACGGCACACCCGCGGCCACCCCGGACGAGGCTGCTCCGGACGAGGGCGCCCCGGAGGAGACCGCCCCGGACGAGGGCGAGTCCGGCTGGACGGTGACCGTGTACTACACGGCCGTCGAGTCCCACCACGACGGGGAGCCGGTGGCCGTCACCGGCTGCCCGGTCCTCGACTGCACGCACGGCGACAGCGAACTCGGCAGCTACCCCGAGGACTTCGTCACCGCGGTCCAGCAGGAGGGCACGGGCCGCATCGTGCACGGGCCGCACGCGGGCGAGTACCTCAACTGGTCCTGGGACGTGGGCTACTGGCTGGACTCCGCGCCCCGCGACAGCTACGGCGCCCCCCTCGAACCCTTCGTCTCGGCGGCGGCCGACGCCGGCGTCCTCGCCCGCGGCGACCACGTCCGCATCGAGGACTGCGGCACGACCGAGGAGGGCGAGCCCATCGAACCCGAGGTGTGCGAGACGCTCTCCGCGGCCTCCTGGGTCGTCACCGACGAGTTCACCCCGGGCTTCGGCGGCGACCACCACATGGACGCCTACATCGGCGAGGAAACCGGCCCCGGCTTCACCGACTCCCCCCTCTACACCACCCTCAACGACGCCACCCTCACGGTGACCCACGCCTGACCGGCCGCCGCCACCACCCGTGGAACGCCCGCCGGCCGGCGGGCGGGCGTTCCCGACGACCCGGTCTCAGCCGGCCCGACCTTTCGCGGATTTCTCCATGGTGTCGACCATGCACACAGCGGGGCGTGTGGCGACGCGCTCCGCAGCCGATGCGCGCGGGGCGAGGAGGATCGCACCGGCAGCGGACAGCGTGAGCGCGGCCACGAGTGCGAGCGGTGGGACCCCGGCTATTCGGGCGCGCCGGTGCAGCACATGAACTCCTGTGACAGGTGAGGCGGATGTGTCTCAACGTCATTCGAGGGACGAGAGATGACATCCTAGCGGAGAACGATCATGATATGGCGATCATGATAAAGGGAACCTACTCGTGGTCCCCGCTCGCCAGTTCGCCCGCCCCCAGCGCGGCGATGACCTGCCCGATCGCCTCGATCTCCCCCTGTGCGCCCGCCTGTTCCGCGATCGCCAGGCTCTCCCGCAGGTGTCCTTCCGCCTCGGTGCGCCTGCCGAGTGCCAACGCCGCGCTGCCGAGGCCCCGCAGGGCCTGCGCCTCCTCGTTGGCCGCATGGATGTGGCGGGCCAGGTGCAGCGCCTGCCGGTGGAACTCGGCCGCCTCGGCGGGACGGCCCGCACCGGTGAGGACCGATCCCACGCCGTTCAGGGCGATGGCCTCGTGCCGCTTGTCGCCCGCGCTGCGGAAGGCGAGGACCGCGTGCCGGTAGTGCAGGAGCGCGGCCTGTCCCTCGCCCAGGGGTACGAGCGACTCGGCCAGGTTCATCCGAATCGTCGCCAGGAACACGGCGGAGCCCACGTCCCTGGCGATCGGCATGGCCTTCTCGTAGTAGCGGATCGCGCCCTCGTGGTCGCCGGCGGCCTTGGCGAGCTCTCCCAGGTTGTTTACGGCGAAGAGCAATCCGCTCATGTACCCGCTCGCGCGGAAGCCGTCGAGGGCGGCCTGGAAGAGCCCGCTTGCCTCCTTCGAGTTCCCGAGTCCCAGGAGGATCGAGGCGAGGAGATTCCCCGTCCTGGCCTGCTGCAGGCGCCCGGAGTGCCGCATCCGCAGCCGCAGCGCCTCCTGCGCGTGGGCCCGTGCCCGTACGTTGTCGCCGCGGTGGAAGTGGAGCGCACCGAGCCGGTGCAGGCACTCCGCCTCCGCCTCGGCGTCCCCCGCGGCCCGGGCCGGCCGCAGACCCTCCGCGACGGCCCGTTCCGCCTCGGCGTAGTCGCCGGCCCGGAGGCGGACGGCCGCCAGGTCGAGCAGCGCCCGGA
Organism: Streptomyces hoynatensis; assembly: GCF_003626535.1. GTDB lineage: Bacteria > Actinomycetota > Actinomycetes > Streptomycetales > Streptomycetaceae > Streptomyces > Streptomyces hoynatensis. The sequence continues at coordinate 101,256 of NZ_RBAL01000002.1, forward strand.
CCAGGGCGGGCCCGTCGCCGGCCCAGCGCCAGTAGTCGACGGCGCGGCCGAGGTGGGAGGTGGCGGCGACGAGATAGCCCTCCGTGTCGAGGAAGTGGGCGAGGGTGTGGCTGAACAGCGCGGCGGTGCGCGGCGGTCCGTGCAGCCAGGAGTGGTCGAGGAGGGCGAGCAGGCTCGGGCCCTCGGTCACGAACCAGGTCCTCGGCCCGGTGGCGGCGAGCCAGTGCGCGGCAAGGGGCGGCGGAGGGCCGTCCACACTGATGCGCAGCCGTTGGGGGTGGAGTTGCCGGTCCGCCTGGTCGGCCGTGTGCAGGCAGAGGGCGACGAGCCGGCCCATCGCCTCCCGCACGCTCTCCTCTCCTTCCCGCTCGGCCAGGGACCTGGCGTACGAGGCCACCAGGTCGTGCATGGAGAAGCGGTCGGGGCCGGGTTCGGTGAGCAGGTGGAAGTCGTGCAGCTCCTCGACCGCCCGTGCCGCCTCGTCGAGCGGCAGGTCGGCGAGCGCGGCCGCGGTGTACGGCCCGAAGGTCGAGCCGAGATGCAGGCCCAGGCGGCGGAAGACCCGCTGCCGCACGGGGCCCAGAGCCTGGTAGCCGTGCCCGAGGATGCCTTCGAACCGTCGGGTGGGGTCGCGGATTTCCTGGATGCGCGGGTGGCCGAGCCGGAGCCGGTCGAGCAACTCCCCGGCGCTCCAGGAGGGATGAGCGAGAAGGCGGCTGGCCATGATGTCCACGGCCAGAGGCAGGAAGTCGCACAGCCGGACGATCTCCGCGGTGTCGGTGTCGCTCGGCGCGCGCTCGGCTCCCACCCGGTCCTTGAACATGGCAACGCAGTCGCCCTCGGGCAGCGGGGCGAGGGAGACCGGCCGCACTCCGCCGAGCCCGCTGAGCCGGTGCCGGCTGGTGATCAGCAGGAAGCTCGGGCCTGAGCCGAGCAGGAGCGGGCCCACCTGGTCGGGGCCTGTGGCGTTGTCGAGAATCACCAGTACGCGCCTGTCCCGTGTCACCGTGCGCCACAGGGTGGTCAACCGCTCCGCGTCCCGGGGGATTTCGCCGGGATGGCCGATCAGCCGCAGCAGCTCGGTGAGGGCTTCGGCCGGGCTCAGGGGGTGCCTGGCGGGACCGTTGGCCCCGAGGTCGAGCAGGAGCCGGCCGTCGGGGAAGCGGCCTCTGAGCCGGTGGGCCACGTGGATGGCCAGGGCGGTCTTGCCGACCCCCGCCATGCCGTCGATCGTCGCCAGGGCGGGCGCGCCAGGCGCCGGTTCCCCCGCGGCGGCCCCCGCGGAAAGGAGCCGCTCCACCTCCGCCGCCCGGCCGATCCACGCCACGTCGGGCGGCAGGTTGTCCGGGGCGCCTGCGAGAACCACCGCCGGGGCCGCCTCCCCTCCGGGCGAGGCGGTCAGACCGTGGGAGGCGAGGAGCTCCGGCGGGGGCACGCGGCGGAAGATGCCCTCCTGGGTGCGCAGCAGCTGGGCGTTGGGGTCCTGGCCGAACGTGCGGCTCAGGTGGTACTGCGTGCGCTGGAGGATGCGTTCCGCATCGCTCACCCGGCCCTGTGCGTACAGGGCGAGCGCCAAGTGCACGGAGAGCGACTCGTCGCCCGGGCGCCGGGCGGCCAGCGGCCTGAGCCCGGCCGCCGCCTCGGTGAAGTTGCCGAGCCGCAGCAGGAGTCCCGCCTGGAAGGTCGCGGTCGCGAGCCGTTCCTCGGACAGCTCCTCCCGCACGTACTCCGCCCACGCCCCGGTGAGCCCGGGCAGCGGATCTCCCCGCCACAGCCCGGATGCGTCCTCCAGCAGGGCGAGCGCGCCGCGCAGGTCGCCGGCCTCGGCCAGCACGCGGGCGCGTTCGGTCAGGGCCAGGTACTCCCGGGCGTCCACCGCCTCGCGTGCGATGTCGAGGCGGTAGGCGTTGCGGCAGCTGACGAGCTGGTCGGCGTGGCCGACCAGCTCCCGGAGCCGGTCGCGGATGTGGGAGAGGTAGGTGTGGAGACTCGCGCGCCGCCGGTCGGGCACCTCCTCGTCCCAGATCCGCCGGAGCAGCGTCTCCACGCTCACCTGCCGGCCCGCGTCCCAGGCGAGCACGGCGAGCGCGAGGCGCTCCAGCGGGGTCCCTACGGAGCTGTGGCGTTCGCCGGCGTGCAGTTCCACGCCTCCCAGGAGCCGAATGCGCAGTCGCACGAGCGCCCCCACCCTCGATGCCTGGAAATGAGCATGACACAAGCGGGTGCCGGGCTGTATGGCGGCAGCTCAGGACGGCCGAAATCCATCCCGACAGGGAGAGGGGACCGGTGCGCCATTGTGTTGCTTCCCGTCGTTGGGCAGGTATGTGGTGTCCGACTTCGGTGATTCCGCGAGGAGCGCCGCCGCGTTCGACTCGTGCTTGGGGGAAGCGTGCTGCAGAAGGTGCTGAACGACGCGCTGTTATCGGCCATCGGGCGGGGCGATCAGGTGCACCTCACCCGGCTGCGTGACCTCGTCGGAACGGCCCTGGAGGAGGATGCCGAGCTGTCGCGGGCCTGGTCGTACGCGCTCGCCGCGCCGGGGCAGGCGGCCGCCGGACGGCTCGCGGACGCGCTCGCGCGGCTGAGCGAGGGCAACTCCGGCCTGCGCGAGGCGCTGACTCATTGGCTGGCCGAACCTCCCGCCGCACCGCCACCGCAGGCCAACGTGCTCTCCGGCTCGGCGCAGATCTGGGGCCCCGCCCTCCAGGCCGGGCAGGTACACGGCAACATCCACCTGCACGGCGCCGCCCCGCCGCCCCGGCCCGTGCCCAGGCAACTGCCTCCGGTGTCCGCGCACTTCGTCGACCGGAAGGAGGATCTGGCCGCACTCGATCACAGCCGCAGGCTCCACAGTGGCCCCGCGCCGAAGCTCGTCGTGGTCAGCGGTCCTGCGGGGGTGGGAAAGAGCGCGCTCGCGACGCGGTGGATCGGCGGGCTGGCGGACGAGTTCCCCGACGGACAACTCTATGCGGACCTCGGAGGCTATGCGGCCACCGGCCCGGTGAGGCCGAGGGAGGTGCTCGAAGGCTTCCTCCGGGCGATCGGCGCCCCCGACATCCCGGCCCAGATGGCCGAGATGGTCGCGCTGTGGCGCTCCCTCACGGCCGCGCTGCGCATCGCCCTGCTGCTGGACAACGCCTTCACCGCCGCCCAAGTGCGGCCCCTGCTGCCCTCGGCGGCCGGCAGCCTGGTGGTCGTCACCAGCAGGCGGCAGCTGACCGGGCTGGTCGTCGACGGCGCCGACCTGCACCGCGTCGACGTCCTCGACACCGGTTCCGCGGTGGAACTCCTCGACCGTGCCAGCGGGGGCAGCCGGGTCGGGAACGACCTCGACGCCGCCCGTCACCTCGTGGGACTGTGTGCCTTCCTGCCGCTCGCCGTCTGCCTGGCCGCCGCCCAGCTGGCGGCCCGCCCGCGGCAGGCCGTCTCCGCCATCGCCGACACGCTCTCCAAGGGCGAGGGGCCGGTGGAGTTGCTGCGCGTCGAGGGGGAGGCGGCGATCCGGACGGCGCTGGACGAGTCCTACCGCACGCTGGCTCCGGAACTCGCAGGCGTCTACCGGCGTTTGGGCCTCCTGCCGGTGGCCCGCTTCGACGTGCCGCTGGTGGCCGCCACCTGCGGAACCACCCGCGCGTCCGCCCAGGAGGCGCTGAGCGCACTCGCCGAGATCAACCTCCTCGAAGAACTCGGGGAGGAATACCGCTTCCACGACCTCGTGGGCCAGCACGCCAGGCTGCAAGCCCAGTCGGAGGAGCCGGCGGAGGCGGCCGGGGAAGCCCTTCGGCGCTTCGTCGACTGGTGTCTGGCCGGGGCGAGTGCCGCCGAGGCGCTGCTGTCCTCCCGGTATCAGGACCTGACCCGCGACTACGTCCACGAGCCCGAGGCGCCCCCCGCCTTCGACGGCCCGGCGGCGGCCCTTCGCTGGCTCGCGGGCCACCTGCCCACCGTCATGGCCGCGGTACGGCACTGCCGGGACGTCGGCTGGGACGCCGCCTGCTGGCAGCTTGTGGACGCGTTGTGGCCCGCCTTTCTGCGGCTGCGGCCGGCGGAACTCTGGGTAGAGGCCCACGAGATCGGGCTTGAGGCGGCCAGGCGAGAGGGCAACCGGCGAGCCGTCAGCCGCATGCTCACCTCGGGAGGCAACGGGCTGCGCAACATCGGCCGGGACGCAGAGGCCGCCCAGTGGTACCTCCAGGCCCTTCGGCAAGCCGAGGAGGACGGCGACTCCAGGCAGCGTGCCCAGGCCCTGCAGGGCCTGGGCAACGTGCGGCTGGCCACCGGGAATCTGAGCGAGGCCGAGGACTTCTTCCGCCAGGCGCTCGCCCTGCGTGAGGAGGTCGGCTACCACCGCGGGGCCGCCCTGTCGCGACTGTGCCTTGGCCAGGTCTCGCTGGAGCGCGGCGACCACCACGCCGCCGCGGACCGCCTCGGCCGGGCCCACGGGGACCTTCTCGCGGCGGGCGACGTCTACGACGCCATGCGGTCACTGGCGTTCCTCGGTCTGGCCACCGCCCTCGGCGGCGACCCGGAGGCCGGCCGCAGCCGCCTCAGGCAGGCCCTGAGTGGCATGGAAGCCGCCGGCTCGCCGCAGTGGCAGGCGAGAATCCTGGAGATGCTCGGCCGCGTCGCCCAACACGCCGGCGCGACCACGGAGGCCCGGGACTGGTACGAGCGGTCCGTGGCGCTCTACCGCGACCTGAGGCCGGCCGAGGCCCGGCGCATCGAGGACCGGCTCGGGGCACTGTGACCCCGGCCGGTCCTCGCGCCGGCCTACTCGCGCGAGGCCGTCTCGCGCGGGGCCGTCTCGCGTGAGGCCGCGAGCCGCACCGCGCCCTCGGCCGAGCGGACGCGTGCCCCGTCGAGCTCCGCCGGCGAGCGGCCGAGGACCAGCCACCCGTGCAGCAGCGAGGCGAGAGCCGCCCCCGCCGCCCGGTCGGCGTGGGCCGCCGGGCCCTCCGGCGCCGCCCACAGCCGCGAGCCGTCCCGCGTCCCCACCAGGCAGCCGCCCTCCGCGAGCGTGGAGGCGGCGACCAGGCAGCCGGGGTAGCGGCGGAACAGGAAGGTCAGCCGCCGCTCGGCGGCCTGTGCCCCGAGTGGCGCGGAGGCCACCAGCACGTCGGCGAATTCCGCCCACCCGGCCTCGGGCGGGGCATCCGGGTACGCCCGCAGATGCGCGTCCAGGCGTCCCGCGCGCCGAGGGGCGGTCACCTCGGGACCTCGGCGCCCGCAGCCATCCAGTGGGACAGCGGTGGGGGCAGCGGAGCCGGGCCCATCACGGGCTCGTAGGCCGGTTCGCTCAGGCCGAGCAGCCGATACATCAACGTCCGCATCCTTGGGGGGAAGCGGCCCGGCTCGGAAGAGAGCAGAGCACATACTTCCCGGTACCTGTCCGGGCCGAACCCGGCCGCGGCGTAGTCGAGTTGTTCGGCCAGCGGCATGGCGGGCGAGAGGATCGGGGCCCGGCGCGCCAGGGCGGCGGCCGGCGAGTCGGGCGCCACCTCGTCCTCCGGATGCGAGGTCAGCAGGATCGGCACGCCCGCGAGGGTCGCGTACGAGGTCAGCGAACCATGGTCCCCCAAAACCCAATCGGCGGCCACCAGCAGGGAGGGCCAATCCGTCGTGGGCGGGGCCACGGCCACCCCCCGGCGCAGGTAGCTCGCCAGCCAGCTGCGGACCTGGTACGTGCCGTGCCCGGCCGCGACGTTCGGGTGCACGAGTACCGCGATCACGAACCGGTCGCGCGGCAACTCGCTCAGCAGGCGCGGCAGCAGGGCGTCGAGGCGGCTGAAGAAGGCCGACCTCCCCCACGTGGAGGAGAGAACCAGCAGGCGCTGTCCCTCCTCGATGCCCAGGGCCCGCCGGTAGACCGCACGGTGCGGGAGGCTGGCCAGGAGGCAGTCGTGGCTGGGATCGCCGACGACCGTGGCCCGCGACAGCGCCTCGGGACAGGACCACGCCAGGGTGTCCAGGTCCCGCGAGTGCGGCAGCGCGATCGCGGCCGGAACCACTCTCCCCTCGCGCATCAGGTACGAGCGGTTGAGCATCGCCGCCGCGCGGCGGTGTGTCCCGGACGGGTCCTCCGTCCTGCGGAGCAGTTTGATGTGGCCCGCGCCGTGCGGCATACGGATGATCGGCGCGCGCACCTCGTGGATTCCCCGTGAGCCGGCCGCCAGTGCGAGGTCGAACTCCATGCCGAGCGCCTGCCGCCAGGGGATCACCGAGATCCCGAGGGCGCGCAGGTAGGGCACGACGCCGTCGCCGAAGGCGTGCGGCGCGACCGTGAAGACGGCCTGAGCCCTCAGGTCGGACTCGAGCAGTGAGACCGCGTAGCGCAGTTGCTTCGCGTAGGCGATGGTGTGCGCCACGACCAGCACGCGCTTGCATCCGGAAACCGTGAGCCACTCACCGCTTTGAACCAGCGCAGGCTCCGTGAGCCTGCTCTCCGTCAACATGACATCCCCCAGACAGAGAGGTACTTCCCGTTGTCGGAGACCTGGTTGCCTCGGGCTCTGAAGAGAACGCTTGGGGAAGTCTTGGGCTTCGCTTGGAGGGAATGGCACCGGGGGCACGCCCGGGCCTCAGGGGCGCGTGCGGGGGGCGCGTGGGGGCGTGCGGGAGGGGGCGGGCGCCGGGGTGGGCGCCAGTTGGGACGGGCGGGGCGCATCAAGGCGCCGGTCCCTGGCGAGGATGCACACGAGCCCCGCGTGCCCCGGCCGGCTCCACCGGCACACGCGCCACCGTTTCCGTTCCCCTCACCACCCGAGGTGATGCGATGCGCCCCCTGCCCGCCCCGCTGCCGCGGCAGCCCCTGATGTCGAACGCCGACTACGCCGCCTCCAGGCACACCGTCTGGATCAGCGCCTCCGCCCTCATCACCGACCCCTTCGGCCGGGTCCTCCTGGTCGAACCCACCTACCGCGACACGCTGTTGCTGCCGGGCGGCGCCGTGGAGGCGGGGGAGCACCCGGCCGAGGCCTGCCGCCGCGAGGTGGCGGAGGAGACCGGCCTCGCCATCGGCCCCGAGCGCGCCCTGGCGATCGACCACGTCGTGCCCGGGGTCGCCGAACTGCCGCCCGACCTGCCGTTTCCCGGGGACATCCACATCGTCTTCGACGGCGGCACCCTGCCGAGCGACGCGGTCGCCGGCCTCAGGCTGCCCCCCGAGGAACTGGCCGGGGCGCGCTTCCTGCCGCCGGGCGAGGCGGCCGCGGCGATGACCGCGCTCGAGGCCCGCCGGATGCTGGCCGCGCTGCGCGCCCGGTGGGGTGCGACCGGACCGGTCTACCTCCAGGACGGCCGCCACCTCGGGCCGCCGCCCCCGCTCGACGCGCACGGCGTCCTCGTCCGGCCGGGCGAGGGGCTGCCCCGCAGGTGGCACCCGGGCGCCCACCCGCCCGCCGGCCCGGGCGCGGCCGGGGCGGACGGCTGGCTGATCGCCCCGGACGGCCGCGTCCTGCTGCTGGTCGAGGACGGCCGGCCGTTGCCCGCCCTCCCCGGCGGCCGGGTACGGAAGGACGAGGGCGAGGACCCGGCGGGGTGCGTCACGCGCCTGGCCGCGCAGCGGGCCGGGGCCGCGGTCGAGGACGCCTGCCCGCTCGGGTTCGAGCAGCCGGACGGCGGCCGGCCCGACGCGGACGCCCCGGGCGCGGACGCCCCGGGCGCGGACGCCCCGGGCGCGGACGCCCCGGGCGCGGACGCCCCGGGCGCGGGGGCCGTGGGTGTGGGGGCCGCGGCGGCGGGCGGCGTGGCGGCGGGCGGTGCGGGGCGGGGCCCCTCCGGGGGGATCGGGGAGGGCGAGCGGCGCGGCGCGGCGGGCGTCAGGGTGCACGTGGCGGCCCGCCTCACCGGGCTCGGCCCGGCGGCCGCCGTCCCCGGGACCGGCCGCCCGCGCGTCCGGCTGCTCGCCACCCCGGAACAGGCCGCGGCCCTGCTCGGCTCGGGACCGGCCGCCACCGCCCAGGCCCGGGAGGCCGCCCGCGTCGCGGCAGCCCGCTGGGGCATCGCGCCCGCGCCCCCCACCCCGGTCGCCGAGGTCCCCGCCGGGGGCATGCGCTGGTAACGCCCCCGCCCCCGCCCGCCCCCGGGCGCCGTCGGTCCTCACCCGCCGTCCGCCGCCCGGGCGTTGGGGTCCTCCCGCCCGTCCTCGCGATCGCGGTGCCCGTGGTGACCGTCCGGCCCGGGGCGGGAGGCGCCCGGGGCGATCAGGCCCGTCTCGTAGGCGAGGATGACGGCCTGCACCCGATCCCGCAGGCCGAGCTTCGACAGGATGCGGCCGACGTGCGTCTTGACCGTGGTCGGGCTGAGGAACAGGCGGTCGGCGAGCTCGGCGTTGCTGAGGCCCGTCGCGAGCAGGCGCAGCACCTCAAGCTCGCGCGGGGTCAGCCCCCGCAGGTCGCGGTGCGGCACGGCGGCCGCGGGCTCCTCCCGGTGGGCGAAGCGCTCGATCAGCCGGCGGGTGATCGTGGGCGCCAGCAGGGCATCCCCCGACCGCACCAGGCGCACCGCGGCGACCAGGTGCTCGGGGGTGACGTCCTTGAGCAGGAAGCCGCTGGCCCCCGCGGCGAGCGCCGCGTACACGTAGTGGTCGAGGTCGTAGGTGGTGAGGATGACGACGCGGGGGGCGGTGCCGCCGTTCTCGGCGAGGATGCGCCCGGTCGCCTCGATGCCGTCCATCCGCGGCATCCTGATGTCCATCAGGACGACGTCCGGCCTGGTGCGGCGCACCGCCGCCACCGCCTCGGCCCCGTCCGCCGCCTCCGCCGCCACCTCGATGCCGTCCGCGGCCAGGATCATGCCGAAGCCGGTGCGCACCAGCGCCTGGTCGTCGGCGATGACCGCGCGCAGCGGCGGCCCGTTCACGCCGTCCGCCACGGGACGCACGCCTCGATGCGGTAGCCGCCGGCCGGCGTCGGGCCCGCCGACAACTCGCCCCCGTACACGGCCAGCCGCTCGCGGAGGCCGATCAGCCCGCGGCGGTTGCCCGGCGCAGGCGCGGCCGGGCGCACGCCGCCGGTGTCGGCGACCACGATCTCCAGCCGGTCCCCGGCGTGCCCGATCGCGACGGAGGCAGCGGCGCCCGGGGCGTGCTTGAGCGTGTTGGTCAGCGCCTCCTGCACCACCCGGTACGCCGTCAGGTCCACGCCGGGCGGCAAGGGTTCCTGCGGCAGCGACACCTCGGCGCGCACCGGGGTTCCGGCCGCCCGCACCCGCTCCACCAGGGCGCCGAGCCGGGCGAGTCCCGGCTGGGGTTCGAGGCCGTCGGGCCGCTCGTTGTCCGGGGCGGCCAGCAGGCCCATGACGTGCCGGAGTTCCGCCATGGCCGCCCGCCCGCCGGCCTCGACCGCGAGCAGCGCCTCCTTCGAACGCTCGGGCGCCGCGTCCATCACCTTCCGCGCCGCGCCGGCCTGGATCACCATGACGCTCACGTTGTGGGTCACGACATCGTGCAACTCGGCCGCGATGCGGGAACGTTCCTCCGCGACCGCGCGCCTGGTGGCCTCCTCCTGGTCGCGTTGCAGGCGCGCGTACCTGTCGCGGCTCGCGGCGAGCTGCCGCCGCCAGGACTGGAACACCCCGGCCAGCACGCCCGCGGAGAGCAGCACGACCGCGGGGCTCGACCACCCGGGCAGCTCCGGGGCCGTGTCGCGGAAGGCGACCGCGGCCAGGACGGCCGCGAGGAGGAGAACGGCCGCCGCCCGCCCGCGGTAACGGCTGTGGGCGATGGCGCTGCACGCGCCGATGACGCAGGTGAGCACGTTGATCCAGCTCGCGCGGTCCTCGCCGATGGCCAGCGCCGCGCCGAGCACCACGGCGAACGCCGTCAGCGGGTACCTGCGCCGGGCGGCGAGGGGCATCGCGGAGAGCACGACGAGCCCCCAGGGAGGGCCGGGGCGGGGCTCTTCCCTCACCAGGCCGTGCGTGGGAGGCAGCGGGCGGACGACGTCCTGGTGCACCGCCACCGGCCCGCTGTCGGGATAGCGCGCCGCCACCACCAGCGCCACGGCGGTCAGCGCGAGCGCGAACAGCGTGTCGGCGCGCACCGCGGCGGGCGACACCGGGGCGGGGCTCGCCTCCTGGCGCCACGCGGCCCGCAGCCGCTGCCACGGCCCTGCGCCAGGGCCCTCCTGCGTATCCACCGGGACATTGTGCGGGCCGGCCGGCCGCGGGCGCATCCGCCTGCGCGCGAGGGGCGGGGTCCTTGCGGCGTACTCCTCGGGGAGGACCCCGCCGCACGTCGCCCGCCGGGACGAGGGGAAGTCGGCAGCCCGGCGGACGCGGCCCAACCGGCGCTGCTCTTACGTTCGTTGGCCTCAACCCGGACGTGAGGATGGAACCGGATGACCCATGTGATCGAACTCGACGGCGTGGTCAGGCGCTACGGCGGCGCGGGCGCGCCCGCCCTCGGCCCCCTGGACCTGCGCGTCGCCCAGGGCGAGGCGCTCGCCGTGACGGGCCCCTCGGGCAGCGGCAAGTCCACGCTGCTCAACCTGGTCGCCGGACTGGACAAGCCGAGCGAGGGCACCGTGACCGTGGACGGCCGGCGGATCGACCGGCTCGGCGAGCACGCCCTGGCCAGGTTCCGCCGCGAACGCATCGGCATGGTCTTCCAGTTCTTCAACCTGCTCGACGACCTCACCGTCGCCGACAACATCCAGCTGCCCGCCCAGCTGACCGGAACCGCGCGGCGCGGCACGGCCGCCCGCGCCGGCGAGCTGATGGACCTGCTCGGCATCGGCAGGCACGCCCGCGCCTACCCCGGCCGGCTCTCCGGCGGCGAACGCCAGCGGGTCGCCGTGGCCAGGGCGCTGATCAACCGGCCCGCGCTGCTGCTCGCCGACGAGCCGACCGGCGCGCTCGACACCGCCTCGGGCCAGGACGTGCGGGAACTGCTCGGCGAACTGCACCGCGGCGGGCAGACCATCGTGCTGGTCACGCACGACCTGGCGCTGGCCGAGTCCTGGGCGAGCCGCACGATCCACCTGGTCGACGGCCGCATCGCCGCCGACACCCCCGCGAGGGCCGCCCGGTGAGCCGCCTCGGCACCGGGGCGCTCGCCCGGGTGATCCGCGCCGGGGTGGGCAGGCGGCGGGTGCAGACCCTGGTGGTCGCCGTGGCCACGATGATGGCGGTGGCCGCCGCGGTGGTGGCCGGCTCGCTGATGGTGGCGGCGAGCGCACCCTTCGACCACGCCTTCGCCCACCAGCACGGCGCGCACCTGGCCGCGCAGTTCGACGCGTCCGCGGTGGGGGAGGCGGAGCTGCGGGACACCGGGGAACTGCCCGGCGTCACCGCGAGCGCCGGCCCCTTCCCCTCCGTGGCGCTGCAACCGGTTGGCGCCGACGGCCCGGCCCTCCCCACGCTGACCGTGGTCGGGCGGCCGGGGCCCGAGGCAGGCGTGGACGACCTGGACCTGCGTGCGGGACGCTGGCCCACGAAGCCGGGCGAGATCGTCCTCTCCACCTCGTTCGCCGGCCCGGCGACCCTGCTCGGCACCACCCTGCGGGCCTCGGACGAGCCCGGCAGCCAGACCCTGACGGTGGTCGGCCTCGCCGCCTCCTCGGGCCGGACCGCGGACGCCTGGGCGACCCCGGAACAGGTCAGGGCGCTGGGCTCCGCGGACAACCCGGTCACGCTGCAGATGCTCTACCGCTTCGCCGCCGCGGCGACGGACGGGCAGGTCGCCGCCGGCCGCGGCGAGATCGCCGAGGCCGTCCCCGAGGGCGCGTTGCTCGGCAGCCAGTCCTACCTGGACGCCAAGCGCGCCGCCGAGGGGAACGCCGCCCCGACGATCCCCTTCCTGATGGCCTTCGGGGCGCTCGGCATCGCGATGTCGGTGATCATCGTCGGCAGCGTGGTCAGCGGCGCGGTCGGCACCAACCTGCGGCGGATCGGCATTCTCAAGGCCCTGGGGTTCACCCCGGGCGAGGTCGTGCGGGCCTACGTGGCCCAGGCCCTGATCCCGGCGGCCTTCGGCGTCGCCCTCGGGGTCGGGCTCGGCAACCTGATGGCGGTGCCGCTGCTCGACGACACCGAGGAGGCGTACGGCGACACCTCGCTCTCCGTGGCCTGGTGGGTGGACCTGCTGGTGCCCGCGGCGGCACTGCTCGTGGTCGTGGCCGCCGCGCTCGTCCCCGCGCTGCGGGCCGGGCGGCTGCCCACGGTGGAGGCCATCGCGGTCGGCAGGGCGCCGCGTTCCGGGCGGGGCCGGTGGGCGCACCGGCTCGCCGGCCGGCTCCCGCTGCCGCGGGCGGTGACCTACGGCCTCGCGAGCCCCTTCGCGCACCCGGTGCGCGCGGTGGCGATGCTGCTCGCGGTGGCCTTCGGCACGGTCACGGCGACCTTCGCGGTGGGGCTCACCACCTCGCTGAACGAGGTGGGCCGGGCACAGGACCCCGAGGAGCGCGCCGCGGTCACCGTGCTCGCCGCCGCCCCGCCGGAGGCCCACGGCCCCCGGCCGCCCGCGGAGGCCACCGAAGGCGGCGGGGGCGGGCCGGGGGGCAGCGCCGGCGGGGCGGGGGGCAGCGCCGGCGGGGCCGGCGGGCCGGGAACGGCCGTGGAGCCGGCCCGGGTGCGCGCCGCCATCGAGTCCCAGCAGGGCACCGCCTCCTATTACGGCATGACCCAGGGCGAGGCCACCGTGGCGGGCTCCTCGGGCCGGGTCGAACTCGTCCTGTACGAGGGCGACTCCGAGTCCGGCGCCTACGCGATGATCTCCGGGCACTGGCCCGGCCAGGCCGGGGAGGCCGCGGTGCCCACCCGCTTCCTCGAACGCACCGGCACGCGCCTCGGCGACACGATCGAGGTGGGCTACGAGGGGCCCGAGGGCACGGAGACGCGAACGCTGCGGATCGTCGGCGAACTCTTCGACACCTCGAACGACGGCATGCGCGTCCACGCCGCCCTGGGCGCCTTCACCACGGCGCAGCCCGAGGTCTACCCCGTGGAACTCGACCCGGGCGTCTCGCCGAACGAGTACGCCGAGGCGCTCGCCGCGGTGCTCCGGCCGCTCGGCGGGGACGTGACGGTCAACGCCGACGAGGGACTTGAGGACACCATCCTCATCCTGGACGCGATGGCGGGCCTGCTCACCCTGATGCTGGTCTCCGTGGCGGGCCTCGGCGTGCTCAACTCGGTCGTCCTCGACACCCGCGAACGCGTGCACGACCTCGGCGTCTGCAAGGCGCTCGGCATGACCCCGCGGCAAACGGTGCTCCTCGTCCTCTCCTCGGTGGCCGTCATCGGCGTACTCGGCGGCTTGGCCGGAGTGCCCGCCGGCTTCGCCCTGCACCACTACGTGGTCCCGGTGATGGGGCACGCCGCGGGCACGAACCTGCCCGCGAGCGTCCTCGACGTGTACGGTGCCCTGCCGCTGACCTGTCTCGGGCTCGGCGGGGTCCTGATCGCGCTGCTCGGGGCCACGCTCCCCGCCGGCCGGGCGGCCCGAGCGCGCACCGGAACCGTACTCCGCACCGAATAGCCCCACCCGGGCCCCGGCCGGCCCGGGCCCCGCCCCCTCCCGGCCTGCCCGGCCCGGCCGGAACCGCCGGCCGCCGCGCCCGGGCGGCCTGCCCGTGGCCTCCGGACCGTGGCGCCCCGGGCCGGGCGCCACGGGTCGCCGGGGCGGCCGGGCGGGAGGGCGCGGGCGGCGGCTTTGCCGGGCGGCGGTTTCCGGTGGTGCGGTACTCTGTCAGCCATGCGTGCCGTACGCCTTCTGCTTACGCGGCCACGCTGACGAAGCGGCGAGAGCCGAGTCGGCGTGGCCATCCCCTCCTGCGCGAGGGGTTTTTTCATGGCGTGGCAGAGACGACCCGATGGAGTTGCAGACGATGAGCGAGTCACACAAGTACGACGCAGCCCTGGCCGCACGGATCGAGGCACGCTGGCAGGACTACTGGGACCGCAACGGCACCTATCAGGCCCCCAACCCCTCGGGCGACCTGGCTGACGACCCCGAGCAGGCCGCACGGCCCAAGCTGTTCGTCATGGACATGTTCCCCTATCCCTCGGGTGCGGGGCTGCACGTCGGGCACCCGCTGGGCTACATCGCGACCGACGTCTACTCCCGCTTCCAGCGCATGACCGGGCACAACGTCCTGCACACCCTCGGCTTCGACGCCTTCGGCCTGCCCGCCGAGCAGTACGCGGTGCAGACCGGCACGCATCCGCGCGTCTCCACCGAGGCCAACATGGAGGCGTATCGCGCCCAGCTGCGGCGGCTGGGCATGGGCTACGACCAGCGGCGCTCGTTCGCCACCATCGACCCCGAGTACTACCGCTGGACGCAGTGGATCTTCCTGCAGATCTTCAACTCCTGGTATGACCCCGAGGCCGGGCGGGCCCGCCCGATCGCGGAACTGGTCGCGCAGTTCGCCTCCGGCGAGCGCCCCACCCCCGACGGCCGCCCGTGGGCCGAGCTGAGCGAGGCCGAGCGGGCCGAGATCCTGGGCGAGTACCGGCTGGCCTACGCCTCCGACGCCCCCGTCAACTGGTGCCCCGGCCTCGGCACCGTCCTGGCCAACGAGGAGGTCACCGCGGACGGCCGCTCCGAGCGCGGCAACTTCCCGGTCTTCAAGTCCAAGCTGCGCCAGTGGAACATGCGGATCACCGCATACGCCGACCGCCTGATCGACGACCTGGACACCGTCGACTGGCCGGAGGCGATCAAGCTCCAGCAGCGCAACTGGATCGGCCGCTCCGAGGGGGCCCGCATCGACTTCGCCGTGGGCGAGGAGGACGCGAACGGCACCGTCACGGTCTTCACCACCCGGCAGGACACGCTGTTCGGCGCCACCTACCTGGTGCTGGCGCCCGAGCACCCGCTGGTCGAGTCGGTCACCCCGGACGTCTGGCCGGAGGGAACGCCGGGCGTCTGGACCGGTGGGCACGCCACGCCCGCCGAGGCCGTGTCCGCCTACCGCAAGCAGGCCGGGGCCAAGTCCGACGTGGAACGGCAGGCCGACGCCAGGGAGAAGACCGGCGTCTTCACCGGCGCCTTCGCCGTCAACCCGGTCAACGGCGAGCGCCTGCCCGTCTTCATCGCCGACTATGTGCTGGTCGGCTACGGCACCGGCGCGATCATGGCCGTCCCCGCCCACGACAGCCGCGACTTCGCCTTCGCGCGCGCCTTCGAGCTGCCGATGCGCTGCGTCGTCGAGCCGACCGACGGCCGCGGCACCGACCCGGCCACGTGGGAGGACGCGTTCAACTCCTACGACGCCCGCGTCGTCAACTCCTCCAACGACACGGTGAGCCTGGACGGCCTGAGCGTCACCGAGGCCAAGAAGCGGCTGAACGAATGGCTGGAGTCCGCCGGCCTCGGCTCGGGTACCGTCACCTACCGGCTGCGCGACTGGCTGTTCAGCCGCCAGCGCTACTGGGGCGAACCGTTCCCCATCGTCTATGACGAGGACGGCGTGGCGCACGCCCTGCCGGAGTCGATGCTGCCGCTGGAACTGCCCGACGTGGAGAACTACTCGCCGCGCACCTTCGACCCGAACGACGCCGACACCAGCCCCGAGACCCCCCTGTCCCGCAACGAGGCCTGGGTGAACGTCACCCTCGACCTGGGCGACGGGCGCGGCCCCCGCCCCTTCCGGCGCGAGACCAACACGATGCCCAACTGGGCCGGCTCCTGCTGGTACCACCTGCGCTACCTGGACCCGCGCAACGACCGGCGCCTGGTCGACCCCGAGGTCGAGCGGTACTGGATGGGCCCGCGGGAAGGCGCCTCCACCGGCGGCGTCGACCTGTACGTGGGCGGCGCCGAGCACGCGGTGCTGCACCTGCTGTACGCCAGGTTCTGGCAGAAGGTGCTGTTCGACCTGGGACACGTCTCCTCGGCCGAGCCGTACCACAAGCTGTTCAACCAGGGCATGGTCCAGGCGTACGTCTACCGCGACGAACGCGGCTTCCCCGTCCCCGCCGCCGAGGTGGAGGAGCGCGAGGGGACGTACTTCTACCAGGGCGCGCCGGTCAGCCGCGAGCTGGGCAAGATCGGCAAGTCCCTGAAGAACGTGATCTCGCCCGACGAGGTCTGCACCGACTACGGCGCGGACACGCTGCGCCTGTACGAGATGGCGATGGGCCCGCTGGACGTGTCGCGTCCATGGGAGACCCGCGCCGTCGTCGGCCAGTACCGGCTGCTGCAACGGCTGTGGCGCAACGTGCTGGACGAGGCCACCGGCGAGGTCACCGTCGTGGACGCCGAGCCGGACGACGAGACGCTGCGGATCATGCACAAGGCGATCGACGGCGTCCGGCAGGACATGGCGGGGCTGCGGTTCAACACCGCCATCGCCAAGATCACCGAGCTGAACAACCACGTCACCAAGGCCCGCCGCGTGCCGCGTCAGGTCGCCGAGACGCTGGTGCTGCTGATCGCCCCGCTGGCGCCGCACTTCGCCGAGGAGCTGTGGCACCGCCTCGGGCACCCACAGAGCGTGACCCTGGCCGACTTCCCCGCCGCGGACCCGGCCTACCTCGTGGACGAGACCGTCACCTGCGTCGTGCAGGTCAAGGGCAAGGTCAGGGCCAGGCTCGACGTGCCGCCCGGCATCTCGGAGGCCGATCTCCAGGCCCGGGCGCTGGAGGCGCCCGCGGTCGTGGCGGCGCTCGGCGGCGCGGAGGTCAGGAAGGTGATCGTGCGCGCCCCGAAGCTGGTGAACGTCGTCCCTGCCTGAACCCGGCCACGTGGGCCTACGCTGGAAGGCGGCAGCCGTTCCGGCGGGAGATTCACGGCGCCCTCGTGGCAGATAAGGGGTCGGGTCATGCAGGTCGCCCTCGTGGTGGTGGCGCTGACGTTCCTGGTGTTCCTGACGCTGGTGGTGAGCGGCGTCAGAGCCGTGCGCCGCGGCGTGCGCCGGGCGCGGCGTGACATCCGCCACGCCCTGTCCGAGGCCGCGCTCACCGCGCGGGCGGCTCAGCCAGGCGTGATCGGCGAGGGGGCGCGCATCCGCAAGGAGCTGCGCGCCTCCCTCGACAGCACCCGCGCCACCCTGCGGCAGCGCACCGCCCAGGACCCGGCGCTGACCGAGGCGCTCGGTCTCTTCGAGCAGCTGGAGACGCATGCCGGCGCCCTCGACGAGGAACTGGCCCGGCTGATGGACGGCGAGCCCGACCGCTCCCGGATCGCGGCGCGCCTGCCGGAACTGCGCGGGCGCGCGGACCGGATCAGGCGCTCGGCCGACTCGCTGCGCTTCGCCGCCCAGGACCGCGCCCGCCGCGACGACGCGGACACCCTGGAGGCGCTGCACCAGCAGATCGACCTGGAGGCCAGTGCGCTGCGCCACTGGACGCCGGTGGATCGGGAACGGCCTGCGGCACAAACCCCCGGCGTCGAGGGCGCCGAGGCGCCGGGCGAACGCGGCCGCCTTCCCGGAGGCCTGCGCAAGCGCCGCGCGCAGGGCGCGTGAGCCGACCCGTACCCACGCACGCCACCGGACAGGCCCGCGACGGGCAGCCAGGCAACGGACGACGGCTCGCCCGGGGCGCGCGGACGGCCCCGGACGCCCCCCGCCGCGCGCTCCGCTAGTCTCCGGTCTATGCCCCGCTCTGTCGCCATCGTCACGGATTCCACGGCCTACCTGCCGCCGGGAGCGGTCGAACGGCACGGGATCTCGGTCGTACCGCTGACCGTGGTGCTCGGCGGCCGGCCGTTCGAGGACGGCACCGAGGAGGCGGCGCGGCGGCTGACGCAGGCGCTCGGCCAGCGGCTCCCGGTCACCACCTCCCGCCCGAGCCCGGAGACCTTCGCGGCGGCCTACCGGGCGGCTGCCCGGGAGGGCGCGAGCGGCATCGTCTCGCTTCACCTCTCCTCCGAGATCTCGGGCACCTACGACGCCGCGGTGCTGGCGGCCAAACAGGCCCCGGTGCCGGTGCGCGTCGTGGACAGCGGCATGGTCGCGATGGCCCTCGGCTTCTGCGTGCTGGCCGCGGCCGAGGTGGCGGCGGCGGGCGGCACCCCGGACGAGGCCGTCGCGGGCGCGGTCAAGCGCGAACAGTCCACCCGCGCGTACTTCTACGTCGACACCCTCGAACACCTGCGGCGTGGCGGCCGGATCGGGGCGGCCCAGGCGCTCTTCGGCTCCGCGCTGGCCGTGAAGCCCCTGCTCGAACTCGCCGAGGGCAGGATCGAGCTGCGTGAGAAGGTGCGCACCGCGTCGCGCGCCATCGCCCGGCTCGAGGAACTCGCCGTCGAGCACGCGGGCGCCGGCCCGGTCGATGTGGCGGTGCACCACCTGGCGGCGGAGGACCGAGCCGGGCAGCTGGCCGACCGGCTGCGTCAACGACTGCCGGGACTGGCCGAGTTGCACGTCAGCGAGGTGGGCGCGGTGCTCGGCGCGCACACGGGCCCCGGCCTGCTGGGCGCGGTGGTCTCGCCCAAGTGACCGCCCGCGGGGCGCGTTTCGCGGTGGCCGCGGCGGGAGGGCCGCCGGGGGCGGCGGCGCCCACGGCACCCCGCCGGCCCGCGGCTCACAGGGTGACACGGTCCCTCAACTCGGTCAGTCGGCGGTCGCCGATGCCGGGAACCTGGCCGAGCTCGTCCACGGTGGTGAACCCGCCGTTCGCCGTGCGGTACTCGACGATGTGCCGGGCCAGGACGGGGCCGATGCCGGGCAGCGAGTCCAGTTGCTCGGGCGTGGCGGCGTTCAGGCTCACCTTGCCGGGAGCGGCGGTGGCCTGGGGCTGCCCACCGGGGGCGGTGGCGGCCGGCCGCCCGACGAGGACCTGCTCGCCGTCGGTCAGCACCCTGGCCCGGTTGAGCCCGTCGGTGTCGGCGCCGGGATCGCTGCCGCCCGCGGCCTCGATGGCGTCGGCCACCCGGGCTCCCGGCGGAAGGGTGTAGATCCCGGGCTCGGCCACGTCTCCCGCGACGTCGACCACGACCCTGGCCTGCCCCGCGGGGCCGACCGCCCCCGAGGGGCTGCCGGGCGCCCCATCGCCGGGCGTGGCCTGCGCGGTGGGGAGGGCGGAGGGCGCCGCGACGAGCGTCGGCTCGGCGCCGGCCGAGACGGTGCGGGGGCGTCCGGACCAGAAGTGGTGCACGCCGAGGGCGACCGCCACGACGAGCAGGACGCACAGGGCGGCGAGCGTTTTCGCCTCGACCCCGCATCGCGACCGCAGCCACAGGGGCAATCGCTCCGCCACCGCGAGCCGCAGGCGCCGCCCCAGCGGCAGGGGCTCCTGCCGGGGCGGGACCGCCGCGGCATCCGGCCCGGCGGCGGCTTCGGGCGCCGCGCCGTCCCCGGCGGCGGGGCCCGCCTCGTCCCGGGGCGCCCTCGCGGCGGGCTGCGGACTCGGCACGAGCACCAGGGAGGGACCGGCCGCCGCGGATTGCCTTGCCCTGCGCGCGCGTTCCACCACGCAGGGGGACGGCCCGGGCTTTCCTGAGGCGCCGGGCGCCGGGGCGGTGCCCGGCGCCGGTGCTGCCTCGGGAGGCGTGCCGCGCTGCGCCGCGCCCGGCCTGCGGGGAAGGACGCGCCACTCGGGGGAGGGGATCAACGGGCCAGTGGCCCATGGCATTTCGTTGGGAGCGGCCGGAGCCGGTGGGAAGAGGGAGGCCGCGCGTGCCCTCGTCGCCGCGCGGGTGTAAGCCACGCGGCCCCGTGAGGCCCGCCGTCCCGGTCCGCTGCATCCTGCTCCGCCGGGCCTCAGCCCGGCTCCTGGCCTGCGCACTCGCGTTTCCATGGCTCAAGACGGTAGAGGCAAATCACGCATCGTGACCAGCCGAGCACAAATCCTGTGGATAACTCGGGCGTTGTGGATAACTCTCTCACCCGATCGGGTAACTCACCTGCCCCGCCGATCGCTCGCGTCACACGCGACATCAACCGCACCAGCAAGGCCACACCACGCGCGTGCCGCGTGCCGGGCGTTGACGCGCCGCCGGAAGGCGCGAGGGGGCACCACCGCACCCGCCTGCCCGGCCCCACGCACTCCCGGCGGGGCGCGTGGGGCGCCTCAACGCCTCACCGGGTCGTCCGGTTCCCTGGGCTGCGCGAGCTACCCGATCGGGTGGGGGAGTTATCCACAACGCCCGAGTTGTCCACAGAATTTGCGTCCGACTCGTCACGGACGGTGACGGCTCGCTACGGTCTTGGGCCATGGAAACGCGAGTACGCAGGACGAGGGCCGGGCGGGCGCCCGAGGGCCAGGCGGCCGGGGCCGCCGGCAGGCACCCGGTCCACGCCGCCTCGGGCCGCCGGCTCGGAGCCGCGGCCCCGCAGCAGGAGAGTGCCCCGGCCGACCTGCGGCTGTTGCCCCCCGCGGCGGCGGCCTGGGCGGCGGCCGCAATGGCCCTGGGCGCGCCCGCTCGCGTCACGGCTGCCTGCGTGCTCGGTCTGCTTTTGGTGGCCGGCGTCCTGCCGGCCCTCGGCCGCCGTCCCGCGGCGGCGAGCCCGGCGGGCCCTCGCACGGCGCGGCGGCTGCCGGTGGCGGCTGCCATGACGCTGCTGTGCGCGGCGGCCGCGGCCACCCTCGCGGGACTGCACACGGCGTCCCTGCGCGCGGAGCCCTGGCCTCGGCTGGAAGGCGAGCGGGCCGAGTTCGAGGTCACCCTCACCGCGGACCCGGCGACTGCCGGGCACGAGACGACGCACGGCCCGAACGCGCCGCCACGCGTCCTCCTGCGCGCCACGGCCAGCCGCGTCACCGGCCCTTCCGCAGGAACGCAGGAGGTGCACGGGCCCGTCCTGCTCGTCGTCGAAGCCCAACGGCCGGAGGAATGGCTGCGGTTGCTGCCCTCCACCCAGCTGCGACTGCGGGCCGGGGTCCGGGCGCCGCTGCCGGGACGGGCGGCCGAGTTCGCGGCCGTGCTGCGGGTGCGGGAGGCGGGCAGCCCGCACGTGGTCTCGGGGCCGAACGCCGCGCACCGCCTCGCCGGTTCGCTGCGCGACGGGCTCCGCGAGGCCGCCTCCCACCTGCCGGGCTCCGCCCGTGGCCTGCTGCCCGCGCTCGTGATCGGCGACGGCTCCGGGCTCGGCCCCGAGCTGGCGGAGGCCGTCACCGTCACCGGGCTCACGCACCTGGTGGTCGTCAGTGGCGCCCAGCTCACCCTGGTGCTCGTGGTGCTGACCGGCGCCCAAAGCAGGGCCGGCACCGCCGAACGAGGCGGCCTCGCCGCCAGGTTCGGCCTTCCGTTGCGGGCCACCGCCGCCGTCGGCTGCGCACTCGTCGCGGCCTTCGTGCTGGTCTGCCGCCCCGATCCGAGCGTGCTGCGCGCGGCGGTGTGCGCCGGCATCGCCATGCTCGCGCTCGCCACGGGGCGCCGCCGCTCACTGCTGCCCGCGCTGGCCGCCGCGGTGCTGCTGCTGGTGCTCCACGACCCCACACTCGCCAGGTCGTTCGGGTTCCTGCTCTCCGTGCTCGCGACCGGCTCCCTGCTGACGCTCGCCCCCCGGTGGGGAGCCGCGCTGCGGCGCCGCGGCCTCCCGGGGCCGCCGGCCGAGGCCCTGGCCGCGGCGGCCGCGGCCCACGTGGTGTGCGCGCCGGTCGTCACGGTCTTCTCGGCGAGCACCAGCCTGGTGGCCGTCCCGTGCAACCTGCTGGCGGGGGCGGCGGTCGGGCCGGTCGTCGTGCTCGGCTGGGCGGCGCTGATCACCGCGCCGTTCGCGATGCCGGTGGCCATCGGCTTCGCCTGGCTGGCGAGTTGGCCCACGCGCTGGATCGCGGCCGTCGCCAGGGGCGGTGCCGCCCTCCCCGGCGCCGAACTGGGCTGGCCGGGTGGCTGGGCGGGCGGAGCGCTGCTCGCCGCGGTCACCGTGGCGGCGTGCGTGCTGCTGCGACGCGTCGCCCACCGGCCCTGGCCGGCGCTGTGTTGCGCGCTGCTGCTCGTGTGCGCCGTGTTGCGCCCCCTCCCGCTGCCGCGCCTCCTCACCGGCTGGCCGCCTCCCGGCTGGCGGCTCGTGGTCTGCGACGTGGGGCAGGGCGATGGCCTGGTACTGACCGCGGGAGGGCACAGCGCCCTGGTCGTCGACACCGGGCCCGATCCCGCGCTCATGGACCGGTGCCTGCGGGAACTCGGAGTCAGCCACATCCCGTTGCTGCTGCTCAGCCACTTCCACGCGGATCACGTCGGTGGGCTCTCGGGCGCCCTGCGCGGGCGGCGCGTCGACGCCATCGAATCCACCGGCGTGCGGGACCCGCCGGGGCAGGCGGAGTTCGTCGAACGGGTCGCCGCGGAGGCCGGCGTCCCCCTGGTGGCCGCGATACCGGGGGAGCGACGGCGGATCGGCGAGGAGCTGGACTGGGAGGTGCTGTGGCCCCCGGCCGGGGCCGCCGCCGCGGGGCTCGCGGCGAACGACGCGAGCGTCACCCTGCTGCTGCGCACCGGCGGCCTGACCGTCCTCCTCCCGGGCGATCTCGAACCGGCCGCCCAGCAAAGGCTGTTGGCCACGCGAGCCGACCTGTCCCGGGTGGACGTGCTGAAGGTTCCGCACCACGGTTCTGCGGCACAGGAGCCGAAACTGTTCGAGCGCCTCGCGCCGCGGCTGGCCCTCGTCAGCTGCGGCGAGGACAACGGCTACGGGCACCCGGCGCCGCGCACCCTGGCCGCCTTGGAGGAGGTGGGCGCCACCGTTCTCCGTACCGACACCGACGGCGCGCTCGCGGTCCGGGCGGGCCCCGAAGGCCCCAGAGCCACGGTGCGCGACCGCCCCGGGTAGGCACCGGCGATCGCGGTGGACCGGTGCCACGCGGCACGGCCCCAGGGCGCGGGGCGCCGGCCCCCAGAAGGTGCGGGAAGCAGCCTGTGCCTGTGCCTGTGCCTGTGCCGGGGCCGGGGCTGGGGCCGGGTTCGGGGTCTTGCCGGGCAGCGGGCCCGTCGGGCGATGGGCTCTTCCGAATCGGAAGGAGGGAAAGGGACATGTGAGAAGGCGAGACGAGGAGGGGAGCAGGGCGCGAGCCGCGGCTTCGGCGCCCTCCGGGGCTCAGGCATCCCCCGGGGAGACGCCGTTCTCCGCGGTCTCGGGTTCCTGCTCCAGCCAGCCGTCGTGGGACTCCGCGAGGGAGGCGAGCATGGCAGGGGCGCAGGCCGCCGCCGCCTCGCCTTCGAGAACCACCAGCCATTGGGCGTCCTCCGCGTCATCCTCTCCGGCCAGGGCCTCGCGCAGCGGGCGGGGTTCCTCGGGCAGGGCGAGGCGCTCGGCCAGCTCCGCGGCCACCTCTTCGGCGGCGTCCCGGTCCGGCAGCACCAGTACGTGTCGGGCGTCGGTCACCCGGCCATTCTCGCCGGTGGCCTGGCTGTCGGTGGCCCGTGGGATGCTGGGCGCATGGCTGCCAGATCAGCGCGGAACGACGATCCGCTCGCCCCGGTCACCCTCGCGGTGGGGCAGGAGGACCTGCTCCTGGACCGCGCCGTGCGGCAGGTCGTCGCGGCGGCCAAGGCGGCGGACCCGGACACCGACGTGCGGCAGTTGGAGGCGGTGGACGTGCAGGGCGGCACGCTGGCGGAGCTGACCAGCCCCTCGCTGTTCGCCGAGCGCAAGGTGGTCGTGGTCCGGCAGGCGCAGGATCTGTCGGCCGACGCCGTCAAGGACGTGAAGGCGTACGTCGGTGCGCCGGCCGAGGAGATCACGCTGGTCCTGCTGCACGCGGGCGGCGCCAAGGGCAAGGCGCTGCTGGAGGCCGCGCGCAAGGCCGGGGCCCGGGAGGTGGCCTGCGCGAAGGTGACCAAGCCGGCCGACCGGGTCGCGTTCGTGCGGGGCGAGTTCAGGGCCGCGGGGCGCAGCGCGACCCCGGCCGCCTGCCAGGCGCTGGTCGACGCGCTCGGCAGCGACCTGCGGGAGCTGGCCTCCGCCTGTGCCCAGCTGGCGGCCGACGTGGAGGGAACGATCGACGAGGCGGTCGTCGGGCGTTACTACACGGGCCGTGCGGAGGCGTCCAGCTTCACCGTCGCCGACCGGGCGGTGGAGGGGCGTACGGCGGAGGCGCTGGAAGCGCTGCGCTGGGCGCTCGCCACCGGCGTTGCGCCGGTGCTGGTCACCAGTGCGCTGGCGCAGGGGGTGCGCGCGATCGGCAAGCTGGCCTCCGCCCCGGCCGGGTTGCGCCCGGGGGATCTGGCCCGGGAGCTCGGCATGCCGCCGTGGAAGATCGACCGGGTGCGGCAGCAGATGCGCGGCTGGTCGTCCGACGGGGTGGCCGCGGCGTTGCGCGCGGTCGCGGACGCCGACGCGGCCGTGAAGGGGGGCGGGCTCGACCCGGGGTACGCCCTGGAGAAGGCGGTGGTCACCATCGCCGCCGCCGCCCGCTCCCGTTGAGCGGATTGCGGATTGCACAGAGGGTGCGGCGATGCGCGAGGAGTGAGGCGACTTGACCGGAAAGTGCCAGTTTTGACCCCTTTTGCCCCGTCGTCCGGTGAGGGGGCCCCAGGGCAGAGGAAAACCCCGCCGTCGGGGAAAGACGGCGGGGTGGGAAACCCCAGTGCACCGTGCTCGCGTGGCGAACGTCTGGGTCAGCACGGTGCCGTGCAGGCACCGGCCACGGCGCGAACCGCGCGGAACGGCGGAGAGAGGGGCCGCCGTTCACCGGCCGGTGACGGGCGCCGGGCCGGTTCAGTCCTGGCGCAGTGCGTTGACCTGGAGAGCCAGCGCGGACTTCTTGTTGGCCGCGTTGTTCTTGTGCAGGACGCCCTTGCTGACGGCCTTGTCCAGCTTGCGGGCGGCCACCCGGCGCGCGGCCTCGGCAGCCTCGTAGTCGCCGGCGGCCACGGCCTCGCGGGCCTTGCGGACGGCGGTCTTGACCTCGGACTTGACGGACTGGTTGCGCAGCCGCGCCTTCTCGTTGGTCTTGATCCGCTTGATCTGGGACTTGATGTTCGCCACGAATTGAGCCTTTGCAGGTTCGGTCTTCTTCGGTGTCGTCGTCCTCGCCTGGACCCGGACGGAGCCGTGGCCCGGCCGCGGTCGCCGAGGTACTGCGGGAGGATCACCGAGGTACTGCGGGGGCGCGCGGCGCGGCAAGCACAGAGGGCCAGACTACCAGCGGCGCCCACGGCCTCCGAATCCGGACCAGTGGCGCCCACGTGGGACCATGGGGACGACCCATCGAGACCAGCCACACCCGACAGGACCCCGCGTGCCCGCGATCCCTTCGAACGCGCCGGAGCCAAGCCGTACCGATCCGGCCCTGCTCCGCAACTTCTGCATCATCGCGCACATCGACCACGGCAAGTCGACGCTAGCCGACCGGATGCTCCAGCTGACCGGGGTGGTCGAGCAGCGCCAGATGCGTGCCCAGTATCTCGACCGGATGGACATCGAGCGGGAGCGGGGCATCACGATCAAATCCCAGGCGGTGCGGATGCCGTGGGCCGCCGACGGCGTCACCCACGTCCTGAACATGATCGACACCCCGGGCCACGTCGACTTCACCTACGAGGTCTCCCGCTCCCTCGCCGCGTGCGAGGGCTGCATCCTCCTCGTCGACGCCGCGCAGGGCATCGAGGCCCAGACCCTCGCCAACCTGTACCTGGCGATGGAGAACGACCTGACGATCATCCCCGTGCTCAACAAGATCGATCTGCCGGCCGCCCAGCCCGACAAGTTCGCCGCCGAGCTGGCCCGCCTCATCGGCTGTGAGCCCGAGGACGTCCTGCGCGTCTCGGCCAAGACCGGCGAGGGCGTTCCCGGCCTGCTCGACGAGGTGGTTCGCCAGGTCCCGGCCCCCGTCGGCGAGCCCGACAGCCCCGCCCGCGCCATGATCTTCGACTCGGTCTACGACGCCTACCGCGGCGTCGTCACCTACGTGAAGGTCGTCGACGGCCGGCTCGGCAGGCGCGAGCGCATCCAGATGATGTCCACCGGCGCCACCCACGAGCTGCTGGAGATCGGCGTCAACTCCCCGGAGATGACCCCGGCCGACGGCCTCGCGGTCGGCGAGGTCGGCTACCTGATCACCGGCGTGAAGGACGTCAGGCAGTCCAAGGTCGGCGACACGGTCACCCTGCAGCGCGGCGGCGCGAGCGAGCCGCTCGGCGGCTACAAGGACCCCAAGCCCATGGTGTTCTCGGGGCTCTACCCCATCGACGGCTCCGACTACCCGGCGCTGCGCGACGCCCTGGAGAAGCTGCAGCTCAACGACGCGGCGCTGGTCTACGAGCCGGAGACCTCCGCGGCCCTCGGCTTCGGCTTCCGCGTCGGCTTCCTCGGCCTGCTGCACCTGGAGGTGATCAGGGAGCGCCTGGAGCGGGAGTTCGGCCTCGACCTGATCGCCACCGCCCCCAACGTCGTCTACCAGGTGGGCATGGAGGACGGCGCGCGGCACACGGTGACCAACCCGAGCGAGTTCCCCGGCGGCAAGGTCGCCGAGGTCCGCGAGCCGGTGGTGCGCGCCACGCTGCTCGCGCCGAGCGAGTACATCGGCGCGATCATGGAGCTCTGCCAGAACCGCCGCGGCACCATGCAGGGCATGGACTACCTCTCCGAGGACCGCGTGGAGCTGCGGTACACGCTGCCGCTCGCGGAGATCGTCTTCGACTTCTTCGACGCGCTGAAGTCCAAGACCCGCGGCTACGCCTCGCTGGATTACGAGCCCGTGGGCGAGGTGGCCGCGGACCTGGTCAAGGTCGACATTCTGCTGCACGGCGACAAGGTGGACGCCTTCTCCGCGATCGTGCACAAGGACAAGGCGTACGCGTACGGCGTGAAGATGGCCGCGAAGCTGCGCGAGCTCATCCCCAGGCAGCAGTTCGAGGTGCCGATCCAGGCCGCCATCGGCTCGCGCGTCATCGCCCGCGAGACGGTGCGGGCGATGCGCAAGGACGTGCTCTCCAAGTGCTACGGAGGCGATATCTCCCGTAAGCGCAAGCTGCTTGAGAAGCAGAAGGAGGGGAAAAAGCGCATGAAGATGGTGGGGCGCGTGGAAGTTCCGCAGGAGGCGTTCATCGCCGCGCTGTCCTCCGACTCCGAAGGCGGCGAGGGGAAAAACAAGAAATAGAGCCCCTTACGCGCGGGCGCCGCGGCATCTAGTCTGATCGCCACCCGAAAAGTTACCGGCAAGTCACCCCCGTTGCAGCGCGGCACCCGGAGGAAGTCGTGACCGACAAGCAGCAGCACTCGCTCGAC
Source organism: Streptomyces hoynatensis (assembly GCF_003626535.1). Taxonomy (GTDB): domain Bacteria; phylum Actinomycetota; class Actinomycetes; order Streptomycetales; family Streptomycetaceae; genus Streptomyces; species Streptomyces hoynatensis. The sequence continues at coordinate 128,315 of NZ_RBAL01000002.1, forward strand.
CAGCGCCCGCCCTCCTTGGCGCACCTGTTCCTCGACCGCGTCGCGGCCACCCCGGACCGGGAGGCGTTCCGCTACCCGGTGCCCTCCGCCGGGGAGGGTCCCGACGAGTGGCGTGGCTACACCTGGGCCGAGGCCGCGGAGCGGGTCTACGCGATCGCCGCGGGCCTCATGGACCTCGGGGTGCGGCCGGAGGAGCGGGTGGCGATCGCCTCCAGCACCCGCGTGGACTGGATACTGGCCGACCTCGGGATCATGTGCGCCGGCGCGGCCACGACCACGGTCTACGCGCAGACCAACGCCGACGAGACCGCCTACATCCTCTCCGACTCGGGCAGCCGGGTGCTGATCGCCGAGGACGCCGCCCAGCTGGCGAAGGTGCGCGAGCTGCGGGACCGGCTGCCCGCGCTCGCGCACGTGGTCGTCATCGAGGCCGCCGACGCGCTCCCCGCCGAGGGCGACCCCGAGGGCTGGGTGCTCTCGCTCGCCGCCCTCGCCGAGCGCGGCGCCGCCTACCTGGAGAAGAAGCCGGACTGCGTCAGGGAGACGGTCGCCGCGCTGCGGCCCGGGCAGCTGGCCACCCTCATCTACACCTCGGGCACCACCGGCCGCCCCAAGGGCGTGCGGCTGCGCCAGGACACCTGGTCGTACATGGGCCACGCCATCGAGGCCGTGAGCATGCTGGAGCCCGCCGACCTCCAGTACCTCTGGCTCCCGCTCGCGCACGTCTTCGGCAAGGTGCTGCTCTCCGCCCACATCAAGGTGGGGCACGTGATGGCGGTGGACGGCCGCGTGGACAAGATCGTCGAGAACATGCCGGTGGTGCGCCCCACGATCATGTGCGGCGTGCCGCGGATCTTCGAGCGGGTCTACAACGGGGCCGCCATGCGCGCCAAGGAGGGCGGCGCCCTCCGCTTCCGCATCTTCACCTGGGCGGCCGGGGTGGCCAGGGAGTACGCCCGCGCCGAGCAGGAGAGCTTCCGGCGCACCGGCACCCACGCCGTCCCGATGGGCCTGCGGGCCCGCCACGCCGTCGCCGACCGGCTCGTCTACGCGCGGCTCAGGGAGGCGTTCGGCGGCCGGATCAGGGCCTGCGTCTCCGGCTCCGCCGCGCTCACCCCAGAGATCGGCTACTTCTTCACCGGCGCCGGCATTCCCATCCTCGAGGGCTACGGCCTCACCGAGTCGGCGGCGGCCAGCTTCCTGAACCCGGGTCCCGCGCTGCGCACCGGCACGGTGGGCAAGGCGTTCCCCGGGCTTGAGGTACGCCTCGCGGAGGACGGCGAGGTCCTGCTGCGCGGCCCGGGGATCATGGACGGCTACCACGGGCTGCCCGAGCAGACGGCCGAGGTGCTCGACGGCGAGGGCTGGTTCCACACCGGGGACATCGGCGAACTCTCCGACGACGGCTTCCTGCGGATCACCGACCGCAAGAAGGACCTGTTCAAGACCTCGGGCGGCAAGTACGTGGCGCCGACCGAGATCGAGGGCAGGTTCAAGGCGGTCTGCCCCTACGTGGCGCAGATGCAGGTGATCGGCGCGGGCCGCAAGTACTGCTCGGCACTGATCGCGCTGGAGGAGGCGTCGATCATGAACTGGGCCCGGGAGAACGGCGTCCCTGGCGGCTACGCGGAGGTCGTCGCGCACCCGCGGACCCGGGAGCTGATCGAGGGCTACGTCCAGGAGCTGAACGCGGGGCTCCAGCGCTGGCAGACGCTGAAGAAGTTCCGGCTGCTGCCGCGCGAGCTGGACGTGGAGCACGGGGACATGACGCCGAGCCTGAAGCTGAAGCGGGGCAACGTGGAGGCGAAGTTCCACGAGCTGATCGACGACATGTACGCCGACGCGTAGTCGGCCGGCCGCCCAACCCCGGCCGGCTGCCGGCCCCGGCGGGTCGCCGCAGCCCGCCCGGTCGCCGAAGCCGGGCAGGCGGGGGCCCGTGCCGGCGCCCGCGGAGGTCCGTCCCCGCCGCCCCCTGCGCTCGGCCGCGCAGGGGGAAGAGGGGGGAAGGGAACGGGCGCCGGGGCGGCGCGGCTCAGTCGACCAGGTCGCGGGTGAGCGCGTCGGCGAGGAGCCTGCCGCGCAGCGTCAGCACCGCCCGGCCCCCCGCGAGGGCCGCGGCGTCGAGGAGGCCGTCGGCCGCCGCCCGGCGCGCCGCGGCCCGTCCCCGCTCGCGCAGCAGCCCGGTCTCGCATCCGTCGGCGAGCCGCAGCTCCAGCATGATCCGCTCCACCCGGCGGTCCTCCGCCGACAGCACCTCGCGCCCCGCGCCCGGGGAACGCCCGTGGGAGAGCGCCTGCGCGTACGCGCCCGGATGCTTCACGTTCCACCACCGCACGCCCCCCACGTGGCTGTGCGCCCCCGGACCCGCCCCCCACCAGTCCGCGCCCCGCCAGTACAGCTCGTTGTGCCGGCAGCGGTCCGCGGGCGAGGCCGCCCAGTTCGAGATCTCGTACCAGCCGAAGCCCGCGGCGGTCAGCTCCTCCTCCGCGATCAGGTAGCGGTCGGCGTTGACGTCCTCGTCGGTGTCCGGGATCTCCCCGCGCCGTACCCGCCGCGCCAGCCGCGTGCCCTCCTCGACGATCAGCGAGTAGGCCGAGACGTGGTCGGGGCCCGCGCCGATCGCCGCCGTCAGCGAGGCCCGCCAGTCCGCGTCGCTCTCGCCCGGCGTGCCGTAGATCAGGTCGAGGCTGACGTGCGCGAAACCGGCGGCGCGCGCCTCCGCCACGCAGGCCTCGGGGCGGCCGGGGGTGTGCCTGCGCTCCAGCACGGCCAGCACGTGGGCGCGGGCGCTCTGCATGCCGAAGGAGATCCGGGTGAAACCGGCCTCGCGGAGCGCGGCGAGGGAGGCCGGGCCGACCGACTCGGGATTCGCCTCCGTGGTGATCTCGGCGTCCTCGGCGAGGCCGAACTCCTTGCGGACCGCGTCGAGCATCCGCCCCAGGTCGGCGGGCGGCAGCAGGGTGGGCGTACCGCCGCCGAAGAACACGGTGCTCACCCGCCGCGGGTCGTCCCCGAGGACCTTGCGGGCCAGCCTGACCTCCTCGGCGACGGCCTCCGCGTAGTTCTCCCGCGAGGCGAGCGTGCCGCCGGAGCCGCGCAGCTCGCTCGCCGTGTACGTGTTGAAGTCGCAGTACCCGCAGCGGGTGGCGCAGTACGGGACGTGCAGGTAGAACGCGAGCGGCCGTGCTGCGGCGCCGGCCAGCGCGGCGGGTGGCAGCCCGCCGTCCGCGGGCACCGGCTCGCCGTCGGGGAGGGTCGAGGGCATGTCCCCATTGTCCCCGGCCCGCCGCGGAACGCCCCGGCCCGCCGCGGAACGCCCCGGCTCGCCGCGGAACGCCCCGGCCCCGCCGCCCTCAGCCCCCCGGCCCCGCGGGACCGCCCACCGTCACGTGGTCGATCAGGTGCTCCACCGGGCCGAGCAGGGCGGGTTCGAGGTCGCGGAAGTCACGCACCGAGGAGAGGATGCGCCGCCAGGCCGCGCCGGTGTTCTCCGGCCAGCCGAGGGCGCGGCACACGCCGGTCTTCCAGTCCTGTCCGCGCGGGACGGCCGGCCAGGCCGGGATGCCCACCGCCGCGGGCTTCACCGCCGCCCAGACGTCGACGAAGGGGTGACCGACCACCAGGACGTTCTCGCCGGTCACCGCCTCCGCGATCCGCGACTCCTTGGAGCCGGGCACCAGGTGGTCCACGAGCACCCCGAGCCGCGCCTCGGGCGTCGGGCCGAACTCCCGCACGATCTCCGGGAGGTCGTCGACTCCCGCCAGGTACTCCACGACCACGCCCTCGATCCGCAGGTCGTCGCCCCAGACCTTCTCCACCAGCTCGGCGTCGTGCCGCCCCTCCACGTAGATGCGCCCGGCGCGCGCGACCCGCGCCGGTGCGCCCGGCACGGCGAGCGAGCCGGAGGCCGTGCGCCGGGGCCCCGCGGCGGGCGGCGCCTTTCGCGGCCCGACGAGGGTGACCGGCTTTCCCTCGAGCAGGAAGCCGCGCGGCTCCATCGGGAAGACCCGGTGCGTCCCGAAGCGGTCCTCCAGGGTGACGGTCGGGCCGCCGGCCGTCTTCTCGCAGCGGATCACGGCGCCGCAGAAGCCGCTGGCCGCCTCCTCCACGACGAGGCCGGGCTCGGCTGCCACCTCGGGAACGGGCGTGCGCCGCTGCCAGGGCGGCGTCAGGTCGGGGTCGTACCTGCGGCTGCGCATGGGCGCATTATGTCCGGTGGCCGCGCCGCGGCGCCCCGGAGCCCGCGGCCCCAACCGGCCCTCGCCCGGCCCCCTTTCCGCACCGCAGCCCCGCACGAGCAGAGCCGCCGCCCGCGGCCCCACGCCCGCAGTCCCGTCCCCGCGGACCCGTACCGGCAGACCCAAGCCCGCGTTCCCGCCCCCGCGGACCCGCGCTCGCAGCCCCGCGCCCCCGCCGTCCCGGACCCGGCGGACTCGCGACCACGGACTGCGCGCCCGCACCCCCGTACCCGCGGCCCGTACCCCGCGTCGCGCGTCGCGCACGCCCCCCTTCCGCGCGGACGCGCGCTCCCATGCCCCGCCTCCCGCCGACAACGCGCTCCCGGGGGCGCGACAACGCGCTCCCGGGGCGCCGCGCCGCGCCACCGCGCGCCTACTGCCCACGCGGCCGCCCCCGCGCGTCGGCCGTCACGCGCCCACGTCCGCGCGCCCCTCAGCCCTCCGCTGCGCCCGGTGTGCCGAAGCGGGCGGCCAGGGTGCGGCGCTGCGCCTCGACGAACGCCGCGTCGACGACCGCCCCGTGGCCGGGGACGTACCTGGCCTCCGGCCCGCCGAGCGCAAGCAGCCGGCCGAGCGCGGCGGGCCAGCGCGCGGGTTCTGCGTCGGGGCCTGCCTGGGGCTCGCCCGACTCCTCCACGAGGTCCCCGCAGAACAGCACCGGGGGCGTGCCCGGCACCAGCACCGCCACGTCCCGGGGCGAGTGCGCGGGCCCCAGGTCGTGCAGGAGGACCTCCCCCACGCGCCCGGGCGCGGACCCGGTGCCGAGCCGGAGTTCGCCCGCGACCTCGCGCCACGGGCCGCCGCGCCCCAGGGCCCCGGCCGCCCGCCGCGCCTGCGCGGCGTCGAGCCCGTGGCGCACCGCATCCCCGGCGAGATCCCGCGCGAGGTCCGCCCCGGCCAGGCCCGATGGCCCGAAGCGCTCCGCGTCGGGGAAGGCCCCCGCGCCCAGGGCGTGGTCGAAGTGCGGGTGCGTGACGACGAGGCGGGTGACCGGCAGGCCGAGCAGGTGCGCGGCCTCGCGCCCGGCGCGCGCCCCGGCGGGCAGCGAGGGCCCCGCGTCCACCAGCAGCACCCCGTCCGCCAGGGCGACGGCGCCCACGGTCTCGTCCCAGCCGGGCAGCCGCGTACGCAGCACCCCGGGCCGCAGCTCTTCCCACTTCCGTTCCCATTCCGGCATGCCGCGACCCTAGCCACCGGGGAGCATCCCCCGGCCACACCGGACCGGGCCACTCCGGCCCCCGGGCCCCCGGCCCGGTCACTCCGGCTCTCCGTTCCACCCCGGCCACCAGTGCCACCCGCCGGGCGACCGGCGGCAGTCACCGACAGGCCCGGCAGTCACCGACAGACCCGGCAGCCACCGGCAGCCACCCACAGGCACCCACAGGCACCGAACACTCGCCGAACACTCGCCGAACGGTCACCGGACGGTCACCGAACGCGCGCCGGGTGGCGCGGGCGGACGCGGGCGGGCTGGTGCATCCACCAGTGCCGCAGACTGTGTGCTCGTTCGCGATTCCCTGGCCCTACTGCCCGGCCGTACACTGGAGCAGGGTTGGCACTCCCTGCCGAAGAGTGCCAGGACGGCAGCTGGACCGGTCGGCCGGACGGGAGGTGGAGTGCCGCATGCTGAGTGAACGCAGGCTTGAGGTGCTGCGGGCCATCGTCCAGGACTATGTGGGCACCGAGGAGCCGGTGGGTTCCAAGGCGCTCACGGAGCGGCACAATCTGCAGGTGTCCCCGGCCACGGTGCGCAACGACATGGCAGCGCTTGAGGACGAGGGGTACATCGCGCAGCCGCACACGAGCGCGGGCCGGGTGCCCACGGACAAGGGGTACCGGCTCTTCGTCGACCGGCTTGCCGGGGTGCGGCCCCTGTCGGCCGCCGAGCGCCGCGCGATCCAGAACTTCCTGGACGGCGCCGTCGACCTCGACGACGTCGTCGGCCGCACGGTCCGGCTGCTCGCGCAGCTGACCAGGCAGGTCGCGGTCGTGCAGTACCCCTCCCTCAGCCGCTCCACGGTGCGGCACGTGGAATTGCTCTCGCTGGCTCCCGCCCGGCTGATGCTGGTGCTCATCACCGACACCGGCCGCGTCGAGCAGCGGGTCGTCGACTGCCCGGCGCCGTTCGGCGAGACCTCGCTCGCCGACCTGCGGGCCCGGCTGAACAGCCGGATCGACGGCCAGCGGTTCCCCGAGGTGCCGCCGCTGGTGGCGGACCTGCCGGACTCCTTCGAGCCGGAGGAGCGGGGCACGGTCTCGACCGTGCTCTCCACGCTGCTGGAGACGCTGGTGGAGGAGACGGAGGAGCGGCTGCTGATCGGCGGCACCTCCAACCTGACCCGGTTCGCGCAGGATTTCCCGCTGACGATCCGCCCGGTGCTCGAGGCGCTGGAGGAGCAGGTGGTGCTCCTGAGGCTGCTGGGCGAGGCCACGGACACCGGGGTGACCGTCCGCATCGGACATGAGAATGTTCACGAGGGACTCACGTCCACGTCCGTCGTCTCGGTCGGCTACGGTTCGGGGGACGAGGCGGTCGCGAAGCTCGGCGTGGTCGGACCGACCCGCATGGACTACCCGGGAACGATGGGAGCGGTGCGCGCAGTGGCACGGTACGTCGGACAGATCCTCGCGGAGAACTGAGTGGCGACGGACTACTACGAGATCCTCGGCGTGCAGCGGGACGCCTCGCAGGAGGAGATCAAGAAGGCATTCCGCAGGCTGGCCCGGGAGCTGCACCCGGACGTCAACCCCGACCCGAAGACCCAGGAGCGGTTCAAGGAGATCAACACCGCCTACGAGGTGCTCTCCGATCCGCAGAAGAAGCAGATGTACGACCTCGGCGGCGACCCGATGGGGAGCTCGGCGGGGGCGGGCGGGGGCTTCGGCGCGGCCGGCTTCGGGAACTTCTCCGACATCATGGACGCCTTCTTCGGCACCGCCTCGCAGCGCGGCCCGAAGTCGCGCACCCGGCGCGGCCAGGACGCCATGATCCGCCTGGAGATCGACCTCAACGAGGCGACGTTCGGCACCACCAAGGAGATCCAGGTCGACACGGCCACCGTGTGCTCGACCTGCAACGGCGAGGGCGCGGCCCCCGGCACCTCGGCGCAGACCTGCGACATGTGCCGCGGGCGCGGCGAGGTCTCCCAGGTGACGCGGTCCTTCCTCGGCCAGGTGATGACCTCGCGGCCCTGCCCGCAGTGCCAGGGCTTCGGGACCGTGGTGCCCAACCCCTGCCCCGAGTGCGCGGGCGACGGCCGGGTCCGCACCCGGCGCACCCTGACGGTGAAGATCCCCGCCGGGGTGGACAACGGCACGCGCATCCAGCTCGCCGGAGAGGGCGAGGTCGGGCCCGGCGGCGGGCCGGCCGGCGACCTCTACGTGGAGATCAGGGAGAAGCCGCACGCCGTCTTCCAGCGCCGCGGCGACGACCTGCACTGCACGGTGACCATCCCGATGACGGCGGCGGCGCTCGGCACGAAGGTGCCGCTGGAGACGCTGGACGGCATCGAGGAGGTCGACATCAGGCCCGGCACGCAGTCCGGCCAGTCGATCCCGCTGCACTCCAGGGGCGTCACCCACCTGCGCAGTTCGGGCCGCGGCGACCTGGTGGTGCACGTGGAGGTGCAGACCCCGACCAAGCTGGAGCCCGAGCAGGAGGAGCTGCTGCGGCGGCTGGCGAAGCTGCGGGGCGAGGAGCGGCCGATGGGCCAGTTCCAGCCGGGGCAGCAGGGGCTGTTCTCCCGGCTGAAGGATGCCTTCAACGGCCGCTGACCGTCCGCGCCTTCCCACCGCCGAGCCCGCCGGGGCAGAGGGGCCTCTTCGCACATGAGCACCGCACCGGTCTTCCTCGCGGACCCCGGGAGCATCGCCGGGGCCGCGCCCGGCCGGACGCTGCGGCTCGAGGGCGCCGAGGGGCGGCACGCCGTGGCCGTGCGCCGGCTGCGCGTCGGCGAGGCCGTGGTGCTGAGCGACGGCGCGGGCCGCGGCGCGTTCGGCACGGTGACCGCCGTCGAGGGGCGCGACCGGCTCGACGTGCGGGTGGACGAGGTGCGCGGGGAACCGTCGCCGAGCCCCGCGCTGACCGTGATCCAGGCGCTGCCCAAGGGCGACCGCGGCGAGCTGGCCGTGGAGACCATGACCGAGACCGGGGTCGACACGATCGTGCCCTGGGCGGCCTCCCGCTGCGTCACCCAGTGGAAGGGGGAGCGCGGGCAGAAGGCGCTCGCCAAGTGGCGTGCGACGGCGCGCGAGGCGGCCAAGCAGTCGCGGAGGCTGCGGGTGCCGGAGGTGACGGACCAGGTCACCACCCGCCAGGCCGCGGCGCTGCTCGGGAGGGCGGCCTTCGCCGCGGTGCTCCACGAGGAGGGCGCGGCCCCGCTGGCGACCGCCGAACTCCCCGCCTCGGGCGAGGTGGTGCTCCTGGTCGGTCCCGAGGGCGGGGTCTCGCCCGAGGAACTCGCCGCCTTCGCCGCGGCCGGCGCGGGCGCGTACCGGCTGGGGCCCACCGTGCTGCGGACCTCCACGGCGGGCACCGTCGCCGCCGCCCTGCTCCTGGCCCGCTCGGGACGCTGGCGCTGAGGCCTCCCGCGGCAGGCGGTAGCATCCGGGGCGTGCCCGGGCGGCCCGCGGCACCGCGATCCGCCTGCCCCGAACGCCGGGGCGGGTAGCAGGGTCGGGTGGCGGCGGGTGTGCGCCCGCGCACGCCGGTACGCGCCGGCGCACACCGAGACAGACGGATGCACGGCCGACGCACAGCCGGCCAGGCCGAACGAGGAGGGCACGGGGGCAATGGCGGGCGAACCGCAGGCCGACTGCCTGTTCTGCAAGATCGTGGCGGGGGAGGTCCCGGCGACGATCGTCCGGGAGACGGAGACCACCGTCGCCTTCCGGGACATCAACCCGCAGGCGCCCACCCACGTGCTGGTGATTCCCCGGGCGCACTACCCGACGGCCGCCGCGCTGGCCGCGGGCGCCCCCGAGCTGGCCGCCGACCTGCTGCGCGAGGCGCACGAGGTGGCCGTGGGGGACAAGGTCGACGAGACGGGCTACCGCGTGGTCCTCAACACCGGGACGGGCGCCGGGCAGACCGTCTTCCACGTGCACGCGCACGTGCTCGGCGGCCGCGGCCTGCAGTGGCCGCCCGGCTAGGCGCGGACCCCGCGTGGTGAAGACCCCGCTTTCCGCCCGCGAGCTGGTGGTGCTCGGCACGGCCAGCCAGGTCCCGACCCGGCACCGCAACCACAACGGGTACGCGCTGCGCTGGGACACCGAGACCCTGCTCTTCGACCCGGGCGAGGGCACCCAGCGGCAGATGCTGTTCGCCGGGATCAGCGCCCACCAGCTGACCCGGGTGTGCGTCACGCACTTCCACGGGGACCACTCCCTCGGGCTGGCCGGGGTGATCCAGCGCATCAGCCTGGACCGGGTGCCCCACCCGGTGGTGTTCCACTACCCGGCCAGTGGCCAGGAGTTCTTCGACCGGCTGCGGCTGGCGACGTCCTACCGGCAGACCGCGCACCTTCAGCCGCGGCCGGTGCGCGACGAGGGCGAGCTGGACGCCTCCGTGCCCGAGGACGGGCCGGGTCAGGCGCCCGCCAGGGCGGGCTTCACGCTCAGCGCGCACCGGCTCTCGCACCCCGTGGAGTCCTTCGGCTACCGCCTGGTCGAGCCGGACGGCCGCCGGATGCTGCCGGAACGCCTCGCCGCCCACGGCATCGCCGGGCCCGAGGTGCGCCTGCTGCAACGAGAGGGCGAGCTGCGCGGCGTCCGCCTGGAGGAGGTCAGCGAGCCGAGGCGCGGGCAGCGGTTCGCGTTCGTCATGGACACGCGGCTGTGCCCCGGCGTGTACGCGCTGGCCGAGGGCTGCGACCTGCTGGTGATCGAGTCCACCTTTCTCGACCGGGACGCCGCGCTCGCCGAGGAGTACGGGCACCTGACCGCCGGGCAGGCGGGCGCGGTGGCCGCCGGGAGCGGGGTGCGGCATCTGGTGCTGACCCACTTCTCGCAGCGGTACGGGGATCCGGCCGAGTTCGCCGGGGAGGCCAGGGCGGCCGGATTCCAGGGGGAGTTGACGGTGGCCGAGGACCTGGCGCGGGTGCCGGTGCCGCGCCGGGCCTGACGCCGGGGTTCCCCGCCGCACCGGCGCGCCCGCACCGGCGCGCCCGGCCCGCACGCCCCCGGCGCGCACTGCCCCCGGCGCGTCCACCCGGGGTGCGCCCCGGCCGCCCGCGGCGCCGACGATCCGGCGTGCGCGCGGGCGTGGACTGCGCCCGGTGGGCGCCGGGGCGCTCAGGCGGGCGCGGGCAGGTCCGCCCGCTCCAGGATGCGGGCGGCGACCGCGGGGGAGTCCACCAGCGGATGCAGGCTCAGGGCGCGCAGGGCGGCGCGCCGCGAGCCGGTGACGGCGGCCTCGATGGTGGCCCGCTCCACCGCCTTCACCTGGAGCATCAGCCCCACCTCCGCCATCCCGGGCGAGATGCAGGGCACCGGCCGCGCGCCCTGGGCGTCCACCTCGCAGACCGTCTCCACGATGGCGTGCCCGGGCAGCGCGGGCACGGCGCCGCCGTTGCGGACGTTGAGGATCAGGCGCGCGCGCCGGTCGTTCGCGATCGCCCGCATCAGGTCGAGCGCCACCCGCTCGTAGCCGCCGCCCTCCAGGTCGCAACTGTCGCGTTCCCCGCCGCCCGAGGCGGCGCGCGCCTCGGCGCCGTAGGTCTCCTCGCGCTCCAGGCGCGTGCGCTCCCACAGGGCGAGCGCCTCGGCGGGCGCCCGGCGTGCGGCGCGCTCCGCCTCGGCGAAGAAGGCGCTCTGCTGCCGGTCGAGGAACTCGCCCCGCGTCAGCGCCGCCTCCCGCGTCGCCGCCAGCGTCTCCCGGCCGAAGTAGTAGTAGTGCAGGTACTCGTTGGGCAGGGCGCCGAGCGCGCGCAGCCAGGCGCCGCCGAAGAGCCGCCCCTCCTCGAAGGAGGCCAGCGCCGCGTCGTCGGCGAGCAGCCCGGGCAGCAGGTCGGTGCCCTGGTGGGTCAGCGAGAGCAGCCAGCCCAGGTGGTTGAGGCCCACGTAGCCGAAGCCGACCGCGGCCGGGTCGGCGCCCGCGGCCCGCGCCGCCCGCCGCACCAGGCCGACGGGCGAGTCGCAGATCCCGATCACCCGGTGCCCGAGCACCGCCGACATCGCCTCGGTCACCATGCCCGCCGGATTGGTGAAGTTGATCAGCCACGCCCCGGGCGCGACCGCCCGCGTCCGCTCGGCGATCCGCAGGGCCACCGGCACGGTGCGCAGCCCGTAGAGCACGCCGCCCGCGCCCACCGTCTCCTGGCCGAGGACCCCCTCGGCGAGCGGCACCCGCTCGTCCCGCACCCGGCCGGCCGTGCCGCCCACCCGCACCGCGCAGAACACGAAGTCGGCGCCGCGCAGCGCCTCGTCGAGCCCCTCGGCCACCCGCACCTCGGGCGCCCAGGGGACGTCCGCCCCGAGCGCGGTCAGCACCGAGGCCACGACCCGGGCCCGCGCCAGGTCGGTGTCGTAGAGCGTCACCCGCGTGCACCGCCCGGCCGCCCTGCCCTCCGCCTCCGGCGCCCGTTCTGTCAGTAGCGCCCGGTATACCAGGGGGACGCGGAATCCGCCCCCGCCGACGATCGTGAGCCTCATGGGCCGGAACGTACCGTAGAAGAGACCGCCACATGACCGGGAGCACCTGGTGACCGAGGAGCAGGACGGGCCGGCCGGCTTCCCCGCGCCGCCCGAGGAGCCGCGCGCGTTCGCCGCCTATGGAGGCCGGCGGCAGCCCGGCTGGGACCCGCACGCGCGCACGTCCTTCGACCCGCTGGCCGCGGTGCGCCGGGAGACCGACCCCAGCTGTGATGTGTACCTGACGGGCACGGTGTTCCTCGACATCGTCTTCACCGGCCTGGACGCCGCGCCGGTGCGCGGCACCGAGACCTGGGCCAGGGGCATGGGGTCCAGCCCCGGCGGCGTCGCCAACATGGCGACGGCGCTCGCCAGGCTCGGGCTGCGCACCTCGCTCGCGGCCGCCTTCGGCGACGACAAGTACGGCGAGTACTGCTGGGAGACCCTGGAGCGCGGCGAGGGCATCGACCTGACGCTCTCCCGCCTGGTCCCCGGCTGGCACTCGCCGGTGACGGTCTCGATGGCCTACGAGGGCGAGCGCACCATGGTCACCCACGGGCACGACGCCCCGCTGCCCGAGGGCCCGCCCGGGGGCGCGGAGCTGCCGCCGCCCGCGCGCTCCTGCGTCGCCTCGCTGCGCCCCGGCCAGCCGCAGGCGTGGATCAAGGACGCGGCCCGGGCGGGCAGCCTGGTCTTCGCGGACGTCGGCTGGGACGAGACCGGGGCCTGGGACCTGGCCGCGCTGCCCGATCTGGCCTTCTGCGAGGCCTTCCTGCCGAACGCCGCGGAGGCGGTGCGCTACACCCGCACGGACTCGCCGCAGGCCGCGGCCAGGGCGCTGACCGAGCTGGTGCCCCTGGCGGTGGTCACCATGGGCGCCGAGGGGGCGTACGCCGCCGACGGGCGCACGGGCGAGACCGCGGAGGTGCCCGCGATCGTGGTGCCGGCCCTCGACACCACGGGCGCGGGCGACGTCTTCACCGCGGGCTTCATCACCGGCACCCTCGCGGGCTGGCCGCTCGCGGACCGGCTGGCGCTTGCGGGTCTCACCGCCGCGCTCTCCGTGCAGGAGTTCGGCGGCTCGCTCTCCGCGCCCGGCTGGGGAGAGGTGGCCGCCTGGTGGCAGCGGGTCAGCGAGCCGGGCTCAGGACTGGACCGGGAGCGGCGGCGCTACGCCTTTCTCGACGGCCTGCTGCCCGGCCCGGCGCCCGGCTGGCCGCGCCGCAGGGCGGTGCCCACCCTGGGCTTCCGCGGCTGCTGACCCGGCCGCCTCCGGCTCCCCGAATCGCCCGCACGCCCTTCCGGGAAGGCCCCGGCCCGTCCCCGGAAAGCGGGCCCAACCGCCGTGCCACGCCGGCCCGTTCACGGCCGGGCCCGCACGGCGTGGGCGTCAGGGCTCGGGGCAGAAGGATGCCTCCCTGGCGGCCTTCCAGCCGTCCCCGCGTAGCTCGACGGTGATCGGCCCCGGGGCGGGCACCGGCTCCCCCGCCGCGCGCAAGGCCTCCGCGGCGGCGGCCCGGCCGCGGGGCGTGGGGCCGGTGGCGCGGAAGGCCTCCGCCGCGGTGCACACCAGCTGGCCCTGGGCGGTCTCGTCGAGCGGTCCGGTGCCGGCGGAGAAGGTGAGGACGACGCCGGAGAGGCCGGTGGTCACGGCGGGCGGGCCCGGCAGGCCGGACAGCCGGGTCGCGAGCCGGTCGCTCTCCTCCTCGTCGGGCCCGTCGAGGAGCAGGCCGAGGGCGGTGGACACGTCGGCGGGCCCCTCGGTGCGGCGGGGCGTGGCCACCAGCGAGTCGTCGTAGGGGGACACGAAGTAGAGCAGGGTGTCCGCGGGCAGGCCGGTGGCCGGCGGGCCGGTCTGGATGACGTCGGAGGGCGGCACGCCACAGGCCGCGAGCAGTGCCGCGGCCGGCAGGAGGCCCAGCGCGGCCGGCGGGCGCGGGCCGCCCGGCGTGCGGCCCGGGCGCCTCGGGCGGCGTGGGCCGCTCATGCGCGGCGCACCGGCAGCTCGACGCTGAAGGCGGTGCCGCCGCCCGGCCGGTTCGCGGCGCGGACCCGTCCCCCGTGCAGGTGGACGTTCTCCGCGGCAATGGCCAGCCCGAGGCCGCTGCTCTCGCTGCGGGCCCTGGTGGCGTCGGCCTTGTAGAAGCGCTCGAAGATGTGGGGCAGGGCGGCCTCGGGTATGCCCGGGCCCTCGTCGGTGACCTCGATGATCAGCCACGCTCCTTCCGTGGGGTCCTGCCTGGTGCCGAGCGAGAGCCGCACCGGCGGCGCGCCGTGCCGCAGCGCGTTCCCGACCAGGTTGGCGACGACGACGTCCAGGCGGCGCGGGTCGAGCCTGGCCCGCGCCGCGCCGGGCGGGGGCAGCCGGGTCTCCACCAGGTCGCCCCAGCCGCGGGCGGCGAGGGTGTGCCGGAGGGACTCGGCCACGTCGAACTCGTCCAGGGCGAGCACGGCGGCGCCCGCGTCGAAGCGGGACATCTCCATCAGGTCGTTCACCAGTCGGCTCAGCCGCGCGGTCTCCTCGCTGATCAGCCGCACCGCGTCCCCGGTCCTGCCGTCGAGCCGCGGCGCCTCCTCGTCGAGCACGTCGGTGACCGCCGCCATGGCGGCCAGCGGCGTGCGCAGCTCGTGCGAGACGTCGGCGGCGAAGCGGCGGGCCTGCGCCTCCAGCCGGCGCAGCTCCGCCACCGACTGTTCGAGCGCCGCCGCGGTGTCGTTGAACGAGCGTGACAGGTCGGCGAGTTCGTCGGAGCCGTGCACGGTGAGCCGCACGTCGAGGTGGCCCTCGGCCATCCTTCGGGTCGCCCCGCGCAGCGCGCGCACGGGCCGCAGCACCCCGCGGGCGGCGAGCAGCGCCAGCACGACGGCGCCGCCGAGCGCCGACAGCGTGGCGTGCTCCACGGCGGCGATGATGGCCGTGACGTACGCCTGCTCGGTGTCCTGCGCCACGACCAGGTAGCAGGCGAGCCCGGAGAGGACCGTCCCGCCCCTCCCGCTGCCGTAGACGACGGGGAGCCCGACGACCAGGTAGGGGCGGCCGCCGGCGTCGACCCGCTGGAAGACGGCGGCGGGCCGCTCGGCCACGGCCTCGCGCAGCTCCCGGCTGAGCCGGCCGAAGGTCTCCGCGGAGCCGGAGGCGGCCCGGAGCCCCTCGTAGGTGGCGAGCACCTGCCAGCCCTGCGACTGGTGCGCGCCGGCCACCGCGTCGACCAGGGACTGGAGTTCCCGTTGGGTCGGGGAGGCGCGGACGCCGCGCGTCAGCGCGTCGACGCTGTCGCGGAACTGCTTGATCACCACGTCCTGGCTCTGCTGCAGCACGCCGGTGCGGGCCTCGCGGAAGGCCAGCAGCCCGGTGCCCAGGGCGCTGACCGCGGCGACCAGGGCGAAGCCGACGACGAGGCGGACGCGCAGCCCGCGCAGGGCCCGCAGGGCGCGCCCCCACGGCCCGGTGCGGCCCGGGCGGGGGCCGGCGCGGCCGGCCGGCGCGGCCTGTGCGGGGCGGCTCACGGCGGCACCGGCCTCAGGCGGCGCGGAAGCAGTAGCCGAAGCCGCGCACGGTGTGGACGTACCGCGCGGCCTCGCCCAGCTTGCTGCGCAGCCGCTTCACGCACGCGTCCACCAGCCGGATGTCGCCGTGGTAGCTGTGCTCCCAGACGGCTTCGAGGAGTTGCTGGCGGCTGAGCACCTGCCCGGGCGAGGCGGAGAGCGTCAGCAGCAGGCGCAGTTCCGAGGGGGCGAGCGGGACCTGCCTGCCCTCGTGGGTGACGACGAGGCCGGTGCGGTCGATCGTCAGCGTGCCGTGCGTCTCCGGGCGCGGCCTGACGCCCTCGGCGGCGGAGGGGGCGAGGCGGCGCAGTACCGCGCGTATCCGCGCGTCGAGCACCCGGGCCCGCACCGGCTTGACCACGTAGTCGTCCGCGCCCGCCTCAAGACCGACCACGACGTCCACGTCGTCGCCGCGCGCGGTCACGATGATGATCGGCACCTGGTCGCGCTCCCGGATGTGGCGGCAGACGTCGAGGCCGGAGAGCCCGGGCAGCATCAGGTCGAGGACGACGACGTCGGGCCGGAAGGAGGGGAGCAGCGCGAGGCCCTCCTCGCCGGTGGCGGCCGGGGAGACCTCGTGCCCCTGGTGCCCCAGAGCCAGCTGTACGCCCTTGCGGACGGCAGGGTCGTCTTCGACGAGGAGGACTCGGGGCATGCGGCCAAGTATGCGCACGCCGTGTGCGGCGGTGGGCAGGGGAGGGGGCCGTGCGGGCATCCCGTTACAGAAGGATCACACAGGGCCGGGCGCGCGTCGGCGCCCACGGCGCAGGGTGCGCGGGCGGACACGCGGCGCGAGCGCGGGCGGGGCGGGGGCGCGCGGGGGCGTGCGCCGTTGTCTTCTCGTGACCTTACGAACCCGGATTGATCATCTCCGGCCCGCACGCTCGGCCCCATGCCCTCCGGGAAGAAGCGCAAGAACGCCCCGCCCGCCTCCGCCGCCCGCGGGCGGCGCGGCGGCTCCCGCCGTGCCGTGCCGAGCCGCCGCCGCGGGCGTCCCCGCCGCCGGCGGGGGACCGTGCTGGTCGTGGCCTGCCTGGCCTGCGTGGCCTGCCTGGCCGTCACGGCGTTCGTCCACCTGCGCGGCGGCGGGACGGACGCCGCCGAGGCGCGCCCCGAACCCTCGGCCGGCCCGGGCGGCTCCGCGGCGCCGGAGCCGGAGGACGGGCAACGGGACGCAGAAGGCGGCGGAGCGGGGGACGGAGCGGACGCCGGCGGCGGGGAGCCGGACGAGGCCCTGGAGGCCGGGGACGCCGCCTCCTCGGCGGCGGGTTCCGGATCAGGCGAGACCACGGGCGACCCCGGCCCGACCTCGGGCACCGGCGAGTTCGTCACGGCCGACGCCTCGGGGGAGGCGGTGGGCGGCGGCGCCACCGTCCGCCGCTACATGGTGCAGGTGGAGGTGGGCACCGGGGTGGACCCGGAGGAGGCGGCGGCGGAGATCGAGGGCATCCTGGCCGACCCCCGCGGCTGGACGGCGGACGGCGTGGACGCCTTCCAGCTGGTCTCCGAGGGCAGTTACGACTTCGAGATCAAGATCGCCACCCCCGACACCGTGGACCGCATCTGCGGGGCCGCGGGCCTGCACACCCACGGCGAGGTCAACTGCGACGTCGGCGATCAGGTCGTCGTCAACCTCAGGCGGTGGAACACCGGCTCCCCGCAGTTCCCTGGGCCGCTGCACGAGTACCGCGCGCTCATCGTCAACCACGAGGTCGGCCACCGCATCGGACACGGCCACGAGGGCTGCCCGGGGCCTGGACTGCCCGCCCCGGCGATGATGCAGCAGATCGACGGGCTCGACGGCTGCGTGGCCAACGCCTGGCCCTACGACGCGGACGGGAACTACCTCTCGGGCCCTTCCGTTCCCTGACCGCGCGGGCCGGGGGCCCAGCGCACCCGGCCCGTCGCAGTCCGTTATTTCTTGGGGCTCTGTCGGTTGCGCGGCGTACCCTGGGACCCCGGAGGTCAGGTACCACCGGCAGTGTCCAGTTCAGAGAGGGATGAGCAGGTCCGCACGCGACCGCCCATGACGCAAACACCGACTCACCAGCCAGCGGCTCCCGCGGCTGAGGCGACCGCCCGGTTCACCGTTCCGGCGAAGCACCCCATGGTCACGGTGCTGGGCTCTGGCGACGCGCTGCTGCGCGTCATCGAGCGGGCTTTCCCCGCCACCGACATCCACGTCCGGGGCAATGAGGTGAGCGCCACCGGCGACCCGTCCGAGGTCCGGCTCGTGCAGCGGCTCTTCGACGAGATGATGCTCGTGCTGCGCACCGGACAGCCGCTGAGCGAGGACGCGGTGGAGCGCTCCATCGCGATGCTGCGCGGCGGCCCGGGGGAGACGGAGGGCGCCAGCCCCGCCGAGGTGCTGACGCAGAACATCCTGTCCAACCGGGGCAAGACGATCCGGCCCAAGACGCTCAATCAGAAGCGTTACGTGGACGCGATCGACCGGCACACGATCGTCTTCGGCATCGGCCCCGCCGGCACGGGAAAGACCTACCTGGCCATGGCCAAGGCCGTGCAGGCCCTGCAGTCCAAGCAGGTCACCCGCATCATCCTGACCAGGCCGGCGGTCGAGGCGGGGGAGCGTCTCGGCTTCCTGCCCGGCACGCTCTACGAGAAGATCGACCCCTACCTGCGGCCGCTGTACGACGCGCTGCACGACATGCTCGACCCCGACTCGATCCCGCGGCTGCTGAGCGCGGGCACGATCGAGGTCGCGCCGCTGGCGTACATGCGCGGCCGGACGCTGAACGACGCGTTCATCATCCTGGACGAGGCGCAGAACACGAACCCCGAGCAGATGAAGATGTTCCTCACCCGCCTCGGGTTCGAGTCCAAGATCGTGATCACCGGCGACGTGACCCAGGTCGACCTGCCGGGCGGCACGAAGAGCGGCCTGCGGCAGGTGCAGGAGATCCTCGACGGCGTGGAGGACGTCCACTTCTCCCGGCTCACCAGCCAGGACGTGGTCCGGCACAAGCTGGTCGGCCGTATCGTCGACGCGTACGACCGGTACGACGACCGGACCCGAACCGCCCAGTAAACGGAAAGCAGCCGCCTGAGAACATGGCGATCGAGGTCAACAACGAGTCCGGCCTGGAGATCGACGAACGGGCCATCCTCGACATTGCCCGCTACACCCTGGCCAGGATGCGGATTCACCCGCTCTCGGAGCTGTCGGTGATCGCGGTGGACACCGCGGCCATGGAGCAGCTCCACCTCCAGTGGATGGATCTGCCGGGGCCCACCGACGTGATGTCCTTCCCGATGGACGAGCTGCGCCCGCCCACCAGGGACGAGGAGGAGCCGGCCCAGGGCCTCCTCGGGGACGTCGTCCTGTGCCCCGAGGTGGCCCGCAGCCAGGGTGCCGCGGCTCCCACCGGCCACTCCATGGACGAGGAGCTGCAGTTGCTCACCGTCCATGGCGTGCTCCACCTGCTGGGCTACGACCACGAGGAGCCCGTCGACAAGGCCGAGATGTTCGGCCTGCAGAAGGCCATCGTCGACGGCTGGCGCGCCGAGCAGGGCCTGTCCGGGCCCTCTCCGGCACCCACCACGACATGACCGGCACCCTGCTGACGGCCGTCGTCGCCCTGCTGGCGCTGGCCTGGCTGGCCTCCTGCGCGGAGGCCGGCCTCGCGGTCATCACCAGCTTCCGGGCCGAGGAGGCCCAGCGGTCCGGGCGCCGCGGCGCGGCCCGTCTCGCGGTGGTCGCCGCCGACCCGACGCGCTACCTCAACCTGGCCCTGCTGCTGCGGGTCGCCAGCGAGATGGCCGCGGCGGTGCTGGTCGCCTACGGCAGCCTGAAGTGGTTCGGCTCCGCCTGGCCGGGGCTGACCGTGGCCTTCGGGATCATGGTGCTGCTCTCCTTCGTGGCGGTCGGCGTCTCGCCGCGCACCATCGGCCGCCAGCACCCCCTGGCCACCACGACCCTGGCCGCCTACGTGCTGGTGCCGCTCGGCCGGGTCCTCGGCCCGCTCACCCAGTCGCTGATCCTGCTGGGCAACGCGCTGACCCCGGGCAAGGGCTTCCGCCGCGGCCCCTTCGCCTCGGAGGCCGAGCTGCGGGCCATGGTGGACCTCGCCGAGCGGGAGTCGCTGATCGAGGACGAGGAACGCCGCATGGTGCACTCCGTGTTCGAGCTCGGCGACACCCTGGTGCGCGAGGTGATGGTCCCGCGCACCGACCTGGTCTCCATCGACCGGCGCAAGACCCTCAGGCAGGGCCTGACCCTCGCGCTGCGCTCCGGCTTCTCGCGCATCCCGGTCACCGGCGAGAGCGACGACGACATCGTCGGCATCGCCTACCTGAAGGACCTGGCGAGGAAGGTGCACGTCAGCCGCGAGGCGGAGGGGGAGCTTGTCGAGACGGTGATGCGGCCGGCGACGTTCGTGCCCGACACCAAGAACGCCGGCGACCTGCTCCGGGAGATGCAGCGCGACCACATCCACGTCGCGATCGTCATCGACGAGTACGGGGGCACCGCGGGGCTGGTCACCATCGAGGACATCCTGGAGGAGATCGTCGGGGAGATCACCGACGAGTACGACACCGAACTGCCGCCCGTGGAGCGCCTCGACGAGGGCGCGCACCGGGTCACCGCGCGGCTCGACCTGGGCGCCCTCGGCGAGCTGTACGGGCTGCGCCTGGACGACGAGGACGTGGAGACGGTGGGCGGGCTGCTGGCCAAGGCCCTGGGCCGGGTGCCGATCGCGGGCGCAAGCGCCGTCGTCGACGTGAGCCGGGAGCAGGCGGACAACCGCCGCGCCGGCCCGCCGCTCGCCGGGCTGCGGCTGACCGCGGAGTCGGCGGCCGGGCGGCGCAACCGCATCGACCGGGTGCTGGTCGAGCCGGTCCAGGCCGAGGAGCCGGAGGCGGAGCCCGAGGGCTGAGCGGGCTCGCGCAGGGGGCGCCCGGGCCGCCGGGACCGGCCGCGGCTCACCCGAACGGCGGCACGACGCTGGCCGCCCCGGCGTCCGGGTGGCGCCATGGGAGTCATGTACGCGCATCTACGCATGGCCGCCGTCGGGGGGCTCGCGGTGCTGGGCTTCGCCGTGGCGCCGGGACTGCCGCTCTCCTCGGACACCCTGTCCGACCAGCAGCTGCGCGCCGCACTCCTCGACCCGGTCGACTTCCCCGAGGGCTGGGCCAGCGACAGCGAGCGCTCCGCGCGCCAGCGCGGCTTCGGCGTGCCGAAGCCCACCGAGGACTCCTGCGGGCAGCTGTTCGACAGCGAGGAGGACACCACGGCCAAGGCCGGGTTCGCCAGGACGCGCAGCGGTCCCTTCGTGACCACCGTGCTCGCCTCGCACGAGGACCCGGAGGAGGCGCGTGGGGAGTTCGCCCAGTTCCGCGCGCAGGCGCAGAAGTGCCGGACCATCCACACCAGGGAGGGACCGCGCGGCAGCGCGCGGCCGGTGGCCTACCAGGCGTCGGGCCTGGACGTGAAGAAGCTCGGCGAGGAGAGCACCGCGGTGCGCTTCGAGCGCCGGGGCGAGGCCGGGGCGCACACCGGCGAGGTGGTCGCCGAGGTGGTGATCGCGAGGGTCGGCGCGCACCTGGTGCGGGTCGCGCAGGCGGGGCGTGAGGACGGCGCCACCGAGGACGTGGAGTCGATCGCCGACCGCGCGGTGGACAAGCTGGAGCAGGTATGCGACGGCCACATGCCCACCCCGAGCCCCAATCAGCCCGGCACCACGGACCTGTGAGGCGGGGGCCGCGGGCGAGAGCGGCGGGCGCAGGAGTCCGCATCCCCTGAGGGCGGGCCCGCCCGCCGGCTCCCTCCTTGCCGCTTTGCTGAACGTTCGTTTAGTCTACTGGACATGCGTTCAGTCTCGGAGGACAGGACCGCGCGGGCGATCGTGCGTGACGAGGCGCTCCGGCTCTTCGCGGAGCGGGGGCCCGACGCCGTTTCCGTCCGGCGGATCGCCGCCGCGGCCGGCGTCTCCCCCGCCCTGGTGCTGCACCACTTCGGCTCCAAGGAGGGCCTGCGGGCCGCCGTCGACGCCCACGTCGTCGCCACCTTCGGGGCGCTGCTCGGCGAGCTGACCGGGGAGCAGGGCGGTGAGTTGGCCGACCCGGCGCACGGCGGGCTGCTCGCGGAGGCGATGATGCGGCACCTGCCGCCCGGCTCGCCGCTGGCCGGCTACCTGCGCCGGCTGCTCCTGTCGGAAGGCGAGGCCGCCCGCGCGCTGTTTCGCAGCCTCTTCGCACTCGCCAGGCAGGCCCTCGACGAACTGGCCGCGGCCGGGATGGCGGCCCGGGGGCGGGAGCCCGCCGTGCGCGCCGCGTTCCTGCTGGCCAACGACCTGGCCGTGTTCCTGCTGCGCGATCAGCTCGCCGGGGTCCTCGGCTTCGACCCGCTGTCGGCCGAGGGCATCGCCCGCTGGGGGCCCGAGATGCTCGCCGTGTACGCCGGCGGACTGACGGCCGAGGCCGGGCCGCCCGCGCCGCCCCCTCCCGGCCGCGCGCGGGACCACGGGCCGTCCCGGCCGGCCTCCGGGCCGGAAACGCGGGAGGAGCCTCCGGCGCCGGAAGGGCGCGGAGTACCGCAAGGGCCCGGTGAGGGCGCCGGTCCCGAGGACGAAGGGAGAGGTCCGTGACCGAGGACGGCCCGCACCAGGGGACCGCCGGGGGCGCGCCGCGGGGCGGCGCCGGCGGGGGGACCGGCGGTGCAGCCGGCGGGGCGCGCGGCGGCGCGCACGCGGGCGGCCAGGCCGCGCTGACGGCGCGCCTGCTGCACAAGGCGTACGGCCGCAGGCAGGTGCTGCGCGGCGCCGAACTCACCGTGTACCCCGGGCAGTTGGTCGCGGTGGTCGGGGAGAACGGCGCGGGGAAGTCGACGCTGCTCCGGGCGCTGGCGGGCACGCTCGCGGTGGACCGCGGCGAGGTCCGCGTGCGCGGGCGTCTGGGCTACTGCCCCCAGGAGCCGGTGCTCGACCCCGGCCTGACCGCCCTGCAGCACCTGAGGTACTTCGCCGCCGCCTACCGGCTGCCGAGCCCCGCGCCGGGGCGCGCGCTGGCGCGCGAACTTGACTACGAGCGGTACCTCGGCACGGCCGCCGGCGCGATGTCCGGGGGCACCAGGCAGAAGCTGAACCTCACCCTGGCGCTGCTGCACGACCCCGACGTGCTGCTGCTCGACGAGCCGTACCAGGGCTTCGACTGGGAGACCTACCTGCGCTTCTGGAAGCTGGTCGAGGAGCGGCGCCGACGCGGCAAGGCCGTCGTCGTCATCACCCATCTCGTCTTCGAGCAGGACCGCTTCGACGTCCTGGCGGAACTCTCCGGCGGAGTCCTGCGCCCGCGCCCCGTGGCCGCGCAGCACGTCCCCTCCGGGCACGCCGCCTCGCAGCACTCCGCCCCGCGCCACCCCGCCCCGGGCGACGCCGCCTCGGAGGACCAGGGGAGGCGCTCGTCGTGACGCTCGCCGCGCCCCGGGGCCGCCCCGCGCCCGGCCAGTTCGCCGCCGCCCTGCGCTTCTCCCTCCTCGGGCAGACCCGCAACCGGATGGCGACCCTGCTGCTCGTCCTGTTCGTGCCCCTGTGGTACCTGGTCATGGAGGAGATGGCGGGCCGCGAGCCGCTGGACTACCGGCTCTTCGCGACGGGGCGGGTCCTGACCGTCGACGGGGGCCGGCTGACCCTGCTGTCCGCGGGGCTCAACGCCCTCACCATGATCTGCGGCTTCGCCGTCTTCGACGCCGTCCGCAGGACCCTCGCCTTCGACCGGCGCCTGGTGCACGCCGGTTACCGGCAGAGCGTTCTCATCGGCGCCAAGACCCTCTCCGTCGCCGTGGTGACCTGCGCGGTCGCCTGCTACGCGGCCCTGGTGCTGCTGGCCTTCTGGCGGCCGGGCCCGGCCGGGTGGGCCGCGGTCCTGGCCGGCTTCGCCGTGATGGCCCTCACCTACGGGGCGCTCGGGCTGCTGCTCGGGGTGCTGGTGCGCAACGACCTGGAGGGCTTCTTCCTGGTCATCATGGGCGGCCTGATGGACACCTTCCTGCAGAACCCGCTGGGCAACCCGCTGGCCAACAAGCCGCTGCTGCGGTGGTTCCCCTCCTTCGGCCCCATGCAGTTCGCCACCGGCGGCGCCTTCGGCGGCACCGCGGCCTGGCGTTACCTCGCGCTCGGCCTCGCCTGGGCCGCCGGATTCGCCGCCTGCGGGCTGCTGATCTTCCGCTTCCGCACCCGCCGCCGCGCCCGCTGACCGCGCCCGCGCCCCCGGGCCGGGCCGCGCGCCCCCGGCCGCGCCCGGAGAGAGCCCCGGTCCGCGCCCGGGAAGCGGCCCGGCCTGCCTCCGCCCGCGCAACTCCCGGGCGAGGGGCGGGAGACAGGGGCGCGGCGCCGGGACCTGGGCCCGGGGGGTGCCGCCGTTGTGGGGCGCCGGGCCGGGCCCCGTAGGCTCGGGGCCATGAGCGAGCCGCTTGACCCAGAAGACCGCAAGATCCTCACCCTCGCGCGCAGCGCCAGGGCCCGCAACCGCACCCCGGAGGGCGCCGCGGTCCGGGACGAGACCGGCCGCACCTACGTGGCCACCACCGTGGCCCTGGACTCGCTGCGCCTGAGCGCGCTGCGCACCGCCGTGGCGATGGCCGTGGCGAGTGGGGCCACCTCCCTGGAGGCCGCGGCCGTGGTCACCGAGGCGGAGGCGCCGCCCGCGGAGGACCTGGCGGCCGTGCGCGACCTGGGCGGCGCGGGCACCCCCGTGCTGCTGGCTGGCCCCGACGGCCTGCCCCGTGCGACGATCCCCGCGTCATGAACAGCTCCCAGGACTCCACGGACCACCGCTCCGGCTTCGCCTGCTTCGTCGGGCGCCCCAACGCGGGCAAGTCGACGCTGACCAACGCCCTCGTCGGCACCAAGGTCGCCATCACCTCGGCGCGCCCGCAGACCACCAGGCACACCGTGCGCGGCATCGTGCACCGCCCCGACGCCCAGCTGATCCTGGTCGACACCCCGGGGCTGCACAAGCCGCGGACCCTGCTCGGCCAGCGGCTGAACGACGTGGTGCGCACCACCTGGGCGGAGGTGGACGCCATCGGCTTCTGCCTGCCCGCCGACGAGAAGACGGGGCCCGGCGACCGTTTCATCGCCAGGGAACTCGCCAGGATCAAGGGCACGCCCAAGATCGCGGTCGTCACCAAGACCGACCTGGTCGACAACGAGACCCTCGCCGAGCGGCTGATCGCCGTGGACCGGCTCGGCAAGGAGGTCGGCATCGAGTGGGCGGAGATCGTGCCGGTCTCGGCCGTGGCCGGGGAGCAGGTCGAACTGCTCGCCGACCTGCTGGTGCCGCTGCTGCCCGAGGGGCCGCAGCTCTACCCGGAGGGCGACCTCACCGACGAGCCGGAACAGGTCATGATCGCCGAGCTGATCCGGGAGGCGGCCCTCGAAGGCGTGCGGGACGAACTGCCGCACTCCATCGCCGTGGTCGTCGAGGAGATGCTGCCGCGCGAGGACCGCCCCGCGGACCGGCCGCTGCTCGACATCCACGCCAACCTGTTCATCGAACGCCCCAGCCAGAAGGGCATCGTCATCGGCCCGGGCGGCCGGCGCCTCAAGGAGGTGGGCACCACGGCCCGCCGGCACATCGAGGCGCTGCTCGGCACGCCCGTCTTCCTCGACCTGCACGTCAAGGTCGCCAAGGACTGGCAGCGCGACCCCAAGCAGCTGCGCCGCCTCGGCTTCTGAGGCAGCAGGGCCCCGGCTGACCGGGGCCCGGGGCGGCGCCGTTCGGCACGCTCCGGGACGCCCCGGCGCGTGCGGAACGGCCCCGGCGCGCCGGGGAAGTCCCCGCGCCCCCGGACGGCCGCGCCGCCCCGGTCAGCGCACGGCGTAGCCGGCCAGGGCGGGCTCAAGCAGGCCGAAGACCCGTTCCGCGCCGCGGGCCGCCGCCGCGCCGATCTCCCCGGCGTCGAGCCCCCGCAGGGTCAGGTCCATGACCTGGCGGAACAGGGTGCGGTGGGCGGCCGTCAGCAGGGCGGCCGCGGCCCTGGGCGCGAGGTCGTCCGGGTCCGCTCCGGCCTCGGCGGCCAGCACCTCGGCGAGGGCGTCCTCGCGCTGCTCGTGCAGCTCGCGCAGCCGGGCCGTCAGGGTGGGGCTCCCGGTGATCATCCGCACGAACTCCGGCCCGGAGAAGCCGAGTACGGGGTCGTGCCGCTCCACCGCGGCCAGGTACGCGCGGCGCAGGGCCGCCAGCGCGGATTCGCCCGCGCGCCGCTCGGCGACCGTGTGCGCCAGGCGCGCGGTGAACGCCTCGTGCTGGTCGAGGGCGAGGTCCTCCTTGCGCGGGAAGTAGTTCGTGACCGTCATCTTGGCGACCTGGGCGGCGCTCGCGATCTCGGCGATGGTCACCGCCTCGAAGCCGTCGCGCAGGAACAGCCGCGTCGCGGCGTCCGAGATCGCCTGGCGCGTCTGCCGCTTCTTGCGTTCACGCAGTCCCTCGGGCATGGGCCCATTCTGGCAGGGGCCCCACCCAAAAAACATCTTGACCTATAAATAGCCTCGACCTAAGTTTGTCTGCGTCCTTCCAAGTGAGACGAAAGGAGAGCGCATGAATCTGCGCGTCACGCCCCCCGTTCCCCACCGCCCCCCGGCCCGCCGCCCGGCGTGGCCCGCCCCCACCCCGCCCGGGCCCCGGCGGCCCGGGTCCCCCGTCCCCACCCCCCGGCGCATGCCGAGGAGGAAGGGCCGCTGAACCCGAGCACGACGACATGCGGCGGCCGCCGGCGGCGGACCGGCCGGGAAAGGCAGCGATGGACCTGCGCACCACCCGGGGCGGGCCCCGGCGCCTGATGAGCGTGCACGCCCACCCCGACGACGAGTCGAGCAAGGGCGCGGCCACCCTCGCCAAGTACGCCGCCGAGGGCGCCGAGGTGCTGGTGGTCACCTGCACCGGCGGCGAGCGGGGGGAGGTGCTCAACCCCGCCATGGACCGGCCCGAGGTCCGCGAGAACCTCGCCGCCGTCCGGCGCGCCGAGATGGCGGCGGCCCGCCGCATCCTGGGCGTCGGGCAGCGCTTCCTCGGCTTCGCCGACTCGGGGCTGCCCGCCCCCGGCGAGCCGCTGCCCCCCGGCTGCTTCGCGAACCGGCCGCCGGAGGAGGCCGCCCGGCGCCTGGTGACCCTCGTCCGCGAGTTCCGCCCGCACGTGCTCGTCACCTACGACGAGACCGGCGGCTACCCGCACCCCGACCACATCCGCACGCACGAGGTGACCCTCGCCGCCTTCGAGGCGGCGGGGGACCCCGGCCGGTACCCCGGCACGGGCGAGCCGTGGCAGCCGCTCAAGCTCTACTACCACGGGGCGCTGTCCAGGGCCTGGTTCCAGGCGATGCACGAGGGCATGACGGCGCGCGGCATCGACTCGGGCATGGAGGAGGTGCTGGCGGAGTTCCCCGCCGGGGCCCCCGCGCCCGCGTTCACCACCCGGGTGCCCTGCGCGGAGTACTTCCGGGTCCGGGACCTGGCGCTGCTCGCGCACGCCACGCAGATCGACCCGAACGCCGGGTTCATGCGCCACGACCGCGAGGTCGAGCGGGAGGTCTGGCCCACCGAGGACTATCGCCTCGCCCGCTCGCACGTCGAGGTCGACCTCCCCGAGGAGGACCTGTTCGCCGGCCTGCCCCCCGCCGGGTGAAGACCGGGCCGCGCGATCAGGCCCGGGCGGCGGCCGCGGCGGTGAGGAGGCGTTCCGTGTCGGTGGGCGGCAGCCGCAGCGCCTCCCCGACGGTGCGAAGCAGCGCGCGCTCCGCCGCCCGGTAGGGCCCGTCGGCCAGCGCGACCCGGGCGCCGAGCAGCAGCAGCCGCTCCCGGCCCGGGGACCGCAGGTGCCCGGTCAGCGCGCCGATCGTCTCGCGCAGCTCGTGGTCGAGCGCGGGCGGGCGGTGGCGGGAGAGCGCGGCCTGGAGCGTCAGCAGCCGCTCCTCGGTGCACTCGGGGAATCCCGCGGCCCGCACCGCCTCCACGGCGGCCCTGCGGGCGGCGTTCGGGTCCCCGCCGCCCGCCGCGAGCACCCCGAGGGCGACGGCGTGCACGGCGTCCCGCAGCAGCCCCGCCAGCCGCGTGGTGGTCGGCTCCTCCAGCACGGAAGGCGGGAGGTGGCGGCGGCAGCCGGAGCACTCGACGACGGGCTCGGCCGCACCGCGCGGCAGCACCGGCAGCCCCAGCACGGTCAGCCGTCTGCGGCCCGCCAGGCGCCGGTAGCAGCGGTCGCCGCCGCACTCGGCGCAGAAGAACTCGCCGTCGTCGATCACGTGCCAGGCCGTGCGGACACCCGCCATCCTGGCCACCCGGGAGCGCACCACGCCGTACCTCCGTTACCCGCTGGCAACTTCGCCGTGGGCGTGATGTTAACCACACGCGGGGACCGGCGTCAGTAGTGCATACGCACAAAAGCCAGGGCCGGGCCGTGGCGGCGAGGCCACGGCCCGGCCCGGGGAAGGCGGCGGGCCCGCCCGCGGGGCCCGGGGTCAGCGGGACGCGCGGTTGACCGCGGAGACCACGGCCTTCAGCGAGGCCCGCACGATGTTGGCGTCGATCCCCACGCCCCACAGCACCCGGTCCCCGATCGCGCACTCGATGTACGCCGCGGCCTGCGAGCCGGCGCCCTCGCTCATCGTGTGCTCGACGTAGTCCAGGAGCCGCACCCCCGGGTCCACCACGCCCGCCGTGACCAGCGCGTCGAAGAAGGCGGCGAGCGGCCCGTTGCCCGTGCCCCGCAGCGTGGTGTCCCGGCCGTCGACCACCACGTCCACGGTCAGCGCGTCCTGCCCGTCGCTCGTGGCCGAGGTCTGCGCCTCGCGCAGCGCCACCCGGCCCCAGCGGCCCTCGGCGCCGGGCGCCGGCAGGTACTCGTCGGAGAAGATCGCCCAGATCTCCCCGGGGCTGACCTCGCCGCCCTCGGTGTCCGTCTTCTCCTGGATGATGCGGGAGAACTCCACCTGCATCCGGCGCGGCAGCTCCAGCTTGTGGTCGTTCTTCAGGACGTAGGCCACGCCGCCCTTGCCCGACTGGGAGTTGACCCGGATCACGGCCTCGTAGGAACGCCCCACGTCCTTCGGGTCGATCGGCAGGTAGGGCACGTCCCACGGCTCGCCCGGCTCCCCGGTCATCGCCTCGAAGCCCTTCTTGATGGCGTCCTGATGCGAGCCGGAGAAGGCCGTGTAGACGAGGTCGCCCACGTACGGGTGGCGCGGGGGAACCTCCATCTGGTTGCAGTACTCCCAGGTGCGGCGGACCTCGTCGATCCGCGAGAAGTCGATCTCGGGGTCGACGCCCTGGGAGAAGAGGTTCATGCCCAGCGTCACCAGGTCGACGTTGCCGGTGCGCTCGCCCTGGCCGAACAGGCAGCCCTCCACCCGCTGGGCGCCCGCCATCACCGCCAGCTCGGCGGCGGCCACCGCCGTGCCGCGGTCGTTGTGCGGGTGCGCCGAGAGGCACACGTACGGGCGGTGGGACAGGTTCCGCGACATCCACTCGAAGCGGTCGGCGTAGGTGGAGGGCGTCGAACGCTCCACGGTGGCCGGCAGGTTGAGGATGATCTCCCGGCCGGGGCCAGGCTGCCAGACCTCCATCACGCCCTCGCAGACCTCAAGCGCGAAGTCGAGCTCGGTGTCGGTGAAGATCTCGGGGCTGTACTGGTAGCCGAAGACGGTCCGGTCGTCCAGCAGCTTCTCGGCGCACTTCAGCACCATCCGGGTGCCGTCCACGGCGATGGCCTTGACCTCCTCGCGCCCGCCCCGGAAGACGACGCGGCGGAAGGTGGGGGCGGTCGCGTTGTACAGGTGCACGGTGGCGTGGTGGGCGCCGACCAGGGATTCGACGGTCCGCTCGATCAGCTCCTCGCGGGCCTGGGTCAGCACCGAGATGGTGACGTCCTCGGGGATGGCGTCCTCTTCGATGATCGACCGCACGAAGTCGAAGTCGGTCTGCCCCGAGGAGGGGAAGCCCACCTCGATCTCCTTGTAGCCCATGCGCACCAGCAGGTCGAACATCGCGCGCTTGCGGGCCGGGGACATCGGGTCGATCAGGGCCTGGTTGCCGTCCCGCAGGTCGGTGGACAGCCAGCGGGGGGCCTTGGTGATGCGCTTGCCTGGCCAGGTGCGGTCGGGCAGGTCCACGGCCTCGAAGGGGCGGTACTTGTGGATCGGCATGCCCGAGGGGCGCTGGCGTACGGTCTCGGCGGTCAGGGGGGTGGGGCGGCTGGTGGCACTCATGGGCGCCGGTTCTCCTTGGGCGATCAGTGCGGCGTCCGGACTCCGGGGAACCCGGTGATTCCGGGACGGGGGCCGACGGCAGCACCGAACTCCGCGGGGAGGGGGTCGGCCGACTACAGACCCTCGCCGCGGCGGCTAAGGAGAAGCATCCCGTAACGCATTGCCCGGCCAGCCTACCCCGGCCCGGGTCAGGCGCCCCTTCCGTATCAGCATCCGAGACGCACGCCACACGCCCGCGCGCCCCCCGGTCCCGCCCCTGCACCCCGCCTCCCCGCCCGCCCTCGCTCCCCGCCCGGGCCCCGTACTCCCCGGGGAGTACCGGGCGGGCGGGGCCGCCGCCGGGAGTAGGGGCGAGTTCGCCCGGCGGGGCGACGCGCCGCGGCCCGCCCCCGGCGGAGGCTGTCGGCGGAGCGGCGTGCCGCCCGGGGAGGCCCCCGGGCGCGGGAACGCCACGGGGCACGCCCGGCGCGCGCGCCGCGGGGCGCGCCGCAGGACGGACGCCGAGGGACGGCGGGAGGGGCGCACGTGGAAGGGACCGCGAGGACCGTGACGACCGGGCGGAAGCCGGAGGGGAAGGCGGCGCCGGGAGCCGGCGGGCCCGGGCGGGGTGCGGGGGCGGTGTCCCATGATGGGCCGATGCCCCGGAAGACACCGCCGCCCGCCTCCCCCGAGCAGGCGAGGGACCGGCTGCTGCGGCGGGACGCCTCGCTCGCCGGCGGCGTCGCGGCCCTGTGCTCCCTGCTGGCCCTGACCGTGCACGGCCACGGCTCCTCGCCCGACCCGCTCGGCTGGCTGCTGCTGACCGGCGTGGTCGCCCCGCTGGCCTGGCGCCGCCGCATGCCGCTGGTCACGCTGCTGACCGGCCTCGCGTTCGCCTCCCTCTACCACGCGCTCGGCTACAACCACGCCGCGCCCTTCGCCGCCTCCGCGTTCGCCCTCTACACGGTCTCGGCCATCGGCCCGCGCCGCAGGACCCTGGGCGTCGCCGCCTCGGTGCTCCTGCTGATCGTCGCGGTCTGGTCGATCAGCGGTGCGGACGTGGGGCAGGAGACCCTGCGCACCTCCGGCTGGATTCTGGCCGTCATCGCGCTCGGCGAGACGGTCCGGCTGCACCACAGGTACCTGCTCGCGATGCGGGAGCGGGCCGAACGCGCCGAGCGCACGCGGGAGGAGGAGGCGGCGCGCCGGGTCGCGGAGGAGCGGCTGCGGATCGCCAGGGACCTGCACGACCTGCTGGCCCACAGCATCACGCTGATCGGCGTGCACGCCTCCGTGGCCGCCCACCTGCTGCACGCCGACCCCGGGCGGCTGGACCGGGCGGCGCTCACCGAGGCGCTCGACATCATCTCCGGCACCTGCCGGGACGCCCGCGCCGAACTCCGCACCACGCTCTGGGTGCTGCGCGGCGGCGAACGCGCCGGGGAACCTGCGGGCCGGCCGCTGCCCGGGCTGTCCGGCCTGCCCGACCTGGCGCGCGCCGCGCGGGCCGCGGGCGCCAGGGTGGAACTCGCGGTGCCCGAGGAGGAACCGCCGCTGCCGCCGGTGGCGGGGGCGGCGGCCTACCGGATCGTCCAGGAGGCGCTCACCAACGCGGTGCGGCACGGCGGCCCCGGCGTCGGCATCCGGGTCTCGGTCCGCCGGGACGACGGGGCGCTGCGGGTCGAGGTCACCGACGACGGCGGCCGGCGCGCGGCCGTCCCGGCGGGCGCGGGGCCCGCCCCGCACGGCGCCGGGGGCGCGGAGGGCGCCGTCGGCGGGGGCGGCACGGGCGGTGGCACGGGTGGCGGCGGCGCGTTCGGCGGCACGGGCGGGTTCGGCATCCCGGGCATGCGGGAGCGGGCCCGCAGCATGGGCGGCACCCTGGAGGCCGCGCCCCGCCGCGAGGGCCCCGGCTTCACGGTCACCGCGGTCCTCCCCGTTCCCGCCGTCTCCCCACCGGGGCCGCCGCCGCGGTGACCTCCCGCTCCGCGCCCTCACCGCCTTGCCCGGCCCGTCACCTCAGGTAGCGCCGCGCCACTGCCGCGAAGGCGGCCTTGGGCTCCCACGCCATGTCGGGGTAGGTGTGCCCCCGGCCGCTTTCGAGGAGTTTGACGATGCCGAGGCTCGCCCGGTCCAGGTCTTCCTCGGGATCGCCGTCCGGGCGGTACGGGTAGCCGGGCAGGGCGAACAGGAACACGAAGGCGCTGTCCACGCCCTCGGTCTCGAAGATCTCCAGCAGTTCGTCGAGGTAGGCGGCCTGCCCGGCCTCGTCGCGCTCGTAGGCACCGTTCAGCCGTACCGGGGCCTTGGTCTCCGGGTCGTGCTCGACCACCTCGAGCACCCGCCCACCGCGGTCTCCCGCGCCGCGGTAGGCCGCGGTGCCGAACCCCGTGAGGGCGAGCGGCTTCGGGCCGCGGGCCAGGGTGCGCACCGCCTCCCGGAACCGGTCGGCCACCTCGGCGGAGCGGATCAGCTCGTACGTCACCACGTCGAAGGGGGTCCAGTCGACCTGTTCGAACTGGATCGACGCGTAGGTGAGCGTGCCCTGGTAGCGCTCGCGGATCGTGGCCACGGCGTCGCGGAGGAACGCGTTGATGCGCACGCCGAGCGCGCCTATCGCCTCGGCCCGCCGCTCGGGTCGGCTCATCAGCTGCTCGACCCGCTCCTCGGGGCTCGCGCCGGGCAGGAACCCGCGGTTCATGACGCTCAGCTCGACCCCCGCGACGAACACGACGGCGGCCCCTCGCCGCCGGAGCCGTTCCGCGCGCTCGGCGCAGTCGCGGAAGAGGGTGAGGATCTCCTCGGGTTCCAGCTCCAGCGGATAGGGCGAGAACCAGACTTCCAGGCCGAGTTCGGCGGCGGCGCCGGCGGCCAGCTCCAGCCGGTCCGGGTCGCCGCCGATGATCTGGACCGCGTTGCAGTGCAGGTCGTCGCGGATGATGGCGAGTTCCCGCCGGACCACCGCGGGGTCGAACTGCTCGCGGGATGTCCGGCCGTGCACGACGAATCCGGTGTCGTAGGTCATTCCCCTGGCGCGCATGGTGCGGTCCTCCCTGTCGATTGCGGGCGGATCGAGGCTGACAGAAAATGTGCGTGCGCGCAACTTTGCTCTCACGTGGATTTGCCATCACGCAAGTTTGCGGGCGCGCAGCCCGGTGTGCGACGCTGGGATTGTGACGACACCACCCCCGGGGCTGCGGGAGCGGAAGAAGCGGGCCACGCGTGAGGCGCTGCGCGAGGCGGCCCTGCGCCTGGCCGTGGAGCGCGGACCCGATGGGGTGCGGGTCGAGGACATCGCCGAGGCGGCCGGGGTCTCCCCGCGCACCTACAACAACTACTTCGCCAGCCGCGAGCAGGCGATCGTCTCGGCCGTCACCGCGGACCGGGAGGCGCGGATCGCGGCGGCGCTCGCGGCCGGGCCCGCCGGGGCGCGCCTGGCCGACGCCGTCACCGAGGCGGTGGTCGGGCAGTACGCGAACACCGGCGAGCGCGAACAGAAGGCGCTGCTGCTCATCACCACCCGCGCCGCGCTGCGCGACGCGTACCTCGGCAGCACCGCCGGCATCGAGCCCCCGCTCGCCGAGGTGCTCGCCGCACGCCTGGGCGACGCAGGGGCGCACACGGCCCGTGTCCTCGCGGCGAGCGTGGCCGCGGCGGTGCGTATCGCGCTGGAGGGCTGGCTCCGGCCGGCCGGAGCGGCGGAGGCCGCCGGGGGACTGGTCGTGCCCTCCGGCTCACTGCCCGACCTGCTCCGCGCGGCGCTGGCCCCGCTCGCGCCCGCCTTCGACGCCGCGGAGCGGGGCACCAGGCCGTGACCTCGCGCCGGCCGGGGCGTTTCCCGGCGGCGCGGTGACGCCTTCCCGTTCCACCCGTCCCCGTTCCACCCGCCCGCGGCCTTACGGGGCCGGCCGGCCCTACCCTTGTGAGCCATGACCGCCACGCCCCCAGGGGACGCCGACGGAAGACGTCTCAGAGTCCTCCTCGCCGACGATCAGCGCCTGGTGCGGTCCGCCTTCGCGATGCTCGTGGAGTCCGCGCCCGACATGGCCGTCGTCGGGCAGGCCGGCACCGGACGCGAGGCCGTCGAACTGGCGCGATCCGCCCGCGCCGACCTCGTGGTGATGGACATCAGGATGCCGGACCTCGACGGCATCGAGGCCACGCGCCGCATCGCGGCGGACGAGGGCCTTTCCGGCGTGCGGGTGCTCGTGCTGACGACCTTCGACACCGACGAGCACGTGGTCGAGGCGCTGCGCGCGGGCGCCTCCGGCTTCCTGGTCAAGGACACCAGGCCCGCCGAACTGCTCGACGCCATCCGCACCGTGGCCGCCGGGGAGGCCCTGCTCTCGCCCGGGCCGACGGCCCGTCTCATCGCCCGCGCCCTGCGCGCGCCCCAGGCCCCGGCCGGCCTGGCGGCCCCGGCCGATCTCGGCGGGCTCTCCGAACGCGAGCGGCAGGTGCTCGCGCTGGTGGCGCGCGGGCTGAACAACACGGAGATCGCCGAGACGCTCGGGCTCTCGCCGCTCACCGCGAAGACGCACGTCAGCCGCATCATGGGCAAGCTCGGCGCCCGCGACCGCGCCCAACTGGTCATCGCCGCCTACGAGTCCGGGCTGGTCACCCCGGGCGGCGGATAGCCCGCCCGCGCCCCGCCCGGCCCGGCGGCGTCCGCCCGCCCCGCCGCACGGCCCCTGCCCCGGGCGGGCTGCACGCGCGTGAGCCGGGTCCAGCCGGTCCAGCCGCGCTGCTCCAGCAGCTCGATGAGCCGACGGGCCGGCGGCACGGTGTCGAACGCCAGGGCGTCCATGAGCGTGGCGAGCGGCGGCGCGATGTCGGCGTCGTCGACGTAGCGCTCGCCCTGCTCTTCGGCGATCCGCGAGAGGTAGTCCGCCAGCTTGTCGGCCAGTTCGACCAGCCGCGGGTCGTCGCCGGTCCGGTCGAGCGCCTGGCCCAGGGTGAGGTAGAAGTCGACGAGCCCCGAGCCGGCAAGCTGCTCCTGCTTGCGTGCCACCCACTCCCGGACTCTGCCGGGTGCCTGCGCGGCCAGCGCGACCCAGCCGTCGCGTTCGACCCGGATGATCCGTTCGTCGACCCCGAGTGCCCGGAGGCGGTCGAGAAACCCGGCCACCTCACGGGGCAGCGCCAGGTTGTCGCCGGCGGCGAGGCGGGCGATCCGCCTGCGGTGCCGCTGCCGTTCCCGGATCTCCGCCCGCAGCCGCGTGTCGATCTCGGCGACCGCCGCGGCGAACTCCGCCTCGTCGGCCCGGAGCAGTTCCCGCACCCGCGCCAGCGGGACTCCCGCCTCGGCGAGGGTCCTGATCTTGATCAACTCGATCACGGCGCCGGCGTCGTACCTCCGGTAGCCGGAGTGGTCCCGCTCCGGCTCGGGCAGCAGCCCCTTGGCGTGATAGTGCCGCACGGCGCGTACCGTCACTCCCGCGTACGAGGCGAGCTCGCCGATCGTCAGCATCGGACCAGTCTCCTTCGGGCCGCTCAGGAGGTCGGTTCGCGGGACGGGGGGTGTGCGTTCCGGATGATCCGGGCGATGTCCGCGGCGTGGGTGAAGGGCAGCCGGTGGTCGGCGTCGAGCCAGGAGGCGGAGATGCGCGGCCGGTCGCGGAGGAGCCGCTCGACGCCGGCCCGCCAGAGCCGGTTGTGCCGCGGTGCGCGCCCCTCGGTGCCGTCGCCGGCGATCGAGGTGGACATGATCATCGTGACCGGGCAGTCGATCTTCCGGTAGCGGTCGAGTATGCCGGAACGCACCACATCCATTTCGAGGTTCAGCGCGTGGATGTCCTGGGCGGTGAGTGCCACCCGGTGTGCGGCGCCCGCCGCCGGCCCGGCCCCGTGCCGGGCCGCCAGATCCTGCGCCATGGCGCGGAAGTCCGCCAGGTCGGCCTCGGTGATGAAGGGTTCGGGCAACGGGTTCGCCCCGTCGATGAGGACCAGCCCGGCGACGCTGCCGGGGCGCGCGGAGGCGTGGTGCACGACCAGGTCCGCGCCCAGCGAGTAGCCCACGAGCAGGGGCGCCGAGGGCAGGTCGAGCCCCGCCGGCACGGCGGCGAGATCGCTCAGGAAGGCGTCGAAGCCGTACCGGCCGGCGGCCGAGGCGAGGCCGTGTCCCCTGAGGTCGAAGGTCACCACGTCGTGGTCGCGCCGCAGCAGGCCCGTCAGCTCGTGCAGATCGGCCTGTGTCGAGTTCAGGCCCGGGCACAGGACCAGCGGGCGTCCCCTGCCGCCCCGGGACACCGGGAGGGTGACGCCGTCGTGGTGGATCGTGAAGTGCCGCATCGTCCCGCCGCCTTTCTCGTCCCGCTCGCCTTCCGTTTCCTCTTCCGTTTCCTCTTCCGTTTCCTCG
This sequence comes from Streptomyces hoynatensis, assembly GCF_003626535.1. Classification (GTDB taxonomy): domain Bacteria; phylum Actinomycetota; class Actinomycetes; order Streptomycetales; family Streptomycetaceae; genus Streptomyces; species Streptomyces hoynatensis. Next base: position 164,287 of record NZ_RBAL01000002.1, read on the forward strand.
CCGGCCGGTGTGCCGTTGCCCGTCCGGCGGGCGGGTCCCCCGGCCCGGGCGGTCGCCGTGTGGCCTTCGCCCGGGGTGCGCGGTCCGGCGGCCTGGGGCGCAGTGACTCTCGTCGTCATACCGGCCATGGTGCAGGGCTGCCCCTGGGGCAGGGTCAACCGCCGCGGCCACCTGATGGGCCCGCCCTCACCCGGGGCCCGTACCGCCCTTCCGCGCCGGCCGCGGCCGACCGTGCCGCGAACCTGCCGGGTACCGGTGGGACGGGCCGCCTCGCGCCCGCGTGCGCGCAACGGGCGGGCCGCTCCCGTGCGCGGGCGCCCGCGACCCGGCGCCCGCGCATGGGCGAGAATGGGCCGCATGAGCCTGTTCCGCGACGACGGCATCGTGCTGCGCACCCAGAAGCTGGGCGAGGCGGACCGGATCATCACGCTGCTGACCAGGGGAAACGGCCGGGTGCGCGCGGTGGCCAGGGGGGTGCGCAGGACGAAGTCGAAGTTCGGCGCGCGGCTGGAGCCCTTCACCCACGTCGACGTGCAGTTCTTCGCCAGGGGCAGCGCGCTGATCGGGCGCGGGCTGCCGCTGTGCACCCAGACCGAGATCCTCGCGCCCTACGGGCAGCACATCGTCGGCGACTACGCCCGCTACACGGCGGGCACCGCGATGCTGGAGACGGCGGAACGGTTCACCGACCACGAGGGCGAGCCGAACGTCCAGCAGTACCTCCTCCTGGTGGGCGGCCTTCGGACGCTGGCCGCCGGGGCGCACGCGCCGGGGCTCGTGCTCGACGCGTTCCTGCTGCGTTCGCTCGCGGTGGGCGGATACGCCCCCAGCTTCGCCGACTGCGCGCGGTGCGGGCTGCCCGGGCCCAACCGGTTCTTCTCGGTGTCCGCGGGCGGTTCGGTGTGCGGGGACTGCCGGGTGCCTGGCAGCGTGGTGCCCTCGCCCGAGGCGGTGCGGCTGCTCGGCGCCCTGCTGACCGGGGACTGGGAGACGGCGGACGCCGCCGAGCCGCGGCACGTGCGGGAGGGCAGCGGCCTCGTCTCGGCCTATCTGCACTGGCACCTGGAGCGGGGGCTGCGTTCCCTGCGGTTCGTCGAGAAGGGCTGAGCGGGGATACGCTCGGGCGGAGAGCCGTTCGACTACTGGAGTTCCCCTATGGCCCCCCGCGGAATGCTGGCTCCCAGGACCCGGCAGCGGCGCGAGTACCGCGCCCCCGAGCCCCATCCCTCCGGTGCCCGTCCGCCCAAGCTGCCGGGGGAGCTGATCCCGCGGCACGTGGCGATCGTCATGGACGGCAACGGCCGGTGGGCCAAGCAGCGGGGCCTGCCCCGCACCGAGGGCCACAAGGTCGGCGAGTCCGTGGTGCTCGACGTCGTCAAGGGCTGCCTGGAGATCGGCGTCAGGAACCTCTCGCTCTACGCCTTCTCGACGGAGAACTGGAAGCGTTCCCCCGACGAGGTCCGTTTCCTCATGGGCTTCAACCGCGACGTCATCGATCGCAGGACCGACGAGCTGCACGAGCTCGGCGTCCGCATCCGCTGGGCCGGGCGCGAGCCGCGGCTGTGGAAGTCGGTGATCCGCAAGCTCCAGGTCGCCGAGGAACGCACCAGGGACAACGACGCCATGACCCTCTACATGTGCGTCAACTACGGCGGCAGGGCGGAGATCGCCGATGCGGCGGCCCGGCTCGCGGCCGACGTGCGGGCGGGGCGGATAGCGCCGGAGAAGGTGAACGAGAAGACCCTCGGCCAGTACCTGTACTTCCCCGACATGCCGGACGTCGACCTGTTCCTGCGTCCCTCGGGGGAACAGCGCACCTCCAACTACCTGATCTGGCAGAGCGCCTACGCCGAGATGGTGTACCAGGACGTGCTGTGGCCCGACTTCGACCGGCGCAACCTGTGGGACGCCTGCGTCGAGTACGCCTCCCGCGACCGCCGCTTCGGCGGGGCCCTCCCCAACGAGGTGCCGCCGCAGGCCGGTTGAACGCTCCCCCGCCGCCGGTGGGGCGGCGGGGCCGCACGTCCGGCGGGGCCGAGCGCGAGGCCGGCGGGGCGGCGGGTCAGTGGGCGGAACGGGCCTGCCAGCGGCCGTGGTGCCGCTCCACCGCCACCGCGCGCCCGAAGCAGGCGGTCAGGTGGGCGCCGGTCAGCACCTCATCCACCGGGCCGCTCACCAGCATGCGCCCCTCCCGCAGCAGCAGCGCGTGGCTGATGGTGGGCGGCAGTTCCTCCAGGTGGTGGGTGACGGTGATCGTCGTCAGCCCGGGGCGGTTGACGGCCAGCCTGGCCAGCGCGTCCACCAGGTCCTCGCGGGAGGGCAGGTCGAGCGCGTTGAACGGCTCGTCGAGCAACAGCAGGCCCGGGTCGGGCATCAGCGCCCGCGCGATCAGCAGGCGCGCCCGCTGGCCGCCGGAGCAGAACTTGTAGGGACGGTCGGCGAAGTCCTTGCAGTCGAGCTCGGCCAGCAGCTCCCGCGCCCGCTCGCGGGTCGCCTCGTCGTACTTGCGCCACAGCGGCTGCACGGTGCCGGTGGCGCCGGTGAGCACGACGGCCTGCGCGGGCAGGTCCTCGGGGACGCGCTGCGAGGAGGACACGTGCCCGATCATGGCGCGCAACTCGCGGACGTCAACGCGGCCGAGCCGGTGGCCGAGGACCGTCGCGCTGCCCGAGGTGGGGTGCTGCACGGCGCCGACCAGCCGCAGCAGGGAGGTCTTGCCCGCGCCGTTCGCACCGAGCAGCGCCCAGTGCTCGCCGCCGCGCACCGACCAGTCCACCTCGTCGAGGATGACCTGCCCGGTGGTGTAGCGGCGCACGCTGACGCCTTCGAGCTCGACGACCAGGGGCCGTTCCATGGACACACCCTCCCACACCATTGCCTGCGCGCCGCTCCGCGCCCCTCCACGCTAACCCCCGTGGCGCACCGCCCGGATCGGCGTTTCGCCTCGTGAGACGGCCCTCCGGCACCGTGGCCGCACCCGGTCTCAGTCGCGGGCGGGGAACCCGGAGGCCACCGGGTCGCCGCGCCGGGGCGCCTCGCGCAGCGCCGCCTCGGGCAGCACCCGTTCGAGCAGCAGCATGCCCAGCGCGGCCAGGCAGTTCACCGCGCCGAGCACCGCCCAGGGCAGGGCTCGGTGCAGGCCGAACAGCGAGGTGAAGAAGGCGGGGGCCACGATGCCGGCGAGGGTGAAGGAGTACTGGAAGACCGCCAGGTAGCGGCCCCTGGCCGCGAGCGGGGAAAGCGCCGTCACCAGCGCCTGGGACACCGGCGCGTGCATCACCTCGGCCAGCGTGAAAAGCGCCGTCGCGCCGATGAGCGCGGGGATCACCACCCCCGGTGCGCCGGGGCGTAGCAGGGCCCACACCAGGCACCAGCCCGCCCACAGCACGGCGGCGGCCAGCAGGATGCGGCTGCGCCGGTAGGGTGCCAGCCGTTTGACCACCGGGGCGGCGAGCAGCGAGACGGCCACGGTGTTGCCGACCAGGACGGCCGGCGTCACCCAGGAGGGACCTTTCAGCCCGGTGAGCACGAAGGTGGGCAGCGCCAGGGCGAGCATCATGCTCGTCATCGCGAACACCGTGTTGAGCCCGGTCAGGGCGAGGAAGGCGCGGTCCGCGAGCATCGTGCCGTACCCGGCGGACCGCCCGCCGTCCTCGCGCCTGGACCTGGGCGCCCGGACCCACAGCGCGATCGCGGCGCCCGCGGCGGCGAAGCAGCCGGTGGCCGCCCAGGCGACGGCCCGGTAGGCGGCGTCCGACTCCCCCGCGGCGACCAGCCCCGTCGCCAGGCCGCCGACGCCGAGGCCCGCCGTGCGCGCCATGTTGGCCAGGGCGAACCAGGAGTCGGTGCTCATGGCGGAGGCGCTGCCGTCGGCGTAGTCGGCCACCGCCGTGAAGATCGCCGACCAGAAGATCCGCACCCCGAAGGCCACCAGGCTGACGGAGAGGAACACCCCCACCGGGCCGTGCACCGTGCCGTAGCCGAAGTAGCCCGCGGCCTGCAGGCCCTGGGCGGCCACGACCAGGGGCAGCGCGCCGATCCGGTCGGCGAGCGCGCCGGTCACCAGCGGGAGCGGCAGGGTGAGGGCGGTGGCGACGCTCATCAGCACGCCGAGGCTGCTCAGGGAGACGTCGGTGAGCCGGACGAAGAAGATCAGGGAGAGCGGCATGAACAGGCCGTTGCCTATCGCGTCCACGACCAGCGCGCCGATCAGCACGCCACCGCCGCGGGCCGCAGGGCGGTCGGCCATCTCGGTCCCCTTCGCGCGCTTCTCTTCGCGAACCCGGTGCGGGCCGTCGCGGTGCCGCGTGCCTCCTGCGGCGAAGTGCCGAGCCTAGGGCAGGGCACCGGCCGGGGTCATCCGGATTTCACGGCCGCGCCCCGGAACTCGCGCCCGCGGCGCCCGCCTCCCGGGGGCGCCGGCGGGATGGGGGGGCAGGCGGGATGGAGGACTTGGGCGGGATGGGGGCTCAGGCGGGACGGGGGGCGCCGCCGCCGGAGGGCGCGCCGGTGGCCTCCGCGGCGGCCGTGAAGTCCGCCGCGGTGGGGGAGGGCACCGGCAGCGGGTGCGCGGCCGCGGGGGTGAGGGCGTCGAAGGCCAGGTGGAGGTAGCGGCGCCACAGGCCGGGGCTGACGCCGGCGAGCGGGGCGGCGGCCTGGACGGCGCCGCCGAGCAGCAGCACCACGTCCTGCCCCGAGACGTCCTCGCGGATCGCCCCGGCCGCCCGCGCCCTGGCCGCGAGCGCCTCGGCCGCCCCGATCAGCCGGGCCATGGCGGCGCGCACCTCGGGGTCGGCGCGCGAGGCGGAGGCCACGGCCTGGCAGAACGAGCGGTCGTCCGCCTGCAGTTCGGCGCCCGCCGTCATGAACTCGCGCAGGGCGCGCCAGGGGTCGGGGGCCTCGAGCAGGGCCGTGCCCGTGTCGGCGAGTTGCTCGAGCTGATCGCTGAAGATCGCCGCCATCAGGCGTTCCTTGGTCGGGAAGTGCCGGAACACCGTGCCCTTTCCTATGCCGGCCCGGTGCGCGATCTGGGCGACCGAGACCTCCAGGCCGTGCGCCGCGAACTCCGCCGAGGCGGCGTCGATCAGCAGGCGCCGGTTGCGCGCGGCGTCGGCTCGCAACTTCGTCATGCTCTTCACCCTAGCAAGCGGACCGGGCGGTCAGGTTCCTGTGATACGGTGAGGAAGGTGACCGGGTGGTCCGGTTGTGCAGGATTGGTGTGGCCGACGGCGCTGGTGCCGGCGGGGCCGGTCCTGCGGTCGAGGCGGTGCCGGCGGGCTGCCGGGGAATGGGGAGGGGCGCGATGAGCGTGGGACAGGTGACGGAGCGGGAGACAATGCGGGCGCTGGTCGCCGGCGGGTACGGCCCGCCCGGGGAGCTGGCGGTGGCGGAGCTGCCGGTGCCGGTCCCGGGGCCGGGGCAGGTGCTGGTGCGGGTGGCCGCGGCGGCGCTCAACCCGGCGGATCTACGGCTGCTCGGCGGGGCCTTCCGCGAGGCCGTGCCGCTCGCCTTCCCGCACGTGCCCGGCAGCGACTTCGCGGGCGAGGTCGTGGCCGTGGGGCCGGGAGGCGGCCGATTCGCGGTCGGCGCGCGGGTGTTCGGGCACGGGCTGCCGCGGGCGGCCGGGGCGATGGCGGAGCAGGCCGCCTCCCCGCCCTCCTTCACCACCGGGGCGATGGCGGAGTTCGCCCTCTTCGAGTCCGGCACCCCGGGCCTCGCGCCGGTGCCTGAGGGGCTCTCGCCCGAGCGGGCCGCGACCCTGCCGATCCCGGGGCTCACCGCCCTGGCCCTGCTGCGGGAGGGCCGCTTCTCGCCGGGCGAGACGGTGCTCGTGCTCGGAGCGGCCGGAGGCGTGGGCGGTGCCCTGGTGCCGCTGCTCGCCGCGGCGGGGGCACGGGTGATCGGCACCGCGATCCCCGCCGACGCGGAGTATGTGCGGGGGCTCGGCGCCGCCGAGGTGCTCGACTATCGGTCCGTCGATCCGGCCGAGGAGGCGCTGCGCCGGGTCGCCGGCGGCGTGGATGCCCTGGTGAATCTGGCCCTGCCCGGCCCCGCGCTGACAGCCGCCGCCCGCGCGGTCAGGCCCGGTGGCCGGGTGCTGAACGCCGCCTTCCCCAGCCAGGACCCCGGGGAGTTCGCCAGGGCGTGGCCGCGGCTCACCGGGCGGACGGTGCTGATGTCCGCCCGGGAGGGAGCGCTGGCCGAGCTCGCGGAGAAGGCGCGGACGGGGGTGCTGCCGGACACGATCTCGCGGCGGTACGGGCTGGCGGAGGCGCCCCGGGCGTACGCGGACCTCGCCGGGCGCCATGTGCGGGGGAAGCTGGTGGTCGTCATGTGACGCCGACGAGGCGGACGGCGCGCCGGTCCCCTGGGGTGCGGGTTCCCGGCGGGTGCCGGTCCCTGGGTGGGGCGGGGAGCGGGCAGGGGGCGTGCGAGGGAAGGGGCGCGCGGGAGCAGGGGAGGGCTCAGTCCCGGTGGCGGGCGCAGTCGCCGCAGGTGCCGAAGATCTCCACGGTGTGCCCGACGTCGACGAAGCCGTGCTCCCGGGCCACCGCATCGGCCCACTTCTCCACCGCGGGGCCCTCGACCTCAAGCGCCTTGCCGCAGGCCCGGCACACGAGGTGGTGGTGATGGTCGTCGGTGCTGCACCGCCGGTAGACGGCCTCGCCGTCGCTGGTGCGCAGCACGTCCACCTCTCCGGCGTCGGCGAGCGACTGGAGGGTGCGGTAGACCGTCGTCAGCCCGACCGAGTCGCCCCGGTGCTTGAGCATGTCGTGCAGCTCCTGCGCGCTGCGGAACTCGTCGACCTCGGCGAGTGCCGCGGCGACCGCCGCCCGCTGACGCGTCGAACGGCCGCGCACCGGTGGTCCTGCCGTCGTCATCAGCTCCTCCTTGCGTCGGTCCTGCAACGCGGTCCCTGCCCCCGCCAGGGTAGTCGCTTTCCCCGCCCTCACGGGCCCGGCGTGAGGGCCGGCTCGGCGGGCTCGGCGGCCCCGGCCTCCCGCGGCAGGGCCCGCCGGGCGCGCCCCCGCGCCAGCGGCAGCGCGAGCAACGAGACCACGGCGAACAGGCCGAGCGCGATCAGCACGATGGTGGCGCCGGGCGGGACATCCGCGTAGTAGGAGGTGATCGTTCCCGACAGGGACACCAGCACGCCCAGGGCCGCCGCGAGCCCGAGGGTCACGGCGAAGCCGCGCGTCACCTGCTGCGCGGTGACCACGGGGATCACCATCAGGGCGCTGACCAGCAGCAGCCCCACGACCCGCATCGCCACGGTGACGGTGGCGGCGGCCGTGACGGCCAGCAGCAGGTTGAGCACCCGCACCGGCAGGCCGGTCACCCGGGCGAACTCCTCGTCCTGGCAGACCGCGAAGAGCTGGCGGCGCAGGCCCAGGCACACCAGCAGCACGAAGACCGAGAGCCACACGATGGCCGTGATGTCCTCGGGAGACACAGTCGTGATCGAACCCCACAGGTAGGAGGTGAGGTTGGCGGTGGAGCCGCCGGGGGCGACGTTGATGATCAGCACGCCGCCCGCCATGCCGCCGTAGAAGAGCATCGCCAGGGCGATGTCGCCGCGGGCCCGGCCCGAGGAGCGCAGCAGCTCCATCGCGACCGCGCCCAGGGCCGAGACGGCGACCGCGGTCCACACCGGGCTGGTGTTCATCAGGAAGCCCAGCGCCACTCCGGTCAGCGCCACATGACCGATGCCGTCGCCCATCAGCGCCTGACGGCGCTGCACCAGGTAGGTGCCGACGGCCGGGGCGGCCAGGCCGATGAGCAGCGCGGCGAGCAACGCCCGCTGCATGAACGGGTAGTCGAGGAGGTCCAGGAAGTCGAACATCACAGGATTCCCGTCTGGAGCTCGGCCTCGGCCGAGGGTTCCGACTCGTCGGCCGGATGGCAGGGGTGGCTCTCGGGCAGCCCCGCCGGGCAGCCCTCGGCCGCCGCGCCCGCGTCGCCCTTCGCCGCCCGGCCGGGCTGGTCGATGGTGCGCTCCACCCTGCCGTGGGCCAGTACCACCGCGCGGTCGATCAGCGGTTCCAGCGGGCCGAGTTCGTGCAGGACGAGGAGCACGGCGGTGCCCTCGCGCAGCAGCGCGCGCAGCGTGCCGGCGAGGACCCGCTGGCTGGCCAGGTCCACGCCGGCCAGCGGCTCGTCCATGATCAGCAGCTCGGGCTCCGTCGCGAGGGCGCGGGCGATCAGCACCCGCTGGTGCTGGCCGCCGGAGAGGGCGTTGACCGAGTCGCCGGCCCGTTCCGCCATGCCGACCAGGCCGAGCGCCCGGTCCACGGCGGCCCGGTCGGCCCGGCCGAGCGGGCGCAGCCCGCGGCGGGCCAGGCGCCCGGCCGAGACCACCTCGCGGACCGTGGCGGGCACCCCGCCGGCGGCCGTGGAGCGCTGCGGCACGTAGCCGACGCGCCGCCAGTCGCGGAAGCGCCGCACGGGGGTGCCGAACAGGGTGCGTTCGCCGCCGGTGGCCGGCACCTGGCCGATGGCGGTGCGCACGGCCGTCGACTTGCCCGAGCCGTTGGCGCCCAGCAGGGCGACGGCCTCGCCTGGGGCCACGGTCAGGTCGATGCCGCGCAGCACCGGGCGGCCGCCCAGTTCGGCGGTCACCTCGGTCAGCGCTATGACGGGCTCCATCTGGCCTTCTCCGTTCCTGATCGCTCCAGGCCGGGACTCGATCATGCCGTGGCGGCGGCCGGGGGCCGCCGCCGGGTGTGCTCAGGACGCCGTTGCGCCGAGCGCCTGCCGCAAGGCGGCGAGGTTGGCCCGCATCACCTCGAAGTAGTCAGCACCCGCGGACTCGTCGGTGATTCCCTCCAGCGGGTCGAGCACCGCGGTCTCCAGGCCCAGGTCGCCGGCGAGGGTGCGGGCGGTCTCGTCGCTGACCAGCGTCTCGAAGAACACGGTCCGCACGCCCTCGGCCTCCGCGATGTCCTGGAGGTCGCGCATCCTGGCCGCGCTCGGCTCCGACTCGGGGTCGAGGCCGGTGATGGCCTCCTCGCGCAGCCCGTAGCGTTCGGCGAGGTAGCCGAAGGCGGCGTGCGTGGTGATGAAGGTGCGCTCCGGCGCATCCGCCAGCCCCTGGGTGAACTCGCCGTTCAGGTCGTCGAGTTCGGACAGCAGGCGTTCGGTGTTGCGCTGGTAGTCGGCGGCGTGGCCGGGGTCGGCGTCGGCCAGTTCCTCGCCCACGCCCTGGGCGACCTCGCCGAAGCGGACCGGGTCGAGCCAGATGTGCGGGTCCTCGCCGCCCTCGCCTCCCTCCTCGCCGTCCTCGTGCGCGTGGCCGCCGTCGGTGTGCGCCCCGCGGGTGCCGTCCACCTCGTTGCCGTGGGTCTCCAGGGTGGTGAAGGAGGTGGCCTCGGCGATGTGGTCCACGCCGGACTGGGCGACGGCCTCGTCGACGGCGGGCTGGAGGCCCTGGAGGTAGACGATGACGTCGGCCTCGGTGAGCCGGGCGGTCTGCTGGGGGCTGAGGTCGAGGTCGTGCGGCTCGGTGCCGGGCTCGGTCAGCGTGGAGACCGAGACGTGGTCGCCGCCGATCCGCTCGGCGAGGAACTCCATCGGGTAGAAGGAGGCGATCACCCGCAGCCGTCCGTCCGCGGACTCCTCCCGGTCGTCCTGGCCGCAGGCCGACACGCTCAGCAGGCCGAGGGCCGTCGCTCCGGCGGCGAGGGCGGTGGCGGTTATTCGGGCGCGTATTCGAGAGCGTGAGCGTCGTCTTGCGGTCATGACAGCCATTTTCAAGTTAATTGGAAACCATTGTCAAATGCGGGCGGCGGATGTGACCGGCGTCTCCCCGCGCCCGGTCCCCAACCCGGCGTCCCCTCGCGCCCCCGTCCCGCGCCCCCGTCCCCGCGTCCCGCCCGGCGTGCCTCCCGTCTCGTGTGCCCGGGTTCTCCCGGCTCGGCCCCCCCAGGGGACCCGTGGGTCCCGCCGCGCCGCGGATTCCCGCTTACCGATTTGCTGCGGCCCCCTCGGGCGCCGGTAACCTGAGGCAACTCCAACGTCGTCCTTCGTCCGAAGAGAGCACCGTGGCCGCCGACAAGATCGACACCATCGTCAGCCTCAGCAAGCGCCGTGGCTTCGTCTATCCCAGCAGCGAGATCTACGGCGGGCAGCGCGCCGCCTGGGACTACGGACCGCTGGGCGTCGAACTGAAGGAGAACGTGAAGCGGCAGTGGTGGCGTTCGGTCGTCACCGCCCGCGACGACGTGGTCGGCATCGACTCCTCGGTGATCCTGGCCACCGAGGTGTGGGAGGCGTCGGGTCACGTGGCGACGTTCACCGACCCGCTCACCGAGTGCACCTCCTGCCACAAGCGGTTCCGGGCCGACCACCTGGAGGAGGCGTACGAGGAGAAGCACGGGCACGCGCCCGCGCACGGCCTGGCCGACATCAACTGCCCCAACTGCGGGAACAAGGGCGCCTTCACGGAGCCGAAGCAGTTCTCGGGACTGCTCGCCACGCACCTCGGCCCCACCCAGGACTCCGGCTCCATCGCCTACCTGCGCCCGGAGACCGCCCAGGGCATCTTCACCAACTTCGCCGCCGTCCAGCAGACCTCGCGCCGCAAGCCGCCGTTCGGCATCGCGCAGATGGGCAAGTCCTTCCGCAACGAGATCACGCCGGGCAACTTCATCTTCCGCACCCGCGAGTTCGAGCAGATGGAGATGGAGTTCTTCGTCAAGCCGGGCGAGGACGAGCACTGGCACGGCTACTGGATGGAGCAGCGCTGGAACTGGTACCGCGACCTCGGCCTCTCCGAGGAGAACATGCGCTGGTACGAGCACCCCAAGGAGAAGCTGTCCCACTACTCCAAGCGCACGGTGGACATCGAGTACCGGTTCAACTTCATGGGCTCGGAGTTCGGCGAGCTGGAGGGCGTCGCCAACCGCACCGACTACGACCTCACCCAGCACTCCAAGGCCTCGGGCCAGGACCTCAGCTACTTCGACCAGGAGGCGGGCGAGCGCTGGACCCCGTACGTCATCGAGCCCGCGGCGGGCGTCGGGCGCACGATGCTGGCGTTCATGCTGGACGCCTACCGTGAGGACGAGGCCCCCAACGCCAAGGGGAAGATGGAGAAGCGCGTGGTCCTCGCGCTCGACCCGCGGCTGGCGCCGGTCAAGGTCGCCGTGCTGCCGCTCTCGCGCAACCCGCAGCTCTCGCCCAAGGCCAAGGACCTGGCGACGGCGCTGCGCAGGCACTGGAACATCGAGTTCGACGACGCCGGCGCCATCGGGCGCCGCTACCGGCGGCAGGACGAGATCGGCACGCCGTTCTGCGTGACCGTCGACTTCGACACGCTGGACGACAACGCGGTGACCGTGCGGGAGCGGGACACCATGCGGCAGGAGCGGGTGTCCCTGGACCAGGTCGAGTCCTACCTCGCGGCGCGGCTCGTCGGCTGCTGAGCCCGCCGGGCGGCCTCACCGGCCCGGGCCCTCACGGGGCCCGGGCCACCCGGGGTCCGGGCCCCGGGCCCGGGCCCGTCAGGGCTTCGGACGCGGCAGGAACAGGCCGAGGGCGCCCGTCGCCAGGACGGCGAGGATCTGCGTCAGCAGCGCCGTGACCAGGGCGTCGTCCATCCCGGAGGCGGAGGCCACGGACAGGAAGAGCGCCCCCTGCAGGGCCACGCCCAGCGCGGCGGCGGACTGCTGGGTCGTGGACATCACCCCGCCGCCCACCCCGGCCTCGGCCGCGGGCACCTCGGCCAGCACGAACCGCATCAGCGCCGGCAGTTGCAGGCCCTGCCCGAAGCCGGCGACGGAGAGCCCGGGGCACAGCACGAGGAAGCCGAGGTCGGGCCAGCCGCGGGCCACGGCCAGCGCCAGCAGCGCCAGTCCCAGCGCCTGGAGCCCGGCGCCCCAGGTCACCACCCGCGTGCCGTGGCGCGCGATGAGCCGCGGGCCGGCCAGGGAGGCGGCGAAGAACCACACGGCGTAGGGGGTCAGGGTGAGGCCCGCCCGCACCGGGCCGTAGTGGAGGCCGTCCTGGAAGGTGACGGCGAGCACGAACATGAACCCGCCGAACCCGCCGACGCACAGCGCGAGCGCGGGCAGGCCGCGCGCCATCCCGGGCAGCCGGAGCAGCCCGAGCGGCACCAGCGGCACCGCCTCGCCCCCGCGCCCGCGGCGCCGTTCCACGACCAGGAACCACGCCCCGAGCAGCGGAAACGCGGCCAGTGAGAGCCAGGTCCAGGTCGGCCAGCCGACGGCCCTGCCCTCGGTCAGCGGCAGCAGCAGCGCGCTCAGCGAGGCGGCGAGCAGGACCGTGCCCGCGGCGTCCACCGAGGCCGGGCGCTCCGACCTGGTGCCGGGCACCGTGGTGGCCACCAGCGGCAGGGCCACGAGGACGACGGGCACGTTGAGGAGAAACACCGCGCGCCAGCCCGAGCCCGCGAGGTCGGCGGCCACCAGCAGGCCGCCGAGGATCTGGCCGGCCACCATGGACAGGCCGGCCGCCGCGCCGTAGAGGCTCATGGCCCTGGCCCGGCGCGCCCCCTGGGTCGTGGCCTGGAGGGTGGCCAGGCACTGGGGGAGCAGCAGGGCCGCCGACGCGCCCTGCCCGATCCTCGCGGCGACCAGGGACCAGGCACCGGGGGCGAGGCCGCAGGCGAGCGAGGTCAGGCCGAAGGCCGCGAGGCCGGCCGTCATCAGCCGCCGGCGGCCGGCCAGGTCGCCGAGCCGCCCGCCGAGCACGAGCAGCACCGCGTAGGCGACGCCGTAGCCGGCCACGATCAGTTCGAGCAGGGCGGGACCGGCGTCCAGGTCCCGGTCGATGCTCGGCAGGGCGACGTTGACGATGAAGAAGTCGAGGAGCGGCAGCACCGCGCAGAGCAGCACCGTGAACAGCCCGGCGGGGCCGAGCGCGGCCGGGGGCGCGCCGCCGCTCGCGCCGCCGGGGCCCGCGTGGGGCGTGGGGACGGTGGGGGACGGGGCCCGCCCGGGGGCGGCAGGGGAGGTGGATGCGGTCACGCCTCGACGGTGCGCCCGGCCGTAGCCTGGTACCAGAGTGTCTTTATCCCGGTAGAGCCACTACCCGATAATCGTCTGGAGCGAGGAGGTCTCGATGGCGGGCACGGAGGAAGGCGTCCTGCACGCGGCACCGGCCGCCGCACCGGCCACGGGGCAGGAAACGGCACCGGCCACGGGACGGAAAACGGCACCGGCCCCCACACGGGGCACGGAACCGGCCGCCGCACCGGCCGGTGAACCCGCCGCCGCACCGGCCGTCGCGGGGGCGGGCGAGGCCGTGGACGGGGCGCGCGTCCGGCGCCGCGAGCTGGGCGCCTTCCTGCGCAGCCGCAGGGAGCGGCTCGCGCCGGAGCAGGTCGGCCTCGCGCGCGGGGGGCGCCGCCGCACCCCCGGGCTGCGCCGCGAGGAGGTCGCCCACCTGGCCGCGGTCGGCGTCACCTGGTACACGTGGCTGGAGCAGGCCAGGGACATCCAGGTCTCGGCGGGCGTCCTCGACGCCATCGCCCGCGCCCTGCTGCTCGACCAGAACGAGCGGGCGCACCTGTTCACCCTCGCCGGCACGGCCGATCCCTCGCCCGCCGCCGAGCGCTGCCTGCTGAACCCCGCGCTGCGGGAGATGCTCAGGAACCTGGAGCCGCTTCCCGCCTGCGTCCAGAACAGCAGGTACGACCTCCTCGCCTACAACCGCACCTACGGCCGCCTGCTGCGCGACCTGGACGAGCTGCCCGCCGAGAGCCACAACTGCATGTGGCTGGCCTTCACCGACCCCGAGTGGCAGCGCGCCCTGGTGGACCGCGAGGAGACGGTCAGGGTGATGACCGCCAACTTCCGCGCCTCCATGGCCGAGCACCTCGCGGAACCCGCGTGGAAGCACCAGCTGAAGCGGCTGCAGGAGTCCGCCGAGTTCCGCCGGCTGTGGGAGCGGCACGAGGTGATCCGGCCCCAGGGCGGCCGGACCAAGCGCTTCCGCAACCCCCTCGTCGGCCTGCTGCACCTGGACGTGGTGCAGCTGTGGCTGGGCCCGCGGATCGGCGCCAGGCTGCTGTCGTACGTGCCGGCGGACGAGGAGTCAAGGGCGCGTCTCCAGCAGCTGCACGCGCTGGTGAGCGACCGGCCCTGAGGGGGCCGCCGGGGAGCGGAACGCCCCCGGTACGGGGCGGGGGACAATGGCAGGCATGACGCAGCAGCTCTCCTACGGACCGCACACGGTCGACCCGCCGGTGGTGCTCGCCCCGATGGCCGGGATCACCAACGCGCCCTTCCGCACGCTGTGCCGGGAGTTCGCGGGCGGGCGCGGGTTGTTCGTCAGCGAGATGATCACCACGAGGGCGCTGGTCGAGCGCAACGCCAAGACGATGCGCCTGATCCGGTTCGCCGCCGCGGAGAAGCCGCGTTCCATCCAGCTGTACGGGGTGGACCCGCAGACCGTGGGCCGGGCCGTGCGCATGATCGCCGACGAGGACCTTGCGGACCACATCGACCTCAACTTCGGCTGCCCCGTTCCCAAGGTCACCCGGCGCGGCGGCGGTTCCGCCCTGCCGTACAAGCGCCCGCTGCTGCGGGCGATCCTGCGGGCCGCGGTGGCGGGCGCGGGCGGCCTGCCGGTGACCGTGAAGATGCGCAAGGGCATCGACGAGGACCACCTCACCTACCTCGACGCGGGCCGCATCGCCGTCGAGGAGGGCGTGACGGCGATCGCCCTGCACGGGCGCACCGCGGCGCAGCACTACGGCGGGGAGGCCGACTGGGAGGCGATCGCCAGGCTGAAGGAGGCGGTTCCCGAGATCCCGGTGCTGGGCAACGGCGACATCTGGTCGGCCGGGGACGCCCTGCGGATGATGCGCGCCACCGGCTGCGACGGCGTGGTGGTGGGCCGCGGCTGCCTGGGGCGGCCGTGGCTGTTCGCCGATCTGGTGGCGGCGTTCGACGGCCGGGGCCCCGGCGGGTACGCCCGGCCCACGCTGCGGGAGGTCGCCGAGGTCATGCTGCGGCACGCCCGGCTGCTGGGGGAGTGGCTGGAGGACGAGTCCCGCGGCGTGATCGACTTCCGCAAGCACGTGGCCTGGTACACGAAGGGCTTCTCGGTGGGCTCCGAGCTGCGGCGGCGGCTGGCGGTGGCCTCCTCGCTGGCCGAGCTGGCCGCGCTGCTTGAGGAGCTGGACCTGAGCCAGGAGTGGCCCGTGGGGGCGGAGGGGCCGCGGGGGCGGACCTCGGGGAAGAACCGGGTGGCCCTGCCCGACGGCTGGCTGGACGACCCCTACGACGAGGCCGTCCTGGACGCGGCGGAGGAGTGCGCGATCTCCGGAGGCTGAGCCCTGCGGCCCGCCCCTCCGGCCGGCCCCTGTCCCGCCTGGCCCGCCGGCCCCGCGCGGCCCGGCCGCCTTCCCGCTCGTGGCGAGCCGGAAGGCGGCCGGGAAGCCGGCGGCAGCGGGAGGGCGTTCAGCCGAGGGCCGTCTCCAGGGCCAGGGGCGCGGCGGCGGACCAGGCCTGCGGGGAGCAGGCGTGGGGGTAGGGGATCGGCCGGGGGTGATCGGCGCGCCCGTAGCCGGCGATCACCTCGGGAATCCGGTAGTCGCTCGCCGCCGCCAGGTCGACCAGGCCCCGCGCCACGGTCCGCGCCTCCTCCCGCATGCCGTACCGCGCCAGGCCGAGCGCGGCGATCGCGCTGTCGTGCGGCCACACGCTGCCCCGGTGGTAGGAGAGCGGGTGGTAGGCGCCCTGGCCCGCGGCCAGGGTGCGGATGCCCCAGCCGGTGAAGAAGCCGGGCCCGACCAGCCTGCGCCCCACCGCCCGGGCCCGTTCCGCGTCCAGGATCCCCGTCCACAGCAGGTGCCCCGCGTCCGAGCCCAGCGCGTCCACCCGGGCTCCTGACTCGTCGAGCGCGAGGGCGGGGAAGTCCTCCTCCGGCAGCCAGAAGTCGGAAAGGAACCGCTCCCGCAGCCCGTCCGCCGCCTCCGTCAGGCGGGCGGCGTACGCCGGGTCGTCCCACACGGTGCGGGCCAGGTGCGCGGTGCGGCACAGCGCCTCGTACGCGTAGCCCTGGGCCGCCGCCGCCCTGATCACGCCCTTGGCCGGGGTCCCGTCGGCGAAGCAGATCGCGCCGGGGGAGTCCTTCCAGCTCTGGTTGGCGAGGCCGCCCCGGTCGGCGTGGTAGAGCAGGTAGCCGTGCCCGGCCAGGCCGCCGTCGCGGAACATCCACTCCACGGCCGCCCTGGCGTGGCCCTCCAGCCGGGCGGCCAGCTTCTCGTCGCCGGTGCTCGTCACGTAGGCGCCGAGGAGCGAAAGGAACAGCGGCGTGCTGTCGACCGCCCCGAAGTAGCGGTCGTAGGGCACCTGCCCGAAGTACGCCAGCTCCCCGTGCCGCACCTCGTGCACGATCTTCCCCGGCTGCGCTATCCGCGACTCGTCCACGGCCGTGGCCTGGGTGGCGGCCAGGGCGAGCAGGGTGGCGGAGGCGAGCCCGGGCCGCACGGGCAGCGCGAACCGGGAGGTGATCAGGGCGTGCCTGCCCAGCAGCGTCAGGAACCACGGCACCCCGGCGGCCGGCACCCGCAGCTCCTCGCCCTCGGGCCCGGCGGCCGCCACCTGCAGCAGGGCCAGGTCCGCGAGCCCCTGCGCGCGGGCCCGCGCCAGCCGGGGCCAGGCCCCCTCCGCCGCTTCCGGCTGCGCCGGGTCGCTCCCCGCCACCTCCGGCGCCGCCGCGGGCGTGCCCCGGCGCGCGGTCGCGGCGCGCTCAGGCGTCTCCTCCGCGCCCGGGCGTGCCTCGGCCGTGGCCGCCCCGTGCGGGTAGGCCGTCACGTGCAGGGCGAGTTCCGCCGAGCCGTGCGGGGGCAGCCTCACGCGCCAGCACAGCCGCCTGGCGCCGCTGCCCGTGTGCTCCACCGCGTCCGGGGCCGGCTCGGCGCGCACCACGGTGCGGGCGTACCAGTCCCGCCTGCGGTAGCCGAACTCCACGCCGTCGGGCAGCACGGTCCTGGTGCGCACCGCCTGCGGCTTCTCGTACCAGCGGTGGTCGCCGCGCAGCTCGAACTGGTCGGCGAAGTCGGCGTCCACGGTGAGCGCCACGAGGGCGCTGGCGGTCTCGCCCTGGTTGCTGCTCAGCCGCAGCCGTTCCACGAGAGCGCCCGCCGTCACGGTCTGTTCCCTGAAGACCGTGAGGGCGGGCGTGTCGGCGCGGCCGGCTGGGGGCGTGAGCACCGCCCCCGCGGTGGATCTCGCCCCGGCGGACGGGGCGGCCGGCACCAGCACGGTGGGCGTGCCGCCGTCGACCGTCAGCTGCCAGCGGCTGAGGTGGCGGGCGTCGCGCACGAACAGGCCCTCGGGCCGGCCGCGCTCTGTGGACAGGTCCCCCGAGACGTCTCCCGACGCCCCCACCGCCGCGAAGGTACCGTCCCTGACCAGGAGACACTGCTGCGTCGCGGTCACGGGCCCCCACCTTTCTTTCTCTTCTGTTTTGCGGTCGTCACGTGCGCTCGTTGCGTGCTGTCGTGTCCGTGCGGACGTTCCCGCGCGGTGCCTCCCGGCCTGCCGTGGTGCGGGGGCCGTGCCGGTGGCGCCGTCGTGCGGGTCGTGCGGGTCGTGCCGTGGTACGGGTCGTGCGTGGGTGGTGCCGGTCGTGCCGTCGTACGGGTCGTCGTGCGGTGGTGCGGGTCGTGCGGTGGTGCCGGGGCGGCCGGGTCAGCGGGAGGCGACGCCCGCGGTGGGCGACCCGGCGTGCCCGGCGCGGTCCTTGGCCAGCGACAGGTCCAGGGTGAGGGCCGCGGTCCAGCTGAAGTCCCGGGTGCCGCGCGCCTTCCCGCTGAAGGGGTCGACGTACTCGGCGAAGTCCGAGGCCACCGCGGCCCGCAGCATCTCGGCCCGCAGCGCGTCCGCCGTCAGGTCCGCCCCGTGCAGGCGCATGCCGCGCTCGAGCAGCCAGTTCACGTTGAACCAGGCGGGGCCGCGCCAGTAGCGGGCCGGGTCGAAGCCGCTGCCGGTGAGGTCGTAGCTCGGCACCAGCCTGGCCGGGCCGCCGAGGCCGAAGTGCGGCCCGCGGGCGGTGCGCAGCAGGGCGGCGGCGACCTCCTCGGGCAGCCCGGGCAGCACCAGGGGGAGCAGCCCGGCGGCGCTGCGCTGCGGCAGCCGCTCGTCCGCCAGCACGTCGCGGCAGAGGAAGAGGCCCTCCTCCTCGCTCCACAGCCGGGAGACCAGGGCCCAGGTCAGCGACTCGGCGCGGACCAGGTGCTCGGCCGGGTCGGCGGCCTCGTCGCCGAGGGCCGCGGCGATGTCGGCCAGCGCGTACTCGGAGGCGATCAGCAGCGCGTTGAACGCCGGGTCCTCCACGGCGAAGGGGTGGGTGCCGGGCCGGTCCTCGTACCCGCGGTCCCGGTAGGACCCGGCGAGCCGCACGTAGCGGCCGTAGTCCAGGTCGGTGGGCCGGTCGGCGCGGCAGCCGTGGTCGAGGTCGGCCCGGTGGAAGGAGCCGGAGGCGGCCGGGGAGATCCGGGCGAGCGGCGGGTCCCAGCAGGGGCTGTTGTCCATGCCCGACTCCCAGGGGTGGACGATGGCCGCCAGGCCGTGCCCGCCCAGGTCGCGCGGCCCGGTGAGGTACCGCTGCCAGGCCACCAGCCGCGGGTAGAGGCGGCGCAGGAAGCCGCGCCTGGCCGAGGCGGCCGGGTCGGCCTGGTGCACCAGCCAGGCGGCGAGCGCGTGGACGGGCGGCTGCACCACGCCCGAGGTCTCCACCGAGGCGGGGGCGCCCGCCTTGTCGCCCGCGGCCGAGGAGCGCCAGAAGTCGGGGCTGGGGAAGTACGCCCCCAGCGGGATCTCCGGGTTGAAGACGATGTGCGGGACGCGGCCGTCGGCCCACTGCGCGGCGAAGAGGGTCTCCAGCTCCCGCTGGGCGCGGGCCGGCGAGACGTGCCGCAGGCCGATCGCGATGAACCCCGAGTCCCAGCTCCACTGGTGCGGGTAGAGGGCGCGCGAGGGCACTGTCGACGAACCGGTCCAGTTGCCGGAGAGGACACGGCAGGCGCCGTCGTACGCGAGGGAGGGGAGACTTCGGGGCTGAACAGCGCTTTCCACGTGAGCTCCGCTGGGCGAGTGGCGCATTGATGTCTTCCGGCGAGGCCGCTTGTTTTGTCGAAGGTTCCGTTGGGTTACGTCTACTTAACAAGCAAAAGTACCGCTGTAAGATCTACTTCACAAGGTCGAGGGGGAGGTATACGGCCCGGGGAAGGCAGTCGGTCATGAACCAGGCGAGCGCGGGTCACCTGCTGGGGCTGATCCGCAGCGGACAGGCCGCCACGCGCGGCGAGCTCCAGCGCGTCACCGGGCTCTCCCGTTCCACCGTCGGAAGCCGGCTCGACCAGCTCTTTCGGGCCGGCTGGATCCGGGAGGTGGCCGGGCCGCCGCCGGAGGCGCCGACCGGCGGGCGGCCCGCGGTCAGGCTGGAGTTCGACGCCTCGCACGCGGTGGTGCTGTGCGCGGATCTGGAGACCAGGCACGCGCGGGCCGCCGTGCTCGCGCTCGACGGCACCCTGCTCGCCGAGCACAGCGGCGCGCTGCTGATCAACCAGGGGCCGCGGGCGGCGATCGACCGGCTCACCCGCTGGTTCGCCGAGTTGCTGGAGAAGGCGGGCGCGAGCCCGGACGCGGTCTGCGGGGTCGGCCTCTCCGTGCCGGGTCCGGTGGACGCGGCCGCGGCGCGGGTGGTGCAGCCGCCGATGATGCCGGGCTGGGACGGCTACCCGGTGCGCGAGGAGATGCAGCGCGCCCTCGCCGCCTCGGTGGGGGGCCGCGGCCCGGTGCCGGTGCTGGTGGAGAACGACGCGAACCTCATGGCGTACGCCGAGCAGCGCCACGCCTACCGGGACTGCTCGGCCTTCCTGCTGATCAAGGTGTCCACCGGCATCGGGGCCGGGGTGGTGGTGGACGGGGAGATGTACCGGGGCTTCGACGGGGGCGCCGGTGACATAGGGCACATCAGGCTGAGCGAGCACCCGCACGCGCTGTGCCGCTGCGGGTCCTACGGCTGCCTGGCCGCCGTGGCCAGCGGCCGGGCCCTGGCCGAGCAGCTGACGGCGGCGGGCATCCCGACCGCCTCGGGATCGGGGGTGCGCGACCAGCTGTCCGTGGGCCAGCCGGACGCGGTGCGGCTGGCCAGGGAGGCGGGCCGGCTGGTCGGCGGCGTGCTGGCCACGGTGGTCACGCTGCTCAACCCGGGGGTGCTGATGATCGCGGGCGACCTGGCGGGGCCGCCCTTCCTCACCGGGGTGCGGGAGGTGCTGTACCAGCGGGCGATGCCGCGGGCCACGGCCTACCTGCAGGTGGTCACCTCCCGGCTGGGCGACCACGCGGGGCTGACCGGGGCGGCGGCGATGGTCGTGGAGTCCCTGTACGCGCCCGACCAGGCGGATCTGCGGCTGGCCGCGATGGCGGGGGAGCGGAGGCCGGACGTGATACCCGCCACGAATGAATAAACGAATGCTCAGATGAGCGCTGAGCGGGGTAGTCTCCCCTCATCGGGCCGCCGGGCTTCCCGATTTCCCTGCTGAACCCTCACCCAGGGAAAACACCGGTGGCCGGGGGAACGCGGGGCGGGGCCTGTGCGGAGGCGCCGCCCCCGCACCCCACACGGCCGGCCGGCCCTCTCCCGCACCCCGCGCGCCCACCACACCGCGCGCCCCCCACGCCGCAGCCCGCGCCGCGGGGCCTCAGTCGTACTGCCACTCCCGCTGCGAGTACTCCAGCACCGCCGGGTCCATCAGCGTGCTCGGGCGGACGTCGAGGCCGCGCCGGTCCACCGGGAAGACGGTCGCCGCCTGGAGCACCGCGTCGTCGAGGAAACGCAGCGGGGGAGCGTCCGGCGCCAGCCGCAGCGCCGGGGCCTGTTCGCCGAGGTCGGCGAGCAGGAACCCCCAGTCGCCGAAGCTCGGCACGTCCACCTGGTAGGGAGTGGTGGCGAAGCCCGCCTCGCGCATGCTCGCGTCGATCGACCAGTAGGTGCGCGGCGCGAAGTAGGGGGAGCCGGCCTGCACCACCACCCGGGCGCCCGGGGCCAGGACGTTTTCGAGCATCGTGTAGAACTCGACCGAGTACAGCTTCGCCGTCGCCGTGCTGTCCGGATCGGGGAAGTCGACGAGGACCGCGTCGTAGAGGTCCCGCGCGTCCCGGAGCCAGGTGAAGGCGTCCACGTTGCGCACGGTCACCCGGGGGTCCCGCAGGGAGTCGTCGTTCAGCTCGGTCAACGGGCCGTAGTCGGCGGCCAGTTCGGTCATCGCCTGATCGAGCTCGACGAGCGTGACCTGGGTCACGTCCGGGTAGCGCAGCACCTCGCGCAGGGCCAGGCCGTCGCCCCCGCCCAGGATCAGCACCCGCCCGCGCGGGCCCGCCAGCGCCGGGTGGACCAGCGCCTCGTGGTAGCGGTACTCGTCGACCGAGGAGAACTGCAGGTCGCCGTTGAGGAAGAGCCGCAGGTCGGAGCCGGAGCCGAAGCCCAGGGAGCGGGTCAGCACGATCTCCTGGTAGGGGGTGCGCTCGGCGTGCACGATGGGGTCGCGGTACAGGCGCTGCCGCGCGGTCACCTCGATGTCGTCGGCCAGCACGTAGGCGCCGCTCAGCAGGGTGAGCACCGCCGCCATCCCGGCCAGCAGCCCGGCCTGCACGAAGCGCCTGGTCTGCCGCCGGAAGATCCACAGCACGGCGGCCACCCCGGCCACCGCGTTCACCACGCCGACCACCAGCACGCCCTTGAGCTGCCCGAACGTCGGCAGCAGCACCAGCGGGAAGCAGAGCCCGCCGACCAGCGCCCCCAGGTAGTCCACGGCGAACATGTCGGCGACGGCGCCGCCCACCTCCTGGCGCCTGATCCGCTGGAGCATCGTCATCAGCAGCGGGATCTCGGCCCCGATCAGCAGCCCGACCACGAAGGCCACCACCGTCATCGCCGGGGTGTAGACCCCCACCCAGGCGAACACCACGTACAGCAGCAGCACCGAGAAGCCGCCGATCAGCGCGAGCAGGCCCTCGATCACCGCGAAGGCGCCGACCGCGCGCCGCTGCAGCGGCTTGGCCGCCAGCGAGCCCACGCCCATCGCGAAGACCATGACGGACAGCACGACCGAGGTCTGGAAGACGGTGTCGCCGATCAGATAGCTGCCCAGCGCCACCAGGGCCAGCTCGTAGGCCAGGCCGCAGGCGGCGCAGAGGAAGACGGTGAGCAGCAGCAGGAACCTGGCGAGGCGGGGACGGCCGGTCACGAGAGGGCGGCGCCGACCATCAGCGCCGTGCCGACGTACGTGGCGCCCTGCACCCAGGCGGCCGGGTGCGGCTTGCCGTCGCGGTCCTCCAGGACCATGGCGCCCATCTTCCCCGGGGTGATGGCGGCGACCACGGCGAAGACCCCGGTCATCACGACCACCCCGGCCAGGCCGTAGAGCCCGGTGCTCAGCAGGCCGTAGCCCAGGCCCTCCTCCGACTCGCTGGCCCCGATCGCCGCCTGGACCACCACGCCCACGCCGAGCATCTGCCCGCCGAGCAGCACGGCCGCGCCCTTGTTGCGCTCGCGCCACACCACCCGCGCCAGGTTGCCCGGGGTCACCAGGTCCAGGGCCACGAAGGCCACCGCCATGACGGCGAAGCCCACCAGGCCGTAGAGCAGGGCCTGCCCCGCGGACTCGAAGATGTCGCCCACCTTGCTGTTCATGCTGTCGGTTCCCCCTCGGGATCGCGCTGGTCGCTGGTTTCTCCGGCCCGGTGCCGCGGCGTTCTCACTTGCCGCTGCCGGGTCCGCCGCCGCGGAAGTCGCCGCCGCTGCGGTGCTGGGACTGCGGCCACCTGTTGCCCACGCGCGAGCTGTAGCGCGTCATCCCCGAGTTGTAGTCGTCGATGTCGATCCGGCTGCCGCGGGTCCCGTCGGCCTGCACCGCCACGATGTCGTCGTCGTACCGCAGCAGGACCAGGTCCCCGTCGACGATGCGGTCCTTGGCCGGGGTGTTGCCCTCTATCTCGTCGGCGACCGTGACCGGCGGGTCCGCCGGGTCGAGATAGACGTCGTGCGACTGGTACCGGTAGTGCTCGCCGATCCAGCCGCGGGGCGCCTGGTGGCCGTCGCCGCCGCAGCCGGAGAGCAGCAGCACGGAGGCGAGCACGGCGGCGGGCAGCGCGCCGCGCGCGCCCCTTCGAGGGCGCCGCAGGGGGCGCCGCTGGGGGCGCCGCTGGGTCGGGTCGGTGGTGCTCACGGTGCCTCCAGCCGGGTGCGGGTGGTGACGAGTTGACCGGCCTGCGGGTACGCGTGCCAGGTGCTCCAGGCGATGCCCCCGGCCGCCGGGCGCCAGGCGAGCAGGGCGGTGAGGGCGTCGGGCGAGCCGGGGAAGACCCCGCACAGCGCGCCGGATCGGCCCGCCAGGTCGCGCCGCAACGCGCCGGTGAGGCCGGTCAGTTCCCCGGCGGCGCAGCGGCGCACGCGGGAGGTGAAGCGGTACCGCCAGCCGGCGATCTCCCGGGTGACGGCGCGGGGCGGCCCGCTGCCCCCGCCGGGCAGGCAGGCGAGCGTCTCCCGCACCGGCCCGGCGAAGACCTGGTGCGAGGCGCCCAGCAGCCGCAACTCCACCCGGACGCCGTCGACTTCGGCCTCCGCGACGGCGAGGGCCTCCTTCTCCGGCAGGCCGAGCGCGAACGAGAGCTGCTCGGCGCAGGTGTCCAGGTAGGGGACGGCCAGGCGTATGCCGCTCACGCGTCCCCGCCCGGGTAGATCGTCAGCGTGCCGGTGGGCACCCGCTCGCCGAGCGAGACCTCCCAGGTGCCGCGGCCCTGCCCGCCGAGGAAGCGCTCGAAGGACAGGGCGCGCCCGCCGGGGCCCTCGAAGTCGGCGTACTCGACGCGGCCTTCGGCGCCGAGCCCCGTGGTGCCCTCGGAACGGTAGGCGGCGGTGCCGTGCTCGGTGCGGTGGTAGGTGACGCCCTCCACGGTGAGGGAGCGCTGGTTCGGCAGCAGCTCCTCGCCGCGGTACTCGCTCCACAGGAAGACCTCCAGGTCGGGGTCCTCCTCGACCGAGAGCCACCTGCGGCCGGACTCGGTGCCGTCCATGGCGTCCACGAAGTGCTCGGACCAGGAGAAGCCGCCCTCGGTCAGCCGCAGCGAGCCGCGCACGAACAGCCGCTCGCCCAGGTACTCCACCATGTCGCCCGCCTTCAGCAGCCGCGGGTCCCCGGCGGTGTCCTGGCCCGGGTCGAAGGGATCGCGCGGGGTGCGCGGGGCGGCCGGGGCCGGGCGCCGCAGCCGGCGCAGCAGCAGGACGAGAACGACGGCCAGCGCCACGAGGCCGACGAGGACCAAGGCGATGATCATGGCTGAATTCCCCCGGTTTCACGTGCTCTTGCCGGCGCAGTGTATGTCATGCTCGCGATGCGCCGGGGCCCGCCTCCACCTTCCGGACGCGGCCGGTCGCGCGGGGGCGGCCGGACCCGGGCGGGGCCCTGGCCGGCGCCGTTGCGGTCGCGGTCCCGCCGCCGGTCCCGGCGCCGTATCGCCCGCGGGCCTCGTCAGGGCCCTGGTGGCGGGCCCGTCGGGGGCTGGGGTCCGGGGAAGGGGCCGGGGAACGCGCCGGGTCGGCCGCCGGGGTAGTAGGGGCCCGCGGGCGCCGGGTTGGGCGGCCAGGCCGCGGGCGGCGGCACGGGGCCCTGGTGGTACTTCGTCAGCTGGCGGGCGGTGAGCGCGCGGACGTACAGCAGGGCCAGGAGGGCGGCCACGACGCCGAGCAGCGCGCTGACCAGCTCGATGGACAGGGCGACTTCCAGGCGGTCGAGATCGTCGTAGCCGTCCACCTCGGTGGACAGTTCGTCCGTGCCGCTCAGGCCCGCGCCCTGGGTCAGCGAGAAGCACAGCCACAGCACCCACCAGCCGGTCACCAGGCCGAGACCGGGGTGCCGGCCCCAGGGGGTGCTGGCCCGCCAGATGTCGTTGGCGATCCGCTTGGGGAACCAGAGGTTGACGACGGGCGTGAACCAGCCGCCGATCGACCAGCCGCGGCTCATCCGGTGGCCCGCCGGGGCGAAGACCTCCGCGTTGACCCGGGTCCTGTGGAACCAGACGAGGAAGACGACCCCGGTGGCGATCAGCACCAGCAGGCGCAGCAGGTAGGCGCCGAGGAACCGGTCGTCGGCGTCCTCGGCCTCCTCGTAGGTGACGTTCCAGCCGCCGGCCTGGAGGTCGTGGACCACGTCCAGCTCGCCGACGGTCGCCGCGAAGGACAGCAGCAGCACGGCCATGTTCACCGCGCACAGCACGACCAGGGCCGTGGACAGGGCCTGGGGGCTGGAGAAGAACGCCGGCGGGGCGGGCGGGCCGGGGTAGGGGCCGGGGTAGGCCGGGCCGGGGTAGGGGCCCGGGTGGGGCGGAGCCCCCTGGCCGGGGAACGGCGGCGGCGCGGCGGCCGCGGGGGGTGCCGGGGCGGCGGGCGCCGGGCCGGGCGCGGGCGGGGCGACATGGGGCAGCCCCGGCTGGGTCTGGGCCTGGGCCTGCGCCTGGGCACAGGGCAGGCACCTGCCGTCGGGAAGCGCGGCGGGTCTTTGCCGGCACTGCCGGCACGGCGACGCGTTCATCGTTCCCCCTCGGCCCGCGGCCCCCCACGGCCGCCTCGGCGATCGGTTTCCGACGATAACAGCGCGCGGTCGCCCCCACACCCCCCTGCGCGGGGCGCTCAGGGCCTGGCCGGGGCCGCCTCCCGGCCGGCCGGCCTGGCGGCGCGGGGCGGGGCGGCCGGGGAGCGGGGCAGCCACTGGACGAGCGCCGCGACCGCGAGCGCCACCCAGACGAGGTACAGCAGGGAGTGCCGGAAGCCGTCGGGGCCGCCGCCGTAGAAGACGATGCCGATGATGCCCACCCCCAGGGCGCCCCCGGCCTGCTGGGTGGTGGTGAGCAGCCCGGCGGCGGCGCCCGCGTGCCGGGGCGCGACCCGGGAGAGCACGGTGGCCATGATCGGGGCGAAGGCCAGGCCCATGCCGAGCCCGTCGATCAGCAGCCCGGGCGCCAGCCAGCGCACCGGCGCCTCGCCGGAGACGGCGGCGAGCAGCACCGCGAGGCCCGCGGCCCGCAGCAGGGCGCCGAGCGCGATGCCCTGGCGGCCGAGCCTGGCCACCAGCCTGGCCGCGCCGAGGGAGCCCACCAGGTAGCCGGCGCCAAGCGGCAGGAAGGCGAGCCCGGCCCCGAGCGCGTCCAGGCCGCGGGCCTGCTGCACGTAGAGGGCGAACACCAGGAAGTAGGGGGCCAGGCTGAGGCTGAGGGCGAGCTGGGTCAGCAGGCCGGCGGCGAAGGCGCGTTCCCGGAACAGGCTCAGGTCGATCAGCGGGGACTCGTGCCGCCGCCTGCCGTAGCCGAGGAGGAGCAGCGCGGCCAGCGCGAAGCACAGCCAGGTCCACAGCGGCCAGCCCCGCTCGCGGCCCTCGATCAGCGGGAGCAGCGCCGCGACCAGGGCGAGGGTGACCAGCGCGGCGCCGCCGGCGTCCAGCCGCGCCCCGCCCTCGACGCGGCTCTCGGGCACGTAACGCCTGGCGACCGCGAGCACGGTGAGGCCGATGGGCACGTTGATGAGGAAGCACAGCCGCCAGCCGAGCCCGAAGAGGTCGGCCTGGATCAGCAGGCCGCCGATCAGCTGGCCGAAGACGGAGGCGAGGCCCATCGTCGTGGCGTAGGCGCTGATGGCCCTGACCTGGGCGCGGCCGGTGTAGGTGGTGCGCAGGATGGCCAGGATCTGCGGGGCGAGCAGGGCGGCGGCCGCCCCCTGGCCGACCCGGGCGGCGATCAGGGTGCCGGCGTCGGGCGCCAGCCCGCAGGCGGCCGAGGCCAGGGTGAAGAGGCCGAGGCCCAGCATGAAGAGCCGGCGGCGGCCGTAGAGGTCGCCGAGGCGCCCGCCGAGGATCAGCCCCGAGCCGTAGGCCAGGCCGTATCCGGCGACCACCCACTCGATGGCGGCGGCGCTCGCGTGCAGGTCGCGCTCGGTGGTCGGGATGGCGACGTTGACGATGAAGAAGTCGAGGATCGTGACGAACACGCCGGTCAGCACGGTCGGCAGGGTGCCGGTGCGGGGCATGGGCGCTCCAGGGACGAGACGGCGGGGGACAGGCGGCCGGGGGCGGCGGGGGAGGGGCGAGAGGGCCCGCGCCCCCGGACATAGAACGATCGGTATACGACCGTGAGGTCATTAGATAGAACAGTCGATCTACTGTCAAGCGCGTGCCACAATCGGTGCATGACGACGACGAGGCCGGGCCCGCGCGAGCGGCTGCTCACCGCGGCCCGCGAGCTCACCTACACCGAGGGCGTGCACGTCGGCGTGGACGCGATCCTGAAGCGGGCGGATGTCGCGCGCCGTTCGCTCTACCAGCACTTCGGCGGCAAGGACGGGCTCCTCGCGGAGATGCTGCGCGTCTACCACGTCGAGGACAGGTACCGCCGGGTCATGGACGCGGCAGGCACCGAGCCGCGGGCGCGGCTGCTCGCCGTCTTCGACGAGCTGGAGCGGGTGACCACCAGGGAGGGCTTCCACGGCTGCCGGTACACCGCGGCGGAGCTGGGGCTGAGCGACCCCGGGCACCCGGCGCACGCGGAGGTGCGCGCCTACAAGGTCGGCCTGGCCGAGCTGTTCCGCGAGGAGCTGGCCAGGAACGGGCACCCCGACCCGGCGCTGGGCGCGAACCAGCTGGCCGTGCTGGTGGACGGGGTGCTCGCGCACGCGGTGACCCGCCCGGAGGCGCACCCCGCCCTGGCGGCCCGCCCGCTGGCCGAGCTGATCCTCGACGCCCGCTGAGCCAGGGCCGCCGGGGGCCCGGGCGCGGTCAGGGCCAGCGGGCGCCGGTGAGCCGCTCCGAGAGCTGCCACAGCCGGGCCGCGGTCGCGTCGTCGCGGGTCCAGGGCGCGCGCCAGGCGCCGCCCGGGCCGCCGCGCACCGTGCGGGTCACCGCGCTCGGGCCGGTGAAGGAGCCGGGGGCGATCCGCGGGGCCGTCGCCGCGTACAGGGCGGGCGCGGCGCCGAGTTCGGGCGGCGCGGCCACCAGCCGCGCCAGCACCCTGGCGGCCGGCCGGACCGGCCAGGCCCGCCGCGCTTCCGGCCCGCCCTCCGCGTACCCCGGGTGCACCGCGGCGGCCACCAGGCCCCGGGCCCGCGTCCGGCGCGCCAGCTCGTGCGTGAACAGCAGGTTGGCCGTCTTGGAACGCCCGAAGGCCACCCACCGCCGGTAGCCGTGCTCGAAGTGCGGATCGCGCAGGTCCACGTTCCCCAGCAGGTGGGCGAGGCTGGCCACGGTCACCACCCGGGCGCCCGGGCGCAGCAGCAGCCACGGGCCCAGCAGGCAGGTGAGCGCGAAGTGCCCCAGGTGGTTGACGCCGAACTGGGTCTCGAAGCCGTCGGCCGTCCTGCCGTAGGGCACGGCCGTCTGGCCGGCGTTGTTGACGAGCAGGTCGAGCGGGCGGTCCGGCCACTCGGCGGCGAAGGCCCGCACCGAGGACAGGTCGGCCAGGTCGACCGGCCGCAACTCGGCCCTGGCCTCGGGCACCTCCTCCAGCAGCCGCTCCAGCGCGGCCTGGCCGCGCGGCCTGCTCCGGCAGGCCAGCACGACGTGCGCCCCCCGCCGGGCGAGCTCGCGCGCGATGACGTAGCCGAGCCCGCCGTTGGCGCCCGTCACCACCGCGGTGCGGCCCCTGAGGTCGGGGATGTCCCGAAAGGTCCAGCCCATGACCCCAGGGTAGGCCGCGCCGCGGTGGCTGACGAGGGTGGTTACTCCCCGGTCACCTGCACGGTTGCCGGGCAGTCGAGCCGCCGGTCGAAGCCGAGTTGGCGCTCGGGGCCCGTCAGCGTGACCGGCAGGGCGTGCCTGATGTCGCCGCTTGAGGCGGCGAGCCGCAGCTCCACCTCGCCCGGCTCCACGACCCGCCGCCCGGCCTCCAGGGTGTAGCCCGCCAGATCGGCGTGGAAGCCGAAGCTCACCTCGGCGCTCTCGCCCGGCTGGAGCGGCACCCTGGCGTAACCGATCAGCCGGTTCACCGGCCGCGTGACGCGCGCGACGGGGTCGTGCAGGTAGAGCTGCACCACCTCGGTGCCCTCCCGCGCGCCGGTGTTGGCCACCGTGACCCGCACCGTGGTGAAGCCGTCGGTGTCCACGCTGTCCTTGTCGACCGCCGCCCCGCTCCAGGCGAACTCCGTGTAGGACAGGCCGTGCCCGAACGGGTAGAGCGGCGTCGGGTCGAGCGAACTGGCGTTGCCGTGCTGGCCGAGCGGCGGCGCGAGGTAGGACCACGGCTGGCCGCCCGCGTGCCGCGGCACGCCGACCGGCAGCCGCCCGGAGGGGTTGACCCGCCCGGAGACGACCCCCGCCACCGCGCCCGCGCCCTCCTCGCCGGGGAAGAACGCCTGCACGCAGGCGGCGAGCCGGCCCGCCCAGCGGCCGAGCGCGTAGGGCCTTCCGGTCAGCAGCAGCAGCACCACCGGCAGCCCGGTGGCCAGCGCCTCGTCGATCAACGCGCCCTGGTCGTCGGGCAGTTCGAGGTCGGCGACGTCGCAGCCCTCGCCCGAGGTGCCGCGCCCGAACAGGCCGGAGCGGTCGCCGGCCACCACGACGCACACCTCCGGGCCCGTCCCCTCGCCGGCGAAGGCGGCCACGGCCTGGGCCGCGGTGGCGCCGTGCCTGAGGTCGGCCCCCGGCAGCTCGGCGCGCAGCGCCTCGAGCAGCGTCGGCAACTCCACGCCCGCCGGCAGGTCCGGGTAGCGCACGCCCACGTGCCGGGGGAAGGTGTAGCAGCCCAGCAGCGGGGCCAGGTCGTCGGCCAGCGGGCCGGCCACCGCGATCCGCGCCGTGGGCGCCAGCGGCAGCCCGCCGTCGTTGGCCAGCAGCACCACCGACTCCTCGGCGAGTTGCCTGGCGACCTCCCGCATGTGCGGCGGGTCGAGGTCGACGCGGTCCGCGCCGTCGGCGAGGGCGGGCGGCTCCGGGGACCAGTCGGGGTCGAGCAACCCGAGCGCGGCCTTCTGGGTCAGCACCCGCAGCACCGACCTGTCCACCAGCTCCTCGGGCACCTCGCCGGAGCGCACCGCCTTCAGCAGCGGCTCGCCGTAGGCGCGGCGCGCGGGCAGCTCCACGTCCACCCCGGCCGCCAGGGCCAGGGCGGCGGCCTCGGCGGGGGAGCCGGCCACGCCGTGGGTGAGTTCCAGGAAGGAGACGGCGAAGTAGTCGGAGACCACGGTGCCCGTGAAGCCCCACTCCTCGCGCAGCAGCCGGGTGAGCAGCCAGGGGTCGCCGCTGGCGGGCCGCCCGTCGAGGTCGTGGTAGGCGGACATCACCGAGCGGGCCCCGCCCTCGCGCAGCGCCATCTCGAAGGGGGGCAGCACGAGATCGGCGAGCTCGCGCGGGCCGATGGACACCGGCGCGTGGTTGCGGCCCCCGCGCGAGGCGGCGTGCCCGGCGAAGTGCTTGAGGGTGGAGACGATCCCGGCCGACTCCAGGCCGCGCACGTAGCCGGTGCCTATGGTCGACACCAGGTACGGGTCCTCGCCGATGGACTCCTCGGTGCGGCCCCAGCGCGGGTCGCGCACCACGTCGAGCACCGGCGACAGGCCCTGATGGATGCCGACCGCGCGCATCGACTCGCCGATCAGCCGGGCGGCCCGCTCGACCAGGGCGGGGTCGAAGGAGGCGCCCCAGGCGAGCGGGGTGGGGAAGATCGTCGCCTGCCAGGCGGTGAAGCCGGTCAGGCACTCCTCGTGGACCAGGGCCGGAATGCCGAAGCGGTTGCTCGCGGCGATGCGGCGCTGGTCCTCGCTCAGCTGCCTGGCCTTGTCGGCGGGGGCGACGGGGGCGGTGCCGAAGGGCCGGGTCAGCTGCCCCACGCCGTAGGGCAGCACCTCCTGCGGATCGGGCGTCGTGGCGTCGATCTCGGCCTGCATGGGGGCGACGTCGCCCTCCTCGGCCGGTGCCGCCTCGGGGGCGGGCCAGATGCCGATCAGCTGGGCGAGCTTCTCCTCCAGGGTCAGCCGGGAGAGCAGATCGGCGGCGCGGGTCTCGGCGGGGAGGGCAGCGTCCTGCCAGGGATGGTGCATGAGGCTCCTTGTCTGAGCGGCCTGCGAGGTCACCGGCCGCCTACGCCCATCAGGCCGTTGATCAGCTGGCGGCGGGCGAACAGATAGGCGGTGAAGATCGGCAACATCGACAGCACCACGGCGGCGAGAAGCGAGGGGATGTCCACGCGGAACTCGCCGACGAAGTCGTAGAGGCCGAGGGTGAGCACCCGGTTCTCGGGCGACTGGGTGAGGATGAGCGGGAAGAGGAAGCCGTTCCAGGCGGTCAGGGCGGAGAACACCGCGACCGTGGAGATTCCCGCCCGCGACATCGGGACCGCGAGCTGGAGCAGCATCCGGGCCGGGCTCGCGCCGTCGAGAGCCATCGACTCGTAGAGCTCCTCCTCGATGTCGCGCATCGTGCCCACCAGGATCAGCACGCTCACCGGGAGGGAGAACGCGGCCGTGGGCAGGATGATCGCGAGCAGCGTGTCGTAGAGCTGGAGCTTGGTGATGATCCAGAACACGGGGATGATCACGGCCTGGGCCGGGATGGCGAGGCCGAGCAGGAACGCCTGGAAGATGCCCCGGGAGAGCCGGGAGCGGGTGCGGACCACGGAGTAGGCGACCATCACCGAGAGCACCACCGCGATGGCGGCGCAGGCGACGGTGACGATCACCGTGTTGAGCAGGTACCGCGGGAAGTCGCCCTCCAGGACGTTCTGGTAGCTGTCCAGGTTCGGGTCGGACGGCAGCGAGATCGGGCCCTTGTCCAGGTAGTCCGCGCGGCTTTGGACCGTCGAGGCGACGAGGATGTAGAGCGGGACGACCACGATCACCAGCCACAGGAACGCACCGGCCCCCGCGGCGTAGTTGACGCGGTGCCAGCTGAACCGGCCGCGGCGCCTGGGCGCCTTCGGGGCGGCGTGCCCGTGGCCTGACGTGGCGAGCGTGGGCCGCCCGGCCTGGTCGGTGGTGGTCTGGGTCACATCCCCTCCCGGGTGCTGCGCATCCTGCTGAATCCGGTCAGCCGGACCATCAGCAGGGAGACGGCCGTCGCGACCACGACCAGGGCCACGGCCACGGCGCTCGCGTAGCCGAGGTTGAAGGAGTCGAAGCCCTCCTTGTACATGAGGTAGGGCACGATCGTGGTGGCGTCGCCCGGGCCGCCCCTGGTGATGATGAGGACGGTGTCGAAGTAGGTCAGCGCGCCGACCACCATCAGCACCGAGGAGGTGACGATGGTGTTGCGCAGCTGCGGCAGGGTGATCGTGAAGAACTGGCGCACCGTGCCGGCCCCGTCGATGGAGGCGGCGTCGTAGAAGGAACGTGGGATCTGCCGCGCCCCGCCCTGGTAGATCAGGGTGTGGAAGGGCACCCACTGCCAGGCGCTGACGAACACGATCACCCACAGCGCCCCGCTCTCGCTGCCGAGCGGATCGGCGTTGTCCAGGTTGAACCAGTCGGAGATCTGGGCCATGAGGCCGAGGTTCGAGTCGAAGATCGTCTTCCACAGCAGCCCGAGCGCCACCGAGGAGGCGAGCAGGGGCAGGAAGAAGATCGCGGAGAGAACGGCCCGGTTGCGCTGCTTGCCCGCGGCCCACACCCCGAGCAGCAGCGCGAGCGGGGTCTGCACCGCCCAGCTGAGCACGGTCAGCAGGACGCTGAGCCAGATGGCGTCGCGCATCCGCTGGTCGTCCCACAGCTTGGACCAGTTCTCCCCGCCGACCCAGTGCGGGTTGGCCAGTCCGTCCCAGTCGGTGAACGACAGGTAGAAGACCATCACCAGCGGGACACCGGCGAAGAAGACGAAGTACAGCACGCCCGGAATCGCCCAGGCGATGCCTGGGCGACCCGTGCGCGGTGAGGCGGAGGAAGCTGCCTTCACTGCGTGACCGTCCTAACCCTCGTTTTGCAGGGTGTCGACGAACTCCTCAGGGCTGAGCTGTCCGGCGAACAGTTTCGAGATGGCGTCGAGCGTCGGGGTCGCGCGCGCGGTCACCAGCGCCTGGTCCCAGGAGAGGGTGAAGCTGGGGGCCTGGTCGGCCA
Organism: Streptomyces hoynatensis; assembly: GCF_003626535.1. Classification (GTDB taxonomy): domain Bacteria; phylum Actinomycetota; class Actinomycetes; order Streptomycetales; family Streptomycetaceae; genus Streptomyces; species Streptomyces hoynatensis. The sequence continues at coordinate 197,347 of NZ_RBAL01000002.1, forward strand.
GGTCGTAGGCGAAGTGCGCGAACTCCGGCGCGGGGGACTGGTCGAGCAGGTCGGTGGCGTTCGAGGTGACCGGCACGTCGCCGTTCGCGGCCAGGGCCTCGGCGTACTCCTGGGAGGCGCTCACCTTCAGGAACTCGATGGCGGCGTCCAGCTTGTCGCCGGTGACCTGCGAGTTGATCGACCAGTAGTTGGTCGGGTTGCCCACCACGTCCGTGGGGTCGCCCGCGCCGTCGGGGAAGGCCGGGAAGGTGGTCCAGGCCAGGTCGTTCTGGGCGAAGTCGGGCTGGTTGGTGTTCTGGTTGGCGAACTCCCAGCTGCCCATCAGGTGCATGGCCGCGTTGCCCTGGGCGAAGAAGGTCGAGACCCCGTCGTCGGTCTGGGACAGCGACTGGAAGTTGCCGAAGGCGTCCTTGTCGACGAGGTCCTTGATCTCCTGGGCCGCCCGCAGGACGGCCGGGTCGCCCCAGGCGCTGGAGTCGCCGTTGCGGATGCGGTCGAAGACCTCGGGGCCGCCGATGCGGTCGAGGAGGTACTCCAGCCACATCTGCTCGGTCCAGGAGTCGAGGCCGCCGAGCGCGATCGGCGTGATGTCCTCCGCCAGCAGGGTGTCGACGGCGTTCTCGAAGTCGTCCCAGGTCTCGGGCGCGGAGAGGCCGGCCTCTTCGAAGATGGTCTTGTTGTAGAAGAGGATCACCGGCTGCACGCCGCGCATCGGGATGCCGTAGTAGTGCCCGTCGACGGCGCCCGCGTCCAGGATGCTGGGGATGAAGGCGTCCTTCAGCTCCGGGTCGCTCTGCACGGTGTCGGTGAGGTCCACCAGCAGGTCGTCGTCGACGAAGTCGCTGATGCTGCCGCCGCCCCAGTTGAAGAAGATGTCGGGGGCGTTCGAACTGCCCATGGCGGTCCGCATGCGGTCCTGGTAGTTCGCGCCCGGGATCTGGACGAGGTCGACATCGATGTCGGAGGACTCGTTGAACTGCTCGACGAAGTCCTCCTGGATCGTCGTGGAGCCGTCCTGGTAGACCCACACCTCCAGGGTGTCCTTGCCGCCGCCGGGCCCGCTGCTGCCGCATCCCGCGAGGGTGGAAGCGGCCAGCAACGAGGCTGCCACCGCCACCAGGGGGGTACGTATTCTTCGCCGGCGTCCCAGCGGGATCAGGCTTCGCATCGTCGCACACCTTCCGGAAATTCGCCGAAAATTATCGGACCAGGTGCCGAAGCAAGTTACGGGCCTATGGCGTCCGCGTCAACGGGGTGGAGGGCAACAAGTCGATTAACACGCCGCACGCGGGGTACTTTCATGGGTCGGCGTGAAGGCCGCTCCCGCCCGCAACCTGCCTGGAGGCATGGCCCATTGGGACATCGCCTGGGCCGGGTCCCGGCCCCGGCGCGGGACCCCGGCGGCGGGGCCGGGGCGAGGGGCGCCGCCGCCGATTCCCCTTCCGGAAACCCTTGGAACAAGCCCGCGGCCCACCCCCGGAACGCCGGGGAGTGGGCCGCGGAAGGCCGGGCGATGTGCGAAAGCAACGGGCCGGACGCGGGGGTCTCCGGCCGCTCCCCGCGGGCCGCCCGACCCCGCGGCCCGGGGCGGGGCGGCGGTCAGCGTGCCGGGGCGGCGGTGGAGGCGCGGACCACCAGCTCGGTGGCCAGCTCCACCCGGGGGGAGTCGATCTCCTCGCCACGGGCCTGCCGCAGCACCGTGCGGGCCGCGACCTTCCCCATCTCGGCCAGCGGCTGGCGCACCGTGGTCAGCGGCGGCGCCGACCACCGCATCTCCGGCAGGTCGTCGAACCCGACCACGCTGATGTCCTGCGGCACCCGCAGCCCGCGTTGCCGCAGCGCCTCGATCGCGCCCATGGCCATCTGGTCGCTGGCGGCGAACACGGCGGTCGGCGGGTCGGTGAGCCGCATCAGCTGGCGGCAGCCGTGGAAGCCCGACTCGTGGTAGAAGTCGCCCGGCACCTCCAGCTCCTCGTCCAGGGGCAGCCCCGCCGACTCCAGCGCCGCCCGGTAGCCGTCGAGCCTGGCCCGGCTGCACAGCAGCCGCGGCGGCCCGGCGATGAAGCCGATCCTGCGGTGCCCCAGCTGGATCAGGTGCTCGGTGGCGGCCAGGCCGCCGGCCCAGTTGGTGGCGCCCACGGTGGGCGCCGAGAGCGCGGGCGCGCCCGCCGGGTCGACCACGACGATCGGCACGCCGAGCCGGTGCAGCTCATTGTGCAGCAGCGGTTCGAGCACCGAGGTCACCAGGATCACGCCGTCGGAGGCGCGGGCCCGCAGGTTGGTCATCCACTGCCGCGCGGCCCCGGCCCGGTCGTGGATCGCGGAGACCACCGTGCCGATCCCCGAGCTGTGCGCGACCTCCTCGACCCCGCGGATGATCTCCACCGCCCAGGGGCTGTCCAGGTCGTTGAAGACGAGGTCGAGGAGGGCCGCCCGGTCGCCCGGCGCGTGGGTGCGCCGCCGGTAGCCGTACTGCCGCAGCAGCTCCTCGACCTTGGCCCGGGTCTCGGGGGCCACGTCCGAGCGCCCGTTGACCACCCGGGACACGGTGGGGACCGAGACCCCGGCCTCTCTTGCGATGGCCGTGATGGTCACCTTGCGTTCCGCTGCCATGGCACCTCTTCTGCCGCGTTCTGTTCGCATCCGGGGACCGGAAGTTTTTCAACATTATTCCGGAAGGCTTGACGCTGCCCAGGGCGGCCCATACAACGGACGCGTCAGCCTGCGGGGGCATGACAAAAGAGAGAGGTACTTGGGATGCGACCCCTGGTGCGAAGAGCCCGGAGAGCCGCAGTCGTGTTCGCGGCCGGAGCGGCCCTGCTCGCGGGCTCCGCGGCGTACGGCGCGCAGGCCCTGGAGCGGCCGGCGGCGGAGCAGCCTGGCCTGCTCGCGTCGACACTGCGGGACGCCGCGGAGGCCAACGGAAAGTGGATGGGCGTGGCCGTCGCGGACGGCAAGCTCGGCAACTCCACGTACACCGGCATCGCGGGCGGCCAGTTCAGCAGCGTGACGCCCGAGAACGTCATGAAGTGGGACACCATCGAGCCGTCCCGCAACTCCTTCAACTTCGCGGGCGGCGACCGGCTCGTGGACTTCGCGCAGGCCCACGACCAGCAGGTCTACGGGCACACGCTGGTCTGGCACAACCAGCTCCCGAACTGGGTGAGCAACGGAGGCTTCAGCGCGTCTGAACTCACCTCGGTCATGAACAACCACATTACCAACGTGGTGAGTCACTTCGCCGGGGACGTGAAGTACTGGGACGTCGTCAACGAGGTGTTCAACGAGGACGGGACGCTGCGCCCCTCCGTCTTCTCCAGCACGCTCGGCCAGAGCTTCATCGCCACCGCGTTCCGCACGGCCCACGCGGCCGACCCGAACGCCAAGCTCTGCATCAACGACTACAACACCGAGACCGCCAACGCGAAGAGCAACGCCCTCTACAGCCTGGTCTCCTCGCTGCTGAGCCAGGGCGTGCCGATCGACTGCGTCGGCTTCCAGTCGCACCTGATCCTCGACCAGGTCAACGGCTCGGCGATCCAGAGCAACATGCAGCGGTTCGCCGACCTCGGGCTCGAAGTCAACGTCACCGAACTCGACATCCGGATGAACACCCCCTCCGACAGCACCAGGCTCCAGCGGCAGGCCACGCAGTACGCGAGCGTCGTCGACGCCTGCCTCGCCGTGTCCGCCTGCGGCGGCATCACGGTCTGGGGGGTGTCGGACGCCGACTCCTGGGTGCCCAACACCTTCCCCGGCGAGGGCGCGGCGCTGCTGTACGACGAGAGCTACCAGCCCAAGCCCGCCTACAACGGGGTGCTGACGGCCTTCGGCGGGGAGCCGGGCGACGGCGGCGACCCCGGCGACCCGGGCGATCCCGGAGACTCCGGCTGCGTGGGCACCTACACGGTCACCAGCCACTGGAACGCCGGCTCCGTGGTCGAGGTCAGGGTGCAGACCAGCCAGGCGCTCAGCGGCTGGACGGTCACCTTCAGCCTGCCCTCCGGGGAGACGGTCGTCGGCGGCTGGAACGCGCAACTGTCGCAGAGCGGCACCACCGTGACGGCCGGGAACGCCTCGTACAACGGCACGGTCGCGGCCGGTGGCACGCTCAGCTTCGGCTTCCAGACCAGCGGCGGAGCCGTCTACAGCGCGCCGCAGCTGAGCCTCAACGGCAGCGCCTGCTCCGGGTCCTGACCCCCGGCCCGGCGACCCGCCCGGGCGCCGGGCCGCCGCGCCCGGCGACGTCCCCCCGTCCTGTCCGCCCGCTGTGACACCCCCACCCGCCTCTCCCGGGCCCGGCGCGCCGCGCGCCGGGCCCGGCCGGCGTCCGGGGCCGGGGCGCGGGCCGGACTCAGGGGCCGGGACCGGCGGCCGGGCGGCGGCCGGGCGGCGGCCGGACGTCGGTGGTGGCTCGGGGGCCCGGCTCGGGGGTCCCGGCTCGGGGTCAGGGTGCCGCGCCGAGGCCCGCCTCGGCGGCCAGCCGGGTCACCGCGTGCGTGAAGAACTCCTCGCGCGCCTGCACCACGCCGTTGTACTGGCCGAACACCTCGAAGGCGACGAGGCCGACCAGCTCGGCCCAGGCCGCCGTCACCGCGGCCATGGCGGGGGCGGGCAGGCCGGGCGCGTTCTGGGCGGCGAGCGCCTCGGCCTCCGCGCGCACCGGCTCGGGCAGCGGCCCGAAGCCGCTCGCGCCGAGCAGCCCGTCGTGGTGCGCGTCGAGCGCCACCGCGAGCAGGGCCCGCGGCACGCGGGTGCCCGGCACGCCGGTGAGCTGCGGCGGAGCGGCGTAGCCGGGCACCGGGGTGCCGTGGATGAGCCCGAACTCGTGCGGATGGGCCAGCGCCCAGGAGCGCACCGCCCGGCACACCTCGCGCCATCTGACGGCCGGCTCGGTGCGCGGCGCCCGCGCCGCGGCCCGCTCGGCCGCCTCGCCGAGCGCGTCGTAGGCGTCCACGATGAGCGCCGTCAGCAGCTCGTCGCGGCTGGGGAAGTACCGGTAGAGGGCCGAGGAGACCATGCCGAGCTCCCGGGCCACGGCGCGCAGCGACAGCCTGCTCGCGCCCTCCTCGGCGAGCCGCCTGCGGGCCTCGTCCTTGATGGCCGCGGTGATCTCGCGCCTGGCCCGTTCCCGCGCTCCCTGGATCGCTGTCATGCGGACCAGTGTGGCATGTGCCGGAGCGCCGCACATCAAAGAGAGCGCTGCTCTTGCTTTTCTCGTGCGAAGCTGTCAGCATCGTTCTCAAGCGAGAGCACCGCTCACGAAATGGAGCCCCAGTCATGAACGAGCGCCCCTACGTCCGCAAGCCCGGCTGGCTCACCCGGCAGGTCCTCAACCGGCTGGTCGCCTTCTCCACCCGGCGCGGCCTGAGCCTCATGGGCTCGCGGGTGCTCGCCGTCCGCGGCCGCAAGAGCGGCGAGTGGCGGCACACCCCGGTCAACCCGCTGACCCTCGACGGCCACACCTACCTCGTCGCCGCCCGCGGGCACGTGCAGTGGACCCACAACATGCGCGCCGCGGGCGGCGGGGAGCTGCGCCTGGGCAAGCGGGTGGACGCCTTCACCGCCGAGGAGGTCCCCGACGCCGAGAAGCCCGCCCTGCTGCGGGCCTACCTCAAGCGCTGGAAGGCCGAGGTGGGCGCCTTCTTCGACGGGGTCGGCCACGACTCGCCCGAGGAGGAGCTGCGCCGCATCGCGCCCGACCACCCCGTCTTCCGCATCACCCCGGCGTGAGGCCCCGCACCGATCCGTGCACCGATCCGTGCACCGATCTCCGCACCGATCCCCGCACCGATCCGCAGGGGGCGGCGGCGGGCCCGCGCGCCGGGAAACGTCCCGCAAGGCGCCGCCTCCGGGGGCCGGCGACCGGGGTGGCGGGTGCCGCGCCGGGCGGCCCGTCTAGGGTCGGTGCCATGTCTGCCGTTCGCGAGCCCGCTGCCGCATCCGCCCTCAGCCTGCGCCCCGCCACCCGCGCCGACCTGCCGGCGGTGCTCGCCCTGCTCGCCGACGAGGAGCGGGTGGTCGACCCGGCGACCGTCGCGGTCACCGAGGCGTACGAGCGCGCCTTCGCGGCGATCGACGCGGACCCGCGCAACGAGATGCTGGTCCTGGTCGAGGCCGCCGACGGCCGGGGGGACGGCGGGACGGTGGTGGGCTGCCTGCAGGCGACGTACATCCCGGGACTCGGCAAGGGGGGCGCCGAGCGGGCCCTGATCGAGGCCGTGCGCATCCGGGCCGACCGGCGAGGCGGCGGGCTCGGCCGGACCATGATGGAACGCGCGATCGCGCGGGCACGCGCGCGGGGCTGCGCGCTGGTCCAGCTGACGAGCAACAAGCGGCGCACCGACGCCCACCGCTTCTACGAGAAGCTGGGCTTCGCGCGCAGCCACGACGGATTCAAGCTCGGGCTCTAGGCTTCGCCGTTCGGATCTCCGAGGGGCCGCGCCGCCGGCCGTCGCGCGGCGGGCGCGGCGGCGCACCGGGAGCGGCGCGCGGTGAGCGGGCGGGGACCGCCTAGTGCGGGATCGAGTCGATCAACTCGCGGGCGCCCTGCCGCAGGAGCGCGACGGCGACCGAGGTGCCCAGCGTCGCCGGGTCCAGCGGGCCCGCCCACTCGTGCGCGTCGAGCACCTGCTTGCCGTCGGGGCTGAACACCCGCCCCCACAGGCTGAGACGCCCGTCGCGCTCCGCCTTGGCGTACCCCGCGATGGGGCTGTTGCAGTGGCCCTGCAGCACGTGCAGGAACATCCGCTCCGCCTCCATCTCCCGAAAGGTCCCGGGGTCGGAGAGCCCGGAGACGAGGTCGATGACCTCCGTGTCGTCCTCGCGGCACTGCAGTCCGAGCACCCCGGCGCCGATCGGCGGGCACATCTCGTCCACGCCGAACACCTGGCTGATCCGCGCCTGTTCCCCGACCCGGTGCAGGCCGGAGACGGCGAGCAGCAGGGCGTCGGCCTCCCCGGCGGCCAGCTTCTCCAGGCGGCGGTTGGCGTTGCCCCGCATCGGGACGCAGGCCAGCTCCGGGCGGGTGGCGGCGAGCTGGGCGATGCGCCGCACCGAGGAGGTGCCGATCCTGGTGCCGGGCGGCAGCTCGCCCAGCGTGCGGCCCGCCGGGTCCACCAGGGCGTCGCGGATGTCGTCCCGCCTCAGGTACGCGGCGAACACCGTCCCGGCCGGCAGCGGGCGGTCGGCGGGCACGTCCTTCATGCAGTGCACGGCGAGGTCGGCCTTTCCGGCCAGCAGCGCCGCGTCCACCTCCTTGGTGAACGCCCCCTTCCCGCCCAGCTTGCCCAGGTCGCCCATCCACCGGTCCCCGGAGGTGGTCACCGGAACGACCTCGGTGCGGACGCCGGGCGCCAGCGCGGCCAGCTCCGTGCGTACCCGCTCCACCTGCGCCAGCGCCATCGGTGAGGAACGGGAGACGATCCTGATCAGCTCGACTGCCATGCGGTCACGATAGCCCCCGTCGAATGTGTCTTGATTAAGGGCCACTTGGCCGGGCCCTCTTGCCGTCCCGAACACGCGAGTGGATACGTTGCCCGCATGACTGTGGCAGCCAACTCCGCTCTGCTGACCCGCATCGAGAACGACCAGGCGCTGTCTCGGTACTTCGAGTGGCCCTGCGACTTCGACGTCACCCGCCGCGAACCCGTGGAGGTCCTGCACCTGTCCTCGGGCGCCCCGCTGGTGCCGGTCGCCGGCTGCGGAACCGGCGGGACGTACTTCTTGTGCGGGGAGCCGGCGGCCGGGGCCACGGGCGGCGCCGCGGACGACGAACGCCCGGTGATCTACACCGACTCCGAGGGGCACAGCGGACTCATCGCGCACAGCCTGCGCGAGGCGCTCGAACTGATCGCGGGCATCCCCTACTGGAAGGACTGCCTGCACCTCAGCCGCGCCGAACAGGCCCGTCCCGAGGCGGATCTGCTGGAAGAGCTGGAGAGCGACTTCCTGGACGCCGTGCCCGAGTTCGACCCCGAGCAGCAGCGCGCCGCCGTCCGCGCGCTCGGCATCGAACTCCCCGAACGCACCGTCCTGTTGCGCCGCCTGCGCGAGGCCCTGGCCCGCACCCTGCCCGACTACGTGGTGCACAACGCGGAGGGCTGGCCCTACGACAGCCTCTGACCGCCCGGCGCGCGCGGGGGCGTGAGGCGCGCCCGGCCGTGCGGGCCGGGCCCGCCGACGGGCCGGGGAGCGCCGAACCGCCGGGCGGGCCCGAGCGTGCCCGGGCGGGGCTCAGCCGGCCGCGGCGGAACTCGGCGCCGAGGACTCGGCCCCCTTGGCGCGGCGGTCCGCACGGCTGAGCGCGTTGGCCTCGCGCAGCCGCTCCTCCAACTCCGAGCGCTTGTCCGGATTCCTCTGCTGGGCGTTCTCGTCCTGATTCGTCACGGCGCGCACTCCGAACTCGTCGGACGGGCAAGCGGCGCTGCCGCCCGGCGATGTTGCGTCGATGACATCGTGAGCCGCCTTTCCTCACATGGTGTGGTGAAGTCCACTCACAGCGTGACGGTTGACGCCTCAAGTACCCACCGGTTTCGGGCCACAACCGCCCCGACCCCCGGGAGGGCCCGACGGGCCCCGGCCCCGCCCGGGCGCGCGGCTGCCAGCGGTCTCTCGACCCGGCCCCGGCCGTTCACGTGTGGCGAACTTTGGCGAACAATGCCTCCGCGGTGTTGACATGCCGTGGATCGATGGTGCGCATCGCGAGTAATCGATGGTGCGCATCGCGAGTAATCGCGCACCTCCCTGGGCACCCGGGGGCGGGCCGCTCGACGAGCGGCCCCGGGAACTGTCGGCGATCCTGAGGGTGGGCGCCCCTGCCGGTGCCGAAGGATCAGTGGAGAGGGTGTGACCGGTGATCGACCAGGCGGGCGACCACAGCAGCGACCTCGGCCGCCGGGTCGCCCTGCGGCGCAGGGAACTCGGCCTGAGCCGCGCGACCGTGGCCGACCGGGCCGGCGTGGCCGAGGAGTACCTGCGCTACCTGGAGGAGCACGCGGCCTCGCCCACCATCGGCTCGCTGACCCGTGTCGCGCAGGCCCTGGACACCACCATCGCCGATCTCACCGGCACCCGGGGCGCCGTCACCCCGGGCGGCACCGCGGGCCCCGGCGCCCGGTCCACCGTGCGGCAGGCCGGCGAGCTGGTCGACCTGGACCCCGAGGAGTGCCGGCGGCTCGTCGCCCACCACGCCGTGGGCCGGGCGGCCGTCGCCACCCCCGAGGGGCCGGCGATCATCCCCGTCAACTACCGCCTGGTCGGCTCGGAGATCGTCTTCCGGACCGCGCCGGACGCCGAGCCTCCCTACGCGGAGGAGGTCGCCTTCGAGGTGGACCACATCGACGAGGCCCAGGGCGCCGGCTGGAGCGTCCAGATCATCGGCCGCGCCTCACGGGTGACCGAGCCCCGCGAGATCGAGGCGCTCGCCGGGCGCATCGGCGACGTGCCCTGGACGAAGGGCGGCCGCGAGCACTGGGTCCGCCTGCGCCCCACGCGCATGTCGGGGCACCGCATCCACCTCACCCCCTTCAAGGACTAGTCATGGTCTCCTTCCCCGAACTGTGGGCCTGCCGCGGCGTCGTCTTCGACACCGACGGAGTGATCACCGACTCGGCCACGGTGCACGCCGCCGCCTGGAAGGAGGCGTTCGACCAGGTGCCGGGCGTGGACCCCGAGTTCGACCAGGAGGAGGACTACCGGCGCTACGTGGACGGCAAGTCGCGGCTGGACGGGGCATCGGACTTCCTGAAGGCCAGGGACGTCCGGCTGCCGGTCGGCGACCCGGACGACGCGCCGGGAACGGACACGGTGTGCGCGGTGGCGGCCCTCAAGGAGCACGCCTTCGTGCGGCTGCTCGGCGAGAGCGGCGTGGACGCCTGGCCGGGCACGCTGCGGCTGCTGCTGGCGCTGCACGAGGCCAAGGTGCGCTGTGCGGCCATCTCCTCCTCTCGGCACGCGCGCGACCTGCTGGCGCGCGCGGGCGTGCGATCGATGTTGCAGACGGTGGTGGACGGGAACGACATCGCCCGCCTGGGGCTGCCGGGGAAGCCGGACCCCGCCGTGTTCCTGGAGGCGGCGCGGCGGCTGTGCATCCCCGCCGGCTCCGCGGCCGTCGTCGAGGACGCGCTGGCCGGGGTGGAGGCCGGGAAGCGGGGCGGCTTCTCGCTGGTGGTCGGGGTGGATCGGCAGCGCGGACCGCGCAGCGCCGAGGACCTGCGCGCCCACGGGGCGGACCTGGTGGTGGGCGATCTCGGCGAGCTGCTTGCCACGCGGAGGTAGCCCTCCATGGGCGAATGGATCTGGGAGTACGAGGGCTACGACCCGCGCGCCGAGCGGCTGCGCGAGGCGCTGTGCACGCTGGGCAACGGCTACTTCGCGACCCGGGGCGCGGCGCCCGAGACCCCGGCGGGCCCGGCGCACTACCCGGGGACCTACGCGGCCGGCGTGTACAACCGGCTCACCTCCTCTCTCGCTGGACGCCTCCTCACCCACGAAGACCTCGTCAACCTGCCGAACTGGTTGCCTCTCCGCTTCCGCATTCACCCGGACGAGGGACCCGCCGACGGCGAGTGGTTCACTCCGGACGCCCTGGTCCCCGAGGAGCCCGCGGCCGGAGGGCCGCCCGGCCCCGGGGAAACGCCCGCCTCCGGAGGGCCGCCGGGGTCCCGCCCCCCGGGGCCCGCGTCCCCCGGGGCCCCCGCCCTCCCCGACGCGGCCCCCACGGCCCAGCCCACCGGCTCCCGGCCGCAGGCCGCCGGTGCCCCCGCCGGCCCCGGGACCGGCCGGCTGCTGGACTACCGGCAGGCCCTCGACCTGCGGCAGGGCACCCTGACCCGCCGCCTGCGCTTCCGCGACCGGCACGGCCGCCACCTGACGGTGGAGCAGTCCCGGCTGGTGCACATGGGCGATCCGCACCTGGCCGCGCTCCGGACGACGTTCGTTGCCGAGGACTGGTCGGGCACCGTCGAGGTCGAGTCGGCCCTCGACGGCACGGTCGTCAACGAGGGTGTCGCCCGCTACCGCGACCTCGCGCACCGGCACCTGACCCGCATGACCACCGGCACCGCGCGCCCCGACGGCGACCTCCCGCGGCCGGGGCGCCCTGGCGTCCTCCCGGCGATCCTGTGGCTCCGCTGCCGTACCAGCGCCTCCGACATCCGCGTCGTGCTGGCCGCCCGGCTGCGCGCCGTGCCCGACCCCGGGCGCACCCGCACCAGGCTCGCCCCGCACCGCGCCGCCCAGCGGCTCAGCCTGCCCGTGGCCCCCGGCGGCAAGGCCGTGGTGGAGAAGACGGTCGCCCTGCACACCTCCCGCGACAAGGCGGTCAGCAGCCCGCTCGGCGCGGCCGTGGACCGGGTGCGGCGGGCCGGCGACTTCGCCGCGCTGCTCGCCTCCCACGCCGTGGCCTGGGAGCGGCTGTGGCGGCAGGCGGAACTCGACGTGCCGGGGGAGGCGGGCCGCATCCTGCGGCTGCACCTCTTCCACCTGCTGCAGACCCTCGCGCCCGCGCACACCGCGGAACTCGACGTCGGCGTCCCGGCGCGCGGCCTGCACGGCGAGGCCTACCGCGGCCACGTCTTCTGGGACGAGCTCTTCGTCCTGCCCTACCTGAACCTGCACTTCCCCGGCCTGTCGAAGGCGCTGCTCACCTACCGGTACCGGCGGCTGCCGCGGGCCTGCCGGCTGGCCGCGGAGGGCGGCGCCGAGGGGGCGATGTACCCCTGGCAGAGCGGCAGCGACGGCCGGGAGGAGACGCCGGTCACCCATCTCAACCCCCGCTCGGGGCGCTGGCTCCCGGACAACTCCCGCCTCCAGCACCACGTCGGCTCGGCGGTGGCGTACAACGTCTGGCGGTACTGGGAGGCCACTGGGGACACCGAGTTCGTCCACACGAGGGGGGCCGAGATGCTGCTCCAGATCGCCAGGTTCTGGGCGCATTCCGCGCGGTGGGACCCGGAGCTTGAGCGCTACCGCATCCGCGGCGTCGTCGGCCCCGACGAGTACCACGAGGGCTACCCGGAGGCCGCCGAGCCGGGGCTCGACGACAACGCCTACACGAACGTCACCGCGGCCTGGGTGCTGGCCAGGGCCCTGGACCTGACCAGGACGCTGCCCCACTCGCGCCGCCGCGCCCTCGGCGAGCGGATCGGGCTCGACGACGCGGAACTCGGCCGCTGGGACGAGGTGTCGCGGCGGCTGTTTGTGCCGTTCCACCAGGGCGTGGTCAGCCAGTTCGCGGGCTACGGCGAGCTCCGGGAGCTGGACTGGGAGGGCTACCGGCGGCGCTACGGCAACATCAGGCGCCTCGACCGGCTCCTGGAGGCGGAGGGCGACACCGTCAACCGCTACCAGGCGTCCAAGCAGGCCGACGTGCTGATGCTCGGCTACCTGTTCCCGCCGCGCGAGCTGGCCGCGCTCTTCGCCCGGCTCGGCTACCGGCTCGACGACGAGCTGTGGCGGCGCACCGTCGACTACTACCTGGCGCGCACCAGCCACGGATCGACCCTCAGCGGCGTCGTGCACGCCTGGGTGCTCGCGCGGGCGCGGCACGCCGGCGCATGGTCGCTGCTGGAGGAGGCGCTGGCCGGGGACGTGGCCGACGTCCAGGGCGGGACCACCGCCGAGGGCATCCACCTGGGGGCCATGGCGGGCACGGTGGACCTGGTGCAGCGCGGCCTGCTCGGCCTGGAGACCCGGGAGGGCGCGCTGTGCCTGGACCCGGCGCCCCTGCCCGAGCTGTCGGAGTTCGCCTTCTCCGTGCGCTGCCGCGGGGTGGAGGTGCGGCTGCACCTGACCCCGGGCCGGCTGCGGGTCGCCGTTCCGCGGTGGGAGTCCGCGCCCGTGCGTGTGGTGCTCTCGGGCAGGGCCGTCGAGGTCCCCCCGGGCGAGGAACGGCTGCTGCCCCTGAACGCCGCGCCCGCCCCCTGAACGCCCCATCCGCTCCTGAGCGCTCCATCCGCCCCCTGAACGCCGCGCCCGCCCCCCTGCGCGCCCCACGCCGCCGCGCCGGAACGCCGATCGAGCCCGCCCGCGCCGGAACGCCGATCGAGCCCGCTCGCACCGGAAACGCCGGCCGCCCGTCCGGTCGGGAGACGGCCTGCCCTGGTTCCCGTGCGGCCGCCGGGGGCCGCGCTAGTCGTAGGGGATGATCATGACCGGCGCGGGGGAGTGGTGCAGCACCGACTGGGCCACCGGGCCGATCCGCAGGCCGAGCGCGGGCCTGGCCACCCGGCGCCCGATGATCAGCAGTCCGGCCTCGGAGGCGGCGGCGAGCAGCTCCTCGGCGGCGTTGCCGAACCGCAGGTGTTCCACGACCCGCACCCGGGGGAACTGCGGCCGCCAGGGCGCGAGTGCCTCGCTCAGCGCCCGCCCGACCCGGTCCTCCTCCTCGTTGAAGCCCTGCTGCCTGAGCAGGTCCGCCGCGTCGCGCCCGAAGACCGAGGGCAGGCTGTAGACCCCCACCGCCCGCACCGCGGCGCCCCGCGCGGAGGCCATCGTGAAGGCGGGACCGAGCAGCGCGTCGGCCGAGGGCCCCAGGTCCTTGAGGCCGACGACGATCTCCCCGCCCGCCTCCGGCTCCCCTGAGGTGTCCTCGCAGACCACGACCACGGGCCTGGCGGTGTGGGCGGTCACCGGCAGCGAGACGGAGCCGAGCAGGAAGCCGACGAACGCCGTGTGGCCGCGCGAGCCGAGCACGAGCAACTCCGCCTCGTCGCCCCGTTCGATCAGCCGGGCGACGGGCGAGCCGGAGACGACCTCGCTGGTCACCTCGAGGCCCGGATGCCGCGCCGCCACGTCCGCGGCGATCTCCCCGAGCAGCCGTTCGGCCTCCGCGCGGTCCGGCGGCGGCGCCATGAAGGTCGGCTCGTCGAGCCAGACGTGCACCAGGTGCAGCGGCAGCCGCCGCCGCACCGCCTCCCGGGCCGCCCATTCGCCTGCGGTCCTGCTGCCGGTGCTGTTGTCCACGCCGACGGTGATGGGGCGAATCATGGGCCAGTTCCTCGATGGGCGACGGTGGCGGGGCGTTCCCTCCCATGTTCCCGCTCTTGTCGACTTGTCGCCTTGTCGGGCATCGGCCTGGTCCACGCAGACATCGGCCGGGGCCGCGCCCGCGCCCGGGGGCACTCCGCGCCCGGGGCGGGCCCGGCGGCCCGGCCGGGTCACAGCTCGGACTCGCCCCACAGGGTGACGGCCGCCTCGTCCCCGACGGACAGCCTGCCCGGCCGGAGCACGGCGGCCTTCGTGCCGAACACGACGCCGCCCCCCTTGGCCCGCCGGTAGGCGGCCAGGGTGCGCAGCGGCTCCGGGCCCGTCTTGAGGCCGGTCTCCTGTTCCACCGTGGTGACCACGCAGCGGCCGGCCAGCTTGGCGTAGCCGAGTTCCGCCTCGCCGATCCGGAGGCGGTGCGCGCGGTCCTCGGTGTGCGGCTCGTCCCAGCCGTCGATCACGACGTTGGGGCGGAAGCGGCTCATGGGCAGCGGCCGCGCGCCGCGTTCGGCCAGCTTCCGGTTGAGCAGGTCGAGCGTGGCGCGCGAGAGGACGTGCACGGCGCTGCTGTCGGCGTAGCCGGAGGTGCCAGGCGTCCTGCCGTCGGTCACCCGGTCGTGCTCCGGCGGCACGCGCACCAGCCGGCTGGGCGCGCCGAGCACCTGCGAGAACCACTCGGCCGCCGCCTCGCCCTGGTCGATGCCCAGGTAGGGGGTCGAGAACAGCACCACGGGCCGCCGGGGGCCCGAGGCGTCCACGGGGAGTGTGAGGGGCTCGATCCCGGGGGCGCGCAGCGTGAGCCGTTCCCCTTCGGCGTCCACGGCGGGGCGGATCAGGGCCAGCCGGGGGTCCCGGCGCTGGGTGCGGGCCACGCCCTGCTCGGTGACGGCCATGAAGCTGCGGTCGTGGGCCAGGCCGGCGGGGGTCAGCCGCGCCTCGGGCACCGAGGTGCCGGCGCAGCCCTTGACGGGGTAGTACGTCAGCTCGACGACGGTAGCCAATGGCCGTCCTCTCTCTTGGGATCTGCGGGGAGCGGAGTGTTCAGGAGGTGACGAGGGCCAGGGTGAAGGCGTCGTAGCCCTTCTCGCCGACGGTCTGGAGGGTGGTGGCGGTCAGCCTGGGGTGCGCGGAGACCAGTTCGGTGAAGCGGCGAACGCCCAGGACGCCGGGGTCCTCGCTGCCGGGGTCGGCGACGGCCCCGCCGCGGGCGACGTTGTCGGCGACGATGACGCTGCCGGGCCGGGTCAGCCGGAGGGACAGGTCCAGGTACTCGGGGTTCGCACGCTTGTCGGCGTCGATGAAGACCAGGTCGAAGGGGCCCGCACCCTCGGCGGCGAGCGAGGAGAGGGTGTCCAGGGCCTTGCCGACGCGGAGGTCCACGAGGTGGCCGAGCCCGGCGCGGGCGAGGTTCGCGGCGGCGACGGTGGCGTGCCGCTGCTCCGCCTCCAGCGTGGTCAGCCGCCCGCCCTCGCCGAGGGCGCGGGCGAGCCAGATCGTGCTGTAGCCGCCGAGGGTGCCGATTTCCAGGATCGTGCGGGCGCCCTGGATGCGGGCGAGCAGGTGCAGCAGCTTGCCCTGGTTCGGCGCCACCTGGTGGGGCGGCAGCCCGGCCGCCTCGCTTTCCGTGGCGGCCGCGCGCAGGGGGGCGTCCTCCTCGACGAGCAGGCCGTTGAAGTAGTCGTCGACGGCGGTCCAGGTCTGCGCCCAGTCCTGTGGCGCGGTCTGCGGTACGGTCTGCGGCACGGTGGGTTCCCTTTCGATACTCACTAAGTTCCAAATGGAAACAAACTTACTATGGCTCCGAGGCGGCATGTCAACGGATTTGCCGGTTCGGTCAGCCGGTTCGGTCAGCCGGGCCGGCCCAGTCGGTTCGGGGAGTGCGGCGATGAGTCCACGGCGGGAGGCCGACGACGCCTGCGGCATCGCGCAGGCGGCGGCGGTGGTGGGTGAGTGGTGGAGCCTGCTGGTGCTGCGGGAGATCGCGCGCGGGCACGTGCGGTTCGACCGGCTCGCGCAGGAGCTGGGCGTCTCCCGGAAGATCCTCGCCGATCGGCTGCGCACCCTGACCGCGCACCGCGTGCTGGAGCGCCGCCGCTACCAGGAGCATCCGCCGCGCTACGAGTACCTGCTGACCGAGCAGGGCCGCGGGCTGCTCCCGGTCCTGGTCGCGCTCCAGGACTGGGCCGACCGCTGGCTGCTCGGCGACGGCACGCTCACCGGCCTCGCCTCCGACGACGGGGCCGAGGCCCGCCGGGTCGCGGCCCTGCGGGGCGAGCGCGTTCCCGCCGGGCTGCGCCTGCCGGGCACCGACGGCCGCCCGCACGATCCCGTCGCCACCGGCGCCCGGGCGACCGTCGTCTTCACCTATCCCGCGACCGGCGTTCCCGGGGCGGCCCCGGAGAACCCGGTGGCGCAGATTCCGGGCGGCGCCGGCTGCACCCTGGAGAACCGCCAGTTCCGCGCCGCCTGGCCGCGGTTCGTGGACGCCGGGATCGCCGTCCACGGCCTGAGCACCCAGTCGCCCCAGGAGCAGGCCGCCTTCGCGCGGGCCGAGGAGCTGCCGTTCCCGCTGCTGTCCGACGCCCAGCTCCAGTTCACGGCCGCCCTGCGGCTGCCCACCTTCCGGGCCGGGCAGAGCCTGCGCACCAAGCGGCTGATCCTGGTCATCGGGCCGCAACGCGTCGTGCGGCACGCGCTGTTCCCCCTCAACGACATTCCCGCCGCCGTGGACCAGGCCCTCGACCTGGCCCGCGCGGCCTCGGGGGAGGTCTGACCGGGGCCGGCACCGGGGCGCGTGCCGGGGCCGCCCGGTGGGGCGGCGCCGGGGGCGGCTCCGGTCAGGACAGCAGCAGCGGCATGTCCCAGTCCCCGCACGTCGTGCCGTCCGCGTAGGCCCGCAGGGCGAGCGCCGTGCCGCCCGCGCCCTGGAGGAAGCCGGGCATGTCGCTGCCCTGGGGCGTCGCCGTCAGCGTGGAGCGGAACCCGAACCGGTAGGCGGGGTCGAACTGGGCCAGGGTCCGCGCCGCCAGCTCCTCCCGCACGGCCGGAAGCCGTGGGTCCGCGACGTGTTCGCCCAGCCGCAGGAACAGGTGCAGCAGCCCGCCCCAGCCGTGGCAGAGCCCCGGGTCGTCGCAGTGCCAGGCGGCCACCGGCGTCGTCAGCAGCGGCAGCAGCGAACGGTGCGCCAGCTCGTGCCAGTCGGGGCGTCCCAGGGCCAGGGCGGCCAGCTGCACCGCGCGGGACATGCCGGGGACGCCGTAGCACCAGGAGGGCCGCAGGTGCGGGCGCATGCGGGCGGGCCCGGCGGCCCACTGGCCGAGGGTGACGGCGTGCGGCCAGCGCACCGCGCCGCTCTCGTCGTTCTCCTCCGCGTGGGCCCAGCGCCGCAGCAGCGCCATCAGGCTCTCGATCGCCTCGCGCTGCCCCTCGACGGCCACGCCCTCGCGCCAGGCCAGGGAGAGCAGCGCGAGGGGGCCGGCGACGCCGTGGGAGAGGCCGAAGTTGAGGTGGCCGTCCGGCATCTCCGCCTCCTGCCCCCTCTTGGGCGCGGCCATCGACCACCAGCGGGGCACCCGGTTCCCGCCGGGGTGGTCGACCGCGCCGCGGCTCAGCGCGACGAGACGGCCGAGGACCAGCCGCAGCTCCTCCTCGCAACTCTCCACCCGGGCCAGGAGGTAGCGCCCGAGGCCGGCCAGGCCGCGCACCGCCTCGAACGCGCCGTTGGAGGCCAGCGGCGCATCGGTGAGCGGCGGCAGCGCGACGCGCGCCACCTGCCGCTGATGCGCGTCCAGCCGCTCCAACGCGCCCCGGTAGCCGCCGGTGGCCCGGTGCGCGACGAGGAGCGCGAAGGCCGCCGCCCCCGGGCCGAGGAAGGAGCCGCCCAGCTCGTCGGGGCGCCCCCGGAGCGCGGCGAGGGCCTCGGCGAGGTAGCGGTGCGCCTCCCGCGGCCGGCCGCAGCCGCTGAAGACCACCGCCATGCCGGGGTGACCGCAGGCCAGCGACAGCGGCGTCCACAGCGGCTCCTCCGCGCCGATCGAGGAACTCGCCGCGGGGATGCGGCTGTCCGCCGCCGTCGCGGCGGGGTCGGCGCAGCGGGCGAGCACCTCCTCGGCCAGGGCGCGCGCCGCCGCGGCGTGGCGGGGCCCGGACGAAGGCCCGGGCGAAGGCGCGGACGAAGGAGACGCCGCGGGAGGCGGCGCGGCGGGAGGGGACGCCGCCGGAGGGGAAACGTCCGGACCTGGCCCGGCGGCGCCGGGGCGCGCGGGCGCGGGGCCGGGCTCCGGGCGCGCGGGCTCAGCGCCGGGCTCGGGGCGCGTGGGCTCGGGGAGCGGGGCGGGGGAGCGCGCGGCGTGCGGGGGCGCGGAGTCGGGGCGCGCGGGGCGGGACCTGGGCATCTCAGACCTCCTGTGCGCTGCGGGCGGCGGCGGCCTGCCGGCCCAGACGGTCGCGGGCGAAGCCGCCGAGAACGGCGTAGCCGCGGCCCTCGTGGGCGCGGTCGATGCCGAGCAGCCGGTTGTGCTGCATGTGCAGCAGCGCGAGGATCGACCGCGCCCCGGCCGGGTCGGGGCGGCCCCCCGGCAGCAGGAGCCCGCCGTACGCGGCGCCCGGGGCGCGGGCCCACAGCCGGGCGAGCGGGGCGCAGGAGAACCGGTCGGCGAAGACGGCGGCCGCCCGGCCCGGCACGAGGAGGTCCCGCACGAGGGCGCGGTGCCGCCGGTACGGCTCGCCTCCCTGCGGGAAGCTCCTGGTCACCCAGCCGCACCAGTCCCAGCCGCCGAGCGACTCCAGCAGCACCGCGTGGTTGAGGGCGGCAAGCACCTCCGTGGGCAGGTCGAGCGCGCCGCGGGCGCGCAGGCCGAGCTGGGTGAGGGCGGACTGGCTGTCGGCGCAGAACAGCTCCTCGGCGAGGGCGATGGCCCCGGGCCCGCCGTAGCGGTCGACCTCGGGCGCGTAGGTGTCGAGCACGAGGTGGCGCAGCACCCCGAGGTCGATCAACTGCCGTACCTGCGCCGTCAGTTGCGGCAGTACGGTGCCGCGGAGCGCCTCCGGCTCGCCGTGCAGCCGCAGCCGCAGGTGGGGGTCGGGATCGCGGTAGCGGATGAAGAACCAGCGGTCCAGCTGCGGGGCCAGGGGCCGCAGCAGCGCGGGAAGGTGGTCGCGCAGCAGCTCGTCCAGGGTGTCCTCGGCGGCGTACAGCTTCGCGAACAGCCAGTCCTCCCCCGGCAGCCGGTAGGCGCGGGCCGGGGTGACCGAGGGCCGCGCCGGTACGGGCGGGGCCGAGGGGGCGGGCGCCGCGGCGGGGACCCGCGGGGCGGGCGGGACCCGGCGGGCGCGGCGCCGCAGCGGGATCACCACCTCGGTGCTGTGGCCCCCCGCCCAGCCCAGCGCCCGCCCGTCCGCCGCCAGGTCCTCGAACAGCAGCGGCTTGCTGCGCCGCACCTCCTGGCGCAGCAGCTCGCGGTGCCAGGCATCGGCCAGGTCGAGGCCGTAGGTGCGGTCCCAGTGGACGACGAGCAGCCGGTCGGGCACCCGGTACCGGCCGCGCCAGTCCCCGAGCGCCCCCTCCCACGCGGCGGGGTCCCGGGCGGCCCGGCGCAGCGCGCCGGTCGCCACCCAGCGCATGGGCTGCACGACCACCCGGCCGAACGTGAGGCGCGGCAGGAGCGGGAGGCTCTCCAGGCCGTGCCACTCCCAGCCGGTCCAGGCCCGGGAACGCCCGAAGACGCAGTCGACGAGGAACCTGGCCACCTCGGGGGCCTCGCGGTGCAGGGCGACCATGTGCGGCACGACGGGCAGCACCCGGCGGCCGCTGTCCGGGTCGGTGAGGTGCAGCCCCGACGCGTCGGCGCCGACCAGCAGCCGGCGCCAGTCGAGGTGACCGGGGGCGGCCGGGTCCGCGTAGGTGCCCAGGGGCAGCTGGTGGGGCAGCAGCGCCGGGACCTGCGTCATGTTCATGGCCCGCGGGGTGTGCGGGCGGAAGGCGACCTGGGCGGCGAGGGTGTCCCGGTCGGCGAGGCCGCCGGCCAGCCGGGCCAGTTCGGCGCCGATGCCGAGCTGGTCGGCGAAGCGGCCCGCGGTGGCGCCGGCCACCCAGGAGCCCAGGTGCCGCGAGGCCAGCAGGCGGAAGTCGCCGCGGTCCACGGCGGCGGGGCTCTCGGCCAGCAGTTGCAGGCACAGTTCGAGCGACCGCGGCGGCTCGGCGGGCACCTCCCCGGGCGACGGGGCGAGCCGGTCGATCAGCGCGGGGGTGAGGCGCAGTTCGCGCTCCTCGCCGAGCAGCGCCTCCTGCACCAGCTCGGCCGTCAGCGCCCGGCGTTCCCTGGCCTCCTCGTCGGCGCCGAGCACCGTGGGGCGCGCGGGCCCCTCGGGGGAGCGGTCGGCGTAGCTCGCGGGGAAGCCGAGGCCGCGGTGCGGGTCGGTCAACTCGGCCAGCGGGACGGCCGCTTCCGTCCCGTACCGTTCGAGGAAACGCGTGTGGTACTCGCGCATGTGGGTGGCGACGACCCACTCCTGGGAGAGGTCCCACATCGCGCAGGCGTAGCGCCTGGCCTCCTCCGCGACCGCGGGCGCCAGCCGCACCTCGGCGTCCATCCGCAGGTCGACCTGCACCGGGGGCTGCTCCGGCCGCCCCTTCGGCTCGACCGTGCGCAGCAGCGCGCGCCAGGCCGCCAGGCCCTGTCCCGGCGGCGCGGAGGCGTAGGTCTCCATCGCCGCGCGCACCGCCCGCAGGTGCGCCGCCGCCCCCGGCAGCGGCTCGACGGCGGCCTCGACGTGGTCGAGCAGCGCGGCGTCGATGCGCGGCGCCGCGAGGGAGGTGAGCAGGAAACCGTGCCTGATCAGCTCTGCCAGCAGGGCGTCGGCGCGCTCCTCGGCCAGCGTGGGAAAGGCGGCGGCGGCCTGCTTCAGCAGCCAGGCGTACGGCACCGGGCGCTCCGCCTCGGCCGCGGCCCAGGAGGTCAGCGCGTTCCGCCGGACCGAGACCTCGCCCTTGGGACCCGGCAGGACCAGGCGCAGGCCCCGGGTACGGCACAGGTTGTTCCACACCACGCTCACCCGCCGGCGTACCTCGGGGGACTCCAGCCAGCCGCGCACCCGCTCCGCCAGCCAGGCGGCGTCCAGCCGCACGGACTTGGGGCCGGGGCCGCGGACGGCGACCGCGGTGCGCGGGGCGATCCGCGCGGTGGCGACCCCGGCGAACAGGCCGAACGGCGTCGGCCGCGCCTGTCTGCGCAGGGCGTAGCGGCTGACGGAACGGGCGATGCCGGCCAGGCGTTTGGCGCTCAGCTCCTCCCCGGCCGCCAGGCGGTCGAGGTGGGCCGAGAGGCTGCCGGAGGCCAGCTCGATCGCCTCGTGCAGCAGCGGATCGGCCAGGGCGCGCCTGATGTCGTCGATTCCGGGGCCGCCGTGGCCGTCCGCCGAGGGCGGCCGGGGCACGGCCGCCATCCTGACGTGCAGCGGACCCGCCAGGTCGTAGGTGTCGTCCCGCACGCGCTCTGGCCCTCCTCGGTTTCTGCGCCGCCGTGCACGGAGCGGGGCAGGGCACCAGGCCCTGCCCCGCGCGGTCGCCGGTCAGCAGCAACACACCGGGCAGCGCGACTGGACGCCGTAGGTGCTGGGCGAGGTCGAACCCTCGGTGACCCGGGCGTTGGCGTCGCCTGCGGGCGTGGCGCCGAAGACCGCGTCCGGGCTGATCCCGGCCACCTGGACGTCGAGGTCCAGGTCCGCTGGGTCGAGCGTGGCGCCGGTGTCGTCGAGCAGGACGGATGTGCTCATGATGCGTCTCCCTGGATGCCGGACGGATTCTTCGGGCGCGCGGGCGAGGGGGGTTGGGGTGGCGCGCCTGACGTACCGTCACGACACCGTGCCCCGGCGGCGGATGCGCACGGGCGTTCCCCCGGCCACCGCCCTGGACAGTGAACCCACCCATGCTCAGGGGGTCGGTGTGGACACGTCAAGATGGGTGCAAGCCGGGCGAGTGGGGAACGCCGGGCGCGCCGGCCGCGGAACGCCCGCCGCCGCGATGCCCGGCGGGCCGCCGGCCCGCGCACGGAGCCGTGGCCGGGGGCGCAGACAGCTGTCGGGGACCGGGGCCGTGAGTTCCGACGGCCGTCTGATGAGGCCGGGGCGCGTGGCGTGAGACCTTGCTAGGGCACTGCCCGGCGGCCGTACCCACCGAAGGACGGGCCATGCGCCACCCCCCACCCCCACCAGGAGCGCGCCGCGGGGCACCCGCCCCGCCACCCGGCGGCCGGCGGGGGAGGCGCCGCGGCCTCCGTCCGCCGCGGCGCACCGGGGCCGCGATCCGCGGCCGGCCTCCCGCCGGCCGCCCCGCGCGGCCCCGGCCACCCGCGCCGCCCGATCGCGCCCCGCGGACCTCCGCAGGACGCGAGCCCCCTCTTCACCCCCCACAGTTCGAAAAAACTCGAGAGAACCCGAGAGAACCCGAGAGAACCCGAGAGAACTCGAAAGCCTCGAGAGAAACTTGAGAGAAAGGGGCACACGACGTGTTCAGGAAGCTCAGGGCGACCACGGCCGCCCTCGCGGCGGCGTTGCTGCTCGTCGCCGGCGCGGCCACCGCCGCCTCCGCCGACGGGCCGCAGACGCGAGGGGACCGCCCCTTCGCCAGCTGCCCCAACGGCTACGTCGGCCTCACCTACGACGACGGACCCAACCCCTCCTCCACCTACGCCCTGCTCAACGCGCTCCAGGCGGGCGGCGCGCGGGCGACGTTCTTCATCTGGGGCCAGCACGCCCAGCAGTACCCCGACCTGCTGCGGGCCGAGGTCTCCGCGGGCATGTGGATCGGCAACCACACCTGGAGCCACCCGCACCTGACCCAGATCGGCGAGCCGAACGCCTACAACGAGATCGCCCAGACCCAGAACGTCATCCAGCAGATCACCGGGCAGACCCCCACGCTCTTCCGCCCGCCCTACGGCGAGACCAGCGCCCAGGTGCGCAGCGACGCGCAGCGACTCGGCCTGACCGCCGAGGTGCTGTGGAACGTCGACTCCCAGGACTGGAACGGCGCCAGCACCGCGCAGATCGTCCAGGCGGCGTCCAGGATGCAGAACGGCAGCATCATCCTCATGCACGACGGCGGCTACCAGACCACGGTCGCGGCGGTGCCGCAGATCCTCAGCGGACTCGCCTCCCGCGGCCTGTGCCCCGGCAGGATCGTCAGCGGCGCCAACATGCAGCCCGTGGTGACGGCCCCCTGACCTGCGCCCCCCAAGGCGCCCACCGGCCCCGGGGCACCACCCGGGCCGGGGCGCCGGCGGGAGGTGCCACGGGAAGAGCGGCGCGGGCCGGGGCCCCTCCCCGGCCCGCGTCCGGCCCGGAGGCCCGGGCGGGCCGCGCGGGCGGGCGAGCCGCGCTGGCGGGCCGGGCGGGCCGCGGCGGCCGGGCGGGCGGCCGGATTCAGTCGAGGTAGCCGCGGAGTTGTTCGGCGTAGGCGTGGTCGCGCAGCTTGCCCAGGGTCTTGTGCTCGATCTGCCGGATGCGCTCGCGGGTGACGCCGAAGAGGCGGCCGATCTCCTCCAGGGTCCTGGGGCGGCCGTCGACGAGGCCGTAACGCAGCTCGACCACGCGCCGTTCGCGGTCGCCGAGGGTGGAGAGCACGGCCTCCAACTGCTCGCGCAGCAGCAGGAAGGCGGCCGACTCGGCGGGGGAGGGCACGTCGGCGTCCTCGATGAGGTCGCCGAGGTTCACGTCGTCCTCCTCGCCGATCGGGGCCTGCAGGGAGACCGGGTCCTGGGCCAGGCGCAGGATCTCGCTCACCCGGGCCGGGGTGAGGTCGAGGAGGGTGGCGACCTCCTCGGACGAGGGCTCGTAGCCGCGCTCCTGGAGCACGCGGCGCTGCACCCGGATGACGCGGTTGATCAGCTCGACGACGTGCACCGGCACCCGGATGGTGCGGGCCTGGTCGGCGATGGCGCGGGACATCGCCTGTCTGATCCACCAGGTCGCGTACGTCGAGAACTTGAAGCCGCGCGTGTAGTCGAACTTCTCGACCGCCCTGATGAGGCCGAGGTTGCCCTCCTGCACCAGGTCGAGCATGGTCAGGCCGCGCCCGATGTACCGCTTGGCGACGGAGACGACCAGCCGCAGGTTGGCCTCGATCAGCTGCCGCTTGGCCAGCCGCCCGAGCACCACGAGGCGGTCCAGGTCCAAGGCCAGGTGCTCGTCGAGGCCGGGGTCGGTGAGCAGGCGCTCCTCCGCGAAGAGCCCCGCCTCGATCCGGCGGGCGAGTTCCACCTCGTCGGCGGCCGTCAGCAGCTGGATGCGGCCGATCTCCCGCAGGTACTGCCGGAAGAGGTCACCGGAGCCGCCACCGCCGTCCTGCCTCGGGATCGCCTCGGGCTCGGGGCCGGGAAGCTCGGGCTCGGGCGGCGCCTGGGTGGTGAGCGTCTGGGTCTGCACGGGGGCGACCTCCGTTGATCGCGGCGGCGGTGAGCGGTCGGCGTGGGGGTGGGCGGCGGGGAGGCGGGGCGGCGCCGGGAGGTCCGGCGCCTGGGGCCCGCCCGTCCCGGTGGCGCGGGGGAGCGAGCGGGCCGTGCGGTGCGCGTGCGGTGTGCGTGCGGTGCGCCTGCGGTCGGGGCGGTGCGGGCCGGCCGGGAGCCGCAGAACAGCCGCGGGAGAGCTGCCGAAGGGGCGTCGTGGGGGCGTCGAGGGGGGCGTCGAGGCTGTCGAAGGTTTGCGAAGCGCTGTCGAAGGAGTGTCGAAATGCGGTTGCGGGCCTGTCGAACGGCGGGTGGCGCGTCGCCGATTTCCGTGGAAAACCGGTCAAGTCGGGCGGATAAGGGGCGGGTTGAGGCGAACGGCGGGTGGGAGGGGAGGAGCGGCTCGCTCCCAGTGTGCGCCAGGGCACACTCCCGCCACGAGGGGCGTGCGAGGACTTTCGCTCTGAGTAGTTACCCCGCGG
This sequence comes from Streptomyces hoynatensis, assembly GCF_003626535.1. Classification (GTDB taxonomy): domain Bacteria; phylum Actinomycetota; class Actinomycetes; order Streptomycetales; family Streptomycetaceae; genus Streptomyces; species Streptomyces hoynatensis. Next base: position 222,257 of record NZ_RBAL01000002.1, read on the forward strand.
GAACGATCCGCTATCGTGCCGTGTGCACCGTTGACGGAGCGTCAGAGGGCGGCGACTCCGCGCTCCCTGAGGGCGGTGCGGTACTGCTCCAGCGTCCACAGCTCCTGGCGGACCGCGGCGGCCTCCGCGTTGCCCGCCTGGGCCTCGGCCCGCCTGGCGGCGGATTCGAGATCGCCGATCCGCCGGTCCACGGCCGCGAGCCTGACCTGCACCAGCCGCTTGCCGGCGTACACGTCGGTCTCGGCGCGGCGGCGGCGCGGCATGTTCAGCGGCTCGACGGCCAGCTCCGTGATCAGGGTGCGGACGGTGTCGTCGGGGGCGGCCTCGCGCACCCGGTCGAGGAACTCCTCGTCCGCCGAGGAGACGCCGCCCGCCTCCCTGACGGCCTGGCGCACCACCGCGTAGGGCGGGGCGGTGAACTCGTCCTCGCCGTAGGCGTCGAAGGCGGGCGCGACCAGCTGCGGGAACTGGAGGGCGAGCTTCAGCAGCTCGCGCTCCTCCAGGTAGGCGGGGCTGCGCAGGTTCAGCGGGGGGCCGCCGCGGCGTGGCGGCGGGGCCTGGGGCGCGGCAGGCGCGACCTGGCCGCCCGCCGCGCGCTCCCGGCGCTCGGCGGGGGCGGGGGCGCCCGGCGCGGCACCCCCGCTCCGGCGCTCGCGGCCCCAGCGCGCGATCTGCCCGATGCGCCGCACCACGAACCGCTCGTCCTGGATGCCGAGCAGGCCGGCCAGCCGCACCGCGTACTCGTGCCGGATGGCCCCGTCCTTGATCTGCGCCACGATGGGCGCCGCGAACTCCAGCGCGGAGGAACGCCCCTCCGCCGTGTCCAGGTTGTGCCGGCTGACGACGGACCTGATCGCGAACTCGAAGAGCGGCGTGCGGGACTCGATCAGCTTCCGCACCGCCTCGTCGCCCTGGTCGAGCCGCAGCTCGCAGGGGTCCATGCCGCCGGGCGAGATCGCGATGAAGGTGCGGGCGGCGAACTTCTGGTCGTCCTCGAAGGCCCGCAGCGCCGCCTTCTGCCCGGCCGCGTCCCCGTCGAAGGTGAACACCACCTCGCCCGCGCTGTGCGAGGTGGAGCTGTCCATCAGCAGGCGCCGCAGGATCTTGACGTGCTCCTCGCCGAACGCCGTGCCGCAGGTCGCGATCGCGGTGGTGACCCCGGCCAGGTGGCAGGCCATGACGTCGGTGTACCCCTCCACGACCACCGCCTGGTTGGCGTTGGCGATGTCCCGCTTGGCCAGGTCGATCCCGTACAGCACCTGGGACTTGCGGTAGATCGGGGTCTCCGGCGTGTTCAGGTACTTCGGGCCGGTGTCGTCCTCGCGGAGCCGGCGGGCGCCGAAGCCGACGACCTCGCCCGTGATGTCCCTGATCGGCCAGATCAGCCGCCCGCGGAAGCGGTCGATGGGGCCGCGCCGCCCGTCCTGCGCGATGCCGGACTGGAGCAACTCGCGGTCGGTGAAGCCGCGGCCGCGCAGGAAGCGCACCAGGTGGTCCCAGCCGGCCGGGGCGTAGCCGACGCCGAAGCGCTCGGCGGCGGCCGCGTCGAAGCCCCGCTCCGCGAGGAAGCGGCGCCCCGTGGCGGCCTCCTCCGTGTGCAACTGCTCGGCGTAGAACCCGGCCGCCGCCTTGTGGGCCTCCAGCAGGCGGGTCCGCTCGCCCTGCTGCCGCCCGGGGCTGTACCCGCCGCGCTCGTACCGCAGCGTGATGCCGGCCTGGGCGGCCAGCCGCTCGACGGCCTCGGAGAAGGAGAGGTGCTCGATCTTCATCACGAAGCTGAGGGTGTCCCCGCCCTCCTGGCAGCCGAAGCAGTGGTAGAGGCCCTTGCTCGGACTCACCTGGAACGAGGGGGACTTCTCGTCGTGGAAGGGGCACAGGCCCTTCAGATTCCCCCCGCCGGCGGGGCGCAGCTGCAGGTACTCGGACACGACGGAGTCGATCGGGACCGCGTCCCTGACCGCCCGCACGTCCTCGTCGTTGATCCTGCCCGCCACACCGGAAGTCTACGACCGGCCGCCGACAGCGCTCCGGCCTGCCGGGCGGCGGACGGCGGCCCGGGGCCGTAGCGTAAGGGGGACCGGCGGCGCCCCGGTGCCGTCGCACCCCGCGGCGCGCCCCCGCGTGGGGCGGGCCGCTGCGCCCGCATGAAGAACCGGAGGAGTTCCCCGTGCCCAAGCCGCCGCTGCCGCCCGAGGCCGTCGACCTGCTGCGCCGCCCCAACCCCTGCGTGATCGCCACGCTCCGCTCCGACGGAACGCCCGTCTCCACCGCCACCTGGTACCTGTGGGAGGAGGGCCGGGTGCTGGTCAACATGGACGAGGGGCGCCGCCGCCTGGACCACCTGCGCAACGACCCGCGGGTGACGCTCACCGTTCTCGACGGCCAGGACTGGTACACGCACGTCAGCCTCATCGGGCGGGTCGCGGAGATCCGCAGCGACGAGGACCTCGCCGACATCGACCGGCTCTCCCGGCACTACACGGGCAAGCCCTATCCCGAGCGGCGGCGCGGGCGGGTCAGCGCGTGGCTGGAGATCGAGCGCTGGCACGCCTGGGGCGCGCTGCGCGACTCGGGGCAGGCCGCGAGCTGAGCCCGAAGGCCCCCGGCGGGCCGGGCCCCGCCCTCCCCGCGGGCCGGCCGCGCCCGGGCCTTTCCGCCCGGACCTGCCCCCGGGCCGGCCCCGGTTCAGCCCTGGATCTCGCGGGAGAAGACGAGGTGCGGGCCGACGCCCTCGATGACGAACTCCTCGCCGACCACGGAGAAGCCCTGGCTCTTGTAGAAGCCGGTGGCCTCGGTGCGGCCGTTGCACCACAGCAGCCGCGCGCCGCGGGCGGCGGACTCCCGGGTGGCGGCGGCGAGCACCGCGGCGCCGTAGCCCCGGCCGCGGACCTCGGGGGCGCTGGCCATCCCGCGGAAGCGGAAGGCGGCGGCGGACAGCGGGTGCGGGGCGGGGAAGGGGTCGGGGAAGACGGTGATGCAGCCGAGCACCGCAGGCTCCTCGCCCTCGTACGCGGCCAGGTGGAAGGTGTGCGGGCCGCCGTCCTCGGCGAACTCGGCGGACTCGCGCGGCAGTCCCGGGCGCAGCACCGCCCAGCGCAGCTCGTATATCTCGGACAGGGGGACGACGGCGGTTCTGATCGGCATGCCGCCAGCCTAAGCGCCCCCGCGCCGGGCCCCGGCGCGGCCCGGGGCCCGGCGCGGCCCGGAGTCCGGGGCGGCCCGGAGTCCGGGGCGGCCCGGCGCCCCGCCCAGCCGCGGCCTTCGGGGGCCCGGCCGCTCACTCGACGCGCAGCACCTGCGAGACCGGGCGGCGGGGGGTGGCGGGGACGGGCGGGCCGTAGCCGACGCGGAGGACGACGTGCACCTGGCCCATCGAGGAGAGCGGGTCGCGGACCGTCCAGCGCAGATCCGACCAGTCCAGGGCCTCGGAGCTGAGGGCGGTGGACAGGTGGTGCCCCGTGGCCACCAGCAGGACCCGCTCCATCGCCTGGCCCGCCCGCAGCCAGTCCGCCGGCCGGTCCTCCCGGGTGCCGAGCAGCGCGAGCTGCGGCAGCTCCTCGAACTCCCCGCCGCCGTGCGGCCTGGCAGGCACCGGCCGGCCGGCGAAGTCGCGGGCGGAGGCGCCGCCCGGTGCGTCCTCGCTCCAGCGGTGCAGCTCCGCCGTCCGGCCCGGGTCCGCCAGGTCGCGGCCCTCGGCGTCGCGGATCAGGTCGAGCACCGTCTGCACGTGCCAGCCCGAGGGGAAGTGCAGCTGGGCGCCCTCCGCTTCCGCGGCCTCCCGCAGCGTGGCGCGCACCGGGTCGGGCACCCGCTCGTCGTCGAACGGGAGGCGGCTGGTGCGGCGCCGGTGGATCGCCGGGTGGAGCCCGGCCAGGCCCGCGCCGGGGTCGGCGGGGCCCGCCGGGCGCTCCAGCCGGACGGTGGCCAGCAGCCGCGGGTCGTAGCGGTCGGGCAGCAGCACGGTCACCGGGCGCCAGGAGGCGTGGGTGGCGGCCACCCGCAGGTTGAAGAGGGCCGCCCCGCAGCCCAGGTGCAGCGCCCTGCCGTCCGGGTCCGAGTGCGGCAGGGCGTGGTCCAGGGCGGCCCTCAGCTCGAAGGTGGCGGTGTCCTTGAGGTAACGGAACCGCCAGGGCTGGGCGTTGTGCAGCGAGGGGGCGGCGGTGGCGGCCTCCACCAGGGCTTCCACGGTCCGCGTCCCCGGGGTCTCGACGCGCACTGGCTCCTCCGCCCCACTCGCCGGGGCGCCCCGTTCCGGGGCGGCCTGGGGTGAAATGAACTCTTCGCTCGTTTCAGCATAATCCCGGCGAATCGGGGCGGCATCCGGGCCCGGGGCGGCCCGGCGAGGGGGCGGGCCGGCTCAGTCGCCGGCGAGGGAGGCCAGCGGCACCTCGGGGTCGGCCAGGGCCTTCTCGTCCACCGGCCGCCCGGAGCGGATCAGCGCCTGAATCGGGCCGGTGACGTCCCACACGTTCATGTTCAGGCCCGCCAGCACCCGGCCCCCGGCCAGCCAGAACGCGATGAACTCCCGCTTGGCGACGTCCTGCGGGCTGCCGCGCCACACCACCCGGTCGTAGGTGCCGGGCGGCGCCCAGCCCGAGTACTCAAGGCCGGCGTCGTACTGGTCGGAGAAGAAGTACGGCACGCGGTCGTAGGTCACCTTCTGCCCGAGCATGGCGCGCGCCGCCGCGGGCCCCGAGTTGAGGGCGTTGGCCCAGTGCTCGACGCGGCGGTGGCCCGGAGCCCCCGGCAGCGCCACCGCGGCGGCGTCGCCCGCGGCGAAGATCCGCGGGTCGCTGGTGCGCAGCGAGGCGTCCACGGCGATGCCGTCCCCCTCCCCGGCCAGTTCGAGCCCGGCCGCGGCGGCCAGCGAGGTGCGCGGCTTGGCGCCGATCGCGGCGAGGACCGCCCTGGCCGGCAGCCGCCGCCCGTCCTCGGTGAGCACCTCGGCCACCATGCCGTCGCGCCCGTGGATCGCCCGCAGCCTGGTGCCGAAGTGGAAGGTGACGCCGTGCTCGCGGTGCAGGGCCGTGAACACCTCGCCGGCCTCGGGCCCCAGGACGTGGTGCAGCGGCCCGGGCGCGGGCTCCACCACCGTGACGGGAACGCCCAGGGTCCTGGCCGCGGCGGCGACCTCGAGCCCGATCCAGCCCGCGCCCGCGATCACCAGCGGGTCGCCGTCCCGGTCGGGCCCCACGCCGCCGGTGAGCACCCCGCGCAGGTGGTCGGCGTGGGCGAGGCGGCGCAGGTGGTGCACGCCGGCGAGGTCGGTGCCCGGGATGCCGAGCCGCCGCGGTTCCGCGCCCGTGGCCAGCAGCAGCGCGTCGTACGGCAGCCGGGCGCCGTCGCCGAGCCTGACCTCGCGCGCCGCGCGGTCGATGGAGACGGCGGGCTGCCCCAGGTGCAGTTCGATGCGGTGGTGCGCGTACCAGGCGGGCTCGTGCACGTACACGCTGCCGCGCTCGGCCCGGCCCAGGAGGTAGTCCTTGGAGAGCGGGGGGCGTTCGTAGGGGTGCTCGTGCTCGTCGCCGACCAGTATGACCCGGCCGGTGAAATTCTCCTCCCGGAGCGTCTGGGCCGCCTTGGCCCCGGCGAGACCGCCGCCGATGATCAGAAAAGTTCGGTTTGCCCCGTCCACGCATTGCCTCCCGACCGCCATTGGCAATCCACCTGACCGTACGCTCAAGGAGCCTGCCCCACCTGGGGCGTTACGGGAAGAGGGCGGCCGTGCCCGGTCAGCCGCGCGTGGCCGGGCGGGTACGGCCCCCGCGGCCGTCGCGCGCCGGCTCGCCCACCCCCTCGCGCCCGGCGCGCATCCGCGCGTGCCGCCAGCGGGCGGAGGCGTCGGTGAGCGCGGCGAGCTGGTCCACGATCACCCGCAGCCGCTCCCCGTCCGAGCCCGCCGCGAGGAACAGCTCCCGGTACTGCGCGTCCAGGCCCTCGGGGGCGCGGGCGAGCAGGGCCTCGCCGAGCTCGCCGAGCAGCTCCCGCTGCCGGCCGCGCAGCCGCTCCTGGTCGGGCCGCTGCATCACGTGCACGTCGGCGACGGCCTTCAGCACGTCGCATTCGAGCCGGGTGGCGAGCGGCACCACCAGCTCGGCGGCGTAGCGGCGCAGCGGCCCCGGCCCGTACTCCGCCCTGGTGGCGCGTTCCGCGGAGAGGCAGAAGCGGCCGATCAGCTGGCTGGTGGCGTCCTTCAGCCTGGCCTGGGCCCGGGCGGTGCCGTCGTAGCCGTGCGGCCACCACTCCTGGTCGAGGAGCCGGTCGAGCGCGGCGGCCAGCGCGTCCTGGTCGGTGCCGGGCGGCGCGTAGCGGCCCGCGGCGGCGAAGATCTCCCGCCGCTCCGGCTCCGAGAGCAGCACCCGCGGGTCGAGGTGCCCGGCGTGCACCCCGTCCTCCACGTCGTGCACCGAGTAGGCCACGTCGTCGGACCAGTCCATGACCTGGGCCTCGAAGCACCTGCGGCCGGGGGGCGCGTCCTGCCGCAGCCAGCGGAAGACGGGCAGGTCGTCCTCGTACACCCCGAACTTCGGCGAGGCGGGCCCGGCCGGGTGGCCGCCGCGGTGCCAGGGGTACTTGGTGGCGGCGTCCAGGGTGGCCCGGGTGAGGTTCAGGCCGAAGGGGCGCCCGTCCCTGGCGCCGAAGCGCTTGGGTTCCAGGCGGGTGAGCAGGCGCAGCGACTGGGCGTTGGCCTCGAAGCCGCCGCAGGGCGCGGCGATCCTGTCGAGCACCCGCTCGCCGTTGTGCCCGAACGGCGGGTGGCCGAGGTCGTGGGCGAGGCAGGCGGCCTCCACGACGTCGGGGTCGCAGCCGAAGGCCGCCCCCAGGTCGCGGCCGATCTGGGCGCATTCGAGCGAGTGGGTGAGCCGGGTGCGCGGCGCGGCGTCCCACAGGTGGGCGGCCGCGGCCCGCTCCTGCGCGTCGCGCCCGTCGCCGCCCCGGCCGCCGTCCGGGCTGTCGGGCGTCACGACCTGCGTCTTGCCGGCCAGCCTGCGCAGGGCCGCGGAGTGCTGCACCCGGGCGCGGTCCCGCTGGAAGGCGGTGCGGCCCGGCCGCTTGTCCGGCTCCGGGTCGAAGCGGGCCGCATCGGCCTCCTCGTACCCGGCGGCGCCCACGTCGGCGGGATGCATACCTCCGACGGTAGCTCAGCCCGCGATCGCGCCCAGCCGGGCGGCGCCCGGCCAAGGGTCCCGGCCGGCCGCGCGCCCCGCGTGGCCGCCCGCGGCCCTGGCCTGGTCGTAGCGGTGCAGCAGCAGCCTGGCCAGGGCGGGGTGGCCGGCGAGCGGGGCCGCCCGCACGCCGGGGGCCGCCTCGGCGCAGCGGGTGGCGAAAAGACCGGGGGCGACGAAGCAGGAGGCGAGCGCGATGCCGGCGGGCCGGTGCCCCCGCTCCCGCAGCTGCGCCACCGCCTCGGCCACGGTCGGGCGGGCCGCCGAGGCGTAGGCGGGCAGCACCGGAACGCCGCCGAGCCGGGCCGACAGCAGGTGCGCGGTGTGCTCGGTGCCCGCGGCCGACTCCGGGTCGCGGGAGCCGGCCGCGGCGAGCACCACGGGGCTGCCGGGCCGGTAGCCCGCCTCGGTGAGCCGGCCGTGCAGGGCCGCGGCCAGCAGCGGGTGCGGGCCGAGGCAGCCGGCGATCGAGGCGCGCAGGTGCGGGGCCCCGGCCAGGGCGGCGGGGATGTCCTGCTTGACGTGGTAGCCACGGCCGAAGAGCAGCGGCACCAGCACCACCTCGCCGCGCAGCCTGGCCAGGGTGTCGGCCAGCAGCGGCCGGTCCGTCTCCAGGTGGCCGAGCTCCACCCGCAGCCCGGGGCGCAGGGCGGCGAGCAGGCGCGTCAGGGAGCGGACGGCGAGCTGCGCGCGCGGGTCCGGCGAGCCGTGCGCGACGGCGACCAGGGCGGGGGCGGCGGGCGAACGGGTGGTGCTCATGCGACCAAGCGTGCGGGAAGGCGGTTGCGTCCGTGTTGCGCGGGTGTCACCACTGGCCGCTCCCTTCCTCACCACGGGGGCGCGCGCGGGCTGAGGCGGGCGCCCCTGCCGCGTAACCGGCGGCGTTCACCCGCCGTAACACGCGCCGCGCACGATGTCCCCATGAGCACCGACCCGGCAGGCGCGGGCGCGGGCCCCCGCCTCCCCGCCGCACCGCCCCCGCCCCCCGCCGCGCCAGGCCCGGGCGCCGCCTCCGGCCCCGAAGCCGCCGCCCGCCCGGCCGCCACGGGGCCGCGCCGGGACTCGGCCACGGACACGCACTGCCCGTACTGCGCGCTCCAGTGCGGGATGAGCCTGCTGCCCGACCCCAGCGCCCCCGGCGGGCTCGACGTGCGGGAACGCGCCGCGTTCCCGGTGAACCGGGGGGCGCTGTGCGGCAAGGGGCGCACGGCACCCGCGGTCCTCGCGCCCGGGGCGCGCCTCACCGAGCCGCTGGTGCGCCGGGAGCCGGGCGGCGCGCTGGAGCCGGCCGGCTGGGAGGAGGCGCTCGACCTGGTCGCGGCGGGCCTCGGCCGCGCCCGCGAGCGGCACGGCCGGGACGCGGTCGCCGTCTTCGGCGGCGGCGGGCTGACGAACGAGAAGGCGTACGCGCTCGGCAAGTTCGCCCGGCTGGTCCTCGGCACCTCCCAGATCGACTACAACGGCCGCTTCTGCATGTCCTCGGCCGCGGCGGCCGGCACCCGCGCCTTCGGCGTGGACCGCGGGCTGCCGTTCCCGCTCGCCGACATCCCCCGCACCGGCTGCGTCATCCTCGTCGGCGCCAACCCGGCCGAGACCATGCCGCCCGCCCTGCGCTACTTCACGGAGCTGCGCGAGCGCGGCGGCAGGCTGATCGTCGTGGACCCGCGCCGCACCAGGACCGCCGAGCAGGCCGACCTGCACCTCGCGCCCCGGCCCGGCACCGACCTGGCGCTCGCCCTCGGGCTGCTGCACCTGGTGGTGGCCGAGGGCAGGACCGACGAGGAGTTCATCGCGGAGCGCACCACGGGCTGGGAGGCGGCCAGGGCCGCCGCGATGGCGCACTGGCCGGAGTACGTGGAACGGGTCACGGGGGTGCCCGTTCCCCAACTCCGCGCCGCCGTGCGGATGTTCTGCGAGCCGGAGAGCGGCATGGTGCTCACCGCCCGCGGCCCGGAGCAGCAGTCCAAGGGCACCGACACCGTCGGCGCCTGGATCAACCTGTGCCTGGCCACCGGGCGCGCGGGCCGCCCCCACTCCGGCTACGGCTGCCTCACCGGCCAGGGCAACGGCCAGGGCGGGCGCGAGCACGGGCAGAAGGCCGACCAGCTGCCCGGCTACCGGCTGCTGACCGACCCGGCGGCCCGCGCCCACGTGGCCGCCGTGTGGGGCGTCGACCCACAGGAGCTGCCGGGCCCCGGCCGCAGCGCCTACGAGCTGCTGGACGCGCTGGGCCGGGACACGCCCGACGGGATCAGGGCGCTGCTGCTCATGGGCTCCAACCCGGTGGTGTCCGCCCCGCGCGCCGCGCACGTCGCCGAGCGGGCCGCGGCCCTGGACTTCCTCGCCGTGTGCGACGTGGTGCTCTCGGAGACGGCGCGGCTGGCCGACGTGGTGCTCCCGGTGACCCAGTGGGCCGAGGAGACCGGCACCCTCACCAACCTGGAGGGCAGGGTGCTGCTGCGCCGCAGGGCCGTGGCGCCGCCGCCCGGCTGCCGCGGCGACCTGGAGATCCTGCACGCGCTCGCCGCGCGGCTCGGCTGGGAGAAGGGCTTCCCTGCCGACCCGGAGGAGGTCTTCGAGGAGCTGCGGCGCGCCTCGGCCGGCGGCAGGGCGGACTACTCGGGGATCACCTACCGGCGGATCGCCGAGGAGGACGGCGTCTTCTGGCCCTGCCCGCAGCCCGCCGACCCGGCTGACCCGCCGCACCCGGGCACCCCCAGGCTGTTCCTCGACCGGTTCGCCACCCCGGACGGCAGGGCCAGGTTCGCCGAGGTGACGCACCGCCCGGCGGCCGAGGAGCCGAACGAGGAGTACCCGCTGCTGCTCACCACGGGCCGGGTGCTCGCGCAGTACCAGTCGGGCGCGCAGACCAGGCGGGTGGCCGAGCTGAACGCGGCGGCCCCCGGCCCGTTCGTCCAGCTCCACCCGCGGCTGGCCGAGCGGATCGGCGCGGCCGAGGGCGACCGGCTCGCCGTGATCTCCCGGCGCGGCCGGGCCGTGGCCCCGGCCAGGATCAGCCGGGACATCAGGGCGGACACCGTGTTCATGCCGTTCCACTGGCCGGGAGAGGGCCGGGCCAACACGGTGACCAACCCCGCGCTCGACCCGGTGTCCCGGATGCCGGAGTTCAAGGTGTGCGCGGTGCGGGTGGAGCCGGCGGAGCCGGACTGAGCGGCGGGGCGCCCGAGTTGCGGGCCGCGCGCCGCGCGGCAGGATGGACGGCATGGAAGACCTCACCCGGCTCGCCGAGGAGTACCTGGCCCTCGCCCGTCAGGCGGAGCACGGCCGCAGCGCCCACCTTTTCCTGCACGACGGGCCGTTGCGGCAGAGCGTGATCGCGCTGACCGCGGGCTCGGAGCTGGAGGAGCACAACGCGCCGCCCGCGGCGAGCCTGCAGGTGCTGCGCGGCCTGGTGCGGGTGGAGGCCAGGGAGGGCTGGGAGGCGGAGCTTGAGGCCGGGCAGCTGGCCGGGATTCCCCAGTCGCGGCACAGCGTCCGGGCGCTCCAGGACTCGGTGCTGCTGCTCACCTCGGTCACGGCGACCCCGGAGCCGCTTCAGGTCACCGACGCCCGCCGCCACCCGAACATCGCCTGACCGGCCCACGGCCCCCGCCGCTCCCCGCCGCTCCCGCCGCCGGCCCCCGTTCCCGGTCGCCTCCGCCGCTGCCGGCCGCTCCCGGTTCCTCAGCCCTGCGGGCGCGCGCCCTCGCGGTGCCTGGCGGGGGACACCCCGCGCTCCCGCTTGAACGCCGCGCTCAGCGCGAAGGCGCTGCCGTACCCGACCCGGCGCGCCACCCCGGCCAGCGTCGTCTCCGGCTCCCGCAGCAGCTCCGCGGCCAGGTCGAGCCGGCGGTTGGTGAGGTAGGTCATCGGCGGCTCGCCGACCAGCGTGGTGAAGCGCCTGGCCAGCGCGGCCCGCGACACGCCCGCCTTCGCCGCCAGGGAGGCCACCGTCCACGGGTGCGCGGGCAGGTCGTGCATCAGCCGCAGCGCCCGGCCCACCACCGGGTCGCCGTGCGCCCGGTACCACTCGGGGGCGGCGGCCTGCGGCCTGGCGAACCAGGACCGCAGCACGGATATCACCAGCAGGTCGAGCAGCCGGTCGAGGACGGCCTCCTGGCCGGGCGCGTCCCTGGTGATCTCGGCGGCGAGCAGCGGCACCAGGGGCCGGTCCCAGTCGGCGGCGGGCAGCGTGAGGACCCGCGGCAGGGCCCGGGTGAGCCCCCCGGTGACCTCGCCCCGCAGCTGGTACGTGCCGACCAGCAGCTCCGTCGTCTCCCGCCCGGCGCCCTCCGGGGGCACGGTGCCCCAGGTGCGCAGCCCCAGGTCGAGGGCCTCGCACAGGTCGGTGCCGTCGGGGGCCACGCAGCAGCCGCCGGGCAGCACCGTCGCGGAGGGGGCGGTGCCCGGCGCGTCGGCGACCACGTAGGGCGTGGGGCCGCGCACCAGCGCGACGTCCCCGGGACCGAGCCGCTGGGGGGCCTCCCGGCGGGCCGGCCCGCCCGCCGCGTCCGGCCCCTCGCCCGGCCCGCCACCCTGCCCCGCGCCCGGCTCGGGCTCCGGAACGATCCACGCCTCGCCCCGCGTCACGCACAACACGGTCAGCGGGGCCTGGTCCGCGACCCGCAGGGCCCACGGCGGGGCGAGCAGCGTACGCAGCAGGAAGGCGCCGCGTGCCCGCGGCCCCTCCAGCAGGCTGGCCAGTGCATCCATGCCCGCAAGCCTAGGCGGCCGGGGGTCCGTGGACGGCGGCGTATGCGGCCGAGCGCCTCGGCCATGGGCATCTCGCCCGCGGCGGGCTGGACTTGAGCCATGAGCAGCGCACCGGGCCAGGGCCCGGGTGCCGGCAGGTGCCGGCCACGACGGCGCGCGAGGACACCGCTGCCTCCGCACGGACGTGCAGGGGCGCGCAGGGACGGCGAGGGAGAGAAGGCCATGGCGAATGACACGAGGGCACCCGGGGCGCGGGCGAGCGAGGCGGCGGCGCGGGAGGCGGGCGCACCGGGCCCGGGGGCCGGTTCCGGCGCCGCGGAGGAGCCGCGGGCGCAGGCGCGCGTCCTGGTGGCGAGCGGCACCGGCAAGACCGGCCGCCGGGTCGCGGCCCGCCTGGCCGGCGCCAGGATCGGCACCCGCAACCCGGCCGGCCGGGATGCCGTCGCCTTCGACTGGTCACGTCCGGAGAGCTGGGGGCCCGCGCTCGACGGCGTGGAGGCCGCCTACCTCGCCTACTACCCGGACATCACCGCGCCCGAGGCCGCGGACGCCCTCGGCGCCTTCGCGCGGCTCGCCGCGGCGCGCGGCGTGCGCAGGCTGGTGCTGCTGTCCGGGCGCGGCATGGAGGGCGCCGCGGCGGCCGAGCGTGCGGTGCGGGAGGCCGGGACCGGGTGGACGGTGCTGCGGGCCAGCTGGTTCGCGCAGAACTTCAGCGAGGAGTTCCTGGTCCACGAGGTGCGGGCGGGGGAGTTCACGCTGCCGGCGGTGCCCGGCCTGGTGGAGCCCTTCGTGGACGCCGAGGACATCGCCGACGTGGCGGCCGCGGCGCTGACCGCCCCGGACGGCGCGCACGCCGGCCGCGTCTACGAGCTGACGGGCCCGCGCGCGCTGAGCCTGGAGGAGGCCGCCGCGCGGATCTCCGCGGCGGCGGGCCGCGAGGTGCGCTACCGGCCGAGCGCCCCGGGCGCGTACGCCGGCCTGCTGGCGGCCCAGGGGCTGCCGCCCGAGGTGGCGGGGCTGCTGAGCGAGCTGTTCTCCCAGGTGCTCGACGGCCGCAACGCCGCGCCCACCGGGGACGTCGAGGCCGTACTCGGCCGCCCCGCCCGGGAGTTCACCGCCTACGCCCGCGCCGCCGCCGCGGCGGGCGCCTGGTCCTGAGCCCGGCCGGGCCGCCTCCGGGGCAGGGCGCCCGCGCGGAAGGCGCCGGTGAAACGGGGGAGATCCGGGAAGCGAAGGACCTGCGCGGGACCCGGGGAGGGCGGGCGACGGGCTGCCACCGGCCGCCCGCCCGGTGTTACCTTGGCGCCGTGAGTGCCGCCGCGAACGACACACCGCAGGACGACGCCGTGGCGCGGCAGCGCGCCTCCGACGCCGACCGCGAGCAGGCCGCGCGCCTCATCGGCGAGGGCCTCGCCGACGGGCGGCTGACCGTGGAGGAACACGGCGAACGCCTCGACGCGGTGTTCGCGGCCAAGACCCTGGGGGAACTCGCCCCGCTCACCGCCGATTTGCAGCGCCGCCCGCCCGCCGTGGCCGGCCCGGGGCGCGGCCTCGTGGTGGACGAGGGCGCCGCGGCGGCCACGGAGGGCGAGGTCGACCGGGTCGTGGCCGTCTTCCGCGGCGCCTCCCGCGACGGGCGCTGGCTGCTCGGCCCGCAGACCCGGGTCGCCGCGGTGCACGGCGGCGTGCACCTCGACCTCAGGCGGGCCGTGCTGACGCACAGGTCCGTGGAGGTCCGGGTGCTGTGCGTGATGGGGGGCGTGACCCTCACCGTGCCGCCTGGCGTGCGCGTCGTGCACTCGGGCACCACCTTCTCCGGCCGCACCCGCATCGACCGCAGGGTGACGGAGGTGACGGACCCCGAGGCCCCCGTCGTCCACCTGACCGGCCGCGTGCTGTGGGGCGCCCTGCACGTCCGCTGCAAAGAGGGCCGCTGACCCCGGGTTCCGCGCCCGCCGCCGGGGCCAGGCGCCGCTACCAGACCTCGCCGTCGCGCCAGTCGCAGACCAGCTCCCCCGAGGTGTCCAGGCGCGGCGGCCCGCCGGCCTCCGGGTAGACGTAGATCCCGCCGTCGTCCTCCTGGGTGCGCGCGATGCCCAGCGGGGTGAGGGCGAAGGTCGGCCCGCCCCACCGCCGCCAGCCGCGGGCGGCGTAGAACTCCCCGGCGCCCTCGGCCGCTGAGAGCGCCCCCAGCTCGTACGCGCCCCGTATCAGCCGCTCCAGCGCCCCCATCAGCGCGGCCCCGTGCCCGCGCCGCCGCCGGTCCGCCCGCACGGCCACGGCCTCCACGTAGCCGGTGCGCAGGGCCCGGCCGCCGTGCAGCAGGCGGCGCTGCACGAGGGCGGCGTGCCCGATCAGCTCGGCGCCCTCCCACAGCAGGGCGTGGGTTCCGCCGAGGGCGTGCTCCCAGTCGTGGGCGGTGAAGTCCCCGGCGAAGGCGTCCTCCAGGAGCGCGCGGGCCGCCCGCCGCGTGGCCGCGTCCAGTTCGGCGGTGTGGGCGGTGTGCATCCGGCTCATTCGGGCGCTCCTCCCGGCTTCCCCTGCTGGCCCACGCTGGTCGTCCGGCCGGGGAGCCTATGGCCAACTCCCTTCAAAGCAAGGGGAGTTAAGCCTGAGATAAGGGACAACTCGGAGCCGCTTAACCCACCGGCCCACCGACGCGCCCCCGACCCGCGTCCCGCGCACGGGCCCCGCGCACAGGCTCCCGCCCGCAGGGCCCCGCGCGCCCGGCCGGCCGGTGAGACGCGCCGGGGCCGCCCGCGGTTCCGGCCTGCCGCCGGGCCGTGGGCGGCCCCGGGGGAGGGCCGGGGGCTGCCGGGCGCGCGGTTACCGCGCCGGGTCGGGCTGGCGTTCCGCGGGCCTGCCCTGGGCGGCGGCCTGCTCGCCGCGCTGTGCCCGCTCCGTCTCGTTGAGCAGCTGGTGGGCGGTGGCCAGGATGGCGATGCCGAGCAGCAGGGTGCCGGCGCCGAGGTAGAACGGCACGTGGATGTTGGTCGCCTCGACCAGCTTGCCCGCCGCGTAGGGCGCGAGGCCGCCGCCGATGAAGCGGACGAAGCCGTAGGCGGCGGAGGCCACGGGCCGCTCGACCGGGGCGACGGTCATCACGGCCTGGGTGGTCACCGTGTTGTTGATGCCGATGAAGACGCCCGCCACGATCACCGCGGTGACCAGGACGGCCACGTGCGTGGTCCAGATCGCGATGACGAGGATGACCACGGCGAACAGCGCCAGGTTCGCGTAGAGGGTCCTGGCCAGGCCCAGGCGGCGCTGGAGCCAGGGGGCGCCGAAGACGGAGAAGAAGGCGACGAGGATGCCCCAGCCGGTGAAGACCAGGCCGAGCCTGATGGCGCTGAGCCCCATGGGGAAGGGGGCGTAGCCGAGGACGGTGAAGAAGGCCCAGTTGTAGCAGAGGGCGGTGAGCGAGAGGGTGAGCAGCCCGCGGTGCCGCAGCGCGCGCAGCGGGTCGGCCAGGCTCGTCTTGCGCGCGGGGGTGGGCAGGGGCTCGACGAGGATCAGGGTGGCGATCAGGGCGATGGCCATCAGGGCGGAGACGCCGAAGAAGGGGCCGCGCCAGCTGACGTCGCCGAGCAGGCCGCCCAGCAGCGGGCCGACGGCGATGCCCAGGCCGAGGGCCGTTTCGTAGAGGATGATGGCGCCGCTGAACCCGCCGCTCGCGGAGGCCACGATGACGGCCAGCGAGGTGGCGATGAACAGGGCGTTGCCCACGCCCCACCCGGCGCGGAAGCCGACGATGCCGTTGATGCTGCCCGAGGCTCCGGCCAGGGCGCTGAAGATGACGATGACGACCAGGCCGACGACCAGGGTGCGCTTGGCGCCGATGCGGCTGGAGACCCAGCCGGTGATCAGCATGGCGACCGCCGTCACCACCAGGTAGCTGGTGAACAGCAGGGTGACCTGGCTCGGCGAGGCGTCGAGGTCCTCGGATATGGCGGGCAGGATCGGGTCCACGAGGCCGATCCCCATGAACGAGACCACGCAGGCGAAGGCGACCGCGAAGACCGCCTTGGGCTGCTTGAACGGACTGACGCTGGCTGTCTGCCCTGCGGAAGGGCCACTCATGTAGGTGCTCCGTTGGGGACGTCGGGGGTGGGGTCGGGGACGGGAGCGGGTGGGGAAGCGGTCGCGCCGGGGCGAGGCTGCTCCTCCGGCTCCAGCCGGGTGAGCGCGTCGATGGCGGGAAGCGCGGCGGCGAGGGCGGACCTCTCGTCCGGGCTCAGCCGGTCGAGCAGCTCCTTCAGCCGCTCGGCGCGCAGTTCACGGCGGCGGGCGAGGGTCGCCCGGCCCGCTTCCGTGAGGTGGACCAGGACCACGCGGCCGTCGGAGGGGTCGGTGGCGCGGGCGGCGAGGCCCGCCTCCTGGAGCCGGGAGACGAGCTGCGTCATCGCGGGCTGGGTCACGCCCTCGCGGGCGGCCAGCTCGGTCAGCCGGTGCGGCCCCGTCCGCTCGAGCGTGGACAGGGTCGACACGGCGGTGAGCGAGAGCTCGCTCGGGGCGCTCAGCCTCCGGAACAGCCGGAAGAGGCGTTGCAGCGCGTTCGCCGTCTCCGTGGAGAGATCCATAACACCTTTATATCATGTGCTTATGTATTTTGGTGGGGGCCGGGGCGGCGGGCGGGCGGGGGCCGGATCGTTGCCCAGGGCAGGGCTCACACCCCGGGCCCGGGGGCGCTGAGGGCAGCGTTGCCTCAGGGAAACGGACGTGATGCGGCCGGGTAACAGCGGCCACGCACCCTGCTGGACATGGCCAGGCAAGAACAGGTGGTGATCGTGGGCGGCGGGATGGCCGGCGCCCGGCTCGCCCGGCATCTCGGCGCCGCCCCCGGCGGCGGCCCCGCGGTCACCGTGCTGGCCGAGGAGCCGCACCCCGCCTACAACCGGGTGCTGCTCGCCGACGTCCTGGCCCGCAGGTACCCCGCCGAGGTGATCGCGCTCCCGCGGCCCGCGGAGAGCGTCAGCTGGCGGGCCGGCACCCGGGTGGCGCGCATCGACCGCGCCGCGCGACGCGTGGTGTGCGAGGACGGCGCGGAGGTGGCGTACGACACGCTGGTGCTCGCCACCGGCGCGAGCGCCGTCCTGCCGCCGCTGGTGCGCGCCGGCGCGCCCGGCCTGCCCGAGCGCGTGTACGCCTTCCGCACCCTGGACGACTGCCTCGCCCTCGACCGCGCCCTGACCGAGAGCGCCGCCGTCCCCGAGAGCGTCGCCGGCCACGGAAGCGCCACGGGCCCCGGGAGCACCGCCGGCCACGGAAGCGCCGCCGTCCCTGGCGCGCCGCGCGCGGTGGTGATCGGCGGCGGGCTGCTCGGCGTGCTCGCCGCCCAGGCCCTGACCCGCCGCGGCGCCCGCGTCGTCCTCGCCCACCAGGGCGAGCACCTCATGGAGCGGCAGCTGGACCGGGGCGCCGCCGCCCTGCTGCGCGCCCACCTGACCGCGAGCGGCGTGGAGGTCCACACCGAGTGCCGGGCCAGGCGCCTGCACAGCGCCCCCGGCGATCCCGCGGCCAAGGCCCCCGCCGTGACCGCCGTGGAACTCGCCGACGGCTACCGCCTCGACGCCGACCTGGTCGTGCTGGCCTGCGGGGTCCGCCCGCGCGCCGGCCTGGCCAGGGCCGCGGGGCTCGACCTCGGTCCGCACGGCGGCGTCGCCGTCGACGACCGGCTGGCCACCTCGGACCCGGCCGTGCACGCCATCGGCGACTGCGCCGAGCACGGCGGCCTCCTCTACGGCCTGGCCCAGCCCGCCCAGGACCAGGCCGACGTCCTGGCCGGCCTCCTCACCACACGGCCGGGCGCCCGCTACCGCGGAACCCGCGCCCTGGTCCGGCTGACCCTGCACGAGGGCACCCCGCGCGAGGGGACGCCGCGCGAGGGGACCCACGAGGGGACCCCGCGCGAGGGCCCCCTCGACCTGGCGGCCTTCGGCCGCACCACGCCGATGCCGGGCGACGACGTCGTGCACCTGGCAGACGGCACCCGCGGCGCGTACCGCAAGCTCGTCGTCCGCGGCGATCGGCTGCGCGGGGGCATCCTGCTCGGCGATCTCGGCAGCGTCGGCACCCTGGCCGGCACCTGGGAGGCCGACCAGCCGCTGCCCGCCACCGCCCCCCTGCTGCACCTGCTCACTCACGACGGAGGGTACTGACGCATGTCCACCGCCACCGCCGCCCGCACCGGCGCCGCCCGCACCGCCCCGACCACGGGCGCCGCGGACGCCGCGGGCACCTCCGCGGAGAAGGAGACCATCGTCCTGGTCGGCCACGGCATGGTCGGCCAGCGGTTCCTGGAGGAGCTCGCCGACCGGGGCGTGACCGGCAGGGCCCGCGTCGTCGTGCTGTGCGAGGAGCCGCGCCCGGCCTACGACCGGGTCCACCTCACCTCCTGGTTCGGCGGCACCGCGGCCGAGGAACTCTCCCTCGTGCCCGAGGGGTTCATGGCCGAGCACGGCATCGAGCTGCACCTGGGCGACCCGGCCACCGCCGTGGACCGCGAGGCCCGCACCGTCACCGCGCGCTCCGGCCGCGTCTTCCGCTACGACACCCTGGTCCTGGCCACCGGCTCCTTCCCCTTCGTGCCGCCGGTCCCCGGCCGGGAGGCCACCGGCTGCTTCGTCTACCGCACCATCGAGGACCTGGAGGCGATCAGGGCGTACGCGGAGGGCGCGCGCACCGGCCTCGTCGTCGGCGGCGGCCTGCTCGGCCTGGAGGCGGCGGGGGCGCTGAAGGGCCTGGGCCTCGAAACCCACATCGTCGAGTTCCACCCCCGCCTGATGGCCCTCCAGGTCGACGAGGGCGGCGGCGCCGCGCTGCGGCGGACCGTCGAGGACCTCGGCCTCGTCGTGCACACCGGCGTCGGCGGCCAGGAGATCACCGCGGGCGAGGACGGCGCGGTGACCGGCATGGTCCTCTCCGACGGCGCCACCGTCCCCACCGACCTGGTGATCTTCTCCGCCGGCGTGCGGCCACGCGACGAACTCGCCCGCGCCGCCGGCCTCCCCGTCGGCGAGCGCGGCGGCATCGTGATCGACGAGCGCTGCCGCACCGCCGACCCGGCCGTCTTCGCCATCGGCGAGTGTGCCCGCGCCGCGGACGGCATGGTGTACGGGCTCGTCGCCCCCGGCTACGAGATGGCCGCCACCGCCGGCGAGACCCTCGCCGCCGCCGCCCCGGCCGGCGCCGGGTTCACCGGGGCCGACACCTCGACCAAGCTGAAGCTCCTCGGCGTCGACGTCGCCTCCTTCGGCGACGCGCACGGCACCGCGGAGGGCTGCCTCGACGTCGTGTACGCGGACTCCCGCTCCGGCATCTACAAGAAGCTCGTCATCGGCCGGGACGGCACCCTGCTCGGCGGCGTCCTCGTCGGCGACGCGGAGGCGTACGGGCTGCTGCGCCCGCTGACCGGCTCGGTGCCGCCCGCCGCGCCGGAACAGCTGGTGCTGCCCGCCGGGCTGGCGCCGCCCACCGCGCTCGGCCCGGCCGCGCTGCCCGACGAGGCGGTCGTCTGCAACTGCCACAACGTCACCAAGGGCACCATCAGGGCCGCCGTCTCCGCCCAGGGCTGCTCCAGCGTGCCCGAGGTCAAGAAGTGCACCAAGGCGGGCACCGGCTGCGGGAGTTGCCTCAAGGTCCTGGGCCAGCTCGTGAACGACGAGCTCGCCGCCTCCGGGGTCGAGGTGGACACCGGCCTGTGCGGCTGCTTCGCACACACCAGGCAGGAGCTGTACGAGATCGTCCTCGCGCTGCGCCTCACCTCCTACCGCGAGCTGCTCGACGGCCACGGCCGCCCGGAGGCCCGCGGCGGCGAGGGCTGCGAGATCTGCAAGCCGGCCGTCGCCTCGATCATCGCCTCGCTCGCCCCGGCGATCGGCGCCCAGGGCCACGTCCTGGACGGCGAGCAGGCCGCTCTCCAGGACACCAACGACCACTTCCTGGCCAACCTCCAGAAGAACGGCTCCTATTCGATCGTCCCCCGGGTCCCCGGCGGCGAGATCTCCCCCGAGAAGCTGATCGTCATCGGCGAGGTGGCGCGGGACTTCGGGCTCTACACCAAGATCACCGGCGGGCAGCGCATCGACATGTTCGGCGCCCGCGTTGACCAGCTGCCGCAGATCTGGGCCCGGCTGGTGGCCGCCGGATTCGAGTCCGGCCACGCCTACGGCAAGGCCCTGCGCACCGTGAAGTCCTGTGTCGGCTCGACCTGGTGCAGGTACGGGGTGCAGGACAGCGTCCGGATGGCGATCGACCTGGAGCTGCGCTACCGGGGCCTGCGCTCCCCGCACAAGCTGAAGTCCGCGGTCTCCGGCTGCGCCCGGGAGTGCGCCGAGGCGATGGGCAAGGACTTCGGCGTGATCGCCACCGCGAACGGCTGGAACCTGTACGTCGGCGGCAACGGCGGCGCCACCCCGCGGCACGCCGACCTGCTCGCCCAGGACCTCTCGGACGCCGAACTGGTCCGGCTGATCGACCGCTTCCTCATGTTCTACATCCGCACCGCCGACCGCCTGGAGCGCACCTCGGTCTGGCTGGAGCGCATCGAGGGCGGACTCGACCACGTCAGGGACGTGGTGGTGCACGACTCGCTCGGCATCTGCGCCGAACTGGAGGAGCTGATGGCGGCGCACGTCGCGAACTACCGGGACGAGTGGGCCCAGACGCTCGACGACCCCGAGAAGCTGGCCCGTTTCGTGTCCTTCGTGAACGCGCCCGGCGCGCCCGACCCGGCCGTCAGGTTCGTTCCCGAACGCGAGCAGGTCAAGCCGGACCTGACCATCCTGGCCGGCCCCACGCTGCCGGTCCGCACCCTGGAAGGGAGCAGCACGCGATGAACGGCACGATCGGATACGCCGACCCCGCGGCGGACGCGCCGGCGGAGCCCGCCGGAGGCCCGGCGGAGCCCGCGGCCGGCTCGGTGGAGATCGAGACCCCGGACGGGCGGTGGGTGCCCGTCTGCGGGCTCGCCCAGCTGACCCCGGGCCGCGGGGTGGCCGCGCTGCTGCCGGGCGGCGGGCAGGCCGCGCTCTTCCTCGACCGCAGGGGCCGCACGTACGCCATCGGCAACCGCGACCCGTTCACCGGCGCCTACGTCCTCTCCCGCGGCCTGCTCGGCTCCACCGGCAGCGCCGGCCCCTTCGTCGCCTCGCCGCTGCTCAAGCAGCGCTTCGACCTGACGACGGGGCGCTGCCTGGACGACCCGGAGAAGTCCGTCCCGGTCTACGCCACCCGCCACCTGCCCTGAGCGGCACCCGCCCCGAGCCGCCCCCCGCCCGCGCCGGGGTCCAACCCCCCCGGCGCGCCGGCCGGGTTGCCCGACGCCCGCGTCCCGCGGCCCGCGCCCGCGCCCGCCCGCCGGGGCGGTCCCGGTGCCGGGGCGGTCCCGGTCGGGGTCCCGGTGGCGGGGCGGGCTCCGGCGGGCGGGCCGGTCAGATGAGGCCGCGGCGGGCCGCCTGCCAGGCCAGCTGCATGCGGGTGGCCGCGCCGGTGCGGGCCATCAGCTGCTGGACGTGCCGCTGCACCGTCCGCCTGCTGAGCCCGAGCTGGCTGGCGATCGCCTTGTCGGTCACCCCGGCGACCAGCAGCGAGAGCAGCTGGCTGTCGACGGGCGCCAGGGAGCCCTCGCCCCCGGTGCCCTCCGTGCCGGTCACCTCGCCCGAGGCGCTGACCCGCAACGGCACCCCGCCGTCCCAGTACCGCTCGAACAGGGCGACCAGCGCGTCCAGCAGGCTGCTGCCCCGGACGATGGCCGCGGTCACCTCCTCCTCGCTGCCGTGAGGACCGCCAGGCACCAGCGGGCAGACGGCGACGGCCCGGTCCACGATGGCCAGGCGCAGCGGCAGCGTGGGCACCGCGCGGGCCATTTCGCCCGCCCTGATGCCGTCGGCCACGTTCTCGACCGAGCCCGCGTCGTCGAAGAACTCCCGCTCGTACAGCACCCGGTAGCGCACCCCGCGGGCCAGGGCGTCGTACTCGTCGGTGTTGCTGCCCGAGGGCATGGCCACGTACTGCGCCTTGCAGAACCACAGCATCTCGTGCCGGGCGCCCTCCTGCATCCGCCGCAGGTGGCCGCGGAGCGCGCGGGCCCCGGTGACCACCTCGATCAGCTGCCCGGCGTCGTGGCGGCGCCGCGTGCCCCGGTAGGTGTCGAGCAGGTCGGTGACGGCGGCCCTGGCCCGCTCCACCGCGTCGGCGCGCCGCTGGAGCTGCGGCAGCAGGGCGATGTCGGGCGGCGTGGCGGCGAACGCGGCGGGCGCGCGCCCGGCGGCTTCCACCAGCCCCTTGCCCTCCAGGCCCGCCAGCACCTGACGCGTGCGCGCCGGCGTGAGCCCGGCGCGCCGTGCGATCTCCTCGGGGGTGGCGCTGCGCACCGTCACGAGCAGCCGGTAGACGGCCTCCTCGTCCTCGTCCAGCCCTGCCGCCTCCAGCATGCCCAGCTCCCCTCACCGCCCGTCCGCGCCGGTCCGCGGCCCCCTTGCCCGGACTTCTGCGGAGAAATTATGTACGAAACCGGCAACTCGCGTGTCGTAAGGGAGACATGTCGCCACTGCGACACCGGAAGGGGCGTGACACGCCGCGCCCGGCGCGCCGAGTCTGTCCTGCAACTCGCCGCCTTTCCCCTGCCCGCGGCGGGCCCAACGAGAGGTGAGGTGAAGCTGCCATGAGACGTTCCAGCCCCCTGGCCGGGGCGATCCTGACCGGGCTGCTGCTGGCCGGCGTGGTGTCACCGGCCGCGGCGCGGACCGCGGAGGGCGCCGGCGCCACCGCCTCCGCGCGGGAGGCCGCGGGTGAGGCGGCGCCCGCGCGGGTGCGGCTGGTGACCGGGGACACGGTCGAGGTCACCGACGCCGGCGGCGGGCGGCGGACGGCCCAGGTGCTGCCCGGGCCCGGCCGCGAGGACGTCACCTTCCAGGTCTGGGAACAGGACGGCGAGCTGACCGTGCTGCCCGCGGACGCCTGGCCGCTGATCGCCACCGGCACCCTGGACGCCCGGCTGTTCGACGTGAGCGGGCTGCTCGCGCAGGGCTACGACGAGGCGCACGCCGACGCGCTGCCGCTGATCGTCTCCGCCCCGCAGGGGGACGGGCACCGCCGGGCCGCGTCGGCCGCCCGGGAGCTGACGGCCCTGCACGACGGATCGGCGCCGAGCCTGGAGCTGGAGAGCATCGACGCCAGGTCGGTGCGGATCGCCGCGGACGACCTCGGGGAGTTCTGGGCCACCCTGGCCGCCCCCGCCGAGGAGAGCGCGGCCCTGGCGGCGGCGGAGGCCGCCCCGCACGTCTGGCTCGACGCCCGGGTGGCGGCCGAACTCGACCGCAGCACCGCCCAGATCAACGCCCCCCAGGCGTGGCAGGCGGGGTTCACCGGCAGCGGCGTCACGGTCGCGGTGCTCGACACCGGCGCGGACGCGGACCACCCGGACCTCGCGGGCCGGATCTCGGCGGCCCGTGACTTCTCCGGCAGCGGCAGCACCGGGGACGCGTTCGGGCACGGCACCCACGTCGCCGCCACCGTCGGCGGCAGCGGCGCCGGCTCGGACGGCGCGCGGCGGGGCGTGGCACCGGACGCGGACCTGCTGATCGGCAAGGTGCTCGGGGACGACGGCTACGGCACCGACTCGATGGTGATCGCCGGCATGGAGTGGGCCGCCGCCGAGGGCGCCGACGTCGTCAACATGAGCCTGGGCGACGACACGGCCACCGACGGCACCGACCCGCTCAGCCTCGCGCTGAACGAACTGACCGAGAGCAGCGGCGCGTTGTTCGTGGTGGCCGCGGGCAACAACGGCGAGGCGGGGCCCGGCACGGTCGGCTCGCCCGGCGCCGCCGACGCGGCCCTGACCGTCGGCGCGGTGGACCGCGAGGACGGCCTCGCCCCGTTCTCCAGCCGCGGGCCCCGGGAGGGCGACGGCGCGGTCAAACCCGACCTCACCGCGCCCGGCGTCGGCATCGTCGCCGCCCGGGCGAGCGGCACGACCCTGGGCGACCCGGTGGACGAGCAGTACACGTCGCTCTCCGGCACCTCCATGGCCACCCCGCACGTGGCGGGCGCCGCCGCGCTGCTGGCCCAGGCCCATCCCGACTGGGACGCGGGCGCGTTGAAGGACGCGCTGATCTCCACCGCGGAACCGGCGCCCGGCACCCTGGTCACCGAGCAGGGCGGCGGCCGCGTCGACGCGGGCGCCGCCGTCACCGGGCCGCTCACCGCCACCGGAACCCTCGCCTTCGGCCCCTTCGAGGCGGGCGGCGACACGGCGGGCGAGAGCGCCACGCTGCGCTGGACCAACGGCTCCTCCGCGCCGCTCACCCTGCGCCT
This sequence comes from Streptomyces hoynatensis, assembly GCF_003626535.1. Taxonomy (GTDB): domain Bacteria; phylum Actinomycetota; class Actinomycetes; order Streptomycetales; family Streptomycetaceae; genus Streptomyces; species Streptomyces hoynatensis. The sequence continues at coordinate 246,454 of NZ_RBAL01000002.1, forward strand.
GACGGCGCACCTGGAGACCGCGGGCGGCCGCGAACTGCCCGAGGGCGCCCTCGCCCTGTCGGCCGACTCGGTGGAGGTTCCGGCGGGCGGCACGGCCGAGGTGGAGCTCACGGCCGACCCGGCCGGGGTGGGGCGCGGCGACTACTACGGCTACGTCACCGCCGCCACCCCCGACGGCGGCACCGTCGTCCACACCACGGTCGGCCTGGTCGTCAACGGCCCCGTGCACCGGATCACGCCGACCGTGCTCGATGAGGAGGGCGAGCCGATCCCCGGCGCCCTGCCGCTGATCTGGGGCCCCGACGGCTTCGCCGGCTACGACGTGCGCGACGGGCGGCGCGGCGCGGACGTCGAGGAGGGCACCTACGTGCTCGCCGACTTCACCGAGAGCCTGGACGCCGACGGCCTGCCGCAGTACCGCATGGTCTACCTGCCGGAGGTGGCGGTCACCGAGGACACCGACATCACCCTCGACATGCGGGAGACCCGGCCGGTCACGATCAACACCCCCGAGCCCGCCGAGCAGCGCACCTACCTGACCTTCCAGACCCACCGGGAGCTGGACGGCCACAGCTGGAGCAACTTCGTGCAGTACCCGATCGGCGAGTCCCGGCTCATGGTCAACTCGGCGCCGCACGTCGCCGAGGGCTCCTTCGAGTTCGCCGTGCACTGGCAGCTGACCGCGCCGCTGCTGACCGCGCGCGTGCGCGGCGGGGCGGACCTCGACGCCTTCTACCTGCCCTCCTCGCCGCTGTTCGACCGGCAAGGAAGCGCCCTGCGGGCCGTCGACGCGGGCAGCGCCGACGCGCCCGACTTCGGCGGGGCCCGCGGCGCGCTCGCGATCGTGCGCGGCGACCCAGGCGGCTACGCCGAGTTCACGGCCGCCGCGGCCGAGGCCGGGGTGGCGGCGGTCGCGCTGGTGGCGGACGAGGGCCACACCCCGTGGAGCCGCTGGAACCCGTCGGGGACGCGGTGGTCGGTGCCGCTGGTGCGGATCGGCGCCGCCCAGGGCGCCGCGCTGCTGAGCCGCGCGGAGCGGCGGCGGACCGAGGTCGTCTTCTCCGGCACGGCACAGAGCCCGTACCTGTACGACGTGATGCAGGTGGAGACCGACGCGCTGCCCGCCCGCATCGAGGACACCGTCTCGGCCCGCAACACCGCCCGGATACGCACCACGTACGCGGACACCGGGTCGGCCTGGGGCACCGCGCACCGCCTGGCCTGGCGGCCCTACCAGAGCACGGCCGTGGTCGACCCGCCCCGGTACGTGCCGATGGGGACGACCCGCACCGAGTACCTCACCGCGGGCGACACGGTGTGGCAGCACTACGTGCACTACACGGTGCCCTACCTGGTCGGCTTCCCGGTGACGGGAACGGCGATGCGCAACGCCCCCCGCGCCTACCACCAGGGCGAGCGGCTCGCCGAGGAGTGGTTCGGGGCGGTGACGCGCCCGGCCGTGCCGGTGGGCACCGCCACCCCCACGGTCCGGGTGGGCGACACGATGCGGCTGCGCATCCCGGCCTTCGCCGACTCGGGCGACGGCCACTGGAGCCCGGGCACCGCCACGGCCACGCTGTACCGGAACGGGACCGAGGCGGGGCGGGCCTCCGGCTCCTCAGCCGACGTCGAGGTGGCGCCCGGCCGGGCGGACTACCGGCTCGACCTGGACACGGAACGGGCCGAGGAGGACTGGCGCTTCGGCACCGCCACCCGGACCTCCTGGTGGTTCTCCTCGGACACCGCCGCCCAGGAGACGCCGCTGCCGCTGCTCCAGCTCGACTACGAGACCGGAACCGACGCCGCCAACACGGTGCACGAAGGCCGCCGGCACACCCTCGGCCTGTCCGTCCGCCACCAGGAGGGACTGCCCGCGCCCCACGGCGTGTCGGTACGGGTGGAGGTGTCCTACGACGACGGCGAGACCTTCGCGGACGCGGTGCGGGTGCGGGAGCGGGGCCGGAACGCGTTCGCCGCCGAGCTCGCCAGGCCCGCCGGGCTGCGCGGTGACGCCTGGGTGACGCTGCGGGTCACCGCCTCGGACGACCGGGGCAACCGCGTGCGCCAGACCGTGGAACGCGCCTACCTCGACCGCGGCTGAGGCCCGGGGTGGCGGGACCCGCCGGGCCCCGCCACCCCGCGGCCCCGCCACCCCGCCGCCCCGCGCCGCGGGCCCCCGTGGCCGCGGCCCCGGGGCGGGCGCGGCCGGGGGCGGGGTACGGCCCCGGTCCCGGCGCGGGCGTTCAGGCGAAGGCGATCGCCTCACCCGTCGCCAGCGCCGCCGTCGCGTCCAGCTCGGCGGCCAGGGCGCCGAGCTTCGCGCGGACCCCGCCCACCGCGTCGTCGCCCAGCACCAGCCGCAGCGGCGGGTTCGGCATGCCGAGGACGGTGAGCAGCGCCCTGGCCGCCTTGTCCGGGTCGCCAGGCTGCTTGCCCCGCACGTCGTGGAAGCGGCCGCGCAGCGCCCCCACCGTCTCCCGGTACTCGGGCAGCGGCTCAGGGGTGCGCGTGGTGCCGACGAACTCGGTGTGGAACGAGCCGGGTTCGACGAGCAGCACCCGGACGCCGAGCGGCGCGAGCTCGGCCGCGAGCGCCTCGCTCGCCTGCTCAAGCGCGCCCTTGGCCGCGCTGTAGGCGCTGGTCCCGGCGAAGGCCACCAGGCCGCCCAGGCTGCTGACCTGCACCACCGTGCCGGAGCGCCGCGCCCGCAGCTGCGGCAGCACCAGCCTCGTCAGCCGCGCCGGCCCGAAGAACATCACCTCCATCAGCCGCCGCAGCTCCTCCTCCGCCGTCTCCTCGAAGGAGCAGACCAGGCCGCTGCCGGCGTTGTTGACCAGCACGTCGATCCCGCCGAACGCCTCCTGCGCCGCCGCCACGGCCGCCGCGCAGCGCGCGGGCTCGGTCACGTCGAGCCGCACCACCCGCAGCCGTTCCGGGTGTTCGGCGGCCAGCTCCGCCATGGTCTCCGGGCGGCGCGCCCCGGCCACCACGGCGTCGCCCGCGTCCAGCGCCGCCCGGGTGAAGGCGGCCCCGAGGCCGCTGTTGGCCCCGGTGATCAGCCAGCGGCGCGGCGTGGCGGGCGGCTTTCCTGCGGTCATGGGCACTCCTCGGATCGGCGGGCGTAGGCGACTGCCACCGCCGACGATGCCGCCGGGACCCCCGCCCCGGCCATGGCCCGAAGGTGGAACGCCGCGAGACGGGGCGGCACCCGCCGCCTCCGGCGCGCCTTGTGCCCGCCGCGGCGGGCGGCTTATAACGGCGGGGTGGCTGCCGCATCACCTCCCGGGAAGCACCGCCCCGCCCCCGCGGCCCGAGCGCCCCGGCGGCTGCCGGAGGGCCCGCTGGCGCCCGGGGACTACCGCCGCCTCTTCCTCCTCATCGAGTCCGTCGACCAGGCCCCCGACCTCTGCGCCTTCCTCAGCGGCCTGCACGCGGCCCTGCGGGACTGGTTCGGCTATCCCGCCCTGGCCGTCGGGCACGGCAGGACCCTCGCCGAGGCGCTGCCCGCCGGGCACGGCGGCCACGGCGACCACTCGCGGGCGTTCCTCGCCCGGTACGCCGAACGCTGGGCCGCCGCCACCGACCCGTTCCGCGGCGCCGCCGCGAGGCGCCTGCTGGCCCAGCGGCGCGTCGTGACGCTCCGGGAGCTCTGCCCGGGCCGGGACCGGGCACGGCACGACTACGTGCAACGCTTCCTCGCCCCGCACGGCGTCGCCGACCGGGTCGGCATGGTGGTCGAGGGCGGCAGCGAGGGCGTGGTCTTCGCGGGCGCCGCCGTCGCGGGCCCTGGGCCCGTCCCCGCGCGCGACCTGGCCGCCCTGCGGGCGCTCAGCCGCCACCTCGCGCCCCACGTGGCCGGCCAGCTGGCCAGGCACCGGGCCGCCGCCTCGGCCGCCGACGGGTTCGGCCTCACGCCGCGCGAGCGCGAGGTGGCCGCGCTCGTGGTGCAGGGGCTGACCAACGAGCAGGTGGCCCGCCGCCTGTTCATCGGCGTCGGCACGGTGAAGAAGCACCTGACCCGCGTCCTGGCCAAGACCCACACCACCACGCGCACCCAGCTCGCCATCCGCTGGCGCGAGCGGTAGGGGGCGCGAACGCCGCGGCGCGGGCGCGGAGTTCAGCCCTCGGCCGGGGCGGCCTCCGCCGCCTCGGTCCCCGCCGCCTCGGTCCCCGCCGCCTCGCCCGGCTTGCCGAAGGCGTGCGGGTGCGTCTCCTCCCGCACCGCCTCGAACTGCTTGCGCACGGCCGAGCCCACCGCCAGGTCCTCCTCGCCGGGCTCGTGCGTCAGCCCGCGCGCCGAGGGCCACGGCGGCGGCTCCTCGGCCGTGAGCGAGCCGTCCGCCACGCCCTGCGCCCAGGCGGCCTGGCGCGCCGCGCCCAGCGCCGTGTAGTCGGCCGGCTCGGGGACCACCACCGTCGCGCCGAACAGCGCGGGCGCCAGCTCCCGCACCGCGGGCAGCTCGGCCGCCGCGCCCAGCAGGAAGACCCGCTCGATCCGCACCCCGCGCCCGCGCAGCACCCCGGCGGCGTCCGCGAGGCCGCACAGCATGCCCTCGAAGGCCGCCCGCGCCAGGTGCTCGGGCTTCATGCTCTCCCGCCGCAGCCCGCTCAGGGTGCCCGCGGTGTGCGGCAACTCCGGCGTGCGCTCGCCCGCCAGGTAGGGCAGCAGGACCAGGCCGTGCGCGCCCGGGGTCGAGCTCAGGGCCAGCTCGGAGAGCCCGGCCAGGTCGCGGCCGAGCAACTCCGCGGCGCCGCGCAGCACCCGGGTCGCGTTCAGGGTCCGCACCACCGGCAGGTGGCGGCCGGTGGCGTCGGCGTAGGAGGTGATGGTGCCCGAGGGGTCGGTCAGGGCCTCGTCGTGCACCGCGCAGACCGAGCCGGAGGCGCCGAGCGAGACCACCGCGTCGCCGGGACCGAGCCCGAGGCCCAGGGCGGCGGCCATCGTCACGCCGGTCCCCGCCGAGATCAGCAGCCCCTCAGGGGTGCGCCCCGCGGCCTCGGCCGGGCCCAGCACCTCGGGCAGCGTCGCCGGGTGGCCGAGCGCCAGCTCCGCCAGCTCGTAGCGCCAGGACTCGGCCACGGCCGACCAGTAGCCGGTCGCCGAGGCGGCGCCCCGGTCCGTCGTCCAGCGCGGCGGCCGGCCGAGCAGCTGCCACACGAGCCAGTCCTGGGGCTGCAGTACGGTCGTCGCCCGCCTGGCCGCCTCGGGCTCCTCTCTGGCCAGCCGCCGCAGCTGCGTCACCGGATGCCCCGCCTCAGGCACCGAGCCGACGGCCTCGGCCCAGGCCGCCCGCCCGCCCAGCGCCTCCACCAGGCCGAGCGCGGCGGAACGGGCCCGGTCGTCCGCCTCGCACAGGGCAGGCCGCACCGGCTGGCTGTCCGCGTCGAGGGCCACCACGCCCTGCTGCGCCGCCACCCCGATCGCGGTGACCTCCTCCAGCAGCCCGCCGCCGGCCGCCTCGCCGAGCGAGAGCAGCCAGCTCTCCGGGGTCGCCTCGCCGGCCGGATGGTCGGCGTGGGCCTGCCTGATGACCTGTCCCGTCTCCGCGTCGCAGACGACAAGGCGGGAGTAGGCGGACGAGCTGTCTAGACCGGCGACAATTCCCATGACGTCAGATGATGCCTCATTCGGCGGACATACATTCCGACGAGCGGCCGAGACCCCGCCCGGCGCGCCGCCGCCGGTCACCCACGATCCCGCTCGCTCCCGTCCGGACCCGAAGGAGCCCCAAAGGGCGCCTCTTCGGTCCGGCCCTTTCGGCGCCGGGACGTCGGAACGGCCCGCGCCCGGCCCCCCGCCGGGGAAGCCGGGCGCGGGCCTCACGCTCCAGGCGCGCCGCCGGCCCGGGGGCGCCTTCGGCACGCCCCGGAAGCCGGGCGCCTCAGACGCCGCTCTCCGCGGCGTGCGGCTCGGCGACCACCGCGGCGGCCGCCGTCTGGGGCCGCCGGTTCTCGCGGCGCTCGCGCACCCACCGCACCACGGGCTCGGTCCACCGGGTGGCGAACGGGCCCACGACGACGAGGATCAGCACGTACGCCGTCGCCACCGGCGCGATCCGCGGCTCGGTCGCCGCGGCCAGGCCGGCGATGACGATGGAGAACTCGCCGCGCGCCACCAGCGCCCCGCCCGCCCGGAACCGCCCACGCGGCCCGATCCCGGCCCGCCGTGCCGCGTACCAGCCCGTGGTGATCTTGGTGAGCGCGGTGACCAGGGCGAGCAGCAGCGCGGGCAGCAGCACCGGCGGTATCTCGCTCGGGTCGGTGGACAGCCCGAAGAAGACGAAGAACACGGCGGCGAACAGGTCGCGCAGCGGCGTGAACAGCCGGCGCGTGTGGTGCGCCACCTCGCCGGACAGCGCGATGCCCACCAGGAACGCGCCGACCGCGGCCGACACCTGGAGCCGCTGGGCGACCCCGGCCACCAGCAGCGTCAGCCCGAGGACGACGAGCAGCAGCATCTCCGGGTTGTCCGAGGAGACCGCCTTGCTGATCACCCGGCCGTGGCGCAGCGCCACGTACAGCGCGACGCCGGCGGTGCCCAGGGCGATGGCCAGGGTGAGGCTGCCGCTGGCCAGGCCGACCCCCGCGAGCACCGTGGAGAGCACCGGCAGGTAGACCGCCATCGTCAGGTCCTCGATCACCAGCACGCCGAGGATGACCGGGGTCTCGCGGTTGCCCAGCCGGTTGAGCTCCGTGAGGATCTTCGCGATGACGCCCGAGGAGGAGATGTAGGTGACGCCGGCGAGCGCGAGGGCCCCCACCGGGCCCCAGCCGAGCAGCAGCGCCGCCACCGCGCCCGGCGTCGCGTTCAGCACGAGGTCGACGATCCCGGAGGGGTACTGCGTCCTGAGCGAGTCCACCAGCTCGTTCGCCGTGTACTCAAGGCCGAGCATCAGCAGCAGGAGGATGACGCCGATCTCGGCGCCGACCTCGATGAAGTCCTCGGTGGTGGAGAGCGGCACCAGGCCGCCCTGCCCGAAGGCGAGGCCGATCAGCAGGTAGAGGGGGATGGGCGAGAGTCCGAGGCGGCCGGCGAGCCGCCCGACGAGGCCGAGGCCGAAGACGATGGTGCCGAGCTCGATCAGCATGGTGGTCGTGTCGTGCATCTTTATCCCCCGGCGATGATGTCGGCCAGGTCGTCGACGCCCTCCCGGGTGCCGACCACCAGCAGCGTGTCACCTGCCTCAAGGCGGTAGTCGGGCGAGGGCGAAGGGTGCGCTCCCGTCCTGCGGAGCACGGCCACGATGGAGACGCCGGTCCTGGTCCTGGCCCGGGTGTCGCCGAGCGGCCGGCTTCGGTAGGGGGAGTCGGGTTCTATGGGGATGCGCTCGGTGACCAGGTCGAGGCCGAGCTCGTCGCCCGGCAGCACGGGGTCGGCGTTCTGCCGCATGAGCACGGAGGCCAGGCGCTCGGCCTCCTCCGCGTCCAGGGGGACGGTCCCCTGGCAGGCGTCGGGATCCTTCGGATCGTAGAAGCTGATGAAACGACGGCCGTCCTCGTGGGCCACCACGGAGATGTGCCGTCCGTCCCGGGTGGCGATGTCGTACTGGGTGCCGACGCCCGGCAGCGGAGTGCGCCGCGTCACCATCTGATCTGCCTCCTTAGGTACGGTTTCCACAACCCTTGCGCCCCTCGCCCGCCCGGCCACGATCGATCCCTCCCCGGCCGCCGGACCTCACCCCGGCCCGCGGCGGGCGGGCGAAATCCCCCGCACGCCGCCCGGCCGGCACCACGCGCCCTCGCGCATCGCAGGAGCAACGGCCCTCGACGCCACCGCGCGCAGGCGCCGCGGCCGGCCGCGCTCGCCCCGCTCCCCGGCCGCGGACCGGTCGGGTGGTGCGGTTCCGACAACCCTAACCCGGCCGTAAATAGAACGTAAAGAACTTTCCTGATCGGCAAGATCGCTTCGGCCGGTTCCCCGCCCCCGCCCGGCCGGGCGCGAAGCCCCGGAGCACGCACCAGAAAACGCCCCGGGGGAACGCCCCACCCAGGGGGAACGCCCGCAGGCGCCGGAGTCCATCCCGGCGCACGAGCCCCCGGACGCACCGGACCACGGCCACCCCGGAGAACCCGCCGCCGCGGGGGAAACCCCGGGGCCCTTGGGGTACCCGGGATGCCGGAACAGAGTGCGACAGGCCCGCGGAGGGCCGGGAAGGGAGCCGGGAATGCCACGCGCGGTGAGGTTCGAGGAGTACGGGGAGAGCGACGTGCTGCAGGTGGCGGACGTGGAGCCGCCCGTCCCCGGGCCGGGACAGGTGGTGGTCCGGGTGAAGGCGGCCGGGATCAACCCGGGCGAGGCCGCCATCAGGCGCGGGGCGCTGCACGAGATGTGGCCGGCGACCTTCCCCTCGGGGCAGGGCAGCGACCTGGCCGGCCTGGTCGCCGAGGTCGGCCCCGGCGTGGGCGGGATCGAGCCGGGCGACGAGGTGATCGGCTTCACCGACGAGCGCGCCAGCCAGGCGGAACTGGTCGCCGTCGACGCCGGCAACCTGGCCAGGCGCCCGCCCGGAGTGCCCTGGGAGGCGGCCGGCGGCCTGTTCGTCGCGGGCACCACCGCCTACGCCGCGGTGCGCGCCGTCGGCGCGGGCGTCGGGGACACGGTGGTGGTCTCCGGGGCGGCCGGCGGGGTCGGCTCGGTGGCGGCCCAGCTCGCGCGGAACCGGGGCGCCACGGTCATCGGCCTGGCGAGCCCGCCGCACCACGACTGGCTGGCCGAGCACGGCATCGTGCCCGTCGCCTACGGCCCCGGCGTCGCGGAGCGCATCACGGCCGCGGCCGGCGGCCCGCCGGACGCGTTCATCGACACCTACGGCGGCGAGGGCGACGGCTACGTGGGCCTCGCCGTGGAGCTGGGGGTCGCCCCCGAGCGCATCGACACGATCATCGACTTCGGCGCGGCCAAGCGGTACGGGGCCAAGACGGACGGCAACAGCGCCGCGGCCGGCGCCGACGTCCTCGCCGAACTCGCCGCCATGATCGACGCGGGAGACCTGGAGATCCCGGTCAGCGAGACCTACCCCCTGGAGGAGGTCAGGGCCGCCTACGAGGCCCTGGAACGCCGGCACACCCTCGGCAAGATCGTGCTGATGCCCTGATGCCCTGATGCCCTTGCCGACCTGAGGGCCCGCCGGCGCCCCCGGGCCGCCCGGCCCGCGCCCGGCGGGCTCCCGGGCGCGGGCCCGCGCCGCTACCCGGCGAAGGCGGGCTGCGGAAGGCCCACCCCCGCGTCCGGCACCACCAGCACGGAGCCCGCCAGCGGCTCCCGCTCCGCGTCCACGCCGACCCGCGCCGTCGTGACGTAGAGGTCCCGCAGCCCCGCGCCCCCGAAGGCGCAGGCCGTGGGCCGGGACACGGGCAGCTCCAGGGTCCGGTCCAGCCTGCCCTCCGGGGTGTAGCGCCGCACGGCGCCCCCGTCCCAGAACGCCGCCCACACGCAGCCGTCCGCGTCCACCGTCAGGCCGTCAGGGGAGCCGGGCACGCCGGAGGCGTCCACCAGCGGCCTGCGGTCGCGCACCCCGCCGTCCCCGTCCACCGTGAACACGTCGATGCGCCGGGTCGGGGTGTCGATGTAGTACATCAGCGCGCCGTCCGGGCTCCACCCCAGGCCGTTGCTGACCGTCGCGTCCGGCAGCACGGTCACCGCGGCGCCGTCCCCGGTGACCCGGCTGAGCGTGCCCCCGCCCGGGGCCTCGTCGTACCGCATCGTGCCCGCCCACAGCGCGCCGTCGGGCGCCACCGCCGCGTCGTTGCCGCGGCGCCCCGGCACCGGCTGGTGCAGCAGCCAGCGGAACGCGCCCTCCTCGTCGTAGAGGCCGACGCCGTCCCTGAGGTTGACCACGAGGCCGCCGCCCGCCCGTGGCTTGGCCGCCCCGACGTGCTGCTCGGCGACCAGCACGGTCTGCCGCCCGCTCGCCGGATCGAAGCCGTGGACGCGGGCCCCCAGGATGTCCACCCAGATCAGCCGTTCGGCCGCCGGGTCCCAGGTCGGCCCCTCGCCGAGCTCGGCGCTCGCCTTCACCGCGATGTCCATCCTCGTCACCTTCCCCGGCGGCCCGCCGCGCCCCCTGTGCGGCGACGTGCGCCGCGGCCCGGCGCCGGGGGCGGCGCCGCCGTGTGGTTCTGTCCCGGGCCGTGCTCTGCGTTGCCGGTCCTGCGCGCGCCCGCCTCAGCCGCGCGCGTGGTGGCCGAGCCGCTCCGAGAGCCGGCCGGCGCCCTCCACCGCGAGGCCGGTCAGCTCGCGCTGCCGCTCCTCGCTCCAGCGGATCATCGGCACCGAGATGCTCAGCGCCGCCACCACCTGCCCCGAGCGGTCGAGCACCGGCGCCGCCACGCAGCTGACGTCGGGGTTCGACTCGCGCTGCTCGGCGGCCACCCCCCGCTCCCGCACCTCGTCCAGCACCCGGCGCAACTCGGCCGCGTCGGTGATGGAGTTGGGCGTCATGGCCGCCAACTCGCCGTCCTTCGGGAGCCGTTCGTCCAGCTCCTCGGCCGGGAGCGAGGCGAGCAGCATCTTGCCGACGGCCGTGCAGTGCGCGGGCAGGCGGCGGCCCGCGGCGGAGACCATCCGCACCGCGTGGGTGCTGTCCACCTTGGCGACATAGATCACGTCGGCGTCCTCCAGGACCGCGACGTGCACCGTCTCCCCGCAGGTCTCCGCCACGGCCCTGGCCACCTGCTGGCCCTCGGCCGCGAGGTCGAGCTGCTCGGCGTACCTGCTGCCGAGCTGGTAGGTGCGCACGCCCAGCCGGTAGCGGCCCGGCTGTTCGGGGACCGGGACGAGGTAGGAGCGGGCCGCGAGCGTGGTGACCAGCTCGTGCACCGTGGTCCGCGGAAGCTGGAGCCTGCGTGTGATCTCCGGCGCGGACAGCGTCCCGTCGCCGTCGAGAAAGAGCTCCAGTATGTCCAACGCCCGGCTCACCGCCGGTACGCGACGCCCCATGCCCGATGCCTCCCCGGCGTTCAGTCGTTCGACATCCCGGCTGCATTCCGGCATGTCGAACATACGCTAACCACCGGCCTTCACCCGGGGCAATGGGGGTGCCGCCCACTCCGGCCCCGCGGCCCGCCGCCCGGCCCGCTCGGCGACCACACCGGCCACCCGCGCCCCGGGCGCCTCACGCGGCGCAGACTAGCGGACGCCCGGCTAGCGCGCGGCCATGTCCCCGTCGTGCGCGGAGTTGCCCTGGGACGTGCCGTGAGAGGCGTCGTGGGAGTTGCCGTGGTCGCGCACGGCCCGCAGCCGCTCGGTCATCGCCCCGGGCAGCCGGTCGCCCGCGCGGTCGGCGACCGCTCCGGCCGCCACCGCGGCGGCCTGCCGCCCGGTCTGCGCGGCGGTGTCCATGCCGTTGCGCACCGCCGGGCTCTGCATCAGCCGCTGCGCGGCCTCCCGCAACTGCTCGTAACGCTCCCGGCCCGCGCGGGCGCCGAGCACGTAGCCGACGGCGGCCCCGGCTGCGAAAGTGAGCTTGTGCATGGGGATGCTTCCCTTCTCGCTCTGCCTGACTTCTCCTGGGTTCCCGTACCCCCCGTAACCGGGTGCCCGGATACCGATTTCGAAGCACCCCCTCACATGCGCTAATCTAAGGGCCGCGACGCAGTCCCGCGCCCGAGGTCGAGGTGCCGGACCCGCGCGGAGCAGTCCCCTGTAGCTCAATTGGCAGAGCAGCCGGCTGTTAACCGGCAGGTTACTGGTTCGAGTCCAGTCGGGGGAGCAGTCTTCTCGCAGCACTCGAAGGGCCCCATCCGGGGCCCTTTGTCTTTTTCCGTGCATCACTCCCCGGCGGCCGGGAACCGATCACCCCATGCCCGCTGTCCCTCCCCGTGTACGAGCGCCCCCGGACCGGGCGGCAGATCGTATGAGCAGCTATGCTGCGGCAGACGGCGCGCACACCTGTGCGCGGCACGCCGTTTCGGGGCGGTAGCTCAGCCGGTTAGAGCAACGGACTCATAATCCGTCGGCCGTGGGTTCGAGTCCCACCCGCCCTACGTCGGACCAAAGCCCTCACCAGCCAGCTCTCGCCGGTGAGGGCTTCCTGATGGGGGGCCAGTGCCGTTCGGAGGGCGCGGGCCGGCCCGCTGCCGGCCCGAGTGCCCAACGATCACGAAAGCCGAGAGCCGCCGGTAGCGCGCCGGCAACGGGCAGTCGTCCACCCGAGCGTCCGCATCAGCGGCTGCGGAGCAGGTCCTCCGTGTAGGCGGCCAGGCGGGCGGCGGCTTCGGGGGCGAGGGTCTTGAGGGACGTGTCGACCGGTTTACCCCGGTCGATCGCGGACAGCGAGTCCGCCGGCGGCCGATCGATCCATTCGACGATCGGCCGGACCGCGTCGGCGACCGGGCGGGCGAAGAGCTTCGCGAGCAACGTGATCGATCCCCGGACCAGCGGATTCGGGTGGCCGCCGGCCCCGCTGCGGGTGAATCCGGGATGGTAGAGAACGTAGCGCGTCTTGGTCCCCGCCTGGCGGGCGAACGCGACGCCCAGCAGGTCGTTCGCCCGGCCGGCCTGGAGCTGGGCGCGGACCTGGCCGTAGCGGCGCGTCAATTGGGGATCGTCCCAGTGGATCCGGCCCGCGGTGTTCCCGATCCCGGCCACGTTGATGATCACCGGATCAGGGCCGGCGTCGAGCAACGGACGCAATCGGTGGCTGAGGAGATAGCGGCTCAGGTAGTACAGGGCGAAGGTGGACTCCAGACCCTCCGTGGTCTCCCTGCGCCGCGGACTTACCCGGTTGGCGAACAGCGCCAGCGCATCGAGGGCGCTGTGCTGCTCGCGGATGTGGGCGATCACGCGCTCGGTCTCGGCGATCGAGGACAGGTCCGCCCGCAGGAACCGCAGGTTCGGATGGGCGGCCTGGTCGAGCAGGGCACGCCCCTTGGCCTCGTTGCTGCCGATCACGGTGACGTGGTCACCCCTCGCGAGCCGTTCCAGGGCGGTCGCACGGCCCATGCCGTCGGTCCCACCGCTGATGATCACGGTCTTCGATGGTTGGCTCGGCACGGCGCCCTCCCTAGGCTCGTCGGCAACGAACCCATCGTGAGCCGCCCCGTCGCCGGCTGAAAGAAGGCAGTTTCATGTCCGGTACGAACACCGGTGTTCCCTCAGTGCTCGCCCACGAACTCCCTCACCCGGTACCGGCCGGCGAGTTCGCCGCGTGCCCGGTCGGCGATGTGTTCCGGCGCGTGGGCGACCGGTGGAGCATGCTGCTGGTGATCCTGCTTGGCGGGCGCCCGTACCGGTACAACGAATTGCACCGCGCCATCGAAGGCATCAGTCAGCGCATGCTGACCCGCACGCTGCGCGGCCTGGAAACCGACGGGCTGGTGCGGCGCGAGGTGTTCCCGACGGTGCCGCCCAGCGTCGAGTACAGCCTGACCCCCCTGGGGCGGACCCTGCTCCCACCGCTGTCCGTACTGGCCGACTGGGCGGTGCAACACGAGGCAGAGATCAACGAGGCCCGATCCCGCCACCCCGGTGCCCGGGAGCGTGGGCGGTAACGGGCAAGCGGCCTGCCGTCCGGGATCGCCAGGACTGACCACGGTCGCCCCACGACGACGCCCGGCAACGCCTGGCCGGCGGCTCTGGCCGGCCAGGACCTGCCGGGGGCGACTCTGGAACGAATGACCGCGGGCAGGCCCCGGTCCTTCAACGCGGGCGGCGGGCGTTGAGCAGGGCGTTGAGGCGGGCGACCTGGCGGGTCAGGTGGTTGACCTCGGCGAGGTTGGGCGCCTTGTGGGCCGCCTCGGCGTACAGCCGTGCCGCCGTCGCCAGGTCGCCGTCGCGCTCGTGGAGGTACGCCGCCACCGCCGCGTGGCGGGGCAGCGAGGCGTCCAGTTCGGCGAGCGCCGCCAGCCCGGCGCGCGGCCCGTCGGCCTCCCCGACGGCGACCGCGCGGTTGAGCCGGACGACCGGGCTGCCGGTCAGGCGCGTGAGCTCGTCGTACCACTCCACGATCTGCACCCAGTCGGTCTCCTCGGCGCGCGGCGCGTCGGCGTGGAGTGCCGCGATGGCGGCCTGGGCCTGGAACTCGCCCAGCCGGTCGCGGGCGAGGGCCGCCTGCAGGATCGCGATGCCCTCGGCGATCAGCGCCGTGTCCCACCGGCCGCGGTCCTGCTCGGCGAGCGGCACCAGGCTGCCGTCGGGCGCGGTCCTGGCGGCGCGGCGGGCGTGGTGGAGCAGCATGAGGGCGAGCAGCCCGGCCACCTCGGGGTGGTCGACGCGGGCCGCGAGCTGCCGGGTGAGCCTGATGGCCTCGGCGGCGAGGTCGACGTCCCCCGAGTAGCCCTCGTTGAAGACCAGGTAGAGGACGCGCAGCACGGTGGCGACGTCGCCCGGCCGGTCGAAGCGCACGCCGGAGACGGTGCGCTTGGCCCGGCTGATCCGCTGCGCCATCGTCGCCTCCGGCACCAGGTAGGCCCGGGCGATCTGGCGGGTGGTCAGGCCGCCCACGGCGCGCAGCGTCAGCGCGACCGCGGACGCCGGGGTCAGCGAGGGGTGCGCGCACAGGAAGTAGAGCTGGAGCGTGTCGTCCACCGCGGGCGCGGGGCCGGGCGCCGGCTCGCTCTCGACGCGCTCCTCACGCCGGCGCCTGGCGTCCTCGGCGCGCCTCGCGTCGAGGAACTTGCGCCAGGCCACGGTGACCAGCCAGCCCTTCGGGTCCCGCACGGGGTGTTCCCCGTCGCCGGGGCCCGCGGAGGGGGCGGCCGGCCAGACCCGGAGCGCCTCGACCAGCGCCTCCTGCACGGCGTCCTCGGCCGCCGCGAAGTCGGCTCCGCGGCGGACGAGGACGGTGAGCACCTCCGGTGTGAGGCTCCTGAGCAGAATCTCGTTCATCGGCTTCTGTCGGTGAGGTCACTCCGTGATGGTGGGCGCCGCGCCCAGGAACGGGCGCAGCTCCAGCCACTCGTGGATCGGCTTGCCGCCCGCCCCCGGCGCGGCCGACAGCTCCCCGGCCAGCTCCACGGCGCGCTCGTAGCTGTCCACGTCGATGACCATCCAGCCGGCGATGAGGTCCTTGGTCTCCGCGAACGGCCCGTCGGTGACCGGCGGGCGCCCCTCGCCGTCGTAGCGGACCCACGCCCCCTCGGGGGCGAGCGCCTGCCCGTCGACGAACTCGCCGGTCTTCTCCAGCCGGGCCGCGAAGTCGTTCATGTACTTCACGTGGGCGGAGATCTCCTCCGGCGTCCACTGGGCCATCGGCACGTTGTTCACCGGAGCCGGGGCGCCGCGGTAGTGCTTCAGCAGCAGGTACTTGGCCATCGTGTCTCTCCTCGGTGCTCGTGCGGCCCATTCTGGCCGCGTTCACCCCGGGGACGGAGCCGGAAGCGGGTTCTCGACATCGCCGGCCGGATTTTTTTTCCGGCGTTTTTGCGGCCGGCCGTGGAGGGGGCCGGACGGGCCGCGCCCGCGCCGTCCGCTCGCCGGCCGGGGGCGGCCGGGGCCGGTCAGAACTGCGGGTCGAGGAAGGAGCCCCACTCGGCGATCTGGTCCCCGTACATGGACCAGGTGTCGGTGAGGATCGCCGTGTCCCAGTCGGGGTTGTCGGGGTTCAGCGTGGACTGCTGGACGTAGAAGCCGTCGTCCGGGATCAGGCAGTCCTTCCAGGTGTAGGTGCCGGAGCCGAGGTAGAGCGTGCGCTCGCCGGCCCCGATGATGCCCCACACGTAGTCGCCCGACCCCAGGGAGATGCGGCGTTCGACGCAGGAGGTGTCCATGCCGCGTTCGGGGTCGGCGGTCAGGAACTGTTCCTTGGTGTTGTAGGCCGTCGGGTGATCCTGGGCGGAGGCGTCGGAGGCGTCGGAGGCGGCGGCGGCGCCTGGGGCGGCCAGCGCGGCGAGGCCGAGCAGGGCCGTCACGGTCAGCAGGCCGCGCGGGATGCGTGCCACGATGTGGTTCCTTTCCCGAGGGACGATCGGTGCGCCGGGGCCCCGGCCCGGCGGGGCGGACCCGCCGCCTGCCGGCCGGGACCCCGGCCCGTTCAGCGTCGCGCGGCCCCGGCGGCACCGGTGCCGACCGGCCGCTGCTACGCCGCGGGACGCCGGGGCGCCGCCCGGGGGTCCCGGACGGCGCCCCGCCCCACGGGGGATCACCGCGTCCGGGCACTCACCACGTCTGGTAGTAGATGTCCCGGCCCTCGGCCAGGTCCCCAAAGGGGCCCTTGGTGTTGTCGGCGAAGCCGCCGGCCTCGGCCAGCACCGGAGGCACGTAGACCTCAGGCTCCTCTTCGCGCCTTCCCTGTTCCATGCCAACTCCCTTTCGAGCGGGGACGGTTGCCCGTTGCCGCAGGGATGCGTTCCCTCGTCCCGGCGGCCGGGATGCCGCAAACCGCCCGCGCAGGTGATCCGGGGTGCCGGGGGTGCCGTGCGGGCGCGAGTCGTCGGGTGTACGCCGCCTGGCGCGCGCCCGGCTGCCGGGGGCGGCTTGCCAAGCGGAACCGCGTTCCGTATCTTTGAATCCGGAGCGAGGTTCCGCTTTTCCTGGCCTCGCCCCGCCGGACAACGTGAGAAACGCAACGGAAGGCACTGCCATGCCCGACTCGAACACCGCGGACGCGCAGCGCGCCGCGCCCGCGCCCCCGCTGGTGATCTCCGCCGGGCCCGTGGTCCTGCCCGCCCCGGGGCGCGGCGAGGACCTTCAGGTCCGGGTGACCGCCCCCGCCACCGGAAGCGGCCTTCCCGTCCTCGTCTTCTCGCACGGCTTCGGCATGTCGATGAACGACTACGGGCCGCTCGCCGACTTCTGGGCCGCGCAGGGCTTCGTGGTGCTGCGGCCCACCCACCTCGACTCCAGGACGCTCGGCCTTCCCGCCGACGACCCGCGCACCCCGCGCATCTGGCGCCTGCGCATCGAGGACCTCACCCGCGTGCTGGACCGGCTCGACGTGCTGGCGGCCGCCGTTCCCGGCCTCGGCGGGCGCCTCGACCCCGGCCGTATCGCGGTGGCGGGCCACTCCTGGGGAGCCCAGACGGCGAGCACGCTGCTGGGCGCCCGCGTCCTCGACTCGCAGGGGGTGCCGGGCGAGGACCTGTCCGATTCCCGCGTGACGGCGGGCGTCCTGCTGGCCCTCGCCGGCCTCGGCGACGACCTGACCCCGTTCGCCGTGGACAACTTCCCCTTCATGCGGCCGTCCTTCGCGGGCATGACCGCCCCCGCGCTGATCGTCGCCGGGGACCGCGACCAGTCCCAGCTGTCCACGCGCGGGCCGGACTGGTTCACCGACGGCTATACCCACAGCCCGGGGGACAAGAGCCTGCTCACCCTGTTCGGCGCGGAGCACTCGCTGGGCGGCATCAACGGCTACGACTCCACCGCGACGACGGACGAGCACCCCGCGCGCGTGGCGCTGATCCAGCGGCTCAGCTCGGCCTTCCTGCGCAGCGCCCTCGACCCCGCCGACCCCGCCTGGAAGGTGGCGTCCGCCGCGCTGGCGGAGGAGCCGAACCCGCTGGGAACGCTGCGCAGCGCGTAGCCGCACCCGCGGGCCCCGCGGCGGCCATTCGCGGCGGCGGCCCGGGGTTCCTCGCGCGCGGCCGGGTTCCGGGCCCCGGAACCCGGCCGGCGCGCGCCCGATTGTCACGAACGTGTCTCGGAGTCCTTCGCCCGCGAACTCCGGCGGCGGCGCGGTTCTCTCACCGCTCGGAAGACCCACTCGCCAAGCGGAACCCCACGGTAAGGACAGCAGCATGCACGTTCGCAGGTTCTCGGTGCTCACCCTCGTCACCGTCGCCGCCGGCCTGGCGCTCACGGCCTGCAATGACGAGACCACCGGCGGCGCCTCCTCGTCCGCCGCCGACTCCTCCGTCACCGCCTCCGCCGACCCCGGCGTGCGGTGCACGGATCAACTCGACTACTCCGGGGACCCGCGGTCGAACGCGGAGATCAACTCGATCGGCGCGGAGACCGGGGAGTGCCCGGAGCCCGAGGGCGAGGGCGCGGGGTCGGACGGCGCGGGGTCGGGCGACGCGGCCTCCGGCGGTACGGCCTCGGATGGCTCGTCGGACGGTGCGGCGATCGATGGTTCCGCCTCGGACGGCGCGGGGTCGGACGGCGCGGGGTCGGACGGTGCGGCGGAGGCCGGGGTGCGGTGCACGGATCAGCTGAACTACGCGGGGGACCCGCGGTCGAACGCGGAGATCAACTCGATCGGCGCGGAGACCGGCGAGTGCCCGGAGCCCGAGGGCGAAGGCGCGGCGGAGGGCACCCCGGCGGAGCCCGGGGTGAGCTGCACCAACCAGCTGAACTACGCGGGCGACCCGCGGTCGAACGCCGAGATCAACTCCATTGGCGAGGAGACGGGCTACTGCCCGCCGGTCCTGGTGCCCTGACCCCGGCCCGGCCCCCGAACGAGGCGGCCTGCCGCCGGGGACGCCGTCCGGCACCACCCCCGCCCGCCCACGTGCCCCCGGCCGGCATCCCGCGCCCGCCGAGGCCCCTCGCCCCTACGCCGCCGGCGGAGACTCCCGCGTGCAGCGGGTGAGTTCGAGGACGGCCTGATTGGCGAGGAACCAGGGGGTGGCGGGATGGCCGTAGGGGAGGTGCGCGTCGGGACCTGGCCGCAGGCCGGCGTCGAACGCGCCGCCGAAGACGCCCCAGACGCGCGGCTTGCGGGAGCGGATGCGAACCGGCCGCTCAAGGTGGGGGCAGTGGTGGGCGGCCAGGTGGGCGCATGGCCGGCACACCGGAGGCTTGGTGCACAGCAGCCCTTCCGGCCAGCCAGGCGTGTCCTCGTGCGGTGGGGGCTGGCGCAGGACGAACAGCCAGCCCTTGGCGTCGCGGTCGGCGGGGCCGCCGCAGACCTGGCACAACAGGCCGAGCATGCAGGCGCGTTGCCGCTGGATGTGCATGGTGCGGTAGTTCGGGCGCCCGGAGCCGGGGCTGTCGGTCATGCGGGCCCAGAGCACGCCGTGCCGGTCACGGTCGGCGGGCGTCTCGTCCCGGTACCCGATGCCGTTGCCGTCCGGCCGCAGGACCAATCCGCTTCCGGTCTGCACCTCTTCGCCGCTCCAGGGCGCGGCGTAGGGCACGGGCAGCCGCTTGGGCCCCCAGGTCAGGACCCGGCCGGCCGGGACGGGGGTACCGGTGGCGGTCATCGCTGCTCCCCGGCGGTGTACGGCAGACGGGCGGGGGCCATGAACGTGGTGGCGGCGCGGGGAGTGGCGGCCCAGTTCGTGTGACAGCCGTGCGTACAGGGATCGAACGCGATCCCGAGGTGCGGCTCGGGCGGACGCGGCTCATGCTGCGTGCACTCCTCACAACGGCGCTCGGCACACGGGACGGAGATGAAGCGCGCGCGTGCGGGCGTTGGGGTGAGGGCCGCACGGAGGGCCGCCGGGTCCGTGAGGCAGTTCCCGGCCGGGGGCACTCGCCATCGCACCGGGAGGCCGCCGGACCACGGGCCGCAGCACCAACTCGCCGGGGGCACGGGCAGGTGCGCGCCTCGGCCGAGTGCGTCGGTGCCCGGCACCAGCCAGGTCGCGGCCGCGCCGGGAGGAAGCAGCCAGTAGGCGACGTGCCGCTCCCGGTCCTCGATGAGTGACGGCGGGCCGGCGGGGAATCGGCTCGCCACCCGAAGCGCGGCAAGGGCGGGAAGGCGCACGGCGTCGAAGTCCAGGCCGCACGGCAGGAGACGAACGCCCCCACCTGTGTGCGGCATCCAAGCGGGCAAGGGGATTGCGGTGGGCATGTGACACCCCCGTCATCGTCGGTGATCAAGGACACACCGACCGTATGGGCCGCAGGCGGGGTGAAGGGGCAGAGATTCTGCCCCTCGAACGGGCTTTCAGGGGTGCAGCATGCCGAGTTTCACCGCCAAGTGGGCGGCGCGCTCACGCCGTGCCGCGGAGCGCGCTTCCGTCTCCTCCAGCACGATCCGCCGGGCGTAGCCGTTGTAGCGGATCGTCTCGGGGGCGGCCTCGTGCGCCTTTTCCAGCGTCGAGAGCGCCGTCTCCGGCTGCCCCGCGAGTTGGTATCCCCTGGCCTCCTCGATACGGTGCCTGGCCCGCCGCGGCCTGGACGGGATGACGGTCGCGTCCGCCGCGGCGGCCTGGCGCACCGACTCCCCACCGGACCTCAACTCCACTGCCAGGGTGACCGCGTGGGCACCCATGATGGCCTGCGAAAAGCTCGTGATGGGGTGGTAGTAGCCCGACGGCAATCCTCCGGCCACCGCTCGCGCCCTGTCCCAGAAACCCCAGGCCACTCCCTTGTCGCCGCGTCGCGCGGCCGTGTATCCGGCCTCGAACCGAAGCGCCCCCGTGATCGCGCGCACGTCGTCCGAGGCGTCGGGGAGCAGCGGCTCCAGGTAGCGCAGGGTCGCGTGCGTCACCGCGTCGGCGGCCTCGTAGTGCGAGGGGCCCGTGTCCCGGTGCGCCTGTGTCATCAGCCAGGCGGCCACGCCGATGGCATGCGGATCCTCCGACTCCTGAGCCGCGACCATGCCACGCTCGGCCACGCGCCACAACAGCGCGGGTTCCGGCTGGTAGGCGAGGAAGAACTGGGTGAGGGCGTAGGTCTCGGCGAGCACCGCCTGCGCCGCCCGGCGGTGGCGTGCGGTCTCGGCCTGCCGCACGGCGAGTTGGGCATCGCGGATAAGCCCGGGAAGCAAGCCGCCGATGACGTCCCGGTGGTTGGCCGACCGGTGCCTGGCCGCCCACGCCCGCGAGAGCCGGGCCGCCAGGTGGGCCGGCGGAGGCGCCTGCCGGCCGGTCGGCCCGAGGGGATAGGCGTTGATCACCTCGGCAACCGCGGGCAGCCGCTGATGGCCGGGGCCGAGGAACAGGCTTGCCGACCGGGCCTGGTCCCCCGTCAGTTCGGAAAGGTCGCGGACCCGAAGCGCCTCGGCGATGCGCAGGATCATCGCCAGCCTCGGTGTGTGGAGCCTGCCTCCCTCGATCTGCTTCACCCACGAGGGGGACATGCCGACCAGCCCGGCCAGCACCGGGCGGCTCATTCCCCGGCGCGTGCGGAGGATCTGCATGCGCTGCCCGAACGTCAGCGGCTCCACGTACGGGTCCGGCTCGGCATCGAATGGCATGGCCCGCCCCTCTCCGAAACGGCTCGGCACCGCAAGGGTAGGGGCGCGCACCCGGGGTTGGTGTCCGCCCGCGGGAATTGCCTCCGGCAGCGGGACGGCCGGGGAGGAGCGGGTAAGTTCGGCCTCACCTGCCGGGGCGGTGGGACGTGTTGTCCTAGTCGTCCAGGTGGAGTCTTTCGGCGAGTTCGCGGACCGGTGAGGTGCGTCGGCGTTCCCTGGTGAGCAACTCGGCGGTCAGGCGGCGCGAGGTCGCGTGGTAGCGCATCCACTCGGGAGCCGTGGCCTCGGCGGCGAGCAGCGCGCGCACGGCGTGCGCGTCGTCCTGCAATTCCGCGTGGGCGAGGGCCTGGTCCACGTGGAACCGCGCGCGCCGGGCGCACACCCGCGAGGGGGCGGACCGGGCCGCCGCGTGGTCCGCTCGCCGAGGCATGGGGAGCGCAAGGACGGAGGGGGAGTCTCCCTCCGCGCGCACCTCGAACGTGCCTGGCTGGTGCCCCATCAGGACGGACGGCTCGACGTCGAGCGTGGCGGCGAGCGCGTTGAGCGTCGTCAGCCGTGCCGTCTGCCGTTGCCCCTGTTCGAGCTTGCGCACCACGTCGACGGAGAGGCCGGAACGCTCGGCGAGCTGCTCCTGGGTCAGTTTCCGCTTGGCGCGGAACCGGGCGATCCGGTCTCCGATGGTGAAGTCGGCATCCATCATGTGCCCCCCGCCGGAAGGTCGTGCGTCCACGCTACGTCGGCCAGGGCACCTGGTTCCACGCGGGCAGCGACGGGCTGGGGCGGTCGGGCCGTCAGGCTTCCGCGGGGCGGGGTACGGGCGCGCCGGTGGGGGTGCGGGAGCCGGGGCCTGCTCCGGGGCGGGTGCGGCGGCGGTGGTAGGCCAGGGCGACGGCCGCCAGCAGCGGGGCCCAGGCGAGCAGCGGCAGGTAGCAGGCGACGAACAGCACCCGCTGCGCCGTTCCGTCCACGATCCAGGGCCGGGTGGCCGCGTTGAGGAAGGCGAAGCCCCAGACGAAGGCCAGCCCGGCGGCCCCCAGGAGGGCGGGCACGACCGCGGTGCGCGTGCCGACGCGCCGCCCGCCGAGCAGCGGCACCCAGCCGGGGAGCACCTCGCCCCAGGGCCGCACCAGGCCGAGGGTCAGCAGGGCCAGCAACTCGGAGACCACGCTCAGGGACACGATGTACAGCCGTTCGCCGGGCCCGGTGCCGCTCATGTCGAAGCCGAGCGGCAGGCCCGCCACCAGGGCGATGCGCCACAGTCCCGAGGGCAGGGCGAGGCAGGCGGTGAGGTGGGCGGCGCGCACCGCCCAGCGCGGGGGAGGCGTTTCCATGCCGCTCATCGTGCGCGCGCCGGAGACCGGCCCGCTTCGCCCTCCGGTACGACCGGCCTCACCCTTCGGGATGAACCGGGGCCCGCCCCGGGTCCCCCACAGGACGGACGGCCCGGGGCGCGGCACGTCACTTCGCGGCGCCCGGCACGTCGCCTCGCGCCCGCGCCCGGCACGTCGCCTCGCGGTGGGGCGGGCGCCCCGGCGTGAGGTGCGGCGGCCCGGCGTGGGGTGCGGGCGGCCCGGCGTGAGGTGCGGCGGCCCGGCGTGGGGTGCGGGCGGCCCGGCGTGGGGTGCGGCGGCTCAGTCTGCGGGGGAGGAGGAGGTCTCCACCAGGGAGGCCGTGCGCAGGGCCGAGGTGTGGTCGGCCGCCACGTCGAGCGGCACGTCCACGGTGCCCGTGGCGTTCTGCCGCTGGAGCACGGTGAAGCCCACGGTGTGGTCGTCGGCCCAGGCGCACAGCGGGACCTGGGCGGTCTGCCCGGTGGCCGGGTCGGGCGCCTCGGCGTACTGGCACTTCATGACGGCCTCGCCGATGCCCGAGGGCTGCATGTCCTGCGGCTCGCCGACCAGGGTGATGGCCGTGCCCCCGTTCTCGCCCTGCAGGCCCGCCCCGACCTCGAGCAGCCCGGCCGCCGCCGCCTCCGGGTCTGCCACGGTGCCCCACACGCCGATCACGGCCAGGGTGCTGACCTCGCGGCCGCCCAGCTGGGACAGGTCCGTCAGGGCGCCGGCCTCGTCCGGGGTGATGCCCGCGTAGTACAGCCCGGTGGTGCTCTCGGCGCCGGTGACGCCGATCGAGGCCAGGTTGTCCGCGTCGAGCGAGTCGCTGGTCCGCGCCTGCCCGGAGATCCTGAAGTCCCCGCTGGTGACGGGCAGGACGAGCTGGTGGGTCTCCCCGGAGCCGTCGCTGCCGCCCGAGCCCCCGTCCGCCTCGTCGTCGCCCGAGCCGTTCACGGCCACCACGATCACGGTGGCGAGCGCGGCGATCGCGACCACGGCGGCGATCGCGATGCCGGCCGTCCTACTCCGCCCGGGGCGCCCCGGGCCGCCGCCCTGCGGGCCCGGCGCGGGCGGGACCTGCCACTGCGGACCGGCCGGCGGGTAGGACTGCCCCTGCGGCGGATAGGGCTGCGGCCCCGGCTGCCCCGGGGGCGGGTAGGCGCCCGGCTGCGCCTGCGGGTAGGCGCCCGGCTGTCCCTGCGGCGGGGCGGGTGGCTGGGCGCCCGGCGGCGGCACCTGCTGTCCGAAGCCGGGCCCCGGCGCGCCCTGGCCCGGCGGGGGCGATCCGTACGGCCCGCCCTGCGGCACCCCCGGGCCCTCCTGCCGGCCCCCGAACCCCGACCCTTCCTGGCTCATCCTCATCCCTCCGCGCAACGAGCGGTCACCGCCGCCACCGGCCGGCGTGGGGCCGTGGCGCGATGAGTGCCCTCAGCCTAATGGCGGGCAACGACCGTGACGTGGGCAGCGGCGTTCCGGAGAGTGAGACAGCGGTGCCGCTTCCGCGGGCGCCGTGTAAAGATGCGCGGCAGGTCACGAGTGACAGCTGAACGGGCCCCGGCCCGCTGTCCGGCAACCCTCCGTCGCGGTGGGGTGCCCCGGGTGAAGACCGGGTCGCGAGGCGCGCGCCTCGCGGCAAGTGCGGCCCTCAGGAGGAGATTTCCCGTGCACAGGCGAATGCGCTAGGCGCCCCTTCCCCGGCGCCCCCACCCGTTTCCCCGGCCCGTCGGTGCCTCGCCCGGGCGCGGCCCGCCACGCGGCTTCGCCACGCCGGTTCCGCGCCCGTGAGCCGCACGGACGCGGAACCCGTCGGCGCGGCGGGGCCCGGGTCGCCCCGCGCCCGTGGCTGCGACCACACCGGCCCGGCCCTGTCCTTTTCCGCCCGTTTCCTGCGCGCCCTCGCGCGTTTCCGCGGCACTGTGCCGCCTACGGCCCGCCAAGGGATACCCACCATGACTGCTTCCGTGCCCGTTCCCTCCGTTCCCTCCGTTCCCTCCGTTCCCTCCGTTCCCTCTGTTTCCTCCGTTTCCGCGGTCTCCGTTCCCGCCCCCGTTGCCGCCGCCGCTGCCGCCGGCCGCGACGCGGAAGGCGCCTCCGGCTGCCCGTCCGCCGCCGGCTCGGGCGCGCTGCCCGTCCTCAGCGAGGGCGTCTGCGCCCCGCTCGCGGACGGGAGCGAGATCGAGTACGCGGCGCTCGACTACGCCGCAAGCGCCCCCGTGTTGCGCCGCGTCTGGGAGGAGGTCGCCGCGTACGCCCCCCGCTACGGCAGCGTCCACCGCGGCACCGGCCACCTGTCCCGGCTCTCGACCGAGGTCTTCGAACGCAGCCGGGAGACCGTGCACCGCTTCCTCGGCTGCCGCCCCGCCGACCGGGTCCTGTTCACCCGCTCCACGACCGACTCGCTCAACCTGCTCGCCGCGGCCCTGCCGCCCGGCACCCGGGTGTTCGTCTTCGAGACCGAGCACCACGCGGCGCTGCTGCCGTGGGCGCACCACGGACACGAGGTGACCTGCCTGCCGGCGCCCGCCTCGCCCGCCGCGGCGGTGGCCACCGCCGCGGCCGCGCTGGCCGCGGCCCCCGCCGGGCCGCGGCTGCTGTGCGTCACCGGCGCCTCCAACGTGACCGGTGAGCTGTGGCCGGTGCGCGAACTCGCCGTCGCCGCCCACGACAACGGCGCCCGCCTCGTCCTGGACGCGGCCCAGCTCGCGCCGCACCGGCGGGTGAACCTCACGCGCCTCGACGCGGACTGGGTGGCCTTCTCCGGGCACAAGCTGTACGCCCCCTTCGGCGCGGGGGTGCTCGCCGGCCGCCGCGACTGGCTCGACCCGGCCAGGCCCTATCTGGCGGGCGGCGGGGCCACCCGCCGCGTCAGCAGGGCGGCGGACGGCGGCGTGGACGTCGACTGGGAGACGGGCGAGGCCAGGCACGAGGCCGGCTCGCCCAACGTCATCGGCGCCCTCGCGATCGCCGCCGCCTGCCGGGCGCTGACCGAGGCGGGACCCGAGGCGCTCGCCGCCCGCGAGCGGCGCCTGTTCTCCCGGCTGCGGGCGGGGCTCGCCGGGGTTACCGGGCTGAGTGAACTCGCCCTGTTCGGGCCCGAGTCGGCGCGGGTGCCGGTGCTCTCGTTCACCCTGGACGGCTGGGAGAGCGGGGAACTCGCCCAGGCCCTCGCCGAGCGCTACGGCATCGGCGTGCGCGCCGGGATGTTCTGCGCCCAGCCGCTGGTGCGGAGGCTGCTCGGCGAGCCGGGCCAGGCCGCCGACTGCGAGGGCACGCTGCGCGCGGTGCGGGTGAGCTTCGGGGCGGGCACCCCGGAGGAGCACCTCACGCGCCTGGTGCGCGCGGTCGGTGAACTGGCCGCGGAACGCGCCCGCCCTGCCCGGACGACGGCCCCCGTCCCGGCCGCGGCCCCGGAATCCGCCCCGGCTCCGGCATCCGCCCCCGTCCCGGCCCCGGCGGACGCCTGAGCGGCCGGGCGCCCGCGGCCCCCGCGCCCCCATCAGCCCCGGCGGCGCCCGCGCCCCCGGCCGGGCGCGCGCCCCCGGCGGGTCCGGCAACCCCGGCGGCGCCCGCGTTCCCCACCGGGCGCGGGCGGCCGTTCGGGCCGCTCACCGCGCGGCGCGCGCCTTCAGGGGCTCCCACCAGGCGCGGTGCTCGCGGTACCAGGCGACCGTCTCGGCCAGCGCGGTGTCGAAATCGGCGCGCGGCCGGTAGCCGAGCTCACGGCTGATCTTGCTCCAGTCCAGGGAGTAACGCCGGTCGTGGCCCTTGCGGTCGGGCACGTGCCGCACCCGTTCCCAGCCCGCGCCGCAGGCCGCGAGCAGCCGCGCGGTCAGCTCCCGGTTCGTCAACTCGGTGCCGCCGCCGATGTGGTACACCTCGCCCGCCCGCCCCCGGGTGCGCACCAATTCGATGCCGCGGACGTGATCGTCGACGTGCAGCCAGTCCCGCACGTGCCCCCCGTCCCCGTAGAGCGGGACGTCCAGGCCGTCGAGCAGGTTCGTGACGAACAGCGGGACGAGCTTCTCGGGGAACTGGTGGGGGCCGAAGTTGTTGGAGCAGCGGGTCACCCGCACGTCGCACCCGTGGGTGTGGTGCTGGGCGAGGACGAGCAGGTCGGAGGCCGCCTTCGAGGCGGCGTAGGGGGAGTGGGGCCGCAACGGCTCGGTCTCCCGCCAGGACCCGGAGGCCAGCGAGCCGTACACCTCGTCGGTCGACACGTGCACGAGGGCCCGCACCCCGCCGCGCCTGGCCGCCTCCAGCAGGGTCTGGGTGCCGAGCACATTGGTCGACACGAAGGCGGTGCCGTCCGCGATGGACCGGTCCACGTGCGACTCGGCGGCGAAGTGGACGATCTCCTCGTGCTCCGCGGCCAGCCGCCCGACCAGGCCCGCGTCCCTGATGTCGCCGTGCACGAAGCGGAAGCCGGGGTGGCCGCGTACCGGGTCGAGGGTGGCGGGCTGCGCCGCGTAGGTGAGCGCGTCGAGCACGGTCACCCGGACGCCGCCCGGGCCCCCGGGCCCGAGCAGCATCCGCACGTAGTGCGAGCCGATGAAGCCGGCTCCGCCGGTCACCAGGATTCCGGTCATGTCGCAGTCCGCACCTTGAGGTTCGTTCGGATCGCCGTGGTCGGGTGGGTCGCCGTGGTCGGGCGGGGGCTGGGCCCGGGGTCGGGCCGTGGCGGGGGTCGTGGTCGGGTGGGTCGTTTCGCGGGTGCACGGGCCGTTGCGGAGATGAGCGGCCCAGGCCGCCTTCCGAACGTTATCGATCGCGGACCGCACCGCGCCGTTCCCGCCCCCGCGCGGCCCCCGCCCCCGCGCCGCCCCCGCGCCGCCCCCGCGCCGCCCCCGCGCCGCTCCCGCCCCGCGGGCCGCGCCGCCCCGGGCCCGCACCGACCTGCGGCCGGGGGGTGCCCGGCTTACCGTGAAGGACGGGCCCATTCGCCGATCGTGTCGGGAGGCCGGGGTGCGCAGCAGGCTGGTGTACGAGCAGGGCGGGCTGCGGACCTTCGTGCTCGTGCTGGACTCGGGGGACGAGGCGTTCGGCAGCATCTCCGGGTTCGCGCGGCAGGAGGGGATCACCGGGGCCGGGCTGACCGCGGTGGGCGCCTGCCGGGAGGCCACCCTCGGCTACTTCGACCCGGACATCGGCGACTACCGCAGCACCCGCTTCGAGGAGCAGATGGAGGTGCTGTCCCTGATCGGCGACGTCGCCACGCAGGACGGGGAGCCCGCCCTGCACGCGCACGTCGTCCTCGGCCGCAAGAGCTCCTCGGCCATCGGCGGTCACCTCATGGCGGCGACCGTGCACCCCACGATGGAGATCGTCCTCACCGAGACCCCCGCCCACCTGCGCAAGCGGCTCGACCCGGCGACCGGGCTCGCCCTCATCGACCTGGACGCCTCCTCGGGGCCCGCGAGCGCCGGCTGAGCCGCGGCGCCGGGTTCGGCACCGCCCGCATCAGCGTCGTGATGAGGCGGTCCGCGGCGTCCCCGTCGCGTTCGTCGGTCAGGTTGACCAGGACCCGGATGGCGTAGCGCATCGCGGCGGGCGAGGTGATCAGCCGGCGGCTGATCAGCGAGGTGACCGCGGGCCTGGTCAGCAGCGCGGCCCAGGCGTTGCCGAGGCGGTAGTAGCGGCCGTTGCGGCGGCGCACCTCGTCCGGGTAACGCCGCAGGACCCGTTCGCGCCAGGGGCCGCCCGGCCGCGCCAGCGCGTCGGTCACCACCTCGGCCGCCAGCTCGCCCGACTCCAGCGCGTACGGGATGCCCTCGCCGCTCCACGGGCTCACCATGCCGCCGGAATCCCCCGCGAGCAGCAGGCCGCGGCTGTAGTGCGGCAGCCGGTTGAAGCCCATCGGCAGGGCCGCGCCGCGCACCGGCCCGTCCACGCCCGCCGCATCGCGCAGGCCCCACTCCTCCGGCGTGCGGGCCAGCCAGTCGTCGAGCACCCGGCGGGTGTCGACGCCGGGGGCACGCGGCGTGCTGACCAGGCCGAGGCCGACGTTCACCCGGCCGTCGCCCATCGGGAAGATCCAGCCGTAGCCGGGCAGCGCCGGCCCGCCGGGGCGCGTGGTCAGGTCGCCCCAGATGTCCAGGTAGGGGTCGGCGTGCCTGGCCTCGGTGCGGTGGTAGCGGCGGATCGCGGTGGCCATGGGCCGGTGGGGCAGCCGCCGGATGCCCAGCGCGACGCCCAGCCGGGCCGACACCCCGTCGGCGGCCACGACGAGCGGCGCCTCGAACCTCTCGGCGCGCCCTTCGGGCCCCACCGCCGCCTCGACGCCCCGCACCCGCCCCGTGGCGTCGAGCACGGGGGCCGTCACCCGGGCCGAGGTACGCAGCCGCGCGCCCGCGGCGACGGCGCGGCGGGCCAGGAGGTCGTCGAAGTCATGCCGCGACCTGGTCAGCCCGAAACCGGGAAAGCGCGGGCTCTCCGGCCAGTCGATCTCCACGGAGGTCTCGCCGGACACGAACCGCACGCCCCGGTTGCGCTGCCAGCCCTCGCCGCCCACGTCGACGCCCATCCGGGCCAGTTGGTGCACGGCCCGCGGGGTGAGGCCGTCGCCGCACACCTTCTCGCGGGGGAACTCCGACTTCTCCAGCAGCAGCACGTCGAGCCCGTGCCCGGCCAGGTGGCAGGCCGCGGAGGACCCGGCGGGCCCTGCGCCCACCACGATGACGTCGGCGGCTTCGGCGGGCTTACGGCGTTTTGCCATGGCGCGGTCCTTCCCGATGCGAACTGCCGAGGGGCGCGATCGACCTTAGCGGCCGCACACCCAGCGCCCCCGGAACGAGCCGCACGACCCCGAACACGCCCACGGCCCCGCGGCGCCTCCTCCCCCTGTTGGTCCCGCTGCTCCTCCCCCCGGTTCTCCGGTGGTTTCTCCGCTCGTTTCTCCCTTCGTTTCTCCGCGATCCTGGTGGGGCTCGTGATGACTTCGGGAGACGGTCTCGTTACCCTGGGTGCGATCGCAGGGAGGGCATCGACCTGCAGGACATCGACCCGGGGGGGTTGGCAATGGGGAACTTCGACGAGGAGTGGGCGCGCATCCAGGCCGATGCGCGGGAGCGGGTGGCGCGTACCCGGCTGGACTCGGCGGGCGACGGGCAGGGTTCGGGCGCACGCCCCGGGCTCGGCGCCGACTGGGGGGCGAAACGGGCGGCGGCGGACCACCTCGACCGGGAGACGCTGCCCGGCGTCGCCTCGGCGGGGGAGCGGCCGGTGGACAGCCTGACGCAGGCCGCCTCCCGCCTGGCCGGCTGGGAGACGGCGCGCGGCCTGCACACGGTCCTGGAGCGCTGGCAGGCCCAGGTCTCCGCGTTACGGGGCCAACTGGAGGTGGAGAGCAACGCCTTACGCTCGACCGCGTCCGACTTCCAGGGCCTCGACGCCGAACTGGGCCACCGGATGCGGGCCCTCAACCCGTCGATCACCGACCCGGAGTGACGGGCCGTGCCGACCTACGCGGAGATCCTGGAGCTCGACTTCGCCCACCTGACCACGGTGGCCGACGAACTGGACGGCGCGGCAGGGGAGTTCGCCGACGCCAAGGAGGACTACGCCCAGCACGTCGCGAGCGTCTCGAACACCGGCGAGGTGTGGTGGGGCATCAGCGCGGAGGCCGCCGCCTGGCGGTTCTCCAACACGGAGGGCGAGCTGGGCGCGGCCGAGTCGGAGGCCCGCGCGCTCGCGGGCGTCATCCGCGAGGGCGTGTCCGAACTGCGGCGGCTGCGGGAGGCGCTGACCGCGCTGTCCGAGGAGGCGCGGGCCGCCGGTTTCGAGATCAGCGGCGGCGGCGACGTGCGCGACGCCCTCGAACGCTCCGGCATCCCGGAGCTGGAAGACGGCAGGGCCGAGTGGCAGGCCCAGGTCAACGACCTGGTCGCGCAGGCGAACGAGGCCGACTACAACCTGCGGATCGCGCTCGCCGAGATCGTCCAGGGCCGGGACGGCAGGCGGGCCGGCGTGTTCAACGGCTCCCCGCTGGCCGGCGAGGACCAGGCACTGGCCGCGCGCGCCGGCGCACTCGCCGAACGCCTCGCGGAGGGCGAGGAGCTGACCGCGGCCGAGTGGGAACAGCTGAACCGGCTGCTGAGCGGCAACGCCGACGACGGGGAGTTCACCCGCGCCCTCCTGGAAAACCTCGGGGCCGACGGCCTCATCGACCTGTCCGCACGCATCGCCGAACACGCGGGCGAGGCCGGGGACTCGGCCCTCGGCCGGCGCTTCCACGCGCTGAACAACGGCCTGGCCGCCGCGCTCGCCACGGCGACCCGGGTGCCCGCCGAGGAGTACCCGCAGTGGGCCCAGAGCCCGGCGGGCCGCTTCTACGCCGACTTCATGGCCGACCTGCACGAGGCGGGAGTCGCCGGGTACGCCGTGGACGGGCTCACCGAACGGGAGGACGTGCGCGGCTACCAGCTCCTGGTCGGCATGATGGGCACCGCCGACGACGGCGTGGCCGGCGACTTCTCGGAACGCTTCCTGCACGACCTCGCCGACGACGTACGGGCCGCGGAGGACCCGGAGCAGGGTGGCGACCCGGACCTGTGGCACCTGGGCGCCGACGACCTGAACGTGGACGGCATCGACGAGGCCGACCTGGCCGCGTTCGCCCTGGACCCGATGGACGGCCTCCTGGGCATCATGAGCCACCAGCCGGACGTCGCCGCCTCCTACCTCGACCCCGCGCACGGCAACGACCGCCTCGACTACCTCCTCAACCACCGCGACTGGGCCCAACTCGGCCTGCCCTCGGGCGCGTCCGTCACCTACGTCCAGGGCGACCTCGACGGCCTCGGCGCGGCACTCCAGTCCGCCACCACGGGCGTCCCCCCGGACGTGGGCCCCGGCACCCGCGGAATCGACATCACGGACGCGGGCGCCCGCATCATGCACGACGTCGTCGAAACCCTCTCCGCCAACAACGCCGCCCCCCTCTCCGACACGGGCCCCTTCCAGTCCCTCCGGCCGGAACTGGCCCGGATGACGGGGGCTTATATGGGGGACTTCCAGCTTGCGGTGAGCGGGTTGGAACTCCCTACCGGGATGGAGGGGATCGTTGATCTAAATGGCTTGCCCGTAACGGAATTCCTCGGACAACTCGGCAGAGACCAGGAAGCGCACGCGATCATCACGGGCGCACAACAGGCGTACACCGCCTTTGCTCTGGACCGTCAGTTTGACCAACCGCTTGGGGAAGGGATGAGCTGGGCTGACAGAGTCGAAAATGCTGTGGCTTCCGGAGCGCAGATGGCGGGAATTATGAGCCAGGCCCGAGCGGATGCCGTATACGATGCCGGGATCAGTGGAGACGTGGAATACAACGAAAGGCTCGATCTCGTTGAGGATTGGGCGGGAATGGTGCTCGACGAATGCGTTGGCGCCGTCTCGGAGCGGGCAGGGGTGGCGGGTCCTGTCATCGAATGGGGAGTGGCAGAGCTGTCCGAGAGTATCTTTTCCACGCTCGAACGAGACAACAGCGAAGACGCTGCACAAAATGCCGGCGACAGCTACGAAACCGGCCACCGGGCGGCGATCGACGCAGCGAAGCGGGCGGTCACGGTTGCCGCGTCGGGCACCTTCGATGAAGACAGCCAGGACATGACCGATCTGCGCAACGCGGCTACCAGGACGGTCACTAGCCATTTCGGCCTCAGGATCAGCTGGAGTCCGCCTGGCGCGGATGCGTAACTATGGGAGATAAGGATCATGTATCGCTCCGCGAGTTCAAGCGCGTTCGTGGTGGTGCTGACGATTTTCCTTCTCGGGTGCGGAGGGTCCGCTGAGCGGGAGTATGCACTGCCGGAGAATTTTTGTGACGTCGATCTTCCGCAGGAAGATTACGAGGCGTTGTTTCCCCCCGGATCGGAACTGATCGTTCAGCCTTCTTACGATGACTTCTCGGCCGGTGCCGCCTCTCGTTATTGCCGGGTCTCCGTTGACGGAGAAGAGGTGATCCGGGTGGATGCCGACGGCGTCGACAGCTTCGAGAATGCGATTGTCCACAGCGGCCTGTCTGTGGAAATGGATGATGCAGAGCCCGTGGACGGGGAATTCGATGCTGTGGTGTGGCCGCATGTAGCAATGGCCACGGCGCCTTGTGTGGTGCCAAACGTCGAAGGAAACAACTACATCGAGACTCTGACGCTGGTTCTGTCCGCGGACAGTCCCGGGGACGACGACGAGTCGGTGCGTTTGC
This sequence comes from Streptomyces hoynatensis, assembly GCF_003626535.1. Classification (GTDB taxonomy): domain Bacteria; phylum Actinomycetota; class Actinomycetes; order Streptomycetales; family Streptomycetaceae; genus Streptomyces; species Streptomyces hoynatensis. Next base: position 279,009 of record NZ_RBAL01000002.1, read on the forward strand.
TGTCGAGTCTGATTCAGCCGTTCATGGCGGAGACGGTTGAGATGACGCCATGTGAGGAGAACGAAGGGAATTCCTGATCGCGTACGCGCGTTTCCCTGGCGGGACGTGCATTTCCCGTTGGCTGTCGTCCGGGTGGCCGGCGGTTGGGCGTTACGGGAGGGGGTAGTCTGCGGCGCGTTGACGCTTGTGCTGTCCGCGGACGGTCCGGGGGATAATGACGAATCGGTGCGGGTGTTGTCGGATCTGATTCAGCCATGGTCGAACTCCCCTCCACGGGTTCTCACTCAAGCCCCTTCCCCCTACTCCCCACAGGGCACCATCGCCAACGCTCCGGCCATGAAGGGCTGAATCAGCTCCGCAAGAACACGCTCCGATTCCTCGTCATCCCTTGGGTACTCGACCCGAAGGGCGACCGTGAGGCTGTCCGTAATCTCCGGGATCTCACATGGAGCTTGCGCAATAGCGACTCCCGGCCAGACCATCGCGCGATAATCCCCGGGAACCGCCGTCGCGTCGTCCAGCGAGACGGGCAGCCCCTCCGCACCGATGACATCAGCCGGTTCGAAGCCGCTCGTCTTCGCCCAGATCACCTGCTCCCCGTCCACGTCCACAACACATCGACGGCCAACGAAGTTGGTCTCGAAATCGGTGAAACTTCTCTCGATCTCCAACTCGGAGCCCGCAGGGAAGAGAGGCGCGAACACGTCTTGTTGAATGGCCACCCCGCAAAGTTGCTCCGGCAAGGCATAATCACGGCTTCCCGGACTTCCATCACCCCCAACGACAGAAATAGCAAGAATAGAAACCGACAACGCTACGCCCACGCTCCGGGACATCCCCCACCCTCCGGAAGACCTCACACACCTTACCCGTCAACCGAGCGAATGACAGTCGACGCCGGTGATCCGACCAGGCTGCGCACTTGCGCGCCTTTCACGACTGCCGGTCACCCTCCTGACAGGCCGTCATCTCCACCGTCGCGGCCATGAACGGCTGAATCAGTTCCGACAGCACCCGCACGGACTCGTCATCGTCCCCGGGGCTGTCTGCGGTCAGCGCAAGTGTCAGAGTCTCAATGGTGTTGAACCCCGCACCGCTGTCCAAGTGACACGGAGCCGTGGCCATCGCCACGTGCGGCCACACGAACGCATCGAATTCGCCCTCCACAGGCTCCGCCTCATCCATTTCGACGGACAGGTCGCTGTGCACGATGGCGCCCTCGAAACTGTCGACGCCGTTGGCATCCGCCCGGATGACATCGTCTCCGTCAACGGCGATGCGACAGTAACGAGATCCAGCCCAAGCCGAGGAGTCATCAAAGGAAGGCTGAATTAACAGTTTTGAACCGGCCGGGAACAAGGACTCAAAATCCTCCTGCGGAAGATCAACCCCACAAAAGTTCCGAGGTAACGCGTACTCCCGCCCGGAGGGTCCCCCACAACCAAGGAGGAGCGCCGCCAGCGCCAGCGCCAATGCGCCCGACCTCTCGGAGCGATTCATCGGCAGACCTTCCTTTATTCCGTTTCCGCGGCGGGCGGATGCCAGCCGATCACCGCACCGAACTGGTCCGTCACAATCCTGGTCGCCGTGTTGCGTAGGTCCGTCATGTCCTGGCTCTCTTGGGCGAACGTGCCGGACGCAGCCAGCGTGACCGCCTGTTTCGCTGAGTCGACCGCCCCCCCAGTCAGCGCCCAGCCCGGAGCGTGCGCCCGAACCCCGCCCGCCGCCCGCCGAGTCCAGCCGGGTACGCGCCACCCGCTCCCGCACGTCGGCCTGGATGCGCGCCCCCCCTCGTCGAAGCTCCCCATTGCCCCCCGGGTCGATCTCCTGCAGGTCAATGCCCCTGCCTGCGATCGCACCCAGGGTAACGAGTCCGTCTCCCGAGGTCATCACGAGCCCCATCAGGAGGGAACGGGCCCACCACAGGACGGAACGAGGCCCGCCGGGGTGGAACGGGCCCACCAGGAGTGCGGGCAGGGGGGACTGCGGGGAGGAAGGAGGGGAGGGACGAGGGGAAGGGTGAACGCGCGACGGCCCCGCCGCGGCCTGGCACCGCCAGGCAAGGCCGGACGGGACGGACGGGACACGCGGGAGGGACGTCGCGGCGCCGGGAGGGCGGCCGGCCGCGACGGGGCGGCCGACCGCTGCGAACCGGTGGACGGCACGGGGGAGTGCGCGGGCAAGGGGGCCGCCCGCGCGGCGAAGGGGGTGTGCGGATGAGGAGTTGCCGGGTGATGGGGGTGCGCCCGGATGCCGGGGGCGTGCGCCGGCGCGAGCTGCGGCCGTCCGCAGGTGGGGAACCTTGAGCGGCTGAGGACATCCGCAGGGTGGGCCTGCGGAAAACCGGGGCCGAGGGGGAGTACCCGCGAGGGGAGGCGGACGGGTGCGGGGGCGCGCCACGGAGGGCCGCGGCGTCCCGGCCTGGCGGTCTCAGCTACACAGCGAGCTGGCCGACCGGCGCAGGTCGATGGGAAGGCGCCTGGTCAACGGGGCGGTGGCCACTCGTGCGCGCAAGATCCGACCCCCTGCCTTCGGCTCGTGGCGATGTGCGCCGGTGGTGCCCGGCCGTGCGCCGGTCACCACCGGGACGGTAACAAGGGGCTCGGGCGCTGTCCATGGCCCCCCGGAACGGGCGCGGCGCGCTGGCCGCGCGCGACTAGAGCAGGTGGTCGGCCTTTCCGGCCTTGATGTCGCGGATGAGGGCGGCGAGGGCCTCGCGGGTGTCGGTCAGGTAGGCGTGTTCCTGGCCGGCGACCGCTATGTAGGCGTTGCCCTCGGCATCGGTACCAAGCCGAAAGCAGTTGTTGCCTTCTCCGCAGAAGGGCTCTTCCCAGGTGATGTCGGACACGAAGCCTCCTTAGAGTTCACGGGCAACGGCGTGAATGAAGTCCCGCGAGGCGGACGCCGAAAGGCATGCCTCGTCCATCCACCGTAGATGCTCGCGGTACTTGGCCAGCTGCAACTCGGCGTGCACGAACTCAGGGCCGTGGGCCGAGTCCAGCTGCACGGTGTCCAGCTGGGGCACGGGACCTTCGGCGTAGAGCAGCGCGTGCCCGGCGCCCGGGAAGCTTCCGCGGTCGACGGTGAGGACGCGGATGGTGATGTTCTCCCGCTCGCCCGCCTCATTCAGGGCGAGGAGCTGATCCTTCGCCGCCTTCCGGCCGCCGAACTGCATGCGGAGTGCCGCCTCATGCACGAAGCCGACATAGTCGACGGGGAGATCACGGTCCAGGACGCGTTGCCGTTCACGCCGGTGCGCCACCCGCAGTTCGACCTCCAGACGGGAGAGCCGTGGCAGCACCGCTTCGAAGACACTGCGGGCGTAGTCCTCGGTCTGGAGCAGGCCGGGAATGTGCACCGTTTGCATGGTCTGGATGCGGGCGGCGTGCCACTCCAACTCGGCGAGGTCAAGAAGCCCCGGCGACAACCTCCCCCGGTACTCGTCCCACCAGTTGGTTCCCGGGCGCTTGGTGAACTCCGTGAGTGCGGCCACGTAGCGCTCGTCGGCGCACTCGCAGTGGGCGGCGAGGGTCCGCAGCCGCTCGGCGCTGATGTTGCGGACGCCCGACTCGATGTTCGAGATCTTGCCTCTGTCCACGCCCAGCAGACCTGCCGCGTACTCGACGGACATGCCCGCGGTGGTGCGCAGCTTGCGGATCTCGGCCCCGAGTCTCTTCTGGCGTTGCGTGGGAGTCGTCCGTGGAGGCATCGGGCCCCTCTCCGCTCGGAGGTCGCTGTGGTCTGTCCGGGAACACGATACAGGCCGTCAGGTGATGCAAATGCCACTGCATTGGTGGCGGAAAGACCACAGCATGCGCTACCTTCGGTAGCGCACTGCTCACGTGCGGCGAGCGGCAAGCGTACGTGGCGTACGTGCAACCAACCCATCGGCGAGCGGAGTTGCCATGCCCGAAGTCGAGCCAGAAGCCCTGCCGGAAGACGGCGCGGAAGCCGGGGCCGCCCGGTGTGACCGGCCGGGGAAGGAGGAGGCGGACGTGCGGCCGCTGCGGTTCCCGCCGGCGAGGTTCACGCGGTGCCCGCCGCCGCCCGAACTCGACGAGCCGCACCCGGGGAACCTCGCCTACAGCTTCACCATGCCCTGCGCCGCGAGCACGCCCCTGGTCGCGCGCGAGACGGCCGCGACCGTTTTCGACGTGCACCGCCTGGGCGAGCTGTTCGACCCGGCGCTGCTCCTCGTGCGGGAACTGGTGTCCTGCGCCTGCCGGTTCACGGAGCCGGGGGAGGAGGTGTTCCTGAGCCTGCGTCACCGGGAGCAGGTGCTGCGCCTCACCGTGTACGACACCCACGAGCGGCACGCGCACCCCCTGCTCGCGGCCTCCTGCGACCGGCTGCGCCGGGCCGCCCTCCGGCTGACTCCGGAACTGGTCGGTGCCCACGGCGGCGCGTGGGGCTTCGCCGCCGCGCAGCACCCGGGCACCGGAACGCGTACCTGGGCCACCCTCCGCCGCGCCGCCCGAGGGGCGTGAGGCACACGCGCCCGGCCGAGGGGCGTGAGCGCGGGCGCACGGGCGAGGGGGCGTGAGGCACACACGCCCGGTCGAGCGGGCGTGAAGCGCGGGCGTGCGGTCGAGGGGCGTGCGCATTCCGCGTCGGCGAGGGGGCGGGGCCCGGGCCGTTGAAGCCGCCATCTGCCTTACACGATGCGGCAACATACCGCGGGGACAGTGAGAGAAACGCGCCGCGTCCGACGGCGCCTCGGCAGCACAGGCACGCGCGTGCGCCGGCCCAGCCGCCGCGCCCCACCGCCCCCTCACACCCCCTCACCCCCTCACCTCCCTGCGCCCCCTTCCCTGACTTTCCCCACCGTCGCCACTCACGTTCGCCGGTGCCGCCGCACCGGTTCCCCCTGCGGTCGATCTCCCACGGAGTCGCTCCATGGCACGTTCACCCCGCACCTCGACACGCCCCGCGGCGCTGGCCGCCGCACTCGTCGTCTCGGGACTTCTCGCCACCGCCGGCTGTTCCGCCGGTGGGTCCACCGCCGCCGCGGAGGGCACCCCGGGCCCGGGCGGCGAGCTGACCTTCGCCCTGGCCTCCGACCCGGTGTGCGTGGACCCGCAGCAGCGGGCCAACAACGACGCCATCTACCCGGCGCGGCAGCTGGTCGACTCGCTCACCGACGAGGACCCGGAGACCGGCGAGATCGTCCCCTGGCTGGCGACCTCCTGGGACATCAACGAGGACGCCACCGAGTTCACCTTCCACCTGCGCGAGGACGCCACCTTCAGCGACGGCACCCCCGTCGACGCGCAGGCCGTGCGCGACAACTTCGACGCCATCGTCCGGCTCGGCGCCCAGGCCCCGCTCGGCAGCGGCTACCTGGCCGGGTACGTGGGCACCACCGTGGCCGACGCCCACACCGCGCGGGTCGCCTTCGAGCAGCCCAACGCCCAGTTCCTGCAGGCCACGTCGACGTTCTCGCTGGGTCTTCTCGCCCGCTCCACCACCAGCCTGCCGGCCGCCGAGCGCTGCACCGACCACCTGGTCGGCTCGGGCGCCTTCGTGCTGGAGGAGTACCGGCCCAACCAGGTCGTCGTCGAGACCCGCCGGGAGGACTACGCCTGGGGGTCCTCGCTGTGGCGGCACCGGGGCCCGGCGTACCTGGAGAAGCTGACCTTCCGGGTGATCCCCGAGTCCGGGGTGCGCACCGGCGCCCTCCAGTCCGGCCAGGTGGACGCCATCGGCGGCGTGGCGCCGCAGGACGAACAGGGCCTGGCGGACGCCGGGTTCCGGGTGCAGAGCCGGAGCAACCCGGGGCTGCCCTTCGGGCTCTCGGCCAACCTGGCCCGGCCCGCCCTCCGGGACGAGCGGGTGCGGCGCGCGGTGCAGGCGGCCGTCGACCGGCAGGAGGTCGTGGACACCGTCCTCAGCCCCTCCTTCGTGCCCGCCACCAGCGCCCTCGCCCACACCACCCACACCTACGCCGACCTGTCCGGCGCCCTCGCCCACGACCCGGAGGAGGCGAAGCGGCTGCTGACCGAGGCCGGCTGGGAGCCGGGTCCCGACGGGGTGCGGGTCAAGGACGGCGAGCGGCTGAGCCTCACGGTCCTGTGGACGGAGAACTTCGGGCCCAACGAAAACGTCCTTCAGCTGCTCCAGCAGCAGCTGAAGGAGGCCGGCGTCGAACTGCGGCTGCGCACCGCGCCGCTGGCCGACTTCCTGGCCGAACGCGAGGCCGGCGACTACGACTTCACCTGGGGCAACACCACGCGCACCGACCCCGACATCATGCGCACCCAGTACTCGGCCGCGCTGACCAACTACGGCCACCTGCCCGCGGACAGCACCCTGGAGGAGCTGCTGCAAGGGCAGAACGCCGCCACCGACGCCGGGGAACGCGCCGGCCTCTCGGCCCGGGCGCAGCGCGAACTGCTGGAGCGGGCCGTGGCCGTGCCGGTGTTCGAGCTGACCACCGTGCTCGGCCTCGCGGACCGGGTCCACGACCTGGACTTCGAGGCATCCTCCCGCATCCAGCTGCACGACACGTGGGTCTCGTGAGCGGCCGGCGCGTGACCGGGCGCGCGGCGCGCGGCAGGCTCCGGCGCGCGGCGGGCCGCGGGCTCGGGTTCGTGGCCTGGCGGCTGCTCCAGGCGCTGCTGGTGCTGTGGGCGGCGTTCACCCTGGCCTTCGGCGTGCTGTACCTGCTGCCGAGCGACCCGGTGACGATCATGGCCTCGGGCGGCGGGGAGGCCACCTCCGTCACCGAGGAACAACTCGCCGACCTGCGCGCCGAGTACGGCTTGGACCAGTCGGCCTGGCGGCAGTACGCGACGCGGCTGCTCGACGCGGCGCACGGCGACTTCGGGGCCTCGGTGCAGACCGGGGAGCCGGTGCGCCGGGTGATCGCGGAGGCGCTGCCGCCGACGGTGCAGCTGACCGCGACCGCGCTGGTGCTGGCCGTGGTGGGCGGCGCGGGGCTCGCGCTGGCCGCGACCTACACGCGGCTGCGCCGGCTGCGGCAGCTGCTGCTCTCGCTGCCCGCGGCCGGCGTCTCGGCGCCCACCTTCTGGGTGGGGCTGCTGCTGATCCAGGTGGTCTCCTTCCGCTGGGGCCTGCTGCCGGCCATCGGCCAGGACGGCTGGCGCTCGCTGGTGCTGCCCTCGCTCACCCTGTCCCTGCCGAGCGGGGCGGTGCTGGCGCAGGTCTTCGCCCGGAGCCTGCGCACCGCCCTGGCCGAGCCCTGGGCCGAGACCGCGCGCGCCAAGGGGGCCTCGCGGCTGCGGGTGCACTTCGCGCACGCCGCCCGCAACGCCGCGCTGCCCCCGTTGACGGTCGCCGGCCTGCTGCTGGGCAACCTGCTGAGCGGCTCGGTGGTGGTGGAGACCGTGTTCTCCCGGGCGGGACTCGGCCGGACCACGGCGCAGGCGGTCGGCGCCCAGGACATTCCGCTGGTGCTCGGCGTGGTGGCGTTCGGCGCCGCCGTCTACGTCCTGGCGAACCTGCTGGTCGACCTCTGCTACCCGCTGCTCGATCCTCGGGTGCGGGCCGGAAGGGCGGTGACGGCATGAGCGGCGGCCGGAACGGCGGCCTGGGCAACGCCGCGGGCGGCGGCCGGAGCAACGCCGTGGGCAGCGGCCCGGGCAACGGCCGGAACAACGCCGCGGGCAGGCTCCTGAGGAGGGGGCTGCGCAGCGGGCTGCCGCCGGGGCGCCCTTGGCGGGCGGGGGCGCCCTCCGGGTGGACCGGGCGCGTGCGCTTCCTGCTCGGGCGCCCCGGGCTCGCGCTCTCGCTGCTGCTGCTCGCGCTGGTGCTGCTCGCCGCGGTGGCGCCCGGGCTGTTCACCGGGCGGGACCCGCTGACCGGGGTGCCGGCCGACAAGCTGCTGGCACCGAGCGTGCACCACCCCTTCGGCACCGACCAGTTGGGGCGTGACCTGTTCGCCAGGACCGTGCACGGCTCCTCGGCCAGCCTGCGCGCGGCGGGGCTCGCGGTCGGCATCGCGCTGTTCGCCGGCTCCGCGGTGGGCCTGCTCGCCGGGGCGCTGCGCGGCTGGGTGGACGTGGTGCTGACGCGCTGCACGGACGTGCTGCTTTCCATCCCGGCGCTGCTGCTGTCCCTGGCCGTGGTGACCGCGCTCGGCTTCGGCACCGTGAAGGTCGCCCTCGCGGTCGGGCTGACCAGCGTGGCCGGCTTCGCCCGGCTGATGCGCGCCGAGGTGCTGCGGGTGCGCGCCGCCGACTACGTGGAGGCGGCGCACTCCCTGGGCGTGCGCCGGCACGCGGTGGTGCTGCGGCACGTCCTGCCGAACGCCTGGGGGCCGGTCCTGGTGTTCGCGGCCGTGGAGTTCGGCACCGTCCTGCTCGCGGTCTCCGCCCTCAGCTTCCTCGGCTACGGCGCGGAGCCGCCGCAGCCCGAGTGGGGAGCCCTGGTCGCCGACGGCCGCGACTACCTGGCCACCGCCTGGTGGCTGACCACCCTGCCGGGGCTGACGATCGCGGCCACCGTGCTGGCCGCCAACCGGATCGCCAGGGCCCTGGAGCGCGAGGAGGAGGCGAGCGTGCGATGACCGTTCCCGACACCAGGCCCGGGGCCGAGGACGCCGCCGGGGCAGCGGACGTTGCCGGGGCCGAGGGCGCGCCGGCGGCCGGGGAGAGCCCTCCGCTGCTGGCCGTGCGCGGCCTGCGGGTCGCCTACGGCGAGACGGAGGTGGTGCGCGGCGTCGACCTCGACGTCTGCCGCGGCGAGACCGTCGCCCTGGTCGGCGCGTCGGGCTCGGGCAAGTCCACCACCGCGCACGCCCTCGTCGGCCTGCTTCCCGGCGGCGGCAGGCGCACCGCGGGCCGCATCGCCTTCGACGGGGAGGACCTGGCCGCCGCGCCGGAGCGGCGGCTGCGCGAGCGGCGCGGCCGGGACATCGGCCTGGTGCCGCAGGACCCGATGGTGGCCCTCAACCCGGTGCAGCGCGTCGGCCGGCAGGTCGCCGAGGCCCTGCTCGTGCACCGGCTCGCGACCCGGCGCGCGGCCAGGGAACGCGCCGTCGAACTGCTGGGGCACGCCGGCCTGCCCGACCCGGAGACCACCGCCGTCCAGTACCCGCACGAGCTGTCGGGCGGCATGCGGCAACGGGTCCTGATCGCCGTCGCCCTGGCCGCGGGACCCCGGCTGCTGATCGCGGACGAGCCCACGAGCGCCCTCGACGTCACCGTGCAGCGGCAGATCCTCGACCACCTGGAGCGCCTGGCGCGCGAGTCGGGCACGGCCCTGCTGCTGATCACCCACGACCTGGGCGTGGCCGCCGACCGGGCCGCCCGCACCCTGGTGATGTCCCGCGGGGAGGTCGTCGAGCACGGCCCCACCGCGGAGGTCCTCGGCAACCCGCGGCACGCCGACACCAGGCGGCTGCTCGCCGCGGCCCCCAGCCTGGCCTGGCCGGGACCTGGCGGGCGCGCACCGGCCGGACCCGCACCGGCCGGGCCCGCGGCGGACCCGGGCCGCGCGGACCCGGGCCGGGCGGACCCGGGCCGTGCGGAAGGTGCCCGGGCGGAGGCGGGCCGCGGGGGTGAACTCCTGCTCGCCGAGGGGCTGGTGAAGGACTTCCCGCTGCCGCGGGCCACCGGGCGCCGCGCCCTGCGCGCGGTGGACGGCGTCGGCTTCCACGTGGCGCGCGGCGAGACCTTCGCGCTCGTCGGCGAGTCGGGCTCGGGCAAGTCGACCACGGCGCGGCTGGCCGTGGGGCTGGCCAGGCCCACCGCGGGCCGGGTCTGCTTCGCCGGGCAGGACCTCGCGGGACTGCGCCCAGGCGAGCTGCGGCGCCTGCGGCGGCGCATGCAGATCGTCTACCAGAACCCCTACTCCTCCCTCGACCCCCGCCACACCGTGGCCGAGCTGATCGGCGAGCCGCTGCGGGCGTTCCGCACCCACGGCCGCCGGGAACGCACCCGCCGCGCCGCGGAGTTGCTCGACCAGGTGGCGCTGCCCTCCGCCGCGCTGCGCCGCCGGCCGCGGGAGCTGTCCGGGGGCCAGCGGCAGCGCGTCGCCCTCGCCCGCGCGCTCGCCCTGGAACCCGACCTCGTGGTCTGCGACGAGCCGGTGTCGGCCCTCGACGTCTCCGTGCAGGCGCAGATCCTGACGCTGCTCGCCACCCTCCAGCGCGAACTCGGCCTGGCCTACCTGTTCATCTCGCACGACCTGGCCGTGGTGCGGCAGATCGCGCACCGGGTGGGCGTGATGCAGCAGGGGCGGCTGGTCGAGACCGGGCCGGCCGAGCGGCTCTTCACCGCCCCCGCCCACCCCTACACCCGGCAGCTGCTCGCCGCCATCCCCGGCGGGCGGGCACGCGCGGAAGGACGGCCATGACCCCCATACCCCGGACCGCGGCCCCCGCGCCCAGGAAGGAGAACGCCCGGTGCTGACGCTCTCGTTCGCCCTCGACGACCCGGCAGGCAACGCCCACTCCGCCGCCCGCTGGACCGACCTGGTGCGCCGCGCCGAGCGCGGGGCGCTCGACTTCGTCACCCTCGGCGACTCCTTCGCGCCGCCCCCGCCGGGCAGCGCAGGACGCCTGGACGCGGTCGCCGTCCTGGCCCGGGTGGCGCCCGCCACGCGGCACCTCGGGCTGGTCCCCACCGTCACCACCACCCACACCGAGCCCTTCCACACCGCCTCCGCGCTCGCCACCCTCGACTTCGTCAGCGAGGGCAGGGCGGGCTGGCTGGTCGACGTCTCCCGCGGGGAGGCGGAGGCCGCCGCCTTCGGCCGCAAACCCGCCGCCCCCGAGGCCGAGTTGTGGGCCGAGGCGGCGGACGCGGCCGAGGTCGCCGCCCGGCTGTGGGACAGCTGGGAGGACGACGCCGAGATCAGGGACGTGGCCACCGGCCGCTTCGTGGACCGCGACAAGCTGCACTACATCGACTTCGAGGGCCGCTGGTTCCGCGTCCGCGGCCCCTCCATCGTGCCGCGCCCCCCGCAGGGCAGGCCCCCGGTCGCCGTCGCCCTCGGCGCGGAGGACCCCGCCGCGCGCCACGAACTCGCCGCCAGGCACGCCGACCTCGTGCTGCTGGCCGCGGACGCCGGCGACGCCCGCCGCGCCACCGTGGCCCTGCGGGAGCGGGTCGCCGCCGCCGGCCGCGACCCGGAGGCCGTCCGCGTGCTGCTCCGGCTGGCCGTGGACCTCGGCGGCGCGGAACGGCCGCCAGGCCCGCCCGCGCCCGCGGCCGGCTTCCGCGGCTCGCCCGCCGGCCTCGCCGCGCTGCTCGCCGCCCGGCAGGCCGAGTCGGGCGCCGACGGCTTCCACCTGACCTCGGCGGCCCCGGCCGCCGACCTGGCCGCCCTGGTCGAGGGCACCCTGCCGCCGCTGCGGGCGCGGGGCCTCTTCCGCACCGAATACCGGGGGCGCACCCTCCGGGACCACCTGGGGCTGCCGCGCCCCGCCAGCCGCTACGCGAAGGAGGCACCGTGACAGCAGGCCAAGGCCGCCCGCGCAAGCGGGTGCACCTCGCCGCCCACTTCCCCGGCGTCAACAACACCACCGTGTGGAGCGACCCCGAATCCGGCAGCCAGATCGCGTTCTCCTCCTTCCGGCACCTGGCACGGACCGCGGAGCGCGGCAGGTTCGACTTCTTCTTCCTGGCCGAGGGGCTGCGGCTGCGGGAACGCGGCGGCCGCATCCACGACCTGGACGTCGTCGGCCGCCCCGAGTCCCTCACCGTCCTCGCCGCCCTCGCCGCGGTGACCAGCCGCCTCGGCCTGGCCGCCACCGTCAACGCCACGTTCAACGAGCCCGCCGAACTGGCCAGGCGCCTGGCCTCGCTCGACCACCTCTCCGGCGGCCGGGCCGCGTGGAACGTGGTCACCTCCTCCGACGCCTTCACCGGCGAGAACTTCAGGCGCGGCGGCTACCTCGACCACGCCGACCGCTACCGCAGGGCCGCCGAGTTCGTCGAGGTGGCCCGCGCGCTGTGGGACTCCTGGCCGGCGGGCGGCCCGCCGCGCACGGTCGGGCACCGCGGCCCGCAGTTCGCCGTCGAGGCCACCGCTTCCCTGCCGCGCAGCCCCCAGGGCCACCCGGTGATCATCCAGGCCGGCGACTCGGACGAGGGCCGCGAGTTCGCCGCCGCCACCGCGGACGTGGTCTTCAGCCGCCACGGCACGCTGGAGGAAGGACGCGCCTTCTACGCCGACGTCAAGCGCAGGCTCGCCGCCCACGGCAGGTCGCCCGCGGACCTGAAGATCATGCCCGGCGCCACCTTCGTCCTCGGGGACACCGAGGAGGAGGCCGCGGAGCGCGCCGCCGGCATCCGCCGCCGGCAGGTCAGCCCGCAGACGGCGATCGCCACCCTGGAACGCGTCTGGGGCCGGGACCTGTCCGCCTACGACCCCGAGGGCCCGCTGCCCGAGGTGGACCCGGTGCCCGACAGCGACCTGGTCCAGGGCTGGGCGCACGCGGGCGACCGGTTCGGGGTGGCCGCGCAGTGGCGGGCCAGGGCCGAGGAGCGGAAGCTGTCCATCCGGGAACTCGTCATCGAACTCACCGGCCGCCAGTCGTTCATCGGCACCCCCGCGACCGTGGCCGCCGCCATCGACGAGTTCGTCCAGGCGGACGCCGCGGACGGGTTCATCCTCGTGCCGCACCTGACCCCGGGCGGTCTCGACGAGTTCGTGGACCGCGTGGTGCCGCTGCTGCAGGAGCGCGGCGCCTTCCGCGCGGACTACGAGGGCGGCACGCTGCGCCACCACCTCGGCCTGCCCGCACCGCGCGGCACGCGGGCCGCGGCCGACGGTGAACTCGCCGCCCCCGGGAGGCCGTCGTGAGATTCTCCGTCCTCACCCTGATCGGCAACGCGCCCGACCCGCTCACCGGCCGGCCCACCGCGCCGGAGGACAGGTTCGCGGAGGTCGTCGAGACCGCGGTCGCCGCCGAGCGGCTCGGCTTCGACGCCTTCGCGGTGGGGGAGCGGCACGCCGGCGCGTTCCTCTCGTCGAGCCCCGGCGTGGTCCTCGGCGCGCTCACCGGCCACACCACGCGCATCCGGCTGATGACCGGGGTGACCGTGGTGGCCATCCTCGACCCGGTGCGGGTCGCCGAGGACTACGCGACGCTGCACCAGCTCTCCCGCGGCCGCCTCGAACTCGTCGTCGGAAAGGGCGCGGAGGCCGGGCACTTCTCCCTCTTCGGCCTCCAGGAGGCCAGGCAGTGGGACTACCAGGCCGAGAAGTACGAGCTGCTGCGCCGCCTGTGGCGGGAGGAGGAGGTGCACTGGTCGGGCGAGTTCCGGCCGCCGCTGCACGGGGTCACCACCGTCCCCAGGCCCTACCTGGGCCGCCCGCCGCGGGTCTGGCACGGCTCGGCCACCAGCCGCCACTCCACCGAGCTGGCGGCGAAACACGGCGACGCGCTGTTCGTCGCCAACGCGATCCAGCCCCGGGAGGCGTACGCCGCGCTGCTGGCCCACTACCGCGAGCGCTGGGAGGCGTACGGGCGGGACCCGGCGAGCGCGCGGGTGGCCGCGGGCTCCGGCGGGCTGCTGCTCGCGGACACCGACCGGCGCGCCGTCGCGCGCTACCGGGAGCGCTACGAGGCGCGGGTGCGGCAGAACCACAAGCCCCACCTGGCGGGCAGGCCCGGCTACAACACGCCCTTCCGCACCATCGAGGAGGCCATGGCGGGCGGCCCGCAGCTGATCGGCAGCCCGCAGCGGGTGATCGAGAAGATCCTCGGCTACCACGCCGCCTACCGCCACGACCTCCAGTCCGTCAGCGTGGACGGTTTCGGCCTCGAACTTCCGGAGCAGATCGAGCAGTTGCAGCGCTTCGCGGAGGAGGTGGCGCCGGTGCTGCGCCGCGAGGCGCCCACGGACCTGTGGACGGCCGGCGACCCGGAGGGTGACGTCGGAGGGCCGCGCGCCGCCGCCTGAGTCCCCGGGGCAGGGCACCGCCGGCCCCGGGGAGTGAGGCCCCCGGCCGCGCACGGGCCGCCGCCCGTCCCGGCCCTCGCCGACCTGCCGGCCGCGCCGCGCCCGGGCCCGGGCCTGGACTCGGGCCTGGACTCGGGGGCGGCGCGGCGCGGCGGTGGCGGAGTGCCTCGCAGGGGGCCTCACAGGACGGCGGCGACCGCCTCGGCCGTCAGCCGGTAGCCCGCGTCGTTCGGGTGGAGCCCGTCGGAGGAGTCGTAGGCCGGGTTGAGGCGGTCCGGGTCGGCCGGGTCGGCGAGCACGCGGTCCAGGTCGACGACCGCGTCGAACTCCCCGGAGTTGCGGATCCAGTCGTTCACCTCGTCGCCGACCCGGGCGGCGTGCGGCCCCCAGTGGTCGGAGCCCTGGAACGGCGGGAGGGTGGCGCCGACGATCTCCAGGCCCACCTGGTGCGCCCGCCGGATGAGGGTTCGGTAGCCGGCGATCAGCTCGTCCGCCGATATCTCCGGCGCGGGCCGGTAGGTCGGCTGGTCCTCGACCTCGCTGAAGCCGATGTCGTTGACGCCCTCCAGCAGGACGACGGTGGAGACGCCGGGCTGGTCGAGGACGTCACGGGCGAAGCGGGCGGTGCCCCGTTCCCCGTACCAGGCGGAGTCGTTGAGGACGAGGTTCCCGCCGATTCCGGAGTTGACCACCGGCCGGCCGGTGAGTTCGGCCAGTTCGTCCGGGTAGCGGTTGTCGGCGCCCGGCGTCGAGCCGAAGCCGTCGGTCAGGGAGTCGCCCAGGGCGACGATGCCGTCGCCGCCGTGCCGGTCCCGCCGGTCGCGGCCGACCTCCACGCCGGACAGGTAGTACCAGGACTGGCTGGTCTCCGCGAACGCCGCGCCTGAGGCGTCGGCCCGGTGGTCGCCGTCGGCCAGGTAACTCGTGGCGAAGCCCTGGGCGTGGAACGTGGCGGGCCCGGTGGTTCCGGCCAGGTAGAGCGTGACGGTCACGGAGGTCAGGTCGTCGGCCGCCAGGCCGGCGGCGTCGCTGCGGAGGTCGCCGTGCGCGGGGATCGCGGCCGAGCGATGCCCGCCGAAGGTGAGCGGGCGTACCGTGCCGGGGACGACGGAGGCTCCTTCGGCGGTGCGCGCGACGGTGGCGCCGCTGATCTCCACCGGCGAGGTGCCGTAGGCGTTGGACAGGCGGATGCGGAGCCGGTCGCCGCCCTCGCTGATCCGGACGACCTGGCGGACGGTCTGGTGGGAGAAGCCCGCCTGCGACCAGTTCGGGGTGAAGCCGGTGCTCGGCATCTGCGGTGCGGCCCCCCAACTGGCCTGCCACCGGACCGGATCGGCGGCGGCGGCGTTCGGCCAGGTCGACGCCCCGATCAGGAGGCCGGCGACGGCGGTGGCGGGGACGGCGGTGGAGACGGCGAGGCGGCGGGAGCGCGGTGCGCGAGACATGACGGGGTGCCCTTCCATGGAGACCCTTAACGGGTCTTTTTTCCCGTTAGCTGGGTCACCGTAGCACCGCGAGGGCGGTTAAGGGAACTTCGGGACCGTTAGTGTGGGCGGCCCACCCGTCCGGCGCCCTGCCCGGCCCACCCGTGGCGCGGCGCGGGCTCAGCCCCCGGTTCGCGGCAGGCCGGGCGGGTTGATCTCGGAGCGCTCCACCGCCTCGTCCGCCAGGCCCCAGCGGTCGAGGACCCGCGCGTAGGTGCCGTTGCCGATCACCTCGTTGAGGGCCTCGTTCAGCGCCCGCACCAGGCCGTTGTCCTTCTTGGTGGTGGCGGCGATCTCGCCCTGCACCTCGTCGCCGCCGCCGGAGAAGGTGCCGATGATCTCCGTCTCCCCGGTGACGGCGGCGTGGTAGGCGGAGGTGGGGTGGGGGCCGAAGTAGGCGTCGATCCGGCCCGAGGAGAGCGCCAGATAGTAGTCGGCGGCGTTCTGGTAGTACCTGATCTCGGTGGGCTCAAGGCCCTGGGCCAGGTTCTGCTCGTTCCAGTCGAGGAGGATCTGCTCCTGGTTGGTGCCGGAGCCGACGCCGAGGGTGTGCCCGGCGACGTCCGCGGGCTCCGTCACCCGCCAGTCCCCGCCGGCCGGGGCCTCGACGGCGAGGTTGTCCAGCCGGTAGGTGGCGAAGTCGTACTTCTCCTTGCGCTCCTCGGTGACCGTGATGTTGCTGAACCCGACGTCGTACCTGCCGCTGTCGAGACCGACGAAGATGTTCGCCCAGTCCATGGTGTGGTAGCGGACCTCAAGCCCGAGCACGTCGGCCACCAGGGAGGCGATGTCGGTCTCCACGCCGATCACGGTCTCGTCGTCGGTCGCGTAGAAGTCGAGCGGCGGCGCGGTGCCCCCGGTCTGGGCCACCTCCAGGGTGCCGCGCTCGCGGATCTCCGCGGGCACGAGCGCCGCGATGTCCGGCACCGCCTCGGTGGTGATCCGGTCCTGGTCGGGGCCGAGGTCGAAGCCGGCGCCCGCCGGGGCGCTCGCGCCCGCCGGCCTGGGGCCGGCCTCCTCCTCGGGGTTCGCGCAGCCGGCGAGGGCCGGCGCGGCCAGGGCCGCCACGGCGGCCAGGGCGGCGAGCGGCGCGGCCGGCACGGCGCGGGCGGCGCGGCGGCGGGCGGGACGGCGGCGGGCGGGGCGGGACATCACGGCTGCCTCCTGCGAGTCGGGGAACGGGGGCGGTACGGGCGCGGCCGGTGCCGCGGCACCGGGCCGCGGCCCTGCGGGGTCCGCGGGCGCGGCGGCCTCACAGCGCCTTCGAGAGGAACGCCCGGGTGCGTGCGTGGCGGGGCGCGTCCAGCACCTGCTCCGGCGGGCCCTCCTCGACGATCAGGCCCCCGTCCATGAAGACCACCCGGTCGGCGACCTCGCGGGCGAACCCGATCTCGTGGGTGACGATCAGCATGGTGGTGCCGGCGCGCGCCAGGTCCCGGATCACGTCGAGGACCTCGCCGACCAGTTCGGGGTCGAGCGCGGAGGTGGGCTCGTCGAACAGCAGCACCTTGGGCTCCAGGGCCAGCGCCCTGGCGATGGCCACCCGCTGCTGCTGCCCGCCGGAGAGCCGGCGCGGATAGGCGTCCGCCTTGTCGGCCAGCCCCACCCGGGCCAGCAGCGCCGCCGCCCTGGCCTCGGCCACCCGGCGCGGCACGCGGCGCGCGGACACGGGGGCCTCGACCAGGTTCTCCCGCACGGTCAGGTGCGGGAAGAGGTGGAAGTCCTGGAAGACGAAGCCGATGTGGACCCGCTGCCGAAGCACCTCCCGCTCCGTCAGCTCGCGCAGCCGGCCGCCGCTGCGCCGGTAGCCGACCAGCTCCCCGTCGATGCGCACGAAGCCGCGGTCCAGCCGCTCCAGGTGGTTGATGCTGCGCAGCAGCGTCGACTTGCCGGAGCCGGACGGGCCGAGGATGACGACCACCTCGCCCGCCCGCACCCGCAAGTCGACGCCGCGCAGCACCCGCAGCGTTCCGAACGCCTTGTGCACGCCGCGGACGTCCACCATCGCGCCGCCGGCGGCGCCCTCCGACGCGCCGCCCGCTCGTGCGCCGTTCCACACGCCGCCCGCACGCCCGCCGGGCCCGCGTGCGCCCTCCGGCGTGCCGCCCTGCCGCGCCCCGCGGCGCGGAAAGCCCCTCACGCCGCCCCCCGTTGCGTGGCGGGCCCCTCGGCCGCGGGCGCCCCGGCCGCCGGCCGCCGCGCCGCCGCCGCGAGGCGCGGGAGGCGCGGGAGGCGCGCAAGGGCGCGCCGCCACGCCGCGCGCGGGCGCGTCCGCCCCACCCCGCGGGCGAAGTACCGCTCCACCCGGGCCTGGGCGAGGGACAGCAGCGTGGTGAGAACGATGTACCAGAAGGTCGCGACCATCAGCAGCGGCACCACCCGGCCGTTGCGCCCGTAGATCACCTGCACCCGGTAGAAGAGCTCGCCGATGGCCATCACGGACACGATCGAGGTCCCCTTGAAGAGGGAGACGATCTCGTTGGCCGCGTTCGGCAGGATGCCCCGCATCGCCTGCGGCAGCACGATCCGGCGCAGCTGCCGCGCCCGCGGGATGCCCAGGGCCGCGGCGGCCTCCCGCTGCCCCGGGTCCACCGCGATGATCCCGCCGCGCACGATCTCGGCGGCGTACGCGGCCTGATGCAGCGCCAGGCCGAGGACGGCCGCGCTCATCGCGCCCACCAGGTGCAGCGTCTCGAAGCGCCAGAACACCGGACCGAAGGGGATGCCAAGGCCCAGCTCCCGGTACAGGTAGGCCAGGTTGAACCAGAACAGCAGCTGCACGATCAGCGGTATCGAGCGGAAGGCCCACACGTACCCCCAGGCCACGCCCCGCAGCAGCGGCGAACCCGACAGCCGCATCAGGGCGAGCAGCACGCCGAGTGAGAAGCCGATGACCGTGCCGTAGGCCGTCAGCTGCACCGTCAGCCACAGCGCCCGCAGCACGCTCTCGGCGAAGAGGTAGTCGAAGAACGTCTCCCAGTCCCAGCCCGGGTTGGTGACCAGCCCGTGGACGAACTGCGCCAGCAGCACCAGGACCACGAGCGCCGCCACCCACCGCCCGTAGTGCCGCGCCGGGACGATCGGCAGCCCGTCCGGCTCCTCCCCGTCCTCCCGCCGGGCGGCGCGCCCGCCCGCCGCGTCGCGCGTCACGCTCCCGCTCACGGCAACTCCCCTGGCGCGCCGCCCCCGGCCGCGGGCCCGGGCGTGGCGGCCGGGGCGGGCGCGAGGAGCTTCTCGAAGGGCAGCGGGCCCAGGGTCTCCGGGGCGGCGGAGGTGTCGAACAGCGGCGTGTAACCGGCCGCCAGATACAGCGCCCTGGCCTCCGGCTGGCGCGGCCCCGTGGTGAGGTGGATGCGGCGGTAGCCTGCGCGGGCCGCGGCCGACTCCAGCTCGGCGAGGACCCGGCGGGCCAGGCCCCGCCTGCGGTGCGCCGGGTGGCACCAGACGCGCTTCAGCTCGGCCGTCCGCGCGTCGTGGCGCCGGTAGGCGCCTCCGGCGACCGGCTCGCCCCCGGCGAGCAGGAGCAGCAGCAGCCCGTGCGGGGGCGAGAACTCCCCGGCCGGGTAGCGCGTCATCTCGGCCCGCGCCCCGCTGCCGTAGCGCGCGACGTACTCCCGCTCCAGGCCGCGCAGCAGCGGCCCGGCCAGCGGGTCGGTCACCTCGGCCCGCACCACGGTCCCCTCGCCGGCCTCGGCCGGCGGCAACGCGCCGTCCGCGCCGGGCCCGGGGTCCTCGGCGTGCCGGGCGCTCCCGGCGCTCCCGGCGTTCACGGCGTCGGTGGTGTTCACGGTGTTCACGGCCTTCATGGCGTCCACGGCTCAACAGTGGAGCACCGGCACGGCGCGTTCGACAAGGAAATCGGCGGCCCCGGCGGGAAATTCACGGAGCGACAACCATCCGGCATTGCGCGGCAACAATATGTCGCCCCGATGACGCCCGCCGCATGGCGCAAGGCTACGGGTCGGCTCCCCGATTCCCGCCGGTGAACTGGGACTTCACCGGATCGTGGGGACGCGGGAGACGGGGCGTCCTGCGCCTTTTATTTCCACGGCATGTCACTTCCCATGAATGTGCGGAAGAACAGGCATGCGTACCGGGATGCGGTGGAAGAATGGGCCGGGACCGTGCGCCGGATCGAAAACGGCGGTATCTCCGGCACCGGCCGAGAACGCCCGGAATCCCCGGAGGAGCACCGACATGACGTCCCAGCACCGCGTTCCGCTCTCCGTCCTCGACCTGGCCCCCGTCCCCTCCGGCTCGACGGGCCGGGCCGCCCTGCGCGCCACCCTCGACCTGGCCCGCCGCGCCGAGGAGTTCGGCTACCGGCGCTACTGGGTGGCCGAGCACCACCTCACCGAGGGGGTGGCCTCCGCCGCCCCCGCGGTGCTCATCGCGCTGATCGCCTCGGCGACCAGCCGCATCCGGGTCGGCTCGGGCGCGGTGCTGCTCGGCTACTACGCCCCGGCCGCCGTCGCCGAGCAGTTCGGGACCATCGCCGCGGTGCACCCGGGGCGGATCGACCTCGGCCTCGGCCGCTCCGGCCTGGTGCGGCCCGAGGAACTCGCCGCGCGGTTCGCCGCGGTCGGCGCCGGGGGCCCGCCCGCGGCCAACCGGCTGATCGGCGGGGTGGTCATCCCCCCGAAGCCGCGCTCCCGGTTCGGCGACCCCGAGGTCCGCAGGCGCTTTCGCGAGCGGCAGGAGCTGCTGATCGCCAGGCAGGACGCGGGCCACGACTACCTCGCCGAGGTGGGGCAGGTCCTCGGGCTCCTCGCCGGGACCTACCGCACCCCCTCGGGGGAGCCGCTGCACGCCCCCGCCGCCGAGGGCGCCGCCTTGCAGGTGTGGGTCCTGGGCTCGGGCCCGGGCGCAAGCGCCGAGGCGGCCGGCCGCCTCGGGCTGCCCTACGTGGCCAACTACCACGTCAGCCCCTCGACCCTGCTGGAGTCGGTCGAGGCGTACCGCGCGGCCTTCGTCCCGAGCCGCGAACTGGCCAGGCCCCACGTGGTGGTGTCCGCCGACGTGGTGGTGGCCGAGGAGGAGGCGAAGGCCCGCGAACTGGCCTCGCCCTACGCCCGCTGGGTGCTGAGCATCCGGGCCGGCGACGGCGCGATCCCCTTCCCCACCCCCGAGGAGAGCGCCCGGCACCCCTGGACCGAGGAGGAGCGCGCGCTGGTCGCGGACCGGGTGGACACCCAGATCGTCGGCGACCCCGCCTCGGTCGTGGACCGGCTGAGCGCCCTGCGCGAGGTCACCGGGGCCGACGAGCTGCTGATCACGACCATCACCCACGCCCACGAGGACCGGGTCCGCTCCTACGGACTCCTCGCCCGGGCCTGGCGGCCGGCCCCCTGAGCCGCTCAGCCCTCGACCACCACCCCCGAGGACTTCCCCACCGCCGCGACCAGCTCGTCCAGCATCGCCACCAGCTCCCCCTGGCGTCCCCGGCCCGGAACCAGGCGGGTCATCTCCTCGAAGTCGTCGCGGAAGGTGAGGGAGACCTGCTCGGCGACCGCGATGACCCGGACGTTGCCCAGGACGTAGCGGAGGTGGTCCATGGCCCGCTTGCCGCCGCCGATGCCGTAGCCCACCAGGCCGGCGTCCTTGCCGGTCCACTCCGCGTAGAGGAAGTCGAGGGCGTCCTTCAGCACGCCGGGGATCGAGCCGTTGTACTCCGGGGTCACGAAGACGAAGGCGTCCAGGGTCCCGATCCGCTCCGCCCAGGCCAGGGTGTGGGCGTGCCGGTACTCGCCGCCCCGGGCGGGGGTGGGCTCGTCCAGGTGCGGCAGGGAGAAGTCGGCCAGGTCCACGATCTCGAAGGAGGCGTCCGCGCGCCGCGCGGCGATGCCGTGGACCCAGCGCGCCACCTGGCCGGCCTTCCGGCCCGGCCGGGTGGTGCCGACGATGATCCCCACCCGGGGAATGGACAGCGGCTGGGGCAGGTCGGTGCTGACTGGCGGCATGGTGCGCCCTTTCTCGGAGCCTTCCCGGAGCCCGGGATTTCGTCGTGCACACTGTATTTCAGAAGACACTGCGTCAAGCGGAATGGAACTATGCTGCGCCCATGCCCACCCGCAAGTACGAGCAGCGCCTGCGCGCGGAGGCCGCGGAGGCGACCAGGCGGCGCATCCTCGACGCGGTGTACGCCGCGTTGCGCGCGGCGCCCGCCGCGTCGCTCGGCATCGACCGCGTGGCGCGGCTGGCCAGGGTGGCGCGGCCGACCGTCTACCAGGTCTTCGGCTCGCGGGCCGGCCTGTTCGAGGCGGCAGGCGCCGACCTGATGAGCCGCGGCGGCTTCGCCGAGGCCCTCGGGGCCGCCGCCGGGGCGGACGCCCGCGCGGCCCTGCGCGCCACGATCCGGGCCGTGGCCGGGGCGTACGCGCCGCACCACGGGGTGCTGCGCGCGCTGCACGCGATGGCGCGCCTCGACCCCGCGGCCGGGGCGTGGTCCCGGGACCTGGAGGAGGACAGGGCGGCCGGCATGGCGCGGCTGGCCGCCCGGCTCGCCGCGCAGGGCGCGCTGCGCGCGGAGGTCGCCGAGGCCGAGGCGGCCGATCTGCTCTGCCTGTTCACTGCCTTCGAGAGCTTCGACCGGCTGTACGCGGGCCGCGGCCTGCCCGCCGGGCGCGTGGCCGACACGCTGACCGCGGCGGCCGAACGCGCCCTCTGCGGCTGAGCCCTGGCCGGGCGACCCACGCGGCCCCCCGCCGCGAGGCGGCCCCCCGTCGGCGGGGCCCCCGTCGGCGGGCGGCCCTCGGCGGCCGGTGGCCTCCCGGCGGCGGGCGGTACCCGGGCGGGCGGCGGCCCCTGGGCAGTGAACCCCCGGCGGCGGGTGGACCCCGTGCGGTGGGCGGTACCCGTGCGAGGGGAACCCGAGGCCGGGCGGGCGGCAGCCACATGGCGCGCCGCGGGCGCCGCGCGATGCCCGGCGGATGCCGCCCGCGCCCGATGGCGCACGCCCGCACCCGGCCGCGGGCGCCTGCGCCCGCTCGCGGCCCGGCCGCGTACGTCCGCAGCCGCCGCTGTGGGGTCAGCCGGCGGGGCGGGGTGGGTCGAGTGCGTCGCGGTGTGCGGCCGTCCAGGCGTGGGCGGCGCGCACCTCCTCGACCACCCCGCGCTCGCGCAGCAAGGACATGGCAGGATCGCCGCGCTCCGCGCCCGCCGCGATGCCCCGCAGGCAGCGGTCCTGCCACCACAGGACGGTGTCCAGCAGCGGCTCGCCCGGGTCCAGGCCGTAGGCCGCGCGGATCAGCGCGATGCCCCGCGCCGCCTCGGCCACGTCCGTGACGCCGGGGCCGAGCCCCAGGTACTGCCAGCACAGGTGGGCCACGTCCTGCACGCGCCGCCCCGGCGCGGCGATGTCCCAGTCGATCAGCGCCAGCGGCCGCCATCCGTCCGCGTCGACCGCGTAGACCGTGTTGCGCGGCGAGAGGTCGTTGTGGCAGACGACCTCGGCGCCCGCGGCGAGCGGCGTGCCGCTGGTCAGGTCGTGGAACTCCCTGACGAGACGCGCCACTTCGGCCAGGCACTCGGGGGAGCGGGCCGCCGCCTGCTCCCCGGGCTCAAGCGCCACCCGCCCCGCGACGTAGCCGAAGACCTCGCGCCCCTGCTCGTCCCGGCCCAGCCGCCGGGGCGCGCCCCGCCAGCCGTGCGCCGCGAAGTGCGCCAGCAACTCGGCGACGAAGGCGGAGCGCGCCGTGGGCCGACGGCGCACCGTGTCGCCCACGCGCACCACCCGGTTGACGAAGCCCCCGCGCAGCACCTGCTCCCCGGTCTCCTCCGGTGTCCCCTCCCGCATGCCCCCACCCTGCCACGGGCGGCGGCTCAGCGGAGGGCGGCCCAGGTGGTGCGGGCGACGGCGGGCGCGAACTCCTCGATCGGCGTGACCACGTCCTCCCCGGAGAAGTGCAGGAAGAACGCCCGCTGGAAGCAGGCCCCGAGCAGCAGGGCCGCCGCCGCGTACGGGTCGGCCTCCGGGGAGACGCGGCCCCGCTCCCGCTCCCGCCGCAGGTACCGGGTGAGGGCATCGAGCACCATATGCGGCCCCCGGCCGATCTCCCGCAGGCCCTCCCGGTGGCGGCCGAGCAGCGCGGGCTCGGCGAAGAGCGAGGCCGCCATCGGCATCGCGTCGGCGTAGAAGAGCGCGGCCCGGCGCGCGATCTCGGTCAGGCACTCCTCCACGCTCCGCCCGCCGGGGTCCGCGGTCAGCTCGGCGAGCAGCGGGCCGGCGTTCCGCGAGCGCTCCGTGAGGACCCGGACGAAGAGCTCCTCCTTGTTGGCGAAGTGCTTGTAGAGCGCGGCCTCCGAGCATCCGGCCTCGCGGGCGATCGCCTTGGTGGTGGCGTTCGCCAGGCCGACGGAGCGCATCAGCCGCTCCGCGGCGTCCAGCAGGCGCTCGGGCGTCGGCCGGCTTGACTTCGGGGTGAGCATTCACTCACCCTACAGGGAGACCGGGGTGAGTAAATGCTCACCCACCCCTGGCGGCCCTGCCCCGCGATGCGCCGCGGCCGGGCTCGGGGGCCCGTTCCCTCACGAAGGACACGGCAAGGACATGCCCATGAAGCTCACCGTCTTCGGCGCCACGGGCGGCGTCGGCCACCAGGTCGTCCGGCAGGCGCTCGACGCCGGCCACCGGGTCACCGCGGTCGTCCGCGACCCGGCCAGGCTGGCCCACCCGGAAGGGCCGGGGCTCGACGTGGTCACCGTCGCGGACGTCACCGACGCCGGGGCCCTCGCGCCCCTCCTGGCCGGGCGCGACGCGGTGATATCCGCGCTCGGCGCGCGCAGCAACAGGCAGGCGAAGACCGAACCCGTCGCGGGTCCCGCGCTGCGCGCGATCCTGACCGCCATGGAACGGGCGGGCACCGAGCGCCTGGTGGCCGTGAGCGCCGCCCCCGTCGGCCCGCCGGGAGAGGGGGCCGACCTGCTGACGCGTGCGGTGGCGTACCCGCTGCTGCACCTGCTGCTGCGGCACAGCTACGCCGACCTGCGGGAGATGGAGCGGGTCATCGCGGCGAGCGGCGCGCGGTGGACCGTCGTCCGGCCGCCCAGGCTCACCGGCAGGCCGCACACCGGCGCCTACCGCCGGGTCGTGGGCGGCAACGTGCCGGGCGGCAGGACCATCGGCCGCGCCGACGTGGCCGACGCCCTGCTGGCCTGCCTGGGCGACCCGGCGACCGAGGGCAAGGCGGTGGGCGTCGCCGCCTGACCGCCCGGGTCAGGGGCGGCCGGCGCCCGGGCCGGGCCGGCCGGCGGGGGCGGCCCGGGCGGCGAGCAGGCCGAGGGCGCCCTCCACGGCCTCGGCGAACGGCTCTTCCGTGCCGGCCGCGCGCGCCAGCACGTACCCGCCCTGGAGCACGGCGACCAGGGCGGAGGCGGTGGCCGCCGGGTCGAGCCCGCGGTCGAGCTCCCCGCTCTCGACGCCCTCGGCCAGCACCGCGGCGATCCGCTCCCGCAGCCACCCGAAGGTCTCCTCAAGCGGCCGGCGCAGCGCCTCGTCGGCCATCACGTCCGGGTCCTGGGTCAGGCGCCCCACCGGGCAGCCCCGCAGCACCTCCCGCTCGCGCCGCAGGTACGCCGCGATCCGCTCCACCGCGCCGCCCGGGCCGCCCAGCCGGGCCTCGGCCTGGGCCCGCAGCTCCTCGGCGGTGCGGGTGATCGCCGCCAGGGCCAGGTCGGACTTGCCCGCGAAGTGGTGGTACATGCTGCCCTGCCCGGCGCCCGCCCGGCGCTGGATGGCCCGGGGGCTGGTGCCGACGTACCCGCGCTCCCACAGCAGCTCGCGGGTGCTCTCGATGAGGCGTTCCGAGGTGCTCACCGGAAAAGTGTACCTACCGGTACGCACAGCGGGAGAGGCGGCGAACCGGCCCCGGCACGGGCCGCGTTGCCGTCGTCGGCGTACCGTCGGCGGATGTTCACTGCACAGGAGCGGGACGCGGTTCTGGAACGGCTGCTCGGCCTCGCCCGCGAGGACCCGCGGATCACCGGGGCCGCGCTGACCGGCTCGGCGGCGGCGGGCCACGCGGACCGCTGGTCGGACCTCGACCTCTTCCTCGGCGTGGCCGAGGGCACCGCACTGCCCGAGGCGGCGGCCGCCTTCGGGGAGTTCGCCTACCGGGAGCTGGGCGCCCTGCACCACTTCGACCTGGTGGCGCCCCCGTTCCGCTACCGCGCCTTCCTGCTTCCCGGCGGCCTGGAGGCGGACCTCGGCTTCGCGCCCGCCGGGGCCTTCGGGCCGGTCGGCGAGGGGGGTTTCCGGCTGCTCTTCGGCGAGGCGGCCGGCCGGCGGCCCGCCTCAGCCCCGGACGTGGACCACCTGATCGGGCTCGCCTGGCACCACGTGCTGCACGCCAGGATCTCCGTGGAACGCGGCCGGGGCTGGCAGGCCGAGCACTGGATCGGCGCCCTCAGGGGGCACGTGCTGACGCTCGCCTGCCACCGGCTCGGCCTGCCCACCGCCTATGCCAAGGGGGCCCACCTGCTGCCGCCCGAGGTCACGGACCCGCTGGCGGAGGCGCTGGTACGCGACCTGGGCGCGCGCGAGTTGAGGCGCGCCCTCTCGGCGGCCACGCGCGCCTTCCTGCGGGAGGCGCGGGAGGCCGACGCGGACCTGGCCGCCAGGCTCGAAGGGCCGCTGCTCGACCTGGCCACGGGCCGGGGCGAGGGGACCGCCTGAGCGGAACGGGGGGCTACTCGCCCTCCTCGGGCCGGGACAGGTCGGCCCCCTCCTCGCGGGCGAGGCCGCGCACCTTGACGAAGGGGGTGACGAGCAGGTCGTAGACCAGGACGCCGAGGATCGCGCCGATCAGCGGGCCGACGAGGGGAATCCACCAGTAGTTGCCGAACCAGCCGAAGGTGCCGGGGAAGGCGATGTGGCCCCAGCCGGCGAAGAAGGTGAACGCCCGCGGCCCGAGGTCGCGCGCCGGGTTGATGGCGTAGCCGGAGTTCGTGCCGTAGGCGAGGGCGATCATGAAGACCACGAGGCCGATGAGGAGGGGGGCGAGGTTGGCCTGGGGGGCGGAGTTGCGGGTGTCGAGGAGCGCGCAGATCAGCAGGAGCAGCAGCGCGGTGGCCACGATCTCGTCGAGCAGCGGGCCCCACCAGGAGTTGCCGAAGTACTTGGCGGGGAAGGTCGCGAAGATGGAGAAGGTGTCCAGGGACTCCGTCTTGCCGGTGCCCGCCTTGTCGTTGGCGGCGTTGATGGCCCAGCGGTAGGTGGCGTAGATGACGCCCGCGGCGGCGAAGGCGCCCAGGATCTGCGCCGCCCAGTAGGGCAGGATCTTCCACAGCGGGAAGCGGCCCCGGACGGCGAAGCCGAGGGTCACCGCCGGGTTGATGTGGGCGCCGCTGATGCCGCCGGCGACGTAGACGCCGAAGACCACGCCCATCGCCCAGCCCCAGGCGATGATCAGCCAGTTGGCGGCGGTGAACGGGCCCGGCTGGCGGTCGGAGCCTGGCAGGCCGACGACGGCGACGGCGACGGAGCCGATGCCGATGAGGACCAGGACGAAGGTGCCGAGGAACTCCGCGATCAGCTCGCTGGGCAGCCCCTCCCGATAGCCGCGCCGCAGGGGAATGCGATCCGCCATCTGCTCGCTCATTCGGCCCTCCGTGACACAGGTCGGAAAGGGCGGGGCCGCCCCGGCTCGGACGAACGTACGCAGGCACGCCGGGAGCGGTGGGGCTCTGGCGGCGAGTCGCCGCCGAAGTCCGCCCGATGGCGTACGCGGGCGCATCCGGGGCGCGCGGATCAGTCCGTGGTCAGGTAGGCGCAGAGCACGACGCCGTCGTGCGCCTCGGCGGTAACCTCGGGCGGGCAGCCGGGGTACGTCTCCTCCTCGCCGTGCCGCCAGGGCGGGAGTGGCTCTTCCGGGGGGAGCCCGGAGAGGCCCACCTCCGCGCTCGGCCCCAGCTCACCGCCCCAGCCCTCCGAGGGCGCGTCCGAGGGCTCGGCGCCCGCGGGCGGCGGCGGCTGTGGCGTCTCGGGCAGCGTGCTGCCGCAGCCGGTGAGCAGCGCGAGCGCCCCGAGCGCCCCGGGTATCCCGAGCGTCCCGGACATGCCGAGCCCTCCGGGTATCCCGAACCTCCCGAGTGCCCCCGTGCCCCGTCTCCGGCCCGCCATTCCGTCGCTCCCCTTCCCGGCGCCGCTTCCCGGCTGCGCCTCCCCCGGCCGGCTGCGCCGCTCCGCTTGCCCGGCTCGTGCGTCGGCCCCGCGCGCCGGCCCGCCGGTTTCGCTCGGTCGCCCGTCAGACTACGCGCCGCCACCGACACGCGAGAATCCGCGGCGAACTGCTGCACGACCGTTGACGGTGCCGCACGCCACCCCTAACTTTCGTTCGTACATCCGATCCATGTTCGAAATTGCGAATACTTATGGGATGGGCGGGCCGCATGTTCCCTTCTTCCTTGCCACCTCCGAGACCGAGCCGCAGGCGCGTGCTGGGATCACTCGCCGGCGCCGGGGCGCTCGGCGCCCTGTCGGCGGCCGGGTGCGCCGCACCCAGCGGCGTCGCCTCGGGCAAGACCCGGCTGCGTTACTGGCACCTCTTCGGCGGTGGAGACGGCGTCACCATGGCCGCGATGCTGGACGCGTACCAGCAGAGCCACCCGGACGTCGACCTCCAGGCGGCCACCCTCGCCTGGGGCTCGCCCTACTACACGAAGCTCGCCATGGCGGGCGCCGGCGGCCGGGCCCCCGAGGTGGCCGTGCTCCACATCACCCGGCTCCCCGGCTTCGCGCCCGGCCGGCTGCTCAACCCCTTCGACCTGGACCTCCTCGCCGAACACGGCGTCACCGAGGCCGACTTCCCCCCGGACCTGTGGCGCCGCGGGCAGGCGGGCGGCAAGCAGTACGCGATACCACTGGACACCCACCCGATCGTCCTCTACTTCAACACCGAGATATGCGAACAGGCCGGACTGCTGGACGCCGACGGCCGGCTGGTCCCCACCACGGGGCCCGAGGAGTTCGTCGCCGCGATCCGCGCCGCGGGCGAGGTGATCGGCGGCCCGGGGCTCGTCGTCGAGACGCTCGGCGCGGACACGGTGGGCCCCTGGCGCATCTTCTGGACCCTGTACTCGCAGACGGGCGCCACCATGCTCAGCGAGGACGGCACCCGCATGACGCTGGACGACCAGAAGGCCCTTGAGGTCCTGGAGTTCATGCGGATGCTGAGCGACGAGGGCCTGATCGCCCCGCGCACCGACTACGCCGCGAGCGTGGGCCTCTTCTCCAGCGGCCAGGGCGGCTTCTTCATCAACGGCGAGTGGGAGGTGTCCACCTTCCTCAACAACGAGGTGCCGTTCTCGATGACCCGGCTGCCCGACATCTTCGGCTCGGGCCGCGTGGAGGCCGACTGCCACTCCTTCGTCCTGCCCAACCAGACCGACCGCGGCGGGCCGGGCAACGAGGCCGCGCACGAGTTCGTCGCCTGGCTGCTGAAGAACTCCGTGGACTGGGCGGCCGGCGGCCACGTGCCCGCCTACCTGCCGACGCTGGAGAAGCCCGAATACCTCGACATGCGCCCGCAGTCCGAGTACCGCTCGGTCATCGACGACGTCGTCCTGGACCCGCCGGCCTGGTTCGCCGGCTCGGCCTCCGCGCTGGAGATCGAGCTGGGGGCCGTCTTCTCCGGCGTCTTCACCGGCTCCCGTTCGCCGGAGAACGCGCTCGCGGAGGCGAAGTCACGGCTCCAGGACCTCCTGGACACCCCCAACCCGTTCGGGGAGACGGCATGAGCACCACGACCCCGGCCGCCGCGCCGCCCCGCGTTTCCCAGCCGCCCGCCCCGGCCACCGCCCGCACCGTCCGCCGCCACTGGCTGGAGCACGGGCTGGTCTTCACCCTGCCCTTCCTCGTCGTCTACGCGCTCTTCCTGGTCTGGCCGCTGCTGTGGGGCGTGAAGATGAGCCTCACCAACGAGGACATCGCCGGCACCCACTCCGACTACGTGGGGCTCGACAACTACGCGGACGCCCTGAGCGACCCCGACGTGTGGTCCTCGCTGTGGAACACGATCTGGTTCACCGTGCTGTCCACCGTGCCGCTCGTCGTGATGGGGCTGGTCTTCGCCCTGCTCGCGCACCACCTCCGCTTCGTCAGCTGGCTGTGGCGGCTGAGCTGGTTCACGCCCTTCGTGCTGCCCTCGGGCGTGGTCTGCCTGCTGTGGCTGTGGGTGATCTACCCCTCGGACTTCGGCTTCGCCGACCAGCTGCTCGACTTCCTGGGCCTGCACCCGGGCATCGGCTGGCTGACCGACACCAGGTACGCGATGCTCTCGGTCGTCCTCACCACCGTCTGGTGGACCGTCGGCTTCAACTTCCTGCTGTACCTCGCCGCCCTCCAGGCCATCCCGCAGCACCTGTACGAGGCGGCCGAACTCGACGGGGCCGGGGCCTGGCACCGGTTCCGCAGCATCACCCTGCCGATGCTCAACCGCACCACGGGCGTCGTCGTCGTGCTCCAGCTGCTGGCCTCGCTGAAGATCTTCGACCAGGTGTACATCATGACCGGCGGCGGCCCCGACGACTCGACGCGGCCGATCCTCCAGTACGTCTACCAGACCGGCTTCACCGGCTACCGCGTCGGCTACGCGTCCGCGATCTCGTACATCTTCTTCGCGCTGATCGTGATCGTCTCCCTGATCCACCTGCGGCTCACCCGCCGCTCCCGTGAGGAGAACCCCGCATGAGCGCCCTGACCGCCGTGCGCAACGCCCTGCTGCCCCGCGGCGAGGAGGACAGCGGCGGGCGCACGGCCCGCTGGACGCCGGGGCGGATCGCGCTCCTGTGCTGCGCCATCCTGCTGGCCGTGCTGTGGCTGCTGCCGCTCGCCTGGGCCCTGGCCACCTCCCTGAAGCCGGACAACGAGACCACCGACACCGGCTTCCACTGGATCGGCTCGCACCTCACCCTCGACGCCTACCGCAAGGTGTGGGAGTCGGGGGACCTGCCCAGGTGGCTGTTCAACACGGCCTACATCGCGAGCGTGACCACCGTCCTCACCGTGCTGCTGACCGCCATGGCGGCCTACGGCTTCAGCCGCACCCGCTTCCGCGGGCAGAAGGTGCTCTACGGCCTGGTGCTCGCCGGGATCATGGTGCCGCCCCAGGTGCTGATCGCCCCGCTGTTCGCCGAGATGGTCTCCCTGCACCTGGTGGACACCTACTGGGGCGTGATCCTCCCCCAGGTCGCCGTGCCCGCGATGGTCTTCATCCTGGTGAAGTTCTTCGAGGGCCTGCCGCGCGAGCTGGAGGAGGCCGCCTACGTGGACGGCGCGGGGCGCTGGCGGGTGTTCTGGCAGATCGTGATCCCCCTGTCGCGGCCGGTGCTCGCGGCGGTGGCCATCTTCACGTTCATCCAGACCTGGAACAACTTCCTGTGGCCCTTCCTGGTCACCACCGACCCCAACGGCATGACGCTGCCCGTCGGCCTGGTCAACGTGCAGTCCTCCTTCGGCGTCCGCTACGCCCAGATGATGGCCTCGGTCATCATCGGCGGGCTCCCGCTGCTGGTGGTGTTCGTCTTCTTCCAGCGGCAGATCGTCCGCGGCGTCGCACACACCGGCCTCGCCGGCCAGTAGCGGCGCCGGCACCGGATCGCCGGGCGCCCTCCGCAAGGGGCGGGGCGCCCGGCCGGCGGGCGGCGATCCCCCCACGGCTCGGGGATCACCGCCCGCCCACCCGTTGACGGGGGATCGGTGCCCCGCCTAAGTTCTGTTCGAAGTAACGATCGCCGTACGAGATTTCGTACGTTTCGCCAGCAGGACGCGAGCACACAGGGACCCGCATGAGCGACGCACCGCACACCGCCCGATTCACCCTCGACCCCGCCTTCGCCGTCTCACCCGTGGACCCCAGGCTGTTCGGCTCCTTCGTCGAGCACCTCGGCCGCTGCGTCTACACCGGCGTCTACGAGCCGGGCCACCCCACCGCCGACGCGGCGGGCCTGCGCGGCGACGTCCTCGACCTGGTGCGCGAGCTCGGCGTGACCGTGGTGCGCTACCCGGGGGGCAACTTCGTCTCCGGCTACAAGTGGGAGGACGGCGTCGGCCCCAGAGAGCGCCGCCCGCGCCGCCTCGACCTGGCCTGGCGCTCCACCGAGAGCAACCAGTTCGGCCTCGGCGAGTTCATGGACTTCGTCCGCAAGATCGACGCCGAGCCGATGCTCGCCGTCAACCTGGGCACCCGCGGCGTCGCCGAGGCCATCGAGCTCCAGGAGTACGCCAACCACCCCGGCGGCACCGAGCTGTCCGACCTCCGCGCCTCCCACGGCGACAAGGACCCCTACGGCGTCGCGCTGTGGTGCCTGGGCAACGAGATGGACGGCCCCTGGCAGACCGGCCACAAGACCGCAGACGAGTACGGGCGGCTGGCCGCCGAGACGGCCCGCGCCATGCGGCAGGCCGACCCCGGCGTCGAACTCGTCGCCTGCGGCAGCTCGTCCCAGAGCATGCCGACCTTCGCGGCCTGGGAGGGTACCGTCCTCGGCCACGCCTACGACCTGGTCGACCACATCTCCCTGCACGCCTACTACCAGGAGGAGGACGGCGACCGCGACTCCTTCCTCGCCTCGGCCGTCGACACCGAGTCCTTCATCGAGAACGTCGTCGCCACCTGCGACCACGTCGGCGCCCGCCTCAAGTCGCCCAAGCGCATCACGCTTTCCTTCGACGAGTGGAACGTGTGGTACCAGAGCGGCGGCGCCCCCCAGCTCTCCGACGAGGGCCGTGGCGAGGACTGGAGCGAGGCGCCGCGGCTGCTGGAGGACAACTACAGCGTCACCGACGCCGTGGTCTTCGGCTCGCTGCTGATCGCCCTGCTGCGGCACGCCGACCGGGTCAAGGTCGCCTGCCTCGCCCAACTGGTCAACGTCATCGCCCCGATCGCCACCGAGCCGGGCGGGGCGGCCTGGCGGCAGACGACGTTCCACCCCTTCGCGCAGGCCTCGAAGTACGGCCGCGGCACCGTCCTGGACGTGCGCCCCGAGGGGCCCCGGCACCTGACCCGCCGCTACGGCGAGGTGGACCTGCTGCACGCCACCGCGGTCCGCGACGAGGCCACCGGCGCCGTCACCGTCTTCGCCGTCAACCGCCACCAGACCGAGCCGCTGCCGCTCGAGGTCACCCTCCACGGCCTGGGCCTGACGGAGGTGACCGAGCACTCCGTGCTCGCCGACGCCGACCCCGAGGCCCGCAACACCGCGGCCGAGCCCGAGCGCGTCACCCCGCACCAGGCCACCGGGACCACGCTGGCCGGCGGCGTCCTCCGCGCCACCCTGGAACCGCTGTCCTGGAACGTGATCCGGCTCGGCTGAGGGGGCTCCGGCGCGGCCGAAGGGCGACCGCCCCACGCCGCGAAAACCCCGCTTCCCGGTCAGGGCGGGCGAACCGGTCAGTCGCTCTCAAGAGGGCCGTCTTCCCCCGCTCACCCGCCGTTCATGTGCGCGCTCAAGAGTGCCCCCGGCAATCGACACGAGAGCGCATCCCCCGGGGAGTACGACATGGGGCACGGACACCACCACGGCCACGGCCACCCGCACGGCCATCACCACCCGCACGGCCACGGTCACGACCACGAGGAGACCAGACCGCTGCCCGCGGCCATGGACCTCGCGGTCCCCGACAGCGAGTTGAGCCCCGACCAGCTCACGCGCCGCTCCATGCTGCGCCGCGCCGGCCTGCTCGGCGCCGGCGTGGCCGGGGCGAGCGTGCTGGCCGGGGCCGGCGGCGCCGCCGCCTCCTCCCCTGCTGCGTCTGCCTCGTCTGCCGCGGGCAGCCGCGGGAACGGGGGCGGCGGCCTCACCTGGCTCGCGGGCGACCACCACATCCACACCCAGTACAGCCCCGACGCGCAGTACCGGGTCATCGACCAGGTCCGCCAGGCCGCCGCCCACGGCCTCGACTGGATGGTCATCACCGACCACGGCACCGAGCAGCACGTCAGGATCGGCGTCGAGAAGGTCAACCCCGACATCCAGGCGGCCCGTTCCGCCCACGAGGACACCCTGGTCTTCCAGGGCCTGGAGTGGAACATCCCGGCCGCCGAGCACGGCACCGTGTTCGTGCACCCGGGCCGCAACGAGGTCGAGGTCCTCAAGCAGTTCGAGCGGGACTACGACGGCGCGGTGCAGTCCGCCACCGCCAACACCCCGCAGAACGAGGCCCTGGCCATCGCCGGCCTCGACTTCCTCGCCTCCCAGGTGCGCCGCAACAAGGTCAAGGACGCCCTGATGCTGGCGAACCACCCCTCCCGCAAGGGCATCGACTCGCCGCACGAGATCCGCGCCTGGCGCGACGCCCAGCCCACCATCGCCGTCGGCTTCGAGGGCGCCCCCGGCCACCAGGCCGGCGGCATCCCCGCCCCGCACGGGCCCGGCAGCGGGCGCGGCGGCTACGAGTCCAGCCCGAGCGCCGACTCCTTCGCCGGCTACCCGGCCGAGTCCTACCGGACCTGGGGCGGCTTCGACTGGATGACCGCCACCGTGGGCGGCCTGTGGGACAGCCTCCTCGCCGAGGGCAAGCCCTGGTGGATCACCGCCAACTCCGACTCCCACAAGATCTACGGCGACACCTCGGTCACCCCCGCGGACGACGACTTCGAGGGCAACGGCTTCCACACCCCGCCGGTGTACGCCGGCTCCGGGCTGCTCACGGACAACACCGACTTCTGGCCCGGCCAGTACAGCAGGACCCACGTCGGCGCCCGGAACTTCTCCTACGCCGCCGTCATGGAGGGCATCCGCGCCGGGCGCATCTGGGTGGACCACGGCGGGCTGATCTCCGGCCTGGACGCCCGGCTGCGCGGCGGCGGCAGGTCCGTCACCCTGGGCGGCTCGCTGCACGTGCGGCGCGGCACCCGGGTCGAGCTGTCCATCGAGATCGCCCTGGCCAACGGCCCCAACTGGGCGCAGTTCGTGCCCGAGCTGGCCCGCGTGGACGTCATCCAGGGCGCGGTCACCGGCACCCAGCGCGACAAGGACACCTTCCGGGCGCGCCAGGCCAAGGTCGTCACCTCCTTCGACGTCAACCGCTCGACGGGCACCGTCACCCTGACCTACTCGCTCGGCCGCGTCGACCAGCCGCTCTACGTCCGGCTGCGCGGCACCGACGGCAACCGCAGCCAGCCCGGCCTGTACGGCGCGGACGTGGACCCGGCGGGCCCCGCCCTCGACGTGCTCGGCGACGCCGACCCGTGGCAGGACCTGTGGTTCTACTCCAACCCGATGTGGGTGCTGCCCGAGTAACCCCCCTCGCCGCCGGCCGTCGCGAACCGGACCTGCGGCTTCTCCCGGGGCCGCGGCGCGGCCACCCGCCTGACGCCTGGCGGCGGGTCCCGCGCCGCGGCCCGGGCCGTTGGGGTTCGCCCCGGCCCGGGCCGGGCCGCTTTCCGGCTCCCCGCCCGGTCGGGGTTCGGCCCGGGCCGTTGCGGGTTCGCCCCGGCCCGGCCCCCAAGCTTCCTCGCCTCCTCCCCACCCCTGGAGCGCCACCGTGCCCCCACCCGCCGCCGTGCCGCCGATCGGCCTCAGCGCCGGTTCCCGGCACCTGCCGGACGCCGACCACCTGCTGCACCGCCTCGCTGCGGCCCTCGCGCTCCCGGGCGGCACCCTGGGCTGCACGCACCCGGTGCGGGCCCCCGGCCCGATCCTCGCGCTGAGCCTCAGCCTGCCGGGCCCGGCGGAGACCGGTGCCGCCTACGACCGCCTCGCCGGTGGCCTCGCCGCCGAACTCGGCCTCGCCACCGCCTGGCAGGACGCCCGCACCGGCCCGCCCGAACACCACGAGGGCGCCGCCGCCGGGGCCGCCGCCGCGGCCCTGCGCTCCGGGCGCGCGGTGCTCTTCCCCGGCTGGTCGCAGACCACCGGCACCCTCACCGTCGGCGAACTCCTCGACCGGACGGCGATCACCCGCACCGTGGCCCTCGGCGGCCTGGTGCCCGAGCCCACCGCGCTCCTCGACACCCGCGCCCACCTGCGCCCCGAATGGGAGGAGGACGACCTGCTGCTGCGCCTGATGCCGGCCCGCGGCGGCACCTACGTCCCCTTCGACATCCCCGACACCCACCCCTGCTGCGGCGGCCGGCACTGAGCGGCCCGCCGTCGCGCGGCCACCCCGAGGAGGAAGGAGCGGGGCGGCCACGCAACCAACGGCCAAGCGCCCGCAGACCGTTCAACCCCTTGCCACCGCGAGCCCTGCCACCCCCACCCTCCCCGGCCCCACGTCACCGGATGCGACCGCGCCCCTGCCCGATCGAGTGAAACCGGCCCCGGGGCGCGGGCGGGTTCTCGCCCGCCTCCGGTTCAGGACACGCCGCCTCGCTTCCCCGCCGTCCGGCTTCCCAGCCCCATCCTGGAACCCCAACAGACCTAAAACCAGGAGAGGTTGGAACATGCCGAAGCTGCCGCCCGCACGAGACCTGCGGACCCGCACCGCCGCCGCCGCGCTGCTCCCCGCGCTGGCCCTCGCGACGACCGTCGCCTGCCGGGCGCCCGGAGAGCCGTCGGCGGAGGAGCTCAGGGACCGGGCGACCGCCCCGGGGACTGGGGAAGTGCGCGCGCGGGCGCTCGACGCGGTGCAGGCGGAGCTCGACGAGGTGACGCAAAGCCTGCCGGAGCTGCACCGCTACACCGTGGTGGTACGCGACCTGTGTCTCCGGGGCCAGGGCTGGGACTACGAGCTGCAGGACGCCCCGGGTCCCGCCCTGGAGTGCTCGGTGCGGGCGACGGCCTATTTCGGTACGGACGAGGACATGCCTGCCCTGCTGCGGCGGATCGCCGAGGCGTTACCCGACTACGCGGAGGCGGCGCAGGAGGAACTGGAAGGCTGGGGACGTGCCCCGAGCGCCGGCCACCTGCCCTGGGAGGGGGGAATTCCGGGCGTGGAATGGGAAACCCCCGAGGGCGGCCTGATCGACGATCCGTATCCCTGCCAGGACGAGTCGGACGGCATCATCTACTCACGCTGCACCCCCGACGCACCCGAGGAGGTGCCCCTCGACGAGATCAGAGGCGCCCACGAGAGCGTCCTCACCTGGTCAAGCAGCGAGAACTACCTCACGGTCCCGCGCAACGACTGAGGCGGGCCCGCCGGGGCCTGCCGCCGGGTGGTGGGGGAGGCGCCGGGTGGTCCGTGCGGCGGCCCGGGACCGAAGGAACGTGGCCGCCGCACGGATCGGAGGACGGCGCCGGCGCCGCCGCTACCCGAGGAGTTCGCCGGCGCCGCTACCGGAGAAGCGCGTTGCCGCCGCTACTGGAGGGTGCCCCGGTAGCCGACCGGTCCCTCGCCGGGGAACTGGGCCGCGCCCTGGAAACGTGAACCTTCGTCGAAGAAGGTGATGTTCCCGTTTCCTTGTGGACTGCTCCAGGTGACCTGGGTGCCGGTGCTCGGCGCGCCGTTCGCGGGAACCACCTGCGCGCGGTTCTGCAACGAGACCTCCAGGTCCGCGTCGGGCGACCAGGTGCCCTCGGGACCACCGGTCTGGATCTCCGTACGGTACGTGGCCAAAGCCATCTCCCTTGTGTGGATGGGCAGTTGCGCAGGCAACCTGCCCGGGGCCGCGTCAGCGGAAGCGGCTTTCTGCTCGCTCGTCCGGGTGAAAAGCGGGCGGCGTCCCACCGGGTCCGCCGCGGCCACCGGGTCCACGGCCTCCACCGGGGCAGCCGGGTCCACCGGGGCCCGGGGGCCCCGGGCCGGGTCAGCGGACGCCGAAGGAGTAGATCGTGGTCGAGCGGTGGGTGCGGCCGGGGTGGAGCCAGGTGGCGGGGAAGTGGGGGTGGTTCGGCGAGTCGGGGAAGTGCTGGGTCTCCAGGCAGAGGGCGTCGCCCTGGCGGTAGGTGCGGCCGGAGGGTCCCGCGAGGGTGCCGTCGAGGAAGTTGCCGCTGTAGAACTGGATGCCGGGCTCGGTGGTGGCCACCTTCATGACCCGGCCCGAGCCCGGGTCGAAGAGGGTGGCGACGTGCTCGGGGGCGGCGGTGACGCCCTTGTCCAGCACGAAGTTGTGGTCGTAGCCCTGGGCGTGCAGCAGCTGCGGGTGGGCCTCCCGCAGGTCGCGGCCGATGGGCTTGGCGCGGCGGAAGTCGAAGGGGGTGCCCTCGACGGGCGCCAGCTCCCCGGTGGGGATCAGCGTCTCGGTGACCGGGGTGTAGCGGCCTGCGGCGAGGCCGAGCCGGTGGTCGGCCACCGGTCCCGCGCCCTCGCCCGCGAGGTTGAAGTAGATGTGGCTGGTGAGGTTCACCGGGGTGGTGGCGTCGGTGGTGGCCGCGTAGTCGATGCGCAGCGCCCCCTCCTCGGTGAGGGTGTAGTTCACCCGCGTCTCCAGCGTGCCGGGGTAACCCGCGTCCCCGGCCGGGCTGGTGAGGCGGAGCGTCAGCCCGGCCGGGGAGGAGGGGGTCACCTCCCACAGCCGCTTGTCGAAGCCCTCGTCCCCGCCGTGCAGGCTGTGGGGCCCGTCGTTGACCGGGAGGCGGTACTCGCGGCCGTCGAGCGTGAAGCGCCCGCCGGCGATGCGGTTGCCGTACCTCCCGATCAGTGCCCCGAAGTACGGGGAGCCGGCGAGGTAGGGCTCCAGGGAGCCGAAGCCGAGGGAGACGTTGGCCGTCCGGCCGTCGCGGTCGGGCAGTTCGAGGGACTGCACGACGCCGCCGTAGGCGAGCACCCCGAGGCGGGTGCCGCCGCGGGCCAGGGTCCACCGGTGGACTTCGGTGCCGTCGGCGAGTCGGCCGAACGGCTCCCGCAGCGGACCCTGCGCGGCCGGACGAGGGGTGGACATGGCTGCCGCTCCTTCCAGGCGGTCGGTATCAGGTGGCGGCCCGGCGCTTGTTCCACACGTCGAAGCCCACCGCCGCCAGCAGTACCAGACCCTTGATGACCTGCTGCCAGTCGGGTCCCACTCCGACGAGCGACATGCCGTTGTTCAGCACGCCGAGCACCAGGCCGCCGATGACCGCGCCGAGCACGGTGCCGACGCCGCCGCTCATGGAGGCGCCGCCGATGAAGGCCGCCGCGATGGCCTCCAGCTCGAACAGGTTGCCCGCGCCCGGGGTGCCCGCGTTGAGCCTGGCGGCGTAGACGCAGCCCGCCAGGGCGGCCAGCACGCCCATGTTGATGAACACCACCATGGTGACCCGGCGGTCCTTGACGCCGGACAGCTGGGCCGCGGCCCGGTTGCCGCCCAGGGCGTAGACGTGGCGGCCGACGACGGCGTGCCGCATCACGAAGCCGACCACGACCAGCAGCCCGCCCAGGATGAGCAGCACCACCGGCACGCCCCGGTAGCTGGCCAGGGTCAGCGTGAAGGCCAGGATCGCGGCCACCAGGGCCAGGCACTTGAGCGCGAAGAGGTTGAACGGGGAGACCTCAAGCTCGTACGCCCGCTGCTGCTGCCTGCTGCGCCACTGGAAGAAGACGACGACGGCGCAGAGCACGAGCCCGATCAGGACGGTCAGGTTGTGGTAGTTCGTGTCCGGCCCCACCTCCGGGAGGTAGCCCTGGGCGATGTCCTGGAAGCCGCCGGGGAAGGGCGACTTCGACTGCCCGTCGAGCAGCAGCTGGGTGGCGCCGCGGAACAGGAGCATCCCGGCCAGGGTGACGATGAAGGACGGGATGCCGATGTAGGCGATCCAGAAGCCCTGCCAGGCGCCGACGGCGGCGCCCACCAGCAGCGAGATGGCCAGGGCCAGTTGCCAGGACATGTCGTGGTCGACCATGAGGACGGCCGCCACGCCGCCGGAGAACGCCGCGAGCGAGCCGACGGACAGGTCGATGTGGCCGTTGATGATGACGACCATCATGCCGATGGCCAGGATCAGGATGTAGCTGTTCTGCAGGATGACGTTGGTGATGTTGCGCGGCAGCAGCACGTCGCCGCCGGTCCAGATCTGGAACATGCCCAGCAGCAGGACCAGCGCGATCAGCATGCCGGACTGGCGCATGTTGGTCCTGACCGCGCGCAGCAGCTGGCCGGCGAGCGACCGCGCGCCGCCGGAGGGCCCCCCGCCGCCCTCCGGGCGTTCCGAGGTGCTCTTGCCAAGGGTCGCCTGGCTCATGTCACCGCTCTCCCGTCGTGCCGTCGTCGGTGGTGTCCTTGCCGGTCTGGGTTCTGGTCATCAGGCGCATCAGCGCCTCCTGGGTGGCCTCGGCCCGGTCGAGCACGCCGGTCAGCCGGCCGGCGGCCATGGTGGCGATGCGGTCGCACAGGCCGAGGAGTTCCGACAGCTCGGAGGAGATGAACACCACGGCCTTGCCCTGCGCGGCGAGCTGGTCGATCACGGTGTAGATCTCGGACTTGGCGCCCACGTCGATGCCGCGGGTCGGCTCGTCGAGGATGAGGATCTCGGGTTCCGCGTAGATCCAGCGGCTGAGCACCACCTTCTGCTGGTTGCCGCCGCTGAGCCGCCCCGTCTGCTCGAACACGGTGGGCGTCTTGATGTTCATCGAGGTGCGGAACCGCTCGGCCACCTGCCGCTCGGCGTGCTCGTCCACCAGCCCGCGCCTGGCGACCCGGGGCAGGGCGGCCAGGGAGATGTTGCGGGAGATGTTGTCGATGAGGTTGAGGCCGAACGTCTTGCGGTCCTCGGTGACGTAGGCGATGCCGTGCCCGACGGCCTGGGAGACCGTCCTGGTGGAGATCTCCTTCCCGTGCAGGTAGACCCGGCCGCGCTCGTAGCGTCCCCAGGAGCGGCCGAAGAGGCTCATCGCCAGCTCGGTGCGGCCGGCCCCCATCAGCCCGGCGATGCCGAGGATCTCCCCGTGGCGCACCTCGAAGGAGACCGAGTCGACCGCGCGGCGCTGCTGGTCGGCCGGGTGGCGCACGGTCCAGTCGACCACGGAGAGCGCCACCTGGCCGGCTTGCTCCCCCCGGTAGGGGGTGCGTTCGGGGAAGTACTGGTCGAGTTCGCGGCCGACCATGCCCTGGATCAGCCGGTCCTCCGACACCTCGGGCGGCGCCCCGGGGGAGGGGCGCACCGGCAGGGTCTCGATGGTCCGGCCGTCCCGCAGGATGGTGACCTGGTCGGCGATCTGCCTGATCTCGTTCAGCTTGTGCGAGATGAGGATGCAGGAGATGCCCTGATCGCGGAACTCCGCGATGAGGCCGAGGAGTTTCCTGCTGTCCTCGTCGTTGAGCGCGGCGGTCGGCTCGTCGAGGATCAGCAGCTTGACCCGCTTGGCGAGGGCCTTGGCGATCTCGACCAGCTGCTGTTTGCCGACGCCGAGTTCCGACACCCGCGTCTGGGGCCGCTCGTCGGTGAGGCCGACGCGCTTCATCAGCCGCTCGGTCTCCATCAGCGTGGTGGACCAGCTGATGATGCCGCCGCGGCCGGCCCGCTCGTTGCCGAGGAAGACGTTCTCCGCGATGGACAGCTGGGGCACCAGGGCGAGTTCCTGGTGGATGATGACGATGCCGCGCTCCTCGCTGGCGCGGATGTCCTTGAAGGCGCACGGCTCGCCCTCGAAGAGGATGTCCCCCTCGTAGCTGCCGTGCGGGTGGACTCCGCTGAGGACCTTCATCAGCGTCGACTTGCCGGCGCCGTTCTCGCCGCAGACGGCGTGGACCTCGCCGGGCCGCACGGCCATGCTGACGCCGTCCAGGGCCTTGACCCCGGGGAAGCTCTTGCTGATGCCGCGCATTTCGAGTACGTGCCGCTCCATGGCGTACGCTCCCTGATCCGGAATTCAGCCGCGGCCGGTCAGCTCAGCTGCTCCTCGGTGTAGTAGCCCTCGTCGACGAGGAGGCGCCAGTTGCTCGCGTCGATGCTCACCGGTTCGAGCAGGTAGGAGGGCACGACCTTCACGCCGTTGTCGTAGGTCTCGGTGTCGTTGGCCTCGCACTCCTGCCCGTGCAGCAGCGCGTCGCCCATCGACACGGCCTGGGCCGCGAGGTCGCGGGTGTCCTTGAACACGGTCTGGGTCTGCTCGCCTGCGATGATCGACTTCACCGAGGCCAGCTCCGCGTCCTGCCCGGTCACCACCGGGTAGGGCAGGTCGTCCGAGCCGTAGCCGATGCTCTTGAGCGCGGAGAGCACGCCGATCGAGATGCCGTCGTAGGGGGAGAGGACCGCGTCCACCCGCTCGTTGCGGTAGTGGGCGGTGAGCAGGTCGTCCATGCGGTCCTGGGCCTCGGCGCCGTTCCAGTGGACCGTGGTGATGTCGTTCAGCTCCGTCTGCCCGCTGCGCACCACCAGCCGGCCGCTGTCGAAGTAGGGCTGGAGGACGTTCATCGCGCCCTGGTAGAAGTAGCGGGTGTTGTTGTCGTCGGGGTCGCCGGCGAACAGCTCGATGTTGAAGCTCTCGTTCCCGCCCTCGGCCAGGCCGAGGGAGTCCACGATGTACTGGCCCTGGAGCTCGCCGACCTTCTCGTTGTCGAAGGTGGCGTAACAGTCCACGTTCTCCGTGTTGAGCAGCAGCCGGTCGTAGGAGATCACGGGGATGCCGGCGTCCGCCGCCTGCTGGAGCACGTTGCCGAGCGAGGAGCCGTTGATCGCCGCGATCACCAGCAGGTCCTCGCCCTGCGCGATCATGTTCTCGATCTGCGCGATCTGGTTCTCGACCCGGTCCTCGCCGTACTGGAGGTCGGTCTCGTAGCCGGCCTCCTGGAAGAGCTGTTCCATGTTGTCGCCGTCCGCGATCCAGCGTTCGGACGACTTGGTCGGCATCGAGATGCCGACTGTTCCGCCCTCCGAGTTCTCGTCTCTCTCCTCGGAGGACTGGCCGCTGTCCTGGCCGCAGGCGGCCAGGGACAGGGCGAGCAGGGCACTGGCGGTGGCAACACGTGCGGCGGCTGATCCGCGAGCCATGGCGGGTCACGTCCTTTCGACTGGTGGTGGTGCCTTTCTCGTATCTGGGGTCGCGCACTTGCTTCCGGGTCGGACAGGGAGGGGTGGGTGGCGCAGCAGGTGAGGGCCCGGCTCAACGGGGGCCCGGGGCGGACGGGGGACGGGAGGGGGACGGGGGGCGGGAAACGGACGGCGGGCGGGGACGGAAGAGGGAGCGGGCAGCGCTCACGGGGCGGGGGACGGGGTGTGCGGGGCGGTGGCGGAGAAGCGCTGGAGCTCGCCCGGCAGGCGGGAGCCGAGCGGCGACATGCCGCCGTCCGCGCCGAGCCTGGCCAGCAGGTCGAGGGCGAGGCGCCCGCGGCGCACCCGCTCGCGCGCGGTCTGCAGCGTGACGTCGCGCAGGTGGGCGCCGTAGGGGTAGATCCCGGGCGCCTTGCTGAGGCCGAACTTCAGGTACAGGGGGGCGCCGCGGCGGATCAGCTGGGCGATGTCGTACATCCGCACGTAGCCGCCGAGGTCGTCGGGGGCCTCCAGGTAGAAGTCGAGGGGGACCCGGGAGGCCCGCCGGATCTCCGTGAGGTGCTCCAGGGTCAGGTCCGAGGGGATGTTCACCGAGTCCGCGCCCAGCCGCTCGACCACGGAGACGGAGACCGGGTTCACCGGGCCGACCAGCGCGGAGACCTTGAAGGTGGTGTCCGGCGGCAGGGTGCCCTCGGCGCGCAGCCGGTGCAGCGTCCACAGCACGCCCTCGTCGGCCACCAGCAGGCAGCGCACGCCGAGTTCTGCGGCGCGCAGCGCGTCCTCCACGCACCCGGCCAGCGCGTCGTGGCCGCGGGCGCGCAGCCCCGCCCCGCCCGAGGGGCTGCGGGTGGAGGCGCCGATGTCCCAGGTGCCTCGGGGGCCGGTGAACAGGCACAGTTCGACGCCCGCCTGCGCGCAGGCCCCGGTCATCTCGGTGATCTCCGCGTCCGTGAGCATCCACACGCCGCTGCCCTGGCTGATGCGGTGGATCGGCACGTCCAGGCGCGCGGCCTCGGTCAGCACCGTGTGCAGGGCCTCGGGGCCCTCGACGGACGGTATCTCGGTGCGCCAGCCGCCCCCGTCCGGGAAGGTGTGCGGCGAGGCGTCGGCTGGGTCGTCCGGCGGGGCTGCGTAGCCGAGGGCGGCCAGGGCGGCATCGCCCGGGCGGCGGTTTCTGGCGGAGGCGGACTCAGACACGATGCT
Source organism: Streptomyces hoynatensis (assembly GCF_003626535.1). Lineage (GTDB taxonomy): Bacteria > Actinomycetota > Actinomycetes > Streptomycetales > Streptomycetaceae > Streptomyces > Streptomyces hoynatensis. Next base: position 322,354 of record NZ_RBAL01000002.1, read on the forward strand.
CCATTGTTCGCGGTGGTTCGAAGCGTTGAGCCGCGTTCGGGATGCCGTACGCGGGTTCACGGGGTCGGTATGTGGTTGGAGGCCGGGCGGGAGGGGCTTGAGGCCACTCCCGCCCACGCGCGGGATGGGGGCTGCGGGTGCTTCGGCTGTGGCGGCTACGGCTTCAGGAGGACCTTGCCCACTTCCGGGTCGCCACTACCGACGAGTTCGATTGCTTCGGAGAAAGATTCGAGGGGCAGTTGGTGGGTGATCAGCCCTCCGGGGCGCAGCAGCCCCTGCTCGAAGGCGCGCGTCGCGTACCACCAGGCGGCGGGTGGGGCGCCGAAGACGCTGGCGACGGTGAGCTGGCTGACGGACAGGTGCACCGGGTCGATGCCCTGCGCGCCGGGCTCGGGCATGCCGGTCAGCACCACCCGGCCGCCCCGGCGGGCCAGCCGGCAGGAGTCGCGGGCGGTGCCGGGCGCGCCGGCCGTCTCCACCACCAGGTCGAAGCCGCCCTCGTGTGCCTTCGCCGCCGCGGGCTCCAGCGCCTCGGTGGCGCCCATCGCGCGCGCCCTGGCCCGCGGGCCCTCCCGCGGGTCGACGGCGAGCAGCCCCGAGGGCGAGGAGGCGGCCAGCAACTGGACGGCGAGCAGCCCGAGCGTGCCGGCGCCCACCACGGCCACCGACTCCCCGGGCCTGGGGGCGGCCCGCAGGACCGCGGCGGCCACCACGGCGGCCGGTTCGAGCAGCGCCGCGGCGGTCAGGTCCGCCGCCTCGTCCAGCGGGTGCAGCAGCCGGGCGGGCAGCACGACGTAGTCGGCGAACGCCCCGGGCCGGGTGAAGCCGGTCTCCTCGTAGCCGGTGCTGCACAGGCTGGTCTCCCCGGCGCGGCAGCGGGCGCAGGTGCCGCAGGCGCGGAAGCCCTCGGCGACCGTCTTGCGGCCCACGAGCGCCCCGTCCACGCCGGGCCCCACCGCGTCCACCGTCCCCGACCACTCGTGGCCGGGGACGACGGGGTAGCGGACGTAGCCCTCGGCCCTGGTGCCCTCGTACACCTCGCGGTCGCTGGCGCACAGGCCCGCCGCGTGCACCGCCACCCGCGCCTCGCCCGGGCCCGGCTCGGGCAGCGGGCCGGTGACCAGCCGGTGGGTCCGCGGCCGTTCCACCAGGATGCTGCGCGCGGCCCCGCGGCGCCCCGCCGCCGGTGGGGGAGCGGAGGCGGGCGGGGGCTCGGGCGTGCCGCTCACTGGCCGTTCGCCGCCTTCCCCGCGCGCCCGTCGCGCTTGTGCCAGTCCTCGGCCCACAGGTCGAAGTGGGCCTGCTGCTGGGGGAATTCGGCCGCGGCCTCGGCGTCGAACTCCACGCCGAGCCCCGGCTCATCGGAGAGCGTGAAGTATCCGTCGACGACCTGCGGGGCGCCCTTGACCACCTTCTTGATCTGGGCGTCGGCGAAGTCGTTGAAGTGCTCCAGGATCTTGAAGTTGGGGGTGCAGCCGGCGAGCTGGAGGCTGGCGGCCGTCAGCACGGAGCCGCCGACGTTGTGCGGGGCGACCAGCACGTAGTGGGTCTCGGCGGTGGCGGCCAGCTTGCGCATCTCCCCTATGCCGCCGAGGTGGCCGAGGTCGGGCTGGATGATGTCCGCGGCCTGCGACTCGAACAGCTCGCGGAACTCGATCCGGTCGTGGATGCGCTCGCCGGTGGCGATCGGGAGGCTCGTCTTCGCCGCGACCTTGGCGAGGGCCTTCAGGTTCTCCGGTGGGACCGGCTCCTCAAGCCAGGAGGGCGCGAACGGCTCCAGCTCCCTGGCCAGCCGGATCGCGGTCGCCGGGCTGAAGCGGCCGTGCATCTCCAGCAGCAGCTCGACCTCGGGGCCCACCGCGTCCCTGACCGCCTCGACGAGCGAGAGGGAACGCAGGGTCTCGGCGTGGTCCAGCTCGAAGTTGCCGGTGCCGAACGGGTCGAGCTTCAGCGCCAGGTAGCCGCGCTCGACGACCTCCCGCGCCGCCTTGTGGAAGGCCTCGGGGGTGCGCTCGACGGTGTACCAGCCGTTCGCGTAGGCCTTGACGCGGTTGTCCGCCGCGTCGGCCCGGCCGCCGAGCAGCTGCCAGACCGGCACGCCCAGCGCCTTGCCCTTGATGTCCCAGCAGGCGGTCTCCACGCAGGCGATGCCGGACATCACGATCTCCCCGGCCCGCCCGTAGTCCCCGTACTTCATGCGGCGCACGAGGTCCTCGACCGCGAAGGGGTCGGACCCGGCGATGTGGTTGGCCTCCGCCTCCCTCAGGTAGCCGAGCAGCGCGTCGGTGTGCCCCAGCATCCGCGTCTCACCGACGCCGGTGAGTCCCTCGTCGGTGTGCACCTGGACGTAGGTGAGGTTACGCCAGGGAGTTCCGACGACATGCGTGCTGATTCCGGTGATGCGCACGGGAAGTCACCCTCCACGAACGAGACGTCGTTCGATATTTCGTTAGCCGTTCGAAATGCTGGCGGCCACGTTAGAAGGCGGTCTATACCGTGTCAATGCCCAGGGAAGGGCCTTCCCAGCGCCCGGGGTCCGGACTCCAGGTCAATCCCTGGTGATCTCCTCGTAGGCGAGCGCGGCCAGCTCGGACTGCCCGGCCCGGCTGGGGTGGAACCAGTCCCAGTCGCTGATGTGCCGGGAGGTGAACGGGTAGTCGAAGACGGCGCCCCCGTCGTAGCGGCACAAGGCGTCGGCGCCGCAGACCTCTTCGAGCACCGCGTTGTACTCCTCCACCCGCTCGCGGACCGCGGTGCGGCGGCCGGCCGTCGCCTCGTCCTCGTCCCCTGCGCCGTTGAGCATGGTCGGGCAGATGTCCGCCATCCGCCACACGGCGCGGGCCATCAGCGAGCCGCTGCCCTCCTCCCACAGGTGCATCAGGTCGGGCACGCTCGCCACGTACACCTCGGCGGTGGGCAGCTCCTCGCGGATGGTGCCCATCGCCTCGGTGAACGCGGCGCGGAAGTCCCCGGTGGCCGTCATGTCGGCGACGTCGTCGGCGCAGGCGTCGTTGGCCCCGATGAGGACCGTGATCAGATCCGGCTCGTGGGCCACCGCGGCGGCGGCCTGCGCGGGCAAGTCGGCGACCGTGGCCCCGCTCTCGGCCAGGTTCCACGCGTGCGCTGCGATGTCGCCCTCGCCGCCGAGTAACTGCCTGGCCAGGCTGTCCACCGACTCGTCCGTGCCGGTGGCCCAGGAGGCCTCGGGGCAGTCGGAGAGCAGGGAACAGGCGTCGAAGGCGCGGGTGATGGAGTCGCCGATGGCGGCCACGGAGCGCGGGCTCGGGTTCCAGGCGGGCGCCTCGGGCTCGGGCTCCGCCGAGGCGGCGGCCTGTTGCCGCGGGCCCTCGGAGCCGTCGGAGGCGCCCGAGGTGCAGGCGGCGAGCAGGGCGCAGCAGGCGAGCGCCGCGAGCGGCAGGGGGCGCGGCAGGCCGCGCCGGGCGGCGGGGGAGCGGCTGGTGGGCATGCGGGCACCTCGGCGTCCTGAAGCGGGGGCGGAAGCGGGAGACGGGGCGGGAGAGGGGGTAGGGGAAGGGGCGGGAGACGGGGCGGGCGAGAGGGCGGGCGAGAGGGCGGGCGAGAGGGCGGGAGAAGGGATGGGAAGCGGGCACGGGGGCGGGGGCGGTGGCGCGAAAGTCGTCGTGGGCGTCGCGGGGTGGTCGTGGGGTGGGGGAGGTAGCTTGGGACCCGGCAGTGGGCCGCGCTCGACGTGCGCCATGAGTAACAAGACTAAAAGATGACCCCACGTCACAGGCTGTCCATTTTGCCGCGATAAGTGTCCAATGGTGTTTACTGTTCGTGCGCGGTATCGGGGTCACGAGGGGGGCGCCTGGAGGATTGCCGCGGGCGCGGGCGGGCGCACGAGCGCGCGGGCCAGGCGGGCCGGGGGAGGGGCGTGCGGCGGGCCGGCGGGCAGCGCGGTGCCGGGCACGGCACCGGAGAGACGACCGGGAAAGAAGAAGAGTGGAGGTCCGGATGACGACGCGCGGTGTTCTGTTTGTGCACTCCGCCCCCCGTGCGCTGTGCCCACACATCGAGTGGGCCGTGGCCGGGGTGCTCGGCGCCCGGGTCGGCCTCGACTGGACCAGGCAGCCCGCCTCCCCCGGCACCTGGCGGGCCGAGCTCTCCTGGCAGGGCGAGGCGGCCACCGCCTCCAAGCTCGCCTCGGCGCTGCGCGGCTGGCGCCTGCTGCGCTTCGAGGTCACCGCGGAGCCCTGCCCGGCCGCCGAGGGCGAGCGCTACAGCTGCACCCCCGAGCTCGGCATCTACCACGCCGTCACCGGCATCCACGGCGACATCATGATCCCCGAGGACCGGCTGCGCGCCGCGGCGGCCAGGGCGGCCGGCGGCGAGAGCGACCTCCAGGCCGAGATCGCCCGGCTGCTCGGCAAGCCCTGGGACGACGAGCTCGAACCCTTCCGGCACGCCGGCGAGGGCGCGCCCGTCCGCTGGCTGCACCAGGTGGTCTGAGGCCCGCGCCCGCGCCCTTTCCCGTGCCCCGCCCGGGGGTTGCCGCCCGCGGGCGGCGGGTGGCCGGGCGGGAGGGGACCGCGTGCCGCGGCGGGGGCTCACCCGGCCGAGCGATTAGCGTGCGGGCATGACTGACACTGATCGGATTTCCGTCGGCGTGCTCGGCACCGGGATCATGGGTGCCGCGATGGCCCGCAACCTCAGCCGCGCCGGTTTCGACGTCCGGGTGTGGAACCGCACGCACGCCAAGGCCGAGCCGCTGGCCGCGGACGGGGCGCGCGTCGCGGCGAGCCCCGCCGAGGCCGTCGAGGGCGCCGCGATCGTCCTCACCATGCTGTACGACGGGCCCGCGGCCCTGTCCGCCATGCGGGCCGCCGCGCCCGGACTCGCCCCCGGCGCCGTGTGGATGCAGAGCACGACGGCGGGCCTTTCCGGGCTGGAGCCGCTGGCCGACTTCGCCGGGGAGCACCGGCTGACCTTCATGGACGTGCCCGTGCTCGGCTCGCGGCAGCCGGCCGAGGCGGGCAAGCTGATCACCCTGGTCGCGGGCCCTGCCGCGGGCCGCCGGGCGCTGGAACCGGTGCTGAACGCCGTGGGCGCCAGGACGATCGTGGCCGGGGAGCGGGCCGGGGACGCGACGCGGCTGAAGCTGGTCTGCAACAGCTGGGTGCTCGCCCTCACCCACGCCACGGCGGAGGCGCTCTCCCTCGCCAAGGGACTCGGCGTGGAACCGGGGCAGTTCCTCGAAGCCGTCGCGGGCGGCCCGCTGGACTGCGGCTACCTGCGGCAGAAGGCGGACGCGATCCTCGGGGGCGATCTGAGCGCCCACTTCACCGTGGCGACGGCGGCCAAGGACACCGGGCTCATCGTCGCCGCCGCCGACTCGGTCGCCGTCCGCCTCGACCTGGCCACCGCCGGCGCCGCCCGCTTCCGGCGGGCCACAGAACAGGGCCACGCCGCGCAGGACATGGCCGCCTCCTACTACGCCAGCTTCGACGGCGGCCGGGCCGCGGACTGAGGCCGCCCCGCCCCGTCTCCGGCCCCCGCGCCCCCGCCGCCCGCGCCCGGCGCGCCCGCCGGGTGTGCCCCGGGCCGCGGCGTTCGGCCCCGCGGCACCCGGCCGCGGGTCCCGGGGAGGGGCTCGCCGCCCAGCAGCCGCCCGGCCGCCCGGCGCGCCCGGCCCGGGGCCGCGGGGTCGGCGTGCAGCTGGAGGGCGTGGTTCAGGCTCATCATGACGCCGTTCAGCTCGAACACCAGCTGCGCGGCCGCCGTGCCCACCGGCAGCTCCCCGCGGGCCACGGCCGCGTGCACCTCGGCCGTCAGGCGGCGTTCCCAGGCCCGGAACTGGCGGCGCAGCAGCTCCCGCACCGGCCCGCCGCGCCCGTCGTACTCGAAGGTGGCGCTGACGAACAGGCAGCCGCCGGGGAAGACCCCGCGCTCCAGGTAGGAGACCCACGCCTCGCAGACCGCCCGCAGCCGCGCCAGGCCGGGGGCGGCCCCGGCGGCCGGGCGCCACACCTCCTCGCTGAAGATCACGGCGGCCCGCTCCAGGGCCGCGAGCTGCAGCGCCTGCTTGGTGCCGAAATGGCCGAGGAGGCCGGACTTGCTGAGGCCGAGGTCGGCGGCCAGCCGCCCGATGGTCAGCCCGTCGAGGCCCTCCACGGAGGCGAGGGCGACGCTGCGCTCCACGATCCGCTCGCGGGTGTGCCTGGCCTCGGCTGCGGAACGGCGCGGACTCATGCCCCCACTATAGAGACCACGAGACGGCTATAGCGTCCGATCGGTCGGTCGCTATATTGGGCCCGTGAGCGAACCCGCCGGCACGAACGTGCCCACCCGCATAGCCGCGCTGGGGTACCACCAGCCCGAGCACCGGCTGACCAACGAGGACCTGTCCGGCATGGTCGAGACCAGCGACGCCTGGATTCGGCAGCGCACCGGCATCGTCACCCGCCACATCGCCCGCGAGGAGTCCGTCGCCGACCTGGCCACCGCCGCGGCGGGCAAGGCCCTGGCCGCGGCCGGGCTCGGCCCGGCAGAGATCGGGCAGGTCGTCGTCGCCACCTGCAGCGCGATCGACCGGGTGCCCTCCATCGCCGCCGAGGTGGCCGGCCGCCTCGGCATCCAGGGCGCCGTCGCCTTCGACCTCAACAACGGCTGCGCCGGCTTCACCACCGCGCTCGCCGTCGCCGACCACGCCGTGCGCGCCGGCGCCGCGCGGCACGCCCTCGTGGTGGGCGCGGAGAAGATGTCGGACGTCACCGACTACACCGACCGCTCCACCTGCGTGCTGCTCGGCGACGGGGCGGGCGCCGCCGTGGTCGGGCCCGCGGCGCAGCCGGGCATCGGGCCCGTCGTCTGGGGCTCTGACCCCACCGCGCGCGACGCGGTCAGGCTCCGCGGGGACTGGCACCCCCGCTTCGCGCAGGACGGCCAGAAGGTGTTCCGCTGGGCCACCACCGCCCTCGCCCCGCTGGCCCGCGAGGCCTGCGAGCGGGCCGGGTACGCGCCGGGCGAGCTGGGCGCCATCGTCGCCCACCAGGCCAACCTGCGGATCGTCGAGGCGCTCGCGCGGCAGCTGGACGCGCCAGGCGCCGTGGTCGCCACCGACGTGGTCACCTCGGGCAACACCTCGGCCGCCTCCGTGCCGCTCGCCCTGGCCAAGCTGGTGGAGCGGGGCGAGGTGACGCCGGGAACGCCCACGCTGCTCTTCGCCTTCGGCGGCGGGCTCTCCTGGGCGGGCCAGGTCGTGCGCTGCCCCTGAGCCTCGCGCCCGCCCCGACCGCCGCCCGCCCCGACCGCCGCCCCGCCCGCCCCGGGCCCGCCCGCCGGGACGCCGCGGGCCGGTCAGTCGCCCGCGCCGCGGGCCCTGGGGCGGGCCCGCAGGTGGGCGCGTTCCCCCTGCCTGCCGAACAGGCTGAGAAACTCGACCGGTTCCGGGCCCGCCGCGCCGAACCAGTGCGGCACCCGGGTGTCGAACTCGGCCGCCTCGCCCGGCGAGAGCACCAGATCGTGCTCGCCGAGGACCACCCGCAGCCGCCCGTTCAGCACGTACAGCCACTCGTAGCCCTCGTGGGTCTGCGGGTCGGGCTCCCGCCGCTCCCCGCCGCCCGGGAGCACCAGCTTGTACGCCTGGATGCCGCCCGACCTGCGGGTCAGCGGCAGCATCGTCATCCCGTTGCGGGTGATGGGGCGCAGGTGGATGCGCGGATCGCCGGTGGGCGGGGCGCCGACGAGCTCGTCGAGCGTGACCCCGTGCACCCTGGCCAGCGGCAGCAGCAGCTCCAGCGTGGGGCGGCGGGCGCCCGACTCCAGCCGGGACAGGGTGCTCACCGAGATGCCGGTCGCCGCCGAGAGCGCGGCCAGGGTGGTCTCCCGGCGCCTGCGCAGCTCCCGCAGCCGCGGCCCCACCGCGCCGAGCGCCTGATCGAGGTCCTCGTCCATGCCGCCCAGCTTGCCAGAGTGGCAACAGGGTTTGCCGCCGCCCCGGCCGCGGCCACAGGGTGGCGGCGGAGGTGGTCGAGGTGACCGACGAGTTGCACGACGCGTACGACGTCGTGGTGGCGGGCGGCGGCGCGGCCGGCCTGAACGGCGCGCTCATGCTGGCCAGGTCGAGACGCACGGTGGCCGTGATCGACGCGGGCGCCCCGCGCAACGCGCCCGCCGAGGGCGTGCACGGGCTGCTCGCCAGGGACGGCATGCCGCCCGGGGAGCTGCTGGCACGCGGCCGGGCCGAGGTGCGCCACTACGGGGGCCAGGTGCTGCGCGGCGAGATCGGCGCGGTGACGCGCGGGGAGCGGGGCGCCTTCGCGGTGACGCTGGCCGACGGCAGGTCCACCCGGGCGCGGCGGCTGCTGGTGGCCACCGGGCTCGTGGACGAGCTGCCCGCGGTGCCGGGGCTGCGCGAGGGCTGGGGCCGCGACGTGCTGCACTGCCCGTACTGCCACGGCTGGGAGGTGCGCGACCGGGCCGTGGGCGTGCTCGGGGGCGGGCCGATGTCCGTGCACCAGGCGCTGCTGTTCCGGCAGCTGAGCGACGACGTCCTGTTCTTCCCGCACGCCGCACCCCCGCCGGCCGGCGAGGAGGCGGAACGGCTCGCCGCCCGGGGCATCCGCGTGGTGGAGGGCGAGGTGGCGGCCGTGGAGTACGCGCGGGGCCGGCTCGCGGGGCTGCGGATGGCCGACGGCAGGCGCCTCGCCAGGCAGGCGCTCGTGGTCGGGCCCCGGATGGTGGCCCGCGTGCCCTTCCTCGCGGGCATCGGCCTGCGGCCGGTCGAACACCCGGGCGGCGCAGGGGAGTTCCTGCCCGCCGACGCCACCGGCCGCACCGAGGTGCCCGGCGTGTGGGCCGCGGGCAACGTCGCCGACCTCGCGGCCCAGGTCGGCGCCGCCGCCGCGGCGGGCGCCCTGGCGGCGGCCCACCTCAACGCCGACCTGGTCGCCGAGGAGACCGACGCGGCCCTCGCCGCCCGCCGCACCGCCTCCCGGGCCGGGGACGGGGACGGGGACGGGGCCGCCGCCGCGGCCGGCGGGAGCCCCCGGGGCCGCTGAGGCGCCGCCCGCCCGCCGGACGCGCCGCGCAGGCGGCGCACGCGCCGCGGCCCCCCACCCGGAGCGGGCGGGGGGCCGCGGCGCGCAGGGGGGCGCGGGGCCGGGCCCGCGCGCTTCGCCCGGCTAGACGGTGCGGAGGGCCAGCACGACGTTGTGGCCGCCGAATCCGAAGGAGTTGTTGATCGCGGCGATCGTGCCCGAGGGCAGCTGCCGCGCCTCGGCACCCACGACGTCCGCGTCCACCTCGGGGTCGAGCCGGTCGAGGTTGATCGTCGGGGGCGCCGTGCGGTGGTGGAGCGCCAGCACGGTGGCGACCGTCTCCACGCCGCCCGCGCCGCCGAGGAGGTGGCCGGTCATCGACTTGGTCGCGGAGATCGCCACGTGGTCGAGGTCCTCGCCCAGCACCTGGCGCAGCGCCTTGATCTCCGCCACGTCGCCCTGCGGCGTGGAGGTGGCGTGCGCGTTCAGGTGGGCGAGCTGCTCCGGCTTGAGGTCCGTGGTGTCCAGCAGGTGCCGCATGGCGGCGGCGATGCCGCGCCCCTCCGGCTCGGGCTGGGCGATGTGGTGGGCGTCGGCGGACAGGCCCTGGCCCAGCATCTCGCAGTAGACCCGGGCGCCGCGCTTCGCCGCGTGCTCGGCCGACTCCAGGACGACCATGCCGGCGCCCTCGCCGAGCACGAAGCCGTCCCGCGCGGCGTCGTAGGGCCGGGAGGCGGCCTCGGGCGCGTCGTTGTTCTTCGACATCGCCATCATGTTGGAGAAGGCGGCGATCGGCAGCGGGTGGATGCACGCCTCGGTGCCGCCGGCCACCACCACGTCGGCACGGCCGGAGCGGATCATCTCGATCCCGTAGCCCACGGCCTCCGCGCCCGAGGCGCAGGCGCTGACCGGAGTGTGCACGCCCGCCCTGGCGTTGAACTCAAGACCCACGTGCGCCGAGGGGCTGTTGGGCATCAGCATCGGCACGGTGTGCGGGGAAACCCGCCGCGCGCCCAGGTCCTTGAGGATGTCGTACTGCGTCATCAGCGTGGTGACGCCGCCGATGCCGGTGGCCACCGCGGCGCCGAGGCGCTCGGCCGGAATGGCCTCGTCCTCGCCCGCCTTGGCCGTGAAGCCGGCGTCGGCCCACGCCTCCCTGGCCGCGATCAGCGCGAACTGAGCCGAGCGGTCCAGGCGGCGGAGCAGCGGACGGGGAAGCACGTCGGCCGGCTCGACCGCGGCGCGGGCCGCGATCCGCACCGGCAGGTCCTCCAGACGCACCGGCAGGTCGGCGGCCCATTCCTCGGTCAGGGCACGCACTCCGGAGCGGCCGGCGACGAGGCCCTCCCAGGTCGTTGCGCTGTCGCCACCCAGCGGTGTGGTTGCGCCCACACCGGTGACAACCACCGTTCGATTGGTCGCGTTCACGGTATTTCTGACTTCCGCTAGTCGGGGATGTGGTGCTTCGCCACCCGGGAGGGTGGCGACAGGCGCGGTGTTCGCCGAACCGCTGGTCAGCTCTGGTGCTCGGCGATGTAGGTGACGGCGTCGCCCACGGTCTTCAGGCCCCGCACGTCGTCGTCCGGGATCTTGACGCCGAAGCGCTCCTCCGCCGCGACGACCACCTCGACCATGGACAGCGAGTCGACGTCAAGGTCGTCGGTGAACGACTTCTCCTCGGTCACCTCGTCGTTCGGGATGCCGGCGATCTCGTTCACGATATCGGCGAGACCGGCGATGATCTCTTCCTTCGTGGCAGCCATTGCGGTGCTCCTTCGGTGTTCTGCGGTTGCGGTGGGTACCGCGCTCGGGTGTCGGCCCACGCTGCGTGGGCCGTGCTGCGAATCGTGCTTAGGGGAGGGTAACGACCGTCGCGGCGTAGACGAGACCCGCCCCGAAGCCGATGACGAGGGCGGTGTCGCCGCTCTTGGCCTGCCCGGTCGCCAGCATCCGCTCCATGGCGAGCGGAATGGAGGCGGCCGAGGTGTTGCCCGTGGTCTCGATGTCCCGCGCCACCACGACGTGTTCCGGCAGCCGCAGCGTCTTGACCATCGAGTCGATGATGCGCATGTTCGCCTGGTGCGGGATGAAGACGTCCAGCTCCTCGGCGGTGATCCCGGCCGCGTCCAGGGCCTGCTGGGCGACCTTGGCCATCTCGTAGACGGCCCAGCGGAAGACCGTCTGGCCCTCCTGCCGCAGCGCGGGGAACTTCACCTCTCCGTGCGAGTCGACCGGGAGGTTCTCCAGGTTCCCCAGGCGGTAGCGGTCCCAGGGCACCGTCTGCGCGATGACGTCGGCCTTCTCGCCGTCCGAGCCCCACACGGTCGGGCCCATGGCGGGCTCCTCCGAGGGGCCGACGACGACCGCGCCCGCGCCGTCGCCGAACAGGAAGGCCGTGGACCTGTCCTCCCGGTCGGTCAGGTCGGACAGCCGCTCCACGCCGACCACCAGGACGTGGCGCGCGCTGCCGTCCACGATCATGCCCCGGGCCAGGGTGAGGCCGTAGCCGAAGCCGGCGCAGGCCGCGGAGATGTCGAACGCGGCGGGCTTGCCCGCGCCGAGCCGGTGGGCGATGTCGGTGGCGACCGAGGGGGTCTGCATGAAGTGCGAGACGGTGGAGATGAGCACCGCGTCGATCTCCTCGGCGGCGATCCCGGCGTCGGCGAGGGCCTTGCCCGCCGCGGCCAGCGACATCTCGGCGACCGTCTCCTCGGGGCCCGCCCAGTGCCGGGTGACGATCCCGGAGCGGGAGCGAATCCACTCGTCGGACGAGTCGATGTGCCGCAGGATCTCCTCGTTCGGCACGACCCGCGTCGGGCGGTAGCCGCCGACGCCCATGATCCGCGCGTAGGGGGCTCCTCGGCTGACCTTCAGTGTGGCGGGCATTGCACGCTCCTCTTCGGCGGCTGTTTCGCGGCTGCGTGGCGGCTATACGGCGGAGTCGTCGGCCGTGCCGTCCGCCGCGGCCTCGCCCGCCGTGCCGGCGCCGGGGCCGTGGGCGGCGATCAGCTCACGGGCCGCGGCGAGATGGGCGGGGGACTTGAGGGCCACCCTTTCCACGCCAGGCAGGTTGCGCCTGGCCAGGCCGGCGAGCGTGCCCCCCGGGCACAGCTCGACCAGGGCGGTGATCCCGAGGCGCTGGAACGTCTCCACGCACAGGTCCCAGCGCACCGGGCTCGACACCTGGCGGACCAGGCGGTCGACGATCTTGGGCCCGCCGTCCACGACGTCGCCGTCGGCGTTGGAGACGAACGGGATGCCGGGGTCGGCCGGGCTGAGGCCGGCGACGGCGCGCTCCATCGCGGCCACCGCGGGGGCCATGTGCCGGGTGTGGAAGGCCCCGGCCACCTTGAGCGGCACCACGCGGGCCTTCTCCGGCTTGTCCGCGGCGAACGCGGCCAGCTGCTCCAGCGTGCCCGCGGCGACGATCTGGCCGCCGCCGTTGTTGTTGGCCGCGATCAGCCCGCACTCCTCAAGGCGGGCCGCCACCTGCTCCGGGTCGCCGCCGAGCACCGCGGACATGCCGGTCTCGGTGGTCGCGGCGGCCTCGGCCATCGCCGCGGACCTGTCCCTGACCAGCGCGATCGTCTCCTGCTCCGTCAGCACCCCGGCGATGGCGGCGGCGGGCAGCTCGCCCACGCTGTGCCCGGCCACCGCGTGGGCGAGCGGGGGCAGGCCGGGCGCGAGGTGCTCGTCGCCCACGCCCTCGCCGGTGGAGCGCAGCGCCCTCGCGGACAGCAGCGCGGCGGCGACGAGCAGCGGCTGGGCGACCTGCGTGTCGCGGATCTCCTCCTCGCCGGCTTCCGTGCCGTAGTGGACGAGGTCGAGTCCCGCCGTCTCGGACCAGAGGCGCAGCAGGTCGGCGGCGCCTGGGAGTTCGAGCCACGGGGTGAGGAAGCCGGGCGTCTGGGAGCCCTGGCCGGGAGCGACGAGTACGAGCACCCTTTCACTCTCTCCCGGGGTGCGGGGTTGACGCCCGTGGTGGCGAGAACGAAGAACAGTCGAGGGATTTGTTCACCTTCGACAAAGCTTACGAACGGCGCTCCTCATCGGCGAGCCGCCCGAGCATGAGGGCGATGCGCAGTGTAAAGGCCGAGCGAACATCGGAAGGCGGCCAGCCGGTGACGTCAGTCACACGTCTGAGGCGGTAGCGAACGGTGTTGGGGTGGACGAAGAGCATCCGCGCCGCCCCCTCAAGGCTGCTGGCCTGCTCCAGAAAGACACTCAGGGTTTCCAGCAGGGCGGAGCCCGCCTCCTGGAGCGGTCTGTAGATCTCCTCCACCAACAGGGTGCGGGCGGCGGGATCGCCCGCCATCGCACGCTCCGGAAGCAAATCGTCCGCGAGCACCGGGCGGGGCGCGTCCGGCCAGGCGGCGCAGGCGCGCAGGCCCGCGGCGGCGGCCTGGGCCGACCTGGTGGCCGCCAGCAGGTCGGGCACGACGGGCCCGGCCACGACGGGCCCCGAGGCGAAGGGGCCGATGAGGGACTTGGCCGCCTGGAGCGGGTCGTCGCTGCCGCCGGCGATCACCACCAGGCGCTTGCCGAGCACCCCGGTGAGCACCTGGAGCTTGGCGTAGCGCGCGGCGCGCCTGATCGCCTCGACGGTCAGCTCGCTGTCCCCGTTGGGCGCGTTGCCGAGCAGGACGGTGACGTGCTCGGGGGTGCGCCAGCCGAGGGCGGCGGCCCGCGAGAGGTCGCTCTCGTCGGCCTCGCCCGAGACCACCGCGTTGACCACCAGGGATTCGAGGCGGGCGTCCCAGGCGCCGCGCGCCTCCGCGGCCTGGGCGTAGACCTGTGCGGTCGCGAAGGCGATCTCCCTGGCGTAGACGAGCAGGGCGTTGCGCAGGGCCGCCTCGCCGCCTGGCGGGGCGAGTTCGTCCACGGCCGACTCCACGACCTCGATGGTGGTGCGCACCATCTCCACGGTCTGCCGCAGCGTGATCGCCCGGGTCAGCTCGCGCGGCGCGGTGCCGAACACGTCGGTGCTGATCGCCTGCTTGGTCTCCGGGTGCCGGAACCACTCGGTGAACGCGGCGATGCCGGCCTGGGCGACCAGGCCGATCCAGGAGCGGTTCTCCGGGGGCATCGCCCGGTACCACGGCAGCTGCTCGTCCATCCGCGCAATGGCGGCGGCGGCCAGCTTTCCCGCCGACTGCTCCAGGCGGCGCACGGTGGCGGCGTGCGCCTGGTGCGGGTCGGAGGGCGGCTGCTCGGCGGCTGTTTCATCGGCATCGGACACGGGACCAGCCTGCCTCATCGGGTTCGGGTGTGGGTACTCCGCCCGTCAGGGCGGGGGGAGGGGGTCCGTCAGGGCGGGGGGAGGGGGTCCGTCAGGGCGGGGGAGAGGGGCCCGTCAGGGCGGGGGAGAGGGGGCCCGTTCGTGCGGGGGAGAGGGGCCCGTCACGGTGGGGGACGGGACCCGGCAGGGCCGTGGCCGGGGAGGGGAAACGGCCTTCGGGAGGGCCGCGGGGGTGGGGCCGCGCGGATACGGTGAACGCATGCTTCAGGTGACGCGGGCAGGCGACCGCTATCGCGGCGGCGATCCACAGGCCGGGATCGACAGCAGGCACGCCTTCTCCTTCGCCGGCTTCTACGACCAGGACAACCTCAGGTTCGGGCCGTTGACCGCCTGCAACGAGGAACGGCTGGCACCCGGCGCGGGCTTCGCGCCGCATCCGCACCGGGACGTGGAGATCGTCAGCTGGGTGCTTGAGGGCGAGTTGCTGCACGAGGACTCCCTCGGCCGCCGCACGGTGGTGCGCCGGGGCGACGTGCAGCGGCTCACCGCGGGTTCGGGCGTGGAGCACGCGGAGCGCAACGGCGGCGCGGGCCCGCTGCGTTTCCTCCAGATGTGGCTGGTGCCCGACCTGGCCGGGGGCGAGCCCGCGTACGAGGTGGTGCGCGGGATCGCGGACGGCACCCCGTACGCGCTGCCGCGGACGGCGGCCGTGCTGCACGTGCGGCGGCTGCTCGGCGGCGAGTTGACGGCCGTGCCCGGCGCGCCGCGGGTCTACGTGCACGTGGCCCGCGGCGCGGTGGAGCTGGGCGGGGCGCGGCTGTGGGAGGGGGACGCGGCCCGGATCAGCGGCGAGGCCGAGCTGACCGCGCGGGCGCTGGCCCCCGCCCCGGCCGAGCTGCTGGTCTGGGAGCTGACCGAGCCGCCGCGCCAGGCCGGGCGGTTGGGCCCGGGGGGCGGCGGGGCGGCGGCGTCGTAACCGGCCGGAGGCCGCCGCCCCGCGCGGCCCCGGCGGGCCCCCGGCTCAGGCCCCCGCGGCGGCCCGGCCGGCCTCCAGCCGCGCGACCGGAACCCGGAAGGGGGAGCAGGACACGTAGTCGAGCCCCACCCGGTGGAAGAACCGCACCGAGTCCGGGTCCCCGCCGTGCTCCCCGCAGACGCCGAGCTTGAGGTCGCCGCGGGCGGCCCGGCCCGCCCGCGCCGCCGTCTCGACCAGCGCCCCCACGCCCTCCACGTCGATCGTCTCGAAGGGCGAGACCTGGAAGACGCCCTTCTCCAGGTAGGTGGCGAAGAACCCGGCCTCCACGTCGTCCCTGGAGAAGCCCCACACGGTCTGGGTCAGGTCGTTGGTGCCGAAGGAGAAGAAGTCGGCCGCGGTGGCGACCCGGCCCGCGGTCAGGGCGGCCCGCGGCAGTTCGATCATCGTGCCGATCGGGATGCGCAGCGCCAGCCCCCGCGCGCGGGCGACGCCGGCGACGGTCTCCTCGGCCTCCGCCCTGACCAGCTCCAGCTCCCGCACGGTGCCCACCAGCGGAATCATGATCTCCGGCAGGGGGGTGCCCCCGGCGAGCGCGCGGTCCGCGGCGGCCTCGGCCACGGCCCGCACCTGCATGGCGAACAGGCCGGGCACCACCAGGCCCAGGCGGACCCCGCGCAGCCCGAGCATCGGGTTCTGCTCGTGCAGCCGCCGCACGGCCGCCAGCAGGCGCGCGTCCGCCCGCCCCGCGGCGTCGCCCGCGCCCCCGGCGTCCCCCGCCCCGGCGCCCTCTCCGGCGCTCCCGGCGTGCCCGGCCTCTCGCGCCCCGCGCAGGGCGACGCGCACCGAAAGGTCGGTGAGGTCGGGCAGGAACTCGTGCAGCGGCGGATCGAGCAGCCGCACGGTGACGGGCAGCCCGTCCATGGCCTCGAACAGGCCGGTGAAGTCGGCGCGTTGCAGCGGCAGCAGCTCCCGGAGCACCTCGCGCCGCTCCGCCTCCGTCTCGGCCAGGATCAACCGCTCGACCAGCGGGCGGCGTTCACCGAGGAACATGTGCTCGGTCCTGGCCAGGCCGATGCCCCGGGCGCCGAACCGCCGGGCGCGGGCGGCGTCCTGCGCGGTGTCCGCGTTGGCCCGCACGTCGAGGCGGCGCACCCGGTCGGCGATGCCCATCAGCCGGTGCACCGCTGCCACCAGTTCGCCCGCGCCCGCGCCGGCGCCCGCGCCCGCGCCCGCGCCGGGCGCCGCGGCCTGTGGCGCCCGGGACGCGGCGGCGCGCCCCGCGCTCCCGGCGCCCGCGGCCTGCCCGGCGCGCTCGAAGTACTCCATGACCTCCGAGGGCACCACCGGCACCTCGCCGCGGTAGACCCGGCCGGTGCCGCCGTCCACGGAGATCACCTCGCCCTCGCGGACGACGCCGCCCCCGGCCGTGGTCAGCCGCCGGTTCGCGGCGTCCACCTCCAGGGCCTCGGCGCCGCAGACGCAGGGCGTGCCCATGCCGCGGGCGACGACGGCCGCGTGGGAGGTCTTGCCGCCGCGGGAGGTGAGGATGCCGCGGGCGGCCAGCATGCCGCCGAGGTCGTCCGGGCTGGTCTCGCGGCGCACCAGGATCACCGCCCGGCCGGCCTCGGCCCATTGCGCGGCGGTGGCGGAGTCGAAGACGGCCGCGCCGACGGCGGCGCCGGGGGAGGCGCCGATGCCCCGGGCCAGGGGCGCGGGGGCCGCCTCCTCGTCGAAGCGGGGGAAGAGCAGCCGCGCCAGCTGACCGCCGGTGACCCGGCGCAGCGCCTCCCGCTCGTCGATCAGCCCCTCGTCGAGCAGCTGGCAGGCGATGCGGAAGGCGGCCGCCGCGGTGCGCTTGCCCACCCGGGTCTGGAGCATCCACAGCCTGCCGCGCTCGATGGTGAACTCGACGTCGCACAGGTCGCGGTAGTGGTTCTCCAGGACGGCCGTGATCCGCCGCAGCTCCGCGTGGGAGGCGGGGTCGAGACGGGCAAGCTCGCTCAGCGGCACGGTGTTGCGGACGCCGGCGACGACGTCCTCGCCCTGGGCGTTCTGCAGGTAGTCGCCGTAGATGCCCCGCTGCCCCGTGGCCGGGTCGCGGGTGAAGGCCACGCCGGTGCCCGAGTCGGGGCCGAGGTTGCCGAAGACCATGGCGCACACGGTGACGGCCGTGCCGAGGTCGTCGGGGATGCGCTCCTGGCGGCGGTAGAGCCTGGCGCGTTCGCCCTGCCAGGAGTCGAATACGGCGCGGACGGCGAGGTCGAGCTGCTCACGGGGCTCCTGCGGGAACGCGCGGCGGCCCTCGGCCCGCACGAGCTCCTGGAACTCCCCGGCGAGGTCGCGCAGGGCGGCGGCCGGGAGGGCGGCGTCCGTGGGGGCGTGGGCGGCGCGCCTGGCCCGGCTCAGGCGCTCCTCGAAGAGGCCGGAGTCCACGCCGAGCACCGTCGCGCCGAACATCTGGATCAGCCGCCGGTAGGAGTCCCAGGCGAACCGCTCGTCGCCGGCCCAGGCGGCGAGGGAGTGCACGGAGGAGTCGGTGAGGCCGACGTTGAGGACCGTCTCCATCATGCCCGGCATGGAGACGGCGGCGCCGGAGCGGACCGAGACCAGCAGCGGCGCGGCGCCCCGGCCCAGCCGCCTGCCCATCCGCTCCTCCAGGGCGGCGAGGTGCGCACTCACCTCGCCGCCGAGCGTGGCCGGTTCCGCGCCGGTGCGCAGGTACTCCCGGCAGGCCGCGGTGGTGATCGTGAAGCCGGGGGGTACCGGCAGGCCGAGTCTGGTCATCTCGGCGAGGTTGGCCCCCTTGCCGCCGAGCAGCGCCGCCTGCTCCCGGTGGCCCTCGGCGAAGTCGAAGACGTGGCGGACGGCCGCCGGGCCGGGCGGGGGAGCGGCGAGCGCCGCGCCCGCGGCGGCGGGTGAGGGTGCGGCGGCGGGGGCGGGTGAGGGGTCATGTGGGGTGAGGGAAGGGGTGGTCTGTGTCTCCGGCACGGGAACTGCTCCTCGTGTTCGGCTGCCCTGATGGACGGAGGCTATCCACCCAGGCGCTCATGTGAGCGTCCCGCGCATCATCTGTGAGCAGTCTCACCCGCCGCCCGCGTCGGCGACGCGCGGGCGCGGGGGAGGGGCCCGGGGGCTGGGCCCGGGCCGTTGGGCGGGGGCGCTCGGGTGCGGCGGCAAGCCGTGGGTGCTCAGGCGGCGGCAGCCGGGGCGCGCAGGGGGCGCAACGCCGCGGTCCAGGCCAGCAGTTCGTCCACCAGCTCCTTGACGGTGGCCTCGTGGTGGTCCTGCGGGGCGAACTCCGTGAAGTTCCGGAAGTCGGTCCTGATCGAGAGCACCACCTGCGGCCCGATGTCGGCCATCCGCAGGGTCCCGGCGATGGCGCGCAGGCCGTCGACGGCCTGGAGCGCGCCGTACGCCCCGTACCCGACGAAGCCCACCGCCTTCCCGGCCCACTCGTGCGCCAGGAAGTCGATCGCGTTCTTCAGCGCGGCGGGCGCGGCCCGGTTGTACTCGGTGGTGACGAAGACGAACGCGTCGAGTTCGCCGACCCGCGCCGCCCACCGGCTGGTGTGCGGCTTCCCGGGACCGGTCCGCCCGAGCGCCGGCTCCGGCTCGTCGAGCAGCGGCAGCTCGAAGTCGGCCAGGTCCACCAGCTCGAAGCGCGCCGCGTCGGTGTGCGCCACGGCCAGGCCGTGGAACCAGCGGGCCACCTCGGGGCCGACCCGGCCCGGCCGCGTGCTGCCGATGACGATGCCCACCCGCGGCTTCCCGCTGCCGGTCGTGTGCCGCTCGCTCATGTGAGGGTCCCCTCGTTCTCGCGTCGATCGTGCCGCCGGCCGGCGACACGTTCACGCTAGGCAGCGCCGGGAAGACGATCCATGCGTCACGCGCTCGCGTTCCGCAGTCTCCGTCTCGCCGGTGGCTCCGCGGCGAGACCGGGGCGGGAGGGGGCGCACTAGCCTGGAGGGGTGGACGTACTCAGCAGCGTGCTCGACGCGATGCGCACCGGGCGCTCCGTGTCCTACCGGGTCGAGGGCCACGCGCCCTGGGGCCGCGCCTTCCCGCCGCAGCCGGGGGTGGCCCTGCACGTCGTGGTGCGCGGCAGCTGCTGGCTGGTGCCGCCGGGCGACGCGGAGCCGGTGGCGCTCGAGGTGGGGGACGTGGCGCTGCTGCCGCACGGCCACGCGCACGGCATGGCCGACCGGCCGGGCCGTCCGCTGCTGCCCACCGGGCCCGGCGACCCCGAGGACTGCGCGCGCAACGGCGGCTCCACGATCGTGGCAGACGGCGAGGGAATCCACGAGGGAACCGGCTTCGGGGGCGGCGGTGAGGGCCGCGAGCCGAGCGGCGCCGGGGGCGGCTCCGCCGGCCGCGAGCCGTCCTCGGTGCTGCTGTGCGGGTTCTACGCGCTCGACCAGCAGCGCCGCCACCCCTTCCTCACCGGCCTGCCCCAGGTCATCCTGCTGCGCGGCCGCCTCGGCCGGCACCCGGAGCTGCGCGCGGCCGTCGACCTGCTCGCCGGCGAGCTGACCGAGCCGCGGCTCGGCGGGGACGCCCTGCTGGGGGCGCTGTTCGATGCGATGCTGCTCTACAGCCTGCGCGCCTGGTACGAGGAGTCGCGCTGCGTCGGCGGCGGCTGGGGCTCGGTGCTCGCCGACCCGGCGGTGGGCGCGGCGCTGCGCGCGATGCACGAACGGCCGGGGCGGCCGTGGACGGTGCGGGAGCTGGGCGAGGTGGCCGGCCTGTCGCGGGCGGCCTTCGCGCGCCGCTTCGGCTCGATGGTCGGGCAGTCGCCGATGGCCTATCTCACCTGGTGGCGGATGTCGCTCGCCGCCCGCCTGCTCCTCGACACGGCGGAACCGCTGAGCGTGGTGGCCGAACGCGTCGGCTACGCCTCGGAGTTCGCCTTCGCCGGCGCCTTCAGGCGCGAGTTCGGCATCCCTCCGGGGCGCTACCGGCGCGCCGGGGCCGCCGCGGTCCCGCCGCCCGCCGGGCCGCGGCCGGCCGGGGCGGCGCCCCGGGCCTCCGGTGCGGCCCGGGCCGGAACCGGCCCCGAGACCCCGGCCGTCCCGTGGCGCGAGGGTGCCCCGTGGCGCGGGGGTGCCCCGTGGGGCGAGGCGGGCCCGGGGGGCCGGCCCGGCCCGGGGCGCTAGCGGCGCGGGCCCGGGGGCGCCGGCCGCGCGGGCCGGGCCGCTAGCCGCGCAGCTCGGCGAGGACGGCGTCCGTGAACGGCGGCCAGCACTCCGCGGCCCAGGGCCCGAAGTCGCGGTCGGTGAGGGCGACGCAGGCCGCCTGGGCGTCCGGGTCCACCCACAGGAAGGTGCCCGACTGCCCGAAGTGCCCGAAGGTGCGCGGCGAGGAGGTGGCCCCGGTCCAGTGCGGCGACTTGTGGTCGCGCAGCGAGAAGCCGAGCCCCCAGTCGTTGGGGCGCTGGTGCCCGAAGCCGGGCAGCACGCCGTTGAGCCCCGGGAAGGCCACCCGCGTCGCCTCGGCCAGCGTCTCCGGCGCCAGCAGCCGCGGCCGGAGCAGCTCGGCGGCGAACCGCGCCAGGTCGGCCGCCGTGGACACGCCGTCCTTCGCCGGGGAGCCGGGCAGCCGGGTGGCGGCCATGCCCAGCGGCTCCAGCACGGCCTGCCGCAGGTACTCGGCGAAGGGCATGCCGGTGGCCTTGGCGAGGTGGTCGGCGAGCACCTCGAAGCCGGCGTTCGAGTACAGCCTGCGGGTGCCGGGCTGGGCCATCGGCCGCGGCTCGTCGTAGCCGAGGCCCGAGGCGTGCGCGAGCAGATGCCGCACCGTGGAGCCGGGCGGGCCCGCGGGCTCCTCCAGCTCGACGGCGCCCTCCTCCACGGCGATCAGCACCGCGTAGGCGCTCAGCGGCTTGGTGACCGAGGCGAGGGCGAACGGCCGCTCGATCGGTCCGCGGAAGGCGGGCTCGCCGCCCGCGGTCAGCACGGCCGCGGCAGCGGTGCCCACCGGCCAGCCGTCGATCAACTCCAGGCTTCGCATGCGCCGAGCGTATCCCGGCCCCGGCCGGTGCCCGCCGGGCCCCGGGGGCCCTTGCCTGGAGTGCACTCCAGCCTTTTAGCGTGGAGGCATGACCGTGACGGAAACCCTGGCAGCCGGCGAGGACCTGGCCCTGACGGAAGAGGAGCGATCCGCTACCGAGAGTGCCGACGACTGTGCCTCCGTGGTGCGCCCCCACCCCAGGCCCGACGGGGAGGACCAGTACACGATCAGCGAGGTGGCCGCGCACACCGGGCTGAGCGTCCACACGCTGCGCTGGTACGAGCGCATCGGGCTCATGCAGCACGTCGACCGCTCGCACACCGGGCAGCGGCGGTACTGCAACCGGGACCTGGAGTGGCTGAACCTCGTCGGCCAGCTGCGGCTGACCGGCATGGCCGTCGCCGACATGGTGCGTTACGCGGCTCTCGTCCGCGCGGGCGAGCACACCTACGCTGAACGAAGCGCACTGCTGCGCGCCACACGTGAGAGCGTGCTGCGCCGCATCGCCGAGCTGCAAGGCACGCTCGCCGTACTGGACTTCAAGATCGGCATCTACGCTGACGCCCCCGCGGCGTCGGAAAGGCTCTGAGCTCCCAGATGAGCGGCACACGCATCGACACGGTCACACTCGGCACCGACGGTCCCCGGGTGGGGGTCCAGGGACTCGGCTGCATGGGCATGAGCTTCGCCTACGGCCCAAGCGACGAGGCGGAGTCCCGCGCCACCCTGGAACGCGCCCTGGAACTCGGGGTCACCCTCTTCGACACCGCGGACTACTACGGGCAGGGGGAGAACGAGAAGCTCCTCGCCCCCTTCGTGCAGGCGCACCGCGACCGGCTGACCCTCGCCACCAAGTTCGCGCTCTCCCCCGACCCCGCGGACCCCGCCAAGCGCGTCATCCGCAACGACCGGCCCTACCTGCGCCGCTGCGTCGAGGCCAGCCTCCGGCGCCTCGGCATCGAGGTCATCGACCTGTACTACCTGCACCGCCGCGACCCGGCCGTGCCGATCGAGGACACCGTGGGCGCCATGGCGGAGCTGGTCGCCGAGGGCAAGGTGCTCCACCTCGGCCTCAGCGAGGTGACCGGGCCCGAGCTGCGCGCCGCGCACGCCGTGCACCCGATCGCGGCCGTGCAGTCCGAGTGGTCGCTGTTCTCCCGGGACGTGGAGCGCAGCGTGGTGCCGGCCGCCGTGGAGCTCGGCGTCGGCTTCGTGCCGTACTCGCCCCTCGGCCGGGGCTTCTTGACCGGGGCCTTCCCGGCCTCGACGGACGGGCTGGCCGCCGACGACCTGCGGCGTTCGATGCCGCGGTTCCAGGAGGCGAACGCCGAGCGCAACGCCGCCCTGCTGCGCCCGGTCCGCGAGATCGCCGAGGCGCACGGCGTCACGCCGGGGCAGGTGGCGCTCGCCTGGGTGCACCACCGGGCGCAGGTCCACGGCCTGGCCGTGGTCCCGATCCCCGGCACGCGCAGGCGGGCGCGCGTGGAGGAGAACGCCGGCGCCGCCGCGCTGTCCCTCGACGCGCGGGAGCTGGCGGCCCTGGAGGGCATCGCGGCCTCCGTGGCGGGCGAGCGGTCGCCCGACCTGAGCTTCGTCTCGGCCGGGCGCGAGTAACCGGGCCCCCGGGCGGTCCCCGGCCGGTCCCCGGCGCGGCTCACCCCGGCGCCCTCGCACGGCGCGCGGTGGGCCGCGCCGCCTCGTCTTCCCCCGGATCACCCCCGCCCCTTCCCGCCTCCCCACGCGCCCCCGCGCCGTTCCCCTCCCCGGTCGCCTCCCCGCGCCGTTCCGCCTCCCCGCGCCGTTCGGCCTGACCGGGTGCCCCCGCGTGCGGCGGCCTACAGCTCCGCGAGGAGTTCGGTCTTCTTCGCGGTGAACTCGTCGTCCGTCAGCAGCCCCGCCGAGTGCAGCTCGCCGAGGTGGCGGATGCGGTCGGCGATGTCCGCCGGATTGCCGCGGTGCCCCCGCGGGCGGGGCGCGCCGGCCGACTCCGCGGCCCGGACGGCCTCCAGCACCGCCGCGGCCAGCGGCAGCGACTCGTGGACCAGCCCGTAGCCGAGCCCGAAGACGACGGCCGCCGGGTCCTGGTCGGCCGGCCCCTGCCCGGGCTCGGCCTTGCCGTCCGCGCCCCGGCGGCGCAGCCGCAGATGCCCGCCCGCGATCTCCGGCGAACGCCACTCCACGTCGGCCAACTCGCCGACCGGAAAGGACTGGTCGCCCGCCTTCCACTTCGCGGAGGAGGCGCCGGTCCAAAACCAGCGGAAGGACACCACCTTGCCGTCGAAGGAGACCTTGGCGTCGAACGCCTTGAACTGCAGCGGCGCGGGCGGCGCCGCCACCAGGTAGCCCTCGGCGTCCTCCCCGGCGCGCGGGCCGAGGGCGGAGCGCAACTCGGTGGCGTAGTAGTCGGCGAGCGCCTCGCGCTCCACCGGGAGCACCAGACGGTAGGGGTCGGCGGCCTGCCGCAACTGGCCCGCGGCGGCCTCGAGCAGCGGATCGGCCCCCGGCCGCGGGACCGCGTGCAGCACCACGGTGCCCTTCCTGGGGCCGGGCGCGAGGTCGACCGTGCTCAACGCCTCATACGGGATGCGGCGCTCGCCCAGCACCTGGAACAGCTTCGGCGTGCGTATACCCCGTTCGAAGCGGATGAGCACGGAGTCGGTGTCGAACTCCCAAGTGGAGTGGATTCCGGCCAGCACATCACCCATGCGGGTCATCGTAAGCGCCTGCACTGACGAAAGGACTTCGCCCGGATGGGTGTGTTCCTGTCACAATCCGCCGATCAAGGCACAGGGGTCCAGCGGGGCGCACGACTCCACGCCGGGGGCGCACGACACCTCGTTGACCGAACCCGCGCCGATGAGCGCCATGTTGCGCAGACTGTCCGCCCCCGGCGTGAAGTACCCGCTGTGTCCCTCGGCGCCCTCGGAACTCAGCAGCCTGGCACCGAAGTCCGCGTCGTAGGGGTCGTTTCCGTGCCCGAAGGGGCCGATCTCCAGGTGCGGCACCTCGCCGATCCAGTCGTCCTCGTCCCGCATCGCCCACACCCGCGCGCCGGTTTCCAGATCGGCCACGTCCGAGGCGCGCATGCCCGGGCTGCCGGCCACCGCGATGTCGGTGACGCGCGCGGGCAGGTCGGGGGCGGCCACCCCGCAGACCACCGAACCATAGGAGTGGCAGAAGAGCGAGACCGGCGCCCGGCCCGGCAGCCCGGCGACGGCCGCGAGCAGCCGGTCGGCGCCCGCGCCCGCCAGGTGCGCGGTGGCCGCGGACATCCCGAGCCCGGGCGGCGTCTCGTAGTCGGCCCAGGCGATGACGGCCGTCGACTCCCCGGGGCCGAGCGCCTGTTCCTCCTGGTAGAGGGCCTCGGCCATGCCGGAGGGCGCGGTGTACTTGCGCTGGGTCTTCTCGAAGGTGAGGAGTTCGGTGTCCACCCCGGGAACGACCAGCGAAATCCGCCGCGCCGTCGCCAGGTCGCCGAACACCTCGGCGGCCCGGCCGCGTCCGGTGGGATCGAAGGAGAGGATCTGGCGCCCCGGCGCGAGCATCGACTCGAAGCGGTGCATGAGGCGCCCCGCCTCCCGCTGGCCCGTCGCGGACAGCCGCTCGTCGTGCATCCGCTCCCGCTCGGCATCCCTCGCCTCGGCGAGCGCGCGGCGGTTGGCGCGGTAGCGCAGGGAGACGGGCGCGCCGGGCAAATTGCCGACGACGAGCGGGTAGTCCCGCGCCAGGCCCTCGCGCTGGCCCGCGGTGAGGCCGGCGAAGAAGCCGGCGATCCGCTCCGGCGGGGCGTCGGGGGAGGGCAGCGGCCGGCCGGCGAGGGAGGCGCGTTCCCAGCGGCCGAGTTGGAGTTCGTAGACGTCGGGGCTCGCGGCGGCGCCGCTGACGATCCAGCCCGCGGTCACCAGCACGAGGAACACGACGGCGAGGGGCAGCGGAACCCGCCGGCCGGCGGCGGCGAGGCGCTCGGACGTACCTTGAGGAAACGGACGAAAGTTCAGCACTGCCGGGACATGATACGGGCCCGGTTGCCCACCCCCCTCCCGCCGCCCCCCACCTCCCCGCCCGCGCCCCGGGGCGCGAGGGCGGGCGCGCAAAGGCGAAGGGCCCCGCCCCCACGCCACGCGGGCGGGGAGGCGGGGCCCGTCAGGCTCCCGGCGGGACTAGGCGTCGCCGCCGGCGGTGCCCGGGTCGGCCGCGGCCACGTCGAGCAGCTGGTACTTGTCGACGGCCTGCTTCAGCACCGAGCGGTCGATCTTGCCCTGCTTCGCCAGCTCGGTGAGCACGGCGAGGACGATCGACTGCGCGTCGATGTGGAAGAAGCGCCGCGCCGCGCCCCTGGTGTCGGCGAAGCCGAAGCCGTCGCCGCCCAGGGACTGGTACTGCCCCGGCACCCAGCGGGCGATCTGGTCGGGAACCGAACGCATCCAGTCGGACACGGCCACGAACGGACCCTGCGCGTCCTGGAGTTTGCGCGTCACATAGGGAACGCGCTGCTCCTCCTCGGGGTGCAGCAGGTTGTGCCGCTCCACCTCGACCGCGTCCCTGCGCAGCTCGTTCCAGGAGGTGGCCGACCACACGTCCGCCGTGACCTGCCACTCCTCGGCCAGGATGCGCTGCGCCTCAAGCGCCCAGGGCACCGCGACGCCCGAGGCCATGATCTGCGCGGGCACGCCGCCCTGGCCGCCGGGGCGCAGCAGGTACAGGCCCTTGAGGATGCCCTCGACGTCCACGTTCTCCGGCTCGGCCGGCTGCTGGATCGGCTCGTTGTACACCGTCAGGTAGTAGAAGACGTCCTCGGAGTTCTCGCCGTACATCCGGCGCAGGCCGTCCTTGACGATGTGCGCGATCTCGTAGCCGTAGGCCGGGTCGTAGGCCACACAGGCCGGGTTCGTCGAGGCCAGCAGCTGCGAGTGCCCGTCGGCGTGCTGGGTGCCCTCACCGGTCAGCGTGGTGCGGCCGGCGGTCGCGCCCAGCACGAAACCGCGCGCCATCTGGTCGCCCATCTGCCAGAACTGGTCGCCGGTGCGCTGGAAGCCGAACATCGAGTAGAAGACGTACACCGGGATCAGCGGCTCGCCGTGCGTGGCGTACGCCGAGCCCGCGGCGATCAGCGAGGCGGTGCAGCCGGCCTCGGTGATGCCGTCGTGCAGCATCTGCCCGGACTCCGACTCCCGGTAGGAGAGCAGCAGCTCGCGGTCCACCGACTCGTAGGTCTGGCCCACCGGGCTGTAGATCTTCGCCGAGGGGAAGAAGGAGTCCATGCCGAAGGTGCGGTACTCGTCCGGCGCGATCAGCGCGAAGCGCTTGCCGATCTCCTTGTCCCGCATCAGGTCCTTCAGCAGCCGCACGAAGGCCATCGTCGTGGCCACCTGCTGCTGGCCCGAGCCCTTCTTGACGGCCGCGTAGGCCTTGTCGTCCGGCAGCCGCAGCGGCTTGGCCCGTACGACGCGCCGCGGCAGGTCGCCGCCGAGCGCCTGGCGCCGCTCCGCCATGTACCGCATCTCGGGAGAGTCCGCGCTCGGCAGGTAGTACGGCGGCAGGCCCTCCAGCTCGCTGTCCGGGATGGGCAGTTCGAGCCGGTCGCGGAAGGCCCTGGCGTCGGCCTTCGTCAGCTTCTTCATCTGGTGCGTGGCGTTGCGCCCCTCGAAGCTGGGCCCGAGCATCCAGCCCTTGATCGTCTGGGCCAGGATCACCGTCGGCTGCCCGCGGTGCTCCACGGCCGCCTTGTAGGCCGCGTAGACCTTGCGGGCGTCGTGCCCGCCGCGGCCCTGGCCCAGGCGCACCAGGTCCGCGTCGCTCAGGCCCTCGGCCATCGCGCGCAGCCGCGGGTCGTCGCCGAAGAGGTGCTCGCGGATGTACGCCCCGCTCTCGGTGGCGTAGGTCTGGAACTGGCCGTCGGGCGTGCGGGTCAGCTTGTCGACCAGCGCGCCCTCCCGGTCCTGGGCCAGCAGCGGGTCCCAGGAGGCGTCCCACACCAGCTTGATCACGTTCCAGCCGGCGCCGCGGAAGATGCCCTCAAGCTCCTGGACGATCTTGCCGTTGCCGCGCACGGGGCCGTCGAGGCGCTGGAGGTTGCAGTTGACCACGAAGGTCAGGTTGTCCAGGCCCTCCCGCGCCGCGATCGACAGCTGGCCGAGCGACTCGGGCTCGTCCATCTCGCCGTCGCCGAGGAAGGCCCACACCCGGGACTTGGAGGTGTCGGCGATGCCGCGCGCGTGCAGGTAGCGGTTCATCCGCGCCTGGTAGATCGCGCTGATCGGGCCCAGACCCATGGAGACGGTGGGGAACTCCCAGAAGTCGGGCATCATCCGCGGGTGCGGATAGCTGGAGAGGCCGTGGGGCGCCTTCGACTTCTCCTGGCGGAAGGCGTCGAGGTGCTCCTCGGTCAGCCGCCCGTGCAGGAAGGCGCGGGCGTAGACGCCCGGCGAGGCGTGTCCCTGGAAGAACACCTGGTCGCCGCCGTCGCCCTCGTCCTTGCCGCGGAAGAAGTGGTTGAAGCCCACGTCGTAGAGCGTCGCCGAGGAGCCGAAGGTGGCGATGTGGCCGCCCACGCCGATCCCCGGGCGCTGGGCGCGGGAGACCATCACGGCCGCGTTCCAGCGGGTCGCGTTGAGGATCTTGCGTTCGAGCTCCTCGTCGCCCGGGTAGCTCGGCTCGTCCTTGGTCGCGATGCTGTTGACGTAGTCCGTGCTGCGCATCTCGGGCACGGCGACCCGCTGCTCACGGGCGCGCTCGATCAGGCGGAGCATGAGATAGCGGGCCCGCTCCCGGCCTCGCTCGTCGACGGCTGCGTCGAGCGAGTCGAGCCACTCCTGAGTCTCCTCAGGATCGAGGTCCGGGACCTGGCTGGGAAGGCCGCCAATGATGATCGGGTTGCGATCTGATCCGGAAGCCACGCTGTTCCTTCACTGTGAGTTGTCTGCTCTGCTGTGTCGCGCCGCCTCCATCGTGGACCGCTGACGGCGAAACGTCATCTCTACTGGGCGGTAATACGCAGGCATCGCTGCTCACCGCTCGCTCACCGCTACTCGCTGTTCCTCAGCGCTCTCCTCACCGCCGCTCACCGCTCCTCACCGGCGCCGCCCGCCCGGCACCCGCCCAGGGGCCGGGCAGGGGAGCGCGCGCAGGCCGCCGGGGCGCCCGCGGGCGTGGCCCCGGCGCCTGCCACTGTCCCGGCATGACCTTCTGTGTCCCTAAGGCCACGCGTCCGTGACGGCCCCGCTGTGGGCCGACAGGCCAGCGTACGCCCCCGGCCCCGGCCACCCGCGAACGCCCGTTCGCCGGTGCTATGGCGCAGATCACGCGGCCCTGGCGCCGGGCGTACCGGGGCGGCGCGCGGGCCGGCCGGGGGGCGGGAAGGGCGGCAGGGGGCGCGGCGGCGGCGCGGCGCGGGCGGGGGTGGGAGGACGCCGGGTGGCGGGGGTGGGAGGACGCTGGGTGGCGGGGGTGGGAGGACGCCGGGTGGAGAGGGTGGGAGAAGACAGGGCCAAGACGTCAACGTTTGGGCGGGCGCGTCGGCCGGGTACTTGCGCGATCCGCCCCGCCCGTGTGGACTACGGCCCAAGCCGCGCGCACGCGCGCGCCCATCCATGACGTATCCGACTTAAGGACAGGAGCTATCCGTGAGCGCGACCGCGGACCACGCGGAGGAGCGGACCAACCCCGCCGCGAAGCTGGGTTTCCAGCCCGGGCAGGTGGTCCAGGAGCTCGGCTACGACGAGGACGCCGAGCAGGAACTCCGCGAGGGAATCGAGGCCATCACGGGCCAGGAGCTCGTCGACGAGAGCTATGACGACGTGGCCGACGCGGTGGTGCTGTGGTTCCGCGAGGACGACGGCGATCTGACCGACGCGCTGGTGGACGCCACCGCAATGATCGACCCGGGAGCCCCGGTGTGGCTGCTGACCCCGAAGACCGGCCGTGAGGGCTACGTCGAGCCGAGCGAGATCGGCGAGGCGGCCCAGACCGCGGGCCTCGCCCAGACCAGCACCGTCAACGCGGGCCGGGACTGGTCGGGCAGCCGCCTGGTGACCCCCAAGACGGCGGGCAAGAAGTAAGGGCGCCACGGCCCGGGGGCGCATTGCCATGGGACCGGAGGACCGCGCCCGGGGGGCCCGGCCGCGCCGGGGCGGCCCCGCGGGGCGGGCGCCGCCGAAGGCGCAGGCCCAGGCGCGGTCCCCGGTCCCTCGGGGGGCGGCCGGCCGGTCGGCCGGGGGCACGTCGTACGCTGGGTTGCGTCGGTTTTTTTACCTCCCATAGGGAAACGGATTACGCGCCCATGGTGATCGAGCGGTGAGCGGCCCGGCCGGGCCTGGCAGCCAGGCGCCCGATTTCGCACTCAGGGACCAGCACGGGCAGGCCGTGAGCCTGTCCGGCTTCCGTGGCCGCAGGCACGTGCTGCTGGTCTTCTACCCCTTTGCCTTCACCGGCGTGTGCACCGGGGAGCTCGGCGCGCTGCGCGACCGGCGGGCCGAGTTCGTCAACGAGGACGTGCAGCTCCTGGCCGTGTCCAGCGACTCGATGTTCTCGCTGCGCGTCTTCGCAGATCAGGAGGGGTTCGACTTTCCCCTGCTGTCGGATTTCTGGCCACACGGGGAGGTTTCCCGGTCCTACGGCGTTTTCGATGACGAGAAGGGCTGTGCGCGCCGCGGCACCTTCGTCATCGACAAGGAGGGGCAGATCAGGTGGGCGGCCGTCGGAGAGTTCGCCGAGGCCCGCGATCCGAACGATTACGTCACGGCCCTGAAGGCGCTGTGAGACGCGCCCCGATCCGGGGTAGCGGATCGGGACCGGGGGCGCGCCCGCGCGCCCGCACCGCGCAGGGGACCGGGGCGGCCACGCCCCGCAGGAAAGGAGTGGAGATTCCGTGGGAGGAGTCAGCCTCAGCAAGGGCGGCAACGTCTCGCTGACCAAGCAGGCCCCCAATCTGACCGCCGTCACGGTGGGCCTCGGCTGGCAGGCCAGGACCACGACGGGCGCCGACTTCGACCTCGACGCCAGCGCCCTGCTCACCGACGACCGGGGGCGTGTCCTGAGCGACGAGCACTTCGTCTTCTTCAACAACCTCAAGTCTCCCGACGGCACCGTCGAGCACATGGGCGACGAGCTCGTCGGGTCCACGGGACCGGCCGCCGACGGCGCGGCCGGCCAGGACGAGGAGGAGATCAAGGTCGACCTCGCGGCGATGGCGCCCGAGGTGGCCAAGGTCGTCTTCCCGGTGTCCATCTACGACGCGGAGTCCAGGCAGCAGAACTTCGGCCAGGTCTCCGACGCCTACATCCGCATCATCAACCAGGCCGACGGCAGGGAGCTGGCCCGCTACGACCTGACCGAGGACGCCTCGACGGAGACCGCGATGGTCTTCGGCGAGCTGTACCGGCACGGCGGCGAGTGGAAATTCCGCGCCATCGGCCAGGGGTACGCCTCGGGTCTGCGTGGGATCGCCCTTGACTACGGGGTCAATGTCTGACATGTCCGCCTGCATATCCGCGGCCCCGCGCGGGAGACGGGACTTCTTGTGCTACTGAAAACCTTTGGCTGGTCCATGGCCATCACGGTCGTCGGCCTGGCCGCGGCCCTGCTCCTGTGGGGATGGGAGGGGTTCGCCGTGGTGGCGATCCTCTCCGTCCTCGAAATCTCGCTCTCCTTCGACAACGCGGTGGTCAACGCCGGCGTGCTGAAGCGGATGAACGAGTTCTGGCAGCGCATCTTCCTGACCGTCGGCGTCCTCATCGCCGTCTTCGGCATGCGCCTGGTCTTCCCGGTCGTCATCGTCGCGATCACCGCCGACGTCGGCCCCTTCAAGGCGGTCGACCTCGCCATCGACGACCCCGACCGGTACTCGCAGCTGGTCACCGACGCCCACCCGGCGATCGCCGCCTTCGGCGGGATGTTCCTGCTGATGATCTTCCTCGACTTCGTCTTCGAGGAGCGCGAGACGATGTGGCTGAAGTGGCTGGAGCGCCCGCTGGCCAAGCTCGGCCGCATCGACGCCTTCTCCGTCGGCGTCGCGCTGGCCGCCCTGCTGGTGACCGCCACCACCGTCGCCCACCAGGCCTACCAGCACGGCGGCGCGCACGTCGACAAGACGCAGACCGTGCTGGAGTCCGGCCTCGCCGGCCTGCTCACCTACCTCGTGGTCAACGGACTCTCCGGCTACTTCGAGAACCGCCTCGAAGAGGACGAGGAACGGATGGCGGAGGCCGAGGAGGCCGCCGCGCGCGCCGGCAAGAAGAACAAGCTGGTCGGCCTCACCGGCCGGGCCGCGTTCTTCCTGTTCCTCTACCTGGAGGTCCTGGACGCCTCCTTCTCGTTCGACGGCGTCATCGGCGCCTTCGCCATCACGAACGAGATCTTCTGGATGGCGCTCGGCCTGGGCATCGGCGCGCTCTACGTCCGCTCGCTCACCATCTACCTGGTGCGCCAGGGCACCCTGGACGACTACCGCTACCTGGAGCACGGCGCCCACTACGCGATCGGCGCGCTCGCCGTCATGCTGCTGATGAGCATCCGCTGGCACCTGCCTGAGGTGGTCACCGGCCTGGTCGGCGTGGGCCTGATCGCGGCGGCGTTCTGGTCCTCGGTGCGGCACAACCGCCTGGACGCCGAGAGAGAGGCCCAGGAGAACTCCTCGCGGGACTCCTCGGTGAGCTCCAAGGCGTGAGCCGGGGCGCGTGTCCACGATGTGAGCCGGGGGTGTGAGCGCCCCCGGCGAGCGGGAAACCTTACGTGGCGGGGCGGTTACGGCCGCCCCGCCACGTGCGGCCGGGACACGGCACGGTCCGCGCGCACTCGGTGACGGTCGGCGTTCGGCGGGCGGCGGCGCCCGCGGTGAAGGGGTGGGGTTCAGCCATGGCGTCCCTGTGGTCGTACTGGCGGCACGGCGGCATGCCCAAGCAGAAGTTCGACACGGTGGGCGGCATGTCCACCTACGCCTCCGAGCTCACCAAACGGAACCCGACGGCCGCCCTCACCGCGGACGGCGCGGACACCGGCACCCTGCGCATCGACCTGACCTGGCGGATGCGCGCGAGCAGCGACTTCGACCGGGCCGCCCGCCCCAGCCTGTGGCGGCACCCGCTGAGCGTCTTCAAGCCGGCCGAGGTCCAGGGCCACTCCCAGGGGCTGGCCAACGTCGACTTCGACCTGGCCTGCCTGTACGAGCTGAAGAGCGGCGCCAAGGGCGTCGTGCAGTCCCTCGGCGGGCTCGTCGGCGACTTCAACGACCCGCCGTACCTCAAGCTCAGCGGCGACGACAGGTTCGGCAGCGCCTCCGGCGAGAGCATCTACGTCAACCTCGACAAGAAGGACGAGTTCAAGCGGCTGCTCGTCTTCGTCTACGTCTACGACGGGGTGCCCGCCTTCGCCAGGGCGGACGTGGTCGTCACGCTGGTGGCCGCCGACGGCAAGAACATCGAGATCGGGCTCACCGACCGCAGCACGCAGGCGCGTTCCTGCGCGGTGGCGCTGATCGAGCCGCACAAGGGGCACCTGGTCGCCAGGCGGGAGGTCAGGTACGTGTACGGCTTCCAGTCCGAGATCGACCGGCTCTACGGGTGGGGGATGTCCTGGGGGCGGGGCAGGAAGCCGAGCCGGCTGCGGGCCTGAGCGCCTCCGCGCCCCCCGGCGGCCGGTGGCCGCGCGGCCCCGCTTCCCGCCGTCTGCGTACGGTTCGGGTTGCGCCAGGAGCAGCGACAGCACCGTGCGCAACCCGCAACGCCGAGGGCCGAGTTGAGAACTGCGACGTCGAGGCCGCCGCGCCGGGCCGGGGCCGGTACGTGACCGGCCTGGGCCTCTCCTTCGGCTGAGGCCCCGGGCCCGGGCGGCCCGTGTGCGGGCCTCCGGCCTGCCCGGCCCGCCCGGTTCAGGGGCGCGTGGGCAGGAACTGGGGGCCCTGCGGGGGCAGCGTGAAGCCGGGATCGGGCTGCGGGGCCGCGAGGGCCCCGGCCGGGGCCGCCTCCGGGACGGCGGGTGGTTCGGCGTCCGGGGGCGGGGCCGGGACGGCGGGCGGCGCGGCCGGGCGGGGCGGCGCGGCGGGGGCCCCGGCCGCGCGGATGCCGAAGTCCGCGGCCAGCGCGACGAGTCCGCCGGCGTACCCCTGCCCCACGGCGCGGAACTCCCAGCCCTCGTCCCGCCGCACGCACTCCCCGCACACCACGGCCGTCTCGCCCGCCGCCGGCCGCAGCGGCAGCACGGCCAGCGCGGAGACCCCCGGCCCGCCGGTCGCGTCCCGCAGCAGCAGCCGCGGCGCGCTCTGCGCCACGGGGAAGCCGTCCGCCCCGTCCACGGAGGCCGCGAGCACCACCCGGGTCACCTCCGCGTCCAGCCGGGCCAGATCCACGTGCACGGTGTCCCGCTCGCCCGCCGGGTCCTGCCGCTTGGCCAGCTTCCGCACCAGGCCCGTGGGGTGCCGCGGCTGGTTGTAGAAGACGAAGTCGCCCTCGGAGCGCACGCGCCCCTCCGCGTCGAGCAGCAACGCGGACAGGTCCAGGCCGGGCGCCCCCGCCGCCGTGTCCGTGCGTGCCCAGCGGAGCACGGCGCGTACGGCGTCGGGGAGATGAATTGTTGCCCCCTTGTCCAATGCGCGTGTCATATCAGGAATCCTGCCTGTCGCCATACTTCCGAAACAATGTCGCCCTTACGATTGCTCGCGGGGAGCCATGGCCAAAGCTGCCGCGGCGGCGGGCTCTCCCGGGGCCCGGCGGGGCACCGGGACCGCCGGCCGGGCGGCCCGCGCGACCGATCGGCCGCCGGCCCGGGACCGGGCGGCCGGCGATCGTCACCGGCCACGCCACCGACCACCGCAGCCCGCAGCACGGGGGGAAGCACCATGCGGCACTACGGCCACCTCTCGCCGGAGCAACGGCAGGCCCTGTTCCACCAGGAGCCCGCCGAGTTCGGCCCCTCCTCGCCGGTGAGGACGCTGGGGGTCGCCCTCGGCGCCACCCTGTACAGCCCCGCCACCCGGCCCGCGCTCGCCGCCGACATCCGCAAGCAGGCCGCCGCGGGCGTGGTGTCCATGGTGCTGTGCCTGGAGGACTCCATCAGCGACGCCGAGGTTCCCGGCGCCGAGGACAACCTGGTGAGGCAGTTCCACGAGCTGCTCGGCCGCGGCTCGCCCCCGGCGGGCGGCGGGCCGGGCGGCGGGGGCGGCGCGGCCGGCCGGGCGGCGGGCGAGGCGGCCGGGGAGCTGCCGCTGCTGTTCATCCGCGTCCGGGAACCCGCCCAGATCGGCAGCCTGGTGCGGCGGCTCGGCCCCGCGGTGCGGCTGCTGACCGGCTTCGTCTTCCCCAAGTTCACCGCCGCCTCGGGGCCCGGCTTCCTGGAGGCCCTCACCGGCGCGGAAGTGCTGTGCGGGCAGCGCCTGCTCGCGATGCCGGTGCTGGAGTCGCCCGAGCTGCTGCACCTGGAGACGCGGGCCGGGGCCCTGCGCGCGGTGGCCCGCGTCGTGGACAAGTACCGCCACCGCATACCCGCCCTCCGGCTCGGCGTCACGGACTTCTGCTCCGCCTACGGCCTGCGCCGCGGGCCCGACATGACCGCCTACGACGTGCACCTGGTCGCCGGCGTCATCGCCGACGTGGTCAACGTCTTCGGCCGGGCCGACGGCAGCGGCCTGACGATCACCGGGCCGGTGTGGGAGTACTTCCCGGTGCACGAGCGGATGTTCAAGCCGCAGCTGCGCAACAGCCCCTTCAGCGGGCGCGCCGAGGAGCTGCGCAGCCGGCTCATCGAGCACGACATGGACGGGCTGCTGCAGGAGATCGAGCTGGACCGGGCGAACGGCCTGCTGGGCAAGACCTGCATCCACCCCTCGCACGTGGCGCCCGTGCACGCCCTGTCCGTGGTCACCCACGAGGAGTTCAGCGACGCCGCCGACATCCTCGGCACCGGCCCGGGCGGCGGGGTGCTGCGCTCGGCGTACACCAACAAGATGAACGAGGTGAAGCCGCACCGGGCCTGGGCGGAGAAGACCATGCTGCGCGCCGAGGTCTTCGGCGCGGCCCGGGACGGCGTCGACTTCGTCGACCTGCTCGCGGCGGGCCTCGCGTGAGCCGCGGGGAGGCCCGGGAGGGCGCCGCGCCGCAGCCGGGGACGCCGCCGGCGGCCTGGCCGGGGGAGTGGGTCACCGAGCGGCTCGGCGTCGAGCTGCGCGGCGAGGGGGCGCGCGAACTGCTCGGCCTCGCGCTGCGCCGCAACCCCAAACGCGCCCACCTGCTGGTGTCCGGCGTGCTCGGCAAGCACGTGCCGCGCGACCCGCGCCTGGTGTACCGGACCGGCGTCGAACTCGGCCGCAGGACGGCCGCCCTGCTGGGCGGGGCGGCGGGCGTGGTGGTCCTCGGCTACGCGGAGACCGCCACCGGCCTCGGCCACAGCGTGGCCGACGGCCTGGACGCGCCCTGCGTGCACTCCACCCGCCGCCCGGTGCCCGGGGTGCTCCCGTTCGGCGGCTTCGAGGAGGAGCACAGCCACCACACCTCGCACCTGCTGCTCCCCGCCGACCCCGCGCTGCTCGCCGGGGACGGGCCGCTCGTGCTGGTCGACGACGAACTGTCCACCGGCAGGACCGTGCGCAACACCATCGCGGCCCTGCACCGGGTCGCGCCGCGCCGCCGCTACGTGGTGGCCACCCTGGTCGACATGCGCGGGGAGGCGGACGTGGCCGGGTTCGGGAAGTTCGCCGCCGAACTCGGGGCGCGCGTCGAGGTGGTCGCCCTCGCCCGGGGCGGCGTGCGCCTCCCCGCCGACGTCCTGGCCCGCGGCGCCGCCCTGGTGGCCGCCCTCGACTCCGCTGCCCCGCCCGCCCCTTCGCCCGCCCCTTCGCCCGCCGCGGTTCCGGCGGCGGCCGGGGCGGCGCCGGGGGCGGCGGGAGAGCCGGGGGCGCCGGGGGCGGCGCCCGGAGGGGCATCCGCCGCGCGGCGCCTCGTGCTCGACTGGCCGGCGGGCGTGCCGGACGGCGGCCGCCACGGCTTCACCCCCTCGCACCGCCGGCGCCTTGAGGCGGCGCTCCCCGGCCTCGCCCGGCGGCTCGCCGCCGCGCTGCCCGAGACGGCCCGCGACATCCTCGTCCTCGGCACCGAGGAGCTGATGTACGCCCCGCTGCGCCTGGCCGCCGCCCTCGCCGAACTCCCCGGGCGGCGCGTCCGCTTCTCCACCACCACCCGCTCCCCGGTCCTCGCCGTGGACGAGCCCGGCTACGCGATCCGCAGCGCCCTCACCTTCCCCGCCCACGACGCGCCCGCCGACGGGCCGGGCCCGCGCTACGCCTACAACATCGCGGGACGCCCCTGGGACGCCGTGCTCCTGCTCACCGACTCGGCCGGGGACACCCCCGCGCTGCACGCCCCCGGCGGCCTCCTGGACCGGCTGGCCGGCCTCACCCCCCACCTGGGCTACGCCGTCATACCCGACCGCCGCCTCGCCGACCCGCTGCGCGGCCCCGCGTTCTCCTCCTACGCGCCCGAGGACGTCGGCTGGCTGCTCCAGGACCTCTCCGAGGTCACCCTGGAGGCCCCCACCGAGGAGCGGGAGGAGGCCATCCAGTCCGGCGGCGCGCACTACGCCGAGTCGCTGCCCGTGGAGTACCAGCCGAGCCCCGAGTACCAGCGCCTCTTCCACGCCGCCCTGGAGTCCGCCGCGGCCCGCGTGGCCCGCGCGGTCGGCACGGTCACCGAACTCGTCCTCGCCGAGCGCACCCGC
This sequence comes from Streptomyces hoynatensis, assembly GCF_003626535.1. Lineage (GTDB taxonomy): Bacteria > Actinomycetota > Actinomycetes > Streptomycetales > Streptomycetaceae > Streptomyces > Streptomyces hoynatensis. Next base: position 359,273 of record NZ_RBAL01000002.1, read on the forward strand.
GCCACGAGCCGCCCCGTCCTGGTCTCGCTCGCCCGCGCCGGCACCCCCGTCGGCGTGCTGATGCGCCGCTGGGCCGCCCACGCGCACGGCCTCGACCTGCCGCACTACGCGATCTCCATCGTCCGCGGCCAGGGCATCGACACCGCCGCCCTGCGCTGGCTGGCCGCCCACCACGACCCGGCGGACGTCGTCTTCGTCGACGGCTGGACCGGCAAGGGCGCCATCACCAGGGAACTGACCGCGGCGCTCGCCCCCTTCCCCGCCTTCGACCCCTCCCTCGCGGTCCTCGCCGACCCCGGCCGCTGCGTGACCACCTACGGCACCCGCGAGGACTTCCTGATCCCCTCCGCCTGCCTCAACTCCACCGTCTCCGGGCTGATATCCCGCACGGTGCTGCGCGCCGACCTGGTGGGCCCCGACGACTTCCACGGCGCCAAGCACTACCGCGAACTGGCCCACGCCGACCTGTCCGCCCACTTCCTCGACACCGTCCAGGCCCACTTCGCCGACCCGGCGCTGGCCGCGGGCGCCGCCGCGGACGCCGCCGCCCTGGCCCGGGCCGACCGCACCCCCACCTGGGAGGGCCGGCGGGCCGTCGAACGGATCAGCGCGGAGTACGGCATCGGCGACCCCAACCTGGTCAAGCCCGGCGTCGGCGAGACCACCCGGGTCCTGCTGCGCCGCGTGCCCTGGCGGGTCCTCGCCAGGCGCGGCGCCGGCGCCGACCTCGACCACATCAGGCTCCTGGCCGCGCAGCGCGGCGTGCCCGTGGAGGAGGTCGACGGGCTGCCCTACAGTTGCGTCGGCCTGATCCACCCCCGGTACACCAAGGGCGCCACCGGCGCCGACGGCAAGGCCGCGGGCGGGCCGCCGCCCGGCCCCGAGGACGGAGGGTCCCCGCGTTGATCCGCACCCTGGTCGCCAGCGACCTGGACCGCACCCTCGTGTACTCGGCCGCCGCGCTGGAGCTCGACGTGCCGGACGCGCGCGCGCCGCGGCTGCTGTGCGTGGAGGTCTACCAGGGGCGCCCCCTGTCGTACCTCACCGAGGCCGCGGCCGCGCTGCTCGCCGAACTCGCCGCGCACCCGGGCGCGTTGTTCGTGCCCACCACCACCCGCACCCGGGAGCAGTACCGCCGGGTGCGGCTGCCCGGGCCCCCGCCGCGGTACGCGATCTGCGCCAACGGCGGGCACCTGCTGGTGGACGGCGAGACCGACCACGACTGGCACGCCGCCGTGCGGCGCGCCCTGGCCGCCGACTGCGCCCCCCTGGAGGAGGTGCGCGCCCACCTGCGGCGCGGCGCGGACCCGGCCTGGCTGCTGAAGGAGCGGGAGGCGGAGTCGCTGTTCGCCTACCTCGTCGTGGACCGCTCCCTGCTGCCGGAGACCTGGATGAAGGAACTCGCCGCCTGGGCCGCGCCCCGCGGCTGGACGGTCTCCCTCCAGGGCCGCAAGCTGTACGCGGTGCCCCGCCCGCTCACCAAGTCGGCCGCCGTGGCCGAACTCGTCCGCCGCACCGGCGCGGGCCAGGTCCTCGCCGCCGGGGACTCGCTCCTCGACGCCGACCTGCTGCTGGCCGCCGACCGCGCCTGGCGGCCGGGCCACGGCGAACTCGCCGCCGGCGGCTGGACCGCCCCGCACGTCACCCCCCTCGCCTCCCGCGGGGTCAGAAGCGGCGAGGAGATCCTCGGCGCGTTTCTCGGCGGCCTGCCTCCGGCCGGCGGGACGGTGGGCGGCCCGGGGCCTGTCCCCGGCTGAACTCCTGCTGCCGCCGCTCCGACAGCTCCCGCCGCCTGGCGGCCTCCACCTCGTACTCGGGGTTGCGCGCCCGGAAGTACGGGTTGTCGTGCGGCAGCCGCCCGCTGACCCGCCCGTACATGCCGAAGACGAGCAGCAGCAGTCCCACCACGAAGCTGAAGATCACGTTCGCGATGCGGAAGTTGAGGAAGTTCAGCGGCGTGCGGATGACCGCCAGATTGACGAAGCCGCTCAGCAGGAACAGCAGGCCGACGATCAGGTTCAGGTTGGAGGCGAAGTTCCCGCCCTTGATCATCCCGGAGAACAGGACGAGGCCGACCAGGATCGAGAGCCAGCTCAGCGCCCCGTCGGTGTGCAGCCCGACCACGGTGTCGTCGCCGTTCGACCAGAAGCCGATCGAGGAGAACACGCCCAGCAGGCCGAAGACCACGAGACAGATCCCGACCAGCGCCGCACCCACCCGGTAGACCCGGCTCAGCCGCTGGTCGGTGGGCAGCGACTCGTCCAGCCGCGCCTGTGAGAAGAGACCACGCGGGGTGTTCCGCGGCAGCCGCGGCTCCCCGCGCGCGAACGGACTTTCGTGCGCATGGCTCATGCACCCCCGCGTACCCCCGCGAAACGGTGCCAATCGCGTGCGCGGCCTGCCTCCGGCGTTGCGCGGTCCGCCTCCGGCGTTGCGCGGCCCCGGCCTCCGGCGTTGCCCGCCGGGCGGGTGCGGCCCCGGCCTCCGGCGTGGCGTGGTCCGGCGCCCGGCGCCCGGCGCCCGGCGCAGCGTTGGGCGGCCCCGGCGCCCGGCGTGGCGCGGTCCGGCGCCCGGCGTTGCGCGGTCCGGCGCCCGGCGTGTCGCCCGCCGGGCCGGGCGCGGTACGGCCCCCCGGGGGTGCGTTCCCGTGCCTCAGCGGCCGGCGCGGATGTCCTCGACCACCGCGGCCACCGCGTTCCGTACCGCCTCGGTTTCGTTCAGGAACAGCCAGTAGTCGGGGTTGCGCCCGCCGCCCTCCAGGTCGGCGACCGCGCGTTCGAGCCGTGCCACGGCGGCGTCCAGCGGCCTGGCGTGCCGCGGCTCGGGAACGGAGCGGCCGCTCATCGCCAGCCGTTGCGCGTCCCTGATGACGAAACGCGTCCGCTCGATCTCCTTCTTCGGGTCGAAGGACACCTCGTTCAGCCGCCGCAGCCGCTCCCCGGCCGCGGACACCGCCTCGTCGGTGCGGCCGAGCAGCGCGTGCACCGTGGACAGCCGGGCCGTCGCGTCGGCGAACCGCTGCTCCTGCCTGGCCTGCCGCGCCTCCCGCAGCGCCTCCTGCGCCTGCCTGACCGACTCGGCCGCCTGCTCGGGCACCCGCTGGAGGTCCTGCCAGCAGGCCACGCTGAACCGGCGCCGCAGCTCGCTGAGCACCGGCTCCACCTGCCCGGCGCGCGTCGTGATGGCCTCGGCCCTGGTCCGCAGCGAGGACAGCCGCCGGTCGATCTCGGCCGCCCGCTCCGGCAGCCGCCGCACCTCGGCCGCGATGGCCTCCGCCCGGCTCCGCACCTGCTCGGCGCGCCGGATCGTCGGCTGCACGCCGTGCCGGCCCGCGCCCTCGTTCAGCAGCCGCAACTCCGGGCCGAGCGCCGCGAGCGCCGCCGCGGGCTCCTCCGCCGTCAGGCCCGCCGCCCGCGCCTCGTCCAGCGCCGCCGTCGCCTCCCGCAGCGCCTGCCTGGCCCGCTCCGCGGCCGGGGCCACCTGCGCCAGCTGGGTCTCGGCCCGCTGCTGGAGCGGGCCCAGGCCCCGGCCGAAGCGCTCCAGCTCCTCCTTGGCCTTCAGCAGGTCGTTCCGCGCCGCGATCAGGGCGTGCCTGGCGCGGTTGGCCGCGTCGCCGTCCAGGTGGGCGCTGTCCAGGTCGTGCGCGTCCATCGCGGCGATGTACGACGCGCTGACCTCGTCCACCCGCCGCCCGAGCGCCGCGAACTCGGCCGCGGCCCGCGCCGCCTGCGGCGAGTCGTCCGCCGCGCCGATCGTCTCCAGGGTGATCCGCAGGTCGCGCTGCGTGGTGTCCAGCTCGTAGAACGCGGCGGCCGCGGCATCCTTCGCCTCCTGGGCCGCGGCCCGCAGGTCCTCGGTCCTGCCCCGCCGCCACGGCCGGGTGCCGCCCCCGGCGAACGCCCCGGGCAGGGCCCCGGGCAGCACGGCCCGCGCCAGCACGAACACGGACAGCGGCGGCAGCACCACATGGGCGGCGAGTTCCTTCGCGAGGCGCCTGGCTGTCACGTGTACCTCTCTCCCCGTCGTCTCCCCGCCGTTTCCCACCGTCTCCCGCGGTGTTCCCCACCCGCGGGCCCGGCCGGCCCCTGTGCTGGCCATTGTCCCACCCACCCCACGTTTACGGCCCGGGACGGGGGGCCAGGTAAGCTTTGGCCCCACTCTCGGGGTGCATAGCTCAGTGGTAGAGCGCCGCCCTTACAAGGCGGATGTCGGCGGTTCGAACCCGTCTGCACCCACCCTCCTGGACCAGCCGAAAGGCCCCGTCCAGCCTCTCCCCGCGGCGGGGGCTACGGCAACGCCTCGATGGCGTCGATGATCAACGCCCGGGCGTCGGCCCCGTAGACCGCGAGTGCCCGCAGCTCCTGGAACGCCTTCAGGTAGAGAGCCACCTCGGACGGCTGGGTGACGGTCACCCTGGCGGTCAGCAACTCGACGGCGACGACGATGTCGTCGTAGACGTGGAACGCCTCGTGCGGCCGGATGGGACGGTCCGGGAGACCGGCCGGGATGATGCCGAGCGACACCGCGGGGAGCGCCCCCGCGGTCAGCAGGTGGCCCAGCTGCGCAGCCATGGCCGCAGAGTCCCCCAGCTGGTACCTGAGCACGGCCTCCTCGATGAGGAGGGTGACGCGGTGCCCGGGCTCGTGGATGACGCGGGAGCGTTCGACGCGGGCCGCCGCGGCGGCGGGGGCGTCGTCCGGCGCGCCGTGGAACCGGGCGACGCCGGCGAGCAGCGCCGTGGCGTAGCCCTCGGTCTGCAGGAGCCCGGGGATGACCCGCGAGGAATAGACGCGGAACAGCCGCGTCTGCCGGAAGAGGTCGGTGTAGCTCTCCTGCAACCGGCGCAGCCCGGTACGCATGGTGCGCCGCCACTCGGTGTACAGCGACTGGGCGTTGCGCGACGCTGCGACGAGGTCGGGCACGTGGTCTTCGGCCCCACATGCTCGGCACCACAACCGGATGTCCTCGGCGGAGGGGCTGGTGCGCGCGTTTTCGATACGGGATGTCTTCGCGTAGTGCCAGCCGCACCGGCCGGCCAGCTCGACGACCGTCAGCCCGGCGTCGAGCCGCAGTTCCTTGAGCCGGCGGCCGACGGCTTCGCGGGCAGCTTGTGCTGCCGAGGAAGGCGAGGGGGGCATGAGCTGGCCGGTCCGGCGGTCAGTGGAGTGCGTAGGCGTGGTGCGGGACGGCACGCTCCCACACCGACTCGAAGGCGGTTGAGCAGAGTTCGGCCACCGCAGGCTCGTCGACAAGTTCGTGCCCGGTGACCGCCCCGTCACCGCTGAAGTGCCCGAACCGCACGAGCCGGTGGTCGAACAGCCAGAAGTCGGTGCCCGGCAGCGCGAGGGCGGCGGCCTGCCGCCTGGGCAGCCAGCGAACGTCCTCGCCGGCGGCGAGGTTGGCGGGGGTGCCGGCGTGCTCGAAGCGGACGTACTCGCTGGCCGGTTCGGACACGATGCGGGCGCGCCGGACGGTGACGCCGCGGGCGACGGCCCTCCGCACGATGCGCGACCAGCCCTGCCAGTACGCGGAGTCCGGATCGGTGTTCCGCCGCCCGCTCGCCCGCCAGGCCGCGAGCTGCTCGTTCTCGGGCGCGACCGCGTACACGTCGCGCATCTCCAGGTGCACCGCGGAGCGTGTGGCCGACGCTATGAGGTCAGCGATCGGCGGCACGTTCGAGTTCATCGAGGGCCTTCCTGAGGAGGGGGGCCATGCGGGCCGGAACCCGGACGATCGTCTCGTGGCCGGGTACGCGGGGCGCATGGCCCGGCGCGGTACCCCCCTCGGTGTAGCAGCGCGCCTCTTCCTCGGGGGTGGCTGTCCACCCCTGGATGAAAAGCTCCTTCTTCTCCGTGTCCGCCCACACGGTCGGGCTGTCGCCCTGCTCGCTGGTGGGGTCGACACCGATGAACCTTAACGACATGGCGGCCTCCCTCGGTCGGCCTTTGCAGGTCTGTGCGGCACTCTTCTCCGCCTGGCGGGTCGTGGTCAAGAGGGCGTGGCGTGTGTACGGGGGACATGAGTTCGCCTGCAAAAGGGTGCACATGGGTGGCTGGGCGCCGCGACTGCTCCCTACCTTCCTTGGCACGACTTCTTCCGGCCGTGGAGGCGCGCATGTCCCGCAGCAGTGCATTGCCGTCGGTGCAGGCACAGGCACCCCTCATCCCCTCGCGCGGGGCGCCTGTTTCGGCCGCGGGCCGCTTCGTCTCCCCGCCGTGCGCCGAGCACCGGTGCGAGAACTGCCGCCAGGCCGAGCCGCGTCCGCCGGAGCCGGAGAACGGGATCGCGTTCGACCCCTGCACCCACGACTGCCACACCCGGTGGCCCGTCGCGGGGGGCGGCGGCCGGTGATCCCGCGTTGCATCTGGTGGCGCCGCACCCCCGGCGAGGAGGGCGGCGTCCCCGTGGCAGGCACACGAGACAGAGGAAACGAAACATGGCCCGGCAACTCCAGGGGCACGACTCGACGGGTCGGCCCGTGATCGTCAACTCCGAAGCCCAGCCCCTCGCCGGCATGATGTTCGCGGGCCTCACCCCCGCGACCCGGCCGACGCCGACCGGCGCGCTGCCGTGCCCGTACTGCGGGCACGACACCCTGCCCAAGCCGGGCGGTGGCTGGAACTGCCCGAACTGCGGCGCCGAGAACGCCTGACCGCCACCCGGCCGCCGGGCTCACCCCCGGCCCGGCGGCCGGTCCTCGCGGACGAGTTCGGCACGGTTCAGAGCAGGCGCCGGTGGAACATGTCCACGACCCACGGCGGCCGTTCGGGGGCGAAAGGGTTACGTGCCATCGTCCTTCCCTTCCTTCCCTTCCTTCCCTTCCTTCCCTTCCTTCCCGTCGTTCTTCTTCTCCCGGCTTCTCCCGGCTTCTCCCGGGGTGGCTCTCCGGCTCCGCTCTCACGGGCGGGCGTCCTGCGGCCGATGCACCCAATCGCAGCGGATGCGGGTGAGGAGGCGGAAGCCGAGGGCGGTGAGGAGGCGGAGTTCGTCGGCGTCGTCCGGATCCGGTCCCGAAGAGGCCAGGAGACGGTCGACGCGGGCCAGGTGCAACCAGTCGGCGGCGTGGGCGACGAGCGCCGTGGCGGTGGGTTCGTAGGGGAGTGCGGGGTCGGTAACGTGCAGGTTTCCGATGTCGGCCCAGTCGGCGTGGGGGGTGAAGCGGCCGGTGCCATGGAGGGTCGTGTCGATCTCGATGTAGCCGGCCTCGCCTCCGTCGGCCTGGTCGGCGGTCAGGCGCGTGCCGTTGATGCCGACGGAGCGGCGGATGGTCATACCGACGCCGGCGAGGAGTTCGGGCGGGCTTGGCCGGCTCCTCCCTGGGCGCCCGGCGGCTTCCCGCCCTGTGACAGGCCGAGCGCGAACGGTGAGTGCCCGTCCTATGCTGGCAGTGACCGGCCGACAGCAGGAGGGGCTCGTCGTGCATGACGCCAACTCGCCGGGGGACCGGCTGCGAGACACCCGCCTCACCCGGGGATTCACCCAGCAACGGCTGGCCGAGGAGGCGGGCCTCAGCCTGGGCGTGGTCAAGAAGATCGAAAGGGGCGGCACGGCGCGGCTGGAGACGTATCACGCTCTCGCCCGCGCGCTGGGCGTCCGCACCAGCAGGCTGTTCGAGTCCGGTACCCCACACCGCGAGCGGCGCGACGACGGGGACAACCAGCCGCTGCTGGCCCTGCGCCGGGCCATCGCCCCGGCCGTGACGGCCGAGGGGCCCCTGGGGTTGCCTGACCCGGAAGAGGGTGAACCCGACCTGGCGCGGATGTGGCGCACCTCGGACGGGCTGGCCACGGCGTACGCCCGCGACGACTACGGCACCGTCGCCGAGTTGCTGCCCGCGCTCGTGCGCTCGGCGCATGTGGCGGTGCGGCACTTCGACGACGGGCCCCAGCGGGTCGACTCGCTGCGGCTGCGGTCGCGGGTGTTGCAGATGGCGGGCAGGTACCTGGTGCAGGTGCGCGCCTACGACCTGGCGCAGACGGCGCTGCGCGACGCCGTGCAGGACGCGGCTGCGGCCGGGGACGGGGGCGGGGTGGCCGCGGCGGTGTACCAGCAGGGCTGGCTGCTGATCAGGCAGGGCCGCCTCGATGAGGCGGAGGCCGTGTCCGTGGCCACCGCCGACGCCTCAGAGCCGCGTCTGTCGAAGGCGTCCCGGGCCGCGCTGGGGGCGTGGGGGAAGCTCCTGGTGCACGGAAGCAGCGCGGCGGCCAGGAACAACCGCCCCGCCGAGGCACGGGAGATGCTGCGCCTGGCGCGTGCCGCCGGGGTCGCGCTCGGGGGCGCGCAGGCGGTGGACGAGGGCGCGTGGGGACGGTTCGACTGGCGGACGGTCGCGTACCAGGCGATCGAGAACCACATGACGACCGGCAACCCGGGCATGGCGCTCGCGTTGACCCGGCGGATGCCGCCCCCGCCGCCGGGCGCAACCTTCGGGCGGCGGCACATGCTGACGGTGGCCCAGGCCCACGCGGCGCTGCGCCAGGGCGAGGAGGCCATCGGCATCCTGCTCGCCCTGTCCCGGATGTCCCCGGAGTGGCTGCGGCACCAGCGTCTCGCGGGGGACGTGTTCCGGGAGGCGGGGCGCAGGAGGAAGCGCGCGCTGTCCCGCGACGAACGGGAGTTGGCAACGCTCCTGGGCGTGACGTAAGGGGCACGTTCCGTATCCCCACCGGGCACCCCGAGCCATCACGCGGCCACGTTCCGTGTCTGCGGACCATCCGCGGTGGGGAGAGCGCGGGATCGATTCGGGAGGGAGGCCGCCATCCACCGAAGTCCTCCGCACGGTCCCCGAGTACAGGCGCAGCACAACGGCCCCGTCAACGGCATGTGCCCGGCGGGGCCGTTCGCTGTTTACCCCGGAAGACCGGAGGTAGCGTCCTGAATGCCTAGTTCAGAACGGAGTTCAGCATGCCACATCACGCTGACGACCACACCGGCGCACGGATCGCCGACTACCGCAAGCTGCGCCACCTCACCCAAGCGGGTTTGGCGCAACGCGCATTCGTCTCCCGGGGCACCATCGCGAAGATCGAAGCCGGGCTCTCGCCCGCCAGCCCGGCCGTCGTCGCCGCCGTCGCCCGTGCGCTCGAAGTCGATGTTGCCGTGCTCAACGGACAGCCCTACCTCGCCGAGATGCGTCAGGACCAGCTCGACCGCATGATCGCGCCGCTGACCCATGCCCTCGACAGGTACGACCTCGGACCCGATCCGAGCATCCGGCCCAGGCCGCTTCGGCAGGTGTCGGCCGAGGTCGACGAACTGTGTAAAGCGGCCTGTGCCACCGAATACACCCGGACAGGCGACCGCTTGCCGGCGCTGCTGTCCGAGCTGACCACGCTCATCAGCGGCCTGCCGGATGGGGAGGACCGCCGTCGGGCGGCGGCACAACTCGCATGGTGCTACTGGGTGGCCTACGAGTTCGCCTATCGGCTGGGCCTTCATCACCTCGCCACGATCGCCCTCGAACGCATGGGCTTCATGGGCGAGCAGGCTCAAGATCCCCTGATTCTGGCGATCAGGCTTCAGCGCCGATCGAGCATGTTGCTGCGTCACAGCGACTCCCCGATGGCGCTCCGCGTCCTGGACCGCGCCCACCAGCTGGTGGCCCAGCATGACGCGCCCCGTTCGGTGCCTGCGCTCGCGGTCTCCGGGAGCCTCCACCTGGCCGGGGCGATCGCCACGGCGCAGGCAAAGAACGCCGAGGACGTCAAGGAGCGGATGAAGGAGGCCCGGCGCGTCGCCGAGCGGATCGGCAGGGACGTACCGCGGGAGTACTGGGCGTCGTTCGGGCCGACCAGCGTCGCCCACTTCGACGTCGCGACGGCGGTCGAACTGGGGCAACTCGGCGAGGCAATGAAGCTCGCGCGGAAGGTACGGTTTCCCGCCGACCACCCCAGGATGCGCGTCGGCCGCTACCACATGGAGCTCGCCCGGGCCTACTCGCAGATGGGCCGGTCGGAGGCGGCGCAGAAGGAGCTGTTCCGGGCCCGTGAGGCGGCACCGCAACAGGCGCGGTATCACCCGCTGATGCGGGAGACCGTCGGCGTGCTGGTCCGCCGGTCCCGCGCGGTCCCGGGCACCCTTGCATCGCTGGCGGCTTGGGTCGGGATGTAGGCGCGGCGCGCGGCGACCCCCTGGTGTTCCCTGTTACGGGAACACCACGGACTGTTGCACCCCGGACGATGTGACGGTCAGCACACGACCTGTCACAGGAGTTCGACCATGACGACGACCACACTGCCCGCGTGGATGCCGCCTGTTGGCGGGGGCGTGCTTGTTTTACCGTGCGGCCGGGACTTCGACGCCGTGCGCGTGGCCGGTCTCACCGCGCTTCAGGCGGTGGGCCGTTTTCCCGCGGGTCCGCCGCCGCTCATCGAGGATCAGGAACAGCACGTCGCCTCCTGGCTGCTCCCTCCTGGCGCGGCGGCAACCTGGCTGATGCCTGGCACCGATGCGCTCGGCCAGGGCGCCAACCTGGCGGTGCCACCGGCGAGATGGTGCTCCGGGCCGTGGACGGGCGGCCCTGCGGTGCGGTGGCTGGTGCCCCCGGCCGGGGACTGCCTGGGCGATCCCGCGGTGCTGCGTTCGGTCCTCGACGCGGTTCTCCGGGGCTGCGGGGTGCGCGATGCCTGAGGAACCCCTTGCCGACGGCCCGCCGCGGCCCTACGTCTCCCCGCAGTGCGCGGGGAGACGGTGTGAGGACTGCCGGCAGGCCGAGGCGCGTCCGCCGGAACCGCACCTCGGCATCGCCTTCGATCCCTGTACGCATGACTGCCACTCGCCGTGGCGCGGGTGGGAGGGCGGCCGGTGAGGGGCGGGGCGGCGGGAGCGGCTGCCGGGGCCGAGGGCCGGGCGGTGCGGTCGCGCCGGGGCCCGGCCGCGTCGGCAGGATCTGTCCCAACGCCGCTGGTCTGGGGGCCGAAGAGGCTGCCCGTGCCGTGGGCCGTGCGGTGGAGCGGGGAGCCGGTCGTCACGGACGGGGCCCTGACCGTACGCCGGGACGGCCGGGGGCTCGCCTACCGCGGCGAGGCCGCCGGGGACCGCGACCGGCAGGGGGTGTTGTGGGCCCGGGTGCTGGACGGGCCGGGCAGCGGGCGGCCGGACTTCCGGGCCATGCACCCGGCCAGGCAGCGGCGCGCCATGCTCGAAAGGCTCTGCCAGGTCTGCGGTCACCCCGCCGACCGCAACGGCAAGGGCTGGCTGTTCGCGCTGCGCCGCCCGGGGCCGGACGAGGAGGGCCCGGGCTGGCCGGAGGGGCTGCTGTGCACCAAGCCGCCGGTGTGTGAGCCGTGCGCCCACCTCGCCGCCCGGCTGTGCCCGCACCTGGGCGAGCCCGCGTTCGTCCGGGTGCGCAAGCCCCGGGTGTGGGGCGTGTTCGGGGGCTTTCTGACCCCGGGGCCCGGCGGGCGCCTGGTCGCGGGGGAGGACGGCGACCTGCCCTACGGCCACCCGCAGGCGGGATGGTTTCTCGCGAACCAGCTCGTCGTCGAACTCACCCGCTGCAGCCGCCTGCCGGGCTTGCCGTAGCGGGAACGGCGGAGCGGGGAACGGGGGAGCGGGGAACGGGGGCGGGGAACGGGGGCGGGGAACGGCCGGTCCCCGCGCCCGGTGCCCGGGGCGGGGCGGCTCGTCCGCCGTGCGTGTCGGCTTGTGCCGGGGGCCGGGCGGGGGTCCGATGGGCGGATGGGCGAGGAAGAACTCAAGGCGCGGTACGTGCGCTGGATCGACGAGCTGTGGAACGGCCCCGCGGACCCGGAACGGCTGGCCGCCGTGGCCGGAACGCTGGTGACCGGGGACTTCGTGGGGCACTGGCCGGGCCGGGTGGTCGAGGGGCCCGACGGTATCGCCGCGCTGATCGCGGAGACCAAGGGCATGTTCTCGGCGCTGAGCTTCGAGATCGAGGTTCCGCCGTTCGCCGAGGGGGAGTTCGTCGCCGCCAGGTGGACCGGCCGCGGCCTCTCGGCCACGGGGGCGACGCGGTTCTTCGGGAACGACATCCTGCGCGCCCGCGACGGGCGGTTCGCCGAGTACTGGGTCGCCTCGGCGACGGTCTGAAGCGGGCGCCCGCGGCCCGGGCCCCGCGGCGGTTGCGCGGCCGGGCCCCCGCGCCCGGGCCCGTTCCGTGGTGCGCCCCCGCGCCCGCGCCGCGCCGCGCCGGGCCGCGCCCCCGCGGCGCGCTCCGTTCTCCGCGTACCGCCGCGCGCCCCGCGCCCGCGCCGCGCCCTCCACCCGCCCCACCCCCCCCATAACCACTCGTTATCAGCGCAGGTCTTGGACGGCGGGGTGGGGGCGGGCGGAGGGTGGAGGCGTCCGGTTCGGAGTGGCCGAACCGGGGGCTCGGGAGGGCGAGATGGTGAACGGGACGGGCGGCCGTCAGGAACGGCGGGTGTGGCTGGTCACGGGGGCAGGCAGCGGGTTCGGGCGGGCCTTCGTGGAGGCCGCGGTCGCGGCGGGGGACCTGGTGGTGGCCACGGCGCGGCGGGTCGCGTCGCTCGGCGACCTGGCCGCCGCGCACCCCGGGCGCGTGGAGGCGCTGCCGCTGGACGTGACCGACCAGGCGGCCGTGGAGGCGTTGGTGAAGGAGGTCGTGGCCCGGCACGGCCGGATCGACGTGCTGGTCAACAACGCGGGCCGCGGGCACGTGGGCGCGGCCGAGGAGACCACGGACGCGGAGCTGCGGGACCTGTTCGAGGTGCACGTCTTCGGCCCGGCCGCCCTGGTGCGCGCCGTGCTGCCGCACATGCGGGAGCGGCGCTCGGGCGCGATCGTGCAACTCAGCAGCATGGGCGGGCAGATGTCCTTCGCCGGGTTCTCCGCGTACAGCGCGACCAAGTTCGCGCTTGAGGGGTTCTCCGAGGCGCTGGCGCAGGAGGTGGCGCCACTGGGGATCAAGGTGCTGGTGGTGGAGCCGGGCGCGTTCCGCACCGGCCTGTTCGGCGGCACCCGCGCGAGCGCGGAAATCGCCGACTACGCCGCCACCGTCGGCCCGACCCGGCGGATGGTCGAGGCGGGCGACGGCGACCAGCCGGGCGACCCGGCCAAGGCCGCCGCGGTGGTGCTGGCCGCCCTGGAGGCGGAACGCACCCCCCTGCGGCTGCCCCTGGGCGCGGACGCCATCGAGGCCATCACCGGCCACCACGAGGCGTTCCGCGCGGAACTCGCCGTCTGGGAGGAACGCGCCCGCGCGACCACCCTGGACGAGTGAACCCCGCCTGGGCCCGGCCGGCGCCGGCGCGGAACGGCGGCATCGCGCCGGCGCGGACCGGCGCGGAACGGTGGGGCAGCACCGGCGCGGGCCGGTGGGGTCGCGCCGGCGCGGAGCTGCGGGGACCTGCGCGGACCGGCGCGGACCGGCGCGGACCTGCGGGGCCGGTCAGGCGGGGAGGTGGGCGACGACCGTGAAGATCGTCACCGCGGCCAGGAAGGGGCGTTCGGACAGCGAGGCGAACCAGTCGCGGCCGCGCCGCTCGTCGAGGAGGCCCTGCTCGATGGCGCGCAGCGTGTTCCGTCCCAGGCCGAGGAGCCGGTCGGCGGCCGTGACCTCGCGCAGCACCGGGGTCGTCGTGGTGACGGACTCCACGCGGAAGCCCGCCTCCTCGGCCAGCCGCGGCAGCCGCCGCCCGATGGTCGCGTTGCGGACGGCGACGGTGGCGGTGAAGCGGGTGAACGCCCGGGCGGTGTCCAGGTCGTCCGAGTCCACGACGAGGGTGTCCCAGTCCGGCTCGGCGAGGCCGATCACCGCGCCGGGGCGCCCCACCCGGCGCAGTTCCGCGAGCACGCGCGGGGGGTCCGCGACGTGCATGAGCACCCGGTCGACGCGCGCCCGGTCCACCTCGCCGTCCGCCACGGGCAGCGCGTGCGCGTCGCCCTCGCGCAGCGTGACGCGAGGGTCGCCCGCGGTCAGGCGCCGCGCCGCCTCCAGCATGCCCGGCTCGCGGTCCACGCCGATGACCCGGCCGTCCGCCCCGACCCCGGCCAGCAGCGCGGGCAGGTCGGTGCCCGGGCCGCAGCCGACGTCGAGCGCCGTCTGCCCCGGGGCGAGTTCGAGGCCCGCGAGCAACTCCGACTTGTACGCGCGCCCTGCTTCGGCGACCTCACCCATGGGGGCGACCTGGTCGGGGCGCCGCGTCCCCAGCACCTCGTTCATGCCCTCCAGTCAACCAGGGCCCGGGGACTGCTCGTTGGCATGGCACGGTGGGCTGCCTCACATGGCAGGGCCCCCGTCGGGGTGCCCCGTCAGCGTGGCCGTCAGCTCGGGGGACGCGGCGCGTCGGCGGGCTCGGGTTCCGGATCGGGCGGGCCGGTGACGACGGCCGTCAGGCGGGTGCCGGGGGCGAACGCGCCTTCGGCGGCGAGCAGTTGGAGGCAGCGCAGCGTCTTCGCCACGTACCTGCGTTCCGGCGCAAGGCCGTGGCGGGCCTCGAAGTCCCGGGCGAACGCCTCCAGTTCGGGCGGCACCCGGCCGTAGCCGCCGCCGTGGTGGCCGTGGTCGACGCGCCAGTTGCCGAATGTGCGGCCGAAGCCCTCGGCGTGCAGCCGCGCCACCTCGCACTCCAGGTGACCTGGCGCGTTGAGGGCGGCCACGCCGAGGGCGCGCGCCCCGGGCGGCAGGCCGGCGGCGAGGCCGGCGAGGGTGCCGCCGGTGCCCACGGCGCAGGCCACCACGTCGCGCGGGCCGAGATCGGGGAGTTGCGCGGCGAGTTCGGCGGCGGTGCCCGCGGCGCCCCGGGCGGCGAGCCCGTTGGAGCCGCCCTCGGGCAGGAGGAGGCACTCGCCGAAGCGGCGGGTCAGCAGGCGCCGGGTCTCCGGCTCCGCCAGGCTGTGACGCAGCCGCCGGTACGTGGCGCGGGTCACGAAGACGAGCTCCATGCCCTGTGCCTCCGCCCCGGCCAGCGACCAGTTCCGGGGCCTGCCGGCCAGCTCCTCGCCACGTATCAGGGCGATGCTCTCGAAACCCCAGGCGGCGCAGGCGGCGGCGACGGCGCGTACATGGTTGGAGTACGCGCCCCCGAAGGTCAGCACGCGCCGGAGGCCGAGCCGGTGTGCGGCGCGCAGGTTGGGCAGCAGCTTGCGCCACTTGTTGCCGGGAACGGCCGGGTTGACCAGATCGTCGCGCTTGAGGAACAGCTCAAGACCGGCGCGGGCGAAGGCGGGATCGGCGAGCGGCTCCAGCGGGGAGGGCAGGCGGACGGGGCCAGGCAGCGGCGGAAGGCCCGCCGCGGGTGGGCGCCGGGAGCCACGGGAGAGGTCCATCGGCACGAGTGTACGAATCAGACTCGAACGCCGCTCGGGCCGCACCAGGTGGTCAGCGCCTCGGGCAGCCCGGTGGCCGGGGCGGCGTCCGTCCAGGCGACGTGGCCGTCGGGGCGGATCAGCAGGGCCGTGGGCAGGGCGACCTCGCCGGCGCCCGGGACCTCCACCCGCTCCCGCGGGCACCGGGCGCGCACCAGGCGCACCCGATCCCCCCAGCCGCGGGCGGCGCGCGCGGGCGCGGAGTCCCCACCGGGCGCAGGCGCCTCGCCGGGCGCCGGGTCCACGCCGGGCGTGGGCGCCCCGCCGGGCGCCGGGTTCGCGCCGGGCGCGTGGTCCGCGCCGAGGAGGAGCAGCACGGGGCGTGCCTCCTGGAGCAGCGCGTAGACCCGGGTGGCGCCCCGTTCGGTCGTGAGGCCGAGGTCCGGCATCCGGCGGCCGAGCAGGGGGTGGCCCTCGCCCAGGGGGTAGCGGATGTCGAGCGCGCTGATCATGCCGCTCAGCCGGCTCATGGGCGCCTCGTCGGCGAGGAGGCCGGCGAGGACCTCGCGCAGCGCGGTGGTGTGGGGGCCGGGCCTGCCGAGGGCGGTCTGGGCCCTGGTGTTGTCCAGCACCCGGCGGGCGACGGGGTGGCGTTCCGCCTGGTAGGTGTCCAGGAGGCGCTCGGGGGCCAGGCCGCGGGCGACCAGGGCGAGCTTCCAGCCGAGGTTGACGGCGTCCTGCACGCCGAGGTTGAGGCCCTGGCCGCCGGCCGGGAAGTGGATGTGCGCCGCGTCGCCCGCGAGCAGCACCCGCCCGGCGCGGTAGGCGGCGGCCTGCCGGGCGGCGTCGTTGAACCGGGAGGTCCAGCGGGGGCTGTGCATGCCGAAGTCGGTGCCCGCGACCCGGAGCGCGGCCTCGCGCAGCTCGGCCAGGCCCGCGGGCGCGCCGCGGTCGGTGACCCGGTCGTACTCGGTGACGGTGACGCGGTACCAGCCGGGCCTGAAGCCGAAGACGGAGAACCGGCCCTGCTCCCGGCGCTCCTCGGCGATCCACTCGGCGGGCGGCTCGGACAGCTCCACGTCCCCGATCAGCGAGCTGAGCGTGGCGGGGGTGCCGGGGAAGTCGATCCCGGCCAGCCTGCGGACCGTGCTGCGCCCGCCGTCGCAGCCGACGAGGTAGTCGGCGGCCAGGAGTTCGGTGCCGTCCGGGCCGCGCACCTCGGCCACCACGCCGTTCGCGTCCTGCCGCAGGCCCACGATCTCCGCGGACCAGCGCACCCGCACGCCCAGGCCGGCGAGCCGGTCCTCCAGCAGCCGCTCCACCTCGGCCTGGAGGATCAGCAGCGAGTGCGGGTGGCGGGTGGCCAGGCCGGAGAAGTCGAGCGGCAGCGCGGAGAAGTGGGCGAGTTGCCTGGCGGTGCCGGTGGCGAGGAAGGGTTCGAGCGCGCCGCGCTGGTCGAGGACTTCGAGGGTGCGCGGGTGCAGGCCGCCCGCCCTGGACTCGCCGGTGCGGCCCGGCAGCCGGTCCAGGACCCGCACCTCCACCCCGGCCAGCCGCAGTTCGGCGGCCAGCATCAGTCCGGTGGGCCCGCCGCCCGCGATCAGCACCCTCGCCATCGTCCTCAGCTCCTTCGTGTCCGGCCCGGGCCGGATACCTAACGCTGTTAGAGAACAACCGTACGGCGTTAGGGAAGCACTAACGCTGTTAGGGTGTCAACCGTGGCGGAGAACGGGAGCAGGGGCGGCCGGAGGCTGAGCCCCGAGACGATCGCGCGGGCCGCGCTCGGCCTGCTGAACGAGGGCGGCCTCGACGGCCTGACCATGCGCGAACTGGCCAAGCGGCTCGACGTGCGGGCGGCCACGCTGTACTGGCACCTGAGGAACAAGCGGGAGCTGCTCGACGCGATGGCCGCCCTCATGTTCGAGGAGGCGGTCGCGGGCGTGGAGGGACCAAGGCGCGGCGAGGACTGGCAGGAGTGGGCCGCCGCCCTGGCCACCCGGCTGCGCCGGACCATGCTGCGCTACCGGGACGGGGCCCGGGTGTTCGCCGGCACCTCCGTGGGCGGCCCGACCACGTTCCGGGTGATCGAACTGATCCTGCGCACCCTCCAGGACGCCGGGTACGCGCCGGAGCGCGCCGCGCGGCTGTTTCCCGTGCTCCTGCACTACACCGTCGGGTTCACCATCGAGGAGCAGGCCAGGCAGGGGCTCGACTACCCGGAGGGCGAGAGCCCCTACGAGCCGGACCGCGCCCGGGACGCCGTCGACCCCGGGCGCTTTCCGCTGGTCGCCGGGGTGCTGGGCGAGCTCTTCGACGGCGATGCGGACGCGGGGTTCGCCCGCGGTCTTCGCGTCGTGCTGGCCGGCCTCGCGGCCGAACTCCCCGAGGCGGCCGAACTCCCCGAACTCCCCGAGGGCGCCCGGCCGGACGACGCGAGCGTGCGCGGGCGGCCGGCGACCTGACGCGCCGGGCGCGCATCGCCGCGTGCGCGCGGCGGGCGCCACCGCGCGCCGGGCGCGCAGGCCCGCGCGCAACCGGCCAGGCGCGCACCCTCCGCCCCCCACGCCTCCGCCCCAGCAGCGTTCCCGCGCCCTCCCGGCCCGTGCCCGCGCCGGCCGGGTGCCCGTGCCCGCGCCGGCCGGGTGCCGTGCCCGTCGGCCGGGGCTGTCCGGCCGCTCTCCTACACTGCACAACCGCCGCGACCTGAGAGGAACCACCCATGCGCCCGCAACGTTTCCAGCAGTTCGCCCTCGACACCTACCAGGCGGCGGGACTGGCCGCCGAGCCGTGGGAGGAGAAGACGAAGCGGCCCCTGGGGATCGTCGTCACCCTGCCGGGCGGCTCCCGGCTCTGGCACGCGATCAACGCCCAGGCCCGCGACGGCGACACGTACGACCAGCCCGAGGAGCCGGTGGAGAAGGACGCGCCCGAGCCGGTGCCCGTGCCGGAACTCGGCGCCAGGATCCGCATCGCCGACGCCGAGCACTACCTGTCCGCGCTGCTGAACAACGCCGGCAACCGCGAACTGGCCGGCGTGTACTGCTACTCCGACCGCGAGCAGCCGGGCAGCACCCGCGGCTTCGGCCTCCACTTCCACAGCGGGGCGCGGATCTTCGTGCCCTTCGTCCGGGCGGCCCGCGCCGGGCAGTCGCCGGGCAAGGACTTCGACCTGCCCCAGGAGATCTGAGCCCGGGACGGCGGTGCCCGCGGGACTTTCCGCGGGTTCGCCACACACCTCTGGCCCCTCCTGCCACACTGACGGCCATGGCTCAACTCGACGGCGCCCCCGCCCGGGCCGAGGACCTCCAGGCCCTGGCCCTCACCAACTACGGCCACTTCACCTCCCTACGCGTGGACGAGGGCCGGGTGCGGGGCCTGGCCCTGCACCTGGAGCGGCTGGTGCGGGACTGCCACGTCGCCTTCGGCGTCGCCCTCGACCCCGACCGGGTGCGTGAGCTGGCGGCCAGGGCGGCGCACGGCCGCGGCGGCTCCTTCCTGCTGCGCGTCACCGTCTACGACCCGGCCCTTGGCGCCGGCGATCCGGCCGGGGAGCCGCGGCCGCGGGTCCTGATCACCACGCGCGAGGCCCCTCCCGCCGACCCGCCGCCGCTGCGGGTGGAGTGCCGCACCTTCGTGCGCGAGCTGCCGGCCGTCAAGCACGTGGGCCTGTTCGGCGCCCTGCACGAACGGCGGGCCGCGCGGCGCAACGGCTTCGACGACGCGCTGTTCGCCGACCAGTCGGGGCTGATCCACGAGGGCGCCACCTGGAACGCCGGCTTCGTCGACGCGGAGGGCAACGTGGTGTGGCCGAAGGCCGAGGTGCTGCCCGGCGTCACCATGGGCCTGCTGCAGGAGGCCCACGACTACACGGTCGCGCCCGTCACCACCCGCCTGGACGGCATCCGGGGCGCGTTCGCCACCAACGCGGCCTTCGGCATCCGCCCGATCCGCGCCATCGGTGCCGCCCAACTGGCCGAGGACCTCCCGGCCTTCGCCACCCTGCGCGCCGCCTACGCCTCCCACCCCACCGAACCCCTGGCCTGACCCACCCCACACCCCCGGCCCGCCCGGCCCCCGCCACCGGGCGACCGGGAAAACCACGGCGCGCGGGCGGGAACCGCGGTGTTAGCGTGGGGGTGTGAAGCGTGCCGCGATGACGACGACGCCGGAGAGTGTCCCGGCGCGCTGACAGTTGCCTGAAACCAACGAGCCCCGGGGCGAGCGCCCCGGGGCTTGTCGCTGCGTGGTTCTCGCCCCCTACGCGAGGAGACCACGATGCCCGACCACAGGAAACTCGGCCGTGAGCTCGGCCTGTTCGGCACCGACCCGCTGATCGGCGCGGGACTGCCCTACTGGCTGCCCGACGGGGCGGCCGTCCGGCACGCGCTGGAGGAGTACGTGCGCGCCG
Source organism: Streptomyces hoynatensis (assembly GCF_003626535.1). GTDB lineage: Bacteria > Actinomycetota > Actinomycetes > Streptomycetales > Streptomycetaceae > Streptomyces > Streptomyces hoynatensis. Next base: position 378,909 of record NZ_RBAL01000002.1, read on the forward strand.
CCGAGCGCGCCGCAGGTTACCGGCACGTGTACTCGCCCGTGCTCGGCAAGCGCGAGCTGTACGAGATCTCCGGGCACTGGGCGCACTACAGCGAGGACATGTTCCCGCCCATGAACCTGGGCGGGGAGCAGCTCGTGCTGCGTCCCAGCCTGTGCCCCCACCATGCCGTGATCTACCGGTCCAGGTCCCGAAGTCACCGGGAACTGCCGCTGCGGATCGCAGAGTTGGGGCCGATGTACCGCTCGGAGCTGTCCGGGGTCCTCGGCGGGCTCACCCGGGTCCGGGCGATCCAGCTCAACGACGCCCACATCTTCTGCACCGTGGACCAGGTCGCGGACGAGGCGCGCGGCGCCCTGGAGCTGATCGGGCGCGCCTACCGGGCCATGGACATCAGCCCCGTCCGCCACCGGCTCTCCCTGCCCGGCGCGGGCGGGAAGTACGCGGCGGCTCCCGAGGACTGGCGGCGGGCCACCGGCATGCTGCGCGGGGTCCTGGAGGAACTCGGGCTCCCCTACGAGGAGGGCGCGGGCGAGGCCGCGTTCTACGGGCCCAAGATCGACGTGCAGGTCGCCGACGCCGCCGGGCGTGAATCCACCCTGTCCACCGTGCAGGTCGACTTCCTCCAGCCGGAACGCTTCCGCCTCGCCTACGTCGGCCCCGACGGCCGGCGCCACCGCCCGGTGATGGTGCACCGCAGCGTCGTCGGCAGCGTGGAGCGCGCGGTCGCGCACCTGCTTGAGGCGCACGGCGGCGCCTTCCCGCCCTGGCTCGCGCCCCTCCAGGTGGCCGTGCTGCCGGTCGGCGATGCCGAGGAGCCGCAGGCCCTGGCGCTGGCCGCGCGCTGCGCCGAACTCGGCCTGCGCGCCGAGGTGTTCGGTGCTGAGCGCGGCAGCCTCGGCGCCCGGGTGCGGGAGGCCAGGCTGGTCCCGTACCAGGCGGTGATCGGGCCGCGGGAGGCGGCGGCGGGGCAGGTCGCGCTGCGGCTGCGCGACGGCCGCCGCCTCGCCCCGCGCCCCGCGGGCGAGGTCCTCGACCGGGTGCGCGCGCTGGCCGGGGCCCACCGGCCCTGGCTGTGGGAGGACGGCGACGAGGTGGCGGGGAGGGCGGGCCGGGAGCCGGGGCAGTCCTGAAGGCCGCCGGGGGAGGCGGGAGCGGCTGCGCCGGGGGAGGCGGGATCGGCCGCGCCGGGGGCGGCCGGGCGGCCGGGCGGGCGGCCGGGCGTGACGTGGCTCACCCTTGACCTGGAGTCGGCTCCAGGTTGCAGGCTTGAGCCATGACCAGCGCACACGCCCTCCCCCGGCGGGAGCGGACGCTCACCATCGGCCAGGTCGCCGAGCGCACCGGGCTCTCGCCCGACACCCTGCGCTACTACGAGAAGGCGGGACTGATCCAGCGGATCGGCCGCACGGGGGGCAACCAGCGCCGGTACGCCGCGGCCGACCTGGTGTGGCTGGAGTTCCTGCTCCGGCTGCGCGAGACCGGCATGCCGATCGCCGACATGCAGCGCTACGCCGGGCTCAGGGCCGCCGGGGACGCGACCGTCGCCGACCGGCTGGCGCTGCTGCGCGCGCACCGGGCCGTGCTCGCCGACCGGATGCGCGCCCTGGAGCGCAACGCCCAGGCCCTCGACGAGAAGATCAGCCACTACGCACAGCTGCTCGCCCGGCAGCAGGAAACGGACCCCTCATGAGCACCACCCCCGCCACCGCCCGCACCGACGCCGACGCCGCCACTCCCGCGACGGGGCCCGCCACCTGGTCCGCCACCACCGAGGCCACCGCCACCACCGAGGCCGGCGGCCCCGCCGCCACCGCCGCCGGCGGCCCCGCCGCCACCGCCGCCGGCGCCCGCCGCGCGCGTTACGAGCGGGGCATGGCCGTCCTCTCCCGGGTCGACGGGGAGGCGGGCCGGCGGGTCGTGGACGCGCTCGCCGAGGTCTCGCCCGAGCTCGGCCACCAGATCGTGGCCTGGGCCTTCGGCGAGATCTACGACCGTCCCGCGCTCGCCCCCCGCGAACGGCAGCTGGTCACCCTCGGCGCCCTCACGGCGCTCGGCGGCTGCGAACCGCAGCTCGACGTCCACGTCAACGCCGCCCTCAACGTGGGCCTCACCCCGGAGGAGATCGTCGAGGCACTGCTGCACTCCGCCGTCTACTGCGGCATACCGAGGGCGCTGAACGCCACCCTCGCCGCCAGGAAGGTCTTCGCCGAACGCGGCCTGCTGCCCGTGGCCCCGGCCGAGTCCGCCGAGCCCGCGGCGCCCGCCGAGTCCGCCGAGCCCGCGGCGCCCGCGGCGCGCTGACCCGCGCGCCGAGCCCGCCGCGCGCTGCACCACGCCGCCCCGCGTCCCGCCCGCGCCCCGCGTCCGCCCCCACGCCGAACCCGCCCTCCGCGCCGCCCCGCGCGCCGCCCCGCGCGCCGCCCGGCGCGCCGCCCGGCGCGCCGAACCCGCCCGCGCCCCGAGCCCCCCGCGCGCCGGGGCCGCGTGGCACACTCCCCGCATGCCGCACCCCGACGCCCTGCGCCTGGCCCGCCGCTACCTCGCCACCGCCGACCGGCTGCTGCCCGGCCGGATCGGCGGCTTCTACCTGGTGGGCTCGGCCGCGCTCGGCGCGTGGCGCCCGGGCCGCAGCGACGTGGACTTCGTCGCCGTGACGGAGGGGGAGTTCGGCGATCCCGAGCTGCGGCGGCTGCGGCTGCTGCACCCGGTGGGCAACGCCACGGCCGTGGCGCGGGCGGTGCTGCGGGCCAGGCCGGGCGTCCCCGGCACGATGAACGGCGCCTTCGTCCCCGCCGCCGAACTCGGCAGGCCCGTCACCGAGATCCGCCCGATCGCCTCGCACACGGGGCACTCCTTCCGCCGCGGCGCCGCCTTCGACGTGAACCCGGTGATGTGGCAGGTGCTGCGGGAGCGGGGCGTGGCGCTGCGCGGCCCCGAGCCTGCGGCCCTCGGCCTCGACCCGGAGCCGGGGCGGCTGCGGGAGTGGAACCTCGGCAACCTGCGCGGCTACTGGCGCCGTTGGGGCGAGTGGGCGCTCATGTACGGACTCCCGGGCGAACGGGCGGGCGAGCGCGCGGGCGCCTTGGCGGGCCGCAGGGGCCGGGGGCCGCGGCTCCCGGCCCGCCTCCTGGCCGGCCACGCCACGGTCTGGGGCACCCTGGGGCCGCCCCGCCTGCACCACACCCTCGCCACCGGCGAGGTGATCTCCAAGGAGGCGGCGGGGGAGTACGCCCTCGGCGCCCTCCCCGGCCGCTGGCACCCGCTGATCCGCCTCGCGCTGGCCCGGCGCCGCGGCGAGCCGGAACCGGCCGGGCTCGGGCCTGAACTCGCCGACCCGGCCCGGCGCATCCGGCACACCGGCGCGTTCGTCCTGGAGGTGATCGCCGACGCGGAACGCCGCTGAGCCGCCCGCCCCGGCCCGGGAAGGCGCGTGCCCCGGGCGCGTGCCCCGGGCGCGCGCGCCCGGGGGCGTCAGCCCAGGACCGTCAGCAGGCGGTCCGCGAACTCGGCCGGGTGTTCCGCCGCGCCGACGTGGCCGCCGGGGAACTCCGCCGGCTCCGGGCCCAGACGTTCCGCGAGCGCGGCGATCGGGCCGTACCGCGGGACCTGCGCGCGCGAGTCGTGCCCCGCCGCGGGGACCAGCTTGCCGGCCAGGGGCCGCAGCGCGGCGAGGCCGGGCATGGCGGAGGCGAAGGGGTACAGCACGTGCCCGGGAACAGCGGCATGTTGGCGTGCCTGCGCGGGATCCCCTCCACGATGGCCCGGCGGTTCGCCCGCGCCGCCCTCCCCGCCCCCGAGGCCCGCGGCGAACCTGGCCGTCGCCGCCAGGCTCTGGCTTTCGCTGTCCAGTGCGGTGGGGCCGCGCGGGGCGGCCGAGGCGGGGGGTGTGTCGGGGGCCGCAGGGGCTTCGCCCTGACAGTGGTTCGAACTGCGGTTAGGCTTGCGGGAGTTGATCGACAAGTCGCGTGGTGGAGTGGAGTGGCGTGGTGGGCAGCAAAGACGACGACTCCTGGGCCGGTTCCTCCGGGATCGACCTGCGGACGGATCAGCCGCACTCGGCGCGGATGTACGACTACCTGCTGGGCGGCAAGGACCACTACACGGTCGACGGCGAGGCGGCCGAGAAGGCCCTCGGCTCCTTCCCCATGCTGCGGATCGCGGCCAGGGAGAACCGCAAGTTCCTCGGGCGCGCGGTGCGTTACCTGGTGGAGGAGATCGGCATCCGCCAGTTCCTCGACCTCGGTTCCGGCCTGCCCACGGCGGAGAACGTCCACCAGGTCGCCCAGCGCAGCGACCCCGGCGCCCGCGTCGTCTACGTGGACAACGACCCCATCGTCCTGGTCCACGGCTCGGCGCTGCTGGCCACCGACGAGCGCACCGCGGTCGTGCAGGGCGACATCCGCGACCCCGGGGCCGTGCTCGCCCACCCCAAGACCCGCGAGCTGATCGACTTCTCGGAGCCCGTCGGCGTCCTGGCGGTGGCCGTGCTGCACTTCGTCGGCGACGAGGAGGACCCGGCCGGGATCGTGCGCACGCTGCGCGAGGCCGTCCCCGCGGGGAGTCACTTCATCCTCTCGCACGCCACCGCGGACATCGCGCCCGAGGCCGCGATGGGCGTCCAGCGCGCCTACCGCTCCCAGGGCGTGCCGCTGACGCTGCGCACCCGCGCGCAGTTCTCCGCCTTCTTCGCGGGGCTCGAACTCGTCGAGCCGGGCGTGCAGGTCGTCTCCGACTGGCGGGCCACCGAGCCCGAGTCGGAACGCCCCTCGCACGCCGACGTCTCCTGGTACGGGGGCATCGGCCGCCTCGCGTAGCGGCGGCCGGGGGAGCGGGGGCGCGGGGCCGCGGGCGCCGGCGCGCTCCGGCGGGCGCTGGGCCCGTTACGCGCCCCGCCGCGTCCTCACGCATCCCGTACGCGCCCGGTGCGCGTCCTTGTCACCCATGCCGTACGCGCCCGGCGCGCGTCTCCCCGTGCGCGGGTCGCCGCGCGCCCGCGCCCGCCCCGGGAGTCGTCCCCGGCGGCGGGCACTGTGACGACCGTCACCGGCGCCGCCGCCGCATTCCACGGCGGGTGAGGCTCGGGCCCACGTTACTATTCCACTCGGAATAATTCGTTCGGGCTGATGCTGATCCCAGGAGTTCCCCATTCACAGCCACACGTCCCTCTGCGTCGCCTGCCTGGCCCTCCTCGTGGAGCGTCCGATGCACCCCTACGAGCTGTACTCCTTGCTCAAGGAGCGGCGCGAGGACAGCATCGTCAAGGTCAACCCCGGCTCGCTCTACCGCACCGTCGAACGGCTCGCCGCCGACGGCCTGGCGGAGCCCGTGGGCACCGAACGCTCGGGCAACCGCCCCGAGCGGACGACCTACGCGATCACCGAGGCGGGCCGGGAGGCGCTGCAGGAGGCCGTCAGCACGATGCTCGGGGCGCCGGTCAACGAGTACCCGCAATTCCCCGTGGCGCTCAGCGAGGCGCACAACCTGCCGTTGGCGCAGGTCCTGCGGCACCTCGCGTGCCGGGCGGAACAGCTGGCCGCGCAGATCGAGACGAAGGACGAACTGCTCGCGGCGGTCAGGTCCAGGGACGTTCCCGAGGCCTACTGGTTCGCCGTGGACTACCTGCGCACCGTGCAGGCCGCGGAACTCGACTGGATTCGCACCCTCATCACCCGACTTGAGAGCAAGGAGATTCCGTGGCCCTCGGAGACCACAAACCCGTAAGTCCCTGGCCGGCGCTGTGGGCGCTGGTACTGGGCTTCTTCATGATCCTTGTCGACTCGACCATCGTCTCGGTCGCCATGCCCGCGATCATGGAAGGTCTCGACGCGGACGTCAACGCCGTCGTCTGGGTGACCAGCGCCTACCTGCTCGCCTACGCCGTGCCGCTGCTGGTCACCGGCCGGCTCGGCGACCGCTTCGGCCCCAAGAACCTCTACCTGGGCGGCCTGGCCCTCTTCACCCTCGCCTCGCTGTGGTGCGGCCTCACCGGCAGCATCGAGCAGCTGATCACCGCCCGCGTCTTCCAGGGCCTCGGCGCCGCGCTGATGACGCCGCAGACCATGGCCGTCATCACCCGCACCTTCCCGGCCGACCAGCGCGGCCGGGCGATGAGCCTGTGGGGCGCCGTCGCCGGCATCGCCACCCTGGTCGGCCCGATCCTGGGCGGCACCCTCGTCGACACCCTCGGCTGGGAGTGGATCTTCTTCATCAACGTGCCGGTCGGCATCGTCGGCTTCGTGCTCGCCGCGCGGCTGGTGCCCGTCCTGGAGACCCACCCGCACCGCTTCGACCTCCTCGGCGTCGTCCTCAGCGGCGTCGGCATGTTCCTGCTGGTCTTCGGCATCCAGGAGGGCCAGACCTACGACTGGGGCACCATCAACGGCCCCATCTCCGTCTGGGGCCTGATCATCGCGGGCGTCGTGGTGCTCGCCGGGTTCCTGTACTGGCAGGCCCGCAACACGGGCGAGCCGCTGATCCCGCTCAGCCTGTTCCGGGACCGCAACTTCAGCCTGGCCAACGTGGCCATCACCACCGTCGGCTTCTCGATCACCGCCATGGCCTTCCCGCTGATGCTGTGGGCCCAGCTGGTGCGCGGCTACAGCCCGACCCAGTCGGCGCTGCTGCTGGTGCCGATGGCGCTGATATCCGGCGGCCTCGCGCCCTGGGTCGGCACGCTCACCGACCGCCTGCACCCGCGGCGGCTGACCGGCATCGGCCTGGCCGCCTTCCCTGCCTCCCTGCTGTGGCTGAGCCTGGTGGCCAACCCCGACACCCCGGTCTGGCAGGTCCTGCTGCCGATCGCGCTGCTCGGCGTGGCCAACGCCTTCATGTGGGCGCCGCTGGGCACCACCGCCACCCGCAACCTGCCGATGCACCAGGCGGGCGCGGGCGCCGGCATCTACAACACCACCCGGCAGATCGGCGCCGTCCTCGGCAGCGCGAGCATCTCGGCGCTGATGGAGAACCGGCTGGCCGCCCAGCTGCCCAGCGGCGGCGACGCGGGCGGCTTCTCCGGGGAGCCCATGGCGGGCGGCAGCGAGCGACTGCCCGACTTCCTGCAGGGCCCGTTCAGCGACGCGATGTCGCAGTCGATGCTGCTGCCCGCGGCCGTGCTGCTCATCGGGCTCGCCGCGGTGCTGTGCTTCACCGCCCCCTCCCCGCGCGGCGCCCGTCCGGCCGCCCCGCAGGACCGGGAGCCGGCCGCCGCACAGCGGAAGTGAGGAACGGCCCGCCGCATCGCGGGGGGCCGGGAAGCGCGTGAGAGACGCGCGAGGACAGCGCGTGGCAGACGCGTGAGGGATGCTGCGGGCTCGCGTGCCCGGCGGTCACGCCACCGGCGCGGGGGCCCGACGCAGCAGCCGCACCGCGAAGACGCCCGCGGCCAGCAGGGCGAGCAGGGAGAGCCCCGTGCTGAACCAGCTCGCGCCGAGCAGCTGGCCCCCGAGGTAGCCCACGCCCACGCTGTAGCCGGTCCACACCACGGCCGCGAGCGCCGACCAGGGCAGGAACTCGCGCTTGCGGCGGCGGGTGACCCCGGCGCCGAGGCTGACCACGGCGCGCCCCGCGGGCGCGAATCTCGCCAGCACCACGAGCGGGCCGCCGCCCCGCGTCAGCGCCAGGTCAAGGCGCTGCGCCGCGGCGGACAGCCGCCGGGAGCGCACGATGGAGTCGCCGAAGCGGCGGCCGCCGTGCAGGGCGGCGGAGTAGGCGAGCATGTCGCCGACGATGGAGGCCGTGGTGGCGCACACCACCAGCAGGAACAGCTGCGGCAGGTGGGGATTCGGGCTCGGCGCGGGCAGCCCCGCGACGTCCGCGGCGGTGCCGGCCGCGGCGGTGGCCGCGGTCACCACCAGGGCGCCGCTCGGCAGCAGGGGGACGAAAACGTCGAGCAGAATGGACACCGCGACGATCACGTAGATCCAGGGGGCGTAAAGAAGCGTCCCCAAGGTGTCCTGCACTGTCTTCCCCGTTCCCCTGCCGGCCCTTGCCGGGCGCTTCCGCGGCGGCGCCCGTTCGCGTGTCCGCAAGAGACGCGCGGTTGACTGTCCTGGTTCCGCCGTAAAGCGTACGCCCGGGCCCTTGAGCCCATGCACGCGGGTGCCTGTGGCGGACGTCTCAAAGGCGGCCACGCGCCGCCCTCCGGCGCCTGCTGCCACGTGCCGGCGAGGTGCCGACCGGAGCAGTATGCGCCGGGCCGCGGGCGGACGGGAGGGGCCCTTGGTACCGTCGACGGTACCCGAGTCATCCCCACGGCGTAATCCGCTCGGCCGATCGGGCCGGGGCGGGCCTCCTGTAGAGTGACCGGGACTGAAGGGGAGTAGCCCCCGCCGGACCGTCGACATACTGGCCGGCCGCCTCGGGCGGCGGGCCCGGCGCCCGGAGCGGACGCCGCGCGCGTCCGCCGGCGAGACCTTCGGCCGCAGTGTTGTTGAGCGCTGCCGTGCCGAGGTTTCGCGATCCTTGTGAACTCCCCGGGCGGTGGCCCGAGTTGAGGGACCCACGAGGGATCAGCGTGTTCAGTATCAGCGTCGCCGCCGTCGTCTTCGGCGTCATCTTCCTGGCCGAACTCCCCGACAAGACCGCGCTGGCCGGTCTCGTCCTCGGCACCCGCTACCGCGCGAGTTACGTCTTCGCCGGGGTGGCCGCGGCCTTCGTGCTGCACGTGGCGCTCGCGGTGGCCGCGGGCAGCGTGCTCACCCTGCTGCCGCGGCGGCCCCTGCAGGCCGTGGTCGCCGTGCTCTTCCTGGCCGGGGCCGTGCTGTTGTTCCGGGAGGCGCGCAAGAGCGAGGAGGAGGGCGAGGAAGAGGTGAAGGCGCCCGCCGACCCGTCGTTCTGGCGGGTGGCGGGCAGCGGCTTCATGCTCATCCTCGTCGCCGAGTTCGGCGACATCACCCAGATCATGACCGCCAACCTGGCCGCCCGCTACGAGGACCCGGTGTCCGTCGCCATCGGCGCCGTCCTCGCGCTGTGGGCGGTGGCGGGCCTGGGCATCGCGGGCGGGCGCGCCCTCATGCGGCGCGTCCCGCTGCGCCTGATCACGCGGGTGGCCGCGGTGGTGATGCTGGCCCTGGCCGGGTTCAGCACCTACGAGGCGATCGCGGGCTGAGCGCGCGGCCCGCCGGGGCGGGCCGGGGCGGGCCGGGAGGCGTGCCGGGCCGGGGCGGGCCGGGACCCCGGGGCGGGGCCCGGCGCCCCTGGCTAGCGGCGGGTGGCCGGGCGGCGCTGCCGCTCGCGGCCGGCCCGGCCGGCCGGAAGGGCGGGGCCCGGCGGCGGGGTTGCGGCGCCTTCGATGCGGGCGGCGACCGCCATCACGGCCAGGCCCAGGGTCACGAGCGCGGCGCCCACGTACAGCGGCGCGGTGTAGCCGAGGCCCGCGCCGATCGCGAGGCCGCCGAGCCAGGCGCCCAGCGCGTTGCCGACGTTGGAGGCCGAGACGTTGGCGCCGGCGGCGAGCGGCGCGCCGCCCGCGGCGTCCGTGACCCGGGTGAGCATGCCGGGGACGGCGGCGAAGCCGAACCCGCCCATCAGGAAGACCAGCACCACCGACGCGGCCCGCCCCTCGGCCAGCAGCCCGAACGCCGCGAGCGTGGCGGCGAGTCCGGCCAGGACGGCGAGCAGCGTGCGGTCGCGGTCGCGGTCGGCTGCCCGGCCCCCGGCGAGGTTGCCGGTCACCAGGCCGCCGCCGTAGACGACGAGCAGCCAGGCGACGTCGGTGTCAAAGAAGCCGGTGACCTCGGTGAAGGTGTACGCGAGGTAGCTGAAGGCCCCGAACATGCCGCCGTAGCCGAGGCCGGTGGCGGCCAGGGTCAGCCAGACCTGCCAGGAGCGGAAGGCCCGCAGCTGGGGGCGCAGCCGGGCCGCCCGGTGCGCCGGGTCCACCTCGCCCGCCCAGGCCGGGACGCACAGCAGCAGCGCGGCCAGGGCCAGCACGCCGAAGGCGGTGATCGCCCAGAACGTGGCGCGCCAGCCCCAGCGTTCGCCGACCAGGGCGCCGAAGGGCACGCCCAGCACGTTGGCGACCGTCAGCCCGGAGAACATCACGGCGACGGCGCGCGAGGCGCGCTCCGGGGGCACCAGGCGGCGGGCGACGAGCGAGCCGATGCCGAAGAAGGAACCGTGGCACAGGGCGGCCACGACGCGGCCGAGCAGGGCCACGGCGTAGGAGGGGGCCAGGGCGGACAGCAGGTTGCCGAGGACGAAGAGGGCCACGAGGCCGACGAGGGCGGTCTTGCGGTGCAGGCGGGTGGTGGCGGCGGTCAGCGCGATCGCGCCGATCGCGACGCTCAGGGCGTACCCCGAGATCAGCCACCCGGCCGCGGCCTCGGAGACGTCCAGGTCGCGGCCCACCTGGGGCAGCAGGCCCGCGATCACGAACTCGGTCAGGCCGATGCCGAAGCTGCCGAGGGCGAGCGCCACCAGCGCCGCCGGCATCCGGCGCGCGGCCTGGCCGCGTCCGATGTTCACGCAAACATCATGGGCCGGGCCGCCCGGACCGGGCAAGGCCGGGGGGTGCGGCCCCCCTCGCCCGGCCCCCGCGCGGCCTGCCCCTCCCGCGCGCGGCCGGCCGCACAAACAGAACGGGCCTTCTGTTAGGGTGAGTTGGCGTAAGCAGAACGGAAATTCTCTTTGGGGGCCCTTCGGGGTCTCTGGGGTCCCTGTGGGGTCTCTTCGGGGGGTGTGATGCCGCGGCTCACCGACGCGCGCAGGGAACTCAGGCGCGCCCAGATCGCCGAGGCCGCCGTGCGCTGCTTCGGCCGCAACGGCCTGGAGAGCACCTCGATCGCCGACATCACCGCCGAGTCCGGCCTCTCGGCCGGCTCCATCTACGCGCACTACCGCAACAAGGCCGACCTGGTGCGGGCCGCCGCCCGCGAGGTGCTGGCCAGGCGCGCCGACGTCCTCGGCGCGTACGCCGCGCAGGAGATCCCGCCCGCCCCGGACGAACTGCTCGCCCGCCTCGTCGCCGCGATCGACCCCGCCGAGGCCAGGGTCGGCGTGCAGACCTGGGGCGAGGCCACCACCGACCCCGCGATGTGCGCCATCGTCACCGACCTGACCGACCGGATGCGCGCGCTGCTGCACGACTGCGTCACGGCCTGGCTGACCAGGGCCGAGGGGATCGAGCCTGCCGCCGCCCGGGAGCAGGCCGCCTCGATCGCCCACCGGCTCATGGCGCTCTACCAGGCGGAGCTGCTGTACGCCGCCCTGCGCCCGCCGGCCCCATCCGCCCCGCCGACCTCGGAGGACACCCCATGAAGGCCATCGTCTACCGCGACAACGGCGGCCCCGACGTGCTGCGGCTGGTCGACCGCGACCCGCCCGCGCCAGGACCCGGCGAGGTACGCGTCCGGATCGCCGTCTCCGGGGTCAACCCGACCGACTGGCAGGCCCGTTCCGGCGTCGGCCACCCCAAGCAGTTCCCCGAGGTCACCCCGCACCTCGACGGCGCGGGAACGATCGACGCCGTCGGCGAGGGGGTCGCGAGCGGCCGGATCGGCGAGCGGGTCTGGCTGTTCATGGCCGCCGCCGGGCGGCCCACCGGCACCGCGGCCGAGTTCGCCGTCGTGCCCGGGGAGCGGGCCGTGCCGCTGCCCGCCGGGGCCGGCTTCGACCTCGGCGCCTCGCTCGGCGTTCCCGCGCTCACCGCGCACCGCGCGCTCACCGTCGCCGAGGACGGGCCGCGGCGGCTCGGGCCCGGGGCGCTCAAGGGCCGGGTGGTGCTCGCCGCGGGCGGGGCCGGGGCGGTCGGGCACGCGGTGATCCAGCTGGCCCGGTGGGCGGGCGCCACGGTGCTCACCACGGTCAGCGGCCCGGCCAAGGCGCGCCTGGCCGCCGCGGCCGGGGCCCACCACGTGGTCAACTACCGCGAGGGCGACCCGGCGGCCGGGATCCGCCGCCTCGCCCCCGACGGCGTCGACCTCGTCGCCGAGGTGGCGCTCGGCGCGAACCTGGGGCTCGACCTGGCCGTGCTGCGGGCGCGGGGCACCATCGCGACCTACGCCAACGAGGGGGGCGGGCCGGTCGAACTCGACGTGCTGCGGCACCTGGTGCTGAACACCCGCCTGCAGTTCCTGGTTCTCTACACGGCGGGCCCCGAGGCCCGCGCGGCGGCCGTCGCGGACGTGGCCGCCGCGGTCCGCGACGGGGCGCTGCCGGTCGGTGAGGAGCACGGCCTGCCGCTGCTGCGCTTTCCGCTGGACCGCACCGCCGAGGCCCACCGGGCGGTGGAGGGCGGCGCGGTCGGCAAGGTCCTGGTGGACGTCGCCGGGGCCTGACCCGCGCCCCGGCCCCGCCGGGCGGCCCGCCCGGTGCGGCCGGGCCCGCGCGCCGGGTGGGCCGGGGCCTTCCCGCGGTGCCGGGCCTGGGACGGCCGGGTCAGCCCGGGACGTCCAGCCGCTGGGTGCCCACGACGGACAGCAGCCGCAGGGCCTCCTCGGCGGGGGAGCCGGGGGTGGCGGTGTACAGGATGAGCCGCTGGTCGCGGTCGGCGATGTCCAGCACGTCGCAGTTGACGGCGACGCGGCCGACGAGCGGATGGTGGAAGGTCTTGCAGAGCACGGGCCCCGCCGTCACGTTGTGCGAGTCCCACAGCTCGGCGAACTCCTCGCTGCCGGCGCGCAGTTCGGCGACCAGGGCGGCCACCTCCGGATCGCGCGGGTAGCGGGCCGCGGTGGCCCGCAGCTGCCTGGCCGCGGAGCGGGCGAAGGCGTCCGCGTCCCCCTCCGCGATGCCGTACAGCCGCCCGCCCCCTGGGGCGGGCCCGAGGAAGGCGCGGCGGATCAGGTTGCGCTCCCGCCGGGGCAGCGCGGAGAAGTCCTCCAGGAGGGCGGCGGCCAGCGGGTTCCACGCGAGGACCTCGTAGGTGGCCGAAACCACGAGGGCCGCCGTCTGCGGCAGGCGTTCCAGCAGGTCGGCGATGCTCGGCCGGATCTCGCGCGAGGGCCCTGGCGGGGGTCCTGGCGGGGCGCCCGCGAGGTGGTGCAGGTGCGCGCGTTCCGCGTCCGTCAGGCGCAGGGCGCGGGCGAGCTGGGCCAGCACCTCCCGGGAGGGGCGCGGGGCGCGGGCCTGTTCGAGCCGCGTGTAGTACTCGGTCGAGATGTACGCCAGGTGCGCCACCTCCTCCCGGCGCAGCCCCGGGGTGCGGCGGCGCGGCCCGGCGGGCAGCCCCAGGTCGGCCGGGGTGAGCCGTTCGCGCCTGCTGCGCAGGAAGGCCGCCAGTTCCCTTCTGTCCATGCCGCAAGTGTGCGCGGCGCCCGCCGCGCCGGCCAGGTACCGCCGGTGCCTGGCTGGGCGGCGCGGGTGCGCGCAGGCTCGGCGGCATGGAGAACACACAGCTCGAAGGCGCATCCCGGCCGGCCCCCGCGGGCCTGCTCGCCGGAAAGGTGGCCCTGGTCACCGGGGCCGGGCGCGGGATCGGGGCGGCCGCGGCGCGGCTGTTCGCCCGGGAGGGGGCGCGGGTGCTGCTCGCGGCCCGCACGGAGGGGCAACTGGCCGCGGTGGCCCGGGAGATCGAGGAGGCGGGCGGCCGGGCCGCCCACGTGGCCTGTGACCTGGCGGACCCGGACGCGGTGCGGGCGGCGGTGGAGCGGGCCGTGGAGCTGTACGGCCGGCTGGACGTCGCGTTCAACAACGGCGCCACGGGGGTGCCGCCCGGTCCGCTCGACCTGGTCGAGGAGGCGGACTTCGACCGGGTCTACGCCGTCAACCTCAAGGGCGTGTGGGTGGCGATGGCCGCCGAGGTGGCCGCCATCCGGGCCACCGCGGGCCGCGGCGCCCTCGTCAACACCTCAAGCGTCGGGAGCCTGATGGGCAACCCGGAGCTGCCCGCGTACGGGGCGATGAAGCGCGCGGTCAACAGCCTCACCGCCTCCGCCGCCGTCACCTACGGCCCCGAGGGCATCCGGGTCAACGCCATCGCGCCCGGCACGACGCTCACCGAGATGCTGCGGGAGTGGGACGAGCGCTCCCCCGGGGTGATCGACCGGCTGAACGAGCGGACCCCGCTGCGCCGGGCCGCCGCCCCCGAGGAGATCGCGGAGGCCGCCGCCTGGCTGCTGAGCGACCGGGCCTCCTACGTGACCGGGGAGGTGCTCCGGGTGGACGGCGGCATGCTGTCCTGACCCGCGGCCCGGCCGGCCGGGCCGCGGGGGGCAGGCGGTTCAGGGGCGGGGCGGGGCGCCGAGGAAGTCGAGGACGGCCGCGCTCGCCTCCTCGCGGAACTCCTCGAAGTAGGCGTGGCGGGCCCCGGGCAGCAGGAGCGCCCTGGCGTCGGGGATGCGTGCGGCCAGCAGCGCGGCGTTCGCGGTGGGGTTGAAGCGGTCGTCCGTGCCGTGCACGACCAGGGTGGGGGCCTTGATGCCGGGCAGGACGTCCCAGGCGTCGTGGTGGTGGCTGGCGATGAGGTGGTGGCGGCGGGCGTGCGGGGGCATCAGCGGGTCGCCGAGCGTCGCGTAGGGCCCCGGGTGCCGCGCCAGCCAGCCGGGCGTGTACATGAGGTCGAGCAGCAGGGCCCGGAAGGTCTCCTCGTCGGCGCGGGCGAGCGCGGCCCGCAGCTCCCGGTCCCGCGGCACGCTGTGCGGGCCGCCCGGGGTGGTGCAGCCGAGCACGAGGCGGCGGACGCGGCCGGGGCGCAGGGCCGCGAGCCACTGGGCGATGCGGCCGCCCATCGAGGTGCCGTAGACGTCGGCCTCGGCGATGCCGAGGTGGTCGAGCACGGCGATCACGTCCTCGGCGAAGCCGCGGGTGGTGTAGGGCAGGTCGGGCTTGCCGCTGTCGCCGGTGCCGCGGTAGTCGAGCGATATCGTGCGGCGGGCCGCGTCGAAGTCCGCGCGGACCGGGTCCCACCAGTGGTGGTTGTTGGCCTGCCCGGCCAGCAGCACGAGCGGGAAGCCCGCGCCCTGGACCTGGTAGGCGATGCGGGTTCCGTCGGGCGCGGTGGCGTACGGCATGCCGCGAGCCTAGACGAGCCCGCCGCGCGCCCGGAACGCCGCCGCGGGCGCGGTCCGGGCGCCGGGGGCGTGCCGGGCGCACCGTGCCGGGAGGGGCGGGGCCCCGGGGGGGGCCGGGGGCGCCGATCGGCGAGAATGCCCCGGTGAACGACTTCGCCGCACCGCCCGCCGTCCGCCGCGCCGGTCCCGGGGACGCGCGGGCGCTGGTGCGCCTGCGCGTCCTGATGCTGGAGGCCATGGGCACGCCCGTCGGCCCCGAGGACGCCCCGTGGCGGGCCGCCGCGCTCGACTGGTTCACGCGGCGGCTCGGCGACACGGAGGAGTTCGCCGCGTTCGTCGTGGCGGAACCTGCGCTCGGCCTGGTCAGCGCCGCGGTGGGCTCCCTGGACCACCACGCCCCGGGCCCGGCCAACCCCAGCGGTCTCTACGGCTACATATCGAACGTGAGCACCGACCCGCGCTGCCGGCGGCGGGGGTACGCGCGGGCCTGCCTCAAGGCGCTGCTCGGCTGGTTCGAGGCGGAGACGCCGGCGCCGGTGCTCAACCTCAACGCCACCGCGCACGGCCGCTCCCTCTACACCGGGCTCGGCTTCGCCCCGCCCCACTTCCCGGCCCTGCAGGCGCACCTCCCGCTGAGCCCGCCGCCCGTGGCGGGCTGAGCCGGGGCGGCGCCGCGGCCGGTCAGGAGGCGGCGCCGACGGTCAGGGGGCGTTGCGGCCGGTCAGGAGGCGGCGCGGAGGCGGAGGGTGCCGTCGGGCCCGGCGGTGACCTCCAGGGATTCGAGGGTGGCCACGTGGAGGGCGGGGGAGGAGGCGGCGGCGCGGGCGCCGATGCCGACCACCCGCATGCCCGCCGCGTGGCCCGCGGCGATGCCGGCGGCCGAGTCCTCGAAGACGACGCAGTCCGCCGGGTCGACGCCCAGTTCGGCCGCGCCCTTGAGGAAGCCCTCGGGGTCGGGCTTGCTCGCGCTGACCGACTCCGCCGTGATCCGCACCCGCGGCATCGGCAGGCCGGCCGCCGCCATCCTGGCCTCGGCCAGGGCCAGGTCGGCCGAGGTGACCAGGGCGTGCGGGAACCGCTCGATCGCGGCGAGGAACGCCGGGGCGCCGGGGATGGGCACGATGCCCGCCATGTCCGCGGTCTCCTCGGCGAGCAGGCGGCGGCCGTCGGCCCGGTTGAGCTCCATGGGCCGGCCGGGCAGCAGCTCGGCCATCGTCGCGTACGCCTGCCGGCCGTGCATGATCGCGTAGACCCGGTTCACGTCCACGCCCAGGCGGTCGGCCCAGCGGCGCCACACCCGCCTGACCACCGCCTCGGAGTCGACCAGCGTGCCGTCCATGTCGAGCAGCAGGGCGCGGGCGGTCAGTTCGGTGCGAGGCATGGCGGGGGCGCTCCTGGGGCGGGGAACCGGCGGCGGAGGAGGGGACAGTGGCCCCGCCCGTTCTGGTCGGGGAAGCGGGCGGAACCACTTTGTTTGGACACGGTACAAAATGAGCTCCGGGTTGCGCCAGCCCCCTTCGCCCTCTTCTCCCTGACTTCTCCTCGCCGTCCACCCGCCGTCCCCTGCCGTCCACCCGCCGGTCCGCGGCGCCCGACGTCCCCGCGGGCGCGCCCGCTCAGCCGCGTTCGGCGTGGCCGCGGGGGCCCTCCCCGGGCGCGCCCCCCGGCCAGTCGGCGTTCGAGCCGCCGAGTTCCGCGCTCAGTTCCGCCACCACCTCGGAGAGCTCCCGCGGCCGCTGCGGCCCCCACCAGTCGCCCAGCAGCGCCGCCAGCTCCCGCTCCCTCGCGTGGGCCAGCCGCGCCGCCACCTCCCGGCCCCGCGCGGTGGCCACCAGGCGCGGCCCGTCCCGCAACGCGAGGCGGCGGCCCTCCAGTTGGCCGGCGGCCTGGCGCACCTTCTCCTGCGGCACCGAAAGCCGCCGCGCCAGGTCCAGGGGCTCGGCCTGGCCCGTCTGCCGCATCCGCAACAGCAGCCAGCAGGAGGCCGGCAGCAGCTCGACCCCGGCCGAGGCCGCGATCCTGCGGTACATGTCGCGCCGCCCGGCCCTGGTGCCCAGCAGCGACAGGGCCCGGACGCACTCGTCCCGCGAGGTCCGCTGCACGGGGTTGGGCGGCACGGTCTGTCCCGCGTCGGGGGCCCGCACGCTGCCGCGCAGCCGGTCCTCGTGCAGCATCCAGGTCAGTCCGTGCGCCACCAGCATCAGCGGGGCCGCCCACAGGAAGACCTCGGTGATGGAGTCGGAGTACGCGCCGAGCACCCGGCCGCGCAGCGCCGCGGGCAGCGCGCCGACGCCCCGCGGGTCGTGCAGCAGCGTGTCGACGCTGACGCCACCGGGCAGCGGCACGCCGCGCAGCGCGTCGGTCAGCCGGCTCTCCAGGCGGTTGCTGAAGATCGTGCCGAAGACGGCCACGCCGAAGGAGGCGCCGATGGAGCGGGCGAAGGTCACGCCCGAGGTGGCCACGCCGAGGTTCTCGTAGCGGACGGCGTTCTGGACCGCGAGCACCATCACCTGGAGCACGAGCCCGATGCCCAGCCCGAAGACCAGGAAGTAGCAGCTCATCAGCAGGTTGCCGCTGTTCGCGTCGAGCAGGCTCAGCAGCACCAGGCCGCCGGTGGCGACGGCGGTGCCGAGCACGGGGAACGCCTTCCACCTGCCCGTTCTGCTGATCAGCTGGCCGGAGAGGGTGGAGCTGAGCAGCAGCCCGAGCACCATCGGCAGCAGGTGCACGCCCGAGAGGGTGGGCGAGACGCCGTGCACGACCTGGAGGAAGGTCGGCAGGTAGGTGAAGACGCCGAACATGGTGAAGCCGGTGACGAAGGCGATCGCCGAGCACAGCGTGAAGGTCCGCACCCGGAACAGCGCGGGCGGCAGCACCGGCTCCGCGGCGCGCCGCTCGACGGCGAGGAACGCGGCCAGGCACAGCAGCCCGAGCCCGGCGAGCGCGGGCACCCGCCACGAGCCCCAGGGCCAGGTGGTGCCGCCGAGCGAGGTGACGACGACCAGGCAGGAGGCCACCGAGGCGATGAGGAAGGTGCCCAGGTAGTCGATGGTGTGGCGCTGCCCGCGCACCGGGATGTGCAGCACGGTGGCGATCACGATCAGCGCGACGGCGCCGATCGGGAGGTTGATGTAGAAGACCCAGCGCCAGTTGAGCGTGTCCACGAAGAAGCCGCCGAGCAGCGGCCCCAGCACGCTGGTCGCGCCGAAGACGGCGCCGAACAGGCCCTGGTACCTGCCGCGTTCGCGCGGCGGCACCAGGTCGCCGACGATCGCCATCGACAGCACGATCAGCCCGCCGCCGCCGAGGCCCTGGGCGAACCTGAAGCCGATCAGCTCCCCGATGTTCTGCGCCTGCCCGCACAGCGCCGAGCCGGCGAGGAAGATCACGATGGCGATCTGGAAGAGCTTCTTCCTGCCGAACTGGTCGCCGAGCTTGCCCCACAGCGGGGTGCCGGCCGTGGAGGCGAGCAGGTAGGCGGTGACGACCCAGGAGAGGTGGTTGACCCCGCCGAGTTCGCTGACGATGGTCGGCAGCGCGGTGGCCACGATGGTCTGGTCGAGGGCGGCGAGGAACAGGCCGAGCAGCAGGGCGCCGAGCGAGAGCCACAGGGCGCCGGGCGGGTAGGAGCCCGGCTGGGGCGCGGGCTCCGCGGGCCGGGAGGGCCGCTCCGGCATGAGCGCCTCCTCCCTGGGGGTGGCCGGGCCGTTCGCTCGTGCCTGCGCGATCGGATCACTTCTCGACATTTTGACCGTTTTCTGGGTATTTCTCGACCGAGCTGGGCGGCCCCGGCCTTTGTCAGTGACGGGGCCACGTCACTCAGCGGAGTGGGGCATAATCGCTGCCAGTCGAGGGGAGGGGGAGGGGAGGCGCAGTGACCGACCAGCCCGCCGACTGCCTGATATGCGGCCGTCCCGCTCTGCCGTCGGGAGAGCCCGGCTGCGACTGCCTGACCCATTCGCTGTCCAGACCGGTGCACCCGGCGCACTGGGAGCCCGACCCGGCCGACGTGGCGCTCTTCCCGCTGCCCGAGGAGGGCGATCTGGCGGCCGAGCCGATCGAGCCCGGCGGCTGCACCACGTTCCGCCGCCACCCCTCGCACCGCAAGCCCCGCCAGCGCACCCGCATCGCCGCCGCGGCGGGCGGCGCCGTGGCCGCCGTGGTCAGCTGCACGGCGCTGGCCGCCTCACTGCTCGGGCAGGGGGGCCGTTCGGGCGACGCGGTGGACGACGGCAGCGGCGGTCCCAGCCTCGCCGCCCCGGACGGCGGCGCCACCACCGACCCGGCCCAGCCGCCCCCGGACGGCACGCGGCGCACCCACGAGGAGCGGCCCACGCACACCCCCTCGGGCTCCGCCGCCACCTCGCCGGCCGCCACCGGCTCGCGGGAGCCGGAGACCGGGGCGACCACGCGGCCCCCCGCGCAGGACACGCCCACGGCGGGCACGAGCAGCAGTTCCCCGCCGCCGGCTGAGGAGTCACCCAGCTCCTCGCCGCCGGAACAGACGCCCACCACCCCGCAGGGACCGCCGCAGCTCAGTGCGGGCGACGAGGGGCCCGAGGTGCGGGAGCTCCAGGAACGGCTGCTGCAACTCGGCTGGGTCTACGCCGGGGAGGCCACCGGCGTCTACGACGAGGAGACCACGGCGGCCGTCGAGCGCTTCCAGATCGCCTACGGCGTGGAGGGCGACCCGCCGGGCGTGTACGGGGAGCACACCCGCGAGGCCCTGGAGGAGCACACCACCACGCCGTGAGCGCGGGCGGACGCGCCCGCGCGTCCGGGCGGGCGGACGCCCCTTCCGCGCCCGCGCGCCCGGGAGTTCACGCCTGCCAGGGGCCGCCCTCGCCCGGCTCGAAGCGGGCCTCGGCCTCGAAGGCGGCCCGCCGGGTGGCCCGCCGCAGCGCCCGCAGCACCGCCCCGCCGCACAGCAGGATCAGCCCGCCGTTCAGCAGCGCCCGCGGCAGGTCGAAGCCGAGCGAGGTGGTCAGCACGTAGGCGAGGAAACGCCCCAGGTTCTCCGGCAGCGGATCGCCGGGCACGAAGGACACGTCGCTGCTCAGGCCCGCGAGGTAGGGCCAGCCCTGGAGGTCGAGCACCAGGCCGTAGCCGACCGCGGACACCGCCCCGTAGCCCGCGAGCAGCGCGAGTTCGCCCCGGCCGCGCAGCCGGCGCGCCCCCGGCAGCAGCCCGGCGCCCATCGACACCCAGCCCAGGCCCAGCATCTGGAACGGCAGCCACGGGCCGACGCCGCCGGTCAGCAGGGCCGAGGCGAACATCGAGACCGAGCCGAGCACGAAGCCGAAGCCCGGGCCGAGCACCCGGCCGGCGAGCACCATCAGGAAGAACATCGGCTCCAGGCCGGCCGTGCCCGCGCCCAGCGGCCGCAGCGCCGCCCCCGCCGCGGCCAGCACCCCCAGCATCGCCACCGCCTTCGCGTCGAGGCCCGCGTCCGCGATCGTGGCCGCCACCACCGCGAGCAGCAGCGGCAGCAGCAGCGCGAACAGCCAGGGCGCGTCGGCCGAATGCGCAAGGCCCGAGCGGGAGTCGGCGAGCAGCGGCCAGCCGAAACCCGCCACGCCCACGGCCGAGACGAGCAGCAGCGCGAGCGCCGACCGCGGGCCGAGCCGCACCGCGGACACCCGGCCGCCGTCCCCGCGGGCCGCCCCCGCGCCGTATCCGCCGTCGGCGCGGTACCCGCCGTCGGTGCCCTCGGCCCCGCCGGGGCTCCGGCTCTCCCCGGCCTCCCCGGCGGGCCCCTGGGCGGCCCCGCGCCCGCTCACGCCTCCTCCAGGGCGGCCGCCACCTGCGGCACCGTCAGCCAGGGACCCGCGCCGAGCACCTTGGCCACCTGCGGCGCGAACGCGGGGGAGGCGACCACCACCTCGGCCGTCGGCCCGTCGGCGACCACCTCGCCCTCGGCGAGCACCACCACCCGTCCTGCCGCCTCGGCCGCGAGCTCCACGTCGTGGGTGGCGAGCAGCACGCCGTGCCCGCGCCCCGCCAGCTCCCGCAGCACCCCGACCAGCCGCGCCTTGGCCGCGTAGTCCAGGCCGCGGGTCGGCTCGTCGAGCAGCAGCAGCGGCGGGGCCGAGGTCAGCACCACGGCCAGCGCGAGCGCCAGCCGCTGCCCCTCGGACAGGTCCCGCGGGTGCGCCCCCGGCGGCACCTCGGGCAGCAGCCGGGCCACCAGCGCCAGGCAGCCGCCGGGGGCCACCGGGACGCCGGCCGCCGCCGCGTCCGCGTCGGCCGCCGCGCACTCGGCCGCCACCGTCTCGGCGAACAGCAGGTCCCTGGGGTCCTGCGGCACCAGGCCCACGTGCCGCACCAGGCGCGCGGGGGGCGTGCGGTGTGGCACCACGCCCCCGGCGAGCTCCACGCTCCCGGCCGTGGGCCGATGCGCCCCGGCCAGGGCCCGCAGCAGCGTCGACTTGCCCGCGCCGTTGCGGCCCATCAGCGCCACCGTCTCGCCCGGGCCCACCCGCAGCTCCACGCCGCGCAGCACCTCGCTCCCGCCCCGGCGCACCGTCAGCCGCCTGGCCAGGGCGAGCGGCGCCGCCCCTGGCGCCGGGCCCGGCGGGGGAGCCGGCCGCCGCCCGGCGAGGCGCTCGCGCAGCGCGCCCGCCCGCCGCCTGGCCTCCCGGACGGACAGCGGCAACGGCCGCCAGCCGGCGAGTGCGCCCAGCTCCGCCACCGGGGGCCGGACCGGGGAGCGGGAGAGCACCTCGGCCGGGTCGCCCACCACGGGCGGCGCGCCCGGCGCGGGCAGCAGCAGCACCCGGTCCGCGTACTGCACCACGCGCTCCAGCCGGTGCTCGGCCAGCAGCACCGTCGTGCCCAGGTCGTGCACCAGCCGCTGGAGCACCGCGAGCACCTCCTCCGCGGCCCCCGGGTCCAGCGCCGAGGTCGGCTCGTCGAGCACCAGCACCCTGGGGTGCAGGGTGAGCACCGAGCCGAGCGCCACCCGCTGCTGCTGCCCGCCGGAGAGGGTGGCGAGCGGCCGGTCGCGCAGCTCGTGCAGCCCCAGCAGGTCAAGCGTCTCCTCCACCCGCCGCCGCATGGTGTCCCGGGGCAGGCCGAGGGACTCCATCCCGTAGGCGAGTTCGTCCTCGACGGTGTCGGTGACGAAGTGGCCCAACGGGTCCTGGCCCACGGTCCCCACCACGTCCGCCATCTCGCGCGGCCGGTGGGTGCGGGTGTCGCGGCCCGCGACGGTGACCCGGCCGCGCAGCGTGCCGCCGCTGAAGTGGGGCACGAGCCCGCAGACGGCGCCGAGCAGCGTGGACTTGCCCACCCCCGAAGGCCCGACCACCAGCCACAGTTCGCCCTCGGGCACCTCGAAGTCCGCCCCGGCGAGCGCGGGCAGGGCCGCCTCGGGATAGGTGACGGACACCCCGGAGAAACGGATCACGGGCGGGCCTCCTTGCAGTCCTGGGCCGCGGCTTCGGGGGCGGGCGCGCTTTCGGGGGCGGGCGCGGCCGTGCGGGCGGCGCGTCCGCCGGGGGTGCGCGCCCCGGGCGCGTCCGCCGGAACGGGCGCCACCACCGCGGGCAGCAGCCCGAGCAGCACCGCCGCGGCCGGCCACAGCGGGAAGGCGGGGGCGGACAGCGGGACGGCGGGCGGGTGCAGGGCCTCGGGCGCCGCGCCGTTCGCCCAGCCGACCGCGACGGCCACCGCCGCGCCCGCGCCCGAGACCAGCCAGGCCCGCGGCCCCCAGGGATCGGGCCGGTACCGGGTGCGCGGGCTGCGGCGCCCGCCGAGCCACAGCCCGGCGAGGGCGGCCGCCAGCCCCGCCGCGAGCAGCGGCAGGCCGAAGCCCGCGCCCGCGGCTGCGAGCAGCCCGTACGCCCCCACGCAGACCCCGAGCAGGCCGCCGAGCGTCAGCGCGGCCGTCAGCCGCCGCACGGCGGGCGGCACCGCCGCCGTCCGCCCGTACCCGCGGGCGTCCATCGCGGCGGCCAGCGCCACCGAACGCTCCAGCGCGCCCTCCAGCACCGGGCGCGCCACCTGCAGCAGCGCGCGCGCCCCGCGCACCGAGCGGCCGCGCAGGCGGCGCGCGGCGCGCATCCGCACCAGGTCCGCGACCAGCTGGGGCGCGAAGGACATGGCCACCACGACCGCCACGCCCACCTCGTACAGCGCGCCCGGCAGCGACTTCAGCAGCCGGGCCGGGTTGGCCAGGGCGTTGGCCGCGCCCAGGCAGATCAGCAGGGTGGCGAGCCGCAGCCCGTCGTACCCGGCGAAGACCAGGGACTCGGCGGTGACCCGGCCGCCGAGCCTGACGCCCGCGGCCCAGTCGGGCAGCGGCACCTCGGGCAGGGTCACCAGCACCCGGGTGCCGCCGATCGGCGAGCCGAGCGCCAGCGCGAACACCACCCGGAGCGCCACCACGAACGCGCCGAGCGCCAGGTAGTAGCCGAACGCCCGCGCCCAGGGCGCGTTCGTGCGGCGCGCCGCCACCACATAGCCCGCCACCGCGATCACCAGGCCGAGCAGCAGCGGGTTGGAGGTGCGGGAGGCGGCGGTGGCAAGGCCCAGGGCCCACAGCCACCAGGCCCCGGCGTGCAGGGCGTTGCTCCGCGTCGCCACCGGGGCGCGCAGCCGCGCCGCCGCGCCGGGGCGGGGCGGGCGGTCGCGCGGCACGCGCGGGCGGGGAAGGCGTATCGGCATGGCGCACGTTCCCCGCGTCAGCGGCGCCGCCGCCGGGCCCGCACCAGGGCCGCGGCGGCGAGCAGCAGCACCGCGGCGAGCCCGCCGGCGATCCCGGCCAGGCTCCCGCCGCCCCCGCCGTCTTCCTCGGCTTCGTCGGCTTCGTGGGCTTCGTCGGCTTCCGGGTTCCTGCCGCCCGCCTCCGGGGCGGCCTCCCCGGACTCCCCGGCCTCTCCCGCCCCTCCCGCTGCGTCCGTGGCGCCCTCCCCGGCGGAGACCGGGTCGCCGCAGCCCTCGGCCGGGTAGCCGGCGATCGCGCACAGCAGCGCGCCCGCGTCGTACCGCAGCGGCGCGGCGACCTCGGCCAGCGCCTCCGCCGCGCTCGCGCCCCCGTCGAGCGGGGCGCAGGCGGTGCGCTCCCGCGGCGGCGTCTCGCCCGCGGGCGCGTCCGCGGCGGTGCCGAAGTCGAGGACGAAGGCGACCCGTTCGCCGCCGTCGGAGGCCCCGCAGATCTCCCCGAAGGAGGCGGAGCCGCGCGGCGGCTCGGTGCCCGCCGACTCGGCGCTGATGCCGAACCTGAAGCCGAGCAGGTCGCCGTCCCCGGGCCGCAGCGAGCCGGGGCCCAGGCTCGCGTACTCCCAGCTTCCCGCCGCCTCGTCCCAGGTCCAGAACGACCAGTAGCGGTACGCCGTCTCCGCGGCGCCCGCCGGGGCCGCGCCGAGGGCGGCCGGCGCGCCGGCCAGCAGGGCCGCCAGGCACAGCGGCGCCACGGCCCGGCCCCGGCGCGCCGTCCGCCGCCGCACTCAGCTCGCCTTCCGCTTGCGGCGGGTGCTCAGCAGGCCGCCGATGCCGATGCCGACCACCAGGCCGACGCCCACCACCCACAGCAGGATCGCGAGTCCCTCGCCGTCCCCCTCGCCGTCCCCGCCGGCCGCGTCCCCGTTCGCGGCGCCGCCGTCGGGGGCCGGGCCGAGCGCGTTCAGCTGCGCGAGGAGGTCGGTGCCGCCGAAGTCGCCCGGGGAGACGCCGGTGGCGTGCGCGGCCAGGACCAGCACGCCGACGGCGGACGGGTTGGCGGCGTAGTCGGCCCAGGAGGCGTGGTTCTCGATCAGCCACTGCAACGGGCCCTGCCAGGCTTCCTCGTTGCCGCCCGCGGCCAGCGCGATGACCGCCTTGGCGGTGCTGTTGAAGTCGGGCTGCTCCGCCGGCTCGCCGCCCGCCGTGCCCTCCCCGGCGCCCGGGAGCGCGCTGACCAGGTGCCCGCCGCCCTCCGCAAGCCGGTCCGCCAGCTGCGCCGCCCCGGCGGCCGCCGAGGTGACGTGGGCCGGCACCTGCTCCTCGCCGCCGGCCTGGTCCTCGGCCCCCGAGGCGCCGGCGACCCCTGCGTCCCCGGAGCCCCCGGCGTCCTCCGTCTCCTCGCCGGTGCCCGCGCCGGAGTCGCCCGGCGCGTCCGAGGAGGCGTCCCCGGTGCCGTTCGTGGCCTGGCCGTCCCCTCCCGTCCCGCAGTCGAGGCCGGTCGGCGGCACCGCGGAGGGGGCGGCGTCCGGGTCGACGAGCAGGCCGCTGCCGTAGGAGGCGAGGATCGCGTCCACCGTCGCCGCGTCGTTCGCGAACAGCGCGCCCGACTCCTCGTCCGGCTGCCAGGCGAACGCCCCGCGGTCCCCGTCGGCCGCGTCGCAGCCGAGCTGGAAGGAGGCCAGCGCGTCGTAGGGCGAGTGCTCCTCGCGCAGCACCTCGGCCGGGTCGCGGCCGGCCGAGACGAAGGCGCCGACGACGACCGCGGTCGAGTTGGCGTCCGAGGCGCCGCCCGGGTTGTAGCTCCAGCCGCCGTCCTCGTTCTGCACCCCGGCCAGCCAGGTGAGCGCCTCCCCGGCCGCGTCCTCGTGCCCGCCGAGCGCCACGAGCGCCTGCACCGCCATCGCCGTGGCGTTCGAGTCGGCGGCCGTGACGTCGGCGCAGGGCTGGGCGGTGTCGGCGCGGTAGGAGAGGAAGGAGCCGTCCGCGCACTGCTGGGCGAGCAGCCAGTCCACCGCCTCGGGTGCGGGCGTGAACCCGGCCGCGTGCTGGGCCAGCAGGGCGATCGACTGCCGGAAGACCCCGTCGAACTGCGGGTCGCCCCGGCCGAACAGCCCCTCGGGCAGCTCCGAGGCGGCCGGGCCTGGGGACGCCTCAGCGGCCCGGGCACCGGCCGGCGACTGGGCGGGGGCGGCGGCCTGGGCCGCGGGGGCCGCGAAGGACCCGGTGAGCAGGGCCAGGCCGCCCGCCAGCGCGCCCAGCGCGGCGCGACTGCCGGGGGCCGTCCTGCCGGAACGGGTCCGGCCGGGCCTCGGGCGCCCTGGGAGCGGGGGAAGCGGCCGGCCGGACCGGCGCGGGAGAGGGGACATCGAAAGCCTTTCGCTGTGCTGGTCCGCCGGCACGGCTGACCACCACGGCGCGGCAACACGCTGCGGGGCACCGGGCTCAGCGCCGTATTCCTCGACGGTGCCGGCCACCGGGGCGCCGGTGGCCGAAAGCCAGTGCGTTCCGCGGGCGGGCATTCCGGCTCTCGGGGTGCGGCCGCGGCCGCGGCACCCGATCACGGTTGCGGGTCAGCGCCGGATTCGCACCGGCTTTCCCCACACGCGGAGGTGACTGCGCGGGTCACTCTATCGGCTCTTCCTGCGGCCGGGCGGGCGGGCGGCGGCCCCCGGCCAGCAGCCGGCAGGCCGTCTCCACGTCGGCGTGCGCGTTCTCCAGGGACACCGTTCCCGCCAGCCAGAAGACCAGCGTCGACTGCCAGGTGTGCTGGATGACCCGCACCGCGCTCAACTCCTCCTCGCTCCAGGGAGGTTCGAGCCCGGCGGCGTCCAGCAGCAGGGCCGAGGTCAGCCGGGAGACCGCGGTCACCTCCTCCCGCGCCGAGCCGTCGGCGAACAGCAGGGCCCGCATCATCGCCGCGGTCAGGCGCGGCTCGCGCTGGTGTGCGCGAAAGGCGCGCCTGAGGGTGTGCGCGACCCGAGCCGCCGGGTCGCGCTCCGGCAGCGGGCGCTCGCGCAGCGTGGCGTGCAGAAGTTCCAGCTGGTCGTGCAGCACGGCGACGAGCAGGTGGATCTTGGAGGGGAAGTAGCGGTAGAGGGTGCCGAGCGCGACCTGCGCGGACTCGGCCACCTCCCGCATCTGCACCGCGTCGAAGCCGCCGGCCGCGGCCAGCCGCGTGGTGCTGTCCAGGATGCGGCGGCGCCTGGCCCGCTGCCGCTCGGTGCGGGCCCGGGCCGCCGGCTGGCGCTGTGTGCTCATGGGGTCCTCACCGGGCGCTGCGCGGGGCGGTACCGACGGGGTCCTGGGACGTCTCCCGGGCCCCTCCCGGCCGCTCCCCACGCGTGCGCGGGCCGGGGCGTGGGCAGTACCTGACCGTACCCGGCGAGGCTTCGGCGGCGCGCAACAGCCTTCGGCGGCGCGCGGCAGGGGAGGGGCGGGAGACATCCGCAGCGCGGCCGGGCGAACGCGGCAGGAGCAGCCGAAGCGGCAGCAGGAGGCGGGGGAGGAGGCGCGGGGAGGAGGCGCGGAACGAGGTGGGGCAGGCGCGGGAGGGAACGGCCCGCGGCGGGCGGGGGACCGGCGGCCGGGACCGGGGCATCCTTGCCCACGTACAGTGGGGGCGGCGCTCGGCGTGCGTGGCGCGAATCACCAGTACCGGCTGGATCGGGGCGAGTTCGGGGAGGCTATCTTGATACCCGCGAGTAGCGTCGCGAACGGGAACTTGGCCGAGACCTCCAGGAGTGCCGGGGCGTGACCACGCAGTCAGGCGAGGACCGCCCCCTCCGCATCGCACTGCTCACCTACAAGGGGAACCCCTTCTGCGGCGGCCAGGGCGTCTACGTGCGCCACCTCTCGCGGGAGCTGGCCGCGCTCGGCCACCGCGTCGAGGTGATCGGCGCCCAGCCGTACCCGGTCCTGGACGAGGGCGTCACCCTCACCCGGCTGCCCAGCCTCGACCTCTACCGCCAGCCCGACCCCTTCCGCACCCCGCGCCGCGAGGAGTTCAGGGACTGGATCGACGCCCTGGAAGTGGCCACGATGTGGACCGGCGGCTTCCCCGAGCCGCTGACCTTCTCGCTCCGCGCCCGCCGCCTGCTGGCCGCAAGGCGCCGCGAGTTCGACGTGGTGCACGACAACCAGACGCTCGGCTACGGCCTGCTGGGCGCCGGGCGGCTCGGGCTGCCGCTCGTCACCACGATCCACCACCCCATCACCGTCGACCGCCGCCTCGACCTGGCCGCCGCGCCGAGCCGGGGCCGCCGCCTCGCCCTGCGCCGCTGGTACGGCTTCACGCGGATGCAGGGCCGCGTCGCCCGCCGCCTGCCGCGGGTGCTGACCGTCTCCGGCTCCTCGCGCCGCGAGATCGTCGAGGACTTCCGGGTCCCGCCAGGCCGGGTGCACGTGGTGCCGATCGGCGCCGACACCCGCGTCTTCCACCCCGACCCCGCGGTGCCCGAGGTCCCCGGGCGGATCATCACCACCTCCAGCGCCGACGCCCCGCTCAAGGGCCTGGTCCACCTCGTCGAGGCGCTCGCCAAGCTGCGCACCGAGCACCCCGCCGCCCACCTGGTGGTGGTCGGCAACCGGCCGAAGCGCGGCCCGGTGGCCGAGGCGCTCGACCGCTTCGGCCTCGGCGGCGCGGTCGAGTTCGTCAAGGGCATCAGCGACGGCGAACTCGCCGACCTGGTGCGCGGCGCCCAGATCGCCTGCGTGCCCTCCCTGTACGAGGGCTTCTGCCTGCCGGCCGCCGAGGCCATGGCGGCCGGGACGGCCCTGGTGGCCACCACGGGCGGCGCCATCCCGGAGGTGGCCGGGCCCGACGGCGTCTCCTGCCTGGCCGTGCCGCCGGGGGACGCGGGCGCGCTGGCCGCCGCCCTCGGCAGGCTGCTCGGCGACGAGGCGCTGCGCGGCCGGATCGCCGCGGCCGGACGGGACCGGGTGCTGCGCCGCTTCACCTGGCGCGAGGCCGCGCGGGCCACCGTGAGGCACTACCGCGCCGCGCTCGCCGAGGCCGCGGCGGGCGCCGGGGGAGTCCCCTGACCGACGGCCCAGCCCCTCCTGATTTCCGCCGTGTTCGTGCCCCGCGTTTCCCTGCGTTCGAAGGAGTGATCGTGTGCTAGCGCGCCCGACAGCGCGGCCCCGCCCCCGACCGGGGGCCGTTGGGGGGCCGGCTTGCTGACCGTCGACTTCTCCCGGTTTCCGCTCGCCGCGGGCGACCGCGTGCTCGATCTCGGCTGCGGCGCCGGGCGGCACGCCTTCGAGTGCTACCGGCGCGGCGCCCAGGTCGTCGCCCTCGACCGCGACGGCGCCGAGGTGCGCCAGGTCGCCGGCTGGCTGGCCGCGATGCGGGAGGCGGGCGAGGCCCCGCGCGGCGCCGCCGCCCTCGCCCTCCAGGGCGACGCCCTGGCCCTGCCCTTCCCCGACGCCAGCTTCGACGCCCTCATCGTCTCCGAGATCATGGAGCACGTCCCCGACGACAAGGGCCTGCTCGCCGAGGCCGTCCGCGTGCTGCGCCCCGGCGGCCGGATCGCCGTCACCGTCCCCCGCTACGGCCCGGAACGCGTCTGCTGGGCGCTGTCCGACGCCTACCACGAGGTCGAGGGCGGGCACATCCGCATCTACCGCGCCACGCAGCTCCTCGCCCGGCTCCGCGAGGCGGGCCTGCGGCCCTACGGCACCCACCACGCCCACGCCCTCCACTCGCCCTACTGGTGGCTGAAGTGCGCCCTCGGCGTGGACAACGAGCGCGCCCTGCCCGTGCGCGCCTACCACCGGATGCTGGTCTGGGACATCGAGAAGCGCCCGCTGGCCACCCGCGCCGCGGAACGCGCCCTCAACCCGCTGCTCGGCAAGAGCTTCGTGGCCTACGCCACCAAGCCCAGGGGGCCGGCGTGACCAGTCAGGAGCGCACCGAGAAGCTCGCCCTCCCCGGCGTGCTCACCGCCGCCGAGGCCGCCGCCACCACCGCGGGCATCCTGGCGCTGCAGCGCGAGGACGGGGCCATCCCCTGGTTCCGCGGCCACCACCTCGACCCCTGGGACCACGTCGAGGCCGCGATGGCCCTCGACAGCGCGGGCGAGCACGAGCGGGCCGCCGCGGCCTACGAGTGGCTCGCCCGCCACCAGAACCCCGACGGCTCCTGGTACGCCGCCTACGCCGACGGGGACGCCGAACGCCCCACCGACCCGGGCAAGGAGACCAACTTCTGCGCCTACGTGGCCGTCGGCGTGCTCCACCACTACCTGGCCACCGGGGACGAGACCTTCCGGCAGCGGATGTGGCCCGCCGTCTTCGCCGCCGTGGAGTTCGTCCTCGGCCTCCAGCAGGAGGGCGGCGAGATCGGCTGGCGCCGCGAGGCCGACGGAACCCCGGTGCCCGACGCGCTGCTCACCGGCTGCTCCTCGATCTACCAGGCGCTGCGCTGCGCGCTCGCCCTCGCCGAACTGGCCAGGAACCCGCAGCCCGACTGGGAGCTGGCCGCCGGGCGCCTCGGCCACGCGATACGCCACCACCCCGAGCGCTTTCTCGACAAGTCGGCGTACTCGATGGACTGGTACTACCCGGTGCTGGGGGGCGCGCTGCGCGGCCAGGAGGCGCGGGAGCGGCTCGCCGCCCGCTGGGACGAGTTCGTGGTGCCCGGCCTCGGGGTGCGCTGCGTGCTGCCCAGGCCCTGGGTCACCGGCGGCGAGAGCGCCGAACTCGCCCTCGCCCTCTGGGCGGTGGGCCAGGCCCCGCGGGCGGTGGAGGTGCTGCGCTGGATCGGCCACCTGCGCGCGGACAACGGGCTGTACTGGACCGGCTATGTGACGGCCGACGAGGCGTTCTGGCCCGTGGAGCTGACGAGTTGGACGGCGGGCTCGGTGCTGCTCGCGGTGGCCGCCCTCACCGGCGACGGGCCGACCCGGGCCGTCTTCGGCGGGGACTCGCTGCCCAGGGGCCTGGAGACCGACTGCTGCGGCTGAGCCGCCGCCGCGCCCGGCGGGGCGGCGGGCCGCGGGCCCGCGCCCGCGGGCGGCGGGCCAGGTGCGAGCGGGCCGCGGGTGCCTCGAAAACGGGAACGGCGGTGGCCGATGGCCACCGCCGCTCCGTGCGGGGGGCGGGCGCCTGCCGCGCCCGGGCGCGGGCTCAGCCGCGCTGGATGCCCGAGGTGTCCTGGAGCACGCCGCGCCGCCCGTCCTGGGTCTGCGCCACCAGGGCCTGGCCGCGCTGCTCGACCGCCAGGTACCAGGTGCCCGGAGCCAGCTCCGCCACCGGGGTCGGCGAGCCGTCCTCGCCGTACAGCGGCCTGGCCGCGGGCACCGCGAACCAGAAGGGCTGGAAGTTCGGGTCGGCGCCCGCGGTCGCCGCGGGGGCCGCCTGCGTCGGGGCGTAGCCCTGCTGCCCGCCCGCGGTCGGCGCGCTCGGGTAGCCGTAGCCGGGCTGCGCGCCGTAGGCGGCCTGGTTGAAGGCCGGGGGCTTGTTGCCGCCGCCCGCGGACAGCGGGGTCTTCAGCGCCGGAACCAGCGGCGTGGCCACGGCCGCGCCGGCCAGCACCAGGGTGGCCAGGAAGCCGAGGATCAGGCCGATGCCGACGTCGGCGCCACCGCCGCCGCCGAGCGACCACAGCGCCGCCCACGCGGAGGTGACGGAGAGGCCGATGCCCCACTGGTCCAGCCGGAGGCCGCCGAACTCCCGTCCCTGCGCGGTGAAACGCGAGAGGGCGATCGCCGCCGCGCCCAGCACGCCGGCCAGGAAGACGGAGGGCAGCACCGGGAAGATGTCCGACTTCCAGGCGTTGATCCCTTCCTTGCCGCCTCCCATCGAGCTGTAGTCGACGGTGTAGGCATCCAGGAACGAGGCGATGAAGAGCAGGACCGCTGCTCCGATCACTACTGCGTCGCCTCGCGAGAGCGAGCGGTTGTTCACGTCAGATCCTTCGTCGGTCTTGTCGGTTCTGGTCTGTCGGACGGGGCGGGCCCCATCGTACGTATGAAGGTCGGCCCGGTTCTCCGGGGTGGGAAGGACTGTTTCTCAGGCGACACTCTTGTGATGCCGCCGTGACCTTCGCCACGTCCCCCGGGCCGGGGCAGGTCAGAGCCCCCGGCCGGTCCGTCTCAGCACGCGCAGCGACCGGCAGCCGCCGCCCTCGGCGAAGGCGCCGCTGTCGAGCGCCCGTCGCCAGATCCGGTACGGAGCCTGGCCGCCCTCGGCCGGGTCCTCGAACACGTCGTGGATCACCAGCAGCCCGCCCAGGGCGAGTTGCGGCACCCAGCTCTCGTAGTCGGCCGTG
This sequence comes from Streptomyces hoynatensis, assembly GCF_003626535.1. Taxonomy (GTDB): domain Bacteria; phylum Actinomycetota; class Actinomycetes; order Streptomycetales; family Streptomycetaceae; genus Streptomyces; species Streptomyces hoynatensis. The sequence continues at coordinate 410,790 of NZ_RBAL01000002.1, forward strand.
GCGTGGGCGTCGGTGTGGCCCCCGTCGACGAAGACGAGTCCGAACCGTCCGCCGCCGCCCCCGCCGAGCGCCGCCGCGGCCTGCGGGGATCTCCCCACCACGGCGATCACATGTTCTTCGAGCCCGGCTGTGAACACCGTACGACGAAAGAAGGGGAGGGTGTCCAGGCGCCCGCCCGCCCCGGGGGCCGCCGGGCCCGCCGCGGCGTCCGGGCCGGTCACCGGGACCACGCCGTCAAGGGCGTGGTCCACCAGCTCGCGGTCGTGGTACTCCTGCCCCGGCTGCTGCTCCTCGCTCCCGCGGTGGTGGTCCACGGTCACCACGACCGTGCCGGCCCGGCGGGCGGCCTCGGCCAGCAGGAGCGTGGACCTGCCGCAGTAGCTGCCGATCTCCAGCAGCGGCAGTCGCAGCCGCGCCGCCGCCTCGACGGCCGCCTCGTGCAGCGCGCGGCCCTCGTCGGGCGGCATGAAGCCCTTTGCCGCCTCGAAGGCGGCGAAGACCCGGGTGAAAACGTCCCGGGCGTCGGGTCCGGTCACTCGTCCCCCTGTGGTACCGGTGTCTGCGCACATGCTGCCCTACCGTCCCCGGCGCCCCACAGCCGGGGCCCCGCGTCCCCCCGGCCGGGCCGCCGGGGCCCGGGCGATCTCGGGGGGAGATCCGGGGAGATCCAGGGAGATCCAGGGAGATGGGGAGATGGGGTGGCGTTTTCGTGTGCGCGCCGCCCGCGGGCCCGGCGGCGGCCCGCGGGCGGCGCGGGCGGCTCAGGCGGTGCGGGCCAGCGGCGCCTGCTGGAGCGGCACCGGCTTGGCCACCGCCCGCTCCTCCGGCCGCGGCGGTGCCCCGCCCGCGGCGCCCGCGGAACGTTCCTGCCCGCCGGAGGCCGCGGAACGTTCCTGCCCGCCGGTGCCCGCCTCGGGGCCCGGCGGCGGCTCCGGGTGCTGCCGGGCCACCGCGGGCTCGGGAGCGGGGGAGCCGGCGGGCCCGGCGGGCACGGCGGGCCCGGCCTGGCCCGGGCCGGGGGGCACCCCGGGCTCCGGCAGGCCCGGCTCCGGCATCCCCGGCTCCGGCGGGGCGGGCGCGGGCGGCGCCGCGGCGGGGTCCTGGTCGGCGTACGGCTCGGGGGAGGGAACCGGCTCCCGAGAGGCGCCGGGCTCCGCGGCGGGAACGGGTCCCGTGGTGGCGCCGGGCTCCGCGGCGGGAACGGGTCCCGTGGCGGCGAAGGACTCCGCGGCGGGCACGGCGTCCGGCGCGGGATCCGGGCCCTGGGCGGGGTACGCCCCGGGGATGGCCGAGTCCGTGGGGATGGCCGAGTCCGCGGGCACGGGCGGGTCCGCGGGGACGGCCGGGTCCGCGGGGCTGGCCGGGTCCGTGGAGGCCGGCGCGTCCTGAGGGGGCAGCTGGCCCGGGGAGGGAAGCGGTTCCCCGGCGGGCGCCGCTTCCGCCACGGGGAACGCCCCTTGGGGGGCCACCGGACCGCCGGGGGCGAGCGACTCGGGGGAAGGCGGCGGCTCGGGGGAGGGCGGCGCGGAAGAGGGCTCCCCGGCGTCGGCCGGCACGAACCCGGGCGTCGCCCGCCTTGGCCCGGCCGGCGAGGAGAGGGGCGGCGGTGCCACCTCGCCGAGCGGTGCCACCTCGCCGAGCGGTGCCGCCTCGCTGGGCGAAGACGGTGCCACCTCGCCGGGCGGCGGGAGGACGGCGTGGCCCGGGGCCTGCCCCGGCGCCGAGCCGGGGGCGCCCGGCGCCGACTCCGCCCGGCCGGTCTGGGGCCGCGGCGCCCGCGGCTCCGGCAGCCGTCCCGGGTCCGCCGCCGGCACCGGGTTCCGGGAGATCCCGCAGGGCACCTGCGGGGTGGCGAAGGGCAGCAGCAGATCGCCGTCCGCGGTCCACCGGCCGGTGCCGGGCAGCCAGCCCGGGGGCGCGGCCAGGTGCCGCAACTCCCGTTCCTGCGGCCGCCACACCGCGACCCAGTCGGCCTCGGCCGTGGTCATCCGCAGCGCCACCGCGCACGCCTCGGGCAGCAGCGCCTGCCCCGGCTGCACCGCGAACGGCGTCACCAGCACCCCCTCGGGACGCAGCGCCTCGGGGAAGCGCACCGGCCGGTGACTGCCGAGCACCCCCCAGCCGATCCGGTCGGACCCGGGCGCGTCCGAGCACACCAGCAGCAACCCGCTGTCCGGATCGGCCAGCAGCAGCCGGTCGTTGCTCTCCTCCGCGATCCGCAGCAGCTCCGCGGGCTCCCCGCCGTGCTCCACGTCGACGGTGACGGTGCGGGTGCGGCCCGCCGCGTCCGTGCGGTCCAGGGCGAGCAGCCTGCCGGGCCGGTCCAGCCAGGCGCCGCCCGCGCACTGCCCGGCCAGCACCGTCACCAGCTCGGGACCGAACGCGCCCCCGCACACCAGCCACAGCGCCGTGGCGTCCTCCCGCGCGGCAAGCGCGTAGACCCGGGCCCCGTCGGGCGCCGGGGGCAGCAGCGTCACCCGGTCCGACTCCACGGCGCCGAGGGGGAGTTCACCCGTCTCCGGCCCCGAGGGGTACAGCAGCGAGAAATGATGGCCGCCGTCCGCGCGGCGGCCGATCAGCACCCGCCCGTCGGCCAGCGGCACCACCTGGCTGTCCGGCTCCTCCGGCTGGCCGCCCGGCAGCCGGACCGCGTACGGCTCGGGGCCGTCCAGCGTCCAGCGCTCGGGGCACCAGCCCTCGGCGCCGTCCGCCGCGACCAGCCTGGCCGCGTACGACCCGTCTGCCGCGATCGTCAGCGGCCGCGGCGGCGCCAAGGCCCCGCCTGGCACCTGGCCTTCGGGCGTTGGGCTCGTCATGTCTCACGCACCTCCGACGAGGACGCTAGGTTTCGCGCCTCCTGCCGACCAACGGCGGCTTGAGCGGTTTCACACATAAGGGTGATCGGTGTCCGGTTCCGCCCTCCGGCGTCGCCTCGCTGTGCGTGCGCGCCCGGCCGTTCGCCGGCGGCGCGGCCGAGGACTGCCCGGACGGGTAGCCTGGGGCCCGTGCCCACTCTCTCCGACGTGATCACCACGCTCGACACCCTATGGCCTCGCGAACGGGCCGAGGACTGGGACGCGGTGGGGCCGGTCTGCGGCGATCCCGCCGCGGAGGTCGACCGCGTGCTGTTCGCCGTCGACCCGGTCCAGGAGATCGCGGACGAGGCGGTCGCGCTCGGCGCGCAGCTGCTGGTCACCCACCACCCGCTCTACCTGCGCGGCACCACCTCGGTGGCGGCCGACACCTTCAAGGGCCGCGTGGTGCACACCCTGATCCGCGGCGGCGTCGCCCTCTACGTCGCCCACACCAACGCCGACCGGGCCGACCCCGGCGTCTCCGACGCCCTGGCCGGTGCCCTCGGCCTGCGGGTGACGGGCCCCCTGGTGCCCGACGCCGGCGACCCCGCCGGGCGGCGGGGCCTGGGCCGGATCTGCGCGCTTGACGCGCCCCTCACCCTGGCCGAGTTCGCCGAACTCGCCGCGGCCAGGCTGCCCGCCGCCGCCCAGGGCGTGCGGGCCGCGGGCGACCCGGAGCAGCCCGTGCGCACCGTCGCCGTCTGCGGCGGCGCGGGCGACAGCCTCTTCGAGCGGGTCAGGGCGGCGGGCGTGGACGCCTACCTGACCGCCGACCTGCGCCACCACCCCGCCTCCGAGGCCCGCGAGCACGCCCGGCACACCCCGGGCCCCCGCGCGGCGAGCCCCGTGGCCGGGCTCGCGCTGCTCGACGCCGCGCACTGGGCCACCGAGTGGCCCTGGTGCCAGCAGGCCGCCGCGCAGCTCGACGAGCTCGCCGAACGCCACGGCTGGGCCCTGCGCACCCACGTCTCCCGCCGGGTCACCGACCCCTGGACCCTCCAGCGCCCGCCCACCGGCGTGGCCGCACGGCCCGGCCAGGCCGCACAATGAGCACATCCGCGGAATCCCACGTCCCGCCCAGTCGAGGAGCCCCCAACTGAACGCCGCGCCCGCCGACCAGATCCGTCTGCTGGACCTCCAGGCCCTGGACGTCCGGCTGACCCAGCTCAGCCACCGGCGCGAGAACCTGCCGGAGCACGCCGAGATCCGCACGCTTGAGGGCGAACTCGCCCAGCAGCGCGACCTGCTGGTGGCCGCCCAGACCGAGGAGAGCGACACCGCCAGGGAACAGGCCAAGGCCGAGCAGGACGTCGACCAGGTGCGCCAGCGCGCCGCCCGCGACCGGCAGCGCCTCGACTCCGGCCTGGTCACCAGCCCCAAGGACCTGGAGAGCCTGCAGAGCGAACTCGCCTCCCTGGCCAAGCGGCAGGACGACCTGGAGACCGTCGTCCTCGACATCATGGAGCGGCAGGAGGCAGCCCAGGCCCGCGCCAAGGAACTGGCCGCGCGCGTCGCCGAGTTGCAGGAGCAGACCGCCGAGGCCGCCCGCCGCCGCGACGCCGCCACCCAGGAGATCGACGCCGAGGCCACCGCCGTCCGCGCGGAGCGCGCCGAAGTCGCGGCCAGCGTCCCCGCCGACCTGCTGAAGCTGTACGACAAGCTCCGCGAGCAGCAGGGCGGCATCGGCGCGGCCCGGCTCTCCCAGCGCCGTTGCGAGGGCTGCCGCCTGGAGCTCAACATCACCGAGCTGAACGAGGTGCGGGCCGCGGCGCCCGACGCGGTGGTCCGCTGCGAGAACTGCCGCCGCATCCTCGTCCGCACGCCCGAGTCCGGGTTGTGAGCGGCGGGCGGCGGCTGCTGGTCGAGGCCGACGGCGGCTCGCGAGGCAACCCGGGACCCGCCGGGTACGGGGCGGTGGTCCGCGACGCGGCCGACGGGCAGGTCCTGGCCGAGACCGCCGAGTACCTCGGCACGGCGACCAACAACGTGGCCGAGTACCGCGGGCTGATCGCCGGCCTGCGCGCGGCCCACGCCCTCGACCCCGAGGCGACGGTGCGGGTCAGGATGGACTCCAAGCTGGTCGTCGAGCAGATGTCGGGGCGCTGGAAGATCAAGCACCCGGCGATGCGCCCGCTCGCCGAGGAGGCCGCCGCCGTCTTCCCGCCGGGGGCCGTGACCTACGAATGGGTGCCGCGCGAGCGCAACAAGCACGCCGACCGGCTCGCCAACGAGGCGATGGACGCCGGGCGGCGCGGGGAGAGCTGGTCGCCTGGCGACGGCCCGGCGCGGCTGCTGTCCCGCGCCGGACAGGCCAAGACCCAGGCCGCGGAACCCGCCCCGCCCGCCCGCGGGGCCGCGGCCGCCGCGCGCCCCGAGGCCGCCGGCGGGCCGCGGCCCGAGTCGGGGCACGACGAGCCCCCGGCCACCGGCTGGTCCAGGCCCGCCGGGCCGGCCACCACCTTCCTGCTGCTGCGGCACGGGGAGACCGGCCTCACCCCGGCCAAGCGGTTCTCCGGCAGCGGCGGCGCCGACCCGGAGCTTTCCGCGGCGGGCAGGCGGCAGGCCGAGGCCGCCGCCCGCGCCCTCGCGGCGGCCCCCGGGCGCATCGAGGCGGTCGTCAGCTCCCCGCTGCTGCGCTGCCGCCAGACCGCGCAGGCCGTGGCCTCCGCCCTGGGACTCGACGTCCGCCACGAGGAGGACCTGCGCGAGACCGACTTCGGTGCCTGGGAGGGCCTGACCTTCGCCGAGATCCAGCGGCGCCACCCCGCGGACCTCGCCGCCTGGCTCGCCTCGGCGGAGGCCAGGCCCACCGGGGGCGGCGAGAGCTTCGCCGAGGTCGCCCGCCGGGTCGCCGTGGCCCGCGACAAGACGATCGCCCGCTTCGCCGGCCGCACCGTCCTCCTCGTCACCCACGTCACGCCCGTGAAGTCGCTGCTGACGCTGGCCCTCGGCGCCCCCTTCTCCGCGATGTTCCGGATGGAGCTGTCCGCCGCCGCCCTGAGCGAGGTCGCCTACTACCCCGACGGCAACGCCACGGTCCGCCGCTTCAACGACACCGCCCACCTGCGGGACGCGGCAGGACCCGGCACGTTCACAACTCCCTGACGACCACGTCGAGCCGGGTGGGCGCCGGGGTCTCCACGGTGTAGCCGAGCGCGCGCAGGGCGCCGGGGAGCGCGGCCGCCGTGCGCGGCAACGGGCCTGCCGTCAGCAGGTCCCGCAGCAGGCGGCCCTTCGTCGCCTTGTTGAAGTGGCTGACCACCGAGCGGCGTTCCACCCCGTCCACCACCGTCGCGTGCAGCACCCGCACGGCCACCGTCCGCCGCGCCGCCTCGCCCGCCGGCTTCCCCATCGCCGCGTACGCCGCCGACCGCAGGTCGAGCACGGGCCCCGTGCCCGCCGCCTCGGCCAGCGCCCCGGACAGCGGCCCGCGCCAGAACGCCGCCAGCGGCCCCAGGCCAGGCAGCTTCACGCCGCCCGACAGGCGGTAGGCGGGAATCCGGTCGGTGATCCGCACCGCCCCCCACAGCCCCGAGAAGATCAGCAGGGACCGTGCGGCCCGCCGCCTGGCGGCCGGGTCGAGCGAGCCGAGGCCGAGCGCGTCGTACAGCACGCCGGTGTACAACTCGCCCGCCGGCCTGGCGGGCGCCGACTCAAGCGCCGCGTTCCGCGCCACCTCCCCGGCCTGGCCCGCGCTGAGCCCGAGCACGCCGCGCGCCTTCTCGGCGTCGGCGGCGCACAGCTCGACGAGTTCGGCGAGGACGGCCTCGCGGGCCGGGCGCAGCGCGGGCAGCGACAGCCTGCCCAGGTCCACCGGGGCACCCCTGGTCCCCGCGGTCTTCCCCTCGGAAGGCGGCAGCAGAACGAGCATCGCCCCAGGGTACGAGACTGGCCCCATGACCACAGACCGGCCTCACCCCCAGGGCGCGGTGCCCGGGCCCGCCCCCGCCCGCCGGGCCCGCGGCACCGAGCGCGCCGAGTGGACGCGAATCGCGCTCGACCCCGCCGCCTGCCCGCTCGACCTGATGACCGCCCGCTTCGACCGGCTGCGCTACGCCCCGCACACGCACGAGGAGTTCGCCGTCGGGGTGACCACCCACGGCCTGGAGTCCATCCGCTACCGCGGGGCCTCCCACGTGTCGGGCCCCGGCGACATCGTCGTCCTGGAGCCGGGCGAGCCGCACACCGGGGAGCCCGCGGCCGAGGAGGGCTTCGGCTACCGCGTCTTCTACCCGTGGCCGGAACTGCTGGCAGAACAGGTCTGCGGGCGCCCCTACTTCCGCGACCCGGTCATCCACGACCCGGAGCTGGCCGCGGCCCTGCTGCGCGCCCACCGCGCCGCCGCGGCCCCGGGCGCCGACCCGCTGCGCGCCGAGTCGGAACTCCCCACGCTGCTCGGCGCCCTCGCCCTTCGGCACGCCGGCCCCGGCAGCGCCAGGCCCCGCACCGGGCTGCCGTGCGGCACCGGCACGGCCCGCGCGGTCATGGACCGGCTCGCCGCCGCGCCGGCCACGCCCCCCACCCTCGCCGAGATCGCCACCGGCCTGGGCCTGTCCCGCTACCAGGTGGTGCGGGCCTTCCGCGAGGCCGTCGGCATGCCGCCCTACGCCTGGCTCGCCCAGCACCGCGTCGCCAGGGCCCGCGCGCTGCTCGACGCGGGCCACCGGCCGGCGGAGGCCGCCGCCCGCGTCGGCTTCGCCGACCAGGCGCACCTCACCCGCTGGTTCCGGCGGGTGCTCGGCGTCACACCGGGCGCGTACCGCAACAGCGTTCAAGACCCCAGGACGCGCCCCGGCCGAGACTGACCGCATGTCTCCACGCGGCTGGCTGCTCTTCGCCTCGATGTGCCTCATCTGGGGCGTGCCCTACCTCATGATCAAGGTGGCGCTCGACGGGGTCTCGGTGCCCATGGTCGTCTTCGGCCGCACCGCGATCGGCGCCCTCCTGCTCCTCCCGCTCGCGGCCAGGGAACTGCCCGCGCTGCGCCGGCACGCGGTGCCGATCGTGCTGTTCGCGGCCTGCGAGATCATCGGCCCCTGGCTGCTGCTCTCGGACGCGGAACGCCACCTGTCGAGTTCGATGAGCGGCCTGCTGCTCGCTGCCGTTCCCGTCATCGCCCTCGTCGTCTCCCGGCTGACCGGGGGCGAGGAGCGGATAGGGCCCCGCCGCCTGGCCGGGCTCGGCGTCGGCCTGGCCGGCGTCGCCGTCCTCGCCGGGCCCCAACTCGGCGGCAGCGCCTGGGCGGTGACCGAGGTGCTGCTGGTCGCCCTCGGCTACGCCACCGCCCCGCTGATCGCCGCCCGCCGCCTGCGCGAGGTGCCGACGCTGCCGCTGACCGCGGCCTGCCTGAGCCTGGCGGCGCTCCTGTACGCGACCCCCGCGGCGCTGACCTGGCCCGCCGAGGTGCCCGAGGGCAAGGTCCTGGCCTCGCTCGCGGGACTCGGCGTCCTGTGCACCGCCCTCGGCTTCCTCTGCTTCTTCGAACTCATCCGGGAGGTGGGCAGTTCCCGCGCGGTGGTCATCACCTACGTGAACCCGGCCGTCGCCGTCGCCGCCGGCGTCCTCTTCCTCGACGAGCCGCTGGGCGTGGGCATGATCTGCGCCTTCGCCCTGATCCTCACCGGCAGCGTCCTGGCCACCGGCGGCCCCCGCCCCGCCGCGGCCCGGGCCGCCGCTCACTCCGCGGCCCCGGCCGCCGGGAACGCCTCCCAGGAGGCCCGGAACGCCTCCCAGGACGCGGCGGCCGTCGCCTCCGGCGGCCCGGCCGCGCCCGCCGCGCCCTCCGCCGGCCCCGCGTCCCCCGCCCCGCAGGCGGCCCCCCGCCACGGCACCCCGGAGGAGTGCGGCACCTGAACCGTCCCGGGCCCCGCGCGCCCCGGCCTGTACCCGGCCCCGCGCGCCCGGCCGTGCGCCCCGGCCGCGTTCCCTAGTCCGTGCGCCCCGAGCGCGTTCCCCGGCCCGTGCGCTCCCGCCCGCGCTCCCCGGCTGCTCAGCGGGCGACGGCGGCGGCGGACAGGAGCGTCGCGGCGGCGAGGCCGCCCCAGAGGGCGGCCGGGCCGTGCGGGGCGAGCGCGGTGATGAGCGCCGGGGAGACGGCGAGGCCGAAGCCCGTGGAGAGCTGGAAGCGGGCGAGGGCGCGTCCCAGGGCCTGCGCCGGTGCGAGGGCGGTGACGAGCGCGGTGGCGCTGCCCGCATAGAGGATCTCGCCGAGGGTGCACACCACGGACACCGCGGCGACGGCCGGGACGCCCCGGCCGTGCCCCAGGGAGGCGGCCGCGAGGAAGGCGAGGTAGGAGGCGGTGAGCACCAGGCCGGCGAACGCCAGCACGGACCGGCGGGGAAAACGGGACATCAGGACGGTGACCGGAACCTGCAGGGTGACCACCAGCACCGTGTTGGCCATGAAGACGGCCGCCGGCCACACCGGGGAGGCGTGCAGCTGCGTCACCAGGACCAGGGGGAGCGCGACCTCGGGGACGTTGAGGCAGAAGACGTAGATCACGTTGGCGGCCAGGAGCGCCCGCATCCGGCGCGCGGGCCCGCCGCCCCCGCCCCCGTCCTCGGCCAAGTCCCCGCGCCCGCCCCCGTCCTCGGCCAAGTCCCCGCGCCCGCCCCCGTCCTCGGCCAAGTCCCCGCGCCCGCGCCCGTTCCCGGCCCCTTGCCCGCCCCCGCCCCCGCCTCCGCCCCCGCCTCCGCCTCCGCCCCCGGCGTCCGTCTTCCCGGCAGTGACCGGTTGGGCGCGCACGTGGACCGACCAGGCCAGGGCCGCCGCGGCGAGGTAGGCGAGCCCGGTGACGGCCGCCGGCGCCCGCAACGCGGTGGTGCCGCCCGCCAGGCACGCGCCGGCCAGGAGGGCACCGGCGCCCAGGCCGGCGTTGCGCAGGGCGCGGCCCCCCGCGAGGGCGGCGTCACGTTCCCGGCCGTGGGCGACCGTGGCCACGAGGGCGGCGTGCGCGGCCGGCCACGCCTGGTTGCCGATGCCGAGGAAGAGCGCCGCCGCCGCGAACAGCCAGACCTGCCCCGCCGGGGCGGCCAGCAGCAGCGCCACGCCCAGCACCCGCACCAGCATCGACGCCGCCACGACCGTGCTGCGCGCGCCCCGGTCCAGCCATCGGCCCACCGCGGGCACGCACCCGAGCCCCGTCACGACGCCGGCCGTCATGGCGGTGCCGGCGACCGGCGCGGACAGCCCGAGCACCGTCACCCCGTAGAGCAGCAGAAAGGGCCGCAGCAGGCCGGTGCCGAGCGCGTCCACGGCCAGGGCGACGGCGTAACGCGGGCCCCCGGAGGCGCGGACGAGGGCGCGGGGCCGGATTCCTGCGGTGGTTGCTGCCATGGCGCCCACGGTCCCGCCGGGCCGCGCGGGGCGGCACGTCGATTGACCGACCTCGTCAACCGGCGCCGTCGCCGGCCGCCCCACCGGCGATGATGGGCGGATGACGCTGCGCATCGACATCGCCGGACTGCCGGCCGGGCGGCTGCGGTTCGCCGCCTCTCCGCTGGCCGAGCTGACCGCGATGCTGCACGTCCTGGCCGAACCCGGGCACCACCCGCGGCTGGCCGCCTGGGCCTCGGACGTCTGGGCCGGGCTGCCGCCGGAACTGGCCGAGCGGCTGCGGGAGGCGGAGTTCCTCTGGCGTTCCTCAAGAGCCGATTTCCTGGTCCCCGCCCGGCCCCGGCAGACCCTCGCCGAGGAACTGGACGAGGTCGACCGGATCGACGACGAGACCTATGCGACCGCCGCGCTCACCACCACCTGCGGCAGCAGCCGGGTCCACTTCGGCGCGCCCTCGCCGCTCGCCGACCCGACCGCGCGCGAGCGGGCCCTGGGCCTGGCCCAGGCCCGCGGCGCACTCCAGGAGGCATTCGCGGAGCGGCTGCTCGCGGACCCGGCCGCGGTGCGGGCACGGGTGCGCCACACCCTCGAACAGTGCGCCGAGGCGTTCTTCGCCGCGGCCTGGGCGGGCGTCACCGCCCAACTGGCCGCCGACCTGCGCCTGAAGAACGAGCTGCTGAGGCGCCAGGGCATCGGGGCGGCACTCGCCTCGGTCTCCGGCGCGGTCGCCCTGACCCCGGAAGGCGACTGCATCCTCGTGGACAAGCTGCAGGACAGCGCGACCGCCGCGCACGGCACCGGGGTCACCTTCATCCCCACCGTCTTCGGCCGCCCGCACCTGGTGGTGGTCCACGCGCCCGGGTGGCGTCCCGTGGTGCAGTACCCGGTGGCCGAGCCGGGCCCCTCGGAGCCGGTGTCCCTGGAAACGGTCACCCGCCGGCTGGAGGCACTCGCACATCCGGTACGACTGCGGCTGCTGCGCACCCTGGCCCGCGGCCCGCACACCACCGGCGAACTCGCCCATGCCTGGGGACTCTCACCCCCGGAGGTCTCCCGCCACCTCGCCGTCCTGCGCCGCGCCGGCCTGCTCACCGCCCGGCGGCAGGGGCGCTACGTGCACTACACCCTCAACCTGCCCGAGACGACGACCCTGGGCACGGACCTGCTGGCGGCCGTCCTGCGCTGAGCGCCCCCGCCCACCCCGCACCGCGGGCAGGCCCCTGCACCCCCCACCCTCCGGCACCCCAGTCCCCCCACCGCCCCCGGCCCATGGCCTCCGGTGGCTACGGCGCCGCCACCGGCGTGCAGCGGGTGAGTTCGAGGGCCACCTGGTTGGCGAGGAAGAAGGGCGCGGCCGGGTGCCCGTAGGGGAGGTAGCCGTCGGGGCCCGGAACGAGGCGGGCGTCGAACGCGCCCCCGAACACCCCCCACACCCGCGGCTTCCGCACCCGCACGTACACCGGGAGGTCCAGGTGCGGGCAGTGCCGGGCGGCGAGGCGGGCGCAGGGCACGCACACCGGCGGCTTGGTGCACAACAGCCCCTCGGGCCAGCCGGGAACGGCCTCCGCCGCCTCCGGTCGCCGCAGAGCGAAGAGCCACCCCTTCGTGTTCCGGTCGGCGGGCAGGCCGCACACCTGGCAAAGCCGCTCCCACATGGCGCGCCGCTGGCGGGCCGGGTGCATGGTGCGGAAGTCCGGCCGCCCGCTGCCCGGTTGCTCGCGGACCCGGGCCCACAGCACCCCGTGCCGATCCCGGTCCTCGGCGTTCTCGCCGCGGTAGCCGATGCCCCTCCCGTCCGGCCGCAGGCCCAGCGCCCCGTCCGTGGCGACGGCCTCACCGGTCCACCGCGTGACATACGGCACCGGCAGCCTCCCCTGGCCCCAGAACCGCAGCCGTCCAGCGGTGGGCACCCCGCTCGTTCCCCCGGTCACCGAACGGCCTTTGGAAACGGCCACATGCTGTGGCACGGATGGGTGCACGGATCGAATGCGATCCCGTTGTGCGGCTCGGGCGGACGTGCCTCGTACTGGTGGCAGTCCTCGCACCGGCGTCCGGCGCACTCGGGAGAGACGTAACGTCCCGCGGCAGAGGGGGGCACCGCCTGCGGTCGTTCAGGGGAAGAGTGCCCAGCGCTGCGGTTCCGCACCGTCTCTCCGAGGAGAGAAGCAGTGTGGTCGCCTGCTGCCTGGGCGGCGGTATACAGGAGTTCACTCATGGCCCGTTCCGTCTGCCGATTGATCAGGTAGGCAGATCCTGGCCTCCGCACACTGCCGTAAGTGACCCGCTGTGGGTCAGAGCGGCCTCAGACGGCTCCGCACCACTCGGCAAAGCTCGTCAAAGTTTCGGCAGGCGATCGGCGTAGGCGGCGCAGCGTACCGATGTCCTCCTTCACCCAGCGGTGTTCACGCACGTGTTGTGGCGCCATCTGGCGGGCGAGGCTGAGGCACTCGAAGGCATCCTGCGGCCGTCCGGCCCACAGTTGTGCGCGGGCCAATTCAATGTAGAAGCCGCTGCGGCGCTCCGAAGGCAGGCCACGGGGCGGCGCCCACGTTCTCGCAATGTCCAGCGCACGCTGAAGGTGCCCTTCGCCCAGTGAGACCGCCAGCGAGACTTCGTGCACCCGCACGGAGTCCGGACCGAATGCGGTCCCGTCATAGACTCCTTCCCGCACCTGGCTCGCCAGGTCGGCGGCCAGGGTCATGTGCTCAGCAGCAACATCGGCTTGTTGCGCCCTGCCAGCGATGACAGCGGCTCGCATGTGCAGGGAGCCGCGAGCGGCACTCGCCGCAATCCCGTTCGGTGGCGGAACGGTGTCGATCGCCCGCTCCAGTGCCCGGAGCCCGGCTTCGTGCGTGCGGCTGACGAAGTGAACCTCGGCCCGCACGTAGGCCACCGTGCTCGCCGTCATGGGGTCGTCGGCCTGCTGTCCGGCCCACCGCATGAGGCCGACCAGTCGTGCGGAGAGGTCCACCGCGCCGCTCTTGTATGCTGCGGCGTCCACTGCCCGGCATGCGGCCACAACCAGCCTTGCCACCTCCGCCCGGGCGTCGGCTGGGGCGATGGCGAGTGCCCGCAGCAGTTCCGTCAGCAGGTCGGGCCCCACACGCATGGTCCCCACGTACTGGGACTGGAGTCGCTGCGTCACCACGGCCGCGACGGCTTCTCGCAGTTCGGCGAGGGACCGGACCGGCCCGTCGTCCGGATCGTCGTAGCTGGCAAGCACCTTGTGGAGACCGGGCATTGCTGCGTGCACGTAATCGGCGATGCCCTTTCGGTCACGGAGAAGGCGCTCGACTTCCACCCCCAAAGCGTCGGCGATGCTCTCCAGCACGGAGTCACCGGCACCGCGGGCGCCCCGCTCGATCTTCTGCAGCGTGCCCGCACCCAACCCCGCCGCATTGGCCAGCTCGCACTGGGTCATGCGGGCAAGCCGCCGGTAGAAGGCGACGCGACGTCCTACTTCCAGCGCGGTGTGTGCCGCCATTTCGCCTCCGTTCGGTACCTGCACGCCGCACGGTACCCGGGCGATCACCGACGGGTACGGGTTTCCCGGGAGTTGGCCCGCGTCACGATGCCGGTCAGTTCGGCGAGTCCGGCGATGCTCCAGTCCGCCGCGGCGCGCACCCGTGGATCGTCGGCCCAGAAGTGGCCCCACGGCCCCCGGCGCAGGTGGGCGATCGACAGACCCGCCCGGCGCGCGGGGAACACGTCATTGGCCGGGTGGTCGCCGACGTACAGGATCTCTCCGGGCCGGGCTTCGCCGAGAGCCGCGACCCGCAGGAAGAACTCTGGGGAAGGCTTCGCCACGTCCCATTCGGCGGACACCGCGAGGGCGTCCACCGGCAGGTCGAGCGCCCGCAGCAACTCCCCGGCGCGGCGGGTCTGGTTGCCCGCCACGACGACGCGCACGCCCAGGGCGCGGAGGGCGGCCAGCGCGGGCCGCACATCCTCGTACAGGTCGCTCTCTTCGAGGAGTTCGCCGCGGCCCGCCGCCTCGCGTGCGGCGTACTCGGCCGCCACGTCGATGCCGGGCCGCAGCAGGCGGAGGGCGTCCGCGTTGTCGCGGCCCTGGGCGACGACGGCCCCGACCAGCGCGGACAGCGTGTGCCGGGGCACGTCAAGCCAGTCGGCCCACGCGGCCCAGTACCGGTCGTCCCTGGTCAGCGTCTCGCCGATGTCGAGGGCCACGCACCTGATCACGGGGACCAGCGTAGGGCGTGGTGCGGCCCGGGCGGTGTGGCGCGAACCGGACACGTAGCGCCCGCGATGGGGAACACTCTGTACATGAACCCCGCCACCGCACCGCCCGCGCCCGGCGCCGTGGGCGAGAACATCGCCCTCCAGCGCAAGGCCAAGGGCTGGTCGCAGCAGGCGCTGGCCCACCGGGCAAGCATCTCGAAGAGCCTTCTGTCGAAGATCGAGGTGGGAGACCGGGCCTGCCGTCCGGCGGTCGCCGCCGCGCTGGCCGGCGCCCTGGGCATTCCGCTGCCCGTCCTCTACGGCCAGCCGTACGCCGAGTCCCCGGCCCCCGACCTCATCGACGCCCTGCGCGCCGCCGTGCGCCGCCACCGGCATCCGCGGGTGAGCGAGGTGCGGCCCGACGCGTTGCCCGCCGACGTCGCCGCGGCCTCGAAGCTGCGCGCCGGCACCAACTACCGGCGGCTGCTGCCCGTGCTTCCCGACCTCATTGCCCGCGCCGTCGCCCATGCGCACGACTCCGGCGAGCCCGAGGCGTGGCAGATGCTCGTGGACGCCTACTCCTGCGCCTACACCCTCGCGCACCGGCTCGGGTACCCCGACCTCGCCGATGTGGTGGCGGCCCGGCAGGAGTGGGCCGCGCACCAGACCTGGACGCCGGTGGCCCAACTGGCCGCCGCCTGGACCGAGTCCGGCACCCACCAGTCCGCGGGCGACTACCTCGAAGGGCTCGCCGTCGTCGATCGCGCCCTCGCGGCGGCCGGTGCGGCGGGAGCGGGCAGCGTCGATGCCGTCGTGGCGACCGGATCGCTCCACCTGAGGGGGGTCACCCTGGCCGCCCGGGCGCGCGACGATGCCACCACGCAGCATCACCTGCGGCACGCCAGGCGACTTGCGGAGACGCTGCCGCCCGGCGACCACTATCGCCACAACCTCACCTTCGGGCCCGGGAACGTGGCGCTGCACGAGTTGGCCACGCACGTCGAACTCGAACGGCCGCGGCGGGCGGTCGCGATGGCACAGGGGCTCGCGGGCGCGGCACTGCCCGGGCTCGCGCCCACCCGCATCGGGCACCTCCACATCGACGCGGCACGCGCACACCTGGCGGCGGGGGACCGGGACGCGGCCCTGTACTCGCTGCTCCAGGCGCGGGAAGTGGCGCCCCAGATGGCACGCATCCACCCGATGGCGCGCGAGGTGCTGCGCGTTCTCGTCTCCCTGCACCGCCGTTCCAAGCCGGAGCTGTCGATACTGGCGAAGTGGGCCGGGCTGCACCAGGCGCCGTAGCGGGCCGCCCACCCGGCGGGCGCTCCGGGTTCTACCGGCGGTAGAATCCCCGCATGGGGAAGCCGACGAGCATCAAGACCACCGAAGAGGTGCGCGATCGTCTGCGGATTCTCGCGGCGGAGCGCGGCACCACCATCACCGAGCTGCTGGAGGAGCTGTCCTCGCGCGAGCTCACCGAGCCCGAGCGGGAGCAGCGGGCGTACGAGGCCGCGCGTGAGCTCGGGGTCGACTACAGCGAGCAGGCCCGGCGGGCCGGTGCGGAAGCCTGGGCGAAGGTCCGCGCGCACCAGGAGCGGCCGGGCGGCGCCGCCGCATGAGCCTGACCGCGGTTCTCGACCACACCGCCCTCGCCGCACTCTACGAGGCGGACCCGTTTTTCACCGGCCTGTACATCGAGGCGTCGCGCGGCACCGGCCGCGTGCTGGTTCCTGCGGTGTCCGTCCTGGCGGCCGAGCGGCAGGCGCCGGGCTCCGGCCGGCACGCGGCATCGCTGCGGTTCGCCGAGCAGGTTCCCCTCACCGCCGGGCACGCCGTGGAGGCCGCGAGCTGGCCGGGCGTCGCCTGGTCCTTCGGCCACCCGGCCGCGATCGCCTGGCAGGCACTCAAGGCGGGCGAGCCCGTCACGGTCCTGTCGCTGGAGCCGGAGTCCTACGCCGGAACCGGCATCACGCCGCTGAATCCCGGCGGCTGAGCCTGGGGTGGCGTCGCCTCGCCTGAGCGCCGGCGTTGCCCCGCGGGAGCCGGCCCACCCGGAGTGTCAGTCCTCTCACGTAGGGTCACAGGCGGTGAGGTGACCTGCTGTCCGGCTGAGGAGGAGGGGACATGCGCAGGGTTGCGGTGACCGGGGGCGGCGTCGGTCCTGGTGGGGAGGGGGTCAGCGGACGGGGGTGTCAGGGGCCTGGGCGGGGAACTCCTCGATGCCCAGGACGCGCAGGAGTTCCAGCCGTTCGCGGGCCTCGTCGTCGGCCGGGGTGAGCACGAGCAGTTGCTGACGCTGGTCGGGGGTGACGAGCGTTTCGCAGTCAAGGCGGATGCGGCCGACCCGCCGGTGCAGCAGGGTCTTGTGGTCGGCGCGCCGGACCGCGACCTCGTGTTCCGCCCAGAGCCGGCGGAACTCGGCGCTCGCGGCGTGCAGTTTCTCGACGAGCGCGGCGACCAGCGGGTCTCCCGAGCGGCGGCCGGCGGCCGCTCGGAGGTCGGCCACCAGCTGGCGGGACTGGTGCGCGCGGTCCGCGGGCGGGCAGACGGCGCGGGCGGCGGGCTCGGTGAACCAGCGGTAGGCCATGAAACGCCGGTCGCCGGTGAAGCGGGTGTGGTCGCCGGTCAGCAGGACGGACATCCGGTTCTGGGCGAGGACCTCGCCGAGGTCGGACATCACCAGCGCCGGGGTGTCGCCGAGCAGGTCGAGCATGCGGATCAGCCCCGCGCGGGCCAGCCTGGCCACCCCGTCGGCCGGCGGGGGCCGGTGGCCGGCCAGGTGGAACAGGTGGTCCCGCTCGTCCTCGGAGAGGCGCAGCGCCCGGGCCAGCGCGCCGAGCAGCTGGGGCGAGGGCTGACTGCTGCGGCCCTGTTCGAGGCGCACGACGTAGTCCACGGACATGCCGGCGAGCATGGCGACCTCCTCCCGGCGCAGGCCGGCGGTGCGGCGGCGGGGGCCGTCGGCGATGCCGACCTCCGCGGGGCGGATCGCCTCGCGGCGGCGGCGCAGGAAGTCGGCAAGCTCGTCACGCTGCATGTCCCCCATGGTCCCTCCCGCCGGCGGGCCGCAGCCAGGGAGCGGCGCTCCCACGATGAACGCTCCGCTCCCGCTCGCCGCCGCGCGGGCCCAGGGTGGGGGGCGAGATCGACGACGGAAGACCGCGAAGGAGAAGCGATGCGGACACGAACCCTGGGCAGCACGGGACCGGCCACCTCCGTGCTCGGCCTCGGCGCGATGGGCATGTCGGGGGCGTACGGCGAGGCCGACCGCGCCGAGAGCATCGCCACCGTGCACGCGGCGCTCGACGCCGGGGTCACGCTGATCGACACCGGCGACTTCTACGGCATGGGGCACAACGAGCTGCTGCTGGCCGAGGCGCTGCGCGGCCGGGACCGGGAGAGCTACCGGCTGAGCGTCAAGTTCGGCATGCTGCGCGGTCCCGGGCCCGGCTTCGGCGGGCACGACTGCCGCCCCGAGGCGGTGAAGAACTTCCTGGCCTACTCGCTGACCCGGCTGGGCACCGACCACGTGGACGTGTACCGGCCCGCCAGGCTGGACCCTGCGGTGCCGATCGAGGAGACGGTGGGCGCCGTCAAGGAGCTGATCGAGGCCGGGTACGTGCGGCACCTGGGCCTCTCGGAGGTCGGCGCGGACACGATCCGCCGGGCGCACGCCGTGCACCCGGTCGCCGACCTGCAGATCGAGTACTCGCTGCTGTCCCGCGCGGTGGAGGCGGAGGTCCTGCCCACGCTGCGGGAGCTCGGCATCGGCCTGACCGCGTACGGGGTCCTCGGCCGCGGCCTCATCTCCGGGCACTGGCGGCCGGGATACACGGCGGGGCCGGGCGACAGCCGCGGGTTCGGCCCGCGGTTCGCCGAAGGCAACGTGGAGCACAACCTCGCCCTGGTGGAGGCCCTGCGCCGGGTCGCCGAGGCGAAGGGCTGCACGGTCGCCCAGCTGGCGATCGCCTGGGTGGCCGCGCAGGGCGAGGACATCGTGCCGCTGGTCGGCGCGCGGACCCGGGAGCGGCTGGCCGAGGCGCTGCCCGCGGCCGATCTCGGCCTCACCGCGGCGGATCTCGCGGAGATCGAGAAGGCGGTGCCGGCGGGCGCGGCCCGCGGCGACCGGTACCCGCCCGCGTTCATGTCCGGCCTCGGCGTGGGCAACTGAGCCCCGCCCCGCCCACCGGCCGGAACCCGGCGGCGACCCCGCCACCCGCGGGCACCCGGCCGGCGGGCGGCCGTGGGCAGCGGGGGCCGCCGCCCGGGCGGCCGGGTCAACGGCCCCGCGGGTCACCCCTGGCGTGCCGCCGGGGCGTCCGGCGCCGGCGCGCGGCCGAGGGTGCGGTCGACGAGGGTGAGCAGGAGGTAGAGCACGCCGGCGACGAGCATGACCCAGGCGAGCTGGTGCATGCCGCCGGTGTCCGCGCGTTGCCCGAAGGAGGCGGCGGTCGCGGAGGAGGCGACCATCGAGCCGAGGTAGGCGAACGTGCGCAGCAGCCCGGCCGAGGAGGCGATGCGTTCCGGGTCGGCCTGGAAGTAGACGGAGTTCTGCAGGGCCAGGTTGTTCAGGCCCTGCGGGATGCCGAAGATCAGGGCGACGAGCAGCAGCATCCACAGCGGGCTCTGCCCGGCGAGGGTCAGCATCAGCAGGCAGGCCACGATCTGCCCGGCCGCGCCCACCAGCAGTTTCCCGCGCACGCCCCTGCGCCGCCCGGACACCAGCGAGACGCCGATCGCCGTCAGGAACATGGGGATCTGCGCCAGCCCGGCGTGGAAGGGGGTCAGCCCGTAGGCCTCCTCGGTCCACTGGCTGAAGCCGTAGAGGAAGGAGTAGGCCACGACGTAGGCGACGAGCGCGCGTCCGTAGGTGGCCAGCAGGGGCACGTTGCCGCCGAGCACCCGCAGGTCGATGAAGGGGGTGGCGGCCCGCACCTCCCGCACCGCGAACGCCCCGCCCGCGGCGGCGGCGAGCGCGGCCAGGTACCAGGTGCCCGGGCGCGGGTTCATCAGGAAGAGCAGCAGCGAGGTGAGCAGCACCGCGAACAGGCCCATGCCGGGCAGGTCGAGCCGGGCGAACGGCCGCCGCCGCGGGGAGGGGCCGGTGCGCTCCGGCTTCGGCAGGCGCAGCGCGCCCAGCAGCACGGCCGCGGCGGACAGCGGCACGTTCAGCGCGAAGGTGGCCCGCCAGCCGCCCGCCGCGATCAGCAGGCCGCCCAGCAGCGGGCCGACGACGGCGACGGTCTGGTTGGCGACCGCGAGGGCGGTCAGCACCCCGCCGGGGCTGTCCCTTCCGGTGCGCCTGGCCTCGCTGCGCAGCAGCGCCATCGCGGCCGGGTAGCCGGCGCAGGTGCCGAAGCCGAGCAGGACGCGCGCGGCGATCAGCACCCCCAGGTTCGGCGCCAGGGTGCCGGCCACGCCGGCGAGGCCGACGAGGCCGGTGCTGAGGAGGAACAGCCTGCGCGGCCCGAACAGGTCGATGAGCCGGCCCACGACCGGCTGCCCGAGCGAGGTGGCCAGGTAGAGGGCGGAGACCAGCCACGCGGTCTGCGAGGAGGGCGCACCCAGCGCCCTGCCTATGGGGACGAGCGCGACGGAGATGATCGTCGAGTTGATCGGGTTCAGGACCGAGCCCAGCAGCATCGGCGGCAGCAGCCGCCGGTCGAAGCCGGGCGCCGCCGCCCGCGCCGTGGAGTCCGCCCTCGCCTCAGTCACCGGTCAGCCGCTCCAGCACGGCCATGGCGGCGATCACGGTCCGGCGCTCCTCCTCCGTGCACCGCTCCTGGAGGCGGCCGGCGAGCCACTCGTTCCTGGCGTGCCGCCCCTCCTCCACCCGGCGCTGGCCCTCCGCGGTCAGCGCGATCAGCAGGCGCCGCCCGTCGTGCGGGTCGGGGGTCCGCGCCACGAGACCCCGCGCGGCCAGCGAGGCGACCGTCGCCGTCATCGACTGGTGCCGCACCCCTTCGGCCGCGGCCAGCTCGCTCGCCGTGACGCCCCCCCGGCCGGACAGGCGGGCCAGGACGGAGGCCTGGCTGAGGGTGATGTCCTCCGACTCGGAGGCGCTCAGGATGCGGCGCCGCAGGCGGCTGATGACCGCGCGGACCTCGCGCGACGCCTCGATCGCCGAGGGCGACAGGCTCCGGTTCTCGCTCATGCCCTCCACGCTAGCGTTCACAGGTTGCCCTGTACAGGGTTGCCTGTACAGGGCAACCTGTTCCCGGCGGGGGCCGGTCAGCCCTCCCAGGGCCAGGCCGCGTTCCGCCCGGCCTCAGGCGGCGGCACCATCCGGAACGCCGCGTCGCTCAGGCATCGCGTCCTCGCGGCCCCTGCCGGTTGAGCCACCGGCCGGGCGTGCGCCCGGCCGGGCGGGATGCGCACCCGCATCTCTCGGTTCCGGTATCCGTTGCCTTCGCGCCGGGCGCCCCCGATGCCTGTGCCTCCCGGGATCGGAATCGGCGGCCGCCGCATTCGCTCCGGAATACCCGGAAGAAGGAGCGGCGGCCCGCGCACCGGGAGGTGCACGTCGGAAGTTGTGGCGTCCGGAGAGCGAGGTCGGCGCGGGTGACAAGGTGCTCCGCCGTTGCGCTGCGGAGGCGTGCCCCCGGCGGGACTCGAACCCGCAACCACCCCATGAAAAGGGGAAGTAACCCGTGCCTGCACACCTGGAGCGATCATCAGATGAAAAGTCAATTGGCGTGCGGCTCAAGGCAATTAACGCCGCGGGCCGCCGGGGCCTGCGCGGGCATGCGGCGGCCGGCGTGGGCCAAAGAGCAGACGAGGGGCAGACGAAGGGCGGGCGAAGGGGCAGACGAGTCGAGCTGTACGCCGGATTCTGTCGCCGGCCGGCCTCGCGGCCGACCGGGAGACGGCCATCCATCTGGGACCGATGTCACCACCGGCCTCGTGCGGTCCACCCGCGGACTCGGGCGGGCAGCCCTCGAACGTCCGCGCAGGGCCGCCTGGCGGCGGCCCCTCTTGACCTTGCTCCGGGTGGGGTTTACCGAGCTGCCCAGGTCACCCTGGGCACTGGTGGTCTCTTACACCACCGTTTCACCCTTACCGGCGGCCTCGCGGCCCCCGGCGGTCTGCTTTCTGTGGCACTTTCCCGCGGGTCACCCCGGGTGGGCGTTACCCACCACCCTGCCCTGTGGAGTCCGGACGTTCCTCGGCGGGACCTGGGTCCCGTCGCGGCCGTCCACTCGGCTCGTCTGCCGCGCCCATGGTAGACGACCGGCCGCCGGCGGCGCCGGGGCACCCGCCCGCCGGCGGCCGGGGCGCCCGGCGACGCCCGCCGCGGGGGCGCGCGGGCTCCGGGTCGCAACCGGACATTGTTTCTCTTGCCGGGATTTCGCATGCCGATTCCCGGACCCGGGCCGGCGGAAAGGGGAAACCACGGCGAATCCTGGGCCGGGTGGGAATGCTTTCGCCTCGTGGCGCGATACTTCCCGGCGAGTCGCAAGAGCCCCGGGCACGCCGGGCAGTTCCCGAAGATCACACGTTCGAGGGGCTCGAATTCGTGGTGTAGTTGGCGGTGACGCCCGGTTGGTAGCGTGGTTCGGGCAGGACTTTCCGGCGCGGCGGCGTATCGGGCGTTCCGTCGCCGGAATCGGTGGACACCTGCACAGCAATTCGATTGTCCGGTGCGCTCGCGGCGTTGTGGTTGCCGAATCGGCGCGCACGGAGAACCTCGGCTCAGCATGCCGCACGGCATGACCGGACGTTTTGTGGAGGACACCGCCATGGGGTCGACTATCCGGGCCGCCGCTCACCACCTTCCGGCTCGCGTGCTCGCCAACGAGGAGCTCGCCGCCCGCCTTTCCACCTCCGACGCATGGATTCGCAGCCGCGTGGGCCCGGCCACCCGGCACCTCGCGGACCCCGACGAGACCGTCGCCGGCATGGCCTCCGCCGCCGCGGGAAAGGCCCTGGCCCATTCCGGACTCGCCCCCGAGGAGATCGACCTGGTCGTCGTCGCCACCAGCACCACCGCCGAGCGGATGCCGAGCACGGCGGCCAGGGTGGCGCAGGAGCTGCGGGTGCCGACGGCGGCGGCCTTCGACGTCAACGCCGCCTGCTCCGGCTTCTCGCACGCCCTCGCCATCGCGGACCACGCCCTGTCCGCGGGGGCCGCCAGGCACGCCCTGGTGGTGGGCGCCGACAAGATGAGCGACTTCCTCGACTGGGAGGACCGCACCAGCTGCGTCATCTTCGGGGACGGCGCGGGAGCCGTCGTGGTCTCCGCCGCCGCGGCCCCGGCGCCCGGGATCGGGCCCGTGGCCTGGGGATCGCGCCCGGACCTCGGCGACGCGGTCACCATCGGCCCGGCCCCGGGCCGCGCCCGGCCGCTGTTCACGCAGCAGGGCCAGAGCGTCTACCGCTGGGCCACCACCGCGCTCGCCTCCGTGGCCAGGCGGGCCTGCCACAACGCCGGGGTCGCGCCGGGCGAGCTGGCCGCCTTCGTGCCGCACCAGGCCAACCTGCGCATCATCGAGTCCCTGGCCCGCCAACTCGACGCGCCGGGCGCCTACATCGCGCGCGACATCGTCGACTGCGGCAACACCAACGCCGCGAGCATCCCGATCGCCCTCTCCCGGCTGGTGGAGCGGCGGGCGGTCCCCGGCGACTCGGCCGTGCTCCTGCTCGGCTTCGGCGCGGGCCTGTCCTTCAGCGCCCAGGTCGTGCGCTGCCCCTGACCCCGGCCCTGGCCCCCGGTCCTGACCCCGGGCGCGGCGCGGCCCGGCCCTGACCTTGGGCGCGGCGCGGCCCCGGCTCAGGGGCAGGTGTCCAGCAGCGTGGCCAGCGCCTCGCGCTCCGCGGCGGTGACGCTGAGGCCGTAGGCGTCCTTGACCGCGGTCCAGGCCAGGGCGTACGTGCAGCCGAACTCCGCCCGGGGCGGCAGCCATTCGTCGGGGGACTGGTCGCCCTTCTCGCGGTTCGACCGGGCGCTGACCGCGAGCAGCTGCGGGTGGTCGAGGTCGTTGGCGAACGCCTCGCGTTGCTCGTCGGTCCATTCGTCCGCGCCGGAGCGCCAGGCGTTGGCGAGGGGCACGACGTGGTCGATGTCCAGGTCGCCCGGGTCGGTGAAGTCCGCCCCGTCGTAGGGGCTGTGCCACCTGCCCGACACCGGCGCGCAGTCCTCGCCGGCCGTCACGTCCCGGCCGTCGCGCAGCAGCACGCGCTCGCGCACCGTGCAGCCCTCCTCGCTGGTCCAGTGCGGGAAACGGTCGCGGGAGTAGCCCGTCATCGGGCGCGGCTGCGCCACGTCGAGGCCGGCGAGCATGTCCCCGGCCGCCTCGGGCGTGGGCAGCCCGGGCAGTTCCGTGGCCCCCGGCCCGCCCGTGGCCCGGGGCGAGTCCGTGGACGTGCCGGGCGAGCCGGGGTCCGTGGCGCTCGCCCGGCCGGCGCCGTCCGCGGGCTCCTCCGTCGCGTCGCAGCCGCCGAGGGCGAGGAGCGTTGCCGCCGCCGTGAGCGCCACCAGCCCCCGCGCGCGGCGTCTCGCGCCCCGCGCGGCGTTTCGTGCCGGGTGCCGTGCCTGGTGCCGTGCCTGGTTCCCGGCCGGGTGCCGCGCCGGTTCCGGTGCCGCGCGCCGGGCGCCGCGGCGTATCCCGTGCCGGGCGCCGCGTCCCGTTCCGCGTCCTGTCATGGGTGCCTCCCGCCCCGCTCGCCCCCGGGCCCGGCATCCGCGCCGCCCGCGGGCCGCCGTCCTGTCCCGCCCGGGGGAAGGTACCTCCCTCCTACCCGGCGGCGGGCGGCCGGCGCACCCCGGGCCCGGCCGCAGGAACCCCGGCGGGGCGGCGGGGCGGCGGGGCCGCGGGGCGCGCGAGGGCGCGGGTGCGCCCGGTGCCTCAGCGGGCCGGCGTGAGGTCCCCGGTGAGGGGAACGGCCGGGTGGTCGGCGTTGCTCACCAGGGAGAGGCGCGGGCCGCCAGGGCCCGGGTGCCACTGGCCGCCGGCCAGCGGGAGCAGGGCGACGTTGGGGGTGGGGCCCCGGGTCCAGTCCAGGGGACCCGCGATGGTGTCGAGGCGGGTCTCGGCCAGGGCCAGGGCGACGGACGCGCGGTCCTCGGGGTCGGCCGCGACGGCGAGGGCGTGCCGGGCGGTCTCCAGGAGGGCGTGGGCCAGGCCCAGGGGCTGGAGCCAGCCGCGGCCGGTGGCCCGCTGGTAGGAGTGGGCGAGTTCCGCGCAGGTGGTGCCGTCCAGGCTGGAGCGGTAGGGGTGGTCCGGGCTCCAGTAGACGAGGGTGGCCACGCGCGCCTCGGCCAATTCGGCCTGGGCCTCGGGGGCGGCGTGGGTGTGCGGGTAGGTCAGCCAGCGCGAGCAGGTGATCAGCCGGGGCGGCCGTCCCGCCTCCCGGGCCCGGCGGTGGAAGAGGGCCAGGTCGGCGGCGGTGGCCGCGCTCGTGATCAACTCGGCGCCGCACTCCCGCATCCGCTCCACCTGCGCCGCGAAGCCGGCGGCCCCTTCCCGGTAGGCGCCGAGGTCCACGAGGGTGTGCCCGCGCGCGGCGGTCACCGGCCCGAAGCCGTGGCGCGGGTCGCGCAGCAGGCTGCCCTGCAGGTCGTCGTTCCACAGGCACCCGACGGGGCCGGGGCCGCCGGCCTGCTCCCACAGCCCGGCGAAGACGCGGGCGATGTCGTCCAGTCCCCAGGCGAAGTGGTACGTCCACCGGAAGCGGTGCGCCGGGCCGGCGCCGCGCGCGTGCATGTACGCCTGCCAGGGGAAGGTGGTCGACAGGCAGGGCACCCCCGCCTCCTCGCAGGCCGCGGCGACGGCCGGCAGGACCCGGGTCCCGGCCATGGTGAGGACGAGCCGCGCCCCGCCTGGCCCGGCCAGTTCGCGCACCGCCTGCCGTGCCGCCCCGGGATCGGAGCGGCTGTCGCGCACGGTGAGGACCACGTCGTGGGTGCGGCCGCCGTTGCGCAGCCGCGACAGGCGGGGGGCCAGCGCGCGCACCACGTGGGTCAGGGGCTCCCCGAGGGGGGCCAGCCGCCCGGTCAGCGGGGCAACCACCCCGATACGCAAGGAAGAAGAAGTCGACACCATGTCAGCCCTGCCGCTCGCCTCTGCTGCTGATTTTCTGCTGCGCCCCTGGGGCGCTCCTGTGGCCACGCCCGGCGCCGCGGCGGCGGTCAGTGGCCGGAGCGGTCCACGGTGACGCAGGTGGTGCGGGTCAGCACCGCCACCGTCTCGTTGCCGCAGTTGTTGCTGTGTCCCGAGGCGTTGCGGGCGAACAGGAGGTTGGACAGCAGGCCGCCGCTCGGCCCCGACACGTCCCCGGCGCCCTCGCCGGTGTCCTCGCTCACGCAGGTGCGCTCCTTCAGGAGCGCGAGCTTGCCCGTGCCGCAGAGGTTGGAGTGGCCGGCGGAGTTCCGGCCGGAAAGGTTGGACAGCACCCCGCCCGCCCCGGCGTCGGCATCCGCGGCCGCGGCCGTCGTCATCCCGGCGGGAAGTGCCAGCAGGAGCCCCACCGTCGAGGCCACCACCGCGAGGGGTCGCGCACCGTACGTCATCCTTGGTCCCTTCCGAGCGATCGGCCCCGGCCGGCCGGCCGGGGCCGCCTGGAACAACGACGCCTCGCGCGGCCGGTATGGGCGCGGACCAGGTGAATCATCTGCTGGGTCGTTGATCGAATACTCCGACGGGATGCCGGAGTGCCCGGGCGTTGACGGGAGTTGACGCCCGCCCCGGCCGGGCGGCGCCCGCGGGGGCGGGCGCCGCCCGGCCGGGGCGCCGCGCGCCGGGTCAGCCGGCGGGGGCCGGGTCCAGGAGGGCGTCCAGGGCGGGTTCGCCGAGCGGGTCCCCGGCCGCGGGGTCGGGCTCCGGCCGGTGGGCCAGCAGGCTCAGCAGGCCGCGGCGGCCGGTGAGCGGCCGGGCCGGGGCGGTGAAGCCGTGGCGGGCCAGGGCGGTGGACTCCACGGCCTCCGCCGCCGCCACCTGGGCGCGCCTGGCGTCGAGCGCGGGGGAGGCCGTGGTGCCGGTGACGCCGGTGGTCCTGGTTCCGGCCAGGCCGCAGGCCGCCAGGGCCGCCCGGGGCGGCAGGCGGTGGGCGGCGGCCGAGGCGAGGGTCGCGGCGAGGCCGGGCAGCCGGTCCACCGGCACGTCGAGCCGCTCGGCGAGGCGTGAGGTCACGGCCAGCGCGAGCGCCACCGCCCGCGCCCCGTCCGCGCGCGGCAGGCCGGGCGCGGCGCAGGCCGCCACGGCGGCGGCCACCACCGGCCGCCGCCCGGCGGCGACAAGGGCGGCGGCGAGGGCCCCGGCCCGTGCCCGCTCGTCCGCCGCGGGGGCGGCCGACGGCAGCCCGGCGGCCTCGTCGAGCAGGGCGGCGGCGGCCTTGACGTGCCGGTGGTCCCCGGGCACGTCCGCGGCGGTCGCCAGGAGTTCGGCGAGCGCCACGTCCGGGGAGGGCCCGGCGGCCGCGGGCCGCTCCCCGGCGCCGGCCGCGGCCTTTCGCGCGGCCCGGGCGGGGGAGTCGCCGGAGTCCGCGGGGACGGCCGCCCGCAGCAGCCGGCCGAGGTAGCCGGGGCCCCGGTCGCGGGCGGCGGCCTCCAGGGCGCCGGTGCCGCCGGGCAGCACCCGCTCCACCAGGCCGCGGGCCTTGACGCCGAGCTCCTCCTCGGTGAGCGGGCGGGCCAGGCTGCCGCGGGCGTGCGCCACCTCGTGGACGAGCAGGGCGCCGTCGGCCATGGCGACCTCCACCCGCGCCGAGTCCCGGCCGCGTTCCGGCTCGGGCAGGAAGGCGACGAGGGAACGCAGCCGCCCGGCGGCGGCGGAGACGACGACCTCGGTGGCGTAGCCGCCGAGGTCCACCCGGGGCAGCAGCAGCCCGGCGGCCATGCCGTGCGCGGTGGAGAACCTGGCCTGGAGCCCGTCGGCCGGCTGGATGGTGCCGGTGAGTTCCGGCACCAGCGGGTGGCAGTGCAGCCGGATCGCGGTGACCGCCCCTGGCCCGCCGTGCTCGGCCACCGGCCGGTGCAGCGCCTCGGCGGCCTCGATCGCCGGGTGGGTGACGATGCCGCAGGGGTAGGGCTTGAAGGTGTTGTCGAGCAACTCCCAGCGTTCGCCCATCTCGTCGAGCAGCGCGGCCGGTTCGAAGGCGCCGCCGGCCAGCCGGTGGGCGAGGCCCTGCGGGCCGGTGAGGGTGTCGCCCGGGCCGCCGAGCCCGGCCGCGGCGTCCCGCGCCGCGCGCAGCCCGGCCACCGCGGCCTTGCCCGGGTGGTAGGGCTTGGTCATCGAGCCGAAGCCCTCGCGGTTGCCGAGGCCGTCCTCGACGGCCCACTCCAGGGCGGTGCGCAGGGCCGTCTCGTCCAGGCCGAGCAGCAGCCCGGCGGTGACCGCGGCGCCGAGCGCGCCGCAGGTCCCGGTGATGTGCCAGCCGGCGTCGTAGTGCGCGGGGGAGACGGAGACCCCGAGCCTGAGCTGGGCCTCCACGCCCCAGGCGAACGCGCCCAGGATCTCCTCGGCGTCGCGTTCCGCGATCTCCTCCTGGAGGCCGGTCAGCGCCCCGAGGCAGGCCGCGCCCGGGTGGATGACCGTGCGCAGGTGGGTGTCGTCGTAGTCGTCGAGGTGCGCGGCGATCCCGGTGGCGAGGGCGGCGTCGAGGGGCGCGAGACGCTCGGCGCGCCCCGGTACCAGCGCCCGGCCGCCGCCCGGTGCGCCGGGGGTGCCCAGCTCCCCGAGCGCGGCCACGACGAGGTCGGTCGCGGGCTCGCGGGCGGCGCCGACGGCCGTGGCGAGGACGTTGTACAGCGTTCGGCGGGCGGCCTCGCGCACGTCGGCGGGCAGGGGCGACCTGCTGTGGGAGGCGAGCAGCCGGGCGAGCCGGCCGAGCGGGGCGGACGGCGTCGACGGGGCTGCGGGGGCTGACGGGGCTGACATCAGGATTTTTCCTTGGTGCGTGGGTCGGCCCGGAGGACTCCGGGGTGGTTCTGCGGAGGAGTCCGCGGCCCGCGCGGTGGCGCGGGCCGCGGGTGGTCAGACGCCGACGAGGGGCGCCATCACCAGGACGCCGGCGACGAGGATGGCGACGCCGATCAGGTCGAAGACGAAGCCGCTGCGCAGCATCTTGGTCATCGGCACCATGCCGGAGCCGTAGACGATGGCGTTCGGCGGCGTGGAGACCGGCAGCATGAAGCCGTAGCCCGCGGCGGCGGTGGCGACCAGGCCGGGGATGAGCGGGTTGACGTCGACGGCGGCCGCGATCGGCACCACGATCGGCACGACGATGCCCGCGCTCGCGGTGTTGCTCGTGGTCTCGGAGATCACCAGTCCCGCCACGGCCGCGAGCACGGTGAGGGAGACCAGCGAGGAGACGCCGAGGTGGTCGGCGAGTGAGGTGCCGAGGGTGTCGGCCAGGCCGGTCTCGGAGGAGAGCGAGCCGATGACGGTGCCCGCGCCGAACAGCAGGATGACGCCCCAGTCGATCTTGACGGCCTCGGCCCAGGTCAGCGTGGGCGCGCGGCGGGCGGCGCGCCGGCCGCCGGCCCCCCGGCCGCCGGCGAGCGGCAGCAGGAAGAGCACGCTCGCCGCGAGGATGGCCGCGACGCCCTCGGTCAGGTGGTCGTGCATCCAGGTGACCGGGCCCGCGTCGTCGCCGAGGACCAGGCTGCCGATGCCGGGCGCCGTCCACAGCACGACGGCCAGCGCGAAGGCCACGCAGGTGTTCGCCTCGCCGCGGCCGAACGGGCCCAACTCGGCGCGCTGCCCCGCCACATACGCCTCCGCGCCGCTGAGCTCGCGCACCTCGGGGCGGTTGAGGCGCAGCAGGATCAGGCACAGGGCCGCGAACATGACCAGCACGATCGGGGCGAAGAGGAGCACCCACTCGACGAAGTTGATCGTCTTCCCGGTCTGCTCCTCGACGAGGTCGCGGCCGATGAGCTGGTGCGGGGCGCCGATCGGGGTGATCAGGCCGCCGATGGAGGCGCCGTAGGCGATCATCAGCATCAGCGCCGTGGACCAGCGCGAGCCGTGCAGGTCGGGGCCGCCCTTCTCGGTGCTGATCGCGCTGACCGCGCGGACGATGCCGATGCCGATCGGGAACAGCATCGCGACGGTCGCGGTGTTGGAGATGAACGCCGAGATCAGGACCGACATCGCGCCGAAGGCGACCACGGTGCGGGTGGGCGAGCGGACCACCCCGCCCAGCGAGAGCACCCGCAGCGCGATGCGCCGGTCGAGGCCGTGCACCGTCATGGAGCGGGCGATCACGAAGCCGCCGAGGAACGTGAAGATCGTGTCGTTTCCGAAGGCGCTGAAGACGGTGTCCTCGTCGGCGACCCCGACGAGCACGCACAGGACGATGCCCAGGATGGCCGTCACGGCCAGCGGTATCGCCTCGCTGACCCACCAGATCACCACCAGCGAGAGCACGGCCGCCAGCGCCCGCTGCTCCCACACCAGGCCCTGGGCGCACACCAGCACCAGGGCGAAGGCGAGGGGGCCGAGGGCGAGGCCGAGGCGCCCCCGGATCAGGTCGAAACGTTCCTGCCTGTCGACGGTGTGCGAGGCGGCCGCGCTCGTCGAGGCTGCCGCGCCGGTGCGGTCCTCGGTCTTCATGGGTCCTCCGTGCTGCCCGGATCGTGACACGCTGTTCCGTATCGTGGGCACCCTAGGGGGTCGATCCCGGGGCGGCAAGGGGGGCGCCGCGGGAAAATCCGGGTGGCCCGCGGGTGGCCTTCGGGTGGACGGGGGGCGAACTCCCCTGGTCCGCCGCCCGTGCCGCCCCCCGGCAGGGCCCGCGCCGCCATGGGGAGGAGCAGGGGGGAAGCGAACGGGGATGCGAAGGGGGATGTGGGGAGCGGAACGTGGGGCGCCGGCGGGCGGGGTTAAGCTGAGCGGCGTGACGGCATCGGCAGACGAGGCTGTGCCCACGTCCGACCGCCCGTCCGGGGTGCAGTCGATCGACCGGGCGGTGGCGATACTCACGGCCTTTTCCCGGGCGCGCCCCGTCCTGGGGATCAGCGAGCTCGCGCGGCACACGGACCTGACCCGCGGGACGACGCACCGGCTGGTCAGCGCCCTGGCCGCGCACGGCATGCTGGCCCAGGTCCCCGGCTCGACCGCGTACTCCCTGGGGCCCAGGCTGCTCGGCCTCGCCGAGGCGGCCCGCGACCAGCTCTCCCTCGACGTCCAGGCGCCGCCCGTGATGACCTGGCTGCGGGATCGGACCGGGGAGACGGTGGGCCTGCACATCCTCGACGCGCTGCCGAGCCGCCGCACCATCGCGCAGGTCGAGTCCCTCCAGCCGCTGCGCCGCACGTACACCGACCTCGGCGCCTCCCGCCCGCCCCACCAGGGCGCCCCCGGCAAGCTGCTGCTCGCCCACGCGCCCGGCCGGGTCGCCGCCGAGGTGGTCGCCGCGCTCGGCCGCGCCGAGCCCGCCGCCGCCGAGGAACTCGCGGCGGAGCTCGACCGGGTGCGGGCGGAGGGCTACGCCATCTCGCTGGAGGAGCGGGTGCGGGGCGTGGTCGCCCTCGCCGTCCCGGTCCGCGACCACAAGGGCGAGGTCGCCGCGGCGCTCAGCGTCTCCGTGCCCGCGGTGCGTGCCGGAAGGCCGGAGCTGGTGGCCATGGCCCCGCTCGCCCAGGAGGCCGCCGCCAGGCTCTCCTCCCGCCTCGGCCACGAGCCCGGGGACGCAGGGGGCGTCGCGGACGGCGCGGACTGAGGGGCCCTGCGGCCCTTCCGCGACGGCGCCCCCCAGCAGGGGCACCCCGCCGCGCTCCCGTGGGGGCCCGCCCGCCTCCCGCGCCTGACCCCTCGTCGGCCGCGCCCGACCCCCGCCTCCGGCGCCCGACCCCCCGACCCCCCTACCACGCCCCCGCGCGCGGCCCGGCTCCCCGCGCCGCGTGCCCCGGGCAACGGCCCCGCGGCTACGCGGTCGCGCGGGGTCGGTCCCGGCCGCGCGGGCGGGGGGCCGCCGCCGCGGCGCATTCCGCGGCCGCATGCTGGCCGGGCGGGGGATGTGGCGGGCGGCCCCCGAACCGCACAGTCGAATGCCATGTGGGCATCAACGCAGGTGGGACCCGAGGCGGCCGCCCGGGGCGCCGCAGGGGAGGCAGGAGAGCACACCATCGCCGTCCTCGGCGCGGGCATCGCGGGCCTGGTCGCGGCGTACGAACTCGAATCGCGCGGGCACCGGGTGACGGTGTACGAGGGCAGCGAGCGGATAGGCGGCCGGATCTACACCCACCGCTTCGGCAGCGCGCCCGACGCCCCCTACGCCGAACTGGGCGCGATGCGCATCCCGCCGGGACACGCGCTGACGCTGGCCTACGTGGACCGGCTCGGCCTCGGCCCCGCGCTGCGCCCCTTCCACACGATCCTCAGCGACGAGAACAACTACCTGTCCACCTCGGGCGGCTTCGTCCGGGTCAGGGACGCGGCCGGCCCCCTGGCCGCCGACCTGCGGCGCACCCTCCCGCTCGACGGGTACCGGCGCGCCACCGTGCTCTTCGGGGCCTGGCTGACGGCCGCCGTCCGCGCCATCGGACCGGCCGGGCTGCGCGACGGCTTCGCCGCCGCCGAGCTGCCCGTGCTGCTCCGGCTCGCCGACCGGGCCGACCTCGCCCCGTACGTGCGGGGCCCGCGCGCCGACCGGATCGACCTGGGCGCCGTCTTCCGCGACCACCCCGAGCTGCGCGCGGAGTGCAGCCCCCGCCTCCAGGGCTTCCTGGACGACCTCCTCCTGGAGACCGGCACCGGGCTCACGTGCCTGGCCGGGGGCATGGGCCGGCTCACCGACCGCCTCGCCGGGCGGCTGCGCGGCCCGATCCTGCTGGGCCGCGAGCTGACCGCCCTGGACGCCGGGCACGACCGGGTCCGCCTCACGCTGCGGCACGGCAGGCACGGGATGGTCCGCAGGCACCCGGCCGCGGTGTGCACCCTGCCGTTCTCGGTGCTGCGCGGCCTGGGCCTCACCGGCCTGGACGCGGACAAGCGCGCGGTGATCGAGAGCGTCGAGTACGCCGCGGCCACCAAGATCGCCCTGCACTGCCGGGAGGCGTTCTGGACGCGCGAGGGCATCCGCGGCGGCGCCTCGGCCACCGGCGGCAGGACCCGCCAGACCTACTATCCGCCGCCCTCCGGCGATCCCGCCAAAGGCGCGGCGCTGCTGGGGAGTTACGCCATCGCGGAGGACGCCGACCTGCTCGGGCAGTTCCCCGAGCAGGCCCGCCACGCCGCCCTCGTGGACGAACTCGCCCCGCTGCACCCGGAGCTGAAGGAGCCGGGCGCGGTGCTCGGCGCGGCGAGCATCGCCTGGGGGAGCCACCGCTGGAGCAACGGCTGCACCTCGCTGCGCTGGGCCCTGGGCGGGGACACGGCCCGCCGCGCCGAGGAGCGGCGGCGCGCGGCCCGCCCGCAGGGGCGGCTGTTCTTCGCCGGGGAGCACTGCTCCACCACCCCGGCCTGGATCAACGGGGCCATCGAGTCCGCGCTGGGCGCGGTGGCGGCCGTGGACGCGACCCTGCGGGTGGCGCGGTGAGCGTCTTCGACCTGCCCCGGCTGCACTTCGCCGGCACCGCCTGCACCCGGCTGCCCACCGGGCCGCGCAGCGGCCGCTACGACCTCGCCCGCAACCGCGCCCTGACGGCCGACGGCCTGCCGTTCCCACCGGAGCGGCCGGCCCGGGAGTACCACGAGCACCTCGACGGGCTCGGCGCCCGCTTCGAGCCGGACGGCCGCCTCACCCCCGAGGGCCGCTTCGGCACGGTCAAGGGCTGGAACTTCGGCGGCAACGGCCACTTCTGGGTGGACGCCACCGTCACCGGCTGGGAGGCCGAGCCGGGCCGCCCCGAGACCCACGACCCGGTCGTCGGGCGGCACGTGGACCTGTGGGGCCACTACAACGACCACCTGGCCACCACCGTCAACCGGGCCCGGGTCTTCGACGTGGACCCGGCCTCCGAGTGGACCACCACGGTGATGGTCGGCCGGTTCGGCTTCGGCAGGCTCGGCAGGTCGCACGAGGTCGGCTACCTGGCCGCGGGCGGGGTCACCGGGTACCAGCCGCCCCGCTGGCAGAACGCGCGCCACGTCCTGGAGGTGGGCGCGCACCCGCTGGCCGGCCGCTTCCGGCGTTCCGTGGTCCACCAGTTCGCCGTGGGCGAGGGCCTGGAGTGGTTCCCGGAGGCCGACTCCTCCAGGGCGGCGCGGCGGCTGCGGGCCCGGCTGGCCGAGGGCGGGGCCCGGGGCCTGGTCGTGCGGTTCGCCCTGTTCAACATGGCCACGCCCCAGGTCCCCGACGCCCCCGACGTGTGGCAGGTCCGCGGCACCATCGCCCCCTGGCTGCCCGGCGAGGAGCGCACCTGCCCGGCCGGGCGGCTGCTGACCGGCCGGGCCACGCGCCGGGCGGGACTGCCCGCCCCGCTGCACAACGCCGCGGTGCACCTCACCCAGGGGCACACCACCCTCGACCTGGTCACCGCCGTGCCCCACACCCGCCGCGCCGCCGAGCCGGGGCCCGGGCCCGTGCACGCGCTCGGCCCGCGCCTCGACCTCGGCGAACTCCGGCTGTGCACCCGCGACTCCGGGCGGCTGGTGGCCCGCGTGCCGCGCGAGGCGTACCTGGGCGACACCGACGCCACGGGCGGCCTGGTCACCGTGCCCACCGAGCCGGAGGTGGCCGCCGCGCTGGCGGCCGGGGCCGTGCCGGACGAGCCGCTGCTCCTCACGGGCGCGCCGCCGGGGGAGCGGCGCCGGGTGCTGCTCGAAGAGGAGGAGACGGTGGTGCGGGCCGACGACTCCGCCCTCTTCCTCGAACCGCCCCGCCCCGTCACCGGCGGGGACGGCGCCGTCGAGGTCGCGTTCCGCACCTACCGGCTGGGCCGCCCGGCCCCGGTCCCGGGGCTGCGGGCGCTGCAGTTCTTCAACCCCAGGGCGCTGCCCGCCGATCCGCGGACGGCCGGGGGCCTGGCCGCCTGCGGGGACGTGCGGATCGTGGACGTGCGCCCGGCCGGGCCTCCCGGGGAACCGGCCGGCCCCCGGGACGGGGCCGGCGAGGAGCGGGCGGCCAACGGGCCGGGCGGGGCGGGGGCCGGGAGCGGGCCCGGCCGGGCGGGGGCCGGCGAGTGGGCCGCGTCCTGCCTGCTGGACACCGACGAGGAGGGGCGGGGACGGCTGGCGCTCAGGTGCGCGGAGCCGGGCGCCACCCGGCTGCTGCTCCTGCCGCCGGGCGAGGAGCCGCCCTGCGACCCGGCGCAGCCCGGCTCCGCGGCCCGCGCCTACGACAACGAGGACCGGCTCGGCTACTGGCCCGCGGTCTGCGCGGTGGACGTGCGGGTGCTGCCC
Source organism: Streptomyces hoynatensis (assembly GCF_003626535.1). GTDB lineage: Bacteria > Actinomycetota > Actinomycetes > Streptomycetales > Streptomycetaceae > Streptomyces > Streptomyces hoynatensis. The sequence goes on from NZ_RBAL01000002.1 coordinate 445,448, forward strand.
GACACCTGGCACCTGGCGGACATCCCGCCCGACGAGGTCACCTTCGAGCTGCTCTACCGGGAGGTGTTCGCGCCGTGGGAGCTGCTGTACTCCTTCATGGCGGACGAGGTCTTCGCGCTGGCCGACGAGTGCAAGGTGGCCACGTACGCACGGCTGGTCTGGCTGATGTGCGACCCGCGCAACCGGGGGCGCACCTACTTCATGCCGCCCACCAGGGACATGACGCGGCCCCAGGCCGCACTGCTCCTCGCCTACCTGCGCCGCGAGGAGGCCAAGCGGCGCCGGCCGCCCCTGCTGGTGCCGCGGCGCCCGCGCCCCGGCGCCCTCACCACCCGCGGCGCGGTGCACGAGGCGCTGCGGGAGGCCGCGGCGGTGGAACTCGCCGTCATGCTCCAGTACCTGTACGCCGCCTGGTCGATCCCGCCGCACGAGGCCGGGGCCGAGCTGGTGCGGCGCGGGCAGTGGACGGCCGGGCAGCTGGACCTGGCCTGCGGCGACGGCGGCGAGACGCGCCACGGCGGCATCCGTGGCCTGCTGCTGAACGTCGCCAGGGAGGAGATGGTGCACTTCCTGGTGATCAACAACATCATCACCGCCATGGGCCTGCCCTTCCACCTGCCGGCGATCGACTTCGGGACGGTCAACTCCCGGCTGCGGGTGCCCCTCGACCTGTGCCTTGAGGGCTTCGGCCTGGGCAGCGTGCAGCGCTTCATCGCGATCGAGCAGCCGCACGGCGCGGGACCCGGCCTCGCCGGGGAGGAGCCGGGGCGCCACGAGGACGGGCGGCCCTATCCGTATCAGTCGCTCAGCGACCTGTACGCCGCGATCCGCGAGGGCATCGCCACCGTGCCCGGCCTCTTCCTGGTGGACCGCGGGCGCGGGGGCGGCGAACACCACCTGTTCATGCGGGAGTCGGTCAACGCGGCGCACCCCGACTACCAGCTGGAGGTGGACGACGTGCCGAGCGCCCTGTTCGCCATCGACTTCGTCACCGAGCACGGCGAGGGCAACGTCCTGCCGGGGGCGGGGGAGCGGCACCACGAGGAGGAGTCGCACTACGAGACCTTCCTGCGGATCTCCGACCTGCTGACGGCCGAGCACCACGGGGCGGCGGCGCGGCGGGAGCGGGGCGTGCGCCGCCCGCCCTGGTCGCCCGCCTACCCGGTGCTGCGCAACCCGACGCTGCACCCGGGCAACCCGGCGCAGGAGCCGGTGGAGGAACCGGAAGCCCGGGCCGCGCTGCGGGTGTTCAACGACGCCTACTTCCTGATGTGCCGGCTCTTCCTCCAGCACTTCGGCTCCACGCCGGACGCGAGCCTGCGGCGTTCCGAGTTGATGAACGCGGCGATCGACGTGATGACCGGGATGCTGCGGCCCCTGGCCGAGCACCTGGTGACGCTGCCCTCGGGGCGGCCGGGGCGCACCGCGGGCCCCTCCTTCGAACTCGCGGAGCAGCCGGGGGCGATCCCCCGCCCCGACGTGGCACGGCGGGCGCTCGGCCTCGGGTTCGCCAGGCTCGCCGAGCGGGCGGACGCCCTGCCGGGGCTTCCGGGTCGGGTGGCGGAGCTGATGCGCTTCTACGCGGACCGGTTCGGGAAGGCCGCGGGGTGAGGACAGCGTTGAGGGCGGGGGCGGGGGCGGGGGCGGGGGCGGGCCGGGCGCGCGCGGTCCGGGAGGGGGCGCGGCCCGGAGTCCGCGAGCCGATGACTGATCCTGCGTCAACGCGCTCGAAGTGGTCATCCGTCGCCCGTTTGTCCGCATTCGTTGATCATTGACTGCTATCTGCGTATGGCATGACGATGAGGTAAACCGACATGATCACCATTCGGGGGACTCCGCTTGTCACCGCCACCCTCGCCGTCGCCGTTCCCGCATCCGCCGGCCACCCGGCCCGCGCCGCCGCCGCCCTCGCTCCCGCGCCCCGCCGCCCAGGGCGCCCCGAACGCCAGGCCCCGGGTCCTGGCCCCGGCCGTGCCCCGGCTCCCCGGCCGCGAGCGGGAGTGGGCACTGCTCTCGCACCTGCTGGAGGCGGCGCGCACCGGGCCGGGGCGCGGCGGCGCCCTGCTGGTCGAGGGCGCCGCGGGCACCGGGCGCAGCAGGCTGCTGCACGAGGCGGCGACCGCGGCCCTCGGCACCGGTTTCTCGGTCGCCTTCGGCGCCGCGGACGCGTACCACCTGGCCCTGCCCCTGCACCCGCTGACCGCCGCCCTCGGCCGCGGCGGTCAGCCCCCGGCCGGGGACCGGGGCCGGGACGAGGGCGGCGAGGAGGCCCTGCTCGAAGGCCGCGTCGAGGAGCGGCTGCGGCGCGGCCCCCTCCTGGTCGCCCTCGACGACCTTCAGTGGGCCCACCCGCAGGCCGCTGCCGCGCTCCACTCCCTCGTCACCCGCTTCGCCGCCAGGCCCGTGGTGTGGGTGCTCGCCAGGCGCACGGAGGAACCCCGCCGGCCGTGCCCGGCGGAACGGCTCTTCGCCGCGCTGCGGGACGCCGGGGCCGCCGAGCCCGCGCCGCTCGGCCCGCTGCCCTCCCGGGCCGTCGCCGAACTCGCCGCCCACCGGCTCGGCGCCGAGCCGGAACCCGAACTGCTCGCCTACGCCGAGGGCGCGGACGGCAATCCGGCCGCGCTGCTCGCGCTGTTCGACGGCCTGCGGGAGGAGCGCAGGACCCGGGTCGCCGACGGCAGGGCCCGCCTGACCCCCCAGGCCACGGAGGGCCGCCCGCCCCGGCGCTTCGCCGCGCTCGTCCGCCGCCGGGTCGCGGACCTGCCCCCCGGGACCCGGCTGCTGCTCGACGTGGCGAGCGTCCTCGGCAGGGCCTGCGTGCCCGAGGACGCGGCCCGGATGCTCGGCAAGCCGACGGCCGCCGTGCTGCCCGCCCTCCAGGAGGCCCTCGCCTCCGGGCTGATGCGGTGCGAGGGCGACGTGCTCGCCTTCCGCCACGAACTCGTCAGGCAGGCGCTGCTCGCCACCCTGCCCGCCCCGCTGCGCGGCGCCCTGCACCGGCAGGCGGCCCGGATGCTCCTCGCGCGGCAGGGCGGGGTGCTCCCCGCCGCGGCACACCTGGTGCACGGCGCCCGCCGCGGCGACGCCCGCGCGGTGTCCGTGCTGTGCTCCGCGGCCACCACCGCCGCCGCGACCAGGCCCAGTGCCGCGCTCGAACTCGCCCAGCGCGGCCTGGAGATAGCAGAACCGGGCCACCCGGTGCGCGCCGAGCTGGCGCGGGTGGCCGTCGAGGCGCTGACCCGCTCCGGCCCCCTCCCCCGGGCCGCCGCCCTCGCCGAGGAGGCGCTCGGCTGGGTGCCGCCAGGGCGGCAGGCCGCGGCCCTGCGGCACGGGCTGGGCGTCGCCCTGCTGCTCGGCGGGCGGCCCGCGCGGGCCCTCGCGGTGGCGGAGGCGGCCCTGCGGCAGCCGGGGGAGGGCAGGACCCGGGAGCTGGCGGAACGCCTCCTCCTGGTCCGGCTGCACGCCCTGGCCGCCCTGGACGCGGAGGCCGCCGCCCGCGAGATCCGCCGGGAGATCCAGCGCCGCGGCGCCGCGTCCCCCGGGCTGCTGTGCGCGCTGGCCAGGGCCCAGTGGGGCGCGGGCCGCGTCGGCGAGGCCCTGCGGCTGGCCCGCGCCGCCGCGGAACCGGCCCCGGCCGCCGCCCACCCCGCCTCGGCCGGCGCGGCTGCCTCCGCCTCCCCGGCCGGCGCGGCCGGCGGCGAGGACCGCTCGCCCTTCCCGCCTCGGCTGGCCCTGGCCGCCATGCTCACCTGGCTCCGGGAGACGACCGAGGCCACGACGCTGCTCGGGGCGCTCGCCGAGGAGGCGAAGCACGCCGAGGACGCCGCGGGAGACGCCGCCTGGGGCACCGCCTGGGGTACCGAACACGCCGGGCAGGCGGGGCACTTCGCCTCCCCCGGGCCCGCCGGGCACGCGGCGCCCCCCGCAGCCGCCGGCTCCGCCGCGGGGCCCGGGCGGGACGCGCGTCCCAAGGCCGCCGATTCCGCCGGGACCGCCGATTCCGCCGGGGCGGAAGGGGCGGCGGCGGCCGGGGGCCGGCCGGTGTTCCTGGGCCTGCGCACCCTCCTCGGCGCCTCGCTCGCCCTCGCGGGCGGCGACCTCGACGAGGCGCGCGGCCTGGCCACCGCGGGGCTGGCCGCGGCGGCCGAGGCCGGACTGCCGCAGCTGAGGCCGCTGGGCCTGCGGGTGCTTGCCGAAGTGGCGCTGCGGCGCGGGGACCTCCCGGCCGCAGAGGAGCAGGCGGCCCGGCTGTCCGAGGCCCTGGCGGGGGAGTGCGGGGAGGCGGCGGCGGGGCGTGCCGCGCCGGCCTGCGCCGCGTGGCTGACGGCCAGGATCGCCGCGGCGCGCCGCGACGCGGAAGGACTGGGCGCCGCGCTCGGCCGCCTGCACGCCGACCCGCAGGGCCTGCGTGCCCTCCTGGTGGCGGAACCCGCCGCCGCGGCCTGGCTGGTGCGGGCGGAGACGGAACGCGGCGAGACCGAACGGGCCGCCGAGACGGCGCGCGCCGCGCAACTCCTGGCCGCGGCCAGCCCCGAGGTGCCGGCCCTGCTCGCCGCCGCCGCGCACGCCCGCGGGGTGCGGGAACGCGACCAGGCCGCCCTGCGGCGCGCGGCCGAACTCCACCGCGACCCCTGGGCCAGGGCCTCCGCCGAGGAGGACCTGGGCGCGCTGACCCGCGGCGACCGGGCGGGCGCGGTGGCCGGTCTCGACCGGGCGCTGGCGGGGTACGCGCGGTGCGGCGCCGAGCGGGACGAGGCCAGGGTGCGGCGCAGGCTGCGCCGGCTCGGCATCCGGCGCAGGCACTGGACGCAGGCCGAGCGGCCCGCCTCCGGCTGGGCCAGCCTGACCGGGACCGAACGCCGGGTCGCGGCGCTGGTCGCGCAGGGCCTGACCAACCGCCAGGTCGCCGGCCAGCTGTTCCTCTCCCCGCACACCGTCGGCTTCCATCTGCGGCAGATCTACCGCAAGTTGGAGGTGCAGTCGCGCATCGATCTGGTGCGCAGGTACCCCGGCCTCGCCGAGGAGCCGAGGGAGACGGCCTGAGGCGAGCGCGCCGGGCACCGCCCCCCGCGCCCGCCGAGGAAACCGGCCGCGCCGCCCGGGCCCCGGCCCGCGCCGCCCACCGGCCCGCGCGGGCCGGGGCCCCGCGCAGGCGGGTGGGCCGCGCGCGGCCGGTGCGCGCCCGCCGCGGCCCCCGGCCCCCGGGACCCCGCGCGACCGCGCAGAACCCCGTGACCGGCCTTGTCCCTCACCGGACGCGACTGCTTGCATGCGAGTCGTGACGAGTCAGGACGTGAGGTACGCGTCGAACGCGGCACACCTCAGCGCAGCGCCAGGAACGACAGAGACGACAGAGACGACAGAGACGACAGAGACGACAGAACCGACCGGACCAGCCGGGGCAGCCGGACCAGCCGGAGCCGCCGGGCGCCCCCCGGGGCCGCCGGCAAAGGACGGCCCCGCCCGCCACAGCTCGGCGCGGGTGTGGAACCACTGGCTGGGCGGCGTCCACAACCTCGCCGTGGACCGCGCCGCCGGCGACCGGCTCTCCCTGGAACACCCGGGAGTGGTCGAACGCGCCCGCACCACACGCCACTTCCTGACCCGGGCCGTGCGCCACCTGGCGCGCGAGGCGGGCGTCACCCAGTTCCTCGACGTGGGCTCCGGGCTGCCCACCGCGGGCAACACCCACCAGATCGCGCAGGCGGCCCGACCCGAGGCGCGCGTCCTCTACGTGGACCACGACCCGGCCACCGTCCGGTACGCCCGCGAGCTGCTGCGCTCCACGCCCGAGGGCGCCGCCGCCTACGCCGAGGCCGACCTGCGCCGCCCCGCGGACGTGCTCGCCGCCGCCCGCGCCACCCTCGACCTGTCGCGCCCGGTGGCGCTCGTCCTCAGCGGCATCCTCGGGCACGTGCCCGGCTACGCCCGGGCCCGCGGCATCGTGCGGGAGCTGCTGGCCGCCCTGCCCCCCGGGAGCCACCTCCTCGCCCACGACCTGAGCGACACCCAGCCCGAGTGGCGCGCCCTCCAGGCCAGGCACAACTCCGCCGCCCCCCTCGCCTACCACCTGCGCAGCCCCGAGCGCATCGCGGGCTTCTTCGCGGGCCTCGAACTCCTCGACCCAGGCGTCGTCCCGGTGACCTCCTGGCGCCCCGACGGAAGCGAGCACTACCCCGCCGAGTGGACCCGCCTGGTGGCCGACGTCGTGGGCGGAGTCGGCCGCAAGCCCTGAGCCCGCCCGCCCCTTCCCACCCCGCGACCCACCGGAGGCCCGCCATGCCCGACGCCTGGAACCCCCTGCGGCACCTGCGCGCCGCGACCGCGCGCACCCGCCCCTTCCACGACCTGTTCCTCCACGTCCCCGACCCGGCCCGCGGCCCGGCGCGCGTCGTCGACCTCGGCTGCGGGTCCGGGGAGATCACCGCCCTCCTCGCCGAGCGCTGGCCGGGCGCGCACGTCACCGGCCTGGACAACTCCGCGGAACGGCTGCGCGAGGCCGAGCGGTTCGCCGGGCCCACGCCGGGCGGCGGGCGCCTCGACTTCGGCCGGGCCGACCTCGCCGACTGGGCGCCGGGGGAGCCCGTGGACGTGCTGGTGTCCAGCGCCGCGATCCAGTGGGTCCCCGACCACCTCGACCTGTTCAAGACCTGGACCCACACCCTCACCCCCGGCGGCGTCCTCGCCTTCCAGCTCCCGGACAACGCCGCCTCGGCGGGGCACGCGGCCCTGCGCGAGCTGTGCGCGAGCCCCCGCTGGCGCGACCGGCTCGGCCGGGGCGTGCTGCGGGAGTTGCGGGTCCACGACCCGGCCGTGTACGCGGACCGCCTGGCCTCGCTCGGCTTCGCCGTGGACGCCTGGGAGACGACGTACGCGCACGTGCTGCCCGGCCCTGACCCCTTCGCGGAGTGGATCGGCGGCACCGGCATGCGGCCCGTGCTCGACGCCCTGGTGGGAGAACCGGGGGCCGCGGGGGAGTTCCTCGCCGCCTACCGCGAGCGCCTGCGCGCGGCGTACCCGGTCACCGCCTGCGGCACCGTCTTCCCCTTCCGCCGCGTCTTCGCGGTGGCCACGAGGGGCGGGGACCGGTGAGCGCCGCGCCGCTCGAACGGGCCCTGTCGCCGCACGAGGCCGCCATGCTCGCCGGCGACATGCGGGTGGTGACCGTGTGGGAGCTGCGCGGGGAAGTGGCGGAGGACGCCCTGGAGACGGCTCTCGGGCACCTCGCCAGGCGCTATCCGGTGCTCGGCGGCCGGCTCTTCGCCCGCGGCGGCGAGGGCGTGCTGCGGATCGACCCCACCCCCGTCCCGCTGCGGCTGCACCGGGGCGGGGACCTCGCCCGGGCGATCGGGGAGCGCGGCGACTGGGCCACGGGCCCCCTGCTGCGGACCACGCTGGTCACCGGCCCCGCAGAACGGGGGCGCCACCTGGTCGCCGCGTTCCCGCGGGCCTGCGTGGACGGCATGTGCGTGGTCGCCGTGCAGCAGGAGTTCCTCGCCCTGTACGCGGCGGCCCGCGCGGGCAAGGACCCCGACCTCACGCCCGTCCTGCCGGTGCTCGCCGGCCCCCTGGAGGCGGAGCTTGAGGGGCGCTGCGCCCCCGGCGAGCTGCGCGCCTACGCCGAGCGGCGGGCCGCCGAGGAGGCGGAACGGCCCCCGGCGCGCCTCGCGCCGGCCGCCGCCGTGGACGGCGGGCCCGGGCCCGACCCGGGGTTCGGCACCGCGCGCGCCGAGCTGAGCCCCGCGGAGACCGCCGCGCTGACCGGCCTGGCGCACCGCGCCGGGCTCACGGTCAACACCCTGGTCTGCGGCCTCCTGCTCGCCGCCCTGCGGCCCTCGCTCGAACCTGCGGACGGCGCCCTGCCGGTGAGCTGCGGCGTCGCCGTCGACCTGCGGCGCAGGCTGTCCCCGCCGGTGCCCAACGAGGTGATCCAGTCGGCCGCCTCCGGCTTCCCGGTGCGGCTGGACGTGGCGCGGGGCAGCGACCCGCTGTCCCTGGCCCACCGGCTGGCCGGGCCGATCCGCGCGCACCTGCGGGCCGGGACCGCGGAGCGGGAGGTGGCGGCCTTCCCGCACCTGACGGCGCAGGGCCCCGCCTCCCTGTTCGTCACCAACCTGGGGGAGATCGACAGCCCCTCGCTGCCGGAGCCGGCGCGCGCCGCGCGCCTCCAGGTGCTCCCGCTGACCCGCATGCCGATGGTCTTCGCCGTGGTCACCCGCTACCGGGGGAGCCTGCACGTGGACTTCCCCTTCAGCCGCGCCTGGTACACCGACGGCCAGATCCGGCGCCTCGCCGCCGCGACCCGGTCCCTGGCCGCGGAGCTCAGCGCCCGCTGACGACCGGCCCGCCGGCGAGGGGCCCGCCGGGGACGGGGGAGCCGCGCCCGGTTCCGCCGGGGGCCCGGCGGGCGGGTGCCTCCCGGGCGCAGGGCACGACGGCGGTGACCGTCTTGCCGCCGCGCGGGCCCGGGCCGGTCCGCACCGAGTGGGCGAGGCCGTGGACCAGGTGCAGTCCGAAGCCGCCCGGGGTGTGCGGATCGAGCGGGCGCGGCCTCGGCGGCCTGGGGCTCGCGTCCTGCACCGCCACCTCCACCGCGTCCGGCGTCACCGCCCGCAGCCGGAACCCGGTCAGCCCGCCGGCGTGCCGCACCGCGTTGGTCACCAGCTCGGAGACCACGAGCAGCACCGAGTCCACGTCCTCGGCGCGCGGCGGCGGAGACATGACGGACAGGAAACGGCGCGCGACGGCCCTGGCGCCCGTCACCACCTGCTCCCGGTGATCGGCGGGAGCGGCCCGCCCGGCTCCCTTCCGTTGCCCCACGTCCGGCACATTCATCAGGGCCCCCTTCTTCGCCCTTCTTTCGGTCTTCTTTTCAGTCTTCTTTTCGGTCTTCGCCCTACTTTGCCCTGTTTCGCGCACCGCCTGGCCGCCCTTCCGCGGCCCGCTCCGGCCGTACGGTTCGGGTGCCCGGCGAGGTCTCCGGCAAACGCCGCCAACTGGCCTTATGCGGGCGAAATCTGAGCGGAGGGGAGAGGAGGGGCGAGGTGGGGCGGGGTGGGGCGGGGTGGGCGCGGGGCGCTCCGGGGCGCGGGCCGCCCGGAGTCGGCGCGTTCTGCTTATGCCGTTTTCACGAACGGCTGGTTAGCATCCGTTCGTCGGGCCCTGGGGACCGCTCCCCTTTCGCTCCACGTCCGGGCGCGTTCCTGCGCGTTCGGCCGCCTTGGTCCCTTCTCGGCCCGCATGTCCCTGAGTCGGCGAGAGAATCGAGTATCCGGGGTAACGACGATGGCCTCATCCACCGAGAGAGCACTGGGCAAGCTGCTGAGCAAGCACAGGACGGACACCGGAAGGCGGCGCCGGGCGGCCGTGCGCGCGCTGGTACTCGGCGCCGTCCTCGTCGTGGCGGGCGCCGTGGCCTTCGCGGCCGCCCCCGCCTACGCCGCCGCCGTCCTCCTCCTGCTGGGCCTGCTCTCCCTGCTGCGCGGTGTGCTGGGGGCCAGGGACCACAGGCGGCTCGGCACCGAGCTCTTCGCCGTCCGCGAGCGTGGCCTGGTCCACCGGCGCGGCGGTTACTCGCAGGCGGTGCCCTGGGAGAAGGTCGCCTCGGTCACCGTGGTGCGCGGCGCCCGCCCGCTGCTGTGGCTGGCCGGCCGCGACACGGTCTGCCGCGTGCGGCTGACCGAGGGCGGAACGATCCGGGTGTCCCCCTACACCCCGGACGCCGCCAGGCTGGCCGAGCTCGTGGCCGAACACGTCGCCGCCCCGGCCGAGACCGGGGCCGGGGCCCCGCGCCGGGCCCGCCAGGCCACCGCCTGACCGCGGCCCGCGGGGGAGGGGCCCGCGGGGCGGCCGGCGAGGTGGCTCACGGGGTGGCGCGCAGCATCACGACCACCTCGGACTCCTCGTCCGGCAGGTAGCGCACCGGTACCACCGTCCCCGGCTGCAGCCCGGGCGCGAGGGAGGCGGGCACGTTCTTCTCCTGCGTGCTGTCGAACGCGGTCCCGTCGGGCCTGGTCACCCGAAGCGTCAGGCGCACCACCGCCCGCTCGCCGCGTACCTCCCCGGTCGGCGTCATCGCGACCACCACGGCGTGCGCCTCGCGCCCCTCCTCGGCGATCCGCAGCTGGCGCGCGGTGATCTCGCCCTTGGCGAGCTGGACGCGGCCGGTGACCCGCTGCACCTCCTGCGGGGCGGCGTCCGTGGCCACCACCACGCGTGCGACCTGCCCCGCTGCGGCCTTCCCCCCTCCCGCCGCCCCGGCGCCGCCGGCGGCGTCCCCCGGCAGGTAGCGCACCGGCAGCCGGGTGCCCGGGGTGAGCAGGGAAAGCTCCGTCAGGTCGACGACCCGGCGCGCCACCGCGCGGAACGACCGGCCCTCCTCGGTGTCCACGTCCAGCAGGATGTCGAGCTGCGGCTGGTCGTTGACGGACAGGCCGGTGCGCTCCACCGCCCGCACGGTGCCCACGGCGAGCGGCGCGCCGCGGAACTCCGCCGGAAGCTGCCCGACTCCCCGGAAGGTCCCGAGCAGCCTGCCGAAGACGAGCAGATCGGGGACGGCGAAGAGCAGCAGGCAGGGGCCGACGAGAAAGCCGTTGACCCAGTCGCCTGGGCCGCCGGTCAGGCCGGTCAGCAGATAGCAGACGGTGAGGACCGCGCCCACGGCGGCGGTCAGCCAGGCGAGCAGACGCATGAGGGCTCCTTACGTGGTGGGTGGGCTGGGGTTCCGGTCCCGCCGGGGCGGGAGCCGCGGGCGGGCGGGTGCGAACGCCGCCGGGAACGGGGGCGGCGCCCCGGCGGCCGGGGAAGCAGATCCCGTGCGCCGCCGGGGAGTTCAGCCTCGCCCTGCGGACCGGCTACCGATCACACGTTTCCGCCCTGGGCGGCGGCGCGGCCGGTTACGATGCCGGGAATGAGCCTGGGAACGCCCGCCGTCGGCGAGACGGCGCCGACGCTGCCGCGGGCCCTCCTCCTCGCCCGGGCCTGGGCCGAACTCGGCGATTCCGTCGCCCCGTTGAGCAACGCCTCGGGCCGCCCGCTGGCCCGCACCGTCAAGCTGCTGCTCGACCCGCTGGTGCTGCGGCCGGCGCTCAACCCGCGCTTCGCCGGGGCCGCCATCCGCCGCGAGGACGCCGGGGACCTGCGGCGGGCGATCCTGGCGGCCGGCCCCGAACTCGCGGCGACGGCCGGCTGGTTCCTGCTGCTGAAGCGGGCCAGGCGCCGCGCCCGCATCACCGAGGGCAACCCGCAGGACCGCTACTTCCAGCACTGCTACGAGCTGGCCCGCCGCCACGGCCCGCCGCCGCCGGGACCCCGCGCCGAGCGCCTCGCCGCCGAGGCCCTCGCCGAGCTGCACGGTCAGCCGGGCGGCGCGCGGCTGACCGTGGCCGCGCTGCGCGCCTACCTCACCGAACCGGCCCGCGCCGCGGTGCTCGCCGGCCGGCTGCGGGCCGCGTGGGAACGGGAGCCCGCGGAGGCGAAGGACCCGCAGGACCTGGTTCCGGCGCGGCTTTGGGCGTTCCTCGATGCCGGCGCGGCAGATGCGGCACGCCCGGCGCGCCGGGAGCGGGCCGGGGAGCCGTTCGCCGCCCTGGTGGCGGACCGGGTGGGGAGCCTGGCCGCCTCCGGGCTCGAACTCCCGGGAGTCGCCCGCGAGCTGGGGCTGACCGCGCGCCTCAGGCCGGTCCCGCCCGAGCTGGGGGAGCGGGCCTCGAAGCGGAGCCTGCCGAGGCCGTTCGACAGGTCCGTGCTGGAGCGGCTCTTCGCGGGCTTCACCGCCGCCTTCCACCGCGAGGCGATGCCGGAGCTGCCGATCCTGGTGGCGGAGGAGATCCGCCGCACCGCCGCGCCCTGGCAACTGGCCGGGGAGGACTCCCGCGTGGCCATCGCCCTCGGCCGCGAGGCCAGCGCCGGGCTCCCCTCGGGCCGGGACCGGCCCGCCGGGGCGGGCGGGCCCGGCGCGGTCGGTGAGCCCGGCGCGGTCGGCGAACCTGGGGAGGCCGGTGAGCCGGGCGAGCCGGACGGGGCGGGCGAAATCGGTGAGCCGGGCCGGGCGGGCGAGTCCGGTGGGGCCGGCGAGTCCGGTGGGGGCGGCCGGGAGCTGCCGCCGAACGCCGCGCGGGCCAGGCTCCTCGCGCGCTGGCGCAGGGAGGCGTACGTGCAGCGCGCGTTGCGCCTGCCGCACCCGGACGCGCCGGGGCTGCCCGCCGCGCTGCGCGAGGAGGTCCTCGCGGTCAGGCAGGCGTACCTGCGGCGGCTCTGGGCCCGGCTGCACGGCCGTGAGCTGCGGAGGGAGACGCTCGACCCCGGGGAGGTCCCGGACCTGCTCGACGGCGTGCTGCGTTCGGTGATCATGGACCAGCGCGACCGCCTGCGGGCCGCCCTGGAACGGGAGGCGGCGTGAGCCCGGCACTGCGGGTGACGCGGGCGGGCGGCGCGTTGCGCGTGGGCGGCCCCCCGCCCCACCCCGAGCAGGCGGCCCTGGTCGAGGCCCGCGGCGCCCTGCTGGCCTGGGACGTCCTCGCCGCGGAGGAGGCCGGGCTGCCCGTGGCCGAGATCCACGATCCGCACGCCGCGGCCGACTGGCTCTGGGAGATCTACGGCCCCGGGGGCGCGGACGCGATCCTCGGCGCCGGCGAGGGCACCTCCCGGGTGACGGCCGAGGGTCCCGCGCCCGCCGAGTCGGGGGTGCTCGACGCCGCGCGCCGCCTGGGGCACCTGTCCTGGGCGGCGGCCTGGTGGCCGGCCTCCGCGGTGGCCGGGGTGCCGGCGCTCGCCCCCGCCCTGCTGGCGGCGGAACAGGCCCTCGCCGCCACGGCGGTGGAGCACCTGCTCGACGCCCCAGGCGCCCTCGGGCCGCCGCTCGCCCGGCGCCGCGAACCCCAGGACGCGGCCGGCCTCCGGGACCCGGGCGCCCCGGGCGCGGCCGGGGACCCCGGGGGGAACGAGCCGCCGGACGGCGCGGCCGGGGACCCCCTGGCCCTGGGCCTGTCCGACGCAGCGGCCGAGGACCCCGTGGCCCGGCTGCTCCGGCGTGCCGCACCCGCCGCCGGCGTCCTCGCCGCCCTGGCCGGCGACCCCGAACTCGGCGCGGCCGCACGGGAGACGGCGGAACGGCTGGCCGCCGCGGCGGAGTCGTGGGGCGTCGACTGGCCCGAGCCTGGCAGGCCCGCCCCGGCCGCGCCGCGCCAGGCCCCCGCCGCCCCGCGCCTGGCCCTGGCCGCGGGCGGCCCGGCGGGCCGGCACGTGTTCCCGGGCGCCTCGGGGGCCCTGGGGCCCCCGGATTCCTCCGGCACCCCGGGGCTGCCGGGCCTGGCGGGGCTGTCGGGCAGCGTCCCCGTCGACTGGGCGCTGGTGCCGCCGGGGGCCGTGGACGCCGCCGCCGGGGCCGCCTGGTCGGTCACCCGGCGCGCGGGCGCCCTGCTGGTGACCGTCACCGTGCCGCGCGCCCCCCGCTCGCCCCTCGACCCGCGGGAGCCGCACCCGCCGCGGCTCGCCGCGCGGTTCGGGCCCGTGGAGTTCCCGCTGGCCCCGGCGCCGCGCCGGCCTGGCGAGTTCACCGGCGAGGCGGAACTGCCGGGGGCGGCGGTCCTGCTGCTGCCCCCGGCGCGCCGCGCCCTCACCGTCTGGGCCCCCGGCTTCGCCGCCCCCGGCCGCCCCGGCGGCCCGGGCGAGGAGGCCACCGCCCGCCGCGCCGCCCTGCTCCGCCACGCCGGGCACCGGCTCACGGCGCCCGGGGCCACACTCGCCGAACGCGCCGCGTACCACGCCGGATTCACCGGAGGGGAGCCCCGATGACCCAGCCCGAGGAACGTCCAGGCGAGGACCGGGAGGAGCCCCCCGCGCAGGAGCCGGGGGCGCAGGGGGAACCGCCCGAGGGCACCCTGGGCGTGCGCGGCCGGGCCTACGGCCCGCGCTGGGCGGCCACCGCCCGCCTGGTCTCCGACGCGGGCCTGGCCCTCGGCCGCGGCGAGCCGCCGCGGCGGGCCGAGGAGATGCTCAGGCGCGCCCACCGCGCCACGCTCGTTCCCGACGTGGACGGGGAGGGGCTCGACCTCAGGGCCAGGGCCCTGGCCAACCTGTCCTCCCTCGCCGAGGGCCGCGGCGACCTCACCCGGGCCCTCGACCTCGCCGGGGAGTCGATCGCCCTCTGCGAGGAGGCGGAACGGCTGACGGGCGACCGCCACGACACCTCGGCCACCCGGGCCGCCGCCCTGGTCAACCGGGCCCAGACGCTGCAACTGCTCGGCCGCTACCAGGAGGCGCTCGCGGACTGCGAGGCCGCCGCCGCGGTGGGCTTCGGCGCCGAGGAGGGCAACGGCCTGCTGCTCTCCTTCACCCTGCACAACACCCGCGGCTACGTGCTGACCTTCCTGGAGCGCTACCCGGAGGCGGAGGCCGAACTCAGGCGGGCCCTCGACCTCGCCCTGACGCACGAGCCGCGCCTGGCCGGGCACGCCTACGCCAACCTCGCCGCGCTCGCCCAGCGCGTGGGCGACCACGCGGCGGCCGGGGAGGACATGCGGCTGGCCGGGGAACTGCACCAGGCCACGGGCGACGCCGCGGCCGCCGCCGCGGCCGAGGAGGGCCTGGCCAGGCTCGCCTTCGAACGCGGCGACGCCAAGGAGGCGGGGCGCCGCTTCCAGGCGGCCCTCGGCGAGTTCGAACGGCTGGGCAGGCCGCTCGGCGCGGCGCACTGCCGGCTGGGGCTGGCGCGGGTCGCGATGCGGCGCGGGCGCTTCCTGCGGGCGCAGCGGCTGCTGGCGGCGGCGGCCCCCGTCCTCGAGGAGGCGGGGGAGGTGCCCTCCCTGATCGAGGCGCTGCTGCTCGTCGGGGACTTCTGGAGCCAGTCCCTGTTCCCCCGGCGCAGCGAACGGCACTACCTGATGGCGCGCGAGCTGTGCCTGCGCGCCGGGGCGCCGCACGAGGCGGCCCGGGTGGACGTGTACCGGGCGGTGATGGCCTTCGCCTCGCCGCTCGGCCCGCTGCGGCTGCCCATGCGGCCGGCGAAGCGGCGGCGGCTGCTGGCCGCGGCGCTCAACGTGGCCCTGCCCGCCGCGCTGGCCACGGACGCGGTGCGCTACCGCTTCGCGCCGGGCGCCGCGCGGGAGCGCTGGGTGCGGGGCGTGGCGGCGCCCGCGATGGAGGTGGCGTTCGACCTGGTCACCAAGCTCGGCATGACCCGTCTCGCGGTGGAACTCGTCGAGAGCGCCGGGGCGGCGGCCACCCTGGAGCAGGCGGCGCTGGACCCGGCCGCCCTGGCACAGGCCGCGCCCCCGGGCCGTTCCGGCGGGCCGCGCGAGGTCGCCGACCGGGTCAGGAGGGCCCTGCGCGAGGCCCCCGTCGAGACGGCCGTGCCCGGGGAGGCCGGCACTCCCGGGCCCGAAGCCCCGGGAGCGGGCGCCTTCCCGCCCGGGGCCCGCGGGCCCGCCGCCCCGGGCGGGGCGGGAGGTTCCGCGCCGGGCGGGGAACGCGAGGGCGCAGAAGGCCGCGGCGGCGAGGGACGTCGGGAGGACGAGGGACGGCGGGAGGACGAGCCGGGCGGTGGGGCACCGGGCGCCGAAGGCCCGCACGCGCCCTTCGCCGCCCTGGCCGCGCTCGGCGGCACGGGCGCGGCGGAGGGCTTCCCCGCCCCGCGGTTCGCGCTGCCGCCGCGGCTTGAGGTGCTGCCGGGGCAGGAGGCGTACCTGGACGCGTGGATCGAGGCGAGCGAGGAGCGCTACGGCTTCCCGATCCGCTCCCGCGAGGTCGTCCGCACGTGGTGAGGGGGCACGGGTGAAGGGGCACGGGGCGAGGACAGCCGTGGCAAACGGGGCGAGGTCCGGGAGGGCGCGGGCCGTGGGCCGCGGAAGAGCGGGGCGGACGGCGGACGTTGACGGGCGAGGGCCGGAGGGCGGGGGCGCGGCGCCGGCCGGCGCCCGGCCGCCCCGGCGAGCGGAAACGGGGGGTGGCGGGCGATGAACGAGACGGCCGCGACGGGCGGTACGGGCGAGAAGGGCGCGGCGGGCGGGGTCCGCGACGGGAGCGAGGCCGCCGGGGCCACCCGGCGCGTCCGGCGGGCGGGCAGGCGGGGCCGGGCCGCCTCCCCCGACCTGCACGCCGGCCTCGGCCCTGGCGCCCGTCCCGTGGTGCAGCTCAAGTACGCGGACGCGGGCGCCCTCTACGTCACCTGGCGGTGGGAGCACGCCCTGGACACCCCGGGCATGGTCGTCTTCCCGCGCGAGGCCGTGCGCGGGGTGCTGACCGAGCTGGCCGCCGCGCTGCCGAGCCCGCTGCCCGGCGAGGACGTGGAACGGGCCCTGGCGCGTTCCCTCGGCGGGGGCGCGTTCACCGACCCGGTGCGGGAACGGGCCCTCGCGATGCGGCTCACCGGCCTGCTGCCGGGACCGCTCGCCCAGGAGCTCGACGCGCTGATCGGCCGCGGCATCAGGCCGCGCCTGCGCGTCCAGCCCTCGCCCTCGACGGCGCAGGTGCCCTGGGAGGCGCTGCGCGGCAGCGACGGCGAGCGCCTGGTGGAGAGCGCGGACGTCGCCCTCCTGCCGCCGGCCACCGTGCGCAACTCGCCCGCCCGCCGCCCCTCCCCGTGGCGGCCGGAAGGGCCGGTGGCCGTGGCGCTCGACCCGCGCGTCCCCGGCTTCCCCGACGACTCGGCGCTCGGCTCCGTGCTCGGCCCGGTGGCCGCGGGCTCGCCGCTGGCGGCGCTCGCCGAACGCCTGGGCCCGCGGCTGCTGCCCGCCGGGGCCCGCCAGGCGCCGTTCCGCCGCCGCGACGTGACCCGCGAGGTGCTCGAACCGCTGCTCGCCGAGGCGGTCAGGTTCCTGTACGTGGGCCACGTCTCGACGGCCGACCACGGCCTGGGGGCCGCGCTGCACCTGGGGTGCGGGCCGGAGACCACCGGCCGGGCCGCGCTGGTCGGCGCGCACCGGCCGCTGACGGCGGCCGACCTGGTGCTCGGGCACCGGCCCGAGGCGCCGCGCCCCTGGCGGATGCCGAACCGGGTGGCGTTCATCGCCTGCGAGAGCGGCGGCGACCTGCGGTTCGCCGAGCCGACCGGGCTGGTGGCCGCGGCCGTCCACGGCGGGGCCGAGTACGTGACGGCGACCCGCTGGACGCTGCCCACCGACGCGGGCCTGCGGCACTTCGCGCCCGCGGCGGGTGCGGAGACCAGCGTGGTGCCCGAGGCGGTGCTCGCGGTGGACGCGGCGCACGAGGCCGCCGACCCGGTCGCCGCCCTCAACGCCTGGCAGGCCGGCAGGGCCCGGCTGTGGGAGGCCACCGGACGGATCGAGCACACCCCCCTGTTCTGGGCGGCGTTCACCACGACCCACGGCTGACCGGCCCCCCGCGTCCGCGCCGCCGCGCTCCCGCGTGCCGAAAGAGGCACAGAGGGTGGGAAGGCGCCTGGAAGGCGGCGAAAGGCGGAAAGGGGGGCGGAACGTGGCGGGGCATGACGAAATCCCGCGCCGGCGCGCCGGAGTTCCGCCGCGGCTCCGGAAGACTGGGGAAAGCAGCAGGGCGAGTCGGGGGAAGACAGAGGGGAGCCGGGAGAGCCGGGGACGAGCCGGGAGGCCGGATCGGGCCCGGGCGAGCCGGGGGTCCGGGGGCACCGGAAGAGCGCGAGCGCGCCCGAGGCGGGCGCCGGGAGGAGCGGGAGATGCGGGTCGGGCTGCTGCGCGCGGTGGGCGCGGGGACGGCGCTGTACGGACTCGGCGTGGCCGTGTGGCCCGGGCTGCTGGCGCGGCCCTCCGGGCTGGCCGACGAGGAGGGCCGCACGGCCGAGGCGACGCGCGCCTCCCTGCGTCCCCTTGCCCTGCGCGAGGTGGCGAGCGGGCTCGCCCTCGGCCTCGCCCCCAAGGGGCCCGCCCTGGGCACGGCCGCGGCCCTGCGGCTGGCCGCCGACCTGGGCGACGCGGCGCTGCTTGGCCGCACCCTGCCCGCCCCGCGCCACCGCCGCGCCGCCGCCACGGTCTCCCTGGCCTGGGCCTCCCTCACCGCGGCGGCCCTGCTGCTCCCCGCGCGGCCCGCGGGCGGCGCGAAGGACTGATCCGCCGCACGGAGCCGATCCCGCGCCCGGGCGGCCTTTCCCGTGCGGGGCCCGGTCGTCACGCCGTGCCGTGCCGTGCCGCGCCGGGCCTGGGGCCGTCCCCGGCCGCGGTCAGCGGACGGCCGTCTCCCGCGAGCCGTGCGCCGCGGACTGTTCGATGGCGGCGAGCAGCCGGTGCTGCCGGGCGGCGGCGTCGAAGTCGGGGCGGGCGGGGCGGCCCTCGGTCAGGGCCCGGGCGACGTCGCGGTAGAGCGCCGCGATCCTGGTCGCGGGCCCCGGCGGGACCGCCGCGGGAACGGTGCGGTAGGCCGCGGGCACGGCCAGGGGCTTCCCGTCGACGGAGATGTCCCAGTCGGTCCAGTGGAGATACATGCCCCTGCGGCGCGGGGTGGCGACCAGGGTTCCCCGTTCGCAGGCGAGCGTGAGGAAGAAGCCGACCCCGTCCGGTCGATCGCCGCCCTGGACGGCCACCGACGCCGTCGCCCCGCCGGCCAGCGTCCCGTGGAGCAGCACGTTTCCCGGCGTGCCGTTGCGCCGCCGCTCTCCCGTGCCCGCCACGGTCACCTGCTCGTGGACCAGGGGCAGCCGCGCGGACACGGAGGTGAAAGGGCCGGTGACGCCCTCCAGGGTGGACAGGAAGTGCCCCGCCATGATGCTGAGGATCGAGGCGCCGGCCGCGGGGTCGAGCGTCCAGGCCAGGTCGGCCTGGATGGTGCCGCCGCCGAACGGGGCGCCGTCGGCGACCAGGACGGCCGACTCCAGGCGCCCGAGGCGCCCCTCCGCCAGCAGGTCGGCGACGAAGCGCACGTCCGGGGAGTGCAGGCCCTGCAGCACCACCGCGGTCCGCACCCCGGCGGCACGCGCCTCGGCCGCGAGCGACCGCGCCTCCTCGGCGTCCACTCCGAGCGGCCACTCGGACAGGACGTGCTTGCCCGCCGCCAGGGCCGCCCGGATCGCCCCGGCGTGGCCCGGCGTGGCCCGGCACCTTGACCGATACCACGACGAGGTCGACATCCGGGTGCGCCGCCAGCTCCCCGGCCCCGGCGAACGCGTGCGGCACACCGTGCTCGGCGGCCACGCGTTCGGCACTCGCCAGGCGGGTGGTCGCGACGCCCGCGACCGTGAACTCCGGCAGGTGCGCCAGCGCCGGCAGGTGTCCCACCGAGGCCCAGCCGCCGCCTCCGACGATGCCGATCCCGATCATGTGTGCTCCCCAGAGATATGTACCGTACGGTATGAAAGTAGGGGTGGGCGGGTCTGCGGCGCAAGGGGATAACGTACCGAGCGGTACTGAACTGGAGAGGAGAAGCCCATGCCCGGTGGCCGGCCGCGCACCTTCGACCCGGACGCGGCGCTCGACCGCGCCCTTGAGGTGTTCTGGACCCACGGCTACGAGGGCGCCTCGCTGACCGGGCTCACGGGCGCGATGGGCATCAACAAGCCCAGCATGTACGCGGCTTTCGGCAGCAAGGAGGAGCTGTTCGCCAGGGTGCTCGGCCGCTACGTGCGGGGCCCGGCCGCCTTCGCCGGGGCGGCGCTTTCGGCGCCGACGTTCCGCGAACTGGCCGAGCGCCTGATCCTGGGCAGCGTCGAGCTCACCGCGGGCGGGGGCACCCCGCGGGGGTGCCTCGCCGTCAAGGGCGTCCACGCGTGCGGTCCGGGGGCCGGGCGCGCCCGGCGTGAGGCGGCCGCCGTCCGCGAGGCCGCCGCGGCCGCGCTGCGGGAACGCCTGGCGCAGCTGGAGGACCTGCCCGCCGGGGCCGAACCGGCGGCGCTGGCCCGGCTGCTGCACACGATCACCGACGGCATCGCCGTCCAGGCGGCCTCCGGCGTGCCGCGCGCCGCACTGGAACGCGTCGCCGCTTCCGCGCTGCGCCTGCTGCTCGGCGACGGCCGGCCGGAGCGCTGAGCCCGAGGCGCCGCGGCCGGGCGCGCCCCCAGGCCGGGGCGCCGGCGCGCGGCCGGGTCACGCCCCCGGCTTCGGGTCGGGGCGCGTCCGCCTGGCGTAGGCGCGGGCGGCGCGCGCCCGGTCGCCGCAGCGGGTCGAGCACCACTGCCGGCGGCCGTGCCGCAGCAGGTAGCGGTTGCAGGGAGGGGAGCCGCAGCCGGTGAGGCGGCCGGCGTCGGGGCCGGTGAGGAGGTCGGCGGCGTCGGCCGCCAGGGTCGCCAGGGCCCGGTCCAGGATCTCGTTCGTGGGGCA
The DNA here is from genome assembly GCF_003626535.1 of Streptomyces hoynatensis. Taxonomy (GTDB): domain Bacteria; phylum Actinomycetota; class Actinomycetes; order Streptomycetales; family Streptomycetaceae; genus Streptomyces; species Streptomyces hoynatensis. Next base: position 465,688 of record NZ_RBAL01000002.1, read on the forward strand.
CCGCACCGCGCGGTAGGGGCCGCGCACCTCGTCCCAGTGCAGCAGGGCGGCGGCGGGAGCCCGGCCGAGGGCGTCGTTGACGGCGGACAGCGCCGCGGGCAGCGCGGGCAGCCCCGCGACGCGGGAGGCGAACAGCGACCTGAGGTGCTCCCGCAGGGAGCGCAACTGCGCCGCGCACACCTCCCGCACGCCGGCGTCCTCCGGCGCGAGCCCGTGCGCGGTGAGCCAGCGGTTCGCGGCCCCCGGAGTGCCCAGGAGATCCACGAAGTGCCCCCCGGGGAGCGCGACGGCGCTGTTGACGAAGTCGAGGGCCGGGTAGTCCCCCGCCCCCGGCGCGGGGGGCGGCGCGGAGGGGCCGGTCGGGACCTGAGACATGACTGTCATGGTACGGGTTGCGCTCATCCGTGAGACCCCTCTATCGTTCTCACGGAATACTCGCCTTCTATCCGTGAGGTTTTCATGGCCGGTGCCGGCACGTCCGCCCCGTCGATCCCCGTCCGCGTCCTGGGCGGCCCGACCGCCCTCTTCGCGTACGGCGGCCTGCGCTTCCTGACCGATCCGACCTTCGACCCGCCCCGCCGCTACGAGGTGCCTGGCGGCTCGCTGACCAAGACGGCGCCCCCGGCCGCCGCGCCGCAGGACCTGGGCCGGATCGACGCGGTGCTGCTCTCGCACGACGAGCACCCGGACAACCTGGACGCGTCGGGCCGGGCCCTGCTCGCGAGCGTCCCGCTGACGCTGACCACGCCGGGCGGCGCCGGCCGCCTCGGCGGAGGGGCCAGGGGGCTGGCCGACTGGGAGCAGGCCGAACTGGAGCGCCCGGGCGGCGGCACGGTCCTCGTCACCGGCGTGCCCGCCGTCCACGGGCCCGGCGGGCGGGAGGAGGTCGAGCCGGTCACCGGCCAGGTCGTCGGCTTCGTCCTGACCGGCGAGGGCCTGCCCACGGTCTACGTCAGCGGCGACAACGCCTCCCTCGACGCGGTCAGGGCGATCGCCGAGCGGTGCGGCCCCGTGGACACCGCCGTCCTGTTCGCCGGGGCACCCCGCATCCCGGTCCGCTTCGGCGGCGCGCCGCTCGTCCTGGACAGCGCGCAGGCCGCCGAGGCCGCAAGGATCCTGGGCGCCCGCCGGGTGGTCCCCGTCCACTACGACCAGTGGTCGCACTTCACCGAGGGCCGGGACGACCTGGCCGCCGCCTTCACCGCGGCCGGCCTGCTCGACCGCCTGGACTTCTGCGACCCGCGCTGACCGCGGCCCGCCGGGACCGGGCGGGGCGGCGCGGCCCTCGTTTGCCGGGCGGCGCGGCGGGCACCCGTGGCGCGTCCCGGCGGGACTCGCCCGAGAACCGGCCGGGAACGGGACCCGCGAGCGGAGAGGACGGCGGAGAGGGCATGGGAGAGCACGGCTCACGCGCCGAGGCGAAAACCGGCGGCACGGGCCACGGCCCCGGCCTGCTCGGCGTCTACCTCAACGACCACCTGGCCGGCGCCACCGGCGGGCTGCGGCTCGCCCGCCGCATGACCGGCCCCCGCGCGAGCGCGGAACCCGGCCCCGAACTGCGGGAGATCGCGGCCGAGATCGCCGAGGACCGCGCCGCGCTGCTCGGCATCATGCGCCGCCTCGACGTGCCGGTGCGGCGTTACAAGGCGTACGCGGGCGGCGCGGCCGAGCTCGCCGGGCGGCTGAAGCCGAACGGCCGGCTGCTGCGCCGCTCGCCGCTGGCCGGCCTCGTCGAACTGGAGGCCCTGCGCCTGGGCGTCACCGGCAAGGCCGAGGCGTGGAGCGTGCTGCGCGAACTGGCCGCCTCCGACGCGCGCCTGGACTCGCGGCTCCTCGACGAACTGCTCGCCAGGGCCCTGCGCCAGGGCGAGACCCTGGATCGGCTCCGCGCCGAGCGCGCGCGGGAGCTCTTCGCCCCGGCCTGAGCGCCGTGCGCGCCGCGGCAAGCGCCGCGCACGCCGCGACCGGGCGGCGCCCGGCGGCCCGGATGGCGGCCCGGCGCGGCGGCTTATCCGATATGCAGGAATGACGCGCATATTTCCAAGGGGCCGCATCTCCGCCGAAAGAGGGTCGTTGGTAGGGATGTGACCACACCAGACATGGCCGGGCGCCTGTCCGTGCGCGAGCCCGAGCCGAAACCCCAACCTGACTGCTGTCACGACCTGCTGGACGAGTTGCTCGCCTCCCTGCAGCAGATCAGGTCCGAAATGGAGGAACGTTTGGCCGCGATCGAGCGGGGCGCCCCGCGGTGATCGACGACCCCCGGTACCTCCCGCCCTTCACCCCGCCCCGCCAGGGACCGCTCGCGGAGCACGACCTCCCGGGGGACCCCACGGCCCTGCCGATGGTCGCGGACTTCACCTGTTCCTCGGTGCACATCCCCCGCCCCCGCAGGCACCGCGGGCCGCGCGCCAGGCCCCCGCGGCGCCCCGCGGGCAGGCCGCGCTGGCCGCTCCTGGCCGGCGGCCTGCTGGCCGCCTGCATCACCCTGCTGGCCGCCGCGCTCAGCGCCCTCGCGGGCGTGCTCAGCTACGCCCCGCTGCGGCACGCGGCCAGCCTGCGCACCTCGCCCTCGCTGACCGCGTCCTGGCCGCTGCTGATCTACGGGCCCTGGCTGGTCGCCGCGCTGTCCGTGCTCCGCGCCGCCCTGTACCGGCGCGGGTCCACCCACTCCTGGTGCGTCGTGCTGCTGTCCTCCGCCCTCGCCGTCGTGCTGTGCGTCGCCCAGGCCCCCAGGGAACCGCTCGGCCTGGCGGTGGCCGGGCTCCCGCCGCTGTCCGCGCTGGTCGCCTTCCAGCAACTCGTGTGCCAGGCCACCCTCCTGCATCCGCCGCGCGGGGGCAGGAGCCGCGGCAGGCCACGCCGCGGTGCGGAGGAGGGCGAGGGGGGCGGCGCGCAGGCAGGCGTCCCCGGGCCGGCCCCCGGGGAGCAGGCGGCCGCCGGCACCCCGGCCGGAGGCGCAGCCGGGTACGGCACCAGGCGGGCAGCCGGGTACGGCACCGGGCCGGGGGGCGCCGGGCCGCCGGGCGGGATTCTCGGCCGAACTCCCAAGGGAATGTAGGGATTTCACCGCGCCGCTGCCCCTCTCCGCGGCGCCCGCGCCCCCACTAGCATGCGCGGCATGAGGGATGACCTGCCCGGCAGCGATCCACACGAGCCGCTCGCCGCCCGGATCTGGACCTACTGGCTGGGCGGCACCGAGCACTTCCCCGTGGACCGCAGGGCGGCGGACCGGTTCGCGCGGACCTTTCCCGACATCGTCGAACTCGCCCGCGTCGGGCGCTACTTCCTCGGCCGGGTCGTGCGTTTCCTGACCGTGGAGGCCGGGGTGCGGCAGTTCCTCGACATCGGCCCCGGCCTCCCCACGGCCGGGAGCACGCACCTGGTGGCCCAGCGCCTGACCCCCGGGGCGCGCGTGCTCTACGCGGACAACGATCCCGCGGTGCTCGCCCACGCCAGGGCCCTGCTCGACGAGCCGGGCGAGGGCGCGACCCACTACGTCGCCGCGGACCTGCGCCGGCCGGAGACGATCCTCGACGCCGCCTCCGCCACCCTGGACCTCGACCGGCCGGTCGGCCTGCTGCTGATGGGCGTGCTGGCGTACGTGCCGGAGTACGAGGAGGCCAGGTCCCTGGTCAAGACGCTGCTCGACGGCCTGCCGCAGGGCAGCTACCTGGCGCTCAGGGACGGCGTGGACACCCACCCCGGCTACGTGCGGGCGATGCACCACCACAACGCCGTGGCGGCCACCCCCTACCACCTGCGCACCCCGGAACAGCTGGCCGGATACCTCGACGGGCTCGAACTCGTCGAGCCGGGCGTGGTGCCCTGCCCCCAGTGGCGGCCCGACCCGGCGCCCTGGCCGCGGCCCGAGGTCGCCCTGCTCGGCGCCGTGGGCCGCAAGCCCTGACCGCCCCAGGGGCCGCCGCGGCTCAGCCGACGGCCTCCGCGCCCTCCTCCGGCCCGGCGGCCGGGGCCCTCTCCTCCCGTGCCAGCAGGGCGAGTTCGGCGTTGAACTGGGCGCCGGTCAGCAGGCTGAGGTTCGACACCCACAGCCACACCAGGAAGACGATGATGCCGGCCAGCGAGCCGTAGAGCCGGTTGTAGGTGCCCACGCCCGAGGCGTAGAGGGCGAAGGCCGCGGAGGCCACCAGCCACAGCAGGACGGCGAGCGCGCCGCCGGGCACGCCGCGCGCCGGGACGCCCCCGTCGGCCGGTCCGGTGCGGAACAGGACGAGCACCAGGCCGGTCACCAGCACCACGAGCAGCGGCCACTTCAGCAGGTTCCACGCGGTGGTCCCCGCCTCGCCGAAGCCGAGCAGCCGCCCTATCGTGCGCGCCGCGCCGCTGGTCAGCACCAGCACCGTCGCGCTGCCCACCAGCAGGGCCAGCAGGCCGAGCGCCCACAGGAGCGTGCGGGGGATGGCCCGCCACGGGGGCCTGCGGTCGACCAGCCCGTGCATCGCGTGCTGCACGCGCCGGAAGACGCTGAGGTAGTTGTAGGCGGAGACCAGGGCGCTGAGCCCGCCGACCACCGTCACCAACCAGGCGGAGGAACGCTCCTGGGCCAGGTCGTGCAGCGTCGTGGTCACCTCGCCCCTGGACTCCGCCGGAAGCAGCGCGCTCACCTGGCCGATCAGCTCCTGGCCCGCGCCCGGGTCGGCGAGCCCCACCACCGAGAGCGCCACGAACAGCGTGGGGAAGACCGCGAGGACCGAGTAGTAGGTGAGGGCCGCCGACCAGTGGTCGATGTCGTCGCGCCACATCGACACGGGGGTGCGGCGCAGCGCCACCGTCCACTGCGCGGGGACGGAGCGCGCGGTGGGCACCCCGGGCTCGGTCGGCAACTCTTCTGGCATCGCTCACCTGGTCGGTCCTGGCCCCCCGTTCGGCAGGGAACACGATGCCATCCCGCCGCCCGCCCGCTCGCCACGGCCCGCCTCCGGCGGCGGCCCCCGGGAACGTTCCCGCCCGGTGTGCGGCGCGCGCCGGCGCGGGTCACGATGGAGGGGCGGAACGCGCGCCCGGCCGCAGAACGCCGGGCGCGGTGCGGGGCGAGCCGCCGTGAACGCGACGTGAGTGGCCGCGAGTGGCCGCGAGTCCGTGACGTTGACGCGAGTGGCCGCGAGTCGCCGTGGCGTTGACGTGAGTGGCCGCGAGAAGGGAGGCGCGCCGTGGCGAAGGCGCACGAGGAGGTCTGGAACGTGCACATCGCGATCGGCGGCGACGGGAGGATGACCCGGGCGGAGGCGCGCCTGGAGGGCAAGCCGGACACCGTGCTGGTGAGCGAGGGCACGGCGCGCGCCAATCCCGAGGACGAGAACGTCCCCGCCATCGGCCGCGAACTGGCCGTCGCCCGCGCCCTGTCGGAGCTCTCCCACCAACTGCTGCACGTCACCATTCAGGACATCGAGGGCCACACCCACCAGCGCGTCACGCGGCTGCGCGACGTGTGAGCTTGCCCACCAGCCGGCGCGGCCGGTCCCGGCCGGGCCGGCGACCGCGGGCGCGAACCGGCTGGCAGGGCCGCCGCACCGGCCCGCGGAGCGCGGTGCGGGCGGCGGCGGGAGGCCGCCCGGGCGGAGTAAATCCGCGCGAGAACGCCGGTGTGATCGTGGGATGATTGAGTCGATCGTGACGAGTCACCGGAGAGGTGCATGAACCAGCCCGGCCAACCCCAGACGGCCGTACCCAGTCCCACCCCGACGCCCCGTTCCACCCCGAGCCCGGCCCACCGGCCGGCAGCCTCCCCGACCGCACCCCCCGGCGGCAGCCCCGCCGCCACCAGGCCCCAGCAGGCACGGCCCGGCGAACCCGGGCGAACGCGCTGGAGAAAGCCCTCCCCGACGCCCCAGGCGTCCCCGACGCAGCGCCGCCTTCGGCCCGCGTCCTCCGGAACCTCACGAGCGGCGCAGCTCACCGGCAGGGCGAGGGCCACACTCGTGTTCACCCTCATTCTCGGCAGCCTCTCCGCGCTGCCGGCCCTGTCGATGGACATGTACCTCCCGGCGCTGCCCGACGTGGGCGACGCACTGGGCACCGGGGCCTCCACCGCCCAGCTCTCTTTGACCGCCTGCCTGCTCGGACTCGGCCTCGGCCAGCTGGTCATCGGCCCGATGAGCGACCAACTCGGCCGCCGCTGGCCGCTGATCGCCGGCATGTCGGCGTACATCGCGGCCTCGCTCGCCTGCGCCTTCGCGCCCAACATCGAACTCCTCACCGGCTGCCGGTTCGTCCAGGGACTCGCCGGCTCGGCGGGCGTCGTCATCTCGCGGGCCGTGGTCCGCGACCTGTTCGACGGCGTCACGATGGCCCGCTTCTTCTCGACGCTGATGCTGGTCTCCGGCCTCGCGCCCATCCTCGCGCCGGTGTTCGGCGGGCAGCTGCTGCGCTTCACCGACTGGCGCGGCATCTTCCTCACGCTGTCCGTCGCCGGGGCCGCGCTGGTGCTCGTGGTCGCCCGCTGGCTGCCCGAGACCCTGCCGGCCGGGCAGCGGGACACCGGCGGCGTGCCGGTGGCGCTGCGCGCCATGGGCGGGCTGTTCCGCGACCGGGTGTTCGCCGGCCACCTGCTGGTCGGCAGCCTCACCTTCGCCGCGCTGTTCGCCTACGTGGCCGCCTCGCCCTTCGTGTTCCAGGAGATCTACGGCGCCTCGCCGCAGACGTTCAGCATGCTGTTCATGGCCAACTCGATCGCCCTGGTGGCCATGAGCCAGGTCAACGGGAAGCTGCTGATCGGCCGCGTGGCGGGCGAGCGGGTCATGGCCGTGGGGCTCGCGCTGGTCACCTGCTCCGCCCTGGCGCTGCTGGTGATGACCAGCGGCCTGTTCGGCAAGGCCGGGCTCTTCCCCGTCGCCGCCGGCCTGTTCGCGCTGATGGGCTCGATGCCCCTGGTGCTGCCCAACGCCAACTCCCTGGGCCTGGACCGGGCCGGGCACGCGGCGGGCTCCGCCTCCGCGCTGCTCGGCGCCTCCGCCTTCTTCGTCGGCGCGATCGCCTCCCCGCTGGTCGGCATCGCGGGCGAGGACAGCGCGGTGCCGATGGCGCTGGTGCAGCTGGGCTCCGTGCTGCTGGCCGCCCTGTGCTTCCTCACGCTGTGCCGTCCGCGGCGGGCCGCCCGCCGCGGCCCGCGGGCCCAGGCGGTCGCCGCCGGGCCTACACTGCGGCGGTGACCAGCACCTCCGACCACCTGCGCGCCGCCCTGGACGGGCTCCTCGACGGGCTGCCCACCCGGCAGGCCGCCGCCGCAGTCGACCGGCTGATCTCCGGGTACCGCTCCCGGGCCGGCGGCCCGGCCCCCGCGCTGCGGAACCGGGCCGACGCGGTGGCGTACGCCGCCTACCGGATGCCCGCCACCCACGAGGCGCTGGCCGCCGCGCTGCGGGAACTGGCCGCCGCGCTGCCCGGCTGGGCCCCCGCGAGCCACCTCGACCTCGGCGGCGGCACCGGCGCCGCCGCCTGGGCGGCGGCCGGGGTGTGGCCGGGGCAGCGGCACACCCTCGTGCTGGACGCGGCGGCGCCCGCCCTGGAACTCGGCCGGGAGCTGGCCGGGCGCGCGGCCGAGCCCGCGGTGCGGGCCGCGCAGTGGCGCCAGGAGCGGCTCGGCGAGCGGCCGGGACTGCCGGAGGCCGACCTGATCACCGTCTCCTACCTGCTCGGGGAGCTGCCGGAGGCGGTCGGGCAGGCGGTCGTGGAGGCGGTGGCCGGCGCGGCCTCCGCCGCCGGGGCCGTGGTGCTGGTCGAGCCGGGCAGCCCCGAGGGCCACCGGCGGATCGGCGCGGCCAGGGACCGGCTGCTCGCCGCGGGGCTGCGCCTCCTCGCGCCCTGCCCGCACGAGCGCGCCTGCCCCCTGGCGGAGGGCGACTGGTGCCACTTCGCGGCCCGGGTCGCCCGCTCCGCCGTCCACCGCAGGGTCAAGGGCGGGGTGCTGCCCTACGAGGACGAGAAGTTCGCCTATCTCGTGGCCACCCGGCTGCCCGCCGCGGCCCGCGAGGGGGACGGCCGGGCGGCGGCCCGCGTCCTGCGGCGTCCGCTGCTGCGCAAGGGACAGGTGCTGCTCGACCTGTGCACCCCGGAGGGAACGCTGCGCCGCGAGACGGTGACCCGCCGTGATCCCGCGCCCTACCGCGCCGCCCGCGACACCGGCTGGGGCGACACCTGGGGCTGACCCCCGCTCCCGCCTGCCCCGCCCCGCCTGCCCCGCCTCCCTCCCCGGCCTCCCCAGGCGCCCCTTCGCCGAACGCCGAAACCACCCGGCCCGGCCGCCGCCGCCGGGTCCGCCCGGCTCACCCGATTACCCATCCGTCCGGGGCACAGGGCAGGATGTGCCGTTACAGCGGAATAAAAAGCAGGTACCGCACGCTGCACAGCGGCAACAGCCGGAAGCGGCCTGGACGGCCAGGAAGGGACCGGAAAAGGACCGGAGGGGCCGGAAGGGCCGGGTCGCGGGCGAGCGGGCCGCAGCGCGAAGAGGACGTGAACAGAAGGGGTGGTGGGGGGTCCCATGGAACGCGAGAGCAGAAGGCCGCGGTGGTTGCGCCGGGGCGCCAGGGGGGCCGCCGCAGGCGCCGCCGCCGCCCGTGCCAGGGAGGAGCTGCTGCTCGCCGCCGCCGGGGCCGGGTTCCCGCTTGCCCCCGCCGCCAGGCCGCTTGAGTACGGCTGTAGCTGCGACCGGATCGGCTGTCCCACCCCGGGGCGCCATCCGGTCTCCCTGGCCTGGCAGACCCAGGCCACCACCGACCCCGAGCAGATCCTCCGCTGGCTGCGCGCCGACCCCGAGGCCAATTTCGTGACCGCCACGGGCGCCGCCCACGACGTGCTCGACGTCCCGGCCACCGCGGGCTACGCCGCCCTGGAGCGGCTGGCCGCCGAGGGCACCGAGGTGGGCCCGGTCGCGGTCGCCGACCCCGATCGCGTGCTGTTCTTCACCGCCACCCGGGGCACCCCGGACGACGAGGACGAGTGGTGGCCCTGCGAGCTGGACTGCCACCCGGAGACCATGGACGAGCACCCGGGACTGCGCTGGCACTGCCGCGGCAGCTACGTCCTCGTCCCGCCCTCGCGCGTACCCCCGGGGACCACCGGCGGGGTGCGCTGGCTGCACGGCCCCGAGCGCCCGCTGCCCGAGCCGTTGACCCTGCTGGAAGCCCTCACCGACGCCTGCGCCGCGCTCTTCGCCGAGGAGCCCGAGCAGGCCGCCGCCACCTGGCTGTGAGCCGGGCCGGGCGCGGCCGGGGCCCCGGCGCCCGCACGGCGGCGCCGCAGGCCCGCGGCGCCGCCCCGCGGCGGTGCCGCTACTCGCCCTCCGCGGTGATCAGGCCCGCCACCTCGCTGAGGATGTCGACCGGCCCGTCGCCCTCGGCCACCGTCGCCGTCTCGACCGCCAGCCGGTGCAGGGTCAGCGACTGCGTGGGCGTGCCTTCGAGCAGCGCCTCGACCTGCGCGTTGAGATTGAAGTGCTGGCCGGGCGCCAGCGTCTGCCGCTCGTCGTGGTGCATGGTGAAGAACACCAGCGCCCCGCCGTCCCCGGTGCGCATCGCCACCGGCGCGTAGTCCTCCTCCTCGGCGGGGGCGTCCTGGAACTGGACCTGGTAGGCCGGGCTGCTGTTGGCCTCCTCGCGCTCGTCGAGCACCTCGGTGGTGAACCGCCCCTCGCTGAACCGGCCTTCGCCGCCCTGCAGGTAGTCCGCGTAGGCGGCGCCCACCTCGTCGGGCGCGACGGCCAGGTCGGAGCCCGCGCGGCCGCCCAGCGGTATGTCCTCCAGGTAGCCGTCGTCGTCCTGCGCGAACTCCGGGACCCGCTCGGCCGGGAGCGTGGCCAGGTAGGACACCCGCCAGTCCTCGTCGATGCTGTTCCTGGTGAAGACCATCAGCCAGCGGTTCTGGTAGCCCCTCGGCTTGGTGTCGGCGACGAAGAACTTCGGCCAGCCCGCCTGCTGCGGGATGTGGAACTGGGTGTCGGTGAGCTCAAGCGGCTCGAAGTCCGGGTCGCCGTTGGGCTGTTCTGCGGCCCTGGCGGTCAGCCCTGCCTCGTCGATGGCGCCCAGCGGACCGGCCTCGATCTCGTCGTTCTGCTCGGCGTCGTAGTCCCGCTTGGCCTCGTTGTTGACGTCGACGTAGTGCTCCAGGGCCGCCTCCGCCTCGTCCTGCGTGGCGGCGGGCACCACGGCCTCCTCGCCGTGCACCGTCATGCAGCCGGAGAGACCCGCAGCCATCGCCAGGGACACGACCAGCCCCGCCGTGGTCGTCGCCAGCCGTCCTCGCAGCCGCATCGTGGGCCCTCCCCGTCGTTCTCGCTTCGGCTCACGCATCGTATCCGTGCTTCCGGCGCCGTGTTGCATGGGATGATGCCAGCCATCGTAGGCGGGGCGGGGGCGGGGGCCCCGGCGGAGTGCGTGCGGGCGAGGGGGCGGGCGATGACGGCCACGCGGGGGAGGGCGAACGGGGCGGGAGAACGGCCGGAGCGGTGGACCTACCGGGCCGCGCGCGACCGGCTCGCCGCCGCGCAGAAGACCGCCAAGGGCGTCTCCCTGTACTCGCGCCTGGTGAACCGGCCGCTCGGCCGGCGCCTCGCCGCCGCCGCCGGCGTGGCCGGGCTGACGCCGAACCAGGTGACCCTGCTCAGCGCGGCCTGCAGCTTCGGCGGCCTGGCGGCCCTCGCCCTCGCCGCGCCCTCCTGGCCGCTGGCCGTGGGCGTGTACGCCGCGCTCGTCCTCGGCTTCGCCCTCGATTCGGCGGACGGGCAGCTGGCCAGGCTGTACGGGGTGGCGAACCCGGCGGGGGAGTGGCTGGACCACGTGGTGGACTGCCTCAAGATCGTCGCCATGCACGCGGCCGTGCTGGTCACCTTCCACCGGCACTTCGCGCTGCCGGGCGAGGGCTGGCTGCTGGTGCCGCTGGTCTTCCAGCCGGCGGCGGTGCTGCTGTTCTTCGGCGGGCTGCTCACCGACAAGCTGCGGCCGAAGCCGGCGCCAGGCGCGGGCGCCGCCCGGCCCTCCACCCTCCGGGCGGTGGCCCTGCTGCCGGTGGACTACGGCGTGCTGTGCGGCGTCTTCCTGCTGCTCGGCAGCGAGCGGGCCTTCCGGTTCGGCTATGCGGCGCTGTGCGCGGCCTACGTGCTCTACTGCGCCGCGTTCTCCGTGCGGTGGTTCCGCGAGCTGTCCGCGCTCAGCACCGCCAGCGCCTCCCGCAGCTGAGTGCTGGAGGTGTGGACCGTGTAGGGGAAGTAGACGAGGTGTACGCCCACCGTGGCGAAGTCGCGTTCGAGCTTCTCGCCCTTGGGGGTGCCGCGCCAGTCGTCGCCCTTGAACAGCACGTCGAACCGCACCTGTTGCCAGGTCTCCAGCTTGTCGGGCACCGTCTCCACGAAGGCGGCGTCCACGTACCTGATGCTGCGCACGATCTCCAGGCGCTCCACCAGCGGGATCACCGGCGGCCTGCCCTTGGCCAGCAGCGCCATCTCGTCCGAGACGACGCCCGCGACCAGGTAGTCGCAGTGGCTTCGCGCGTGCCGCAGAATGTTCAGGTGCCCCACGTGGAAGAGGTCGTAGACCCCCGGTGCATAGCCCACTCGGTAGCGCGCGCTCGGCGGCATACTCCGCACCCCCCAGGCCGGCAGCAGTTGCCTCACGATAGCCCGAACGCCCCTTTCCCGACGGCCGATTGCCGACATCACGTGGCGCTCTGCGGATAGGCTGACACGCACGGTCGCCAGGCGGGCTGGATGAGGGGGGAGGCGTTCACCATAAGCGGCGAACACCCACACAGACGTGAACGTTTACTGCTGGTGTCCACCAACTACGCGCCGGAGCAGGCCGGCATCGGCCCCTACGCCACCCAGCTCGCCGAGCACCTGGCCGGGGAACGCGGCAGCGAGGTGCACGTCCTGGCCGGCTTCCCGCACTACCCCGCCTGGCGCCTCGACCCCGCCCACCGCGGCCGGTGGCGGGGCGTGGACGCGCTGGGCGGCGTCCTCGTCCACCGCAGGCGCCACACCGTCCCCCGCCGGCAGACCGCGGCCCGCCGCGCCCTGTACGAGCTGTCCATCCTCGCCCACGGCCTGGCCGCCCCGCCCCGCATGGCCCGCCCGCACGCCGTCCTCGCCCAGGTGCCGAGCCTGGCGGGAGGGGTGCTCGCCGCCCGCCTCGCGCGCCGCTTCCGCGTCCCCTACCTGCCGATCGTGCAGGACCTGATGGGCGCGGCCGCGGCGCAGAGCGGCATCAGGGGCGGGGGAGGGGCCGCCTCGGCCGCCGCCGCCGTGGAGGGCCGGATGCTGCGCGCGGCGACCCTCGTCGGCGTCATCCACGAGAGCTTCCTGCCCCGGGTGCGCGCCCTGGGCGTGCCCGCCTCCCGCCTCAGGGTGGTGCCCAACTGGTCGCACCTGCCCGCCCCTTCCGGCACGCCGAGGGAACGCGTCCGGGCGGCGCTCGGCTGGCCCGCCCAGGCCCCGGTGCTGCTGCACTCGGGCAACATGGGCCTCAAGCAGGGCCTCGACGTGCTGATCGAGGCGGCCAGGCTCGCCCCCGAGCTGCGCGTCGTGCTGATGGGCGAGGGCAGCCAGCGGGAGCGGCTCGCGGAGCTGGCCGCCGGCGTGCCGAACGCCGAGCTGCTGCCGCCCGCCGCCGCGGCCGACTTCCCCGACGTGCTGGCCGCCGCCGACCTGCTGGTCGTCACTCAGCGGGCCGCGGTCCTCGACATGAGCGTCCCCTCGAAGCTCACCTCGTACTTCGCCGCCGGGCGCCCCGTCATCGGCTCGGTCGCCGCCCGGGGCGGCGCCGCCGAGGAGATCGGGCGGGCCGGGGCCGGGGTGCTGGTGCCGCCGGAGGACCCCGCCGCGCTGGCCGCCGCGGCCCGCACGCTCCTGGCCGACCCCGCCGCGGCCCGGGCCATGGGGGAGCGCGGCGCCGCCTACGCCCGCGCCCGCCTGGGCCGCGAGGCCGGGCTTCGCCGCCTCACCGCCGTGCTGGAGGAGGCCCTGGCCCTGCACGCCGCGGAAAGCGCCGCACGACCGGTCCGCGCCAGGCGCCGACTCCCTTACGCTTGGCCCCGGTTGGCCCAGGTGCCGGCACCCGGAGCGGGCGCGGGAGCCGGCCGGGACCGCGCGGGCGGAAGGGGCGGCGCGGACGGAAGGGGCGGCGCGGGCGACACGGGCGGCGGGGGCGCGTACGCCGCCTCGGGCGCCGTTGGGGAAGACCGGAAGCCGCCCCCTGAGGGAGCCGCGCACGGCACCTCGGAGGCAGGCCGGGAAGGACGCCCCCGGGGAAGCGGCGAGGGAACGAGCGGCACCACGGAAAGAAGGGGCGAAGGCGCATGAGCGCAGCGCGCGAGGAGGGGCGCGGCGGCGGACCGCCCGGCCACCCGGGCCACCCCTACGACGAACCCGACCTGCTGCGCGACCAGTTCCGCCAGCTGCTGCGCTACCGGCTCCTCATCGTCGCCGGCATCCTCGCCGGCCTGGCCGGCGGCGCCTGGCTCGGCCTGCGGGCCGGCGACACCTACATCGCCACCAGCGAGATCACCCTCAGGACGCCCACCACGGACCCGCTGGCCGCGACCAGCGTGGACCGCGTCGCCATGGGCTCGGAGCGGCGCACCGCGGTCAGCGACGTCGTCGCGGAACGCGCCGCCGAGGCGCTCGGCAGCCCCGGCGCCACCGCCTCCCTCAAGCACGGCCTCCAGGTCACCAACCCGCCCAACACCGAGGTGCTGCGCTTCGCGTACTCGGCCGGCGACCCGGAGGTGGCCGCCGACCGCGCCAACGCCTTCGTCCAGGCGTACCTGGACAACCGGCAGGCCGACGCCGAGGAGACCGTCGCCAGGTCCGTCGCCTCCTACGAGGACCAGCGCGCGCCGCTGCTCGAACGCCGCGACGAGCTCCAGGACGCCCTCGACACCCTCGCCGAGGGCAGCAGCGCCTACGACAGCACCGCGGCCGACCTGTCGAACCTCGCCGGCGAGATCGCCGAGATCAACTCCGCGATCTCCAGCCTCAGGGCCCTGGACACCTCGGGCGGCCGGGTCATCACCGCGGCCACCCCGCCGGGCAGCCCGGCCGGGCCCGGGCTGCCGCTGCTGCTGTGCATCGGCTACGTCGTGGGCATCGGCCTCGGGCTCCTGGCCGCCTGGGTGCGGCTGGTGTTCGACCCGACCGTCCGCTCGCCGGGCGACGTGACCCGCGCCCTGCGCGCCCCCGTGCTCGGCGTCCTGCCGCGCACCGGCCGCGGCCACCCCGACCGGCTGCTGGCCGAGGGGCGGCTGGCGGAGGAGTACCGCTCGGTCGCGTTCCGCCTCGCCTACGACGAGACCTTCGCCCAGCGCCGCAGGCTCCTGGTGGCCGCCCCGCGCGGCAGCATCGAGACCCCGCTGGCCACCGCGGTCAACCTCAGCGCCGCCTTCGCCGAGATGGGCATGGACGCCCTGCTCGTGGAGGCGGACCTGCGCACGCCGAGCCTGTCCGGGCAGCTCAGGCACGCCGACGGCGTCCGGCCCGGCTGGCCCACCGACCCCGGCTGCGGCGCCGGGTGGCCCACGGGGGTGCGGGTGCCCATCGACGCGGGCGAGTCGGGCATCTTCGACCTGGTGCCGGGCCGCCGGGTGCGCAACGTGCCGCGGGCCCTGACCGCGCCCGCCACCAGCCGGCTGATCGCGCACGCCGACACGAAGGGGGCCGTCGTGGTGGTGCTCGCCCCCGCCGTCCTCTCCTACGCCGACGCCATCGCCCTCACCGACCGCGTGGACGGGGTGCTCGTCGTCTGCGACCCGAGCCAGGTGCGGCGCGACGATCTGGCCCGGGTGCGCGAACTGGTCGTGGGCGCGGGCGGGGTGCTGCTCGGCGCCGTGCTGCACTCCTGGGGCAGCGGCACCGAGGAGGACCGCGGGCCGCTGCCCGCCGAGCAGGAGCCGGCGCCGGGTCCGAGGCCCGCGCCCGGGGCACGGCCGCGGCAGGAGCGGCCCGTGGCCAGGCACCTGCCGGGCGACGACCGGGACGGCACCGAGACTCTCGGGCTGCGCGTGCTCGACCCGGCCGACCTTGAGGACGGTTCCCCGCGGCAGTGAGCACCGAGAACCGAACTCCGAGCGGCGCGCCCGGCCTGCGGTGGGGCGCCGCCGCCTCCCTGGCCGACCAGGGGGTGGCCGCCCTCACCAACATCGCCGTCGTCGTCTTCGTGGCCCGGCAGTCCACGGCAAGCGACTTCGCCTCCTTCGCCGTCGTCTACGCCGTCTTCGCGCTGCTGCTCGGCGCCGCCACCGCCTACGTCGGGCAGGCCCTCGTGCTGCGGCGCGGGCCCGAGGCCGAACTGCGCCTGCACTGCCGGGTCTCGGCCGTCTTCACGCTGGCCGCCGCCGCCGTGATCGGCGCCGCGCTCTCCCTGGTCACCGCGGCCCTCGCCGCGCTGGGCCCCGGCGGCGGGCTGTCCCGGGGGCTGGCGGCCCTCGGCCTGGTCCTGCCGCTCCTGCTCACCCAGGACGCCATGCGGTACGCGTTCTCCCTGCTGGGCCGGCCGCACCACGCCCTGGGCGCCGACCTGCTGCGTCTTGCGGTGGCCGTGCCGGTGCTGGCGGCGCAGCCCTACGGCGCGGGGCCGGGCCGCACGGTGGCGGCCTGGGGGCTTTCCGCGCTGCCCGCGCTGCTGCTGTCCGCGGCGCTGCTCGCCGCGGCGACCAGGGGCGCCGGCTGGGGCGACCCGCGGGCGCTGCTGGGGCGCAGGCACCTGGGGCGCAGGTTCCTCGTCGAGTTCGGCGTGGGCAACGCCGCCTCGCAGCTGGCCATCGTGGCCCTCGGCCTGTTCGCCAGCCCGCCGGCCGTGGGCGCGCTGCGCGGGGCGAGCACCCTCTTCGGGCCGATGAACGTCCTGTTCAACGCGGCCACCGGCTTCGGCCCGCCGCTGCTCGCCCGGTTCCCCGGCGCGGGGCGGCAGGCCCGCGCGGTGGCCGGCGCGGGCGGCGCCCTGGCGGCCGCGGGGCTCGCGTGGGCGCTGGCCCTGCTGGTGCTGCCCGACCGGCTGGGCCGGCAACTCCTCGGCGACACCTGGGACTCGGCGGCCCACCTGCTGCCCGCGACCGGCAGCCAGTACGCCGCGATGGCGATGGGAACCTGCGGGCTGCTCCTGCTGCGCGTGCTGAACCCGCGGGCCACGCTGCCGGTGCAGCTGGTCTTCTCCGCGCTGTCCGTGCTCTGCCTGCTGGGCGGTTACGCGGCGGGCGGCGTGCTCGGGGCCGCCTGGGGGCTGTGCGTGGGCTCGGCGGCCAAGGCGGTGGCGGTCTGGCTGCGCGGCGCCCTCGAACTCAGGCTGACCCCGGGGTAGGCGCCGCGGAACTCCCGCCGGGGGCCCGCGGGGACGGGCGCTCAGGCCAGGAGGAGGACCAGGGCTATGGCGCAGGCGACCAGGGCGGTGCCGGCGTGGACGGCGTAGGCGGCGATCCGCGTGCCGCCGCCGCGCAGCACGATCGCCGCGTCGCCGAAGGGCGTGAAGCTGCAGGCCAGCATCAGCCAGCCGAGCAGCTCCCGGTCGCCGCTCAGCAGGACCACGAAGATCACCAGGCCCGAGGTGATGTCGCGGACGCCCTTCACCCACAGCCACGGCGCCCCGGCCTCGGCCATGGGACGGCCGCCGAAGTCCGCGGCCGAAGCCTGGGGCCGCAGCAGGAAGCGGAACCCGATCAGGATGATGCCGACGCCGATGAGCCCGGCGAGCACGGTGGCGGTGGTGGTGAGCATGGCGTTTCTCCTCCGGGGAACGCCGGCCTCGCGGGCCGGCCAGGAAATCTAGCGGCGCTAGAACGTGTTGCTGACGCTAGCATTGCCTGTGGCAGGATGTCTAGCGCCGCTAGATCCAGCGTTTGCCGCCGGGCGCCGCGCGGGCGCGCCCACCCGCCCCGGCCGGGCCGCCCGGCCGCCCGCGGGAGCGCCGCGGCGGTGTCCCCGCGCGCCCCGGCTCTTGCATCCGCCCCCGCCCCCGGATCCGCCCCCGCCCCCGGATCCGCAACCGTCCCCGTATCCGCCCCCGCAGCCGCCCCCGCCTCCGGCGCGGACGGCCCCGCGGCGCGTCGGGTAGCGTCCCTGCCATGCTGGGCTACCTGCACACCGCCGAGGCGCACGTCGCCACCTTCCGGGCGCTGACCGGAGAGCTCGCGCCCGGCGTGGCCGACCTGCACGCCGTCGACGAGGACCTGCTGGCGTACGCCCGCGCGCACGGCCTGGACGAGACCCTGCGCGAGCGGGTGCGTTCCCGCCTGGCCGCGCTGCGGGCCGAGGGCGCCGAGGTGATCGTGTGCACCTGCTCCACCCTCTCCGGCCTGGCCGAATCCCTCTCCGCCCCGGTGGGCGTGCCCGTGGTGCGGGTGGACCGGCCGATGGCCCGGGCGGCGGTCGCGGCGGGCCGCCGGATCGCGGTCGTGGCGGCCCTGACCGCCACGCTCGCGCCCACGACCGCACTGCTCGCCGAGTGCGCCCGCGAGGCCGGGCGCACGGTGGAACTGGTCGAGGCGCCCTGCCTGGACGCCTGGCCGCTGTTCCTCACGGGGGACGCCGAGGGCTACGCCCGCGCCGTCGCCCGCCACGTGCGCCGGCTGGCCCAGGAGGCGCCCGGGACCGGCGGCTTCGACGTGTTCGTCCTCGCCCAGGCCTCGATGGCCCCCGCCCTCGCCCACCTCGGCGACCTGCCCGTGCCGGTGCTCGCCTCCCCGCGCCAGGCGGTCACCGCCGCGGCCGCCCTCCTGCCCGCCGCGGGCTGAGCCGGCAAAGGGCCGCGCGACTTCGGGAAGTTGAGGGACGCGCGCCCGCGCCGCCTTTCCGGTGACGGCTCTTGACGCCTCGTGCGGACGGGAGCAGATTGACTGCGGCGCGCCGTCGCACCGGGACATGCCCCGGCGCCCGCCTCTCCCGGTCCCGTCGTCCCCGCGCGACGCCTCCCCGCGTTCACCTCTTATCGTCCACCGGCCAGGAGTGTTGACATGAGCATGGCTTTATCGCGCGAGCGCCGCATCCGCCGCGGCCTCCCCCTGGCGGCCCTGTGCGCCGCGCTCGCCCTCCTCGCGGCCCTCTTCGGCGCCCAGGAACGCGCCGGCGCGAGCGTGCCCCCGCCCCCGTCCGGCTGGACCACCGTGTGGACCGACGACTTCACCGGCGCGGCCGGGACGCTGCCCTCCTCCGCCGAGTGGATCGTCGACACCGGCCACGCCTACCCGGGCGGCCCCGCCAACTGGGGCACCGGCGAGATCCAGTCGTACACCAACAGCACCGCCAACCTCAGCCAGGACGGCAGCGGCAACCTCCGCATCACCCCGCTCCGCGACTCCTCGGGCAACTGGACCTCCGCCCGCATCGAGAGCCGCGACACCTTCCAGCCCGCCGCCGGGGGCACGATGCGCATCGAGGGACGCATCCAGATGCCGAACGTCACGGGCAACGCGGCGCTCGGCTACTGGGCCGCCTTCTGGACCCTGGGCGACACCTACCGCGGCAACTACCAGAACTGGCCCGGCATCGGCGAGTTCGACATCATGGAGAACGTCAACGGCCTCAACACCGTCTGGGGCACCCTGCACTGCGGGACCAACCCCGGCGGCTCCTGCAACGAGACCAACGGCCTGGGTTCGAGCCGCGCCTGCCCCGGCTCCTCCTGCCAGGCGGCCTTCCACACCTACACCTTCGAATGGGACCGCAGCGTCTCGCCCGAGACCCTGCGCTGGTACGTGGACGGGGTCCAGTACCACTCGGTCAACGCCGGGCAGATGGACGCCACCACCTGGGCCAACGCCACCCACCACGCGCACTTCCTGCTGCTGAACGTGGCCATGGGCGGCGGCTTCCCCAACGGCGTGTCCGGCGTCGGCACCCCCACCTCGGCCACCGACCCGGGGCACCCGATGCTCGTCGACTACGTGACCGTCCTCACCAGCGGCGGCTCCGGCGGCGGGGACGGCGGCGACGGCGGCAGCGCCTACGCCACGCTCCAGGCCGAGAACTACACCGAGCAGTCGGGCGTCGTCGCCGAGACCACGACCGACACCGGCGGCGGCCAGAACCTCGGCTACCTCGCGAACGGCGACTGGGTCCGCTACTCCGGCATCGAGTTCGGCTCCACGGGCGCCACCCAGTTCAAGGCCAGGGTCGCCTCCGGGGCGGCGAGCGGCATCAGCGGCCTGATCGAGGTCCGCCTCGACAGCCGCACGGCCACGCCCGTCGGCAGCCTCGCCGTCGCCGGCACCGGCGGCTGGCAGAGCTGGCAGACGATCCCCGCCAACATCAGCCGCATCACCGGCACCCACGACGTCTACCTGACCTTCACCAGCGGCCAGCCGGCCGACTTCGCCAACCTCAACTGGTTCACCTTCTCCGCCACCTGACCCGCGCCACCGCCCCCGCCTCCGGCCACGCCCGGGGGCGGGGGCACGCCTTCCGCCGCATGCCCCGCCGGCGCATTCCGCGACGCGAACAGGGGGCGGCGAGAGGGTTTTTCGATAGGTTGAGGCCGCACTCGGGCACCGGAGTATCGCGCGAGGGGAGTGCGGAGTGGCGAATCGTCGGGGCGATAACGGCGCAGCGGCATTCGCCGTGCCGCGGCACCACTTCATTCCCACCCGGGCGTGGGCGCGGCCGACGGCCGGAGTCGAGGGCTACTGGATCGACCGCGAACGCGACCCGGATCGCTGGTGGGGGGCGGTCTGCTCCGACACCGTGATCGTCACACAAATCGACGAGGGCCGCACGGAGTTGACTGAGGAAAACGTGCGAAGGACGTTCTCCTACACCTGTTCCTCCACCGGCCCTTCGCTCGTTTTCGCCCTTCTCGGCCTGCTCGATGCCGACCGGGAACACCGGGTGCTGGAAATCGGCACGGGCACCGGCTGGACCGCCGCCCTGCTGTCCCGCCTGGCCGGGGACGAGCACGTGACGACGGTCGAAATCGACCCCGTCCTGGCCGTCGGTGCCAGGGACAACCTGGCCCGCGCCGGTTTCGCACCCCACCTCGTCGTGGGCGACGGAGCCGACGGGGTGTCGGCGCGGGCCCCTTTCGACCGGGTCCACGTCACCTGCGGCGTGTCCGCCATCCCCTACCCGTGGATCGCCCAGACGCGGCCGGGGGGGATCATCGTGCTGCCGTGGTCAGGCAATCACCGGGCTCTCCGGCTCACCGTCGGCGAGGACGGCACCGCCATCGGCGACTTCCACGGGGAGTGCGCGTTCATGCCCCTCAGGGGCGGGCGCCGGGCGACGCGACATGCCGGCATCCCCGAAGGCGCACGCGAACGGGAGGTCACGACGGACGTCCGCCGGATCGTTGCGCTCTCCCCGGGGTGGTGGGTGTGCCTGGCCGAACTCGTCGGCGCCATTCCGGCCGTTTCCGGCCAAGGCGACGAGGGCCTCTTGGCCGTGCTCAGCGCGGGTATGTCACATGCGAGGGTCCACCTCGCCGCGGACGGCACGGCACGGGTGACGCAGCGCGGCCCCAGGAATCTCTGGGATGAGGCCGAGGAGGCTCATCGCAAGTGGACCGAGTGGGGCTGCCCGGACATCGGGCGGTTCGGCATGAGGGTCACTCCGGAACGGCAGTACGTCTGGCTCGACGATCCGAGTCGGCCCTTGAAGGAATGAGCACGGGGCGAGGGGAAGCGCGTCGGTGAGCTGGAGGCCACCGTCGACCGCCTGCGGGAGGAGGCGGCCACCGCGAGGGCCCTGGCCTCGATGGCCGATCGGGACGCGGCCGAGTAGCGCACCGCCATGCGCGGCCACACCCAGGTGCTCGATGCCCTGCGCGAGACGCAGCTGGAGCAGGGCGGGGTGCTGCGGGAGGTCGCGGGGCAGGTGCGGCGGATCGCGGACCGGCTCGGCGGCGAGGACCTGGGCTGAGCGGGACGGCAGAAGACCCGGCGCGGGGGGCGCGGGCGGGCCGGGGATGGTTCGGGCACCGGCACTCTCACTAGACTGCGCGGCGGGCGTGGGTGGCGCCACGTGGGGCCAGGATCGGCCGGGTTGGCCACGGGTGCGGGCGGGGGCGGGGCGGCGCATGACGATCGACGTGGCGGGGCGGGGGCGGGGCGCGCCCGGCCGGGCGGTGCTCTCCCGGCCGCTCTCGGTGCCGCTGATCGGCGGGATCGTCGGGATACTGCCCCTCGCGGTGGCCGCGCAGCCGGGCGAGGGCGTGCGGGACACCACCTTCTGGTTCCAGCTGCTCGTCGCCTGCTACGCCGGGGTACGGCTGTGCGCGATGGTGCTCTCCGGCCGGCGGCGGCTGATCCAGGGCGCGTTCTGGCTGTTCTGCTACCTGGCGATGGGCATCGCGCCGCTCGCCCAGTCCGTGCTCGGCCGCGAGCCGACCCCCGTGCTCGGGCCGCGCCAGGACACCCAGCTGGCCACCACGCTCGTGCTGTGCGGGATGGCCGCCTTCGACGTCGGCGCCCTCCTCGCCAGGCACCGGCCCTCCCCGCGCGGGGCCAGGCGCCCGGCGGCCACCGTGCACCGGACGCGGCTGTACGCGTTCGTGGCCTTCTCCTACGCCGCCAGCGGCCTGCTCATCGCCCGGCTCGGCGGGCCCGCGGTCTTCTTCACCAGCCGTCAGGAGATCAGCGAGAGCCTGAGCGAGGTCAGCGGCGCCGTGCCGGGCGAGGCGGCGAGCGAGGCGGGCAACGCGCTGCTGCGGGGCTTCGGGACGGTGCCGGTGATGCTGGCGCTGCTGTTCCTCACCCGCTGGATGGTCACCTCGCGCGCGGCGCGGCGGCGGCCGGGCGTCCTGCTGCCCTGGGCGGGCCTGCTCGCGCTCAACGTGATCGTCAACAACCCGATCTCCAACCCGCGTTACTGGTTCCTCACCGTCCTCTTCGCGCTGCTGTTCACCCTGTTCCCGCGCAGCCCCGTCATGTACCGGGCCGCGCTCGCGCTCGGCGTGGTCATCGCCCTGCTGGTCTTCCCGTTCTCCGACCGGTTCCGCTACGACGAGGAGGGCAGGCGACCGGTGGAGACGGACTCGCTGCTCGAACCCCTGGTCGTCAAGGACTACGACCAGGTCGGCATGCTGGCCAACACCATCACCTACGCCAGGGACGGCAACGGCCACACGTACGGCAGGCAGGTGGCGGGCGCGGCGCTGTTCTTCGTGCCGCGCAGCGTGTGGGAGGGCAAGCCGCAGGACACCGGCTTCCTCGTCGGCGGCTGGATGGGCACGGACAGCGCGAACCTCTCCTCCCCGCTGTGGGCCGAACTCTGGCTGGACTTCGGCCCGTTGGGCATGCTCGGCGGCTTCCTCGCCGTCGGCTGGCTGGCGGGGCGCACCGACGCCCGCTACGTGCGGCGCACCGTGGACGACCCCTCGCCTGGCAACGTGCTCGCCGTGGTGGTGCCGGTGATCGCGGGCTACAGCTTCATCCTGCTGCGCGGCTCGCTGCTGCAGGCCGCGGGGCGGATGGGGATCGCCCTGCTGTGCGTCGCCTTCGTGGCCACCCTGCGGGACCGCCCGGCCTCCCGGCTGAGCTGAACTCCCGCCGCGGCTCGGGGCGTGCACGGCGGGGGACGGGGCGTGCGCGGGGCGTGGCGGGGAGCCGGGCCGGGATGGGAGGATCCAGGGCAGGGGCAGGGGCAGGGCACGGGAGGGGTGGGGCGGGAATGAGAGTGCTGCACGTGGTCACGCTGCACACGCCGACACACGAGTTCGGCGGGCCCACCCGCGTGGCGTTCAACCTCTGCCGCGCCCTGGAGAGCCGCGGCGACCGATGCGTCCTGCTCGCCCTCGGCGACGGCTTCCCCGGCGGCAAGGGCCGGCTTCCCGGCTCCCCGCACGGCGGGGCGCCGCGCCGCCTGGACGGGGTGCGGGTCCGGCTGTTCCAGGCCAGGCACGTGCTGCCCCGCTTCGAGGTCAGCGGCATCACCTCGCCCGCCCTGCTGGCCAGGGCCTTCGGCTACGTCCGCGCGGCCGATCTGGTCCACGTGCACCTGATGCGCGACCTGGTCACCCTTCCGGTCGCCCTGCTCGCCCTGCGCGCGGGCACCCCGCTCGTCCTCCAGACGCACGGCATGGTCGACCCCACGGGGAAGCCGGTGGCCAGGCTGGTCGACGCGCTCGGCACGCGCCGCGTCCTGCGGCGGGCCGACGCCGTGCTCCACCTGACCGAGCGGGAGCGGCGGGAGACCGCGGCCGTCCTCGCCCCCACCCCCATCGCCCCCCAGTACCGGCTGGTGAACGGCGTGGCCGCGCAGGAACGCCGCACCACCTCGGGTCCGCCCACCATCCTGTACCTGGCGCGGGTGCAGGCCGGCAAGCGCCCGGAGGACTTCGTGCGGGCCATGCCGACGGTGCTGGCCGAGCGGCCCGACGCCCGGTTCGTGCTCGCCGGGCCCGACACCGGGGCGCTCGCGGACACGCTGGCGCTCGCGGACGAGCTGGGCGTGCGCGGGGCGCTCCGGTACCGCGGCGCGCTGGAGCGGGCCGAGGTGCTCGCCGAACTGCGCCGCGCCGACGTGTTCCTGCTGCCCTCCCTCCAGGACGCGTTCTCGCTCTCCGTGCTGGAGGCGATGTCCGTGGGCACCCCCGTGGTGGTCACCGCCACCACCGGGCTGGCCGCCGACGTCCGCGAGGCCGGGGCCGGGCGGGTGGTGGACAGCCGCGCCGACGCCGGCAACGGCCCGCTCCTCGGCCGCGCCGTCCTCGACCTGCTCGACCCCGCCGCCAACGAGAAGGCGTCCCTGGCCGCCTGGCGGCTCGTCCGGGAACGCTTCACCCTCGACGCGGTCGCCGGCACCCTCCGCGGCATCTACGCCGAGGTCCTCGCGGGCCGCGCCGCCCGGCCGGGCCCCACCCCGCGGTAGCCGCCAGGCGCCGGCCGGGACCGCAGGGGGCGCGGCGGCACGCTTGCCGCCGCCATCGGGCGGGAGGCGTTCGGAAGAGGGAACGGGCGCTCTTGCCGCGCGCCGGGCGGACTCGGCCACGCTCACCGGGCGGCCCTTCATGACATGCATCTGAGATACTTGCCTTGAAGAAAGTTTCTTCAGGGCAAGTGTCAGTGCACGCCCGGAGTGGCCGGCTGGCGCTTCTGGCTGGCCTTCGTGGGCCCACGCATCCCGTTGATCGAACGAGGCCGGGGCGACCGGGTCCTGGCGGCGATCCGCGAACGGTGGACGTCGTGGCGTGGCCGGGCGATCGAACCGGTGGTGCGGGAGGCGCTGTGGCGGCTCGCCGACGAGGTGCTGCCGGGGGGGACCGACGTGGTCGGCGGGTACTGGACGCGCAACAACGATCCCGAGATCGACCTCGTCGGCGCGGACCGGAAGCCGGTCGCCAAGCGGGTCACGGTGGTCGGCTTCATCAAGTGGCTGGAGCACAAGCCCTTCGACGCGCGTGACCTCGCGCGCGTGGTCGTTCACCGGTCTCAGCTCCCCGGTGCGGACGAGGACACCCCGCTGCTGGCCGTCGCGCGCGGTGCATGGCATCTCCTCATGCGACGTCGGTGGTTGAATGGACCGTCGTCTGTGGCCTGGCAAGGAGAAGCGCTGTGCCCCTGGTATCTGTCGTGATGCCCGTGTACAACTCGGCAGCCACTCTCGGTACCTCGATCCGGTCGGTTCTCACGCAGACCCATGGCGACCTGGAGCTTCTGGTCACCGATGACAAGTCGTCCGATCACTCCATGGATATGCTCATGGAATTCGCCCGGCAGGACGAAAGGGTCCTGCCGGACTCGGCGCCAGAACGGGGCGGTGCGGGCCGGGCGCGAAACCTTGCCATCGCTCGGGCGCGGGGGGACTACATCGCCTTTCTCGACAGTGACGACATGTGGCTCCCGGACAAGCTTGAGCGGCACATCGGCTTCGCTGCGACAGCTGATACGCCTTTGACGTTCACCTCCTACTACAAGGTGGACGCCGATTATGCCGGTGAGAGCACCGATTTCGTCCCGAATGGGCGCGTGGTCCAGGCGCGAGAACACGTGGATTACCGCGCGATGCTCATCCAGGATCACATCGGTGCCCTGACCGCCATGTACGACCGCACCGTCCTCGGCACGAGGCTGATGCCGGAGATGCCCAAGCGGCAGGACTATGCCTTGTGGCTGTCCATCATGCGTGATGGCATCGACGCCCGGGGCCTTCCCGAGCCGCTGGCGGTGTACCGGGCCCACCGCGCGGGATCACTGTCCTCCAACAAGCTGTCGCTCGTCCCGTACAACTGGTCGCTGTACCGCGAACATGAACGGCTGTCCGTTCCCCGCTCGACGCGGGCGCTGGCCGGAGCCGTGTGGCACTCGCTGCGCAAGTCGCGCATCTAGGGGGCGGCGAGACCAGGCGGCCGTTTGTGTTCGCCACCTACGAGGCGATCGGCCCCGTGGCGCCCGTGTCACGCAGGAAAAGCTGGAGCAACAGGCGACGTTCCCCGGATGCCACGTCGTGCTGGCCGACACCGAGCGGTTCGCGGCCGTGAACCCAGCGATGCTGGTCCACGATCAGGACGTCACCGCGCTGGAGCGTAAAGGACACCTGCCCGGCGACCATCCGGTCTGCGAGTTCCCTGGCCGCGTGGGCATGCGCCTCGTCGAGTCCCGGCTCGGCAAGCATCTTGGCGGTGAACCGAACGAACCCGAGGTTCGTCGGTTCGCCATCCAGGACAGGGAACGGCTTGTACTCCTCGCCGACATCACACAGATCAAAGAACGATCCGTAGCCGTATGCCGCTTCGGCGAGGAGTGTGCGGCTTGATGGCGTCAAGCGTGACACGGCCGCGCGCGCATCGGAAAGGATGCTCGCGCCGGCGCCGAGCGGATCGGGGCGGACGCACAGAAGCGCCGTGTAGTCGGGAGGCCGGGTCGCGTTGACCAAGTCCATGTGAAACGCGTTGTATCCCGTACCGGTGGACAGGCCGGGTTTGGCGTCGAGGTTGGTTCCGATCTCCTTCCACAGAGGCCATCGGCAGAAAGGCTGGAAGGGGGCTGCCACTTCGCTCAGGATCGCCGTTGCCAAACGCAAGAACGAGACCTCGATCCCCAGCGTCTGAGCGATGCGTCCCAGGCGCACTACGGCATATCCGCCAGTCGCCCCGCTCAGCACGGAGAGTAGGCGGTCCCTGACGTCGTCGAACAACGGAGCCGCTACCAGTTCGGCCCGGTACCGCTCCCTCGTGGAGCCCGCCAGGAAGGCGCCCTCCATGTTCCAGGCAGGGAGTGTCCTTCCGATCTCGATCAGTCCTTCTTCCAGCTCTCTCGGCAGGTCGATGAAGCCGTTCCAGGCACGTGAGATCTCAGGCATCATGCAGTTCCCTTCTGCGGGCTCGCTACGCCCGGCCGTGCGAGGTGTTGCTCTGCCCGCTGGTCGTCGGCCAGTTCGTCGCGCCGTTTCTCGAAGACGGTTGTGCGGAGGCCCGCTTGAGATCGGCCATGAGCTTCACTCTGGCCTCGCCGGTGATGTGCGTGCCTTTGGGAATCTTCTGTTCGCCGTTGCAGGTGACCGCGTTGACGTCCGGCACCGTTGCGTTCTCCTTTCCGATGGGTGGTGGCGACCCGGCCCTGCGGTCGTCTGGGGACTCGTGACGGGAGTCAGGCGGCGGCGCGGAATTCGGGGTGCCCGACGAGGTACCGCACCGGTCCACCCTCGCCGGCCTCAAGGGCGTTGCTGATGCGCCACTCGGTGTAGGGGGCGACGGCGTCGCACAGCTCCTCAACGTCCAGCCACAGGTGCCCGCGGAATTCGTCGTCCGGCAGCGCCAGTGGGGTGCCGGAGGGGATCGAGCCACAGTCGAAGACGAAGTTGTGGCCCTCCTTCACCTCCCCGTCGTCTGGCATGTAGTGGACGACGAGCAGGCCCCGGGGAACGAGCGTGAGCCCCATCTCCCTGAGCACCTGGCGCCGGCAGGCCACCGAGGCCGGCTCGCCGGGCTCGGCCAGCCCGCCCGGAAGGCCGAACCGCGCGGGCCCCTGTCGGTACGCCTTGTCCAGCAGCAGCACCCGCCCGTTCTCGTCCCGGATGAGCGCCAAACCCGCGGCCCGCCGCGGCGGCGGGCTGGTGAAGGCAGTCGTATGCATGAACTCTCCTCATCTCAGTGATTTCCATGGCTCCCGTCACGCGGCTGCCTCGCGAGTTCCGGCAAGGCGACAGGTAAACCAGGTGATCTTTCCCTGCGGGTGCACCCGCTTCCACCCGAGGTCATCCGCCATCTCGTGAAGGAGCCACAGCCCTCTTCCGGACTCGGAGTCCCAATCCGGCTTCACGATCTCCGGTGTCAGTGGCGACAGGTCGCGCACTTGGATGACGGCTCGATCACCGAGCCGGACAACTTCAAGCCGGCACTCGCCGCCCTGGACGTGCTTGGCCACGTTCGACAGCAACTCCCCGACACCGAACCCGGCCAGCTCCATCGCGTCGGCGTCGGCCTCCCAGCACCGCAGAACGGAGACGACGACCTGCCGCCACCGGGGGATCTCCCTCACGCGCGCCGTCAAGAGCCAGCCATGGGCGTCTTGAGCAGCTCGTCCGGCGACTTGCATAGGCACCTCCACCGATGAACCGCGCACCGCCTTGCCGCGGGCGCACAGGATCAACGTCCAGTCACGTCGCGAGCGCTCTGCGTTCGCATGCAACCAAGAATGGCCCCAACGCTGCCGATGTG
Source organism: Streptomyces hoynatensis (assembly GCF_003626535.1). Classification (GTDB taxonomy): domain Bacteria; phylum Actinomycetota; class Actinomycetes; order Streptomycetales; family Streptomycetaceae; genus Streptomyces; species Streptomyces hoynatensis. The sequence goes on from NZ_RBAL01000002.1 coordinate 493,275, forward strand.
CAACCCGGCTAATTCACAACGTTGTTCCGATGCATCGAGGAGCAATTGATAGCCTCTGCCTCGGTGATGGGGCCAGTGGTGGCCCCGGCGTGAGACCTCGGGCAGATGGAGGGGTGAACAGGTGCCGACGAAGCCTCGTCCGACCGTGCGTGCGCGACGGCTTGGCGCCAAGCTTCGGAGACTCCGCGAAGACGCCGGAGTCAAGATGGAGGCGGCAGCACGGCGGATCGACGGCGACAAGCCCAAGATCAGCCGTATCGAAAACGGTCGCATGTCGATCCGCCGGCTGGAGCTGGAAGCCCTCCTGGGGCTCTACGGCGTCACGGACGAGCGCACCGTCAACGCCCTGACCACCATGCTGCGGCAGACACGCCGGAAGGGGTGGTGGCACCAGTACAGCCAGGACCTCGACCCGGACTTCGAGGAGCGGCTGGACCTTGAGGACGACGCCGTTCGCATACTGGCTTTTCAGCCGCTGCTCGTGCCTGGCCTCCTGCAAACTGCCGACTACGCGAGGGCGGTGATCCGCAGCGCCGAACGCTCCGCCTCTGACGACGAGGTCGAGACGTGGATGTCGATGCGGATGACTCGCCAGGACATCCTGAGCCGGGAGACACCGCCCCAGTTGGTCTGTGTGCTTGACGAAGCGGTTCTTCACCGCCAGATCGGCGGTCCGGCGACGCTGATCGGCCAGCTGAAACGGCTATGCGAAGTGAACTCCCCGCCCGAGCTGTCGATCCAGGTCGTCCCCTTCGGGCAGGGCTGGCACGCGGGGCTGGACGGCGGCTTCAGCATCTACTCCTACCCCGACCCGCTCCACCTGGACGTCGTGACGGTGGACTACCTGGACGGGGCCCTGTACCTGGAGGACGATTCGAGTGTCGAGCGGTACCGAAGGGCCTTTGACCATGTGAGAGCATCGGCCCTATCGTCACGACAGTCCACGTCGCTGATCTCGCGGCTCGCGCGAGACCTGGATAGACAAGTGTGAGGCACCCCCATGATCCGGCACAACCTGCCCAAGAATCTGTGGCGCAGCTCGTCCTACAGCGCTGACAACGGGGGCCAGTGCGTCGAGATCCAGGTGATCGACGAAGGCGATATCGCGGTGGGCGACAGCAAGGACCGCCCGCGCGGTGCCTTCGTCTTCACGCCTGCGGCATGGTCCGCGTTCGTCACGCACATCAAGAAGGACGCCAACTGACTCCGGCAGGCGTGGCGGCACGGCGGGGCTCCTTGCGTTCGCGCGCGGAGGCGAGTGCGCGGGCCTTGAGGCCGATCTGCCAGCGGTCGAAGCTCATGGCCAACGCGTAGTCCGGTCCCGCGCGTTCGTCGAGGAAGCCGCGGCGCTGATCACCGAGGCCGCTCTCCGGCTGTAAGTCGGCCGCACCGCTGTCATGCGAACGCAGCTCAGTGCCCTCGCCGAGGTGTGCCCGGGGAGGCGCCCCCCCCGTCAGGGGCTCCCGGACGCCGGGTCCCCGGGGTCCCGGCCCGCGGCGAGTTCGCGGGCCTTGAGGCCGATCTGCCAGCGGTAGAAGCTCATGGCCAGCGCGTAGTCCAGCCCCGCGCGCCCGTCGAGGAAGCCGCGGCGGTACAGGTAGGCGTACCCGAAGGAGAGCAGCGGCTTGAGGGGGGCGCGGTGGAAGAGGCGGCCCTGCCGGGTCTTCGCCCGCCTGATCTGCTCGCGGACCTCCGGATGCGCCTCCAGCCACGCCTCCCAGTCCGAGTACCTGTTGTGCCGCTCGAACCAGGTGCGCACCGGGTCCAGATCCCGGTGCTCGATGGGGGCGCGCAGCCGGTGCACCGGGTCGGCCAGCGGCTGGTAGTGCCCCTCCTGCTCGCCCATGCCGGGGGCCGCCAGGTCGTCGGGCTCGGGGAACCTCGCCCGGGTGCGGTCCACGAGGGCCCGCTTGACGATGGTGTGGCCGTGCCGCAGCCTGCGGCCGCCGAACCAGTAGCCGAGCGGGATGTCGAACGCCGCCGGCCGCACCCGGCGGCCGTCGAGGAAGATCCGCCGCAGCTCGGCGAGCAGCTCCCCGCTCACCGTCTCGTCCCCGTCCAGGAACAGCACCCAGTCCGTCTCGGGCCGCACGTGCTCCAGGCACCACTGCTTCTTCTTCGGGTACCGGCCGTCCCACACGTAGGGGATCACCTCGGCGCCCGCGGCCTTCGCCAGCTCGCGGGTGCCGTCGGTGCTTGCGGAGTCCACCACGACGATCGCCTCGAAGTGGCCGGCGGCCGAGCGGACCGCGCCGGTGATGTTGGCCGCCTCGTTCTTCGTCGGTATCGCCACCACGATCGGCAGGCGGGTCACCCTTCGCTCACTCCCGTGCTCCCTCGTCCCCGGCCGCGTCCCCGCGACCGGCCTCGTCCAGCAGATCCGCGTACTCCGGGCACAGGTGTGCCACCGCCTCGGCGGCGCCCGGGATCTCGTCCTCGCGCAGCGCCGCCGCGGCCCCCTGCGGGTCGTGCCGCGCCAGGTAGCCGACGCGCTCGCAGGCCTCGGAGCCCAGCGCGAGAATGGCGTTCGGGTCCACGCCCTCCGGCACCCTGCCCGCCAGGTACTCCCGCTGCTCCTCGGTGAACTCGCCCTCGGCGGGCGTCAGTTCGTCCTCGGGCAGGGTCTCGTCCGGCACGCCGTCGGCGGTGCCGCCCCCGGCGTCCGCGCCGGGGCTCTCCCCTTCCGCGGGCCCGCCGGGCTCCGCCGGGGCCGTGGCCGCGCCCTCCGGGTGGCCGCCGTCCGCGCCGCCCTCGCCGCCGCCGTCCCCGCCCCCGCCGCAGGCGGCGAGGAGGCCGAGGACGGCGACGAGCAGCGGCAGCGCGGCGCGCCGTGCCCGCCCGCTCACGGCGCCCCGAAGGTCAGCAGCAGCTGCGGGTGGTACGAGGTCTGCCGCGCCTCGCGGGACCAGAACCACAGGCTGTCCCCTCCGGTGCCGGTCAGGGCCAGGTCCAGCTCCCCGCCGAGCGCGGCCCGCACCGTCGCCGGGTCCAGGGGCGCCGCGTAGACGCCGCCTGGCGTGGCCGGCGCCTCCAGCGTGCCCAGGGCCGTGTCCCCGAGCGTGGGGCGGGTGTCGTAGGTGACGGCCGTCTCCTGCCAGTCGCCGGTCACGGGCCGCACCGCGAAGGAGTCGGCCGAGCCCGAGGCGGAGTCGTCCGAGACCCGCACCCGCAGCGTCGCGTTCTTGAGCACCTGGCCTGCCGGGGCGTTCGGCAGGCCGAAGCGGAGGTAGCTCTCGTACGCCGAGGTGCCGCGCACGGCCAGCTGCTGGTCCGGCCCGTAGTTCGCGCCGCGGGCCGCGCCGTTGACGTAAGCGTCGGCCGTCGGCTCCAGCGCGGTCACGCTGTCGGCAGGCAGCGAGGCCGCGTCGTGGTGCGCCGCGACCCTGGCCGCCGTCAGCTGCGCCGGGTAGACGGCCGTCTCGTCCAGCTGCCCCGCGAAGTAGTCGCTGCTGGGCCGGTTGGCCCAGTTCGCCAGCGAGTCCCCGCCGACGTGCCAGTAGCCGCTGGTGTTGCGCGCCGAGGTGAACACGGAGTTGACGTTGGTGCGCACCCCGTCCACGTACAGCTCCATGCCGCGCGCCCCGATGGAGGCGGCGACCTGGTGCCACCTGCCGTCGTTGTAGGAGCGCGAGGTGGTGAGCACCCGGCTGCCGCCCGAGATGACGCAGCCGAAGCGCAGCCTGCCGTCGTCCAGCATGTAGAGGACGTCGTCCTGGCTGGTGCTCGGGCCGCCGACGGTCAGGTTGCCGAGCCCCATCAGCTTGCCGCCGCGGGTCGTCGTGGTCCGGAACCAGGTCTCCAGCGTGAAGCGCTGCTGACCGGAGAAGAGGCGGTCGCTGTAGGTGAAGGAGTCGGTGCCGTCGTAGCCGGCGGAGGCGGCCTGCGGCCCCGGCACCGCCGCCGGGGTGACGCCGCGCTGCGGGCCGCCGCGGTGGAAGCCGTTGTTGCCGTTGCCCGACTGGTCGGAGGCGAAGGTGCCCGCCGTCTCGTCGAGGCGCCAGTACAGCGCGGGGTGGTCGGCGAGCACCGCGTCCCGGTAGGGCTCGCCGCCGCCGGCGGCGGCGGTGGCCGTCACGGGGGCCGAGAGGGCGCTGGTGTTGCCGGCCCCGTCGGTGGCCGAGATCCGGTAGCTGTGGCTCTCGCCGGCCGCGGCGGCGTCGTTCCAGGTCAGCTGCGGGCGGCTCCAGGGCAGGGACTCGGCCTGGACGGTGTGCACCGGCGAGGTGCCGCCGTCCCGGTAGACCCGGTAGGTCAGCAGGCTGTCGTCGAGGTCGGAACTCGGCGCCCAGGACAGGTCGATGCCGCCGCCGGGGCCGGCCGCCGCGTGGGCCTCCGGAGTGGGCGGGGCGCCGGTGTCGGGGCCGGTGGCGAAGCGCGTCAGGCCCCACTGCGCGGTGCCGTCGACGACGGTGAAGCCGCCGCCCACCCACAGGTAGTCGCGGCTGTCGCCCGGCACGTCGGTGGCGGTGGCCAGCACCCGCGGGCCCAGCGCCTCGCCGAGGCCGTCGTTGGTGTTGGGGAACCAGCCCAGCTTTCCCGGGTCGTTCACGGACTGGGCGAGCAGGTGGTACCGCTCCTGGTTGGGGAACTCGCCCATGCTGGAGCAGTCGTGGGCGTGGTGGCCGCTGTAGAGCACCTCGCCGTGCACCGCGAGCGCCTGGGTGGCGCCCAGGCAGGTGTCGCGCCAGCGCTCGTCGAGGGTGTCGAGGTCGAGCGCGATCCTGCCGTCGAAGACGCCGCCGCCGGTGCCCTCGGCGCCGACGTAGAAGCCGGTGTCGTCGGTGGTGATGACCTGGACGGTCGAGTTGCGCTCGATGAAGCCCTCCGGGTACGTGCGGACGTTGTCGCCGGTGCCGGCGTCCACGACGGCCAGGGCGTGGGAGGCGGCGCCGTTCACGCGGAAGAAGTCGCCGCCGAGCAGGACGTGTGCGCCGTCGGGGGTGACGGCCACGGCCTTGCCGATCTCGTCGGCGTCCGCGACCCAGTTCCCGTCGACCGCGCCCGCGGTGGTCACCGCGCCGAAGCGGGCGTGGGCCCGGCCGTTGAGCTGGGTGAAGTCCCCGGCCAGGTAGACCCGGTCGGCGGTGGCGGCCAGGCCCCGCACGATGCCGTTGGCGGCCACGGGGAAGGGGATGCGGGTGCAGCCGGGCAGCGCGAAGGCGGCCACGCTGCTGGCGCCCGCCCCGTTGACCGAGCCGAAGCTGCCGGCCGCGTACAGGGTGCGGTGGTCGGGGGAGACGGCCAGGGCGCGGACCATCGCGGTGCCCGAGCCGATCGTGAACGACAGGTCGCAGCCCGTGGCCGGCTCGCCGGTGGCGGCGTCCAGGGCCACGAAGTTGCCCGCGGCCCGCTCCTGGGTGCCGGGCTCGGCGCCCGGCGGCCTGACGGCCGAGAAGGTGCCGCCGGCGAAGACGACGCCGTCGGCCTCGGCGAGGGCGAAGACGATGCCGTTGGTCTGCCAGGTGGGCAGGTCCTCCGCGGTCATGGTGACCGGCGGCGTCAGGGCCTGCGCGGCGGGTAACGCCCCGGGGCCCGCCCCGGCCATAAGGCCGGCGAGCAGGGCGAGCACGCCCAGGATGCCGCGGGCGCGGGCGCCCGGGACGGGCTCGCGCGCGGCCCGTCGTCCTTCTCTTCGCCCCGTCCGGGGTCTTTCGCTCATCGTTCAGCCTTCCCTGTCGCCCGTGCCCTGCCTGTGCCACCGCCGGCCCCGCCCCGCGGGCGGGCGCGCGGCGCTGGTGTCGACCAACGAATATGCCCACTGGTTGTGCGCGCGTGGGCGCACACGGGGGGCGCAGCGATGCACGCCGCGCCCCCTGGGCTCACCGGTCGATCCTGACCCGTGCGCCGCTCAACTCGGCGTTCAGCGCGGCGATGTCGGCCTCGACCATCAGCTCGGCCAGCTCCCGCCAGCGGACCGCGGGCTCCCAGCCGAGCAGCTCGCGGGCCTTGGCGGCGTCCCCGACCAGCGCGTCGACCTCGCTGGGGCGCTCGTACTTGGGGTCGAAGCGCACGTGCTCGGTCCAGTCCAGGCCCCCGGCGGCGAACGCGGCCTGCAGGAAGTCCCGCACGGTGGCCGGCACCCCGGTGGCCACCACGTAGTCGTCCGGCTCGTCCCGCTGGAGCATCCGCCACATCGCCTCGACGTACTCGGGGGCGTAGCCCCAGTCCCGCACCGCGTCCAGGTTGCCCAGGTAGAGCACCTCCTGGAGGCCCTCCCTGATCCGCGCCACGGCCCGGGTGATCTTGCGGGTGACGAAGGTCTCGCCGCGGCGCGGTGACTCGTGGTTGAACAGGATGCCGTTGACGGCGTACAGGCCGTACGCCTCGCGGTAGTTGACGGTCGACCAGTAGCTGTAGAGCTTGGCGCAGCCGTAGGGGCTGCGCGGGTGGAAGGGCGTCCGCTCGTTCTGCGGGGGCGGGGCCGAGCCGAACATCTCCGAGGAGGACGCCTGGTAGATCCGGGTCTCGATGCCGCTGGCCCGGATCGACTCCAGCAGCCGCAGGGTGCCGAGCCCGGTGACGTCCGCGGTGTACATCGGGGCGTCGAAGGAGACCCGCACGTGCGACTGCGCCCCGAGGTTGTACACCTCGTCGGGACGCACCTCGCGCAGCAGATTGACCAGCGCGACGCCGTCGGTGAGGTCGGCGTGGTGCAGCACCAGCGTGCGGCCCGGCTCCTGCGGCGCCTGGTAGATGTGGTCGATCCGCTCGGTGTTGAACGAGGAGGAGCGGCGGAGAAGCCCGTGCACCGTGTAGCCCTTGTCCATCAGCAGCTCGGCCAGGTAGGAGCCGTCCTGCCCGGTCACCCCGGTGATCAGCGCGGTTCTGCTCGCGCGGTCGCTCATGGCGAATTCCCCCAATCGGTAGCGGTGGTATGGCGGCTTGGGCCGAAAAAACCGGCCGTCGAGCGAGAAAGGCGATCGGCGGAGAATGCGCCTCGATGTCGTGGCCGCCCTGGCACAATCCGTGTCCATGACGACTCTGCTGCCGCCGGGCGCCCGGGTGTTCGTCGCGGGACACCGCGGCCTGGCCGGTTCCGCCCTCGCCCGCGTGCTCGCGGACGAGGGCCACGAGGTGCTCACCAGGACCCGCGAACAGCTCGACCTCCGCGACGCGGAGCGCACGGCGCGCTACCTCGCCGGGGTGCGGCCGGACGCAGTGGTGCTGGCCGCCGCCACGGTGGGGGGAATCATGGCCAACCAGCGTTTCCCGGTGCCGTTCCTGGAGGACAACCTCCGCATCCAGCTCAGCGTGCTGGCCGGCGCGCACGCCGCGGACGTCGACCGCCTGCTGTTCCTTGGGTCTTCCTGCATCTACCCCAGGCAGGCCCCGCAGCCGATCCCGGAGGAGGCGCTGCTGACCGGCCCGCTCGAGCCGACGAACGAGCCCTACGCCCTGGCCAAGATCGCCGGGATCAGCCAGGTGCGTTCCTATCGCAGGCAGTACGGCCGCGCCTGGATCGCCGCCATGCCGACGAACCTCTACGGCCCCGGCGACAACTTCGACCCGGAGACCTCGCACGTGCTGCCCGCCCTGATCCGCCGCTTCCACGAGGCGGCCCGCGAGGGGCGGCCCGAGGTGGTGCTGTGGGGCACGGGCACCCCGCGCCGGGAGTTCCTGCACAGCGAGGACCTGGCCCGCGCCTGCCTGACGCTGCTGCGCCGCTACGACGGCGAGCTGGCGCTGAACGTGGGCTGCGGCGAGGACCTCACCATCGCCGAGCTGGCGCGGACCGTGGCCGATGCGGTCGGCTTCGCCGGCGGCATCGCCTGGGACCCGGCCAGGCCGGACGGCACCCCGCGCAAGCTGCTCGACGTCACCAGGCTGCGCAAGCTGGGCTTCGCCCCGCGGGTTGACCTCGCCCGGGGCATCCGGGACACCTACCGGTGGTGGCTCGCCCACCCCGGCTCCTAGTAGGCGCCCCGGCCGTCGACGACGGCGCGGAAGGTGCGGGCGAGCACGTCGAGGTCGCCGGTGACCGACCAGTTGTCCGCGTAGAACAGGTCGAGCGCCAGGCCCTCGTCCCAGGACAGGTCGGAGCGCCCGCTGACCTGCCAGGGCCCGGTCAGCCCCGGCTTGACGCGCAGGCGCCGCAGGGCGACCGCGCCGTAGCGGGCGACCTCCTCGGGCAGCGGGGGCCTGGGCCCGACCAGCGACATCTGGCCGCGCACCACGTTGATCAGCTGCGGCAGTTCGTCGAGCGAGGTGCGGCGCAGCAGCCGGCCGATGCGGGTGACCCTGGGGTCGCGGCGGATCTTGAACAGCGGCCCCGACAGGTGCTCGTTGGCCGCTTCGAGCCCGGGCCTGCGGCGCTCCGCGTCGGCGACCATGGTCCGGAACTTCCACAGCGTGAACGGCGTTCCGCGGTGCCCGATCCTGGTCTGCCGGTAGAGCACGGGCCCCCGGGAGTCGAGCCACACGACGAGCGCGAGCAGCGCGAACAGCGGGGCGAGCAGCACGAGGGCGAGGGCCGCGGCCGAGCGGTCGAGGACGGACTTCAGCGCGGGCTGCGGGCCGTGGCGCAGCGGCGGGGCCAGGTGCAGCAGGGTCAGCCCGGCCGCGGTGGACAGGGTCAGCCGGCGTAAGGCGACCTCGGTGAGCCCGGTGACCACGGCCAGGGCCAGCCCGGCGTCCTGCACCGCCCAGGACAGCCGCCGCAGGCGTTCGCCGGCGAGCAGGCAGCCGGGGGCGACCAGCACCAGGTCGGCGTGCCTGCGGCGGGCGGCGGCGAGCACGGTGGAGCCGTCGGTGCCCTCCGGCACCGGGTCGGGCACGTGGCAGGGCGGGACCACGGCGTCAAGGCGCCCCATCTCCGGGGCGCCGCAGGTGACTTCGCCGCCCTCGCCGACCGCGACCGCGCCGATGACGACGTAGGCGTGGTCGGTGCGGGCGGCGAGCTGGGCGACGATCGCGTCGACCAGCCGGGGCTCGGCGACGACCAGCACCCGCCGCACCGCCTGGGCCCGGTGCCTGCGGCCGGCGAGGTGGCGGTGGATGGCCGCCCCGGTGGCGCCGCTGACCAGGGGCGCGGGGGCGAGGGCGAGCAGGGCGGTGGCGACGTGGGAGCTCTCCCCGGTGCAGGCGCGCAGGACGGCGAGGAGGCCGAGCAGCGCCAGCCAGTCCTGGCAGGTGGCCAGCAGGCCGCGGTTCTCGCCCAGGGTGCCGAGGGTGCGGCCGTGGTAGCGGTGGCGCAGCGCCCTGACGGTGAGCCAGGACAGGGCGGCGACGGTGGCGGCGGCCGGCGGGCGCGGTTCGTGGGCCGACAGGTAGACGGCGAGGACGGGCAGGAAGACGCCGGCGGCGTCGGCGGCGACGGTGAGCGGGGGATACCAGGGCGAGACGCTGCGGCGGCGTATCGGCCCGTGACCGGACACGGTTGGTCTTCGAGTGACGCCGTAGCGTGAGCGTGCCGGGTGATGACGCATGTACCCCCCAAGGTGTGGATGCGGCAACGAGGTTGCTCCCGGCCTGTCGGCGTGGCCGGGAAGCCGCGGGCGCGCGGCGGCGTGCGAGAGCGGACGTGCGGCGGCGGGCGAGGACGGAGGTGCGGCGGATCGGGCGGCGGTGACGCGATTCGTGGTGACCGTGGTGTCGGGGCAGCGAAGAACCAGAGTAGAGCCGAAGCGGAACGGTGACGTAGCCCCGGCCCGGCTGTGGCGAGGCCCCGGCGAAGTCGGCGCGTCCTCATCTCCCCTTGAGCGCGCGCCGCGCCGAGAAAAGGTTAGGGCATGCCCCTGACGTTTGACTGCCGTTCGCCGGAGATTTCCGGGGGCGCCGGCCGGGCCCCGCCGGGGCGTCACCTCAGGCGCGGCACCGCCGGGAGATGGCCGGTCCCGGGAGGCGCCGGCACCTGCGGCGGGTGCCGGTGGACGCGGCGGGGCCGTTCCTCCCGGAACCCGGCGGCGGGCGCGCCGGGCGCGGCGAGCCGGCCCTGGCGCGGCACGGCCGGCCGGCCGGCGTGGGCGGCGGCGAGCCCGAGGCGGTGCGCCACCGCCACCACCGCGTTGCCGGCCGCGGCAAGGCCCCGGCCCGGCTCCGGCCCAGGCTCCGGCCCAGGCTCCCGATGCCGCAGGTCAAGGGCGGCGGCCGGCTCGCCGAGCAGCGGCGGGGGCGCCCGCCGGGCGAGCACCCCGGCCGGGGCGGCGCGGGCCCGTTCCCCGCAGGAGAGCGCGGAGGAGGGACGGCCGGCGAAGGCGGTCGGCCCGGTGGCGGCCGGCGCCTGCGCCACCGCCTCCGACCCCTCGCGCTCGGCCGGGGTGCGCGCCCCGGGGGCGCGGCCCCTCCGCACCACCTCGGCCACGGAGAAGGGGAACTACAGGGTCACTTCCTGTGGAAGCACTGCCCGGCGCATGGCCAGCTCACGCGCTCCCCATGCGTGAGCGGCGCGCCCCGGCATGCGCGCCTCGCCCGCCGGGACGCGGTGGGCCGCCGCAGGCACCCGCACGCCGGCCCGCCCCGCGGGGAGGCGAACCGGCGTGCGGAGGCAGGGGGCGCGCCCCGAAAGGGGCGCGCGCTCAGAGCGCGAAGATGCCGAAGGAGAAGCCGGGCGCGACCGCCTCCCCGCCCTCCAGGGTGACGCCCGAGGTCTCCACCGGCCGTCCCGCGGCCAGGGCCCGGCGCGGCAGTGGCAGGGTGGCGGCGGCCCGCCGCGGGTTGACCACCACGAGGTAGCGCTCGCCCCGGACGTAGGCGAAGGGATAGCCGCTGTGCAGCACCTCGACCGAGCCCCGCGGGCCCAGCTCGGGGGTGGCCTTGCGCAGCGCGATCAGGCGCCGCACCAGGTGCAGCAGCGAGTGCTCGTGCGCCCGCTGGGCCGCCACCGTGGGCCGGTCGGGCTCCGGGTCGATCGGCAGGTAGAGCCGGTCGGCGGGGGCGGTGGAGAAGCCGGCGTTGGGGGAGTCGTCCCACTGCATCGGGGTGCGCGAGCCGGCCCGGTTGTAGCGCGGGCCGAGCACGCTGCCCTCGTGGTCGGGAAGCCCGGGCACGAAACGCATGCCGATCTCGTCGCCGTAGTAGATGGCGGGCAGCGTGGGCCAGGTCAGCTGGAAGGCGAAGGCCGGGGGCAATTGCTCCGCGGTGCGCGGCCCGCAGGCCAGGCGGGAGAAGTCGTGGTTGGCGGTGGGCAGGGCGGCGAAGCCCTGCTCGCCGATGACCGCGTTCACCGACTCCCAGGCCGTCACGAAGGGCCCGGCCGAGCCGCCGCCCTCGGCGTCGAAGTAGCAGGTGCGCTGCGTCCAGTGGTCGGCGACCGTGCCGTGCATGTTGTTCCACAGCGACCGCATCGGCAGCCCGTCGGAGGGGCCGCCGAACTGGAGGAAGAAGTCGGAGTGGAAACCGGCGGGCACCGAGACCGCCGGGTCGCCCCACTCGGCGAGCAGCGCCGCCTCGGGGTGGGTGCGGTCCAGCCAGTCGCGCAACTCCCCCCACAACTCGCAGGTGCGCGTCATGCCAGGGTCGTCCTTGACCAGCGAGTGCGCCATGTCCACCCGGAAGCCGGCCAGGCCCAGCCGCAGCCAGTGGTCCATCACCTCGCGCAGCGCCGCCCGGTTGGCGCGCGGCCCCGCGGCGTCCACCGGCTGCCGCCAGGGCTCGTCCGGGTCCTCGCGGGCGTAGCCGAAGTTGAGCGCGGGCTGGGTGTCGAAGAAGTTGGGCAGGAAGCCGCCCGGCCTGCTGCCCGGGGAGGCGACGAAGCGCGGCGGCAGGCTCCCCGCCGTGCCCTCGGCCCAGATGTAGCGGTGGTCCTGCGGGTCCTCGGCCGCCGCCTTGAACCAGGGGTGCTGATCGGAGGTGTGCCCGGCCACCAGGTCGAGCATGACGCGGATGCCGCGCCGGCCCGCCTCCTCCACCAGCTTGGCCAGGTCGTCCGCCGTGCCGTAGCGCGGGGCGACCGACAGGTAGTCGGAGACGTCGTAGCCCGCGTCCCTGAAGGGCGAGTCGAAACAGGGGTTCAGCCAGACGGTGTTGACGCCGAGCCAGGACAGGTGGTCCAGGCGGTCCGTGATCCCGGCGAAGTCGCCGATGCCGTCGCCGTCGGAGTCGGCGAAGCTCTGCGGATAGATCTGGTAGAGGACGGCGTCGGCCAGCCACGACGGGGTGGGGCGGCGGGAGGACGGCATGGAGAGGAACCTTTCGTCAGCCCTTGACGGCGCCCGAGGTCAGTCCGGAAACCACGGCGCGGCGGAAGATGAGGACCAGCAGCGCGATGGGCAGCACCGAGACCGTTGCGGCGGCGAAGATCGTGCCGTAGGGGACGGTGAACTGGCTGCCGAACAGGGCGAGGCCCACCGGCATGGTGCGGAACCGGTCCGCGGTGTTGAGGGTCAGCGCGATCAGGAACTCCGTCCAGCAGGCGGTGAACGTGAAGATCGCGGCGGTGAAGAGGCCGGGCGCGGCCTGCGGCAGGATCACGGAGACCACGGTGCGCAGGGGCGAAGCGCCGTCCACCCATGCCACCTCCTCCATCTCCTTCGGAATCCCGAGGAAGAAGTTCCGCAGAATCCAGACCGCAAACGGAACGTTGAGCGCCGTGTAGACAAGGATGAGCCCCTGATAGCTGTTGAGCCAGCCGATATCGCGCATCAGCAGGAACAGGGGAGCGGCCAGCGCCACCGTCGGGAAGAGGGAGATCATCAGCAGCGCCACCATGATCGGCTCCTTGCCGCGCAACGGCAGCCGGGCCAGCGCGTAGCCGGCGAAGGAGCTCAGCCCGAGCACCAGAAGCGTGGCCACGACCGAGACCAGGAAGGAGTTGAACAGGTAGGTGCCGAAGTTGTTCGTGCCGAACGCGTCCCGGTAGTTGGACCAGGTGGAGTTCTTCGGCAGCAGCGTCGGCGGGTTGGCGCCGATCTCCTCCGGCGGCTTCAGCGAGGTCACGGCCATCCAGAACAGCGGCGCCGCCACGAACAGGGCGATCAGCAGCGCCGCCGCGTGTACCCAGGTGAAGCGCAGCCTCCTGGTCCGTGAGCCGTCCTCGGCCACGGGCGCGTCCGGCGCCCCCGCCGGCTCGGCCGCCTCGGTGGTGCCCGTCATGTCCCGCCCTCCTCGTCGCCGACCCGGGCGCGGAACGCCCGCAGGAATACCAGGCAGCCGATGAGCACCAGCCCGGCGGTGCTCGCCGCCACGGCCGCGCCGGGCCCGAAGTCCAGATTGGTGAACATGACCTGCCAGCCCAGCAGGGCCAGCGACTCGGTGGCGTCGCCCGGGCCGCCGCCGGTCAGCACGAAGGGCAGGTCGAAGATGCCGAAGGCCTGCAGGATGCGGAAGAGCACCGCGATGGTCAGCGCCGGGCGAAGCAGCGGGAGCCGGACGCGCCAGAACACGGTCCAGCCGCCCGCGCCGTCCACCTTCGCCGCCTCGATGACGTCGCTCGGCAGCATCATCAGGCCGGCCAGCACGATGATCGCCACGAAGGGGGTGGTCTTCCAGATGTCGGCGACCGCCATGGAGACCATCGCGGGCACGGGCGTGCCGAGGAACTGCCGCGCCTCGCCGGTGAGGTTCTCCGAGAGCGAGGTGAGCACCCCGTAGACCCCGTTGTACATGTACGCCCACAGCTGCGCGGAAACGACCGTGATCATCGCCCAGGGCAACAGCAGCAAGGCCATCATCCAGCCGCGCGAGCCGCTCAGCCGTTCCAGGACGAGGGCGATGGCGGTGCCGAGGACCAGCTCGGTCAGCACGGTGCCGATCGTGTAGCAGACGGTGAACACCAGCGCGTGCCGCCAGCGCTCGGAGCTGAAGAGGACCGAGTAGTTCTCCGTGGTCAGCCCGGAGAGCTCGAAGCCGTTCGAGGAGACGCGCACGTCGCTGAGGCTCATCGCCACCGAGAAGGCGATCGGGAACAGCGTCACCCCGGCCACCACGATCAGCGAGGGGGCCGCGAACCGCCAGCCGAGCCGCGCGAACTTCCGTTCGAGCGGGGAGCGCTGCACCATGCCGAGGACGCGCTGACGCCGCTTGGGCGGCGGCCTGAGCCCCGGAGGCGCCGGCGGCTTGGCGCGGTGCCCACCGGTGGCGACGTCGTCCGGCACGAAGGAGAGCGTCGGGTCGTCATCGTCGTCCGGCGATCCCGAGGACATCGGGGTGTCGCTCATCGCGGGACCATCCCTTCTGCTGCCCTGGTGCTGCGGCCGGGAAGGCGCGCCGGCTCGCCGCGCCCGGCCACGGCGGGTGCCGTCTCCGGCGCCGCGGGTGCGCCCGCGGGCCGGCGCCGCCCGGGGCTCACAGCGCCCGGCCTTCCAGCACGCGTTCGATGTCCTCCGCGGCCGCGTGGAGGGCGCTGCCCGGGGAGGCCGAGCCGGCCAGCGAACCGTTGACGTTCGTGTAGACCCCGTGGCTGAGCTGGGCGTAGCGGGCGATGCCGGAGGGCCGCGAGACCAGCGGCGCGTCGGCCGCCGCCTTCAGCGCCGGGTTGCCGCGCTGGAGGTCCTCGTCGTGCAGCACGTCGCTGCGCGCCGGGATCACCCCGTTCTCCGCCAGCATCCGCTGAGCCTTCTCGCCGGTCATCCACCTGATGAAGGTCAGGGCGGCGCCGATCGCGTCGCTGTGCGGGTTCACCATCAGGTTCCAGCCGCCGGCCGCGGACTTCCCCGGGCCCTTCTCGCCGTCGAAGGCGGGCAGCGGGGCGATGCCGACCTTGCCCACGACCTGCGAGGTCTTCGGGTTGTTCGCCTCGCCGTAGGCGTAGGCCCAGTTGCGGTGGAAGGCCGCGTCCCCCTCGACGAAGGTCTGCAGGGACTGCTGCTCCTGGAAGCTGGTGATCGCGGAGGGGGCCACCCCCTCGTCGAGCATGTCCCGCATGAAACGCAGCACCCGCCGGTTCTCCGGCGAGTCGATCGCCGGCCGGCGGCCGTCGCGGGACACGGTGCGGCCCCCGGCGGCGGCCGACATCTCCGTCCAGTCCACCGTCAGGCCCTCGTAGTTCGCCCACTGTGCGACGTAGCCGTAGCGGACGTCGCCCGACCGCTGGAGCCTGGCCGCCGTCCGCTTCAGCTCCTCCCAGGTCTTGGGGACCGGCAGGTGGTGCTTGTCGAGGAGGTCCTTGCGGTAGTACATGAGACCGGCGTCCACGTAGAGCGGCGCGCCGATGTGCTCGCCCCGGTACTCGGCGATGTCGGCCCGCTCCCTGGGGAAGCGGTCCCAGTAGCCGTCCGGGAGGTGCGCGTCGAGCGGCATCGCCAGCGAGGCCTTGCCGAACTGGGCGGGCCAGACCACGTCCCCGTTGTAGACGTCGATGCTGCCCGAGCCGCCGGAGATCTCGGTGGTGAGGGTCGCCCGCATGGTGTCGGTGTTGTTGGGGGCGGCCTGGTAGGTGACCGTGATGCCGGGGTGGTCGCGCTGGAAGGCGTCGACGAGCTTCTGGGGGAACCCTTCGGGGCCGAAGTTGATGGCGTACCAGGTGAGGTGGCCGGAGGCCGGGCCGACGTCCTTCGGGGCGACCGACGCCGAACCGCCGCCGCCGGAAGAACCGCAGGCGCTGGCGAGCAGCGAGCCGAGGACCGTGAGAACGCAGAGCACGCTCGCTCGCCTCGTGCGTGCGCTGCGGTGGGAGGTGCCCAGGACGTACTCCTTGTGGTGCCGCGTTCCTGGGCCTCAGCCTCGCCTGCCGCCTCCGCTACCCGAAGCGGAAAACGCTCTTATCGGGAAAAGTCACTGGAAAGAAGGGCGCCGAAGACGGCCTCGACGCGCGGCGGGCGGGCTGCCCGCGCCCCCGCCGTGCTCACCGCCCGGGCTCGCCCGAGTCGAGAGGGGCCACCTGAGCGAAGCGCTTGATGCACGGGCGCCGGCCGAGGGCTACGGCAGCGTGAGGATCTCCGCCCCCTCCTCGGTCACCAGGAGCGTGTGCTCGAACTGGGCCGAGCGCCTGCGGTCCCTGGTCACCACCGTCCAGCCGTCCTCCCACATCTCCCACTCGTGGGTGCCCAGGTTCAGCATCGGCTCGATGGTGAACGTCATCCCGGGCGCCATCACCGTGGTCGCCGCCGGGTCGTCGACGTGCGGGATGATCAGCCCCGAGTGGAAGGAGCTGTTGATGCCGTGCCCGGTGAAGTCGCGCACCACCCCGTAGCCGAAGCGCTTCGCGTAGGACTCCACGACCCGGCCGATCACGTTGATCATCCGGCCCGGGCGCACGGCGCGGATGGCCCGCTCCAGCGCCTGCCTGGTGCGCTCCACCAGCAGCCGCGACTCCTCGTCCACGGCCTCGGGGCCGCCGACCAGGAAGGTCGCGTTGGTGTCCCCGTGCACGCCGCCCAGGTAGGCCGTGATGTCCAGGTTCACGATGTCGCCCTCGCGCAGCACCGTGGAGTCGGGGATGCCGTGGCAGATCACCTCGTTGACCGAGGTGCACAGCGACTTCGGGAAGCCGCGGTAGCCGAGCGTCGAGGGGTAGGCGCCGTGGTCGCACAGGAAGGCGTGCGCCACCTCGTCGAGCCGGTCGGTCGTCACCCCGGGCGCGATGTGCGCCGCGGTCTCCCGCAGCGCCTGGGCCGCCACCCGGCCGGCCAGCCGCATCTTCTCGATCGTCTCGGCGTCCTGCACGTGCGGCCCGGCGTAGCGGGCGGGGCCAGGGCGGCCGACGTACTCGGGCCGGGGAATGGCGGCCGGCACCTGGCGGGCGGGGGAGAGCGTGCCGGGAGTGAGGAGCGACTGGCCAGACATGGGGCCGAGTCTACGGGCGCTCCCGAACGGGCGCGGGCGGGCAGGATAGGGGCATGGCCGCCTTCGGACGTCTCATCAGCCGCCTGTTCTCCCGCGAGCCCTCCGGCAAGCCGGGGGAGTGGTACTACTGCCTCAGGCACCGCAGGGTCGAGGAGGGCCCGGACTGCCCGGCCAAGGACCGGATGGGGCCCTATCCGGGCCGCACCGAGGCCGAGCACGCGATGGACCTGGCCAGGGAGCGCAACGAGCGCTGGCGCAACGACCCGCGCTGGAGCGACGACCGGGACCAGGACCGGGACGGGGAGCCGGGCCCGGGCGGCGGCACGTAGCCGGTGGTGCGCGGCGGGGGCGAGGGGCCGCCCCGCCGGGCGCGGTGGCAGGATTCAGGCATGACACCTACCAAGGACCCCTGGGAGCTGCCCGACGTCTCGGGGCTGACCGTCGGCGTGCTCGGCGGCACCGGCGACCAGGGCCGCGGCCTGGCCTACCGGCTGGCCAGGGCCGGTCAGCCGGTGATCGTCGGCTCCCGCGCCGCGGAGCGCGCCGAGGCCGCGGCGGCCGAGCTCGGCCACGGCGTGCGCGGCCTGGACAACGCGGGCTGCGCCCGCGAGAGCGACGTGGTGATCGTCGCGGTGCCCTGGGAGGGACACGCCAGGACCCTGGAGGCGCTGCGCGAGGAGCTGGCGGGCAAGCTCGTCGTCGACTGCGTGAACCCGCTCGGCTTCGACAAGCGCGGCGCCTACGCGCTGGTCCCCGAGGAGGGCAGCGCCGCCCAGCAGGCGGCGGCCCTGCTGCCCGGGGCCCGGGTGACCGCGGCCTTCCACCACCTGTCCGCCGTGCTGCTCCAGGACCCGGCCGTCGAGAAGATCGACACCGACGTGATGGTCCTGGGCGAGAGCCGGGCCGACTGCGAGCTGGTGCAGGCGCTGGCCGCCAGGATTCCCGGGATGCGCGGCGTGTACGCCGGGCGGCTGCGCAACGCCCACCAGGTCGAGGCGCTGGTCGCCAACCTGATCTCCGTCAACCGCCGCTACCACGCACACGCCGGAGTCCGCCTCACCGACATCTGAGCCCGCCCCCGACCCGCTGCCGCCCCCTTCACGACCCTTCACGACCCTTCACGACCGTCCACGACCGTTCCCGACAGCCACGCGAGAACCGCCCGGAGCACCCATGTCAGAGACCGCCCAGCAGGCGGCCGCCGCCGCCCAGGCGCGGCGCCTCGCCCGCTACGCCCTGCTCGTCTGCGCCCTGACCCTGGCCGCGGCGGTGCTGTCCTTCGTCCGGGGCAACTGGCTCGGCGTCGTCTGGCTGCTGATGACCGGCCTGTCCTCGAACATGGCCTGGTACTACGCGCGGCGGGCCCGCACCGCCCGCTGAGCCTGGCCGGCCCGCGGCGCCGCCGGGACCGGCCAGGGCACGGCTCAGGCCGTGCGGGTGCGGAACCGCGCCACCGCCAGCGGGGCGGTGACCGCCGTGATGCCGGCGGACCACAGCAGGACCCCCAGCGCGGGCCCGGCGACGGCGCCGCCGTTGACCAGGTTCCGCGAGGCCTCCGCCAGGATCGACAGCGGGTTGGCGTCGGCGAACGCGGCCAGCCAGCCCGGCATCGTGCCGGTCGGCACGAAGACCGAGGAACCGAACTGCAGCGGCATCAGCGTCAGCAGCCCGAACGCCTGGATCGCCTGTGAGGTCTTCAGCGTGAGGCCGAGCAGGATGAAGATCCACACCAGCGAGGCCCCGAACAGCGTGGAGAGACCGGCCGCGCCCACCAGCCCGGGCCACCGGCCGCCCACGTGCAGCCCCACCAGGAAGCCGACGCTCAGCAGCACCACGCAGGAGAGCAGCAGCCGCACCACCTCCATCGCCACCTTCGCGATCAGCACCGAGGAACGGGCGATCGGCATCGACCGGAACCGGTCCATCACGCCCTTCTCGAAGTCCTCGTGGATGCCGGTGCCCACGGCCATGGCGATGGTGACGCCCATCATGCCCAGCAGCCCCGGCACCACGTAGTTCACGTAGGCGCCGCGGTCCTCCGAGAGCGCGCCGCCGAACACGTAGACGAACAGCAGCGTGAAGACGACGGGCATCACCAGGGCGTCCATCATCGACTCCGGGTCCTGCCGCGCCTGGAGGACGTTGCGGCGGAACAGTGCCCCGATGTGCCGCAGGCCGTTCCGCAGCCCGATCCTGGCGTCCTCGACCCGCCCGGTGTCGCTCATGCCACTGCCTCCCGCGTCTCCCGCGCCTCGCGTCCCCCGGGTCCCTCGTGCCCCTGGTCGTGCCCCTGGCCGCCTTCCGGCCCGCCCTCCCGGTCCTGCGGCGTCTTTCGCCGCTCGCCGGCGGGGCGGCCGGTCAGCAGCAGGAACACCTCGTCCAGGCTCGGCAGGTGGGTCCCGATGTCGGCGATGCCGAAGCCGCGCGCGGCCAGCAGCCCCACCACGGCGGTCAGTTGCGCGTCGTCGAGCACCGGCAGGCTCAGCTCGCCCTCCGCCGCCCCGGCGCCCGCCGGGGTGGCCGCGGCGAGCCCGGCCTCGGCGAGCGCCGCCGCCATCGCCGCCAGCTGCCCGGGGTCGGCCGGGCGCACCCGCAGCGTGCGGCCCCCGACCCGCGACTTGAGCTGCTCGACGGTGCCCCGCTCGATCACCCGGCCGTGGTCGATCACCGTCAGCTCGCTCGCCAGCCGCTCGGCCTCCTCCATGTACTGCGTCGTCAGCAGCACCGTGTTGCCCTCGGCGACGATGCGCTGGATCTCCTCCCACACCTCGTTGCGGGTGCGGGGGTCGAGGCCCGTGGTCGGCTCGTCGAGGAAGAGCACCCGCGGCACGCCGATCATGGAGGCCGCCAGGTCGAGGCGGCGGCGCATGCCGCCCGAGTACTTCCCGGCCGGGCGCCTGGCGGCCTCGGCCAGCGAGAACCGCTCCAGCATCTCCTCCGCCCGCAGCCGGGCCCGGGCGCGCGGCAGGTTCAGCAGCCGCCCGATGAGGTAGAGGTTCTCAAAGCCGGAGAGCTTCTCGTCGACCGAGGCGTACTGGCCGGTCAGGCCGATCACGCGGCGCAGGTGCCGCGGCTGGCGCAGCGGGTCGAAGCCGGCCACCCGCATCGTGCCCGCGTCGGGGCGCAGCAGCGTGCACAGGCAGCGCACCAGGGTGGTCTTGCCCGCGCCGTTCGGCCCGAGCACCCCCATCACGGTGCCCGGGCGCACGTCGAGGTCGACGCCGTCGAGCGCCCTGGTCTCGCCGAACCGCTTGACGAGCCCGCGGACTTCCACGGCGTTGGGCTCGGGGCCCGTGGAGTCTTCTCGCGTCATGGGGGCACGCTGACAGCCCCCGCCGACAGGCCACCGACAGGCCGCCGACAGGCCGCCGACGTCCCGCTTGTGGCCGCCTGCCCCCGGCCCGCACCCCGCCGAAGGCCCGGACGCGCGTCCGCCCCCGCCCGTCGCGCGGACGGGCGGGGGCGGACGAGGCGGGCGCCGGGGCCTTGGGCCACCGGCCTCGGCTCACCGGCCGCGGCGGGCGGGCCGCCGGGCGGCTCAGCCCTGCGCCGGCCGCCGGTGGAAGCTGTGCTCCTCGGCCGGGTAGGCCCCGCCGACGACGTCCTCGGCGAACGCGCGCGCCGCGTCCCCGAGCACCTCACGCAGCCGCGCGTACTGCTTCACGAAGCGCGGCGTCCTGTCGCCAGGCCAGTCCGTCATCCCGGCCATGTCCGTCCAGACCAGCACCTGCGCGTCGCAGTCGGGACCGGCGCCGATGCCGATGGTCGGGATGTGCAGGCTCCTGGTGGCCTCGGCGGCGATCTCGGCCGTCACCAGCTCCAGCACCACCGCGAAGGCGCCCGCGTCCTGCACCGCCTTGGCGTCCCGCAGCACCTGCTGCGCCGCCTCCTCGCCGCGCCCCTGCACCAGGTGCCCGCCGTAGGCGTGCACCGACTGCGGCGTGTAGCCCACGTGGGCCATCACCGGAATCCCGGCCTCCACCAGCGTCCTGACCTGGTCGGCCGAGCGCTCGCCGCCCTCCAGCTTCACGGCCCCGACCCCGGCCTCCTTCACCAGCCGGGTCGCGCTGCGCAGGGCCTGCGCCGGGCTCTCCTGGTAGGAGCCGAAGGGCAGGTCGCCGACGATCAGCGCCTGCCTGGTGCCGCGCACCACGGCCGCCGCCAGCATCACCATGTGGTCCAGCGTCACCGGGACCGTGCTGTCGAATCCGAGGTGGGCATTGCCCGCCGAATCGCCCACCAGCATCACCGGGATGCCCGCCTCGTCGAAGACCGAGGCGGTCATCGCGTCGTAGGCCGTGAGCATCGGCCACTTCTCGCCGCGCGCCTTCGCTTTCGCTATGTCCCGTACGGTGGTCCGGCGGCTCCGCTTGCCGCCGTAGAGCCCAGACACCTCCGGCCGCGTGGCCGGGTCCTGGACAGGCGTGTGCTGCGTCATCACGCTGCTCCTGTTCACATTCGTCTCGAGGCGCCATTCCGGCGTCCCCGGATCGCCTCCATCGTCGCACCGACGGAGCAACGGGGAAAGACGGGCGCGCGAGGCCGCCGGCGGCGGACGGCGGCGGCGCTCGCGCCCGGAGAGGCGAAATCCCGTGGTGCGAACGGCTGATATAACGGAACCTCGGGCGCCGCCGTGACCGTCTTGTGCTCTGACGCACCCCGGACTCCGCGGAGGGGCCGGGCGCAGTGGCCATGGTCAGTCGACGCAGGGACGGCACGCTTGTACACCCCCGGAACCCAGCCGGACCAGGACGCCGAGGACGGCGGCGGACCCGAGACGGAAGCCGCGGGAGCCGCAAGCGCGAAGCCGCGCTGGAGCGACCGGGCGGGGCTGTGGCGCCGCGGCTGGTGGGTGGGCGGCAGCTCGCTGTTCCTCGCGCTGGTGCTGCTCGTCCACGCGAAGGTGCCCAACGAGATCGGCAACCTCGGCAGCCTCCTGCAGACCTTCCTGCCCTGGCTCGGCCTCGCCGTCCCGGTGCTCGTGGTCTGCGCCGTGCTGCGGCGTTCCGCCACGGCCCTGGTCTGCCTGCTGGTGCCGATTCTGGTGTGGCTGAACCTCTTCGGCGGCCTGCTGATCGACAAGACCTCCGACGGCGGCGCGCTCATGGTGGTCAGCCACAACGTGGACGCCGACAACGCCGACCCCGAGGGCACCGCGGAGAAGCTGGCCGGCAGCGGCGCCGACCTGGTCGCCCTCCAGGAGCTGCCGCAGAGCGCCATGGAGACCTACGAGGCGGGGCTCGCGGCGGCCTACCCCTACCACGCCGTCCAGGGCACCGTCGGGCTGTGGAGCAGGTACCCGCTCAGCGACACCGCCCCCGTGGACACCGGCATGGGCTGGGTCAGGGCGATGCGGACCACGGTCAGCACCGACGCCCTCGGCGACATCGCGGTCTACGTGGCGCACCTGCCCTCGGTGCGGGTGCAGTTCCGGGCGGGCTTCACCGCCGAGCGCAGGGACCGGGCCGCCGAGCTGCTCGGCCAGGCCATCTCCGAGGAGGGCCTGCACCGGGCGGTGCTCCTCGGCGACCTGAACGGCACGATGAACGACGGGGCGCTCGCCCCGCTCACCTCCCAGCTGCGCTCCACCCAGGGCGCGGCGGGCGCCGGCTTCGGCTTCAGCTGGCCGGCCGGGTTCCCGATGGCGCGGATCGACCAGATCCTGGTCCGCGATCTGGAACCGGTCTCCTCCTGGACGCTCCCGGCCACCGGCAGCGACCACCTGCCGGTGGCCGCCCGGCTCGACCCCTGAGCCGGCGCCCGGGCAGGTCCGCCCACGGCCGCATGCCCCCTCCCGCCGCTTGCCCCACTTTTCCTCGGTTACCCTCGGCTACTCTCGGTTATCCTTGCCTCCTCTCGCCTCGTCTCGCCTCCTTTCGACGGGCTTCGCCTTCCTCCCGGCTGTTTTACGTTTGAGGGGTAACGGCGCAGACGGCGCCGCCGGGAGGAAGGCATGTCGCGCACGAGATTCGCCGCAGACCGCAAGCTCACCAGCCGCATGGTGCTGACCATGTTCCTCATCGGGCTGCTCTACGTGGTCTTCGTGGGGCTGCTGGTCTGGGCCCTGGGGGACTCCTGGCCGCTGGTCGTGGTGATCGCGGCGGCCCTGTTCGTGCTCCAGTTCTGGTTCAGCGACCGGATCGCGGCCTTCAGCATGGGCGCCCGTGAGGTGACCCCGGAGCAGGCCCCCGAGCTGCACGGCGCCGTGGACCGGCTGTGCGCGCTGGCCGACATGCCCAAGCCCAGGGTGGCCATCGCGGACACCGACGTGCCCAACGCCTTCGCCACCGGCCGCAGCCGCCGCACCTCGCTGGTCTGCGCCACCCGGGGCCTGCTGCGGCGGCTGGAGCCCGAGGAGCTGGAGGGCGTGCTCGCCCACGAGCTCTCGCACGTCGCCCACCGGGACGTGGCCGTGATGACGGTGGCCGCCTTCCTCGGCGTGCTGGCCGGGCTCATCACCCGAATGGCCCTGTGGACCGGGCTCGGCCGCTCGCGGAACAACCAGAACGCGGCCCTGCTGCTCGTCCCGCTGGTCAGCGCCGTGGTCTACGTGATCAGCTTCCTGCTGACCCGGCTGCTCTCGCGCTACCGCGAGCTGTCCGCCGACCGGTCGGGCGCGCTGCTCACCGGGCGTCCCTCGGCCCTGGCCTCGGCCCTCACCAAGGTCTCCGGCCAGATGGCCCGGATTCCCACCCGCGACCTGCGGCAGGCGGAGCCGTTCAACGCCTTCTTCTTCGCCCCGGCCTTCTCCGGGCACAGCCTCAGCCGGCTGCTGTCCTCGCACCCCACCCTGGAACAGCGCCTCGACCGGCTCGGCCGCCTCTCCGCCGAACTCGGCCGCCCCTGAGAGACCCCAGGCCGCGCCCGGGCGGACCCGGGCGAATCCCCGAGACCCCGAATCCCCGAGCCCCCGAGACCCCGAGACCCCGGGACCCCGAGAGAGGAGGCGGAACCGTGGGCATCCTCGACGTGATCCTCGGCCGCAGCAAGCCGGTCAGGCCCGACCTCGACCAGCTCTTCGCCGTGCCCTCGGCGGCCCTCACCCTCCAGGCCGGCGCGGGCTTCGCGCCCACCGGGCTCGGCTCGGTCTGCTTCGCCAGCGTGGAGGGGGGCGCGTTCTCCCAGGTGCGGCGCGACGTGCAGGAGCTGCTCGACGCGGACACCGCGGCGGGCGGCGTGCCCGTCGAGTTCAGCCAGGACTCCTACGGCTACACCTGGCTCCTCGTCCGGCAGCCGACCACCGAACTCGCCGCCCTGGTCAACGACCTGCACGCGGTGAACACCCTGCTGCGGGACGCCGGCTTCGGCCCGCAGCTGCTGTGCTCGCTGGTCGGCTTCCAGGACGCCCAGGCCAGGCCGCTCGCCCTGGTCTACCTCTACAAGCGCGGCACGTTCTACCCCTTCGCCCCCGTCCCCGGCGCGGCCGAGCGCCGGGACAACGAGCTGGAGCTGCAGATGCGCGGCCTGCTGGGCGACGACCTGCGGCTGGAGCAGGACCTCGCCCGCTGGTTCCCGGTCTGGGGCGCGCCGGGCCTCTAGCGGCCGGGTTCAGGTCGGCAGGCCGTCCTCGCGCCAGCGGTTGGTCAGGGGCAGCCTGCGGTCCTTGCCGAAGACCTTCGGGGAGATCTTGGTGCCCGGCGGGTACTGGCGGCGCTTGTACTCCGCGGTGTCCACCAGGCGCAGCACCCTGGTGACCAGCTCCGGGTCGAAGCCGGCGGCGATGATCCCCTCCCGGCCGGTGTCCCGGTCCACGTACAGTTCGAGCACCCGGTCGAGCACGTCGTAGTCGGGCAGCGAGTCGGTGTCCACCTGCCCGGGCCTCAGCTCGGCGCTCGGCGGCTTGACGAGGGTGTTCTCCGGGATCGGCGGGGTCTCGCCGCGCTCGGCCGCCGCCCGGTTGCGCCACCTGGCGAGCTGGTACACCCCCGTCTTGTACAGGTCCTTGATCGGCCCGTACGCGCCCACCGAGTCCCCGTAGAGGGTGGAGTAACCCACCGCAAGCTCGCTCTTGTTGCCGGGCGCGAGCACGATGTGACCCTCCTGGTTGGAGACGGCCATCAGCAGCGTGCCCCGCAGCCTGGACTGGAGGTTCTCCTCGGCGAGCCCGGTCAGCCCGACCGCCCCCATATAGGCGTCGAACATCGGCGCGATCGGCACGGTCCGCAGGGTGAGGCCGGTGCGGGCCGCCAGCTCCTCCGCGTCGGTGCGGGAGTGCTCCGAGGAATACGCCGAGGGCATCGACAGCGCGAAGACGTGCTCGGCGCCGAGGGCGTCACAGGCCAGGACCGCGCACAGCGCGGAGTCGACGCCGCCCGAGAGGCCGATGAGGACCGACCCGAAGCCGTTCTTGCGGACGTAGGCGCGCAGGCCGGTGACCAGGGCCCGGTACCGCACCTCCGCGTCGTCGAGGGCGGGCGCCAGGCCCCCGGGGTACGCCGGCTCGTAGGGTGGCAGCGGGTCCTCGGACAGCGTCACCCGGTCGATCCGCAGGCCGTCCTCCACCACGCCGCCCGGCGGCTCGGCGGCGGCCGGCGGCAGCTCCAGGTCCACCAGGAGGCACTCCTCCTCGAACTGCGGCCCCCGCAGCAGCACCTCGCCGTTCCGGTCGACCACCAGCGAGTCGCCGTCGTAGACCAGCTCGTCCTGGCCGCCGGTCATCGCCAGGTACGCCAGCGTGCAGCCCGCCTCCTGCGCCCGCTTGCGGACCAGGTCGAGCCGGACGTCCTCCTTGGCGACCTCGTAGGGCGAGGCGTTGATCGCCACCAGCAGCCCGGCCCCCGCGGCCCGCGCGGCCGGCACCCGGCCGCCGTCCTGCCACAGGTCCTCGCAGATGGCCAGCGCCACGTCCACCCCGTGGACCCGGACCACCGGCAGCGTCTCGCCCGGTACGAAGTACCGGAACTCGTCGAAGACCCCGTAGTTCGGCAGGTGGTGCTTGGCGAAGGAGAGGACGACCCGCCCGCGGTGCAGGACCGCCGCGGCGTTCTGCGGGGTGCCGACGGGCTGCCAGGGCCGCTCGGGCACCGCCTCCGCCCGGTCCAGGTAGCCCAGGAGCACCGGGGTCTCGCCCAGGCCCTCGGCGGCGAGCCGGGCGGCCAGGCCGCGCAGCGCCTCGCGGGCGGCCGAGACGAAGGAGGAGCGCAGCGCCAGGTCCTCCACGGGGTAGCCGGTGAGCATCATCTCGGGGAACACGACCAGGTGCGCGCCGCGCTCGACGCCGTGGCGGGTCCAGCGCAGCACGGCGTCGGCGTTGCCGGGCAGATCGCCGACGGTCGAGTCGATCTGGTTCAGGGCGAGTCGTAGCTGAGGCACGCCGCCGAGTCTAATCGTCCGATTGACGCAATGGGGGCGACGACGGCCCCGCGGCCCCGGCGGCGGCCGCCGTTCGCGCGCCATTCGACCAGGTCGATTACGTGTCGACGCCGAGGGGAAGGCTCAGCTGTCCGCCCTGTGCCGCGCCGCCGTCCGCCCGCCGGCCGTGCCGCGCGCCGGCCGGCCCGCGTGCCGGGCGCGGGACCGCGGCCGGGCCTTCAGCCGTCGTCCCAGCGGTCTTCCCCTCCCCCTCGCGCCGCTCACCCCACGAGAGCCTCATGAGACACGCAGAGAAGGGAACGCCGGGCATGCCGCAAAACCTCAGCTTCCACCTGCCCTTCCCCGCCGGCACCAACCCCGAGGCGGACCGCGCCCGCGAACGCCACCTGGACTGGGTCGCGCGCCTCGGCCTGGTCGAGGGCGCCGAGGCCCTGCTCCGCTACCGCGACTCGCGGCTCACGGACCTGGTCGCCTACGCCTACCCGGACGCCGCGGGAGAGGACCTCGACCTGGTCACCGACGCCGTCTGCCTCGGTTTCCCCCTCGACGACGAGTTCGACGGGCCGCTCGGCCGCCAGCCGCGGCACGCCGCGCTGCTGAGCGCGGAACTCGCCGCCATCCCCTACCGGGAGCCGGGCGCAAGGCCCCGGCTCGACACCCCGCTCACCCGCGCCTACACCGACGTCTGGCGGCGCAGCGCCGCGGGCATGTCCGCGGCCTGGCGGGCCAGGGCCGCCGCCAACTACGCCCGCTTCTTCCGCTCCTACGTCCAGGAGACCCACAACCGCAGCCAGGGCGTCACCCTCGACGAGGACTCCTACGTGGCGCTGCGCAGGCAGGCCGTGGGCACCGCCCCCTGCTTCGACCTCATCGAGCGGGCCGGGCACTTCGAGGTGCCGCCGCGCGCCTACTGCAGCCGCGAGGTGCAGGCCCTCACCCGCTGCGCGGGCGACGTCGTCTTCCTGTGCAACGACGTGCACTCGGTGGAGCGCGAGGAGGCGCAGGGCGACCCGCACAACCTGGTGCTGATCCGCCAGCGCGCCCTCGGCTGCGACCGGGCCGAGGCGCTGCGGCAGGTGGCGGCGGAGATCAGGAGCCGGGTGCGGCTCTTCGTCTCGCTGACCGCCGCCCTGCCCGCCAGGCACGCCGAGTGGCGGCTGGACGCGCGCGGGCGCACGGACCTGGCCCGTTACCTGGCAGGACTCG
The DNA here is from genome assembly GCF_003626535.1 of Streptomyces hoynatensis. GTDB lineage: Bacteria > Actinomycetota > Actinomycetes > Streptomycetales > Streptomycetaceae > Streptomyces > Streptomyces hoynatensis. The sequence continues at coordinate 520,452 of NZ_RBAL01000002.1, forward strand.
GCACCTGGATGACCGCCAACCAGCGCTGGGGCGTGGCCACGGCCCGCTACGCGGAACGCTCCCGCTCGGCCTGAGCCGCGCCGCGGCCCCGCCGCAGCAGCCGGTCCAGCGCCCGCCGCCAGCGCGGGCCCGCGGTGTGCCGCGGCGCGGGCCGCCCGGCCTCCGCCTCCCGCGCCCCGCCCCCGCGGCGGGCGGCCGCGGTCCCGGACGCCGCCCTCGGCGCCGGCCCGGCCGCGGCCCCGGGCGCCGGTTCGGCGCCCGCCCCGGACGCCGCCCCGGACGCCGGCCCCGGCGCCGCCCGGGACGCTGCCGGGGCGGGCGGCGCCGGCGGGCGCGGGGTGAACTCCACCGGCAGCGCGTCCAGGTGCCGCGACCAGGTGGAGGCGCTCCAGGTCAGCTCGTCCGCCTCCACGGTCAGCCGGATGTCGGGCAGCCTGGCCAGCAGCACCTCGATCCCGGTGACCGTGATCGCCCGGCCGATGTCCTGCCCAGGGCACTCGTGCGGGCCGCTGGTGAACGCCAGGTGGGAGCGGTTGCCGTACATGGGGGCGCCGGGCGAGGGCCGCACGGCCGGGTCCACGTTCGCCGCCGCGAGGCCGAGCAGCAGCACGTCCCCCTTGGCGATGTGCTGCCCGCCCAGCTCCAGGTCGTGGGTGGCGAACCCGCCCGGGCACACGGAGATCGGCGGCTCGTCCCACAGCACCTGCTCCACCGCGGCGGGCAGCGTCATCCGCCCGCCGTGCAGCGAGCCCCGGAAGCGGGGGTGGGTGAGCACCACCCGCAGGGTGTTGACGATGAGGTTGGTGGTGGTCTCGTTTCCGGCGATCAGCACCAGCCGCAGGTGGTGCACCACCTCCTCGTCGCTGAGCTCGGCCGGGTGGGCGACCAGCCAGGACGCCAGGTCGTGGCCGGGGTCCGCGTGCTTGCGGGCGACGAGCTCCCGCAGCGTGGACTGGATGTACCGGTCGCTGGTCACCGCCTTCTCCGTGCCGATCAGCAGCTGGCGGCTCGCCTCCACCAGGCGCAGGCGCTCCTCCTCCGGCAGCCCGAGCACCGTGGTCAGCGCCAGCATCGGCAGCTGCTGGGCGTACTGGGCGAGCACCTCGGCCCGCCCGTCGGCGGCGAAGCGGTCGATCAGCGCGTGCGCCTGCCGCTGCACGTGGCGGCGCAGGCCGCGCCGGTCGAAGCGGTCGAGGCTCTCGTTGAGCGCGGCCCGCAGCCGCTCGTGGACCTCCCCGTCCTCGTGGGTGCAGTCCGGGCCCCACAGCAGCACCGGGGCGATGGGCGAGGAGGCGCTGACCCGCCCGGCGAGCCACTCGCCCCAGTTGCGGCCGTCGCGGCTGAACCGGCGCGGGTTGCGGGTGACGTCGAGCACCTCGTGGTAGCCGAGCACGAGCCAGGCGGGCACGTCGCCCTCCAGGAGCACCGGCGCCACCGGGCCGTGGTCGGTGCGCAGCCGCTCGTACAGGCCCATCGGGTCGGCCGAGGCCGCGGGCCCGTACAGGCGCCGCACCTCCTCGCCGCCGCCCTGGTGGGCGGGGCAGCCGGGCGGGGGCAGCAGCACGGGGGCACACGCGCCGGGGGCCGAAGACGCCTGGGCGCCCGGGGACGCCTGAGGGGCCCCGGGCGCCTGGGGCGCCGGGGAAGCCGGGAACGCCTGGGGGGCCGGCGAGGGGCCGCCGGCGCGGGTGGGCTCTGAGGGGAGTGCGGTCACGGTGCCTCCGTGGGGTCCGGGGTTGCCGGTGCGGAAAGGGCGTAGCCGGCGAGGGGCGCCCAGGGCGCCTGCGGCGTGGCGGGGTCCGCCGGGCCCGGTGGGGGCACGGCGGGGGCGGCGGTGGCGCGGGCCGGTGGGCCCGGCCGGGGCGCGGCGCCCGCGGGGGGCGCGGCCAGCGCGTAGAGGTGGCGCAGCAGCGTCAGCAGGACCGCCCGGCTCGACCCGGCGTCGCGCGCGTCGCAGTCCACCACGGGGACGGCCGGCGGCAGGTCGAGGGCGGCCCGCAGCTCGCCCGCCGGGTACAGCGGGGCGTCGGGGAAGTTGTTCACGGCCACCACGAAGGGCAGGCCGAGGTCCTCCAGGCGGTCCACGGCCAGGAAGCAGTCCTCCAGGCGCCGGGTGTCCACCAGCACGACGGCGCCGAGGGCCCCTTCGAGCACGCCGTTCCACAGGAACCAGAAGCGCTGCTGCCCCGGCGTGCCGAAGAGGTAGAGCACCAGCCGCTCGTTGAGGGTGATCCGGCCGAAGTCCATGGCCACGGTGGTCTGCGCCTTGCCCTCGACGCCGGCGAGGTCGTCCACCCGCTCGCCGGCCTGGGTCATCGTCTCCTCGGTGGTCAGCGGCCTGATCTCGCTGACGGCGCCGACCAGCGTCGTCTTGCCGACCCCGAAGCCGCCGACGACCACCACCTTCACCGCGCGCTCGGCCGAACTCGGCAGCAGGTCCTCCGCGCGCGGGCCGTGCCCGGGCCCCTGGGTGCGCGCGGGCCCTGGCTCACAGTCGCTGTAGTCCATCGATCAACGCCTTCAGGGTCTCGACGTCGGGGTCGGCAACGGCCCCGCCCCTGGGGGGACGGGTCTGCCGCAGCTCGACCCTGGCGTTTTGGTGCAGGTCGGTCAGCAGCACGACGACCGCGCTGAACGGCAGGGCGAGGTGGGCCGAGAGCTCGGCGACCGAGAGCGGGCGCCGGCAGGAGCGCAGCAGGTCGGCCTGTTCCGGCGGCATGCCCGGCTGGGGCGCGGCGGTGGCGACCACGAGCGTGACCAGGTCGAGCACCGGCCACTCCCCGGATTCCGGCGCCTGGCTGCGCCCGCCGGTCACGACGTAGAGCGGAACGGGCTTGCCGCCGTCCCGCTTTCGGCTTCGCGTTTCCTGGACGGGCCTCATGGCGCGGCCTGCTCCGGGGTCCTGGGGGCGCTGGAGAGGTGCTCGCCGATGCGCAGCACCAGGTCGCGCATGCGCTGGCTGATCAGCCCGGGGTCGATCTCGGAGGCGGCGGTCACCGCCAGGTAGGAGCGGTCGCCCGCGGCCATCAGGTAGAAGTGCCCGCCGTTCAGCTCCAGCAGGACCATGCGGACCCCCGGGTCCTCCCCCGGCGGGGACTTGCGCAACTCGCGCGGCAACTCGCCGGCCAGGTCGCGCGGCGGCTCCCCGGGCAGCTCCCTGGCGATCGACTGGGCCAGGCTCTTGATGCCGGATGCGGCGGCGGCCAGCCGGTCCCCGCAGTCCCGTTCGGCGCCGTACTGGGCCATGCACAGCCCGTCTGCGGACAGCACCACGATGTGCCTGATGCCGGGGACCGTCGCGGCCAGGTCCCGGAGCATCCAGTCCATGTCCTTGAACCGACGCTGTGTCACGTGCTTCTCACCCTTTTTGGATTCCGTCGTCGCCTGTGGTGCCCGCTTGTCCCGCTCGTTCCCGGCCCGGCCGCCCCGGCCGCCCGCCGCCCGCGCGGCCTCCCGCGCCCCGGCGGCCCGCCCGCCTCAGCCGGCGTCCTCGCCGTCGTCCTCCGGCTCGGGGCCGCCGGCGGGCTCGCCGTACTCGCCGCGGCCGGCGAAGCCCGCGGGCCCGGGGCGGGCGCCGCGCCCGGGACGCGTCCCCTGGTGCCCCGGGTACGCGGGGTACTCGCCGTCCTCGGCCTCGGCGCGGTCGCCGCGCAGCCCGGCGAAGAAGGCGTCCACCCACATGCCGGGCGGGGCCAGCTCGCCGTGTCCCGAGCGCGGCTCCTCGTGGGCGGGCCTGGTGGGGAGGGGCCCCTCGGCGGGCGCGGCCCCGGTGCCGCGCCGCCGCCTGCGCTGCGGCAGGCCGCCCGCGGTGCGCTCGTACGCCCGGCCCTCGGCGCTCTCGTCCCCACGGTCCCCGCCGGCCTCGCCCTCCGGGCCCACCGGCCGCCGCGGCCAGTTCGGCGTGGGGCGCAGCGGCGGCAGCTTGTAGGGCGGCGGGGGCACGTGCACGATCAGCTCGTTGGGCAGGAAGACGACGGCGCGCACGCCCCCGCAGGTCGAGGGGCGCAGCGAGATCCTGATGCCCCAGTGGCTGGCCAGGATGCCCGCCACGCGCAGGCCGATCCGCGCCGTCTCGCCGAGGTCCTCCAGGTCGAGGCCGTCCACGCCCTGCTGGAGCAGGAACTCGGCGCGGCGGCGCGACTCGTCGGTCAGGCCCGTGCCCTTGTCCTCGATGGAGACCTCGATGCCGAGGGCGACCTCCTCGGTGTTCATCACCACCGAACTGCCGGGCGGGGAGTAGCGGGTGGCGTTGTCCAGCAGCTCCGCGAAGAGCATGATCACCGACTCGGCCGCCTGCCCGGCGATGGCCACGTCGATCACCCGGTGCTGCTGCACCCGCAGGTACTCGGTGATCGGGCCGCTGCCCGCGCGCATCACGTCGTACAGCGTGATCGGCCGTTCCCACCTGCGCACCGGGGCGCCGCCGCCGACCACGGCGAGCGCGGTGGCGAACCTGCCGGTCACGTTGATGCCGTGCTCCAGGTGCATCAGGTCGCTGAGCACGTCGGGGGTGTCGTGCCGGAACTCCATCTTCACGATGTCGTCCTGCAGCCGGTGGATCTCGGACTGGATGCGGCAGGCGATGTTGACGATGGCGCGCTTGGCCGAGTCCCGCTGGTACTCCTTCTCCCGCAGCACGTCGAGGATGGCGTACAGCATCGAACGGTGCGCCTTCGCCAGCCGCGGGTCGGAAGAGGATTCCGGGTCGGCCGGCGGCATCACGTCCTCTTCCAGGCGGCCCTGCTTCAGCTTCTCCAGGGCCACCGGGAGCTGCTCGTAGGCGACCAGCTCGGTGTCGGCGAGCTGGCGTTCGAGGCGTTCCTCCAGGCGCGCGATGCGGCGCCCGCGGCGGATCGTCTCGCCGGAGACCGCGGCGACCGAGAGCGCGGCGAGGGCCGCGCACCACAGCACGGCGGCCCTGGCCTCCCGCGGCACCAGGAACACGGCCGCCAGCCCGCCGAGCGTCACGAGCCCGGGGGGCAGCAGCCAGCGGCCCGCGGCGGGGTCCTGGCCTCGGGATCGCTGCAAAGTACCGGCATGCACCATGGGCGTCCTCACTGGGGTTCGCGACTGGCCGTGACGGCCACAACTCGCTACGTGGCTGGGAGAGTAGAGCGCCAGGAGCGTGTGCCGCAGGCAGTTGCGGGAACGTCCCCCGTTCGGGCCGGGCCGGAGATGCCCGCGGGCCGCGGCGCCGCCGGAAACCCCCGGTTGACCTGGGGTTTCGGCGGGGCGTCCAGGTGGAATCCGGGGCGTGCGGCTTAGGCCAAAGCTTCATAATGGGGTCGGGCGCGTGGCGCGTGGCGTCGCGCGTGCGCAACCCCGCGGAAATCCTGTGATGGGATGCTCGGGGACCCGGCGCCCCCGCGCGGGACGCGTGGGCGACACGACACCGCCACGGCAGGGCCGAAGGGCCGCAGGAACCGTCTTGACCGGCGAGGATGGGTGGACATGGAGAAGCAGCAGGAGTTCGTCCTCCGCACGCTGGAGGAGCGCGACATCCGTTTCGTGCGGCTGTGGTTCACCGACGTGCTCGGCTTCCTGAAGTCCGTCGCCGTCGCGCCCGCCGAGCTGGAGCAGGCATTTGACGAGGGCATCGGCTTCGACGGCTCGGCGATCGAGGGCTTCGCCCGCGTCTACGAGTCCGACATGATCGCCAAGCCCGTGCCGAGCACCTTCCAGATCCTGCCCTGGCGCGCGGAGTCGCCCGGCACGGCGCGGATGTTCTGCGACATCCTCATGCCCGACGGCTCCCCCTCGTACGCCGACCCGCGCTTCGTCCTCAAGCGCGCCCTGGCCAAGAGCTCCGACCTGGGCTTCACGTACTACACCCACCCGGAGATCGAGTTCTACCTGCTCAACGAGAAGCCGGTGGACGGCTCCCGCCCCACCCCGGCCGACTCCTCCGGCTACTTCGACCACACCCCCCAGCACGTCGGCATGGACTTCAGGCGGCAGGCCATCACCATGCTGGAGTCCATGGGGATCTCGGTGGAGTTCTCCCACCACGAGGGCGCGCCGGGCCAGCAGGAGATCGACCTGCGCTACGCCGACGCGCTGTCCACGGCCGACAACATCATGACCTTCCGGCTGGTCATGAAGCAGGTCGCGCTGGAGCAGGGCGTGCAGGCCACGTTCATGCCCAAGCCGTTCTCCGAATACCCCGGCTCCGCCATGCACACCCACCTGTCGCTCTTCGAGGGCGACCGCAACGCCTTCCACGAGACCGGCGCCGAGTACCAGCTCTCCAAGGTGGGCCGCTCCTTCATCGCCGGACTGCTGCGGCACGCCGGCGAGATCTCGGCCGTCACCAACCAGTGGGTCAACTCCTACAAGCGCATCTGGGGCGGCGCCCAGCGCACCGCGGGCGCCGGCGGCGAGGCGCCCTCGTACATCTGCTGGGGGCACAACAACCGCTCCGCGCTGATCCGGGTGCCGATGTACAAGCCGGGCAAGACCGGTTCCACCCGCATCGAGGTGCGCTCGCTCGACTCGGGCGCCAACCCCTACCTCGCCTATGCCGTGTTGCTCGCCGCCGGGCTCAAGGGCGTCGAGGAGGGCTACGAGCTGCCGCCGGGCGCCGAGGACGACGTGTGGGCGCTGACCGACCGCGAGCGCAGCGCGCTCGGCATCGAGCCGCTGCCGCAGAACCTGGGCGAGGCCATCCAGCTGATGCAGCGCAGCGAGCTGGTCGCCGAGACCCTGGGCGAGCACGTCTACGACTTCTTCCTGCGCAACAAGCGGCAGGAGTGGGAGGAGTACCGCTCCGAGGTCACCCCCTTCGAGCTGCGGAAGAATCTGCCGGTGCTGTGAACGCCCGCCGGCGCCGGCGGCGCCGCGCGGGCGCCTGCCGGCGGCGCGGGGCGGGCGGGCGCCGTCACGGGTTGCCGGGCCGGTCCGGCCGGTCCGGCCGGTCGGCGTCGCCGTGGGGGCGGTGCTCCTGATGCCGGCGCTTGCGCATCAGGCCGAGCAGCCCCAGCAGCCCGATCAGCCCGAGGAGGCCGAACCACCCGCCGTTGCCGCCACCGCCGTCGTCGTCGTTGTCGTTGTCGTCCTGCGCCTGCGGGAGTTCGCCCGCGGGGGCGTCCTGGGCCGCCACCACGGAGGCAGCCGGCGCGAAGCCCTCGGGCACCGCCTCCGCGAGTGCGGTGCCGGCGGGGGCGAAGGCCAGCACCGTGGCGATCACCGCGGCCGTGATGGTCCTGCGCATGGGTCCTCCTGCGTGTCCTCGACGGTCGTGCCCGCGCCGAGCGGGTCAACGGGGCCTGTCCTCCCAGCCGAGCACGGCGCGGAACGCGCAGCCACGAGGGCGCCTCGCGCAAGAGCCGTTCGGGTGAAGAATCCCCCGCCCGTCCGCCCGCTCGCCCGCTCGCCCCGGCCCGCGCCCCGCCCGCGCCCCCGCCGCCGGTGCGCGGGCGGCTGCCGGACCTGCCGCGCGCCCGGGCGCGGCCGAGGCCCTGCTTCCCCCGGCGTCCCGGGGGTGGGGGAGGCCGCCGGGAACCCGCGGTGGCGCGGCCGGGCCGAACCGGTTCCCCGCGGGCCGTGCGAGGATGACCGGTGACGGGCCCGGCCGTGCCCGCGCGCGGGCAGGGCGCACGGACCCGCCGGGCGGCCCCGCCCCCGGACCCCCCGCCCCCGCGCGGTGGCCGGGACGGCAGCCGCGCGGTACCCCGGCCGCCGCGCCGCGCGCCGGGCGGTGACCGGGCGGCCGGGCGGCGGCCGGCGGGGCAGGAACGAGGACGCACAAGCGCGGGCGGGCGCGGGGCCGGCCGGCGGGGAAGCGGAAGGAGGACGGCGCGCGTGCCGGTTGGTGGACGGCGGGACAGCCGGTTCGGTCAGTTGCTGCGGCGGGGCTTCGGCGACCCCTCGGCGGCCGGGGCGCTGCTGGACTCCCCGGCCCTGCGGCCGGTCCAGGGCTCGGGCGTGCTGCTCGACGCGCTCGGCGCCACGGCCGACCCCGACCAGGCGCTGCGGTCCCTGGTCCGGCTCGCCGAGGCGGTCGCGGAGCCGGAGCGCGCCGTCCTGCTCGACACGCTCCTCGCCGCCAAGCCGCTGCGCGACCGGCTGTTCGCGGTGCTCGGCGCCTCCGAGGGGCTGGGCGACCACCTCGCCCGCCACCCCGCGGGCTGGCGGGCGCTCGCCGCCTTCGAGACCGCCGATCTCCACCCGGCGACCGAGGAGTTCGAGGCGGCCCTCGCGCCCGCCGCCGACCCGGACGCGCTGCGGGTGCGGTACCACCAGGCCCTGCTGACCATCGCCGCCCGCGACCTCACCGGCACCTCGGACTTCGCGCAGACCGCCGCCGAACTCGCCGACCTGGCCGGCGCCACCCTCCGCGCGGCCCTGCGCCTGGCCTCCCAGGCGGCCCCCGAGGACGCCGCCGCCTGCCGGCTGGCCGTGATCGGCATGGGCAAGTGCGGCGGCCGTGAGCTGAACTACGTCTCCGACGTCGACGTCATCTTCGTCGCCGAGCCGGCCGAGGGCGTCGCGGAGGGCAAGGCCCTGCAGGCCGCGACGCGTCTCGCCGCCCACCTGATGCGGATCTGCTCGGCCACCACCGCCGAGGGCACCATCTGGCCCGTCGACGCCAACCTGCGTCCCGAGGGCCGCAACGGCCCCCTCGTGCGCACCCTCGGCAGCCACCTCGCCTACTACCGGCGCTGGGCGAAGACCTGGGAGTTCCAGGCGCTGCTCAAGGCCCGCCCGGTGGCCGGGGACGAGGACCTCGGCAACGCCTACTGCGAGGCCGTCGCCCCCCTGGTGTGGCGGGCGGTCGAGCGGGAGAACTTCGTGCCCGACGTCCAGCAGATGCGCCGCCGCGTCGAACTCTCCGTCCCCGCAGCCCAGCTGGAGCGGGAGCTGAAACTCGGCCCCGGCGGGCTGCGCGACGTCGAGTTCGCCGTCCAGCTCCTCCAGCTGGTGCACGGCCGCACCGACCCCGAGCTGCGGCGCGCCACCACGCTGGACGCGCTGGCGGCCCTGGCCGAGGGCGGCTACGTCGGCCGCGAGGACGCCAAGTCCCTCGACGCCTCCTACCGCTTCCTGCGCACCGTCGAACACCGCATCCAGCTGCACCGGCTGCGCCGCACCCACCTGATGCCCACCGAGGAGAGCGAGCTGCGCCGCCTCGGCCGCTCCCTCGGCTTCGCCGGCGAGCCCGTCCACGAGCTGCTCACCACCTGGCGCAGGCACGCCGCGGCGGTGCGGCGGCTGCACGAGAAGCTGTTCTACCGGCCGCTGCTCGACGCCGTCGCCCGCCTCGACGCCGGGGCCGAGGTCAGGCTGGGCCAGAACGCGGCCAAGGAGCGCCTGGTGGCCCTCGGCTATGCCGACCCGGCCGCCGCGCTGCGCCACCTGTCCGCGCTGGCCTCGGGCGTCAGCCGCAAGGCGGCCATCCAGCGCACCCTGCTGCCGGTGCTGCTCGACCGGTTCGCCGACTCGGCCGACCCGGACGCCGGGCTGCTGGGCTTCCGCAAGGTCTCCGACGCGCTCGGCAAGAGCCCCTGGTACCTGCGGCTGCTGCGCGACCAGGGCGCCGCGGCCGAGAACCTCGCCCGGGTGCTGTCCGCCGGCCGCTTCGCCCCCGACCTGCTGCTGCGCGCCCCCGAGGCGGTGGCCCTGCTCGGCGACCGGGAGGGCCTGCTGCCGCGCGGCAGGGCCGCGCTCACCCAGGAGGTGCTGGCCGCCGTCGGGCGGGCCGGCTCCCCGGAGGCGGCGGTGGCCGCCGCCAGGGGGGTGCGCCGCCGGGAGCTGTTCCGCACCGCCGCCGCCGACATCGTTGGCGCCTACGACGTGGACCAGGTGGGGGAGGCGCTCACCGACATCAACGCCGCCACCCTCACCGCGGCCCTGGACGCCGCCGTCGCGGCCAAGAGCGCGGGGGAGCCCGAGGTCAGGCTCGCCGTCATCGCGATGGGCCGCTTCGGCGGGCGCGAGCAGAACTACGGCTCGGACGCCGACGTGGTCTTCGTGCACGAGGCGCTGCCCGGCGTGCCGGAACGCCGCGCGAACGAGGCGGCGTTCGCGATCGCCAACGAAATGATCAGGCTGCTCCAGCTGCCGAGCGTCGACCCCCCGCTGCCGGTGGACACCCAGCTGCGGCCCGAGGGCAGGAACGGCCCGCTGGTCCGCTCCCTGAGCAGCTACGCCGCCTACTACCGGCGCTGGTCGCTGGTGTGGGAGAGCCAGGCGCTGCTGCGGGCCGACCCGGTGGCGGGCGACGCCGAACTCGGCGCCGGGTTCACCGCGCTGATCGACCCGCTGCGCTACCCGGCCGAGGGACTCGGCGAGGACGCGGTGCGCGAGATCAGGCGGCTGAAGGCCAGGATGGAGAGCGAGCGGCTGCCCCGCGGCGCCGATCCCACCACCCACACCAAGCTCGGCCGCGGCGGGCTCTCCGACGTCGAGTGGACGGTGCAGCTGCTGCAGCTGCGGCACGCCGCCTCCGTGCCCGCCCTGCGCACCACCCGCACCCGGCGGGCCCTGGCGGCGGCCCGCGAGGCCGGGCTGCTGTCCGCGGCGGACGCCGAGGTGCTGGACGAGGCATGGGTGCTGGCCACCCGGGTGCGCAACGCGGTGCTGCTGGTGCGCGGCCGCCCGCAGGACAGCTTCCCCGCCGACGGCCGCGAACTGGCCGAGGTGGCGCGGCACCTGGGCTACGAGCCGGGCGGCGCGAGCCGGATGCTCGACGACTACCGGCGCACCACCCGCCACGCCAGAGCCGCGGTCGAACGCCTCTTCTACGATTCCTAATGGAGATGTCAAGCGGCGGCCGTGACGGGCGGTATGGGCTCGTAGCACCGTCCGTCACGCAGGAGGGCCCACAGGACGTTGACCCGTCGGCGGGCGAGCGCGAGCACGGCTTGGACAT
>NZ_RBAL01000030.1 GCF_003626535.1 Streptomyces hoynatensis
CAGCCGCCGGAAGCGGCCCGGCGCCAGACCGGTGAACACCTCGATCACGTCACGACGTTCCGCACTCAGCACCTGCACGATCAGCCCAACGCGCACCAGCCACAACAGTTACGAGACAACCTTTAGCCTGCACAAACACCGTTCCGGCGCAGTGTTCCGCAGTGCTGCTGGAGACCCGTACTGCCCGTGGTTCGCCAGTCCATCGGGCACGCATCGGGCACGATCCCGGCCCGGCGTACGAGCCAATGGCCTACGGTCTCTCCGTGCCAGCTGGGCGCCACCTTGCACCTCGGTACAAGTCGACGAGCCTGGGAGCGGACAGCTGACCTGCGGCAACGGTGCGGGACGCCCGTGATGTCGACGCGCGGCCGAGTCAAAGCTGCGGCGTTCGTGGCGCGCATCTCTTCGCCCAAAAGGTCCTCACGCTAAGCAATTAAGCACTATTCTTGCGTGACGTAGGGACAGCGAGCGAAGGGCAAAGGGGGGCACAAGTGGAGACCACAGATTTGCTGAAGGCTCTGCAAAGCGTTGAGAAGCGTACAGAACGGGTCAGCGACGAGCATGTAGTTGCAACATACGTTGATAGTGGGGGCATTTCTGATGCTCTGGCTAATCGCGATAATGGAATTATTTATGGTCGGCGAGGAACCGGGAAAACTCATGCCCTAAAGTACCTGGAGCAGACCGAGACGGCTAACGAAGCCCTGGTGATCTATATTGACATCGAACGAGATCTCGGGTCAACAGAAGGTATCTACTCGGATACTAGCATTAGCGTGGTACAGCGAGCTACCAGATTGTTAGTCGATGTTCTAGGGATCATCCATAACCGCCTCGTAGAGGAAGCGTTCGATGGACCTCTCGATGCTTACTTGGATGACATTGACATCATGTGCGATCACTTCGGAAAGATTCTCGTGTCAGAGCAAGGAGAGGTTGAAAGGACAGCAGAGTCAGAGTCACTGCGGTCTGGATCTGCTGAGCTATCGGGGAACGTTAGCATGAGTCCACGACTCGGTCTCAGCGCCAAGGCTGAATCAAATGAAAGACTTTCGGACTCCACTCGCGTAACACAGATGGGTGTGGTCCGTCATCGTGTCCATTTCGGTGCATTTGGGTCGTTGCTAGGCAAAGTTGTCGCGGCCCACCCCGCCCCTCGTTTCTGGCTGCTGATTGACGAGTGGAGTGGCCTGCCCATGGATTTGCAGCCATATCTCGCGGAAATGCTCCGGAGACTCTTTTTCTCGATCCCAAAGGTCAGTGTAAGGATCGCTGCAATCCCTCACCGCACCGCTTGGCGTCTGAAGCGGGAAGACGGTGGCTATATCGGAGTGGAGGTTGGAGCAGAGCTTTTCCCAATCCTCGACCTTGATGAGTTTGTTGTCTTTCCTGCAAGGAATCGTGAAGAGCAAACTAGTAGAGCCACAGACTTCTACAAGCGTTTGCTCACTCGCCACTTGAACCAAGTTCTCAAAGATCAAGGGGTGCAGCAACTCGAAGGGTCGGGGCAAATGGTTCGTCTGCTATTCACGCAGACTACGGCTCTCCAAGAATTGGTACGAGCAGCAGAAGGCGTGCCGCGCGACGCTTTGCTAATCGCATCCAGAGCAGCCCTGAGGGCAGGAACTCGCCCCATCAGCACAGACCACGTTCGACGAGCCGCGAGTCAGGTATACCAGACAACAAAACAAGCACTGTTGAATGCCAACCCCCAGGCACGTCAACTTCTGGACATCATCATTCATGACGTGATCAACCAGAAAAAAGCAAGGGCCTTCCTCCTGTCGCCAGATGATGTATCACATCCTCTCGTGCGCCAACTAGTTGACGAACGGATCTTGCACGTCATCAAGAGGGGATATTCCAGCAAAAGCCAACCTGGTGCTCGCTTCGATGTCTTGCAGATCGACTATGGCTGCTATGTTCAGTTGCTCCAGACAGCCAATGCTCCGCGCTTCCTTTTCGGTGAGGGATCTGAGGACGATGATTTTTTCATGGGGCTCTTTTATGAAGGTGATACTGGCGAGCCAGATGCCTATGGCGAAGGGAACGGATTTATAGTGCCTGAGGATGACTACCGAGCTATCAGGCGTGCCGTTCTCGACTTTCCGTCAGCCTTGCGACGACTTGGAGAGGGAAATTCATAGGACGGCGGTGTGTTCAGTTGCTGATCTGGCACGCTAAAGACAAAGGCGGGCTACTCGCTCCGCTCGGCTAGGAGGAACTGGATGGGCGACCCGAAGCTGCATCACTATGTTCCCCAATTCTATTTACGGCGTTTCGCGGATTCAGTAGATAAAATATGGGTTTGGGACAAGAGGCGCGATAGGATCTTTCGCACCAAAGCTAAATCGATGGCGGCAGAGTCCAATTTCTACCTCTTGCCCGAACTGGCCGAGTTGGGCCAGGACGCAATTTTAATGGAGAGGCAATTTTCGGAGCTTGAAGGAGAGGTGTCGATAATTACAGGTCAGTGGCTCGAGTGGATTCGGAATGGACTACCTGGTGATCGTCTGCCGATGCCTGAGGTGAATAGAGAACTAGTTAGCCTATTTGTCGCGCTTCAATTCCTGCGGACTAGTGATACTCGCGCGATTTTAGCCGCCGTCTCTGCGGAAGCGGGAAATGTATTAGCCGCAGAGAGAGAACTTCGCTCTCTGCATGCACAACTTTTGTGGGATGAAGATTTGGTCTCGCGCTTCGCGCGCCGTATCGGCCACTGCTCCTGGCTCTTTGCTCTCAACGAGACCGAGAAGCCATTCGTCACTTCGGATAACCCGGTAGCCTTCAGAGCTGCGGATAATCGCATGTGGCTCAAGGCTGCGTTATTCAGCGAAGGTACCTATGTTGTATATCCCCTGTCGCCAGACGTTATCATGTATTGTTATCCAGACGAGGGGTTATGGCGTGACGCCCGAGTCCGGCGATTCGATTGTCAAATCTCACCCGTAACGTTGACGGCTGGGATGGTTGGCAGCGACAACTCGGCTCAAGTGTTTATGGCGTCTCGATTCGTCATTTCCTGCCAAAAATCGTTTTCATCCGAGCGGGCATTCTGGGAGAGTGTCGGTACGGATATGTATGCCCCGCCATCGACTGAGTAGGAGCCAAGAGAGCCTTCCCGAGGTGTGTTGGATATTCAATTCTCGGTGGCTCGGGGGAGCTTCAACCAATGTGAGGTTTGTCGTTGAATTCTAGGAAATGCTGCAGTCGTAGTCGTTGGGTGTGGTGCATTGGGAGGTCGGCAAGAACATCCGGGTTGACGAAGCGGAGTTCTGTGGACTCGTCCGAGATCGCGAGTTGGCCGCCGGTGATGTGGGCTTTGAAGCAGATGTTGAATTGGCGGCGGACTTCGCCGTCTGTGTAGGCGATGATGTGGCGGGGGTCGGTGTACGTGCCGACCAGGCCCGTGATCTGAATGTCTAGGCCGGTCTCTTCCTTGACTTCGCGGATCGCTGCCTCGGGGAGGGATTCGGTCATCTCCATGGCTCCGCCGGGGAGTGCCCACAGGTCGTTGTCGCGGCGGCGTTGGAGGAGGATGTGGCCCTCGTCGTTGGTGACGACTGCGGATGCGGCGACGACCATACTGTTCGGCTTGGGGGCGTTGGGGTCGTCGTAATACTCGGTGCGTGCCATGGTCAGTGTTCCTCGATCGGGGCCGCGGTTGCCCAGACCGCGTTGAAGCTGTCGGCGTAGGTGTCGAACATGCCGCCGCCCTCCTCGCTGCGGCGGAGGTGCCAGACGGGGGAACCGTACGCGTTCACGCCCCAGACGTGGGCGTTCACGAACATCTGATCGTCGGCGCGATAGATGGAGTTGTAGAGCGTCGTGCCGTGCGTTCGGACTTCGATGTCGGGGGTGTCGATCAGTGGGCGGTAGTGCATGAGGGCCAGGCGGCAGCGGGATTCGATGCCGTGGCCGAACTTCTCTTCCTTGCCACGCTGTTGGACGTTGGGGCTGTCGGCGTCGCCGATGGCGATGCGGATGGTGCAGCCAGCGGCAGCTCGTTCGCGCAGGAGGTCGTTGAAGCGGGGGTACGCCTCGTGGAGGAACACGGCGGCGTAGACCAGGACGTCGATCTGTTCGCTGGCCTGAGTGAGTAGGTCCACGAATGCCGAGGTCGGCACGTCGGCACGCTGGTCATGGAGGGCCACCAGTTCGGGGCTTACTGCGCGGGCGGGGCGTGACTGGCGGAGTGCCGGCCATAGTGCGTGCACGTCTTCTCCCAACGTCTCCGCTGCCAGCACAGCGGTGGCTCGACGTGGCGTGCGGCCGCGGTTGACCCACCGTTCAACGGACTTGGGATCTACCTCGACTTCCTTCGCAAGCGTGGCATGCGTCCAGCCTCCGGCTGCCAGGGCAGCACGTAGCCTTTCGTTCGGCGGCACAGTCTCTCTCCGGGTGTGGGGACAGCACTAGGGACGTTCTACACCATGCGGGACGTCCCTAAGTGGGGTTGGTCCGAGGTTCCTACGTCCCGGTCGGCGGCAGGACGATCCTCCAGCGAAAGAGCCCCCGCGGCCGTGGTGGACGGCCCGGGGGAGTGGCCAACGCTGTGAAGGAGCGCCGACGTGCCGCACTGTATCGCCTCAATCTTCGAGAGGCTGTTGCAACGATTGTTTCCGTCGCCCGGCCGTCACAGGGGCGCTGATTCGCCCGCCGAACCGGTCCGTGAGGACCTGCCGACGCTGACGCTGGCGCCCGTGATGCGGGCCTGGGACAGCCCCGACGACGACACCTTGGTCCGGCCGTACGTGCTCACGTCCGGGGAACGTCGCGAGTGGAGGTTGCAGCGCGAGCGGCGGCGGGCGTTGTGGCTGGTCTCGTTCGGGGTTGACGCGGGGCCGCGACGCATTCACGGGGTGGTGGTCGCTTCGTGAGCGAGCAGAAGGCCCCGGAGATCGGTGCACTGGCTCGTGACGCATCGTGCGGCGCAGTCGGTCGCGTCGTCGATCACCACGCGAGTCGCGTGTGGCTTCGCCCGGTGGGCGGTGGCTGCGAGTGGGACGTTTGGGCAGATCAGGTCGAGCCGGCGGAAGACGACGATTCGAGGTCGCGATGAGTCCGCGGGCGATCATCAAGGCCGCTGAGTGGACGTTGACGGAGGAGACGGCCGAGGGCGCGTCTCGGGCGGTCTTCCTCGTGGAGTGCCTGACGTGCGGGGCGAGGTCTGAGGCGGTGAACAACGAGCCTCAGCCGGTCGAGATGTGGACCCTCCGGCATACCGGTTTGAACCCGACGCATCGTCAGTTCAAGCTCACCACGGAATGGCTCTGGCGAGTCTGCCCGGCGCCCGGCAACCCGTACTTCGAGCTGGAGCAGGAAGCTGAGTCGTGAGACGGCTGCCGTCTGCGTCGTGAGGAACGTCAATCGCATATGAGACCGGACCACCCCTTGGCCTGGCAGCTTCCGAGGTGGTCCGGTTGGGATTCCGCAGAACCCCGGTGCCGATGGTATCGGGGCTGCGGTCGTGCCACGCGTGTCGCTCCCCGAGGTCAGAGGCCAAGTGACCAGCTAGTAGCGGAGCTTGAGCGATGCGTGCACAATCCATTCCCCTCTCCCCCTCGATACCTCAACCGGCGAAGGTGCGCCACGGCGATGCCGCCAGATGTGCCGTCTGGCGCGCGTGGTCACCTGCTGTGCCACCGGTCGGTACCACGCTGATCATGTCCTCTTCGTCGTGGCCGGCATGGAGGATCGCTTCGTGGCGCTGGTGCTCTCCGCCGGGCGTCGGTGGCGGATGGCGCCGCATGAGAAGCGCGCTCAGCCCTGCTGGGGTGGGCGAAGTCCTGCTGTGTTGGCTGCCGGTCGTGGGCTGGTGCGGCGCGAGCGGTCGGCCGTCGCGAAGCGGGGCGGCAGACAGGAGCGAAGCGGCGGCCGGGGCGCCGCGCCGCGCGGCCCGCTGTGCGGGCCGCCTTGATCAAGTAGAGAAACTTTGAACAGCGTCGGCAGGGCTGCCGGTGGGCGTCCGCGGGACGCTGGCATGCGCTCAGCGCGCCTGCTGTGGGGTGCGCCCTCGTCTGCGGATGGGCTCCGAGAAAGTTGGGCGTCGGCGGTCACAAACGGCCGGCTGCCGCTCCTTGGTTCTGGTGAAGGCGGGTTGAGAAGGGAGCGGGACAGTCATGCCACAGATTTCCGGGTACGCCAAGTCGCGGTCTACGTGGTGTCTTGCTCCTGCGCTGAGCACGGGAGGAACGAGGATGACTGACGACGCGAGCACATTGGGCGGAGCACTGGGCCTGCCCGAGGTGGAAGAACTCGCTGCTGGACTGAGCGCGGAGGAAGCCGAAGTCATCGCGGGCCGCATGGTCGAGCTGGCGACCAAGGTGGAGCGTCTGGAACGGATGCTCGCTGAGCTTGCTGTGGCTACCTCTTCCCCTGATGAGGGCGGTCGTCCGTGATGCGCTCAACGAGATCCATCATGCGGTCCACACGTTCGGTCAGCTCGTCCAGGCGCCGGGAGAGCTGCCGGAACTCGGTGCTGCTGATCCGCTCGGGGCCCTCCGGCCCCTCCCCGGCGCGCTCACCCGACGACTCGGCTGGCAGCGGGTCGGCGACGAAATTGCCGCGGCCGGGGATGGAGTAGATCAGCCCTTCCTCACGTAGCAGGCGGAGCGAGCTGCGGGCCGTCATGTTGGCGATCTCGTATTCGGCTTCGAGGTCGCGCGAGGACGGGACCTTGTCGCCCGGGGCGAGTCGGCCGGCCCTGATCATCTCCCGGAGGGCATCGGCCACCAGCCGGTACGGCGGGGTGCCCGAATGCTGCGGAAACTTCATGCCCGCAGGGTAGCTCGCCTAGCTAAGCCAGCACACCCATGCCGGCTAGATCCCGCCTCGCAGTGAGCTAGGCGGCATATGAGAGTTGACGCGCTAGCGCACCTAGTGCACTATCGGTCTTGGCTCGCACCCGCGACCACGACGCAAGGAGAGACAGAACATGGCAATGCACCCGATCCAGAAGGACATCACGCAGTCGTCGTTCCTGCTGGTGACCCCAGCCGCGCCCAAGGTCAGGGACCCGCAGACGGGGGAGATAGCCACGCACCGCGACACCGGCGAAACGCTCTACACGATCGGTGTGGTTGAGATGCTGGACGGCCGGGCGGACGTTCTGAAGATCACCGTGCCGGAGTCCGGTCTCTCGGACGGGCTGGTCCAGGGGGTCCCGGTTCGGCCGGTGCGGCTGATCGCGCTGCCCTGGGCGCGGATCTTCAACGGGCAGCTCAGCGACGGCATCGCGTACCGGGCGGACGCGGTGGAGCTGGTCAAGTGAGCGGCCCGGACGGACGCATCTACCCGGTCGCTCCGTCGGACGGCGACGACGATCCGCGATTCACGCTCGGGTTGCTGTACGACGTGAGGCAGGTCATCGAGGCGCACGGCTATCCGCCGGTCACCAGCGGGCGCGACCTGGTTGAGTTGCAGTTGTCATTGTCCCGGTTCCTGTACGGCCCGGTGGCGGGGGCGGTGGGCGCATGACTCCGCCGGAGATCGTGGGACTCGCCCCGGAGGTTGCCGGGGCGGTCCTGGCCTTGGTTCTGCTCCGGGGTGTCGTGTGGCTGGTTCGCTATATCCGAGCTGACCGGATGATGCGGGTCAGCATGCGGCAGGCGATCCGTGTTCGTCGGAGCTGGCGGCGCCTGGCTCGGATGCAGGGGCTGACGGTGACGGACCGGACACCCTCTTTCTGGGCGCAGGTGAGCGCGGGCGCCAATGGCGGTCAGAGCAAGCCGCAGGAGCCGCGCGTACTGGTGCCGAAGATCCGCGTCCGGGCCGACAGGTTCGGTGTGGAGGTGCGGGCGACGACCCTGCCCCGGGTCGGTCTGGCCGACTACCAGAAGGCCGCGCCCTACCTGGCCGACGCGTGGCGGTGCACCCGGGTGTCCGTGCTGCCGGACGGTCCGGGAGCTGTCCGAATCCGCGCGGTGCGGCACGACCCGTTGGCCTCGGCGACCGATCACGTGCCTTCGGGCCAGGCACCCGAGGTGGTGAGCCGGTGGAACCTGGGCCTGGACGAGTACGCGGCCGAGGTGGTGGTGAGCCTGGCCGAGGTGCCCGGCGTCACCGTGGCGGGTCTGCCCGGGTTCGGGAAGACGTCGCTGATCAACAAACTGATCTGCGACCTGGCGCCGTCGTCGGCGGTTCAGTTCGCGGTGGCGGATGGCAAGGCGTCCACAGCGGCCGAGGGCGACTATGCGGACGTGGCCGACCGGCTGTTCGCCTTCGTCGGTGACGACTTGGCGGCGGGCAACGAGCTGTTCAACCGCATGGTTGAGCTCCGGCGGGCGCGCTCGGCGGCCATCCGCTCGACGCTGGGTGTCCGGAACGTATGGCACTGCGGCCCGCGCGACTCTTGGCCGTTGGTGGTGCTCATCATCGATGAAGCGCACACCTTCTTCCGGGAGCACAAGGGCAACGACCCAGGCACCAAGAAGCTCGCCGCGCTGGCGGCAGAGAACGCCCGGCTGGTCGAGGATCTGGTGAAGAAGGGCCGTTCGGTCGGAATCCTGGTCATCCTCGCCACGCAGAAGGCGACCGGCGACGCGATCCCGACGTTCATCCGCGACGTGTGCCCGGTCGGACTGAGCTTCGCACAGAAGACGATCGAGGCGGCCGTTGCGGCGCTCGGTGAGGACATTCGGAACTGGCCGGAAGCAAGTCCGGTCGCCTTGCAGGACCCGACCTATGTCGGCGTCGCCGTCATGACGGTGCAGGGCCGCGCGGGCTTCACCCGCGTGCGCACTCCGTACGTGGACGACTCGCACGCGGCGCGCATCGCCGCTGATACGACCCATCTCACGCGTGATCCGGCCGCCCTGGTGGTCGGCGAGGCGCGATGGAACGGCAACGGCGCGGAAGCCGCGTGAACCGCCACTTCGATAAGGACGGAAGGAGGTGAATCCCTCATGGTGGAAGATCGGATGACGCAACGCGTCGTGACCGTGGTCATGGCCCTGATCGCTGGCCTGGCGTTCGTCTTCTCCTTCGGGAACGTCTGGGCGCTGGCGCTGCGGCTCGGCGTGCCCCGGCCGATCGCGCCGCTGATCGCGCCCATGGTGGACCTGTCCGTCCTGGGGCTGCTGGTCGGCCTGCGTTCGCTCTCCCTGCGCGGCGTGCCGGCGGCCGAACTCAAAGGGGCGACTCGGCTCATGCATCTGTCCGGCCTGCTGACGCTCGGGCTCAACGTCGCTGAGCCGGTGCTGACCGGGCACTACGGGCGGGCCGCGCTGGACGCCGTCGCGCCGATCCTGCTGCTGGGCTGGGGCCAGGTCGGGCCGCAGCTCCTGCGCCACTTCCACACCGTCGCGCTGCCGATCCCGAGTCCGAGAGTCCCGGCCGTTACCGCCGTCCCGGCCGCTGAGGCCCCGCCGGCTGCGACGCTTCCGACCGTTCCCGCGCCCCTGCTGGCGGCAGCTCGCCGCGTCGCCGAGCAGCACCGCGCCGAACACGGCGAACCGATCACCCCTGCTCAACTCCATGCCCGGCTCGGCGTCGCCCAGCCGCTGGCCCTCGCCGCACACGCTCAGCTCTCCGCCTGAGCCTCACACGTCAGTCAATGCCCCGGCCGGGGACGTCTGTTGCCTGCAAGCGAGCCGTCCCCGGCCGGGGTGCCCCTGCCGATTCCTCGGAGGACACCTCAGCATGACATCCCCACCTGCCCCGTATCAGCGGTTCGGCCCCGCTGTGCGGGATCTGATAGAGCTGGCCAGCCTCGACGACTTTGACCGGGTCCGCAGCCAGGTCGAGAGCGTTGGCGGGTGCGCCTGCCCCGTGCAGCTCGTCGGCCGCAGCACCACCCTGGACAGCGCTACCGGCGAAGTCCTGCACACCTTCAACACCGCCGACGAACCGACCGGTCGCCTCCTGGTCCCGTGCGGCAACCGCCGGTCGTCCCGATGCCCGTCCTGCTCGCGCGTGTACGCGGCCGACACGTTCCATCTCATCCGGGCCGGGCTCACCGGGGGCAAGAGCGTGCCGGACAGTGTGCGCAGCCACCCGCGCGTCTTCGCCACGCTCACCGCGCCCTCGTTCGGCCCGGTCCACACCCGACCGACCACGCCCACGGGTCGACGCCTGCCCTGCCGCTGCGGCGAGTGGCACGGGCCCGACGCCTCGACCCTGGGCACTCCCGTGGATCCGGCGACCTACGACTACGCGGGCGCCGTGCTGTGGAACGCGCACGCCTCTGCGCTGTGGGCCCGTTTCACCACCTACCTGCGGCGGGAGGTCGCTGCCCTGCTGGGCATGACGCAAAAGGCACTTCGGGCGGTGCTGCGGGTGTCGTTCGCCAAGGTCGCCGAGTACCAGCGGCGCGGCCTGGTCCACTTCCACGCGGTCATCCGTTTCGACGGGCCGAAAGGAACCATGACATCCCCGCCCCGCGACGCCACGGCCGACGTGCTGATTCGCGCCGTGCGGAACGCCGCGCGCCGCGTGGAACTCGCCCTCACCTCCGACGCCGTGGGCGAGCGGGTGTTCCGGTGGGGCAGGCAGCTCGACGTCCGGGAGATCGCGGGCTTCGGCGGTGGGGCTGAGCTGACGGACAAGGCGGTTGCCGCCTACGTGGCGAAGTACGCGACCAAGGGCGCGGAGTCCTCAGGCACCATCGACCAGCCGGTGTACTGCCGTGCGTGTGACGGGCGCGGACGGATCGCGGGCCTCGACTGCCGTCCCTGTGAGGGCACTGGCCAACGGCAGCTCGTCGCGTCTCTACCTGCCGCGCGACATGCCCGGCAGATGATCCGGACCTGTTGGGAGCTGGGGCAGCTCCCGGATTTCGCGGGGCTGAAGCTCTGGAAGTGGGCTCACATGCTCGGCTTCCGGGGTCACTTCTCCACCAAGTCGCGGTGCTACTCGACCACGCTCGGCGCGCTGCGCGACGTGCGCCGTGCCTGGCGGCGGGAACAGGCGCATGCCCGTCTCGGGCTGCCCGTGCCCGGTGAGGGCAGCACGCTCGTCGTTGAGTCGTCGCTGTCCTACATCGGGTCGGGTTACCGCTCGGGTGAGGAGCTGTTGGCGGCGACGGTGCGCTATGAGCGCGCTGTGGCCCGGCAGTTCGCGCAAGGAGGCGTGCACTGATGGGGGACCGGTACCTGAGCGTGGAGCAGGTGGCCGAGGTGCTGGGCACCACCGTGCGCTTTCCCCGGCGGTTGATCGCTGAGCGGCGGATCACCTTCGTCAAGGTCGGCCGACACGTCCGCATACCCGAAAGTGCGCTTGCGGCGTACCTGGAGGCGAACACCGTGCGGCCGATTCAGCGGCGGCGGTCGCGGTACGGAAGGGCGGCCTGAGATGGCGAACAGCAAGGGAAGGCGTCGCCGGTTCGGTGCCGTTCGCAAGCTGCCGTCCGGGCGTTGGCAGGCTCGGTATCCCGGCCCGGATGGTGTCATGCGGCCGGCGGATCGCACGTTCGAGACCAGCGGTGACGCGGATGACTGGCTGGCCGAGAAGCGCACGGAGATGCGGCGCGGGGAGTGGCGCGATCCCGACGCGGGGGCGGTCAACTTCGGCGAGTACGCCGTTCAGTGGGTCGATGAGCGGGACCTGGCGGCGACGTCCGAGGAGCTGTACCGGCGGCTTCTTCGGCTGCACATCCTGCCGACCTTCGGCGAGCTCGACCTGGACGAGATCACCCCGCCTCGGGTCAGGACTTGGCGGTCGGAGCTGCTGAAGGCGACCGGGGCGACGACCGTTGCCAAGTCCTACCGGTTGTTGAAGGCGATCCTGGAGACGGCGACGGATGATGAGCTGATCCGCCGGAATCCGTGCCGGATCAGGGGTGCGGGGAAGGAGTCCGCGGCCGAGCGGCCGACCGCGACCGTGGTCCAGGTGGACGCACTGGCCGACGTGATGGGGCCGCGGTGGCGGCTGATGGTCTACATAGCCGCGTACGGCCCGGCTCGGCCGGAGGAGCTGGCGGAGATGCGGCGGCCGGATGTGGACCTGGCATCTCCGGGGGTGTGGGTTCGAAAAGCGGCCCCGGAGCTGACCACTGGGCGGCGGGCCGTGGGTCCCACGAAGTCCGAGGCGGGAAAGCGGTTCATCGTGCTGCCCGTCTTCCTGGAGAAGGAACTCCGGCGGCATCTGGAGTGGTACGCGGAGAAGAAGCCGGACGGGCTGTTGTTCGTCGGCGAGAGGGGTAAGCCGTTTCGGCGGTCCACCTTTGGACGGAAGTGGCGTAAGGCGAGGGAGAAGGTCGGGTTGCCCGACGACTTTCGGTTTTACGATCTTCGGCACACCGGGCATACCCTCGCCACGCAGTCCGGGGCCACGTTGAAGGACACCATGGTCCGTGCCGGCCAGTCCTCGGAGAAGGCGGCCATGATCTACCAGCACTCCGACCGTGAGCGTCAGCGTGAGGTCGCGGAAGGGATCAACGCCCGGGTTGAGGCACAGCGCGCTGCTGCCGAGCGATCTGGCACGGATCTGGCACGCGGGTCATAAATCGGTCTAGACAACACAACGGCCCAGGTTGGGGATCATGTCCCTGACCTGGGCCTTTACCTGTGGAGCGGGCGACGAGAATCGAACTCGCGCTCTGAGCTTGGGAAGCTCATGTTCTACCATTAAACTACGCCCGCCTCGCAGCCGGAGAGGCTGCTGTGCGGTACAGCTTAGCGCATCGGTGGGCTTGCCGGGGGGCGTGGGGTGGGGTTGGTCGGGGGCGTGGGGGAGATCGCTTAGGGTGGCGGGCGTTGTCGGGAGCGCGGGAGCCAGGGGAGTAGGAAGCGTTGCAGGACGTCGCCACCGTTGTGCGCTGTGCCGAGGGGCACGTGTTCCTTACGTCGCGGTTTCCGATGCGGCAGCTCGGGCGGGAGCGGATCGGGCCCGCGCGGCTGTTGCGGTGTCCGCGGTGTGCGCGGTTGCGGAGTGCCGTGCCCGTCGGGTGAGCGTGGCGGCTGGCCGTCGTGGCGGGGCGGGGCGTCCGTTGCGCCTGCGGCGGAGGCGTTCCTCGCCGTGAGGGGTGGGGGAGTTCGCCCCCCGGACCAACGGCCCCGGCGGCCCTCCGGCCAGCCCGGCCGCCCCTTGGCTCCTGGCCCCCGGTCCCCGGCCCCACGGCCCGGAGGGCCCCTCAGATGCGCGTGCGGTGGAAGTTGAGGTACGAGCGGGACGGGGTCGGGCCGCGCTGGCCCTGGTAGCGGGAGCCGACTCCGGCCGAGCCGTAGGGGCGTTCGGCCGGGGTCGTCAGCCGGAACATGCAGAGTTGGCCGATTTTCATCCCGGGCCAGAGTTTGATCGGCAGCGTTGCCACGTTGGAGAGTTCGAGCGTGACGTGGCCGGAGAAGCCCGGGTCGATGAAGCCCGCGGTGGAGTGGGTCAGCAGGCCGAGGCGCCCGAGGGAGCTCTTGCCCTCCAGGCGTGAGGCGAGGTCCTCGGGCAGGGTGATCACCTCGTACGTCGAGGCCAGCACGAACTCGCCCGGGTGCAGGATGAAGGGCTCGTCCCCCGGGGGCTCGATCGTCCGGGTCAGATCCGGCTGTTCGACCGAGGGGTCGATGTGCGGATAGCGGTGGTTCTCGAACACCCGGAAGTAGCGGTCGAGTCGGACGTCGATGCTGGAGGGCTGGACCATCGCCGGGTCGTAGGGCTCGATCCGCACCCGGCCGGTCTCGATCTGCGTCCGGATGTCCTTGTCTGACAGAAGCACGCCCCGAGGCTACCGGAGCTGCCCGGCCGTGACCGGGGGCAGGGCGACTCGTTGAACCCGCCCGGAAACGGTGGCCGCGGCGCGGCCGTGACGGCTGGGAGGGACGGTGTCGATGAGGGTGCGGCTGCGGTTCAGGGTGGCGGCGCTGGTGCTGGGTGGGGTGCTGCTCGGCGGCGGGGCCTCGGCGGGGCTGGCGTACGCGGCCTGGGGGAGCCAGGGCGAGCCGCCGGTGGGGCCGGCGAGCCTGCGGGCCACGACGGTGCCGGTGGGGGACGAGGGCGGGGCGAACGCGCCCGGCACGGGGGCGGGGGACGCGTCCGGTGCGGGGGCGGCGGACGTCGGGGGCGTGTATCAGGAGACGCGGCTGCTGTTCGGGACGGCGCGGCCCGGCGGCGGGGATGCGGTGACCGAGGAGGAATTCCGGGCCTTCGTCACGGAGTTCGTCACGCCGCGGTTCCCCGAGGGCCTGTCGGTGCAGGAGGGGTACGGGCAGTACCTCGACGCGCACGGGGTGATCGAGCGGGAGCGGTCCTACGAGCTGGTGCTGTACTTCCCGGCCGGGGAGGACCGGGACGCGGCGATCGAGGAGGTCAGGCGCGAGTACTGCGAGCGGTTCGGGCAGGAGTCCGTGGGGCGGGTCGACGACCGGGTGCGGATGGACTTTTGAGGGCCCGGGCTCGAAAGACCACAGGGGCCCCTCCCCAAGGGACGCCACAGGGCCCCGTCCGCCGGGGACGCCACAAGGCCCCGTCCCCCGGGGACGCCACGCCCCGTCCCCCCGGGGACGCCCGAGGGCGGCGCCGTGGCCGCGAGGGGCCGGGGCGCGTGGGGGGTGCGGGTGACGTGTAAGGAGCGGCCTGGGGGCGGGGCTGTCCGGCGGGGGCTCGGATGGTGCCGCCCGGCGGGGTCAGATGGTGCCGAGTTTGACGAGCATGAGGACGGCCAGCAGCTGGATCGTGGCCGCGGCCAGCGCGCGGGGCCAGGCGATCTCGTGGGAACGGCTGAGCATCATCGTGAACAGGACGCCGGCGCCCAGCCACGTCGCCCAGCCGAGCACCTGCACGAGGGGGGCGCCGCCGCCGAGGAAGAGCGCGAAGGCCAGGCGCGGCACGTCGGTGAGGGCCATGATCAGCATGGCGAGGCCGGCGGTGGGGGCCCACAGGCCGTTGCCGCCGAGCTGGCGGGCCAGGTTGTGGGTGACCGTGCTGAGCAGCAGCGCGCCGAGGACCATCGCCGTGCCGGTGACCAGCAGGTAGGGGCCCATCGCCGAGGCCGTCGTGTTGAGCAGGGACTCGCGGGCGTCGTCGAGGCCGAAGACGGCGAGCAGGCCGTAGAGGAAGGTGACGATCAGCGCGGTGACCCACATCGGGTAGTCGCGCATCCGCCAGAACGTGTCGCTCGGCCGGAAGACGATGCCGGTCAGCAGCGCGCGCCAGCCCAGCGGGGGCAGGGGAGGCGGCGCGGGCGCGGCGGGCTCGCCGTACCCGCCGTCGGGGCCTGCGTAACCCTGGCCGTCGTAACCCTGGTCGTCGTAGTCGTCCCGGTAGCCGTAGCCGTACTCGGGGGGCGCGGGCGCGTGGTGCGGGCCGGGGGCGTAACCCGGGTCGCCGCCCTGGTAGGCGGGCGGCGGGGCCGGATAGCCGGGGCCGCCGGCCTGGTGGGCGGGCGGGCCGGAGCGGTACGCCTGGCCTGACTGGTAGGGGGGCCCGCCCTGGTAGGTGGGCTGTCCCTGGTACGGGGGGTACGGAGCCTGCTGCCCGTACGGCGGCTGCTCGTCGCGCCTTCTCCTGAATCCGGCCACGCTTACGAACGTACCGTCTCCGCGGGGGTGCGGTCTCCGGGATCACCCTGATTTCGGACCGAGTCGAGCAGCAGCTGCGCGACGTCCACCACGCGGAGGTCCTCCTTCGCGGTGCCCTGCGCCTTCTTGCCGTTGATGGAGTCGCTCAGCATGACGAGGCAGAACGGGCAGGCGGTGGAGACGATGTCCGGGTCGAGGGAGAGGGCCTCGTCCACGCGCTCGTCGTTGATCCGCTTGCCGATGCGCTCCTCCATCCACATCCTCGCGCCGCCCGCGCCGCAGCAGAAGCCGCGCTCCCGGTGCCGGTGCATCTCCTCGTTGCGCAGCCCGGGGACGCGGCCGATGATCTCGCGGGGCGGGGTGTAGACCTTGTTGTGGCGGCCCAGGTAGCAGGGGTCGTGGTAGGTGATGAGGCCGTCGACGGGGGTGACGGGGACCAGCCGGCCGGCGTCGACGAGGTGCTGGAGCAGCTGGGTGTGGTGGATCACCTCGTACCGGCCGCCGAGCTGGGGGTACTCGTTGGCGAGGGTGTTGAAGCAGTGCGGGCAGGTGGTGACGATCCTCTTGTCCTGCCGCTCCCCGAACGCCTCGTCGAGGGTCTCGACGTTCTGCCGGCCCAGCTGCTGGAAGAGGAACTCGTTGCCCAGGCGGCGGGCGGAGTCGCCGGTGCAGGACTCGTCGCCGCCCATGATCGCGAACGCGACGCCGGCGATGTGCAGGAGCTCGGCGAACGCCTTGGTGGTCTTCTTCGCGCGGTCCTCGAGGGCCCCGGCGCAGCCCACCCAGTAGAGGTAGTCGACCTCGGAGAGGTCCTCGACGTCCTGGCCGAGGACGGGGACGGGGAAGTCGACCTCCTTGGTCCACTCCAGGCGCTTCTTCTTGGGCAGGCCCCACGGGTTGCCCCGGCGCTCCAGGTTCTTCAGCATGGTGCCGGCCTCGCTGGGGAAGGCGGACTCGATCATCACCTGGTAGCGGCGCATGTCGACGATGTGGTCCACGTGCTCGATGTCGACGGGGCACTGCTCGACGCAGGCGCCGCAGGTGGTGCAGGACCACAGGACGTCGGGGTCGATGACGCCGTTCTGCTCGGCGGTGCCGACGAGGGGGCGCTCCGGCGCGTCCGCCGCGCCCCCCGTGCCCCCGTCCGCCGCGCCCCCCGCGCCCTGCGCCCCGGCGTCCGGCAGCAGGTAGGGGGCGCGGGCGTGGGCGTGGTCGCGCAGGGACATGACGAGCAGCTTCGGGGAGAGCGGCTTGCCGGTGTTCCAGGCGGGGCACTGGGACTGGCAGCGGCCGCACTCGGTGCAGGTGGAGAAGTCGAGCAGGCCCTTCCAGGAGAAGTGCTCGATCTCGGAGACGCCGAATCGGGTGTCCTCGCCGCCCTCCTCCTCGAAGACCGTCTCGAAGTCGATCGGCTTGCCCTGGGAGGTCATCGGCTGCAGGGCGCCCAGCGCGGGGGAGCCGTCCGCCTCCCGCTTGAACCAGATGTTGGGGAACGCCAGGAAGCGGTGCCAGGCGATGCCCATGTCGGTGTGCAGGGCGACGGTGATCGCCCAGGCCATGGTCGTGCCGAGCTTGACGAGGGCGACCAGGTAGACCAGGTTCTGCAGGGTGCCGGTGGACAGGCCGTCGAACGCGGCGGTCAGCGGGTGGCTGACGAAGTGGGCGGCGCCGTAGCCCTCGACGTGGTGGAGGGCGCCCTCCAGGCCGCGCAGCAGGAGGATGCACAGGCCGATGACGAGGATGACGTACTCCACGAAGTACGCCTGCCAGGCGGTGGAGCCGGCGAAGCGGGACTTGCGCCCGAGGCGGGTGGGCAGGCTCAGCCGCCGGATGGTGATCAGCGTGAGGATGCCGAGCGTGGTCATGGCGGCGATGAACTCGACGTACGCCTCGTAGGGCACGAAGCCGCCGAGCACCGGCAGGGTCCAGTCCGCCTCGAAGAGCTGGCCGAACGCCTGCACGATGGTGAGCGCCAGGGTGAGGAAGCCGATCGCGACGAACCAGTGCGCGAAGCCGACGATGCCCCACCGGTTCATCCGCGTGTGCCCGAGGAACTCCCTGGCCAGGGTCAGGGTGCGGGTGCCGGGCCGGTCCGTGCGCAGGCCCTCGGGAACCGGGCTGCCCAGCCGCAGGAAGCGGACGATCTGCGCCGTGGCCCGGCCGAAGAGGGCGACGGCGACGGCGGTGAGCACGAGGGTGACGACGATCGCGGCGAGTTGCATGACGGCTCCTCGGGCCCGCGGCGGCGGGAAACGGACGGGACGGGCGGGACGGCAGGGCCTCGAAGATAGCCCAGCACCCAGCTTACTAGACGGTAACTTTTCCGC
Source organism: Streptomyces hoynatensis (assembly GCF_003626535.1). Taxonomy (GTDB): domain Bacteria; phylum Actinomycetota; class Actinomycetes; order Streptomycetales; family Streptomycetaceae; genus Streptomyces; species Streptomyces hoynatensis. Next base: position 17,777 of record NZ_RBAL01000030.1, read on the forward strand.
CGATCGGACTCCTCACGCACGCCTCATCGGGGGAAAGCTGTCGACAAATAGTCCGTGATGACTTATGTGTGGCCGTTTGGGGCTTCGATGGGCGCATGGCCTTCCACATGTCCCGCGGTCAGAAAGTCCTGTGGTGGCTGCTGCTCGCCTTCGGGGCGGTGCTGGCCATCCTGGCCGGCACCGCGCTGTGGGCGTACCAGAAGCTGGACGGCAACATCCGCACCGATCACGCCGCGGCAGAGGAACTGCGCGAGCGCGCGGCGCAGCGGCCGGCCCCGGCCGCGGGCCGGGCCAGGAACATCATGCTCATCGGGCAGGACTGGGGCTCGGGCACCGGCAACGCGCGTTCCGACGCCGTCGTCCTGCTGCACCTCTCGGGCGACGGGGAGCGCGCCGACGTGGTGGGGGTGCCGCGGGATCTGATCGTGGACATCCCCCGCTGCCGTACGCCGGACGGCGGCACCAGCGAGGCCGGGCGGGCGCAGTTCAACTGGGCGTTCCAGTGGGGCGGCACGGCGTGCACCATCCGCACCTTCGAGGGGCTGACGGGAATCCGCGTGGACCACCACCTGGTGGTCGGCTTCGAGGGCTTCGCCAAGCTGGTGGACGCGGTGGGCGGGGTGCCGGTGACCCTGGAGCGGGACGAGGACGACCCGAACGTCGGCCACCACCTGAGCGCCGGGGAGCACCTGCTGAACGGGAAGCAGGCCCTCGCCTACGTCAGGGCCCGGGTGTACGTGGGCGACGGCAGCGACCTGAACCGGATGTCCCGGCAGCAGGACTTCCTGCGGCGGCTCTACGACAAGATCGTGGACCGGGGGACGTTCACCCACCCCTCCCGGCTCTACTCCGTGCTCTCGGCCGCCACCTCCGCGCTCACCGCGGACCCCGGCCTCGACTCGCTCGCCGAACTGCGTGACCTGGCCGGTGACCTGCGGGCGGTGCCCGATTCCGGGCTGTCCTTCCACACCCTGCCCACGCTGCCGCACCCCACCGAGGAGAACCGGCTGGCCCTCGACGAGCCCGCCGCGGACGCGTTCCTCGCCGCCCTGCGCGCCGACCGGCCGCTGCCCTCCTGACGCGGTGGCCGCCCCGCCGAGATGCGGGGCACCCGGTGCCGTGGTGGCATGAAGGGGTGATCGTGACGATTGTGGGCGCGGGGCGCATGGCCCGCGGCCTCGCGACCCGGGCACTGGCCGGCGGCCACCGCGTGCGGCTGGTCGACCGCTCGCGCGCGAAGGCCGCGGAACTCGCCGAGGAGCTGCGGCGGCGGGCCCGCAACGGGGCGGGCGAGGTGTGCGGCTCCGACGCGATCGCCGTCGAGGACGCCGACCTGGTGATCCTCGCCGTGCCCTATCCCCGTGGCCGCGACATCGCCGTCGACTACGGCACCGCGCTCACCGGCTCGGTGCTCGTGGACGTGTCGAACCCCAGCGACTCCCTCGGCGCCCCGGGGCCCGCGCGGCCCAGGGAGGAGCCCGGGGCCTGCGCGGCGCGGACCGGCTCCCCCGGCGCCCCGGGCCCCTCCGGCCCGTCCGGCCCCTCCGGCGCGGACGTCCTGCCCGCGGGGACCTCGGCGGCCGAGCAGATCGCCGCCGAGGCGCCGCCGGGCGCGCCGGTGGTCAAGGCGTTCAACACGAACACCGCCGACACCCTCCTCACCGGCCGGGTGGCCGGCCGGCCGCTCGACGTGCTGATCGCCGGGGACGAAGGGGACGCCAAGCGTTCGGTGGCCCACCTGGCCTCCAGCTGCGGGCTGCGGCCCCTCGACGTGGGCCCGCTGTGCCGGGCGAGGGAGCTGGAGGGGCTGCGGTTGCTGCACCGGGCGGCGACGGAGCGGCTCGGGTGCGGGCCGTTCAGCGCCGTCACGATTCTTTCCTGAACAGCCTGGACCGGGAGGGCGTGCGCATGTGGTCTCGCCGGATCGCCCTGTGGGCCGCCGTGCTGCCGGTCGCCGCGCTGGTCACCTGGGACGCCCCCCTGCCGCCGCCCGCGCCGCGGCCCGCCCCGCGGGTGACCGAGCGGGTGCTGAAACCCGTGGAACGGCCCATCCGGGCGCCCGAGGTGGTGGCCAGGAAGGAGTGGGGCGCGGACGAGGACCTGCGCTCCGACCCGGTCACCTACACCGGGCCCGCCCGCGCCGTCTTCATCCACCACACCAACCACCCCGACGACTACGACTGCGCCGACGTGCCGCAGCTGCTGCGCGGCATGCAGGCCGACCACGTGCTGCGGCACGGCTGGGACGACCTCGGCTACAACTTCGTCGTCGACCGCTGCGGCACCATCTACGAGGGCAGGGGCGGCGGCATGAACCGCTACGTCCAGGGCGCGCACACCACGGGCTTCAACGCCGACAGCGTGGGGGTGGCCGCGATCGGCGACTTCGCCGTGCCGGGCAGCGTGCCGGACGCCCTGGTGACGGCGATCGCCAAGATCGCGGCCTGGAAGCTGCGCCCGGGCACCGACCCGCGCGAGACGGTGCGGCTGGTGTCGACCAACGACGCCAGCCGGGTGCCCGAGGGCGACCCGGCCCGGCTGCGGGTCGTCTCCGGCCACCGGGACATCGTGGAGACCTACTGCCCGGGCGAGGCCCTCTACGCGAAGCTGCCGGAGATCCGCGCCGAGGCGGCACGGCTGCGGCAGGAGGCGCACCGCCCGCGCCGCGCGGCCCACGACGGCGCGCGCGGCCCGCGGGAGGCGGCCGCGGGCGGGCACCCGGACAGGTGATGCGGGCGGCGCGGCGGCCCGGGCGTGGCCACGATGGCGTGAGGCGCATGCGACGGCCGCGCCCCGCGGAGCCGGGGCTGCTGCCCGGCTGGCTGCGCGTGCTGCCGCTCGTGCTGCTCGTGGGGGTGGGCGTCGCCCAGTCGCTCGCCCCGCACTGGGTGCAGCTCGGCTTCCTCTTCGCCGCCCTGCCCCCGCTCACCTCGCTGATCTACGGGCCGGTGCGCACCGCGCTGCTGGGCGTGGCCGTGGTGGTGCTGCTGATCCTGCCGGTGACCCGGGCCCCGCACATCAGCGACGCCGACCTGGCCGCGGTGGCGGTGATCGCGCTGTTCAGCGTGCTGATCTCGTGGATCAGGTCCCGGTACGCGCGGGACCTGATCGTGGTGCGGGACGTGGCCGAGGCGGTCCAGCGGGCGGTGATGCCGCCGCTGCCGGAGCGGGTGGGGCACCTGGGGTGCACCGGGCTGTACCGGGCCGCGCAGGTGGGGGCGCTGGTGGGCGGGGACCTGTACGACGTGCGCGCGGGCCCGTACGGCGTGCGCGCCCTGGTCGGCGACGTCCAGGGGCACGGGCTCGCCGCGGTGGGCACGGTGGCGGCGATGCTGGGCGCGTTCCGGGAGGCGGTCCTGGACGAGCCGGAGCTGCGGGGCGTGGCCGGGCGCCTGGACCGGCGGCTCCTGGTGGACCGGAAGGCGGGGCTCGGCCCGGCAGCCGGGGCGGCGGGGCGTGACGGTCGGGCCGGGGAGGGCGGGGAGGCCGGGGGAGCGGGCGAGGCGGGGGAGGCGGACGAGGCGGACGAGGCCGGGGAAACCGGGGAGGAGGCGGCCGGGGAGGCCCAGCGGGCGACGGAGATGTTCGCGACGGCGCTGCTGATGGAGTTCGCCCCCGCGGGGCGGGAGGCCGGGGAGGGCGCGGCCCAGGCGCACGCCGGCGCGCGGCCCGAGCGGGAGGGCGCCGCGGAGCCGCGGGCCGGGACCCTGCGGCTGGTGGTCTGCGGGCATCCGCTGCCCCTGCTGCTGCGCGACGGCGGGGTGCGGGAGCTGGCCGTCGACCCCTCGCCCCCGCTGGGCCTGAACCTGCCGGACGAGCCGGGGCCGCGGGAGACGACGGTGGCGCTGCGGCCGGGGGACGTGCTCCTCGGCTACACGGACGGCGTGACGGAGGCGAGGAACGCCGAGGGCGCGTTCTACCCGCTGGCCGACCGGATCGCCCAGCGGCTGCGCGAGGGCGAGTGGCGGCAGGGGCAGGTGGGGCCCGCGGCGCTCGTGGACTTCGTCTGGCGGGACCTGACCGAGTTCACCGGGCGCATCGAGGACGACGTCGCGCTGCTGTCCCTGAGCGTGCCGCCGTAAGCCGGTGCGGCGGGGGTGAGCGCGGGGGCGCGGCGCCCGGCGGGCGCGGCGCCCGGGAAGGGGCGGGAACGCATACGGGGGCCCGGGCGTTGAGTATGAGCGTAAGAGGCGGATAAGACTTGAGCGAATGACGCTCAGGTCATTTGACTGGGGTCATGGGCTGAGGCACCCTTGAGCCTGTCACGCTCAAGCTATCAGCTGGAGGAAACGAAATGGCACGTGCGGTCGGCATCGACCTGGGCACGACGAACTCTGTCGTCAGTGTGCTTGAAGGCGGTGAGCCCACCGTCATCACCAACGCCGAGGGCGCCAGGACCACGCCGTCCGTCGTGGCCTTCGCGAAGAACGGCGAGGTGCTGGTGGGCGAGGTCGCCAAGCGCCAGGCGGTCACCAACGTGGACCGGACGATCCGGTCGGTCAAGCGCCACATGGGCACCGACTGGAAGATCGCCCTGGACGGCAAGGACTTCAACCCGCAGCAGATCAGCGCCTTCATCCTGCAGAAGCTGAAGCGGGACGCCGAGGCGTACCTGGGCGAGAAGGTCACCGACGCGGTGATCACCGTCCCGGCGTACTTCAACGACCACGAGCGGCAGGCCACCAAGGAGGCCGGCGAGATCGCGGGCCTGAACGTCCTGCGCATCGTCAACGAGCCGACGGCCGCCGCCCTCGCCTACGGCCTGGAGAAGGACGACCAGACCATCCTCGTCTTCGACCTCGGCGGCGGCACCTTCGACGTCTCGCTGCTGGAGATCGGCGACGGCGTGGTCGAGGTCAAGGCCACCAACGGCGACAACCACCTCGGTGGCGACGACTGGGACCAGCGCATCGTGGACCACCTGGTCCGGCAGTTCGCCAACGCGCACGGCGTGGACCTCTCCAAGGACAAGATGGCCCTCCAGCGGCTGCGCGAGTCGGCGGAGAAGGCGAAGATCGAGCTGTCCTCCTCCTCGGAGACGACGATCAACCTGCCCTACATCACGGCCTCGGCCGAGGGCCCGCTGCACATGGACGAGAAGCTCACCAGGGCGCAGTTCCAGCAGCTGACGGCCGACCTCCTCGAGCGCTGCAAGACCCCCTTCCACAACGTCATCAAGGACGCCGGCATCCAGCTGTCCGAGATCGACCACGTGGTGCTCGTGGGCGGCTCCACCCGCATGCCCGCCGTCGCCGACCTGGTGCGCGAGCTGACCGGGGGCAAGGAGGCCAACAAGGGCGTCAACCCGGACGAGGTCGTCGCCATCGGCGCCAGCCTCCAGGCCGGCGTGCTCAAGGGCGAGGTCAAGGACGTCCTGCTGCTCGACGTGACCCCGCTGTCCCTCGGCATCGAGACCAAGGGCGGCATCATGACCAAGCTCATCGAGCGCAACACCACGATCCCGACCAAGCGCTCGGAGATCTTCACGACCGCCGAGGACAACCAGCCCTCGGTGCAGATCCAGGTCTACCAGGGCGAGCGCGAGATCGCGGCGTACAACAAGAAGCTCGGGATGTTCGAGCTGACCGGCCTGCCGCCGGCGCCGCGCGGCGTCCCGCAGATCGAGGTCACCTTCGACATCGACGCCAACGGCATCATGCACGTCTCCGCCAAGGACCTCGGCACCGGCAAGGAGCAGCGGATGACCGTCACCGGCGGCTCCGCGCTGCCGAAGGACGACATCGAGCGGATGATGCGCGACGCCGAGCAGTACGCCGAGGAGGACCGTCAGCGCCGCGAGGCCGCCGAGACCCGCAACCAGGCCGAGCAGCTGGTCTACACGACGGAGAACTTCCTCAAGGAGAACGCGGAGAAGGTGCCGGCCGAGGTCAAGACCGAGGTCGAGGCCGCGGTCGCGGACCTCAAGGAGAAGCTGAAGGGCGAGGACACCGCGGAGATCCGCGAGGCCTCCGAGCGCGTCGCCGCCACCAGCCAGAAGCTGGGCCAGGCGATGTACGCCGACGCCCAGGCCGCCCAGGCGGCCGGCGGTGCGGGCGGCGCCCAGGCCGGCGGGCAGCCCGCCGACGAGGACGTCGTGGACGCCGAGATCGTGGACGACGACAAGCCGAAGGGCGGTGCGGCGTGACCCAGGACCCCCAGGGCTTCGACCAGGAGCCGGAGGTCCCCGACGCCGAGGCGGCGAATCCCGAGCAGGCGGCCGAGGGTCAGGCCCCGGAGCCGGGCGGCTCCGAGGCCGCCCCGGCCGGGGACGGCTCCACGGAAGCGCGGCAGCACGAGCAGCAGGCCCACGCCCAGGACCTGCAGCAGGTGGCGCTGACGGCCCAGCTCGACCAGGCCCGCTCGGCGCTCGCCGAGCGCACCCAGGACCTCCAGCGCCTGCAGGCGGAGTTCCAGAACTACCGCCGGCGGGTGGAGCGGGACCGGGTCGCCGTCAAGGAGGTGGCCGTGGCCAACCTCCTGACGGAGCTGCTCCCGGTGCTCGACGACATCGGCAGGGCCAGGGACCACGGCGAGCTGGTCGGCGGCTTCAAGCAGGTCGCGGAGTCGCTGGAGACGGTGGCGGCGAAGATGGGGCTGATGCAGTTCGGCAAGGAGGGCGAGCCCTTCGACCCGACGGTGCACGAGGCGCTGATGCACAGCTACTCGCCGGACGTCACGGAGACGACGTGCGTGCAGATTCTTCAGCCCGGGTATCGGATCGGCGAGCGGACCATCCGCCCGGCGCGGGTCGGCGTGGCCGAGCCGCAGCCGGGAAAGCCCGCCGAACAGGAGGAGAGTGCGCCCGAAAGGGGAGGCCGGGACCGGGAACCCGACAGGGAAAATGGGGACAACGGCGGTGGCCCGGACGAGGGCTGACGCCGGCGCGGCGGGGAAGGAGGAGCGCCGGGGATGAGTACCAAGGACTTCATCGAGAAGGACTACTACAAGGTCCTCGGCGTGCCCAGGGACGCCACCGAGGCGGAGATCAAGAAGGCGTACCGCAAGCTCGCCCGGGAGAACCACCCGGACGCGAACAAGGGCGACGCGAAGGCCGAGGAGCGGTTCAAGAGCGTCTCCGAGGCGTACGACGTGCTCGGGGACGCCAAGCGCCGCAAGGAGTACGACGAGGCGCGCGCGCTGTTCGGGAACGGGGGCTTCCGCCCCGGACCGGGCGGGGCCGGCCAGTTCAACTTCGACTTCGGTGACCTCTTCGGCGGGGCCCAGCCGCCGAACGGCGGCGCCGGTGGCGCCGGCGGCTTCGGCGGCGGGATAGGGGACGTCTTCGGCGGCCTCTTCAACCGCGGCGGGACCACGGGCAGGGCGGCGCCGCGGCGCGGCCAGGACATCGAGTCCGAGGTGACGCTCAGCTTCACCGAGGCCGTGTCCGGGGCGACCGTCCCGCTGCGGATGTCCTCCAGCGCGGCCTGCAAGACCTGTTCCGGCACCGGCGACAAGAACGGCACCCCGCGGGTGTGCCCGACCTGCGTGGGCACCGGGCAGATCAGCCGCGGCGGCGGTGGCGGCTTCTCGCTCACCGACCCGTGCGTGGACTGCAAGGGCCGCGGCCTGATCGCGCAGGACCCCTGCCCCGTGTGCCGGGGCAGCGGCCGGGCGACCAGCTCGCGGACCATGCAGGTGCGCATCCCGCCCGGCGTCGACGACGGGCAGCGCATCCGGCTGCGCGGCAAGGGCGCCCCGGGCGAGCGCGGCGGTCCGGGCGGCGACCTGTACGTCACCGTGCATGTGGACGCCCACCCCGTTTTCGGGAGGCGAGGTGACAATCTCACCATCTCGGTGCCGGTCTCCTTCCCGGAGGCGGCGCTGGGTGGTGAGATCAAGGTGCCGACGCTGGGTGGCCCCCCGGTGACGCTGAAGCTGCCGCCGGGCACGCCCGGCGGGCGCGTCATGCGGGCCCGCGGGAAGGGCGCCGTGCGCAAGGACGGCACGCGGGGCGACCTGCTGGTCACCATCGAGGTGGCCGTCCCACGGGACCTGGGCGACGCGGCACGCAAGGCACTTGAGGAATACCGCATGGCGGCGGAGGGCGAGGATCCTCGGGCAGGGCTGTTCGAGGCGGCGAAGGGAGAGTAAGCGGTGGACGGCCGGCACGGACAGAGCAGCAACCCCTACGAACTGACCGATGAAACGCCGGTGTACGTCATCTCCGTCGCGGCTCAGCTCTCCGGGCTGCACCCGCAGACGCTGCGGCAGTACGACCGGCTCGGCCTGGTCTCCCCGGACCGGACGCCGGGCCGGGGCCGCAGGTACTCGGCGCGGGACATCCAGCTGCTGCGCGAGGTGCAGCGGCTCTCCCAGGACGAGGGCATCAACCTCGCCGGCATCAAGCGGATCATCGAGCTGGAGACCCAGGTGGCCGCCCTGCAGGCGAAGCTGGGCGAATTGCAGCAGGCCCTGGAGGGCGCGGCGGTGGCCATGCGCCAGCGCGAGGCGCAGGTGCACGCCTCCTACCGGCGCGACCTGGTGCCCTACCAGGACGTCCGCCAGTCCTCGGCGATCGTGGTCTGGCGCCCGGACCGGGGCCGTTAGGCCGCGTCGTCCGGATCTCCGTGTGCCCCCGGGCCCGGGACTCCCGGCCCCGGGGCCGTTCCGTGTCCCGGGACCCCGGCCGTTCCCGTCGGCTCTTCCCCACTCCCGGCCTTTCCCGTTCCGTGGGCCGTTCGTTTCCCGTGGGCCGTTCGTTTCCCTCGGGCGTCCGTTCCCCGAGGCGTCCGGGGCGTCCGGGGCGTTGCCCCGGCGGATGCACGCGCCGGGGGCTTGCATCTCCAGCCGCTGGAGGGACCAGTGTCGGGCACATGAGCGACGACGGCCCCGAGCCGCTCAGCATCGGCGAGCTCTCCCGTCGCACCGGCCTCCCGGTGCGCACCATCCGCTACTGGTCGGACCTCGGCCTCCTGCCGCCCGCCGGGCGCGCCCCCGGCGGCCACCGCAGGTTCGCCGTGGAGTCCGTCGCCAGGCTGGAACTGGTCAGGACCCTCAGGGAACTCGGCATCGGCCTCGCGGATGTGCGGCGGCTGCTGGCCAGGGAGACCTCCCTGGAGGCCGTCGCCGCCGTCCACCTGGCCGCCCTCGACGCCCGCATCAGGTCCCTGCGGCTGAGCCGCGCGGTCCTGAGCGCGGTCGTCAGGCGGCGTTTCGGCACCGAGGAGATGACCATGGTGAACCGGCTGGCACGGCAGTCCGCCCAGGAGCGGCGGCGCATCATCGAGGAGTTCCACCGCGAGGTCTTCGGCGGGCTCGACGCCGACCCGCACCTGTCGGAGCGGCTGCGGCACGTGCCCGCGGACCTGCCGGACGACCCGGCGCCCGCGCAGGTCGAGGCGTGGGTGGAACTGGCCGAACTGGTCCAGGACCCGGACTTCAGGCGGCGGATGCGGGACATGTTCGAACAGCACGCCGGCGGGCGGGCCGACGGGGGGCAGGCGGCCGGGCCCGGCGCCCACCGCTGGTTCGCGGCGAAGCTGACCAGGCTGGCCGGCGAGGCGAGGGAGCGCGGGGTGGCCCCCGGCTCCCCGGAGGCCGGCGAACTCCTCGACCGGCTGCTCGGCGACGCCGACCGGGCCGCCGTGCTGCGCCGGCTGCGCGCCGGCAGCTTCGCGGACGCCGACCGTTACCGGCGTCTCGTGGCGACGATCAGGGGCAAGGAGCCGGAGGCCCCGCACGCGGCGGACTTCGACTGGCTCATCGCCGCGTTGACAGCCCGGCTTCCGTGAGTTCGGCGGACAGCCGCCACAGCTCCCTGGCCAGGCGCGGGTCGCTGGCCGCGGCGCTCCGGCCGACCAGGGCCGGGGCGCCGTACCGCTCCCCGAGGCCGCCCGGCCCCACGTAGCCCCCGCCGGGCAGGTCCTGCACGGCGGCGAACAGGAGGGGCCAGGCCCCGGCCTCGTCGCTGCTGAGCACGAGCCGCCCGGCCGTCGCGGCCACCAGGGACATCACCGGGCCCAGGCGCCGGTTCAGGTTCGTCGCGACGGCCCCCGGGTGGGCGGCGAGGGCGCGGACGCGGGAGCCCTCGGCGTTGAGGCGGCGCTGAAGTTCCAGCGTGAACAGCAGGTTGGCCAGCTTGGACTGGGCGTACGCGGCCTGCGGGCGGTAGACGCGGCGGTCGAAGGACAGGTCGGTCAGGTCCAGGGAGCCGCGCCGGTGGGCGTTCGAGGCGACGGTGACCACCCGGTCGGTCACCCGGGGCAGCAGCAGGCAGGTGAGCGCGAAGTGCCCGAGGTGGTTGGTGCCGATGTGCAGTTCGAATCCGTCCGCGGTCCGCTGCCGGGGCGCGTGGGCCACGCCCGCGTTGTTGATCAGCACGTCGAACGGCCGCTCGCCCCAGTCGGTGGCGAAGCGGCGCACGGAGGCGAGGTCGGCCAGGTCCAGCCGCCTGACCTCCACCTCCGCCGTGGTCCTGTGCTCGATGTCCGCGGCGGCCGCCCGGCCGCGCGCCGGGTCGCGCACGGCCAGGACGACGCGGGCGCCGACGGCGGCCAGCGCGCGGGCGGTGACGAGTCCGAGGCCGCTGTTGGCGCCCGTGATGACGAAGGTGCGCCCGGCCTGGGACGCCAGCTCGGGAGTGCTCACGCCGCCTCAGCGTAGGCACTGCGCGGGCCGCGGCCCGGTTTTGCCACGACGCGCCCGGGTGGGGAGCGCGAACTCCGCGCGGCCGGCCCCCCGGGGAACACGGGGGCGGTGGGGCGGTGAGGTGGCGGGCGGGCGGCGGTGGGGTGGCGGGTGCAGGCGGCGGTGGGCCGCGGCCTGCTGCCGTCAGGCGGGGCGGCAGAGCAGCGGGTTGTCCATCTCGGCGCAGGGGCGCTGACTGGGGGAACGGATGATGTCCTTGCCCACCCCGTCCGTCAGGTAGCGCAGGAAACCGGCGGCGAGCGAGTCGGTGGGCGGGTCGCCGTAGCTGTAGGCGTACTCGGTCTCCCAGAACGGGTAGGCCCCCTGGACCGCCGCTTCGAGGGTCGCCGCGTTCCCGCCGATGCGCAGGAGCCGCAGGCCGTCGTGGGCGGTGGCGGCGCCGAGCTCGGCGTAGCCGATGGCGCCCGGGGTGCTCGCCACCTCGTCGAGGACGTCGGGCGTCTCGTTCTCCTCGCAGCGGACGACGTCTCCCGCCGCCCCCGCGCCCAGGGTCTCGCAGTCGTCCGAGGTGGCGGTGATGGGCTCCCGGAAGCCGAGGACGTGCCTCTCGAAGGTGCGCCTGGTGCCCGAGTCGATGCCGCGGCTGACCAGGCGCACGGGCTGGTCCGGCCCGCCGGCCTCCGCCCAGTTCCCGAGGGTCCCCTCGTACAGGGCCCTGATCTGGTCGAGGGTCAGGTCGAGGACGCCGATGTCCTCGTTGACGACGAGGGTGAACAGCGAGAAGGCGACGGGGCGGGGCAGCAGCCGCGTGAAGCCGTCCTCCTTGGGGCCGTCGGAGAAGGCGAGCATGGCGGGCCCGTCGGGTCCCGCCTGCTCGCCCGCGCGGTTCAGCTCCTCCAGGCCCTCGCCGCTGGCCCGGGTCTCGACGTCGATGTGGGCGTCGGTGCACGTCTCCTCGTAGCCGGCGGCGGCCGCCTCGAGGACCGGCCGGAACGCGGTGGACCCGGTGAGGGTGAGGCTGCCGCTCGCGCAGTCGCCGGGCGCGGCCCGGGCCTCCTCCCGGCCGTTCAGGGAGAAGAGCAGCTGGGCGACGAGCAGCACGACCAGGAAGCAGATCAGCGCGGCGGCCGGCCGGGAAATCCCGGTGTGGCTCTCGGTCTTCCTGATGGTTCCGCTGCCCACGCCACCCTTGACCCCGCCGACGACGTGCGGGTCGGCGAACGGTCGGCCGGGCGGCGTGGTCACGGCCGGGTCGCGCTCCAGCGCGGCGAGCACCTTGTAGTGGGCCGAGCGGTTGAGCGGGACCTTCGGCAGGAGGATGGCGTTGTCCCGCACCCGCATGCCGTGCTCGCCCTCGAAGCACGGGCGCAGGAACTCGTGGCTGAGCTCGGTGACCACCGCGCCGGCCACCCGGCGGCCGGGGAAGTCGACGCGGATGCCTATGTCGTCGGCGCCGAGGGCCGCGTAGTCCTGCTCGTCGATCAGGGTGGCGCCCACGTTCTCGATGCGGAGCAGCACGAACGAGGGGTCGACCAGGCGCCCGCCCCCGGTGCGCCGCAGCTGCTGGAGGGCTCCCGCGTAGGCGGAATGCACCTCGTCCGAGGCCGTGGTGTCCATCTGGACCCGGTAGCCGAGGCGTTTGCGGCCGACGAAGACGAACTCCCACAGGGCCGCGGCGATCGGTATCGCCACGCCGAGTACGGCGAGGACCACATCCCAGCGCAGAAAGTCCACGGCCCTCCACCCCCTCGGCGAACCGCCCCTCCGGAAACCGCCGCTCCGGAGTCAAACGTATGTCCACGCACGGCGGTTGACGGCGGGCGGCGGAGAGACTTCCCCGAGAGTTCATCGGGGGTTGGCGGGGGCGGCGGGGCGCGCCGGGGCGGCGCCCGGCAGGGGCGTGGCGGGCACCGCGGGGCGGGCGCCCGGCGTGGGGAGACGGGCGGCGCGCTGCCCGGCGAGCACGCTGACGAGCACCAGGGCCAGCCCGGCGAGCTGCCAGGGGCTGAGCGTCTGGCCGAGCACCAGCAGTCCGGCCAGGGTGGCGACGATCGGGTTCACCAGGCCGAGGAACGACACCGACGAGGCGGGCAGCCGCTCTATGCCGCGGAACCACAGGCCGTAGGCCAGGGCGGTGCCGACCAGGCCGAGGTAGGCGTAGCCCGCGGCGTTCCCCGCGTCCAGGGCGGGGGGCGCGCCCTCGGTGGCGAGCGCCAGGGGCGCGAGCACGAGCCCGCCCGCGGTGAGCTGCCAGCCGGTGAGGGCGAGCAGCGAGACCCCGGCCGGGCGGCCCCACCGCTTGGCCAGCACGACGGCGAGCGCCATCAGCGCGGTGGCGAGCAGCATCGCCGCCACGCCCGCCGGGTCGACCGCCACGTCGGAGCGCAGGACCAGCAGCGCCACGCCCAGGAGGCCGAGCAGCCCGGCGAGCAGCGTGCCGGGTGCGGGCCGCACCCGCAGCACGCCGGCCCCGAAGGCGGCCACCAGCAGCGGGGACACGGCGCCGACGGTGGAGGCGACGCCGCCCGGGAGGCGGTAGGCGCCGAAGAAGAGCAGCGGGAAGAAGGCCCCGAAGTTGAGCAGGCCGAGCAGGGCCGCCTTCCCCCACCAGGCGCCGCGCGGCAGCCGCCGGGTGACGGCGAGCAGCAGCAGGCCGGCGGGCAGCGCGCGCAGCGCCGCGGCCAGCATCGGGCGGCCGGGCGGAAGCAGCTCGGTGGTGACCACGTAGGTGGTGCCCCAGGAGGCGGGGCCGAGGGCGGCGAGCGCCGCCACCACGGGGCGCCGGGCGGCGAGGGCGGACAGCGCGGACAGGGGGGACAGGGCGGACAGGGGGGACCGGAGGGAGGGGGCGGAAGGAAGGGAAGGGACGGAAGGGATGGAAGGGGCGGAAGGGACGGGCAGGGAGCGGGGCATCGGGGTTCCTCTCGCTCGTTTCGGCATTGAGCTTCTCAGCTCTCGCTTTCTCGTCTCTCGTTTTCTTAGCGTTGAGAGAATACTGCCGCTAAGATGGGGGGAACGTCAAGTATCTGAACGTTGAGAGAGCAGAGGGTGAGGCGATGGGCGGTCCCGGCAGCGAGCCGAACGTCCCGGAGAACGGCCAGGGCGGCGGGGCGGAGGACGGCCAGGGGAGCGCGGGCGATGCCATGGACGAGCTGCGCGGGCAGTGGGCGCGCGAGCGGCCCGACCTGGACGGGCTCGGCGCGATGGCCCTGGTCGGCCGGATCAACCGCGCCTCCCACCTGCTCGCCAAGGGCATGCGCCCGGTCTTCGCCCAGTTCGGCCTGGAATCACAGGAGTTCGACGTGCTCGCCACGCTCCGGCGGGCCGGCGCCCCGCACGAGCTGACGCCGGGCGGGCTGCTCAGGTCCGCGATGGTGACCTCGGGCGCCATCACCAACCGGCTGGACAAGCTGGAGCGCAAGGGCCTGGTCGAGCGGCGCCCGGACCCGGACGACCGCCGGGTGATCAGGGTCCGGCTGACCCCGCGGGGCCTGGAGCTGATCGACCGGGTCGTCGGCCTGCACATCGCCAACGAGGAGCGGATGCTGGAGGCCCTCGGCGAGGAGGACCGGCGGGCCCTGGACCGGGCGCTGCGCCGCCTGCTCGTCTCCCTCGGCGACACCCACCTGGGCTCGGAGGGCGGCAAGGGGCGCTGAGGGGCGCGCGGGGCGCGGGGCGCGCGGCGGCGGTTGCGCCGGGCGTACGTCAGCGGGGGCCGGGCCGTCCGGCAAGCGAGCGCCGGGGCGGGCCTCAGCGGCGGGCGGGGCGGTACGTCAGCGGCGGCCGAGGCGGTGCAGGAGGCGGCCGAGTGGGGGGAGGAAGAGGCTGGTCAGGGCGGCGGCGAAGAGCCAGCCGGCGAGGACGTCGGTGGGCCAGTGCACCCCCAGGTAGACCCGGCTGGCGCCGACCGCGAGGACCCACAGGGCGGGAAGGCCGAGGGCCAGCGGCCGCGGGGCGTGGCGGAGCAACAGGGCCGCCACGCCGATGGCGACCAGGGCGGAGGTGGCGGCGTGGCCCGAGGGCAGGGCCGGGTAGTGGACGTGGATGGCCCAGTCGGCGGCCGGGGGGCGGGGCCGGTCCACGGCCTTGACGAGGAGCAGGCGCAGGAACTGCGCCGCGAGCAGCGCGGCCACCGCGGCCAGCGCGCCCGGCAGATACGTGCCGCGGGCCGCCGCCGCGCCGGCGAGCGCGGCCAGGGCGAGGGCCGGCCATCCGCTGCCGCTGGCGGTGATGATCTCGAAGGTCCTGGTCAGCGCCCCCGTCCTGTGGTCGAGAGACCAGTCGTGGAGCGCGGTGTCCACGGGGAAGGGGGCGCCGTCGCGCGCCGCCACGGCCAGGATCAGGGCCGCCAGCAGCAGCGTGCTCAGGGTCGCGGTCGCGAGCGCTCGGCGCGAGGGCATGGACCCGGATCGTACGGGGTCGCTCCGGCGCCCGTCCCAGGGTGCGGCGCGCCGGCGCTCTCCGTTCTCCGCGGGTGCGCCGGCGCGCCGGGTGGTCAGTGCGCCGACCAGTGCACGCGCACCTCGTCCGCCTTGACGTAGGCGATGCGGTGGCCGAGCTGGATCTGGTAGTACGGCTCGCCGCTCACCACCCGGTGGCCCGCCGGGTCGAAGGTGACGGCGTAGTAGTACTCGCTGTCCGTGCGCAGGCCGAGGACGTACTCCTGGTCGGCCGGGATCTCGTAGCCGAGCGGCACCACCGACTGGACGGGCACGTCCTCGGGGTACGCCGCCGCCTCCGGGTACGCGCGGCCGTAGACGGGGATGGTGTCCTGGCCCTCGCGCCCGGTGACGACGAGGCCCTGGGCGTTCAGGGCGGTGGGGGCGTCGGCCGGGTTGTGGAACCACGCCTCCTGCCCGAGGTACCAGATCGCGGTCCAGTCGCCCTGCCGGTCGGCCACCGCGAACTGCTGGCCCGCCGAGGCGCGCGCCCCGCCGTCGTTGACCCCGGGGGTGGCGGGGCCGCCGGGGTGGGTGATCGGGTCGGCGACCAGCGGCGCGTCCTCGCTGGGCGCGGTGTGCAGCCGGACGGCGGAAGAGCCGTGCGGGGCACAGGGGTTGCCGCTGCCCGCCGCGTCGCAGTCGGTGAACTCCGGGGTGTTCGTGTCGTAGTCGGGGGCGATGGTGACCAGGCCCCCGTGCCGGCCCGCGGTGGCGTGGAAGGGCGCGCCGAGCAGCTCGAAGTAGTGCGACCAGTCCCAGTAGGGGCCGGGGTCGGTGTGCATGCCGGGGACCGTGCTGTCGGTGGGGCCGACTACGTTGTCGTGGCCCAGGATGTGCTGCCGGTCCAGCGGGATGTCGTACTTCCGGGCCAGGTAGCCGACCAGCCGGGCCGAGGCGCGGTACATCGCCTCCGTGTACCAGGCGTCGGGGTCGGTGAGGAAGCCCTCGTGCTCCACGCCGATCGACTTGGCGTTGACGTACCAGTTGCCCGCGTGCCAGCCGACGTCCTTGGTGGCCACGTGCTGGGCGATCTCGCCGTCGGTGGAGCGCAGGCTGTAGTGCCAGGCGAGGTACGTCGGGTCCTGCACGAGGTCGAGGGTCGTCTGCCAGTCCGCCTCGGTGTCGTGGATGACGATGTAGTCCACGTCCTGGGCGCCGGGGCGGTCGGCCAGGTCGTAGTTGCCGTAGTCCCCGTCGCCCAGCTCCTGGTAGGGGGCGGGCACCCAGGCGCAGGAGACGTTGCGGGGGCACTCGACGTGCGGGTCGCGCTCCTCGTGCGGGAGGCCGAGCGCCCGGGCCGTCGCGGTCCTCGGGGTGACGGAGCGGGCCGTCAGCTCCACCCGCTGGCCCTCGTCGGTGACGCGGGAGGCGCCCTCGTTGATGAGGTCGTAGACGTCGTCGGCGAACAGTTCGGCGGCCTCCTGGGTCCGCGCGCCCGCGTACGCGGCGACCGCGCCGTACCAGTCGGCCGGGTCCTCGCTCGCCGGTGCACCGAGCGCGCGCTGGGCCGCGGCGAGCAGGGCCGCGCCGCCGGCCACGTTCGCCGCGGCGCTGGTGCGCAGGCGGGAGGCGGGCAGCCCGGTGAGTTCCGCCGCACGCTCCAGGGTCTGGGCCCCGGCGGCGGCCGGAACGGCGGCGGCGTCCTCGGCCGCGGCGGCGGTCGCCGCGGCCGGGCTCTGGGCGCCGCCCGCGGTCCGGTCCTCCAGCCTGAGGGGGCGGGCGTCGTCGCCGCGCGGGTCCTCCGCGCCGTCGGTGTGGTGGCCGCCCGAGGCGGCGAGCGCCGCGGCCGCGTCCGTCAGGTGCATCGGGCCGTAACCGCCCGAGACGCTGGGCGCGCCCCGGTGGCCGTCCCAGCGTGACTCCAGGTAGGAGACGCCGAGCAGCACGCTCTGTGGCACGCCGTACTCCCGCGCCGCGGCGTCGAACGCGGCCTGGAGCGCGGTGGCGCCGGTGGCGGGCGCGGTGTCGGCGGCGGCCGGCGGGCCTGCCGCCAGCAGGGGCAGGGCGAGGGCCGCCGCTGCGGCGGCGGTGACCGCGCGCGCCGCGGTCCTTCGCCGGTCTCGGGGTCCGTGTGGTGCGGGTCCTGGCAAGGCGGCCTCCGGTGGCTGGGTTCGCCGTAGGACAGGTGAGCATGAGCATGATCGCCACCCGCTGTGGCGTCAATGCACCGTGAATACCCGGAAGTTACCCGTGTGGCGCGCGTTGATGGCCTTTCGGGCGCGGCGAGTCCTCCGCCTGCGGCGCGGCACTGGTCGAGACCGTTGCCCTGCGGGGATTTTTGCCCGATCTTTACCCCGGCTCATTCTCCTGCCCGGCGGCGCACCCGATCGGATGACCCGAAGTGGACAGGCCGGGCGGGGACTTCGAGGGTGTCCCCATGCGTTCCGTGCCCCGTCTGACGCTTCCGCTCCTGGTCACCGTCGTCTCCCTGCTCGGCCTGACCGCGCCGCCCGCCGCGGCCGAGGCCGAACCCTGGTCGCAGGGCACGGTCCGCACGGTCGGGAAACTGATCTGGGAGACGCAGGACGGGCGGCTCGGCCTGTGTTCCGGCGCGGTGGTGGACGCCCCGAACGGCAGCGTCGTCGCCACCGCGGCCCACTGCGTGCGCTCCCGGGAGAGTGCGCAGCCGCCGGGGGAGCTGTGGTTCGTCCCCGCCTACGACCACGGCCGGGACACCTACCGCACCGACGGCTGGCGGGTGCGTTCCCTGCACACGCCCGCGGGCTGGGACGTCACGCGGGAGACCGTGGCGATCCTGCACCACGACTACGCGTTCCTCACCCTGGAACGGCGGGACGGCCGCACCGTCGAGGAGGTCTACGGGGCCAACCGGGCGGCCTTCGAGCCGGTTCGGGAGGACCGGGAGGTGGCGGTGCTCGGCTACCCCGCGGCCGCCCCCTACGACGGGGAGACGCTGCGGTACTGCCGCGGCACGACCGACGTGCTGCGGGAGGGCGAGGCGCAGGACCCGAACCTCGGCGGGCTCCTGCTCCCCGGCTGCGACCTGACGGCGGGGGCGAGCGGCGGCCCCTGGCTCCAGGACTACGACCCGGCCAGTCAGTCCGGCACGCTGGTCGCCGTCGTCTCGGTCGGCAGCGGCCGGGGCGACATCGTCGGCCGCCCCTTCCCCGCCGAGGCCCGCGACCTGCTGGCGGCCGCGGGCGCCGCCTGAACGCCCGCCCCGGGGCCGGGCCCGCCCGCGGCGACCGGCGCCGGCGGCCCGGCGGCGGCGGCGGCCCGGCGCCGGCGGCCCGGCGGTGGCCGGATGGCGGCGCCCGGGCCCCAGGGCGGGCCGCCGTGACGGGCCAGGCGGGCCCGGGGCTACAGGAACTCGGCGGTGTCCAGGTCGAAGGCGAAGGGCTCGGGGAGGGGGACGGGCTCGCCGAAGGCGACGGTGAAACGCCCCTTGTAGTCCTCGCCGGCCGGCACGCTGTGGAGCGTGAGCGTGGACCGGCCGCGGTCGGCGAGCAGGTACAGCGGAATGCCGGAGAGGGAGTAGAGGCGCCTCTTGACCGTCTCGTCGCGGTCGGGGCGCCCGCTGGTCACCTCCACCACCATGGCGACCCCGTCGGGCTCCATCCAGGAGGGGGCGCCCCGGAACAGGCGCGACGCGTGGGGGACGAAGGTGATGTCGGGGATGACGTGGTCGCCCTCGGCGAGCAGCAACCCCTTGTTGCCCGAAAACGCCATGCGCGTCGCCGAGTTCGCCACCACCTGGGCGATGACCCGGTACACGAGGTCCTCGTGGTCTCCGTCCGGCGGCGGGCTCACGTGGATCTCCCCCTCGATCAGCTCGGCCCGGTACCCGTCCGGGAGCTCCAGGCCCAGGAAGGTGTCGAGGAGGTGCGTCCCCCGGTGCAGGGGGTCGTGGGCGGCCATGACCGTCATGGTGCCTCCTCTCCGCTCCGGCGGCCAGTGTCGCCCGGAGGCGGCGAGGGGCGGGCGGAAAGGGCGGTCCGCTTCACCCGAAAGGGCGGCGCGGGAGCCGCGGGCCCCGGGCTACAGGAACTCGGCGGTGTCCAGGTCGAAGGCGAAGGGCTCGGGGAGGGGGACGGGTTTGCCGGTGGGGGTGGTGGTGTGGGCCCGGTAGTCGGCGTTCGACGGCTCGCTGAACAGGGTGACCGCCGACTCCTCCCGATCGATCAGGAGGTAGAGGGGGATGGCGCCGCGGGCGTAGCAGCGGCGCTTGGCGACCCGGTCGCGCTCCGCACGGCTGCTGGTCACCTCGACGACCATGGCCACCCCGTCCGGGGGCATCCACGACCCGGCGTGAGCGAAGAGGCGGGCCTGCAGCGGGGCGAAGACGAGGTCGGCAATGACGCGATTGCGCGGGCAGCCCTCCCCCGCCGGGAGCAGGAGCCCCGAGTTGCCGGACTGCTGCATGGCGACCCGCGAGTGGGCGTACACCTGGCGGACGACGAGGTCGATGGTGTCCTGGTGGCCGCCGTCCGGCGGTGGGGTCACGACGATCTCCCCCTCGATCAGCTCGGCCCTGAAGCCTTCCGGGGTGCTCAGGGCGAGGAATCCCTCTTCGAGGAGGTCGGCCTGCGAGGGCAGCCGTCCGTGGGTGGCCATGACCGTCATGGTGCCTCCTCTCCGCTCCGGCGGCCAGTGTCGCCCGGGGGCGGCGAGGAGCGGGCGGGAAAGGCGATCCGCTTCACCCGAAAGGGCGGCGCGGGAGCCGCGGGCCCGGGGCTACAGGAACTCGGCGGTGTCCAGGTCGAAGGCGAAGGGCTCGGGGAGGGGGAGCGGCTTACCGAACTCCGCGCTGTGGCTGTGTGCGTAATCCTTGCCGGCGGGCTCGCTGAGCAGGGTGGCCCTGCGGTGTTCCCGGTCGATCAGGAGGTAGAGGGGGATGGCGCCGCGGGCGTAGCAGCGGCGCTTGGCGACCCGGTCGCGCTCCGCGCGGCTGCTGGTGACCTCGACGACCATGGCGACCCCTGCCGGGTCCATCCAGGGAGGGGCCGCGCGGAAGAGGTCGAGGGGGCGGGGGGCGAAGGTGGCATCAGGGATGACGCGGCTTCCCGGCCACGTCTCACCCCCTGGCAGCAGCAGGCCCTTGTGCCCGGACACGTCCATGTCGGTGCCTGCCTGCCGTACGACCTGGCGAATGACGGCGCTCAGGCAGCTCTCGTGGCCGCCGTCCGGCGGTGGGCTCACGACGATCTCCCCCTCGATCAGCTCGGCCCTGAAGCCTTCCGGGGTGCTCAGGGCGAGGAATCCCTCTTCGAGGAGGTCGGCCTGCGAGGGCAGCCGTCCGTGGGTGGCCATGACCGTCATGGTGCCTCCTCTCCGCTCCGGCGGCCAGTGTCGCCCGGGGGCGGCGAGGGGCGGGCGGGAAAGGCGATCATCTTCACTCGTACGAGCTGGTTGAGTGGAATAGACTCAACTTATCGCACGTTGGGCATGGCAGCCCGTACGGTAGAAGATCACAGGTTACGGAGGAGTACCGCCCGTGAACGCCGAGCTGACGAACAGAAGCCGGGACGCGATCAGTGCGGCCAACGACCGCGCGCTCACCGGTGGGCACCCCGACATCACCCCGGCGCACCTGCTGCTCGCCCTGCTCTCCGGGCAGGACAACGAGAACATCCAGGACCTGCTGGCCGCCGTGAACGCCGACCAGGCGGTGCTGCGCTCGGGCGCCGAGCGGCTGCTCGGCTCGCTGCCGACCGTGCAGGGCGCCTCCGTGGCCAAGCCGCAGCCGAACCGGGAGCTGCTCGCCGTGATCGCGGACGCCGCCGCGCGCGCCAAGGAGCTCGGGGACGCCTACGTCTCCACCGAGCACCTGCTCATCGGCCTGGCCGCCAAGGGCGGGCAGACCGCCGAGCTGCTCGCCGCCCAGGGCGCCGCCGACCGCAAGCTGCTCGACGCCTTCCAGGCCGCCAGGGGCGGCCAGCGGATCGACAGCCCCGACCCGGAGGGCACGTACAAGGCGCTGGAGAAGTTCGGCACCGACTTCACCGCCGCCGCCAGGGAGGGCCGGCTCGACCCCGTCATCGGCCGCGACCACGAGATCCGCCGGGTCGTCCAGGTCCTCGCCCGCCGCACCAAGAACAACCCGGTCCTCATCGGCGAGCCGGGCGTCGGCAAGACCGCCGTCGTCGAGGGGCTCGCCCAGCGCATCGTGAAGGGCGACGTGCCCGAGTCGCTGAAGAACAAGCGGCTGGTCGCGCTCGACCTCGGGGCGATGGTCGCGGGCGCCAAGTACCGCGGCGAGTTCGAGGAGCGGCTGAAGTCGGTGCTCGCGGAGATCAAGGCCGGCGACGGCCGGATCATCACCTTCATCGACGAGCTGCACACCGTCGTCGGCGCGGGCGCGGGCGCCGACTCCGCCATGGACGCGGGCAACATGCTCAAGCCGATGCTGGCCCGCGGCGAGCTGCGGATGGTCGGCGCGACCACGCTCGACGAGTACCGCGAGCGGATCGAGAAGGACGCGGCCCTCGAACGCCGCTTCCAGCAGGTGCTGGTCGCCGAGCCGACGGTGGAGGACACCGTCGCCATCCTGCGCGGGCTCAAGGGCCGCTACGAGGCCCACCACAAGGTGCAGATCGCGGACGGCTCGCTGGTGGCCGCCGCCACGCTCTCCGACCGGTACATCACCTCCCGCTTCCTGCCGGACAAGGCCATCGACCTGGTGGACGAGGCCGCCTCGCGGCTGCGGATGGAGATCGACTCCTCGCCCGTGGAGATCGACGAGCTCCAGCGCTCCGTGGACCGGCTGAGGATGGAGGAGATGGCGCTGGCGGGCGAGTCGGACACCTCCTCCCGGGAGCGGCTGGAGCGGATTCGGCGCGAGCTGGCCGACCGCGAGGAGGAGCTGCGCGGGCTGACCGCCCGCTGGGAGAAGGAGAAGCAGGGCCTCAACCGGGTGGGCGAGCTGAAGGAACGCCTGGACGAGACCCGCGGCCTGGCCGAACGGGCCCAGCGCGACGGGGACTTCGAGGCCGCCTCCAAGCTGCTCTACGGGGAGATCCCGGCCCTGGAGCGCGAGCTGGCCGCCGCCACCGAGGCGGAGCAGGCCGCGCTGTCGGGCGGCGGGGCGCGGCCGACGATGGTGAAGGAGGAGGTCGGCCCGGACGACATCGCCGACGTGGTCTCCGCCTGGACCGGCATCCCCGCCGGGCGGCTCCTGGAGGGGGAGACGGAGAAGCTGCTGCGGATGGAGGAGGAGCTGGGCCGCAGGCTGATCGGGCAGGCGGAGGCCGTGCGGGCCGTCTCGGACGCGGTGCGCCGCAGCCGGGCCGGGATCGCCGACCCCGACCGGCCCACCGGCTCCTTCCTGTTCCTCGGCCCGACCGGCGTCGGCAAGACCGAGCTGGCCAAGGCCCTGGCGGACTTCCTCTTCGACGACGAGCGGGCGATGGTCCGCATCGACATGAGCGAGTACGCCGAGAAGCACTCGGTCGCCAGGCTGGTGGGCGCGCCCCCCGGCTACGTGGGCTACGAGGAGGGCGGGCAGCTGACGGAGGCCGTGCGGCGGCGGCCGTACACCGTGGTCCTGCTGGACGAGGTGGAGAAGGCGCACCACGACGTCTTCGACATCCTGCTCCAGGTGCTGGACGACGGGCGGCTGACCGACGGGCAGGGCCGCACGGTCGACTTCCGCAACACGCTGCTGATCCTGACCTCGAACCTCGGCTCCCAGCACCTGATCGACCCGCTGGCCAAGCCGGCCGACCGGCGCGAGGAGGTGCTGGCCGCGGTGCGGGCGGCGTTCCGCCCCGAGTTCCTGAACCGGCTCGACGACCTGGTGGTCTTCCAGGCGCTCGGCGCCGGGGAGCTCGGCAGGATCGCCCGGCTCCAGGTCGACGCGCTGCAGCGGCGGCTGGCCGAGCGGCGGCTCACCCTCGACGTCACCGAGCTGGCCCTGCGCTGGCTCGCCGACGAGGGCAACGACCCGGCGTACGGCGCCCGCCCGCTGCGGCGGCTGGTGCAGACCGCGATCGGCGACCCGCTGGCCCGGCAGATCCTCGCGGGCGAGGTCCGCGACGGGGACACGGTCCGGGTCGACGCCAGCGCCGACGGTGGGCTCAGGCTGGTTGCCATGCCCCGGGAGTGATGGGGGAGGATGGACGCGCCCCGAAGCCGTACGAAGGGACGAAACCCGTGTCCGTCGACCCGTCCGCAATTCCGAATTTCGGGGGTCAGCCACGTGGCGGCCCCGACGGCCGGCAGCCAGGCGGCCCGCAGCAGGGCCAGCCGCAGCAGGGCCAGCCGCAGCAGGGCCGGCGGCCGACCGCGCCGATCCTGCCGAACCAGGAGCTGGTGAAGCAGCTGCTGGAGCGGATGAAGCTGAAGTACGTGGTCGACAAGCAGGGCGACCTGGTCGCCCCGTGGAAGTCGTTCCGCACCTACATCATGTTCCGCGGCGAGAAGCAGCAGCGGATCATGTCGGTGCGGACCTTCTACGACCGGCCGTACACGCTCGATGACAAGCCCCGGCTGCTGGAGAGCGTGGACGAGTGGCACCACACCACCCTGTGGCCCAAGGTCTACACGCACACCAACGACGAGGGCACCGTCCGCCTGATCGGCGAGGCGCAGATGCTGATCGGAGTCGGCGTCGGCTTCGATCACTTCGTGTCGAGCCTGGTCAGCTGGGTGCGTGCCGCGGTCGAGTTCGACAAGTGGCTGGTGGACCGGCTGGGGCTTGAGAAAGACCTGGAGACAAGCGGGGAGACAAGCGGGGAGACGAGCGGCGAGGCGAACGGCGAGCCGGGCGGGGAGACCAACGGCGAGAACGGCCCGCTCCCGGAGGCCGGCGCCGACGGCGAGCCCGGCGCGGGCCCGGGGGAGGGCGCGTGATCGTCGCCTTCTCCGTGACCCCGATCGGCGCGGGGGAGGACGTCGCCGAGGAGGTGGCCGAGGCCGTCCGGGTGGTGCGCGAAAGCGGCCTGCCCCACCGCACCGACGCCATGTTCACCTCGATCGAGGGGGAGTGGGACGAGGTGATGGCGGTCGTGAAGCGGGCCGTGGAGGCCGTCTCGGCCCGCTCCCACCGGGTCAGCCTGGTCCTCAAGGCCGACGTGCGCCCCGGCGTCACGGACGGCCTGACCAGGAAGGTCGCCCGGATCGAGGAACTGCTCGGCTGACGCCGGGCGCCCCGGCGCACGAGGGCCGCCGCACCCGCCACCTGCGGGGACGGCGGCCCCTGCGCTGTCCGGGGGGCCTCCCGGAACGCCCCTGGCGGGGGCTCAGGCCGCGGCCGGGGCCGGGGCCGGCGTGCCCACCGTCTCCTCGGCGAAGTGGCAGGCCACCGGGTGATCCGTGTCCCGCTTGATCAGCTTCGGCTCCTCGACGGCGCAGATCTCCTGCGCCTTCCAGCAGCGCGTCCGGAAGCGGCAGCCGCTCGGCGGGTCGAGGGGGCTGGGCACGTCGCCGGTCAGCACCGTCCGCCTGCGGCGGCGCTCCTTCTTCGGGTCGGCCAGCGGGGCGGCCGACATCAGCGCCTGGGTGTAGGGGTGCGAGGGGTGCTCGTACACCTGCTGCCTGGTGCCCGTCTCCACGATCTTGCCCAGGTACATGACCGCGACCCGGTCGGAGATGTGCCGCACCACCGACAGGTCGTGGGCGATGAACACGTAGGCCACGCCCAGCCGGTCCTGGATGTCCTCCAGCAGGTTGACCACGCCGGCCTGCACCGAGACGTCGAGCGCGGACACCGGCTCGTCGAGCACCAGCAGCTTCGGGTCGAGGGCGAGCGCCCTGGCGATGCCGATGCGCTGCCGCTGGCCGCCGGAGAACTCGTGCGGGTAGCGGTTGCCGTGCTCGGGGCTCAGCCCGACCAGGCGCAGCAGCTCCGCGACCCGCGCCTTGCCGCCGGAACGCCAGGAGCCCTGCACCTTCAGCGGCTCGGCGATGATGTCGTTCACCGGGAGCCTGGGGTTCAGGGAGGCGTACGGGTCCTGGAAGACCATGCCCGCCTTGCGCTGCACCGGCCGCAGCCGCGCGGCCGAGAGGCCGGTGATCTCCTGCCCGTCGAAGCGCACCGAGCCCGAGGTGGGCTTGATCAGCTGGAGCACGGCCCGCCCGGTGGTGGACTTCCCGCAGCCCGACTCGCCGACCACGCCGAGGGTCTCGCCCTCGGCCACGTGGAAGGAGACGCCGCTGACCGCCTGGACCTGGGCGACCACCCGCTGGATCAGGCCGCCGCCGCGGACCGGGAAGTTGACCACCAGATCGGTGACGCGCAGTAGTTCCCTCCGCCCGTCCGTCCCGCCGTCCCCGGTGGCCTCGGCGTTGCCTGCGGTCTCGGGGTTCTCGGTTCCTTCGGCGTTTCCCGCGGTGCCGGCCTCCCTGCCGGTCCCGGCGTTCTCGGTGGTCTCGGCGTTCTTGGCGTTCTTGGCGTTCTCGGCGGGCTTCGCGCCGTCCGCGCCGTCGGCGGGCGAGGCCGGGGCCTGGCTCGTCATCGTTCCTCCTCGGGGACCCGGAAGAACGCCGTGGCGTCCTCCGCTTCTGCCAGTCGGTCGCTGTGGTGGCAGGCGGCCAGGTGGTCGTCGCCCTTCTCGGCCAGTTCGGGCTCGCGCTCCCGGCAGACGTCCGTCGCCAGCGGGCAGCGCGGCGAGAACGGGCAGCCGCTGGGCAGGTTGATCAGCGAGGGCGGCGTGCCCGCGATGGGCCGCAGCCGCCCGTCCCGCTCGCCCTCCAGCGAGGGGATGGAGCCGAGCAGGCCCGCGGTGTACGGCATGCGCGGGGTGTAGAAGACCTGGTCGGTCTCGCCCACCTCCACCGGCTTCCCCGCGTACATGACCAGCGTGCGGTGGGCCATGCCGGCGATCACCCCGAGGTCGTGCGTGATCAGCACGATCGCGGCGTTCACCGCGTCCTTGACCTCAAGGAGCTTCTCCAGGATCTGGGCCTGGACGGTCACGTCGAGGGCCGTGGTCGGCTCGTCGGCGATGATGACGTCCGGGTCGTTGATGATCGCCATCGCGATCATCACGCGCTGCCGCATGCCGCCGGAGAACTCGTGCGGGTACGCGCGCAGCCGCCGCTCGGCCTGCGGGATGCCGACGAGGTCGAGCATCTCCTTCGCCCGGGCCATGGCCTGCTTGCGCGGCACCAGGTGGTGGGCCAGGACCGCCTCGCTGAGCTGGTCGCCCACGCTGCGCACCGGGTTCAGCGAGGTCATCGGGTCCTGGAAGATCATCGCGATGTTCCGGCCGCGCAGCGCCCGCTGCTCCTTGGGGCGCAGCTTCAGCAGGTCGCGACCGCGGTAGCGGATGCTGCCGCGGACCCTGGCGTTCTTCGGCAGCAGGCCCATGACGGCCATGGAGGAGACCGACTTGCCCGAGCCGGACTCGCCGACGATGCCGAGCACCTCGCGGGCGTGCAGCGTGTAGTCGACGCCGCGCACGGCCTTCACCAGGCCGTCGTCCGTGGGGAACTCCACGGTGAGGTCCTCCACGACGAGGATCTCCTCGTCCGAGGGGGGCTGGGAGTCGGCCAGGGTGCGGCCCGCGTGCACCTCTTCTTCCGCCTCGATGATCGACGCGTCCGTGGGCACGTCGGGCGCCGTGGGCGTGTTCGCGGGGGGAGTCAGGGAGGTCATCAGTCACGCACCCGGGTCTGTCGGGGATCGAAGGCGTCGCGCAGCCCGTCGCCGATGAAGTTGACCGAGAGGGCGATCGCGACGATGAACAGGCCCGGCCAGTAGAACAGCCACGGCCGCACCGAGAGCGCGGTGCGGTAGTCGGTGATCAGGCGGCCGAGCGAGGTGTCGGGCGGCTGCACGCCCAGGCTGAGGAAGGACAGCGCGGACTCGGTCAGCACCGCACTGGCGATGGCGAGGGTGGCCGAGACGATGATGATGCCCATCGTGTTCGGCAGGATGTGCTTGAAGATGATCCGCCGGGCCGGGGTGCCGACCGAGCGGGCGGCCTCGACGAACTCCTTCTCGCGCAGCGAGAGCACCTCGCCGCGCACCAGCCTGGCGATCTGCGTCCACAGGCACAGGCCGAGGAACAGCGCGAAGAGCAGGATGCCGTGGCCGGCGACGATGACGCCGATCAGGCCGGCGAGCAGCAGGGTGGGGACGGCGATCACCACGTCGGTGATCCGCATCAGCACCGACTCGGTGCGGCCGCGGAAGTACCCGGCCACGGCGCCGACCACCGTGCCGACCAGGGTGGACACCAGGCCGACGATGATGGCGATGAGCAGCGAGGTCTGGGTGCCGCGCATCGTCAGGGCGAAGTAGTCGCGGCCGGTGTTGTCCTGGCCGAAGGGGTGCTCCCCGAGGTGGACCCCGCCGCCGCCGAGGAATCCCGGCACCACCGAGAGGGTCGGGTCGCCGCCGTTGGTGACGGTGCCCGTGGTGGTGGCGTCCTTGTCCCACCAGCCGGGGATCGGGCCCCAGCCGATGGAGCTTACGGCCAGCAGCACCACGAGGAAGAAGAGGACCATGCCGACCAGGGCGCCGCGGTGCCGGAAGAACCGGCGCCGGATCAGCTGCCCCTGGGAGCGGGCGACGATGTTCAGGCCCTGGGCGGCGTCCCCCGCCTGGGGCGGCGGGGGCGTGCCCGCCTCGGCTGTCTGGGTCTGGGATGTCATGTCCGTTCTCCTTTACGACAGCCGGATGCGGGGGTCGAGGAAGGCGTAGGCCAGGTCGGCGATCGTGTTGAACACCACGATGGCGCCGCCGGAGACCACGAAGAAGGCCATGATGGGCATCGGGTCGCCCTCCTCGATGCCCTTGAACAGCAGGCTGCCCATGGCCGACCAGCCGAAGACCTGCTCGGTGACCACGGCGCCGCCGATGATCGTGCCGATGTCGTAGGCGACCAGGGTGGTGATCGGGATCAGGCCGTTGCGCAGCACGTGCCTGGTGATCACCGCGCGCTCCCCCAGGCCCTTGGCCCGCGCCGTGCGCACGAAGTCCTGGTTCATCACCTCCAGCATGCTGGCCCGGGTGTAACGGGTGTAGGTGGCCAGGGAGATGAGCACGAGCGCCAGGGTGGGCAGGGCCAAGTGGCCGAAGGAGTCGAGGCCGGTCTCCCAGAAGGTGCCCTCGTAGTTGGGTGTCTCGGCGCCGATGGTCGAGATCGGGCGCCCGCCGACCGAGTCGGAGTAGTCGGCGAAGGACTGGAACATCCGGTCGGTGAAGATGACCGCCCCGGTGAACAGGCCGGTGAAGACGGCGGCCGGGATGGCGGAGCGGCGGTAGAGCTCGCCGCCGAGGAACCAGCCGACGGCGCCGCAGATGAGGGCCGTCAGGACGGCGAGGCCGAGCAGGGTGATCAGCTGCGGGTCGTCGAGCACCGGGTCGAGGGCGAGGGAGGCCACGACGCCGAGGGCCGCCGCGATCAGCGCCGCCTGCAGCGGCGGCTTCCACTCCAGGCCGCTGACCAGGGCGGTGAAGCCGAGCGCGCCGCCGACCGCGGTGAGCGCGATGACGATCGGGCCGAGCCCCGGGTCGGCGAACCACTCGCTCGCCGAGAGGGCGATCAGCAGCGCCACCATCGCCACGGTGGTGATGCCGAAGACGGCCCAGCGGGTGCGCCGGTCGCCGACCACGAGGGCGCCGCAGCCGAGGCCGGTGATCAGGGAGATCCCGCCGATGAACAGCGGGGAGATCTCGGGGTCGGCCAGCCAGTCGTTGAAGTCGAGGGCCAGGAACTGCTTCAGCAGGGTGCCGACCCAGAAGAGCGGCAGCGAGAAGCAGACGAAGGCGACGAAGGTGACGGACTGGTCGAGGGCCGTGTACTGGCGCAGCGCCGAGATCACGCCGATGGTGATGCCGACGACGATGGCGATGACCGTGGCGCCGATGATCAGCTGAAGCGTTGCGGAGAGCGCGTGGTCCAGCGCGGCGTTGACCTTCTGGCCCTCGCGGTCCTTGCCGAAGTTGCCGGTGAGCAGGTCGCCGAGCCACCGGAAGTAGCGGACGAGCGCGGGGTCGTCCAGGTGCATCCGCTCGGTGATTTCGGCGATCTTGCTGGCACGCGCCTGGTCCGGAAGCTGCCGCGCGTCGGCCAGCGGGTCCCTGATGTTCGTCGCCAGGAAGAAGACCACGACGGTCGCGACGAGGAAGACCCAGACCGAGACGAAGAGCCGCCGCGCGATGAAGACGAGCATGTGCGCTGACTCCTGAGGATCGAGGGAAAAATTCGGGGGCGGGCGGGACGGGGCGAGGACGGGAGCCGGAGCGGGGGCCCGGCGCGGGGACCCGCGGCGCCCGCCGCGCCCTGGAGGACCGCCTCACGCGAACGCGGGGCCGGAGGG
Organism: Streptomyces hoynatensis; assembly: GCF_003626535.1. Classification (GTDB taxonomy): domain Bacteria; phylum Actinomycetota; class Actinomycetes; order Streptomycetales; family Streptomycetaceae; genus Streptomyces; species Streptomyces hoynatensis. The sequence continues at coordinate 47,035 of NZ_RBAL01000030.1, forward strand.
TCAGACCCCCGGCCCCGCGAGGCGTTGGTGCGGTCGTGCGGCAGGGCGGCCGGGTCAGGCCCGGCTCGGTGCGCCCGATCCGTGAGGGATCAGGACTTGCTCCACTCGGCCACGTTCCACACGATGCCGTTCTGCGACGGGTTGGGGACGACGTTCTCCACCGTGGAGCCCCAGGCGGTGATGCCGGGGTGCTGGTACAGCGGGATCGTCACCATGTCCTGCCACAGCAGGGCCTCGATCTGGGAGGTGAGGTCGATGGCCTGCTGCTCGTCGGAGGCGCGCAGCACCTGGTCGAGCAGGTCGTCCATCTCCGGGTTCGAGTAGCAGCCGTTGTTGTTGCCCTTGCCCTCCGGGGTGCACTCCTGGACGGTCCGGTAGGTGGAGTTCCAGCCGGAGCGGTCAGGGGAGCCGGCCCACGCGAACATCGCGACGTCGAAGGCGTTCTGCGCCAGCGCGCCGTTGGTGTCGAAGAAGTCGGCGGTCGAGGAGAACTGCACGTCGAAGCCGGCCTGGTTGCAGGCGTCGGCGATCAGCGCGCCGGCGTCGTTGCGGCGCTGGTTGTCCAGCGTCGCGAGCCGGACGGTGGTGCCGACGGCGTCTTCCTGCTCCAGGATCTCGTGGGCGCGGTCGATGTCCTGGGTGCCGAACTCGTCGATGTACTCCTGCGAGGCCTGCACGGACTGGTCATAGCCCGGGTCCCACGGGGCGGTGTTGCGGGCGTTGAGCACCTCGGCGTCCGGCACGACCGGCTGGATCAGGTTCTCCACCAGCGTCTCGCGCGGCACGCAGAGGGCGAACGCCTGCCGCAGCGCCAGCGAGTCCGCGAACGGGCCCTGGTTGAAGTTGAAGTCCAGGTGCTCGTAGGTGTACTGGTTGTACACCTGGGACTCGATGCCGGAGGCGGAGTCGATCTGCTGCGCCATGTCCACCGTCGGCTGCGGCTGGATGACGTCGATCTCGCCGTTCTGCAGCGCCTGGACCTGCTCGGAGTCGGGGATCTGCCGGATGACGATGGTCTCGGCGGCCGGCGGGGTGCCCCAGTAGTTCTCGTTGTAGGTCAGCGTGACCGACTGCTCGGGCTCGTACCCGGTCACCATGTAGGGACCGGAGGACGGGATCAGCGAGGGGTCGGGCAGCGCGCCGTTCAGCAGCCAGCCGTTGTTGTAGAAATCGGCGGCGTCCTGCAGGACGGACGGGTCGTCGCCGCGCAGCGCCTCGAGGAACGCCTCGGGGCTGTCGAAGCCGCCCTGCTCGGCGACCACGTGGGCCGGCATGATCACCGTGTTGCCGTTGCCAGGGCCCGCGGTCAGCCAGTCCGCGTAGGGCTTGCTGTAGACCAGCGAGAAGCTCTTGCCGCCCGGCTCGCAGTCGGGCATCGCGGTGTCCTCGATGCCCTGGGTGCCGACCGCGGAGAACAGGCCGTCGAAGGCGCCGCTCATCGCCGTCCACCACAGCATGACGTCGTCGCAGTCGATCGGCGTGCCGTCCGACCAGACCGCGGCGTCGTTGATGGTGTAGTTGACGGTCAGCGGGTCGTCCGAGACCTTCTCGAAGGTGCCGAACTCCTCGTTGGGGACGGGCTGGCCGTCCTCGTTGCCGAACTGCCAGAAGCCGGTCAGCACCGAGTTGAGGACCTGCCCGTTGGCCACCGTGTTGGCGCCGGCCGTGGTGTTGTTGTAGCTGTCGAAGGGCTGCTCCATGCCGTAGGTGACCGTGCCGGACGGGCCGCCGCTGGAGTTGTTGCTTTCGTCGTCGTCGCCGTCGTCGTCGCTGCTGCACGCCGAGAGCACTAGAGCCCCTCCCAGCATGGCCGCGACGAGCTTCGACGTTCTGCCGAATCGGGTCATCTATGGGCCTTCCACGGTGTCATGGCTTCGGGTGTGAAGTTGCGCCGAGCTTCGCCAGTGGAACGTGCGCTGCCAAGTGCGCCAGGGTGACCGTTGCGCAGCCGAAATGTGAAGCACGCTGAGCTGTGACCAGCATTTCGGTGGATTCAGGGGCGAATGGTGCGATTCGCGGGAGTCTCCGCGCGTTGACTGTGCATATGCGTTCGCATAGCGCGCGGCTTCTTGGTGAACACCTGACCTCACTGTCCCCGACTGGATGGAAACCTGGTGAAGTTGGGTAAAAACGCTGTGGTGGCTGGGTGTTCCGTGGTTCGGTGGTCCCGATGTCTCCGAGGGGCGGTCCGTACCACCGCACCACTCTCGACTGCGCGCATGCGAGGGCCGACCCATGCTCACCGAAATCAAGACCGCCTTCACGGACACCCGGGCCCACGATCTGGCCTGGTCCCTCGGCCGGGAGCCGCTGCCGTCCCTGGCCACCTTAGACCTCCAACTGGACTCGGCCCAGGTGCAGTTGAGGATTCTGGGGGCCTCGCACCAGGTGCTGCTCGAAAGCCGCGGCGGCTCCTGTTCCGAGACCGTCGCCTGCATGCCGGGCAGCACCACCCCGCTGCCCCTCGGCGTCTCCAAGCGGCTGGGAAACTTCGAGTACGAGTTCGCCGCCCGGGTGGAGCGGCTGAGCGCGGGCTCCTTCGCGGGCCGCGCGCAGGAACTGCTGGCCCTGGTGGCCGAGCACCCCCACGGGCTGGCGGGGATGTTCCCCGGCGACCCGCACGCGTTCACCGCGCTGCTCGCCCAGCGCCGGGACGACCAGGTCCACTGGCGGACCTGGCACACCTACCCCCAGGAGCAGCGGCTCGTCGTCACGCGCACGCGGATAACCGGGACGCGCAGCGCGGCGCCCGCACCCCCGGGCGAGGCCCTCAGGCGGCGCAGGTACGACGCCGCCTTCGGTTCATGATCGGCACCCCGCAGGCCGAGCGCGCCGAGCGGGCCGAGGCCGAGCGCCGCCCCGTGGTGGGGCTGCCGGTGTCGGCCGAGACCGGGCGGTTCCTCGTGCTGGCCACGGTCTTCGTCTGCGCCGCCTGCGGCCTGGTCTACGAGCTCGAACTCATCGCGCTGGCCGACTACCTGGCCGGCGACACGGTCACCCACACCTCGATCATCCTCTCGCTGATGGTCTTCGCCATGGGCGTGGGCTCGCTGTGCGCCAAGCGGCTGCGGGTGCGCGCCTCGGCGAACTTCGGGCTCATCGAGGCGCTGCTCGCGCTGGTCGGCGGCTGCTCCGCGATCAGCCTCTACGCCTGCTACCTGCTGTGCGGGGACGCGATACCGATGCTCGTCGGCTTCTCGCTCGCCATGGGGGTGCTGATCGGCGCGGAGATGCCCCTGCTGATGACGCTGATCCAGCGCATCCGCGCCCAGGACGCCAGCCGCGCGGTGGCCGACCTGTCCGCCGCCGACTACGTGGGCGCCCTCCTCGGCGGCCTCGCCTTCCCCTTCCTCCTGCTGCCGCTCTTCGGCCAGGTGAACGCCGCGCTGGTCACCGGCGTGGTGAACGCGCTCGCGGGCGGGCTGCTGGTGCTCTGGCTCTTCCGCGGCGACCTCTCCCGGCGCGCCCGCCGCCGCCTGCTCGCCGCCAACCTGGCGGTGATCGCCGCGCTGCTCGCCTGCGCCACGGCCGTCACGCCACTGGAACGGGCCGCGGCCACCCGGCTCGCCGAGTCCCCGCCGGGACCGCCCGCGCCCGCGGCGCCCCCGCACCCCGCGGACGAGCAGTAGCGGGGGCGGCGGCCGGGCGGGCGCCTGGCCCCGCCGGGGCGCCGATGGCCGGCGCCGGCGTTGGCCGTCACCGGCCATCAGAGCGGACAGTAAAACGAAAGGACTCCCGGACCACGGATGAGTGATCCGCCGGAGTCTGGTGGGTAGGCTCCGCGCCATGGCCATGGAGCACGAGGTCTACGTCCCGCTGTCCCTCGGCGCCGTGCGCGGCGCGTTCGCCGATCCGGGTCTTGTGGCCCGCTGCGTTCCCGGGCTTCAGCCGGAGCCGGGCGGCGACCCGGCCGCCCCCACCGGGCGGCTGCGGCTGCGCATCGGCTCCTCCACCATCACCTACCGCGGCTCGGCCGTCCTCGCCCCGGAGGGCGACGGGCTACGCGTCGAGGCGCGCGGCGAGGAGGCGCGCGGCAGCGGCTCGGCCCGCGTGGCGCTGCGCGTGGTGGCGCGGCCGGTGCCGGACGGCGCGGGCACCACCCTGGCCTTCAGCGGTTCGGCCGAGGGCACCGGGCGGCTCGGCGACGCCTTCACCCCGGAGCAGCGGGCCACGGCGGCCCGGCGGCTGTTCGACCGCTTCGCCGAGACGCTGACCGAGGAGCTGGCCCGGGTGGCCGAACCGCCGCCCGTCGCGGGCGGCATCGGCGAGCCCGGCGACAACGAGCGGGTGATTCCCGGCATTCCGGCGGCGCCTGAGCCGGAGGCGGCCGCGGCCGCCGCGGCGGGGCAGGAGTCCCAGGACCCGGCGGGGGAGGAGGCGCCCTCCCGCCGCGGCCCACGGCCCGCGGCCCACGGCGCGGAGGAGCCGGCCGGGGAGGCCGTGGCGGAGGAGGACCTCTCCCGGGAGGGCCTCGCGGGCGACGAACTCGCCCCGGAGGACCTCGTGGCCGGGGACCTTGCCGAGGACCTTGCCGGAGACGTGGCCGGGGACCTTGCCGGAGACCTCGCCGGGGAGTTCCCCGGGGAGGGCCTGCCGGGGGAGGAGGCCGGCGGGGAGCCGGGCGCGGGCGGCGGCGCGTTCGCGGGCGGCGAGGGCGAGTTCCCCGGGGAGTTCCTCGCGGACGAGCTGGCCGGGGAGCTCGCCGAGGAGGCGGCGGAGGAGGGACTCGTGGCCGAGGGCCTGGAGGTGGAGGAACTCGCGACGGCGGGGGCCGACGATCCCGAGCCCGAGGCCGACTTCGCCCGGCGCACGATGATCGGACGCAGCGCGGAAGAGGTCGACCACGCCCCGCCGCGCGGCCGGTACGCCCCCGAACCCGCGCCGGGCCGCTCCCCGGGCTCCCCGGCGGCCCTGCGGTGGGCGGCGCCGGCCGCGGCCCTCGCCCTGGCCTCGGCCGTCGTCCTCGGCCGGGTGCTGCGCAGGCGGCGTTCCTGAACCGCCCGCCGCCGACGGGGTGAGTCCTCGGGGCGGCCGCGTGAACCCGTCCAGCATGAGGGCGTCACTATGATTTACATACATCGGATCGTTATCGTTCGTGCGTGACCACGCATGACACCGACCGCGGAGTACGACTCCGCGCCGCCGACTGCGAGTTGACGCTGCGGCCCGATCAGGGCGGCCGGATCTCCTCGCTCCGCGTCCGCGGCACCGAACTGCTGCGCCAGGGCGAGCGGTTCGGCTCCTTCGTGATGGCGCCCTGGTGCGGACGCACCGGGGAGGGCAGGTTCCGCAACGGCGGCACGGTGCACCAGCTGCCGCTCGACGCCGGCCCGCACGCCATCCACGGGACCGTCCGGCATCGCGAGTGGCGCGTCGCCGGCGCCGACGAGACCTCCGCGGCCCTGTTCACCGACCTCGCCGACCCCTGGCCCTACCGCGGCCGGGTCACCCAGCTCGTCGAACTCGCCCCCGACGGCGGCAGCCTCAGCCTGACCCTGGGCGTCGAGACCCTCGGCGACTCCTTCCCGGCGCAGGCGGGCTGGCACCCCTGGTTCCTGCGGCGCCTGAGCCCGGAGGGCGAGGAGGCGAGGATCGAGTTCGACGCCGCGTGGCAGGAGGAGCGCGGCGAGGACCACCTGCCCACCGGGCGGCGCATCGACCCGCGCCCGGGCCCCTGGGACGACTGCTTCGGGATGCCGGACGGGGTCTCGGTCACGCTGACCTGGCCCGGGCGGCTCCGGCTGCGCCTCGCCTCCCGCAGCCCGTGGGCCGTGGTCTACGACGAGCTGCCCGAGGCGGTGTGCGTCGAGCCGCAGTCCGGGCCGCCCAACGGCCTGAACACGCACCCGCAGCTGGTGACCCCGCTGGAGCCGCTGGAGATCTCCACCACCTGGTCCTGGGAGAGCCTGGACTGAGCCCGGAATCGGGCCCCGGGTCCGGGCCCCGCGCCCGGGTCCCGGACCCCGGGCCCGCCCTGGCCGCCCGGCCGTCCGGAAGCCTGACGTAGGGTCTCGTGCCATGAGCGCGCGTGACGAGCTGCTGCGGCAGATCAAGGACAAGGCCGTCGTCCACGGCCGGGTGACCCTCTCCTCGGGCCTGGAGGCCGACCGCTACGTCGACCTGCGCCGGATCACCCTGGACGGTCAGGCCGCCCCGCTGGTCGGCGAGGTCCTCCTCGACCTGACGGCCGGCCTGGACTACGAGGCCGTCGGCGGGCTCACCCTGGGCGCCGACCCGGTGGCCACCGCGATGCTGCACGCCGCCGCCGCCCGCGGCCGCCGGCTGGACGCCTTCGTCGTGCGCAAGGCGGGCAAGGCGCACGGCCTCCAGCGGCGGATCGAGGGCCCCGACGTGGCCGGGCGCCGCGTCCTGGCCCTGGAGGACACCTCCACCACCGGCGGCTCGGTGCTCACCGCCGTCGAGGCGCTGCGCGAGGCGGGCGCCGAGGTGGTGGCCGTGGCGGTGATCGTGGAACGCGGCGCGGCCCCGGCGATCGAGCGGGCCGGGCTGCCGTACCACGCCGTTTTCACGATGGCCGATCTCGGCCTGGACTGACCGCTGAACAGCGGCTATCACGTTCCGTAGTGGTTTCACGTGAAACCGTTCACGGGTCCGTACGGTGGGTGCCCGGGTCTGGGAAGATAAGCGGGACGACGACGTCAGCACCCGGAGTTCCGCGGGTACTCCCCGGTTATCCGTTCACCGCGATCTCACCCGTGGCCGCCACTTTGGCTGCCCACCGCGCCGAGCCCGCGAGTGACTCTTCGAGCAGCCGCAACACACGTCAAGGAGCGGACAGATGCCCATCGCGACCCCCGAGGTCTACAACGAGATGCTGGACCGGGCGAAGGCCGGCAAGTTCGCCTACCCGGCCATCAACGTCACCTCGACGCAGACCCTGCACGCCGCCCTGCGCGGCTTCGCCGAGGCGGAGAGCGACGGCATCGTCCAGATCTCCACCGGCGGCGCCGAGTTCCTCGGCGGCCAGTACCGGAAGGACATGGTCTCCGGTGCCAGGGCGCTGGCGGAGTTCGCGCACATCGTCGCCGAGAAGTACCCGGTGAACATCGCCCTGCACACGGACCACTGTCCCAAGGACAAGCTGGACGGCTACGTCCGCCCGCTGCTCGCGCTGTCCAAGGAGCGGGTGGACCGCGGGGAGAACCCGCTGTTCCAGTCCCACATGTGGGACGGCTCCGCGGAGACGCTGAAGGACAACCTGGAGATCGCCGGGGAACTGCTCGCCCAGGCCGCCGCCGCCAAGATCGTGCTGGAGGTGGAGATCACCCCGACCGGCGGCGAGGAGGACGGCGTCAGCCACGAGATCAACGACAAGCTGTACACCACGGTCGAGGACGCGCTGCGCACCGCGGAGGCGCTCGGCCTCGGCGAGAAGGGCCGCTACCTGCTGGCCGCCTCCTTCGGCAACGTGCACGGGGTCTACAAGCCGGGCAACGTCGTGCTGCGCCCCGAGCTGCTGAAGGACCTCCAGGAGGGCGTGGCCGCGAAGTTCGGCAAGCCGGCCCCGTTCGACTTCGTCTTCCACGGCGGATCCGGCTCCACCGAGGAGGAGATCACCACGGCCCTGTCCAACGGCGTGGTGAAGATGAACCTCGACACCGACACCCAGTACGCCTTCACCCGGGCCATCGCGGACCACGTGCTGCGCAACTACGACGGCGTGCTGAAGGTCGACGGCGAGGTCGGCAACAAGAAGACCTACGACCCGCGCAGCTGGGGCAAGCTGGCCGAGGCGAGCATGGCCGCCCGCGTCACCACCGCCTGCGCCCACCTGCGCTCCACCGGCACGCGGCTGAAGTAGGCCGCGGGCGCCGGAGCGCCGCGCGGGAAGGCAGACTGGACGGCATGGCCATTCACGAGAACCTGCTCGGGGGCGTGCCCCCGACCCACCTGCCCGACGACCCGGAGCCGCGCGACCTCCTCGCCGCGGGCACGGCCCCGGCCGAGGTGGCGGCGAAGTACCCGGCCTCCTCGCTGGCCTGGGCACAGCTCGCGGACGACGCGTTCGCCGAGGGCCGCACGATCGAGTCGTACGCCTTCGCCCGCACCGGCTACCACCGTGGCCTCGACGCGCTGCGGCGCAACGGCTGGCGCGGGCAGGGCCCGATCCCCTTCGAGCACGAGCCGAACCGCGGGTTCCTGCGGGCCCTGCACGCCCTGGCCAGGGCCGCCCAGGCGATCGGCGAGCAGGAGGAGTACGAGCGCTGCACGCAGTTCCTGCGCGACAGCTCGCCGACGGCGGCCGAGACCCTCTCCTGAGGGCCGCCGCCCGCTCGGCCAGGAGCCACGAAGGAAAGGCGCCCCGCACGCGGGGCGCCTTTCGCCTTGTCCCCGGCCGCCGCGCGCCGAGGGCACGGGACGGTCGCCGGGCCGGCGGAGCAGCCCGGCGGAGCTTGCGCAGAGCGGGCCGTCAGAGCATTTTCGTGGGCATGCTGGCGGTGAGCCGGGCGTAGGCGACGATGTTGGAGTCGTAGCCGCCGTTGGCGGTCCAGGCGCCGCCGCAGGTGATCAGCCGCAGCTGGGGGGACTCCACCGAGCCGTAGACCCGTTCGTCGGGGAAGGCGGTCTTCGGGTACTGCTCCACGGAGTCGACGGTGAAGATGGCGGTCTGCCCGTCCTCGCGGTCGATCTCGATCGTCTCGCCGGGCCGCAGCTGGCCGAGCCCGGCGAACGCGGCGGGGCCGGTGTACGTGTCGAGGTGGCCGACCATGATCGCCGGGCCGCGTTCCCCCGGGGAGACCCCGCCCGAGTACCAGGCGGCCCGCATGGCGTCCTCCTCGGCCGGGGCGGGAGGCCCGCCGTCGGTGCCGAGCTCGGCGCCGAAGACCTCGACGTCGGTGCCGAGTTGCGGGATGCGCAGCCGGGTGGGCACCGACCTGTTCAGCGGCGGGGCCACCACCGCCGAGGGTTCGCCCGTCCACGGGTCGAGGCCCGCGGTCGAGCCGGCGTCGGGTGGGTCGGCCGGCGCGTCGACCGCCCCGGGACGCGAGACGCCCTCCGCGATGCTGCTGGACGCCTGGGCGGCGCGGACGGCGTCCCCGGGGCCGGGCGCGAGCAGCCCGGCCCCGACGCCGGCGGCGACGGCCGCGACCGCGGCCGCCACCTCAAGGCGGCGGCTGCGGAAGGCGAGGCGCTGGTGGCGGGTGGTGCGCGGCGTGGCCAGGCCGCGGCCCAGGGCCCAGTCGAGGCGGCCCCGGGCCGCGGCCACCAGGGGCGGGATGCGGCGCGCGCAACGGCCGGCGGCCCGGCCCGCCGCGCGCACGGGCAGCGTGCCCAGGCGCCAGGCCACCCGCAGCGGCAGCGGGACGCGCACCACCGCCCGCAGCAGCCTGCCCCCTCCTGCCGGTCCTCCCGGCTTTCCCGCCCCACCCGGCTTGCCCGGCCGGCGCGGGCCCGGGCGGCCGGGGGCCGGTCCCGGCCCGCCGGCCCTCGCGCGCGGGCCCTCGGCCGGCGCCGGGGAGGGGCCGCGGGGCGTGCGGCCGGCCCGCGGCTCCCGCGGCGCGCCGCCCAGGTCGGGAGAGCGGCGGGGAGGG
>NZ_RBAL01000031.1 GCF_003626535.1 Streptomyces hoynatensis
GTCGCCACCCTGAAGTCCTGGCGGCTACTGCGAAAGTTGCGATGCAGCACGACCCGCATAACCAACCTGGTCAAAGCCATCCTTACCCTTCACCTGGACCCCGCAGCCTGAGGTTGAAAAAGGCTCAGTGACGAGGCCATCGCCATTGCGTGTGAACACGGTGTGGGCACCAGTTGCGTCCTCATCCCAGTGAAGGTGCTGCCCCCGTCCTCGACTCCTGCTGCCCCCGGTCGGACAGTTGTGCACAAGCACTGGCTGCACGCCAACAAATACATAGTACGTGCGGAAATCTTCGACCGTGAGGTCGTAGGTGCGGGCGGTGTCGTGGTAGGTGTGGGTGGCGGTCACCGTGGCCGTGGTGCCGTCGGGCGTGTGCAATTGCGCGCCCGGGGTGAGGTCGGCGGCGTTGGTCCAGGTGTGGGTGGCCTCGTCCCAGAAGGGGTGGTGGGAGGTGGCGACGAGGGTGCTCTCTTCGCCCTCCGCGTCGGTGACGGTGAGCTCGGTGTACTCCTTGTCGGAGTCGGTGATGATCGTGGCCACCACCCGCCGGGGCACCTCCACGTCGGGCCCACAGACGATCGGCTTCGAATATAGCTACTTTCGGTGATTCAATTGCTCAAGGCCGACAACCACACGAGTAGCCCAATTCCAAGCATCGGCGAAGACATGAAGCCGGATGAGATCACCTCCTGGAGCCGCAATGGACAGCAAGGCATTGTCATCCGAGTCACGAACACAAATCCGCCTGGAGCGACACTGGAACTCTCCAGAGAAGACTTCGACGAACCCCTCAACAGCCCCGCTCGGCACCCCGTCACGGTAAACCGTCACCGAGACGAGCCCGTCGACGACACTTTGCACCGCGACATAAAGCGAGTCATCATCGAAGTGCACGTATTCAGTTGCCGCGTCCCAATCCTCATGAGAAGCACTGCTCTTAGAGTCTTCAATCAAGAGCAGGCCGTGCTCGAACGACGCCACAAGAGAACCAAGTAGAATCGCTTCAGAAGACATATCTCCCCGCATTCAATTAACGGACCATCCCGCCCTGCTGTCGAGCGTACGTGAGACAGTGCGGGAAAGCTGTTTGCGGTGACCCCGGAGGGACCAATGAAGTGGACAACTGATGATCCGGAATCCAATTTCCGCTCCTTGTTCCTGGATCCATCGAGCCACAGACATGGCATCCGTGGGCGTTTCCCGACTCATTAATCGATCAACACGCTCGGCTCAGCCCTCGACGATAAGGGGGACCCCGACACCCCACTGGCTCCGGCAGCCGTCCACTGACGTTGCCGTCACCATTGCCGTCAAGGCCCTTGCCGATGTGCACATCGGCAAGGGCCTTCGATTCACCCATACACCTGCTACGGCTGCGTTTTACCTGATCCCCATAATCCGATCTCTTTCGGATCGGTAGATATCAACCGCCCGATCACTGTGGTTCATGAAATCCTCCCAAAATCCTGCGACCTGCCAAGCCGCAGGACCTAGCTTCATTGACCCGTCCCACTCAAGTGAGAATACCCACGAATCGTGGATCTCCGCCTCCACCATCTCAAACAAGCGCGAATCAAAGAGGGGAGGCAATTCGGACTTCGAAAACTCGATGCGGAAGTAGTTTTGCCCGTCCGCCTTACTCAAGACCTCCAGGACCGTATAATCGAACCCTGGACGAAGCGCATCAGCACCTTGCCGAATCCGCTGCTCAAAGGACCCGACTCCTTTGAATCTAACTCGCATCGAACTATCTCCGATTCATGACCACTTTATAGTCATAGTCGTACATCACTTCACCTGTGACCGAATTCCTGTAAAAGTGAACCTGAAAGTCGCCGTACGGGCTTTGATGCGTTGGAGTGCTGTACTTGCCCCACTGCGCCACTCCCCCCCTCTCCGCAAACCGGTCAAGCAACTCTCTATTGCCCATATCGCTACCCTGCATGATCACCCTCGAACTGTCCAAAGCTTCCTGCGTCAACTGCCCACCGGGAGTGAAGGGCGAGTTCGCAGAAGCTAGCCGCAATTCATCCGCCAGCCTCTGCGCATCTGAGGATCCCGCTATAGGGTTGCAGTTCGAATTGTGAACGAGTACCGGCGTGCTGCCCGCGAGCACATAGTACGTATGCGTGCTCTCGACCGTGAGGTCGTAGGTGCGGGCGGTGGCGTGGTAGGTGTGGGTGGCGGTCACCGTGGCCGTGGTGCCGTCGGGCGTGTGCAGTTGCGCGCCCGGAGTGAGGTCGGCGGCGTTGGTCCAGGTGTGGGTGGCCTCGTCCCAGAAGGGGTGGTGGGAGGTGGCGACCAGGGTGCTCTCTTCGCCCTCCGCGTCGGTGACGGTGAGCTCGGTGTACTCCTTGTCGGAGTCGGTGATGATCGTGGCCACCACCCGCCGGGGCACGGTCTGACCTGTCTCCGGATCGGTGGCCAGGATCGTGTCGCCGACTTCGAGGTCGTCGATGTCCTTGCGCGTGCCATCGGCCAACAGCACGTCGGTACCCGCAAGGAACGAATGCCGCAGACAGCTGCCGACCGCATCGACGACATCATCGCCGTGACGCGCCGCATCGACCACATCGTCGGCGTGACGGGCGGCGTCCACCACATCGTCGGCATGGCGCAGGGCCAGGGCCGCGCCCCGGCCGCTGCCGCCGGTGGCCAGGGTGAGGCCCAGCATGGTGCAGGACATCACGTCGCCGTCGAGGCAGCCGGTCACATCGCTGATGCCGGTGAGGTCGGCGACCACTTGCCAGCCCGTTTGCCACCAGGAGCTGTTGTCCTGTGCCGCCTGCGCGGCGGCGAGCGCCTCGGCCAGGCGCTGGGCCGCCAGGTAGGCGGCCCGGTCCTGGTTGCGGGCGCTGGTCGTGACCTGCGACCGCGTGCCGACGCACCCGGGGTCGTTGGCGCAGGCCCGGCTCGCGGCCTGCTGCTGCGCGACCCAGCGGGGGGCGGGAGTTCCGCCGGCCGCTTGGGTCTGGCGGCCGTAGTTCTTGCCGAACTTCAGGCCCTTGGAGGTGACGTGTCCCTTGCTGTTGGGAGTGCACGCGTACTGGCCCGACCAGCACTCGGGCAGCATCGTTCCGGTCGGGTCGGCGACCGTGACGGGATTGTTGGCGCCGTACTGGTAGGCGTTCAGCTGCTGGGGGTCCCCGGTGACCAGGACCGGGTCGGGGGAGACGAACCGGCCGAGCGCCGGATCGTACTCCCGCGCTCCCAGGTGGGTCAGCCCGGTATCGTCCGCGATTCCGCCGACGAAGCCGCGGCTCCCGGGCCAGAAACCCGGCTGCTCTCCCCGAATCCCGCCGAAGGGCAGTGTCCTTCGCTGGGTGATGTCCAACGTGTAGGCGTCAACGGCGAGTTGGCCGGTTCCGTGCGGGTCGGCCAGGGTGAACGACAGCGTCCCGTCGTCCCCCATCACCGCCGTGTGGCCGCCGCCGAGCGCAACGTACCGGGTTGCCCGGGCGGACGTGGCACCGGAACTCACGGTGACCTCGGTGTGGCCGAGGTACAGCGTCGTCTCGGTCGGGGAACGTGAGATCAGCCGGTTGCCGTCGGCGTCGTACAGGTAGTCCGTGACGTCACCGTCGGCGTCCTCGACGGAGGCGAGGTGGCCCTCGGTGTCCCACGTGAGGGTCTGGGTGTCGCCCCCGAGTTGGCGGCCGACGGTGTTGCCCGCCTCGTCGTAGTCGTACTGTTCGAGCGACGTCACCTCCGGCGTCTCCTGCGTCACGGAGGTGACGGCGTTCGGCTGCGGCGTGCCCGGCTCGGGGTAGTCGTAGGTGCGCGCGGTGTCCTTCTCGTGCAGCGACTCGGTCTGGCGGTTGCCGGCCAGGTCGTAGGTGTAGGAGTGCCAGTAGGGGGCCGGACCGCCCATGGCGCCGGTGGAAGGGGCCTCCGCGCAGCTTTCGGCTCCCTGGGCCCACGCCTCGGTCAGGCGGCGCAGGTAGTCGTACTGGAAGCACTGCACGTCCGTGCCGGTGCGGGACGTGTCGGCGATGGAGAGGACGTTGCCGACCTCGTCGTAGGAGTAGGTCTCGTAACGGTCGACGCCGGAGACGGCGAAGCGGTCGACGCGCGAGGTCTCGAGTCGCCGCGTCCCCTGTTCGTAGGTGTAGGTGGCCCAGACCCCTTCGTCATACCACTCGTCGTGCTTCAGCTCGTGCTGCAGCGGCTCGCCCGTGAAGCGGTAGTTCGTGTGGACGTAGAGCCCCTGATCACCCCGCAGATCGGTCTGCCACAGGGTGCCGTCCTCGTACTCCGGGGTGAGGGTGAGTTCCGGAAGGCCGCCGGCGGCGGGATAGGTGAGGGTTTCCGGCAGGCCGGCTTCCGTGTACGTGGTCGCCGACTCGTACGAGCCCGCCAGAGCGCCTTCGGAGTCGGGGATGGTGACGGCCGTGCGCAGCGGCCGGTACCGATCGTCGTACTCCAGAACGCGGTTGGTGTACTGCTCGCCGTCCTGGTAGCGAACCGAGGCGGCCAACTGCCCCTGCGCCCCGGCGAGGGTGTCGTACTCCCAGCTCGCGAGCAGCTCGCCGTCCATGCCGCCCCGGCGCAGCTCGGTCTGCCGTCCCAGGCCGTCGTAGCCGTAGCTGAGGGTCTCCTGCCTGGCGTCGGTGCGGGAGGTGAGCCGGCCGCGGTCGTCGTAGGTGGAGGTGGTGGTGCCGGCGTCCGGGTCCGTGCTCGTGAGCGCACGGCCCAGCTGGTCGTAGGTGTAACTCCACACGTTGCCCGCGGCGTCGGTCAGCTCGGCCAGCTCGCCGCGCGGCGTGTACGAGTAGTGCGTGGTGTCGTAGTCGGCGTCGAGCGTGGGCGTGTGGAGCTGCCGCAGCTCGGTGACCAGGCCGCGGGCGTCGGTGAGCGTGGTGGTGGCGGTGCCGCCCTCGGGCGGAATGACCGTGGTGCGGTCGCCGAAGTAGTGGGTCTGGGTGACGGCGAGGACGTGGGAGGTTCCGTCGTTGCTGCCCAGCACCCGGCTTTCGATCTCCCGGCCCGCCCCGTCGTAGCGGTGCTGGGTCTGTGTCTCGACGTCGATCGCGTCGTCGGGCTGGAAGATCTCGTTCCCCGGCGGGCTCGTCTGGTAGTAGGCGGCCCAGGTCTCCTCCAGAAGTCCACGCTCGTCGTAGAACGTGTCGGTGAGCAACCGGCCGCCGTCGGAGCCGGGGGCCTGGGTCTGGCGCTCGCGCAGGAAGCCGTCGTAGAGGGTGTAGGCGGTGTCCTGTTCGCCGTCAGCGCCCAGGGTCTTGGTGCCCACCGCCACCGGGTGCCCGTCCTGGATGCGGTAGGTGAACTCGTAGGTGGGGGTGTCCGTGGTGGCGCGGCCGGGCAGCCATACCTGCCGTGACCTGCCGAGCGCGTCGTAGGTCAGCGTGGTGACCTTGTCGTTCGTGTCGGTCACCCGCATGGGCTGGCCGCGCAGCGGGTCCAGCTCCGTGACGGTCGTCTGCGCGGTGTCCGGCTCGCCGGGGTCGGCGGGTGGAGTGGTTTCGGTGACGCTCAGCGGCATGCCTGCCGCAGGGGTGTAGCGGGTGGTGGTGGTCAGGCCGTCGGTGCGCGCGGTTCTGGTCAGGCTGGAGCCGGTGACGGTGAGGTCCGCGGTGAGGTCGGTGGACGTCAGCGTGCGGCCGTAGGCGTCGTAGGTGGCGCCCGACTCCAGATAGGTGGCGGTCGTTCCGTCGTGCTCCTTGAGGACGGCGGTGGCGGTGCGGTTCCCGACGGTGGGGGCCTGGCCGAAGTCGCCGCCGTCATAGGCGTAGCGCTCGTCGCTGACGACGTCGGTGGATCGGTCGGGGGTGGCGTCGCAGGCCACGGCCACGGTCTCGACGCGGGCGGGCAGGGTGAGGAGGTTGGCGTCGGTGTTGGTGGCGTAGGTGGTGCGGGTGCACCGGTCGTCCGCGTCCGAGGAGAGGTCGGCCCGGTCGTCGACCTCGGTCGGGCGGCCGGCGACGGTGTCGTAGGCGGTGTCGACGCGGGTGGTGCGCCAGGCGTCTCCGGCGCCCTGGTCGAGGGAGGTCCACGTGGTGGTGCGGGCTGCGCCGGTGAAATTGGCGCTGATCGTTCCCCAGTCCCGCTCGTCGCCGGCGGTCTCGTGATACCAGGGCCTGGTCACCGTCTTTTCCAGGACGGCGCCGTCGACGCCGTCATAGGTGACGGTGCGGTAGGCGAAACCCTGGGTGGCGGGGTGGTCGGTGATCGGGTCGCCTTCGCCGGAGGGGAGCGAGACGGAGACGGCCTTGGTGCCGCCGCTGCCGTCCCGGCGGTCCCCGTCCATGCCCCGCAGGAAGTAGGTGTCCTGCTGGCCGATCATGCGGTCGGTGCCCTGCCCGCCGGTCAGGACCCTCACGTGGCCGTACCCGCGCCACTGTGACCAGGTCTTCTCGTCCTCGGGCACCATGCCGTTGTCGTCGTCGAAGTGCCAGGCGGCGTCTCCCAGATACTGGTAGCGGGTCACCTGCTCGGGGGAGCCGCCGGTACGGTCGATGGCCGTGACGTCGGTGACGACGTACTTGTTGAACCACTCCAGGTCCGGCTCGCTGGAGGAGTCGCCGCCGATGTACTGGGGGAAGCACCGGGTGGTGTTGGACTGCGGGGCCGGCAGGGCGTCTTCGTCGCAGGCGGCCTCGGAGTAGTTGACGGCCAGCTGCCCGCCGTACTCGTCGTCGACTCCCGACAGCCGCGACTTGATGAAGGGGGCGTAGCCGTCGCCGGTCTCGTCCAGCCTGTTCACCAGCTGCGTGTACGCGAACGTGGTCTCCGGAAGCGTCACATCCGACCCGGCGCCCCGTCCGGTGTGCTGGAGGCTGTCGAGGAGCAGTTGGTAGTCGACGTCCGCGGTGCCCCAGCGGTGCGTGAGCTCCCAGGTGTCCACGGGCTGGTAGGAGCCGTCGACGAGGACTTCCGTGGTGACGCCGGTGAGGCGGTTGCGGGTCCAGAACGTCGGGGCGGAGCGGCCGGCGTCGCAGTCCTGGTCCGCATCGCAGTTCAGATCCCACGGCGTGTCGTACCAGAACTGCTGGTTGTCGTCGATCGCGGAGGCTGCGCAGTCCACGCCGTCCTGCGGCAGGCAGCGGGTGTCCGAGTCGAAGTCGACGCGGGCGAGTGCCTGCCGGCTGTAGACGGAATCCTCCGACAGTCCGTATTCGATGCGGTCGAGGGTCCCGCCGCGGATGTAGCGGCTGTTGTCGGATGCCTTGAGGAAGCGGCCGTAGGAGTTGGCCTCGGTGTCGTAGTAGTAGGCGATCGCGTTGCCGCGCACGTCCACCACGTAGTCGAGGTTCCAGCGCCACGCCTGATCGCACCAGGAGTCGGCCGTCGTCGCGGCGTGGCAGGGCTCGCCGGTGTCGTTGCCGAAGACGGGGACGGTCCACGTCGAGTCGGTCGTCTCGTCCCCGGAGGACCATCCGGGCAGGCGGTGGTAGCCGAAGTAGTAGCGGGTGCCATCCGGGTCGGTCAGCTCCCAGAACTCGTTGTCGTCATCGCCGTTCGCCCGCGCACTGGAGGTCAGGTGCCGGATGCGGCTGCCGTCGTCCTGCTGGAACTTCCACTCGTCCTCGCCGGCCGGGACCAGCTCTCCGCCCTGGCCGTTGAAGGAGATGAAGGCGTTGTCGTACTCCCAGCACAGGTCGGCGACCTCGTTGCCGTCGGCGTCCTCCACTCCGTCCTCGGCGCAGGGCTGGTATTTGCGTTCGATGTAGCCCGGCCAGAGGTCGAAGCCGTCGCCCACCCAGGAGGCCTGGTTGTTGGTGCCCCCGGTCTGGCCGTCGATCGCCCCGGAGGAGTAGGAAAGACCGACGCTGGGCGTGAGGCTACCGGGAACGTCGGGAACCGGCATGTCGTAGGACCAGGTCAGGTCACCGGTGTTCAGGCCGACGTTCCAGGTGGCCGACGGCGAAAGGTCGGTCGCCGTGTAGTCGCCGTCCTGACTTTCCTCTTCGGCGACGGCGGCCAAGACCACAGGAGCCGATGGGTTCAACGGCACCGAGGCAGCCGTGAGCGTTGCGCTTTCCCGGTCGTTGCGTACCGAGCCCAGCGGGGTCCGGGTTCGGCATTCTGCTCGGTCCGGGCTCTCCACGGCACATGCGGGCAGTTCGACGAGGGTCAGCCGGGAGCCGTATCCGCCGCCGTATGCTTCGGCGAAGTCCGAGTAGTCGACCGCGACATCGACGTGCGCCTCGGTGGAGCCCTCCACGCTGAACAGCATCCCGCTCACGCCGGCTGCTTCGGTGCTCTCCCGGTCCAAGACGCGGAGTTCCGCACCGATGTCTTCCTGGAGCCCGGGAAGGAGGCGCTCGGTACGTGCGGTGAGGCGGATCGGCAGCTCGCCGGCCCGGGCCGGCAGGAGTGAAGGGGCCGATCCGGCGAACTCCACTTCTGCCGTTCCGGCTTCCGGCCACGAGGCGCGTGGCTCGTCGTCCACGCCCCCTGTCTCCTCCTCGGACACCCGCGGTATCACGTCAAGGCCGTCGTGTCCCTCGACGGGGTCTCCCGCATCGACGGCAGGGGGCTGCCAGGAGTCGTCCGCCCGGGCGGGATCGGCGACTCCCTGAAGCAGTCCGCTCAGCATCAAGGCCGCCACGGCCGCATGCATGCGGCGCCGCCACGGGTGGAGACGCAACGACGGCCTCCCGCCCCGGAGGGACGGCACACGGCCTCCTGCCGGGGACAGGGAAGCGAAGGCCGACCTGCCGCGCACAGCTTTTCCCTTGAACACTGGTCTCCTCGGATGGCGTCCGGCGCGGCAAGCACAGCCGGTCCAGGCTCGGGTCAGGTAGTGGTGGGTCGCGTGATGCAGGTCCGGGTGGGCGAGAAGGGCTGCTCACCCGCCCGGGCCGGCCGTGCTCACTCCGTTTGCGGAATCGCTGTCGGGGCGTCCCGGAGGCCGAGGCTGAAGTGACGTATCTGCTCGTCCGAGAGCACGCCCTGTACCAGCCAGACGTCGTCGAGCGCCCCCGGCCACGGCTCGCGCCACACACCGTCCGTCATCGAACGGCCGAGGTGCAGACTGCTTGTCGCCTGGAAGGGGAAGACGTTGTCTGCCCAGGAAGCACCTGCGCTGCAGGTCGAGTCTTCCGCGTCGAGACAGGTGACCTCTTCGAGTTCGCCGTCCACGTACAGCCGGGCCCGGGCGGCGAATCCGTCGTGGACGAGCGCCAGATGATGCCACTCTCTGACGTCGTACAGCCGTTGATGTGCCACGTGCGTCACGTTCGCCTCCGGGGAGTCCTGGTCGGCGAGCGTCACCTCCCACCGTCCGAAGCCGTCCTGAGAGGCGTCGGGGATGAACCGGATCGCGAACGCACTCTCCTGCCGGCCCACGGCGCTGAGCACGGACGCGGGTTCCGAAGGCGGGGAGGCGGCCCGGACGAATCCCATGACGGTGAAGCTGGTCGAGGTGTCGACCGGAACCGACGGGGTGTAGGCGTAGCCCCCGCCACCGTCCACGTAGAGAGAGGCCTCGTCGACGAACCCGGGACTCGCTCCGGCACCGCCCCACAGGAACAGGTCGTTGCCACGCGAGGTCGCGTCCGGCATGGAGGGGACGTCCTCGCTGTCCACCGTGTCCAGCTGCCAGCGGGCCTGGACACGCGGTGCCTGGTGGTAGATCTGCTGCACTTCGTAGTCGGTGAGTATGCGGTCGAAGAGCCGGACGTCATCGATCGTGCCGGGAAAGAACGCGCCGAGTGCGCCGTTGTAGCGCCCGGCGCCGATCTGCACGGGGCCGGTGGCATTGAAGGGAGTGTCGAGCGCGGCTGTGCCCGCCTTTTCGCCGTTCACGTACAGCGTCAGCGAGTCCTGGTAGGCGTCGTGGACGCCGACAAGATGTGTCCACACCCCGGCCTGGGCCGATTCCCCTTCCGGCTGCATGGCCCGCACCGGAGAAGCGTCGGGCGAATCGTCGCTGTACTGGTCGAAGGCCCAACGGTCGTTCGCGGCCGAGTAGTACAGCTCAAGACCCGGCGCATAGGTGCCGGTCTGAGTGGCAACGACCGCCGCGCTCCCCGGTTTGCTGTCCAGCTTCACCCATGCGGAGATCGCGAAATTCCTTCCCGTGTTGACCAGGGCGGTGCCGGTATCGGCGTAGCCGTCGGTGCCGTTCAGCCGAAGTGCTCGAGCACGGACGCCCTCGTCGCCCGCCTCCGCGCCCCCGTGGAATGTCGCCGGCAGGACGTCGGAGGAGGCGGAGACGCGCTGTCCGGACTGTTCGTCAAGGGGAAACAGTGCCACGGCCGGACGGCCGCTGTCATGCAGCCTTTCCTTGTTGTAGAGCTTGGCGACGTGCGTTGCCTCCGAGGCCATGTGGAGGTCGAAGATCTGCACCTCGTCGATGGCCCCAGGGAAGAACGAACGATTCTGGTCGCCGGAGCGCCCGGCACCGATCTGCACGGGGCCGCGTGCGTTCCACGCGTTGCTGTAGGCGGCCGTGCCCGCGAGCTGCCCGTCCACGAAAAGGCGCAGCAGCCCGCCGCCCGGGTCGTAGGACCCCACGAGGTGGGTCCACCGGCCGGCCACCACCTCGACGCCCGAGGCGAGCACCCTCGCGGTGCTGTTGTCTCCGTCCTGATCGGAACGGTATTGGTTGAACGCCCAGCTGTCCTGTGCGGCGGAATAGTACAGTTCGAAGCCGGGGCGGAAAGTGCCCGTCTGTGTGGCGATGACCGCAGCGCTGTCCGGCTTCTCGTCCAGCTTCACCCAAGCAGAGACGGAGAAGGCGCTGTTGGTGCCGATCACCGGCCCGTCGGTCGACAGGTATCCCGATGTTCCGTCAAAGTGTGCCGCGGTTCCCACCGCGCCCTCCACTCCGAGGGTGGTGCCCCCGTGCACGGTGGCCCAGCGCGCCTGGGTGGCCGGCTCCGCGGCCGTGGCTCCGGCGGCTTCGTCCATCTGCCAGCTTCCCCGCGGAGAAGCACCGGCCGTGACGCGAAACTGGTAGGTGGTCGTCTCCGACACGTGGCCCGCGCCGTCCACCGCTTGGGCAGTGATGAAGTGCAGCCCCGGTTTGGGCGGGACCAGATTCACCACCTGCGGTGCACCCTGAGTGGTCGCGACCTCGCTCTCCGGCGGATCCGCGTCCAACGCGTACCGGTACCGGCTCACGTCGTCGTCAGCGGCGGTCAAAGTGAACGCGCCATAGTGCCCGGTGCCTTGATACCAGGCATCCAGCGGATCAGAGGGGTCCGACGCCGGGTAATGGGCTGAAGAGACGTCTGGGCCCGCAGGCACCGATACGTCGTGCACGAAATGGCACGTGTAGTTTCCCGTTCCGGTGGAAGACCATCGACTGTACGAGCTCCCGTCGTATGCGCGTACAGCCCATTCGATATCGGTGTCCCCAGGCAGGTCGTCGGGCAGATCCACGCCGAACTGCGCCCCGGACTCTCTTGCAGTGGTCAGCCCGGACTCCCAGCGGACGACATCGCCCCGTCCGTCTCCGGCGTCCCAGCGAGCCGCGAATTCCACTGCGACAGAGTCACCGTCGGGGTCCGTGACATTGTTCGCGAAGATCCGGCCGAGCCTGCGCACCCTGGCGGCGTTGTCCGAGGTCTTGCAGACCCCCCCGTATTCCATCACCAGCTGAGCCGGCCTGACCTGATCGGGCACACGGTTGTACCTCACCCGCAGGTGCGCCTGGTCGGAAAAGCGCTTCCACGACAGCGGGTCGCTTTCGTCGCCCGCCTTCAGCCCGAAGGTCAGGGTCGATCGGCCGCTGTCAGCCGCGGCCTGAACCGCGGCGCTCACGTCGAACTCGGCGTCCGCCTGGGCGCACCCCTCGTACCCGTAGGCGAATGACTCGGTCGCCAGACGCTGCACCCAAAAGCTGCTGTTGTCCTGACTGTTCCAGGTCGTGCCGGCCCCTATGTCGCCCGTGCGCCACAGTTCGACGTCCTGCGGCTCGCAGGACGTCGAATGCACGTTTCGGACCGAGAACTCAGCCGAGAGGATGCGCGTGCCCGCAAACCTGTCCGTAGGCAATCGGTACATCAGGCGCTTCAAGTCCTGCGGCTTGCATCCCGCCCATCCGCAGTAGCCCATCCCGGCATTCGAATCGCCGTTGAACTTCCACTGCGGGGAGTCCGCCCAGTACCGAGAGACCATCGTCCAGGCCGCCGAGCGCGGAGTGTGCCACTGGGGGTCGATGTAAACGGGATAAACGGTGTCCTCGCCAAGCAGGACTTCCTCGTCCGGCGTGAGGGTCAAGGTGTCCTGCTCGACGTTCACCTGGGCGCCGACCCGCGCCAGATTCCCCGATTCGCCCGCCCCGGGCTCCCCCACCGGTGCATCGTCCTCGGCTTCGGCACGCGCCGCACCATCCGTGCTCCCGCCACTCGAGTCCCACATCAAGGGCACTGGGGCCTCGAAGACAGCGGAATCGGCGTTGGCGTCCAGCGCCTCTATGCCGCCGTCCTCGGTGACCTCGGTCTCCACCCCGGCGGTGTCAAGACCCAGATGCAGCTGCGTCAGCGCGGGGTTGGCAGCGGCCTCGGCCGAGTTCACCACGATCAACTGACTGAAACCGTCAGGCTGGGCCTCAAGCCTCAGGTCCACATCAGGCAAGATGTCGTGATAGATGGCCACGTTACCGACCAATTCCGGCTCGGGAAGCGTTCCCGGCCATTCGAGCGCAAGCTGTCGGCCGCTGCGCTCCAACTCCACCAACGCCCCGTCGCCACCCCCGGAAAACGTCAGCTGAGCCGCGGCGGCCCGCGGCGCGATCGTTCCGTCGTCCCGCACCTGCAGGTCGGTGTCCACCGCCTGCCACTCGCCATCCACCCGCGCCCAGACCGGTCGCAGATACTCGTAAGCCTCGAGCTCACCCTCTGGTGTGGCGAACACCTCGCCCGCTTCGCTGCGCAGCGATTCGACCTCGACGTTCTCCCCCGTGTCCCGCGCCTCGGCCAGGGCAATGGCTTCGGCGGTCTCCGGACGAGCCTGCGGATCGTACTGCTGAGCGCCCGGGTCCGCCGACTGCACGTACGCCGACTCCGCCGCCCCTGCAGCCGAAGCCGACACCAGCCCGGGCACTAGCCCCGCGGCCACCGCAGCCGACACGCCCAGCGCCGCCACTCGCCCCCAGCTGCCCCGGCGCCCCTGACGCATTCCCCACCCTCCGTCACCACTCGCATACGAAGAAAACGCGAAGATGACCTTAGGTGTGCACACGCGAAAACCACAGACGAACGAATGCGGACAAGAAGGGAGTCACATCCTGAACACACGGCAAATACAAGCGTGATCCTTGTCATGTTTACGCCGAGAAGTGGCGCACATTCGGGGGCAAACGGAATATTCTGATAAGCCATTTCTCCAAGGAGAGACGGTCAGGGCCGTTCACGCGCCCGCACCCCAGCTGACGCCCCACGTGAGGTCACGCGCCGCCAGGCAGTTCGCGTTCAACCTCCGCCCGGCCGCCTGTCGCCGAATACCCTCCGCGGCGGCGATCCGGCGCGCCACCCGAGGCACGTGCACGACACCCGTGCCACGAGCCCGCCACCGCGCATCGTGTGATCCATCCCACATTCGGGCGCGAGAATCGAGCAGCAAACTCGATCAAACGGGGTCGAAGCACCGACGCGAGATCGCTTCACCTTCCATCACATCGTTCACTTCGTGGCATCGTGTCGCGGTCACATGACGAAGAAGCGGCGCACACAGTGACGATGGCGTGAGCGCCGATGCAAAGGGGGCCAGAGGGGGGCCGCGGTGAAGATCGACTTTCTGCTGAACAACGCGTACGGGATCGGCGGCACCATCCGGGCCGTTGCCAACCTGTCGGGTGCGCTGGCCGCCCGGCATCACGTGCGGGTCGTCAGCCTCTACCGCCACCGGGACGTCACGAGCTTCGCCTTCGACCCGCGGGTCTCCCTGACGACCCTCATCGACCAGCGCGAAGGCGCGCCCGACCTCGCGCTGCCGGCGGCCGAGCAGCCGAGCAGCCGAGCGAGGTGATGCCGCACTGGTACGAGGGCGTCTCCCGGCTCAGCGACGAGCGCATGGCCGCGCACCTGGCCGAGACCGACGCCGACGTGGTGATCTCCACCCGGCCCGTCCTGCACACCTATCTCGGCCGCTACGGCACCGGGCGTTACCTGCGGGTCGGCCAGGAACACTCCACCCTCAGCACCCGCACCGAGGCGTCAAGAGATCTGCGGCTGGCGGCGGTGCCGTTGCTGGACGCCTTCTGCCCGGTGGCCGAGGCGGACACCCTTGCCTACCGCGCGGCCCTGCCGCGGGTCCGCACCCGCATCGTCCACATCGTCAACTCCTGCCCACGCCCGGCGGTTTCGCCTTCCACCGGGGACAGCAGGCTGATCGTGGCGGCCGGCCGGCTGGTGGAGCCCAAGGGCTACGACCGGCTCCTGGACGCCTTCGCGCAGGTCGCCGACGAGTTCCCCGACTGGCAGCTGCGCATCTACGGCCGCGGACCGGCGCGCGGGGCGCTGCGTGAGCAGATCGACCGCCTGGGCCTGAACGACCGCGCCCGCCTGATGGGGGCCGTCTCCCCCATCGAGACCGAATGGGCCAAGGGCGCCCTCGCGGCCGTCACCTCCTCCTGGGAGTCCTTCGGCCTGACCCTCGTCGAGGCCATGGCCTGCGGCGTCCCGGTCCTGTCCACCGACTGCCCCGTCGGCCCCCGCGAGATCATCACCCACGGCCACGACGGCCTGCTGGTGCCCGTGGACACCACCGCCGTCGCCGAGGGCCTGCGCACGCTCCTCAAGGACGACGAGCTGCGCGCGCGGATGGCCGCCAACGCCCCGGCCACCGCCGCCCGCTACGAACCCGACGTCGTGGCCCGCGCGTACGAGGCCCTGTTCGCGACGCTGCGCCCGCACGGCAAAGGCGCGCTCACCGGCAGACTCCGCGGCCTCGTGCGCCCCCGCTCCGCCAAGGAACCGGCCGCCCCCGCGCGGGCGGAGAGCGAAGCGGGCCCCGTCGCCGACTGCGCCGCCACCGGCGACGGCGGCTTCCACGTCGCGGTGCGAGGACAGTCCGGCGGGGAACTCGTCCTGCGGCTGCGGAAGTCGCCCGACCGCCGCGCGATCCGCCTCCCCCTCGGCCAGGACGGCCAGGTCACCGTCCACCGCGCCGCACAGCAGCTGGACGAGGGCCGCTGGGACGCCTTCCTCGCCACGGACCACTCCCTCCGGCCCCTGCGCCTCGCCGCCGGCATCGTCCAGCAGGCCGCACTCGTCAACCGGCCGCCCACCGTGGACGCACTCGGCGTCCACGCCTGGATCCCCTATCCCACCAAGGACGGCAACCTCAGCATCCGCGCCTGGCACCGCCCCGCGCACGCCGAGGTCACCGCCCTCACCAGCGGCCCGCAGACAACGCTCGTGACCGCCGCGGTGCTCGCCCCCGAGACCATCGAGACGGTGCGCGCCACCTGCCGGACCGAGGACGACCAGGAGTTCCCCCTCGCCCTCGAGGCGCTGGAGCGCGGGCGAGTCCGCCTGACCCTCCCGCACGCCGAGGCAGCCGCACGGCACGTGGCACCCGGCCTGACCTGGCGCGTTCTCCTGCACACCGCCGACGGCCGGACGCTGCCCGTCGGCCGCATCGGCGGCGACATCCCGGACCGCAAGGGAATCGACGTCCACCCCGCCGGCACGCACGGCACCCTCCTGGTCCGCCCCCGCTACACCGCAGCGAACGACCTCGTCCTCACCACCAAGCCCGCCGCCCAGAACGACTGACCGCCCCCGGCCACACGGCCGGGGCCGCCCCCGCGAGGGGTGGCGGCAGGACGAGCGGGCCGATCGAGGCGGCCTCCGCCGCACGGTGCGCCCTCAGGCGGTTCGGCGCATGCAGCTCCCGCCCCGATTTCGTTGGCAGCGCAATCGATTCCGCGTGCGGTGCCGCAGTCGTAGCGTGGCCGCATGGACGCACCGCTCACGGGCACGGCCGCCGGCGTGCCGTTCACCGCGCTGCCGCCGGCCGACGGCGGCGCCGCGCCGCTGATCGTCACCTGGCACATGCTCGACGCGCCCAGGTCGGACGCCGCGTTCGCCGCCGCGCTGCCGATGCACGGCCTGCCCGCCTGGCGCGTGCACCTCGGCATGCCGATGTGCGGGGCGCGCATGGTCGACGGCAGCATGGACGCCGGCCTCGAACTGCTCCGCAGGGACGTCCTGATGTCCGCGCTGTACCCCTTCGTCCGGCAGGCGGCGGAGGAGTTCCCGGCCGCGCTGGCCTCTCTCCGGGCGCAATTGCCGGTCGGCGACGGCCCGATCGGCGTGCTCGGCGGCTCGCTTGGCGGGGCCGTCACGCTGCGGATCCTCGCCGACACCGACGTTCCGGTCCTCGCCGGCGCCGTGGTGAACGCCGCCATCCGGGTGCGGTCCGTCGTCGCCCTGTTCCCCGGCGACTACCCGTATGACGCCGAGTCCGGAAGGGCCGCCGACGAACTGGACTTCGTCGCCAGGGCGGGCGCCCTCGCCGGGCGCGCGCCGCTGCTGGTGGTCAGCGGCGAGCAGGACCACGCGGCGCTGCGTGACGACGCGCGCGACCTCGTCAACGCCGTGGGCCAGGGGGCCGAACTCCAGTCGATCCCGCACCTGGCCCACCCGCTCGCCGAGGAGCCCGGCATCGCACCCGCGCCGCAACTGCCGCAGGCCCGCGCGGTGGACGCCGCCCTGACCGCGTGGTTCCGCCACCGCCTCGTGGACGCGGCCTGACCACACGCCTCGCGGACGCGGCCCGACCGCACGCCTCGCGCCTGCGGACAGCCGAACGGACACCCCGAGGGGCCCACCCCTCAGCCGAGCGCTTCCGCGTCGGGCACGTCGCCGGCGGCATCCGGAGTCACCGCGCCGGAAGCCGCCGGTGCCGGGGTCCTCGCACGACCCGCCTCGATGGGCCCCGGGTCGCGGCGGCGGTACCCGTGGACTGCCACGAGTACCGCAGCGGCGAGGGTCGCCGCACCCGCCGCCACGCCGGAATGGTGCAGCCCGCGGACGAACCCCTCGGCGTATCCGGGGGCTGCGGCGTCCGTGCCCGCGTGGTGCGCGATGACCAGGCCGAGGACAGCCACTCCCATGGACGTCCCCAGTTGCCGGGTGGTGCTGATGCAGGCCGAGGCGAGGCCGGAGCGCTGGACCGGGAGCGCGGCCACGCCCGCCAGTTGGGTCGGCCCGATGGAAGCGCCCATGCCGGCGCCCAGCGCCATCGACAGCGCCGCGAAGACGGCGAAGCCGCTGTCCGTGCCGAGCAGCACGAGGCCGAGGAGTGCGGCGCCGGAGACCGCGTAGCCGGCCGTCATCACCCGCTCCGTGCCGTAGCGGACGCACAGCCGGGTGGCCCGGGGCGCCACCAGCCAGATCGCGACCGTCAGCGGCAGGAAGCGCAAGCCCGTCGCCAGCGCCAGCTGATGCAGGGCACGGCGATGATGAGCCTGCCGGAGATCGCGGCCCTGATCGCGGGCGACCGCGACGACGAGGACTGGCGCGCCGCGGTCGCAGGCTGCCTCGCCGCCTGCGAGGAGCAGCTCGCCCGCCTCGCGCAGGCCCGCGGCTACCTCAACCACCTGCTCACCTGCCCGAGCGCCCACCCCGTCGACACGTGCCCGTACCTGGCGGAAGAGATCGACGACTGGCTGGAGGAACGCCGAACGGGAGGGTGACGAGGAGGCCGGCACGCGCACGCACGTGGCAGCTTCCGCGCCCCCCGGCCACGACGTCCCCGTCGAGGACCTCACCCGCCTCGAGGACCTCACCCGCCTCGTGGGCCACGCCGCCACGGCCACAAGGCCGTCACCATCGCCGGGCCACGACGGCCACGACGGCCACGAAGCAGACCGCATCCTTTCGCACCCGACCCGCTGCGCGGCCGAAAGCCATCCGCGGGCGGTAGCCACTCAGTTGGTCACGCAAGGGGCCCCCTTCCGTTCGGGAGGGGGCCTGCAACCTGTGGAGTTACGAAGAATTGAACTCCTGACCGCCGCATCGGGGCGGCATCGGGGCCCGCCCCGGTGTGCAGGCCCCGGCGCATCGGCCTTGCCACCGCGGCCGCCCCGGGCTTTCCTGGGTGTGAGTGGGGTTGCCAGCGGACGGAGAAACGCGAGACCGCTGACACGCTGAGCTGCCCTCCGCACGGGAGAGCCGCGATGCCACAGGCCGCACTCACCGGCCGGAGCAGCGCCGGCCATCGAGGGCCGGCGCCCGACAAAGGTGAACCGCCAGGGGGACGCAGGAATAAGCCAGGCTTCCGCGCCCTGGGACGAAGAACTCAACAAGAACCGAACGGAGGGGTATGACGACGAACTCACCCGGAGACGGCCAACGGCCGTGGGGGCCCCACCGGGGCCCGCAGCCCTCTCCGTCCTCGCGCAGGCCGGCGCCAGGAAGGAGGTGGCCGTCGTTACGGGAGCTCTACAGCCGCTTACCCGGCGGGCCGTTGGTCTTCCTGATGCTTTGGTTCTACCCGATCATACGCAACGCCCGGCACCTCACCCTGCGCTTCTTCCCTCAGGATGCCGGCGTCATCGTGCACGATGCGCTCATAGCGAACGTCAAGCGGCTCCGCTGGTGGGCAGCAGTCGTGGTGGTCGTCGCGGCTCCGCTGTTCTTCGACACCGAACAGGACGCATTCGAAATAATCAGCGAGTCCTATACGCAGTACCTCTTCGCTCCCTTTTTGATCATCGTCACCGCACCCGCTGTCGTTGCCGTTTTCGTCTTCAGCTCCGCGCCGCACGCAAGGCCGGCGCTGCGGGCCTCGCTTCGCGACCCACTCCGGACACTCATCACGTATATCGGCGCAGTGGTCGTCTCGGCGACCGTCACGGCGTACGCATACGCGGCCTCCGACTCCACAAATCCTTTGCTCGCCTTGGTGGTGCTGGCAGCCGCTCTGTGGTCGCTGTCCCTGTTCGTGTTCGCGTCGATCGCAGTGGTAAGGACCGGATTTGGCCTGGGGAAGGTGAATGCCGCACTCCCCGCCCTGCTGACC
This sequence comes from Streptomyces hoynatensis, assembly GCF_003626535.1. Classification (GTDB taxonomy): domain Bacteria; phylum Actinomycetota; class Actinomycetes; order Streptomycetales; family Streptomycetaceae; genus Streptomyces; species Streptomyces hoynatensis. Next base: position 18,943 of record NZ_RBAL01000031.1, read on the forward strand.
AGCATCCTCGTCTGGGAATGGACGGTGCTGGGTGGACTTCCCTCCGAGGGAACGGCAATCGACTACCTGCTCATCCTCGGCGGGCCCACCACGGTGACCGCTATCGCCTACTGGGAGATTCACCGGTTGCGCACCGTATACGGAGTAACGCTGCGCATACGTTGACGCATGCGGGCGTTCCCCGGTCACCGACGCAGCAAGCACCGGCGAGCACCTCCTCACGTCAAGGCGCTGCGCCGGGTCAGCCCCGGGGTTGTGCTGGCAGCGGTCTCCCTCAGCCGGTCCTTGCCGCCGAAGCAGTGCGACACCAGCCCCTTGGAGACCTCGGCGCGCTCGGCGATCCCGGCCGGGGAGGCACCCTCGTAGCCGAACTCGGAGACCACCGCCGCCCGTCACCTGGCCTATGGGGAAGCGGCCGACGAACGAGGACAGCTGACCGCTCTACCAGGGACTGGCCGTTCCGGTCGCTACTCGGCCCGCAGGACGAAGAACAGGAAGGACAGGAAGCGCGGCATGGCCGCGATGGTCTCGGGAAACAGTTCGTGGGCGGCGGGATCGGGATCCGGCTCGCTGACGGCTGTGATCCGGAAACGAGCCGTGGTGAACGCCTCGATCGTCGCGTGCAGCGGCCTGTGCCAGCGACTCACCAGGGCGGTCTGGCTGCCTATGGTCCACTCCGAGGTCCATTTGATGGTGTCGAAGTAGTTGCATTCGGCCTCCCGGCCGGCCTCGCGGTGCATGAGGGTGACGGCAAAGGGATGGTCGACGGAAGCGATCAGCCGACCGCCGGGCTTGAGTATGCGTCGCAACTCGGCCAAAGCGGGCCCCCAGTCCTCCAAATAGTGCAGCACCAGGGACGCGACGACATCGTCGAACGTGTCATCAGGGTAGGGAAGCGGATCGCCCAGTTCCGCCACCTGCAGGTCCGCACCGTCGCCGAGCCGCTGCCGGGCCAGCTCCAGCATCCCGGCGCTCGAGTCGAAGCCACTCACCATGGCGCCACGGTCACGCAACGCGGCAGACAGCAGCCCCGATCCACAGCCGGCGTCGAGGATCCGCCGGCCGGCCACGTCTCCGGCGAGGGCCAGCATCGCGGGACGCTCGTAGTAGGCATTGACCAGGTTGGTTTCGTTCACGGCCGCGTACGCCTTGGCGAAGCTGTCGTAGTCGTTGACCTTCGACGGTTCGGCACCCACCGCGGAGGGCGAGACCAGCCTGACGGACATCACGTGCTTCTGCTGCTCGCTGGAGACCATGGCGCGGGAGACGCGTCCTTGCAGCAGTTCGGTTTCCGACTACGGCCAACTGCCGGGCAGCGTCCGTCGCAGGGGGCGCTCTTCCCTGCCCCGGAGCCCTTTCCCTGTCCGGGCTCTGTCCGGGCCATGCCGGTGCGCCGGGCCCCCCGGGATACAGCAAGCGCCCCCGGCTTCGGAGCCGGAAAGCCGATGTACGCCCGCGCGTCCGCCGCTCGGCAGTCGCTCGGCTCCCTCGCAGCGGCCGGGCACCCGGGACTTCTCGGAGAAGACTCCACCCGCGCCACCAAGCGCCCGGAGCCGGAGAGGACCGTCGCCCTCGCCGGCGAGATCCGGGGCCTCCGGCGCCGCCGTGTCCCTCGTCGTCCCCGAGCACAACGGAGCCGAGTTCCCGGGTCCACACGGCTGGGTCCCGCGCCGCCGGGGGGTGCGGCGCGTCCCAGCCGCAGCACTACCCGGCCGCGGCGTGGCAGCCGGCGTCCCCCTCGGGGCCGCGCACTGCATCTGCAGGGTCCGGGCGTCAATGTGACGCCTCGCCCCCCTTGAACCTCACGGTGTCGTGGTAGGTGCGGGTGGCGGTCACCGTGGCCGTGGTGCCGTCGGGCGTGCGCAAGTGCGCCCCCGGGGCGAGGTCGGCGGCGTTGGCCCGGGTGCGGGTGGCCTCGTCCCGGAAAGGGCGGCGGGAGGTGGCGGCAACGGTGCTCGAAGGAACCGTCCCGGTCACCGGGCACCGATATCTCCACCGGCCCAACATCCGTCAGCACTGAAGGAAGGGCTCAGGAAGCGGACTGGCACAAGTGAGCCGCCGTCCGCTGGCCGTTGAGACAGCGGCTCGCGGACCGGCCTGACCCACGAAGCTTCACCTCGCCGCTCGCACTCACCCCAAGCCGGCTCTGGGCAGGCCCACTCGCTCATGGGCAAGCACACCACCAAGAAGAGCAAGTGGACGCCGCCGCTGTCCGCCGACAGGCTCCCTGCCGACACCCGCATCCATCTGGCCCGCCCCCGGGACGCCGCGGCGGCCGATGCCCTGATGACCACCACTGGGAACGAGGTACGGATCACCCCGTCCTGTGTGAGGCGATCGAGAAACTGGACGGCCAGCTCCGTCATCCTGACTCTTCTTCACCCTGCCTACCCACGTGCGGCCCAGCGCCGTTGCGCCGCTGATCGCCGAATGCGGAAGCCGGCGGCGCGTCACCCAGCTCGCCGAGCTGCCGGGCCGCCTCCACCCGGTTCCAGTCAGTGAGGGTGGTGTCGGTGGCCAGGGCGAGGAACAGGTCGGCGGCGCGTGGGTCACCCAGCTCGCCGAGCCCCCAGGCCGCCCACTCCCGGGCGCCGGCGTTGCCGAGGGTGGTGTCGGTGGCCAGGGTGTGGAGCAGGTCGGCGGCGCGTGGGTCACCCCGCTCGCCGAGCCCCCGGGCCGCCCACACCCGGTCACCGCTGTCGAGGGCGGTGTCGGTGGCCAGGCTGAGGAACAGGTCGGCGGCGCGTGGGTCACCCCGCTCGCCGAGCCCCCGGGCCGCCCACACCCGGTCACCGCTGTCGAGGGCGGTGTCGGTGGCCAGAGTGAGGAACAGGTCGGCGGCGCGTGGGTCACCCAGCTCGGCCAGCTCCCGGGCCGCCTCCACCCGGTTCCAGTCAGTGAGGGTGGCGTCGGTGGCCAGGGCGAGGAACAGGTCGGCGGCGCGTGGGTCACCCAGCTTGCCGAGCCCCCGGGCCGCCCACACCCGGTCATCGTTGCCGAGGGTGGTGTCGGTGGCCAGGCTGAGGAACAGGTCGGCGGTGGCGCGGACGGTGTCCGGGGGGATGAGGGTGCCGAGGCGGACCTGTGAGGCGATGAACTCGCAGCCGTGCAGTCCCGCGCGGCGGGAGGCCAGGCGGTTCAGGTAGGGGTCGACGGCGTGGGGGTCGAATTCGCGCGCGGTGTCGAGGAGGAATCCGATGTAGGACAGGTTGCCATCGTCTGAGGTTGGGGGTTGCCAGTAGCGGCGGAGCCACAGTCGGGGCCTGACCCCCGGCGCATCGGGGGGCAGCAGTCCGACCCCCCGGTTATAGGAAGGCAGGTATCGGGCAGGGTGGTGGAAGGCCCGGTGAACAGCCTTGTCTCGGGTGTGCGGATCGTGGGTGGCGTGGCGGGCCGCGAGGTACTCCTGGAGGGTCTGGTGCAGGAAGACGAGTTCGCCCGCGCGGACGGTCAACAGGCCGCTGCGGCGCAGGGCGGTGCTCAGGAACTCCCGCCACTGGTCTTCCGGTATGCGTGGGGGACCCTGGGCTTCGGGGTGGGATTTCACGATGTCCAGTGCTGGCTCATTGTTCCCGTTGTGGCGCTCGGCCGCTAAATGGGCGATGAGGTCGTGCAGGTGGTTCAGGACGTGCTGGGCTTCCTGCCGTGCGCCTGCCGGGCCGGGGGTGTCCTGGTGCCTGTGCAGCAGGCCGATGAAGTCCCCATACAGCTTGCCGCGGCTCTGCGGTAGTGGCCGGCTGGGGTCGGCGGCGTGCAGCTGGCACAGCATGGAGGCCATCAGCGGGATGCGGGCCAGGTCGGTCAGGCTGGCGCGTTGCAGGTCTTGGACGAAGCGCTCGGCGATGCTGTGGGCGTCGTCCAGGCCCGCCGCGCGGAACCAGCTGCCGGCCACTGCCGGGAGCTGGTCCACGGTGAAGGGCATCAGCTCGTGGCGCGGCCACTGCCGGTCCAGGGCGTCGAGTTCGTTGCCGGGCAGGGGGCGGGTGGCCACCACGAAGCGATACGGCCCGGCGGGACTGTCCTTGACGACATTCGTGATGGTGAGCAGCACCTCACGCCGGGCCTTGGGGTCGGTGACCTCGTCGAGGCCGTCGACCAGCACCAGCCACTGCGTGCCCGGCTGGGGTGGGGCGCTGAAGAACTCTTCTGGCAGGTTCTCGGTCAGCCCGTGCTGGGGCAGGTGGGCGTTCACGGCCGAGGCCAGGGCCGAGGTGAGCGGCCGGTGGACCAGGTCTGCGGCTGTGACCAGCACCGCGACGGGCGCATCCCGCTGGCCGGCCATCCAGCGTTCGGCGCTGTGGGCCAGGTGGGTGCGCAGCAGGCTTGATTTACCGCCGCCCGGTCCGGCCAGGACCACACATGCGTGCTGCTCGGCCAGGACCTGCAGGGCGGGACGGGTATCCGCCGGCCCGCGGAGCGGGCCAGGATGGCCGCGGCTCTCGCCGCCCGAGCCGCCGGGGGTCTGTTCGGTCCAGGGGGCGGTCTGCTGGCGCAGGTAGACGGAGGCCAGCGGCGGCGTGGTGCCGGGCAGCACACCCGGGTAGGGGTGGTCACGGGCCGCGCGCCCAGCGGCCTTCAGGTAGGCGTCCAGGTGTCGGGTGGGCACCGCAGACCGGGAAGTGACAGTCCGCGAAGTGCTGGCGTCTTCCCACCAGGTCTTCCACAGCTTCTTCCTGACGGCCCATCCCGCATTTGCCACGGCGCGGTCGCGGCCGGTGAGAGTATCGGCAGGCGGCCGGCCCGACCACTCCTCGAGCACCTCGACCAGGGCCCACAGGACTTGGAAGTCCCTGGCCGGGATGCCCTTCTCGAACCAGCCGCCGACGGTGGTATACGAGAGCAGCTGGTCCTGCCGAAGCCGACAATTGGCTTCGGCGATGGCCTCCTTACGGGTCCGGCCTCTCAGCGCCGCGTCCTCCAGCTTGCGCAGCTCATCGCGCAGTACCCGCCGTTCGGCGCTCAGCTCGGTCCTCTTGCTCACGGTGTCCCCTCCCGCGCCGTGCGGATCGATCCGTCGGATCCGTCCGACAGCGAGCACGAAATGCCTGTGACCAGGACTTTTGACGCAGCTGTCCGTTCGGTCCGGCGAAGCTTCATCGCCTCGCAATTCTCGGCTGTGATGTCGTCCGCGCGGTCCGGACAGGAACCGCGCGGACGAAAGGGAACGCCATGAATGTCACTGCCTGGGTCCTGGCGCCTGTGGCCGTCGCCCTGATCGTCGCCGTGGCGGCGGTCCTGGTCGTCATCGTCGCGGTCAAGGGCACCGCCCCGTCCGACCGCGCCACCGTCTTGAAGGCCGTCGCCGAGGTGATCCGCGCCATACGCGGCACCCGACGCTGACGGCACCCCGTGCTCAAGCAGCAGCACGCAACCTGACCGCGTCCCGCCCCGCTTCCCCGCCACCAGCCCCAGCTCGTCCACACCCACCCGCTGCCACCCCATGCCACACATCATGCCGAAGCGCCCCAGGCCCGGACCACAACACTCAAAGATCATCGCCGTTCAGGGCCGATCACACGTTCGTAGCGGGCAGCCCGAGGACATCGCCCGCCTCTCCCCCTTCGTGCGCCCTCACATCAACGCGCTCGGCAGGTACTCCTTGCAGCCCCCCGGGCTGCCCGGCGGCCTGCGGCCCCTGGGGACAAAGACGATCGCCGCGACGGCCACGACGCTCTTCCTGCCCGAAGTCGTCGACCGGGCCGTCGACCTCACCGGGGACGCCCGCGCCGTCACCGTGTCCCGCAACGTCACCGGCGTCGTTGCGGCAGGGCTCATGCTGCTGCTCATCGTCGGCTCGGCCCGCCCGCGGCACACGCGCACGCTCATCGCCGCGGGCACCTTCGGCATCGGGCTGACGCTCGTGGGGATGGATCTCGCCCGAGGTGACCACCCCGGGCCCGCCCTCGCCCCGGCCGACGGCCCCGCGCAACCCTCCGCCGCCTACTGGGTGCTCGTCTGCTGCGCCCACCTGGTCGCCGACCTCGTCGTCACCGTGGTGTGCGGACGCTACAGCGCACGCACCGCCGACCGTGATCTCGCCTGGTCCCTGAGGCTGTTCGCCGGCGGCAGCGTCCTCGCCGTCGCCTACTGGGCCGGCTACCTCGCCCAGCTCTACGTCCCGTCCTCAGGCGCCATGCTGTGGCTGACGGTCGTCAAGCCCGAAGGACACACCACATGACCACCGCCCTGATCACCGGAGGAACCTCCGGCATCGGCCTCGGCTTCGCCCGCCGCTTCGCCGCCGCCGGGCACGACCTCCTCCTCGCCGCCCGCAACCAGCCCCGACTCGACCGGGTCGCCGCCGACCTCCGCCGCGGCCACGGCGTGCGCGTCGACGCGATCAGCGCGGACCTCGCCACCCCGGACGGGTGCGCCACGGTGGAGAAGCACCTCTCCGCCTGCGCCGTCGACATCCTGGTCAACAACGCCGGCCTCAGCCTCCCCCAGCCCTAGTCACGCAGAGGGCCCCTCCCGTTCGGGAGGGGCCCTGCGACCTGTGGAGCTAAGGAGAATTGAACTCCTGACCTCTTGCATGCCATGCAAGCGCTCTACCAACTGAGCTATAGCCCCTTGCGGTCCCGTTTCCGGTTCCCCTCGCGGTTCCCCTTGGCGGTGACCCCTACTCTACACGCCCTCCCTGGGCGAATGCCAAATCGCTTTCGGCTCCGGCGTCACACGCTGGCGAAGGAGTAGAAGCGTTTGAGGGCGCAGTGTTCGTCCAGCAGGCGCCCGTAGATCGGCTCGCCCTCCAGCTCGCGGTAGACCTCGATGGGGTCGCCTTTTATGATCAGCGCGCGGGCGCACTCGACGCACCAGTACTGGTAGGCGACGTTGACCGGCTGGAGGTCGCGGACGATCGGGGTGCCCGCGCCGCACCAGTCGCACTTTCTGCTGTGTGCCCCCATGAGCGATCAGCTCCACCCTCGGTCGTGGGCCGTGCGCACGAGGCATACCCCCGTCAGCTCGCCAGTGGGTTTGATCCGGCGGGTCCCTTGCCCCTGCCGTGTGACGATTCTGCCACGTCAGGGCGCGGGCGATAAGCCGCCGGTCCCGCCTCCCTGGGAAGGGAGACGGGATCGATACATCGTCTCAACGGGTCTTCACACGAGCCGCCGCGCCGGTGAGGGCGCCCACGGCGGCCGTGGCGGCGAGGGCGAACAGGGTGGTTTCGATGCCCTGGGCCGTGGAGAGGGCGCCCTCGGCGCGGTTGAGGAACAGGGTGCCGAAGGTGGCGATTCCGACGAGCATGCCGAGCTGGGTCATCATCGCCGTCAGCCCGCTTGCGTCGCCCGCGTACTCCGGCTTGACCGAGGCCAGGGAGCGGGCGAGCGTCGGGCTGTACGCCAGGCCGAGGCCAAGGCCGTTGACGCCGAAGAGCAGCAGTATGGCGGGGGTGAGCCCGTCCGCGTCGCGCAGCAGCAGGCCGAGGGAGAGCATCGCCACGGCGGAGATTGCGAAGCCCAGGGGGGCCAGGGCGGCGTGGCTGCGGGGCGGCAGGAACCTCCAGGACAGGGAGATCGAGCCGAAGGTGATCGCGGTGGGCAGGAAGGAGAGTCCCGCGCTCAGCGCGCCGTAGTCGAGCCCCTCGGCGGCCTTCGGGCCCTGGATGTGCAGGGAGAACGCGAAGAGGATGCCGGCGTTGATCGCCATGGAGAGGAAGACCCGGACGGCGGCCGTCGGCATGCCGGGGCTGCGCAGCACCCGCGGGGAGATCAGCGGGGAGCCGCCGCGCCCGGCGAGCCTGGTCTCGAACACGGCGAAGAGCGCGACGAACAGGGCGCTGGCGGCCAGCGAGACGAAGCACCAGGCGGGCCAGTCCTCTTCCTGCCCCAGCACCAGCGGGACGGTGAACAGCACGACGGCGGCGGTCAGCAGGGACAGGCCGGGGAAGTCGAGGCTGCGGGAGCGCTCGGCGCCCGCGGGGCGCTGCAGCGGCAGGGCGCGGCTGCCGAAGGCGAGCAGGAGCAGGCCGATCGGCAGGTTGACCAGGAAGACGGGCCGCCAGTCCCAGCCGAAGAGGTCGGCGTTGATGAGGACGCCGCCCACGATCTGGCCGGCGGCGGCGCCGACGGCGAGCACGCCGCCGAAGAGGGCGAGGGCGCGCTGCCTGGCCGAGCCGGAGAAGGTGCGCTGGATGAGGCTGAGGACCTGCGGCAGCATCGTGGCCGAGCCGGCGCCCTGGATGAACCTGAACGCGATCAGCTGGCCGGTCGAGGTGGCGAGCCCGCAGGCGAGCGAGGCCGCCGTGAACAGGGCGAGCCCGGCGAGGAACAGGCGCCCGGGGCCGTACCTGCCGCCCAGCCGCGCGCCGGTGATCAGGAGCACGGCGTAGGAGATCGTGTAGCCGGATATGACCAGCTGGAGCTGGCCGCCGGTGGCCCCGAGGTCCGCCTGGACGGTGGGGGCCGCGACGTTAACGATGAACACGTCAAGCAGGGCCATGAACTGCCCGATGAGGACGATGGCGAGCAGCGCCCCCGGGCGGCCCTGTGGCCTGGCCAGGCCGGGGTCCGCGGGATGTCCCGGGGCGGCCCCGCGGGTCGCCCCGGGGCCGGGGCGCGCGGCGGAGGGCCCCGGCGGAGGGGTGGTCGACGGGGTGGGTGCGGTGGTCATGGGCTCAGGATGCGAGCGTTCCGGTACCAGTAATGAGAGCCCGGTGATACTGGTACTGACAGACACCTGGCTGCCGCGCCGCGCGCGGGCAGACTGAGGACGTGGGAGCGATCGTGACGACTGTGCACCGCCCGGCGGCCGACCGGCGCCGCCCGGAGCTGGCTTCCTTCCTGCGCAGCAGGCGGGCCAGGATCAGCCCGCAGGACGTCGGGCTGCCCCCGGGGCCGCGGCGGCGGACGCCGGGGCTGCGCCGCGAGGAGGTCGCCCAGCTCGCCGGGGTGGGCGTCACCTGGTACACGTGGCTGGAGCAGGGCCGGCCGATCAACGCCAGCGCCCAGGTGCTGGACGCGGTGTCCCGCACGCTGCGGCTCGACCCGACCGAGCGCGAGCACCTGTACCAGCTGGCCGGGGTGCCCTTCGTCTCCCCGGCGGGCGGCCCGGCGGACGCGGCCGGGGTGAGCGAGGACGTGCAGCGGGTCCTCGACGCGCTGAACCCGCTGCCCGCGGTCGTCTACAACAGCCGCTACGACGTGCTCGGGGACAACGCGACGTACCACACGCTGTTCGCGCCGCCCGGCTGGCCGCGGGAGGCGCCGCGGAACGTGCTGCGGGCGCTGTTCACCGCGGAGCCGACGCGGTGCCCGCTGGTGTTCCGCGACTCCGAGCTGAAGATCATGGTGGCCACGACGCGGGCGGCCTACGGCAGGCATGTGGGCGACCCGGTCTGGGAGCGTTTCGTGGCCGATCTGTCCCTGGCCAGCCCGGAGTTCGCCGGGTTGTGGGCGAGCGGGGACGTGGTGCCGCCCGGCCCGAGAACCAAGACCTTCCGGCACGAGGAGGAGGGCCTGATCCGGCTGCGCTCGGAGTCGCTTTCCGTGAACGGCATGCCCGAGGCCAGGCTGGTCGTGTACATCCCGGCCGACGAGGACTCGCGGGCGAAGGTGGAGCGGCTGAGCGCGCAGGCCGTGGTGCGCTGACCGCGTCAGGTTGGGCGGGGCGGCCGGGTGGGCCGCCGTCCCTGGGCCCGCCGGGCCTGTCGGCCGGGGCGGGGCGGCCGGGGCGGCCCGCCGTCCGTGAGCGTGACGCGCCCGGGGCGGCCGGCGGGGCGTCCGCGGGTGGGTGGCACGGGCCCCGGCCGGGTCCGGCCGGGGAGGACCGCCGGGTGCGCGCCGGCTATACGTCGTCGCCGAGGACCGGCTCGGGCAGGGAGCCGGCGTTGTGCTCCAGCAGGCGCCAGCCGCGGATGCTCTCGCCGAGGACCGACCAGCAGCAGTTGGACAGCCCGCCCAGGGCCTCCCAGCTGCGCGGGGGCAGGCCGAGCAGGCGGCCGATCGTGGTGCGGATGGTGCCGCCGTGGCTGACGACGACGAGCACCCCGCCCGGGGGGAGCTTCTCCGCGGCCCGCTCCACCAGCGGGGCCGCCCGGTCGGCGACCTCGGTCTCCAGCTCGCCGCCGCCGCGCCGGACCGGCTCGCCGCGCTTCCAGGCCGCGTACTGCTCGCCGAAGCGGGCCATGATCTCCTCGTGCGTCAGGCCCTGCCAGGCCCCGGCGTACGTCTCCCGCAGGCCCTCCTCGTGGGTCACCGCGAGGCCGGTGAGGGCCGCGAGCTCGGCCGCCGTGTCGCGGGTGCGGCGCAGGTCGGAGGAGAGGATGGCGTGCGGGGACAGCGTCGCCAGGAGCCGGGCCGAGTGCCTGGCCTGGGCCCGGCCCGTCTCGGTGAGGTCGATGTCCGTGGTGCCCTGGAAGCGGTGCTCCAGGTTCCACGCCGTCTGGCCGTGGCGCCAGAGCACGATCCGCCGCGGGCCGCCCGGCCTGGGGGCGCCGTCGCCGGGGGCGCCGCCGTCGCCGGGGGCACCGGCCACGCCGCCGCTCAGCTGAGCTCACCGCCCGCCGCGCCGTCCCCGGCGGGGCCGCCCTGCTGCTCGGCGTGCGCGGCCGCCCTGCCCCTGGTGGCCTTGGCGTCCTCGGGCAGGTCGATCTCCGGGCAGTCCTTCCAGAGCCGCTCCAGGGCGTAGAACACGCGCTCCTCCGCGTGCTGGACGTGCACGACGACGTCGACGTAGTCCAGCAGGACCCAGCGGCCGTCGCGCTCGCCCTCGCGCCGGGCGGGCTTGGCGCCGAGCTCGGCGAGCAGCCGCTCCTCGATGCCGTCCACGATGGACTTGACCTGCCTGTCGCTGGGCGCGGAGGCGAGCAGGAAGGCGTCGGTGATGGCGAGGACGTCGCTGACGTCGTACGCGATGATGTCGTGCGCAAGCTTGTCGGCGGCGGCCTGGGCGGCCGTCTCGATCAGGGCGGTGGCGCGGTCCGTAGCGGTCACAGGTGCGGTGGTCTCCTCGGGATCTTCCTTTGGGCGGCTGCCCGCCGGCGCGCGCGGTGGGCGCCGGGCCACGGCCGCGTGGCGGGACGGTCATGGCGCGGTGAGGGCACGGTCACGGGACAGCGTCTCACGCCCCGCTGACAGTCACTCGCCATAATCCTCGCCCAGCACGATTGTCACATCGGCATTTCCGGCGCCGTCGCCCTGGGTCACGGCCTCCTCGGGCAGCCCCAGGGTGCGGGCGGCCTCCAGGGCGGTGTCGCGGAAGGCGTCGGCGGTGTAGGTCACGGCGGACTCCGCGGCGGTCTCGTCGGCCGCGCGGCTGTCCACGACCGTGAACCCGCCGTTGACCAGGGTGATCCGCACGTTCTCCGCGGCGTCCCCGCCGCTCGCGTCGCGGACGGCGACGCGGGGGGCCGCATCCTCCTGCGCGGCCTCGTCCACGGTGCCGCCCAGCACGTCGGCGACCAGCCCGTCGGCCGTCTCGTCACTGAGCGTGCCGTCCTGCTCCACGGGCAGGGGGGTGGTCTCGTACGCGTCGTCCTGCGCGTAGCCGGCGAGCCTGGCGAGGCTGGCGCCGAGCTGCTCCTCGCTCAGCGAGGGGTCGACGATCTGGTGGAGGGCCTGCACCACGCGGGTGGCGCTGGTCTCCGTGGTGGGCATGTGCTCCAGCACCCCCTGCATCACCTGGCCGAAGCGCTGCAGCTGGGCGCCGGCCGGCTCGCCCTCGGCCCGGTAGGTGGCGTACGCCACGGCCTCGGGTCCGCCCAGTTCGACGTCCTGGCCGCGCGGCACGAGCGGCTCGCCGCCGCCCTCGCCCGGCACCTCGGCGTCGGTGTCCAGGCTGATGCCGCCGACCGCGTCCACCAGGATCTCCAGGTAGGGGGTGTCCAGCCGCCAGGTGCCGGAGATCGGTGCGCCCAGCAGGCTGCCGAGGGCGTCCCTGACCGGTCCCGCGCCCTCGTCGGCGACGGCCTGGCCGAGCGTGGTGGCCTCCTCGCCCTCCGGGGTGACCTGGAGCTCGTTGGGCACCAGCAGGGTGGTGCCCGCCCCCTCGCCCTCGTTGGCGACGAGCAGGGCCGTGGCGGTCTCCTCGGAGTCGGTGGGCCGCAGGTGGACGACGATGACGTCGCGCCGGTCGCCGGCCGCGGCGCCGTCGCCGGAGGAGTCGGGCCCGGGCACGCCGGGCAGCCGGCCGGTGGCCCACAGGGCGCCGGTGCCGCCGAGGACGGCGAGGATCAGCACAACGACCAGCAGGCGGCGCCGGTTGCGTCCGCGGCGCTTGGCCTCCTCGCGGCGCTCGGTGCGGCTCTCGGTGAACTTCAGCCAGTCGATGACGTCTTCGGAGGACTCGTTCTCCTCGTCGACGAACGCGAACTGCTCGGTGCGGTAGCCCTCTTGGTCCTCCCCGGGCCCGCCGGGCGCGCCGGGCCGCCCGGGTCCGCCGGGCCGCCCGGGTCCGCCGGGCTGCCCAGTTCCGCCGGGTCCGCCGGGTCCGCCGGGGCCGCTCGCTGCCCCGGGGCCGCCCGGGTTCGGGCCGCCGGGGGCGCCGGGTTGGGGCCCCGGGTGCGGCGGGGCGGGGCGTTGCGGGGGAACGGCGGGCTGCGGCCCGGTGCCCTGGTCCCAGCCGGCGCCTCCCGGGGCGGGGGCCTGGTACGGGGCGCCAGGTCCCGGGCCGTAGGGGGCGGCCGGCGGCGCGGGGGCGGCGGCCTGCCGGGGCGGGGCGGGCGGCACGGCCTGCTGGGAGCCCGTGCCGTAGTCGTAGCCGCCGAAGTACCCGTCCTGCGTGAGGTCCTGGACGGGGGGCTGCTCCCCGGTGCCCTGGTCGTAGCCCTGGTAGCCGGGGCGCGCCGGGCCGGACGGCGCCCCGTAGCCGGGGTCCCGGTAGCCGGAGGGGTCCTGATATCCCGACGGGTCCTGATAGCCGGGGGGCGGCGCCTGGGGGCTCGCGGGGTACGGGTAGCCGCCGTAGCCGGGGTCCGGCCGCGGCGGCCCGGCCTGCTGCCCCTGCCCGCCTGGCCCCGGCCCCTGGGGGTGGCCCGGCCGGCCGTCCGGCGGCGTGCGGTACAGCGGGCGGCCGTACTCGTCGTAGCCGTAGACCTGCCCGTACGGGTCCTGCCCGTCGTTCACCAGTGCCGCCCCTTCCGCGCGCTCTAGCCCGTTCCGTCCGCCGGAGGCAGATCCCGGTACAGGTGACGCTTGTTGATGTAACGCACCACCCCGTCCGGCACCAGATACCAGACCGGGTCGCCGCGCGCGACCCGCTCCCGGCAGTCCGTGGAGGAGATGGCCAGCGCCGGCACCTCCACCAGCGAGACGCCGCCGCCGGGCAGCCCCGGGTCGGCGAGGTGGTGTCCCGGCCTGGTGACCCCGATGAAGTGGGCGAGCGAGAACAGTTCCGCCGCGTCCCGCCAGCCCAGGATCTGCGCCAGCGCGTCGGCCCCCGTGATGAAGAACAGGTCCGCGTCCTCGTTCGCCGCCCGCAGGTCGCGCAGCGTGTCGATGGTGTACGTCTTGCCGCCGCGGTCGATGTCGATGCGGCTGACGGAGAACTGCGGGTTGGAGGCGGTCGCGATGACCGTCATGAGATACCGGTCCTCGGCGGCGGAGACCTGCCGGTGCTCCTTCTGCCAGGGCTGCCCGGTCGGCACGAAGACGACCTCGTCGAGGCCGAACCTGGCCGCCACCTCGCTGGCGGCCACCAGGTGCCCGTGGTGAACGGGGTCGAAGGTGCCGCCCATGACGCCGAGGCGCCGCTTGCCGGTACCTATCGGGTCTCGCATGGGGACGTACCCTAACGGTCCCGGTTGAGCCGCGTAACGACCCACAGCAGCAGGAGCAGTGCGGCCAGGGCGCCGATGCCGATGCCGTACGCGTTGAGGCTGTCGTGGCCGTGGCCGCCCTCCTCCTCGGCGAGGCTGGTCAGGAGGGTCTCGGCGGCCGGTGAGGCGAGGAGCGGAGTCATGAGCTGCCTATCGGAACTCTCGGGAACATGGCGGACTGCTGAAACGTAGGGTCATCGTAAGCGGAGTGGTCGGCCGCGGCCTCTTGCCCCCGCCCCTCCCGTGCGGTGGGGTGGTGACACGGCGGCGGCGCGAGGAAGCCGGCCGCGCGTCTGGAGGGGACCCATGACCGAGAGCACCGGCCACGGCACGGAGAGCGGCCGGGAGGCCGAGGGCGCGGCGGGATGCGGGCCGCGCCGGGAGCGGCGGCGTTTCCCCGGCATCTCCTCGCGGGCCTGGGAGCACCCCTCGGACCGTTCCGCGCTGGTCGCCCTGCGCAAGCTGACCGGTTTCGACACGGTGTTCAGGACGCTCAGCGGGATGCTGCCCGAGCGCAGCCTGCGGTTGCTGTTCCTCTCCGACTCGGTCCGGGTCGGCGAGCGGCAGTTCACGCACCTGCACGAGCTGCTGCTCGACGCGTGCTACGTGCTCGACGCGGACAAGGTCCCCCCGATGTACGTCACGCAGGACCCGGTGCCCCACGCGATGTGCGTGGGCCTCGACCAGCCCGTGATCGTGCTCACCACCGGGCTCGTCGAGCTGCTCGACGAGGAGGAGATGCGGGTCGCGATCGGGCACGAGGTGGGCCACGCGCTCTCCGGCCACGCCGTGTACCGCACGCTCCTGCTGTTCCTGACCAGGGTTGCCGTCCGCGTCGCCTGGATTCCGCTGGGGAACGTGGCGGTCGGCGCGATCGTCGGCGCGCTGCGCGAGTGGTTCCGCACGTCGGAGCTGTCCGCGGACCGGGCCGGGCTGCTGGCCGGGCAGGACCCGCAGGTCTCGCTGCGCGCCCTGATGAAGCTCGCCGGCGGCAACCACCTGCACGAGATGAACGTCGACGCCTTCCTGGAGCAGGCCGACGAGTACGAGGCGGGCGGGGACCTGCGCGACTCGGTGCTGAAGATCCTCAACGTGCTGCCGCGCACCCACCCGTTCGCGGTGGTGCGGGCCGCCGAGTTGCGCGCCTGGTCCCGGAGCAGGGACTACCAGCGGATCGTGGCGGGGCACTACCCGCGCCGCTCCGAGGACGCGGACGTCTCGGTCACGGACTCGGTGCGGGAGTCGGCCGGGCAGTTCGCGCGCTCGGTGCGGGCCAGCAGGGACCCGCTGCTGAAGCTGGTCAGCGACGTGGCCGGCGGCGCGGGCGAACTCGGCGGCCGGCTGCGGAACTTCGCCACCGGCGGCGGGCCGCAGCGGCGCGGGGGCGGCCCGCGCGGGGACGCGGGCGCTCCGGGCGCGTCGGGGGACCCGGGCGACGCGAGGGACACCGGCGACGCGGGGGACACCGGCGAGGCGGGGGGCGCTAGCGACTCTGGCGGTCGGCGGGCGGAGTGAGGGCCTCGGCCGCGTACGTGCCGCACAGCACGGGGCGCCCGCCCGTGAGGTCGTAGGGGTCGGTGCCCTCGGAGCCCGGCTCGCCGGCGACCTCCCCCGCCAGCAGCGGCCGCAGCGCGGTCTCGGGGATTTCGGCGCAGTCGATCGGCCCGGCCAGCGAGTCGACCTGCCGCAGCACGACGTTCCGGTCGCGCAGCTCCTTGTCGCCGAACTCCAGCCTGATGTCGCGCTGAAGGGTGAAGAGGGTGGCGTCCGCCTGGGGGACGCCCGCGGGGCGCACCGCGTAGGCGAAGACGTGCCGCCCGGTGACCTGGAGGACGTCCTCGCTGATCTCGCCGAAGGTGAACTCCCCGTCCACCCGGACCTCGTTCGCCGCGAGGGCCACCTCGTCCGGGTCGAAGCGCACCAGCCAGTCCACCGGGCGCGAGCGCGGGTCCCGCCCGTCGAGGGCCGCGTCGAACTGCTGCTCCTGGTCGGCCCCGAGCAACTCACGCACCGGGGCGGTGGTCGCGCCCGCAAGCACCTCCGCGTTGAGGGCGCTGGCCACCACGTACTCCTTGGCCAGGGTCAGCGCGGTGAGGACCTGCTCGCGGGAGAAGTGCTCGGTGGGCCGGGGGTCGGGGAGGGAGACGCCGCCCTCGCCCACCCCGTAGTCCGCGGCCGGGCTCTGCGCGAACAGGGCCTCCGGGTCCGCGGAGCCCCGCACGGCGTCCTCCGTTTCCTCGGGGGCCAGCAGGATCACGGTGGCGGCGGGCGGATCGGCGGCGATGCCGTCGTGGGAGGCGTAGGGGTTGTTGTTGCCGAGGTAGATGGCGGCGGCGAAGGCGAGCAGGATGATCAGGGCCAGGGCTATGCCCTGCTTCGGCACGGCGCGGGCCTGGGCGCGCCCGGAGTCGGGAGAGCGGCGGCGCACCGCGGTCGTGTGGTCCTCGAGGCGCTCCTGCGCCGAGAACTCCTGAAGGCGGGCAGCCCTGACGAAGGACTCGTCGAACACGATCGACTGGTATTCCTCGTCCCCGGCTCCCGGGGCGCCCCCGGGGGTCCCTTCGGGAGGGTCTGTACGCCCGGCCACCCTTCCAGCGTAAGTCGCTGAACGCGGAGGAAACAGCCCCCGTCCTCAGGGACTTTCCCCACACCGCGCGCCGGTGCCCGCCCGCCGGGGCGGCTCGCCCCACGGCCCCGCGCGCCGGAGCCGCCCCCGGTTCCCGCGCGCGTTCCGCCCTCGTCCTGACCTGGTTCGTTCCCCGCCCCGGGCCTCGTTCCGCCCTCGTTCAGGAGGTGCCCTCGGCGACCTCCGCGTCGGCCGCCGCCTCCTCCTCCGGCTGGTCCCGCTCGCTCGCGGGCGGGGCGCCGCCCCCGGGGTCGCCCGACCCGGCGGAGCCCGCTCGCTGAATGGCGATGAGGGCGAAGGCGATCACGCTGATGCCCATCACCATCGCCAGCACGCAGGCCACGGGCCGCTGCCAGCGCACGGGCCGCCAGGAGTGCGGCTGCGCGCGGTGCCCCGGGGCGGGTATCGGCGCGCCGCCGTATCCGGCCGGCGGCAGGCAGGGGCCGAGGCCGAACTCCTCCGCCTCGTCCTGCTCGGGCAGATACCGCAGGTAGTGCAGGTAGTCGGAGCGGTCGAAGCGGCCCTCGTCGTCCTGGAGTCCCGGGCCGGGGAGCCGGTCGAAGCCGCCGCCCTGCGCCTCGAACCCCTCGCCGCCGAGGCCGCCGAGCCGACCGAACTCGCCGTATCCGCCGGGGCCTTCGCCCGGCCCGAAGGGGCCGGCGCCGAACTCGCCGAAGTCCCCCGGCTCCCCGAACTCCCCGAGGGCGTCGTCCGGGTCCTCCTCGCCGCCGGGATACCCGCCGGGATCGCCGAACGCCGCCGGCCCGTCCAGGTAGCCGAAGCCGAACTCGCCCGCGGCCTCCGGCTCCGCGCGCTCGGTCGAGGCGAGGCGCAGCCGCTCGGCCGCGGTCGGCTCGTGGATCTCGGCGGCCTCGACGAAGGCGTCGTCGAGCACCACGGCGGGAAACTCCTCCGCCGCCGAGCGGTCCCTGCTTTCGGGGCCTTTGGGGCCTTCGGCCCCCTCGCCGTCGGGCAACGGCGGGCCCCCAACGTCGTCCGGCACGCCACCAGCGTAGGCCGAATAACCCGCGAGGGGGAGGGTGATCCGGATTTCACTCCACGGTGTGACCGTCCCCCGTGACCACGTAGGTGGTCGAGGTCAGCTCGGCCAGCCCCATCGGGCCGCGGGCGTGCAACTTCTGCGTGGAGATGCCGATCTCGGCGCCGAAGCCGAACCTTCCGCCGTCGGTGAAACGCGTCGAGGCGTTGACCATGACGGCGGCGGAGTCCATCCGCGACACGAACCGCCTGGCGGCCTGGGCGTCCCTGGTGACGATCGCCTCGGTGTGGCCCGAGGTCCAGCGCCTGATGTGCGCGACGGCCGCGTCCAGGTCGGGCACGACGGCCGCGGCGATGTCGTCACTCAGGTACTCCTCGGCCCAGTCGGCCTCCGTCGCGGGCACCACGGGAACGCCCACGCCGGCCCCCGCCTTCTCCCAGTCCCCGTCGCCGTGCACGGTGACCCCGGCGGCGGCGAGCGCGGCCAGGGCCCGGGGCAGGAAGCGGTCGGCGATGCCGGCGTGGACCAGGACGGTCTCGGCGGCGTTGCAGACGCTGGGCCGCTGGGCCTTGGAGTTGACCAGGATGTCGACGGCCATGTCGAGGTCGGCCGACTCGTCGACGTAGACGTGGCAGTTGCCCACGCCGGTCTCGATGACCGGGACCGTCGAGTCGCGCACGACGGTCTGGATGAGCGAGGCGCCGCCGCGCGGGATCAGCACGTCCACCAGGCCGCGGGCCGTCATCAGCTCGTGCACCGACTCGCGGCTCGTGCCCGGCACCAGCTGCACCGCGTCCGCGGGCAGCCCCGCCCCGGCCACGGCGTCCCGCAGCACGGCCACCAGCGCGGTGTTCGAGGAGTAGGCGGAGGAGGAGCCGCGCAGCAGGGCCGCGTTGCCCGACTTGAGGCACAGCGCCGCGGCGTCCACGGTGACGTTGGGGCGGCCCTCGTAGATCATGCCGACCACGCCGAGGGGGACGCGGATCTGCCGCAGCTCCAGGCCGTTGGGCAGGGTGGAGCCGCGGACCACCTCGCCGACCGGGTCGGGCAGGGAGACGATGTGCCGCACGTCCGCGGCGATCGAGGCGACCCGCTCCCGGGTGAGCGTGAGCCGGTCGATCATGGCCGCCGAGGTCCCGTTTTCGCGCGCCCTGGCGACGTCCTCGGCGTTGGCCGCGACGATCTCCTCCGCGCGCGCCTCCAGGGCGTCGGCGACGGCGAGCAGCGCGGCGTCGCGCGCGGTGCGCGGCAGCGGGGCCAGCTCGGCCGCCGCCGTCCTGGCCCGGCGGGCGGCGAGGAGCACGGGGGACTCACCGGCCGTCGCCGGGCCCGAGGGCGCCTGGGCTTCCGTGGCCGGGGTGAGGCGAGAGGGGGCGGAATCCGCGGAGCTGCTCATACCCAGCAGGGTAGCCCGATCGGCGCACCGGGCGCTGCGGCGTGGAGGGGCCGCGGCCGGGCGGCCACGCGCCGGCGCGGGGGCGCTCCGCGCGGGGCGCGGGTCTCGTGCGGGAGGCGGCCGGACGGGGCCGGGGCGCGGGCCCCGTGCGGGGGGCCGGTGCGCGGACCGGGCTCGGGCGGTGCGGGAGGTGCCCGGGCGCGGGCCGGTGCGGGAGGCGGGGCGCGGGGCCGGTGGGGGCTCGGGCGGACCGTCAGTACGGGTGGACGCCGATCGGGACCGCGGGCGGGGGGCCGTACCCCTCGGCGAGGCGCTGGTGGTACGTCTCGCGGCTGATCACCTCAAGGCCGACGATCTCCCAGGCCGGCAGCTGCGCGGTGCGCCGGTGCTCGCCCCACAGCCGCAGCGCCAGGGCCGCCGCGTCGTGCAGGGTGCGCGCCTCCTCCCAGTACCTGATCTCCGCGTGGTCGGGCGCGTACCTGCTGGTGAGCAGGAAGGGGTGGTCCTCCGCCAGCCGTTCCAGGCCGCGCCGCAGCTCGGGCGGCGGCACCTCGGGCCCCGCCACGTTCAGCACGACGTGCCACAGGCGCGGCAGGTCGTGCTCTCGCTCGCGCCGCGCCAGGGGGGCCGTCCCCTGGACGCCGGCCAGTGATCTCACCGGGGGCCTCCTGACATGGTGCTGACGTCGTCCTGGGCAGTGCCGGCGCGGCGCGGGCACACGCCGCACGAGTTGACCAGCTCACGCGCGAGGGCGGAGCCGTTTCGCGGAACCTTCGGTGGAAAGACTGGTCTTTCGCGGATCAGGCACCGGCCGGCGCACCACGCGTATACGCGCGCTCGCCGAAGGGACTATGCCCGCAACAGGACCAGGTCATCACGATGTACGACTTCTCTTTCGTATGCCGGGCCGAGCTCGCGCGCCAGTTCCCTGGTCGAACGGCCGATGAGCAGCGGGATTTCCCTGGCGTCGAAGTTGACCAGGCCCCGGGCCACGGCGCGGCCCGACTCGTCGCGCAGCTCGATCGGCTCCCCGGCGACGAACTCGCCCTCGACGCCGGTGATCCCCGCGGGCAGCAGCGAGCCGCCGCGTTCGGTGATGGCGCGCACCGCCCCGGCGTCGAGCAGCACCGCGCCGCGCGGCGCCGAGGCGTGCGCGAGCCACAGCAGGCGGTCGGCCGAACGGCGGCCCGTGGGGCGGAAATAGGTGCCGGTGGGGGCGCCGGCCAGGGCCTCGCCCGCCTGGCTCGCCGCGGTCAGCACGACGGGCAGGCCGGCGGCGGTGGCGATGGAGGCGGCCTCGACCTTGGTCACCATGCCGCCGGTGCCCACCCCGGCCCGGCCGGCGCGGCCGAGTTCGATCCCGGTCAGGTCCTCCGGGCCGGTCACCTCGGCGATCCGGCGGGCGCCGGGCCGGGCCGGGTCCCCGTCGTAGAGGCCGTCCACGTCGGAGAGCAGCACCAGCAGGTCGGCGTGCACCAGGTGGGCGACGAGCGCGGCGAGCCGGTCGTTGTCCCCGAAGCGGATCTCGTCGGTGGCGACCGTGTCGTTCTCGTTGACGATCGGCAGGACGCCCATGGTGAGGAGCTGGTCGAGGGTGCGGTAGGCGTTGCGGTAGTGGGTGCGGCGGCTGGTGTCGTCCGCGGTCAGCAGCACCTGCCCGACGCGGCGGCCGTAGCGGGCGAAGGAGGCGGTGTACCGGGCCAGCAGCAGCCCCTGGCCGACGCTGGCGGCGGCCTGCTGGCTGGCGAGGTCGGCGGGGCGGCGCACGAGGCCGAGCGGGGCGAGCCCTGCGGCGATCGCACCGGAGGAAACCAGTACGATCTGCCTCCCGTCCTGTTTCACCAGCACATCGACGAGTGCGTCCACCCGGTCGGCGTCTATGCCCCCGGCCGCGGTGGTCAGCGAGGATGAGCCGATCTTGACGACGATCCTGCGGGCCTCGGAGACGTCCTGCCGTGCCGTTGCCACCGCTGCTCCCTGTTCGTTTCCGTGTTCCTCGGTGCTCGGCCGAACCGGGCTGCCCTCCGTAATCTATGTCATCGCGTTGACGGGTCGCCCGCTTATATAACCGCCCGGTTTCACCCGACCCGGCGATCCGGGGGCACGGCCGCGCACTCAGGGTGAGCTGCCGTTTTCCCGCCGGGGACGGCCGTCGCCGGCGCACGCCCGCCCGACCGGGCCTCCGTGCGCCGCGCACGCCACCCTCTCCGGCGGTCATGCCGTGCCGGTGCCCGGCTCGCGCGCCCTCGTGCGCGTCTGCCGCCGCCGCGTCGGGGCGGGCCGGTCCGCCACGGGCCGGTTCGCCTCCGGCCGGTTCGCCTCCGGCCGGGCCGCGGGATGACCACGCCGTGGGATGACCACGCCGCGAAGTCGTCACGCCGGGTCAACATCCCGCCACTTTCGGTCACCTGCCGTCTTGTGCCGCCACCTCCGGCGCGCGATCCGACCACGGGCGCCCCGGGGGCGCGCCGCGGCATGCCCGGGGCCGGTGCGGGCGGCGCCGCCCCCGGGCGCCGCGGCGCGCTCCCCCGCGCGCCGTCCCGCCCTCCCCCACCACCCCACCACCCCCACCGCCCACTCCCCACCCTTCTCCCGCCCCTTCCCCAGCCCCTTCCCCAGCCCCTTCTCCAGACCCTTCTCCACGCACCGGAGCCGTCCTTGTTCTTCCGACCCTCGTCCCCCCGCCCCCCCGCGCAGCCGGCCGGCCAGGCCGAGTCCAGGGAAGCCGCCGCGGAGGCGTCCGGGGGACCGCCCTCCACGGTTCCCACCGCGCGGTCCGCGGACGGTCCCGCCGCCGGGCCCCCGGCGCGTCCTGCCGCCGCGCCGCCCGCCGGGGCGCGGCGGCCCGGGCGCCGGTGGGCCGTGCTCGGCACGCTGCTGTTCCTGTACGCCGCGCAGCTGGTGGGCGCGGCGCTCCCGCACGTTCCGCTGCTGTGCGCGGCGGGCGCCGCGGGCCTCGGCTTCGACCTGGCGCTGCGCCAGTGGCGGCCGGGCGCCCTGGGCGGGCTGAACCGGGTGCACTGCGACGAGGCGGTCAGGCAGCTGCTGCGGGACCTGCTGACCGTGGCCTGCCTCGCCCACCTCCCCGGTCTCGACGCGGCGGCCAGGCTGGCCCTGGTCGCCGGGCTTCTCGCCTGCTACGCGGCGCACTTCGCCTGCCGGGCGCTCGGCGTGCTGGTCAGGCGCTCGCGCACGCTGCCGATCGTCACCCGCAACATCGACACCTCCGGGCTCGGCCTCTCCCCCGCCCCGCCCCGGCTGCTGGCCAGGCCGGGACGACGGGCGCTGCTGTTCTCGGTGCCGGCCACCGCAGGGCTGCTGGGCACCGCGGCCGTCGGCGATCCGGCCGCCGGGCTCGCCGGGGTGGGCCTCTCCCTGGCGCTGTTCGCCGGCGGGGCCTGCCACCTGGCGACCTGGCTGCTGCCCGGCAAGCGCCCGCCGGGCGAGGAGCGGATGGTCGAGTGGTTCCTCGGCTGGCTTGAGGCGTACCGGCCCGAGGTGGGGCTGTACTTCTCCGGCGGCCAGGGCACCGCGTACCAGGCGAACATGTGGCTGCCGACGCTGGCCGCGCTCGGCCGCCGCCCGCTGGTGGTGCTGCGGGAGCGGTCGATGGTCCAGCAGGTCGCCGCCGTGGACCTGCCGGTCGTCTGCCTGCCGCGGGTGGCGCACCTGATGCTGCTCGAACAGTCCTCGCTGCGGATGCTGCTGCACCCGGCGAACGCCCCGAAGACCTCGCAGGTGCTGCGCATCCCCACCATCAAGCACGCGTTCACCAACCACGGGGAGAGCGACAAGCTCTCCAGCTGCAACCCGTACGCCAAGGTGTACGACGAGGTGTGGGTGGCCGGCCCGGCGGCGCGGCGCAGGTACGCGCTCGCCGAGGTCGGCGTGGACGACCGGGACGTGGTCGAGGTCGGGCGCCCGCAGCTGGCGCCGATCCGGCGGGCCTCGGGCCCGCCGCCGGCCCAGGGCCCGGTGACCGTGCTGTACGCGCCCACCTGGGAGGGCTGGACCAGCGACCCGGGGAACACCTCGGTGATTCTCGCCGGGGAGAACCTGGTGCGGGCGCTGCTGGCCGACCGGAGGGTGCGGCTGCTCTACAAGCCGCATCCGATGACCGGTTCGGTGAACCCCCTCGCGGGGGCCGCGGACGCCCGCATCAGGGAGCTGATCGCCGCGGCCGAGACGGCGCGCGCGGACGGCGGCGGACGGCCGGGCGGCCAGGCCGCACGGGAGGCCGCCGAGGCGGAGCTGGCCAGGCGCACCGAGGCCCTGGACGCCCTGACGGCGCGCGCCTGGCGGCCCGGGGCGGACGAGATGGAGCGCATGGGCGCCGGCGGCGCCCCGGAACCCGGGCACGCGGAGGCGGTGGCGGAGGCGACGGCGGCCTGGCACGAGGCGTTCTGGAACGCGCGCCCCCCGGGGGCGCACGTGGTCCTCACCGGCGCGCGGCCCGAGCTCTACAGCTGCTTCAACCAGGCCGACCTGCTGATCTCGGATGTGTCCAGCGTGGTGGCCGACTTCCTGGCCAGCGGGAAGCCGTACGCGGTGGTCAACACGAGCGGGCTGGCGGAGGCCGAGTTCCGCGCGGCCTATCCGACGGTGCGGGCGGCGACGCTGCTGACGCCGGACGCCGCGGGGGTCCCGGCCCTGCTCGCCTCCGTCCTCGACCCGGCGCGCGACACCCTCGCGGCGGACCGGGCGGCCCTCGCGGAGTACCTCCTCGGGCCGGCCGAGCCGCCCTCGCTGACCCGTTTCCGGGCGGCCGTCGACGCCCTGTGCGCGGCGGCGGAGGCCAGGCGCGCCAGGCGGCCCGCCGAGAGCGGTCCCGGCCTGCCGACCCCGCGCCCCGAGGCCGGCAGCCACCAGGTGGTGACGCTGACCGGCCCCCGCACCGAGCAGCAGCCGAGCGGCAGCACCGACGGCGCGCACAGCCCCCAGGGCGACCGCAACGCCTGAGCCTGCGCGCCGCCCGCGGGGACCCGCGGCCTCCGGGGCCCGCCGCACCTCCGGAGGCCCGCGCTCCCGGGGCCCGCCGCCCCCGGACGCCCGCGGCCTCCGCCACCCCCTGACGCCGGCCGGGAGGGCTCAGCCCGCGACCCGCCGCAGCACCCAGTCCCCCACGTCCGCCACCAGCCGCGCGAGCACCTCCTCCTGGGAGACCGCGGCCCGCCGCGGCACCGCGAGGCCGTGGTCCGCCTCGGGGACCTCCCGCAGCTCCACGCCGCGGGGGAACTCCTCCGGCCGCCCGAAGGGGTCCCGGGTGCCCTGGACCACGAGGAGCGGCACCTCGGTTTCGCGCAGCTCGTCGGCCCGGGACCGTTCCGGCTTGCCCGGCGGGTGCAGCGGGAAGGCCAGCGCGAGCACCGCCCGCGCGCCCGTCTCGCGCGCCGTGCGGCAGGCCACCCGCGCCCCCGCGCTGCGCCCGCCCGCCACCACCGGCAGGCCGGCCCCGGCCAGGGCGGGCCACAGCGCGATCCATGCCTCGTCCAGCCGGCGCGGGGCGGGCGCAAGGCGCCTGCCCGCCACCCGCCAGGGCTGTTCGACCAGCGCCACCGTGATGCCCCTGGCGGGCAGCGCCGCCGCGAGCGCCGCCAGGTCGCGCGCCTCGATGCCGCCGCCCGCGCCGTGCCCCAGGGCGAGCACCGCCTTGGCGCCGGAGGCCGCATGCCAGGTGATCCTGGCGTCCCCGCCGGGTGTCCGCACCGTCTGCGTCATGGCGACAGTCTGGCGCAGGGCCGACCACAACCCCGGAGGACACCGAGAGGTCATCTGCCGTTAAGGTTCCGTGGGGTGGCGAGTCCCTTCCCGGCGCTCGCCGCGCTCCGCTCGCTGTTCTCGATCGCCTCCGGGGGCATTCGTGACCGACTCCCACCAGCTGCAGGAACAGGCGCCGCCGCGCGGTTCGGCCCTCCCCCAGCAGGCGGCGCCGCCGAAGCAGCGGGACGCGTTCTTCGACAACGCGAAGTACCTCGCCATCGTGCTGGTGGCGGCCGGACACGCCTGGGAGCCGCTGCGCGGCGACTCGCGGACGGTCACCGCCTGCTACATGGCGCTCTACGCGCTCCACATGCCGGCGTTCATCCTCATCTCCGGCTACCTCTCCCGCAGCTTCGACGGCCGCCCCGACCGGGTGCAGCGGCTCCTCACCGGCGTCGCCCTGCCGTACGTGATCTTCCAGATCGCCTACACCTACTTCCAGCGGTGGCTCCAGGACGACGAGGACACCTACCTGCCGCTGTTCGAGCCGCACTGGCTGATGTGGTTCCTGCTGGCGCTGCTGGCCTGGCGGCTGACCGTGCCGCTGTGGAAGGCGGTGCGCCACCCGGTGCCGCTGGCGCTGGCCCTCGCCGCGGCGGCCACCGCCTCCCCCTCGATCGGCAACGACCTGCAGCTGCAGCGCATCCTCCAGTTCCTGCCGTACTTCGTGCTGGGCCTTGTGCTGCGCCGCGAGCACTTCCAGCGGGTGCGCACCCGGGCGGTCCGGCTGGCGGCGCTGCCCGTCTTCGCCTGCGCCGTCCTGGTCGCCTACCGGGTGCTGCCGCGGATGAAGTACACGTGGTTCTACCACCGCGAGAGCGCGCAGGAGATGGGCGAGCCGTGGTGGACGGGCATCGTGCTGACCCTCGTCATGTTCGCGTGCTCGCTGGTGCTGATCGCCTGCTTCTTCGCCCTGGTCCCGGGGCGGCACGGCTGGTACACGAAGCTCGGCGCCGGAACGCTGTACGGCTACCTGCTGCACGGCTTCCTGATCAAGGGCGCCAGGCACTGGGGCTGGTACGACCCCGAGGTGATGCACCACGAGCCGGCCGCCCTGCTGATCACGACGGTCGTGGCCGGTCTGGGGATGACGCTGCTGTGCACGCCGGTGGTCCAGCGCATCTTCCGGCCGATCGTCGAGCCCAGGCTCGACTGGGCCTTCCGCCGCGAGCACGCGGCCCGCTGAGGACCGGGCGCGCCCCACGCCGGGCCCACCCGGAACGCAGGGGACCCCGGCGCCCCGCCGGCATCGGCCGGGGCGCCGGGGTCCTCGCCTGGGACGGGGTCCTCGCCTGCGGCGGGGCTCAGCGGGAGCGCCTGCCCAGGTCGAGCATCCGGTCCACCACCCGCGCGGTGGCCAGCCCGTCGGAGGGCTCGCAGAACTCCTTGACGAACGCCGCGTACTTCTCCGCGTAGGTGCGCCGCACCGTGTCGATGGTGCGGATGGAGTGGATCAGCTCCGCCGAGGTCTTGATCAGCGGGCCAGGCGCCTTCTCCGTGAAGTCGAAGTAGAAGCCGCGCAGGGTGTCCCGGTAGTGCTCCAGGTCGTAGGTGAAGAAGAGCATCGGCCGCCCCGAGTGCGCGTAGTCGAACAGCACCGAGGAGTAGTCCGTGATCAGCACGTCCGTGATCAGGTACAGCTCGGCGATGTCGGGGTAGGCCGACACGTCGAAGACGAAGCCCTGCCCCGCGCCCGGGATCGCGTCCAGGATCTTCGGGTGCTTGCGGAAGAGGAAGACGTGGTCCTCGCTGAGCGCCTCCCGCGCCGCCGTCAGGTCCACCTGCAGGTCGAGCTTGAACTTCGAGGCGGTGTGCCGCTGGTCGTCACGCCAGGTGGGCGCGTACAGCACGACCTTGCGCCCCTCGGGGATGCCGAGCGTCGCCCGCACCCGGTGCGCGATCTTCTCCCGGTCCTCCCGGTGGAAGATGTCGTTGCGCGGGTAGCCCGACTCCAGGATCTCGCCCTCGCAACGGAAGGCGTTGCGCATGATCGGGGTCGTGAAGGCGTTCGGCGAGACGACGAAGTCGAACTGCCGGAAGCGGTGCGGGAGGCTGGCGATGTACTGGAGGTTGGCCCGCGGCGTGCCCAGCAGGTCGGCGCCGATCTTCTTCAGCGGCGTGCCGTGCCAGGTCTGCACCACGACCTGCCCCTCGCGCCGCTGGTACCAGTCGCCGAGCCCCACGTTGGTGACGACGTAGCGGCTGCGGGCCAGGGCCTCGTACCACTCCTTGCTGTGCCACTCCAGGGGCTGCACCCCGGGCGGCAGGTCGACCTGCGCGTCGGCCACCGACCACAGGTGCTCCACCTCGATGCCGCGGCGCACGAACTCCTCGTAGACCGCCCGCGGCGAGTCGGAGAACTGCTTGCCGCCGAAGCTGTTGTAGAAGACGGCCTCGCGCAGCGGCTCCCGCTTGAACTGCGGGGTCAGCACCTCGCGCAGCTGCCGCTGCCGGTAGGCGCCCCGCTCGTCGGCGCGCAGCGCGGAGCCCGAGCCGAGGAAGATCCGGTCGAAGTAGCGGCGGTTGACGGTGTACGTCCGGCCCGCGACGCGCTTCTTCAGCGGTATCCGGTCGATGAGGTCGGCCCGCAGCTTCACCGGCACGTCGCCGGTGTGGCCCCAGGCGTCCCGGTCGCGCAGCGAGAAGTACCAGCGCCCGGTGCGCAGCGGCAGCAGCGCGTTGTACTGCGGCATCTTGTCGGGGGCGAGGGTCACGCTGAACCGGCTCTGGGACTCCGACCAGGTCAGCGGCAGGTGGTGCTCCTCGAAGCGCTCGCCGTGCCGCAGCACGAAGTGCATCCGCTCGCCCGGGCCCGTGTAGGAGCCCTCGACGAGCAACTCGCCCTTGCCGACCCACTCCAGGCGGTCGACGACGGCCTGCCGCGCCCGGTCGTGCAGCTTCAGCAGGCCGGGGCCGTCGGTGGTGACGGCGATCTCCCGGCCGTTCGGGCGCAGGTAGCGCCCCGGCAGGAAGCCCTCCACCACGGTGGCCCGGCGCGAGGAGCCGTCGGCGAACTCGATGTGGGTGAGGAAGTCGAGCGTCTTCTCCTTCGCCGAGGTGGCCACGCTCAGGTCCTCGAAGGGGATCTCGGCGGAGTACCGCGCCCAGCGGCCCTCCGTCCCGGCGGACGTCAGCGGGTACTCGGCGCCGCCCTTCTGGCCCTTGCGGACCACCCGCAGCTTGGTGGGGTGCTTGCCCGCGGCCGGGGCGCGCAGCCCGAGCCGCAGCGCGTCCGCGGTGCCGGTCTGGTCGACGACCTCGGCCTCCGGCAGGTCGATCGTCACCTGGAACTTGTCGTCGGCGAACCCGGCCACCAGACGTGCCCCGTCGCCCAGGTAGTGGGCCTGGGAGTGCCCGGCCGAGCCGATGTCGACGCGCTCCACCTTGCCCGGCACGTAGCCGCCCGGGCGCGGCAGCGCCAGGGTCAGGCCCCAGGTGCCGGCCCGCCACTTGCCGCGCGACTTCAGCTTGGCCGGGTCGATGACCAGCTCGAAGCCGGCGTCGTCGTAGTTGTGCAGGGCCTGCTTGGAGTCCCTGGTGGCGCGCAGGGACTCCTCGGAGCGGTACTTGACCGGCACCCGCCGCCCGCCGGGCGCCCGCAGCCAGGCCAGGCGCGGCATCGGGCCGAGGCCCCCGCCGGGCAGGTTCTGCACGTAGGCGTAGCCGCGGACGATCAGCTTGCCGTCCTGCCAGAGGACCTCGGTGGCCTTGGCGCGCACGGGCATCTCGCGCAGCCGCAGCCTGCCGACCGAGGCGGGCACCAGGTTCCCCGGCACGCCGGGAACGGCCACGTAGGGCCGCAGCCGCCCGCGGACCGGGAGGGCGCCGGGGTTCTCGCGCTCGAAGCGCAGCACCGCGAGCAGCGCGTCGAGCTGCCGCTCCCGGGTCAGGTGCCACTTGATGCGGGCGAGCGGCGGGAGCTTGCGCAGCTTGGCCGGGTCGGCGGAGCCCAGGAACGCAGCGGCCGCGTCGAAGAACGCGCCGCGCTCCTCCGCTGAGGACTCCGGCAGGAAGCGCAACTGCCGGCGCAGTTCCTCGGGAATGATGTCTTCTGGCTTCGCTACCACGGACTCGGGTCCTTCTCTTCCGGCTTTTCCGGTCTTTCCGGTGTTCCTGTTCTTGCTGCGCGGCTCCCGTCTCCCCGGCGCCGCCGGCCGTCCGGCGTCTAGGGCGCCCGCACCACGGCGGCGGGATCGGCCTCGCCCTGGGCCCGGTTGCGCGCCTCGGCGCGGGCGGCGAGTGCGGCGATCGCCGCGTTGAACCGCTGCAGGGAGGTGGGCTCGTCCGGGCCGAGCAGATAACGCTTCAGCTCCAGCCGGTCGTGCGCCAGCGGGTCGGCCTCCGGCACGGTGACGGCGGTCAGCAGCTCCTCCAGCTCGGCGGCCTCGTTGGACAGGATCACCGCGGCCCGCACCGCCGTGTTCTGCCGCTTGAACTCCTCGGCGCCGAGCGCGGCCGAGTCGGTGACCGCGTAGGGCTTGCCGCTGGCGATGAAGTCGGAGACGACGCTGGATATGTCGGAGACCAGGGCGTCCGACTCGTTGAAGCAGTCGAAGAGCTGCGGCTCGGGACCGGTGATCACCCGGTGCTCCCACCAGCCGGCGGAGCGCCAGTACGCGTCGTTCCACTCCCGGTCGCGCCGCGCCTCCTCGGCGGCCTCCTCCGGCGGGGTCAGCGCGTCACGCGAGACCGAGGCGTCGTCCCAGAAGGCGAGCTGCGAGAGGCCGGGCCGCTCCTCCTCGATGCGCCGCAGCACCGCCTGCGCCCTGGCCCGCTCCTCGGCGGTGCGGTCGGCCTCCGCGGCCCAGCGCGGGTCGGCGGCGCGCGCGGCGGCGGCCTCCGCGATCATGGCGACGATCCGCCGGTGCACCACGCCGGCCTCCGGGTTGCGCGAGCCGGTGAAGGGGTGCGGCTTGTACAGCAGCCGCACCGGGCGCTCCGAGGTCAGCAGCCGCCGGACGATGTTCTCGCCGGCCAGCAGGAGCGAGGTGTTGCCCGGGTCGTCGGTCCAGCCCTCCCAGGTGGGGGCGTACAGGATCGTCGGAATGCGGCCGGGGGCGGCGCCCGGGCCGGCGCCGGTGGCGATGGTGGCCAGCTGCGGGCGGCCGACCTCGACGATGTCCTCGTCGCGGACGCCGACGTCGGCCAGTGCGTACCGGTCGCGCCCGGCCCGGCCCGCGGTCCACACCTCGTCGTACGCCTTGGCGTAGGGGTTGATGCTGGCGATCTTGTCGCTGTCGCCGTGCCCGATGAAGACGTGCTTCATGGTGGGCACGCGCAGCAGGTGGAGGTTCTTGCCGACGTTCGCCGGGTAGAGGCCCACCCGCAGCATGGACAGGTCCATGTTCATCAGGTCCACGGCGCTCGGCACGCACACCACGGGCACCGTGGTGGTGGCCAGCCGGCTGAGGATGGCGCGCTCGCGGAGGATCACCAAGGGCTTGGCCTCCAGCTTCTCCATCGTGTCCAGCCACATGTTGACCTGGTACGCGGAGTCCTTGGAGCCCGAGAAGTACAGGGCGACGGTGGGGCGGTGGGCGCGCAGCCACTCGTCGAACCACTCCAGGGTGCGCTCGGGGCCCGGCGGGAACCTGGAGGGCCGCAGGAAGGCGGCCAGCGCCACGAGGTAGCCCAGGAGCAGCGCGAAGGTCGCCAGCATGCCGGCGTAGCCCCAGCGCGCGTCGTCGGCCCAGATCACGCCGAGCAGGCCGAGGGTCAGCGGCAGCTCGGTGTGCAGCGCCTTCTCCACCGCGCGGTGGGTGAGCCAGCGGGGCGCGCCGTTGGGCACCGGCAGGGTGGAGAGGTCGATGTTGCGGGTGGCGATCGGCAGCCTGCGCTTGCGGCGCATCACCATGATCAGGCCGGTGTGCGGGGCCTGGAGGGCGTAGAAGACGAGGAAGGCGACGACTGCCGTGGAGAAGACGGTCTCCCCGGCCCAGTCGCAGCGGGCGAGCAGCAGCACGACCAGCAGCTGCCGGATGAGGAACCGGATGCTGAGGCCGACCCTGGCCTTGCCCATGCGCACCAGCAGGTAGACGCCGCGGCGGTGCAGGTAGTGGTCGCCGAGGTACGAGAACGCCGCGGTGACGGCGAACCCGGTGGCCGAGGGCAGCAGGGCCGCGCCGAGCATCAGCGGGTAGCTGAGCACGGTGACCAGCGCCGCGGCGAGCTCCGCTCCCGTGGTCACCCCGGCCAGCCGGTACAGCACACCCCTCATGCCACCTCCCCGTGGGTGTCGGCGTTCAGCGCGGCGGCCAGCGCGCGTTCGAAGGAGCCGGCGTTGCTGGCGTCCGCGGTGGGGTCCTGCTGGCGGACGTCGATGACGTGGCCGGTGAGGGTGGAGAGCAGCACGTCGAGGGAGGTGCGGGCGACGGCCTGCGAGGAGAGCAGGGTGCCCGCGGGCTCCTGGCCGAACGCCTTGACCCGCATCGGGGTCGCGGTCCGCTCCGGGTTGACGCAGTTGACGCGGATGCCGTCGGCGGCCCACTCGTCGGCCAGCGCCTGGGTGAGGTTCACCATCGCGGCCTTGGTCGAGGAGTACAGGCTGTACTCGGCGCGGCCCCTGGTGTAGCTGCTGGAGGTGTAGAGCAGGAGCTGGCCGCCGGACTCGGCGAGGTACTTGTGGGCGGCCCTGGCGATGCGGACCGGGGCGAGGTAGTTGACCGTCAGCGCCTCCTCGATGGTGGCGTCGTCGGTCTCGGCGAGCTTCCCGATGCGCAGCACGCCCGCGGTGTTCACCACGAAGTCGATGCGGCCGGTGTCGGCGTACGCCCTGGCCAGGGCCTCGTCCACGTCGCGCGGGTTCTCCACGTGGGTGCCGGTGGTGGAGCGGCCCAGGGGGTAGACGGTGGCGCCGTAGCGCTGGGCGAGGTCGGCGACGTCCTTGCCTATGCCGTAGGAGCCGCCGAAGACGACCATGGTCTTGCCGGTCAGCAGCTCGCGGTAGGCGGCCTCGTCGGACTGGGCGGGGGCCGCGGTGGAGGCGAGCTGGAAGAGCTTGTCCGCGATGAAGACGTCGACCGGCTGGGTCACCTTCATGTTGAACTCGTCGCCCGTGACCACGTGGATCGGCACGTCGGGCAGGTACTTCAGGACCACGGAGCAGTCGTCGGTGGCCTGGAAGTTGGGGTCGCCCGCGGCTATGTCGTAGGCCCGGCGGATGGTGGAGAGGCGGAAGGCCTGCGGGGTCTGGCCGCGCCGCAGGCGCGAGCGGTCCGGGACGTCGGTGATGAACTCGCCGTCCTCGCCGTGGGTGCGGGTGACGATGATGGTGTCGGCGGAGGGTATCGCCACGTCCACCGCCTGGTAGTGCCGCAGCGCGGCCACGCAGTCGCCGATCACCCGCTGCGAGAGCAGGGGCCGCACGGCGTCGTGGAACAGGACGTTGCGGTCCTCGCCCTCGGCCAGGCCCTCGCTGAGGTGGGCTATGGCGCGCCGGGTCGTCTCGTTGCGCGTGGCGCCGCCCTCGAGGACGCGGCTGACCTTGGTCAGGCCGCTCTTGGCGATGATCTTCTCCACGTCCCCGGCGTAGCCGGGGGCCATCAGCACGATGACGTCGTCGACGTCCTCGGCCTCCTCGAAGACCGCGAGCGTGTGCTCGATGACGGCCTTCCCGGCAATCTTGATCAGCTGCTTCGGTATGGAGAGCCCCACGCGCTGGCCCGTACCACCGGCGAGTACGACCGCTGTGGTGTGGGGGGACGGTCCTTGGGGTTGGTTGGTCAAGTCAGCTCCTGCCGGTATCAAGAAGTGTCGCCTACGCGAGGAGAAGGTTAACCCCCGTAGAAGCTTGACCCCTAAGCCGGATGAACCGTTGTTGACTGTTACGCGTTCGTGATGGGTAGGTATGAGTCTTCGGCGCACCAAAAAGGGCTGTCGCGCACGGAACATGCGTGACAGCCCTGAGCTCTCCCGAAACGGGCGGGGGCCCGCGCCGCGCCCCGGCGGAGCCCCCGGGAAACCCGTGGGAATGGCCGAAACCCGCCGAGACCCGCCGAGACCCGCCGAGACCTGTCGAGAATGGCCAAAAACAGGCGGAAAACCGGTGGAAAACCAACGGGAAGCCAACCGGAAACCGGCGGCAGCGGCCCGCCCCGGCCCCGCCCGCGGGGCGCAGCGGGCGGGGCTCAGCCGAAGGGATCGAACTCGTCGAACTCCCGCTGGGCCACGTCCTGCCGCCTGGCCTCCCGCTCCCGCCGCCGCTGCACCGCCGGGCGCAGCTCGTTGAGCCGGTGGTCCTCGCCGCGGCGCCCCAGCATCTCGGCGCCGCCGCTCACCGAGGGCTCCCAGTCGAAGACCACGGCGTTGTCCTCCGGGCCGATCGCCACCCCGTCGCCCTCCCTGGCCCCGGCCTTCAGGAGCTCCTCCTCCACGCCCAGCCTGGCCAGCCGGTCGGCCAGGTAGCCCACCGCCTCCTCGTTGGCGAAGTCGGTCTGCCGCACCCAGCGCTCCGGCTTCTCGCCGCGGACCCGGAAGAGGCCCTCGCCCTCGGCCGTCACCGTGAACCCGGCCTCGTCCACGGCCTTGGGCCGGATCACCACCCGGGTCGGCGCCGCCGCCGGGCGGGCCGCGCGCGCCTTCGCCACCAGGTCGCCCAGGGCGTAGGACAGCTCCCGCAGCCCCTTGTGGGAGACCGCGGAGACCTCGAAGACCCGCAGCCCCCTCGCCTGGAGATCGGGCCTGACAATGTCGGCCAGGTCCTGGCCCTCGGGGATGTCCGTCTTGTTGAGCACGACGAGCCGCGGCCGGTCCCCCAGGCCGCCGTAGCTGGCCAGCTCGGCCTCGATCACGTCCAGGTCGGTGAGCGGGTCGCGGCCGGGTTCCAGCGTCGCGCAGTCGAGCACGTGCACCAGCACCGAGCAACGCTCCACGTGCCGCAGGAACTCAAGGCCGAGCCCCTTGCCCTCGCTCGCGCCCGGAATCAGCCCGGGCACGTCGGCGACGGTGAAGACGGTCTCCCCCGCCGTCACCACCCCGAGGTTGGGCACCAGGGTGGTGAAGGGGTAGTCCGCGATCTTCGGCTTGGCGGCCGAGAGCACCGAGATCAGCGAGGACTTCCCGGCGCTCGGGTAGCCGACGAGCGCCACGTCGGCGACCGTCTTCAGCTCCAGCACCAGGTCGCGCTCCACGCCCGGCTCGCCCAGCAGCGCGAAGCCGGGGGCCTTGCGGCGCGGCGAGGCCAGGGCCGCGTTCCCCAGGCCGCCGCGGCCCCCCTGCCCGGCGACGAAGGTGGTGCCCTCGCCGACCAGGTCCGCGAGCACGTTGCCCGCCTTGTCGAGCACCACCGTGCCGTCGGGCACCGGCAGCACCAGGTCCTCCCCGTCCGCGCCGGTGCGGTGGCCGCCCGCGCCCGGCTTGCCGTTGGTCGCCTTGCGGTGCGGGCGGTGGTGGTAGTCGAGCAGCGTGGTCACGTCGCGGTCGACCACGAGCACCACGTTGCCGCCGCGCCCGCCGTCCCCGCCGTCGGGTCCGCCGAGCGGCTTGAACTTCTCGCGGTGCACGGAGGCGCAGCCGTGGCCCCCGTTACCCGCGACGACGTGCAGTTCGACGCGGTCCACGAAGGTGGTCATGAGCGGTGCCTCCCGGCTGGGTCCTCGAACGTGCGGATAGAGGGGAAGAGAAAGACGGAGAAGGAGCTGGGGCGAGAGAGAGGGGAGAGGGGAGCAAGAGCGAAGAGGGGCCGGCGAAAGCCGGGCGAAAGACGGGCGAAAGACGGAGGGAACAGAGACGAAAGGAAGGAGGAGTGAGGGAGAAGGTGCGAAAGGAAGGGACGAAAGGAAGAGCGGCGACGACGGGAGACGAAGGAGACGGAACGGACGGGCCGAAAAGGCGGGGGCGGGGGCCGAGGCGGGGAAACCGGCAGGTCGTACGGGCGCCGCGGCACCGGCCGCCAGGCGGGGCGCCCAACGGCCGAGGGCGGACCCGCCCCCGCTCGGGGATGGTGTCCGCCCTCGGCGTGCTGCGGGCGCGGCCGGTGCGCCGCGCGGCCGTTACCCTCCGCTTACGCGGCGGCCACCGGCACGATGTTGACGACCCTGCGGTCCCGGTGGGTGCCGAACTGCACGGCGCCCGCGCGGAGGGCGAACAGGGTGTCGTCCTTGCCGCGGCCGACGCCCTCGCCCGGGTGGAAGTGGGTGCCGCGCTGGCGGACCAGGATCTCGCCCGCGTTGACGACCTGGCCGCCGAAGCGCTTCACGCCGAGGTACTGGGGGTTCGAGTCGCGCCCGTTCCTGGTGGACGAGGCGCCCTTCTTGTGTGCCATCTCGCTGACGTCCTTACTTCGCGGCCGGGGCGGGGATCTCGGTGACCTTCAGCTGGGTGTGCAGCTGACGGTGGCCCATCCGCCGGCGGTAGCCGGTCTTGTTCTTGAACTTCTGAATCCGGATCTTCTCGCCCTTGTGGTGGTCGAGGACCTCGGCCTTGACCTTGACGCCGGCCAGCACCCACGGGTCGCTGGTGACGGTCTCCCCGTCCACGACGAGCAGGGTGGAGAGCTCGACGGTGTCGCCGACCTCGCTGCCTGACAAGCGGTCAACCTCGATGACATCACCGACGGCGACCTTCTGCTGACGGCCACCGGTGCGCACGATCGCGTACACGCGGAACTCTCTCTCGCTCGATTCGGAGCTCCCGACGCCAGCAGCGGGCGAGGGCCCGGCCTCTCCCCTTCGCCAGGCGGACGCGGCCGACGGCGCGGGAGGTAGTTGCTCAGGAGCGTGGCGCGTCTGGCGACACGCCGATCGCCAAGGATACGGAGGGGCCGACAAGGCGGTCAAATTCGGCCTGGTGGCGGGCCGCCGGTGAGGCCGGCGGCCCGCCGTCGCGCTCAGTCCTCCGCGGTGGCGGACACGGAGGGCGGCTGCGCCTGGCCGGCCGCCGCCGTCTTCGCCGCCTTGGCGGTGGCCTTCTTCGCGGCCTTCTTGGCGGCGGTCTTCTTCGTCGCCGTCTTCTTGGTGGCCGCCTTCTTCGCGGTGGCCTTCTTGGCCGCCTTCTTCGCCGTCTTGGCCGCGCTCTTCTTCGCCGTCTTGGCCGCGGTCTTCCCCGCGCCGGGGGCCATCACGGTCACCACCGCCTCGGTGGCGCCCTCCGGCGCCCCCGCCGGGGCGGAGACCCGCCGGCGCGGCGGCGGGGCGACGGTGGCGAGGCCGGACTCGCCCGCGGGCTCCGGCTCCGCCTGGGGCGCGGGAGCGGCGGCGGTGACGACCACCACCTCCGGCTCCTGCGTGCTCTTCGGCGAACCCGCAGGCACCGACACCTTACGAGCCCCACGCCGCCGCACCGGCTCCACCGGCTCGGCCGGCTCACGCACCTCCGCGACCTCCGCCGCCTCGGGCGCCGACGGCCCCGGCTCGGGCTCCGCCTCGGCCGCGGGAGCGGCGGCGGTGACGACCACCACCTCCGGCTCCTGCGTGCTCTTCGGCGAACCCGCAGGCACCGACACCTTACGAGCCCCACGCCGCCGCACCGGCTCCACCGGCTCGGCCGGCTCACGC
>NZ_RBAL01000032.1 GCF_003626535.1 Streptomyces hoynatensis
CCCGCGGAGCGGGTCCAAGCGCGCTGCGCGCGCTTGCAGAGATTCCCCCGCGCTTCGCGCGGGGGAATTATCCCTCTCGCTTCGCGAGAGGGATACGGATTTCCGCTCCGCGGAAATCCGAACTGCAGTTGGATTCCCGCTTCGCGGGAATCCCGGCGCTTCCGCTCCGCTCCAGCGCCACGCACCTGCGGTGGGAAGGGCTGCGGGTGCATCACGGGATTAAACTGTGTAGACACGGGGATTCACGGTGGGCCCACCCGGCCGGATACAACACGGGAAGAGCGGGACTGCACCCCCGCCCCGTGCGGAGGCGGGAGGGCGACTTGTCACCGTCACCACCCGAACACACAACCAGAGATACCGCACCCCCAGATGGAGAAGGCATCTACATGCCTCACAGCGTGACGTGCATCACCATGCATCAAAGCAGACATACAGGCAGATGCATCTGTGTAGACACAGGAATAATGAGCGGACACCTACCTCGCCAGAGGAAAGGCCACACATTCCGCATCCAACCGTCAGCAAAGCGGGCCCCGCGCGACGGCGCGGGGTGGCCCGCCGACGCGCGTTCTGCTGATCCCCAGGGTCGATCGACAGGTCAATAGGGCTGGACGCGGGTGAGAATGCAGTGCGGCGGGTCGGCATCGGCGACGATGACGTACTCGGCGACGCCGAGCGAACCGTCCGTGCCGAGCGGCAGCCTGCGCTGCTGCGGCCACTTCGACGAGGCGGTGTTCCCAGGCACCTCGCCGCGGTACTCGTTGATCGCCACCGTCACGGACAAGACGGCGGAGAACAGCTGTGGATCGGTGGCCGGGTCCGACAGGAACCGCTCGACGTCCGGGGAGAGATAGCAGGGCCACCCCTCGCCGTCGTCTTCGTGGTCACTCAAGAGGCAGTCCCCGAGCCTGTCGGTGAGCGAGGACGTCCTCGATGGTTGCCTGGGGCAGGGTGCCGTCCAGCGCGGCCGCGGTGATGCGGTCGCCTTCCGGGTCGGTGTCGAGCATCGCCTCGCACCACCAACGCCGCAGCACCGCCTCGGCCCGCTCCAACGGCGCGGTGCCCAGCTCGCGGTAGAACTCCATCCGCCGGGGCGCGGCCAGCGCGCCGGCGATGCCGTCGACGGTACGCGGCACCCGCTCCCCGTCTCCGGGATGGCGGTAGTGGATCGGCTGAACGCTCATGAGCCCCATTCTCCCGTCCTCGGCACATCGTTGTCGACAAAGTCGCCTTGTGGGCCGCCCCCCGCCCGGCGGAGTGGCCTGATCATGCACGCGTACCCACTGACGTCCGCCGTCCGCCTCGCGCACGGCACGAGCGCGGCCCTCGACGTCGCCCGCGCCCCGTGGATATGGCTCAGTGCGGACGCCGCCCGTGTGCTGGATGCCGTCCTCGCGCACAGCACAACCGACCAACCGGATACCAGGCTTGCCAATACGGCGGCAGCTCCTGCAGTCCGGCAGCGCTGGGGTTTCCTCGATGCCGGCGGTGTGGAGCTGGCGTTGCCCCTTCGCCGATACGTCGCGAAGGGGCAACGCCGTCCGAGGAGCACGAGACCCTGATCTTTTACGCGACCAGTTCTTTGGGCAGAGTCGTCATGCGCATGAATGTCTGGATTTGATGGAATTCGCTGTTCCGTACGAAGTCGTCTGCCGTGTGGCCACGGTCGCGGACTGGTGTGGGCATGTGGAGGAGGGGGTCGAAGCGCGCTAGGCGGGCCAGTGCGCGCCAGATGCGGGCTTGTGGGGTGTTGCCGCAGGCAGCGTGGTGGACGGCGAGTAAGTGGGCGGCGAGGGGGTCGCCGGCTCCGGCGGCGAAGCGCCACCAGTACAAGGCGGCCTGGATGCGGTCGAAGGTGTAGAGCAGGCAGGCGAAGGTTCTGGCGCCGACCTGGTCAAAGTCGGCGGCGAAGTCGGCGAGCTTCTTGACGTCGTCCGAGCGCAGGACCATGTCGCACAGCTGCTGCAACTCGGCGAGGAGAGCGGCCGGGGCGAGGGCGGGGTCGGTGGTGACGATGGGGGTTGGCCGCCGTCGCCGAGGGCGGTGCGGGGGCCGCGGGGTCGGGGGGGCCGGCTGTGGCGGCCGGGGGGAGGCCGGGCGGGTGGCCGAGCCCGCCGCGGCGGGCTCGGCGGGAGCGGTGGTGCCGGCGATCCGCTCGGCAAGGCGCTGGGTGAACGCCGCGGTGTCGTGGTCGGCGAACTCGTTGTGGAGGGCGGCGCGCTCCTCGCGGAGGATGTCGTCCAGCATCATCCGTCTCCTTCCCTGTGGGGGTGGTCCATCAGTTCGCGGAGTCGTTGGACACCGAGGCTGGTGTTGGTCTTGGCTGCTCCGGTTGTGATGCCAAGACGCTCGGCGACCTGCTCATAGGCCAGGTCTGCAAGGAAGTGCAGCCTCACGCACTGGGCTTGTTTCGGGGCGGTGGCCTCGAGTTCGTCCATGGCGAGGTCGAGTTCCTCGTGGTGACGCAGTTCCTGGAGGTAAGCACAGTCCGGTGGGACGGCGACGGTGTGCTCGTAGGTGGCCTGTCGAGCCGCCTTGCGGTAGAAGTCCTTCACTACGCCGGCCAGGATTTGGTAAGCCAGGGCCGTGGGGTTGGCGTGAGCCAGGATCCTCTCCCACTTGCCGTGGATGCGGCGGCCGGCCTCGAGCGCGGCCTCTTCGGCGTCGCGGCGGTCGCGCAGGCGTGAGGCGGCGTAGGTGAGGAAGGTGCGCTGTTCCTTCTCGAAGAAGGCCTCGAACGAGATCGGCAGCGGGATGGGTGCGGGCGGGCGGGGGCTGAGCTCGTTCACCGCACCTCCCCGGCGCGCTTTCCGGCAGCACGGCCGGACGCGTGGGTGTGGGGGTGACGGGCCGACATGGCCGCGGGGACAGGGCGACGGATGGCGGCGCGCTGGTGAGAGGCGGTGCGGGCCACGGGTGCCGGGGCGGCGGCGAGGACGGTCCGGCTCGGCTGGTATGCGCCGGCATCGGCCAGCGGGTACCAGGTCCATGGGTACCCCACGGGCCCTCCCTTCGGGTTGGTGCGGGGGACTGTCCGCCCGGTGCTTCCGGGCGGCGAGGACGGCGTCCTCACCCTCCACACCGAGCCAGCCCTCCCACTGCGTTAAACCAACCCCCAAACTTTTCACAGCACTGTGTGACTATCTGACTGCGAAACGCACCTGACCAGCGCTCTTTACCACCCACTGTGACGCATAACACACACTCTGTGTGTTTATTCGCCAGGGGCGCGCCACCCCTCCCCGCACGCCCCCAAGAGCCCATCCGCACGAGAAGGCTCTGCCGACCCGAGCAGATCCGCGACGAACGGGCTGACGGCGGCGAGCTCGGGGTAGTCCCTGGCCAACTGCGCACGCCGCGCCGCCGTTTCCGCCTGTTCCCTCGCTCGCCGCTCCCGAGCACGGCGAGCCGCCTGTGCCCGGTGCTCGCGCCGCTCGGCGGCTTCGGCCTCGCGTCCGGCGTACTCGGCGTACGCCTCGTCGACGAGCGCCTGGTGCCGCTCCCAGGACCGGACGGCGGCCTGCCGCCAGGCGGTGTCCTCGGCGGCCGCGGTGGCCGGGCAGCGCGGGCACATCAGGTCCGGCGGCGCGTCGCCGCGGTGCGGCAGGCGGCACACCGCGCATTCCCACCAGCGTGGCGGGGCCGACCGTTTCGGCGGGGCCGGCTTGTCTTCCGGGGCCGGGAGGATGTCGGGCTGGCCGATGCCGACGGTGTCGTCGAGTTCGCAGTCCAGACACTGGCCGTGCCGGTCGGGCGGGGTGCCGTGGTGCGGGCACAGACCCTGAGCGATCCGCTGGTGCTGCTCGTGGGCCCTCGCGCGGGCGGCGGCCGCAGCTGCGCAGGTCTCGCAGCGGGTGCCGGTGGCGAACGCGGCCCCGCGGGCCCAGTCGATGGCCCACAACTCGCCGGACTCGCAATGGACGTTGCCGCAGCCCCAGCGCGGCAGGCCCGAGCCCAGCAGCCACCGGCCCGGAGCGAGGACCTGGTGCTCGCCGATGCCGACCAGGCGGGCGGCCAGCCGGTGGCGCAGCTGCTCGGGCGTGACCCCGGCGTCCAGCTGTCGCCCGATCTCGGTGCCGATGGCCCGGGCCTCCCACGGCGAGCAGCCCCGCACCAGGTGCTGCACGGGCTGCAGGACGGCGGCGACGCGGGCGCTGAACGTCAGCGCCGGACCGGCGTAGCCGCTCTTCGGTTTGGGGGTGGGGGAGATCGGGTCCTCCGCGCGTAGCGCGCAACCGCCCTCGCCTCCCGCGGCCGTCACGTCGGCGTCAGCCGGTCCCCCGGCGTCCTCGCGTGCGCACGCGTGCTTCCGGCGACGGCGGCCAGCCCCCCTCTCGGCTACGCCGGAAAACCCAGGATCACCCGCACTTTCACTACCCTGCTCAGCCACCCCAGCGTGCATAGCGTGAAGCCCCGCAAGATCGTCGGGGACCGCAAAACCGCCTGCAACGCCGGCATCAGACGCCCTGTCAGCCCCGCTGACCTGCACTTCTTCCACGCCAGGTGCCGGGCGGCCGTGGCCTTGATCCCCGGGTGCAGCAGCGGCGGGGGCCGGAACACCTCGCAGGGACGCCGAGCCGACGGCCGGGCCCTTCCCCGGCCGCGCCCGACCCGGCGCGGCCGGGCCCGTGGCGTCCGATCCCGCGAGCGCTTGAATTGGAGCGCTCCCGTTTGAATCCCGTTCGAATGCTGGGATCTCTGCAGTGCCCCTGCGGCGGGCGGCCCGGTGCGCGGCCGCGACGGCCAGCACCACCAGGCGGGCCTTCCCCGCCATCCCGTCCGCCGTCGTCCTCTGCGGCGTCTCCACCACCCCCGCCTTCCGCAGGCGGCCCAGGACCGCCTCGCCGCCGGCGGCCGTGCAGCCCAGCAGCCGCGCGATCGTCGCCGCCGGCCGGCCGCGCCGCTCATCCACGCTGCCCGGGCACAACCTGACCGTCCCGTCCGCGCGGGCGTCCAACGCCGCCAGGAGCAGCGCCAGGCGGTCGGTCGCCGCGCCGCGGCCGGTATGCCTGCCCAGCACCCCGGGTGGCGTGACGCTGCCGTCCCGGTGTGACCAGCCTGGGCCGAACAGCGCCTCGCACAGTCGCAACAGCACCGCCAGTTCGGCCCGCTCCAGCCGCAGCGGGTGTGCCATCGCCCCTTCGTGACGGGCGCGCCAGGCCGGCATGACCAGCCACTCCAGCCCCGTTACCCGCCCCGAGACCGCCCGCGCCTCCCGCACGTGCACCACGTCCGTCCCGGTCAGGGCAGGGCGCACCGCATGCGACACGGCGCTGCCGGACAGGCCCAGCCAGCGGCCCAGCTCCCGCGCGCACACCTCCGTCACCAGGTCGGCCGACCGTGCCTTCGCCAGCAGGACCACCGCTGCAAGCCGCGCCGGATCCGGCAGCCCGGCCACCGCCGGGTCGTCCAGGAGGGCACGTACCGCCCCCCGCAGCCGCCGCGCCGTCCCCGCCGACAACACCAACGGCGACGGCGACGGCCCCGCAGCCGGTCGGCCGGCAGCAGCACGCGCCACCCGGCCCGGCTTCAACCCGGCGCGGCTCACCGTCCGACCTCCACGAGCTCCTGGCGGCGACCGCCATGCGGTCCGGGAGAGGATGGCGCGGCGGGAGAGCCGGACTGCCCGTGGATGAAGTCCTTCACACCCGCCCAAGGACAACCAGCCGGGCTTTTGTGACCGCCCACCAGTAGCGGCAGGGCAACCGGGCGCGCCGGATCACCCGAACGAGCGACAAGGCAGAGATCCCCATTCACGCCCGCATGTAGGAGCGGCCAGAGACGGTTAGTGACACCCCGGCCCGAAAGAGATCTGGCGACAGGCGGGGGCAACGCGGGCCCCCGGCGATAGAGGTGCCGGGAAACGCCACCGTGTGACGCACCGCTCTCCGGAAAACGTGTGACGTCCATCACCCCATGGGCATGCCTGGGCTGACAGACGGCAGAGAGGTAGTGCAAACTGACTCCTGTCTCACCGCCGCGAGGCGGTATGACGAAGGCCCCTTCAAGGGCTTGGTTCTTGCTGAACTACTTCGCTCAGGTCCACCCGGGTGGTGCCGGGAGACCAGAGCCTTCGCTTCGACGGGCTAGGTCGAAGTGGTTGCACGACGGGCCGCAGGATCCGCGGGTGGCTGGTAACCACCATGCGGGCGCGGCCGGTGATCTATGTCATCTCACAACTCCTGACCACGGGAGAGGACTGTCCGCCGCCGGGACCGGCACGGAAACGCGTGCAGGCACCCAGCGGCCGGAGCGACGAACGGAGCATCGCTACGACGGCGGCGGGTGCCGCGTTGTGTGATCGTCGGGGCAGAGAGGTAACCTGCTGCACGACCGGCACCTCCTGGGTTGAAGGGGTGTTCGGTAGCCCGGCACCTCCCTGACCATGTAGGTGTCCGGGCTGGCCTTCGGACCCCGGCCAGGGTCCTTTGGCCAATGGGGCCCCAACCGCTTTTGGTTGCGGGCCCTATTCATTTGTCGATCAAGACTGGGCGACACCCTACCTTGCGACCGTCCCGCTCGGGTCGGCCGGGGCAAACGTGTCGTACAGGCGTACCGCTGACGGTTCGGCAGCTCAGCGACCATTGATGACTCCCGCCACCTCGTAGTACCGCTGCAGGGCGGCCTCGGCGCCGGACCCCTGCGCGGTGATGATTCGTTGGCAACGGCTGGAACGGAGGTCTCCAGCCACCAGGACGCGCGGGTGCTGGAGTTCGGGAGGGCAGTAGCCGTCCGGGCCCTGGTTGAGTCCGTCGATGGCGGCTGGCGTACTGCCGAGGTTGCCCAGCAGCGTTGCGGCGATGAACGACCGGGTGCTGCCATCGGCCAGCTCGGCGTCGACCTGCCAGCCGTCGGATGGCGTCTCCTTCACCGCGAGGGACCGCACTTGGACCAGGCGCACGCGATCGTCGTCGGCGACCTCGGCGGCCTTGTAGGCGTCGCTCGCCGGGTGGAGCACGGTCAGGGGACGGCGCGCGTCGGGGTGAGCGCGCAGCCAGGTTCCAAGTGGGCGGTCGGCTCCGAGGACGTGCACCGGGCCGCGCAGCTGTTCCGGCCGGGCGCGCCAAAGCGGCGGCAGCGCGAGGCCGTCGGCGGCGGTGATCCAGCCAGTGTCAGCAGGATCAACCGGGCCGACACCGGTGGCGAC
Organism: Streptomyces hoynatensis; assembly: GCF_003626535.1. GTDB lineage: Bacteria > Actinomycetota > Actinomycetes > Streptomycetales > Streptomycetaceae > Streptomyces > Streptomyces hoynatensis. The sequence continues at coordinate 7,151 of NZ_RBAL01000032.1, forward strand.
GATGACGACGGCCGCGGTCAGGGTGAGCCCGTCGTCCAGCCGGACCTCTGCACGGTCGCCGCACCCGCGGACCCGGACCGCCCGGCCGCGCAGCAGGGTGCAACGGCCCGCTGCGGTGATGCGGTCGATATCGGCACCCATCGCGCGGGCGAGCTCCGGCCCGGCGCGCCAGCCGCCGACCACGTTCTCCAGCGCGGCAACGGCCAGCAGCTTGGTGCCGACCTGGTCCGCCTCGATGAGGATGCTGTGCATACCGAGGCTGGCGGCCATGAGCGCGGCGGCGCACCCTGCTGGGGCCGGCGCCGATGATGAGTAGGTCCGCGTCGGACGTCGACGTCGTCATGCGCTGCCACACCGTCTTCGGGTTCGCCGAGGACGACGCCAAGCTCTTCGCCGTCGGGGTTGACGCGGCGATCGTGACCTGCCTGGTGCTGGACTTGTTCATGGCCACGATCCGCACCTCCTGGCCGCTTTTGCGCCTGCTGGCGCAAGCCGTGACCGGCGCCAGCATCTACTTCAACGCCGCAGCTCACGGGCCCGTCACCGAGCACTGGGACATGGCCGCCAGCCACGGCCTGATGCCGGTCCTCTTCGTGGTGGGCACCGAGGCCGGGCGCCGCATCCTGGTCCACGAGGCCGCGCTCCCGGCCGACCACGACGTCATCCCCGGCCACCGCTGGCTGCTGGCCGCCGGGTCGACCTGGCGGATCTACCGCACGATGAAGTTGTGGGAGGTCGGCTACAGCGAGGCCATGGCCCGGCAGCGCGAGCGGGCCATCTTCCACGCCTGGAACGAGTACAAGGCGGAGCTGAAGAAGTCCGGGCTGGAGGTGGGCAGTGAGGAGGCCCTTGCGCGGCTGCCGCGCAAGCTGGGGCCTTTCGGGCTGACCGTGGACGAGGCGCTCGCGTTGCCGGACCAGATGGCCCGCGAGGAGCTGCGGCGCCAGCAGGAGGCCAACAAACGCGCCCGCCGGCTGGAGTTGGACAGGGAGCGTGCCGAGCACGCTGCCGCGAAGGAGCGCATCGCGCACCGCAAGGAGAAGGTTGCCCTCGTGGCTGATCTGCGGGCCACGGAGGGCGTGGCCGCTGCCGATGCCGATGCCGCGGTCGCCGCCGCGAACACCCGCGCGCAGGCGACCGCGACGGCTGCGGCCAAGGCCGCCGAGGCGGAGGCACAGGCTCTGGAGACGGAGGCTGCGGCCAGGGCCCGCGCGGAGGCCGCCGCTCACGATCGGCAAGCCCAAGAAGACCGCAAGGCGGCTGCCGAAGCCGCCGCTGCCGCGGCCGAAGCACAGCGGCGCGAGACCGAAACGCGCCGCCGCCTGCTCGACGAGCAGGCCCGCAAGGAAGCCACGCAGGCGGACATCGCGAGGGCCAAGCGCGAGCGGGCCGAAGCCGAGAAGGCCGCCGCCGAAGCGCTGCGCGAGGCGGCCGAAACCCGGGAGGCCGTCGCCGAGATCGAGCTGCGCGCGGTCGAAGCCGAGGACCTGGCGCGGCTGAGCCCGCGCGAGCGGGCGGCCCGCCGGGTCGCCCGGATGATCCTCGCCCGCGGCGGTGTCCCCGCGGCGCTGCCGCTTGAGGACATCAAGCAGGCGCTCGGCGTCTCCTCCCCCGCGACCGCCAGCGAGTACCGCCAGGAGGCCGCCGAGCTGCTCGCCGGCGGCTACCGGCCCGACGGGGAGGCCCGGTCACCGGCAGCGGTCTGACCTGCGTGCCCTGACCGATCCGATAACCCCGGGGACGGGCGGCCCGTCCGGCCGTCCCCGGGCATGTCTGGCGCTGCTGCTGCCGCTCCCGGCCCGGCCGGGAGCGGCAGCAGCAGCGCCAGACCCCGCGTCCCCCGCACCCACCACCCCGTTTTGAAGGAGGCCCTCCAGGCCGCCGCCCAGCACCTGATCCTCACCGCCGGCACCACCCCCTACACCGTCACCACCCCCGCAGCCGGCGACACCCCCAGCAACAGCCGAGCTCCGGAGAACACCAACCGTCCCGAGACGGTGCCCGACTCGCCCGCCCACCCGGCCACAGAAACCGGCACCGGCGCAGGACGGACGGCCGCCGCCCGGGTCCTGGCCGCCCTCAAGAACGGCCCCCTCGACAAGACACAGGTCATCGAGACTCTCGCCGCCGACGGCGGGCGAGAACTTTCGATCTCCCGCATCAACACCGTCTTGTCCGAACTCTGCAAGACCGGCCGCATCCACTCCCCCGAACGTGGCCGCTACCAACTCCCCTGACCACCATCCCCCAACTGGCGGCTGCCCGATCCGCCCGGCCGCCGCCGGGCGGTGAGGAGAGCCGGACAGACCATTCCGTCACGCCCTCACCTGACGAGCCGGGGGCCAGGAGATGACGCCTCCGGCCCCCCTCGACTCCCCGCGAGGAGCACACCCAGCATGGCACCCCTCACCCACACCCCGGCCGCCTCCAGGGCGGCCCCCGAACAGAACACGCCAGCCGCCGCCCTGGACCTGGAGACGCGGCTGGCCCTCACGGACGCGGCCATGACGCTGTGGCTGGAGGAAACGCTGCTGCGGGCCGGCATCGACGCCGCGCACGCCGAGACGGCACTGTCCCCGGCCGACTTCAGCACCGAGGCCCTGACCGCCTACGCGGCCCGCACGAGGCCCGCGAGGCCGCTGCCCGACCTCTACCCCACCCCGGTCGCCGCCGTGCTCCAGCGGGCCGCCAGGCGCCTGGAAACGGACGGCTGGTGCCGAGGCGCCACCCGGGACGCCACCGGCGCCCGCTGCCTCTACGGCGCCCTCCGCGCCGAGGCCCGCGACCGCCGCCAGGAGACCGCCGCCCTCGACGTCCTCCTCGAGGCGATCCGCCGCGACGTTGACCCGGACGCCGCGAGTGTCCCCGCGGCCAACGACGCCTGCATCAGCGGCCCGCGCGAGGCCGTCCGGCTGCTGGAGGCCGCAGCGATCCTCGCGGACGCGCGCGGCTGGTAGGTAGGTCGGCCCACCTGCCTGACCCCCGCCGCCGCGGCGGAGGCCGGGCAGGCCGACCGGCCTGCACCACCCCACCCGCCCCGGGTGGCGAAGGGGAGCCGGACAGCCCGGCACGCACGAAAGGAACACAGTGACTCAGTACGTCTCGACCCCCCGCACCATCAGCCGCTCAGCCACCGCGCGGCGCTGGATGGTCACCATCCTGAACCTGGCTGCCGAGGCCATCGACATCCTCAACGCCGCCGCCGGGATCGGCCTCACCACCGCGTCGGCCCTCAGGGTCGGCCCGCAGTGGGCGCAGCTGACCATGGGCGACCTGACGCTGGCCGTCTTCGCCCTCTACGGCGCCGCGCAACTCATCCGGCCAGCCCTCACCGGCCTCGCGACCGCTGTCGACCCCGACCTGCGCGACGGGAGCGACCTGCACGAGGCAGGCCGCCTCATCACCCAGATCCAGCAGGACCTGGAGGACGGCGCCGACCCCGGCGACGTCCTGCACGAGCTGCGCGCCGCGGCCGTGCCCGAGCGGCTGGCCTGGCTGCTCGAGGACCTGGCCGCCGCGCGGCCGGAGGAGACCACCGCCCTGCTGCGGGTCATGGCCGACCACCTGCGCGACATCGCGCAAGCCACCGCCTCCCAGCAATGACTTCGCCCCGGGACGGCCGCGAGTTTGGCGACCTGACGGCCGTCCCGGGCACCTTCCCGCCAACACGAGAAAGACAGCCTCATCATGTCCCAGCACACCCCCGGCCCACAGGCCGCTCCCGCCGCCGCATCCGCAGGGCCATGACCTGCCGCCCCTGCGAGACGGCCTGGCGCGGCGCCGAGGCGGACTGCTGGTCCTGCGGCCGACCCGCCACCAGCGCGCACCACCGCCACCGCAACGGCCACGTCGTCGTCCCCGTCCGAACCCTGCGCAACCGGAGGCCGAAATGAGCACGCTGCCCGAGCCTGTCGTTCGAGGTCACCCGCTACGAGGTGTCCGTGCTGCCCCGCACCGACATCAACCGCAAGCACTACACGCTGTTCGTCGAGCTGACCCGCCGGGGCGCCTGGATCGTCCACGACGGGCACGGCGGCTACGACTCGGACGGCGATTGGGTGCCCGGCCTGGCCGTCGCGCACGAGTTCACCGACTACGAGGACGCGCTCACGCTCGCCAAACAGCTGGCGCCGCGCATCGTCAACCTCCACCACAACCACAGCGGTCCCCACGCCACCGGCCACCAGGAGTGGACCCGATGAACGCCGTCTAGGACACCGCGACCCAGCTGCTGCGTATCGGAATGCTCGGCTTGGCCGCCGAACTACTCCACGACGTCCTCGGCCCCTCGACGCCGTCGCCGTGCTGGTCGCGCTCGCGGTTGACGCGCGGTACGTCGACCGTCTCGTCGACTACGGGCAGGCCGCCGTCACGCGCGGCCTGCCCGACCGCCGCTGGTGCCACCCCGTCCGCCAGAGGCCGGATTATCACGCCGTGATAATTGCCCGCGCCGGGGTCATGCCCCGCTTGCGAGCAGCTTCGCGAGTTCGGCGCGGTCCTCCTTGGTCATCCGCCGCAGCAGCAGCTCGTACAGCGCATGCGGGTCGCTCCACGGCACCGCAGCCATCCCGTGGGCCTGGGGAGAGGGCCCGTTCCCGCCAGTGCCCCTCACAGGGGCCGCGCCGGTGCCCTCAGCCGCCGCTCGGTCCGCGGCCCTCTCCGCCGCAGTCGGCCGGGAAGGAGCCTTGGAACCCTCCTCCTGCGGCTGGGCGGTGTCTCCGATTATCACGGCGTGATAATCGCCGTCCGGTGCCTGCTCCGAAACCGCTCCGGAACCGCGGCCGGCACGCCGCTCGGCGGCGGCGGCGCGCGCGTCTGCCGCGGCTCGCTGCTCGTCGGGGCCGAGCTTGCCCAGATTCCGCACATGCTCGACCTGCCGCCGCCCTTCGGCGAGGTCGGCCTGCAGCTCGGGTGACAGCTTCAGCAGGCTGAGCTTGGAGGAGATCGTCGCCTGGGAGATGCCCAGCCGCCGGGACGCCTTGGTCTGGCTGCCGTAGAACGTCACCAGGGCCTCGAGCGCGTGCGCCTGCTCCAGGTCGGTGAGGTCGTCGCGGTGGAAGTTGGCCACGAACGCCGTCTCCAGCAGGGCCTCGTCGGTGGCGACCCGGGAGTCGTCGACCTGGACCCGGATCGACTTCAGGCCGGCGCGGCGGCTGCCTTCCAGGCGCCGGTGCCCGTCGACCACCACGTACTTCGCGCCCTCGTCGAGCTCGCCGGCCCGCTCCGGCCGTTCGGCCAGGTAGGCGTCGATGCGGGACACCGTGATCGCGTTGATGACCCCCAGCTCCTGGATGCTCTGCACCAGGCCGTCGAGGTCACGCAGGTGGTCACGCGGGTTGTCCGGGTTCTGGCTGATCAGGGCGAGGGGCAGTTCCGCCGGGTCCGGTACCCCCACGGTGGGCGCGCCGGTCGCGGCGCCGATCGCGGCCCGCCGGGCGCTCACCTGACGGGCCCCACCGAACGAAGCGCTGGCCTTGAGCTTGTCGGCCTTGCTCATGAGATCGCCCTCGCCAGGGCCCGCATCCCGACCGCCTGATCACAGCGGGGGGCGTACGCGAGCAGGGGCTCCTTCACCCGCACCGCCTCCTTCTGCTCCTTGAGATCGCCGATGACGCCGACGACCCGCGGGTCCTTTATGTCCATCCACGCCTCCAGCGAGGAGGTGGCGATGTAGCCGCGGCGGGCGTCGTAGTGGTTGACCACGATGCCCAGGTAGTCCAGCTCCAGCGCCAAGTCGCCCCGCAGGTCTTCGATCTGGGAGGTGAGCAGGGCGTAGGCGTCGGCCGAGCTGTCCTCGGCCTGCACCACGACCAGCACCCCGGAGGAGCCCGGGGGCTCTCCCTCGCGGCGGCGCCCGTAGTGGACGGCGGCGTCCATGCTCAGCCCCAGGCTCGGCGGGCAGTCGATGAGCACCACGTCGTAGTCCGACTCGATCGGGGCCAGGGCCCGCTCGAGCGAGGCCTCGCGGGCCCGGACGCCGGCGAGTTTCACGTCCAGGAGAAACGCGTCGTTGCAGCTGGGCAGGAGGTGCAGCCGGTCGCCGAACCGCTCGCCCTCGATCGGCACCACCAGGTCGCCGAGCGCCCCGGCCGGCTCACCGGCCATGTGCTTGGTGAGGCTGTCGCCCTCGATGGGCAGCGGCTGATGACCGAGCTGCTGGGTGAGGTGGCACTGCGGGTCGAAGTCGACCAGCAGCACGCGCATCCCGAGCCCGGGCAGGTCCTCCAGGGCCAGCGGGTCCTGGGAGCGGCCCTCCAGCATGGCGGCGAAGTGCTTGGAGATCCGTACCGGGTGCAGGGTGTCCATGTCCTCGGCCATCGCCTCGCCGACGCCGGCGGTGATCGCCGTCTTGCCCACGCCGCCCTTCTGGTTGCACACGATGATCCGCCGGGGAATCTCCAGCCGCTTCGCCGCCGGTGCGGGATTCGTCTGCAACCAGACCTGAACGGACTGGGCCAGACCCTGCGTCAGCGACACCCGCCGGTCCCCGGCCGTCGCCTTGAAGACCTCCCACTGCCCCGGGGGAAGCCAGGTCGAGAACGAGTCGGCGCCGGTCGTGTCCACGGCGGGGGGAGAGGAAGCCAGGTCGCACCAGAGGGCGATGCCCTGCTCGACGGCCGTCATGATCTCGACGCCCAGCTGCGCGGCGCGGACCTTCAGGTCCTGCCGCAGCCGTCCGGGCAACTTGGAAACGACCTTCTCACGGTCGCCTGATGTAGAAGCCATGGGTGGACCTTACTAACTTCGGTGCGGCAAACAAGCCTCGACACGTTACCTAGGTGTACTTCGTGATGTCGGGCGCCGGAAAAGACGTGACAGCGGCGGTGCCTGACGGGCCGTGAGAAGGAAGGGTCCCCCGGCCCGCGCCCGCCTGCCCGCATCCACGGGCGGCGCCCTGGCCGGGCACCGTGGCATCAGGCGTGCCGGGAGCCTAGGTTCGGGACATGTCTGCTTACGCACCCACCCCGCAGCGGCCCCTCGGCAGCGGCTTCGGCAGGGAAAGCACCGTCGGCGACGTGCTGAAAGGCACGGACCTGAGCGGGAAGCTGGCCGTCTTCACAGGCGGATACTCCGGCATCGGGCTGCCCCACACCCGGGAGCTGAGCCGGGCCGGGGCCACGGTCGTGGTGCCGGCGCGCCGCCCGGACCTGGCCCGGGAACGACTCGCCGGCCTGGAACGGGTGGAGATCGAACCGCTCGACCTGGCCGACCTGGCGTCCGTACGGCGCTTCGCCGCGGGGTTCCTGGCCTCGGGGCGCCCCATCGACATACTGATCAACAACGCGGCGGTCATGGCGAACCCCGAGACCCGCGTGGGGCCCGGCTGGGAGTCGCAGTTCGCCACCAACCACCTCGGGCACTTCGCCCTCACCAACCTGCTGTGGCCGGCTCTGGCCGAGGGCGGCGCCCGGGTGGTGTCCGTGTCCTCCCGCGGCCACAAGCTGTCCGCCATCCGCTGGGACGACCTGCACTTCGAGCGGTCCTACGACAAGTGGCAGGCCTACGGGCAGGCCAAGACGGCCAACGTGCTGTTCGCCCTCCACCTGGACAGGCTGGGCCACGAGCACGGCGTGCGTGCCTTCTCCGTCTACCCGGGCGGCATCAGGACGCCCCTGCAACGCCACATCGACGAGGCGGAGATGGTGGCGATGGGCTGGATCGACCGGCAGGGCAACGACCTCATCCCCTGGAAGGACACAGACCAGGGGGCCGCCACCTCCGCCTGGGCGTCGACCTCGCCGCAGCTGGCCGGCCGGGGCGGGGTGTACTGCGAGAACTGCGACATCGCCACGGTCGCCGACCCCGGCACCGAGGAGGGGCAGATGAGCGGGGTCAACGCCTACGCGATCGACCCGGAACAGGCCGAGCGGTTGTGGGCCCTCTCGGCGCGGCTGACCGGGGTGGACGCCTTCGGCCCGGCCAGGTGATCCCGGCGGCCACCTCGCCGCCGCCCGCCACGGCCCGCCCTGCCCGGTCCGGGGTGCCCCGGGCCGGGCAGGGGAACGCCTTCCGGTCGCTCGGGCGAAGGCCGGAACACACTCACCCCGGCCGACGACGGTGGTCCGGCCGCGAACGGCCGCCGGCCGTTCGCGGCCGGACGAGGAGCCACGTCGAAGCGCAGAAAGCGCATGCCCCCGGGCACTGCGCGGCCGCGGGCGCTTCTGGTATAGCTGATACACCGTTGACAGGGGGGAACATGGACGTTGCCTCGAAGACGATCGAGTGTTTCGTCACCGTAGCCGAAGAGCTCAGCTTCACCCGGGCCGCCGAGCGGCTGACGATGTCCCAGCCGGCCATCAGCCGGCAGATCCGCAAGCTGGAAACCGACCTCGGCGTGCACCTTTTCGCACGCAACAGCCGCGAGGTGCAGATGACCTCGGTCGGAGCGGCGTTCCTCGAGCCCGCCCGGCAGGTCCTGAGCGCCTGGGAGTCGGCCCAGCGGGCCGCGAGAACCGCCGCCGCCCAGCACGCCAAGGTGCTGCGCGTCGGCTTCCAGGCGACCGGCGCCGGCCCCCTCACCACGCGGTCCAGGTCGCTGTTCGCCACCCGCTTCCCGGGGGTGACGGTCGAGCCCAAGCGGCTGGACTGGGCCGGCGAGGTGTCGGCCCTGCGACGGGGCCTCGTCGACGTCGCGTTCATCTGGCTGCCGGCCGACCTCACCGGCCTGACCGCCGAGGTGGTGTGCCAGGAGCCGCGGGTCGTCGGCATGGCCGCCGACCACCGACTCGCCGGGCAGCGGCAGGTGGAACTCGCCGACCTGCGCGGCGAGCCGATGCCCTGGGCACGCCAGGCCCCCAAGAGCTGGATCGACTGGTGGGCCGTCTCGCCCCGCCCGGACGGCTCCGAGCCGGTGTTCGGCCCGCCCAACGACAACGTCGAGGAACTCCTGGAGTACGTCGCGGCCGGCCCCGGCATCTGCATCGTGCCGCAGTCGATAGCCGAGTACTACCCGCGCCCCGGGCTCGTGTGGCTGCCGCTGGTGGACGCGGAGCCGCTGCGGGTGGCGATCGGCTGGCCCACCGCCTCGCGCAACCCGCTCGTCGCCGAATTCGCCGCGCTGGTACGCGAGTTGTCCACCGAACAGGAGCCCGTCCGGCCCACCTGCGCTCACGGCTGAGCGGCAGCGCGAGAGCGCACTGACCTGGCCCCCCGGTCCAGGCCACCGCGCCTCACCTCCCCGGGCCGCGGCAGCCGGGACCGGCCCCTCCCGCTCACACGTCCGTGATGCGCAGACCCGCGTGGGCCTTGTACCTGCGGTTGATCGACACCAGATTCGCCACCAGCGCCTCGACCTGGTGCGCGTTGCGCAGCCTCCCGGCGAACACGGCCCGCATGCCCGGGACGCGGCCGATCAGGGCCTGCACGGCGTCGGTGTCCGCCCTGCTGTCCCCCAGGACCAGCACGTCGGTGTTCAGGGTCTCCACCGCCGGGTCGGTCAGCAGGGCGGCGGAGACGTGGTGGAAGGCCGCCGTCACCCGGGAGCGCGGCAGAAGGGCGGCAGCCTGCTCGGCCGCGCTGCCCTCGGCCGGGCGGATCGCGTAGGCGCCCTTGGCGTCGAAGCCCAGCGGGTTGACCGCGTCGATCACCAGCTTCCCCGCCAGCTCCTCGCGCAGCGCGCCCAGGGTGGCGGCGTGGCCCTCCCAGGGCACCGTCACGATCACGATGTCGCCCTCCCGGGCCGCCTCGGTGTTGCTCGTCCCGGTCACCCCCGGGCCCAGGCCGTCCGCCGTGGCGGCGGCGCGTTCCGCCTCCCGCGAGCCGAGGACGACCCGCTGGCCCGCCCGGGCCAGCCGGTAGGCCAGGCCCCGCCCCTGCGGCCCGGTGCCGCCCAGGATGCCCACGGTCTGGTGTGAGACGTCCGCGGTCCGCGCAGTCGGCGACGGCGGGGCCGCGGGGGACGGATCAGTGAAACTCACGGCAACGAATCCCTTCCTGAAGTCGCTCATCAAGTCGCTCATCACGTCGCTGATCGGGCCGGCCGCCGCCGGGCGGCGGCGCCGGCAGGGCCGGTGGCGCGGACGGTCACAGCGGAGACCCGCCCGTCCCGGCGCCCCGGGAGAGCCGTTCGAGCGCGCGCATCGGCAGGGAGGCCCAGCCCGGGCGATTGCGGATCTCGTAGACCAGTTCGTAGACCGCCTTGTCGACGAGGTACGCGCGCAGCAGGGCGCCGTGCTCTCGCGGGTCGGCGCCCGCGGCCCTCGCGTAGCCCTCGCAGAACGCCTCCTGGCTGCGGGCGGCCCAGGCACGCGCCGCCTCCTGAAGGTCCCGGCGTTCCGCGGCGGGCGGCTCGGCGCGCAGCAGTCCGTGATGCGCGGCGTAGTCGAAGGACCGCAGCATGCCCGCGATGTCCTTGGCGACCGGGTGCAGCGCGCGCCGGTGCGCGAGCGGGCTGTCCGGTTCGCCTTCGAAGTCGATGAGCGACCATCCGGTGCGGGTGCGGAGTGTCTGCCCCAGGTGCAGATCCCCGTGCAGCCGCTGCGCGAGCACCCCGGGCCCGGAGGCCGCCAGGCCGGCGAACGCCGCCGCGAGCGAGGGGGCGATCGTCCGCAGGCCGGGGGACAGGCGCACCGCGGCCTCCAGCCGTGCCCGCATCCGCTCGCCGGCCGCCCGCAGGTCCTCCCGCGACAGCCGCGTGGTGGGGGCGGCCTCGGCGAGGGTGCGGTGCACGGCCGCGACGGCCTCTCCCAGGCGGAACGCCTCCGCCGGGAAGCCGTCGCCCGGGCCCGCGCCGCCCGCAGGCGCCGGTGCGCCTCCCGCGCCGGCCAGCGCCAGCGCCCAGCCGTCGGCGGCATCCGGAAGGAACCGCTGAAGGATGCCGTAGGTGGCCCTGCCCTCCCCCAGGGGGCCCTCGAAGTCGCCCAGCAGCGGCGGCACATGGGGCTGGCCCGCCTCGGTGAGCAGGCGCAGCACCTCCGACTCGGGGTTCTCGCCCTGCCGCAGCCTGCGGAACACCTTGAGGACCACCTCGTCCCCCAGCACCACCGACGTGTTGCTCTGCTCGCCGGACAGCACCCTGGCCTCGCCGAGGGGGAGCCCGGTGTCGCCGACGGCCCCGCCACGGCGGAAGGCGACCTCCCCCTGCCCGGGCCGGGTCTTCAGGAGGCCGTCGACCAGGTCCCGCACGATCTGAGGGTCGGCCAGGGCGTCGTACACCACGCAGCGCTCGTCCCGGGCGATGAGCGAGTCCTCCAGGCCGGGCGGCAGGCTGTGCCGCATCGCCACGGGGACCAGATAGTGGTCCGGGGCCTCGACCTGCGAATGGCTCACCCGGACGACCAGAACCTCCGCCCGCCAGGCGGCGCCCGGCACGGCGGCGGCCAGCGGCGTCCGGTGCAGGATCTGCGGGCCCAGGAACGGCCGTCCCTTGCCGGCGAACCAGCGCCGGCCGGGCAGCCAGGAGGCGAGTCCGCGGCGCAGCGCATCGGCGCGGGCCGGAGGCGGGGCGGTGAGGGTCATGCCGTCTCCTCGGGAGGGTGCAGCGCGAGCCAGTAGAAGCCGTGCCCGGACAGGGTCAGCCGGTAGGGCTCCTCGCCGATGGGCGGGAAGGGCACGTTCCCGGTCGCTTCGAAGGGGACCCACGAGCGCAGCCCGGGCAGGTCGAGGGCGACGTGCTGGGGCCGGCCGGAGAGGTTGTTGACGCACAGGACCACGTCGCCGCCCTCCGGCGAGTCGAAGCGCCGCAGGAAGGCGAGGACGGCGGGGTTGGGCGAGTCGACCTCGGTCAGGGTGCCGAGGCCGAACGACGGGTGGCGGTGGCGGACCCGGATCATCCTGCGGGTCCAGTGCAGCAGCGAACTCGGCGTGCTCGTCTGGGCCTCGACGTTGGTGACCTGGTAGCCGTAGACCGGGTCCATGACGGTCGGCAGGGTGAGCCTGCCGGGGGTGCTGGTGGAGAAGCCCGCGTTGCGGTCCGGGGTCCACTGCATCGGGGTGCGCACGGCGTCGCGGTCGCACAGCCATATGTTGTCGCCCATGCCGATCTCATCGCCGTAGTAGAGGACGGGCGAGCCGGGCAGGGACAGCAACAGGGCAGTCAGCAGCTCGATCTTGGAACGGTTGTTGTCGAGCAGGGGGGCGAGCCGGCGGCGGATTCCCACGTTGGCCCGCATACGCGGGTCCTCCGCGTAGACCACGAACATGAAGTCGCGTTCCTCGTCGGTGACCATCTCCAGGGTCAGCTCGTCGTGGTTGCGCAGGAAGATCCCCCACTGGCATCCCGAGGGGATGGCGGGCGTGCTCGCGAGCGCCTCGGAGATGGGCAGGCGCGACTCCTGGCGGACCGCCATGAACAGGCGCGGCATGATCGGGAAGTGGAAGGCCATGTGGCACTCGTCGCCGCCGCCGGAGAACTCGCCGAAGTAGTCGACGACGTCGTGGGGCAGCTGGTTGGCCTCCGCGAGCAGGACCCGCCCGGGGTACTCGTCGTCGACCACCTTCCGCACCAGCTTGAGGAAGTCGTGGGTGCGCGGCAGGTTCTCGCAGTTGGTGCCCTCCTGGGCGAAGAGGTAGGGGACGGCGTCCAGGCGGAAGCCGTCGATGCCCAGGTCGAGCCAGAACCGCAGCACGTCGAGCATGGCGTCCTGGACCCGGGGGTTCTCGTAGTTGAGGTCCGGCTGGTGGGAGAAGAACCGGTGCCAGAAGTACTGCTTGCGAACGGGATCGAACGTCCAGTTGGAGGTCTCGGTGTCGACGAAGATGATGCGCGCGTCCGGGTACTGTCTGTCGTCGTCGGCCCAGACGTAGTAGTCGCCGTAGGGGCCGTCCGGGTCGCTGCGGGAGGCCTGGAACCACGGATGCCGGTCGCTCGTGTGGTTCATGACCATGTCAATAATGACTCGCATGCCGCGCTCGTGCGCCGCGTCCAGGAAGGCCACGAAGTCGTCGATCGTGCCGACCTCGGGATGAACGGCGCGGTAGTCGGACACGTCGTAGCCGTTGTCCCGCAGCGGCGAGGCGTAGAAGGGCGGCAGCCAAAGACAGTCCACGCCCAGCCACTGCAGGTAGTCGAGCCTGCTGGTCAGGCCCTGCAGGTCGCCGATGCCGTCCCCGTTGCTGTCCTGGAAGGAACGCACCAGCACCTCGTAGAAGACGGCCCGCTTGAACCATTCGGGCTGCACGGGCGCCGGGCGGGCGCCGGTCGTGTGGCGCTCCTGGCGGGCCATGGGCCCGGCGGGCCGGGTCACGGCCGGCTCCAGGAGAACACCTGGGCGACCGCGTGCCGCGGATCGAGCTCCACCGGGACCTCGGGCCCCAGCACGATGCCCGCGCCCGAAAGGAGATCCTCGGCCTTCGTCCCGGCCGCCGCGCCGAGCGCGCCGAGGTCGGGGCGCAGCGTCCCGCGCCGCGTCGCGGCCGGATCGAGGGACACCACGCACAGCACCGTGTCCCCCGAGGCCGGGTCGGTCTTGGAGTAGGCCAGCAGAGCGTCGTCGTCGACCTCGTGGAACGTCAGGGTGCGCAGCTGCCCAAGGGCCGGGTGGGTGGCCCGGACGCCGTTGAGGGCGGTGATCCACGCCACCAGCCCGCCGGGGTCGGCCGTGTAGTCGCGGGGCCGGAGCTCGTACTTCTCGGAGTGCGCGTACTCCTCGCTGCCCGGCCGCACGGGCTCGTTCTCGCCCAGCTCGAAGCCCGAGTAGACGCCCCAGCTCGGGGAGAGGGTGGCGGCCAGGGCGGCGCGGATCGCGAACGCGGGAGGGGCCGCGTTCGCGAGGTGACCGGGAAGGATGTCGGGGGTGTTGGTGAAGAAGTTGGGGCGCAGGTAGTGCGCCGAGGCGACGAGCTCGGTCATGTAGTCGACGAGTTCCTGCTTGCCGGTGCGCCAGGTGAAGTACGTGTACGACTGGGTGAAGCCGGCCTTGGCCAGGCCGTGCAGCACGGGCGGGCGGGTGAACGCCTCGGCGAGGAAGAGGACGTCGGGATCGGTGCCCTTGACGGTCTCGATCAGCCACGGCCAGAAGTTCGGCGGCTTCGTGTGCGGGTTGTCCACCCGGAAGATCCGCACCCCGCGCGCCGCCCAGAAGCGCACGATGCGCAGGATCTCGGCGTAGAGCCCCTGCGGGTCGTTGTCGAAGTTGATCGGATGGATGTCCTCGTAGGACTTGGGAGGATTCTCGGCGTGCGCGATGCTGCCGTCGGGCCGGTGGGTGAACCACTCGGGATGTTCGCGGACCCAGGGGTGGTCGGGCGCGCACTGGAGCGCCAGGTCGAGAGCTATCTCGAGCCCCGCCTCGCGCGCCGCGGCCACGAAGGCGTCGAAGTCCGCGAGCGTGCCCAGCTCCGGATGGACGGCGTCGTGCCCGCCGTGCCGGGAGCCCACCGCCCAGGGGGAGCCCACGTCCCCCGGCCCGGCCCGCAGGGCGTTGTCCCGCCCCTTGCGATTGACCTCGCCGATGGGGTGAATCGGCGGCAGGTAGACGACGTCGAAGCCCATGGCGGCGATCCGCGGCAGCTCCCGGGCGGCCGTCACGAAGGTGCCGTGCCGCGGCTTCCCGTCCTCGCCGAAGCCGCCCGTGGAACGCGGGAACAGCTCGTACCAGGCCCCGGCCAGGGCGCGCGGGCGGTCGACCCGCAGGCGGTGCACGCGGCCGCGGGTGCGCAGCTCCCGCAGCGGGTCGGTCTCGAACGACCGGGCCACCTCGGGTGAGCGCACCCCCTCCAGCCGCTCCTGCAGGCCGAGCGACGGGTCGCGAAGCCGGGCCGCCGCGGCACGCAGCCGTTCGCGCGTCACACGCACCCGAACCTGCCTGGCCTGCCGCTCCAGCAGGCGCGCCCCGCTCTCCACGTCGTTGGCGAGCGCGCCCGCGGAGAGACCGGCGCCGGCCTTCGCCTCGACGGCGGCCCGCCACGTCGCCCAGGGGTCCGCCCAGGCGTCGACGCGGAAGGTCCACACGCCCTCACGGTCGGGCACCACGACGGCCTCCCACCGGTCGAGGCCGGCGTTGACCAAGGTCATGGGAACGGTCGACGCGGGACCGCCCGACGGCCCCCGCCACACGACGGCGGCCGCCACCGCCTCGTGGCCCTCACGCCAGACCGTCGCCCGCAGCGGAACGTGCTCGCCCACCACGGCCTTCGCCGGGAACCGTCCCGTCTCGTCGACGACGGGATGGACGTCCTCGATCGCCAGCCTGCCCATCACGATGTACCGCCTGAAGTCGTTTTCAGCACGTAGCCAAGTGTTTTCTTCAAACACCGGGAAAATGCCGGGCGGTCGGTATGCAGAAGTTCATTGCGTCCAGTTGCCGCAGTTGCGGCGGCTGCTTTTCACCGCGCGGCGACGGCCGTGGAGGGTGGCGCGGGCGGTGCGGGCAATTCCTTTTCCCCGGCGGATGACGATCCCGTCAACTCCGCGAAGTGGCCCTCCTTTCCGCCCCGCGCATTGGCGGGAAGGCCGCGGGCCCGTTGACTGGAAGCAGTGCGGCCCGGACTGCCGCGTCGTCCGGCGGCCCGGCCGATCGAGCGTGCTGCCAACCTTCCCGGGAGGGGCTTGTGTCCAAGCGCATTCTCATCGTTCTTTCCGAGTACGGGTATTGGGGTGAGGAACTGGTGGGGCCGCTGGAGCAGTTCGATGCTCGCGGTTACCGCACCACATTCCTGACCCCCACCGGCAAGAGGGCCCGTGCCCTTCCGCCGAGCCTGGACGCCGAATACGTCGATCCCCCGCTCGGCCGGTCGGTGACGACGGCCGACATGGCGCGGCGGGCGCGCGAGGTCGACGAATCCGCCCGGCTCGACGATCCGCTCAGCCTGGCCGACCTGATCCCCGAACGCCCCTACTACAGCGCGCTCAACCACCTGCGGGAGCTGGAGGACTACCACAGGCGGCTCGACGAGGCCCTGGACGGGCTGGTGGGCAGCTTCGACGCGCTGGTCATCGTCGGGGGCAGCGGCCCGATCGTCGACCTGGCGAACAACGAGCGGCTGCACCAGGTGATTCTCGCCTTCGCCGCCGCCGACAAGCCGATCCTCGCGGAGTGCTACGGCGTCGCCGCCCTCGCCTTCGCCCGCGACCTGGAGACCCGCACCAGCCTGCTGTGGGGCAAGCACGTGACCGGCCACCCCAAGGAGTACGACTACAAGGACGGCACGGGCTTCCTCGGGGTCGACTTCAACATGGGCCCCCCGCCGTACCCGCTGGAGTACATCCTGCGCGACGCCACCGGACCCGAGGGCGGGTTCCACGGCAACGTCGGCAAGGAGATCTCCGTGATCGTCGACCACCCCTTCGTCACCGCCCGGTCCACACCGGATTCGGGCCCCTCGGGGGAACTGCTCGTCGAGGTCCTGGAGAACGGCCTGCGCCGTCACGGCTGGTAGTCACCGTCCACTCAGGCGTGTGAGGAAGGAGTCACCATGTTCGCCAGGCCGGGCAAGGCGGCGCTGTTCGAACAGTTCGCGGCCGACGGAATCACCCACATGTTCGGCAATCCGGGAACGGTCGAGCAGGGCTTCCTCGACCTCGTCGACCGTTCGCCGATCGACTACGTGCTGACCCTGCACGAGGGCGTCGCCGTCGGCATGGCCGACGGGTTCGCCCGCGCCACCCGGGGCCCGGCCCTGGTCCAGCTGCACAGCGGCGTCGGACTCGGCAACGGCATCGGCATGCTCTACCAGGCCAAGCGCGGGCACTCGCCCCTGGTCGTCCTCGTCGGCGAGGCAGGGGTGCGCTACGACGCCATGGACGGCCAGATGGCCGCCGACCTCGTCGCGATGGCGGAGCCGGTCACCAAGTGGGCCGCCCGCGTCCTGGACCCGTCCTCCGTGCTGCGGATGCTGCGGCGTGCCGTGAAGATCGCCATGACCCCGCCGCGCGGGCCCGTCGTCCTCGTGGTGCCGGCCGACGTGCTGGACCAGGTCACCGCGGAGCCGGCCGTCGCCACCTCCGTCCCCTCCACCCGCGTGGCGCCCGCCGCCGAGGACGTGGCGGAGGCCGCGCGCCTGCTGGCCGCGGGCGAACGCCCGCTCATCCTCATGGGCGACGGCGTCGCCGCCAGCGGGGCGCAGCGGGAACTCGCCGAGGTGGCGGAGTGGCTGGGCGCCCCCGTGTGGGGCGTCGACTCCTCCGAGGTCAACCTGGACGCCACTCACCCCCTGTACCGCGGGCAGCTCGGCCACATGTTCGGCTCCGCCAGCGCCCGTGTGGTCGGCGACGCGGATGCCGTCCTCATCGTCGGCACGTACGTCTTCCCCGAGGTGTTCCCGGCCCTGCGCAGCCCGTTCCGGGAAGGGGCACGCCTCGTCCACCTCGACCTCGACGCCTACGAGATCGCCAAGAACTTCCCGGTCTCGCTGGGCATGGTCGCCGACCCCAAACTCGGGCTCGCCGCGCTGAAGGCCGAACTCGAAAGGCGGCTGCCCAAGGCCGGGCGCGCCGTGCTGCCCGCCGCGCCCGCGGCGGCGTCCGCCGCAGCCGCGGACGGCGTCCTCGAACGGTTCACCCGCCGGCTGGCGGACCGGGCCCCGGAAGACCTGGCCGTCTTCGACGAGGCCCTGACCGCCTCCGGGCCCCTGCTGCGCAACCTCCCCCCGCGGCGGCCCGGCCACTACTTCCAGACCCGCGGCGGCTCGCTGGGCGTGGGCATCCCCGGCGCGCTCGGCATGAAACTGGCCAGGCCCGAGCAGCCGGTGGTCGGCTTCACCGGCGACGGCGGCAGCATGTACACCTTCCAGGCGCTGTGGACGGCCGCAAGGTACGGCATCGCCGCGGGATTCGTCGTGTGCAACAACCAGCGCTACCGGCTCCTCGACGACAACATCGAGCAGTACTGGCGCGAACTGGGCACACGCCCCCACGCACACCCCGATGCCTTCGATCTCTCGCGCCCCGACATCGACTTCACCGGCCTCGCGCGCGCCCTGGGCATCAGGGGCGTACGCGTGGACAAGCCGGAGGACGTCGAGGAGGCGGTGGACGCCGTCCTGGAGCAGGACCGGCCCGTACTCGTGGACCTGAGGATCTCCTAGCATGGCGACTTCCCTGACTGCGACCCCGCCGGCCGGCATCGCGCCCGCCACCCCCGTCGCGCCGGCCGCTTCCGCCGCGGCCTCCGTCCTGGGGGAACCGGAGGTGCACCGGCTCGTCCAGGCCTGGCTGGAGGCCCGCGACGCGGGGCTCCCCGCACAGCAGGTGCTCGAACACCTCGCTCCCCTCGGCCTCGTGGTGCACTTCCCGCAGGTCACCCTCCGGGGCCGGGACGAGTTCCGCGACTGGTACGTCAGGACCAAGAGGCGCTTTCCCCAGGAGCGGCACGAGGTGGAGCAGGCCGAGATCCGCCTGACCTCGCCCCTGCACGCCGACGTGTCCGTCAGGCTGCGCTGGCAACTGTGGCGCCCGCAGGAGCCGGACGGCTGGATCGGCGTGGAGGCCACCCAGCACTGGTCGGTCGTCCTGCGGGCCGGAGCGGTGCGCCTGCGCACCCTCGACATGGACCGGGCCCAGCTGCTGCCGGACTCGGCCCCGCTCGACCTGATCCGCTGAAACCTGCTCACCCACGGGCGCCGCGGAGCGGGCCCCGACCGACTGGGAAGTGTTCGCGATGACCACTGCGGCCATGGACGCGCCATTACGCGGCCGGCGCATCGGCATCCTGCTGGAGAGCGACTACATCGAGGAGGAGATCGCCTACTACCGGCGCAGGTTCGCCGAGGAGGGCGCCGAGGTCGTCCTGCTCAGCCGCCTGTGGGGCCAGGAATCCCTCGTCTTCACGGGGCACGAGCAGCGGGCGCCACTCGCCGTCAGCGGGGACCTGGAGGCCCTCGACTACCAGGAGCTGACCGGGTACGCCGCGCTCGTGGTCCCCGGCGGCATGGTGGCCGACCGGCTCCGCTACAGCGAGAGCACCACGGGCACGGCACCCGCCGTGGCGCTGATGCGCCGCGCCTTCCGCATCCGGCACCTGGTCAAGGCGTTCTCCTGCCACGGACTCTGGCTGCTGTCCACCGCCACCGACCTGGTGCGCGACCGCCCGGTGGCCTGCCACAACAACCTCATCGGCGACGTGCGCAACATGGGCGCGCAGTACGTCGACCAGGACCTCGTCGTCGACGGCGACCTGGTGACCGGCCGCACCGTCGACCACTGCCACCTGCTGGCCCGCGCCGTCATCACGAGCCTGACCCGGGCCGGCGCGGGACCGGGCGCAAGGGTCCCGGAAGGAGAGGCGCCGGAGGGGGACGAGACGGACGGGCGGGCGGCCCTCGTGCCCGCCCAGCCCGGCGGCGTCAGGCGGTGGGGCGCCCCCTGGAGGAGGAGCGATGGCTGAGATCGACTTCTCCTTCTCCGACACGGTCGCCGGCTACGTCCTGGGCCGCGAGGGCCGCGAGGTGGCGCTGCGCACCGTGGACGGCCGACCCGTCACGGTGCACCTGACCGACACCACCTCCGGCCAGATGCTCCGCAACCTCGGCGCGCCCTACGAGGACGTGACGGCCAGGCTGTACGACGTGCTGCTGCCCGGCGTCCTCGTCTTCAGCTACGGTCCCGTCTACCCGGAACCCGAAGGACTCAGGTTCCAGGCCGGCCACCTGACCGTCGTCGGAACGCCAAAGGAGCCCTTCCCCTTCGAACAGGGCGGCTGGTGGACCCGTCAGCTGCACCAGCTGGCCCGCTTCTACCGGCGCTCCCAGTTCGCGGAAGGGCCGGTGGACTTCGCCGACTACCGCACCCGGATACGCGGCAGCGGGGAGAAGACCGGCCAGCGGCTGCAGGAGACGGACACCATCTCCCGCCTCGTCTACGGCATGGCCAGCGCCTACATGCTCACCGGCGACGCCGACCTGGCGGAGGTCGCCGAGCAGGGCGCGCAGTACCTCCACGACCACATGCGCTTCACGGACACCGAGCACGACGTCGTGTACTGGTACCACGGCATCGACCAGGCGGGCGGCCGCGAACGCAAGCTCTTCGCCTCGGAGTTCGGCGACGACTACCGTGCCATCCCGGCCTACGAGCAGATCTACGCCCTGGTCGGCCTCACCCAGACCTACCGCGTCACCGGAGCCCCGTACCTCAGGCAGGACATCGAGGCGACCGTCCGCCTCTTCGAGCGGTTCTTCGCCGACGACCGGCTCGGCGGCTACTTCTCCCACATCGACCCGGTCACCCTCAGCCCGCTGCACGACTCCCTCGGCCGCAACCGCTACCGCAAGAACTGGAATTCCATCGGGGACCACGCCCCCGCGTACCTGTTCAACCTCTACCTGGCCACGGGGGAGGACCGGTACCTGAAGATGCTCGAGCACACCTTCGACATGATCGTCACACACATGCCGGAGCCGGAACCGGCCGCCAGCCCGTTCGTCCGCGAGCGCTTCCACGGCGACTGGACGCCCGACCCCTCCTGGGGCTGGCAGCAGGACCGCGCGGTGGTGGGCCACAACCTGAAGATCGCGTGGAACCTGATGCGGATGCACACCGCCCGGCCCAAGCCCGAGTACCGGGCGCTGGCCGAGCGCCTGGGACGGACCCTGCCCGCGGTGGGGCGCGACGCCCAGCGCGGCGGCTGGTACGACCTGGTGCAGCGCGTCGCCAGGAACGGCCGCCACGACTTCGTCTGGCACGACCGCAAGACGTGGTGGCAACAGGAACAGGCCGTCCTCGCCTACCTGATCCTGGCCGGCCGCACCGGGCAGGAGGAGTTCCTGCGCGAGGCACGGGAGTCGGCCGCGTTCTACAACGCGTTCTTCCTCGACCACGACGAGGGCGGGGTGTACTTCACCGTGCTCGCGCAGGGACTGCCCTACCTGGTGGGGGAGGAGCGGCTCAAGGGCAGCCACGCGATGAGCTTCTACCACAAGGCCGAACTGTGCTTCCTGGCCGAGACGTACACCCGGCTGCTCGTGCACGGGGAGCCGCTCGACCTCTGGTTCCGCCCCCGGCCCGACGCGCACTACCCGGGGGGCCTGCTGCGCGCGGCCCCCGACCTGCTGCCCGCCGGCCGGGTGCTCCTGGAATCCGTCTGGGTGGACGGCGCGCCCTACCAGGACTTCGACGCCCGGAACCTGACGGTCCGCCTGCCCCGCAGCGACGGGAGGCTGACGGTGCGGGCGCGGCTGCGCCCGGTGCGGGAGCCCCGGCCGTGACCGCCCCCACGGCCCGGCCCCGGCTGCGGGTGGGCCCCGGCCCCGCGCTGCCGCTGGGGGCGCACCCGGTGGCGGACGGCATCCGCTTCTCGGTGGCCGCCCCGGCCGCGGAGCGCCTGCACCTGGTCCTGCTCGACCCCACCGACGGATCGGTGCGGCATGAGGTGCCCTTCCCAGCCGAGCACCGCGCCGGTGACGTCTTCAGCATGGTGGTCTCCGGCCTCGGCCCCGGCCCCGTCCACTACGGCCTGCGGGCCTTCCCGCCCGGCGCAGACCCGCAGGAAGCCGAGCCGCCCGTGCTGCTCGACCCGTATGCGACCACCCTGGCCGGGGCGGAAACCTGGGGCAGACGCCGGCGACGCCGCAGCGTGGTGCAGCCCCCCGAGCCGTTCGACTGGCAGGGCGACCGCCTCCCGCAGCACCCGGAGGAACAGCTCGTCGTCTACGAACTGCACGTGCGCGGCTTCACCCGCCATCCCTCCTCGGGCACCGAGGCGCCCGGCACCTTCGAGGCGCTGCGCCGGAAGATCCCCTACCTGCGCGACCTCGGGGTCACCTGTGTCGAGCTGATGCCCGTCTTCGAATTCGACGAGACGGACAACACGTTCACCGAGCCCGCAACCGGGCGGCCCCTGCCCAACTACTGGGGCTACAACCCCCTCTCGTATTTCGCCCCCAAGGCCTCCTACGCCGCGCGCCCCGACCGCGTCCACCACGAGTTCAAGCTCCTCGTCCGCGACCTCCACCACGCCGGCATCGAGGTGCTGCTCGACGTGGTCTTCAACCACACCGCCGAGGGAGACCACCGCGGCCCGGACCACTCCTGGCGCCGCCTCGCCGGGGGCGGCGCCTACCTGATGGACGAGCACGGCAGGCACCTCAACCTCACGGCCACCGGCAACACCGTCAACGCCAACCATCCCTACATGCGCACCGTCATCCTGGACGCCCTCAGGCACTGGGCCACCGAATACCACGTGGACGGCTTCCGGTTCGACATGGCCGCCATCCTCGCCCGCGGCACCGACGGCCGGCCGCTGGACGACCCGCCGCTTCTGGAGGCCATCGCCCACGACCCGGTGCTGGCCGGCAGGCGGCTGATCGCCGAGGCCACCGACGCCTCCGGCCTCGACCTGGTCGGCCGCTTCCCCCACCACGGACGCTGGGCCGAGTGGAACGACCGCTACCGGGACACGGTCCGGCGCTTCCTGACCGGCCGCCCCGGCGCGGCCGCCGACCTCGCCACCCGGCTGGCCGGCTCACCCGACCTGTACGCCGCGCGCGGCCCCGCCGCCTCCGTGAACTACGTGACCTGCCATGACGGATTCACGCTGGCCGACTGGAGCTCCTACGACCGGCCCCACAACGAGCGCAACGGCGAGCAGGGACAAGACGGCATCACGGCCAACGACAGCTGGAACTGCGGACACGAGGGCCCCACCGGCAACCCGGCCGTGCACAGGCTGCGCGCCCGCCAGGTCAAAACCGCCCTGCTGCTCCTGCTGATGAGCCGGGGCATCCCCATGCTGACCGCGGGGGACGAGTGCGGCCGCACCCAGCTCGGCAACAACAACGCCTACAGCCAGGACAACGAGATCAGCTGGTTCGACTGGGACCTCGTGGAACGCCACCGGGACCTGCACCGGTTCACCCGGCTGTGCATCGCCTTCCGCCGCGCGCACCCGGCCGTGCACCGCATGCGGCACCCCACCGGACCCACCCCGCCCGGCTGGAGCCTCCCGCCGATGAGCCGGCACGGCGTACGCCCGGGCCGGCCCGACCGGTCGCCGCACTCCCCGCTGACCGCGGTGATGCTGCACGACGAGGACGGCGGGCCGGCCGCCGGGCACGACACCGTCTTCCTCGCCGCCAACCGCGGCGGGGACACCCTTCCCCTCATCCCGCCCCGGCCCCCCGCCGGCACGCGCTGGGCCCTGTTCGCCGACACGGCCCGGACCTCGCCCGCCGACGCGCACCCACCCGGCCGGGAGCCCGTCCTGGGCAACGCGGGCCTGCTGCGGCTCGCCCCGCACTCGGCCGTCGTTCTCGTCGCCACGACCCCGGAAAAGAGCTGAACCATGTCCTTCGACGCAACCCTGGGCTTCACGGACTCCACCGCCACCGTCCACCTGTCCGGCCGCCTCGACGACCGCGGCACCTCCGCCCTGCGCGGCCTGCTGGAGCAGGCGGGCACGCGGCCCATCCGCCGGCTCCGGCTGGAGATGGCCGGCCTGGAGTCGCTCGGCTCCGCCGGCGCCAGGTGCCTGGCCCTCGCCCAGCAGCAACTGCCCCCCGGCACCGAGATGACCGTCGAGGGCGCCTCCGGGCCCGTCCGGGCAGCCCTGAGAGCGGCCGGCCTGTCCGGCACCGTCGTCTCCATCGAGGACTCCGTCTCGCTTCCGGACATTGCCGAGGCCGCCTGAGAAACCGCATCGGCCCCGGCCCCGGCGGGCAGCGCCCGGGGACCGGGGCCGAGCCGCGGCGGCACCGGCCGTGCGCCACGCCGCCCAAGCACACGAAGACCCCGGGGGACCGGCGGCAGACCGGCCCGCCGGCACCCCGGGGCCGTTGCGTGGGGCATGCCCGGCCGCTCAGACCGGCTCCCCCGCGACCCGCGCCGGCCGCCAGGACGAGTACTCCCTGCGGTGGTACATCAGGGGAACGCGCGCATGGGTGGAGCCGCCACGGATCAGGCCCACGACGATCGAGTGATCTCCCATCACGACCTCGGCATGCACGGAGCACTCGGCGTGGGCGACGACGTCCTCGGCGAAGACCGGCCCGCCCAGAGCCCCCTCGATCGAGGCGTGCCGCAGGCGGGAGAACTTGTCCGGCTCCTTCTCCGCGAAGACCCGCGAGATCCCTTCTCCCGTCTCGGCGAGGAAGTTGACCGCGAAGGCGCCGTGGTCACGGATGGCGGCGAGGGTGGCGGAGTCCTGGTCCAGGCACACCGACAGCAGCGGCGGCTCGTGCGACACGGCCGTCACGGTGTTGGTGGTGATGCCCGTCGGCCGGCCCGCCGCGTCCCTGGTGGTGACGACGGCGACCGCGGTCGGCAGGCTCGCGAAGATGCCGCGGAACTCGGCCGAGGTGATGATCGTGTCCATGTATTCCCGGTCTCCCCGATCTCCCCGTCGGTGCCCGCCGCTCACGGGTGGATGTTGACTTTCTGCGGGTTGAGGTACTCGGTGAGGTGCGTGATACGCCCGTCCTCGCCGAACTCGAAGACGCCCACCAGGTCGTTCTCGTACAGGCCGCCGTTCTTGAGGGGCCCGTGGGTGTGCCAGCGGACCAGTACCCGGTTCGGATCGTTCAGCGGATCGACACGCAGGTCCTGGATGTGGATCTCGGCGAACCCCTCGAACAGGGGGCGGTAGAGCCCCTCCAGGTTGGCCTTGCCCCGCACCGTGGTGGGAAAGCCCTCCGGGGCGTAGGGGATGTCCTGCCCGGCCTCCTCGGCCCACAGTTCCAGCCAGCGCTCGAAGTCCATCGCCTCCTGCAGTCGGTAGAAGGTGCGCACGGTCCGCACGTTGCGGGCCCGGATGTCGTCCTGATTCGTGCTGGTCACAGTCTGCTTCCCTTCACGCTCACGATCCGGCTGGGTCACGCGGCTCCCGGATGCCCCTCCGGCAGGCCGGGCGGCGCGCCCGTCCAGGGCCCGACGCCGCCGATCTCCTCGACCCGCATCCGCATCACGTAGCCGGCGCGATCGGCCAGCTCGTCGGGCGGGAACGCGACGCCCGGGCCCATGTAGGTCTCGGCCAGCCTGCGCAGCAGCGCGAAGGCGCCGCCCTCGGTCACCTCGGCGCGCCCCCGCAGGACGAGGTACTCCCGCAGGCCGCTGTCGTGGAAGCCGGCACCCTCCACCGAGATCGCGACCCGCTGATCGCGCATCAGGTTCTTCGTCTTCCGCCAGGCGTACATGGAGGCGAACACGACGTCGTTCCCGTCCATGCCCAGCCACACCCCGGTGACGTGCGGGCTGCCGTCCGGATTGAGGCTGACCACGTGGCCGAGCGCCGGCCCGTTGATGAGGTCGACGGCGGACTGAGGCAACGCGATCCCGGACGCCGTGCCGGGACCGTTCCTTTCACTCATCACGTAGATCCTTCTGCCGGGGCACACTTCTCTGTTCGCCGTATAAGGCTGCGTGCCCGCCGGGCGGGTAATCCAGTGACGTCTCGTGTTGGTATTCGCACTACCAGCATCGGCTCATGCCTTTATCGCAGCGCATGACCTGCGCAAACAACAATGATTCCCGCTCCGGAGGCGGAGTGTGAATGCCCCCTTCGTGCGCTTCCTTCGTCAAGTCGTGACACCTCGCAAAGCCGACGGGTGGCCGCCAAGTTTGGCAGGGCACTTTGTGATGTCTGCCTTGTTCCGCCTTTCGGCGGGCTGGATTCTGTTGGCGGACCTGCAACCCCCGAAGCGCCGCGAATCGGCGGAAGTTCGTGGAGGTAATCCCGTAATGAGTCAGGCAACAAAGGCCGGACAGTCGACCCGCGAGGTCGCCCAGGCGTGGTTCGACGCGCTGCTCGGCGGCGATGTCGAGGCCGCCGGACGGCTCCTCGCTCCGGACGTCCGGTTCATCAACCACACCCCGGTGCCGGGCTTCAACACCGACATGGTGTGGATCGGCACCCACCACGGCCGGCAGGCCGCCCTGGACAGCTTCGCGACCTTTGTGAGTATCTGCGACGTCCGGGAGGAAGAGCTCGTCGGCCTGGTCGTGGACGGCGAGGAAGCCATGGGGATCATCCACGAGGTGAGCCACGTGCGCCGCAACGGCGCACGCTTCGAAATCGAGTTCGTCCAGCGCCTGACGGTGCGCGACGGCCGGATCGTCCAGTGGCGTTCCTACAGCGACTCCGCGGCCATCGTCAGGGCGCTGCGCGAGGAGGCGTCATGAGCGCGCCGTCGCCCACCGGCCGGCTCCTCGCGGCGGTACGGGCAAGGGACGCCGGCCTGGTCGGCAGCCTGCTCGCGGCCGGCGCCGACCCCGGCGCCCGCGAGGAGGCCACCGGCCTGACGGCGCTGATGATCGCCGCGGGCCAGGCGGACCCGGACACCGTGGCCGCGCTCATCGCGGCCGGCGCCGACGTGTTCACGGCCGACAGCAAGGCGGGCGCGACCGCCCTGCACAAGGCGTGCCAGGGCGGCAGCACGGAGGTGGTGCGGCTCCTGGTGGAGGCCGGGGCATTCGTCGACTCGGTGGCCCCGACCACCGGCCACACCCCGCTGATGGACGCCCTGTGGTTCAAGTTCCCCGAGATAGCCCGCTACCTCCTGGACCGCGGCGCAGGGCTCAACCTGCACACCCACTACGGCTTCTCGCTGCAGGAGCACTTCGCCTACGAGCTCAACGTGAACACCATCGGCAAGGACCGGCTGCTGCTGGCCGAGCGTTACCTCAAGCAGCGCCTGGCCGAGGACACCGCCCGCGCGGAGGGACACCGGCTGATGGCCGCGGTCGTCGCCGGAGACGAGGACGCGGTGCGCGCCCTGCTGCGCGAGGGGGCCGACGTCGACGAGCGCTACCCGATCGGCAACAGCTTCAACGACGGGCACACCGCGCTGCTCGTGGCCGCCAGGGACGGGCACACCGCCATCGCCCGCCTGCTGCTGGAGGCCGGCGCCGACGTCAACGCCACCGAGCCGACCTTCGGCGCGGTGCCGCTGCACAAGGCGGTCTACAACGGGCACACCGAGCTCACCGCCCTGATCTCCTCCTGGCCCGGCGTGGACCTGGACTTCCAGGGCGCCACCAACGGCTACACCCCGCTGCACGACGCGATCTGGCACGGCTACGAGGAATGCGCCCGGATCGTCATGGCGGCCGGTGCCCGCCGCGATCTCCTCGGGCACGACGGCAAGCGCCCCCTCGACCTGGCCGTCGAGGTGTTCGGCCAGGACCACCCGTTCACCAAGGCCCTCTGGGGCTGAGAGAAGGACCGACATGCTCTTTTACGTGCAGATGCGCTGGAACCACGAGGGCCGCATCTCTCTCGACGACCTGTGGGAGGTCGAGGCCGAGGAGGCCGAGCACGCCCAGGAGACCGTGGACTCGGGCTTCTGCGTCGGCATCTGGAAGGTCGCGGCCCAAAAGCGGGTCATCGCGATCATCGACTCGCCCGACGCGGAGGAACTCGACCGCACCGCGCTCGGCCGGCTGCCCATGCGCGAGTACCTCGAGTTCGAGGAGGTCTGGCCCCTGCGCGACTACCTCGGTTTCGCGGAGGACGTGAAGAAGCGCTATCGCGTCTGATCCCCCACGCCCACCGGACACGCAGCACAGCCCAGAAGGAAACCAGAGGAGAGACCCATGTCCGACATTGTCCACCGGGAGCGGGTGGCGTTCACCAGCGGCGGCGACACCCTGGCCGGAGACCTGTACCTGCCCCCGGGCGCGGACGGGACCGCCTTCCCCGCCGTTGCCGTGGCCGGTTCCTGGACCACCGTCAAGGAGCAGATGGCAGGCCTGTACGCGGCCGGGCTCGCCCGCCGCGGCATCGCGGCGCTCGCCTTCGACTTCCGCGGTTTCGGCGAGTCCGGCGGTGCGCCCCGCGACCTGGAGTCCCCGGTGCGCAAGATCGCAGACCTGCGCAGCGCGATCGACTTCCTCGCCACGCACCCCGCCGTCGCGCCCGGCCGCGTCGGCGAGCTCGGGATATGCGCGGGGGCCGGCTACGCCGTGGTGAACGCCGCGGGCGACGGCCGCGTCAGGTCGCTCGGCCTCGTCGCGCCCTGGCTCCACGACGCGCAGCTGGTGGAGGCCATCTACGGAGGTGCCCAGGCGGTCGCCGAGCGCCGCGAGGCGGGTCTGGCCGCGCAGCGCAGGTACGCGGAGACCGGCATCGTGGAGTACGTGCCAGGCGTCAGCACGGAGAACGCCGCGGCCGCCATGTACGGCCCCTTCGACTACTACCTGGATGCCGACCGCGGGGCCGTCCCCCAGTGGGGCAACAGGTTCGCCGTGATGGGCTGGCCCGGGTGGCTGGGCTTCGACCCGATCGCCGCCGCCCCGCTGGTCACCGCCCCCACGGTGATCGTGCACAGCCCCGACGCCGCCGTCCCCGACGGTGTCCGCAGGTTCCACGAGGTGCTGCCCGCCAGGAAGGAACTGATCTGGCAGGCCGGGGGCCAGATGGACTTCTACGACCAGGAGAGCCACGTCGAGGCCGCGCTCGACGCGGTCGCCGAGCACTTCGCGTCCACGCTGTGACCGCCCGGCGAGCCGAGGAGACGAGATGACCAGCGACCGCCAGGACATCGTCGACACGTGCGTCAGATACGGCTGGCACGCCGACCTGCGCGAGTGGGACCGCATGGCCGAGCTGTTCACCGAGCGGGTCGACCTCGACACCCGCACCATGCCCGGCGGGGCACGGGTGACCGTCGGCCGCGCCGACATGATCGACGGATGGGCCGGGCTGTTCGCCACCCTCGGCCCGACGCAGCACATCATGGCCAACCACCTGGTGCAGATCGACGGCGACACCGCAGAGTGCGTCGCCCAGTTCCACGCCCAGCACCTCGCCCCGGTGCCGGCCGGCGACGACACGCTCGTCATCGCCGGGAACTACCGTTTCGGCCTGGTCCGCAAGGCCGAGGGCTGGCGCATCCACGCCCTGACGATCAGCCAGACCTGGTCGAGCGGCAACCTCGCCGTCCTGGGCGGTGGCCGCCCGGCCGGCGACAGCGCCCCCGCGGTCGCCCGCCGCTTTCTGGAGAGCCTGGACGCGGGCGACGTCGACGCGGCGATCGCCTGCCTGGCGCATGACGTGGTGCAGGACATGCCCTACTCGCCACCCGGCTACCCCAAGCAGCTGCACGGGGCCGACACACTGCGCGGCCTGTGGACCGGGCTCACCGAGGCGACCCAGTCGATGAAGTTCACCATCGTCGAGGTCCGCCGGTTCACCGACCCCGAATGGGTGTTCGTGGAGTTCACCGCCGACCTGGTGCAGCCGAGCGGTGCCCTCTACTCCAACCACTACTTCACCTTCTTCCACGTCGTCGACGGCCTCATCCGGGTCTACCGGGAGGTGTACGACCCGCTGGTGTTCGCGACCGACGTGTCCGACGAGGACAGGGCGGCCATGTTCCGCACCGGCCAGGCCTGACGCCGTCCCCGACGACCATGACAGGAGCCGAAGCGATGAACCCGACGAGCCGGCCGTTGACGATCGGGATCGCCCCGCCCTTCGCGGGCCCCTGGGCGACCCCGCAGAACCAGTTGCGCGTGGCCCAGCGAGCCGAGGAACTCGGCTACGGGTCGCTGTGGACGCTGAGCAGGCTGCTGTTCCCCGTCGGCCCCGACGGGGAGGGCGAACAGGACCACTTCGGCCAGGTCTTCCGGCAGGTGTGCGAACCGATCGTGACCCTGGCCTACCTCGCGAGCCGGACCACCCGCATCCGGCTGGGCATCTCGGCCGTCGTCGCGCCGTTCTACTCGCCCCCCGTGCTCGCCAAGCAGCTCATCGCCCTGGACCGGGTCAGCGGCGGCAGGCTGGACGTCGGCGCGGCCCAGGGCTGGTCGCCCGAGGAGTTCCTGGCAGCCGGCGTCCCCTTCGAGCGCCGGCTGGGCCGGACGCTCGAGTACGTCACGGTGCTCCGGGAGATGTGGGAGAACGAGATCGCCGCCTTCGACGGCGAGTTCGCCCACCTTCCGCGGGTCCTGGTCCGGCCCAGGCCCGTGCAGCGGACGCTGCCGCTGCTGCTCGGCGGCAGCGGCGACAAGGCGTGGCGCCGCGCCGGCCGGCTCGGCAGCGGATGGGTGGGCCCCGCGTTCGTGACCCGGGAGGAGGTGGCCCGCGCCGCCGAGCTGGTGCGCGAGGGCGCCGAGTCCGCGGGCAAGGACCCGGATGCCGCGCGGATCGTGGTGCGTGCCGCGGCCTTCGTCCGGCCGGGTGGCCAGCCGGGACGGCAGCTGTTCAACGGCTCGCTGGAGGAGATCGCCGCCGACCTGGCCGAGATGCGGGAACTGGGCGCCACCGAGGTGTTCGCCGACTTCAACTTCGACTACGAGGTGGTCGGCCCGCACACCGATCCGGCCGCCTCCATGGACCTGATCGAACACGCGCTTGAGGTGCTTGCGCCCACCTCGTTCGCGTCGCCGGCGGCGGCCTGATCGGCCCACGGCCCAGGGCCGCGGACCGGGAAGCGGCCCCTCACCGGGCGGCCCCGGTTCGCGGGCGGCGTCCGCACTCCCCTGCGGCGCCGTCCTGCCCATGGCCGGGCGCGGCGGCCCCGCGCCCGGCCCGGCGATCGTCCTTCGCGATACCGCACCCTTCCCTGACGAAAGGACAGCACGTGATGTTCGACATACGCCAGATATCGATCGGTTCCGAACCGGAGGGCAAGTCCCGGGTCGACGTCGCCGAGGCCGTCAAGCCGACCACCGTCGCCGCGCTCCCCGGCATCGAGGTCTACCAGATCTGGGGCACCGACAGCACGCCGGTCGTCGGCCCAGGCGAGCAGGACGTCAGCTTCGCCCCCTACTTCCCCGAGCCCGGCGGCATCCGTTTCCTCTTGCTGACGATGCCCCCGGAGAACGCGCCCGCCCCCGAGGTCACCGTCGACCCGGCCGAGGCCGCCGCGGAGGCCGAGCGCGTGTTCCCCGGCGTGCTCGCCGCGCTGCAGCCGGACGAGTTCGGCCGCCACCGCACCGACACCGTCGACGTGAACCTGATCCTCGACGGGGAGCTGTGGCTGGAGCTCGACGACGGCACCGAGACCCGCCTGACCCCGGGCTACTGCGTCGTGCAGCGCGGAGCCAACCACGCCTGGCACAACCGCAGCGGCCGCCCGGTCCTGATGGCCAGCGTGCTCATCGGCGCCGGCCGCTCCGCCTGATCCGCCCGAGCCAGCGACCTGTTAAGGAGACAGAACAATGACGGCTGCGAAGGCCGGCACCGCCACGGTGCTCGGCGCGGTGCAGGACCTCCTCCCCACCCTCAGGGAGAACGGAAAGGCGGCGGAGGCCCAGCGGTCCGTGCCGCAGGAGAACATCGACCTGCTGGAGAACGCCGGCGTCTTCCGGATGACCGTGCCCCGCCGCTTCGGCGGCCTCGGCCTGCCCGTCGCCGACCAGTACCGGGTACTGACCGAAGTGGCGCGCGGGTGCGGCTCGACCGGCTGGGTCGCCCAGATCTGGTCGGCGGCCGCCTGGGTGGTGACCCTGTTCCCCGAGCGGGCCCAGGAGGAGGTCTTCGCCACCGGCACGGTACGGGTCTCGGCCGGGCTGACGCCCACGGGAACGCTGACGCCCACCGACGGCGGCTTCCTGCTCAACGGCAGCTGGAAGTGGGTCTCGGGCTGCCAGGGCGCCGACTGGTGCAACCTCGCCGCGCTGCCGGAGAACCCGGACGGCGCACCCGTGCCCTCCACCGCCCTGGTGCCGCGGTCGGAAGTCTCGGTCATCGACGACTGGGACACCACCGCCGCGGCCGGCACCGGCAGCGCCACCGTCGTGGCGAAGAACGTCTTCGTGCCCACCCACCGGGTGGCGCTCATGCCCGACCTGCTCGGCGCCGGCTCCCCCGGCCGCGGCAACACCGGGGCGACCGGAGGCAACTACGCCATGGTCCCCTACTTCATGGTGGTCGGTGCGGCCTCCTACCTCGGCATGGCGAAGGGGGCCTACGAGCTGTTCCTGGACCGGCTCCCCGGCCGCGGCATCACCTACACCTCCTGGACGGACCAGAGCCAGTCCCCGCTCACCCACCTCCAGGTCGCCACCGCGGCCGGCCGGATCGCGGCCGCCGAGGCGCTCTCGGCGGGCTGGTTCCGCGTGCTGCAGGACCGGGCCGACGCCGGCGAGCAGCCGACCGTGGCCGAACGCGCGCAGATCCGTGGCCAGGTCGGCTTCTCCATCATGCTTCTCAGGGAGGCGGTCGAGGAACTCCACACGGCCAGCGGTGCGTCGGTGATCCACCGCGACGTTCCCTTCCAGCGCTTCTACCGCGACATCACCGGGCTCTCGCTGCACGGCCTGTTCCTGCCCACCACGAACCTCGAACTCCAGGGCCGCGTCGCGGTCGGGCTGCCGCCGGACACGCCGTTCCTGTAGGCGCCGCCGGCGCAACGGAAGGTGCCTGCCTCCTCGTTCCGGCGAGGAGGCAGGCACCTTCCGCGTCCGGGAGGCATCGCGGTGCAGCCCGCCGCGGCCTTTGGCCCGCGCGCGGCGTTCCCGCGGGAGTGCGCCGGACCGGGGCGGGCGGCACACGGCGGCAGGGCGGTGCCGGGCCTCGGGGGTGCCCGGCACCGTCCTGCCGCCGCGGCGTTCAGTTGCCGCGTACGCGCACCCAGCGGGCCGTGACGGCGGAGCCGCAGAACAGCGCGGCGGCGGCGATGACCAGGGACAGCCGCAGCCCCGGGAGGAAGTCGCCGGCGACGAGGGCGCCGAAGAGGGCGACGCCGACGGCGCCGCCGACCTGCCGGGCGGTGTTGAGCTCGGCGGAGGCCACGCCGGCGTAGGCGGGTTCGACGGC
The DNA here is from genome assembly GCF_003626535.1 of Streptomyces hoynatensis. Classification (GTDB taxonomy): domain Bacteria; phylum Actinomycetota; class Actinomycetes; order Streptomycetales; family Streptomycetaceae; genus Streptomyces; species Streptomyces hoynatensis. The sequence goes on from NZ_RBAL01000032.1 coordinate 39,724, forward strand.
CTCCAGCACCGCGCTGGACATGGCGGGTACGACGGCGCCGCCGCCGATGCCCACGGGCACGGTGGCCAGGCAGACGGCCCAGTTGGGGGCGTCGGTTCCGGCGGCCAGCAGGGCCAGCAGGCCGCAGGCGAAGAGGAACTGACCGCCCATCATGGGGAGCCTGGGGCCAAGGCGCGCGGTCAGGCGCCCGCCGAGCAGGTTGGAGGTCATCGCGGCGATGCTCATGGGCAGGAAGAGCAGGCCGGTCTCCAGGGCGGAGTAGCCGCGCTGGTCCTGCAGGAAGAGGCTGAGCAGGAAGACGATGCCGTAGTAGGAGAAGTTCTGCACGAAGCCGGCCACGCTGGCCGCGGAGACCACCGGGCGGCCGAACAGCCGCAGCGGCAGCATGGGCTCCGGCGCCCGCCGCTCCCACCAGACGAAGGTCACGCTGCCGGCCACGGCGGCGGCCAGCGCGATCAGCACCGCGGGGGAGAGCCAGCCCATCGAGCCGCCCTCGATGAGCGCGAAGACCAGCCCGCACAGGGTGAGCATGATGACGACCTGCCCGGGCAGGTCCAGACGGCGCGCCTTGCCGACGCGGGTGCTCTGGGCGCGCATGGTGGCCAGCAGGCCGAGGGCGCCGATGACGAGGTTCACCAGGAACAGGGAGCGCCAGCCCAGCCAGACCAGCAGCAGGCCGCCGATGACCGGTCCGGCCGCGACCGCGGCACCGCCTGCGGCGGCCCATACGCCCACGGCCCGGTTCCGCGCGGCGCCGTCCGGGTAGGCGTGGCGGATCATCGCCAGCGAGGCGGGCAGCTGCATGGCCGCGCCGATCCCCTGAACGAAGCGCGCAGCGATGAGCATGCCGGGTGAGACCGCCAGGCCACAGGCCAGCGAGGCCAGGATGAACAGGCTCAGGCCCAGGGCGAAGGCGCGCCGGGCGCCGAGGCGGTCGCTGAGCGAGCCGCCCACGAGCTGCAGCGCGGCGAAGGTGAGCGTGTAGCCGTCCACGACCCACTGAAGCTGGGAGAGCCCCGCATCCAGTTCCTCGTTCAGTGTGGGCAGCGCGACGTTCACGATGGTGGCGTCCAGGCTGACCATGAGGAAGCCGAAGGAGGCGGCGAACAGCGTCCACCGTGCCGTTGAGGTGACGGCGGAGGCGGGTAGGGAACCAGCGGCGAGTTGTTCGGTCGTCACCACAACAGGCTGCTGCCTGAGTTGCACGCTGGGCAATCGACGAGGGTATACCTGACAGGGTCACCCTCGCGGGCGGACCCACGACGGAGGGGCCGGATGGACAGGCACAGCTTGCTGGCGCGGGAACTCGGCGCCTTTCTCCGGTCCCGGCGTGTGCTGCTCACCCCGGGGCAGGTCGGGCTGCCCGCGGCGGGCGCACGCCGCATCTCAGGGCTGCGCCGGGAGGAGATCGCCCGGCTGGCAAGCATCAGCGCGGGCTACTACGTGCGCCTGGAGCAGGGCCGGGTCCCGAATCCCTCGCCCGGCGTGCTCGATGCGCTGGCCAGAGCGTTACGGATGTCGCAGGAGGAGCGTGGGCACCTGTTCGCGCTGGCCGGCCAGGCCCACCCGGAGGCCGAGGCCGCGGCGTTCGCCAGGGGAGCGCAACGGATGCTCGCGCTGCTGTCCCCGCCCACCGCCGGCTACGTGATCAGCAGGCACAGCGACGTGCTCGCCTGGAACGACACCGCCGCAGCGCTCTTCGGCCACCTCGTCGAGGGCCCCGGGCGGCCCAACAACGTGCGCTACGTGTTCACCGACCCCGAGGCCAGAGAGATCTTCGTGGACTGGCCCGACGTCGCCGCGGACGCCGTGGCCCACCTGCGCGCGGCCACCGGGCATCGCCCGGACGACGCGCGGCTCGCCGGACTCGTCGCGGAGCTCTCAGACGCCAGCCGGGAGTTTCGCCGCCTGTGGGAAGCCAGGGAACTGCGGCACAAGGTCGAGGGCCGCAAGGAGCTGCGCCACCGGCTGACGGGAAGGATGACCCTGGAGTACGTGGTGCTCGCGGTCCCCACCGCGCCGGGGGAACGGCTCGTCGTCTACACCGCCCCGGAGAGCTCGGCCTCGCACGCCGCGCTCCACGTGCTGCGGCAGGCGGCACAACGGCGGCAGAAGCCCCTTCCGACCCGATGGGCCCCTTGACCTGGAGCCCACTCCACGTTTTAGCCTCACGGCCCGTGACTACACAGCAGCAGAAAATCGGCACCGGCTTCGGCGCGGTATCCACGGCCGACGAGGTCCTGCAGGGAATCGACCTGTCCGGCAAGACCGCGCTGGTCACCGGCGGTTACTCGGGGCTGGGCCTGGAGACCACCAGGTCCCTCGCCCGGGCCGGAGCCCACGTCCTGGTCCCCGCCCGCCGGCCGGCCCTCGCGGACGCCGTCTTACGCGGCCTGCCGCGGGTGGAGGTGCACCCACTCGACCTGGGCAGGCTCGAGGACGTCAGGACCTTTGCCGAGAGCTTCCTCGACAGCGGCCGGGCCCTGGACGTCCTCATCGCCAACGCCGGCGTGATGGCCTGCCGGGAGACCCGCGTCGGCGAGGGCTGGGAGGCGCAGTTCGCGGTCAACCACCTGGGCCACTTCGCCCTCGTCAACCGGCTGCGGCCGGCGCTCGCCCCCGGTGCCAGGGTCGTGGCCCTGTCGTCCTCCGGGCACTTCATGTCCGGCATCCGCTGGCACGACCTGCACTTCCGCGAAGGCTACGACCGCTGGCTCGCGTACGCGCAGTCCAAGACCGCCAACGCTCTCTTCGCCCTGCACCTGGACGCCCTCGGCGCCGGCGTAGGCGTGCACGCCTACGCCGTCAACCCGGGCAGCATCATCACCCCGCTGCAACGGCATGTGCCCCGCGAGGAGATGCTCGCCCGGGGCTGGATCACCCCGGAAGGCGATCCCCACGAGGACTTCAAGACGCCGCAACAGGGCGCGGCGACCGCCGTCTGGGCCGCGACCTCCCCGCTCCTGGAGGGCCACGGCGGGGCGTACTGCCAGGACTGCGACATCGCGGAGCCCGCCGCGCACGACGACATGCTCGTGGGCGGCGTCAAGCCGTGGGCGGTCGATCCCGACGCGGCGGCCCGGCTGTGGCGCATCTCCGCCGAGCTCACCGGGACCGACCTGTTCTCCTAGGCTTCGGGGGCGCCCCGCGAACGAGGGCCGTCAGGTGCCGCCGTACAGGCCGTCGGCGAGCTCGGGGCGGCGCTCGCCGCTGCGCCAGGAGGCCCGGTCCGCGCCGGGCGGGGCGCCCTTGCGGCACACCAGACGGCTGCCGGCGAAGGCAGCGGAGGAGATCGTCATGTGGTGCTGCCAGCCCACGAACGACCGGCCCTCGAAGTCCGCGACGCCGAAGGTGGTGCGGAACTCCTCGAGTTCCGCCCTGTGCCGGGCGTGCAGGGGGATGAGCCGCATCATCTCCCCCCAGCGCTTCTGGTCGAGCATGTTCGTGATCCAGTACCGCTCTCGCCCCGGCTTCTCGGAGGGCTGCGTGATCACCCGGTAGGTGCGCACCGGGCCCGGCGAGTCGGCCAGCCGCACCAGCGCCGTCATCGCGGGGCGCCAGCGGCCGCCGTCCGCCGCGAGCAGGAGGACCGGATAGCGGCGGCGGCTCCTGTGGCCCCGCGGCACGCAGAGCTCGCGCAGCCTGACCGGGCCCGGGTCGGCGCCGCCGCTCCTGCCGGGGCCGGGTCCCCCGCCGTACTCCCTCACCTCCAGCCCGCCGTCCACCTCGATCAGGAATTCCTGCGCGCGATTCGAGAGCCCCGGCAGGAGCGCGGGCAGTCCCTGCACGCCCCGCAGATCCGCCAGCAAGGGAATCGGCTCGCCCGACTCCGCGTACTCACCGAGCGCGTCGAGTATCGCCTGCCATTCCGACTCGATCCTGTAGCCGGGAGGAACGGACACCTTTCTTCTCAGGGCCGGATCGGAGCCCCACCGGTCGTCCAGCACTATTCGCCAGCCCACCGGAATGCTGCTGCGCTCGGCGGTGAGGAAGAGGCCCACCCCAATCTGGGAATTGATCGAGCGGTCGGCCTCCTTGACGAACCTGCGCCTGACCCCCACGGAGTGACTGCCCCGCTTGGGGATGTGCACGACCCCGACGGAGAGGGCGGAGGGGCTGGTCTCGCGGGCCACGTAGTCGCGCAGCGCACGGCACACCGGCCGCCAGTCCCACGGGCTCTGGTTGAGGAACTGCTGGAGCGACTGAACGGCCGGGTACGGGACGAAACTCTCCGCGATCCGCCTGATCGATTTCTTCCCCTCCACGCACATAAGCCCGCGCAGATACACCTCCGCCCAGCGGCGCTGATCGGCCCTGGGAAGCGAGGAAAAAACGTACTGCGAAAACTCCGACACGCCATCCATCAGCAACGCCGGAAATGAAGAGCTTTCCTGGAGCTCCGACATGCCTTCTCCCTGCAAGACCGGTACTTGACGAGCCATGGCCGGCGAGTCCTCAGATGTCTCGCGTGGAAAGCGGCCGCCCGGGCGCTTGCCGTCCGGCCTCCAGGCCACGCAGCACGCGGAAGCCATGCGCCAGGGCCACGAGCGTCACGTGGTGGTGCCATCCCCTGAAGGAACGCCCCTCGAAGTGCAGCAGGCCCGATTCCGCGGCCAGGGCCCCGGGAGCCTCGGCCGACCGGTCCCAGGTCCGCACCAGCCCGGCCAGTTCGGCGGTCCCGCTGTCACCGAGGTTCGTCAGCCACACCGCCCGCGGCCGCGCCGGCCCCCAGGACCAGTCGGCGAGCACGTGGCGGCGCCGCAGCGGCGCCGAGCCCTCCCGGACGCCGTTCCTCGCCGCCGGCGCTCCCGCGGGGGCAAGGGTGAACAGGGAACGCGGCGCGCCTGCCATCCTCCCGCCGCGGCGCTCGGGCAGCGTGGTCCCGCCCTCCCGCAGCGAGGCGGCGGCCACCTGGCCGACGGTGCGCGGGGGAAGGGCCGCGGGACCGAAACGCCCGGCGGCCGGCAGCCGCGTCGTGGGGGAGACCTGCACGACGTAGGCGATGCCGCGATCGTCGAGGGCGCCGAGCAGGACCTCGGCGTCGCGGTCACCGGTCAGGTCCACCACGACAGGCGCCCTGGGCAGGCGCCAGCCCACGGCCATCTCGTCCACGGCATCCAGCACGTACCGCCACGGCGGGCGCCAGCGTTCGGAGTCGGGCACCCGGCTCTTGTGCCGCCGCTCGGTGTCCTCGTCCCACTCCCGCGGGATGTGCAGCCGCCAGTTGACCGGGCAGCTTCCCGAGTCGCCGGCCAGGAACACTCCCGTTGCCAGCTGGCAGTTCGCCACCCGGCCCATGGACCGGGAGTATTGGCGCGCGACGGCGACCGAGCTGCTGCCGTTCTTGGGGAAGGTCACCTCCCGCACCACCCAGGCAGCCGGCGGTCGCGCCCGGCCGAGCGCGTCGGCCAGTGCGCTCCTGACCGGTGCCCAGGACCAGGGGCTCTGGTTGAGGAACTGCTGGAGCGACTGGTCGGCACCGGAGCCGACGAGGTACTCGGAATACTCGGAGATCCGCCTGATCGATTTGCGCCCCGGCACGTTGACCAGGCCCCGCACGTACGTCTTGCCCCACCGGCGCTGATCGGAGCGGCTCAGCGAGGCGAGCATTTCCTCACAGAATGCCGACAGCATCGCATCGTCCAGGCGCGCGGCGTCGAGTGGTTCCAGCTCCACCGTGTCCACCAGTACTCCAGGTTCTCTGCGGAACGATTCACGCCTCCCGGTCACATTCCGGGGTCGTGCGTGAACTGGACGTACTCATGGTTGCAAGCGGAGGAAAGTTGTTCCTAGGGCGTATTTGTGGCGGTATTCGCAGTGCCAGGAAAGGCGGAGAGAAGAAAAGGCCGCGACACCGGGATCGTGGACACGATCGGGCGCCGCGGCCGATTGCCGTGCGAGAGACTATCGCGCTTCCGGGCCGATGACCCAGTGCTCGCGGGTGACGAGCCGATGGACGTAGCGGGACTCGACGATTTCCGCCAGATCGGCTCTCGCCTGTTTGAACTCGGGCGATTCCAGGGCCCGGGTCAGCGCGTCGGCGTCGTCGAACCACAACTGGTAGGCGGCATCGAGCACGGCTTCGCCCACGCCGTAGAAGCCATCCCTGGTGTGGCACTGGAGGTAGCGGCGCAGCCCCGGTACCGCCGCCATCTGCGCGGCGTGCGCCCCCAGGCTCCGCGCGCGGAACTCCGCCAGTGGCAGCCCCTCCCTCCGCTTGACCAGCAGGATCAGCTTGAGCCAGGAGGGATTTGCCGTGGCGGGCGGGCCGGCAACGATCTCGTGTGCGTCGGTGTCGAGGACGACGGTCCTCCAGAAGGCCGCCCAGTTGGGCTCGTCGCGCCGTGCGCCCTCGAGGAACTCCGGGGTCTGCAGCGAGGCCAGCTGCTCCTGCTCGTTGGCGAGCCATATCTCGGCCACGCCGCTCCACAGCGGCTCCCCGGTCTCGTCGCCGAAGGGCACCCGGGTGTCGATCATGTATTTCCGGATCTGGGGAATCCTGCTCGCGTACCGGACCGCGTGGACATCGAGCCAGTAGCGCTGAAATTCTGCCTCTGACATACCCGGCTTCGGGGCGGCGAAAATGAGTTGGTGAATCATCCGGTGCGTTCCGTCCTCTCGGATGCGACCTTCGTCGGTAACCGTTCCCCGACGCATGGTGGAATTATCGTCCGGAACGGCGGCGGAAAGCGGTCGAGGCTGGATATCGGAGCGCACTACGTGAAATATGGCTGCCGGTCAGGCGTCGGGCACGGGCATGTGTAACACGACGGAATGGAAGCAGTCGGTCATGCGCATCACGACCAGCTCGAATTGCCGCGTATGCCCGCCGGGCGTCCTGAGTTCACGGACCCGGGGATGGTTCTCCTTCACCTCGTGGGCCGACCAGTGCCTCCTGAAGTCCTCGCTCGCTTCCCACAGGGCCTCGAACAGCTCCGCGAACCGGTGGTCGCGCGGGCGCATCGCGGAGGCGAGCCGGAAGCGGGCGACGATGTCCTGGGCGTCCTGGGCCCAATGGACGAGCCGCTCCCTGGCGGCGGGATCGGAGAAGACCCACCACAGCATGTTGCGGCGGCCGTCGGGCAGCCGCGAAAAGTCGGTGTACCACTGGGCGGCGGCGTCGTTCCACGCGACGACGTCGCCGTACAGGTTGTCGGCGTACACGGGCTGATCGGCGCCCTGCATCGCACCGATCACCCGGTCCGCCGCAACATCGGCGAGCACCGCCTTCGCCTCCGCGCTGACGGGCGGGTTGCGGCCGTGGGCAAGGAGGTAGAAGTACTTGCGCTCGTCTTCGTCCAGCCTCAGCACCCGCGTCAAACTCTCGAGGACCTCCGACGAGGCACGGATGTCACGGCCCTGCTCCAGGTACGTGTACCAGGTGGGGCTGAGGCCGGCGAGCACCGCGACCTCCTCGCGGCGCAGGCCGCGGGTACGGCGCCGGGGGCCTGCAGGAAGCCCCACGTGGTCGGGCTGGATGCGTTCCCTCCGGTTGCGCAGAAAACGCCCCAGGTCTATCAGGCTCTGTGTACGTGCCGACACGCTCCTCACCTTCCGGTCCGGAGAACAATGACTGCCCGTCCTCAGCTGGATTCGACTCTAAGTCCGTGTTCCACCGGCGCGAACAAGGCCACGAGAAGGCACGCCCTACTGTGACAAGTCGACGATGTGGCAGCTGCGCAACGCCGCGGCCGTCCGCCCCGGGGCGCCCCCGCCACGCTCCGGGGCCCGGGACGCCGGTCGCCCACCGCGTCGCCGCTCGGACAACTCCCCACGCGACCCAGGCAGTTCCCAGAGGATTCCCGCACGTCGAAGCCTCTCAGATAACCCTGTGTATCCGCTCCTGCACACGATGCTTCGCCATCGTGGAGGGGGCGGCAAGCAGTTCTTAACGTAGAAGCGCGGGGAATGCGTCCGCCGTTGCCCGTTTGCCTTCCCGGGCCCGGCCGCATCCCGCCCGACCGGCGGGGCTCACCCGGCAGCGGCCGCCGCCGGCACGCCGCCCCGGCTTCTCTCCCGCCTCCGCTCCCAGCGGCCCTGGCGACCGCTTCCGGGAGCCCCTTTGCCCGGTCCGCCCCGCCGGCGAGCCCGGCTGCCGCCCGCCGGGGAGGAACCCGCCTCCTGCACCGCACGGCGGAGACGCCGCGAGCGGGCAGGGGGAGCAGGAGGCCGCGGGACGCCGCGCGCCGCTCCCTCTCCGGCACCGGCGGCCCGCGGCGGCAGGCACAGATGTCTCTCCAGCGGACTCGGCGTGCACCGGGCCCGGGCGTACGCCTCCTCCAGCATCTTCCGCGCTCCCAGGCGCTCAGCCTCGAGCCGCCAGGCCCGCGCGTGATCCGGCCGCCCCTGAGCCGTCCTGGGGTAGGCCCGCCTCTCCGCAGCCAGTCCGGCCCGGCGCTCCGGCCCAGGCGGGCGCCTGCGCCACTTCTGCGGCCGCGGGGCACTCAGCCACCGCTGCTCCGCCTGCCACCAGCGTGCGGTCTCCCGGTCGATGCGGAAGAGCACCGAGCGCTCCGCCGCCAGGTCGGGATGGCCCCCGTGCACGACCGCCTCGTGCACGGTCCGCGAGGTCCGCAGGTATCTGCCCCTTCGATATGCCAGCAGGCCCTGACCCCGCAGGGCCGCCGCGTGACGCGCGACGGTCCGCGCCGAGTAGCCCGTGCGGCGCTGGAGTTCCGGAAGCGTTGTGCCCCCGCCCTCGGCGGCCAGCAGGGTGCGGTGCACGTGGTGGCCCAGGCCCGTCCACAGGGAGGAGGACCCCGAGTCCACCCACTGGCCCAACCTGCCCAGGAGCCCCTCGGAAGACTCCCGGGGGGCGTTATCACTTGTGTCAGACCCTGTACGCACCGTGTGCACCGCGCAGACGTGACGGGAGGACGCCGGGCAGACGTGACTGTCGGCCAGGGCGACGGTGCGCGCCAGATGCCGCTTCGGATCGGGCGGGGAGACCTCACGGAGCCAGCCGTCGGGGATGAGCCGATCCCGGATGGCGACATTCACCGTCTGCGGGCTGAACCCGGTGAGCAGGGAGCCACGCCGCACGTCGAGGGTCACCGCGGACTTCCCGGACACCAGGGCGATCAGCGCGAAGGCACGCAGCACGGCCTCGTCCGCCGGTCCCGTCCGCCGCGACCACCTCTCCGCGCCGGCGGCCTCCATCCGCGCGAGAAGATCCGCCACCTCCGCGGTGACCGAGGAGCGGGAGGGGGGAAAGGCCCTCCCCCTCGGCATCCGGGCCGCGCACTCCACCGCCAGCTCCCACTGCCTGGCCAGCAGCCCCCGGGACTCCTGTACGCCGCGGGGGCTTCGCCCACCGGGGCCGCGGGAGGACCGGAAGTACTCCAGCCCCGGCGTGCTACACGCGTCACGCAGCTGCCGCTCGACCTCCTCGAACGTGACACCCGACAGGGCAAGGGCCAGCAACGCGCCCCAGGCGTGCGCGGAGTGGTCGGCATCGGGCGGCAGCCGCCGCCGGAGCTTCCCGAGCCCGGCCCCGGACACCGGGCGCCGGCCGGAGAGGGCGGGAAGGCCGCTGCCTGAGCCGAGGACGATCTGCCGCTGCACGACCCGGCCCCGGCCGTGTCCGAGTACGCTCGGGGGCAGCCTGCGCCCCGAGGCCGCCGCGCGCTCCGGGCTCCCGAGCCGCGGTGCGGGAGCGGGCCTGGCGCACTCGCGAGCATGCCCCTCCAGGGCGGCTGCCAGGCGGTCGAACCCGCGGAGAGTGCCCCCGCTGGACAGCGCGTCGACCGCCTGGTCGACGTCGTGGTCCACCAGCGCGGCGTGGCCGCCGGAGCGATGGGCGGCGCCCGGCGGCCGCAAGGCCCCCGTGTTCGCGTTGGTCCACGGCGTCAGGTCCAGCGTGCTCAGGGAGAGGCGTGCGACCGCACCGGCCGGCGAAGCCGCCAGCATGCGGCAGGCACGCCGGAGCCGCTCGACGAGGCTTTGCGGCAGCGCTGCCTCGCACGCCGTCCACAGGTGCCGTCCCCCGGAAGGACCGGAGACCACGGCCACGGCCGGCAGTTCGCATTCCCGCAGGAGGGCGGCGAGCTGCCGGGCCTGCGATTCGGTGGCACCCCGCCCGCCGCGTGCGGCGTCGAGGTCGAAAGCCCACAGCCGCGGCCCCTCGCCGCCCGGCGGAAAGAGATGCATGGCCACCGGCCGGTCCGCCCTGACCTTGTCGAGCGACGTCCTGACGGGGTATCGGTTGCTCCAGCGGCCGGTGCTTCCGTCCCAGGCGGCGGAGCGCACATAGCGGCGAGGGGAAAGACTTCCCAGGAACTTCCTCAGCACACCCTCAGCTTCGGCCGGCACCGGCCTCTCCGGCGAAGGGACAACGCCTTCCCTGCGAAACGAGGAGGAGAACATGCCACGCCTTCCGTCCTGAGGAGCAGTTCATCGACTGAACGTCGGACGGTTTCGGAGCCGTACAGAGAATGCTCCGCGCATCCAAGGAGCCGGTGGCCGGGCACCGGCCGGCTCGCCGGTCGCCCTCCCCGGCCCTGGTATGCGTGCGTGGGGGAACAAGGACTCGGCAGGCGATGCGGTGCCGAACGACGTCATCTGCGTTCGGAAGCCCGATGCCATGCAAGCCCGATGTCATGCTCTTCACCGCAGCCGCCGCGGGCTGCGGTGAGTGCGACCAAGCGAAGATTCTCTGCCTTGCTGCGAGAGGAGCCGAAATCCGTCCTGCTTCCGTGTCGCGGGAATCTCTCAGAGAGAGCCGGCCAAGGCTATGAGCTGATCGCTCTCGGACACCAGGCGATGGTAGCCGTAGGCAACCGAGACGAGTGTCATGTGATGGTGCCAGCCAGGATAGGAACGCCCCTCGAAATCTCGAAGGCCGAACGACTCCTGCATCTCCGAAAGATCTCCCAGGCTCTGTCTGTGCAGAAGTGCCAGATCCACCATCTCGTCAATGCGCCGGTGCAGTAAGTTGGTTATCCAAAAGCGCGTGGGGCGCCCCTCGACAGGCGACAGTTCGGCGTACAGGCGATATGTGGGTACATTGCAGTGGCCTGGAATGCGAATTCCTGGTATCCGTATGTAGGAAGAACGCACGGAAAGGGATCGCCGCCGGTGGCCCACCGGCACGACGGTCGCCCGTTGCGGCGCGCCGCCCAGTGCGATGCAGGCCTCCTGCACCGTGGTGGGCTCCCGGGGAACGCCATTGCACGCCGGGGGCACGTCCGTGCGGACCCGCGTGAGATACGGATGCGCAACGGCCTCCAGGAAGGCGGGGACCTCCAGCAGAAAGTCGATGTTCCGCTCGGTGAACCCCGAAATCAGCCGCACGGCGTCCATGGAGTTGTAACACGCATTGGCCACGACCGGCGCGAGGGGAAGCCGCCAGTCGCAGACGAGACGGTCCGTCATCTCCAGGACGTGATCTGAAGGCGACTGCCGGTCGATGTGTTCGGGAACCCGGGTGCGCTCGCGCCGCTCCCGCTCGTTGATCCATTCGTCGCCCAACGCCAGGCACCAGTCGACGGGAAGCGCGCCGTACTCGGTGGCGAGAAAGAGCCCGAGCCCGAGTTGGCAGTTTATGGTTCGGCCTTCCAGCTCCACGAATCTACGGGCGACCCCCACGGAGTGAATCCCCCGCTTCGGTATGGTCGCCTCGTTGATGACCCATGCCTTGGGGGTGATCTGGTCGTAGACGATCCTGGCGAGCGACTCGCGCACAGGATTCCAGTCCCACGGGCTTTGATTGATGAATTGCTGTAAGGATTGGACCGCGGCGAGCCGGGAACTCTCGGGGTGGTCGCTCACCATCTTTCTTATAGCCTTCCTGCCCTTTACGGAGAGCAGGCCGCGTAAGTACACCGCGGCCCAGCGCTTCTGGTCGGCCCGCAGCAGGGAGGAAAACGTTGCCTTCGTGAACTCTTCGAATTCGATGTGGTGGATCGAGCTCTCTCGAATGGCGCTTACAGGCAAAGCTATACCCCCCCCTATGTCATCTATGCATAGGTCATCATGCCGCACCGCGAGAGCTTTTCTAGACGGACATAACGTAATCGGATCTCCTTATGGCAGGTGCGTAAGCGGGAGATGGTGAACGTCTTATTCCGTGGCGGTGGCGGGCGCTCGTTTGAGGAGATGGCGAGTTGTGTGCCTCCTTGTCCGATGTGCCATCGGAAGGGGCGGTGAAATCAGTTTTTGATTGCTTCTTTAAAGGGGGCTTGCCCCATATTGAATGAAGTATGCGCATTGATATCGCTTCGCTCTTTTTCCCGGGAAGGGCAAACCGGCCCTCCGCCGCGGCCGGCCGCACCGGACAGCAGGCGCGCCGCTCGTGGTGGCCGGGCCTGCGCGCCCGCGCACTCCGCCGGGCCGCCCGCCAGGGCATCACGGTGGAGACCAGGGCGCGGTTCGGCTTCACCGCGGCGCCCGGCTCCACCGGCGACCCGCGGCTGCGACGCGTCACCGAGCTGCTCGAACCGGCCACCGCTGGGCAGCTGCTCACCGCCCACCAGGCCGGGGCCGCCGAGGCCGAGCTCCGGCACATCCTGGGCGAGGGCCTCGGGTTCGCCTACTTCCGCGGCCACGGCCGCCGCGCGCACGGCCTGGACGTCCAGATCACCGGCATCGACTACCTCGACCTGGGGACCTGACCTGGCACGCTGTCCTGCGGCCGGGGGCGTCCCGGCCGCGCGCTCGGCGCCGGCCTGTGCCGGTGGTGTGCTGCCGGGTGTGCCGGTGCTGTGCCGCCCCCTCGCCGACGCCTCGGAGGAAGCGGAGCGGCAGGTTGTGGAGGGCGGCGCGGTGGCCTGCCCGGTGTGCCGCCCGGAGCAGGTCCTCGTACCTGGGCCACAGCAGGCCGGTGCTGGGCAGGCGGCGCCGGTGGCGAGGTCCGCGCCGCGCTCCTTGCGGCGGGCGAGGACGGGTTCGAGGCCGTCCGGCAGGCCGCCCTCGCGGTGATGGCACATCACGTGGCCGCAGCGCCCAAGGGGGCGGTGCTCGCGGACCGCCGCGAGGACCTGGCATGGGCGGCGGGGCTGTCGGCCGCCGAGCGCGAGGTCGTCCAGGAGGTGCTGCGGCTGCCCGGCGGGGAGTGACCGGCGCGGGAGACCGGATCAGCTGGGGTCGTCGTCGGTGCCGAGGCGGTCGGCGATCCGCCGGACCTGTTCGGCAAGCGCCGCCTGCCCGGCGATCAGCTCGCGCTGGCCGGCGGCAAGGTCGCGCTGCTCGGCCACGAGTCCGCCGACCGTGGCCGCGATCTCCCGCAGGGCCGCGGTGTGGGCGTTGAGCACCTGGCCGTGCTCGATCTGCGTCTCCCGCAGCGCGTTGAGCACCTGGGCGTGGCCGCGTAGGGCGGTACGGACCTCGGCGGTGTCCCGGTCGGCCATCGCGGCCAGGGCCCGCGAGCTGGCCGCGTCCTCGCGCAGCCGCGCCACCTCGGCCTCAAGCTCCCCGATCCGCGCCACTTGGCCTTCCAGGGCCTCCAGGCGGCGCCGCAGCTCTTCGTCACTCACGTGGCCCATCCTCTCAGGCCGAGGCCCCGATGTCCCTTCCGCCGGCCGGGTCACTCGTCAGGAGTGATGTTCACGGCGTCGCAGTTCCAGCACCTCCACTCGGCGGGCAGCTCGTAGTGTGTGATGCTCCAGAAGCCCTTGGGCCGGCCCTTGATGTAGTTCGTCTCCCAGCACCGCCAGCACTCGAACTCGAACTCCTCCATGGCCGCAGGATGAACCCCAACCGCCGCAGGCGGGGCCACTTGCCCGGAACTCACCGCTATCTGACCGGTTTCCCGCCCCGCCTGGACCTGCCGCCCGACCGGCCGTGGCCAACGCCTGATGACCCGTCCGGGCCCTGCTGAGAATTCCCGTACCTACACATCTGCATCAGCAATTGACGCGCGGTCGATCGGGGGAAGTAGGATGGGTATCCGGGTTGGTCGAAAGTTTCTGGTGAGGGTAGCGCCCGGTCTCGTGTGGTCTGACCTCTCGTCAGTCGGGGCGCGCCGGCGTACCGCCCGTGACCTCACGTGGCTTTGGAAATGTTACCCCCGCGGCCTCGCCTCGAATCCTCGGGCCGACAGAGGGGCCCGCCATGAATTCCCATATCTACACAGCCTGATGCCCTGATGCATCCCCGCGCCCCCTTCCTTTTCGCTGCGGCTTTTGGCGCTGGAGCGGAGCGGAAGCGCCTTGGATTCCCGCGAAGCGGGAATCCAACTGCAGTTCGGATTTCCGCGAAGCGGGAATCCGTTTTCCGCGAAGCGGGAATCCGATTATCCCTCCCGCTTCGCGGGAGGGATAATTCCCCCGCGCGAAGCGCGGGGGAATCTCTGCAAGCGCGCGCAGCGCGCTTGGACCCGCGGAGCGGGTCCAAGCAGATCGGAAGAGCG
>NZ_RBAL01000033.1 GCF_003626535.1 Streptomyces hoynatensis
AGCACATGAAGCTCCGGGCGGACAGGTTGATCTTGGTCGACAACCCATCTACCAGGAGCTTCACCCATCTCCGCATCCAGCCCTCACCCCAACCCCGCCTGCCCCCAACCAGGTTGGAAAAGGCCCAGTGCCTCGGCCTGGTTGGTCTTGATCGGGCGTAGGTTGGCAAGGTAGTCCCGGCGAGCGCGATTGTGGCGTTCGAGGGCTTGCTCGTCCAACAACTTCAGTTCATCCATGGTCAAGTCTTGTGGACGCGGTGGGTCCGGCGCCTCGGCGAATGCGGCGAAGCCTTCCTTCCTGGTCAAGGTCAGGTTGTCCAGGGCGAGGGCGGTCCAGGCTGGGTCTTGGGTTCCCGCTGCGTGCGGGGTCGGCAGAGTCAAAGGTCCTCCAGCGCGTCGGAGTAGAAGTCGTCCTCGTCGAACTCAACGGCGTCGCCTGGGGTATCGAAGTCGAGGGCGTCGTCGTCGCCTTCGAGTTCCGACTGTGGTGGCTCTGGAACCTTGGACCTGCGGGAGTCCTCCGTTTCGATAGGAAGGTCCGGCTGGTCCAGGGCCATGCGTAGCGCCATCCGCCGTTCCTGCCGTGTCATGCCGAGGCCGAGGTTCCAGCGCTCCAGAAGCAGCCCGACGGCCAACCGATCGTTGGGGAACTCGCACCTTGATGCGGCCAGCTTCCGCCCGAATCGCAAAGCGTCCAGGCTCAACGGCATATCCAGGCCAGCGGCGTGCTCCCAGGTCAGGACATGCCACTTCCGGTCGAGGTCCCGGAAGTACGCGTGGGTGATGTCGTCGGGGTTCACTTGGATAGGCCACTTCCGGTTCCGGTAGTGGCTGGTGTGGCCGGGCTTGTAGAGACCCTCGCCGGTATAGATGCACCCCAGCGCCTCGACGCCGTAGTGCTGCATGGTCCGCCACTCGGTTTGCAGGAACTCCAGCCCCAAGTAGGGATCGCGCGGGACCTCAATGAATCCCGCCCTGGCCATGCCATGCTCGAACATCTGCATGGGCGACATGCGGAACTTCGGCAGGCTCGGCTCCAGCAAGCCGTCGTGGGGCCTGCGGTGGTAGTCGGCCGCGATCCACTGCCGGATCTTGTCAGCCAGCTCGTCCAGGTAGAAGAACGCCTGGCTTTCGGGATTGACGCCGCGCGAGGCGAGGTCGGGGCCCTTGTAACCGGGCAGCGCGTGCAGCAGGTCCTGCCGCAGAGTCTTGAAGAATCGTTCGATCGGACCCTTGTCCCGGCCCGTGCGTAGCCGAGCCGGCTGGATGGAGATCCCCATCCGCGCGCACACGCTCGTCAGATGCGCCGAGACGTAGATCTTCCCGTGGTCCACCACGATCGTCTCCGGCACCACCGCGGGCCCCGCTGCTTTGGCGATGGGCCCGTCGATCGCGTTCCGGTCGAGCAGGACCTGCCGCGGGATGCCGTGCTCAGGCCAGACGGCCTGTGGCGGCCAGTTCGGCAGCACTCGCGGCGGCCGGTAGCACTGGTAGAGCACCATCGCCGCATCCACAGCCTTGGTCGACACCGGGGTGAGCCGCAATCCGACAATGCAGCGGGTGTACCAGTCCATGGCGACCGTCAGCTCACAGTTGACCCACTTCAGCGTCATCGGGTCGAGTGCGAAGACGTCCAGCCTCGTGGTGTCCATCAGCACGTACTCACCCGGCCTGGTCGGCCGGAGTTTGCCGTAGGCGCCCTTCGGGCGGTCGGCGATGTCGCGGTTCCGTTTCGTGCTCCGCCGGAACGTCGGGTGCCTCTTCTCCAACTCCTCCAGGGCCTTGTAAGCCTTGGACCGGCCCGGTATCTCCACCACGCCCTCGCCGTACCGCGCGATGACCCGGGCCTGCGTCTGGCTCAGGACGGTCTTGCCCATCGGGGTGGCCTCGTCGGTGTACTCGACCATCACCTCGACGGCGACTTCCACCCACCGCGGGTCGCACCGCGACAGCACCGTGTCGATGCGGATCGAGGGCGCCAGGCCCGCCTCGCCGTCTTCCCCGGCCGCGGCGACCCACCGACAGATTGTCCGCACCGACAGGCCAAGCTCGGCGGCCTTCGCCTCGTACCGAGCCATCCAGGGCAGGTCCGGAGCGTACTGGGGCCGCGGTTCCCCTGCGGCGGCCAGTTCAGCGCTTCCGGACTTGTAGCCGGTGCAGACCTCCCGAACATGCTCAGCCCGCTCCAGGAGCTTCGCCATTGTCTTCGTATGGACCTTGCCCGCGAACAGAGCCAGCACCGCGCCACTGAGTTCCTTGTCGTCGCTCGACGAGGGCCCCTGGCCGTCGGGCACGATCTGGGCCCGGTCCGAGAAGAGCAGCTCCCTGACGGCGACGCGGAGCAACCGTCCGAGCCGATCCTTCAGCACGACCTCGTTGCCCGCCGCCGTCGCGACGGTCTCGATGACCTCGACCGCCTCGCCGTCATAGAGCAACCGGGTGCCGACCTGCAGCCGAACCGTCCCGGCGGTCACCGCGTCCTCCGAACGACATGCTCTGGCGCGAGCGGGTGGTCCAGGTCCGTGGTCAGGCGGCCCGTCCAGAGCTGATAGAGCACTGCCGCGCGCACCAGGCGGGCGTCGAACTACGGCACTGCGGAGAACGCCTCGGCCAGCGTGCCACCGTCCAGATCGGCACGGTCCAACGCCGCCAGGATCTCAGAGTCGAACAGCCATCCGCGCCGATACCCAGCCAAGAAGCGGATGTTCTCCAACTGTGCGACCGGAGGCTCGCTCCACACCTCATAGCGCCAGCCCCGCGCCTCGATGACGGCACGCGACCAGGCAAAGCAGAAGGCGACCTTGTCATCTGACAGCTTGTGCGCAGGCTTGACGTCGACCACCACCGGCCCGGAGTCGGTGAGCAGTAGGTAGTCGGGGATGTGCCGGCGTTTCGCTCCGTCGACATGCGCTGTCATGTGGAACGGCTGCGCAATGATCCGCGTGACCCTCGGATCGAAGTCGGCGTACAGGACTCTGCTGAGCTCCAGCCGAGACTCGTAGATCACATGGGATGCTTCCGTGGCTGACCAGTAGGTTCCCGAATAGTGCGCCTGGCCCAGATACCAGCGAAACGTTCGCCACGGTGCCGCAGCGAACAACTCCTCCGGTCGTACCTCGCCGAACCCGTACAGCTCAGGCTCGTCCTTGCCGGGCTTCCGTACCTGTAACTCGGCCGTGGATATGACGTCTTGGCCCGACATGCCGATTCAGCCCCCTGCAGTGGCTTCTCAACCTTCATGTCCACAGTGGCGCGCGAGCCCGGCCTCGTCTGCAGCACCACCCCAACGTCACTCCAACGAGTGATGCTCCTGACCTGCACGTCCGCGGGGCATGTCAAATCCGACATTCGCTTGACACCTGAGCGCGGATTTTGACAGCGGAACGCGGATCCTACATGCGCGCTCAGAAGCCGCCCTCCATGTTGACGAAACGGGAGTAGTGGCCCTGGAAGGCGACGGTGATCGTGGCCGTCGGGCCGTTGCGGTGCTTGGCCACGATGAGGTCGGCCTCGCCCGCCCGCGGCGACTCCTTCTCGTACGCGTCCTCGCGGTGCAGCAGGATGACCATGTCCGCGTCCTGCTCGATCGAGCCGGACTCGCGCAGGTCGGAGACCATCGGCCGCTTGTCGGTCCGCTGCTCGGGGCCGCGGTTGAGCTGGGACAGCGCGACGACGGGGATCTCCAGCTCCTTCGCGAGCAGCTTCAGGTTCCGCGACATCTCGGAGACCTCCTGCTGGCGGCTCTCCGGCCGGCGGCTGCCGCCGGTCTGCATCAGCTGGAGGTAGTCGATGATCACCAACTGCAGGTCGTTGCGCTGCTTCAGGCGCCGGCACTTGGCGCGGATCTCCATCATCGAGAGGTTCGGCGAGTCGTCGATGTACAGGGGCGCCTCGTTGACCTCGGCCATCTGCCGCGCCAGGCGATTCCAGTCCTCGTCCGTCATGCTGCCGGAACGCATGTGGTGCAGGGCGACCCTGGCCTCGGCGGACAGCAGCTTCATCGCGATCTCGTTCCGCCCCATCTCCAGGGAGAAGATCACGCTCGGCAGCTTGTGCTTGATCGAACAGCAGCGGGCGAAGTCGAGGGCCAGCGTCGACTTGCCCATGGCGGGCCTGGCGGCGATCACGATCATCTGGCCGGGGTGCAGGCCGTTGGTCAGCGAGTCGAGGTCGGTGAACCCCGTGGGCACGCCGGTCATCTCGCCGCTGCGGTTGCTGATCGCCTCGATCTCGTCGAGCGTGCCCTCCATGATCTCGCCGAGCGGGAGGTAGTCCTCGCTGGTGCGCTGCTCGGTCACCGCGTAGATCTCGGCCTGTGCCGAGTTGACGATGTCGTCGACGTCGCCATCCGCCGCATAGCCCATCTGGGTGATGCGGGTGCCGGCCTGGACGAGCCGGCGGAGCACCGCGCGGTCGTGGACGATCTCCGCGTAGTACTCGGCGTTGGCCGCGGTGGGCACCATGTGCACCAGCGAGTGCACGTAGCCCGCGCCCCCGACCTTGGCGAGCTCCCCCCGCTTGGTCAGCTCGGCCGAGATGGTGATCGGGTCGGCCGGCTCGCCCTTGGCGTAGAGGTCGAGGATGGCGGAGTAGATCGTCTCGTGCGCCGGCTTGTAGAAGTCCGCGCCGCGCAGCACCTCCACCACGTCCGCGATGGCGTCCTTCGACATCAGCATGCCGCCGAGCACCGAGCGCTCGGCGTCCAGGTCCTGCGGCGGAACCCGCTCGAACGCGGCCCGCTCGTCGTCGGGCGGCGGCTCCTCGCCGCCCGTCCTCGGCCGCGCGACCGACAGCCGCTCCTCCGCCTCCGGGCCGCCCCACAGGGGGCCCACGTGCTCCAGGTCGGTCATCGTCCCGCCTCCTCCCCGGCCAGTCGAGCCGCGTCTCCCACGGCACAGTCATACGGCACAGCTCTGACACAGGGGCACAGAGCGGGCCCTACGCTACGGCCAGGAGGGAGGAGCACCAACCAAGTTATCCACAGGCTATGTGGATTTCAGATCGGACCCTGTGGATGACGCGGCGATTCCTGTGGACGAACCGGGGGACAACGCTGTGGACAACTTCGGGGCGCTCCCCACACTCCCGCTCTGACCTGCACGTTCTTCGTCCACCGCCTGTGTGCGGAAAAAAGTTCGCCCGATCGACGAGGTCACGTCAACGCTGCGGTGCCCCCGCCGCGACCACCCGGTAACGTAACGACCATAACCCCATTGCATCCCTTACCTGTGGATGTTTGGATCAGACCATGCCCTCAGCCACCTCGCCGGCCTCGCCCACCGACCCCGCCCCGCCGGCCGGGGCCGCCACGCCGCCCCCCGGCAAGACGAGCGCGCGCCGGCACGACCGGGAGATCCTCGCCCTGGCACTCCCCGCGTTCGGCGCGCTGGTCGCCGAGCCCCTGTTCCTGCTGGCGGACAGCGCCATGGTCGGCCACCTCGGCACCGCGCAGCTCGCCGGGCTCGGCGTGGCCGCCGCCCTGCTCACCACGGTCGTCAACGTCTTCGTCTTCCTCGCCTACGCCACCACCGCGGCCGTCGCCCGCAGCCTGGGGGCGGGCAACCTCCACCTCGCGCTCAGGCGCGGCCTGGACGGCATCTGGCTCGCCCTGCTGCTCGGCCTCGTCCTCCTGGCCCTCGCCCTCGCCACGGCCCCCGCCCTCGTCGACGCCTTCGGCGCCTCCCCCACCGCGGCCCCGTACGCCGTCACCTACCTGCGGATCAGCGCGCTCGGCGTCCCCGCCATGCTCATCGTGCTCGCCGCCACCGGGGTACTGCGCGGCCTCCAGGACACCCGCACCCCGCTGTACGTCGCGGTGGCCGGCTTCGCCGCGAACACCGCGCTGAACGCCCTCCTCGTCTACGGCCTCGACCTCGGCGTCGCCGGCTCCGCGTGGGGCACCGTCCTGGCCCAGCTCGGCATGGCCACCGCCTACCTCGCCGTCGTCCTCCGCGGCGCCCGGCGGCACGGCGCCGGGCTGCGGCCCGACCCGAGGGGCATCCGCGCCAACGCCAGGGCGGGCGTCCCCCTGCTGATCCGCACGCTCTCGCTGCGCGGCATCCTGCTGCTGACCACCACCCTCGCCGCCAGGATCGGCGACACCGAGGTGGCCGCCCACCAGGTCGCCCTCACCGTCTGGACCCTGCTCGGCTTTGCGCTCGACGCGATAGCCATCGCGGGCCAGGCCATCATCGGGCGGTACCTGGGCGCGGGAAACGCGGCCGGGGCGCGCCTGCTGTGCTGGCGGATGGTGTGGTGGGGAATCGTCGCCGGGCTCGCGCTCGGCCTGCTCGTGGCCGCGAGCTGCCCCCTGCTGCCGCGGCTGTTCACCGGCGACGCCGAGGTGCGGGAGGCGCTGCTGCCGGTGCTGATCGCCGTCGCGGTCACCCAGCCCATCGCCGGGGTGGTGTTCGTGCTCGACGGCGTGCTGATGGGCGCCGGGGACGGGCCCTACCTGGCCTGGGCGATGCTGCTGACCCTGGCCGTCTTCGCCCCCGCCGCGCTGCTGGTGCCCGCGCTCGGCGGCGGCGTCGCCGCGCTGTGGTGGGTGTTCGCCGGGCTGATGATGACGACCAGGCTCGCCACGCTGGTCCTGCGCGCCAGGCAGGGCCGCTGGCTGGTCACCGGGGCGGTCCACGGCTGAGCGCGACGCCGTGGCCGCGCCTGCGCCCGGTGTCTGCGCCCTGTGTCCGCCGGGGACGTGCTCCCCGGCCGGGGGCGCCGGAGTCCCGGGACGCCGCCCCCCGCCCGGGGGCGGTGGGGCGGCGTCCGCGGCGCGTTACTTCGCCGGCTCCACCTGGATGCCGACGCTGGCCACGACCTCGGGGTGCAGCCGGACCGAGATCCGGTGCGCGCCCAGGCTCTTGATCGGCGCGGTCAGCTCGACGCGGCGCTTGTCCACCTGGGGACCGCCCGCGTTCTTGACCGCGGTGACGATGTCGGCCGGGGTGACCGAGCCGAAGAGGCGGCCGCCGGAGCCGGCGCGCACCTTCAGCCGCACGGTCACGCCCTCGAGCTGGGCCTTCACGTCGTTGGCCTGCTCGATCGAGGCGATCTCACGGATCTTGCGGCCGCGGCGGATCTGCTCGACGTCCGCCTCGCCGCCCTTGGTCCAGCGAATGGCCACCCCGCGGGGGAGCAGGTAGTTGCGGGCGTACCCGTCCTTCACCTCGACGACGTCGCCCGCGGCACCGAGGCCGGAGACCTCGTTGGTCAGGATGATCTTCATAGCTGAGGCCACCCTTTCCTTAGCGAGCGGTCGAGGTGTAGGGCAGCAGCGCCATCTCCCGGCTGTTCTTCACGGCCGTGGCGACATCGCGCTGGTGCTGGGTGCAGTTGCCGGTGACCCGGCGGGCACGGATCTTGCCGCGGTCCGAGATGAACTTCCGCAGCAGGTTCGTGTCCTTGTAGTCGACGTAGGAGATCTTCTCCTTGCAGAACACGCAAACCTTCTTCTTCGGCTTGCGCGCAGGCGGCTTCGCCATGGTGTCTCTCCGATGAGTTCAAACAGAAGTGTGTGCTGCGCCGAGCGCGCCCGCGCGGCTCAGAACGGCGGCTCGTCCGAGTAGCCGCCGCCGGAACCGCCCCAGCCGCCGCCACCGCCGCCCTGCTGGCCACCGCCCGCCGGGGCCCCGGTGGCCCACGGGTCGCCCGCCGGGCCACCCTGACCACCCTGGCCGCCCTGGCCGCCGCCGGGGCCACCGCCCCAGCCGCCGCCACCGCCGCCCTGCTGGCCGCCGCGGCCCGCCGCCCTGGTGATCTTGGCGGTTGCGCTGCGCAGGCTGGCGCCGACCTCGTCGACCTCCAGCTCGAAGACCGTGCGCTTGACACCCTCCCGGTCCTCGTACGACCGCTGCTTCAGCCGGCCCTGGACGATGACGCGGGTGCCCTTGGTGAGGGACTCCGCGACGTTCTCCGCGGCCTGCCGCCAGACCGAGCAGGTCAGGAAGAGGCTCTCCCCGTCCCGCCACTCGCTGGTCTGCCGGTCGAAGACGCGGGGGGTGGACGCGACACGGAACTTCGCGACCGCCGCACCGGATGGGGTGAAGCGCAGCTCGGGGTCGTCGACCAGATTGCCGACCACCGTGATGACGGTCTCGCCTGCCATTGGAGGTACCTCTCGGCGGGGGTTAACTGCTGTTGCTGCGATGATTACGTATGGCACTGACAGTGCTACTCATGGCCACTGCCCATGACGGCCCGGCTACGGTGAGCAAGCCGCCCGAGCCGGGCCTGAGGCGTTCCGCCGCCCGTGCCGCTCGGCTGTGGACGTCCCGCGCTCAGTGGGTGGCGGGACGGAGGACCTTCGTCCGCATGACCGACTCGTTCAGGTTCATCTGCCGGTCGAGCTCCTTGACCACGCCGGGCTCGGCCCGCAGGTCGATCACGGAGTAGATGCCCTCGGGCTTCTTGTTGATCTCGTAGGCGAGCCGGCGGCGGCCCCAGGTGTCGACCTTCTCGACCTTTCCGTCGGCCTCGCGGACCACGGAAAGGAAGCTTTCGATCAGGGGGGCGACCGCGCGCTCCTCAAGATCGGGGTCGAGGATCACCATCACCTCGTAGTGACGCATGCGAAAACCCACCTCCTCTGGACTCAGGCGGCCACGGACGATCCGTGGCAGGAGGGTCGTGATGCGGTCCCACGCACGCGTGGGGACAGTACACCGTACCCGTTCCCGCCCTTCCGGTTGAAATCAGTGCGGAGACCGGAGCAATCTGGACAGGAAGGGAATATGCGCCTGGAGGTGCCTTCATGACACAGGCAGTGCATCACGGCCCCCTGTACCGCATCGAATCCCTGCTGAACACCGACGGCAGGCCACACCCGCTGCAAAACCGCACGGCGACGGCGACGCTGCTGCTCGGGCTGATCGCCGCGGTCACCTCGATCTTCCCCGGGCTGCACCTGATCAGCTCGTGGGTCGGGCTGGCCGGCATTCTGCTCGGCGGCTGGGCACAGTTGATCTCCGCGACGACGGCGCAGCGCTTCGTGACCGTCATCGGGCTCGGCGCGGCGGGAGTGGGTTTCTACATGGGGATGGCGAACGGCGGTCTCTTCGGGGGCGTCTTCGGCTGAGCGCGCCCCGGCGCCCGCCCCGCGCGCACGGGTGGGGGCGGGCGCCGGGGCACGCGGCTAACCGCCCCTACGGGCAACGGGATAGCGCGGGCGCCGTTAGGCTTCCGGCCAGACCCTGCGATTGACGCAGCCGGCGACCGGAGGAGCGCCCGTATGAGCCTGACCCTGAGGACCATCAGCCGCGAGGAGCATCTGGCGTACATCCGCTCCCTGCCGTCGGCCAGCCACATGCAGGTGCCGGCGTGGGGCGACGTCAAGGCGGAATGGCGGTCGGAGTCGCTGGGCTGGTTCGACGACCGGTCCGGGCAGCTGGTGGGCGTCGGGCTGGTGCTGTACCGGCAGATCCCGCGCATGAAGCGCTACCTCGCCTACCTCCCCGAGGGCCCGGTCATCAACTGGTTCGCGCCCAACCTGGAGGAATGGCTGCGGCCGATGCTCGACCACCTCAAGCAACGGGGCTCCTTCCTGGTGAAGATGGGCCCGCCGGTCGTGATCCGCCGCTGGGACGCCGCCGCCGTGAAGGCCGGCATCCAGAACCCGGACGTGAAGCGGCTGCGGGACGTGGAGGCGACGTTCATCGAGCCGCGGGCCTTCGAAGTGGCCGACCGGCTGCGGCGGATGGGCTGGCAGCAGGGCGACGACGGCGGGGCGGGCTTCGGCGACGTGCAGCCGCGCTACGTCTTCCAGATCCCGCTGCGCGGGCGTTCCCTGGAGGAGGTGCACAAGGGGTTCAACCAGCTGTGGCGGCGCAACATCAAGAAGGCCGAGAAGGCGGGCGTCGAGGTGGTGCGCGGCAGGTACGAGGACCTCGCCGAGTGGCAGCGGCTGTACGAGGTGACGGCCGAGCGTGACCGATTCCGCCCGCGCCCGTTGAGCTACTTCGAGCGAATGTGGCGGGTGCTGAACACCGAGGACCCCGACCGGATGCGGCTCTACTTCGCCCGGCACGAGGGCGAGGCGGTGGCCGCGGCGACCATGCTGATCGTGGGCGGTCACGTGTGGTATTCGTACGGAGCCTCCGCCAACCACAAGCGGGAGGTGCGGCCGTCCAACGCGATGCAGTGGCGCATGCTCCAGGACGCCTACGCGCTCCAGGCGGACGTGTACGACCTGCGGGGCATCGGTGACTCGCTGGAGGACACCGACCATCTCTTCGGCCTGATCCAGTTCAAGGTGGGTACGGGCGGCGAGGCGGCCGAGTATCTCGGCGAGTACGACTTCCCGCTCAATAAGCTTCTCCACAAGGCGTTCGACATCTACATGTCACGACGCTGAACCCGCACACCGGCCACACACAACCGGTCAGGCGGCTGGCAGGCCCAGGCAGAAAAGAAGAGGCAGACGAAGAGAAGGGGTCTCAACGGCCATGGCGCTCACCCTTTACGTCGAGACCGAGCGCTGGCGGGCGCATCAACGATCGGTGATGGCCGACTTCCCGGACCTGGTGCCGGTCTGCAAGGGGAACGGCTACGGCTTCGGCCACGACCGGCTCGCCGAGGAGACCTCGCTGCTCGGCACCGGCATCCTCGCGGTGGGCACCACCTACGAGGCCGAGGCCATGCGGGACCGGTACAGCGGCGACATCCTGGTGCTGACCCCCTACCGGCGGACCGAGGAGCCGGTGCCGCTGCCCGACCGGGTGATCAGGTCGGCCTCTTCCGTCGACGGCGTGTACGGGCTGGTGGGCTCCCGGGTCGTCGTCGAGGTGATGAGCTCGATGAAGCGGCACGGCGTGACCCCGCGGGACCTGGGCAAGCTCCAGGCCGCGCTGGACGAGGTGCGCCTGGAGGGCTTCGCGATCCACCTGCCGCTCGACCGCACCGACGGCACGGACGCGGTCGAGGAGGTCATCGGCTGGATGGACCAGCTGCGGGCGGCACGGCTGCCGCTCGACACCATGTTCGTCAGCCACCTCAGCGCGCAGGAACTGGCCCGGCTGCGCAGGCAGTTCCCGCAGACGCGCTTCAGGGCGCGGATCGGCACCCGGTTGTGGCTGGGCGACCACGGGGCGACGGAGTACCGCGGCGCGGTGCTTGACGTGACGCCGGTCGCCAAGGGGGACCGTTTCGGCTACCGGCAGCAGAAGGCGCCGGGCGACGGCTGGCTCGCGGTGGTGGCGGGCGGCACCTCGCACGGCGTCGGCCTGGAGGCGCCCAAGGCACTGCACGGGATGACCTCGCGCGCCAAGGGCATGGCCAGGGCGGGCCTGGCGACGGTGAACCGGAACCTCTCGCCCTTCGTGTGGGACGGCAAGCAGCGCTGGTTCGCCGAGCCGCCGCACATGCAGGTGTCGATC
The DNA here is from genome assembly GCF_003626535.1 of Streptomyces hoynatensis. Taxonomy (GTDB): domain Bacteria; phylum Actinomycetota; class Actinomycetes; order Streptomycetales; family Streptomycetaceae; genus Streptomyces; species Streptomyces hoynatensis. The sequence continues at coordinate 11,372 of NZ_RBAL01000033.1, forward strand.
CTCTTCGTGCCCGCGGAGGCCAAGGCGCCGAAGGTCGGCGACGAGATGCGGGCGATCCTGCGGCACACCACGACGCAGGTGGACCGGCTGATGGACCGCTGAGCGGCGGCCGGCCGGCGTGCGAATCCCGCGGCGGGACGGGTGCGAGCCCCGGCGCGCGGAGTACCCGACAAGCGGCGGCAGCCCCGGGACCGGACCGGGGCTGCCGCTTTCTCTTCTCCGGGGCGGGCGTGCCTAGCGCTCGACCTCGCCGCGGATGAACTTCTCGACGTTCTCCCGCGCGACGTCGTCGAAGTACTGCACCGGCGGGGACTTCATGAAGTAGGACGAGGCCGAGAGGATCGGGCCGCCGATGCCGCGGTCCTTCGCGATCTTGGCCGCGCGCAGCGCGTCGATGATGACGCCGGCCGAGTTGGGCGAGTCCCAGACCTCGAGCTTGTACTCCAGGTTGAGCGGCACGTCGCCGAAGGCCCGGCCCTCGAGGCGGACGTACGCCCACTTGCGGTCGTCCAGCCAGGCGACGTAGTCCGAGGGCCCGATGTGCACGTTCTTCGCGCCGAGGTCCCGGTCGGGGATCTGCGAGGTGACGGCCTGGGTCTTGGAGATCTTCTTGGACTCGAGCCGGTCGCGCTCCAGCATGTTCTTGAAGTCCATGTTGCCGCCGACGTTCAGCTGCATCGTGCGGTCGAGGACGACGCCGCGGTCCTCGAAGAGCTTGGCCAGCACCCGGTGGGTGATGGTGGCGCCCACCTGGGACTTGATGTCGTCGCCCACGATCGGGACGCCCGCCTCGGTGAACTTGTCCGCCCACTCCTTGGTCCCCGCGATGAAGACCGGCAGCGCGTTGACGAAGGCCACCTTGGCGTCGATGGCGCACTGGGCGTAGAACTTGGCGGCGCTCTCGGAGCCGACCGGCATGTAGCAGACCAGAACGTCCGCCCTGCTGTCCTTCAGCACCTGGACGACGTCGACCGGGTCGAGGTCCGACTCGGTGATCGTCTCGCGGTAGTACTTGCCCAGACCGTCGTGGGTCTCGCCGCGCTGCACGGTGACGCCGGTGGGGGGCACGTCGCACAGCTTGATCGTGTTGTTCTCGCTGGCGCCGATGGCGTCGGCGAGGTCGATGCCGACCTTCTTGGCGTCGACGTCGAAGGCCGCCACGAACTCGATGTCCGAGATGTGGTAGTCGCCGAACCGGACGTGCATCAGGCCCGGGACCCGGGTGTCCGAGGCGGCGTCCTTGTAGTACTCGACGCCCTGTACCAGCGATGCGGCGCAGTTGCCCACGCCGGCGATGGCTACGCGAACCGAACCCATTCCGGTTGCTCCCTGTTGTGTGTTTCTGTCTCTCGACGAATGACCCCGCTTCTTCGCGGGGGCGTTAGGTGGTGGTGTCGCCTCGATCGCGCTGGTCGCGGCGATCGCGCTCCTCACGCTCGCTCTCGATGAGCTCGTTGAGCCAGCGGACCTCGCGCTCCACGGACTCCATTCCGTGGCGCTGCAGTTCGAGCGTGTAGGCGTCCAGCTTCTCGCGCGTGCGCGCCATCGAGGCGCGCATCTTGGCGAGGCGCTCCTCCAGCCGGCTGCGGCGGCCTTCCAGCACCCGCATGCGCACGTCGCGCGAGGTCTGGCCGAAGAAGGCGAAGCGAACCCCGAAGTGCTCGTCCTCCCAGGCGTCCGGGCCGGTCTGGGAGAGCAGCTCCTCGAAGCGCTCCTTGCCCTCGGCCGTCAGCCGGTAGACGATCTTGGCGCGGCGGTTCGACAGCGGCGTGCCACGGGGGTCGCCGGGGTCGCCGCCCGGCTCCTCGGCCAGCCAGCCCTGCTGGACCAGCGTCTTGAGGCAGGGGTAGAGGGAGCCGTAGCTGAACGCCCGGAAGACGCCGAGCGAGGTGTTGAGCCGCTTGCGCAGCTCGTACCCGTGCATCGGGGACTCGCGCACGAGTCCGAGGACGGCGAACTCCAGCACTCCGGAACGTCGGCTCACCGGAAAGCTCACCTCCCGTTCTCATCCGTCCGTGCCTTGCCTTCTCGCGGGTCTTCTTCCGGCCGGATCCGATCGTTTCCGACCGGTTGTGCGGCCTTCCCGCCCCGCCCGTTCCTGCATTGCCGTGGTGCCGCGGTGGCGTCACCGTCTCGCCTCGAACCGCCACTCCGGCTCGATACACCGCGCCGATGTATCGGCTCGATACATCCCGACGATAGAACGGCCTCACAGGTATCGGCAAGCGCAAGCGACGTCACAGGGGTCACATCTTCGATTACCGGCGAGCGATTTGCCCCAATTGATTTGCATACCAAGAAAGATGGGGTTTGTCGGTGCGTAGTCTTGGCCCGTGCGCACCACTGAGGCGGGAACCCGGCAAGGCGAGACGACGTCTCTTCTCGTGGTGCAGTGCGCCCTGATGCCGGGCCCCGCCGCACATCGGGGGACCAGAAGCAACCGGTAGTACCTGCCGTCACAGGCGAGCGCCGTCTGTCCGAGGAGTAGCTGTCCATGAGCGAGCACCGTCGCAAGCAGCCGCCATCCCGCGGTCGCCGTGCTGCGGCGTCATCCGGCCACCGGGCCGGCCCGCCACCCCCACCGCCGCCGGGGGCGGACGCGGCACCGGGAGCGTCGCCAGAGCGTCCCTATGGCAGCCGGGCGGAGGCCAGGCGAGCGGCGCAGCGCGGTGGGCGGCGCAGGTCCGGCAACGCGGCGGAGGCCGCCGGCAGGCGCCGGAGACCGCAGACGCCGCGAAAGAAGCGATTCATCGACTATCCCCGCTCGGGATACAGCGGCCTGCGCCGCTGGCTGCCCTCCTGGAAACAGGTCCTGGGCACCGCGATGGGCTTCTTCGGGCTGATGGTCGGTCTCGTCGGCATCGCCTACGCGATGATCGACATCCCGCAGGAGAACGAGATCGCCATCCAGCAGAGCAACGTCTACTACTGGGCCGACGGCACCCAGATGGTGCAGGACGGCGAGAACGGCGTCAATCGGCAGAACCTGTCGCTGGACGAGATCCCGCTCGACATGCAGGACTCCGTGGTCGCCGCGGAGAACGCCTCCTTCTGGAGCGACTCCGGCATCGACCTGATGGGCATCGGCCGCGCGGTGGTCAACATGGCGCGCGGCGGCGAGGTGCAGTCGGGTTCGACCATCACGCAGCAGTACGTCAAGAACATGTACCTGACGCAGGACCAGACGATCAGCCGCAAGGCGCGGGAGATCCTCCTGTCGATCAAGGTGGGGACCTCGGTCTCCAAGGAGGAGATCCTCCAGGGCTACCTCAACACCTCGTACTACAACCGCGGCGCCTCCGGCATCCAGGCCGCGGCGCAGGCGTACTACGGGATCGACGCGAAGGACCTGAACGCCAGCCAGTGCGCGTTCCTCACCACGGTCCTCAAGGGCCCGGCCCTGTACGACCCGTACAACAACGTCACCGGTGAGCTCGACGAGGAGAACCTGCAGCGGGCCGAGGAGCGCTGGGCCTGGGTGCTCGAGCGCCGCACCGAGGTGGAGATCGAGGGCAGGCGGCTGAGCCAGGAGGACTACCAGCACTGGATAGACGAGGGCTTCCCGATGCCGAACGAGCCCACGCCCCCGCAGCAGAAGGCGGGCCAGATCGGCTACCTGGTGGACCTCGCCAACCACTACATCATGGCGCACACCGACCTCACCCAGGAGGACCTGGACCGCGGCGGCTTCCAGATCCACACCACCTTCGACCAGACGATGGTGGATCAGATGGTGGACGCGGTGGAAAGCGTCCAGGACGAGTACATCGATCCCGAGGAACGCGACGCGGACCGGCACGTCCAGTTCGGCGGCGCGGCGGTGGTGCCGGGAGACGGGGCCATCCGGGCCATCTACGGCGGGCCCGACTGGACCGAGCACTTCACCAACAACGCGGACGACCCCCACGCCCAGGTGGGCTCGACCTTCAAGCCCTTCGCCCTCGCCGCGGCGCTCACCACCGGCATCAGAGACCCGGAGGGTTCGGCCGACCAGGGCGAGGACGAACGCATCGTGATCTCGCCGGAGAGCGTCTATCCCGGTAACGACGGGACCCTGATCGAGAACTACGACGGGAGTACCTGGCGCGGGGAGGACGAGGACGGCAACGAGGTCGAGCTGCACCAGAACAACGACGTCGACGAGAATCCGGGCGACATCACGCTGCGGGAGGCGATGGCGATGTCGGCCAACGTCCCCTTCGTGCAGCTGAACATGGACATCGGGCCGGCCCAGGTGGCCGATGCGGCGGTCGCCGCGGGCCTCAGCGAGGACAGCCTGGTCGAGGCGAACGACACCGTGCCCACCTTCGTGCTCGGCGTCTCGCACCCGGGGCCGATCCGGATGGCCTCCGCCTACGCCACCTTCGCGGCCAGCGGCGAGGAGAACGACCCCTACTCGGTCACCAGCTTCGACAACGACACCCGGGGCATCCACTGGGAGCACGAGGACAACCCGACCCAGGCATTCGACTCCGAGGTGGCCGACACGGTGACCGACGTGCTCAGGGACGTCGTCGAGAGCCCGGAGGGCACCGCCCACCGGGCGGCCGAACTCGGCATCCCCGTCGCGGGCAAGACCGGTACCACGGACGACAACAAGAGCGCCTGGTTCATCGGCTACACCAGGGAGCTGTCCACGGCGATCGGCATGTGGCGGGCGCCGGACGACGAGTCCGAGCTCACCCAGGAGGAGAAGGACGACAACGTCGAGGTCGGCGACTTCCTCTCCATGCGCGGGGTGGGCGGCCTCGACCAGGGCCGCATCAGCGGTAACTCGCTGCCGCTGAGCATCTGGATCAACTTCATGCAGCAGGCCACCGAGGGGCTGGCGAACGAGGACTTCCCCCAGCCGCCGGACGACCTCGGCGAGATCTACTGCGCCCACGGCGCCACCGGGCCCAACTGCCCCGGCCAGGAGCCACCCGAGCAGGAGACCGAGGACGAGCCCTCCGATCCCCCGGACCCGACCCAGTCCGAGTCGCCGCCGGAGAGCCCCGACCCGACCGACGATCCGACCGACGACCCGTCCGACGACCCGAGCCCGCCGTGCAACTGGCCGCTGTGCAACGACGGCGGCACGGCCGGCGACGACTCCGGCGCCGATCAGGGGACCTCGCAGGGCAACGGCGGCCCCGAGGGCGACTCCACCGGGGAATCCGACGCCGGGGGCACCGACTCGGGAGCCGACGCGGGCAGCGACCAGGGCGACAGCACGAGCGACCAGGGCGACACGGGCACGATCTTCGGCAGAAACGGATAGTCGTGCCCCGTCCCCTCGACGGGGGGCCGGTGGGGCAGGATGAGGGCATGGTGCATCCGAACCCACGACCGGCCGCCCGGCCCACCGTCGAGGACGAGGTGGCCGCCGCAGGCAGCGAGCTGATCGGCGGCCCCCTCGGCCGGCGTGCGGTGTCCGCCGGCGGGCCGCTGACCGCGGCCAGGGTCCTGGCCCTCGTGGCGATCGGGATGTTCGTCCTCGGGATGATCCAGAAGGCGCCCTGCTACCACAGCGGATGGTTCTTCGGCGCCGGCGCCCAGTACACCCACGCCTGTTACTCCGACATCCCCCACCTCTACTCGGGCCGCGGCTTCGCCGACGGCCTGATTCCGTATGTGGACCGCATTCCGACGGACAGCTCCGGGGGCATGGAGTACCTCGAATACCCGGTCCTCACCGGCCTCTTCATGGAGGTGGCCGCCTGGCTGACCCCGGGTTCCGGCGGGGGAATGGAGCAGGCGCAGGCCTACTGGCTGGTGAACTCCGGGATGCTGATGATCTGCGCGGTCATCGCCGTGGTCTGCGTCAGCCGGGTGCACCGCCACCGCCCCTGGGACGCCCTGCCGGTGGCCCTGGCCCCCGCCCTCGCCCTCAATGCCACGATCAACTGGGATCTGCTGGCGGTGGCCATGGTCTGCGGTGGGCTGCTGATGTGGTCGCGGGGGCACCCGCTCGCCTCGGGCGTGCTGCTCGGCCTCGCCACGGCCGCCAAGTTCTACCCCGCCCTCCTGCTCGGGCCGCTGCTCCTGCTGTGCTGGCGGGCGGGCCGCTGGCGGGAGTTCGGCGCCGCGCTGGCCGGGGCCATCGGCTCCTGGCTCGTGGTCAACGTCCCGGTGATGCTGGTGGCCCCCGAGGGCTGGGCGAAGTTCTACTCCTTCAGCGAGGAGCGGCCGGTCGACTTCGGCTCGCTCTGGCTGATCATCACCCAGCGCACCGGCTCCCCGATGCCCTCGGTCAACACCTACGCCACCGGGCTCTTCCTGCTCGGCTGCCTGGGGCTGGCCGTCCTCGCCCTGCGCGCCCCGCGCCGCCCCCGCCTGGCCCAGCTGGCGTTCCTGGTGGTCGCCCTCTTCGTGCTGACGAACAAGGTCTACTCCCCCCAGTACGTCCTGTGGCTGATCCCGCTGGCCGCCCTCGCCCGGCCCCGCTGGCGCGAGTTCCTGGTGTGGCAGACCTGCGAGGTGCTGTACTTCCTCGGCATCTGGATGTACCTGGCCTACCTCAACACCGAGAACCAGCGCGGCCTGCCGGTCGGCGGCTATCAGCTCGCCATCCTGGTGCACCTGGCCGGCACCCTCTACCTGTGCCTGGTCGTGCTCCGTGACGTGCTGCGCCCCGAGTACGACGTGGTGCGCCGCGACGGCTCGGACGACCCGAGCGGGGGCGTTCTGGACGGCGCCCCGGACGTCTTCACGCTGCGGTCCGAGCCCGCGCGGCCGTTCCCGCCGCTCGCGCCCCCGGCGGCCTACGTCGACTGGGGAGTCGAGCGGCCCCCGGTGGCGCCACCCGCGCCCGTGGACGTTTCACGTGAAACGCCGAGGGACGCGTGAGGGTGGAGACGGACGCGCCCCGGGGTGCCATGACGTCCGATCTCCGGGTCCTGCTGCGCCTCTCCGGCTTCCGGCGGCTGATGGGAGTCCGGCTGCTCTCCCAGTTCGCCGACGGCCTCTTCCAGGCCGGCCTCGCGGCCTACGTGGTGTTCTCGCCCGAGGAACAGACCTCAAGCGCCGACATCGCCGCCGCCATGGCCGTCCTGCTGCTGCCCTACTCCCTCCTCGGTCCCTTCGCCGGGGTGCTGCTCGACCGCCTGCGGCGGCGCCAGGTCCTGCTCCACGGGAGCCTGCTGCGCGGCGGCATGGCCGGGGTCACCAGCGCGCTCGTGCTGGCGGGCACCCCGCACTGGATGTTCTACCTCTGCGCGCTGCTGGTCACGGCCGTCAACCGCTTTGTCCTGGCGGCTCTCTCCGCGAGCCTGCCGCGGGTGGTGGACGCCGATCGGCTGCTCATGGCCAACGCGCTGTCACCCACCGCGGGAACCCTGGCCGCCACGACGGGCGCCGGCACGGCCTTCGTGGCCCAGTTCGTGGCGGGCTCCCAGGGCGGAAGGGACGCCACCGCCCTCCTGCTCGCCGCACTGGTCTACGTCCTCGCCGGCCTGGCCGCCCTCAGCATGAACCGGTCCCTGCTCGGCCCGCCCGAGGGCGCCCCCACTCCCCGGCTGGGCACGGCGCTGGCCGACACCGCCCGCGGGCTGGCGGCGGGTCTGCGCCACCTCGGCGCGCGGCCGAGGGCCTCCTGGACGCTCGGCGCCCTGGCCGTCACCCGCTTCTGCTACGGCGCCCTCTTCGTCACCCTGCTGATGCTCGCCCGCTTCTCCTGGACCGACGGCGGGGAGGAGGACGGGATGGCGCTGCTGGGCTTGGCGGTCGCCGTCTCCGGAGCCGGATTCTTCGTCGCCGCCCTGCTCACCCCGGCGGCCGCGGCGCGGCTCGGCGCACTGCGCTGGTTCTCGGCCTGCGCCCTGCTGGCCGCCGTCCTCGTGCCCGTCCTGGGGCTCGGCTTCCGGGTGGTGCCCGGCCTGATCGCGGCCTTCGTTCTCGGGCTCGTCTCCCAGGGAACGAAGATCGTGACCGACACCGTGCTGCAGTCCTCGATCGACGACGCCTTCCGCGGCCGGGTGTTCTCCCTCTACGACATGCTGTTCAACATCGCCTTCGTGGCCGCCGCCGGGCTGGCCGCGCTGGTGCTGCCGCACGACGGCAGGTCGGCCGCGTTGGTGATCGCCGTGGCGGCGCTGTACGCGGCCACCGCCGTGACCGCGCACCGGCTGCACGCGGGCGCTGTTTCACGTGAAACGGAAACGGCCCCGGGGCTCAGCCCTGAGCGGCCCACCACTCCTTGAGCGCGGCCACCGCCGCCTCGCGCTCCATCGGCCCGCGTTCCAGGCGAAGCTCAAGCAGATGCTGGTACGCCCGCCCCACCTGCGGCCCTGGCCGGATGCCGAGGATCTCCATGATCTCGTTGCCGTTGAGATCGGGCCGGATCGCGTCGAGTTCCTCTTGCTCCCGGAGGCGCTCGATCCGCTCCTCCAGGCCGTCGTAGGCCCGGGAGAGGGCTTGGGCCTTCCGCTTGTTCCGCGTCGTGCAGTCCGACCGGGTCAGCTTGTGGAGCCGGTTCAGCAGGGGCCCCGCGTCCCGCACGTAGCGGCGCACGGCCGAGTCGGTCCACTCGCCGGTGCCATAGCCGTGGAATCGCAGGTGCAGCTCCACCAGCCGCGCGACATCCTTGATCATCTCGTTCGAGTACTTCAGCCGCGTCATCCGCTGCTTCACCAGCTTCGCGCCCACCACCTCGTGGTGGTGGAAGGAAACCCGGCCGTCCGGCTCGAAGCGGCGCGTACGCGGCTTGCCGATGTCGTGCAGCAGGGCGGCGAGCCGCAGCACCAGGTCGGGACCGTCCTCCTCCAGGTCGATCGCCTGCTCCAGCACCGTCAGGCTGTGCTCGTAGACGTCCTTGTGCCGGTGGTGCTCGTCGCGTTCCAGGCGCAGCGCCGGCACCTCGGGCAGCACCCTGGCCGCCAGCCCCGTCTCGACCAGCAGCTCGATGCCCTTGCGCGGGTGGTCGCTCAGGAGCAGCTTGTTCAGCTCGTCCCTGATCCGCTCCGCCGAGACGATCTCGATCCGCTCCGCCATGTCCTTCATGGCGGAGCGCACGGGCTCCGCGACCGTGAAGTCCAGCTGGGCAGCGAAGCGAGCCGCGCGCAGCATCCGCAGCGGGTCGTCGGAGAAGGACTCCTCCGGGGTGCCCGGCGTGCGCAGCACCCGCCGCGCCACGTCCCCGAGGCCGTCGTAGGGGTCGACGAACTCCTTGTGCGGCAGCGCGACCGCCATGGCGTTCACCGTGAAGTCGCGGCGGCGCAGGTCCTCCTCCAGGGAGTCACCATAGGCGACGTCCGGCTTGCGGGAGTTCCGGTCGTACGCCTCGGACCGGTAGGTGGTGATCTCCAGCTGATAGTCCCGAAGGCCCGCCTCCTCGCCGCCGCGGCCCCCGGCGCCGGACCCGACGGCCTCGGGGCCCCTCTTGCGGCAGCCCACCGTGCCGAAGGCGATCCCGACGTCCCAGACGGCGTCCGCCCAGGGCCGGACGATCCGCAGCACGTCCTGCGGCCGCGCGTCGGTGGTGAAGTCCAGGTCGTTGCCGAGTCGCCCCAGCAGCGCGTCCCGCACCGAGCCGCCGACGAGGGCCAGCGAGAACCCGGCCCGGGTGAAACGCTCGGCGAGATCATCGGCGACGGGGGAGACCCTCAGCAGCTCCCCCACGGCCTGTCGCTGCGCCTGCCCGAGTTCGGGGGCGGGCCGGTGGGCGCGAGTGTCTTTGGTGTCGTTCGGCACAGCAGCACAGCGTACGTGCCCGGCGCGGGGGCGGGCGTCCCCGCCCGGTCGCCGCCTCCCCGGCCGCCCGGCCGGGCCCCGGCACGGCGCGCTCGCCCGGGCCCGTCGCGCGGCGTTCCCCGGCGGTGTCGCGGCATTGTCCCGACTGCGTCCTGCCTGTGTCCCGACTGCGTCCTGGCTGTGTCCTGGGTCCGCAAACCCCGGCACGGACACATGGCGATCATCGTTACCATGAGGGCGGCTTGCTGACGAGGGAACGGGGCTGAGGCGTGGCAGAGGTGGCCGAGACGACGTCCCGTGCCCGCCGGGGGCGGCGCGCGGGGACGGCGAGTCGCCGGGGACGGCTGAGTTCCCTGGCGGCCACGGCGCTGGTCCTCCCCCTGCTGACCGGCCTCGGCCCGGCCGCCGCGGGCCAGCCCTCCCAGGCCCCCGCCGAGGAGGCGATCGACGACCACACGGCGACGGTGTCGATCACCGAGGTCAGCCCCGAGGTACCCGACGAGGACGACACCCTCACCATCCGGGGCACGCTCACCAACGACGGCAGCTCACCGATCCAGGAGAGCTCGGTCGCCGCCCGTCAGCCGGTCGCGCTGTCGAGCCGCGAGGCCATGGACGAGGCCATGGCGCGCACCGGCTTCGGCAACACCGTCCTGGACGGCGCGATAGTACGCAACCACGGCCAGGACATCGGCACGATCGAGCCCGGGATGTCCCGCACCTTCGTCCTCCACGTCCCCGTCTCCGAGCTCACCCTCGGCGAGGACGGGGTCTACCAGCTCGAGGTCTCGCTCCTCGGCCACACGGAGGACCGGCAGTGGGACCAGAACCTCGGCATCGGCAGGACCCTCCTGCCCTGGCACCCCGACGGCTCGGGCGCCGCGCTTCCCACGAAGCTGACCGTGCTGTGGCCCCTCATCTCCACCACCCACCTGACCTCCAACACCGGCTCCGACGCCACCCAGACCCCCGAGTTCCTCGACGACTCCCTGCTGTCCGAGATCTCCCCCGGCGGCAGGCTCTACGAGATGGTCAAGCTCGGCGCCGAGCTGCCCGTGACCTGGGTCGTTGATCCCGACCTCCTCGCCTCGGTCGACGCGATGACCGAGGGCTACCTCGTGCCCGCGGAGGAGGGCGACGAGCTGGTCGCCGGCACCGGCCAGGACGAGGCCAGGGCCTTCCTGCTCGCCCTCCGCAACGCGGTCCGCGACCAGGAGGTCGTCGCCCTCCCCTTCGGCGACCCCGACGTGGCCTCGCTGGCGCACCGCGGGGAGGACGTCCGCGGGGCCCTCGGCCACTTCACGTCGGCGAGCGCGATGGCCGCCGACACCGTGGAGACCGTCCTGGACGTGACGCCGAGCACCGACTACGCCTGGCCGGTGGAGGGCGCCCTCGACCCGGAGATCGTCTCGGTGGCCACCTCGGCCGGCGCGGACCACGTCATCGCCCGCAGCGACAGCCTCCGGCCGGGCGACATCTCCTACACGCCCAACGCGGTGCGGTCCATCGGCGGCGGCACCTCGGCGATCGTGGCCGACGCCGGGCTCTCCACCCTCTTCGAGGGCGACATGAGCCGCACCGGCAGCGCCGCGCTCGCCCAGCAGGAGCTGCTCGCGCAGACCCTCGCGATCACCGGGGAGGCCCCCTCGGAGCAGCGCAGCATCGTCCTCGCGCCGCAGCGGATGCCCACCGCGGCCCAGGCCGACGCCATGGCCGCCGCCCTGACCACCCTGGAGGAACAGGCCGGCTGGGTCGAGCTCACCGGCCTGTCGGACGCCGCCGCGGCCGAGCCGGACCCGGCGGCCAACCACCGGGTCCCCAGCGCCCGCGACTACCCCGAGCGCCTGCGTGACCAGGAGCTGCCCACCAGCGCCTATCAGTTCATGCGTGAGACCAACCGCACCCTGGACGACTTCACGGTCATCCTCAGCCAGCCGGACCGCGTGGCGGCCCCGGTCGGCAACGCCATCCGCCGCGAGATGTCCACCTCGTGGCGCGACGACAGCGAGGCGGCCGAGGCGTACCGCACGGCCGTCCAAAGCGACCTGGACGACCTGATCGGCCAGGTCCACCTCGTGCAGAAGTCCCCCATCACTCTCTCGGGGCGCAGCGCCACCATCCCCGTCACCGTGCAGAACAACCTGGTGCAGGACGTCCAGGGGCTCGAGCTGCGGCTCACGTCCAGCCGCAGCCTCAGCCTCCAGGTCGACGACGCCGAGGACGTCGCCATCAGCGGCGGCCACAGCCAGTCGGTGAAGCTCTCCGCCACCGCCAGGTCCAACGGAAAGACGGTTCTCCAGGCGCAGCTCTTCACCGCCGACGGCACGCCCCTCGGCGAGCCCATGACCTTCCAGGCCGACGTCACCTCCATCACCTCCGCGGTGATGATGGTGATCGCGGGCGGGCTGCTCCTGGTGGTTCTGGCGGGGATCAGGATGTACACCCAGCGCAAGCGGGCCGCCCGCATATCGGGCTCCGAGGATCCCGAGGCCGGTGCTCCCGCGGGTGAGACCCCCGCCGACACCGACGAGGAGAGCGGCAGCACCCTCCCCGAGAGTGAGAAGCTGGGCCGCAACGATTGAGCTGCCAGCCGGATGCGTAGGACGCCGGCCCGGAAATCCTTTGAGGTGGGGTAGCGATGCAAGCGCCGTACGACCGTGAACGCGGCCAGGCGCCGGGTGGCGGTGACCCGTCCGGTTGGCAGGACCACCAGCCCGAGCGTCCTGAGCAGCCCGGCGCGCACGGCCCGCGGCCCCCGGCCCAGGAGCCGGGACCCTACGACGGCGGCTACGACCCCTACGCCCAGCCCCAGCCCGGCCAGGGTGGCCCCGGCTACGGCCAGGGCTACGCCCCCTCCCCGGGCCAGTCCCCCTACGACCAGCCCGGCTACCACCCCGGCTACGACCCGCGCACCTACCCGCAGGCCCCCCAGCCCGACGCCTACGGCGGCCACCAGGCCCAGCCGGGCGCCCACCAGGGCTACCCCGGATACCAGGAGCAGGGCTACTACCAGGCCCCCTACCCGGGCGGCGCGCCCACCCCGCCCGGCCCCGCCCAGGACGGCTTCTACGACCAGGCCGCGCACCCGCCGCCGTACGGCGCGGGCCACGACCCCGGGTACTACGGCCGGCCCGATCCCTATGCCGCCGGCCCCACTTCCCCCGGCCCGGCGGGCTGGTCCCCCGGCGCGGGCTCCTACGGAGAGCCGGCGGAGCAGACCCAGTACACCAACATCGACGACCTGATGAGCCGGGCCCAGGAGCGGCCTGGCCCAGGTCAGCCCGTCGAGCGCCCGCCGGTCGACGAGGCCTTCGCACACCTCTTCCGCGACCAGCAGGCGACCCCCAGGGGGAGCGCGGCCCCGGGGGCCGCTCCGGCCGCGGCCGCCGCGCAGGGTCCTCCGCCGGCCGCGCAGCCCGCCCCGGCGGCGGGTCCCCCGGCCGCCAAACGGCCCAGCCGCGCCGCGAGCCTGCTGCGTTCCAGCGCGATAATGGCCGCCGGCACCCTGGTCTCCCGGCTCACCGGCTTCATCCGCCAGCTCGTCACCGTGGCCGCGCTCGGCGCCGCGGTGCTCGGCGACACCTACACCGTCGCCTGGGCCCTCCCCTCGATGATCTACTTCCTCATCATCGGCGGCGGCCTCAACTCCGTCTTCGTCCCCCAGCTGGTCCGGGCGATGAAGGACGACGCGGACGGCGGCCAGGCCTACGCCAACCGCCTCCTCACCCTGGTGATGGCCGCCCTCGCCGGCCTGGTCGCCATCGGCATGCTGGCCGCGCCGCTGCTGATCAGGCTGCAGTCCCCGAGCATCGCCGACGACCCGGCGGCCAACGAGGTCACCATCACCTTCGCCCGCTACTTCCTGCCCACGATCTTCTTCACCGGCGTCTACACGGTGATCGGCCAGATCCTCAACGCCAAGGGCTACTTCGGCGCGATGATGTGGACCCCGGTGCTGAACAACATCGTGGTCATCTTCACCTTCGGCATGTTCATCTGGGTCTTCGGCACCCAGAGCAACTCGCACATGGGGGTCTCCACCATCACCCCCGAGGGGGTGAGGCTGCTGGGCGTGGGCACGCTGCTCGGCCTCGTCGTCCAGGCCCTTGCGATGCTCCCCTACCTGCGGGCCGCGGGCTTCCGCATCCGCCCCCGCTTCGACTGGCGCGGCCACGGCCTCGGCAAGGCGGCGCGGCTGGCCAAGTGGACGGTGCTGTTCGTCTTCGCCAACCAGGCCGGACTCATCGTCGTCACCGAGCTCACCACCTGGGCCGGCGACAAGGCGGCGGACCAGGGCTACCCGGGCACCGGCTTCATCGCCTACAACAGCACGCTGCTCATCTGGCAGATGCCCCAGGCCATCATCACCGTCTCGGTCATGGCGGCCCTGCTGCCGCGGCTGTCCCGCTCGGCGGCCGACGGGGACGTGGCCGCCGTCCGCGACGACCTCTCCCACGGACTGCGCACCTCGGCGGTGGCCATCGTGCCCATCGCCTTCGCCTTCCTGGCCCTCGGCGTGCCGATGTGCACCCTGCTCTTCGGCACGGCGGGCGAGGAGGGCGCCAAGTCCTTCGGCTACGTCCTCATGGCGTTCGGCCTCGGCCTGATCCCCTACTCGGCCCAGTACGTCGTGCTGCGCGCCTTCTACGCCTACGAGGACACCAGGACGCCCTTCTACAACACGGTCATCGTCTCCGTCGCCTGGATGGCCCTCTCCGGCCTCAGCTTCGTGCTCCTGCCCTACCGCTGGGTGGTCGTCGGCGTGGCCTTCAGCTACGGCGTCGCCTACGCCCTCGGCGTCCTGGTCGCCTGGCGCCGCCTGCGCGCCCGGATGAGCACCGACCTGGACGGGGCCCGGGTGGTGCGCACGTACATCCGGCTGACCGGGGCGAGCATCCCGGCGGCGGCGCTGGGTGGCCTCGCCGGATTCGGGGTACTCGGCGCGCTCGGAGAGGGACTCGTGGGCTCCCTGGCGGCGCTCGCCGCCGGCGGTCTCGTCCTGCTGGCACTTTTCTACGTCGCCGCCCGCCGGATGCGCGTCGAGGAACTCACCGCCCTCATCGGGATGGTCAGGGGCCGCCTCGGCCGCTGAGCAGGCCCTTCATACGGCACTGACGCAGCTTCTCAGGGCGCACGACACCCGCCGGCCACGCACCGTACAACCTCCGGCCGTACTCACATGTCGTGCACTGTGACGGACTACCGGCACAATGAGTCTGGCAGTGTCAACAGCCCGACAGCCGAGAACGGGGAGGCGGAAAGCACGGTGGCCGAACGGAGCACGGCGACGAGCCCTCCGCAGGACCAAGCCAGCGCCCCGAGTACGTCAGGCCCAGAGGGCACCGCGGACGGTACGCGCGCGGACACGGAGACCGTCTCCCTCGTGGCGGGACCGGCCAAGCAGGCCGCGGCCTCGGTGACCCCCTCGAAACCGAAGGCCAGGAACGGCACCGCACGACCCGCCGCCTCGCCGACGCCGTCGACTCCCGCGAGACCCGGCCCCGCCGATGCCCCCACGACGCCCCGGCCCGGCGGCGCCACGACGAGCCCCGGCAACACGAGTGCCAAGGCGGCGGGGACTCCACCCGAAACGAGGGAAACGCAGGAAACGGCCGCGGAGGCGCCGGCGAAGGAAGCGCCCCCCGAAGGGGCCGGTGCCGCCGGCGCCGCGGAGGCCGCCCCGACGACGGCCGAGGCCCTCCCCGCCCGCGAGGCCGCCGAGGCGCCCGAGGCCCCCCGGGACGAGCTCTCCGGGGCCGCGGGCCCCGCCACCCGGGCGCCCGCGGCGGAGGCCGGGAAAACGGCCGTGCCCGAGGCCCAGGGCGCCACGGCAGGGGAAGCCGCGGCCGGGCCCGCGGAGGCACGCCCGCGCCGCGCGGAAAAGGCCGTGCAGGCGCCGAGGCCGGTCGAGTTGCACAGCGGCCACCGGCTCGCCAGGCGCTACCGGCTCGAGGAGTGCATCACCCGGCTGGACGGGTTCAGCAGCTGGCGCGCCGTGGACGAGAAGCTGCGCCGGGCCGTCGGCGTCCACGTGCTGCCCGCCGGGCACGAACGAGCCTCCGCCGTGCTGTCCGCGGCCCGCGCCACCGCCCTGCTGGGCGACCCGCGCTTCGTCCAGGTCCTGGACGCCGTGGAAGAGAGCCGGCAGGTCTACGTCGTCCACGAGTGGCTGGCCGACGCCACGCCGCTGAGCACCGTCCTGGCCACCGGCCCGCTCGACCCGCACGAGGCACAGGCCATGGCCACCCAGGTCGCCCAGGCCATGGCCGCCGCACACCGCAAGGACCTGGCGCACCTGAGGCTGACGCCCGCAACCGTCCTGCGCACCGGCCCCGGCCAGTTCCGCATCCGCGGCCTGGCCGTGGACGCCGCCCTGCGCGGCATCACCGCGGACAACCCCCGCCGCACGGACACCGAGGCCATCGGCGCCCTGTTGTACGCCGCCCTCACGCAGCGCTGGCCCTACCCGGAGGGTGCTCACGGCCTGCAGGGCGTGGCGGGTCTCAGCAAGGGCTCACGCAACTTCCTGGCCGCTCCCGAGCAGGTCCGGGCCGGGGTACACCGTGGGCTCTCGGAGCTGGCGATGCGCGCCCTGGTGAACGAGGGCGCCACCGCGGCCAGTCAGAAGCCGCCGTACACCACCCCGCAGGAGCTGGCCGAGGCGCTCGCGGCGATGCCCCGCATCCGTCCTTCCGCGCCGACGCCCACCGCCCTCGCCGGGTTCCAGCCGACCACCTACCAGCGCGGCACCCTCGGGCCGAGCCGCCCCGCCGCCCCGGTGCGCGTCCCGGCGGCGGCCGCTCCCGCGCTGCCCGGCCGCACCGGCACCGTGCTGAAGTGGGGCGTCTCGGCGCTGCTCATCGCCGCCCTGGGCCTGGGCAGTTGGCAGCTCGCCGACGCCCTGCTGAAGGGCGACGGCTCGGGCAAGACCACCGAGCAGACGAGTCCCTCCCCCGAGCCCAGCCAGCCGCCGCCGGCGACCGGCCCCATCGCGGTGCAGGACAGCATCGAGTTCGACCCGGAGAGCACTCTCGGCGGGCAGAACCCGGAGTTGGTGGGTAATGTCATCGACGGCGATCCGGACACGGACTGGCACACCAAGAGCTTCTACGGCCCCCACTTCGGGAACTACCGGAGCGGTCTCGGCATCATCCTCGACCTCGGGGAGACCCAGGAGGTCGGCTCCGTCACGGTGAACGCCGTCGGGGACACCCCGATGGAACTCCGCGCCGCTCCCGCCGACGCGACCGAACCGCCCGGCGACCCGGACGACTTCGAGGTCCTCGCCTCCGGTTCCGGAGAGACCGTCACGCTGAGCGCCGAGGAGCCGGTCGAGACCCGCTTCGTTCTCGTCTGGCTCACCGACCTGCCGCAGAGCGACGATGGCCAGTACCGTGGCCGCATCACCGACATCACCGTCTCGCACTAGCAGGGCAGCCGACGACATCGGCCGGCCGCACCGGCCGGCCGGGGAAGAGGGGAGGTCCCGTCGTGGGCGACCGTGCGCCACGCGAGCCTGCCGCTGCCGTCGACAGCGACGCGGATCTCCTGGCCCGGCACGCTGCCGGTGACGAGCACGCCTTCGCCGAACTCGTCCGCCGCCACCGCGACCGTCTGTGGGCGGTGGCGCTGCGGACCCTCGGCGACCCCGAGGAGGCGGCCGACGCCCTCCAGGACGCCTTCGTCTCGGCCTACCGCGCCGCCCACACCTTCCGGGGACAGGCGGCGGTCACCACCTGGCTGCACCGGATCACGGTCAACGCCTGCCTGGACCGTGCGCGCAAGGCGAAGAGCCGCCGCACCTCGCCCATGCCGGAACCGGAGAAGCTGGAAGACCTGATGGAGCCCCACGAGTCCGCCGCGGCTCCGGCGGAACGCCAGGACCTCCGTCGGCAGTTGCAGGTCGCCCTCGCCGAGCTGCCCGTCGAGCAGCGGGCCGCCCTCGTGCTGGTCGACATGCAGGGCTATCCCGTTGCCGAGGCCGCGCGCATCCTCGGGACGCCCGTCGGCACCGTCAAGAGCCGCTGTGCCCGGGGGCGCGCCCGCCTGCTCCCCCTGCTGCGGCATCTCCATCCGCGGGCTCCCGAGCCGCGGGCCCCCGAAGACGAGGCTTCCGGACGGAACCGGACACCAGGTACATCCGTCCCACCTGCGAGAGATTCGGGTAGGTCGAGAACTTGGCGGGGAGGAGGGGGCCAGCCGTGAGCGCGACACACCCGGAACCGGCGGACATCGCCGCACTCGACGAGGAGCTGCTGGCCGCCGACGAGGCAGGACGACTTCGCGAGCACCTCGCGCGCTGCGTGACCTGCTCCGCGGTCCGCACCGATCTGGCCGCCCTCCGCGACACCCTTGCCCACGTGCCCGCGCCCACCATCCCGGAGCACGTCGCCGCCCGCATCGACGCGGCACTGGATCGGGAGCGGCATCCGTCCGGGCCGGGAGCGTCCTCCGTTTCACGTGAAACGGAGGCAGGGGAGTCGTCCCCCGCAGCGGAAGCCGGCCGTCCCCGCAGGAGCGCCGCGGGCGGCCACGTGCGTCGGTGGTGGCGTCCGCAGCTGGCGCTCGCCGCGGCGGGCGCTCTCGTCCTCCTCGGCGCCGGCGCGCTGGGGCTTCGGTCCCTCGGCGAGGGGCAGCAGGCGCCCGACGAGGCGGTCGTC
This sequence comes from Streptomyces hoynatensis, assembly GCF_003626535.1. Classification (GTDB taxonomy): domain Bacteria; phylum Actinomycetota; class Actinomycetes; order Streptomycetales; family Streptomycetaceae; genus Streptomyces; species Streptomyces hoynatensis. The sequence goes on from NZ_RBAL01000033.1 coordinate 29,701, forward strand.
GCCGAGGACCACGGCCGGCTCGAACTGGCCGGACGCCCCCTGGAAGACCAGGTGCACGAGCTCCTCGACCAGGTGGACGCCCCCCAGACCCTGGAGGCGCCCACGACGCCCGACACCTCGCCCACCAGGCCCCTCCCGAGCGAGACACCGAGCGAGGAGTCCCCCGTCCCCGAGGAGACCACCGGGGAGGACACCGCCCCCTCCCAGGAGGCGCAGACCGAGGACTCGGCCGAGCCCGGCGTCGACGCCGAGGCCACGCCCGCCGAGGTGCCCTCCTGCGTCGAGGCGGCCATCGGGCGCCGGGAGACCCCGCTGGCCGCGGGGGAGGAGCGGTACCGGGGCGCGGTGACCTACCTGGTGGTCTTCGCTCACCGCGTCGACCCGGACCAGGTGGATGCCTACGTCGTGGACGCCGACTGCATCACGGCCACCCCGCCCACCTCCGGAGAGGTCCTGGCGCAGGAGAGTTACCCGCGCGACTAGGGTCTTGCGCTCGGACCGAGGCGGCCCCGCGGCGATCCGAACGACGCGGCCGAGCGCGGCGCTCCTCGCGGATGTCGCCCGGAGCGGCCGCGGGGAATGTCTGGGACCCTAGGAACCGTTACTGGACTGTGGGCCCCGGCCGGGGCCCCGGGTGAGAGATCCCGAGACAAGGAAGAATCCCGTGAGCGACGTCCGCAACGTGATCATCATCGGCTCCGGACCCGCGGGGTACACCGCCGCGCTGTACACGGCACGCGCCTCCCTCAACCCGCTCGTCTTCGAGGGGTCGGTGACCGCGGGCGGCGCCCTGATGAACACCACCGAGGTCGAGAACTTCCCCGGGTTCAAGGAAGGGATCATGGGCCCGGATCTCATGGACGGCATGCGGGCCCAGGCCGAGCGCTTCGGGGCCGAGTTGGTACCCGACGACGTCGTCTCCGTGGACCTGGGTGGCAGCGTCAAGAAGGTCACCGACAGCGCCGGCACCGTCCACGAGGCGCGGGCCGTCATCGTCGCCACCGGCTCCCAGCACCGCAGGCTGGGTCTGCCCAACGAGGACACGCTCTCCGGCCGCGGCGTCTCCTACTGCGCCACCTGCGACGGCTTCTTCTTCCGTGAACAGGACATCGCCGTGGTCGGCGGCGGGGACACCGCCATGGAGGAGGCCACCTTCCTGAGCCGCTTCGCTCGCAGCGTCACCATCGTGCACCGCCGTGACGCGTTGCGCGCCTCCAAGGCGATGCAGGAGCGGGCCTTCGCCGACCCGAAGATCAGCTTCAGCTGGGACAGTGAGGTCGCCGAGATCCACGGCACCGACGGAAAGCTCTCCGGGCTGACGCTCCGCAACACGCGGACCGGGGACACCTCGGAGCTGCCGGTGACCGGCCTCTTCGTTGCCATCGGCCACGACCCCCGGGTCGAGTTGTTCAAGGGGCAGCTCGATCTCGACGAGGACGGCTACCTGAGCGTGGACGCGCCGACCACTCGCACCAACATCCCCGGCGTCTTCGCCGCCGGCGATGTCGTCGACCACTCCTACCGTCAGGCGATCACCGCGGCGGGCACCGGCTGTGCCGCGGCCCTGGACGCCGAACGGTACCTCGCGGCCCTGACCGACGCCGAGACCGTCGCCTCCGACGTCGCGGCCTGACTTCCCCTCCCCCTCACCGATCCACAGTTTAAGGAGATGCACCATGGCCGGTGCCACCGTAACCGCCACTGACGCCGACTTCGAGGAGAAGGTCCTCCAGAGCGACAAGCCCGTGCTGGTCGACTTCTGGGCCGAGTGGTGCGGTCCTTGCCGCATGGTCGCTCCGGCGCTCGAGGCCATCGCCGCGGAGCACGCGGACAAGCTCACCGTCGTGAAGCTGAACATCGACGAGAACCCGACGACCGCCGCCCGGTACGGGATCATGTCGATCCCGACGATGAACGTCTACAAGGGCGGCGACGTCGTCAAGACCATCGTCGGCGCCAAGCCCAAGGCCGCCATCGAGCGGGACCTCAACGAGTTCATCGCCTGAGCCCCCGGCAAGGCATGACGAAGGGCCGGGTGCGTTTCACGTGAAACGCACCCGGCCCTTCGTCATGAGTTCGGGCCGGCCCTGCGCCCCGCCCCGGGCTCAGGAGGGGCGCAGGGCCGGGCGCGCCTTGGCGCCCAGCAGCAGATCCAGGGCCAGCTCCACGTCGGCCCGCCAGGAGATCGCCCGCTTCAGCTCCAGCCGCAGCCGCGGATGGGCGACGTGGTCACGCACCACCTCGAAGCCGACCGCCCGCAGGTACTCCGTCGGCAACACGCAGGCCGGTTCCTTCCACCGCGAGTCGCCGAAAGCCTCGATCGCCCGCACGCCCCGGCTCAGGAGATCCTTGGCGACCGTCTGCATCAGCACGCGCCCCAGCCCCTGCCCCTCGAACTCCGGCAGCACACGGGCCGTCAGCAGTTGCACGGCGTCCGCCGACACCGGGCTGGTGGGGAACGCCTGGGAGCGCGGGACGTAGGCGGGTGGGGCGTAGAGCGCGAAGCCGACGGGGCGCTGATCCACATGGACAACGCGGCCGCAGGAGCCCCACTCGCGCAGGACGGTCGCGATCCAGGCCGCCTTCTCCTGCGCAGCCCGGCCCGCCCGCTCCGCCGCCGCCCCGCCGACCGGCGTCAGTTCCCAGAAGGCGCAGGCGCGGCAGCGAGCGGGCAGGTCGGAGAGGCTTTCCAATGTGAGCGGCACAAGCTGACGCCCCATGGAACCATCGTATCCATGGGGCGTCTGCGAGGATCTGATTTCCTGCCTCAGGCGGGGTCCTCCGCGGATTCGCCCTCCGCCCGGCCGCGCTCCAGCACCGGGCCCTCACCGGGCGCGAGCTGGGTGAGGATGCGGTCCAGGTCCTCCATGGACGCGAACTCGACGACGATCTTGCCCTTGCGCTGCCCCAGGTCCACCTTCACCCGCGTCTCGAAGCGGTCCGAGAGACGCCCGGCGAGGCTGTCCAGCGCGGGGGAGATCAGCTTCCCCGCCCGGGGGCCGCGGGAGCGCGAGGGCTTCTTCTTCGACTCCTTGGACTGGAGGGTGACGATCTCCTCCACCGCGCGGACCGACAGCCCCTCGGCGACGATGCGCTTGGCGAGGCGCTCCTGCTCCTCCGCGTCCTCCACCGCCAGCAGCGCCCTCGCGTGTCCCGCGGACAGCACGCCGGCGGCGACCCGGTTCTGCACCTGCGGCGAGAGCCGCAGCAACCGCAGGGTGTTCGTCACCTGCGGCCGGGAGCGGCCGATGCGCTCGGCCAGCTCGTCGTGCGTGCACTTGAAGTCACGCAGCAGCTGGTCGTAGGCGGCGGCCTCCTCCAGCGGGTTCAGCTGTGCCCGGTGGAGGTTCTCCAGCAGGGCGTCGAGGAGCATCTTGTCGTCCTCGGTGGCCCGGACGATCGCCGGAATGCTCTCCAGGCCGGCCTCGCGGCAGGCCCGCCACCGGCGCTCGCCCATGATGAGCTCATAGCGCTCCGGGCCCAACTGCCGGACGACCACCGGCTGGAGAAGACCGACCTCCTTGATGGAGGTCACCAGCTCGGCCAGCGCGTCCTCGTCGAAGACCTCCCGCGGCTGTCGCGGGTTGCGGGTGATCGCGTCGATCGGCACCTCCGCGAAGTGCGCCCCGACCACGCCGCGTTCGGCCCCCGCGGGCTCCGGGGGACGCTCCTGCGGCGATGTTTCACGTGAAGCCGCCTCCCGCTCGGTGCTCTCCGAGAAACCGGGCACCGCCATGCCCCGCTCCTGGGTGAGCACCGGCACGGAGCCCGGCGAGAGCGAGGCTCCCGACTCCTCGCGCGGCGCCTCGGTCGCCTGAGGCGCCTCCGGGATCAGCGCGGCAAGCCCTCGGCCGAGGCCCCTACGTCGTTCACTCACTGTGTCCCCTCCACCGGACCGCGCTGTTCCTGCTGCGGCAGAACATGCTGAGACGTCACGCCCCGCAGGGCGATCTCCCGGGCCGCCTCCAGGTAGGACAGCGATCCACTGGAGCCCGGGTCGTAGGTGAGCACCGTCTGCCCGTAGCTGGGCGCCTCGGAGATGCGCACCGACCGCGGGATGTTCGTCCGCAGCACCTCGGTGCCGAAGTGGCTGCGCACCTCCTCGGCCACCTGCGAGGCGAGCCGGGTCCTGCCGTCGTACATGGTCAGCAGGATCGTCGAGACGTGCAGCCGGGGGTTGAGATGCCCTCGTACCAGCTCCACGTTTCGCAGCAGCTGTCCCAGGCCCTCCAGGGCGTAGTACTCGCACTGGATCGGGATGACGACCTCGGCCCCGGCCACCAGGGCGTTGACCGTCAGCAGGCCGAGCGAGGGCGGGCAGTCGATCAGGATGTAGTCCAGCGGCTGTTCATAGGCGTTGATGGCGCGCTGCAGCCGGCTCTCCCGGGCCACCACGGAGACGAGCTCGATCTCGGCTCCCGCCAGGTCGATGGTCGCCGGGGCACAGAACAGGCCCTCCACGTCCTGCACCGGCTGGACCACGTCGGACAGGGTGCTGTTCTCGACCAGCACGTCGTAGATCGACGGCACCTTGGCGTGGTGGTCGATGCCGAGGGCGGTCGAGGCGTTCCCCTGGGGGTCCAGGTCGATCACCAGGACCCGGGCGCCGTGCAGGGCGAGCGAGGCGGCCAGGTTCACCGTCGTGGTGGTCTTGCCCACGCCACCCTTCTGGTTGGCGACGACCATGATCCGTGTCTCGTCCGGCCGGGGGAGGCTCCCCCGGGACCGGTACATGGCCTCGACCGCCAGCTGGGCCGCCCGGCCGACCGGGGCGTTGCCTGTGGGCGGCGGCGCGCCGGGGGCGATGTCGACCGCTCCCCCCGGGGCATCCGCCGATTCGGACCGAGGGCCGGGGACCGGATCGGCCGTCGGCCCAGCGATGTTGGCGTCGGACCGCAATGGTTCACTCTCCTCGACACGCGCAGCCTTCGTGAGTTCAAAGCCTGCCATGTCCTGGGGGGTGTGAACCACCGAGGAGGGATTACTTGTGGATAGCCGGCCGTCTGTGGATACCGGAGGCACACGTGTGGGTGAGGTGGGGCGAGGGCGACGTTCGCGCGGCTCGGCGGCGGCTCGGCCTCGGCTGATGATTCCCTGGAGCAGCGAGCGGCGTTTCACGTGAAACACGATGCCCATCGCCGCCGCCGCCTCGCGGAACGACACTCCGCCTCGGGACGATCTGCGGCTCTTTACCGTCGCATCGGACGAACCCGCCCCCGGGTCCCCACGTGGGCTCAGCGAGCCCCGCGCCCGGCCCGGTTTCCGCGCCGCGCCGCCTTGGCACGCTTGGCCGCGAACCTCACGCCACCCGGGCTCTCCCCGACCTCGGCGCGCACCACCGTGGAGGGCGGCTCGACGAGGCCGACCCCCGCGCGCAGCACCTCGCTGTGCACCACGCCGAGCCTGCCGAGGGCGGCCCGTGCCCGCCGGAGCTCCTCCTCCGCGGTGTCCCCCTTGATCGCCAGCATCTCGCCATAGGGCCGCAGCAGCGGCACGCCCCAACCGGCGAGCCGGTCCAGCGGTGCCACCGCCCGCGCGGTGACCACGTGCACCGGCGCGAAGCTGTTCAGTACCTCCTCGGCCCGCCCGCGCACCACCGAGACCTGCTCCTCGAGGCCGAGCAGCTCCACCACCTCCTGGAGGAAGGTGGTGCGCCGCAGCAGCGGCTCCAGCAACGTGATCCGCAGGTCGGGACGGACCAGGGCGAGCGGGATGCCGGGCAGTCCGGCCCCGGAGCCCACATCGCAGACGGTGACGGCCTCCGGTACCACCTCGGAGAGCACGGCGCAGTTCAGCAGGTGCCGCTCCCACAGGCGCGGCACCTCGCGCGGGCCGAGCAGGCCACGGCGGACGCCCGCCTCGGCGAGCAGCTCGGCGTACCTGACGGCATCGGGCAACCGCTCGCCGAAGATCTCCCGGGCCACCTCGGGCGGGGACGGCGGATTCGGCTCCGGCCGTCCCTCACCGGGAAGAGCGCTCACGGGAGGACGACCACGCGGCGCTGCGGCTCCTCGCCCTCCGACTCGCTGCGCAGCCCGGCCGCGGCCACGGCGTCGTGCACGACCTTGCGCTCGAAGGGCGTCATCGGCTTCAGCTTCACCGGCTCGCCCGCCTCCTTGGCCTGCTGGGCGGCCTGGGTGCCGAGCACGGTCAGCTTCTCCCGCTTGCGGGCCCGGTACCCGGCGATGTCCAGCATCAGCCTGCTGCGCTCCCCGGTCTCCCGGTGCACGGCCAGCCTGGTCAGCTCCTGGAGCGCGTCCAGCACCTCGCCGTCCCGGCCGACGAGCTTCTGCAGGTCCCGGGACTGGCCGTCGGCGACGACCGACACCGACGCCCGGTCGCCCTCGACGTCCATGTCGATGTCGCCGTCGAGATCGGCGATGTCGAGGAGCCCCTCCAGGTAGTCGGCCGCGATCTCACCCTCCTGTTCCAGGCGGGTCAGGTTGTCGCCGGCCTCCTCTTCCGAGGTGGAGGCGGGCGAGGCCGTCGAGGTGGTGTCGGTCACGGGTGGGGCTCCTTCTTATTTCTTGCTGTTCGAAGAGGACGGCTTGGACTTGCCCGACGGGGCCTTCTTGGCCTGCTGCTTCTTGGACTGCTGCCCCCGCGGCCCCTGAGCGTTCTGCCGGGCCTGCCCGCCGTTCTGGCTCTGCTGGGCCTGCCGGTTCTGCTGTCCCGAGGTGCCGGGCCGCTGCCCCGGCTGGGCCTGCTTCTTCGGCTGCTGGCCGGTGCCCGACTGGCGCTGCGCCTTGGTCTGCCGCTTGGGCTGCACGCGGGCGGTCTTGGCGGCCTCCGCCGCCTTGCCGGCGTCGGTGGCGGCGGGCTGCTCGACGCCGATGCCCTTCTTGCGCAGCCGCTCCTGGCGCTGCTTGTAGGCCAGGCTGCCCGGGGTGGGGTTGCGCTGGATCACGTACAGCTGCTGCCCCATCGACCAGACGTTGGTGGTCAGCCAGTAGATCAGCACGCCGACGGGGAAGTTCACGCCGAAGACGGCGAACATCAGCGGGAAGATGTACATCAGCATCTTCTGCTGGTTCATGAACGGGGACTTCACCGAGAGGTCCACGTTCTTCGTCATCAGCTGCCGCTGGGTGAAGAACTGCGAGGCCGACATCAGCACGATCATGACGATCGTGACGGTCCTGACGGTGCCCAGCGAGGCGCCCAGCTCGGCCAGCTTGTCCGCGCCGTCCATGAAGCGCGAGGCGATCGGGGCCCCGAAGATCGTGGCCTGCCGGGCGCTGTCGACCTGGCTCTGGGTGAGCACGCCCACGGTCTTGTCGTTGGAGATGTGGCTCAGCGTCTGGAAGAGCGCGATGAAGAACGGCGACTGCGCGAGGATCGGCAGGCAGCTCGCGAGCGGGTTGGTCCCCGTCTCCCGGTACAGCTTCATCATCTCTTCGGACTGACGCTGCCGGTCGTTCTTGTAGCGCTCCTGGATCTTCTTCATCTGCGGCTGGAGCGCCTGCATGTTCCGCGTTGCCTTGATCTGCCGGACGAACAGCGGGATCAGGCAGATCCGGATCACGACCACCAGGGAGACGATCGACAGGCCCCAGGCCCAGCCGCTGTCCTCATCGAAGATCAGGCTGTAGAACGCGTGGAACTGGACGATGATCCACGAGACAGCGATATAGAGGGGACTGAGGATCGTATTGATCGTTCCCACGGGTCAGGCTCCTTGGGCATTGTTGGGGGCACCCCCGGGCGAGGCGTCGGCGAGCGTCCGGTGCCGCAGGCGATCGCGCAGGCGCTGATGCCAGACCGGACGCTTACGGGGAGGAACGTGATCGACTCCACCGGGCGACCAGGGGTTGCAGCGCAGGATGCGCCACGCGGTCAGAGCCGTCCCCTTGACGGCCCCATGCCGGTCGATCGCGCTGTACCCGTAGTGCGAGCAGGACGGGTAGTAACGGCAGACCGGACCCAGCAGCGGGCTGACGGTCCACTGATACAGCTTGATCAACAGCAGCAGTGGGTACTTCATGGCCGTACCCCTCCCAGCAGCCGCGCCAGCGCGGCATCGAGCTCCCGGGCCAGCTGATCGTAGGCGGCATCGCCCGCACCAGGCAGGGCCCGCACAACAACCAGGCTACCGGCGGGCAGCCCGTTCAACCGGGGCCGTATCAGATGGCGCAGCCGTCGCTGCACGAGGTTGCGGACCACAGCGTTCCCCACGGCCTTGCTCACGACGAAACCCGCACGCGGCGGAGAGGGGGTCTCTCCTGCCGGGTGCGGGTACGTTGCACCGCGCAGCTGGGCGCTCAGTTGATCGCACAGATGGACAACGAGGTGCGGGCGTCCGGCCCTGCGCCCTCGACGCATCGCGGTCGCGAAGTCCTCGCGCCGCCTCAGCCGGTTCTCGGGGGGCAGCACCGCATGGACCTGTGGTCGGGCACGTCAGGCCGACAGGCGGGCGCGGCCCTTGCTGCGGCGGTTCGCGATGATCGCGCGGCCGGCCCGCGTCCGCATCCGCAGCCGGAAGCCGTGGGTCTTGGCGCGACGCCGGTTGTTCGGCTGGAAGGTGCGCTTGCTCACTCGGGGACTCCCACAATTCTTCGGTGCCCCGGCAGCCGGGCCGCCTGGACACATCGAGATGATCGAACCAGATCGAGACAGACCGAAGACCGATGAGGTACGGCCCGCCGAACAGCTGTCACCGTGCGCCCACGAGGAGCTCGCAACGCCCGAGTCAGCCCCCTTGACGACCTACGGAGGGCGACGCCCCAGCTGAGGCGGCCATCGATAGGCAGGCGGCAGCAGCCGTCGACGACTCGACCTGGCAACGGTACGCGGGAGGCGTCCTGCCGGTCAAACTCGCCCGGCGGCCGGTTGTACACACCCTGTGGACAACGACTTGATGTGCGCGCACCGGCCTGACTACCGTGACTGAACTCGACACCGATCACCCGACGTCCCGACCGTCCCGGCGCGCAGTGCCGCGGGCGCCCGTCAAGCCAGCGCCACCTCGGCGAGTGAGAGAGCGTGCCTCGTGGCCGACCTACCAGTAGATCTTGCCGCGGTCTGGCCACGGGCACTGACAGCGATGCTCTCCGACGGTCAGCGCCTGGAGAGCAAGGACCACCGCTGGCTGCAGGACTGCCAGCCCCTCGCCCTCGTCTCCGGCACGGCGCTCCTCGGCGTGTCGAACGAATACGCGAAAAGCGTGCTCGAGGGCCGGCTGGCCCCCCTGATCAGTGACGTCCTCAGCCGGGAGTGCGGCCAGCCGGTGCGGCTGGCGATCACGGTGACCGCGCCGCCGCCCGAGCCGCCGGCCCACGCGCCGCAGCAGGCTCCCGCCGAGCCGGCCCCCCCGCAGCCCGCGCGGCACGAGCCGGAGCCGCCGCGGCACGAGGGCTACCGCGGCCCCGCGTACGGCGGCCCCGTCGCCAGGCCCGCCTATCCCGACCACCCGCAGGCCCCCCGCCCCGACGACCGCACGGACTGGCGGCAGCCCACGCCCCCGGCCCAGCTTCCCGAGTACGCGCCCTACGGCCGCCCCGAGCCGTACGAGCAGCAGTCCTTCGACCAGCCCTCCCGGTACGGCGGCTCCCCCGGGCAGGTGCCCGCCCAGCCGGCCCCGGCGGGCGGCCCCGGCGAGCCGACCGCGCGGCTGAACCCGAAGTACCTCTTCGACACCTTCGTGATCGGCGCCTCGAACCGCTTCGCCCACGCGGCCGCGGTCGCGGTCGCCGAGGCGCCGGCCAAGGCGTACAACCCGCTGTTCATCTACGGCGAGTCCGGGCTCGGCAAGACGCACCTGCTGCACGCCATCGGCCACTACGCCCGCAGCCTCTACCCGGGCACCCGGGTGCGGTACGTGAGCTCGGAGGAGTTCACGAACGAGTTCATCAACTCGATCCGGGACGGCAAGGCCGACGCCTTCCGCAAGCGCTACCGCGACATGGACATCCTGCTGGTGGACGACGTCCAGTTCCTGGCGAGCAAGGAGTCGACGCAGGAGGAGTTCTTCCACACCTTCAACACCCTGCACAACGCCAACAAGCAGATCGTGCTGTCCTCCGACCGGCCGCCCAAGCAGCTGATCACCCTGGAGGACCGGCTTCGCAACCGCTTCGAGTGGGGCCTGATCACGGACGTCCAGCCGCCCGAGCTGGAGACGAGGATCGCGATCCTGCGCAAGAAGGCGGTGCAGGAGCAGCTCAACGCGCCCCCCGAGGTGCTGGAGTTCATCGCCTCCCGCATCTCCCGCAACATCAGGGAGCTCGAGGGCGCGCTGATCCGGGTCACGGCCTTCGCCAGCCTCAACCGGCAGCCGGTCGACCTGGGCCTGACGGAGATCGTGCTGAAGGACCTGATCCCCGGCGGCGAGCACGCCACCCCTGAGATCACCGCGGACGCGATCTCCTCGGCCGTCGCCGACTACTTCGGGCTGACCATGGACGATCTCGAAGGCTCCTCGCGCAGCCGCATCCTGGTCACCGCCCGGCAGATCGCGATGTACCTGTGCCGGGAACTGACCGATCTCTCGCTGCCCAAGATCGGTCAGCACTTCGGCGGCCGGGACCACACGACCGTCATGCACGCGGACCGGAAGATCAGGGCGCTGATGGCGGAGCGGCGCTCGATCTACAACCAGGTCACGGAACTCACCAACCGCATCAAGAACGGCTGAGCGCCGGCGGACCCCTGCCCCCGGGCGGGCCCGGGCGGACCCGCGCCCCCTTGCGCTTCGGCACGCCCGCAACGCCACCGCCGGCCGCCCCCACGCGCTGCACGCCCCCACGCGCCCCACGGCCGCCCGCCCTCGTCCCCACGCACCCCACGGCCGCCCGCCGCCGCCCCCCTGCCCACGCCGCGGCGCACCTCGCCGTGCCTCGGCCCCCGCGGCGCCCCCGCGGCGCCTCGGGAAGCCGCCCGAACGCCGCGGGGAACGCCGCGGGGGCGCCGTTCGATTACCGCCCCGTGGGCGGCAGTTCTCCACAGAATCGCCCGGCCACGGCCGTCCACACCCTGTGGGCGGCCGGAGTTGTCCAGAACTCCGTCCACAGGGCGCCGGGGAAGCGGGCGTTCCCGCAGGTGAGGTGCGTGTGGAAATGTGGATTGCGGACTTCCACAGACTGTGGACGGGGCTGGTGTGACGGATGGGGCGGAAGAAGTTGTCCACCGGCCGCCCACAGGAAAAGGGGAGTTGTGCACAGGCAATCCACAGCCTTGTCCACTGTTCGGCAACCCAACGCGCCCTCTCACCGGCAGGAGTGAATCAGGTCACAGCCCGGGCGCACAGAGCCTGTTGAGAACCCTCCCGAATCTGGGGATGGATCTGTTGAGAACTCGCGCTCCGCTGTGGATCCGCTGTGGACGACCGCGCGCCATCCACAGCCACCCCCGGTTCATCCACGGGTCCACCCACAGGCCCTGTGTACAAAATTCCGCCGCTGACCAGGGAAGACGAGGTTTTCCACGGTTTCCACAGGGCCTACTACTACGACTACGGAGATAAGCCGCGAGACTCGATTCGAAGTGGGGGCTGTGGACAGGCGGGCCCGGCCGGGGTCTACCCCTCTCAAGTCGATTTGACTCACGCGGGCCTCTACTGTCAGTGCCGTGGGCCAGACTGGAGCCCGTAGGAAGCCAGCAGGCGAGCGGCCAGCAACAGCGGGAGGCGGCTGAAGTGAAGATCCGGGTGGAACGCGATGTGCTCGCGGAGGCGGTGGCGTGGGCCGCCCGCAGCCTGCCGGCACGCCCGCCGGTGCCCGTTCTCGCGGGCCTCCTGCTGAAGGCGGAGGAGGGCACGCTGAGCCTCTCCGGCTTCGACTACGAGGTGTCCGCGCGCGTCTCGGTCGAGGTGGACGTGGAGGAGGGCGGGACCGTCCTGGTCTCCGGCCGCCTGCTCGCCGACATCTGCCGCTCCCTGCCCAACCGGCCGGTGGAGATCTCCTCCGACGGGGTCAGGGCGACCGTGGTCTGCGGCTCCTCCCGGTTCACCCTCCACACCCTGCCGGTCGAGGAGTACCCCTCCCTGCCCCAGATGCCGACCGCCACCGGCACCGTCTCCGCCGAGGTCTTCGCCTCGGCCGTCTCGCAGGTGGCCATCGCGGCCGGCCGCGACGACACGCTCCCGGTGCTCACCGGCGTGCGCGTGGAGATCGAGGGCGACCTGGTGACGCTGGCCTCCACCGACCGGTACCGCTTCGCGGTGCGCGAGTTCCTGTGGAAGCCGGAGACCGCGGACGTCTCCGCGGTGGCCCTGGTCCCGGCCAAGACGCTGCTCGACACGGCCAAGTCGCTCAGCGGCGGCGACACCGTCTCCCTGGCGCTCTCCGGCTCGGGCGCGGGCGAGGGCCTCATCGGCTTCGAGGGCGCCGGCCGCCGCACGACGACCCGGCTGCTCGAGGGCGACCTCCCGAAGTACCGGACGCTGTTCCCCACGGAGTTCAACTCGGTGGCCGTCATCGAGACCGCGCCCTTCGTCGAGGCGGTCAAGCGCGTCGCCCTGGTCGCCGAGCGCAACACCCCGGTCCGGCTCGGCTTCGAGCAGGGCGTCCTCACCCTGGAGGCGGGGTCGAGCGACGATGCACAGGCTGTGGAACGCGTGGACGCGCAGCTGGAGGGCGACGACGTCTCGATCGCCTTCAACCCGGGCTTCCTGCTGGAGGGCCTGAGCGCGATCGACTCCCCCGTCGCCCAGCTGTCCTTCACCACGCCGACCAAGCCGGCCCTGCTCAACGGCCGGCCCGCGGTGGACGCGGAGGCCGATCAGGCCTACAAGTACCTGATCATGCCGGTCCGCCTGTCGGGCTGAGCCGGGCAGGGGCGGCCGCGGGGGCGGGCGTAGGCTCGGGCTCAGGTCACAGACGTCATGAAGGAGTCCTGATGGAGCTCGGTCTCGTCGGTCTCGGCAAGATGGGCGGGAACATGCGCGAGCGCATCCGCCGAGCCGGACACACCGTGGTGGGATACGCCCACGAGGCGGACGTGGCGGATGTCCACAGCCTCAAGGACATGGTGGACGCGCTCGCCGCGCCGCGGGTGGTCTGGCTGATGGTGCCCGCCGGCGCCGCCACCCAGTCGACCGTCGACGAGCTCGCCGAGCTGCTCTCGCCGGGCGACGTCGTCGTCGACGGCGGCAACTCCAGGTGGTCCGACGACGCCAGGCACGCGGAGCAGCTGGCGGCCAAGGGCATCGGCTTCGTCGACTGCGGCGTCTCCGGCGGCGTGTGGGGGCTGGAGAACGGCTACGCGCTGATGTACGGCGGCGACGCGGAGCACGTCGCCAAGGTGCAGCCGATCTTCGACGCGCTCAAGCCCGAGGGCGAGTTCGGCGCGGTGCACGCCGGCAAGGTGGGCGCGGGCCACTTCGCCAAGATGGTGCACAACGGCATCGAGTACGCGATGATGCAGGCCTTCGCCGAGGGCTGGGAGCTGCTGGAGGCGGCCGACGAGGTCACCGACGTGCGCGAGGTCTTCCGGTCCTGGCAGCAGGGCACCGTCATCAGGTCCTGGCTGCTGGACCTGGCCGTCAGGGCGCTGGACGCCGACGAGCACCTGGAGGAGCTCAAGGGCTACGCGGCCGACTCGGGCGAGGGCCGCTGGACGGTCGAGGCCGCGATCGACAACGCCGTGCCGCTGCCGGCGATCACCGCCTCGCTCTTCGCCAGGTTCTCCTCGCGGCAGGACGACTCGCCGCAGATGAAGATGATCGCCGCGCTGCGCAACCAGTTCGGTGGCCACGCGGTCGAGAGCTCCAAGTAGGCCGGGGGCGGGGGAGGCTGGCGTACCACCGTGCATGTCACGCATCTCTCACTGGCCGACTTCAGGTCGTATGCCCGGGCCGAGGTGGAACTCGGCCCGGGCGTTTCGTCCTTCATCGGGCCGAACGGCCAGGGGAAGACGAACCTCGTGGAGGCGATCGGGTACCTGGCCACCCTCGGCAGCCACCGCGTCTCCACGGACGCGCCGCTGGTGCGGATGGGCGCCGAGCGGGCGGTGGTGCGGGCGGCGGTGACCGAGGGGGACCGCAGGCAGCTGGTGGAGCTCGAGGTGAACCCGGGCCGGGCCAACCGGGCGCGGCTGAACCGGTCCGCCCAGGTCCGGCCGCGGGACGTGCTCGGGGTGGTGCGCACGGTGCTCTTCGCGCCGGAGGACCTGCACCTGGTGAAGGGGGACCCGGGGGACCGCAGGCGGTTCCTCGACGAGTTGGTGACGGCGCGGGCGCCGCGGCTCGCGGGGGTGCGCTCGGACTACGACCGGGTGCTGCGCCAGCGGAACTCGCTGCTGCGGTCGGCCGCGATGGCCAGGCGCCACGGGGGGCGCGGCGCCGACCTGTCCACCCTCGACGTGTGGGACCAGCACCTGGCGCGCTTCGGCGCCGAGTTGCTGGCGCAGCGGCTGAGCCTGGTGGCGGCGCTCCGGCCGCTGGCGGACAAGGCGTACGAGACGCTCGCGCCCGGCGGGGGGCCGGTCGGCCTCGAGTACCGGGGCCCGGTGGCGGAGCTGGGCGGCGCCTCGCGCGAGGAGCTGTACGAGCTGCTGCTCGGCGCGCTGGGCGAGGCCAGGAAGCAGGAGATCGAGCGCGGGGTCACGCTGGTGGGCCCGCACCGGGACGATCTGCTGCTGCGGCTCGGGGAGTTCCCGGCGAAGGGTTACGCGAGCCACGGGGAGTCCTGGTCGCTGGCGCTCGCGCTGCGGCTGGCCTCCTTCGCGCTGCTGCGGGAGGAGGGGCCGCAGCCGGTGCTGGTGCTTGACGACGTGTTCGCCGAGCTGGACGGGCGGCGGCGGGAGCGGCTGGCGGAGCTGGTGGCCCCGGGGGAGCAGGTGCTGGTCACGGCCGCGGTGCCCGAGGACGTGCCCGGGCTGCTCGCGGGGGCGAGGTTCGCGGTGACGGAGGGGCGAGTTGAGCGCGAGTGACCGGTCGGCCGGCGAGGCCGGGGAGGCGGCGGGCGCCGCCCCGCAGCCCGCGGGCGGGGGCAGCGGCGCAGCGGAGCCCGGGCCCTCGGGCGTGGATCTGGCGCGGGTGGCCCTGCGGGCGGCCAAGCAGCGGGCGCGGGAGCGGGGCACCGCGGCGCAGCAGCGCCGGCAGGCGCGCGGCGGCGGAGGTCTGCGCTCCGGCGCGCGCGCCGGAGGCCGGGACCCGCTGCCGCTGGGGGCGGCGGTGGCGCGGCTGACCGTGGAACGCGGCTGGGAGATGCCGCTGGCGGTGGGGGGAGTGCTGGGGCGCTGGCCCGAGCTCGTGGGCCCCGAGGTGGCGCAGCACTGCGCGCCCGAGGGGTACGACGAGGAGGCCAGGGTGCTGACCGTGCGCTGCGACGCGACGGCGTGGGCGACGCAGCTGCGGCTGCTCGCGCCCCAGCTGTTGCGGCGGCTGAACGCCGATCTCGGCCAGGGCACGGTGAAGTTGATCAAGGTGCTCGGGCCTGCGGGGCCCACCCGCGCCCCGGGCCGGCTGCGGGCCCCGGGCAGCCGTGGCCCGGGTGACACCTACGGCTAGGCAGCCGGGAGCGACGCGGGTGGCCGGGCGTTTCCCCGTGGGGACGCGCGGGGCTGGAGTGATCCCGGTCACGTGTGCAGAGGTTGACAGGCGAAGGCGCTGAGCGCCGCTGTGAGCGGATCAGGCCCCCTGGCCGCATATAGGGACCCACCGGATGCCAGTTCAGGGCGGCACATGCGGACTGAGACCCCGGCAAGCCGCCATTACGGGTGGCGCTACCGGTAGACTGGAGAGAGCCGCCCTGTTGCGGACCATGTTGATTCACGTTGATTGAAGTCGATTGACACTGAACGACACAGCCGCTCCCCCCGATGTGCCGGAGTTGGCTCGTGCTGTGCCAGAAAGGGCGCTTCGTGGCCGACTCCGGCGATGCCAACAAGAACCCCGCGACCCCCGCCGAGCCCGCGGACGGTCTCCCTTCGTATGACGCCAGCGCGATCACGGTCCTGGAGGGGCTCGACGCCGTCCGCATGCGGCCGGGCATGTACATCGGATCGACCGGCGAGCGCGGCCTGCACCACCTCGTGCAGGAGGTCGTGGACAACTCGGTGGACGAGGCCATGGCGGGGCACGCGGACACCATCGACGTGCGGCTGCTCGCGGACGGCGGCGTGCGCGTGGTGGACAACGGCCGTGGCATCCCGGTGGACATGGTCCCCTCCGAGGGCAAGCCCGCGGTGGAGGTCGTGCTCACCGTGCTGCACGCCGGCGGCAAGTTCGGCGGCGGCGGCTACTCGGTCTCCGGCGGCCTGCACGGCGTGGGCGTCTCCGTGGTCAACGCGCTCTCCCGCCGGGTGGCGGTCGAGGTGCGCAGGGACGGGTACCGCTGGAGCCAGGAGTACGAGCTCGGCGTGCCGACGGCGCCCCTGCGGCGCGGCGAGGCGACGGAGGAAACCGGTACGGTCGTCACCTTCTGGGCGGACCCGGACATTTTCGAGACGACGTCCTACTCCTTCGAGACGCTCTCGCGCCGCTTCCAAGAGATGGCCTTCCTCAACCGGGGCCTGACCATCTCGCTGACCGACGAGCGGGCGGCGGCGAAGCAGACCTCGGGCGCGGACACCGCCGAGTCCGCCGAGGACGACAAGCCGCGCTCGGTGACCTTCCACTACGAGGGCGGCATCTCCGACTTCGTGCGCCACCTCAACTCCCGCAAGGGCGAGACGGTGCACCCCTCGGTGATCGAGATCGACGGGGAGGACACCGAGCGGAAGATCTCCGTGGAGATCGCGATGCAGTGGAACACCCA
This sequence comes from Streptomyces hoynatensis, assembly GCF_003626535.1. GTDB lineage: Bacteria > Actinomycetota > Actinomycetes > Streptomycetales > Streptomycetaceae > Streptomyces > Streptomyces hoynatensis. The sequence goes on from NZ_RBAL01000033.1 coordinate 46,398, forward strand.
GTACAGCGAGGGGGTCTACAGCTTCGCGAACACCATCCACACGCACGAGGGCGGCACCCACGAGGAGGGCTTCCGCGCGGCGCTGACGGCGCTGGTGAACAAGTACGCGCGGGAGAAGAAGCTGCTGCGCGAGAAGGACGACAACCTCGCCGGCGAGGACATCCGCGAGGGCCTGACGGCGATCATCTCGGTCAAGCTCGGCGAGCCGCAGTTCGAGGGCCAGACGAAGACGAAGCTGGGCAACACCGAGGCCAAGACCTTCGTGCAGAAGATCGTCTACGAGCACTTCTCGGACTGGCTCGACCGGAATCCGACCGAGGCCGCCGACATCATCCGCAAGGGCATCCAGGCGGCCACCGCCCGGGTCGCCGCCCGCAAGGCGCGCGACCTCACCCGCCGCAAGGGCCTGCTGGAGACGGCCTCGCTGCCCGGCAAGCTCAGCGACTGCCAGTCCAACGACGCGGCCAAGTGCGAGATCTTCATCGTGGAGGGAGACTCGGCCGGCGGCAGCGCCAAGGCCGGCCGCGACCCGCAGTACCAGGCGATCCTGCCGATCCGCGGCAAGATCCTCAACGTGGAGAAGGCCCGCATCGACCGGGTCCTGCAGAACACCGAGGTGCAGGCGCTGATCTCCGCCTTCGGCACCGGCATCCACGAGGACTTCGACATCGCCAGGCTCCGCTACCACAAGATCATCTTGATGGCGGACGCCGACGTCGACGGCCAGCACATCAACACCCTGCTGCTGACCCTGCTCTTCCGCTTCATGCGCCCGCTGGTGGAGGCCGGCCACGTGTTCCTCTCCCAGCCGCCGCTCTACAAGATCAAGTGGGGCCGGGACGAGTTCGAGTACGCCTACTCCGACCGGGAGCGCGACAGCCTCATCCGGCTCGGCCGGGAGCGCGGCAAGCGCATCCGCGAGGACTCGATCCAGCGCTTCAAGGGCCTCGGCGAGATGAACGCCGAGGAGCTGCGCGTGACCACCATGGACGTGGCGCACCGCGTGCTGCGCCAGGTGACGCTCGACGACGCCGCCGCCGCGGACGACCTGTTCTCCATCCTGATGGGCGAGGACGTGGAGGCCAGGCGGTCGTTCATCCAGCGCAACGCCAAGGACGTGCGGTTCCTGGACATCTGACGGCCGCGGAGCCGGTCACGCGACCCCACAGCTTCTGAAAGGAATCGGACGCCAACCATGGCCGAGGTCACTCCTCCCACCGACAGCCCCGAGCCCCAGGGCGAGGGCGCGCTGCGCATCGAGCCGGTGACGCTCGAGACGGAGATGCAGCGCTCCTATCTCGACTACGCGATGAGCGTGATCGTCTCCCGCGCGCTGCCCGACGTGCGGGACGGTCTCAAGCCGGTGCACCGGCGCGTGCTCTACGCGATGTACGACGGCGGCTACCGCCCGGAGCGCGGCTACTACAAGTGCGCCAGGGTCGTCGGCGACGTGATGGGTACCTACCACCCCCATGGCGACACCTCGATCTACGACGCGCTGGTCAGGCTCGCCCAGCCCTGGGCGATGCGCATGCCGCTGGTCGACTCCAACGGCAACTTCGGCTCGCCGGGCAACGACCCGGCCGCCGCCATGCGGTACACCGAGTGCCGGATGGCCCCGCTGGCCATGGAGATGCTGCGGGACATCGACGAGGAGACCGTCGACTTCCAGGACAACTACGACGGCCGCAACCAGGAGCCGACGGTCCTGCCGTCCCGCTTCCCTAACCTGCTGATCAACGGCTCGGCCGGGATCGCGGTCGGCATGGCCACCAACATCCCGCCGCACAACCTGCGCGAGGTCGCCGCCGGCGCGAAGTGGTACCTGGAGCACCCCGAGGCCGACGCCGACCAGCTGCTCGACGCCCTCGTCGAGCGGATCAAGGGCCCCGACTTCCCCACCGGCGCGCTGATCGTCGGCCGCCGCGGCATCGAGGAGGCGTACCGCACCGGGCGCGGCTCGATCACGATGCGCGCGGTCGTGGAGGTGGAGGAGATCCAGGGCCGCCAGTGCCTCGTGGTCACCGAGCTGCCCTACCAGGTCAACCCGGACAACCTGGCCCAGAAGATCGCCGAGCTGGTCAAGGACGGCCGGGTCAGCGGCATCGCCGACGTCCGCGACGAGACCTCGTCGCGCACCGGCCAGCGCCTGGTCATCGTGCTGAAGCGGGACGCCGTCGCCAAGGTCGTGCTCAACAACCTCTACAAGCACACCGACCTGCAGACGAACTTCGGCGCCAACATGCTGGCGCTCGTCGACGGGGTGCCGCGCACCCTGTCGCTCGACGCGTTCATCAGGAACTGGGTCACGCACCAGATCGACGTCATCGTGCGGCGCACCCGCTACCGGCTGCGCAAGGCGGAGGAGCGGGCGCACATCCTGCGCGGCCTGCTCGCCGCCCTGGACGCGATCGACGAGGTCATCGCCCTGATCCGGCGCAGCGAGACCGTCGAGGTGGCCCGCGAGGGGCTGATGGGCCTGCTGACGATCGACGAGGTCCAGGCCAACGCGATCCTGGAGATGCAGCTGCGGCGGCTGGCCGCCCTGGAGCGGCAGAAGATCACCGCGGAGCACGACGAGCTGGAGACGCGCATCCGGGAGTACCACGCGATCCTCGCCTCGCCGGAGCGGCAGCGGGCGATCATCGGCGAGGAACTCACCGCGATCGTCGAGAAGTTCGGCGAGGACCGGCGTACGGCGCTGATCCCCTTCGAGGGCGACATGTCCATCGAGGACCTGATCGCCGAGGAGGACATCGTCGTCACGATCACCCGCGGCGGCTACGTCAAGCGCACCAGGACCGACGACTACCGCGCCCAGAAGCGCGGCGGCAAGGGAGTGCGCGGCACCAAGCTGCGCGAGGACGACATCGTCGACCACTTCTTCGTCTCCACCACGCACCACTGGCTGCTGTTCTTCACCAACAAGGGCCGGGTCTACCGCGCCAAGGCCTACGAGCTGCCCGACGCGGGACGCGACGCGCGGGGGCAGCACGTGGCCAACCTGCTGGCGTTCCAGCCCGACGAGCGGATCGCCGAGATCCTCGCGATCCGCGACTACGAGGCGGCGCCCTACCTGGTCCTGGCGACCAAGTCGGGGCTGGTGAAGAAGACCGCGCTCAAGGACTACGACTCCCCCCGCTCCGGCGGCGTCATCGCGATCAACCTCAGGGAGATGGAGGACGGCCGCGACGACGAGCTGATCGGCGCCGAGCTCGTTTCCGCCACCGACGACCTGCTGCTGATCAGCAAGAAGGCCCAGTCGATCAGGTTCACCGCCTCCGACGACACGCTGCGGCCGATGGGCCGGGCGACCTCGGGCGTGAAGGGCATGAGCTTCCGCGAGGGGGACGAGCTCCTCTCGATGAACGTCGTGCGCGAGGGCACCTTCGTGTTTACCGCCACCGACGGCGGGTACGCCAAGCGGACCCCGGTCGACGAGTACCGGGTCCAGGGCCGGGGCGGTCTGGGCATCAAGGCCGCCAAGATCGTCGAGGACCGCGGCTCCCTGGTGGGCGCGCTGGTGGTGGAGGACTCGGATGAGATCCTGGCCATCACGCTCGGCGGCGGAGTGATCCGCACGCGGGTCAATGAGGTCAGGGAGACCGGCCGTGACACCATGGGTGTCCAGTTGATCAACTTGGGGAAGCGGGACGCCGTCGTCGGCATCGCCCGCAACGCCGAGGCCGGCCGCGAGGCCGAAGAGGTCGACGCCGAGGAGACCGGCGCTCAGGCACCGGCGGCCGAGTCCGCCGGAGAGGCCGTCGCGCGGCCCGCCGAAGGCGCGGACAATGAGGAGTGACGCGTGAGTGGAGCCACAGGTGCCCCGGGAGGCGGCAGGGAGGGCGAGGGCTGGTCACCGCCGGCCACGCCCCCCTCGCCCCCGCAGGGCCAGGGCACCGCAGGCGCCGCAGGCCCCGGGGGCACCCGCCGCCGGGGTGATACCCAGGAAGCGACTCGTGGGGGCTCCACGATGACGAGTGCCAGACCGGTGGATCCGTACGCCCACGGGGGCCAGGGCTATCCCGAGCAGGATTCGCAGCACTACCACCCCCCGCAGGCATACCCGGCCCCGCCGGGAGCCGCGCCCACGGTGGGGCCGCAGCAGGGGGGCCAGCAGGCCGCCCCGCAGTCCTCCCGGCCGAACGCCGTGCGCGTCGCGCGCACCGGCGCGCGGACGGTCCCGCGCACCCGCAAGGCGCGGCTACGGGTGGCCAAGGCCGACCCCTGGTCGGTGATGAAGGTCAGCTTCCTGCTGTCCATCGCGCTCGGCATCTGCACGATCGTCGCCGTCTCGGTCCTGTGGCTGGTGATGGACGCCATGGGGGTCTTCTCCACCATCGGCAAGACCATCAGCGAGGCCACCGAGACGGACACCGAGAGCGGCTTCGACCTGGTGGCGTTCCTCTCGCTGCCCAGGGTCGTGATGTTCACCTCGGTCATCGCCGTGATCGACGTGGTCCTCGCCACCGCGCTCGCCACCCTCGGCGCCTTCATGTACAACCTGTCGGCCGGCTTCGTCGGCGGCATCGAGGTGACCCTCGCCGAGGACGAGTAGCCAGGTCGGCCGCGGGCCTTGGCCCCGGCCAACCGATTTGGGCCCTGAGGCCGGATGCGCTAGCCTTTCCGTGCGCGCGGGGCTATAGCTCAGATGGTTAGAGCGCATCCCTGATAAGGATGAGGCCACAGGTTCAAGTCCTGTTAGCCCCACAGCAACGGCGGCCCCGGTCTTCGTGACCGGGGCCGTTTCGCGTCTGCGGGCCGGCGGCGGCCCGCCTGCTCCTTCCCGCCTGCCCGTGCGGCTGCGCGTCCCGTTCCGCGATGAGTTTTCCGGCGCCGGGCCGTCTACCGTACGACAGCTCGATCGGGACGGAACGAGGAGACGACATGAGCACCACGCAGACCGCCGCGACCACAGGCTTCTCCTACACGCTGCGCCGCACGCTGGACGCCCCCGCGGCCGCCGTGTGGCAGGCGTGGACGAGCCCGGACTCGTACGCCCGGTGGGCGCACGCCGTTCCCGGCTCCGTCGAGATGGACGTCAGGGCCGGCGGGAAGTGGCGGGCCACGATGCTCACCCCCGACGGCGGCAGCTTCCCGCTGACCGGCTGCTACCTGGAGGTCGCGGAGAACCGGCGCCTGGTGACCGGCATGGACGTTCCCGGCCGGCCCGAGCCCGCGGCCATGAGCCTGGAGCTCACGGAACGGGAGGGCAACCGCACCGAGATCGTCCTCCGCCAGACCTGCGAGACGGCCGAGGAGCGGGACATGGCCGAGCAGGGCAGCACCATGCTGCTCGACGGCCTGGGTGCCTTCCTGGCCGGGGAGCGGGATTCCTAATGGAGATGTCAAGCGGCGGCCGTGACGGGCGGTATGGGCTCGTAGCACCGTCCGTCACGCAGGAGGGCCCACAGGACGTTGACCCGTCGGCGGGCGAGCGCGAGCACGGCTTGGACAT
>NZ_RBAL01000034.1 GCF_003626535.1 Streptomyces hoynatensis
GAGATCAGGATCTTTGTCATGGTCCCACATGCTCCCAGCTCAGCTGGGGTGCACAAGGTGCCTGACACTAGTCACTGACAGCAGCGGTACCGAAGAGTCGAGATCCCACACGCTCCAGGGCCTCGCGCTGCTCGTCCCACTCGGTGTGAACGTACACCCCGAACGTGGTCTGCACGTTCGTGTGCCCCATGATCGTCTGCACCACGTGAGGCTGCGCCCCCATCCGGGCGAGGAGGCTGGACGCCCCGTGCCGTGCGTCGTGCAGACGCACTCGCCGCAGTCCCAGCCTCGACGACTGGCGAAGAAACATCTTGTGCAGGGCACTCGGGTCCAGCGGTCGGCCATGATGGCCGGTGAAAACGAGCCCGTGATCCTGCCACCGCTCCCCGGAGCGCCTTCGCTGCTCTCCTTGCCTGATGCGCTGCCTCACCAGCGCGTCAACAATGAAGTCCGGGACACCAATGCGGCCCTCATTCTTCTTGCGGCCCCTGCCCTTGACCCTGTACTCGACTTCCGTGCGCTCTCGCCCGGGAACAGAAAGGCGCTGCGACTGCCGATGCACGCGAATGGTGTGCGCCTCCCAGTCGATGTCACTCCACCTGAGCGCCCGAACTTCTGCACGCCGAAGACCAAGGATCAGCAACAGCAGCCATGCTGCGGCCATCCTGTGCCGCTGAACTCCCCTGAGAAATTCCGCCGCCTCATCAGCCGACCACGGCTGAGGTTCAACGTATTCAGGATCGGGGAGATCTACCAGCCGAGCCACGTTCCGCGCGATCACCTCCTCTTCCATGGCTGCGTTCAGGGCGGAACGCAGCGCCACGAGGACGCTCTTTGCGACACCGGGCCCCTTGGCCCGGATCAGGTCGTTCCGGAGTGACCTGACATCCGCGACAGAGAGCGCCTGAAGGCGGCGGCTCCCGAGCCTGGGCCTCAGATAGAGCCGGGAATCCCCCTCGTAGCGAGCGTATGTCGTATAGGGGCGTCCCTTGAGGATGATCTCTTCCAGCCAGTAGTCCAGCCATTCCGCAAGGGTGGAACTCCGGCTCGGTACCGGGATGGCATCCCGGACCTTCGACAGGAGTTCATCACGCTTCCGGATGCATTCGGCATAGTCCCGGTCGTAAACCCACTTGGGCTTCCTGGAACCGTCTGGCTGAAGCGTGAATACACGAGCCGCGTAGCGGCCATCCTTCCTCTTCACTGGGTCCATGCCGGACCCGTTCGGCCTGCGCTTCGCCATCAAGAGGTCACCTGGAAAGAATCCACAAAGCGCCTGACTTCCCGGAATTTCACGCGCCGTGAGCCGTCCATGAGTATCGTTCTGATCTTCTCCTGCTGTATCAGGGTGTAAATCCGGCTCCGCGACAACCGCAGATAGGCGGCCACCTCCGGGACCGTAAGCGGCTCCTCATCCCCGTACTGCATCTCGCCTCCCCGATCGGTGGGTCACTCTGTTCGTTTCATGTGCTTGTGGCAGTAGATCCCCGCCCTTAGCCCGCAGACGCAGGCTGGCTCTATTTGCTCCGGATTCCACGCCGTTAGGGCGTGAGCCGCCTGGTAGAAATACTCTCCGCCTGGAGGATTGAAGACGGGGATTTCCTTATGGAAGTCCCATGCCTCTCGGGGGCTCTTGAAGATAGGAGCCAGCATGAAGCGCCCGCGCCCGACTTTCGTGCTGGGATTCCAGGCCAGTCCTTCGCCGGCCGTCCGGGCGGCTGTGCCGCCCGCTGTGGCCTTCGCGAACTTCTCCGGAGTATCCAGTATCCCCCGGGCGGAAAAGGGCCCCAGAACCACCGTGAGAGGCGGCCTGGAGCCTTCCTGGATCTGCCCCACAACGGCAACCCTGGAAACCAGGGCGTCCGTCTCGCGGACTTTCTCTATGACGGCTTCGGCTATTTCCTCAGCCGTCTTCTCCTGATTCTGCGGATCGCTCAGAATATCCGCTACTGCCTTTACTGTCCGGCTCGACACTCTTAGCCCAAACTCTGATGGTTTCCGCTGTGACCTTGATGCCTCGGGTCTTGGCCAGCCAATCAGAAACTTTGTATGTGCTCACGCCCTTCTTGAGGGCGGCAGCGATCTCACGTCTCATGTCATAGTCAGCGCGCTGGCTTACGTCGGCCCGGGCGTCAATCCGGGCCAACAGGACGGTCTCTTCCTCCACGCTCAGCTTCTTCCGTCGCGGTGGCATCGTGGGGTCATCCTCGGGTGAGTGATCGGTCGGGGTGGCCTGAGTATGGCGCGCCCGGTGCACGTGCATGCACTAGGGCTCGCCAACGACCAAACTTACGACCGATCTGGCTGGTAGTAATCACCTCCCGTGATCATCTGCGTGGGTGGTGGGGGATGCCCGCCCCGCATGGGGGTACGGGGCGGGCTCTACGTACGGGGCAGAGGCTCTGTCCACGGCGTCATCGTGTGCGCACACTCAACCGCTTCGTGCGTGGCCGTACGGGCTCCGGCGTCAGCGCCTAGGATGTGCCGGATCACCGTTCCCCCGCCCGGATTCGAACCGGGATCTCCGCCTAGGGCTCTGCTCGGTTGAGCTACGAGGGACCGTGGCACCGTTGCGCGTCCCTGGTGGTGCCAAGCCAGGCTGACCGGACCCGCTGCGCGTCAGCGCGGGCCCTGACGCTCAACCGCCCCGGAGGGGCGGAGTCATGACGAAGGCCCCCGGCGAACGGGGGCCTTCGATCTGTTCAGTTGTCTACCGGCTACGCCGGGCCTCCCAGGAGTCTGCCGGGAGAACCCACAGCCATCGCGTCAGCCAGCCGAGCCCGAAGGCGAAGACCAGCATCGGCACGCCGGCGAGCGGCGCTCCCGTGGCAGTTACCGCCAGGCCCACGAGGGCCACCACGGCGGCCCAGAAGCCCGCCAGGACCGCTAACCCCCGTCTCACCGGAGGGAGTCCAGGAGGGCTCTCCAGGCGTCCGGAGAGGCAGCCAGCAGGCCCTTGCCCTCGTCCTTGCTGTCCCGGACGTACACGTTCGCGCCGGCGGCGACCTCTACACAGTCGTTGTTGCTGTAGCTTGACTTGACGAATGTCAGCGCGGGTTCCTGGTCCACTGGTCCACCTGTCCTTGGATGAAGCGAAGGGTCTCGCCCTGATTCATTGCAACCCTCTGCATGACGCTGAAGGCGCTCAACATCCTATTCATGTCTCCGGGACGGTGGGAGTAGAAACCCCCAATCACCGTCTCCACGTACCCGACATGGGGATACTCCCACGCCCCAGCCCTCCCCTCCGGGGGAAGGGTGTAGAGGAGGCAGTGATCCGCCAGGGCGGGGGGTACGTGGTCGTGCGGGAGGATCTGCATGCCTACGCGCTCCCGCTGCGCCATGATGAGCAGGTGCTTGAGCTGCGCAATGTGTACGGCGGTGGAGCCCGGGAGCGGGGTTGTGACTGCCCGCTCCCCGATGATCAGGTGGACCCAGGGGCCCCGTGGTTCCGCGAGCCGGTGGATGAGCTGCTGTACGCGGGCGGACTTGAGCAGCGTGCGTCGGCGAACCTCCATCTCGGGCAGGTCAGGATGCGCGGCCCGGGTGAGGGCCTGCATGTAAACGGGGACCTGGAGCAGGCCCGGGATTGCCGTGGGGCCGCCCCAGCTCCGGATTGAAAGGGCCCGGCCGTCGAGACGCGTCAAACTTTCGATGCCCTCGGCGCCGTACGCCACGTCCTCAACGCGACCGGCGCCCTGCTGATCGCGCGCCCGCAGGCGCGCGAGGAGGGTGTGCGTACTCTCCATAACTCCCTCTCCCTGGAGTCGAACTTACTTGCTGATTGTGGCCTTTCTGTCACACGGAGTGGGTAGTATGACACCAACCGGGCCTCCGTGTAACCCAGTTGGTTCCACTCACACTCCCCGAGGAGGCAGTAATGACCTGTCCGCACTGTGGCAGTACGAATGTCACCAGCCAGGGCGGCGGCGGTTTTTGGATCTGCCTGGACTGCAACCGGCAGTTCAAGAACTACTAGCACTCGCGATTGAGGTCACGGGCTAGCGCCCTGGCTTCCCTTTCCTCCAGGCCCCGGGCCGCCGTGGTGCACCCGTCAGGGCCCACGTGGTGGGCCATACCCCCCTCCGGGGTCACCACGTACCACTCCCCGGTGACGCTCTGCCTCGCCTCATGTCGGAGGCGGCTGGTGTCCGTGCCTTCGATCCCGATGTATCGACTATCCATGTGTGCACTATGCCTCCACGGGGACTTCCCGGCGGGGGCGATTCGCCCGAGTGGGTGACCCCACTCGGGATTGGCATATGCCAAGTGAGAAGCCCCCCGGCCCCGACCTCCGGCCGGCGGGGAAGAGATCGGCCCCCGTCTCGTGACACGAGACGGGGGCCGTAAACCCCGCAGATGCGGGGAGCAGATTGCGGCTGCCACTTCTCCAAGGGACAACCCCGCAGATGCGGGGAGCAACTGCCACAACTGGCCACTGTGTGGGCCAACCCCGCAGGTGCGGGGACGAGCGGTACCACCGTAGCGCACCCGGGCAGCGGATGTCAGCTAGACGCCCGCTCCGAGCCGATGAGCTGCATGCGGATCGCGTCCGCGGCATCATCGGAGATCTCAATCCACCAATAGATGTCCACGTCGCCCTCGTTGCGCACCAGCAGCTCCGGGCGCATGGGGCGCGTGCTCAGGATGACGGCCTCGTGCCCGTCAATGTCCACGAGCTGATCGAGCAGGACGTGAATTGACTCGTGCGCCTCGCGCCGATCCATGCCTGTCGCCTCAATGATCTCTTCGAGCAGGTCATAGGTGTTGATGGCGCGGCCGGGGTTGTTACTGGCGATCTCGGTGCTCATTGCTTCTCCTCTCCCGTGAGATCAGATGCCCGCACATGCGCAGGAGGCCCCCACCCGGACAGGAGGGGAGAGGCAGGCAGGGGCCTGCAACCATGCATGTACGGGCGTCTGACGCCACGGAGAGGAGAGCGCCCCCGAAGGGGCGCTCCCGGCCTTACAGCTCGTCAGCCTCCAGGAGGGTACGAGCCCAAAGGGCTACCCGTACCGCGGCGTCCGCACGGAGCGCCGCGTTCTCTGCCCTGTCGTAGGCCCCGAGCGCTTCACGCAGCTCGGCGCGGATGTTCTTGTGAACGTGATGCAGGCCCATTCCCTGGGCCGCCGTTCCCGTCTCCTCCATCATGCTCCCTCTCCCTGTAGAACCAAGAGGGTACGCGTACGAGACGCGTACCCGATGGCCCGGCAGGGCCGGGCGCCCCAGGGGGTTAGGGCGCCCGGCGGTCTTGTGGTTGAACTACTCCATCGAGCCGATGGGGCAGCAACAGGTCCCCACCCACACACCCCAATCGGGGTCGTAGTAGACGGACTCCACTTCGGTCCAATTGATGTCGTAAGAAGACGCGTAAATGTGCTCGTGTCCCACGGTCACTCACCGACCTTTTCCGCAAGGATCAAATCCTGGTGGCGTAGCTCCCTTTCGAGCAATTCAAGAAGTGCGCAAAGGGTGCTGTCTCCCTGCGTGGGTAGATGCCCGCTGAGCGCTTTTTTGATCTGGCGCACGTAGTGCAGTGACAGCCCCATGGGGGTGGCGGCGATGTGGCCGTGCTTGATACTCTCACTCATGCCGGATCTCTCCCAATGTCCGGTAGGCAAGTAGAGGCCCGGGGATGCCGCCCCGGGCCTCTGTGCTGCTCTGTAGCAGCGATAAGGCCACCGAGTGGGGTTCGGTGGCCAAGTCGCTACGGCAGTGCGTCAGACGTCGTGCGGATCGCCCCCGAGGGCGTGTCCTTCGGCGATCTGGTGATGCCGGCGAAGTGCGGTCGTCTCGAATGGCTTTCCGCATTCGGGGCAAGTAAGATTCTTGTCCAGTCGGTAAACATAGAGCCATTCATTCGCACCATAGGTGCGTGTAGTACGTTCACCGAAGACCTCGTTGAGACGATTTCCCTTGCGCGTTACTACTGTGACCTCACCTCCGTTGATCTTGGGGCGCCCGATCACTACCAGCACTGCCGTACTAGTCGCGGTCTCCTCGATTCTGTCCTGCGGTTTCAGGTTGCGCGCCTGAACCCCAAGGTATTCCCAGTGATAGCGTTTCGTGTCTCTCACAGCAGGTGCCCACTGACCTCGGAGCACATCTCGCACTCCCGGATGTGCTCCCGGATCTCTTCATCCGTGGGGCGCGTTCCGATGTGCTGAGCAGTGTCCCACAGCAGGAACATGCCGTCGCACTCCTCGGAGATTTCCTCACGGGAAATCTCGTACGTCGCGCGAGTCGCGCACGTGGGAGTGTGCATGTCGTCGCCCAATTGCGCTTGCGTGGTTGCGTTCCGATGGGGGCAGTTGCACTCCACGGTTTCGTTACTCATGACCTATCCCTCTCCTGTAAGGCCAACAGGGCGCACATCGTGATGTGCGCCCGATGGTCCGGCAGGGCCTCAGGCATTGCCCTCGCGATACCGCTGAACCTCGGCGGCGACAGTCCCAGGCAGATACTCCCGGTCGCCGTTGTCGTGACGGACGATAGTAGTTGTCCGCATTTCGGCACCCTTACCGGCCTCCCTGAGCTTGCTCAAGGCGAGGTCTTGCCGATAGACATATCCGCTGAACTTGGGGCCAGTGATCTCCCAAGCTTGAACATACTGCGCCATGATCCCCTCCATGGTCTCTCCCTCTCCTGTAAGACCAGTCGAGCCTACGGCACTCCGTAGGCTCTCAGGCCCGGCAGGATCACGGGGTGGTGAGTACCCGTGCGGCCCGGCGTGTCACGCCCCGGGCGTACGGGTAGTACCTCAGCTCGTGCCTGGCTCTCATCACGTAGAGCCGTGCGGGCAGGGGCGCCCCGTAGACAACTCCCTCAGGGGCTACCCTCGCACGCCGGCGGGCGGCGGTGACAGTGTGCCTCATGACCTCTCCCTATCGCATATCCGCGAGATAGCATTAATAATCGATCTCGGCCTGTGCGAAGTCCCAGGCGGCATGCGCCACTTCTTCATGTGTCATCGGGGTGCCAGTGCCGAACTCGTCATTGGCGAGCACGAATACGCCGCCGTTGCAAACCGTCACGGTCCACGTGCCGTCATAGCTCTTGCCGAGAGTGCCGCCACCATCTTTGCTCACCGAGATGGTGAGTCCCTGAATGGTGGTCGTGTACTCCGCCTCATCCATGATCTCTCTCCCTTAGATCACATTGGCTGGCTCATCAGCGGGGGGGCGCCACCCTCCCCGGACGCCCCAATGGGGCGTTTCGCCTCAGCCCTTACCCGAGCCATCGGAGCGGAATTCATCCGCTGGCACGGCAATCGTAAAGGTCATCCCCTCCCACAACTCGGGATCTTCCGCCAGTCGTTGCCGCATTTTCGTCTGCGCCATCAACCAATTGGAAGCGGATATGGTTGCGGGTATCCAGTACTTGGGATCATCAATCTTGTAGATGTGAATGTCATACCATCGCAGCACGTCTTTCACTCCCCCTCCCGGGGATACCGCGGCAGCTTCGACAGGAATCTGTTCGTTGCCCTAGTTTCCGCGGGGGTCGGATCGGCGCTCGCCAGGATTTCCGCATCGTAGCGCAGCCATTCCACCATCCATTCAGGTGGATCAACCAGTACCCGCGTATAGTTCCGGCCGTGGCGGCGGATGGAACACGACTTGAGGTAAGCGGAATACTCTCGCTCCTCTTCGTCCCCCGGGGTCTCTACCGCCCCGGTGCCCATGATGTAGGCGTCCAGGGCTCCGGGGATCTCCAATTTCCTCATGATCTTTCTCCCTCTGTAGATCCAAGAGGATGCACGTTCAAGACGTGCATCCGATGGACCTGCAAAGCGAGTCAGTCAGTGCGCCCCTCGAAACCGAAGCTCACACTGTAGCGCCAATCGTGCCCGACCAACATTCCCGATCCGTACCCGATGAAGCAATGGTGGGGCTTGCCAAAGCCAAGCTCCTTTGCCCACTTGCGCGCTTCGCGCTTGGCTGCGCGAAGCGCTTCCGCATCGGACGTGAACCTCCCGTCACCGTAAAGATGCACCCAATAGGCCGTACCGCCGCGAATCTCGCGCTCGACTCGCGCGACCTCAAAGGCCATGATCTCTCTCCCTTAGATCACGATGAACTCATCAAGCGGACAGGGCCTCTATCCCTGCCTGCATGACGAGAGGCATTCCCAGTAGTTCAGGAGAAGGAATGCCCTCGTGTGAACGAGCTGCCCGGTCAAGTCCAGCGGAGTCACCACCTATGCGCGGAAGCGCACTGCGACGGTTCTCATTCAACCATTCCGGCCACTCGTTCGTTCGGCCTCACTGTTGAGTTTTCAAAGCCTCCTGCACTCCGGCCGACCGCCTCTCGGTGGCCCTGCCGCGTGCCCTGTCGTGCTGTGCGCCGCTGTGCGCCTGTCGGCCGGGGACCCTCACAAGGGCTCCACATCCGGACCGTTGCCACCCCGGCTCCATGACCTCCCCTCGGGGGAGCGGCCCGCCGGGCGGTCGTGCTTGGCGGTGCGAGACAGACTCTCTCAAGCGCCAAGTTTTCCTGTCAAGTAAAGAGACGGTAAAGCCATCCCGTGAGCATCATCCTTGCAGGTCACAGGCTCTCATCCGGAAAGGTTGTACGGGGCGTCCAAGATCTTTGATGCCAACTCAAGTTGGCATCCGCTCAGTCACCTCGCGTAACCCTGACGAGGTGACATGTCCACCATCTGGGACGCCTCTTGACAAGTCCGCCCTGGTCACACGTGTGAAGCACGTGTGCAGGTAAGGCATACCTAATGTCACTCTCTGGCATGGGACCGCTCCCAAAGACACGCTGTGCACCATTCGGGGCACGCTGTGCCGCCAAGGGGTCACGCACGGGCGCACAGGAGCACGGCAGTGCTCCGGCCCCTGACGTGCACTCAGCTCCGGTTCACCGGCCAACAGAGCCCCGGGAAGGGCCCTGTGCGCCTGCGTGCGCCCCTCGCAGGGGCGAGTGGCTGTCCGGTACCGGGAAGGCCCTCACGGCGCCTCACAGAGGCGTACAGACGTTCGAATCCCCTCCCCCGCCCGCCTTCGCGGCCGGAGAGAAGTCCGGAAGGGAAAGGGCGTGCCCATGTCAACCCTTTCAGGGTTGAGTCCGGCGAGGAAAGCCGGGCAGCGAAGCTGCCCTCGCGCACGCATGCGCGTGCGTAATCCGGCAGCGAATGCTGCCGGACATGAATGAGCTGCCCGCAAGGGCAGCTTCCCCATAAGGGCCGCTCTTGCGGAGCGGCCCAATGAGTACGGCGACGAAGGAGCCGTACCCGTGCACCACCACAGTGGTGCACACATACAAGGGCAGAGCCACAGCTCTGCCCCATGTGTATGCATGCGAAGCATGCACATGTACAGGTGACGAGCCGATTTGCCCTTGCTATGCAAGGGAAAAGAGGTGAGTCACCTATTTTTCATTGAGTCGAGCCACATATTCATGTGTCTCGCCCTCATATATTTATATTATGGGGTCTTTGACCCCACATTGTTAAAATCCGTGGCTCGACTCAATGAATGGTGTAACCATTCATTTCGCTCGCAAACCCCGTAGTCTTATGGCGACCCTTCAGGGTCGCCTTGTCTTGTAATATCCGAGCCGCTTTAGGGCGGCTCGGTATTACTTATTCCGGCCAGCCTTGACGGCTGGCCCATATATATTCTTGGCGCCTCGGTGGCGCCGATTTCCCCGCGCCGGTGGCGCGGGACATGGAGCCCCGGACAGGGGAGGATCAGCGCATTACTGCTGATCAGCGCGGCATGTGGGCTCAGGTCTGGTGTGTGTCCGCCACGGCGCTCCTGCCTCCGGACGCCTGGCCCTCGTGGAATTGCCCGGCGAATCGGGCACATCAATCGGCGCCCTCTAACGGCCGGCCTCCGCGTTCTGCGCGGGGGGCCGGGGAGCGTGCTCAACCCGGCGTGGCCGAGTGTACTCGAACGTCTCTTCGATCCAAATCCGGAGGCTTGCCCTCCGCTTAATTCCGAGGCCCTGTGCGGCCGTCTAACGGCCTCGCACGTGCGTTCGAGTCCCCAGTACCATAGAAGCCGCGAGACGGCCCCCAAGGGGCCCCTGAAGGCCCGGAGGGCGAGGCGTGACGGCATGGCCAAGCTGAGAGTGCTAGCAGATGGCAAACTCGCCCCCCGGGACCGGAGGGTTTCCAAGGCGTCGGCCGCTGACGCGAAGAAGATCATTCTGGCCACCGTCCGCAGCGGCTACACCATCGAGGAAGGCTGCCGCCAGGCGGGCAAGGGGCGCTCGACCTACGACTACTACCGCCGGACGGACCCCGACTTCCGCGACCTGATCGACAGGGCCCTTCAGGACAAAATCGACCGGGCCGCGGGCAACCGCGCCGAGCTGCCCGAGTTCCCAGAGTTTTCCGAGCGGTACTTGAACACGCGTTTGTTCTGGCACCACTTGCAGTGGGTGGACCTCCTGGAGGGCCGGGAGCCCCGGGATCTGCACCCGAACCAGCGGTTCATTCGTGGTGACGAGGATCAGATCCTCGTGAACACCCCGCCGGAGCACGCGAAGAGCACCACACTCACTGTCAACTACGTGGTGTGGCGGATCTGTCAGGACCCGAACGTTCGTATCCTGCTGATCTCCAAGACGCAGGACATGGCCAAAAAATTTCTCCTGAGCATCAAGGAGCGCTTGGCCGAGTCCGAGGCTTACATAGACCTCCAGCAGGCTTTCGGGCCGCCTGGGGGCTTCGCCGAGGGCGCCGCTTCCTGGACTGCCGACCGGATCTATGTCGCCGGGCGCGACTCCGGCGAGAAGGACCCGACCGTTCAGGCGGTAGGAATCGGCGGCCACATTTACGGGTCCCGGTGTGATCTCGCCATCATGGACGACTGCGTAGACCACACGAATCACCAGCAATTCGAGTCTCAGATCAACTGGATTCAGAACCAGGTGGGCTCTCGTGTCGCCGACGCCGGCGGCCGGATGCTCCTCATCGGCACCCGAATGGAAACCGTGGATCTCTATTCCGAGATCCTGAAGCCTCAGTACTACGCCGAGGGCGAGAGCCCCTGGACGTACCTCACTCAGCCCGCCGTGCTGGAGACGGCAGAGAACCCCGAGGATTGGGTGACCCTCTGGCCGAAGACGAACCGGCCGCCCGTTACCGTCGCCGCCCGCAAGCTCGTCCAGCAGGACGAAGACGGCCTCTGGCCGATGTGGGACGGCAAGGCCCTGGCGAAGAAGCGGCGCAAGATGTCGCCGCGCAACTGGAGCATGGTCTACCAGCAGGAGCAGGTGGCCGACGACGCGGTGTTCAAGATGGCAGCCGTTCAGGGCTGCATCGACCGGGCCCGCTACCCGGGCCGCCTTTTCGCCGGCCAGCCTCAGCACCGCAAATACGGCATGGAGGGCCTGGCCGTTGTCGCCGGGCTCGACCCGGCGGCAGCTGGCTACACGGCCATGGTGGTGATCGGCCTCGATCGGCAGACGGGCACGAGGTGGGTGCTCGAAGTCGTGAACAAGAGGGCCCTGCCTCCGCACGAGATGCGTGCGGAGCTGTACCGACTCACCGAGCGGTACGGCATCCAGGAGTGGCGCGTCGAGCGCAACGCCTATCAGATGTCGATCATCCAGGATCGGGACATCCGGCAGAAGCTTGCGGCCCGAGGCTGCATGATCAAGCCGCACCACACGGACTCGAAGAAGTGGGACGCGGACTTCGGTGTCGCCTCGATGGCGACGCTCTTCGAGGGGTGGGAGTCGGGCCGGAACCTGATTCGGCTTCCGTCTCAGACGCAGTCGGAGAGCGTTCGCGCTCTCGTGGAACAGCTCTGCTCCTGGTTCCCGGAGACCAAGGGGTTGACGGATACCGTCATGGCCCTCTGGTTCGCCGAGATCCGCTGCCGCGAGCTGGTGGGTACCGACTTCCCGGATACCCACTTCAGCGACTCTGAGTTCATGACTTCGCGGTCATCTGAGGATCAGGTCACCATCGACATTGATTTCGCTCTCCAGCATGACTTGGTGACCAGTTGGAACGGACGGTGGAACTGATGGCTACTCCCCTATCGGCGGATAGGCTCGTGGCTGCCCTCAGGGCGGAGGGCATCTCCGTCCACGAGCATTCAGGCTGGCGCACGCACAACAGGGCCGGACACGGCGCCTGGGGCCCCGTCAACGGGGTGCTGATACATCACACCGCCGGTCACGGCGACCGGGAGGTGTGCTACGACGGCCGCTCCGACCTGCCGGGGCCGCTGTGTCATGCATGGCTCGGCAAGACCGACGGCTTTTGGATGATCGGCAATGGCCGAGCCAACCACGCCGGGAAGGCGGACAGTCGAGTTCTTGCCCAGGTTGCCAACGAGAGCTACGGCACTCGGCCGGTGGCTCCGGGACCCGGGGACGTGGACGGCAATGCCGTCTACTATGGCCTCGAAATTGAGAACCTGGGCAACGGCAAGGACCCGTACCCGAGCAAGCAGTACGACACCGCCGTGCGCTTCGCTGCCGCCATCTGCCGGGCTCACGGTTGGGGCGCGAAGTCCGTAATTGGGCACAAGGAATCCACGAGCCAGAAGATCGACCCATCGTTCGACATGCCCACATTCAGGGCGCACGTCGCCGAGCGGCTTGCGCATCCGGCGAACTGGAACCCCAAGGAGGAAGACATGCCTTTGAGTGCTGACGACATCGCGAAGGTCTGGAAGAGCGACATCCTGACTTCCGCCCCCGAGGCTGCGGCCAGGGGGAATGAGACCGTGACTCCGGAGACCTGGTTTACCTACCTGGGGGCGCGGGTTCGGGAGATCAAGGCGGAGGTTGCGGACCTCCGAAAGGCGCTGCCGACTGGCGGTGTGGATATGGAGGCTCTTGCCGATCTTGTCGTCGAGAAGATTGCGCAGCGTCTCGATAGGTAGGGCATACTTCAAGTTGAAGTTTGCTTAAAGCTCGGAGGCGCCATGGACCCCATGGAAAAGATTGCTCGCAGGGTGGAGGCCCTGCGGCGTGATGCCACTGAGCGCGATGAGCGGCACCAGCTTCTCTATGACGCTCGCGCACAGAAAATGGACCGAATAGCGCCCGGCACTATGCCGGACGCGTGGCCCAAGCCGATCGTGGCCAATGCAATCGACCTGGCGGCCCGGCAGCTGGCGGAGAATCTGGCGCCGCTGCCCTCCATCAACTGTGCCAACGGCACCTCCACTTCCGAGGCCGCGAAGCGGCGCGAGTCGAAGCGTACAAAGATCGCGTACAGCTACATCATTGATAGCTGCTTCGAGACGAAGATGCCGACCGGCTGTGATTGGTATCTGAGCTACGGCTCAATGCCGATCGTCGTAGAGCCAGACTTCGAGGCCGGCGCCCCCCGCCTCCGCATTGACAATCCGATGAAGTCGTATCCGCAATTCAATTTGTCGGGCGATGTCATCAGCTACACGAAGGTGTGGCGAGAGCAGGCATGGAAGCTGGCGGCGAAGTTTCCGCAGCACGCCGACACCATCATGGGGCGCGGCGACGCTGGCATGAATGTCAGCTCGGGCGCCATGGCCGAACTGGAAGTTGTCAAGTACTGGGACAAGGATCAGATCGTCCTCTACATGCCGGAGAGAAAGAATCTCGTTCTCTCCATGATGGAGAACTTCTTCGGTAAAGTCCCGGTCGCGATAGCGCAGAAGCCGAGTTGGGATGACCAGGAGCGCGGCCAATACGATGACGTGATCTGGCCCATGCTGGCCAGGAACCGCATGGCGATGCTGGGCTTGCAGGCGACGAACCAGACCGTTCGCGCTCCACTCGCCCTGCCGAGCGACGTGCAGAAGATCAGCTTCGGTGATGACGCCATCATCCGGACCGACAACCCGGACAAGATCCGCCGTGTCGGCACGGATATCCCAACTGCCGCTTGGCAGCAGGAAGCTTTGATTGCCGAGGAAGTCCAGCGGGGCACCAGAACCCCGGCTGCGGCTACTGGTGATATTGACGCCAGTATCATTACCGGCAAGGGCGTGGAGGCCCTTGCCGGTGGCTATGACATCCAGGTGCGAACCGGTCAGTTGATGATCGGTCACGCGCTTTCGCGGGCCCTTGAATTGGCCTTCGAGATGGACGAGAAGTTCTGGCCGGGTGCGCAGAAGGACATCTCCGGCGTCATCAATGGAACGCCCTTCGAGGAGACGTACACGCCCTCGAAGGACATCAAGGGTTCATACCGGGTGAGCGTGAGCTATGGCTTCGCCTCCGGTATGAACCCGAACCAGGCCCTCGTTTTCCTGCTCCAACTCCGGGGTGATCAGCTCGTTCCCCGGGACTTCGTTCAGCGTCAGCTTCCGATGGACGTGGACGTCCAGCAGCTTCAGGCGCAGGTCGATAAGGAGCAGACCACGGACGCCCTGAAGCAGGGCCTCTACGCCATGCTCGCGTCCATTGGCATCATGGCTCAGCAGGGTATGGACCCGACACAGCTTCTCCAGCAGGCGGCGAGCATTATCGAACTTCGGGACAAGCTCCCGATGCATGAGGCGATCCTCAAGGCTCTCGCCCCGAAGGAGCAGCCGCAGGACGCGGCAACGACGGCCGCAGCCGAGGGCGGCACGCTGCCGGGGCAGAGCCCGCTCACGGGCGGTCCACAGAATGTGGCGCCAGGGCAGATGCAGATGGGTGCCGGCGGACAGCCGGACATGATGAGCCTGCTCGCCGGACTAACACAGAGAGGCGCGCCGGATCTTCGCGCCTCCGTTTCTAGGAGGGTTCCGGCATGACATGCCGAAGCTGTGGCCGGGCGCCGGAACGCGGCGTCGAGACCCATTACATAGGTTGCAAGCGAGCGAAGAAGGCTCCCGAGCCGGAATCCCCGGCGACGGAGCCGGGGGCCGAGCAGTGCGCCCGTGAGGGCTGCATGAATCCCCGGCTACTCAGCAAGGGCCCCCGGGCCGCGAAGTATTGCGAAGAGCACAAGACCCGAAAGGGAAAGTAATGGCTGACATGAGCGACGGTTTCCATTCGGCCGCCAGGCCGCAGGAGTCCCTTCAGGGTGACATGGGTCCGATTCACACCCAGATGCCCGCGACTTCGGAGTCGATGACCAACCCCCGCAGCGCGGCGCCTGACAACGTGGATGGGAGCTGGACGGGCTTCCTCGCCCCTCACCCCACCGTCCCGGCGAACTCCAACCCGGTTCACTAATCCGTGACGACGCCAGCAAGCGGCCGGGGCGGCTACCGCCAGCCCGCACAGGGAGCACCTGTCAGCGGGCCGGGCCCGCTTGCCCGGCGTACCGATGGCCCGCAGGGCGGGGGCCAGCCGGTTCGGGTGCCGACCGGCGGGAGCTACGGGGAAGGGGCCGAGCTGCGGGACCTCCAGCAGGCGGCGCCCCTTAGCGCCTCCGAGGGCGGCGGCGCCGGGGCGGGGGTGGACCTCTCGCAGCGCGTTGCGTTCGGTGCACCCAGCACCCAGCCGGGGACCCCGGTTACAGCCGGCGCCGCAGCCGGAGCCGGGCCGGGCCCGGAGGCCCTGGGGCTGACCCAGCAGCCAGACGCGGACATGCAGCAGCTCATTGCTTACCTGCCCGCCCTGGAGCGTATGGCCAACGCGCCCGGGGCCAGCCGGGCGAGCAGGAACCTCGTGCGCTACATCAAGAGCCGCATTCCGCCGGGGAGGGGTTAATGGAGACTTGGTTCGCCGACATGGGTAACTATTTCGCGGCCTACCCGGACGCCCCGGCACTGGCCGTGGATATGGCCCTCCACGGGCCTCCGCAGGGCGGTTACGCCCTGGCGCACGCAATGGTGCGTACCTCGGACGTGATAGACCTCTATCCCCCGGATGGCCCGACCTATGGGTAATTGGTTCGGTGACCTCATTGATGATGCCGGACACGCTATCAGTGAGGTCTATCACTCGACACCCCTCCCGGGGCTGTTTGATATCAACCCGCTAGACAACCGGAGTTCCACTCCGGAGGGCCCCGGGGCGGCTCAGGTGGCGGCTGCCAGGCACACCGTCACCCACGCACTTACGCAAGGCGTTGAGCGCTTCAACCAGGCTTATGAGTACGTCTATGGGAATGCCATCTCGCAGCCCATTTCCACGGCCGTTTTGATGTCTCAGCGTCCTGGAGACATCCTCTCCCCCTCCGAGTGGTCTCGGACCTGGACGGCAGCGAACTACATCTCCCCCGGCCAGGCGGTGATGCTTCCGTATGCCGGAGAGAACGTCGGTGTCCAGCTGCTTGGCGCCAGCCAGACTTTTACCCCTGGCGCCAACATCCTGCTGAATCACCTCCTGGGCGATCCGGATGCCGCCGATAAGGCGGTCGGTTCTTCCCTGGTTCACTATGTACCCCCTGGGATCGAGAACGCGGTTCCCGGCTGGGAGGACATGGGTTTTGACGAGCAGCAGCGCATTCTTGCCGACATGGGGATGCCCGTCGATCCCCGCGGCGGCAACGCGTACATCGCTCAGCTTCGCTCTCGCTCCCTGAACTACCGCCTCCTTAGCGGCGGTTTTGACTTTGCCGTCCGCTGGTATGCGGACCCGATCACCCATGGCCTTCGCGGGGCTGGTGCCGCCCGGAGGGCGATGACCACGGCAGCCCGCCCGTCAGGCGGCTGGACGCAGGGCCAGATCGCCGACCTGATCAACAACAGCCGCACCCAGCAACTCATCAATTTTCTCAACGAGAACCGGGGCAACCCGGCCCTGATCTCCAACACGGACATGGCGATCAGGTCGGGAATGGGTCCCCGCCTCGGCGCTATCAATGAGGTGCTGCGGAATGCGGACGAGGTTCAGGAATTCATTCGCGTAGGCATGGGAGACGTAGCCGCTCAGGAGCGGCTAGCGCAATCCAACGCCTTGGCCAGGCAGCGTCTTGACGCTTATCGCTCTCGGCTCTCCTTGCAGGAGAGCTACCTGGCTCAGACCACCGTTCGCGGTCCTCGCGCCGAGCAAATGCGCGCCCTGGCGATGCAGGAGCGCCAGCGGATTCAGGAGGCCATCAACGCCGATGAGGCGCTGGTGAACCGACACAACCAGATTCTTGAACATGCTGACGAGATAGATCGGCTGTACTACGGCCGAGGACAGTACCGGCGTGCCCGCCGCCGCACGGCGGCTCAGGCGGATTACACGGCTGGCCCAGCTCGGGGCCGCCGCGCCGAGCGTGTAGGCCCCGCCGGCGACGGTACGGGGATTGTCAAAACCCGAATGTGGGGGCTGGGCGACGCCTTCGCGATGCCCGTCACCATGGTGAGGATGGTGAAGAATGCCCACCCACGGGGTTTCATGGAGCTGGACAACGGGAGCGCGTTCAGCGCCGAGAACATTTCAGAACTGCGAGCACAGCTCGCCCGCATACCCGGGCTGAATCCGGCCCAGCGTCAGGAGCGACTGAACCAATATCTCGCTACGCAGTCTGAGGGTGAACGCCTCGCCTTCCTGGAGACCATGGGCGCTGACGCCATGGCCCGGATCGCCCGAAAGCACGGCCTTGACCCCAAGGCCGGTATTGAGATTTGGGAGCGGAACCGGACGACCCGCGAGGGCCTGAGGGCGAACATTGAGCAGCAGTACAGCGCCGCCCGGATGAGCCGGGACGGCCGACCCGCTATCCGCGTTGACGCATTCGAGGGTGACCACGGGGTGACCATTCACCCGAACTCCGTGAGCCGCCTGATCAATAATCACGTCCTGGACGATCTGGCCGAGTTCGACAGGGTGATTCGGCGGAATGCCGGTAGTTTCCAGGCCCTCAGGCGCAGCCTTGGGGCTGGGCAGGACTGGATTACTGCGGCCGGAGATCAGATCAACCAGCTCTGGAAATTCTCTACGCTGTTCCGTATCGGCTTCATCCCTAGGACTTTCGGGGATGAGATCGGCTCACAAATGGCCGCCCTTGGCGCGGCCACCATGCTGATGCGGGCCGGATACGGCGTGAACAACTTGGTCACCAACCTCGTGCACCGGACCACGAGGGGCATGGACCATGCGGTTCGACTGACGAGCCAGCAGG
Organism: Streptomyces hoynatensis; assembly: GCF_003626535.1. Classification (GTDB taxonomy): domain Bacteria; phylum Actinomycetota; class Actinomycetes; order Streptomycetales; family Streptomycetaceae; genus Streptomyces; species Streptomyces hoynatensis. The sequence continues at coordinate 17,950 of NZ_RBAL01000034.1, forward strand.
CTGTTGACTATGCGGAGGGATATCTCCGCGAGATCACTCCTCAGATCAGGCGCCTGAGGGGCGCTCAGGCTGCCCAGACCGCCGGGGCGGAACGGTCGCTCGCCCGGGCGACGCGACTGCGGGACGCGGCCCGTGAGCGCCTGGAGGCGCTGCCTGCGGATGCGCCCGAGGCGCGTCGAGCTGCACACGCGACCTTTCTGGAGCGCCGGGAGGCGCAGCTTCGCGCTGCCCAGGCGCGCACCTCCGTCCCCGCCCCCTACAGGGCGGACCGCCTGGAGGAGCTGGAGGCCATGGCAGCCGAGCTGACGGCGCGCCGTGACGAGGCCCTGGCCCGTATAGCTGCCGTAGAGCAGCGCCAGCAGCGCGCTTTTCAGGGCAGCAGACCGGTAACCATTGGGGGGCAGCAGTTCCCTGCCGCGCTCGCCGGCTCACAGCGGGCCGAGTATTACGCCAAAATCACGTCCGGCACCGAGGCGTACGACCAGCTCCTGGCGACCAACCGGCAGTTGATTCACAACAATTTGCTGCGGTCTTTCGATAACGGCGGGCGGCCGATCGACGCCGTTGCCGACGAGGGCCGCCACGCCACCGCGTGGGCCAGGGCCATCAATGCCCAGCTTGCAGGAGATGACCTGTTTCGGCGGATGATCGCCGGGGCGACGGACGATGAGGCGATTCGCTGGCTTCGTAGCGCCCCTGAGGGGCGCGCCTACTGGAAGCGCCTGGGCGTGGAGTCCATGTCCACACCCAGCGATTTGGTTGCCCGTGCGCGGGCTGAGATTGACGACTATCTCCCCCTCCCGGAGATTCGTCAGCAGGCGCTCACCCCGGAGGGGGTGACGCCCGAATTCCTCAGAGAGGCCGTGCCCGTCACGGCACGGCCTCAGGTCCATGAGGGCCTGATTGGCACTCGCGGAATTGATCAGATGCGGGGTGTCAACCGCATCATGAGGAACTGGTATCACTTCGCCAGCTCCCTGCCCGCCCGGACCTTTTCCCGGCACCCGCTCTTCAACCAGCTTTATGAGGGCCACCTGAAGACTGTGGTATCTCAGCGCACCGCACAGGGCGCCGTTCCGCGCACTGTCGAAGAGGTCGAGCGGGCGGCGGAGGTCGCTCGACGGCTTGCGCATAGGGATATGAAGAAGCTGGTCTTCGACATCTCCCACAGGTCGGACGCTGCTGCGGCCCTGCGTTTCATATCGCCGTTCTTCTCGGCAACGACCGAGAGTTTCCAGCGCTGGGGCAGGCTCATCGCTGACAAGCCGGAGATCCTGGGCTACGCCCAAAAATTCTTCAACGCGCCGGCCTACATCGGCCACCTTCAGACCTCTGAGGGTTATGCAATTTTCCCGGACGGGACGTACATCGATCCCGTCACCGGACAGCGGAAACTTGCGCCGAAGGATGATCGCTGGATTGTCGGCCGAATGCCTGAGTGGCTGATTGACACTCCCCTTGGCACTGCCCTCGGAGTTGAGCGCAGCAGCGGCAACTTCTCGCTGAGCCAGAACTCAATCAACCTTGTCACGCAGGGAGATCCCTGGTTCAATCCGGGCTTCGGGCCCATTGTGCAGATCCCGGTTGGTGAGTACGTCAAGGACAAGCCGACTCAAGCCGAACTGGCACAGCACCTTGGCATCCTCCCCTTCGGGGCCCCCAGCGGTGGCAGCATCGTTGAGCGGGCGGCGCAGTCGGCCGCCCCCTCCACCATCCGGAATTTCCTCACCGCGTTCGATACCAGCGATTACCGGTATCAACAGGTCAAGATGCAGATCACCCAGCGGGCCATCTTCCTGCACGAGACGCAGGGCATCCCGATGCCCAGTGCCCAGGAGATCGCAGACCAGACCCGCGAGTATTGGTTCTTCCGGGCTGCCAGTTCATTCATTCAGCCTGCTGCCACGCAGCAGCGCGACGCCTTCGAGTTCTATCGCCAGCAGTACCGCAACCTCCAGCGGGAAAACCCGGAGACCGCCGACGTAGAATTCCTGGACCGCTTCGGCGATGACTACTTCATCTTCGCTCAGAGCATGAGCAAGAACGAGGCCGGCATCCAGGCGACGAACGAGGCGTACCGCCTCAGTCAGCAGTATGAGGATGTGCTCCAGGAGTTCCCCGAGCTGGGCTCCCTCATCATCGGCCCGGAGGGCAAGGGACCTTTCTCGCCGGCCGTCTACACCTACCAACTGAATCACCCGCTAGAGCCGGGTGATCCGGAGGCGCAGAGGCGCCGTCTCTCGGCGCGGGAAATGCTGGAGGAGAACAATAGGCGCCGGGGCTGGGCCCAGTACACGAGTATTGTGAACGGGCTTAACGCTCAAGCGGTTCAGCGTGGTCTCAATAGCATTCACGACGCCGGCGCCGAGGACCTGGAGGAACGACGCCAGAAGCTCGTGTACCTGCTCGGTTCGCCTCAAGTGGATTTCGGGAATGGGCTCGTGGACAACCCGTACTACAACGAGCAGTGGAGTACGGATTGGTACTCTTTCGACGCCATGAAGTACGACCGCCTGATTCCTCAGCTTGACCGGGTGTCCAGAGAGGTCCTGGAGCGCGACCCCGGCCGCTCGGATATGCAGGCTTTGCGAGTGTACCTGCAAGGTCGCCAGACGATTCAAGAAGAGCTTTCAGCTCGGGAATTTACTACTCTTGGGGCTCAAGCCAATAGAGATCTCCGGGCCCGGTGGGGCTCCTTCGTGGGGCAGCTCACGGAGGCCAGCACCGATTTCGGCGACTTGTGGTCTCGCTACCTGTCTCGGGATTTGGGTGTGGACGTGACCGAAGAGGACGCCTACCGGGCGACACAGGCACAAGAGGAGGCGGCCTGATGGCGTTGCGCGGCGAATCTGGAGGCAATGACGAGCCAGGCGGTATTGGGAGCGCGCTGGACAGTGTTCAGTTGCCCTCGGCGGGGCAAGCGGGGGAAGCGCAGAGCCAGTACCCGGGCCTTGTCTACCTCGGGATGACTCCCGGTGTTCAGCAGTCGGAGAATCGCCGCAGGGAACTGATCTCCCAGGGAATCCCCCCGGCGCGGGGGAACGTGGGGCGTGTCCCTCGCTATGTCTCCGGCGAGGAGGCCCTTCAGGAGTACTACAACTGGGCCCCCCGAAGGCGAGAGGATTTCATCGCTCAGGCCAAGGTCGCCGGCCTCATCCCTAGCGAGGGTGGGGAGATAGAGGGTGCCCGCCTCTGGCGGACGCTGGTCGAGGAGGCTAGCTATTACAACCCGTACGGGACCACTGAGCGCAAGCGTGTCTCCCCCTGGGACATCCTGACCTCTTATGTTCGCCAGTCCGGAACCTCCGCTTCCGGCTGGCGCAGGGACCCGAGCAACCCGAACTTTGAGGTCAACATGGTGACCGGCGAACGCCGGTACGTTGGGCCGAGATTCACCACGCAAACTGACACGGCAATCAATTACACGGACCCGGCAACGGCGAAGGCCATCGCCACCGCTGTGTTCCAGCAGATGATGGGCCGGGACCCCGGGGAGGGTGAGCTTGACGCCTGGGCAAATGCCTTGCACGAGGCGGAGTCGCAGGCTCCCGTTACCCGGACTACCACGTCTGAGCATGACCCGGTGACGGGCGAGATCATCGGCACCAGCTCCACCAGCTCCGGCGGCCTCGACGCCGCCGGGCGGCAGTACATCGCCGAGGAGCGTGTCAAGGACACGCAGGAGTACGCGGACGTGCAGGCGGCGACGACCTACGCCAACGCCTTCGAGTCGGCAGTATTCGGCAGCCCGAACCTGGGGGCGTAATGGCTGTCAACGGAGATGATGTAGTCAAGGTGGCTCGTACCGCGCTGGGCGTGAAATACGTCTGGGGCGGCAATAGCCTCACGAGCGGAATTGACTGCTCCGGTCTCGTGCAGCAGACCTATGCCCGGCTGGGAATCAACCTTCCCCGGGTCACTTATGAGCAGATCAATGTTGGAGCAAGCGTCTCGATTGGCAAGCTCCAGGCCGGCGATCTGGTCTTTTTCGACACGGACAAGAGCACCAGGGGTCCTGACCACGTAGGCATTTACATTGGTGGCGGGAAATTCATTCACGCCCCCCGAACGGGGGATGTAGTCAAGATTTCCAGCCTCGGGGATTCCTACTACGCAAACCGCTTCATGGCAGGACGCCGGATTTCCGGCGTAGCTGCTGGCACGGGCCGGGCCGCTGGCACTACTTCCGTTCAGCAGACGCACGAGCAGCGTGCGACCGCTGTCGAGCTGGCGGAGCGCTACGGCATGTCGTATGCCTTCTTTGATTCTCAGCCCGAGCTGAAGGTCCTCCTGAAGAAGGCGACGAAGGACCAGTGGACACCCACTCGCTTTCAGGGCGAGCTGAAGAACACCAAGTGGTGGCGACAGAATTCGGAGAGCGCCCGGGAGGCGCAGGTTCTCGCACGGACGGACCCGGCTACTTACAACGCCCAGATCTCCGCCCAGAGGGCGGCCATTCAGCAGATAGCCGTGCAGATGGGGGCTATTCTCTCTGACAAAGTTCTCGACAAGGCGGCTCGGGATAGCGTCACCTTCAAATGGAATGACGCGATGATCCAGAATTTCCTTGGCCGGTACGTGGACTTCCAGGAGAACCGCACCCTCGGCGGCCAGGCAGGCTCGGCCGCCCAGCAGATAACCAACCTGGCCTACAACCTGGGAATCCAGGTCAGCGACCAGACGGTCAAGAACTACGCGCAATACGTCGTGCGCGGTGTGGCCACCATGGATGAGGTGCAATCCCAGCTAAGGGCTCAGGCTGCCGGAACCTATCCCGGATTCGAGGAACAGATCATGGGCGGCGATTCCATCCGGGATATCGCCCAGCCCTACATTCAGGCTGCCGCCAGCGAATTGGATATGGCGGATACGGACCTGGACGTGTTCACGCCCCTGATCCGCAATGCGATGAATCGCCAGGACAGGCAAGGGAATCCGGCCCCGATGACGCTCTCCGATTTTCAGCGGAGCCTTCGGGATGACCCCCGCTGGGGTCAGACGGACACCGTCCGGGACAACGCCCTGTCCGTCGGCCGACAGGTACTCCAGGCAATGGGGTTGGTGGGGAATGGCTAACGTTTCGGAAAAGGCGGAATCCTTTGGGTTGAGCCTCCGGCTCATCAACTCCAACAAGGAGCTTAAGAACCTCTTCAACAAGGCCGTAAAGGGCTCCTGGAGCGCCGAGCGCTTCCAGGCCAGCCTAAAGAACACCAAGTGGTGGAGAAGTCAGAGCCAGACGCTCCGGGAGTACGTGACTCTCCGGTACACGGACCCTGGGACTTGGAAGCAGGATCGCAGCAATGCCGCTGCGGAAATCAAGGCCATGGCCACGAGGGTGGGAATCAACACCATCAGCAGTGGCCTCCTTGAGGATGCGGTCTACAACAGGCTCGCCCTCGGCTGGAGCGACGCCCGCCTTCAGAACTGGCTTGGCGGGCGAATCCAATTCGCCAAAGGCTACGCCTACGGAGACGCCGCGGAGGTCTGGGATAACCTTCATGACCTCGCCTATCAGATGGGTATGCAGTACTCGGATACCTGGTACCGCAATGCCACCCGGAAGATTCAGGCTGGCACTTCGACTCTTGCGGAGCATGAGGCGTACATCCGCAAGCAGTCGGCCGCGAAGTTCAAGAATTTCGGCCAGCAAATCCGAGCCGGCATGTCCGTTCAGGACCTCGCGGCCCCGTACATCCAATCGGTCTCGCGAATCCTGGAGATCCCCGAGACGGACATAGACGTGTTCACCAACAAGTACGTCTACAACGCGATGCAGGGCGGTCACGCCGGGCAGAATTTCCCGCTGTGGGATTTCGAGCGGATTGTTAGATCCGATCCGCTCTGGCGCAAGACGAACAATGCCAGGGAGAGCATGATGACGACCGCCAGGGGCGTCCTGAAGGACTTCGGATTGGCCTACTGAGATGACGACTCCAGCGCAGTACATCCCGCCTCAGTTTCAGAACACCATCCCCATCTCCAACGGCTCTTCTACCAACTGGGGCGCGAAACTCCAGGGTGAGCAGCGGGACGCCTACAGCGCCCTCACGGCGCTGTTCAACAGCTACGGCCTGGGCTCCCTCGCGGGGAAGATTTACGACTACCTGAAGGAGGGGTACGGGGCCGACACCATCGCCCTGCTCCTCCAGGACACTCCGGAGTACAAGCAGCGTTTCGCAGCCAACGAGGCGCGCCGAAAGGCGGGACTCCCGGTGCTGTCTCCTGCTGAGTACCTGGCCGCTGAATCCAGCTATCGACAGATCCTCCAGGATGCAGGGCTGCCCAAGGGCTTTTATGACAACCCCGCCGATTTCCAGGGCTGGATTGCCGGGGATGTAAGCCCGACCGAAGTCAAGACCCGCGTAGACCTGGAGGTTCAGGCCGTCAGCCAGGCCAACCCCGAGTTCAAGCGGGCCCTCCGCCAGCTCTACGGCGTGGACGAAGCCGGCATCGTGGCCTATTTCCTGGATCAGTCCCGGGCTGTGCCAATTCTTCAGAAGCAGGCGGCAGCCGCCCAGATCGCCTCTGCGGCTTTGCGGCTGGGCATTAGCCAGGTCGGCCGGACCGACGCCGAGTATCTGGCCACGATGGGCGTGACCGGAGATCAGGCCATTGAGGGTTTTGGGAAAATCTCGGAGTCCTTCAATCCGCTCAGGGCGATCGCCGAGCGTTTCGGCACGAGCTGGGACCTGGAGGACGCGGAGGAGGAGGTGTTCGTGCCCGGCGCCCCGGGGGCGCGCCGAGGGCGAATGCTGCGCTCTCAGGAGCGGGCCCTCTTCGCCGGCTCGTCCGGGAGTGCCGCCCGCGGCGGCTTGGCCGCATCTGCCCGGCAGACATGAGGAGCCGGGAGGGGCGTTCCACTACACCGTGCCCCTCCCGGCACGCCCGCAGGTGCGGGCACAAAGCGAACTGCTGCTCGCTTGAAACAACCCACGCGGGGTCACCTCCGCTTTCGCGGAGAGGTTGGCCTCTGGCCAGGTGCGCGCCGCGCTCCCACCTCGGACCACCCCCGCTCTCGCGGGGAATTGTCGTGACCTGTGCAGCCAGGCCGCTAGTTGTTCCCTAACAGCATCGACGTTGCGATCCTCACCGGCCACGCCGGTGCAACGCCTCCTTTCTATACCTCCTGAGGGGGCAATCGCAACGCGAACTGGTACACGATTAGTCTTTTCCGTATTGCGGAAGTATTCTTCCATTGAGCGGATCGACCGGCCCCGCTTGATTAGGAGTCCGGTAGCGGAGCGCGAACCCTTCCCCGGGGGGCGAGCAGGCCGCGAAAGGGATACGGGAGACAAGCGCAATGACTGACGGATACGGCTTCAACGACTACTCCGACGCTGGAGAGCCTGACCCGACAACCGGCCCCAAGTGGTTCCGGGACTACATGGACAAGGTCTCTGAACAGCTCAAGGATATTAAGGCGGAGAACGATCGCCTCAAGACGCAACAGCGTCAGCAGGCCGTAGCCGAACAGCTCAGGGCGCAGGGCTATAACCCGGCAGGCGCGAGCCTTTTCACGGGTGAGCCCGAGCAGTTGAACACGTGGCTGGAGGCGCACGGAGACGCCCTCGCGCGGCTTCCTGAGTCGCCCAACGAGGGCGCCCAGGAAGAGGCGCCGCAGGCGCCCTCAGGGCCTCCTCAGTCCACCGTGCCGACTGCTCTCCAGGAGCAGATGGCGGCCATGGCAGAGGCCGGCACGTCCGGCACCGCTGCCCCTCAGGGCGCTGAGGCTGAGTTGGTGAACCAGCTCAAGAACGCCAGTCCCGAGGAGTTCGCCCGCATCATGCAGGCGAACGGAAGCCCCTTCTCCTGGTGATCCCTACTGGACTCCAGCACTAAGGCAAGATCATGGCGAATGCCTATACAGATACGACCGCGCTGAGCAATGCCGTCAAGGCGGCGTATGACAAGCTCTTCGAGTTCAATCTTCGGTCTCAGCCGCTTTTCCGGGCCCTTGCCGACAAGCGCCCGGCGCAGCAGACCAACCCTGGCAGCTCCGTTACGTTCGAGCTGTACAACGATCTCGATGAGCAGACCGCGACTCTGACCGAGACGACCGATCCTGATGCTATCGCGGTCGGGAATACGAACACCGTCACCCTGACTCTGAATGAATACGGTGCTGCGGTGCTCCGGACTCGGAGGCTGCGTCTCTTCGCGCTCTCCGACGTGGACCCGGCTATCGCGAACATGATCGCCTACAACGCGGCCACCAGTGTTGATACCGTGGTTCAGACCGAGCTTCGCGGCGGCTCCCGCCTCATTCAGAAGATGGCTGGGGATGTCACCTACGTGACCAACGCCTCCGCCTCTACGGCGGCTACCACCATGGCGGCCACCGATGCATTCGACTCCAGCATTGCCCGGCTGGCCACGGCGAAGCTCCGCACTTCTCTGGCGGTGCCGAAGCGGGGCAATCTCTACGGCGCCTACATCCATCCCGAGGTTAGCCACGACCTGAGGGCTGAGAGCGGTGCGGGCGGCTGGCGCCTCCCGCACGAGTACTCGGCTGTTGGCAATATTTGGGCTGGCGAGATCGGCACCTATGAGGGTGCTTTCTTCGTCGAGTCCCCTCGGTGCTACAACGCGGTCGATGCCGGTACCGGCGACAACACCGTTCGGCGTTTCCGCACCTACTACTGCGGCCAGCAGGCCCTTGCCGAGGCCGTGGCGGAGGAATTCCACATCGTGGCCGGTCCCATTGTGGACAAGCTGGCGCGTTTCCGGCCGCTGGGGTGGTACGGCGTGGCTGGCTGGAAGCGGTACCGCGAAGAGGCTCTTCTCCGAGTCGAGACTACTTCCTCGATTGACTCAGAGTAATAGCCGTGCAGTGGACCTGGACGCCCCCCAGGGTAGATGAAGGGCCGGTGACCTGGAATTCACCGCTCTTTATCAGATACAAGCTGAGCAGGGGTGTCACGGTCCTGGAGGGACCTCCCGGAGTTTTCCGGGAGGTCCGCTTCCCCACTCAGGATGAGCTGCGGGAAGCAGTCGCCTATTGGGTTGGCGGCTATCAGTACGACGTTGACGACACCAAGAGGGCCCAACTCATTGCGGCCGGCGTCGCCACTGAAGACCAGTTCCTTATCCCGTCCGGCGCGTACGGCGGCGGCGGATATGGTGACGGACCCTACGGAGAATGAATGGTCACGCTACCCTCCCGAGGGTCCACCGATTGGGATGTGACGCTCAATAAGGCGCTCACAGACCTGGATGGCTGGGACACCGAGCACATCAATGGGACCGATCCCCACGGGGATCGCCAGTGGGCGGACAACCGCTTTGCCCGGCAGCCTGCTTCGGCTGCCGACTTCCTTGCCCAGAATCAGTTCTGGATTGCGCACAGGGGCAGTGGCGGGGAATTCCCTGAGCACACCATGACGGCCTACTCCGGCGCTACCGGCGCCGGGGCCGCGGCCATCGAGGTCTCCGTGCAGACCACCGCGGATGGCGTGCCTGTCTGCATGCACGACTCCACCCTGGACCGCACCACCAACGGCACTGGCGATGTCGGCACGATGACCTACGCCGAGTTGCGCGAGACAGTTCAGGTGGACATCGGGTCCACCCTTCTCGGTCCGGGCTGGAGTAGCCAGCCCATCCCTACCCTCCGGGAAGTCCTTGACCGTTTCTGGGGGAAGGTCGTCATCTTCCTGGAGGCGAAGTCGAACGCCTCCATTCCCCTGGTCCAGGACCTCATCACGCAGCAGTACCCCAGCTCGAACCGCTCGGTGATCTGGAAGGGTTACTACACCAACAACAGCTTCCAGTGGGCGAAAAATAACGGGTTCACCACGTGGGGTTATGTGGACGCTGACACCACTGACGAACAGATGAATGCGGTCGATCAGTACATCGACATGTGGGGTGTTCCCCACTCGATGACTGACGCCCGTATCGCGGATGTGGTGGCGAGGGGAAAGCCGGTTATCTGCTGGGAAGTCCACCGTCACGTGGACGTGACTCGGCTTACCGATCTCGGTGTCCGCGGCTTTATGGCCGCTCAGTGGATCTACCTGAATCAGGGCCTTGGCCTCAAGGTCGCTCCCACTGTCGGCAAGATCTGCCAGCCGGGCACGCTCGGCGTGGCCCGTTATGACCCCGCATTCGCCCCGAGGTTCGGCACGGATAACGACATCTACATTCCGCAGCAGCCGAACCAGAGCATCCTAATGGGCGGCCACAGGGCGCCCGACGCCGGCACGTACACGATCTCCTGGTCGATGAAGTGGCCGACCCTTCCGGGCGGCACTCTCCATTCCGGCATCGCGTTCTGTCGTAGCCAGGATGACGTGTACCAGTTCAACAGCACCAATGACGCCTACGGCACGTATGCGTCGCCTGGCGGCTATCACTGCCTGGTCCGCAATGCTGGCGATATCCAGATCTATAGCCACACCAAGGGCGTCACCACGGGCACACAACTTGGAACCCTCGCCACGGAGGCGCCCGTGGCGGACACCTGGATGACCTTCGAGACCGTGGTTTCTCCCACGGGGATCACCTTCCGGCGTACCGACACGGTGACGCCGTACACGCTGACGGTCAACACGACCACCTATCGGGGCCGTTACTGGCACCTGTCCACGGGCTCCGTTTCCACCGCGGGCTCCAGCCCGCATTTCCGAGTTACAGGAGTGGCGTAGCCATGGATTACGACGACCGGTTCTGCCCCGAGGGCCCTGCCGGGAACACGACCATCGTCCAGCAGGATGAGGCGGAGATTCTGAACCGCACGGCTATCCAGCCTTACAGCTCGGTTGAGACTGCTGGCTACCAGGAGAGCGAGGCTCACTGATGGCGTGTACCTCCGGGTGCAAGACTCGGGATCACGAGAGCTACGGCGCCTGCCTTCAGGCGAAGTCCGTGAGGACCTACCTCGCAAGCCCCTCAAAGGGCCTTGACGGCACCCTACAGAAGAAGTGGGATGCAGAGCTGTCTGCTTATCGGGCAGCTCGTCAGGAGGGCATACAGCCCGATTCAACGCGCATGCCTGCGATAGAGAAGGCTCGCCGGCTTTCCGACGAGAACGGCGCGGCCTATGGCCGCGACTTCCACGTAGCAGCCCCGATGGAGGAGTAATGGCTACCGGATTTTTTGGTATCGAGGACGCCACGGACTCCCGTTTTCGGGCTAGTGTCACCGAAGACGGGGCCCTGAAAGTCACGGGGAGCGTGACTTCAGGCGGTACTACGACCGCTGACCAGGGGGCCGCAGGCTCGGACCCGTGGCCGGTTTCCGTGAGCGGCACGGCCACCGTCTCCGGGACGGTCGGCCTGAGCACCGGCGCGAACACGGTGAAGCTGGACGCCGCTGCTAATACGGTCAAGCTCAGTGGCGCTACGGGCACTTCTGGGGTGGCCAGCGCCACCACGGCCGCCCCGGCCGCCGCTGCTGTCCTCGCCCACATTGACACGCTGGAGGGCCCGCATATCGTGCGGGCCTACACCTTCATCAGTGGCACCACCGCAGCGGTGGATATTGACAACATCGCTCTTTACGCCAATGGCACCGAGGTGACCCGAGTCATCACCCCCGTGGTCGGCACGACCGGGGCGACCGGCCTGGGCGTCCTCGAACTCCAGGTTTTCAGCGTCCCCACCACCGGCTCGGTCGAGTTGCGAGCTGCGGCCGACGCCACGGCGGGCTCTTCCTACAGCGTCACTCTGGTGGCTACCCCCACGCTGGGGCTCTGATGGCGCCGACCCTCGATGACCTCGTGCAGAGGGTGCAGAGGCAGCTCCTCGGGCCCACCCTGAACCAGGAGACCGTGACCGAGCTGGCCGCCGACCTGGCGGCCGACGACATCACGTTCACCGTGGACCCGACCGACCTCCGGTCGATCGCTCGCGGAGTCGTCGAGATCGATGACGAACTGCTGCTGGTCCGCAGCTACGACACCACCTCGGGTGTCGTCACGGTGATGGGCGGAGCCCGAGGAAGGGGCTACGCGGGCACCACGGCGGCCCCTCACGCGGCTGGCTCCCTGGTGACCACCGCGCCGGCCTACGCCCGCCAGGTCGTCAAGGATGCCCTTGCCGACACGGTGATGACTCTCTATCCCGACCTCGTTGTTTTCGGAGAGACAGAGATCGTCAAGACCTCCGTGGTCTGGGAATACGAAATGCCCTCGGAGGCCGAGGACGTTTGGTATGTCACCGGCTCCACGATCGGCCCCACCCGGGTATGGATGCCGCTTCAGAACTGGCGTTTCAACCCGGATGCGGCCACCTCGGCCTTCCCCTCGGGGAAGTCAATTCAGCTTCTTGACGAGATCGTTCCCGGTAGGACTTACCGGGTCGTCTACGCCAAGAGGCCGCAGCTTCTCGTCTCTGGGGCCGATGATTGGTCCCTGACCGGATATCCCGACTCGGTCGCGGAAGTGGCTGTATGGGGCGCCTGCGCCCGTCTGGTGACCACCTATGAGGCGGCCCGCCTTCAGCAGCGGGCAGTTGAGTCCGTGGAGCGCAGCAAAATTGTCGGGCCTCAGTCCGCCCTGCGGACCGCTGCTTACTACCAGGAGCTTTACGCTCAGGCCCTTGAGCGCGAGAAGGCTCGTCAGTTCTCCGAGATGCCCAGCTATCAGAACTACCAGGGGTCGTAAACGTGGCCAACAAGTACTACTACTCCAACACCGCCGTTGTTACCGAGCTGGTGGGGAGTATCGCCAGCGGAGACACCACCGTAGTGGTGGACTCCGCCTCGGGCTATCCGGTGACGTTCCCCTATGTCATCGCTCTGGATTACGACACCGATACCGAGGAGCTGGTGAAGGTCACCAGCGCTTCGGGGACCGCGCTCACAGTCGAGCGGGCCTTCGGCGGGACTTCCGCTCAGGCGCATTCCGCCGGGGCGGTCGTCAAGCACGTGTACAACGCAATTGACGCTACGGACTTCCGTACTCACGAGGACGCCTCTTCGGGGGTTCACGGGGTTATTGGTGATGTGGTCGGCACTTCCGATACGCAGACTCTCGCCAACAAGACCCTGACGAGCCCCAATATCAGCTCACCGGACATCTCTTCCCCGACCATCACCGGCACTGTGGCCGGTGACATGACGTTTTCCGGCGCTCCGGTGTTTAACGGGGTGACCACCTTCAAGGCGAAGGCGGCCCTCAGCTGGGCCGACGTCGAGACGCCTACGGCGACTAGCGCCGCGCTGACCACCAGCGCGGAGAGCGACACGGAGTGGCGCTTTGTCCTGCGGGCCGACGGACAGATGGGATGGGGCGATGGCACGAATGCGCCGGACGTTGTGCTGTATCGCGACGTGGCCGGCGGTCTGCGCCTTCTGGATTCTCGCCTCCTGGTAACCCACACCGCTCCGGCGAATATTGTTCTGGCGAGCCTTGTTGATGCGGACACGCAGCCCCGATTCGAGGTCCTGGCGGACGGCTCTCTCTGGTGGGGCGATGGGGGCGCAGCCCCCGATGTGACCCTGCGCAGGCCGCAGGCAAATGTTTTGGAGACGCCGGACATTTTCAGGGCTCGGGTGGAGACCACCACGGAGGGATTCACCGCCAAGAGCGGCTTTTCCGTCACCTTCGGCGGTGCACGCAAGACGTGCGGTGTCTGCACCATCCGGATTGACGTAGTGCGCACCGGCTCTCAGATCAACGCCAGCTCGGCGGGGAACATTGATGACACCGACGTTGCCACCATCCCCGTGGGATGGCGCCCGGCGGCCCTCTTCGGGGCCGTGGCCTCCGATGGTTTTGGGGACGGTGAGGCCCGCATCGACACGGACGGCACGGTGACCATCCGCACGTGGTCCAGCAATGGGGCCATCGTGCCGAATGATCGGACCATCCGGATCACTGCCACGTATGTGATGTGACGCCATGACGGATGCTCAGCCGCCTGCACGGCTCCCATTCCCCCTCTCCGGGAGGGTGGGTTCTGCCTCTGATCTGTATTCGCCGGTTGGCCCCGCCTACGACGTGGCCATCGGCGGAATGCCTTTCTTTCTGGCGGTCGACGAAGACCGCCCCATGACCAGGGAGTTGGCGCAGATCAAGAAGGATCAGTTCGACAACCAGCAGAATCCTGGCGAACAGTCGCTTGCCGACTGGTGGCTGAGATCCCAAAGTACTTTCGTTGGTGGTGCCGGGCTCCTCTATCAGGACCCGGACACCAGTAATCAGTACGGTATTCAGTACGGCTCCAGCACGGGTTTGAGCCCGTGGGTGAATGGTCGTCTCTCCCTGCTGCGCAGGACCTATCAGGATGTCTCTGCGGGCACCACAGAGCCTCATTTGTTGCTCGGGTACTCGGATGGCACTGATAGGTATTGGAGCGCCGCAGACGCCGTTCTCACGTCCTCTGACGGCACTACACACACCACGGTCACATGGGGTGGAGCTGGCCCAATTACGGGCCTCGCCTCGGACGGCAGTCGGTACTTCGCCGCCGACGACATCGGCGTGTACTCCGGCACCGGAAGCGGTGCCGGAACCCTCCTGTGGAACACAGGGAATCGCACGATCCTCGGATGGGCAATGGGCCGCCTGATGGCGGGTATCGGTCCAAGCATTTACGAGCTGGCGGGCGGCACGCCTCCGACGCTGCCCGACCCCCTCCTCACGAGCGATGCCGAGGGCTGGCAGTGGACCAGCATCACCGAGGGCGCCAGCGTCATCTACGCGGCCGGTTACAGCGGCTCGGTGTCGGCCATCTACGCGTTCACCCTGGACACGTCCGGCGCTGCGCCCGTCCTGGTCCCCGCCGGCCAGGCGGCGGCTCTCCCCCACGGGGAGATCGTCAACACCATCTACGGCTACCTCGGCAGCTACATCGGCATCGGCACCAACCGGGGCCTGAGGGTTGGCGAAATCGGGGACTCCGGCGACATCGCCTACGGGCCCCTCCTGGTGGAGACGCCCGTTCATGCGGTCGTCGGGTACGACCGCTTCCTCTTTGCCAGCGCCGAAGACTCCATCGACGGCAACAGCGGGCTGTACCGAGTTGACCTCGGTCAGCCCATCTCCAATGAGGGTGTTGCCCCGAGCCTGCGCTACGCCTACGCGACAGACCTCCAGGCGCACGTTCCCGGCGCCGTGGACGGCGTGACCCTGTTGGGCAACAGTGACCGCCTGGTCTTCTCCGTCAACGGCCTTGGCTCCTACGTGGAGCACGCCTCCGAGCTGGAGCCCACCGGCACGTTCTATACGGGCCGAGTGCGCTTCAACACCCTGGTTGACAAGATCTATAAGTTCATCACGGTCCGCAATGAGAGCCCTTTGAAGGGCTCGATCACTGCGTCGATTATCGACCCCACCGGGGGCGAGACGAGCATCATCACCGTGTCAGGGAGTCGTCGCATAGAGAATGCGACGCTGAAGGCCCCGATCACCACAGCAGAATGGGTTCAGGTGAAGTTGACCCTGACCCGGGATGATTCCGATTCCACTGCCGGGCCGGTCGTCACCGGCTGGCAGTTGAAGGCCCTGCCTGGAGAGACCCGGCAGCGGGTATTCATGCTGCCGCTGCTGTGTTTTGACATCGAGATGGACCGCTTCGGTCAGCAGGTTGGCTGGGAGGGCAGAACCCTCCCGAGGCTCGACGCTTTCGAGCGGATCATTCAGCGCGGAGACGTGATCTCTTACCAGGATCTCCGGACGAATACGACGACTCAGGTCGTCGTGGACGAAGACCAGTCTGGCGGTTATGAGTTCCGCCAGACTTCCCCGCCGGGCAACTGCTCCGGCTGGGGTGGATACATCTACGTCCGTCTTCGGACCGTGACGGACTCGATCAGCTAGGAGAAAAGATGAACGAGCACCACAGGCGCATCCTGCGCTTCTTCCAGTCCACCCACCTCCCCGCGCACCTGCGGGAGGTCAGCCAGAAGTTCGAGACGCTGGCCTACGACCTGGCGGCCATGGATCTGGACGGCCCGGAGCTGACCGTCGCTCTCCGGAAGCTCCTTGAGGCCAAGGACGCCGCCGTTCGTGCGGCGCTTCCGTCGCAGGACTGACATGCCTGACTGGATGCCCCGAGACGAGATCCTGAACCCCGTCACAGATGTCGAACGAGAGGCCGTGAGGACCGCTCAGCGGGCCCTGAGTGTGCGGGAGACAGGATTGCTCGACGACGTCACGAAGGCGTCTCTCAGAGGCATTCAGAGGCTTCTTGGACTCCCGGTCACAGGTGTGCTGGACCGGGTTACAGCAGACGCTCTGGAGCGTCTGAGACCACCTGGACTCAGGGAGTAGATATGGATGTGGAGAAGGCCGCCGACATGGCGGAGAGGGCCCTTTGGACCGGCGCTCAGGCTGGCCTCAGCCTGCTGGCAGTTGAGCTTGCCGACGTTTCCGTCTGGTGGGCTGCGCCCCTGGCGCTTGTGCTCTCATCGGCAAAGAGCTGGGTTGTTGGACGGCTTAATGGGTGAGGACCAGAGCATAGGGGTAGCAATAGCACTGGAGGCGCTGAAGGGCGCGGTGAATACGGGATTCGCCCGTATCGATGGCCGACTGGACGGAGCCCTTCAGCGAACGGATGTGGTAGAGAGAGATCTCAAGGACGTTAAGACCGAGATCGAATCTCTCGACGAGTCGGTTCGAGCCGCCCTGGCGGCCCAGGAGAGCCGTATTTCCAGCCTGGAGAAAAAGGTGTGGATGGCTGCCGGATTCGCAGCCAGCATCGGAGCCGGAGGCGCAAGCCTCTGGCAGATCCTCGGGTAGACTGGAGTTGCCCGGGACGCCCTCTCTCTCGGCAAAAAGAAACCCCCTCCCGAATGGCTCCCGGGAGGGGGTTTCTGCGTGTGGCTACTTCTTTTTCTTCTCCGCCTCCTCCTGCTTCCGCCTCTTCTCTGCCTCTTGTGCCTTCACTTGACAGGGGCAGGGGTTCCCGGGGGTGGGGGGACCGGGCGCCACATCGCCGCATGCACAGAAATACACACCGTCTCCTAACTAGGGGATGCGTGCAGTTTGCATCACCGGATGCGGGCTGAGGGGTGGATCACCGAGTGTCACCCGATCGGGTGATCTTAGGGTCGATGAGGTTGTCATTCCCCCACCACCACATTCATGAAATTCCCGGCCTTGTCGAAGGTGAAGGCCGCAAGAGAATCGGAGCGCCCGAAAACCTTCGGGGCGAAGGGCTGGAGCACAATCGCTACGGTCGCCATTTCCGGTACCTCCCGGATCTCGACTCCGATGCCGAGGTCTCGAAACAGCGCCTCCAGGCGCTCTCTATCGGTCACGCGTCCTCCCCCTCCGGGATCATCTCCACCTCGCCGGCGAGCCTGGCAGGCAGCTCGGGCGCCTGCTGCTGCACGTAGCTGGCCCACCCGTTGGTGGGCTGCCCAGTAGGGGGAGGAGCATAGCGGGGCGCCGCAGGCGGCACCGCCTCCCGTGGCACAGGTGCCACCAGCTCCAGGACCTTGCGGAGCTTCCGCAGGATCTCCTGCGTATCCGCATCCCTCGCGATGGAGACAGTCGTCTCGGAGTCCTCGTCACTGACCAAATACGTGACCCCGTTGCGGGTCTGTTGCTGCCGAACTTCAGGCATCGCCCCTCCTGTCCGCTCCTCTCTTCGCCCACAGGGGCACCACGGTTGCGACCCCGGGTCGGGGCATCTGTATGGTCTCCTCCAGGTCCACGGGGGCCGACACGGAGACGGCCCGCGCGTTCGCCAGCTCGGCCCTCAGGGCGCCGTTCTCACGGCGCAAGCGCCCTATGTGGGCCTCCGCCGCGTACCAGGCTTTCTGGTTGCTGGCGGCCCTGGCGGCCACCTCACGCAGCTCGGCGCGCGCGTCGACGAGCCGCCTGATTGCCTCGTCACGCTCCCTGAGCACAACTGAAAGAGGCGGGCACCTGTGCGCCCGCCTCTTCGGAGTCCTGCCCCAGATCCTCCACTTCACGTCTCGTCCTCCTCTCTGAGGATTGCGAGGATTCTTTCCAGCTTGCTGAGGGAGGGCCCGGGTACGCGACCGTAGTCGCGCACAAGGCCAAACGTCCTCAGCTCGTCCAGGGCGGTGCCGTACCGCTTCTCTCGCCTGCGCTCTTCCTCCTCTCGCTCCCGGATGGCACGCTCGCGCCTCGCCTGCGCTTCGCGCGCCTCTACCTCCGCGGCAATGGGGCAGACCCCGCTGACCACGCACATACCCGACTCACAGCACGGCACGGGTCACTCGCAAACTGCACCGGGGAGCGAGTCCAGCTCGGTCTCCCCGTCCGCCAGACCGGTAGCGGCCACGCCGACATTGCCTCGCGCCACCAGACCGTTGGCCAGCCGAGTGCCATCCTGGCAGTCGATTTCCACGTGGTAGCCAGCGGGGTCGTGCAGCTCGGCGGCGACTGCGTCCATAACGTCGCCCAGGTGGTCCACGGAGTCCACGTGCACTACCACGTGCCTAGAATTGCCGTCGGTCTCAGCGCTCACGATCTCGTAGCTCGGAACGGGCTCGCTACCGCCTGCCGCTATGCCGATTACGGCGATTACCGCCAGCAGGCCGAAGGCCGACCCGATACTGATAAGTGACCACTTCTGCCAGGTGCTCATGGTTTCCCCTCTCATATGGTGATGTGCCGCTCAGTTGGGAGTACGATCCCGCTGAGCGGCACGCGGAGCTAATCCAACCGCCTAGCGGCTTGGCGCCAGGTGGCTCCCAAGTCCTGCAATCGCTGTACTCGCGTGGCCTTTAGCTTCATGTAGCTCGACACGTCAGGCGCCACGTGGTCAAGGACTTCATGAGCGGGCTTGCTCTCATGCTGCGCCAGCGTCTCCAGTGGCACGCCAAGCCGGTGCAACGCCGTGCCGATCAGGCATCCGGAGCAAATCGGGCAGTTGCAGCGCTTCGCGGAGGAGGTGGCGCCGCGCCCGCGCCGCCGATACACATAGTTCGGGTCCTCAGCGGCAACCTCTCGAATCGCCCGCGCCAGGTCCTCGTCAGTGATGTTCTTCACGAGTCCAGCCCCCTGAGGAAACGGATGGCCTCGCCCCAGGGGGTCCCGTCATCCTGTGCCTCCTGAACCTCCCGCAAAGGGTCAGCGGCAGCGTACGAGACCGGGATACCGAGGGCGCGCAGCAGCGGAAGCACTTGCTCTCCCTCGTACCGCTCCAACCTCTCCAGCGGAACGCCGAGGCGATGCAGGGCCGTGCCGATCAGGCATCCAGGGATCAGCGTGCCGGACAGGGACTCGTGGGTGTACCGGCACATGTCGGTCCCCGCCTGCTGCTCGTACACGTGGTCTGGCCCCTCATCCGCCACGGCGAGTACTGCGTTTATCACGTCGGTTACGGTGATGTTCACTTCTCCTCCTTCGCCGGGTAGCCGTAATGCTCCAGGATGGAGGCCAGGTCTCCCGTGTCGTTGTTCCCGGGGTCATCGGCCGTATCGGCGATCCACTGCCGGACTTCCTCAATGGCAGCTTCGGCCTTGTCGGCGCGCCGTCCGTTGGCGATGCCGCGGTCGGCGTACTCGCCGAGCAGGCCGGTAAGGCGCCGAACCTCGGCCTCGGCCCGGTCGGCACGGGTTGCCTCCCCGGTGGCCTCCTCCTGCGCCTCAAGCAGGCGCTTTCTGGTCCACTCCAGGTCTGAGCTATCGACCGGTTCTGCGGTCCAGCTCGGGTCTGAGTTATCGCTCATTGCCTCTCCTCCTCGGGGGTCGCTCTCCCGGGATCGGAATATCCCAGGGGTGAATCAGGCGCAGGGCCATCGCAATAGCCACTGCGTGCGTGATGCTCTTGGCGGAGAGATGCCGCTTGGCGGTAGCTATGAGCTGATTGACGCTGCTCATTGAGATGCCCATGCGCCGGCCTGCGGCCTCAGCGGTGAGGCCCTGCGCGTGGTAACGCAGGGCCTCTAGCTGCCTCGGGGTGAGGGGTGACCACTGAGTCATCCCTGTTCTGCCATCTCCAGAAGCCGCCTATAGTCGGCGGCCCTCTGCTCCAAATCCCTCAAGCGCTTGCCCATTGCCAGCGCGCGTGAGCCCGTGGGCTGCCTGCGCCAAGAGAGGCGCAGCCTCTCGGCCTCCTCAACGAGCTTGGAGTGGCGCAGCGAAAGCTCCGCCAGGGTCAGAGGGTTCATTACTTGCCTCCCGCCTCGGACACCTCTTCGGCCTTGCGGCGGAGCATCTTTGCGTTGGCGTCCAGGTCATTGCCCGTGACCTGGACTACGAGGTCAGCAGCCTCCCGCAGCACTTCGGCGCGATATTCGCTGAGTCGCTGCAAGAACGCCAGGCCACGAGTGGACTGATCGTTGAGCCCCGACAGGAAAATCAAGGCGTCCCGGGCGCTCATGAACGCCTCCAAACGGCGTCCAGACGGCCTATGAGCCACCTCTCTGCCCTCTCGTAGGGCCACGGCTCTTCGCCGCCTCTGACGAGCCTCAGGGCCGTTTCCACGAGCTGCTGAGCGGCAGCCTCCGTCGGGGTCGGATCGGGTTCCACGTCCATCATTCCTCCGTGGTCCCGTTGATGGCTCGGGCGAGAGCGAGTGCCCAGGGGTTGACAACCCCTTCGTCGTCCCCATCGGACAGGTCGTCCAGCAGATCGGCCAGGGCGTTGCTTCGAGGCGACGGGTAGTCAAGCTCTCGGACCGCAGTTGCGGCCTGAAGCAACTCCCCGGAGGGGTTGAGATAGATCTCTTCAGCCGGAGATGAGCCCTCGGAGGGCTCCGGCTCCTCCGCTGAGCCAGGTGTCGTTTCCATCCATTCCTCTCTCGTATCGAATGGGCCGGGCTCCAACCTCCCTGACCAGCAGGGAGGTAAGGCCCTTGCCTGCGTCGTCCGCATCAGCGGCGCTGTAGATGATGGGAAAATCGTCGAGGGCCAGCCTGAAGTGGGGCTTCCATGCCTTGACGCCGGACAGGCCAACGGCCGGGACACCGGCCATGGTCCAGGAGATTGTGTCGATCTCCCCTTCGGTGACCACCAGGAAATCGGAATCCGCCTTCAGGGCGGCCACGTTGTAGAGGTGACCCTCTTCGCCCTCAGGCTTCAGGTACTTCCGGCAGTTCACTGCCTTGCAGTCATGCTGCCGTATGCAGCGGAAGTTGAGGGCCACCGGCCCCGCCGGCGTCAGGTACGGGATAGCAAGGCGTCCTCGGTACGCCTCGTGCCCCTGAGCGGGGCTGTCAACGACGCCCAGGCGGAACATACCTGCGGCCTCGGGGCCGATACCCCTCTTCGTCAAGTACTCCTGGGCGGCGGTATTTCCCCGAAGATCCCGCTGGTACTGAGATACCGAGATCTCCAAAAATGCGCGTTGCTCGCTTGAGAGCATCCTCACGGTTCACGCTCTCCATTGCCATGATCAGGTGCACTGCGGTGCCCCCGGCACCGCAGGAATGACAGAAGAAGACGCCCTTCTCCAGGTTGACCCGCATTGAAGGGCGTCTTTCTCCATGTATGGGACAGCAGCATTGCTGCTCTCCCCAGCGTGAGCCCTGAAGCTCAACGCCATAGTGATTCAGGATGGGTTCGAGGGGGATCAGTATCCGAGGCTCTGAAGCAGTGAGGCCCCCAGGGCGAGATCCATGCGGAGCCATGACGGACTCCCCTCCGGGAAATCGGCGAGAATGTCCAGCGTACCTACGCGTAGCAGGTATGCATCCCAGACGGAGACTGGTTTGCGTGGACGCTTTACCACCAGCATCCCAGTCTCGGCGGAGGCGTTCTCCATTTCAGTCAACGTCTCTCGCTGCCACGGGCCAATCAGCTGCGTAGCAGCAGCCTTCACCTCGATGACGAGCCCAGGTATCCCGGCAATGTCACCCTTGTCCAGGGCGCCCGAGAGGGCCCGGCGTTCTGCCGCTGGCCACCACTGACGGAGGTACTTCACGACCTCCGTCTCAGCCCTTGTGCCCTTCGCCTTGCTCTTGCTCACCTCCGGGTTCCCTCCTCGTACTTCTTCACGGCTTCGTCCACCTGATCCCTGCTGTAGTCGCAGCTGTCGTACCACTCCACGGCGTGCCAGACGCCTTCCAGGCGCCCTTGCATGGACCGAATGGCGTCCATCAAACCAAGGATGGTCCAGGTGTCCCGAGCAGCCGGAGAATCGCGCTCAGCGAGCTGAGAGAGCCGCTGAGCCATTTCTTCGACGGAACCGTAGAGGTCCACCAGATCCTTGGCGTACAGGTAGTCATAACTTCCGCCGCTCACCGGCAGCACCTCTTAACGTGCTCAAGGGCAACCAGCATTGCCGCATCCCATGACCCGGCACCGAAGAGAAGGCCCGTGGTGGGGGACCCTGTTGCGCAGTCGTGGCTCCAGCGCCAGAGACCATTTCTGTCCCGGTAGACCCGGGCCTTCCCTCCGATGGGCGGGGAGGGAATCTCACGCCCCAGTGGGGGGCGGAATTTAGTCGTCATCGGACTCGACCACCTCCCAGAGGGTGCCTTCACCCTCCAGGGGGAGATACCAGCCGCCTGCGCGGATGTCGTCACCGTGCATGTGAGTAACGCGGACAATATCACCCTCACGCAGTTCCTTGCCCGCCGGGTTGTCTGTCAGAATGCGAATCCGATCGTCGATGTAGACTCTCGGCAGCGCCTTCGTCCATGTGGGAGTCACCTCGACGAAGGGACCGTATTCCTCGACCAGGATGTCCGCCTCTATCTCCCCTCCTCTGCTGCCTTTGTGGTTGGGTGCCCAGACCAGCGTGCCGTAACCGTTTGGCAGGATGTACCAGACATCCGTCTCCCGATCCCGGTAGTAGCGCCCCGGCTTCAGCTTCATTCCGCTCCCTCTCTCGCTCGCTCCCGCTTCGCCTTCTTCCGCCGCGTGCCGGCGGAGGACTTTCTTGGTCTGCCTGTCGGGTTCTGTCCTATCGGATCAATCATGGTCGTCCTCCTTCAGCAGGTAATCGAAGCCCCTAATGGTCTCCCAGATCAACTGGTGCTCCGGGTAGAGCTGGAACATCTCACCCCGGGAGCGGAGGGTTTCCTCATCAAGTCCGGTCTGGGCTATCAGCTCCTCCCTTCGGCGAAGGGCTTCCTCTCGGGTCATCTTGATGACCGTGGGGAGCTTGAAGGTCGCGCAATCACACAGGACGGGGCTCCTGGCGACGAGAACCCGTCTCCGGCACGCGCTCTTGCTTCCCTTCACATGAGTACCGGTGTGGAAATAGCGTGGATGGCCGCAGTCCCGGCACTTTTCCTTGTCCTGGAGGCTCACGTGTTGGTCGCCTCCGGGTCGTAGTTCCAGCCCAAGATCTTGATTGCGAGTTCCCGCAGCTGCTCGATGCTGAGATGTACGCCATCACCGGAGGTGAGCAGGAGCAACCCCTCACCATCAAGGCACGTCTCCAGCAGCAGACGGCCCCCCCATCGATCTGCGATTTCCCAGTCGGTTGTGACATCGGGGTCATCGGCAAGAGTGCGATTACTCACCGGCGTTCACGCCTCCTCCGGCCAGAGCATTCCGAGAAGGGCTGCCTTGATGTCCACGCAGCAGACGCACGAGGCGTCAATGATCTGCCTGAAGGTATCGCTGCGGCTCAGCCCCTCGTCCTGGGCGATAGTCACGGCGGCCTCGGTCGCATCGAAGAGGAACATCGCCTCTTCGACTTCCATGTCGTCGTCATCCTCGGAATCCGTGCCGAGAAGTCCCCGGATCAGGCGATCTATTTCGTCACCCTCGTCCACTACGTCCTCCAAATTCTCGTACAGTTTGGGGACGGGGCCAATCCCTTGACCCCGTCACAAGCACTCTCACCTGATCTCCGTCCGCTCACAGCGGAGGCATTCGCGCATCTGATAGCCGCTGGACTTGTCCTTCCACCAGTCCGTCCACTTGTGGCCTATCAGTCGGCAGAGCATTTCCCCTCCTCGGCGGTGGTCGCGAAAAATACTCCATCACGGTCTTCTGGTCTCCCGAGAAGGGAGATGAGTTCTTCAAGAGCACTCATCTGCTCGCCAGCGAAGAGGTAGGATTCAGCCTTCTCCGTCAGAAGGTATGGAACGGGCTCGTCGGGATTCATCCCGCGGCCTCCGCCCAGGCAAGGTGAACCTCCTCGGAGAGGCCCGCCGGGGCCGCGAGCTTCCCCGCAATCAGAACGGGCGCCTGGCACGCCGTAACTGCGGCCAGGGCGAGCGTTGCGTGAACCTGGGCCTCCATCAAAGCCTCTCTGGCCGCGTCCTGGCGATAGGTGGCAGCCAGCTCAATGCACTCTTCGGCCCTCTTGTAGTGCTCGGGGCCTGTCACAGCAGGCCCCAGATGAAAAGCGCCGCACCGATGATGATGAGCATCGGCGGGATGCAACTCAGCCATGCGTTCTTGCTCATTGTTTCTCTCCCTCGTTGTAGTCCCAGTAGCCCGGGACGGATTGTGGGGCGACGTAATCGCCGACGTAACTAGTGCTGGCGTCAAGCGCCATCGGAAAGGCATTGTCCGCCTGCGGATCGGCCTTGGCGTGACGATTCTTGACGCAGGCAACGTGGAGCTGTCCGGCATAGTCGGTCCCGCAGGTGACAATCACCTCGGGAATGGCAGCCACCTTCCCGTGGATATCACTGCGCCTCGGGCAGGGGCGCTTGGTATTCGGTGAATCACTTGCGTGGTGAACAAGAAGGACATGGGCCCCCGTCTCGCGGGCCAGGATCTTGGATTGCCTCATCAAGTCCCGGAGGGTGGCCCACTCATCGCCAGCGTCGTGACCTATATCGCTAGCGATATCAACTACGATCTGTTCCGGGTACTGGCCCTCTACTTCGGCGTAGGCGTAGGCGCTACGCCAGATATGATCCAAGTCCGGATCAGGGCGGAAGTCGCAGCGGAGCCAATCAAATCCTGCGAGGATCTGGGCGGCGTCAGAGCGCCGGTCAATGAGCCAGCCTTCGGTTTCCTCGGTCGGCTGGCCAGTAACTCTTGCCAGGATGCGAGAAGCCACGGTAGTGCGGTCTGAGTCCGTGCTGAAAAGCAGGGTAGGCACCTGCATGTTCAGCACTGCGTTGAGCATGAGCCGGGTCTTGTGGGACCCGGGGATTCCGGCAAGCATCGAGACGGAGGCCCGCCGGAATCGGATGGATCGGGAGTCCCAGGATCGGAACGGAGCCGGGAGCGGGGCCGTAGCCCCGCTCCCACGGCTCACGCTCCGAGATAGCGTGAGCACCTATCCCCGATCAGGCCGGGACGACGGGGCCGAACCCGTTCACCATCTGTGCGATGTCAGGGTGAATCCAGAACTCTGGACCACCTGCCCAGTAGATCTTTCCCGCGGTGAACTGCTTGTTGTCGTTCCGGAACTGCCTGAACGCGTTCTTGTCTCCAACCGACAGCTTGTAGACCTGTGGCCAGTTCGGACGCGGCTTCGGGTCACGGTTGCCACCCTGCTGCTGCGGGGCCTGCTGGGGGAACTGCCCCGGAGCGGAACCCGTGGTCTGCCAAGCAGGCTGATTCGGAAAGGACTGGTTCGGCTGCTGCGAAGCCTGCGGGAACGGCCCCGCCTGGGGGAACTGCTGAGCCAGGGCCTGAAACTCGGGCGCAGGAACGGCGGCAGCCGTCCCAGTGGCCTTGGACCACGTAGAAATCAGCTCACCGATAACTCCGGCCGCCTCGGCGGCGGCGCTCAGCAGGCCGGCGGCCGTGTTGCTCCGGATCACGAGCATGGACCCGTCGGGGAGCTTCGGCGACCACGTGTAAACGTGGTTATGGGGATTGTCGGGAGCCTCCGGATAGGTCGGGGCCTCCCCGGCCCACATGCTCTCATCCTCCGGGGTGTTGCTGTCGTCCATCTCGGGTGCGGTGGTCATGGTGCTCACTTTCTGTGCCTTGGAGATCAGGAGCGGAAGAACGGGCGCGGCGGGGTCGGCTCGTCTGAACCGAACATCGTCTCGTGCAGCTTGACTACGAGTCCTGGAACGGCCGAAGCCCTGAGGGCCCGCAGGCTGCGGGCCAAGTCGTCCAGGTCGCTCCCCTTGACGATGATCATTGGGGTGTTCTTGTTCAGAGAAACTGAGTACTTCGGCTCTTCCATTCCCTCTCTCCAATCCATGAGAAAGGCCCCCATTCTCGGGGGCCTTGTGATGCTTCGTGCTGATGATGGTAGCTCCTGGAAATTGCTTGAGCATCAAATCCAGGGCTCGTGTGGCGGGATCGACTGGCATCACAATGGATGATGCCTGTGTTCTGTGGGCGGAGGCAGTTCTTTCCAGCTCAGAGAAGGCCATCCGCATAGCGCCTCCATCTGCCGCCGCTCGCGGCGGTTGCCTGTCGGAATCCAGTAACGCACCTTCGGCTTGCGCCGAACCTTCCGCACGTATCCGTGCCGGTAAGCGTCACGTGTGTGGATTGACGGGTCATCCGGCATGTAGTCGTATCGGGGTGTCTTGCGTTCCATGTCTGTCCATCCGGCGTACCGGAAATTCAAGGCCCGGTACACGTAGCCCATGTGCCCCTGCGTGGTGTCCGCGTACGACACCACGATCCGGGGAGGAAGCTGACGCAAAGCCCGGGAGACGAACCAGCTCTCGGTGTTCGTTGGCATGGAATCGTGAACCCAGAGCCTATTGAGTTCCACCACCAGGGATGGATCGGATGGGCACACCCCCATCTGGAGGTGCCTGCTGGCCGGGGTGCCGAAGGTGACCACCCCTAGCGCCTTGTCTCCCTCAAGGAGGCCGAAGGCGTGGGAAACCGTCGGCTTGCGGTGCATGTAGTGCTCCGCCTCCGCCACGGCTCGGGCCTCGGCATGTCCGAGGGGTTCGACTCTCACGGCCGGCCGGTATACCAGACCGGACCGACAGTGGTCAGGGGTGAGATACATGAGCCGGATGGTCCGGGTCCCACTTGGCGGCCTCGGGGCCGCCCACTGCGTAGCAAGCGCTGCGCGCGTCGCAGAAGAAATCGCAGTGGCTATCCAGCTTCGGAATGAAAATCCCCGCCTTGCGGGCTCGGTCCATCTGGCCGAAGAGGGCCCCCGTGTATTCCGGCGACCACTTCTCCAGGGTGGCAGGGTGAGCGTAAAGGCCAGCCGCCTTCTTGTCCGTTGTCCTGGTCCGGAAAGTGGCGCCGCGGTCAGCGGCGACGCCGTACTTCTGCATGAGCAGAGCGCGATAAGTGCCTAGCTGGTCCTCCTTCGCCAGAGAGCTGCCGCTTTTGGCGTCCACGATGATAAGGCCACCAAAGGTCTTATCCTCGAAAACGCGGTCAAGGTATGCCTTGATCTCCGCATCGCAGCCAGGGAGATATCCGGAGACATCCAGCTCAATAGCTGGCTCCCCGTCCGGGGTTATCCAGATCTCCCAGGAGGGCGACCTGAGTCGCCAGTCGATATACGACTGAACCATGGCGGGGCCATTGGCCCGCCACCACGTCTCACCCTCACTGGAGCGACGCTTGACGCGCCACTTCGATTGGTCGGGTTGAACTTTCTTCGCTTTCCTGATCTCCGCCTCAAGGGCGGAGCTGAATCCAGTTTCCGGGCCCCACGTCGCAACCGTGTTGCCGAGGGTTCGCGCCTCGCCCCACGTCGCGACCATATGGCCGAGGGTTCCCGCCTCGGCCTCGATGAGCTGGTTGTGATCCCACGATTCCATCGTGGCGTGCACGGCGTTCCCGCCGATGCTCCACCAAGCCGGAGGACCCTGGAATCCCTGGACCCTGCCTAGCTGATAACTCTTCCCACACATAAGCCAGCTCGAAAGCGAGCTGTACGAAACATGGTCAGGCAGCTCGCCGGCGGCGCTCCTTGTTGTACCTCTCACGGTCCAGCCTTTCCATTACCGGTATTTCAACCGTGGTGAATATTTGGATGTCCCCGACGTGCACCCAGGGTTGTACGTGAGCCCGGCCGCTGAAGGTCTGAACTCGGTACCACTGACTGTCGGCCGTGCGGCCCAAAATATTCGCCGCGCGCACCTGGTGGGAATGCCAGACCCAGGCGTCTGCCCTGGGGCGCCCCTTGGGCCAATTTGGGCGAAGGAGCTTCGGCCCTTCGGGAATTGTGGGCCCATTGCTCTCCTGGAAGAGCCGCCATTCGCGGGCCAGTTCTTCCGCGAGCTGCCCTGCGAGGCCAGTGCATTCCCGCACTCGGCCCCAGTCTCGGACACGGCGATAGATGTCGTGGCATATCCGGCCCCACTCAAGGCGGCGTTCCCTGGACCAGGATGCAGCTCGATCGAGCGTCCTCTTCCGGATGGCCTTGCGTTGCTTTGCGGTCCTGCCGCCCCAGACCCCATAGGGCTCCCCCAGGGTGTCTCTACGGCACTCATGCAGGACTGGGCATGTCCTGCAAATGGCTTTCGCCTTGGCTTCGTTGGTTTTTTCGAAGAAGATTTCCAGGGGCTCGCCCCGGCAGGCCCGGTCCGGCCGAGTCATCCACCGTCTCTCAAGATCCACCTCCATGAATCACCTCCCTCATAAGACGAAGGCCCCCGGTCTCTCCGGGGGCCTTCCATTACCACCTGTTACGACAGGTGGGCTCTGACATCAGTCTTGACAGCCATCGCATTGGATGTCAGTGGACTCAACTGGACTCCTGTGGACGGTTCGACCGTCCAAGTCCGGACTTTCCTCACCTCTCCGGTGGGGGATCAAGAGATCAGGATCTTTGTCATG
>NZ_RBAL01000035.1 GCF_003626535.1 Streptomyces hoynatensis
CCAGCCGCCGGAAGCGGCCCGGCGCCAGACCGGTGAACACCTCGATCACGTCACGACGTTCCGCACTCAGCACCTGCACGATCAGCCCAACGCGCACCAGCCACAACAGTTACGAGACAACCTTTAGACTGCCTCTGCTGAGGGCACATCTGCAAGCCTCAGATGCGTATTTCCGTCTACTGGGAGGCTAATTGACAAAACCTTGCAGAGAGGCCCCCGCATTCATTTCATTTTGCCGAACTCGCCAATTTCACAATGACAGAGAAGGAGGGCAGCATGGACGCGTCGCCCGGCTCGACCGTTCCGCGGAGACAGCTCGGACGCCACCTACGCGAGCTGCGCATGCGGGCAAGACTCACCCTCAAGGCCGCTTCGCGGGAGATGGAGTGGTCAGACGCGAAGATGTGGCGGATCGAATCGGGGCTGACGAGCGTCCGCACACATGACGTCCGCGCCATGTGCGAGACCTACGGAGCAGCTCCCGACCTGACCGAGGCCCTGCTCGGCCTGGCCAAGGAGACGAAAGCCAGGGGCTGGTGGCACGCCTTCGGTGACGTCATCCCCGAGCACTTCGACGTGTACATCGGCTTGGAGGCCGCCGCCGCACGGCTCGACTGGTACGAACCCGAACTGGTGCCGGGGTTGCTCCAGACCGAGGACTACGCACGGATCATCATCGGCGGGGGCTTCGACGACCCAGACGAGGTGGAGCGACGCGTAGTCATGCGCCGCGAGCGGCAACGCCTCATCACCAGGCCCAAAGCAGCAGCATCGGTACGTGGCGTGCTGGGCGAGGCGGTGTTGCGCCGACCGATCGGTGGATTCAAGCTGATGGGTAAGCAGCTCACCCACCTGGTAGAGATGGCCCAACTGCCCAACGTCAACCTGCGGGTACTTCCGTTCTCGGCCGGGGCACATCTGGGATTGCAGACCGGCCAGTTCATCGTCATGAGGTTTCCCACCGCGGGGAGCGGCGCAGAAACAGAACCACCCACCGTCCACGCTGACGGTTACACGGGAGACCTGTATCTGGACAGGCCCAGTGAGGTCGAGCGGTACGACAAGGTTTTCGACGACATCTGGAAAAAGGCACTCGATGAGCAAGCGACGCAGCAGCTCATTTCGGACTTGGCAGGGAGCTATGAAGAGCAACAGTAGGCCCATGGCCTGGCGCAAGAGCAGCTACAGCAACGCGCAGTACAGCTGCGTCGAGGTGCGGGACGGCGTGCCTGGGGTGGTGCCGGTGCGGGACTCGAAGGTCCCCGGCGGGCCGCAGCTCGCCGTGGGCGCCGGCGCGTGGGGAGCGTTCGTCGCCTCCCTCAAGAGCGACCTGGACTGAAAACAGTCTGACCGCAACCGCAACCCTGCCCCGCCACCGAAGCACCCCGAAGTGCCGGTGGCGGGGCGCACTCGCGTGCCGGAGCCGCCGGACAGCAAGCCAGGGAACAGTGCCAGCCATAAATGCGATTCCGGGATAGATCGACACGCTTGCGGGGGATTTCAACTTCGGCGAGCCCAACTGAACCGGCCCGCCCCAGCGAAGAATTCGCACGCAATTCTGATTCTGCATCCAACGAGCAGGTCGGCAGGGGCCTGCTCTGGCAGGCCGGAGTGAGCTATGAAGAGCAACAGTAGGCCCATGGCCTGGCGCAAGAGCAGCTACAGCAACGGGCGGGCCAATTGCGTCGAGGTGGCTGACGGCGTGCCCGGGGTGGTGCCGGTACGGGACAGCAAGGTCCCCGGCGGGCCGCAGCTCGCCGTGAACGCCGGCGCGTGGAGCGCGTTCGTCGCCTCCCTCAAGAGCGACCTGGACTGACGACAACCGCGCCCCGCCACCGGGCAGTTCCAGAGGCTCGTGACGGGGCGCGGGAGCGACGGGTGTTGACGCGTTGGCCCGGTGAGTTCCCCGACTGACCTCCACCACCACAGGGAGTTCCGATGACCGACAAGACCTCCGCCGAGTGGCGCAGGAGCACATACAGCAGCAGTGACGGGAAGTGCGTTGAGGTGCGGGACGGCGTGCCCGGGGTGGTGCCCGTGCGGGACTCGAAGGTCCCCGGCGGGCCGCAGCTCGCCGTGGGCGCCGGCGCGTGGGGAGCGTTCGTCACCTCCCTCAAGAGCGACCTGGGCTGAAACGGCCCGACGGCAGCCGCGCCCCGCCGCCGGACACCTCCACGTGCCCGATGGCGGGGCGCGGTCGGGTTCCGGATCTGTCGACTGGGGTGGCTGGCCGCATGACGATGTGGGCTGAGTCCGCGACCGGGGAAAACTCCACAGGGCGACGGGTGTTGACGCGTGGCCCCGGGGACTTCCCCGACTTACCCCCACCATCCACAGGGAGTTCCGATGACCGACATGACCTCGGCCGAGTGGCGCAGGAGCACATACAGCGGCAACGGTGGGAACTGCGTTGAGGTGCGGGACGGCGTGCCCGGGGTGGTGCCCGTGCGGGACAGCAAGGTCCCCGGCGGGCCGCAGCTCGCCGTGGGCGCCGGCGCATGGAGCGCGTTCGTCACCTCGCTCAAGAGCGACCTGGGCTGAAACGGCCCGACGGCAGCCGCGCCCCGCCAGCCGAACCCCCCATGGGCCCGTGGCGGGGCGGGTTGTGGGCCGGGGCCGCCGGGGGTTCACTGCTTGCGCGGCGGGGGTTCGTCGCCGCGGTCTCCCGGTTCCAGGGGTGGGGCCGACACCGCGCAGTGGCGCTTGCACTGCGGCTCGGGGGCGCGTTCCTCTCCGGGGGCGAGCCGTGGGGGGACGGCGAACCAGGAGCCCACCGCGCCCGCCACCATCAGCCCCGCGCACACCAGCACCGCCTTGCCGAAGGCCGCGTCGACCGCCGCGGCGTGGCGGTACTGGGCGGCCGACAGGCCCGCGATGAGGGGGAGGGCGGCGACGGCGAGCAGTTGGGCGACGCGGGCGGCGGCGTTGTTGACGCCGCTGGCGATCCCGGCGCGCCGCACGTCGAGGGAGGCGAGCACGGTCGCGGTCAGCGGGGCGACGAAGAGGCTGACGCCGAGCCCGGTCACCGCCACCCCGGGGAACACGTCCGGCCAGTAGGAGCCGCCCGGGTGCACCCGGTGCAGCAGGGCGAGGCCGCCCGCGGCGACCAGGGGCCCGGCCGTCATCGGCAGCCGCGGCCCGATCCGCTGGGCGAGGGAGCCGGCCGGGCCGGACAGGGCGGTCAGCAGCAGGGTGATCGGCAGGGCGGCCACGCCCGCGCGGAAGGCGTCGTAGCCCAGGCCGTTCTGCAGTTGCGTGGGCAGCAGGAAGAACACCCCGCCCAGCGCCGCGTACAGGCACAGGGTGACCAGGTTGGCGGCGCTGAAGCGGCGGGAGCGGAAGACGCCGAGCGGCAGCATCGGCCGCGGCGTGCGGTGTTCCCACCACACGAACACCGCCCCGGCCACCGCCCCGCCCCCGGCCCAGGGCGCGCTGCGTTCGATGAGGGCGTACGCGATGCCGCCGAGCGCCAGGGCGGCGAGCGCGGCGCCCACCACGTCGAAGCGGCCGGAGGTCCCCCAGTCCCGGCTCTCGGGCACCCCGCGGGCCAGCAGCAGAATCACCGCGGCGAAGGGGATGTTGAGGTAGAAGATCCAGCGCCAGCCCACGCCGTCCACCAGCCAGCCGCCGAGGAACGGGCCCAGGGCGGCGGCCACCCCGCCGAGCCCGGACCACAGGCCGACCGCCTTGGCGCGTTCCGAGCGGCGGAAGGAGGACTGGATGAGGGCGAGCGAGCCGGGCGTCAGCAGCGCCCCGCCAACCCCCTGGAGGGCCCGGGCGCCGATCAGCACCGGGCTGGCGGGGGCGAGCCCGCACAGCACCGAGGCCGCGGTGAACCACAGGACGCCGAGCACGAAGATCCGGCGCCTGCCGAAGCGGTCGCCGAGGCCGCCGCCGAGCAGGAGCAGGCCGGAGAGGGTGAGCATGTAGGCGTTGAGGGTCCACTGGAGGTCGGAGAGCGGCACGTCGAAGTCGGCGCCGATCCTGGGGAGGGCCACCGTGACGATGGTGGCGTCCAGCTGGGCCATGCCGGAGCCGAGGACTGCGCAGGCCAGCACGCGCCGCCCGCCGGGCGACCCGGTGCTCAGGCCGCCGGCGCCCGCGGTCGTGGGTTCGCCGGGCTCGGCCACGCTCTCATCCTCGCGCGGCGCCGCCGGGCGGGCGACCGGCGGACGGGCAAGCGGCCGGCGGGATACGGGTCACCGCGTCGCGGCCCGGGCGGGCCGGGGCTCTCCTGCCCGGTGGCGGCGGCGAAGGCGTAAACCTGGCCGCTGCACGCGAAACGCTACCGGATGGTGCCACTGTCATCTGGCAGCTCGTCCTGACGGTGGCCGCCGGAGACGAAGACGATCTCCATAAGATCGCCGATGTGCTCCGTGAATGGACGGGCCGCCCCGGCTGATCACCCGGCCCGCCCGGCGTTGCCTGGTGTGGCGGGGCGGGTGGCGGGCCGGTCGAGGCCGTCGAGGAAGGCGCGCAGGGCGGCGTTGAACTCGGTGCTGCGCTCCAGGTTCGGCAGGTGGCCCGCCCCGGGCACGACGGTGAGGACCGAGCCGGGGATCAGCTCGTGCAGCCGCCTGGCGTCGGCGACCGGCGTGTACTCGTCGTCCTGGCCGACCACCACGAGGGTGGGCACGGCCACCCGCCGCAGCACCGGGGCGTAGTCCGGGCGCACCGCCCGGCCGCGCAGGGCGGCGGCGGCCCCCTCGGGCGGGGTGCCGCGCATCATGCCGAGGACGTGCCGGGCCACCGAGGGCAGGGCCTCGACGTTGTAGGCGGCCATCATCCTGGGCAGCGCCTCGGCCGCGTACCCGGCCATGCCCTCGGCGAGCAGCCGCTCGGCCATCGCGTACCTGGCGGCCCGGCCGCCCGGGGTCTCGGGGGCGCAGAGGGTGTCGGCCAGCAGCAGGCCGCCGACCCGCTCGGGGAAGAGCCGCAGGAACTCCATGACGATCTGGCCGCCCATGGACAGGCCGCCCAGGACGCAGCGCCGCACGCCCAGGTGGTCGAGCAGGGCGGCGAGGTCGCGGGCGAAGACGTCGAGCGTCGTGGTGCCGGGCACGACGGTGGTCTCGCCGTAGCCGCGCAGGTCGGGGGCGATGACGCGCCGCCCGTAGCGGCTGAACCACCGGAGCTGCGGCCGCCACATCGAGCGGTCGAAGGGGTGGCCGTGCACCAGCACCAGCGGGTCCCCCACGGCCCCGTCCCGGCCGCCCTCGTCGTCGTAGCCGACGGTGAGTTCCCACGTTCCGCCGACCCCGCCGACCCCGCCGACCCCGCCGGTCGCACCCGACGCACTCGTCGCATCCGCCGCATCCACCGCACCGGTCCCGCCGGTCCCGCCCGTTCCGTCGTTCGTGGCGATCCTGACCTGCGCCATGACGGCTCCTCTCCGCGCCGCCACCCCCGCCGGGCCGCCACCCCGCGGGCCGCGAGGGCCGGGGGAGCGAAAGGGGGCAGGAGCGGGCGGCGTACCGCGGGCCCCGGGGCCCGCGCTTGACACTCGATGCAAGGAAGAGAACCATGTCGAGGCACATCGGAGCAATACCTCACAATGCACTCGGAGCAATGTGGGCAACCCCGGGGAGATCTCGGTGAACGACGACTTCAGGCGCCTGGCCGACCGCCTCGCGGCCGAGATCGCGGACGGCACCCTCCGCCCGGGCGAACGCCTCCCGCCGCAGCGCCGGTTCGCGCGGCGGGAGGGCATCGCCCCCTCGACCGCCTCCCGGGTCTACGCCGAGCTGATCCGCCGGGGCCTGGCCGTCGGGGAGGTCGGCCGGGGCACCTTCGTGCGCGCCACCGCCCCGGCGCCCGAGCCCGCCCTCGCCGAGCCGGGCGGGGCGCGGGTGGACCTGGAGCTGAACTTCCCCGTGCTGCCAGGGCAGGCGCAGACCCTGGCGGCCGGCCTCCAGCGCCTGCTGCGGGCCGACGTGCTCGACGCGGCGCTGCGCCCCGCCGCCGTCGCGGGCGAGGCGGGGCTGCGGGCCGCCGCCGCGGGGCTGCTGGCCCGCGGCGGCTGGTCGCCCGAGCCCGGGCGGCTGCTGTTCGCGGCGGGGGGCAGGCAGGCCATCGCCGCGGCCCTCGCCGCCCTGGTGCCGGCCGGGGAACGGCTCGGCGTGGAGCGGTTCACCTACCCGGTGATCAAGGGCATCGCGGCCCGGCTCGGCATCACGCCGGTGCCGCTGGCGGTGGACGAGGAGGGGCTGGTGCCCGAGGCGGTCGCCGGGGCCCTGCCGCTGCGCGCGGTCTACTGCCAGCCCGCCCTGCACAACCCGCTGGGCACCACCATGCCGCCCGGGCGGCGCGCCGAGCTGGCCGAGGCGCTGCGCCGCCACGGCCTGTACGCGGTCGAGGACGCGATCTACGGGTTCCTGCGCCCCGACCTGCCGCCGCTCGCGGCGCTCGCGCCCGAGCGCACGGTGCTGGTGGACAGCCTCTCCAAGCGGGTCGCCCCCGGCCTGACCCTGGGTTTCGTCCTCGCCCCCGACGAGCCGCGGCGCTCCGCGATCGCGGCGGCGCTGCGCACCGGCGGCTGGGCCGCGGCCCGATTCGCGCTCCGGGCGGCCGGGGAATGGCTGGGCGACGGCACCGCCGCCGCGCTCGGCGAGGCCAAGCGGGCGGACGCCGCGGAACGCCAGCGGATCAGGGCCGAACGCCTCGCGGGCTTCCGCATCCGCGCCGACCCGGCCGCGTACCACTGCTGGTGGGAGCTGCCCGCGCCGTGGCGGGCCGACACCTTCGTCGCCGCCGCGGCCCGCCACGGCATCGCGCTCACCCCGGCCGCCGCCTTCGCCGTCGGCCCGGCCCACGCGCCCGCCGCGGTGCGGCTCGCCCTCGGCTCCCCGCCCAAGGACACCCTGGCCAGGGCTCTGGACACGCTCGCCGGCCTGGCGCACGGCACCCCCGAGGACAGCGGGGGCCCGGTGGAGTGAGCGTGCGCGGCCCGGCGGGGTCTGCGAGGGTGGAGGGCATGAGCGCGCACGAGGACGCGCTGGCGGAATACCGGCGCAGACGGGACTTCGAGCGGACCGCCGAGCCCGGGCCCGGCCCGGGCCGCGAGGGCGGGGAGCCGGTGTTCGTGGTGCAGATCCACGACGCGACCCGCCTCCACTTCGACTTCAGGCTGGAGGCCGACGGGGTGCTGAAGTCCTGGGCGATCCCCAAGGGCCCCTCGGGCAATCCGCAGGACCGGCGCCTGGCCATGCCCACCGAGGACCACCCCTACGAGTACCGCGACTTCGAGGGCGTCATCGCCCCCGGCGAGTACGGGGCGGGCCCGGTGATCATCTGGGACGAGGGGACCTGGCACCAGGACCGCGGCACCTCCGCCGCCGAGGCGCTGCGCCGCGGGCACCTGTCGTTCACCCTGGGCGGCCACAAGCTGCACGGCGGCTGGGCCCTGACCAGGTTCCGCGAGGGCGCGGAACGCGAGGCGTGGCTGCTGACCAAGCGCGACGACCGGCACGCGACGCACGGCAACGGCACCCCCGACCCCACCCGCGCCCGCTCGGTCCGCACCGGCCGCACCCTGCGCCAGGTCGCGGCCCAGGCCCCCGCAACACCCGGCGAGTCCTGAACGCCGCCCGCCGCGGGGGGCGTTGGGGCATCGGGGGGCGCCGGGCCCGCGCCCGAGGGTACGGGCCGGGCCCCCGCGCCCGCGCGCGCGGGGGCAGGCGGATCAGCCGGCCGTCGCGGCGCCGTCCCGGCCCGTGCCGCCCTGGCCCGTGCCGTTTCGGCCCGCGCGCTCGCGGGCGAGTTCCCCGAGCAGGCGCCAGGTGCGCAGGCGGGCGGCCTCCCCGCCGAGCCCGGTCTGGCTGAGGACCACCTCGGTGGCGCCGGCGTCCAGGTAGCGGCGGATTCCGGCCGCGACGGTCTCCTCGTCGCCCACGAGCGCCAGTTCCCCGGCCCGCTCGGCGCCCTCCAGGTCCAGGACCCGGCGGTAGGAGGGAATCCCCTCGTAGAACGCCAGTTGCTCGTACGCCGTCTCACGCACGGCCGCCACGTCCTCGGTCACCACGGCGGGGACCAGGGCCACCACCCGCGGCGCCGGCCGGCCCGCGGCCTCGGCCGCCCTGGTGAGGGCGGGCACGATGTGCCCGGCCAGGGTCCGCGGCCCGGCCAGGAACGGCAGGGTGCCGTCGGCCAGTTCGCCGGTGGCCCGCAGCGCCTGCGGGCCCATCGCGGCCACCAGCAGCGGCGGCGGCTCGGCGCCGGGCAGGGCCACCGGCATGCTCGGCGCCGCGGTCAGGAACTCACCGTGGAAGTCGGCGGTCCCGGTGGTCAGCAGCGCGCGCAGCGCGGTCAGGAACTCGCGCAGCACCGCCACCGGCCGCTCGTAGGCGAGCCCGAAGGTCCCCTCGACGAGCAGCTTGGCGCCCAGCGCGAGCCCGAGGTGCAGCCGGTTGCCGGTGGCGGCCTGGGCCGTCAGGGCCTGCCCGGCCACGAGCACAGGGTGCCGGCCGAAGACGGGCACGGCCGAGGTGCCCACCTGGAGCCCGGGCACCTCGCGCCCCAGCAGGCCGGCGAGCGCCAACGCGTCGTAGTCGGACCGCTGCGCGAGCCAGCCCGCCGCGATCCCGGCCTCGGCGGCCTGCCGGGCCTGCCGGACCGCGCCGTCCACGAAGTTCTCCGCGCCATCGCCGGAGAGGACTACTCCCATGGTCATGCGCAACCCCAACCCGCCCGGCCCCGCGCCTATTCCCCGCCCCGGCCCACGTCCGTCCGCCCGCCGGCGTCGCGGATCAGGCACCCCGCCGCCGGGGCGCCGCCCTCATCCGCGCCTCCCGCCCGGTCCCGGCGGGCGGCGTCCCGCTCCGCAAGCACGTCGCCCACCGTGGCCGTGGCCTCTCCCGGCCAGCCCTCGATCTCCCGCAGGAGATCGAGATTTCTCGCGAACGACGCCTCCCGCAGGCCCGGTGACAGCAGCACGTTTCGCAGGGACCGGCCATTCGCCCTGGCCCCGGCCGCGACGGCGTCGCGAGCCGCCTGAGGCACCTCATCAATGCGGAGAACCACCATGCGGGCATGGTGCCCGCGCCCGCGCGCCCCCGCTCCCACCCCGGCGCCCGGGCGCCGCCGCGCGCCGGGGCCGGGCGGGGGCCGGGCGGCCGGATCGGGCCGGACGGTGGGGCGGGCCGCGGGCGGGTGCCCGTTGCCCGCCCGCGGCCGGCTCAGTGGCCGAGGGGCCAGACGCGGTAGAGGGTGGTGCCGTGGGCCGGGACGGTGGCGGTGAGGTCGGAGTCCGTCACGCGCCGGTGCTTGGTCCACAGGTCCTTCAGCAGGTAGGCGGGGGCGCCCGGCAGGCCGAGTTCCGCCGCGGTGGTGCCGAAGGTGGCCTCCTCGTCGGTGGAGTTGTAGAGGGCGACGGCGTGGCTGCCGTCGGCCAGCGGCTTGTCCAGCACCCGCAGCCCGCCGACGTTGGAGACCACCTCGCCCTGGATGCCGAGGGGGTCCTGGTCCACGGCGATCACGTCCCGGTTGCCGAGGATGTCGAGGGTCTCCCGGGAGGCGGTGCGCAGGTCGGTGCCGATGAGCAGCGGCGCGGCCATCACCGCCCACATGCTGAAGTGCGTCCGGTACTCGGTGCCGGTCATCCCGCCGTTGCCGACCTCCAGCATGTCCGGGTCGTTCCAGTGCCCGGGTCCCGCGGCGGCGGCGTAGTGCACGTTCTGCGCGATGATCGACTCGACCGCGCCCCAGGTGTCCTTGATGTCGGTGGTCGAACGCCACAGGTGGCCGACGTCGCCGGCCCACTCCCAGGGGCGGGTCCTGCCCCACTCGCAGATCGAGTAGACGATGGGCCGCCCGGTGGCGTCCAGCGCGTCCTCCATCGCCTGGTACCGGGCGCGGGCGTCCTCCTGGCTGCCGTCGCCCTGGTTGTCGCAGTTGTCGTACTTCAGGTAGTCGACGCCCCACTCGGCGAAGGTCCGCGCGTCGATCTCCTCGTAGCCCAGGCTGCCGGGGTAGTCGGCGCAGGTCAGGGTGCCGGCGTCGGCGTACAGGCCCAGCTTGAGGCCGAGGCCGTGGACGTAGTCCGCGGTGCCCTCGATGCCCTCGGGGAACTTCTCCGGGTCGGCCACCAGCCGGCCCTGCGCGTCGCGTTCGTGCAGGGACCAGCAGTCGTCGATGTTGACGTACTCGTACCCCGCCTCCCGCAGCCCGGTGGCCACGAGGGCGTCCGCGATCCCCCGGATCAGCCCGTCGCTCACGTCGCAGCCGAACGCGTTCCAGTCGTTGAACCCCATCGGCGGGGTCAGCGCCAGCGTCCCGTCCTTCGCCCAGGCCGTCTCGCCCTCCGCCACCACGCAGGTCACCGCGCCGGCGGCGACCAGGACCAGGCCGGCCGCCGCCGCGGCGAGCCGGTGCGCATAACCGTGCCTCACGGAACGTCCCTTCCGTCGTCACTTGCCGTGCGGGACCCGGCGCCGCCGGCGCGGGCCGGCACGCCTGGTATCCACACAAGCACCGAAAAGAGCCGGCGGCCATCCCGTCCTTTGGCCGAAGTCCTCACGCAGACAGGCGACTTCGGCCACGTCATCCCCAGTTCACCCCCGGACCGTGCCCGGTTCGCCCCTGGTTCACCCCCGGCTCGCCGCCGGCGGCGAATACGGCGGCCGCGCCAGGGTATTGCACCAGGCGTTCCAAAACACGTACCGTGGCCCCATGGCCCGACCACGGACGTTCGACGAGGACCGGGCCCTGGACGCGGCGATGCGCGTCTTCTGGGCGAACGGCTACGAGGGCACCTCGACCCAGAACCTGTGTGACGCCACCGGCCTGGGCCGCAGCAGCATCTACAACACCTTCGCCAGCAAGTACGACCTCTTCTCGCGCGCGCTCGCCCGCTACATGGAGACGATGACGGCGCGCCAGGCGGCCATCCTGGAGGACACCGGGCGGCCCGCCGCCGAACGGCTCCGCGAGCTGTTCGCGGTGATCGTGGCGGACGAGATGACGACGCGGCAGGGCGGCCACAGCCTCGGCTGCCTCACCGTCAACACCACCGTGGAACTCGCCGCGCACGACCCGGGCATAGCCCGGATGCTGGAGCGCGACACGGCCCGGCGGCTGTCCCTGCTGCGGGAGGTCGTGGCGGCCGGGCGCCGGGAGGGCGCCTTCACCTCCCCGCGCGACCCCGACGACCTGGCCCGCTACCTCAACGCGCTCATCGCCGGGCTGCGGATCTCCGCCCAGGGCGGCGCGGGCCGCGCGGCCCTGGAGGCGATCACCGAGATCGCCCTGGACGCCCTGACCCGCTGATGCCCTGACCCGCTGACGCCCCGGCCCGCTGACGCCCCGGCCCGCGGCACCGGTCCGGGACCCACCAAAACCACCCCCGCGCCGGCCCCCTGACGGCGGCCCGGCCGGGCGTTGCCGACTGCCCCGATTCTGTACCGATCCATCCAAAACCTGCCCACCCACCGCCCGCCCGAAGGAACTCCCATGACACCACCCGATCGCGCCCCCGGCGTCCCGCCCGCGGCCTACCTCTTGGCCTTCGGCATATGTGCCATGGTCAGCAGCGAGTTCGCCGTCGCCGGCCTCATGCCGGAACTCGCCGAGGGGCTCGGCGTCTCGGTCTCCGAGGTCGGCTACCTCATCACCGCCTACGCCATCGCCATGGCCCTGGGCGGCCCCCTCCTCAGCTTCGGGCTGCTGCGGCTGCGGCAGAAGCGGGCGCTGCTGTGGCTCTTCGCCCTCTTCCTGCTGGGGAACCTGCTGGCGGCCTGCGCCTCCTCCTACGGCGTGATGCTGGCCGCCCGGCTGGTGACCGGCGTGGCCTCCCAGGCGTTCTTCGGCGTGGCCATCTCGATGTCCGTGCAGCTCGCCCACCCAGAACGCCGCGGCAGGGCCGTCTCGGTCACCCTCAACGGGCTGATGCTCGGCACCCTGCTCGGCATGCCGCTCGCCACCCTCGTCGGCCAGCGCCTCGGCTGGCGGGCGGCCTTCGCCGCCATCGCCGTGCTGACCGTGCTCGCCGCCGCCTGCACCGCCGCCCGGGTGCCGGACCCGCCCCCGGCGGGCGCCTTCTCCGCCCGCCGCGAACTCGGCGTCTTCCGCCGCCCCCGGCTGTGGTGGACCCTGTCCACCAGCACCTTCGTGATCGGCGCCACCTTCTCCGCGTTCAGCTACCTGGGCCCGATCCTCACCGAGCTGAGCGGCTTCTCCGACGGCACCGTGCCGCTGCTGCTCATCGCCTACGGGGCCGCCACCGTCCTGGGCAACGCGATCGCCGGGCGGCTCGCCGACCGGCACGCCCTGGGGGTGCTGGTGGCCGGCCTCGGGCTCAACGCCGCCTTCCTCACCGGCTTCGCCCTCTTCGCCACGGCCCCGGCCCCGGCCGTCGCCTGCATGCTGGGCATCGGCCTCGTGGGCGTCACGATGAACCCGGCGCTCGTCACCAGGGTGCAGCGCGCGGGCAACTCCGGGCCGCTGGTCAACAGCGTGCACAGCTCCTTCATCACGCTCGGCGTCGTCATCGGCTCGGCGGCCGGCGGCCTGCTCATCGACCTCGCGGGGCTGCGCGCCCCCCTGTGGCTCGGCGTGGCGCTGGCCGCCCTCGGCCTGGTCTCCCTGCTGC
Organism: Streptomyces hoynatensis; assembly: GCF_003626535.1. GTDB lineage: Bacteria > Actinomycetota > Actinomycetes > Streptomycetales > Streptomycetaceae > Streptomyces > Streptomyces hoynatensis. The sequence goes on from NZ_RBAL01000035.1 coordinate 12,584, forward strand.
CAGGCCGCGCCCCCGAACCGCCCCGGGACACCACCGCGCCCGCGGACGGGACCACCGTGGCCGCGGAGGGAACCGCGGACGGGACGACCGTGGCCGTGGGCGCGGCACGCGAGGCCGGGCCCGCTTCCGCGGGCGGCGGCCCCGGTGGCGGCGCCTTCGGTCTGCCCTCGGCAGAAGGCACTCGCCCGCCGCGCACCGGCTTCCTAGGGTGAACGCCGGGCGGCCCGCCGGGAAACACCAGTAAGTCCCAGGAAACGCAAGGAAGTACAAGGAACCGAGGGAACCCGAGAGATCCCGAGAGATCCCGAAAGCAAAGGAACGCAGATGGCCCTGAAGTCCCTGGCGGCCCGCAGCCTCTTCGTCGCCACCGCGGGCGCGGCGGCGCTCGCGCTGAACGCGGGTACGGCGCACGCCGACTCCTACGAGTACATCACCTCGCCGAGCGACTCCTCCGTCATCATCGGGGTGGGCCAGTTCACCTCCTACGGCGACGAACTCGAGGTCTGCGACAGCCGGGAGGACGGCCACGCCGTCAGCGTCGCGGTCTACTACTCCAAGCCGGGTTCGAGCTCCGGGCAGGCCCCCGTGTACACGCTCGTCGCGGGCGGCTACGGCACCTGCTCGCTGTACAACGCGGACATGGCCGCGACGTACAACCTGACCGAGGGGCACACGTACTGGTTCTCCGCCGGCTACAACAACAGCACCCGCACCACCCTCTGGTCCGACGTGGCCTGACCCCCGGCGCACCGGCCGACGCCGACCGACATCGACCGACACCGGCCGCGCCGCCCGCACCGGCGCGGCTCCCCGGCCGCCTGCCTCAGCTCGTCAGCGAGCGCTGGTAGGCGGCCGGAGTCGTGCCGAACGTCTCCCGGAAGGCCGCGATGAAGGCACTCGGATTCCGGTAGCCGCAGTCGAGCGCCGTGGCCGTGACGGAACGGCCGGTGGCCAGCAGCGTCAGCGAGTGGTGCAGCCGCAGCTGCGCCCGCCACTGCGGGAAGGTCATGCTCGTCTCCCGCCGGAACAGGCGGCTGAGGGTCCGCTCCGCCGCGCCGACCACCCGGCCGAGCTCCGCCAGGGTGCGTTCGTCGCCCGGGTGCTCGGCGAGGAGCGCCGCCACGTCGCGCAGCCGCGCGTCCGCCGGATGCGGCAGGTGGAAGCGCAGCGCGGGCGCCGGGCGCAGCCTGCGCAGCGCGATCCGCCTGAGGTCCGCGCGCTCCTCCGGGTCGGGCCCCGGGCGGCCGGTCAGCTCGATGATCACCTCGCGCAGCAGCGGGGGCACGCTCAGCACGACGGGCTGCGTCCACCCGTGCGGGTTGACCGAGGCCGGGAAGGCCAGGGTGCGCATCTGCGTCGTGCCGTACGCCTGGTGGGCGTGCGCCACCCCGGCCGGCAGCCACACCGCGCGCTGCGGCGGCACCACCCAGGAGCCCAGCCGGGTGGAGACCCGCAGCAGGCCGCTGCTCGGATAGACGAGCTGCTGCTCGGCGTGGTCGTGCCAGGCGATGCGCTCCCGGTGTGTCAGGTGCAGCAGCTTCGTCTCGGCCAGAGGTTGGCGGTTCATCGACACAACGGTACCGGCCATCGGTGGCAAGCCCGCCGCGCGGCGCCGAGGCTGGAGCGGCCGGAACTCCCGGCCCCCCTCACCCGCACCAGGAGGCGAGCACCGTGCCCACCCCCGACCCGAAGACGACCCCGAAGACGACCCCGAAGACGACCCCGAAGCCGCCCCCGCAGGCCGAAGCGCGGGCCGACGTGCAGGCGAACGCAGAGGCCGACGCGCAGGCGGACGTACCGGGCGACGCACCGGCGGACGTACAGGCCAACGCCAGGGCCGATCCGGCGGCCGTCCCGCGAGCCGTCCCGGGCGGCCCCTCGCCCTGGCGGCGCATGCGGCTGTGGGGCGCGGCCCACGCCGTCGACGACTTCTACCAGGGCCTCGTGCCGGCGACCGTTCCCTACTTCGTCCTCGACCGCCACTACGGCTACGTCGCCGCCTCCGGCCTCACCCTGGCCGCCACGCTGGGGAGTTCGCTGCCGCAGCCGTTCATCGGGCTGCTCGTCGACCGGCGGGGCCTGGGCTGGCTGGCCGCGGCCGGGGTGGCCCTGGCCGGGCTCGGCGCCGGGCTCTCCGGGCTGGCCCCCGGCTACCCGGCCGTCTGGCTGCTGCTGCTCGCCTCCGGTTTCGGCGTGGCCATGTTCCACCCCGCGGGCGGAAAGGAGGCGCGGGTCGCGGCGGGCGACAGCACCAGCGCGATGAGCATCTTCGCCGCGGGCGGCAGCGTCGGCTTCTTCCTGGCGCCCGTGCTGGTCACCCCGGCCCTCGACGCGCTCGGCCTCGGCGCGACCGCGCTGTTCCTCCCGCCCGCCCTGCTGATCGCGCTGCTGTTGTTGCGCGCGCACCGGCGCACCCCCGCCCCGGCCCGGCGGCAGGCCACCCGCGCCGGGCGGGACCGCTGGGGTCCCTTCCTCGTGCTGACGGGGGTCGAAGTGGTGCGCTCCGTCATGTTCTTCGGGGTGAACACGTTCATCGAGCTGTACTGGCTGCACCACCTGCACGCCGGGCACGGGGTGGCGGGGGCCGCGCTCGCCTGCTTCCTGGTCGGCGGGGTCGGCGGCACGCTGCTCGGCGGCCGGATCGCGGACCGCATCGGCATGGTCCGCACCATCCAGATCGGCGCGGCCCTCGCCGTGCCCGCGCTGGTGGCGCTGCGGGCCTGCCCCGGCGCGTACCCGGCCCTGGCGGCGGCGGTGGCGGCGGGCGTGGCGCTGAACATCCCGTTCTCCGTGCTGGTCAAGCTCGGCCAGGACTACCTGCCCAGCCGCCCCGGCACCGCCTCGGGCGTGACCCTCGGCCTCGCGGTGAGCGTCGGCGGCCTGTTCTCCCCGGTCTTCGGCGCGATCGCGGAGGCCAGCGGCCCCGAGGCGGTCTTCACGACGCTCTGCGCCGTGCCCGTCCTGGCGCTGGCGCTGGGCGCGTTCCTCCGCGAGCCCGGCCCGCCTGCCGCCTGACCCGGCGGCGCATTCCTCCGCGACGCGAACCCCGCTCCGCCGTCGCGGGCCCGCACCCGCCCCTGGCCCGCCTCCGGCACGCGGGCCCGCCCGGGCCGCCCCGCCTCAGGGAATCCGCCGGTCGCGGCCCGCGAGGTGACCGGCCGCCAGCTGCGCGACCATCAGCGCCGCCATGAGGGCGAGCGGCGGACGCCACCCGTCGGCGTGCTCGTACAGCGCGCCGACGAGGACCGGCCCCGGCACGGAGAGGAGGTAGCCGACGCCCTGGGCGAACGCCGAGAGCGCCACCACGGTCGCGCCGTCCCTGCCGCGCATCCCGATCATCGTGAGGGCCAGCGGGAAGGAGCAGTTGGCGACCCCGAGCAGCACGGCCCACAGCCAGGGCAGCGTGCCGGGCGCGGCCCACAGGCCGGCGTAGCCCGCGAGCCCGAACAGGCCGAGGCCGACGGCGAGTCGGCTCTGGTCGGGCATCCGGCCCGCCAGCGCGGCCAGCACGAAGGAGAGCGGCACCCCCAGCACCGAGGTGACGGCGAACAGCAGGCCCGCGGTCTGGGCGGAGAGCCCGGCGTCGCGGAAGATCTGCGGCAGCCAGCCGATGACGACGTAGGCGGCGGTGGCCTGCAGGCCGAAGTAGACGGCGAGCGCCCAAGCCGTGCCGCTGCGCACGATCCCGAACTCCCCGGCCCGCCCCACCGCCACCACCGAACGCGCGCCGCCCGCGTTCTCCCCGGCGTTCGCGTTCTCCCCGCCGCCCGCGTTCCCCCCGCCGCCCGCGTTCTGCCCGGCGTCCGCGTCGTCCGTGCCGCGCGGCTCGCCGTGCCCGCCGTCCGCGCCCTCTCTCACGCGCCCCGCGCACCACCCCGGCGCACGCCCTCGCCCCGGGGGACTCTAGGCAGGCCCCTCCGCCGACGGCAACGCCCCGGCCCCCTCCCCCGGCGGCCCCCGGCCCCCACCGTGGCCCCCGGCCCTCCCCGCGCCCCCGGCGCCGCCCGCCGTCGGCCCCGCCCCGTTCCCGGCCCATACCAGGGGGGCGCGCGGGGAACGCTTCGCACAACGGGCGACCGCGCAGGGGGCGAAGTGCCGGGCATCGAATTTCCAGACGACCTCTCGGACCTCACGGGCCCGGAGGAGCGCAGGGCGCAGTACATCCAGGGGCTGCTCGACGTCGCCGGCGAGGACGCCAGGCACGTCATGCTGTACGTGACGGTCTCCACCTCCGTCATCGTCCTCGCCCTCACCCAGCTCCCCTTCGACCGGCTCCTCGCCCTCCCGTTCCCCGTCCGCCTCCTCCTGCTGACCGGCCTCGTCCTCACCGGCGCCGGAGCCCTCTCCTTCTTCCGCTACGTGCGCGCCATCCACCTGGCCCGCATGGGCATAGCCCGCTGCCTGGCCTCCTGCGACGCCCGGCACGCCCGCCTGCTGTGGGCGGGCCCGGAAGGCGTCTGGCGGACGCAGGGCCACTTCTACCGCTGGGGCGTGCGGCTGAGCGCGCTCGGCGGCGCCTCCGTGGTCCTCACCGTCGCCCACCTGCTCCTCGCCGGCTGAACCTCCCCGGCCGCCCCGGGGCCGCGGCGGCCCCGGCCCACCCCGTTGAGAAAATATGCAGATCGGTCTACCGTGTCCGCCATGGGACAGAAGGGCACCGAGACCCGGGACCGGCTGCTTGCGGCGACGCAGGAATCGGTCGAGTCCGCCGGGTACTTCGGCACGGGCCTCAACCAGGTCATCGCCGCCAGCGGCGCCCCCCGGGGCTCGCTCTACTTCCACTTCCCCGGCGGCAAGGACCAGTTGGTGGGCGAGTCCGTGCGCCGGGCCGGGCGGGCCGTCGGCGAGGTCCTGGAGGAGGCGGCCGGCAGCAGCCCCTCGGACGCCGCGTTCGCCGCCGGCGTGCTGCGGCACCTCGGCGACCGGCTGGAGGAATCGGGCTGGCGCAAGGGATGCCCGGTGGCCACCGTCGCCCTGGAGACCGCCGCCTCAAGCGACCCCCTGCAGGCGGCCTGCTCCGAGGTGTACTCCGCCTGGGAGGCGACCCTGCGCGCCCGCCTCGCCGGCCGCCCCGACGCCGAGGACCTCGCGGTGACCGTGCTGGCCCTGGTCGAGGGGGCGCTCCTGCTGGCCAGGACCCACCGCAGCCGGGAGCCGCTCGACCGCGTCGCCCGCCGCATCGAGGCCCTGCTGGGCTGACCTCCGGGCCCCACTCCCCCGAACTCCCCCGGCCGGGCCGCCCCGCACCCCCCGGTCCTGCCCCGGCCCCGCCCGGCCAAAAAATATGTAGACCGATCCACCAAGGAGCCTCCCATGGCCGCCCCCGCAGACCCACCCGCCCCCGTGCGCGCCCCCATGCCCGCCCCCGTGGACGCGCTCGTCTTCGGCGCCACGGGCTTCATCGGCCGGGCGCTCACCGCCGAACTCCTCGCCCGCGGACAGCGGGTGGCCGCCACCCTGCGGAGCCGGGACACGCTCACCCCCTGGCTGACCGCCCGGGGCGTGGACACCGGCCGGCTGACCCTCCATCCCGCGGACATCACCCGGCCGCTCACCGGCCTGCCCCAGGCGCGCGACGTCTACAACGCCGCCGCCCGCTACGCCTTCGGCCTCGACGCCCGGCAGGCGCGGGCGGCGAACGTCACCGGGGCGCTCCACGTGCTCGCATGGGCCGCCACGCTCCCGCGGCTGCGGCGGCTGGTGCACCTCAGCGGCTACCGGGTGAGCGGCACCGGCCTGACCCCGGACTACGCCAGGCAGGGAGCGTACGAGGCGTCGAAGACCGAGGCCGATCTCGCGCTGCGCGCCCGGGCCGGGGAGCTGGGCGTCCCGCTGACCCTGGTCAACCCCAGCACCGTCATCGGCCCTGGCCAGTACGTCGGCCTGGCCTCGCTCCTGGAGGACCTGTGGCACCGGCGGCTGCCCGCGCTGCCCGGCGGCCCCGACGTCTTCCTGCCGATCGTCACGATCGGCCACCTCGCGCGGTTCCTGGCCGAGGTCCCCGCCGCGCCCGCGGGCGAGCACTACTGGGTGCTCGACGAGGACACGCCCCCGCTGCCCGAGCTGATCGCCCTCGTCGCCCGGCACACCGGCGTCCCCGCCCCGCGGCGGAGCGTGCCGCTCGGCCTGCTGCGGCGGCTGCCGCGCCGGCTGACCGGCGTCGACCCGGAAACGCTCACCTTCCTCGCGTCCGACCGCTACCCGACCGCCTCCGCCCGGGCGTTCGCCGAGCGGGTGGGCCTGGCCATGCCCCCGGCCGGGGAGGCGCTGCGCGCCTGGGCCGACGACCTGGTCGCCGCCCGCTTCGGCGCCGCCCCGCCCCCGCCGGCCCCGTACGGCTTCCACGCGGTGGCGGGCAGCCGCACCTGGGTGATCGGGGAGCGGCACTCCCCCACCCACGTCCTGCTGCACGGGGCGCCGCTGAACGCCGACTGCTGGGCGCCGCTGGCCGCCGCGCTGCCCGGCCCGGTGCTGGCCCCCGACCTGCCGGGCCTGGGACGTTCCTCCCCCACCTCCCGGCCCCTGGACGCCTGGCTGGCCGAACTGTTCGCCCCGGTGCGCACCCGCCCCGTCCTGGTGGCCCACTCGCTGGCCTGCGGCCCCGCCCTCCGGTTCGCCGCCGGGCACCCCGACCGCATCTCCGGCCTGGTCCTGCTCTCCCCCGCGTTCCTCCAGGCCCCCGGCTCCCGGCTGGTCCGCTCCGCCCTCGCCGCCGCGGCCCTGCGCCGCATGCCGGCCCCCCGCCTCGCCGCCCAACTCGGCCTGCCCGCAGGGCCCGAGCTGGTCAGCGCCGCGGCCGACCTGCACCGCCCCGGCGTCGCCCGCCGCATGGTCGCGGCCCTGCGCACGGCCAACGCCGAGCGGGAGGAGGCGCGCGCCCTGCTCGACCGGGTGACCGTCCCCGTCCGGCTCATCGCCGGCGCGGACGACCCGCCGGCCGTCCCCGTCCGCCACCCGCTGACGGAGATTCCGGAAACCGGCCACTACCCCCAGCTCACCCACCCCACCGCCCTGGCCGCCCACGTGGCGCCGCACGCCGGGTGAACGACGGCGCTCCGCCGACGGGGTCCGACCGGCGGGGCGGGCGCGGGCCGGACGGGGCCCGCCGCCGCTTCCGCGCCCGGCGGGCCGCGGCCCGTTGCCCGGCCGTGGGCCGCTCCGCCATGGGCCGTTGCCCGCTGGTCAGGGGGCGAGCGCGGCGAAGAGGGCCGGGAGCAGCGTGGCGTTGGGATGGCTCAGGGGCACGGTCAGCACCGGCCTCTCCACGCCCGCCTGCCGGACGCAGACCATGCCGTTGTCCAGCCGGGCGCCGTCGAACGACCCCCACGGGAGCGAGACCCGTGGCTTGGCGCAGGCGATGCCGTCCCGGCTCACCTTCACGCTGCCGCCGGCCGTGACCGTCTCGCCGCGGCGTACCCGTTCGACCAGGTCGGCGAGCAGCCGGGGCTCCAGGTACTGCCTGACCAGGTTCACCAGGAACAGCCACTCCCCGGGCGGCTCGGCGTGGCGTCCGGCCTTGAAGAACTGCACGGTGACCCCGGGACCGCCGTGGTACGGGTACCGGCCCACGCGGAACTCCCACGTGTTCTGGTGGCTGGTGGGGCCGAGGAAGCGCTTCGTGGTGGTGTGGGTGGACGCGTAGCCGACCCACTCCGCCTGATCGAGCTCGATCGATTTCCGGCCGTAGGTGATCACTTGGGGGTCGGCGTGCAGGCTGCTCCAGCCCACCTTGGCGTCGAGCACCGGGGCCGGCGCGGGCGGCGCCACCCTCGCCGGGCCCGCCGCCGCCCGGCCCGCGCCGCCGCCCCCTCCTGCCCCGGCTGCGCCAGGACCCGCTTCCCCCACGCCCGGCTCGCCGCCGGGTTCGCCCACGCCGCCGGGTCGGCCCGCGCGGGCGGCGTGGGCGGCCAGCCAGGCCGGGACCTCGGCGCGCGGGTAGGCGAGCAGGTCGTCGCGGTAGTGCTCGGGCGCAAGCAACTGGCCGTCGGGGAAGGGGCGGTCGCCGTAGTCGTATTCCGTGGCGATCGTGGCGTCCGTGCCTTCGGTGTGGCCGACGGTGAGCAGCAGGCGCCACCAGGGACCGGCCGGCATCCGCGCCGCGAGGTGCCGCTGCCGGCGGACCAGCAGGGCGATCTGCTCGGGCACCGGGACCTCGGCGGACCGTTTCCCCGACCAGAACCGCAGCCGGGCGACCTCGCCCGACACCGTGCAGGAGAAGGCCGCCTCGAACCGGTTCCACCCCGGCGGGCCGAGCAGCGCCACCTGCTGCACGAGGGGGGCGAGCAGCGCCGAGGCCCTGGCGGCGGTCGCCTCCTCGCCCGGGGGCTCGACGGTGAACGAGGCGATGCCCGCGGCGCCTCCCGACTCGGCGTCACGCCGCATCGCCTCGTTGCCGAGTTCGGCCAGGAACCGTTCGTCCGCGAGCCCGCGCCGCACGTACGCCTCCTCGGCGGCGAACATCCGCTCCGCCTGCGGCGGCGGCACGGAGCTCGATATCTCCTTGACCCGCCCGAGGTCGCCCACCAGGAAGACCGACCGGCCCACCGGCAGGTCGAGGAACGCCATCGGGTCGCTCTCGTCCACCTCCGCCGGCGCGTACACGCTCCAGCCCCCGTCGAAACGATCCGCCGCAAGACCCCGCGTCGGGTAGTCCAGGCCGCGGGCCCGAATCCGCTCCACGACCAGCGAGATCGCCCGCTCCGCGGCCATCCGCCCACCCGCGGGCTCCGGCACCAGGTCGAGCGGGTGCCGGACCCCGCCGCCCGAATCGGCGCCCGAATCGGCGCCTGGGCCGGGGCCGTTGCCGGGTCCGCCGCCGGGGGAGACCGGGCCGCCCGCGTAGTGCTGCGTGAGGTCGAACCAGAGACACGCCTCCCAGGCCGTCTCCACGTCGACCCCGGCCGCGACCACCGACCACCCCCCGCCGGCGTCCCGCCCGTACAGCGTCACCACGTCGCCGTCCGCCGGGCCGGCCAGCACGTAGTTCGCCTCGTGCCGCTCGCCCCACTCGGCGGCCTCGCCGAGCGTGGGCGCCGTGGCGCTGCCCCGGTCCCCGAACGACTCGCCCGCCACGTCGACGGCGGACAGCAGGTAGCCCGCCTCCGGGGCGGAGAGGTACCCGAGGGGATCGCCGGCCGCCAGGCCGTCCTCCCAGTCCGGCTCCGGCCGACACTCGGCGTCGTGCTCGCGGCGCCTCACCACCACGACGGCGGCGGGCGCGTGGGTGACGAGCACCGACCAGGCGCCGGCGGCGTCCCGCCCGTAGAGGGTGATGTCGTCGTGGCCGTAGCGGACCGCCACATAGTTCCTGCCGTGCCGGCCCCCGAACGCGGCGGCGTCGTCGAGCGTCGGCTCCACGGAGACGGTCCGCTCTTCGCGCTGCCCCCCGCCGGCGTCGGTGGCTGCCATCACATAGCGGGTCATCGCTCCTGCTTCCTGTCGCAACCGAAAGGTGGGTGGTGCAGGGATGCCCGCCACCCTAGCGACTGCCGTTGCCCACCAGGAGGGGCCCGAGCGCTCCCCCCGCTCCCCCCGCTCCCCCGGGCCGGGCGGGCCGCGGCCCCTCGGACCGGCGTGGGCGCTGCGCCGCGGCGGCCGTCCGGGCCGCCGGGCGCGGGCCGCGGGTCATTCCCGCGGGTCATTCCTCGGCCAGGGCGGCCTCGCCTACCAGGCCGCACAGCCGGACCGCGGCTCGTTCGAGCGCGGCGATCGTGATCTCGCGGCGCTCGGGGCTCACTCCGCCCCTCGGGCCACCCCGCACACCGCGACCCGGTCCGCGGCGGCCCCGCGCGCCGCGCTCCCCGGCCCGCTCACACCGTGCGCCGCAGCGCGGTCTCCACGGCGTCCACCAGCGGGTCGCCCGCGGTCCTCGGGTGCCGGGCGAGGCCCAGTTCGACGTCCGGCAGGGTGGGCAGGACGCCCGCCTCGTGGCAGGCCATGGCCGGTTCGAGGTTGCCCGGCAGGAGCGCCGCCACGCCGAGTCCGGCCCGCACCGCGGCGAGCACCCCGGCCAGGCCGTTGCTCTCGAACGCCACCCGCCAGCGCCGCCCGGCGCGTTCCATCGACTCCAGCACCGAGGTGCGCCAGGTGCACGGGTTCGAGAACAGCACCACGGGCAGCGGATCGGCGGCCACGTCCACGCCGGGGCCGACCGCCCAGACCAGCGGCCGGCGCACCGTCCAGCGCGGCGGCCCAGGAACGTCCTGCGCCTCGTCGAGCACCAGCTGGACGCGGCCGCCGTCGTAGGCCTCCCGCATCGCGGCCCTGGAGAGGCTGAGCACCTCCAGCGTCGCGCCGGGGTGCAGCCGGCCGAGGTCGGCGAGGGCCTGCGGAAGCTGGGAGGCGGCGAGGTCCTCCAGCAGCCCGACGCCGCAGTGGCCGGTGAGCGCGCGCCCGGCCTCGCTGAGCGCCTGCGCGCAGAGCGAGAGGATGCGTTCGGCGTAGGGGAGGAGTTCCTCACCCGCGCGGGTGGGGGAAACCCCGGACGGCGAGCGGTGCAGCAGCGGACGGCCGACGGCGCCTTCGAGCTTGCGCAGTTGCTGGCTGAGCGCGGGCTGAGTGTGCCCGAGTGCGACCGCGGCGCGACTGATGCTGCCCGTCCGCACGGCGGCGACGAATGCCCGCAGCAGCACGGTCTCCAGATCTCTGGCCATAAGCCCGCACTATGTCACCCCCAACGAAATAAGCACTTCCTATGGTCTCGCCGGTTGTTCTAGCGTCCTGGGGTGACCGGTTACCGACAGGTGCTCGCCGTGCCGGGGATGGCATCGCTGCTGGCCGTGACGCTGCTCGCCCGCGCCGCGATCACCGCGGACGCGACGGCGCTGACGCTGCACGTCGTGCTCGGCCTCGACCTGAGCTACGCGGCAGCCGGCGGTGTCGTCGCGGCCCTGACCGCCGGGGTGGCGCTGGGCGGGCCGCTGCTCGGCCGCCTGATCGACCGGCGGGGCCTGCGCGCCGTGGTGCCGGCGACCGCCGCCGTGCAGGCCGCGTTCTGGCTGAGCGTGCCGGTCCTGCCCTACGGGGCCCTGCTGGGCGCGGCCCTCGCGGCGGGGTTGCTGATGGTGCCGGTGCAGCAGGTGACCAGGCAGGCGATCGCCGCGATGACGACGCCGGCGCAGCGCCGGGCCGCCTTCGCGCTGGAATCGGTGCAGGGCGAGCTGACGTACATGGTGGGCCCGGCGGTGGTGATCCTCGGCGCGGCGAGGCTGTCCCCCGACGCGGTGGTGTGGGGGGTGGGCGCCGTCATCGTGACCGGCGGCGCCGGGATCGCCCTGCTCAACCCGCCGCTGCGCACCGAGGACGAGCCCGGCCCCGGCGCGGCCGGACGGCCCCGGCGCCGCGAGTGGCTGGGCGCCCGCCTGATCGCGGTCCTCACGATGGCCCTCGGCACCACGACCCTGCTCAGCGGCATCGACCTCGCCATCGTCGCCACGCTCGAAGAGGCGGGGCAGGTGTCCTGGGCCGGGGTGGTCGTGGCCGTGCTCGGCGCGGCCTCCGTCACCGGCGGGCTGGTGTACGGGGCGCTCACCGTGCCGCTGCCCACCTGGCTGCTGCTCGGCCTCCTCGGGCTCCTGACGCTTCCCGCCGGCCTCGCCCACGACTGGCCCTGGCTGTGCCTGGCCCTGGTCGGCGCCGGCCTGCTCACCGCGCCGACCCTCTCCACGGTGGCCGACGCGGTGAGCCGGCTGACGCCGGCCGGCGTACGGGGCGAGGCCACCGGCATGCAATCCGCGGCGCAGAGCGCGGGTTTCGCGCTCGGGTCCCCGCTCGTCGGGGCGGCGATCGACGCCTCGGCCCCGGCGGGCGGCTTCGCGACGGCCGGCCTGGCCGGCCTCGCCGCCGCCCTCACCGGCTGCCTCCTCATCCGCCGCCCGGCCCCGCAGCAGAAGGCAGGCGAACCCCCGCGCCCCGCAGCACACCCGGCCGAGGCGGCCCCGCCTCCGGCCCCGGCCCCGGCCCCGGCCCCGGCCCCGGGAGACCTCCCGGGGATGCCCCACGCGGAAACCCGCTGAGCGAGGACCGGCCGGGGGCAACCACCCCCGGTTCCGGCCCCGTTCGCGCCGGTCGCCTCCCCGCACGCCCAGGGCACACCCCCATGGGACCGCAGGGGCGCACCCGCGCCGGCGGGGCGCGGTGGACTCTCCCACGAGGGGAGGGTCCACCCCCGGGCGCTTGCACGACGACCCGATGTCGGTCGGGCACTTCGCGCGCCTGGTCCGGCTGAGGAGGTGTTTGAGAACGCTCCCTTCGGGGCGGCCGTCGCCGTAGCGTGGAGGGGTGACCAGGCGGAGTGGACGTCCGCGTGGGCGGTGGTGTCCGGAGTACGGCAGCCGGTTGAAGCCGAGGGCTCGGCCGGGAGCCGTGTTCTGCTCGCCAGCGTGTCGCGCCAGGCACTGGCGCATGGTCCGCCGGACGAAGGCCCGCGTGGCGGTGATCCGCAGCGGCCCCGATGGCGAAGCGGTCTGCCCGGTCTGCGGGACGCCATGGGCGGCCGGAGTCGAGCGTCGCGCGGATGCGGTCTACTGCTCGCCGCGATGCAGAACCAGGGCCTGGCGGGATCGTCAAGCGTTCGCGGAACCGTCACAGTGACGCCTTCCCGAACGCTTGTGGACCCTGAAACGGTATCAACTAACCCCGTTATGGGGGATATCGGGCCGGAGCAGACTGCCGGGCAACTCGCGCCGGAGTTGTCGTCGGCAGCACGGAGGCCGCCCCCGGTGCGCAGGTGGTGATGGCCATGCCCAGCAAGGTCGGGGCGCTGGAGATCGAGCCGCTGCGCTCCCACGGCGGCTCGATCGGCGGGCAGAGTGAGGAGTTGTTCACCGTCGAGGAGTCGCTCGGGCTGTTCGCCGAGTACATCGGGATACCGGCATCGACGGTCAAGATGTACCGGTGGGTCTCTACCCGCTGGCCTCAGCTCCGCCGGCAGCCCGGGTTCTCGCCGGACTCCATCGATACCGCTCATGGCGGAGAGCATCGATGATGCGCTCGATCTTGCCCAGCGACATGCCGTCCACGGTCTCCCCGGTGGCCCCAGGCGTCATCGCCCCCTTGTTGGAGTACAGACGCCCGTAAGCCAGCAGATACAACTGCGGGTTGAACAACTGTCGATACAGCTCATCGCACGGCAGGCCACGTCTGCCGCGCTCACGGAGGACACTCAGCACCGTTTCGGCGTTCTGCATTACGCATACCTCCCGATTTCTGCGTGTCCGATCACCTGGCCCCCTTCGCTCTGCGGATGGCCTTCCCATCCTCCTTGGCCGGTCGTGACTCCGGCGACTACTACGGGGCCTCCGTCGCCTAGGGTTCTCACCCCGTAGGCGATCCCGTGTTCGTCCCTGTCATACGTAATAGCGCGACTTAGGCGCCCCATTCATTCCCTTCAATACCCTCATTGGGCATCGCTCCGCACCCCGAAGGCTGCGTCAAGTCGTCAACTACCTCAACGCAGAGTGCGGCACCGGTTTCAGGCGCTTTTCCGGTGGATTCAATTTTTAATCTTCTGGGAATTGGGGTTCAGGCAGTATAGCTTTCGCCATATCACGCGGGTCCCACGACGCCGCCGTCCCCAACGCCTGGGCCCGGCCGTCGCTTTCCTGGCATGCTGCGGTCCCCTTCACCATTTCGGATCCAGGTAATCCATTGGACCCAAGAACCTCCCTTCAAGTTCCTCCCGGCTGAACCGGGGATATAACAGGGCGCCTCACGGCGCACTGGACGCCATCCGCTACATCGTGGACAACGGGGCGAAATGGCAGGCCCTGCCAGCGGGCTTCCCGCCCTGGGAGACCGTCTACGCCGTCTTCCGCAGATGGCACCGGGCCGGGGTGGTGGCCTGGATCCGCGACCAGCTCCGCCGCCGGATCCGCACCGGCAAGGGCCGCTGCCCCTACCCGGTCACCCTGATCGTCGACTCCCAGGCGGTGAAAGGCGCCTCCACCGTCGCGGCCGCCAGCCGCGGCTACGACGCCGGGAAGAAAATCAACGGCCGCAAGCGACACATCGCCGTCGACACCCTCGGTCTGCCGGTGATGATCACGGTGACGCCTGATGACCCGCCGGCTGACCCACAAGGGCTCCCGGACGAACTGGTCGAAGAAGCCCTGATCGCACCCGTACCGGGCTGCCAGCGCCGCAACACCAGGACTGCGGCCCAACCGGCCGGGGTCCTCCAGCGCTGCCCGGCGCCCTACGCCAGCGAAGGGCCGCGGTAGGTGCCGAAGGTCCACAAGTTGCCCTCCGGATCCCGCACCGTGCACACGTACGCCGCGTCGCCCGACCCGAACCGGGTCTCATGCGGCGGTTCGAGAACTTCGCCTCCGGCGTCGACCACGCGTCGGTGCACCGCGTCCACGTCGTCGCTCACCACGTAGACCGCGCTGGTTCCCGCCCGCATCCGCCCGTGCACGCTGTCCGTGTGCCGGGTCGAACCGAACACCAGCGCACCCCCGCCAGGCCACCGCAGTTCGGCGTGCCCGATCCCGCCGTGCTCATCCGGCGCGGCGACCACGTCCGCAAAGCCCAGCACGTCGACCAGAAAGCGCAGCGCCGCCCTCGTGTCGTCGTAGTGCAGGACAGGCCACACGGAGGATGGGGAGGCATCAGGCGACATGCCGCTCATTGTAGGTCCCGCAGGTCGCCACGCCTCAAGAGCCCCACAGACACCCGGACCGCCGTAACCTGCACCGCCCCGAGCAGAACACCGCCTCCGCCGCCTTCGACATCGGCAACGGATCACCACACTCCCGAAAGTACCGGCGCACCGCCTGATCCGATCTCACACCACGATCACCCAAACCAGGCAAAAACTCAGCACAGAGTTCCCAAATACCTCCTGAGCGTCAAACAGCTCCGCAACTGCGCGGATCTCGGCCTGCCGCGGCCGGCCAGGGTGGACCCGGCCACCGGGTACCGCTCCTACCGGCCGGAGCAGGCGCGGGAAGCCCTGTCCATTGCGCTGCTGCGATCGCCCGATGTCCCGCTGGGCACCAGCGGTGTGGTGCCGGCGGGGCAGGAGCCCGCCGTCGTCCTGAAGGCAGCCGGCAGTTCACTGGATCAGGTCGGTGTGCGGGTGCTCGGGAGAGGTGGGGCACACATAGAGCTGCATGTTGTCCGTGCTGCCCACTTCGACCTTCGTCGGCTGCGCCGGGTCCAGGCCGGCGCGATGACTGGGCGCGTAGGCGTCGGCCCGGTCCTCGTACGGCGCCCAGCCTCGTCGCTCACCACCGTCCCATTCGAAGGAGGCGATGGTCAGCAGCGGGACCATCTGAGCTTCGCAGACCGTGCAGTAACGGCGGTACGGATCGGTGCGGCCCCACGGGGGCCAGCCGCCCACCTTCCAGCCGGGGGCGTCAGCCAGGTTGCCGTCGTAGAACTCCGCCGGATAGTCCGCGTACGAGCCGTCCACGCCGACGCCGGCCGCCTGCCATCTGCCCCAGTCCCCCACCGCCTGCCGCAACTCCGGGCTCAGGTCGAGGCTGTTGGGGTACTCGGTGATCGCCTCCGGTGCCAGCAGACACGGCTGCGGCACGTAGCCCTCGTAGTTCACCTCGAACGGTTCCGGCGGCGTGGCGAGAACGTCGCCGACCGTGGCGGCGGACCGCCAGAACAGCGCGGTCGCGGGCTTGTAGTCCGGATCGTGGTCGTAGGGGCACCAGAGGACCTGCAGCAGATCGGCCCGGCCGGGCGGCCGCAACAGGGGTATGTCCCGCAGATACAGCTGGGCCACGGGCAGCAGGGGGACCGGGCAGTCCGCGGGCAACGGAGGGCCGGCGTCGAGGCGCTCCCCGAGCACCGCGGCGCTCCGCTCCTCGATCGCCTTCTCCTCGGGCGTGCGCGCGGGACCGTCGGGATCGCGGTGCAGCCGCTCCCTGATGCGCCTCTTCCGCCGCACGTCCGCCGGCGACTGGCGGAACCCACTGTCACGATGCAGGTGCGAGGCTTCGCAGTGCGGCCACGGCTCCTCCACCGGCCACAGCAACGGCCCCCCGACCGAACTCTCCCTGACCGAGGGCGATCCCGGCCGGGGATGCAGCCGGATCGCCGGACGCGCCAACGGAGCCAGCTCGGGAAAGACCGCGGTCACCTCGACCGGCCGCGGCGGAGTGGTGCGTACGAAACCCATGCCGGCGATCCTGCCACCAGCCACCGACAGTCCCCAGGCACCCCAGTCAGCGGGTGGGCTGCCGGGCGGCCGGTTGTTTCGCCACGACCGCCTGCGGAACGACCTCGCCGACCGGCCGGGTGACCGCGGCTCGTGCCCGGTGCCTGCGTACGGCGTCGCGATTGGCGCAGCGAGGTGAGCAGTAACGCTGTCGTCCGGTCCGCGAGGTGTCGGCGAAGGCCCTGCCGCACTCGATCACCTCGCAGCGCCGCAGCCGGTGCATGCCCCGGCCCGCCAGATGCAGTGCGGTACCGACCGCGAACAGCGTGAACAGCACGGAGCCGAGCGGTTCCTCCGGGTCCCGGTAGTGCAGATGCCAGCCGGTGCCGGGGTGGGAGGTCAGTCGCGGGTAGGCGGCTGCCTCGGCCAGCATCCGGTTCAGCAGATCGGCGCGCTCCTGCTCTCCGGCCGTGTCGACAATCCGCTCCCAGGCGTTCAGTGCGGCCTGGCAGCGGCTGAGATCGTCCGCCGTCACCCGGCGTTCCAGGGCGAGCCCGGCGGCGCGGCAGCGGTCTGCCAGCTCGGCCGCGCTCTCGGGCCGTCGATTGGCCAGGTCCGCGGCCAGGTTCACCACATCCTCGCCGTAAGGGTTGAGTTGTATAAGGCCATTACATCAATGTGGTCGGCATGACACAACAAGCCGCCAGGCTCGCCGGAACCCAGGCCGGCGACCCGTGGCGCCATCGCTGGATCGTGCTGGCATCGCCACCTTCGCCCAGGCCGCATCCGGCTTCTTCGTGAGCGGTCTCGGAGCGCTCGGCGTCCACTTGCAGAGCGCCCTGGGCCTGAGCACGGCGCAGCTGGGTCTGCTCGTTTCGGCAGCCCAACTGGTGCCACTGGCAGGGCTGTTGGTGGCCGGCGAACTCCTTGACCGCTACAGCGAGCGCTGGGTGGTCGGGAGCGGGGCCGGCCTGGTCGCGCTGGCCCTGGGCGCGGGGAGCCTGGCTCCGGGCTACGCGGCCCTGCTGGTCGCGCTCCTGGTGGCCGGCACGGGATACAGCACCGTCCAGCCGGGCGGGAGCAAGTCGGTGGCCTCCTGGTTCGACGCGTCACAGCGCGGCTTCGCGATGGGCGTCCGGCAGGCCGGGCTGCCGCTGGGAGCGGCGCTCGCCTCGGCCGTACTGCCGCTCGTCGCCGAGGAGTTCGGCTGGCGGGCGACGCTGCTGACCGGCGGCTTCGTCGCGCTGCTCGGGGCCGGCCTCTTCATGGGCTGCGCCGCACCACGATCGAACGGGTCCTGACCGACAACGCCTGGGCCTACACCAAGAACACCTGGCGCGACACCTGCCGCGACCTCGGCATCAGCCCCCGCTGGACCAGGCCCTGGCGGCCCCAGACCAACGGCAAGGCCGAACGCTTCCACCGCACCCTGCTCGACGAATGGGCCTACCAGCGGCCCTACACCTCCGACGTCGAACGACAAGCCGCATTCCCCGACTGGCTGGACTGGTACAACTACCACCGACCCCACACCGGCATCGGCGGCCACCCACCAGCCAGCCGCGTCACCAACCTGTCCGAACAACACACCTAGGCAGTGTCTGGTGGATCAGGATTTTGGCCAGATGAGGATGCTGGCGAGGTAGTGGAGGGCGAGTTTGTCGGTGCGCATGGCCAGGCCGCGCCACTGCCGGTCGGCGGGTCGGGGCATTTCACTTTTGGTCTCCCGTGAGCAGGCCGGCAAGCACCCGGCGGGCGGTGCGCTCGAAGAGGGCCTGGAGGTCTTCGGGGAGGCCGGATGCGGCGGATTCGGCCAGGGCCGCGGCGAGGAGGGGGCGGGTGCCCTCGGCCGCGGCTCGGGCCAGGTAGCCGGCCTGGGCCGCGTGCCGTTCGGTGGAGGTCTGTGCGGCCTGTAGTTCCGTCCTGGCGAAGAGCTTCGCCAGACCGCTGAGCAGGGCCACCGTCTCCAGCCGGGCGTGGCCGGGCAGCGCCGCGGGCGCCATCGCCGTGAGCGCGCGTTCCAGGTAGTCCAGGCCCCGGGGTCCGAGCCGCAGCCGCTCCGGCGGGACGTCGAGCAGCCACGGGTGGCTCAGGTGGAGCGCCCTCGCCTGGCTGGCCAGGGCGAGCAGGTCCTCGACGGGATCGCCGCCGAGCGGCGCGGTGAGGTCGATCTCGCCCGTCATGGCGTCCGCCATCAGGTCGATGAGTTCGTCGCGGCTGGAGACGTAACGGTAGAGCGAGGCCGGTCCGGTGCCCAGTCGTCCGGCCACACGGCGCATGGTCACCGCAGCCAGTCCGCTCTCGTCGGCCAGGGCCACCGCGGCGGCGGTGACCTCGGCGCGGCTGCGCTCGGGCGCGGGACCACGCGCGCCCCGCGCAGGGCGTTCCCAGACAGTCACGGCTGCCTCAGCCGGTTCAGTCGGTCCGGTCGGCTCAGCCGCCGACTCGCCTGCCCCTGCCTCCAGCGCCCTGCCCCGCATCCTGTCTGGCACCCCACCCGTCCCTCCGTCGTCCGAGCCTCTATCCTAAAAGCGCGAACAGCGATCGCAGTATCGGCTTGCATCCAGCCGCATGAGGGAGAGACGAGATGAGCGCATCCCCGGAAGGGCCGTGGACCCCGGTTCGCTGGGCCGAGAACGGGAAGATCCGGCTGGCCTTCGACCGGTTCACCGAGGGGGCGGGCGGTGAGCCGTTGCTGCTGGTGATGGGGCTCGGGGCCAGCCGTCAGTGGCTACCGGACGGGCTGTGCCGCGAGCTGGCCGGCCAGGGCTTCGACGTGGCCCGTTACGATCCGCGCGACGCCGGCGAGTCCACGCACCTGCCGCCGACTCCCAGCCGCAACCCGATCGCCGCGCTCTTCGGGAAGCGCGGCGAGGCCTACACCGCCGAGGACATGGCCGACGACGCGGTCGCGGTCATGGACGCCCTGGGCTGGGGGTCGGCGCACCTGTTCGGCCAGTCGCTCGGCGGCGCCGTCGCCCAGCGCGTCGCGCTGCGGCATCCGGACCGGGTGCGGACGCTGACCTCGATGTCCGCCGTCCCCGGGGACGTCGCGGGGCTGCGAACGCTGCGGTACATCCGGTTGGGCACCCTGGCGAAGTTCGCCCGGCTGAGATTCCCCGACACCCGGGAGGGTGACATCGCGGCCGGCGTCGCCGTCTCCCGGCTCCTCGCCTCGCCCGCGCGCCCGTTCGACGAGGGAGCCGCCCGAGCGTGGGCCGAGCGGATCGCCGACCACGGCGTCCGGGACCAGGAGGCCCAGAGTCGGCAGATCGGCGCCCAGTGGCACGGGCCGTCGATCGAGCGGGTCCGCGCGCCCACATTGGTGCTGCACGGCGCGGACGATCCGTTGATCCGGCCCAGCGGCGGGCGCCGCACCGCGGCCCGCATCCCCGGCGCCCGTTTCCAGCTGCTGCCCGGGGTCGGTCACGAGATGCCGGAGCCGGCGTGGGGGGACATCGCCGCCGACATCCGGCGGCTGGCGGACGAGGCGCCCAACGGCGCCGACCGGGAGGGGTGACGCCGACGGTGCCGTGTGGTTGCGTGCCCGCTGTCAGATGTAGCACCCCCCATGGGTGAGCAGGTGCACAACAGGCTGTCCGTGGTGCGCCCGGAGCGGAAGGTGACGCGACGCGTGCCGGCGGAGGCCGTTGGTGCGCACTACCAGACGATCGGGCACATCGAGCGCGGGCAGTACAACCCGAGCCTCGACCTGGCCGCCGCGTACTTCGGGCTGCCGGTGGAGGCGATCTTCTCCCTGCAGCCCTTCACGAACTGCTCACCGTGCAGGAGGTCATCGCGTGGCTGAAGCCGGCCCGCTCCACCGTGTACGAGCTGATCCGTGCGCGGCGCCTGGCATCGTCACCATCGGCCGGGCTCGTCGGGTTCCCGCCTCGTCTCTGCACGAATTCATCGCCAACCGGATTGCAGGGGAGGCGTAATGGCACAGCAACGCAAGAAGAACCCCAACGGCGCGGGCACCATCACCAAGCGTAAGGACGGTCGTTATCAGGCGGCCGTCCACGTCCTCCAGCCAGACGGCACCCGGGCGCGGAAGTTCGCTACGGCAAGACATGGGCCGAGTGCGATGCCAAGGGTCGTGATCTGCTGGCCATGGTGGACAACGGCCGCCGGCGTGGCGCCGCGGGTCGCTGGAGATCCTCGGGCACTCCCGAATCAGCATCGCCATGGACGTCTACACCCACGTCGTCCAGGACACCCAGCGGGAGGCAATCAGCCACATGGACCGGCTGCTCGGAAGGCATCCCGTGCGTCGGTGACCGCCGCCGTTGATGTCAAAACCTGATGTCAAACGCCCCGGACCACGATCGGTCCGGGGCGTTTGCGCTGGTGCCCCCGGCAGGGCACCACACAGAGGGGAACGCTCATGACCTGTGGCTTTCCGGTCACCAGGTGACGGTGGAAGCAATGTTTCGTCTCTGATGCCGGCTGCCGCGCAGAGAACTCGACTGACAGGCGGGCTGGTGCGCGTTCGCCGCCACGGCGGAATCCAGGGACAAGGAAACAGCAGACGGCCCGGGTCGGTCTAGCGGTGACGACACCCCGCCGCACCGCGTCCGCGCCCTCACGACGAAGTATGGTCACCAGCTCGCGGAACAGCCGCGGGCTCAGCCCGGTGAACAGGGCCTCCAGGACGGCTGCGCCGGGGTGATCACACCACTCACCCATCTCACCCGCGACCAGCCGTTACGGGACAGATATTTGTTGAGTCCACCGACTCTTTGACACCGTTTCGCCCGCACGCTCCGGGCTCGTTCCGGCCATGCGCCGCCGGTTAACGGTCTTGTTTCAGGGATCGGTCGATTCATCCACGGTCGCCTCGCCCTGCCACCAGGCGAGGTTGTCGCGGGTGGTCAGGGTGTCGGAGTGGTCGGGGCCCAGCACCCGCACCCGGTCCGCAAGCAACTCCTCGAACGCAGCCACGGCACCCGCCACGTCCCCCGCCTCGCCCTGCCACCAGGCGAGGTTGTCGCGGGTGGTCAGGGTGTCGGGGTGGTCGGGGCCCAGCACCCGCACCCGGTCCGCCAGCAACTCCCCGAACGCAGCCGCGGCACCCGCCACGTCCCCCGCTCTACCCCGCCAGTAGGCGAGGTTGTGGCGGGTGGTCAGGGTGTCGGGGTGGTCGGGGCCGAGGTGGTGGTGGGTGGCTTGGGCCATGTGGTGGAAGTGGGTGAGGGCGGCAGTGACCTGGCCGGCTTCGCCGAGGCTCCGGCCGGTGCGGAAAAGCACCGGGTGGGCGTTGGGCCGGTAGAGGGCGTCTTCGGCGGCGCGGGTGAGGGCGGCGGCGTTGGCGCGCAATGCACCGGCGAGGCCGGTGTCGCGTTCGATGCCGGGCCAGGCGTCGGTGAGGGCGTCGGCGGCGGTGCGGGCGAGGTGGTCGTGCCCGGTGGGAGTGAGGGTGTCACGGGTGGCGCGCTGGATGAGCTGGTGGACGCGGACGGCGATGTGGGGGGTGGCGGGGGCGTGGTCGATGAGGCTGAGCCGGTGCAGGGCACGCAACGCGAGCGTGGCATCTTCAGCCGTGACCCGGCCTGGCAGGTGGGAGGTGCCCGTGCCGGTGGGGGTGCTTGTGTCGGTGGGAGTGCCTGTGCCGGCGGGGGTGCCCGTGTTGGTGGGGGTGCGGTTCTCGGTCAGGTAGGTGAGGGCGGGCTGGGAGGTCAGGACGGTGGCGGGGATGCCGTTGGGATCCAGCAGGGCTGTCAGGTGAAGCATGGGGCGTGCCAGCCCCGCCGGGCGCAGGGTGTCGGCGTGCTCGATGGACAGGGCCCAGGTGGCGGCCACGGTGGCACGCTGGTCGTCGGGCAAAGCACCGTCCGCGGGGACCAGGTCGGCGAGCTTCCCCTTCCGGCCGGCCAGCAGGGCACGGTAGCCGGCGCAGGACAGAAGTGTGTCGGTGAGGTAGGCGGCGGCCTGGGACAGGGCCAGCGGCAGGAATCCCAGGTCGCGGGCGAGCGCGGCGAGTTGCCCGTCGGGTTCACTGCGGCCGAAGGCGCTCAGGGCCTGGGTGAGGTAGGCGACCGCTTCGGCCTCGGTGAACACGCCGACACTCACCACACGGCCCCGGCCCGTCAAGGCCGCGTCACGGCGGCGGGTGGTGACCAGAACCCGCCCCAACGGGGAGGCAGGCGGCCACAGACCCCGCAGGTGGGCGGGATCGGTGACATCGTCCAAAACCACCAGCCAACGACACGGCCTGGCCCCGGGTTTGGGCTGAAGCCACGCCAGAAAAGCACGCGCCGCCTGATCGGCATCGCCGGGATCGGCACCGCACAGTTCCGCACCCGCCTGGGCATAGGCGGCCACAATCGCCTCGCGGCTGCCCGCACTGATCCAGACCAGCACATCCACCCCACCCGGCTTGAGACCCCGTTCCCAGGCCATGCGGGCATACTCGGCCGCCAGCTGCGTCTTGCCCACCCCGCCCATCCCGGACAGCACCTGGCACAGCACCACCGTGCCCCCCTCGGCAACCGCCTCCCGCAACCACCCCGCCTGCACCCGACGCTGGAAGGCCCCAGCCCGCGGCGGGATCACCCCAACCTGATGCGGCCACGAAGCCGGGGAACGAGACGCCTTCACCGTGACATTGCCGTGGATCTGACCGACCGCGATGCCCCCACCGAAAGCGGACACGCCGCCCGAAGGCGCAGAGGCGCCCGGGCCAGAGGATTGCCGGGGGTGGCGTGGGCCTGGGTGCGCCGGGTCTCCGCTCAGCCCTGAGGCGGAGCCGGCGGTGAAGGGTTTCCGATGCTCGCGCCTCCGTGCACGACGCCCGCAGCGATGGAACCGCCCTCCGCGGTGATGCTCACATCCCCCGCGACGGCCAGGCCCCCCTCCCCGGCCGACGCCCCACCGGCAGACCGGCGGTGCTCCTCCAGCAACACCCGCAGGAGACGGCCGGCTTCGTCCCGCTCACCCTCGGGGA
>NZ_RBAL01000036.1 GCF_003626535.1 Streptomyces hoynatensis
AGGCCATCATCGCCCTCGCACGCCGACGGGCGAGCGTCCTGTGGGTCCTCCTGCGCGACAACCGGGTATTCACCCCCGCCCCGCCAGTCACGCAGGCGGCTTGACTTCATCATTGAGACTCCTCGTGGTGCGGAATCACATAGAAGGGAAAGACGAGGTTGCGCGGATCGTTGGAGCCGCGCACCGAGTAGCCGATGTCGAGGTAGAGCACGCCGTCGTCGGTCTCGTCGAACCGGACGACGACGTCCGCCACCTCGATGCGCGGCTCCCAGCGGTCCAGGGCCCGGCGCACCTCCGCGGCGAGCTGCCCCGCGGTGCCGGCGTCCGCGGGCGCGAACACGTAGTCGTGCAGGCGGCAGCCGAACTCGGGGCGCATCGGCCGCTCGCCGGGCGAGGTGGCCAGCACGAGCCGGATGGCCTCCTCGATCTCGCGGTCCCCGGAGACCAGGGCGATCCTGCCGGTGGCGTCGGTGCGGGGCGGGAACGCCCAGCCCGCGCCGACGAACTGCCGTGCCACGCCGCTCACCCGCCGATCAGCACGGTCGGGCAGCCCGAGACGACGGGCGCCCCGCAGGCGGCGAGGTCACCCATCCTGGCGGCCGGACGGCCCCCGATCAGCACGCTGGTGCTGCCGGGCGGCGCGATCGCCGACGGCGGATGCCCGGTGGGGAACTGGCACGCGTGCGGGGTGCCCACCGTGGCCGCGGGGCTGCCGCCGATCAGCACGGTGGGCACCCCCGGGCCGCTGATCACCCCCGGGTGCCCGGTGAGATCGCCGACTCGTGCGGCTGCTGACATCGTCTCCGCTCCTGCCTCAGTTGATCTGTACCAAGGGCGCCTTGACGGACAGATTGCTGCCGCCCTTGAGCTCGGTGCGCGTCGCTCCCTGGACGGAGACCTGGTTGCCCCGCGCCTCCAGCGCCGCGTCGGTGGTCAGCGACAGCCGGCCGCCGCCGGCGTTCACCCGGATTCCGCTCCTGGCCGTCACCTCGACCGTCTCGCCGGTCAGTTCAAGACCCCCGCGGCCCGCGTCCACGGAGATGCCGTTGCCCGCCGTGACGGAGATCTGCTCGGCCGCCTCGATCCGCACCTGGCCCTCGCTGTCCACGACGATCACGGTCTCTGTGCGGTCCAGGGCGAGGGTGAGCTTCCCGTCCCCGGTGAGGAGGCGGACCCCCTGGGGGCCGTTCGGGAAGTCGAGCAGTTCGAGC
Organism: Streptomyces hoynatensis; assembly: GCF_003626535.1. GTDB lineage: Bacteria > Actinomycetota > Actinomycetes > Streptomycetales > Streptomycetaceae > Streptomyces > Streptomyces hoynatensis. Next base: position 1,212 of record NZ_RBAL01000036.1, read on the forward strand.
CGGTTGCCCTCGCGGGAGTCCAGCGCCAGCTTGGTGACCTCGCCGCTGGTGGCGTCGACCGCCGCCGCGCCCTGCGGTCCCTGCTCGGGCCTGTCGTGACCGTTGAACAGCCCGCCGAGCACGTAGGGGCGGTTCAGGTGGCCCAGCTCGAAGCCGACGAGCACCTCCTCGCCGACCTCGGGCAGGAACAGCACCTCCCCGCCGCTGGTGCCGCCCGCCTGGGCGGTGCGCGCCCAGGCGCTGGCGTAGTCGTCGGCCAGCCAGGGAAACTCCACCTTCACCCGGCCGAGCCCCTCCGGGTCCTTCGTGTCGGTGACCACGGCGCTGACCAGCCCGGCGCAGCCCGCCGCAGCCGCGGCGCCCGCCCCGCCCCGCCCGCCGCCCGCCAGCCAGGACAGGGAACGCTCCTGCTGCCCCGAGACGGTGACCCAGGTTTCGTAGCCGCGGACGGGATCGAAGACGTGCCGGGCGGCGGTGACCGTGTAGCGGCCCTCGAAGGGCTTGCCCACCCCCACCAGGGTCACCGCGACGCCCGCGCGCACCGCGGGATTGCCGCGGATCACCGCGTCCAGTTCGGCGAAGGACCCGGCGATCCGCTCCGCAAGCGCCGTGGCGGCCTGGTCGGCCTCGGCCTGGCTCCCGTACGGCGTGTCGGTGACCGCGAAGCCCGGCGGGCCGAAGACGCCGGCGGCCTCGGCGGGGGCGAGGCCGGCCTGCTGGGTCGGGGCCCCCTCGGCGGTCACCCGCGCGCGGCCGACCACCTCCCGCTTGATCCGCATGTCCCAGGCGCGGACCTCGACCGCCGTCACCTGCTCCGCGGCCGACACCCCGGCCCGGCAGCGCAGCAGATTGTCGCCGAGCTCCAGCACGAGGGGCTCGCGCTGGGCCCGCGCGGACACGTCGGGCGCCCCGGCGGCCTCGGTAGGCCGCACCAGGTGCAGCCGCCCCTGGGTCACGTGGATCTGGGCGCCCGCGTCCTGGGCGAGGGCGCTGAGGAACTGCCAGTCGGAGATGTTGGGCTGGGCCACGTGCTCCAGGACGGGCCCGGCCACCTCCATCCGCCCGGCCTGCAGCCCGGCCCGGCGCGCCACCCGGGTGCAGATGTCGGCCAGCGTCATGTTCTGGTAGCCCGCCACCCGCCGGCCGCGCAGCAGCCGGTGCGACTCGTCGAACCCGCGCAGCAGGGTGAAGGTGCCGGTCTCGTCGACCTCCACCTCCAGGGCGGTGATCTCCCCGCTCATCAGCGGCTGGGGGGCGGCCCCGTCCCCGACGGCGGCCAGCAGCCGCACCGGGGTGCCGATGCGGGCGCCCGTCTGTTCGAGCAGCACCCGGTCGGGATCGCGGAAGCGCAGCACGAAGAGATCCGGGAGCGTGCGGCTGCCGTCCACGTACGCCTCGACCAGCGTGGTGGCGAGGGCGGGGGGCAGCGCCCGGCCGTCGAACTCCGCAAGCAGCGTCTTGGCGACGCTCTGGTTCACCACGCCCGGCCCCGGGACCCGCCCGCGGGGAGGCCCGGCCGCGACGCGAGCGCGGGACGGCCCGCGCCGGATCCCACGCCGCGCCCCTGCCCCTCCGGCTCCCCACCCGGCTCGCCGCCCCACTCGCCGCGGGGCTCGCCGGCCAGCTCGCCCAGCGCGGGCAGCAGCAGCTCCCGGCCGGGCGCCAGCCGCATCGGGTCGTCGATCCCGTTGGCCTCGGCGATCGCCCGCCACGCCCCGGGGTCCCCGTACTCCTGCCAGGCCAGGTGCGCCAGGGTCTCCCCGGCGCGCAGCCGGTGCACGCGCCGTGCGTGCAGCGCGCCCGAGGTCGGGTTCTGGCCCGGCGTCTCGCCGGTGATCTCCTCCACCGTCACCTGGCAGACGGCCCGCACCGGCACCCCGGAGGTGGTGAACAGGGTGTACTTGACCGACACCTTGCTCACGTAGCCGGGGAAGCCGGTGAGCCCTCCCCAGTGGAAGACGACCCACGGCGGCGAGGACCGCTGCTGCTGCCTGGTCTCGCTGGTGGGCACGCAGCAGGCCAGCAGCTTCTCCACCGCCACGACCACGCTGGAGTCCTGGGTGTCGCTGGCGTCGAAGAACATCTCCAGGGTGAGCCGGCTCGGCTCGGGACCCTGGTACTCGGGCGGGCCCGCGCTCTTGGCCCCCTTGGCGGGAGTGCGTTTCCAGATGGCGCCCTTCGCCAGGCTCAGCTCCTTGGGGTTGAACTGGAAGTCGATGCGCCCGCAGGGCCCGCCCGGGGTGAGGCTGCCCCGCGGCGGAGGGGTGCGCAGCTCCAGATAGGCGTGCTCCAGCTTGGGCCGCATGCCGCCGCCCGCCCGGGAGACGCCGCCGCCTGCGGCGCTGAACGCCAGGGGAGATCCCATCGCGCTAGTCCTCCATCACATAGCCGTGGTGGGCGATCTCGATGGTCTCGGTGGCCACCTTGGGGGAGTCGGGGCTGAAGGAGGGGCCCGTCCAGCGCACCGGGACCACCTCGAGCAGCCCCCAGTGGGCGACCTTGCGCCCGTCCCCGGTGCGGGCCTCGATGCGTGCGGTCTTGCGCCGGAAGCCGGTGGTCATGCTGGCGAACCACTGGGCCACCTTCTCGGTGTCCTTGGTCAGCGGCCGGGAGAGCTTGATGTTCGGGTACTTCAGCCGGGTCGGCAGCTGCCAGAGGTGGCCGTTGTTCCCGCCCTCCTCCCGCTGTTCGAGCACGACCTCGCAGCCGAGGCCCTCGCAGGTGTTGAAGGAGCCGAGCTCGATGCCGTCGATGGTGACGACGAAACAGACGCTGACCGCCGGGTCGTCGGTCACGGCCATGGTGCGAACCTCCTTGCCTCACCCGCCGGGTGACATGTCAGTGCCTGGTGTCGAGGAGAAAGCCGGAACGTTCCCGCTCGATGCGGAGTTCGGCCTTGAGCATGCGGCTGAGCGGCGGCAGCAGCGCGCGGACCAGCTCGTCGTCCACGGCCCGCGCCCCGCCCTGGGCGCCGGGACGCCCCCAGGCCCCGGACGCGGACGGCTCCGCCCCCTCGTCCTGCGGGCCGCCGGGGGCAGGCCCGGCCGCGGCGGGCGGCTCGGGCGGCGGCGCGGAGGCGGGCGGGGGTTCGGGCGGCGGACCGGCCGGTTCCGGCGGCGCGGGCGGCGCGAACTCCACCGACTGCGCCTGCACCCGGGGCCACGCGCCGTCCCGCGCCCCCTCCCCGTCCCACGCCCGCTCCGGCGCCGGGAGGCGCGCGGCCCGCGGGGCGGCAGGGGCGTGGAAGACGACCGAGCCGTCCGGCAGGCGCTGGGCGAGCCCGGCCGCCACGGCCACGGAACCGGCGTCCACCGGCCCGGCGTTGGCGCTGCCGGGCCCCGGGGGTTCCGGGGAACGCCGGCCCGCGGCCGGCGGGGCAGCGGCCGGCGGGGCCGGGCCACGGCCCCTCGTCCCGGGCGCCGCCTGGCCGGGGAGCGGGCCTGGCCACGGCGCCCGCGGGGCCGCCTGAGGCGCCCGCGGCCCCGGCGCGCCCGCGGCCCCGTGCCGCTGGACCGCCGCCGGGACCGGGACCGGCACCGGCCCGGAGGCGGAGCGCGCGACCGGCCGGGGGAGTTCCCCCGGCGAGGGGGCGGGAGCCGTCCCGACAGGCGCGGTGGGCGCGGAGCGCGGGAGGGACGGGCCGGGCACCGGCCGGGGCGGGCCCGGCCTGCCGTCGGCGGTGGGCGGTTGCGACGGCAGGGCACCGCCGGACCGGGGGCCGCGCCCCGGCGGCTCGCCGTCCCCCGCGCCCGGCGCCTCCCACCGCGGCAGCGGGGTCACCACCCGTACGGGCGGGTCGGCCGGCGGCGGCATCTGCGTGCCGGAGAACAGCGGCAGGGCCCGCTGCGTCACCAGCGGCACCACGGGCCCCTCGGCCGCCGCCCGGCCCGGGCCCCCGGCGGTGCCGGGGGCGCCGGGCGGCTCGTGGCGCCGCGGGAGGGGGCGCAGCGGCACGGCCGGAGGTTCCGGCACGGCGGCGGCCTCGGGCCCCGCGCCCCGCGCGGGCGGGCGGGCGGCAGGAACGCCGGAGCCGGAGGTGCGCGAGTCCGCCTCCCGGCCCCCGGGAGCGGAGCCCCGCACGGCCTGCGCGTGCGGCGCCGTGCCCCGCGGAGCGGGGGCCTGCGGGAGCGGCGCCTGCGGGGTGGGTGCCTGCGCGGAGGAAGCCTGCGCGGAGGGGGACTGGGAGGCGGGGAGGTGCGGGGACGGGGTCCGCGGGCCCGGCGCGGGTTCCGCCCAGGGCCGCGGCGGGACCGCGAGGGGAGCGTCGCCGAGCAGCCCGGCGACCGGGGACGCGCCGGGAGGCGCGGGAACCCCCGCCGGGCCGTTGTCCACCGGGCCGGTGTCCCCGCCGTCGGCCCCGGCCCGGGCCGCGGGCGGCGCGGGGGGCGCGGGCGGTGCGGGGGACTCCGGGGCGGGTGCGGCGCGGCGTTCCCCGGCGGGTCCCGCGCCCGGGGACCCCATCGGCGCCGGCGTCTCGGCCGCCCGGGGGAGTTCCGGCCGGGGCGCCGGGGCGGGCCCAGGGGGCGGCGCGGGGGCCGGGCCCGTGGCCGCGGGTGGCGGGGGAGCGGCGGCGGGCCGGGGCGCCGCCTGCGGCCCCGGCTCGCGCTGGGCGGTCGGCGGCAGCGCCCGCAGCGGCTCGCCCAGCCCCAGCGGGCGGGTGACCGGGGGCCGCACCCCCGCGGGAGGGGTGGCCGGTTTCGCCTGCGCCGGGCCGAGCGTCCCGGGCGGCCCGCCCGCGGCGGGGCGCGCGGGAGGCGGTGCGGGGGCCGGCAGGGTGACCGGGAGCGGGCCCGCCGTGGACAGCGGGCGCACCGCGGCGCCCTCCGGCGCCGCCGCGCCCGCCGCCTGCCCCCCGGCCGCCGGCACGGCGGGCGGCTCGGCTCCCGCCGCGGCCCCCGGCCCCGCCTGCGCCGTGGCCCGGCTCGCGGTCTGTGCCGCGGCTTCCGGCAGGGCCGCCGCCCTCGCCTCGGGCGCCGCCGCGGCCCCGGGCGGGACACGCGGCTCAGGGGCCGCGGGAGCGGCGGCGGCCCGGGCCGGGGCGGTCGCCGTGGCCGGGGGCGTGCCCCCCGCGGCCGGGGGCCGGGCGGGAAGGGGAGCGGGGCACCCGGCGGGGCGCGTTCCGGGGAGCGGCAGCGGGGCGAGCCGGAACGCCGGCCGCACCGGCGGCGCCGAGGTCAAGGCCGCCGCACCCGGCGGGGCGCCGGCCGACCGCTGGAGGGGCGGGGCCGCGGGCCGCACCGGTGCCGCGCCGCCGGGGACCGCGGCGGGCGCCCCGCCGCCCTCCCCGGCCGGGAACTCCAGGACCGCCGCCCGGTCTTCGCCCGGCTCCCGCGGCGGGGAACCGGGCGCGGCGAGCCCGTGCACCAGCCCCGAAGGGGCCGCCGGGCTGACCAGATGGCCGAGCGGCCCGGTGAACGAGGCGTTGCGCCAGGTGCTCAGCGAGCCGCGGAACTCCTCAGGACCCGACACCAGGCGCGGCGCGTCCAGGGTGCGCCGGAGCGCGGGCAGCTCGCGCCACCCGGCGGCCCGCGCCGGCCGCCCCGCCGGTGACCGCCCGTCCGGTGACCGCCCGCCAGGCGCGGGCGCGGCGGACGGGGACGCGTCCGGCGCGGGCCCGGCCGGCGGCGGGGCGGGCGCCGGACCGCGGTTGCGGCCGAGCCAGGACAGCAATCCCATCAGTTCCTCGGTCTCCCCAGTCCTCCGGGCGTCACCGTCCGGTCAGCCGGGCAATCTGGTTGACGTATCCCAGCCGGTCGGCGTGTTCCAGATCGAGGATCTGGTCGAGCCCCCAGTGGAAGTGAAAGGCGAGGTACGCGACCTCCTCGTGGATGCGGTCGGCCGCGTACGTCACGATTCCCCCAGGCGACCACCACCGGCGAGGTCCACCGCGAAGCTCTCCCGGCAGGCCGGGCAGGTCACCGCGGCGCGGGTGTGGCCCTCCGCGTTGATCCGGCGGTAGAAGTCCTGAAGGAAGGCCAGGTCGGAGGCGAAGAGGTCCTCCACGATGCCCGGGTGCACGTCCTCGATGGTGCCGAGCCGGGTGAGCACCCGCGCGATCAGCACCACCGACAGATAGGCCGCGTTCTCCCGCACCCGGTCGTCGCGCAGGGGGATCAGCTCGTCCCTGGCGGTGGCCAGCCGCATCACGCCGGTCCTGTGCACGGTCCCCGACGCGTCCACATAGCCCCGCGGCAGCTCGAAGGGGAACTCGGTGACCAGCCTCTCCTGCGGCCGGGGCCGCTCGGCGGGCACCGGGGCGGCCGCGCCCTCGGGAGCCTCCTCCGGGCGGGCCGACGCGGCGATGGAACGGCGCATCAGACCTCGACTTCCATGCTCTCGTACGTGATCGACAGCTTCTCGGTGAGCACGGAGGTGTCCCCCGCCTTGAGGGTGCTGATCTCCAGCGACTTGGGCCAGGCGTTGATCAGCTTGTAGCGCTTGATCGCGTTGCCCTCGAAGTCGTAGACGATGACCGCCCCGTTGCGGCGGGCGTTGGCCATCTGCCCGAAGCGGGAGTCCTTGATCCACAGCTCGAAGCTGTTGTCCTCGGTGAGGCCGCGGGTGACGGTGACCTCGCCGGCCCGCGGGCGGCCGGGGAGCTTCTTGATCGCGTACTTGCCGTCGGCCGTGTTCTGCTTCAGCTCGATGACGTCCTGCTCCATCTTCAGCCCGCTGACCTCCGTGATCTGCCGGATGACCACGCTGTCGAACTCGAGCCCGAAGGAGTGCCCGACGGAACTGTCCAAATCTGGCAGCGACATGCCAGCCTCCTCTTGTCTCCGTTGTGACGGCTACGGCGGCGGCTACTCGTCCACCGAGCCGCTGCCGGCCGAGAGCTGGGCCAGCCGGAACACCACGAACTCCGCCGGCTTCACCGGAGCGACCCCGATCTGGCAGATGACCTGCCCCGCGTCGATGCTCTCCGGCGGGTTGGTCTCCCGGTCGCAGCGCACGTAGAACGCCTCGTCCGGGGTGAGGCCGAACAGCGCCCCCCTGCGCCACTCGTTGACCAGGAAGGCCGCGACGGTGCGCCGGATCCGGGCCCACAGGGCGTCGTCGTTGGGCTCGAAGACCACCCACTGGGTGCCCGCGAGGATCGACTCCTCCAGGTAGTTGAAGAGCCGCCGGACATTGAGGTAGCGCCAGGCCGCGTCGCTGGAGAGCGTCCGCGCGCCCCAAATCCGTATCCCGCGGCCGGGGAAGGACCGGATGCAGTTGAGCCCGATCGGGTTGAGCAGGTCGTGCTCGCCCTTGGTGAGCTGCGTCTGCAGGGCGATGGCCTCGCGGATCACCTCGTTCGCGGGGGCCTTGTGGACCCCGTGGGTGCTGTCGTTGCGGGCCCACACCCCGGCCACGTGGCCGCTCGGCGGCATGAAGACGGCACGGCCGACGGACGGGTCGAAGACCTTGATCCACGGGTAGTACATCGTCGCGTACTTGGAGTCGAAGCCGGTGGTCTCCTGCCGCCAGGCCCGCACCTGCTGCGGGCTCATCGCCGGCGGCGGGTCCAGGATGGCGATCCGGTCGCCCATGGTCTCGCAGTGCGTGATCATCCCGCGCTGGACGGCGATCACCGTCTCCAGGTCCACCACGCCCCGCTCGTAGGCGCTCATCAGGTCGGGGGCGGCCACCATGGTGACCTCCTCGACGGCCTCCAGGCCGCCGAAGCCGGTCCGCTGGTCCGCGTCGCCGACATAGGTGCCGGCCGACAGCACCTCGGGCAGCGCCCCGGGCGAGCCGCCCTCCGGGGCCGCCACCGGCAGGCTGACCGTCTGCGGCTCCGGCCTGGCGAGCGCGGCCCCCTTGTCCGCGGCCTCCAGGCGGATGACCCGGGAACGCGCGGCCACCTGCGCGACCACGTTGTCCTTGCCGCGCTTGGCCGTGACGCCCGGGTAGCTCTCCACGACCTCGCCGTCGCGCCTGACCAGCAGCGTGAACGCGTCCGCCGGCGGGTTCTCCCCCTCGGCCGGGGCCGCCTCGACGGAGAGGGCGCCGGTGACGCCCGGCAGGGCGCGCACCGCGAACGGCCCCAGCCGCGCCGCCGGTTCGGCCCCGTCCGCGGCCGGCGCCGCCTCGTCCGCCTCGGCCCCGCCGATCCGCACCACGTAGCAGATGCCGCCGCCGTTGGCGAAGAACCCGTAGACGGAGGACGGCAGGTAGGCCCCCTCGACGAACTCCCCGAAGACGCTGACGAACTGGCTCCAGTTGGTGATCAGCGTGGGAGTGTTCAGCGGGCCCTTGCGCGCGAACCCGATGAAGGCGGCGACGGAGGTCCCCACCCCCTCGATCGGCCGCGACCCGGAGTCCACTTCCTCGACGTAGACGCCTGGGGACTGGTAGTGCGGCATACCCACTCTCCTTGGCCGGCAACGGGGTCCGATTCTCGGCAGCGGGCGCGGCGCGGGGTAGGGACCTGGGCCGCACCGCGGGTACCTGCTTCCTTGCCCCTTCGGGCAGCGGGTCCTGCCCCGGCCCCGCCGGCCGGGTCAGGCGGTCCTGGCGTCCAGCTCCTGTTCCAGCTGGGTGCCGAGGTAGAGCTGGTGGAACCCGGGGTCGAGCACGCCCACCTCCCTGGCCTCCGCCTCGCCGAGCTCCCGCAGCGTCCCGTCCGGCTTCTCCGCCGCGCCGTACGGGCCGATGCCCGGCATGGGCACGTCGGCCACCGGCCGGTGGTAGATCTCCGGCGCCGGGGGCCACAGGGCGCACAGCCCCGGGTCGCGCCCGACGACCGGCCAGCGCCCGGACGCCACGGCCTCCTCGCCGACGTACACCGGCCGGGGATCGACCGCCGGGTGGCGGGAGGCCGAGACGGGACGGGCCGGGTGCACTCCGGTGAACAGGCCGAGTGCCGTGCCGAAGACGTTGCGCTCCAGCGCGACCGCGAGGTGGTGGCCCCCGCCGCGGGCCGGGATGGCCACGATGTCGCCCGGCTCGGCCCGCTTCCGGCGCGGGACGGCGGCGATGCCGAGCGCGGACACGTCACCCGGCCGCACGTCGGCCAGGGTCCCCTCCGGCGCCTGCCGAAGCCCCCGGCCGAGCAGGGCGACCAGGCGGGCCGGCGAGGGCGGCGCCCCCTCCGCCGCGGCCACCCGGCGCGCGAACCGCGCCAGCAGGTCCCCGGCCTCCACGATCGTGGCGTCGCCCACCTCGGGCGCCCGGGAGGGCCCGGCCGCCGCGCCGCCCTCCGCCGCGCCCCGGCGCAGCCGCGCCCTGAGGAGCACCGGCCCTTCCGGCTCCCCGGCGAGCTCGGGGCCGAGCGAGGCGGCGGCCCAGCCGAGCACGTCGAGCAGCTCCCGCAGCCGCGGCGGGCCGCCCAGCTCCTCCGCCAGCAGCCCGGCCAGCCCGGCCACCGCCCGCCCGGCCGCCGCGCCGGGGTCCTCCTCCGCCGTCATGCGTCCCTCTTCTTTTCCGTGCGTCTTTCCGTGCGTCTTCTTCCGCGCGCTGCCCGTTCGGCCCCGGCCATCACCCGCAGCCCTGCCGCACCTGCTCGTACTCGAGGTACTCCGCCATTTTCTTCGCGTTCAGGGGGTCCTGCCGGTTGCCGCGGTAGTTCTTCCCCGCCCGGCCGATGATCGTGCTGTTGGCCACCGCCGTGCGGTGCTCAAGCAGCCGGGCCTCGCCGTACTCGCGCCTGCCCGGCAGGAATTCGACGCGGTCCCCCCGGGCGGCGTTGAAACGGTTGTGGTTGGCGCCGTGCCTGCGCTCAAGGCCGGCGGCCGTCTCGCCTGGCCGGCACATGCCCGAGTAGTAGATCCTGCCCTTGGCGTTTCGCAGCACGTAGTTGCGGTAACCGGGGCGGCGCAGGTACCGCATCCGCGCCTTGCCGATGTTGTGGACGAGCACCCCGCGGGCGCCGACGAAGTAGTTCTCCGCCTCCGCCACGCTCAGGTTGAAGGTCGGCTCCGGCCGGTCGGGGACCACGTCCGACACGCCGAGCACCTCGGCGACGCCGCCGTCCCGCAGCCGGACGGTCATCCCCGGCGCCAGCTCCCCGGCCGTGACCCAGTCCCCGGCCGACTCGCACCAGAACCGGTGGCCGGGCGTGGCCCGCACGGTCTCCCCGGCGAGCCTGACGTCTCTCCAGCGGCCGGTGCTGCCGGTGACCACGCCCAGCACGCGGCGCGTGTCCACCCGGCCGGTGGCGAAGTCGTGGACGTGGACGAGCGAGCCCGGCTCGACGCCCTCGATGGGGCGGGGGCCCCGGGGCGTGGAGACCAGGGTCCCGGCGGGGAAGCAGACCGCCGGGTCGAGGTCGGGCTCGTCCGCGCGGGGTTCCGGCTCCAGCAGGTCCTCGACGTGGACGTCCTCGTCGGTGATGCCCTCGGCCCCCTCGGGACCTGGCCCCGGGGTGTCCTCCTCCGGCCGCGGCCCGGGCCCGTCCTCCTCGGGAACCGGCCCCGGCCCGTCCTCCTCCGCACCCGGCGCGGGCCCCTCCCCCTCCGGCCGGGGCACCGGCGGCCCCTCCTCCCCGGCCGCCGGCCCGGGTCCCGGCGCGTCGTCCACGGCCGGGCCGCGCGGGGCGGCCGGCTCGTCCGGGGCGGCCGTCGGGCGTTCCCCCTCCGCGCCCTTCAGCCCCGGGATCTTCGCGGCGATCAGCTCCATGAGGGGGGCGAGCAGCATCGCCGCCAGCAGGTTCTCGTCCCAGGGGCGGCCCTCGACGAGGTTCGCGACGGTATTGGAGGCGACGGCCGCCACCTCCAGGGTGAGGAGGCCGCCCACGGTCGCCGCCGTGCCGGTGAGGCCGAGACCGGCCACGACGCCGGCGCCGAAGAGGTAGACCCCCGCCGCCACGCCGCCCGCCAGGCCGCCGACCAGCGCGTTGTGCAGGACGTTGTCGAAGACGTCCAGGCCGCTCTTGCCGGCCCGGATGTTGCCCGTCATCGTGCCCGCCGCGGCGCCCGCGGCCCCGGCCGCGATCCCCGCCGCCATGATCACGAACGGCGTGGCGGTGCCCGCGCTGAGCACGATGACCGCGCCCACCAGCAGCCCGACGGCCAGCCCGACCAGGAACTCGGGGCTGGTGACGGCCTGCCACAGATCGGCCAGCTGGTTCCCGAGCCAGCTGCGGGAGGCGCGTTCCGCCGCCCGCTGCTGCGCGGTGTCGATGCGCCGGTCGAGCGAGTCGGCGGGACCCGCGGCGGCGGTGCGTACCTCGCCGACCCGGCCGTCGAGCGCGTCCCGGTGACGGCTCAGCAGATCCGCGAGCCCCGGCTCCGCGGCCGCCACGTTCTGATCGAGGGCCCCGGTGAAGGCGCTGACCGAGGCGTCCCGGGCGCTCTTGGCCTGCCCCACGGTGCCGGCCAGGCCCTCCCGGGTGGCGGTCGCCGCCTCCCGCACGCCGTCCCCGCCGGCCTGGCCCAGCCCGGCGAGTCCCCCGGCCGCCTGAGAGGTCACCCGCTCCGCCTCGCCCGCGGCCTCGGCCCCGGCCTCGTCGAGGGCGCCGGCCAGTTCCGAGGCCCGGCCGGACAGCGCCTCGCCGACCTGCCCGGCGGCCTGCGCCAGCCGCGTTCCGGCCTGTTCGGCGACCGCCTCGCTGCTCTCCGCGTCGGCCGGCCGGCTCGCGAAGAGTGCGGCGGCCTGCTCGACGTCCGCGGCCAGCTCCCGGTGCGCCTGCGCCGCGGCCTCGGTCAGGTGCCGTTCGGCCTGCGCCCCCGCCTCGGCGAGGGCCTCCCGCCGGGCCGCGGCCTGCCGGTGCAGTGCGGCGAGGCTCTGGGTCTCGGCGCGGTCCACGGCCGCGAGCGCGGCGTCCCGCCGCTCGCCGAGCACCCGGCCGCCCGTCCCCGAGGTGCCGGAAAGGGCCGTCGCCGCCTGCCTGTCCTGCGCCCCGAGGTGCTGTTCCAGGCCGGTGCGGTGCCCCGCCAGGTCGTCGGCCACCCCCGCGGCGAGGTCCTGCACGGCCTGGGCGACCTGCTCGCCCTGGTCCCGCATCCCGGCCGCGGCATCCCGGGCGGCGGTGCCGATGCCGCCCGCGGTGTCGTCGGCCACCTCGTGTGCGGCGGCGGCCTGCGCGGAGCGAACGGCCTCGTCCCCGGCGGCGGCCGTCCTGGCCTTGGCCTCGCCCGTGGCGCGCGACCGCTCGGCCAGCTGCCCGGTCTCCGCCTGCGCCTGCCCGGCCGCTCCCCTCGCGGCCTGCCTGGCCTGCTCCGCCCGGGCCACGGCCCCGTCGCCGACGGCCGTGCGGCGGTCGAGGAGCGCGGCGTCGGCCGCGGCCCTGGCCTCCGCGCCGTCGGCGGCCAGCGCCGCCTCCCCGGCCGCCGCGGCCTCGGCCATCCGGGCCAGCCCGCCCTCGGCCTCGGCCCCGACCCGCTCGCGGGCGGCCCGCGCCGCGGCGCGGACGTCGGCGGCGCGTTCGGTCACCGCCGCGTCGAGGGCGCTCGCGCGTTCCCCGGCGGCGCCCCGGGCCCGGCCGAGTTCCTCGCGCAGCGCCGCGTCGATGCGCGCGGCGGCTTCCCCGGCGCTCGCCGCGATCGCGGCAAGTGCCGCCTCCTGAGCGGGCGTCGGCGCCGAGTCCGGCAGCCGCGGCGGCACCGGCGGCGCGGGCGGCGCCGGCGGCACGAGGTCGGGCCCGGGCGGCGGCACGGCAGGCCCGGCCGCCTCCGCCTCCGCCGCCGGCGGCGCGGCCGGCGCCCGAACGGGCCCCGCCGCGGCAGCCACCCGCTCCGCGGCGCTCCCCCCGCCTCCGGCCGCGGCGGCCCCGGCGAGGGCCCCGGCCGCGCCCACGGCCCCGGTTCCGGCAGCGCTCCCCGCCCTGCCCCGTGCGGCGGCCCCGGCGTCCGGCGCGGCGGCGTCCCGGGGCGCGCGGGGGGAGAGCAGCCGGGCGACCGCGGCATTGCCCGCGGCCGCCTGCATCGCGAGGATGCGGCCGGGCCGGGCGCCAGGCATCGGGCCCCGCGCCGGGACGGGTCCCTCCCGCGCCCCTTCCCGCGCCCCCTCGCCCGGCTCCTCCCGGGGGCCCTCCGGCCCCGCCGCGCTCGCGTCGGGGGACGGCGCGGCGGCCTCGGAGGCCGGCGAAGACCTCCGCCCCGCCCGGCCGTCCGCCCCCTCCGGGTCCAGGCGGGCCGACGCGCTGGCATTGACCATAGTCAGCACAGTGCAGGACCCGGCCCGCGCCCTTGAAGCCCACCGGCCCCTTCCTGCCCCTCAGGGAAGCGCGACTGCCCCTTCGGGAGCCCCCACCAGGCCCGGCCCCGGCCCGCCCCCACTCAAACCCCCGACAGGCCGGGCCCGTTGCCCCTCCCTCCCCCCTCGCGCCGCGTCGCCCCGCCGCCCCGTCAGCGCCCCCTCACGGCCCCGTCACCGAACCCACCGGGCCGCAACCCGGCCCCCACCCCGGCCTGCCCCCCGGCAGGTTCGCCGGCGTCGGCCCCGCCGTCAGGGAGTGGTGCAGACGACCCAGGGGATCAGCTGGTCCGGAACCGTCCCGGTGTTTCTGCCCACAACGCCCCAGCCGTTCTCCGTCGGGGCGGACGTGACGAGGTGGATGAGGCCCGACTGGGACGCGCCACCACCGCCTGTGGGCACTTGACCGCTCGGGCAGCTCACGCTCACGTCCAGAAGGCCACCGGCCGGTATCTGCCGTGCGGTGCCCTGGTGCCGGGTGAAGGCCGCCCGCGGAGTGGCCTCTTCCGCGGCGGGCGCCTGATCGGTGCCCTCACTGCCCGGGGTGGCGGCGATCGCCGTGCCGGCGGTGAGCAGCACCGAGGCCGTGAAGGCGCATATGCGGCTGAGTGTCATTTCTTCCTCCATGGTGACGCCCGGCGGACGCGGCCCACGGCGAAGGCCGCCCGCACGGTGACGGCGCGTGCAGGCGGCGCCTGGCCTGGGAGACATCCGCAACGGCGCGGGCGGGCTCGGCTTCACCGAGACGGCGCGGCGTTCCCGGCCTTCGCACGGGAGTCGGCCCTGACGGCACGTCAACTCGCCGCAAACACCTGTACGTCCGCGGTCGGCCGTACGCCTCCGGTGGGCGAGGAACGTCACTCACGCGCCCGCATCGACTGTCCTCTTCCATGGTCGAAGCCCTCCGGCAGGCGGGCAATGCGTGACCGGCCGTTCCAGTGAACGCCGGAGGGGGACAGGCCGGCCCCGCCCGCCGCAATCTGCGCCGCCCGAGTCGGTGTTCCACGTGTGTTCCAGGTTTGCCCATGGTGCGGCCTCCACGATCGGGAACCGAACGCACACCCCGAGCGCAGGATTGGCGGGCGAACAGTGAAGACGATGTCCATGGAACGGAAGTTCGCCGTCGGCGTGGCGGCGCTGCTCCTGCACGGCTGGACGTTCGGCGCCCGCGCCCGGGCCCGCGGCAGGCGGTACCGGACCGCGGCGTTCGGCAGGATGGACCGGCCCGGGGGCGGCGTGGTCGAGGTCCACGGCCGGCGGGCGGAGGGCGCCGAGCTCGGCGTGATCTTCTGCAACGGCCTCGGCCTCCCGCACGAACAGTGGGACTGGGTCTGCGGGAACCTCCCGGACAACGTGGCCTACGTCCGCTACAACCGGCCCGGATACGGTCTCAGCAGCCCGCTGCCCGGCGCCCCGACGGCCGAGGAGCAGCTCAAGGTCATCGACGAGCTGCGCGACCGCTACCTCGGCGGGCTCCCGCTCGTGCTGGCGGGCCACTCCCTGGGCGGCCACCTGGCCGCGGCGTACGCCGCGTCGCGCACGGAGGGGGACGTCTCCCACGTGGTGATGGTGGACCCGCTGGTCCTCGGCCAGCTGAAGGCGCTCCGCGGCGGGCCGGACGACCTCTGGCGACGGCAGCAACTGCTCATCGAGCGGGTGTGGGCGGCCTCCGGGCTCAACGTCCTGCGTCCTTCGTCGCCGGTCAGGGAGACATACGCCGAGGAGACCCGGGAGAGCATCACGGACTTCCACGCCCTGCCGAGCGTGTGGGCCACCGCCTACCGCGAGTACGTGACGGCGTTCTCCTACCCGGCGATCGCGCGGCTCGCCGCGCCGGTGCACGTGGTGACCGCGCTCCGGACGGCGCGCAACGCGGAGGGGCACCGCAGGGCGCAGGCCGGGCTGCGGGACCTGTCGGGGCGCTTCCGGCACCACGTCATCGAGGACGCCGATCACATGAGGGTCCTCGCGGAGGAGACCCACGCGAGGACCGTCGCCGAACTCATCGTCTCCGGAGGAATGGCATGAACAGGCAACGGGTCGTGTACGGGGCGGTGTCCGCCGGGTTGACGGCATGGCTGATCGCCACCGCCGCGGACCAGCTCCCCGACCGCAGGTTCGACGGCCTGCTGGGGAAGGGCAGGTGGCGGATACCGACCCCGAACTGGCGGTTCTTCGGCCCCAATCCCGGTGTGGCGGACACGCATCTGCTGTACCGCGACCTCACCGCGGGCGTCCCGGGGGCCTGGGCGGAGGTCGAGGTGACCGCGGGCCGGCAGTGGTACACCGTCGCCTGGAACGCGAGGAATCGCGCGCCCAAGGTGCTGTTCGACTCGCTCCAGACCCTCATCGTGTCGGCCGGCCAGTTCTCCGGGGACATGAGGCGGCTGTCGGTGACTCCCGCCTACCGCCTCCTCGGGCGGTATCTCACCTCCCGGGTGGACCACGTGCCGGGCGCCGACCACACCCAGTTCCTCCTCCTGCGCTCCCATCCGGAAGGCGGGACGCGCGTGGTCGAGCCCATGTTCGCCTCCGAGCACATCCGCCTGCCCGCGCCCGCCCTCTCCGCGGCGGCCCTCTCCGCGGCGGCCTCCCGCGGATAGCACCGGTCGACCGGGAGCCCCGTTCTCGCGACGCGTTTTCCGCGTCGGAGAGCGGACCCCTCGGCCGAACGGGCTCGGCCCACGGGCCGGGGAGACAGCATTCCGGCGGGCGGAAATCCGCCGGAATTCCGTCGGACTTCGGCGAAATCCCGTCGAAGATCTGTCGAATCGACAAGGAGATACAGCATGTCTGTCGTGGCCGAATTTGCCAACGCCTCGTTGGCGGACGTCACCCCGGGGCCGCTGATGGGGACCGAGGCGGGGCTGAGCTCGGACGCCGCCCCGGTCCTGTGCACCCCCGCCGCCACCATCGCGTGCCCCGAGGGCTGGGCCATCCTGGTCGCCGTGGCCGACGCCGTGTGGAACGTCACCCAGGAAATCACCCAGGGCTGACACCGGAAAACCGGCGGTTCCCCCTCGGCGGCGCGCCGGAAGGCGGCCGGGGAGGTGCACGGCCCCCGGCCGCGACCGGTGGCGGCGTAGGCGAGGGCACGGCCGCCGGGAGAAAACCCACGCGAAAGCAAGGAGATGAGACGTGGCAACGCCTCTCACCGAATTCGCCGACTCGGAACTGAGCGAGGTCGTCCCCGGGCCCCTGTTCGCGGCAGAGGGCTCCTCGTGCGCCGTTGAATTCGTCATTCACGCGGCAACGGTCACGGACGCCACCGTCTACTTCTGACCGGCAGGTCGCCCGGCGGCCGGGTGCGGCAGCGCCCGGAACCCGGCCGCCGGGCGGCTGGAACCTCCGCATGCCTCGCGCAAACCCGGCCCCAGGGGGCCGGGACCGGAAGAGCCGCGGGCCGTGCCGAACCCTGCCGGATGCGCCGCGGCCCGGCAGGGCGCCCGGGCCCCGGCCCCGTGCCCGCCCCGAAGCGCGGCTTCCCCGCCGGAAGCGAGCGTCACGGCGCCCCCTTCCCTCCCCGAGCGACGATTCACAGAAGGAGCCCCCCCATTGTTTCCCCGCCTGACCCGGGTGACCTCGGCCCTCGCCCGGATGCACTCGCCCACCGCCGTACGCCGCATCGCCTCCGCGGGAACGTTCGTGGCGGCCCTCGAAACCCTCAGCCAGCACGAGAAGTTCCGGAAGGGCGACCTCCTGGGCAGCCAATTCGACGTCTTCTACCCGAAATTCGCCAAGCGCCACCCCCGGATCACCCGCGCTCTCTCCTGGAGGGGGCTGCCCTACGCGTTCCACGGCGCGCAGGCGGCGGTGTCGGCGGCCACCTTCCTGTGGCCGCGGAACCGCACGCTGCGTCTGGCCGGTGGCACGACACTGGCCGCACTGAGCGCCGCCCAGCGCTACTGGAACCCGTACGGCCGAGACGGCGCCGACCAGTTGCAGCAGGTCATCAACGTCACGCTCGCGTCCACCGCGCTGATCGAGGACCGGGAGAAGGCCGACGACCTCGCCATGCGGGCGCTGGCGCTGGAGACGACGATCTCCTACGCCGCCTCAGGCGTCGTGAAGGCGGTCTCCCCGGTCTGGCTGAAGGGCGACGCCGTCGGCGGCGTCCTGCGCACCAAGAACTACGGCGACCCGCGCGCCCATCGGCTCATCACGCGTTACCCACAGCTCTCCAAGGCCCTGTCCTGGGGCACCATCGCCATCGAGTGCGGCTTCCCCCTCGTCTACGTGCTCCCCAGGCCCGCCGCTCGGGCCTACCTCGCCTCGATGACCGCCTTCCACCTGGGCATCGGCCAGCTGATGGGGCTCAACCGGTTCTTCCTCGCCTTCGGTGCCACCCACCCCGCCATCCACTACGTCCTGGCGCAGCGCCGCCGCGAGCTGTCCGCCGCGCCCCGGCCGGCCGCAGGACCGGCCGCATGAGCAGCGTCGGGGCCGGCGCCGTTCGCGCCCGTACCGGGCCGGGGGACCGCCGGGACACGGCATCCGCGGCAGGCGAGGGACACCTCGAAGTCGTCGGCCTCACCAAGCGCTTCGGCGACCGCGTGGCCCTCGACGGGGTGAGCTTCTCGGTGCCCCGGGGCACGATCACCGGCTTCGTCGGCAACAACGGCTCCGGCAAGACGACGTCCCTGCGCATCATCACCGGCCTGCTCGAACCGGACGCGGGCACCGTCCTCGTCGGCGGAAGGCCGGTGACCGACGCGTTCCGCGCCGCGATCGGCTACATGCCCGAGGCCCGCGGCCTGTACCGGGACATGAAGGTGACGCGGCAACTCGTCTACCTGGCCCGCCTCTACGGCATGTCCAAGGCCGAGGCGGAACGCGAGGTGGCCGCGTGGACGGCGCGCCTCGGCATCGAAAGGTACCGGTCCGCCAAGCTCAAGACGCTCAGCCTCGGCAACCAGCAGCGCGTCCAGCTCATCGCCGCGCTGCTGAACCACCCCGGGCTGCTGATCCTCGACGAGCCGTTCTCCGGACTCGACCGGGCCGCCGCCGCCTCGATGTCGGAGATCCTGCGCGAGGCGGCCGGGCGCGGGGTCGGCGTCTTCTTCTCCAGCCACCAACTCGACCTCGTCGACAGCATCTGCGAACGCGCCGTCATCCTGCGCCGCGGCACGGTGGTGGCCGAGGGGAGGGTCGACGAACTGCGGGACCGCGGCAGCGCGACGATCCGCGTCACCTTCGGCGCCCGTCGCGCTCCGACCGCGCAGGAGCTGTCCGCCGCCATGCCGGGGGCCCGGCTCCTGCACGGCACGACGTTCGCCGTCCCGGCCGGGGCGGACGATGCCGGCCGGGTGCTGCGCGCGGCCCTCGGCCTGGGGGAGGTCACGGAGTTCTCCCGGCGCCGGCAGACCCTCGGAGACGTTTTCGCGGAGGTGAGCGATGAGACCGGCGCGAAGTGACCGCACCCCCTTGCGCACCGAACTCGGCCTGATCGTGGCCCGGGAGATCCGGCTGCGGCTGCTCTCCCGCGCCGCACTGATCGGGGTCGGCGTCAGCGTGCTCGTCATCGCGGGCCTGGTGTTCTTTCCCCGGATGGCCGGGAACGGGACGGAGTCCGACCGGGTCGCCGTCCTCGGCCTGAGCGCCGGGGAGACCGCGCGGGCGGCGGTGCTCCTGCCGGACAACGATGTGGTGGCGGGGACGCCCGGCGCAAAGCCGACCGAGGACACGCCGTTCGTGGTCGCGGTGACGGACCGCGGCATCGAGGCCACCGCCTGGAAGTCCTCGCGGCTCGGCGAGTTGGAGACCGTCACCTCGCGGGTGCAACTGGCGGCGCTGAGCGTGGGTCCCGAGGCGAGCCGCACGGCCTTGTCGCTGAGCGCCGTCCACGACGACTCCGACCGCGTCGCCCGCACACTCATCGCCTACGTCGTGGTCATGCTGCTCTTCGCCCGCATCACCACCATGAGCTCGGCCGTGACGCAGGCGCTGATGGAGGAGAAGATGAACCGCGTCGTGGACCTGCTGCTGCCCAAGGTCCGCCCGCTGTCCCTGCTGTGGGGGAAGGTGATCGGCGCCGGCACCGTCGGCCTCGTCCAGACCTGCGTGATGGGGGCCGCCGCCCTGGGCATGCTGCTGGCCGCCGGCGACCGGACCCACCTGGACATCGTGGTGGGCGTCGCCGGAGTGGCGGTCGTCTGGTACCTGCTCGGCTTCCTCTTCCTCGGCGCACTCTACGGCGGCGTCGGCGCGATGATGTCCCGCCCCGACGACGTGCCGGCCGTGACCGTGCCACTCCAGATGGTCAGCATGCTCACCGTGTTCGCCAACCTGGCCGCGCTTCAGGCGCCCGGGGCGCGCTGGGCCGACGTCCTGAGCACCATCCCGCCCTTCTCGGCGACGCTGGTGCCGCTGCGGTACACCACGGGGGAGGAGAGCGTCGCCGGGATGGCGCTGTCCGCCGGGGTCATCCTCGGCTGTGCGCTGCTGCTCAGCATGGCGGGAGCGCGGCTGTTCACCCTGGCGGTGCGCGCCGACTCCGCCGGCGAGGCGGTGCGCCGCTTCTTCACGACCGCATCCCGCCGTGCCGCAGCCTAGGCCGCGTCGTGCGGCCCCGCGCGAGGCCGCGCCACCGGCCACGGCAGCACACCGCGTTGCCGCGCGCGGACGGCACCGGCCCCCGGCTTCGGCGGGGACCCGAGCGGCGGGGACCCGAACCGGCGGGGACCGAATCCGGAACGCAGCGAGGGACGAGCCGCCGTGTGCGGAAGAACGGAAGGAAGCGAGCGGGACATGACCGACGCCGACGCGGTGATAGTGGGCACCGGGCCGAACGGGCTCGCCGCGGGGGTGACCCTCGCCAGGGCGGGCCTGCGGGTGGAGCTGTACGAGGCGGCCGGCACCATCGGCGGCGGCCTGCGCACCCAGGCGCTCTTCGACGCCGAGGTCGTCCACGACGTCTGCTCCGCCGTGCACCCCCTGGCCGCGGTCTCGCCGTTCTTCCGGGAGTTCGATCTGGCGGCCCGCGGCGTCGACCTGCTGACGCCCGAGGTGTCCTATGCCCATCCGCTGGACGGCGGCCGCGCCGCCCTCGCCCACCGCGACCTGGACGCCACCTGCGCGGGCCTGGGGCAGGACGCGCGGCGCTGGCGGCGCCTGATGGCGCCGCTGATGCGGCACGGCCAGGGCCTGGTGGACCTGCTGCTCTCCGGCGCCCGCCGCCCGCCGCGCGACCCCGCCGCGGCGCTCCTGCTGGCCCGGCACCTGCCCGTCCACGGCACCCGCCTCGGCGCCGCCAGGTTCCGCGGCGAGGAGGCCCGTGCCCTGCTCGGCGGCCTCGCGGCCCACGCCCTGGGCAAGCTGCCGAGCCTTCCCGGCGGCGCCATCGCGCTGCTGCTCGGCCACCTCGCGCACTCCAGCGGCTGGCCGCTGCCCCGCGGCGGCAGCGCCCGCATCGCCGACGCCCTGGCCGCCGACATCGTTGCCCACGGCGGCACCTTCCACACCAGCCGCCCGGTCACCGACCTCCGCGAGCTCACCGGCCCCGGCGCACCCGTCCGGGCCCGCGCCGTGCTCCTCGACGTCAGCCCGAAGGGCCTCCTGGCGCTGGCCGGTGACCGGCTGCCACCCCGTTACGCCAGGCGGCTGGCACGGTTCCGCTACGGCCCGGCCGCCGCCAAGGTGGACTTCCTCGTCTCCGAGCCGATCCCGTGGGCCCACAGGGAAGTCGGCCGCGCGGGCACGGTGCACCTCGGCGGCACCTACGCCGAGACGGTCCGCCAGGAGACCCTGACCGCCCGCGGCGTGCCCGGCGCGGAGCCGTTCGTCCTGCTCGTCGACCCGGCGGCCACCGACCCGGGCCGCGGGCTGCCGGGAAAACGCCCGGTGTGGGCCTACGCCCACGTCCCCCACGGCGACCCCACCGACCCCGTCCGCCTCGTCCGTGCCCGCATCGAACGCCACGCGCCCGGGTTCACGGACACCGTCCTCGCCGAACGCGGGGTCCCCGCGGCCGAGATGGAGCGGCACAACCCCAACTACGTGGGCGGCGACATCGCGTCGGGCGCCATGACCCTCCGCCAGTCGCTCCTGCGCCCCGTCCCGCGGCTCGACCCGTACCGGACGCCGCTCCCCGGCATCTACCTGTGCTCGGCGTCCACACCGCCTGGGCCGAGCGTGCACGGCATGTCCGGCCATCTCGCGGCGCTTTCGGCGCTGCGCCGCGAGTTCGGCATCCGCCGGGCGCCCTCACTGGCACCCCGGGCCGGGTAGCGCGTCGGCGCCTCGCTGCGCCCGCGGAGTCGAGCAGCCGCCGGACGTGTGGACCGCAGGGCGGCACTCCCGGCGGCAGCCGGGACGCGCGCCGCCACACACTCCGGCGGCGGGCACTTACGGCCATCGCCCCCCGGGGAGCCCCGCCCCGGTGGCCGGCCGCGGCGGCCCGCCCGTCCGGATCTCCGCCCGGCCAGGCCGTGACCAGGCCGGACACCGGCGAACCGTCCGGGACGGCCCCCTTCCGTTGCCGGTGTCTCCTGTCCCTCACACACTCGCTCCTGACACGGAGCCGCGCCGTCCGAGTCGATCGGCCGGCGACGTCCGGCGGGACGGGGGAACGGTGACCAGCGAGAAAATCAGACCTGCTCTCGGCGAGGCCGGCGAGGCCCGGGTGCCCCGCCCCCGGAGGCGGTGCGCAAGGCCGGCCCCCGCGGGGAGCCGGCGCTGCCTCTGCGGAGGCCGCCATGACGGCTGAGTTCGGGCTGCTCGGCACGGTCGAGGCGCGGATCGACGGGCGGCGGGTGGACCTCGGGCACGCCAAGCAGCGCTACGTTCTGGCAGCGCTGCTGGTGGACGCGAACCACGCCGTGTCCCCGGGGGAACTGGTGACCCGCCTGTGGGGGGACCGCGCCCCCCAGCAGGCACTCGCGTCGCTGTACTCCTACCTCTCGCGTCTGCGGCAGGCGCTCGCCGCGGCGGATGACATCAGCATCGACCGGTGGGCCGGCGGTTACCTGCTGTCGGTGGAGAGATCGGCGGTGGACCTGCACCGGTTCCGCTGCCTTGTCGCCCGGGCCCGGGCCGCCGGGACCCCCGAGCGAGCAGCGGGTCTCTTCGAGAACGCCCTCGGGCTGTGGCACACGGAAACCCTCAGCGTTCCCGACACGCCCTGGTTCAACGCCCTGCGCAACAGCCTGGCCATGGAGCGGCTCGCGGCCGAACTCGACCTCAGCGACCGGCAGTTGCTGTTGGGCAAGCACGGCGAGCTGCTGCCAGGGCTCAGCGCACGGCGAAGAGCCCACCCCCTGGACGAGCGGGTCGCAGGGCAGCTGATGCTCGCCCTCCACCGCAGCGGGCGCACCGGGGAGGCACTGGAGGAATACCACGTGCTCAGGCGGCAGCTGGCCGAGGAACTCGGCACCGATCCCGGCGCGGACCTGCAACGGCTGCACCAACGGATACTCCACGCCCCTCCGGCGCCCGCCGCCACCCCGGCCCCGGCAGCAGCCACCGCCGCCCGATCCGCCCCTGTGGCGCCGCAGGGCACTGCGCCCGGCGCGGCGGCGGCCCCGGAGCAGGCGCCGGCGGTGCCGCGCCAGCTGCCGCCGATACCGGAGTTCTTCACCGGCCGGGACCGGGAGCTGACCACGCTGGACGAGCTGCTGGCATCGAACCGCGGCGCGACGGCAATCGCGGCGCTCGGCGGCGCAGGCGGCGTCGGCAAGACGTGGCTTGCGCTGCGCTGGGCACACCGGAACCGGCGCCGATTCCCCGACGGCCAGCTCTACGCGAACCTCCGCGGCTTCCACCCCACCGCGGAGCCGGCCGGCCCCTCCGCGGTGCTGCGCGGCTTCCTCACGGCCCTGGGCATGGCGGCGGAGGCGGTGCCGCCCGACCCGGACGCGCAGGCGGCCCGGTACCGCAGCCTGACCGCGGGGCGGCACATGCTGATCCTCCTGGACAACGCCAGGGACACCGCCCAGGTCGCCCCGCTGCTCCCGGGCGGCCGCCACGGCACGGTGCTGGTGACCAGCCGCAATCAGCTCCTCGGACTGGCCACCCGGCACGGGGCCCGGCTGCTCGGAGTGGAGGTGCTGACCGAACCGGAGGGCCACGAGCTGTTCGCCCGCCACCTCGGAGCCGCCCGCATCGCCGCAGAACCGGCCGCCACCGCCGAACTGCTGGCCCACTGTGCGGGCCTCCCGCTGGCGATCGGCATCCTGGCCGCCCGCGCCGCCGCACTGGGCACCCCCCTGGCCGAGCTGGCCGAGGAACTGCGCGAGGCGGACGGGCGGCTGGACGCCCTGGACACCGGGGACATCGGCGCCCACCTCCGTATCGTGTTCGCCGCGTCCCTCCGCGTCCTGCGAGTGGAACAGGCGCGGGCGTTCGCCCTGCTGGGACTCCTCCCCGGCCCGGACACCGGCCTTCCGGCCGCCGCCGCGCTGCTCGGCCTGCCCCCGTCGCAGACCCGGGCAGTGCTGCGGTCGCTGACGACCGCCCACCTGATCGCCGAGCACGCTCCCGGCCGGTTCCGGATGCACGCCCTGACCCGCCTCTACGCCTCGGAGCGGGGCGCCCAACTGCCCGCGCACGTCCGCGAACCCGCGCTTCTGCGGCTCGCCGACCACCAGCTGTTCTCCGCCTGCCGCGCCGACCGGCTGCTCGGCGGCCACCCCCTGCCGTCCGACCCCGGCGAGCCGGCACCGGGCAGCGAGCCGGCCCGCCCCGCGGACGCCGCGGAGGCGCTCGCCTGGTTCCGGGCCGAACACGACGTGCTCCGCGCCGCGTTGCACGCCGCCCAGCGCAGCGGCCGGTCCGCCTTCGCCCGCCGGCTGGCCTGGGCGCTCCACACCTACCACGCCGCGCAGCGCGCCACCCCCCGCACCACCCGGCACCCCACGACGGTCGCTGCGGGGGGCGGGCCGGCAGTGCCCGGCGGGTGAGGTGCGTTCCCGCGCGGCCCGTTGCCGCGCCGGCTTTGCCGTGGAGCCCCCGACGTGGGGCCCCGTCCACGGCGACCCGGCGCCCGAGCACTTCCGGCTCGCCTTCGGCACCGGCCCCGCGGCCTCGCCGACGGGGGCGCCTCCGGCCGCCCGGCGCGGATGTGCGCCCCGGCCACGGTCGTGAGGGACGTCGGCGGCCCGGACGCCGCCCGGCCCCGACCGCGATTGGGCCCCCGGACTCGGGCACCGGGCTGCCGCCGCACCCCACCCGGCCCTCAGAATCCGACGGCCTCGCGCAGCAGCAGAACGGTGCCGCGCCCCGGCTGCGGCTCGGCGTTGAGGACGAGCAGGCGGTTGACCGCGCTCGGCTGCCCGTAGGCCGCCTGGGCACGCACGCTCTCCAGCGGGAGGGCGTGCTCCTCGACGCGGCGCAGCGCGGCGCCGAGGTCGGGCACCACCTTCTGCGCCCCGACCACCCAGATCGCCCTCCCGGCGCCGCCGGCCGAGGCCGGCAGCTGGCTGCCGCTGCCCGAGGCGATGACCAGGGAGCCGGTCTCGGTGACGGCCGCGACGCTGGCGACGAAGACATCGGGGGTGGCCACCAGCCGGCGGATCCGGTCGAACTCGGTGGCGCGGTCCATCCTCAGCACGCGCGGCCTCAGGGCCTGGTACCGGTCGCCCGTCTCGATGTCCTCCGCGATGCCGGAGAGCCGCAGCGTCTCGCTGGCCCCGGTGAACACGCTGGCGCCCTCCGGGATCAGATCCCTGACGCGGGCGCGGGCCGCCGCGGCGTCGTCGAGCAGTTCGGCGGTGAAACCGTTCGCCCGCAGCGCCGCGATCGCCCGCTCCAGCCGTTCGGCGGACGCCGGCGCGGCGAAGTCCTCGGCCGCCTGGGCGGCCGGGGCGCCGTCCGTGCCGGGGCCCGGCACCCGACCTGCCTCCCCCGCCTCGCCGGCGCCGGGAGCCTGATCGCCGGGCGCCTGAGCGCCGGGGCCGGGCGCCGAGCCCTTCAGCGGGCTCGTGTCGAGGTACCTGACCTCGTAGACCCGCTCGGCGAACCGCCATCCCTCCGGCGTACGCCGGTACGTGTCGTGGTAGATGGCGAAGTTCAGGCCCGAGCGGCCGTCCAGCAGGCGCGCGACCTCCTGTACGTAGGTGCGGCCGGTGGCGGTGTCCCCGTCGATCCGGATCGTGCCCGGATGGCTGTTCTGCACGAAGAAGTCCCACTGGCTCTGCAGGCGCTCGCCTCCGGCCTGGATCTCCTCGCGGCCGATGAACTCGACCGGCACGTTGGGCATGCGCAGAACGCCGTCGGCGGTGAACAGCGCGGCGAGGCGGGCGCGGTCGCGCATCATCGCCGCGTCGGTGAACTCGCCACGCAGTGCCTCGATCTCTACGCGGTCGGCGATCTTCCGGAGGTCGTTCATGCTGAGCTTCCTGTTCCCTGAGCGGTGGACGCGTCTTCACCACTCCGACAACACAGCCCCGCCGAATGTGAGGTGGCCGCCGGCCTCACATTCCGCCGCTCTGCGGTGTCGTAGGGGAGGAGCCACGCGAACGAGGAAGCAGGAGAGCGTATGAGCACCCAGCCGGAACGGGCACAGCGGCGGGCAGCCGAGCCGCGGGACCCCAGCCTGAGCACGATCATGGGCGAGCGGCGGCAACTGCTCAACCTCGCCTACCGGCTGCTCGGCTCCCTGGCCGACGCGGAGGACGCCGTCCAGGAGACCTACACCCGCTGGTACGCGATGTCCCGGGCGGAGCAGGAGGCCATCGAGTCCCCGGGTGCCTGGCTGACGAAGGTGGCCGGCCGCATCTGCCTCAACCTGCTCGGCTCCGCGCGCGCCCGGCGGGAGTCCTACGTCGGCGAGTGGGTCCCCGAGCCGCTGCCCGACGCGGCCGAGTGGATCGCCGGGGCCGCGGGCGGCGCCGGCGTGGACCCGGCCGACCGGATCACCCTCGACGAGTCGGTGACCATGGCCTTCCTGGTCGTGTTCGAGTCGATGACCCCGGCCGAGCGCGTCGCGTTCGTGCTGCACGACGTCTTCCGCTACCCGTTCGCCGAGGTGGCCGAGATCGTCGGCCGCAGCCCGGCGGCCTGCCGTCAGCTGGCCTCCTCGGCCCGCCGCCGCGTCGCCGCCGCGCGGGCCGCAGGGAGCCCGAACGCGGACCGGCAGGCGCGCGTCGTCCGGCGGTTCAAGGCGGCCTGGGAGGCGCAGGACATCGACGCCCTGATCGGCCTGCTCGATCCGCGCGCCACCGCGATCTCCGATGGCGGAGGCCGCGCCATTGCCCACCCGCTGCCCCTCGAAGGCGCCGAGCAGATCGCCCGCCTCTACCTGACGATCGCCCGCTTCCCGGCGCCCCGGACGATCCTCGAGCGCACGGTCAACGGGCTGCCGGGCCTGGTGATCGAGTCCGGCGGCCGGATCGAGACGGTGTTCGCGTTCCAGGTCGCCGACGACGACCGGATCACCCACATCTGGGCGGTACGCAACCCCGACAAACTCCGCCCCTGGCACCCGTCCTGACCGGCGGGCGTCCGGCGGAAGAGGCGCCGGGAACCGAGGGAGTTCCCGGTGGCCGGGCCGAGCCCCACCTGCGACGCCGCCGCACGGAAAAACCCGGCCGGGACGCATCTCGGCCGGGCGGAGCCGATGTGGGTGACGTCAATGACGGATGAGCGCGCCCGCAAGCCCCGCAACGCCGGAATCCATATGCTGCCCACTCGCCCTCGTGCGTTCAGGCCGCGCATGAACTTTCTCTTCTTCCCGGGGAGCATCCGTGACATCGTACGACCCGACATATGCCGGCTTGGCCGTGCCCGACACCTTCCTGCGTCCCTCCGGCCCGCTGGATCTCATGGGGGGAAGCGGGGAGCAGGAGCTGGTGAAGGGGGCGCTGGTCGGAATTGCCGGGCTGATTCCCGTCGTCGGAGGGGTCGCCGGCGGCATCGTGAAGTTCATCCTCGACTCCCTGTGGCCGAAAAAGGCCGACCCCGACGCCGTGTGGAAGCTCATCGAGGACCGGGTCAAGCGGGTCGTCTCCGAGGAGCTCACAAAATTCTGGGACAAGATCGTCCACGTCCAGCTGGCCGGCATCAAGTCCCTGTGGGCCGACTATGCGGACAGGGCGGCGCACGGCAGTGCGCAGTCGGCGAGAACCGCATTCGACAGCGCCCGATCCGCCATTCTCCACGACTACGAATACTTCACCGACAAGGACTACGGCCACCTGACGCTGCCGTTGTTCGCGCAGATGGGCAATCTCCACATCTGCCTCCTGCGGGACGGCATCCACAACGCGGTCAAGCTCGGTTTCGAGAGCAAGGACGTCGAGCTGATGCGCAAGGAACTGCAGGAGGTGGCGGTCGGTTCCGGCGGCGGAAAGAACGGGAAGTACGCGCAGTACGTCTTCGACACCTACGAGGCGGGCGTGAAGAAGGTGAAGGACAAGGTCGGCTACCAGTGCGAAATGCATATCTCCGCCATCGAGTATGCGAAGTTCTACTGGCCCGTACTCGGTGACCCGGACAAGAAGGCCACGTCCGTTCTCCGGCAGCACGTGGTCTACATGGGGCCCTGGGCCACCGAATACGGCGACAGCGGGTACAAGGCATGGGAGAGCGAGAACATCCCCTATGTCAAGAAGACCGATCCGGGCAAGCTGCAGGAGGTCCGCGTCTGGACGACCACCAATGCCTGCATCAGGGGAATCCGGCAACTGCACGACGGCAAGAGCGAGATGCAGGGCTGGCCGGACGCCTGGGAGAACAGCGCCAGCGTCGGGGCGTACAGCATCCGGGCCGTTCAGGTGTCCTATCCGCCCTCGTGGGACACATACGGGGCGATCTCCGTGTTCTGGTTCTACAAGAAGGAGGCGGGCGGCTGGGATTGGGCGGGCTACCACGGGGGTGTCTACGGCGCGCTCAGCCAAAGAGTCGAGTGTGATCCCGGCTGGGAGCTGTGCGATGTCCGCGTCGTCTCACACAGGTTCCAGGACCGCATTTCCGGCGTGCTGTTCGGCTTCCAGCCGACGGAGAAGTACATGAAGCCGCCCGCGCAGGAGCCTCCGCGGGCGAACGCCTTCTACACCGTCCTGTCCCACCCCGACGGCCAGGCCCTCGACCTGGCCCGCTACAGCGCCGCCGAGCCCGTCCCCGTCGCCCTGCGCGAGGTCAACGGCTCCGACAGCCAGGTCTGGCAGCTCCAGGAGGCGGGCGAGCACACCTGGCATCTGGTCAACGCCTACAACGGCCGGGTACTCGCGGTCCGCGACGGCGAGGCCGTCACCCTCGCCACCAAGGAAGAGGCGACCGCAACGACCCGCTGGGCCGTCCACACCGCCGAGGACGGCACGCATCGGCTGGCCGCCCACGCCGCCGCCCCCGCGGCGCGGCTGAGCGCGGCCGGCTCCACCGTCACCACCAGCGAGAGCGAGGAGGCAACGGCCTGGGTGCTCCTCCCCGTTCCCACCCGTGGCCCCGTCGCCGACATCCGCGCCACACGCCCCGCCCTCCGCCCCGTCCTCGTCCAGTCCGCCGAGGACCCCGGCGACGCCGGACTGACCCTGGCCCTGGAGAACCCGGAGGAGGGGAGCACCTTCGACGGGTGGACGCTGGAGTTCTTCCTGCCCACCGAGGCCGGCGCCGCCTTCACCACCGCGGAGGACGACGCCGTCGTGGTCGAATCGGCCAGGGCCGAGGAGCGGGGCACTCACGTCACCGTCCGGCCGCGGTCCTCCGGCCAGGCGCTCGCCCCGGGCGACTCCCTGCGCTTCACCCTCAACGCGCCCTCGCCCGCGCCCCGCCTCTCCCTCTCCTCACCCGCCGCGGCCCGGCTCGACGGCATCGCCCTCCGGAGCTGACCGCCGCGACTCCCGCGCCGGCACGTACCCCGGCGATGCCCGACGCGGGCGGGAACCCCGTCGTCCACGGCCGCGGCCCGACGGAGCAGGGGCACGTGCGTTGTCCGCGCGGTTGGCCACGAGGGGCCTGAAAAGAGCCCAGGCAACAGAAAAACCCCAGGTCAACTGGGGTCTTTGGGAGTGTCCGAGGGGGGACTGCACCCGATGCCCCACGGATCCGTCCGCTGACGACGGTGCTGGAACTGCCCACAGGGGGCCGTTGACTCGTCGAGAAACCGACCCTGTCCAATGTGCGGATGCCCAGGTTCGAGTCCTGGGCAGGGCGCCATACAGATGGGACCCGCTTGTGACCTGCGGTTTTCTGGTCGTCAGGTGACGGTGGAAGCGTCGTTCCCTCTCTGACGTTGGCTGTCCCGCAGAAAACTCGACTGACAGGCGGGCTGGTGCGAGCTCACCGTCACGACGGGGAAGCCTGACAGACCCGGCTGCCAGGACACCTGGGACTGTAAGTCGAGCCGGCTCTGTTCCGTAGTCGGTGGTGACGGTAGGCGACGGGCGTCGTTGACGTCATGTGCAGGATGTGGACTCCCTTGTGTCAATGGTGTTTTCGGGGCTCTCGGCGCTGG
>NZ_RBAL01000037.1 GCF_003626535.1 Streptomyces hoynatensis
GGGTGGAGTTGGGGTGGTAAGGAAAACAGGGGTGGTGAGAAGGAGGGAAGGGTGGGGAGAGGTGAAGGGGGAGAGAGCGATGGGGGTGGGGGGGGGGGGGGGGAGAGGGGGGTGGGGGTTGGGAGGAAGATGGGGGGAGGTCGACTTCGTCGTCGAGGAGGTCGATGACGGGGAGGGCGCGGTGGTGGCCGGGTTGGGTGGGGAGGTGGCCGTGGGTGTCGAAGGTGGTCCAGGTGCTGAGGATGGTGTGGTGGAGGGTGGGCCAGTCGAGGGTGCCGCGGGTGGGGGGGCGGTGGCGGGTGGCGGTGTCGACGAGGAGGAGGTGGGGGGTGGTGGGTGGGGTGGGGGTGGCGGAGGGCTTGCGGAGTATCCAGAGGTGGAGGGGGAGGCTGTGTGGGGGGGCGGCGCCTGGGGGGAGGGCGATGACGGCGCGGAGGGCGCCGCGGCGGAGCAGGCTGGCGCGGATGCGGCGGCCGGTGCGGCGGCTGGCGGCGGCGGGGGGCATGAGGAGGACGGCGGTGCCGCCGGGGCGGAGGCGGGCGAGGGCGTGTTGGACCCAGGCGAGTTCCGATTCGGTGCGGGCGGGGAGGCCGTGTTCCCAGCGGGGGTCGTAGGTGAGTTGGTCGTGGCCCCAGTTGCGTTCGTTGAAGGGGGGGTGGCAGAGGACGGCGTCGGCGGCGAGGTCGGGGTAGGCGTCGGCGAGGAGGCTGTCTCCGGTGCGGACGGCTGAGGTGTGGTGGGTGTGGTGGAGGGCGAGGCGGAGGCCGGCGAGGCGGGCGAGTTGGGGGTCGGTTTCCTGGCCGTAGAGGGTGGTGGGGGGGCCATCGGTGCCGTGGGCTGCGGCGAGGAGGGTGGCGGGGCCGCAGGCGGGGTCGAGGACGGTGTCGGCGGGGCCGGCGAGTGCGGCCATGAGGTGGGCGGTTTCGGGTGGGGTGAGGGTGAGGTGGCGGGTGGCGGTGTCGAGGTGGCGGCGGAGGAGGAATTCGTAGGTTTCGTGGGGGGTGGTTTGGGCGGCGAGGGTGGTGGCGGTGTGGGTGAGGGGGTCGGTGGTGGGGTGGGGGTCGAGGAGGTGTTCGCCGGTGCGGGCGAGGGCTTCCGCGGGGCCTTGGGGGTGGGTTTCGACGAGTTGCCAGAGGCGTTCGCGGAGGGGGATTTCGGCGAGTTTGCCCTGGTTGCGTAGCCAGGTTTCGATGTCGGGGAGGGAGAAGGTGGGGCTGGTGTCGGTGCCGCCGACGGGTTGGGGGAAGTCGGGGTGGCGGCGCCGCCAGTTGCTGACGGCTGCGCGGCCGACGCCGGCGAGGCGGGCGATGCCGGCGGCGGTGATGGTGTCGGCGGGTTCTCTGGGTTCTGCGGGCCCTGTGGGGTTGGTGGGTTCCGCGGGCACGGTTGCCTCCCGGGGCGTGTGTGAGGTGTGTGTGCCGGCGGTTGCCGGGCCTGCCGGGTCCGACCCTACCTAGGACGTCGTTCGTTTCGGTACACAGCGACTTTGCCGCGCCCACGATTTCGCGTGTTGACTCGATTCACAAGCTGTGCTGTGATTAACCGCGTTGGCCCACAGTGGGCCGGTTGATCGAGGAGGGGAACGTCCGTGCAGGTGACCGGAAAGAGAAGGCGGGTTTCTGCGGTGGCCGCGGTCGCGCTCGCGGCCGTGGTGTTCGGAGGGCTGACGGCCTGCTCGGACGAGGACTCGGGCGACACCGGGCAGTCGGCCGCCGAGGAGCCGGCCGCGGACGCGGGCGACGCCTCGGAGTCGGCCTCGCCGGAGGAGGACGCCCCGGCGGCCGACGCGGAGGCGGACGAGGGCGGGGAGAGCGGCGGCCTGCACGCCGCGGGCGAGGCCGTGTCCTACGCCGGCGGGGTCGACATCACCGTCTCGGCGCCCGAGGAGTACACCCCGAGCGAATACGCGATCGGGCACACCGAGGGCAACACCGCCTGGAAGGTCACCATCACGGTGGTGAACAACGGCGACGCCGACTACGACACCGACTTCCTGCTGGCCAGCGCGCGGGCCGGGGACGACGGGGTGACGGCGGAGACCATCTACGACGACCCGGTGGGCCTGGGCTTCGGGGGCGCGCTGCCCGCCGGTCAGACGGCCACCGCGGACTTCGCCTTCGACGCGCCGGCCGACGCGGCGACGCTCAGCGTGCAGATCGAGGAAGTGCTGGAACTGGACTCGGCACCGGCCACCTGGGGCCTGGAGCTGTGAGAACGCGCCCCGGCCGGCCGGGCCGGGGCACCGCAGACCGCTGGGGCGCTCGGCACCGTTGAGGGGTTATGGTGCGGGGCGTCCCAGCGCCGTTCGTGCCGGGGCTCGGGGCTCGGCTTGGGGGCGGGGACCTGGTGGGGGCCTGGCCGGAGCCTGGCCGGTCTACGCGGGGGATGTTCGCTGCGGCGTTCGTTGTGGGGGCGGGGTCTGTGGGCGGTCTACGTGTCGGGTAGTCGGCCGGGTGCGGCGTCGTGCGGATGCACGGAGAGCAGGCTGGCTGCGGAGGGAGGGATGCCGTGGGTGGCGGGGGGTTGTTGTGCTGCGGGGTGTGGTGGGTGGGGCGCCGTCCCGGTCGGGGTGGGGGTGCGGGCCGGTGGATACGGGGGTGACCGGTCTCGTCGTGGTGGGGGTTACCGATGCAGCTGCTGCCGCGTACGACTTCTCGGGGTGGGCAGCGGCCGGGCGCCGTTGTTGAGGCCATTCCCGGTGACGAAAGACCACCGGGGTGACCGGGGTGGCCACGCGGGCCCTTCGGTTCCTCGTTGCGGAAGGGCAGGGCAAGGGCAGCGCAAGTGCGCGAGGCGTCCGGTCGAGAGCGCGGGCCGGTCGGCTTCGGCGCGATATTGCCTGAGGAACGGTGGGGCAGAAGGTGCGGGGCCGCCGCGTGAGACGGCCGTGGCTCGTGACACATTGCGACTCGACAGGAGTAGCGGCCTGACCGGCACCAGCCCCCACGGGGACAACCCCCCGGATACGGCCGGGTGCCAGCCGGGAGGAGAAGAAGTCACGCCATTCGTCGACGGGAATGGCCTCAACAACGGCGCCCGACCGTGCCCGTGGTGAGAAGTCGTACGCGGCAGCAGCTGCATCGGTAACCCCCACCACGACGAGACCGGTCACCCCCGTATCCACCGGCCCGCACCCCCACCCCGACCGGGACGGCGCCCCACCCACCACACCCCGCAGCACAACAACCCCCCGCCACCCACGGCATCCCTCCCTCCGCAGCCAGCCTGCTCTCCGTGCATCCGCACCACGCCGCACCCGGCCGACCACCCGCCACGTAGACCGCCCACAGACCCCGCCCCGGCCAACCACCCGCCACGTAAACCCCCCAACAGACCCCGCCCCGCCCCGCTCCACACGGGACCGGGCCGCGGGGGGAGGCGGGGCGGCGGGTCAGGAGCCGGGGATGGTGGTGAGGAACTCGCCGGTCCAGGCCAGCAGGTCGCGGCCGGTGACGGGCTTGCCGCCGATGCGGGCCGTGGTGGGCCGCGGGACCAGGACCTGTTTGGTGGCGCGCTTGACCACCGAGCCCGGGTAGACCCGGTTCAGCCGCAGCTCCTGCGACTCGCGCAGTTCGACGGGCGCGAAGCGGATGCGGCTGCCCTGGAGGGTGATGTCGGTGACCCCGCAGGAGCGGGCCAGCATCCGCAGCCCGGCCACCAGCAGCAGGTTCTCCGTGGGCTCGGGGAGCGGCCCGTAGCGGTCGGTGAGTTCCTCGCGGACCGCGCGGATGTCCTCCTCGGTGGCGGCGGAGGCGATGGACCGGTACGCCTGGAGCCGCAGCCGCTCCCCCGGCGCGTAGTCGTGGGGCACGTGCGCGTCCACCGGCAGTTCGATCTTGACTTCGAGCGGGGGTTCCTCGGGTTCGCCGCCCTTCTGCAGGGCGGCCCGGTAGTCGGCGACGGCCTCGCCGACCATCCGCACGTACAGGTCGAAGCCGACGCCGGCGATGTGCCCGGACTGCTCGCCGCCCAGGAGGTTGCCTGCGCCGCGGATCTCCAGGTCCTTCATCGCCACGTACATGCCGGCGCCCATCTCGGTGTGCTGGGCGACGGTGGCGAGCCGTTCGTGGGCGGTCTCGGTGAGCGGCTTCTCGGGCGGGTAGAGGAAGTAGGCGTAGCCGCGTTCCCGGCCGCGGCCGACCCGGCCGCGCAGCTGGTGCAGCTGGGAGAGGCCGAAGGTGTCGCCGCGTTCGACGATGAGGGTGTTGGCGTTGGAGATGTCGATGCCGGACTCGACGATCGTGGTGGAGACCAGCACGTCGAACCGCTTCTCCCAGAAGTCGACGACGACGCGTTCCAGCGCCGATTCGCTCATCTGGCCGTGGGCGGTGGCGATTCTGGCCTCGGGCACGATCTGGCGCAGCCTGGCGGCGACCCGGTCGATGGAGTCGACGCGGTTGTGGATGTAGAAGACCTGGCCCTCGCGGAGGAGTTCGCGGCGGATGGCGGCGCCGATCTGCCGTTCCTCGTAGGGGCCGACGAAGGTGAGGACGGGGTGGCGCTCCTCGGGCGGGGTGGTGATGGTGGACATCTCGCGGATGCCGGTGACGGCCATCTCCAGGGTGCGGGGGATGGGGGTGGCGGACATCGTCAGCACGTCGACGTTGGCCCGCATCTTCTTGAGCTGTTCCTTGTGCTCGACGCCGAAGCGCTGTTCCTCGTCGACGATGACCAGGCCGAGGTCCTTGAAGGAGATTTCCGAGGAGAACAGCCGGTGGGTGCCGATGACGACGTCGACGGAGCCGTCGCGCAGCCCCTCGGCGACGGCCTTGGCCTCGGTGTCGGTCTGGAAGCGGGACAGGGCGCGGACGTTGACGGGGAATTGGGCGTACCGCTCGGAGAAGGTGCCCAGGTGCTGCTGGACGAGGAGGGTGGTGGGCACGAGGACGGCGACCTGTTTGCCGTCCTGGACGGCCTTGAACGCGGCGCGTACGGCGATCTCCGTCTTGCCGTAGCCGACGTCGCCGCAGACGAGGCGGTCCATGGGGACGGACTTCTCCATGTCGGCCTTGACCTCGCCGATGGTGGTGAGCTGGTCGGGGGTTTCGGCGTAGGGGAAGGCGTCCTCGAGTTCCCGCTGCCAGGGGGTGTCGGGGGCGAAGGCGTGTCCGGGGGCGGCCATGCGGGCCGAGTAGAGCTTGATGAGGTCGGCGGCGATCTC
Source organism: Streptomyces hoynatensis (assembly GCF_003626535.1). Classification (GTDB taxonomy): domain Bacteria; phylum Actinomycetota; class Actinomycetes; order Streptomycetales; family Streptomycetaceae; genus Streptomyces; species Streptomyces hoynatensis. The sequence continues at coordinate 5,162 of NZ_RBAL01000037.1, forward strand.
CTTGACGGCGCGTTTGGCGCGGGCCTTGGTCTTGGTCCAGTCGGCGCCGCCGAGGCGGTGCAGGGAGGGGGCCTCGCCGCCGACGTACTTGGTGACGAGGTCGAGTTGGTCGGTGGGGACGAAGAGCCGGTCGCCGGGCTGTCCGCGCTTGGCGGGGGCGTACTCGACGACGAGGTACTCGCGGGTGGCGCCCTGGACGGTGCGTTGCACCATCTCGACGTAGCGGCCGACGCCGTGCTGCTCGTGGACGATGTAGTCGCCCGAGGTGAGGGTGAGCGGGTCGAGGGTCTTGCGGCGTCTGGCGGGCATCCTGGCGCCGTCGCGGCCTGCGGTCTTCTGGCCGGTGAGGTCGGTCTCGGTGAGGACGGCGAGCCGCAGGGCGGGGGCGAGGAAGCCGTGTTCGACGGCGCCGCAGGAGACGTGGACGACGGAGGGGGACAGGTCGGCGGGCAGGGTGGGGTCGAGGCGGGCGGGGACGCCTTCGCCGCCGAGTACCTCGACGGTGCGGGCGGCGGGGCCCTGGCCCTCGGTGAGGTAGACGACGCGCCAGCCCTCGGCGAGCCAGCCCTTGGTGTCGGCGAGGGCGCGGGCGGTGTCGCCGCGGTAGGTCTCCGGGGCGCGCAGGTTCAGGCGGAGGGTCTCGTCGGTGACCTCCTCGTCCTGGGAGAAGGGGGAGACGGACCACCAGGGGAGGCCGAGTTCCGCGGCGTGCTCGCGGACCTCGGCGAGGCCGCGCAGGGAGGCGGCGCCGAGGTCGACGGGGGCCTGGCCCGTGTCGGTCATGGCGGCGGCGGCCCAGGAGGCCTGGAGGAATTCCTGGCTGGTGGCGACGAGGTCGGCGGCCCTGGTGCGGACGCGTTCCGGGTCGCAGACGAGGGTCATGCTGCCCGCGGGCAGTACGTCGAGGAGCAGTTCCATGTCGTCGACGAGGACGGGGGCGAGGGATTCCATGCCTTCGACGGCGATGCCCTCGGCGATCTTGCCGAGGAGTTCGTCGAGTTCGGGGTGGGCCTCGGCGAGTGCGGCGGCGCGGCGGCGGACGTCCTCGGTGAGGAGGAGTTCGCGGCAGGGGGGTGCCCACAGGCCGTGTTCGGGGCGGCCGTCGCCCGGGCCGTCGGGGGTGGTGGGCAGGGAGCGCTGGTCGGCGACCTTGAAGTAGCGGATTTCCTCGACCTCGTCGCCCCAGAACTCGACGCGCAGGGGGTGTTCCTCGGTGGGTGGGAAGACGTCGAGGATGCCGCCGCGGACGGCGAACTCGCCGCGTTTCTCGACGAGTTCGACGCGGGAGTAGGCGGCGTCCGCGAGGGCGCGGGTGACCTCGACGAGGTCGGCGCTCTGCCCGGTGTGCAGGGCGACGGGGGTGAGGTCGCCCAGTCCCTTGACCTGGGGCTGGAGGACGGACCTGACGGGTGCGACGACGACGGAGACGGGGCCGGCGCCGGGGTCGTCGGCCCGGGGGTGGGCCAGGCGGCGCAGGACGGCGAGGCGGCGGCCGACGGTGTCGGCCCGGGGGGAGAGCCGTTCGTGGGGCAGTGTCTCCCAGGCGTGGAACTCGACCACGCCGTCGGGGGGCAGCAGCGAGCGCAGGGCCGCGGCGAGGTCTTCCGCCTCGCGGCCGGTGGCGGTGACGGCGAGGACGGTGCGCCCGGTGGCGCGGGCGAGGGCGGCTACGGCGAGGGGCCGGGCGGCGGGCGGCCCCACGAGGTCGACGTGCCGGCGTCCTTCCGCGGTGGCGGCGGTGATCGCCTCGGCGAAGGAGGCGTCCTTGGTGACGGCGTCGAGCAGACCGGAAAGAGACATGGGGCGTTTTTCCGTACCTGGGGGCTGGGCGGATGGGCTTGCGGGAGGGCTTGCGGGAGAGGCTTGGGTGGGCGGTGGGGTGGACGGGAGTGGAGGGGGTCGGATGGCGGCGGGTGCGGCCCGGTGGGGGACAGCACGAAAGCCCGGCGCGGGCGGCGGCCGGGGGGTTCCAGGGTACGCGCCCCGGCCGGGTGGGCCGCGGGCCAGCCCGGGCGGCCCGGGGGCGGGCGGGGTCAGGCCGGGGCGGGAAGGTCGGGGAGGGCGGCGGCGAGGTCGCGCAGGACGGGCCGGTGGTCGTCCGGGCGCCAGGCGAGGGCCAGCTCGCTGGGGCTCAGGCCGGTGACCGGGATGGCGCGGGTGCCGGGGCGGCGGTAGATCGCGGCGTTGCCGGCGGCGAGCAGGACGATGCCGGTGCCCTCCTCGACGGCGGTGAAGGTCTCGTCGGCGTTGCTGACGGTGTCGGCGACGATCGGGGGCCTGCCGCCGCGGGCGTCCTGTCCCAGCCAGTGGTCGCGCAGCGGGCCGGCGCTGCCCGGCAGGGCGAGGAAGGGCTCGTCGAGGAGTTCGGCGAAGTCGACCTCGGTGCGGTCCGCGAGCCAGTGGTCCTCGCGGAAGGCGACCCAGCGTTGCTCGCGGGCGACGACGCGCAGGGTGAACGACGCCTGTTCCGGGAGCGGCAGCCACACGAAGGCCGCGTCGACCTCTCCCGCGGCGAGCCCGGCCGAGGCGTCCTCCCAGTTGACCTGGCGCATCCGCAGCCGCCAGGTGGGCCGGCGTTCGGCGAAGCGCTCCCTGACGGCGGTCAGCAGGCCGCGGCCGACGCTGGTGGACAGGCCGAGGGTGAGGACGGCGGCCTCGGTGGCGGCGGCGTCGCCGACGCTGCGCTGGGCCTCGTCCCAGGAGCGCAGGAGTTCCCTGGCGAGCGGCAGCAGCGCGGCGCCCGGCGCGGTGAGGGCGACGCTGCGCCTGTCCCGCTCGAAGAGCCGCACCCGCAGCTGTGTCTCCAGCTGCCGCACCTGCTTGCTGAGCGCGGGCTGGGAGATGAACAGCCGCTCGGCCGCCCGGGTGAAGCTCAGCTCCTCGGCGGTGGTGACGAAGTACCTCAGGTCCCGCAGGTGGACATCCATAGCCCTTGGCTATCAGGACGGGTATTGGACCCGCCACCGTCTTTCGCCGGACGATCGTCCCGGTTCGCCGGCCGGAGGACCTGGGGGGAACCCGGGGCGGGCCCGGGGCGGAACCGGTGGGAACCGGTGGGAACCGGTGGGAACCGGCGGGAGACCGGCCGGGGAGGCGCCGGCAGGTATGCCGGACGGACAGCGGCGGATACGCCGGGAGGAAGGGTGGTGGGGCGCATGGGTTCCGAGGACCGTCCGGGCCGCGTCGCGGCCGGCGCGCGGATGGCCTGGCCCGCCGGCCTGCCGGACTCGGCGGGCGGTGTCCGGTGATCGCGCTGGTCACCGGCGCGAACCGGGGCATCGGGCGGGAGGTGGCGCGGCAGCTGGCCGAGGCCGGGCACACGGTGCTGCTGACGGCGAGGTCGGAGGCGGCGGCCCGGGCGGCGGCCGGGGAGATCGGGCCGCGCGCCCAGCCGCTGCGGCTCGACGTCACCTCGGGGGAGGACGTCGCGGCCGTGGCCCGCCGGGTCGGCGGCGAGTTCGGCGCCTTGGACGTGCTGGTGAACAACGCGGCCATCACCTACGACACGTGGCAGCGGGCCTCGACCGCCGACCTGGACGTGGTCCGGGAGGCCGCGGAGACCAACCTGTACGGGCCCTGGCGCCTGACGCAGGCGCTGCTGCCGCTGCTGCGGGCCGGCGCGCACCCCCGCGTCGTCAACGTGTCGAGCGAGGCGGCCTCGCTGACCAACATGGGCGGCGGCACGCCCGCGTACACCGCGTCGAAGACGGCGCTCAACGCCCTCACCCGCATGCTGGCCGCGGAGCTGCGCCCGCACGGCATCCTCGTCAACGCGGTCTGCCCGGGCTGGGTGGCCACCGACCTGGGGGGTCCTGGCGGCCGGCCGGTTCGGGAGGGCGCCCGTGGGGTCGTGTGGGCGGCGACCCTGCCCGACGACGGCCCCACCGGCGGCTTCTACCGCGACGGCCGGCCCCTTCCCTGGTAGACCCCCTGGTCCTCCTGGTGGTCCGCTTGGTGGTCCCGCTGGTGGTCCTCCGGGCAGTTCACCGCGGTTCCCCCCGGTTGCCCCCGGTTCACCGCGGTTCCCCCCGGTTGCCCGCGGTTTCCCGGCGGTTGGGGCGGGCCGCGCGGTGGGCGGAACGGGCCGCGGCCCGCGCCGCTGTCGCCGTCGGGCGGGTGCCCGCGGAGCGGTGGGGCGGTACGGCGCGCACGGGGGCGAACCGGTGTTCGCGGAGCGGCGGGGCTCAGCGGGTCAGGTCCTGCCGGAGGCCGCGGAGGAGCAGCGCGAGGCCGCCGCGGAACTCCTCCTCGGGTCCCACGCCGCGCGCCTCGGCCGCGGTCCCGGCCAGCAGGGGGAAGGTCTCGGCGGGCAGGGCCGCCATCGCCTCGGTGCCAGGGCCGGTCAGCGGGCCCAGGCGCTCGCTCAGCAGGGCGCCGACCAGGTAGCTGAGCAGGGCCCGCAGCGCCAGGACCCGGCGGCGACCCTCGAACCCGGCCCCGGTCAGCACCCCGAGGGCGGCCTCGGCCCACCGCAGCACGCCGGCCGCGGAGTGCCGGTGGGTGAGCGAGAGCGGCACGATCTCCGGGTGTTCGGCGACCGCGGCGCGCATCCGTTCCACCAGCGCGGTCACCTGTCCCTCCCAGTCCTCGCCAGGTGGCGGGGTCAGGTCCACGGCGCCCAGGACCAGGTCCACCGTGAGGCGTTCCAGCTCGGCCCGGTCGGCGACGTAGCGGTACAGGGACATGGGGGCCACGCCGAGTTCCGCGGCGACGGCCCGCATGGAGAGCGCGGCCAGGCCCTCGCGGTCGAGGACGGCGAGCGCGGCGGCGGCCAGCCGGCCGGTGGTGAGCGACTTCGGGCGGGGCATCGCGGGTGAGCGTACAGCAGACGCACACCGCACCGCGTAGGCGTACACTGCACGCTTACGGGGCGGAGGCGGGCTCCGCCGCCGTCGAAAGGAGCGGGAATGAGCGCACCCACCCACGCCACCCCGGGCGAGGACCTCGCGGGGTATCTGGTCGGGTACACCCGGGACATGGCCTTCGGGGAGGAGGACCCGGTGGCCGTACTCGACCGCTACTACACCGCCGACTTCGTGCACGTGAACGACGGCCTGGCCATGGATCGGGCCGCGCTGATCGCCCACGCCAAACCGGCCCGCAGGAACACGGTGGCCGCCGAGGTGCTGGTCCACGACGCGCTGGTGAGCGGCGACCGGGCGGCCGCCCGGTACACGTTGCGCACGGAGATGCGCAAGGGCGCCCGGCTCGCGTTCGAGTGCTACCTGTTCGGGGAGCTGGCCCCCGACGGGCGGCTGCGCCGGGTGGTGTCGACCACCCGCGACGTGTCGCCCGGCACCGAGCGCAGGGCGAATCCCGCATGAGCGACACGACGGGCGCCCCGCGCGGGGCGCGCGCCCCGCGCGGCGGGAGGCGGCTGCGGGCGGGCGACGTCGTTCCGGCCCGCGAACTCGCGGTGGTTCCCGGCAACGGGCAGGCTCCGACCGTCGGGGTTCCGGCGCGGGACGGGATGCTCACGCACCTCCAGTTCCGGCGTTTCGCCGGCTGCCCCATCTGCAACCTGCACCTGCATTCCCTCGCGCTGCGGCACGAGGAGATCGCCGCGGCCGGCGTCCGGGAGGTCGTGGTGTTCCACTCCCCCGCCGCCGAGTTGAGCGCGCACGTTCCCGGCCTGCCGTTCGCCGTGGTCGCCGATCCGGAGAAGCGGCTGTACGCGGAGTTCGGCGTCGAGTCCGCGCCCCGCGCCCTGCTGAACCCGCGCGCCTGGACGGCGATCCTGCGCGGGGTGACGCGTGAGCTGGGCCCGGTCCTGCTGCGCCGCAGGAAGGCCCCCTCGCTGCGGCCCCAGGGCGGCCGCCTCGGCCTGCCTGCGGACTTCCTGATCGCCCCCGACGGCCGCGTCCTGGCCGTCGCGTACGGGGCGCACGCGGGCGATCAGTGGTCCGCCGACGAACTCCTCGCCCTCGCCGCGCCGCCCCCCGCCGCCCCCTGAGCCGGCGGGCGGGGCGGCCCCGCCTCGTTCCCCGGGCCGCGCGGGCCGCGGGGGGGGCGGGCCGCGGGGGGCGCGGGCCGCGGGGGGCGCGGGCCGCGGGGGGCGGCGTTCACCTGCCGGCGCGCCGCCGGCGCGCCGCCGCCGCGCCAGCAGGGGGCGGCCACTCCCCCGCCTGGCCTGCCCGTCGTGGGTGGCGAGGCGGTAGGTTCGCCGGACCATACGGGGACGATCAGGGGAGGACCGACGGCATGAGGGTCACTCTGCGCGAGGTGCGGGACGGCGACGTGGCCGTCTTCTGGGCGCACGCGAGCGAACGGGCGGCGCGGCGGATGGCCGCGGTCACCGGCGCGTACCACGACGACCGGGACCTCTTCCGCGCGCACTGGGCGACGGTGCGTGCCGACGCCACGGTCACGGTGCGGACCGTGCTGGCGGACGGGGCGGTGGCCGGGCATGCCGCGGTGTTCGGGCCGCCCGGCGAGCGCGAGGTCACCTACTGGATCGCCTCCGCCTACTGGGGGCGCGGGGTGGCCGGTGCGGCGCTGCGGGAACTCCTCGCCCTGGAGCCGGCGCGGCCGTTGCACGCGCACGCGGCGGCGGACAACGCCGGCTCCCTTCGGGTGCTGGAGAAGTGCGGCTTCACCGTGACAGGGCGCGGCCGGATCTTCGCGCGGGCGCGCGGCGAGGAGATCGACGAGGTGGCGCTGACCCTGGCGTGAGGCCCCGGGGCCGGCGCGAAGAGCGGGGTCCCGCGCCCGGCGCGCGCCCGCGGAAGGCCCCGCGGCGCGTCCCGGGCGCCGGCCGTCACTCGGCGCACGCCGCCGCCTCGTCCGGCTGCCGGCCGTGCAACTGCCGGTGGGACTCCGGCAGCCGCCGGCCGGCGAGGCGCGCGGTGACGCCGGCGCGGAAGTGGGGGCACTGCTCGATGTCCTCGTGGGGGCAGCGCAGCCCGTGCGTGATGGCCTCCCGGGCGGCCTGTGCCCTGGCGATCCGCTCGTCGAGTTCCGCGAGCTTGCGCCGGGCAGTCCGTTCCCACTCCCCCGACGCGCCACTGCGCGGGGCCATGAGGGCCTTCTGCTCGGCGAGGGTGAACCCGGCGTCGCTGTACAGCAGGATCGTGCCGACGACCCGGGCGGCCGACTCGGGGTAGCGGCGCTGCCCCGAGACCCTGACGGGCGGCGGCAGCAGGCCGACTTCCTCGTAGTAGCGCAGGGCGGAGGTCGTGACTCCCGCGCGGCGGGCCAGCTCGCCGATGGTGAGCAGGTGGCCCGGCCGGTTGACTTCAGGTGCGCTTGAAGGCATTGGCTGCCGGCCATGAGAACACGACATGAGGGAAGCATGCCACGGACGGTGCGACGGGTCGTGACCTCGGCCGTGGAGTACGGGGTCGCACGCGCCGGGACCACGGTGGTGCGCGCCCTGGACCGCGACGTCGTCGGCCAGGCGCACCGTCCCCGGGGCGCGGCCGGGCGCGTGAACGGCTGGATGTTCGCCTACCGCCCCTCCAACCGGCAGCGCAACGCCTGGGTGGTCTCGCTGCTCGGCGTGCGGCCCACCGACCGGGTCCTGGAGATCGGCTTCGGCCCCGGCGTCGCGATCAGGGAACTGGTCCGCGCCGGCGCGGGTCACGTCTACGGCGTCGACCACTCCGGCGTGATGCTCCGGCAGGCGTCCCGGCGCAACGCCGCCGCCATCAGGAGGGGGCGGGTGACCCTGGCGAGGGCCTCCGTCGACCGGATTCCGCCCGCCTTCGAAGGCCCCTTCGACGCCGTCCTCGCCGTCAACTCCCTCGGGTTCTGGCCCGCGCCGGCCGAGCGGCTCGCCGAGTTGCGCCGGCGCCTCGCGCCCGGCGGGCGCATCGCCCTCGCCTCCCAGCCCCGCTGCCCGGGGGCCACGGCCGACACGGCCCGCGCCGCCGCCCGCGAGATCGAGAACCTGCTGGAAGAGGCCGGCTTCACGCAGCCGAGCACCCGGACCCTCCCCCTCACTCCCCCCGTCGCCTGCGTTCTCGCCACCGCCCCGGCCCGGGAGGCCGGCAGGACCCCGTAGCCGGAGCCGCCGCCGCCGGACTCGCCCGGTCGCGGTGCCGGTGCCGCGGTCGCCGGGCGCGGCCTCCGGCCGGCGGGAGCCCCCGGTGCCGTCCGGCAGCGGCCGGGTGGCCGAGGCGGTCGCGGGCCGTGGGCCGGGCGGGCGGGCGCCGTCCGGGCAGGTCAGTCGCGCCGGCCGGCGCGGTCGGCGGTGAGGCGGGCCTCGAAGCCGTCGAGGAGAGCCCGAAGGCCGAAGAGGAAGGCGTCGTCGGGCGCCGCGGCGTACTCCGTGGCGGCCGTGGTGCCCAGGCGTGCGCGCAGGCGCGGGAATCGGCCGGCCGTCTCGGTGGCGCGGGTCATGGCCTCGGCCATCAGGTGCCCGGCATCCGCGCCGTTCCTGCTCAGCCGGCGGTGCAGGGAGACCTGCGCGGCGGGGCCGAGCGCGCTGCCGAGCACGAAGGTGAACACGGCGGCGGCCGCCCGGTCCGCGTCGGCCGCGGCGAATCCGGCCTTCTCATAGATGCCGAGGCTGACGTCGCTGTGCCCGAACTGGCCTGGCCCGTACAGGAAGTGGCTGCCGAACGCCTGGACGAGCCACGGGTGCCGGGTGAGCATCGCGTGCATGCCGGAGGCGTGCGCGGTGGCGGCCGTGCGCCAGTCGGTGGCGTCGAGATCCGGCAGCTCGACCTCGGACCAGACCTCGTCGCCGGCCAGCCGGACCAGGTCCTCCTTGCTCTTGATGTGCCAGTAAACGGCCGTGGCGGCGGAGCCGAGCCGCTTCGCCAGGCTCCGCATGTTGAGGCCGTCCAATCCCTCCTCGTCGAGCAGCTCGATGGCCGCACGGACGATCCGGTCTGCGGTCAGGGTGTCTCGCGGCATGGCCGCCACCCTACTTGAACTTAGTTCATCTCAGCTCTTGCACTTAGTTCGAGATCTCGCCTACGCTCGTCTCGTACTTAGTTCAAGTACCCGAAGGGGGAGCCATGTCGCAGGAGAAACTGTCGGAGTTCGTCACGGCGCAGGCCACGGAGCTCGGCGTTCCCGGGGCCGCCGTCGGGGTGCTCCTCGACGGCCGGGAGAGCTACGCCTCGCACGGCGTGACGAGCCTCGCCAACCCCCTTCCGGTCGACGAGAAGACGCTGTTCCCGCTGGCGTCGGTGTCCAAGACCTTCACGGCGACCGCGCTGATGCGCCTGGCCGCCGAGGGCAAGGTGGACCTGGACGCGCCGGTGCGGCGCTACGTGCCCGAGCTGAGGCTCGCCGACGAGCAGGCCGCGGCGCAGATCACCGTCCTGAACCTGCTCAACCACACCGCGGGCCTGGACTGGAACCTGATCGACGACGGCGAGGGCGACCGTTCCCTGGCCGGGCTCGTGGCGAAGCTGCCCGGGCTGCCGCTGATCGCGCCGCCCGGGGCCCGCGCCTCCTACAGCCAGGCCGGGTACAACCTGGCCGGGCGGGTCATCGAGAAGGTCACGGGCCTGCCCTTCGAACAGGCCATGGCCTCGCTCGTCCTGGAGCCGGTGGGCCTTGCGGACACCGTGTACGGCCTGGCGGAGGTGATGATCCGCAAGTTCGCGGTGGGCTACAACCGCGCCGAGGACGGCGAACTGCGCCCCGCCCGGCCCTGGGCGGCGTTCCGGGAGGGCGCCCGCGGCGACAACCCCGGCGGCGGCCTCGCCTCCTCGGTGAGCGATCTGCTGCGCTGGGCGCGGTTCCACCTCGGCGACGGCGGGGGCGTGCTGCCCGCCGCGGCGCTGCACCGGATGCGGGAGCAGACCGTCGCACTGCGCGCCAGCACGCTCGGCGACGGCTTCGGCATCTGCTGGTTCCTGCACGACCTGGACGGCCTGCTCGGGATCGGCCACGGCGGCTCGGGCAACGGCCAGTTCGCCGAACTGCTCCTCGTGCCCGAGCGCCGCTTCGCGGTGGTCTCCCTGGCCAACCTCGGCCCGGAGGGCTACCCCTTCAACCAGTCCGTCGTGCGGTGGGCGCTGGAGCACTACCTCGGCGTCGTCGAGCAGACGGTCCAGCCCCTCCCGTACGACGCGGAACGAGCCCGGCAGGTCGTCGGCCGCTACCAGATCGACGCCATGAACCTCGACATCGCCACCGACGGCACCCGGCTCACCCTGGCGGTCGGCATCAAGCCGGAGATCCGCGAGGCATCGGACGAGGAAATGCCCCCGGACTACCCGGCCGCGGACATCGGCTTCCTTCCCGGCCAGGGCGACGAGTACCTCGTCACCGAAGGCGGCCTCAGGGGGCAGCGCGGCTACTTCTCCCGCGACGCCAACGGCACGGTCACAGGCATCGACCTCGCCGGCCGCCTCTTCACCCGCGTCCCGGATGCCTCCTGACCCACCACACAGCAATCAGCCGGGCCCCCCGCTCTCCCCCACCCGGGCGGGGGCCCAGCCACGCCCCCCCGCACCCCCACCCACCCGCACGGGAAACGGGCACGACCCCCGCCCCCCCACCTTCCCGGGCGGGGTGCGGGGGTGTGGGCCGCAAAACCCACCACGGCGGGAAAGCCAAAAAACACCCCTCACCCCCCACCCCCCCAAACTCAGCGGCCGGCGCTCCGGACGGAAGCCTCATGCCGCACCGGGAAGTTGACCGAGTTCGCGATGAAGCAGCTCTCGTGCGCCGCCTGGTGCAGCTCGGTGGCGGCAGCCACCATGCTCTCCTCGGCCACCGTCACCACCGGCCGCAGGACGACCTCAGTGAACTGCCCGCTGCCGCCCGTCTCCGCCATCGAGCCGTGCGCCGTGTCCTCGTAGGAGGTGACGACCACGCCCCGCAGCGCGCAGGCGGCGAGGTAGCTGAGCATGTGGCAGGCGGACAGGGAGGCGACGAGCATCTCCTCCGGGTTCCAGCGCTCCGCGTCGCCGAGGAAGGCCGGGTCCGCGCTGCCCAGGATCATCGTCGGCTTGCCCGCCGCGACGACGTCGACCTCGCGGCCGTACGCCTTGTAACCCTCGGTGCCGCTGCCGGTGTTGCCCGTCCACCGCGTGGTGATGTCGTAGCCGTGTTCCCTGGTCCTCGCCATGCGCGCGCCCTCCTTCGGCACCCGGCCCGCGGCGTGCGGGCCTCGGCGACCATCATCGCCCGGCCGGCGGCGGCACGGCGCGTGGCGCTCTGACCGTTTCCGAGCGGCATCGCTCACCGCCACACCCCTTGACATGACGTGTTCATGTCTCTCCACTGTTACCTGGCGCACGCCGCGAAGAAACGTTCCGGCGGAACCATCGCCACGGCAGCGCCCGCCCGCGGCGCGGCGTTGCCGCGCGGCTCCCCCGGCAGCCGCGAACCACACCCCCACCCCAAGGAGTTCTCGCGTGATCCGGATGCGCACCACGACCCCGCGGCGCCCTCTCTACGCGCGTCGACGACTGAGTCTGCTCGCCGGCCTGACCGCACTCATATCCCTGGCCTTCGTCCTCGACGGCCCGGCCGCGCAGGCCGCCCTCCCCACCCCGATCAGCGCCTCCACCGCCCGGAGCTACCTCGCCGACCTGACCGTCGCCGCCGAGGACCGCACCGGCTACGACCGCGACCTGTTCCCCCACTGGATCACCCAGAGCGGCAGCTGCAACACCCGCGAGGTGATCCTCCAGCGCGACGGCACCAACGTGGAGACCGACTCCAGCTGCGCGGCGGTGAGCGGCAGTTGGTACTCCGTGTACGACGGCGCCACCTGGTCCGCCGCCTCGGACGTGGACATCGACCACCTCGTGCCGCTGGCCGAGGCCTGGGACTCCGGGGCCGACTCCTGGACCACGGCCAGGCGGCAGGCGTTCGCCAACGACCTGACCCGCCCGCAGCTGCTCGCCGTCACCGACAACGTCAACCAGGCCAAGGGCGACCAGGACCCGGCCGAGTGGCTCCCCTCCAGGTCCGCGTACCACTGCACCTACGCCCGGGCCTGGGTGCAGGTGAAGCACTACTACGGCCTGTCCGTGGACTCGGCCGAGAAGTCCGCCCTGTCCGGCATCCTCGCCGGCTGCTGACGGTCCCGCCCCACCCGGCCGACACGGCGGCAACCGGCCGCCCCCCGGAAGGAGTTGATCCCGGCGGGAGTTCACCAGGCCCCGGCCCGCGCCCCGCGGGCCGGGGCCTTCGCGCGGGCGCCGCACCGGCCCGTTGCCCGCGGGGACACCGGGCCTTCCCCGCGCGGGCGGGTACCGGCCTGCCGTGTGCCCTGCTGGCCGTGCGGCACTGCCCGCATCTGGACGAGCCGGTCTGCGTCCGCGTGCGCAAGCCGCGGGTGTGGGGCGCGTTCGGTGGCCTCTTCGACGCGGCCCTGCGGCCCGGGCCCGACGCGTACCTCCCCTACGGCCATCCCGCCACCCGCTGGTTCCTCGCCGGCCAGCTCGTCCTCGAACTCGTCCGCGCCACCCGGGTGACCCCGCCGTAGGCCGCCGCGTCCCCGGGGCGCGGCCTGGCCGGGAGCCGTGGGGTGGTGGTCAGGAGCCGGGGGTGGGGGCGTAGGTGAGGGTGTGGGTGCCGGGGGTGAAGGCGGCGAAGGACTGGGGCCAGGTGGTGCCCGGCCAGTGGTAGGTGACGCGGCCCTCGGCGGGTCGGTAGGCGGCGGTGTAGAGGGTGCCGTAGCCCTTGGCGTGGCCCGACTCGTACAGCGGCGGGCGCAGCAGGGCGGCGACCAGGGCGGCCGGGTCGGTGGCGGCGGCCTCGACGGCGGCGAGGCGTTCCTGGGTGCGGGAGGCGCGCTCCTGCGTGTCGGGGACGGGGCAGTGCTGGTGGTTGGCGGCGCTGGGGCCGGGGGCGAGGAGGGGGGCGATGTCGGGGCCGAGGTGGACGGTCACGGCCCGTTCCCCGTCCATGAGGGTGAGGTTCTGGGCGGCGGGGATCGGCAGCCGGTCCAGGGTGCGCAGCGCCTCGTCCACGGTGTCGCAGGTCTCCAGCAGGTAGCGCACCACCAGGGGTATCGCGATGCCGGGGCCGTGCACGTCCCGGCCGCCGAAGGTGAGGGAGACGGCCAGCCCGGCGTCGTTCATGCCGTCGAGCAGGCCCCATACGCCCTCGCTCATGCCGATGACGGGGCGCAGCAGGGTGGAGGAGACGACGGAGCGCTCGGGCTGGTCGGCGTTCCAGTCGTAGTTGCGGGCGAGGGTTCCGCCGCTGACCGCCTGGGTGCAGCCGGAGGCGAGGGGGCGCAGGTGGACGCCGGTGAGCAGGAGGGCCGAGCCGGGCGGGCAGCCGGGGTCGAGCTGGGCGGTGATCGTGTCGAGGGCGGGGAGGAGTTCGGGCAGGTGGGTGGCGAACTCCCGGCGGGCCCGGGCGGCGCTCGCCGGGTCGCGCAGCTCGGCGGGAACCCAGAAGTCGACGAGCTCGCCGGTGAGTTCGGCTCGCAGCTGGGCGCGCCAGCGGCCGTCCGTGCCGTCGCCGGCCGCTCTGGCATGGAAGACGCAGGAAGGTGTCACCGAAGTCCCCTTTGTTGGCCCGGAATTGACCGGTGGTGGCGGATCGGTGAGGAACCTAGCCCAATTTTGCCCGAATTTTCCAGGTGCTCCGGGGCGCGGGGCAGGCGCGGCCGACGCGGGAGCGGGGTGGCTTCAGGGGGCGGAACGCGGCCAGTCGCCCGTGGTGTCGCCCGTTGCCGTCAGGACGCGGGCGGCCACCTCGGCGGGCGTGCCGTGGGTGGCGTCCACGGTGGTCCAGGGGAGCCCGGCGCGGTCGAGGGCGGCGGCCTCGCGGGCGGCGCGGTCCGCGTGCCGCCGGAGGGTTTCCGGGTCGCGGCCCCTGAGTTCGTCGCCGGGGATGGCGGGCCCGCCGCCGCGGCCCCTGAGCAGGACGCGCTCGCGCAGCACGGCCTCGTCGGCGCGCAGGCGGCACAGCGTGAGGGAGGAGGCGTGCGGCAGGGCGGCGGCGTAGGAGCGGGCGGTGTCCTGGTCGTGGACCGGGCCGGAGAGCACCAGGCAGCGGGCGCCGGCCGCCAGGAAGCGGGGCCACAGGGCGGCGAGGTTCGCGGCCTTGAGGCGGTGCCCCTCCCGGTCGTCCGGCGGCGCGGGGCGCAGGAAGCCGACCTGGGCGAGGTCCAGGTAGGCGGTGCGGCCGAGGCGGCGGCCCAGTTCCGTGTGCACCTGCCAGCCGACGGTGGACTTGCCGACGCAGCTCGGGCCGCACAGCCACAGCACGGGGATCACCGGGCGCTCCCCTCGCGGGGGGCGAGCGCGGGCCAGTTCCCGGCGGCCCGCCGCACCCGCCTGGCCACCTCGGGGACGGGGAGGGCGTCGGTGTCGACGTGGACGTCGCTGAAGTCGTCGCGTTCCAGGAGGGGCGCGTCGCGCACCACCTCGTCGGCGAGGTGGGTCTGCCAGCCGCGGCCCACGATGCGGGAGCGCAGTTCCGCGGCGCCGGCGCGCAGGCGGCACAGCGTGAGGGCGGCGTCCGGCACCTGCGCGGCGTAGTGGCGGGCGGTGTCGCGGTCCTCGACGAAGCCGGAGAAGACCAGGCACCGGGCGCCCGCCGCGCGGAAGCCCGCCCAGACGGCGCCGAGGTTGGCGGCCTTGAGGCGGTGGTGGCCCGGGTCGTCGGCGGGTGGGTCCCAGGCGAGTCCGAGCTGGTCGGCGTCCACGTACGCGGCGCGCGTTCCGGCCTCGTGCAGCTGCCGGAAGATCTCCCAGCCGACGGTGGACTTGCCCACTCCCGAGGGCCCGTAGAGCCAGAGAAGGGGAAGGTGTCCGCTGCGCACCGCGGGAGCGTAACGGGCCGCGACGCGGGTGGGCGAGCCGTTTTCGCCGGGCGGGGCCGTCCCCGGACGGGCCCGGGCAGCCCCACACGCACGGGCCGGGCGGCCCACACGCGCCGGCCGGGCCGCCCCCCACGCACGGGCCGGGCCGCCCACGCGCGCCGGCCGGGCCACCCCACGCACGCGGGCCGGGCCGCCCCGCACACGCGAGCCGGGGCCGTCCCTACCCGGGCCGGGCCCCCAACCGGGCCGGTCACGGCCTCCCCACCCGGGCGGGGTGGCCGTGGCCGCGCCCCGGGCCCGAGTCGGGAGTGCCGGGCGGGGCCGGGGCTACCAGTCGTGGACCGTGCCGTCGGTCAGGCGGTTCACCGGCAGGTAGGCGGCGGAGTAGGGAAAGGCGGCGGCCGCCTCGGTGTTCAGGGTGACGCCGAGGCCGGGGGTGTCCGAGGGGTGCAGCAGGCCCTCCTCGAAGGTGTAGGAGGTCTCGAACACCTCCAGGGTGCGCGGCGAGTGGCGCATGTACTCCTGGATGCCGAAGTTGTGGATGGCCAGGTCCAGGTGGAGGGCGGCGGCCATGCCGACCGGGGAGATGTCGGTGGGCCCGTGCATGCCGGACTTCACGCCGTACACCCCGGCCAGGTCGAGGAGCTTCTTCATCGCCGTCACGCCGCCGGTGTGGGTCACCGCCGACCTGACGTAGTCGATGAGCCGCTCGGACAGCAGCGTGGTGTAGTCGTGCACCGAGTTGAAGACCTCGCCGATGGCCAGCGGGGTCGTCGTGTGCTGCCGGATCAGGCGCAGCGCCGCCTGGTCCTCGCCCGGGGTGGCGTCCTCCAGCCAGAACAGGTCGTAGGGCTCCAGGGCCTTGCCGAGCCTCGCCGCCTGGATGGGGGTCATCCGGTGGTGCCCGTCGTGCAGCAGCGGCAGTTCGGGGCCGAACTCGGCGCGGACCGCCTCGAAGACGCCGGGCACGTGCCGCAGGTAGGCGCGGGTGTCCCAGGTCTCCTCGGCGGGCAGCGCGCCGCGCTGGGCCGGCTCGTAGTCGTAGCGCTCGCCGCCGCCCGCGGGCGAACTGGCCACGCCGTAGACCGAGTCGAGCCCGGGGATGCCGGTCTGCACCCGGATCGCCCGGTAGCCGAGGTCGAGGTGGGCGCGGATGGAGTCGAGGAGTTCCGGCACGTCGCGGCCGGAGGCGTGGCCGTAGGCGAGGGCGCCGCGGCGGGAGGCGCCGCCGAGCAGCTGGTAGAGCGGCATGCCCGCCGCCTTGGCCTTGATGTCCCACAGCGCCATGTCGACGGCGGCGATGGCGGCCATGGTGACGGGGCCGCGCCGCCAGTAGGCGCCGCGGTAGAGGTACTGCCAGGTGTCCTCGATGCGGCCGGCGTCGCGGCCGAGCAGGAGCGGCGCGACGTGCTCGCGCAAGTACGCCTCCACGGCGAGTTCGCGGCCGTTCAGCGTGGCGTCGCCGAGGCCGGTGAGGCCGTCCTCGGTGGTGATGCGGAGGGTGACGAAGTTGCGTCCCGGGCTGGTGACGATGGTCTCGGCGGACTGGATCTTCATGGTGGGTGCTCGGTCCCCTCGGGTCACGCGGTCAGTTCGGCGACGATCACGCCGAACGGCGGGAGCGTCAAGGTGGTGAGCGGGGCGCCGTCCAGGTCGCGCAGCCCGGCGCCCTCGGGCAGGGTGGGCCGGAAGGCCAGCTCCTCCTCGTGCTCGCTGACGAACCACACGAACACCCGCCCGTCCTCGTGCGCCATCCGCCCGACGAGGACCCGCGGGTCGGGCACGGAGACCTCGGGGGCCACGCCGGCCTCGGCGGCGAGCGCCGCGTACAGGCGCCAGGTGGGCTCGGGGTTGACGCGGGGGGTGACGGCGGCCATGTGCTCGATCGGGTAGGTGCACAGCACCATCCGGCCCCGGCCCAGGGCGTGGGACAGTAGGGCGGGGCGGCCGTGCGCGTCGGTGGCGATCACCTCGGCGCCGTTCGGCTCGACGGGGAGGAAGCTGCGGGAGTGCTCGGTGCCTGCGACGGCGAAGACCAGTTCCTCGCCGGCCGCGATCCCGCCGAAGTCGCGGCGGAAGACCAGGCGCAGCTCGGCGTCCTCGATGGGGTCGGTCAGGCCGTACCGCAGCTTCTTGACCACGCCGAAGGTCTCGTCGAGTTTCGGCCACCAGGGGCCGCGCTGCACGCCGTGCTCGCCGGTGAAGTACGAGGCGTACACCAGCGCCCCGGCCTCGGCGCGGGCGGTCAGCTGCCGCCAGCCGGGCGCGGTGAGCTGCTTCGCGGAGGGCAGCAGGTACAGGGCGCAGTCCTCGGGGATGCCGTCGGCCTCGCGGGCGACGCCGACCGGCAGGTCGGCCTCGCGGGCGGCCACGTACGCCTGCCTGGTGTGGGCGAAGACGCTGGTGTGGTCCTCGGGCTGGGTGAAGGGGTAGGGCTTCTCCAGGAAGGAGGAGACGACGAGGGCGACGCCGGTGTCCTCGCGGCGCAGCCGGGCCACGTCCACCTTCCGCAGCACCTCGGTGAACCGCCTCACCTCGCGCAGCTGTTCCTTGGGCCTGCCCTGGTCGTCGGTGAGGCCGAAGTGCATCTCGAAGGGGTGGTGGCGGTAGGGCTCCTGGTCCCACAGGGCGTCGTAGTCCGTGTTGTTCCACGGGATCCAGCCGGTGGCGCCGGCGAGCAGGGTGTGGTGCAGGATCTGCCGGTAGTAGTGGGCGGCGTTCTCCTCGGAGACGTAGTCGGAGGTGAGGCCGAACTCCTCCATGATCACCGGCTTTCCGCCGAGGTCGAGGAGTTCGCAGATGAACGCGGCGCCGAGGTGCTGGCGGACCTGGTCGTTCTCCATGCGGTAGACGTGCGGGCCGTGGAAGTCGATCAGCGGGGTCAGTTCGCGGATGCGGAAGCCGTTGTCGGCGCCGGTGACCTCCGCGCCCCAGGCGCCGTCGCCGACGGAGACGGGCTGGGTGGCGCCGGTGGAGCGGATCGCCTCGACGAGGGTCTTCACCCAGGCGGTGACGGCGCGGGAGTCGAGGGTGCCGATGCCGCGGGAGGGCCAGTCGGCGTAGATGGGGATCTCGTTGGTCAGCAGCCAGCCGGCGACCGCGGGGTGGTCCTTCCAGCGGGCGGTGAGCTCGCGGACGTACCACTCCTGCTGGGCGACGAAGGAGGGGTCGGAGAAGATGTCGCGGCCCGCGCGCCAGGAGGGGTCCCAGTTCTGGCCGGACATGTGGCCCACGATGAAGGTGGGGATGCTGCTCATGCCGAGGGCCAGGTGGCGGTCGAGGAAGTCGTCGAAGTGCCGCAGCAGCCGCTCGTCGAGGGTGTTCTCGGCCGGCATGAAGTCGGGCCAGTAGAAGAAGGAGCGGGTCAGGGTGATGCCGTGGTCCCGCATGGTCCGCAGCTCTTCCTCCACGACCTCGGGCCGGTAGTCGCGCCACATCAGGGGGCCGCCGGTGCGCGACCAGTAGTTGACCCCGACCCAGATGGTGCCGCCGTCGAGCTTCGCCGCGTTGCGCTTCATGGCCGCTCTCGTCTCTCGTCCGTCTCTCGTCCGTCTCGTGTGCCCCGCGGGCGCGCCGCGGGCCGGCCGCGGTGCCCTGCGGGGGGCCGCGCCGCTCACAGGTCGCGGCCCGGCGGGGTCAGGTATATCGTTCTACCTCCGGTATGTCGAGATCTTGTCCCAGGTGGAGACGTGCGATAGCCTGCGCCTCTCCCCGGGCGGCTACAACGTTTTCCCGCGCTCACCTGGTGCGGAAGTCCCGGGGCCTTTCCCCGGGAGGGAGGCGCATGGCGGGGAAGCCGACGATCGCGGATGTGGCGCGGCTGGCGGGGGTTTCGGTCTCCGCCGTCTCGAAGGTGGTCAACGGCCGCGGCGGCATCTCGGCGGCCACCGCGGAGCGGGTGCTGGCGGCCGCGGCCAAGCTGGACTGGTCGCCCTCGGCGACCGCGGTGGCGCTGCGGGGGGCGCGGACCAGGGCCGTGGGCATGGTGGCGGCCAGGTCGGCCGATCTGCTGGCCGCCGACCCGCACTTCACGGTGCTGATCTCGGGCATCGAACGCGAGCTGGCCCCGGTGGACTACGGCCTGTTGCTGCACGTGGTCGGGGAGGAGCCGGGCGCGGAGGAGCGGGCCTACCGGCGCCTGGCGCAGGAGCGGCGCGTGGACGGGGTGATCCTCACCGAGAGCCGGATCGGCGACCCGCGCTTCGCGTTGCTGCGGCGGCTGCGGCTGCCGGCCGTGCTGGTCGGGGTGCCGTGGCACGAGGAGGGCGGGGAGGCCCCCGTCGTCTCGGTGCGGGCCGGGGAGCAGGAGGCGGGGATCAGGCAGGCCGTCGACCACCTGTGCGCGCTCGGGCACCGGCGTCTCGGCTACGTCTCCGGGCCGGAGGACCGGGTGCACTCGGTGTTCCGGCGGCGGGTCTTCGAGTCGGCGCTCGCGGCCCGGGGGCTCGCGCCCGCTCCCGTGGTGGTCTCGGACTTCACCGCGCAGGGCGCCGTGGCGGCGATGGAGCGGCTGCTCGCGCCGGGCCCTGGGGCGCGGCCGACGGCGGTGCTCTTCGCCAACGACACGATGGCCGTCGCGGGCATGAACGCCGCCAGGCGGCTGGGTCTTGAGGTGCCGCGGGACCTGTCCGTGGTGGGCTACGACGATCTGCCGCTGGGCGAGTTGGTCTACCCGCGGCTGACGACGATCGGCCAGGACCTGGTGCGGCTCGGGCGGGCCGCGGTCACCGCGCTGTTCGGCCTGCTCGACCCGGAACGTCCGGCGCGGGCCCCGGAGATCAGGCCCCCGCGCCTGGTCGTGCGGGAGTCCACCGGCCCGGCCCCGGCGCCCTGAGCCGCTCCCCGGCGCGAGCCGCCCCCGTACTCCCGCCGCCGGGACCGGCCCCCCGGCGGTGGGAAGCCGAAGGGCCCGCCCCCGGCGCGCGGTGCGCGCGGGGGCGGGCCCTTCGGGACGCCGGCCGTCTCCGGCCGGTTTCCGTCACTCCGGGCCGGGAGTTCACTCCGCGGCCCGGGAGTTCACTCCGTGGCGATGGCGTTGAGGATGTTCATCCTGCCCGCCCGGAAGGCCGGGAGCAGGGCCGCCAGGAGGCCGACGAGCGCGGAGCCGACGAAGACGGTGACGATCGTGGGCCAGGGGATGTCCAGGACGTTCAGCCCTTCGAGCGACATCAGCCTCTGGGCCGCCGTGCCCCAGGCCATGCCGAGGCCGAGGCCGAGCAGGGCGCCGAAGAGGGCGATCGCCACGGACTCCAGGCGCACCATCCGCCGCAGCTGCCGCCGCGAGAGGCCGATGGCCCGCATCAGCCCGATCTCCCTGGTGCGTTCGACGACCGCGAGCGCGAGGGTGTTCACCACGCCCAGGATGGCCACGATGATCGCCAGCGCGAGCAGCCCGTAGACCAGGTTCAGCAGGCCGCCGATCTGGCCCTGGATCAGGTCCTTGAACTCGGCCTGGTCGCGGACGTCCATCTGCGGGTACGGCTCCATGGCGGCGTCCAGCGCCTCCCTGGCCTGGTCCTTCTGTCCGTCCTGGGCGGAGGCGAAGAGCATGAACGGCAGCGGGAACGTGTCCTCGGAGACGTGCGCCCTGGCGGTCTCCGTGCTCACATACCAGGTGCCGTTGCCCACGGCGCCGCCGGAGTCGAGGATCGCGCGGATGGTGAGGGTGGTGCTGTCGCCGTTGTCGAAGGCGATCGGGAGCTGGTCGCCGAGGTCGAGGCCGTGCTTCTCGGCGTCGTCCTCGCCGATGGAGATGCTGCCGTCCTGGAAGGCCTCGTGGATGTCGCCGGCGACGACCTCGCTGGTGAAGTCGTCGGCGTAGTCCGGGTCGGCGACCGAGATCCTGACGTCTCCCTCCCCGCCGTCGGGCCAGGTCACGTCGGTGTCGACGTCGCGCACCTCGGTGACGTGGTCGAGTGCGGACACGCCCCGGGCCGCCTCGGTGACCTCCGGCAGGATCGGCATGCCGTTGGCGGTGGTGAGGATGTAGTCGGCGCCCAGGGACTTGTCGACCTGCTCGGTGGCCGAGGCGACCATCGAGGAGCCGACCACCGAGAGTCCCGCCACCAGGGCGAGGCCGATCATCAGGGCGGAGGCGGTGGCACCGGTACGGCGCGGGTTGCGCAGGGCGTTGCGCTCGGCGAGCCTGCCGACCGGGCCGAACATCCGCAGCAGCACCACGCTCAGGCCGCGGACCACGATCCCGACCAGGGCCGGGCCGACCAGGATGAGGCCGACCAGGCTGAGCGGGACGCCGAGCCCGAGGTAGCCGGCGCCGTCGGAGGCCTTGTCGACCGAGCCGGTGGCCGCGAGCAGGCCGAGGCCGGCCACGGTGAGGACCGCGCCGATCGTCGCCCGCACCCGGCCGGCCCGCACGTCGCCCGGCATGCCGGCGTCGCGCAGCGCCGCCATCGGGCTGATCCGCGCCGCGCGGCGGGCCGGGATGTAGGCGGCGAGCAGGGTGACGAGGACGCCGAGGACGATGCCGACGACGGGCACGTACGCGGAGACCGTCAGGTCCTCGGTGCTGAGTTCGAGGCCGATGGCGCTCATGATCGCCATCAGGCCGACGGCCAGGCCCACGCCGACGCCGAAGCCGAGGACGGAGCCGATGACGCCGAGCAGGAGGGCCTCGATGAGGACGGAGCGGTTGACCTGGCGGCGGCTGGAGCCGATGGCCCGCATCAGGCCGATCTCGCGGGTGCGCTGGGCGACGAGCATCGAGAAGGTGTTGACGATCAGGAAGATCCCGACCAGCAGGGCGATCCCGGCGAAGCCGAGCAGCACGTACTGGAGGATGTCGAGGACCTGGCCGATCTCGTCGCGGTTCTCCTCGACGTACTCGTCGGCGGTCTGGAGCTTGTAGGTGTCGGCGCCGACCGCGTCCGCGATGGCGGCCTTCAGCTGCTCGTCGGTGACCTGCCCGTCGGAGTCCACGTACAGGGTGGTGTACGCGTCGGCGCCGTTCAGCAGGTACTGCTGCGCGGTGGGCAGGTCGGTGTAGAAGACGGCGGCGCCCGGGTTGGTGACCTTGAACTCGAAGATGCCGGTGATCCGCAGCTCCTGGTCGCCGGCGACGGTGATCACGCGCAGCGGGTCGCCGATCTCCAGGTGCTTCTTGTCGGCGGTCTCCGAGTCGACGATGATCTGGTCGGGCCCCGAGGGCAGGTCGCCCTCGGTGAGTTCGACGGAGCGCGTCTCGACGTCGGACCAGCTGCCGACGATCGTGGGCGCGCCGGTGCTCGGGCCGACGTTCTCGTTGTCCTGGTCGACGACCACGGCGCTGCTGGAGGACACCGTTCCGGTGACCCGCTCGACGCCCTGGACCGCGCCGACCTCGTCGGCGAGGGAGGCGGGCACCGAGTCGGGGACGCCGGTCTCGTCGATGTCGTCGAAGACCGACTCCTCCTCGTCCTCGGCGGGGGCGATCATGACGTTGGACGCGGTGTCGGCGAAGAGCTTGTCGAAGGTGGTGTTCATCGTGTCGGTGAACACCAGGGTGCCGCAGACGAACGCGACCGAGAGCACCACGGCAAGGCCCGAGAGGACCATGCGGCCCTTGTGGGAGAAGAAGCTCCGCAGCGAGGTCTTCAGCACGGTCATGAGGTGCGCCCCTGGGCGTCGAAGCCGCGCATGCGGTCCAGGACCTGGTCGGCGGTCGGGTTGCGCATCTCGTCCACTATTCGGCCGTCGGCCAGGAAGACGATGCGGTTGGCGTAGGCGGCGGCGACGGGGTCGTGGGTGACCATGACGATGGTCTGGCCGAGGTCGTCGACGGAGCGGCGCAGGAAGTCGAGGACTTCGGCGCCGGCGCGGGAGTCGAGGTTGCCG
>NZ_RBAL01000038.1 GCF_003626535.1 Streptomyces hoynatensis
CGCGAGGCCCTGGAGCGTGTGGGATCTCGACTCTTCGGTACCGCTGCTGTCAGTGACTAGTGTCAGGCACCTTGTGCACCCCAGCTGAGCTGGGAGCATGTGGGACCATGACAAAGATCCTGATCTCGGCCGACATGGAGGGGGCCACGGCCGTCACCTGGCCGGCCGACTGCCTGCCGGGCACCCCCGAATGGCAGCGCTGCCGGCCGTTCCTCACCTCGGATGTGAACGCGGCCATCGCCGGGTTCTTCGACGGCGGCGCCGACGAGGTGCTGGTCAACGAGGCGCACATGTCGATGCGCAATCTCCTGCTCGAACAGCTCGACGACCGGGCCCAGCTGCTCACCGGGCGGCACAAGGACCTCAGCATGGTCGAGGGCGTCCAGCACGGCGACGTGGACGGGATCGCGTTCGTCGGCTACCACACCGGCGCCGGGGACGAGGGGGTCCTGGCCCACACCTACCTGGGCAACTCGATCACCGGCGTCTTCGTGGACGGCGTCCGCGCCAGCGAGGGGCTGCTGAACTCGCTCGTCGCGGCCGAGTACGGCACGCCCGTGGTGCTGGTCACCGGCGACGACTGCACCTGCGCCGACGCCGAGGGCTACGCGCCCGGCGCCCCGCGGGTCGCCGTCAAGGACTACGTTTCCCGCTACGCCGCCGTCTGCCGCACCCCCGCCCGCACCGCCGCCGACATCAGGGCCGCCGCCGCCCAGGCCGCCGCGCTCGCCGTGCGGCACGAGCCGGCCGCGCCGCGGGAGCGCACCATCGAGGTGGAGTTCGACGCCGAGCACCTCGCCGGGGCCGCCACCGTGGTGCCGGGCGTGGAGCAGACCGGGCCGCGCCGTGTGGCGTACACCGCGGCGGGCATGTACGAGGGGATTCGCTGCTTCAAGGCGGTCACGACGCTCGTGTCGGCCGCGGTGGAGGAATGGTATGGCTGAGCCCAGGACGGAAGCGGAGCGCGCCGCCCCGCACGTGGACGAGACGGCGCTCGCGGAGTCGGTCCGCTTCACCAGCGACCTCATCCGGATGGACACCACCAACAGGGGAGGCGGCGAGGGGGCGGAGCGGCCCGCGGCCGAGTACGTGGCCGGGCTGCTGGCCGAGGCCGGACTCGACCCGCTGATCCTGGAGAAGGCGCCGGGGCGGGCCAACGTGGTGGCGCGGATCGCCGGCCGCGAGCCCGGGGCCGACGCCCTCCTGGTGCACGGCCACCTCGACGTGGTGCCCGCCGAGCCCGCCGAGTGGACCGTGCACCCCTTCTCGGGCGAGGTCCGCGACGGCGTGGTCTGGGGCCGCGGCGCCGTGGACATGAAGAACTCGGACGCCATGGTCCTGGCCGTGGTCCGCGCCTGGGCCAGGGCCGGGGTGCGCCCGCGGCGCGACATCGTGCTCGCCTTCACCGCGGACGAGGAGGACACCGCCGAGTTCGGCTCCGGCTTCCTCGTCGCGCAGCGGCCCGACCTCTTCGAGGGCTGCACGGAGGCCATCGGCGAGTCGGGCGCCTTCACCTTCCACCCGGGCGACGGGCGGCGCCTGTACCCGGTGGCCGCGGGGGAGCGGGGCACCGCCTGGCTCACCCTCACCGCCCGGGGCAGGGCCGGGCACGGGTCCAAGATCAACCCCGACAATGCGGTCACCCGGCTGGCCGCCGCCGTCACCCGGATCGGCGAGCACTCCTGGCCGGTGCGCCTCAGCCCCGTGGTGCGGGCCGGGCTCACCGAGCTGGCCGCGCTCTACGGGGTGCCGCTGCCCGACCTCGGCGCGGAGCCGGCGCAGGCCCCCGGGGAGGCCAGGGCACCGGCGGACCCCCAGGACTGGGAACGCGAGGAACGCGAGAAACGCGAGGAACGCGAGAAACTCAGCCGCGCGGTGGACGGGCTGCTCGCCGCCCTCGGCCCGGCCGCCTCCCTGCTCGCCCCCACGGTCCGCAACAGCGCCAACCCCACGATGCTCAGCGCCGGTTACAAGGTGAACGTCATTCCTGGCGGGGCCACGGGGCACGTGGACGGCCGGGTGGTGCCCGGCGGCGAGGAGGAGTTCACGGCCACCCTCGACCGGCTGACGGGACCCGAGGTGGACTGGAGCTTCCTGCACCACGAGATCCCGCTCCAGGCCCCCGTGGACGGCAGGACGTTCGGCGTGCTGCGCGACGCGCTGCTGCGCTTCGACCCGGGGGCGCACGTCGTGCCCTACTGCATGTCGGGCGGCACCGACGCCAAGCAGTTCTCCCGGCTCGGCCTCGCCGGGTACGGGTTCATGCCGCTGCGGCTGCCCGAGGGCTTCGACTACCAGGCGATGTTCCACGGCGTCGACGAGCGGGTGCCCGTCGAGGCGCTGCACTTCGGCACCCGCGTCCTCGACCACGCCCTCCGCGGCCTTTAGGGGGTCCCATGACCGAGGACACCGGATTGCGCCGCCGGGAGCCGTACGGGACCTGGCCCTCCCCGGTCGGCGCGGCGCTGGTCGCGGCGCACGACGGCAGGCCCGAGTACCTCGGCGCCGTCGGCGAGGAGCTGTGGTGGACCGCGCCGAGGCCGGCCGAGGGCGGCCGGCGCGCCCTGCTGCGGCTGCGCCCCGGGGAGGCGGAGCCCTCCTGCGTGCTGCCCGCGCCGTGGAACGTCCGCAGCCGCGTCATCGAGTACGGCGGCCTGCCCTGGGCCGGCCTGGCCAGGACCGGGGGCGCCGGGCCGCTGATCGTCTTCGTCCACTTCGCCGACCAGCGCCTCTACGCCCTGGAGCCGGACGCGCCCGGCGCCGCGCCGCGCCCGCTGACCCCCCTCTCGCCGGTCGGCGGCGGGCTGCGCTGGTGCGACCCGCTGATCAGGCCGGGGCGCGACGGCGGGCCCGGCGAGGTCTGGTGCGTGCTTGAGGAGTTCACGGGCGCGCTGCCGAGCGAGGTGCGGCGGGTGCCGGCGGCGGTGCCGCTCGACGGCTCGGCGGCCGAGGACCGCGGGGCCGTGCGCGAACTCACCGCCGCCACCCACCGGTTCGTCACCGGCCCGAAGCCCTCGCCGGACGGCACCAGGGCCGTGTGGCTGGCCTGGGACCACCCCGGGATGCCCTGGGAGGGCACCGAGCTGCGCCTGGCCGAGATCGCGGCGGGCCCCGCCCCGGTGCTCACCGGCGCCCGCACGGTGGCCGGCGGCCCCGGGGAGTCCGTCGCCCAGGCGGAGTGGGCGGCCGACGGCGGCCTGCTCGCGGCCACCGACCGCACCGGCTGGTGGAACCTGCACCGGCTCGACCCGGACACCGGCGAGGCCGTCAACCTCTGCCCGCGCCAAGAGGAGTTCGCCGACGCGCTGTGGCGCGTGGGCCACCGCTGGTTCGCGCCGCTCGGCAACGGCACCCTGGCCGTCGTGCACGGGCGCGGCGCCGCCAGGCTGGGCATCCTGGACCCGGTCCGCGGCGAACTCGCCGACGCCCCGGGGCCCTGGGGCGAGTGGTCCCCGGCCCTCGCCGTGCAGGGCTCGCGGGTCACCGGCATCGCCGCCGGGGCGCTGCGCCACCACGAGATCGTGCAATTGGACGCGGCCACCGGCCGCTGCCGCGTGCTGGCCGCCCACCACCGGGACGCCGTCGACCCGGCCTACTACCCCAGGCCCGTGGCCCGCGTCTGCCACGGTCCAGGCGGGCGCGAGGTGCACGCCAGGCTCTACCCGCCCACGCACCCGGAGTACGCGGGCCCGGAGGGCGAGGCCCCGCCCTACGTCCTGTGGGCGCACGGCGGCCCGACCTCGCGCGCCCCCCTGGTACTCGACCTGGAGATCGCCTACTTCACCTCGCGCGGCATCGGGGTCGCCGAGGTGGACTACGGCGGTTCCACGGGCTTCGGCCGCGCCTACCGCGAGCGGCTGCACGGGCAGTGGGGCGTGGTGGACGTCGAGGACTGCGCCGCCGTGGCCGCCGCGCTCGCCGCCGAGGGCCTGGCCGACCCGCGGCGCCTGGCGATCCGCGGCGGCAGCGCGGGCGGCTGGACCACGGCCGCCTCGCTGGTCTCCCCGGCCGCCGAGGGCCTCTACGCCTGCGGCGTGATCAGCTACCCGGTGCTCGATCTGGTGGGCTGGGGGGTGGACGAGACCCACGACTTCGAGTCCCACTACCTGGAGTCGCTGATCGGCCCGCGCCGTGAGGTGCCGGAGCGCTACGCGGAGCGCTCGCCGGTGCGGCACGCGGAGCGCCTGGCCGTGCCCTTCCTGCTGCTTCAGGGGCTGGACGACGTGATCTGCCCGCCGGCCCAGGCCGAGCGGCTGCTCGCTGCGGTCGCCGGGCGCGGCGTCCCGCACGCCTACCTGACCTTCGCCGGTGAGGGGCACGGCTTCCGCCGCGCGGAGACCATCGAGCGCGCCGTGGAGGCCGAACTGGCCCTCTACCTGACGGTGTTCGGGATTCACCGCCCCGACGCCCCGCCCCTGGAGCTGACCGGGGACGTGTCCGGCGCGGCCCGTCGCCGTGGGCCGGAGCCGGTGCCGTAGCGCGGCGGGGCGGGCCGCCGGCTTGCGGGCCGGCGGCCGATGCCCCATCCTGCGCACTTCGCCGCGAAAGCACCCGAATGGCGCATGTCGGCCGGAGCGGGGAGGATGGCGAAAGGACGAGATCCCCGAACCCAACAGGAGGCAGGCAGATGACCACCGCCGCCGACATCATGACCCCGGGCGCCCAGTGGATCCCCGTGACCGAGACCCTCGACCGGGCCGCGCAGCTGATGCGCGAGCTGAACGTGGGCGCGCTGCCCGTGAGCGACACCAACGAGCGGATGTGCGGCATTCTGACCGACCGCGACATCGTCGTGAAGTGCATCGCCGCGGGGCACGACCCCTCCCAGGTGACCGCGGGCGACCTCGCCCAGGGGACCCCGCGCTGGATCAGCAGCGAGTCCGGCGTCGACGAGATCCTCGACGAGATGGGCGGGCACCAGATCCGCCGGCTCCCGGTGATCGACGAGAACAAGCGGCTGGTCGGCATGATCAGCGAGGCCGACCTGGCCCGCGAGCTGGGCGACGACCAGCTCGCCGACTTCGTCGCGCGCGTCTACGCCTGACCGCGGGGTCCGCGGGTTTCTCCCGCCTGGCGTCCCGCCCGGACCCGGGCGGGACGCGCCCGTGGCCACAGCTCCCCCTGGGGGACTCATGAGTCAAGAGCCCAAGGCGGGCACCGGCCTTGCCGACCGGCTGACCAGCAGGGACTTCTGGACGCCGGTCCGCATCGCCCTCGCGCTGCTCGCGGTGCTGACCCTCGTGTTCGTCTTCGAGAACACCCAGAGCACCAGGGTGCGGCTGATCGGGCCCGTGCTGCACATGCCGCTGTGGGCCGCGCTGTTCGCGACCGGCGTCGTGGGCGCCCTGTGCGGGGCCTTCCTCACCCGGTACCGGCGCCGCCGCTGAGCGCCGCCCCGCCCGGGCCCGTGCCGCGCCGGCCCCTGGGCGTACGCCGTGCCCGGCTGCCGCCGTGCGCCGTGCCCGCCCCTCGTGCCGGGCTGCCGTGCGGCCGCTGCCGCCCGCCGTGCCCACCCCCCGATGCCGCCCGCGGGCCCGTCCCGGTGCCCAACGGGCGCCTGCCGCGGGACCGAACGGGCGGTGGCGCGGGCATCCGGGCAGGAAACGGGCGCCGCGGGGGCCCGAGGCGGGCAGGCGGCAAGAAGACAACAAGCGCTCTCATTCGTGCCTACCGTGGGTCCCATCAGCTCCTCAAGCGGTCATATGCGGGCGTGATAAGTCACGCCGCGCGAGTGTCGGGTAGCGCACCGCGGCGGTAGAACTCTCCGTGCGGGCCCAACCGGGCCCGCACGGCAGAGACTTGCCGCGAGGAGGCAGGCATGACGGCCGAGGAGCGCCAGCGCGCCATCGTCGGCGCGGCACGCCGGGACGGGTCGGTCGAGGTCACCGAGCTCGCGGGCCGCCTGGGCGTCGCCAAGGAGACGGTCCGCCGCGACTTACGCGTCCTGGAGGCGCACGGGCTGCTGCGCCGCACCCACGGCGGCGCGTATCCGGTGGAGAGCGCCGGGTTCGAGACCACGCTGGCCCTGCGCGCCACCCGGCACGTGCCGGAGAAGCGGCGGATCGCCGCCGCGGCGGCCGAGCTGACCGCCGAGGCCGAGACCGTCTTCATCGACGAGGGCTTCACCCCCCAGCTGATCGCCGAGGCACTGCCGAGGGACCGGCCGCTGACCGTGGTCACCGCCTCGCTCGCGGTCGCCGGCGCCCTGGCCACCGTCAAGGGCTTCACCGTGCTGCTGCTCGGCGGCCGGGTGCGCGGCGGCACCCTGGCGACGGTGGACCACTGGACCTCCACCATGCTGTCCGGCTTCGTCATCGACCTGGTGTTCATCGGGGCCAACGGCATCTCCAGGGAACACGGGCTCACCACCCCCGACCCGGCCGTCTGCGAGGTCAAGCGGCAGGCCGTGCTCGCCGCCCGCCGCCGCGTCTTCGTCGGCATCCACACCAAGTTCGGCGCCTCCAGCTTCTGCCGCTTCGCGGACATCGCCGACCTGGACGTCATCGTCACCAGCACCAGCCTGAGTGCCGCGGAGGCACACCGCTACTCCCAGCAGGGCCCGCACGTCATCCGGGTCTGACCCGCCCCGGCCCGGACGCCGCCCACCCGGCCCGCGCGTCCCCGCCCGCACACGTCACCCGCACGCGTCGCCCCACCCCGATCCCCTGTCGCCGCAACCCACCCCCACCCACTCCGATCAGCGTTCCCACACCCGTTTCCGCACCCACACGCGGGCCGTGCGGTCCCGCACGCCCGGAAAACCCCAGGAGTTCTCGACCATGCGCAGTCAGAGTCGACGGAAGATGCGCACCCTCGCCGCCGTCACGGCGGCCGGGGCCCTGCTCGCCGCCTGTGCCGGAGCCGGTGGCTCCGGTTCCTCGGAGGGCGGCGGCATCAACGTCCTGATGGTGAACAACCCGCAGATGACCCAGCTCCAGGAGCTCACCGAGGAGCACTTCACCAAGGAGACCGGCATCGACGTGCACTTCACGGTGCTGCCGGAGAACGAGGTCAGGGACAAGATCAGCCAGGACTTCGCCAACCAGTCGGGCCAGTACGACGTCGCCACGATCAGCAACTACGAGACGCCGATCTACTCGGCCAACGGCTGGCTCCACCCGCTCGACGACTACCTCGCCTCCGACGCCGACTACGACGTGGACGACATCCTGGAACCCATCCAGCAGTCCCTCACCGGCGAGGACGGCCACGTCTACGCGCAGCCCTTCTACGGCGAGTCCTCGTTCCTGATGTACCGCAAGGACGTCTTCGCCGACCTCGGTCTCGACATGCCGGACCACCCCACCTGGCACCAGGTGGCCGACCTGGCCGCCCAGGTGGACGAGGCGGAGCCCGACATGAGCGGCATCTGCCTGCGCGGCCTGCCCGGCTGGGGCGAGATGATCGCCCCGCTGACCACGGTGGTCAACACCTTCGGCGGCACCTGGTTCGACGCCGACTGGCAGGCCAGGCTCACCGACCCCGAGTTCGAGGAGGCGACCAGGTTCTACGTGGACCTGGTCCGCGAGCACGGGGAGGCGGGCGCCGCCCAGGCCGGCTACGCCGAGTGCCTCAACAACATGGTCCAGGGCAACACCGCCATGTGGTACGACGCCACCGCGGGCGCCGGCTCCCTGGAGGCGGCGGACTCCCCGGTCCGCGGGCAGATCGGCTACGTGCCCGCCCCGGTCGAGCAGACCGAGAGCTCCGGCTGGCTCTACACCTGGGCCTGGGGCGTCCAGCGGGCCTCCGACCACGCCGACGACGCCTGGGAGTTCATCTCCTGGGCCTCAAGCAGCGCCTACGAGGAGCTGGTCGGGGAGACCCTCGGCTGGGAGAACGTCCCCGCGGGCAAGCGCGCCTCCACCTACGAGAACCCCGCGTACCAGCAGGCGGCGGCGTCCTTCTACGCCGTGACCCGCGACGCCATCAGCCAGGCCGACCCGGTCAGCCCCGGCGTCCAGGAACGCCCCGCCCCCGGCGTGCAGTTCGTGGGCATCCCCGAGTTCGCCGACCTCGGCACCCGGGTCTCCCAGGAGCTCAGCGGCGCCATCGCGGGACAGCAGAGCGTCGAGGAGGCCCTGGAACACGCCCAGGACATGGCCGAGGAGGTCGGGGAGGTGCACCGCAACCCATGAGCGAGCGCACCTCTTCCCCCACCCCTCCCGCGGCCCCGGCCGCAACCCCGCCCGGAACCCCGCGCCCGGCGGCCCGGTCCGCCGCCGCGGCGCGGGCACCCCTCGCCGCCCCGCCGGCCGCGCGGGCGGCCAGGGCCCGGGTCTGGGCCACCAGGGCGCCGCTGCTGCCCGCCCTGATCTTCCTGATCGTCGTCACCCAACTGCCCTTCGTGGCCACGCTGGTGATCTCGCTCTTCCGCTGGAACGCGCTCTACCCGGACGACCGGGCGTTCGCCGGCCTCGACAACTACGACGAGGTGATCGGGGACTCCGCCCTGCGCGGCGCGGTCGTCACCACGGTGCTCCTCACCGTCACCGTGGTGCTGGTCAGCCTCCTGCTCGGGCTCGGCCTCGCGCTGCTCCTCGACCGGCGCTTCCCCGGCCGGGGCGTGGTGCGGACGATGGCGATCGCGCCGTTCCTCATCGTGCCGGTGGCCGCCGCGCTGCTGTGGAAGCACGTGCTCTTCAACGCCGAGTACGGGCTCTTCAACGGGCTGCTGGCGCGGGTCGGCGACGTCTTCGGCTTCGACGCGCCGCAGCCCGACTGGATCTCCGACATGCCGCGCGGGGCCGTGGAGGCGGCCCTGGTCTGGCAGTGGACGCCGTTCATGATGCTCATCCTGCTGGCCGGGCTCCAGAGCCGCCCGCTCGAACTGACCGAGGCGGCCCGCATCGACGGCGCGAACGACTGGCAGATCTTCCGCCACCTCACGCTCCCGCACCTGCGGCGCTACCTGGAACTCGGCGCCCTGCTCGGCTCCATCTACATCGTGCAGAACTTCGACGCCGTGTTCACCCTCACCAAGGGCGGCCTCGACACCGCCAACCTGCCGTTCGTCATCCACGAGGAGTTCACCCAGGCGCAGGACTACGGCGTGGCCTCGGCCGCGGGCGTGCTCGTCGTCATCGGCTCCATCGCGCTCGCCGTCTTCGCGCTGCGGGTGGTGTCCTCGCTGTTCCGGGAGGAGGGCAGCCGCGCATGACCGCCACCACTCCCACGCCCGCCGCCGGGATCTCCGCGCCCGCGGGCCGCGCCCCCGCCCGCTCCGGAGCGCCGCGGGGCAGGTCCCTGCGGCGCGCCGGGCTCGCCGTGCTGGCCTGGGCGGCGGGCGCGCTGTTCTTCCTGCCGGTGGCCTGGATGGCGCTGACCTCCTTCCACTCGGAGGCGGACGCGGCCAGCAACCCGCCGGCCCTCACCGCCCCGCTCACCCTGGACGGGTACCGGACCTTCTTCGGCACCTCCTCGGGCAACGACCCGTGGCCGCCGCTGATCAACTCCGTGACCGCCTCGGTCTGTTCCACGCTGCTGGTGCTGCTGCTCGCGCTGCCGGCGGCGTACGCGCTGTCCATCAGGCCGGTGCGGGCCTGGCGGGACGCGCTGTTCTTCTTCCTGTCCACCAAGATGCTGCCGGTGGTGGCCGGGCTGCTGCCGGTGTTCCTCTTCGCCAGGGACAGCGGGCTGCTGGACAACATCTGGCTGCTCGTCCTGCTCTACACCTCCATGAACCTGCCGATCGCCGTGTGGATGCTGCAGTCCTTCCTCGTCGAGGTGCCGGCGTCCGTCATCGAGGCCGCCCAGCTGGACGGGGCGCGGCTGCCCACCGTCCTGGGCCGCGTGGTGGCGCCCGTGGTGCTGCCAGGCGTCGCGGCCACCGCGCTCATCTGCTTCATCTTCAGCTGGAACGAGATGCTCTTCGCCCGGGTGCTCACCGGCGTCAGGGCGGAGACCGCGCCGGTCTTCCTGACCCGCTTCGTCACCAGCCAGGGGCTCTTCCTCGCCCAGCTGTCCGCGGCCTCGATCGCCATCTCCCTGCCGGTGCTCGCCGCGGGGTTCGCCGCCCAGGACAAGCTGGTCCAGGGTCTGTCGCTAGGAGCTGTCAAGTGAAAGCAGCAGTCATCGAGTCGGTCGGCGCCGTCACGGTCACCGAGGTGCCCGACCCCGCGCCCGGACCGCGCGAGGTCGTGGTCGACGTGGCGGCCTGCGGGCTGTGCGGCACGGATCTGCACATCCTGCGGGGCGAGTTCGCGCCGACGCTGCCGGTGATCCCCGGGCACGAGTTCGCCGGGGAGGTGGTGGGCGTCGGCTCCGAGGTGACCGAGCTCGCGGTCGGCGACCAGGTCGCCGTCGACCCCTCGCTCTACTGCCACGAGTGCCGCTACTGCCGCACCGGCCACGCCAACATGTGCGACCGGTGGGCGGCGATCGGGGTCTCCGTGGCGGGCGGCGCGGCCGAGTACGCCCTGGCCCCGGCCGCCAACTGCGTGCGCCTGCCCGCGCACGTGGCCGCGCGGGACGCCGCGCTGATCGAGCCGCTGTCCTGCGCGATCCGCGGGTACGACGTGCTGCGCTCCACGCTCGGCGCCCGGGTGCTGATCTACGGCTCGGGCACGATGGGCCTGATGATGCTGGAGCTGGCCAAGCGCACCGGGGCCAGCGGCGTGGACGTGGTGGACGTCAACCGGGAGCGGCTGGCCACGGCCCGGCTGCTCGGCTGCTCGAACACCGCGGTGGACGCCGCGGAGTTCGACCGGCCGGAGGGCTGGGAGGTGGTCATCGACGCGACCGGCAGCGAGGCGGCGATCCAGGACGGCCTCGGCCGGGTGGCCAAGGCGGGCACCTTCCTCCAGTTCGGCGTCGCGGACTACGCGGCGCGGGCCACCATCGAGCCGTACAAGATCTACAACCAGGAGATCACCATCACCGGCTCGATGGCCGTGCTGCACAGCTACGAGCGGGCGGCCGACCTGTTCGCCACCGGCATCCTGGACCCGGAGGTGTTCATCACCGACCGCCTGCCACTGGCCGAGTACCCGCGGGCGCTTGACCGGTTCGCGGCCGGGGCCGGCCGCAAGACCGTCGTCGAGCCCTGACGGCCCCCGCCCGCCCCGCCCCGCCCGCCCGGCCTGGTGGGCGGGGCGGAGCGGGTCCGCGGCGGGCACGGGCGGCGGGCGGTGCGGGCGCGTGCGGGCGGTGCGGACGGTGCGGGCTCAGGCCCGGCAGAGGATCTCGCCGTGGATGATGCCGAACCAGGCGTCCTCGGCGGCTCCCCACTCCCGCCAGGCCGCGGCCAGCCGCTCCAGCTCCTCGCGCGTGGCCTCGCCCGAGGAGACCGCCTGCTCGGCGAGCGCGGAGCGGGTGATCCTTGCGGCCCAGAGCTCGCTCCACCAGGACCGCTCCTCAAGACTGGCGAAGCACCAGGCCGAGGCGCTCGCCGTGACCTCGGTGAAGCCCGCCGCCCGCGCCCAGGACACCAGCCGGCGCGCCGCGTCGGGCTCGCCGCCGTTCGCCCTGGCCAGCCGCCGGTAGAGGGCGAGCCAGTCGTCGAGGCCCGGGACCTGCGGGTACCAGGTCATCGTCGCGTAGTCGGCGTCCCGCGCCGCGACCACGCCGCCCGGGCGGCACACGCGCCGCATCTCGCGCAGCGCGGCCACCGGGTCGCCGAGGTGCTGGAGCACCTGGTGGGCGTGCACCACGTCGAAGGAGCCGTCCGGCAGGTCGAGCGCCCGCACGTCCGCGGTGGCGAAGGTCACCCCGGTGAGGCCGCGGGCCGCCGCCTCGGCGCGGGCCGTGTCCAGGACCCCGGGCGAGGAGTCCACGGCCGTGACCCGGCCCGGGGCCACCAGCGCGGCGAGGTCGGCGGTGATCGTCCCGGGGCCGCAGCCCACGTCGAGCAGGTCCAGGCCGGGACGCAGCTCGGGGAGCAGGTAGGCGGCCGAGTTCTCCGCGGTGCGCCAGCGGTGGGAACGCAGCACCGATTCGTGATGTCCGTGGGTGTAGATCGCATCCGGCATGCCGCCCACTCTGGCGCCGTCTCGCATAATGAGCAACCACGTTTCATCATGTGGACGTCGATGGGTGTGGCCTGACCCGGGCGGGCCGCCCCCGGGGGCGGGAGAGCGTGCGCGCGAGGGTGCCCCGGAACGCGAAAGACCGGCCGCCGCGAGGCTCAGCCGGTCACCGGGTGCGGTCCGTGCGGGCGGCGCAGCCGGCGCCAGCCCGCGGGCACGGCGGCTATCAGCAGGGTCAGGGCGATCGCGGTCACCACCCCCTGCCAGGGGTGCGGGAAGAGGGCGCCGCCCACCAGGCCGAGCAGCCCGTAGACGCCCGCCCAGGCGAGCGCGGCCACCAGGTTGGCCCGCAGGTAGACGTGCATCGGCATCCGCGCGAACAGGCAGGCGAGCATCACCGGAATCCGCCCGGCGGGCAGCAGCCGGGAGACGAGCAGCACCGTCGCGCCGCGGCCGGCCAGCCGCTCCTGCGCCCGGGCCAGCCGCTCCTGCGGCACCTGCTCGCGCATCCGGTCCAGCCAGCGCGAGCCGCCGCGCGAGCGCACCCCGCGCTGCCCGAGCCAGAACAGCGTCGCGTCCCCGAGGAAGGCGGCGAACGCCGAGACCGCGAACACGAGAAGCGAGGAGACCGCCGCCGAGGAGTGGTGGAAGGCCACCGCGGCCGCCGAGGAGACCACCGCCCCCGTCGGCACTATCGGCACCAGCGCGCCCAGCAGTATCAGCAGGAAGAGCGAGGGGTAGCCGATGGCCTGCTGGGTGTGCTCGGGGGCCACCGTGCCGGTGGCCGCGAGCGCCGCCTCCGCGCCGGCCGCCGCCGGGCTCATCGGGTCACCGCCATGCGGACGCTCTCGCCGTGCCCGAGCCGGTGCACCCGCACCGCGGGCGCCAGCCGCGCCGCGTGCCGCACGAACTCGTCCCCGGGAGAGTGGAATTCGTGCGGGCGCACCGCCGCCATGCCCAGCGGCCAGAACGTGCCCCAGTGCACCGGCACCGCGCCCAGCGGGCGCAGCCTGGCCAGGGCCTCGGCCGCCCGCTCCGCGTTCAGGTGCCCGTGCCCGAGGCGCGGCCCCCAGCCGCCCACCGGCAGCAGCGCCATGTCCACCGGACCCGTCTCCCGCGCCATCGCCTCGTACAGATCCGTGTCCCCCGCGTAGTACGTACGCGCCTCCCCCTCCACCACGTAGCCGAGCGCCGCGACCCGCCGCGGGCCGAAGGGCAGCCGGCGGCCGTCGTGCACCGCGGGAACCGCCCGTACGGTCAGCTCACCCACCGACACCTTGTCCCCTTCCGAGACCTCGCACACCTCAAGCCGGGAGGCAACGCGCCCGAGCCCGGCCACCGCGCGCAGCGTCCCGCGCGGCAGCACCACGGGCGTGCCCGGCGCGAGCCTGGCCAGGGAGCGCACGTGGAGGTGATCCATGTGCAGGTGGGAGACCAGCACGGCATCCGCCGCGTGCGCCGCGGCCGGCGGCAGGGACCCGCGGCGTCGCCGCAAATGGGCACACCACTGCGTGAAGAGGGGGTCGGTCAGCACCGTGACGCCCGAGTCCCGCACGCTCGCGGTCGCATGGCCCCACCACGTGATCTCCACCGCCACGAAGAACCCCTTCCGTCTGGCATGTCCGAGGCGATCCTGCTCGCTTTGTTAGATTTCTCTCGCTTTGGCCCGGCTCATTCTCTTCCCCCTGGCTCTCCCGGCCCGTCCCGCCTCGCGCGGCACGCCGGGCCCACCAGAGACAACAGCCGTTCCCCTCCCAGCATGCCAGCGTGACGGTACGGTTCCGGGCACTCACCCGGAGAACCTGAGGAACGGGGAGGTAGGCGGTGATACGCGGCGATAGGCGGTGATGGGCAGAGATAAGCGGAGACAGGCGGAGACGAAGGGAGACAACGGAAGAAACCGGAGGCGTCGGCAGGGGGCGCGCGGGGGCGAGCCGGGGCGAACGGCGCGGGACGTGAGAGAAGGGAAGGGCGGGATGGAAAGGCGGGGCTGAGGGGTTGGGGAAAGAGACCAGGACAAGTGGGGGGGATGGGAAGAATGGGGATCGGGGACGGGCCCCGGGAAAGGGAAGGCGTGGCAGGTGACGACCTGGCGTAACGGCGGCGCGGCGCTGCTTCGGGTGCTCACCGTCTGGGCGGTGAGCACGCTCACCCTCGTGCTGCTCGCCATGGTGCTGCCCCACTTCAGCCTCCAGTCGGCCGACGGGGACAGCCTCACCGGCGTGGGGCTGGCGGCGGCGCTTGGCGCCGCGTTCTTCGGGCTGCTCAACGCCCTGGTGTGGCCCTGGCTGGTGCGCGCCCTGCTGCTCGCGCCCGCGCTGGCCCTCGGCTCGATGGTCTTCCTGCTGAACGGCTCGCTGCTGCTGCTGGCCGTCAGCGCGATCCCCGACGGGCGGGGCGAAACGAGCCCAGGCACCGCGGTCGTGGTGGCCGCCGTCACCTCCCTCGCCTCCTCCGCCACCAGCACCTTCCTCGCGGTCCGCAGCGTCGGCGCCCAGCGCCGCCGCCTGCAGCGGATGGCGGGGCGGCGGGTGACCAGGAACGCGCCGCAGGCCCGCGAGCGCACCCCAGGGCTCGTCTTCCTGCAGCTCGACGGCATCGGCTACGACCTGCTGTGCGAGGCGATCAGCGGCGAGCGCCCCGCGATGCCGCACCTCGCCGCGCTGTGCGGCACCACCCACCGGCTCACCCCCTGGCGCACCGACTGGTCGAGCCAGACCGGCGCCTCGCAGCTGGCCATCCTGCACGGCACCAACGAGGACGTGCCCGCCTTCCGCTGGTACGAGAAGGAGACCGGCGAGGTCATCACCAGCAACCGGCCCTCGAGCGCGGCCGAGCTCCAGCGCCGGGCCGCCGAGCGCACCGGCGACCCCGGCCTGCTCGCCCGGGACGGCGCCAGCCGGGGCAACCTCTTCACCGGGGGCGCGGGACAGGCCGCCCTCGTGGTGTCCGTGGCCGCCCGCCGGGCGCGTGGACAGCGTTCGCGCGCCGGGTACTTCGCCTACTTCTCCGATCCCGGCCACGCCGCCCGGACGGCCGTCTCCTTCCTCGCCGAGCTGGTGCGGGAGATCTGCCAGTCCCTCGCCGCCCGGCTGCGCGGCGACCGGCCCCGGGTGGGCAGGGGCGGGCTCTACCCGCTGATCAGGGCGTTCGCCACCGTCGTGCAGCGGGACGTGGTGACCGCCGCCGTCATCGGCGACGTGCTCACCGGCCGTTCCGCGGTCTACGCCGACCTGGTCGCCTACGACGAGGTGGCCCACCACTCAGGCCCGCGCAGCCGCGACACCAGGCAGGTGCTCGCCCGCCTCGACCGCTGCGTGGAGATGATCGCCCAGGCCACCCACTACGCCCCGCGCCCCTACCACCTGGTGCTGCTCTCCGACCACGGGCAGAGCCAGGGCGAGACCTTCGAGTCCGCCTACGGGCAGTCCCTTGAGGAGCTGGTGCGGGCCGGGTGCGGGCGGCGGCCGGTGCCCAAGCAGGCCAGGCGCCCCGAGCCGGGCGCCGAGGCACGCGACGTGGCCCGCACCGCCCTGCACCGGCCCGAGCAGCCGCCCGAGCCGCCGCCCGCCGAGGACGCGGAGCCGGGGCGGCGGCGCACCGCGCCCGTCGTCCTCGCCTCCGGCAACCTCGGCCTGGTCTCCTTCCCCGACCTGCCGGGACGCGCCAGCCGCGAGACCCTGGACAGCCGCTACCCGACGCTGCTTCCCCTGCTGGCCGGGCACCCGGGGATCGGCTTCCTGCTGGTGCACAGCGAGGCGCACGGCCCCGTCGTGCTCGGCGCGGGCGGCGAGCACCGGCTGGCGACCGGCGAGGTGCTCGGCGCCGACCCGCTCGCGCCCTTCGGGCCCGGCGCCGCCGAGGCGGTGCGGCGCACGGCCGGCTTCCCGCACGTCGCCGACATCATGGTCAACTCCGCGGTGGACCCGGTGAGCGGCGCGGTGCACGCCTTCGAGGACCAGATCGGCTGCCACGGCGGGCTCGGCGGCGAGCAGAGCCGGGCCTTCCTCCTGTCGCCGCTCGCCCTCACCCCGCCCTGTGCCGAGGGCGAGCTGACCGGCGCGGAGGCGGTGCACCGGGTGCTGCGCCGCTGGCGGGACGAGGTGGCCGTGGCCCGCCCGGCGCAGCACCCGGAAGCGGTGAGCAAGGCGGCGACCTAGGGTGGTGCTGCGGGGCGCGGCGATGGCGCGCCCCGGACCGCGGGGAGCGGAAGCGAAGACCGCCGAGTAGGGAGCAGCGATGGCACCCAAGCCGCTGACCGAGTCCGAGATCGCCGAGGCGCTGGGCGGGCTGCCCGGCTGGACGGTCGAGGAGAACCGGCTGATCCGCAGCTACGGCCTGCCCGGGCACCTGGCGGCCGTGGCGCTGCTGGTGCACGTCGCCACCGTCCAGGAGGAGCTGGGGCACCACGCCGATCTGGCGCTGACGTACGACCGGCTGGGCGTGGCGGTGACGACGCACAGCGCCGGGGGCAGGCTGACCGCCCTCGATTTCACCCTCGCCCGCCGCATCGAGGAGCTCGCCCCGGCGCACGGCGCGGCCTGAACGCGCCCGGCGGGCCGCGGGCGGCTCAGGGCTCCACGCGCACCCGGACGCGGTGCCGGCCGGTGGCGCCGTCGTCGGCCGGGGCCTCGGACTCCGTCTGGACCACCCCGTCCCGGTCGGTGGCGCGGACCTGGAGCTCGTGCTCGCCCGCGGTGGCCTCCCAGTGCCACACCCACTGCCGCCAGGTGTCGACCGTGTCCTGCGCGGCGAGCGTCGCCTCCTGCCACGGCCCGCCGTCCACCCGCACCTCCACCCGGGAGATGCCGGTGTGCTGGGCCCAGGCCACCCCGGCCACCGGCACGGTCCCGGCGCGCGGGGAACGCGAGGGGCCCGGCGTGTCGATGCGGGACTGGGTCTTGATCGGCCCCTTGGCCGCCCAGCCGCGCGCCACCCAGTAGGCGTCGTAGGCGTCGAAGGTGGTCAGCTCAAGCTCCCGCAGCCACTTGCAGGCCGAGACGTAGCCGTACAGTCCCGGGACCACCATCCGCACCGGGAAGCCGTGCTCGAAGGGCAGCGGCTCGCCGTTCATCGCGACGGCGAGCAGCGCGTCCCGGCCGTCCAGGACGGTCTCCACCGGGCTGCCCAGCGTCATCCCGTCCACCGAGCGGGCCAGCAACTGGTCCGCCCGGCCGCCCTCGGAGGGCGCCCGCACCCCCGCCTCGCGCAGCAGGTCGGCCAGCCGGACGCCGGTCCACCTGGCGTTGCCGACGAGGTCGCCGCCCACCGGGTTGGAGACGCAGGTGAGCGTGACGTCCCGCTCGATCAGCTCGCGGCGCAGCAGGTCCTCGAAGCCGAGCGTCAGCTCCCTGGCGACGCCGAGCCCGTGGATGCGCAGCCGCCAGCCGGCCGCGTCCACCCGCGGCACCCGCAGCGCGGTGTCGATGCGGTAGAAGTCCCGGTTCGGCGTGAGGAACGGGCCGAGCCCCTCGACGTCGAGCGAGGCACCCGCGGGCACGGCGGCGGCCGGCGAGTCGGCCGGCGGTATCACGGTGGCGGCGCGCGTGGCCTCCGCGGCGGCGTCCCCGGTGGCGCGCAGCCGCCCGCCCAGCAGCCCGGCCAGCGCGGAGGCGGCGGCGGTGGAGGAGGCGGCGGCCAGGAAGCGGCGCCGGTCGAAGGCCGCGCCCGGCGGCGCGGCGGGCGCGGGCCGAAGCCGCGCCGTCAGCAGCGCCAGCGCGCCGCCCGCGGCCACGGCCGCGCACAGCGAGGGCAGGGCGTCGGCCGGGCCGGCGCCGGGCCTGGTGACCGCGGCCGCCACGCCCACCGCGCCGAAGGCGAGGGCCCCGGCGGGCCCGGCCGGGCGGTGGCGGGCGGCGAGCACGCCGAGCGCGGCGGCGGCGAGGCCGAGGAGCACCACGATGCCCGCGCGCAGGGCGGCCTTGTCGTGGCTGCCGAAGACCTCGATCGCCCACCTGGTCACCGCCGCCGGGCTCAGGTCGATCACCGCGTCCCCGACGGCCGTCACCGGGCTCGCCTCGCCGCGGACCGGCGCCGCGGCCAGCTCGCCCGTGGCGAGGCCGGCGCCAGCGGCGAGCACCCCATTGAGCGCGCCGAGCGCGCGGTGGCTTCTCACCCCGCCCATTCGACTCCATCGCCGACGGCGGGAACAGGCCGAAAAGAGAACGAAACGCTGACATCCGCACGGGAGTTGGGCCCGGCCCCCGCCGGGGCGCGGCGCCGGTCCGTGATCCGGACCGGCCTCGCACGCCCGTCGTAAACGAGAGAGAATGTCCATCGTGCGAAAACTGGCCAGGCTGCTCGACCCCTACATTCTGCTGCTGCTCGCCACGGTCGGCCTGGCCGCGCTCCTCCCGGCCGGCGGCCGGGCGGCGGACGCCGTGGACGGGGTCTCCACCGGATGCATCGGGCTGCTCTTCTTCCTCTACGGCGCCAGGCTCTCCACGGCCGAGGCGGTGGAGGGGCTGCGGCACTGGCGCCTGCACCTGACGATCCTCTGCTGCACCTTCGCGATCTTCCCGCTGTTCGGGCTCGCCGCCCGCGGCCTGGAGCCCTGGCTGCTGCCGCACGACCTCTACCAGGGGCTGCTGTTCCTGTGCCTGGTGCCCTCCACGGTGCAGTCCT
Organism: Streptomyces hoynatensis; assembly: GCF_003626535.1. Classification (GTDB taxonomy): domain Bacteria; phylum Actinomycetota; class Actinomycetes; order Streptomycetales; family Streptomycetaceae; genus Streptomyces; species Streptomyces hoynatensis. The sequence continues at coordinate 18,591 of NZ_RBAL01000038.1, forward strand.
CGATCGCGTTCACCTCCATGGCCAGGGGAAACGTCGCCGCCGCCATCGCCGCGGGCTCCTTCTCCAGCCTGGTGGGCGTGTTCCTCACCCCGCTGTTCGCCGCCGCCCTGATCGGCGCGAGCGGCGGGTTCTCCGTGGACTCGCTGCTGGAGATCGCGCTCCAGTTGCTCGCGCCCTTCCTGCTCGGGCAGCTGTTGCGGCGCTGGATCGGCGGCTTCGTCACGCGGCACCGGCGGGTGCTGTCCTTCGTGGACCGCGGCTCGATCCTCGTCGTCGTCTACGCGGCCTTCAGCGAGGGCATGAACGCCGGCATCTGGGACCGGGTGGCCTGGCCGCGGCTGCTGGCGCTGTTCGGTGTGGAGGCCGTGCTGCTGGCCTGCATGCTGCTGCTGACCGGCTGGGGCGCGCGGCGCCTCGGCTTCGGCCGCGACGACCGGGTGGCCATCGTCTTCGCCGGCTCGAAGAAGTCCCTCGCCTCGGGGCTGCCCATGGCCGGCGTGATCTTCGGCGCGCAGGCCGCGATGGCGGTGCTGCCACTGATGATCTTCCACCAGACGCAGCTGATCGTCGGCGCCTTCCTCGCCCGCCGCTGGGGGAGCGCGGCCGAACGGGACGGCGGGTCCGGGGCGCCCGCGGTCCCCGGGAGCCGGGGCGCGCCGGGGGATCAGGCGCCGGCGGGGACGGCGGGGGCCAGCCGTCCGGCGCCCGCGTAGACGTTCATCGAGGAGCCGCGCAGGAAGCCCACCAGCGTCACCCCCGCCTCCCTGGCCAGGTCGACGGCGAGGGAGGAGGGCGCCGAGACCGCGGCCAGCACCGGGATGCCGGCCATCACCGCCTTCTGCACCAGCTCGAAGGAGGCCCGCCCGGAGACCAGCAGCACCGTGTCCGACAGGGGCAGCAGGCCGCGTTCCAGCGCCCGGCCGACCACCTTGTCCACCGCGTTGTGCCGCCCCACGTCCTCCCTGACGTCCAGCAGCCGGCCGTCGGCCGCGCACAGCGCCGCGGCGTGCAGGCCGCCGGTGCGCGCGAAGACCCGCTGCGCCTCCCGCAGCCGCTCGGGCAGCGCGGCCAGCACGCCGGGGTCCAGGCGCGGCCCGCCGGTCAGCGGCAGCGGCCAGCGGGCCGTGGTGCGCACCGCGTCCAGGCTCGCCTTGCCGCACAGCCCGCAGGAGGAGGTCGTGTACACCCGGCGGGCCAGCCGGTCCAGGTCCGCCTCCGGAAAACCCGCGGACCCGGCGGACCCGGCGGGCTCCCCGGCGAGCCGGACGTCCACGATGTTGTACGTGTTGCCGCCCTCGGGCCCGGTGGCCCCCGCGCAGTAGGTGACGCGGGACAGCTCCCCCGGGGTGGCCAGCACGCCCTCGCTCACCAGGAAGCCGACGGCGAGCGCGAAGTCGTCCCCCGGCGTGCGCATGGTGACGGCGAGTTGGCGGCCGTTGACGCGGATCTCCAGGGGCTCCTCGGCGACCAGGGTGTCGGCGCGTTCGGTGAGGGCGCCGTCCCTGATCCTGAGGACGCGGCGGCGCTCGGTGACCCTTCCCATGCCGCCATCCTGCCCGTGGCGGGGGGCGTCCGCCAGACGCGGGGGTGCGCCCCCCGCGCCGGGCGGACGGGGCCGCCCGGTCAGTCCCGGGCGCGCAGGCTCTCCGGCGGGCCCAGGTAGCTCGGCCGCAGGCCGCCGGTGTCGACCACCAGCTTCTGCACGATCACCGTCGGGTCGACCATCCAGAACTTCAGCACGTGCCGCCCGGCCCGTTCGATGCGGTGGGTGGTGACGGTGAGGTTGGCGTTGTCCGAGGTGTTGCGCTCCCACTGGCGGTTCATCGTGGTGTCGTTGGCGCCGGTGGCGCGGGTGACGTTCACCTGCTGCGGGTCGGCCCCGTCGAAGGAGACGGCGTAGCCGAGGCCGTCGGTCGGCAGCACGTTGTTGCGCGGCGACAGGTACGCGAGCACCTTGACCTCGCCCGTGGTGAACAGCGTCAGCTCGTACTCCAGGCGCGGGCTGCCGCCGCCCGGCGTCTGGCGGGGCGCGGTGACCGGCAGCGGCGTCATGCCGTCGCCGGTGCGCCCGATGTCGGGAATCCGCCGCCAGCGCACGCCGCCCGCGTGCACCGCCCGGTCGTAGTGGGCCGCCTCGATGGAGACGTAGCCGTTGGCCTCGATGAAGCCGTGCAGCCTGTGCCGCGGCACGCCCGGGTTCTCGACGACGGCCTTGACCTCCACGGCGGCCCCGCCGGGGCCGCTCACCGTGAGCGGCACGGTGGTGGTGCCCTGCGGGGCGCGGTCCCAGTCGACGTCCACGGTCACCCGCACCTGGGTGCTCACCCGGCCGCCGGTGTCCGAGAGCCGCACCCACCGCTCGGGGCAGTCGATCCGGTAGTGGAAGGGCTCGGAGCCGCGGTTGAAGATCTCGATGTACTGCCCGGGCTGGCTCTGGTACGGGCTGAACACCGGCAGCACGGCCTCGGCCTCCGACTGCGGCCACCACTGGTCGGAGCCGTCGACGGCGATGCCCATCTCCGAGCCGGCGGGCAGCTCCACGCGCCGCACGGCGGGGAAGACCTCGTCGGGCAGCGCGACGTTGTTCAGCTCGGGCTGCTGCCAGGGCGCGTTGGGGCCGTACCGCTCGACGTCGCCGTACCCGATCTTCGGCTGGGTCTGGAAGCCGGCCCACTTCCCGTCGGCGAGCGTGTTGTTGTAGTAGTCCGACATGGCCTGGTCGTCGGCGAACCTGGCGTCGGTGGCGTCGGCGAGTTCGTTGGCCGAGGCCCGGCCCTGGGACGCGTACAGCAGGTTGGTGAACTCCGCGGCCCGCAGCGCGTACAGGTTGGCGGTGGCCTCGACCGGGTACTGCACCAGCTCGTAGAACGCGTCCTGGCAGCGGGCGGGCAGCGACTCGGCGATCTGCTGCACCTCGGTGTCCAGGCGCTCCCACTCGGCGGTGACGCGCTCGATCTCCCGGTAGTCGGTGATGCTGAACGGCGTGGCCTGGTCGTCGTAGACCACCGCGGAGGAGTCGGTGGCCGGGTCCTTGTCCGGGTCGAGGGTGATGCGCCGGTTGAGCAGTTCGGGCTTGCGCCGCGACTGCAGGAAGCCGTAGGTGTGCAGGACCTCGGCGATGGCCTCGGCGTGGTCCTCGCCGAAGTTCTGCGCGGCGTAGCGCCGCTCCCACTCGCCGAGCCGGTCCAGGGTCCAGCGCTCCGGGTCCCAGGCGTAGTCGAGGAAGAACTGCAGGGGCAGCTCCTCGGACTTCATGTCGCCGACGTTCACCACCCACAGGCGGTCGATGCCGTAGCTGTAACAGAGGTTGAGCTGCTCCCAGGTGGAGGCCAGGTTGACGGTGTCGACCCACTTGTAGTTGCGGCCGCCGCCGACGTAGTCGAAGTGGTAGTAGATCCCGTAGCCGCCGGCCCGCTCGGGCAGCGTGAGGTCGGGAACCTTGCGCATGTTGCCCCAGTTGTCGTCGCAGAAGACGACCGTGACGTCGTCCGGGGGCCGCAGGCCCTCGTCCCAGTAGCGCTGCACCTCCTTGTAGAGCGTCTGCACCTGCGGGATGGCGGTGACGTCGGGGCCCGCGATCTCGGCGAGGACCTCGCGCTCGGCGGCGAGGATGCTCTCCATCAGCTCGATGCCGTCGCCGTCGGGCAGGCTGACGTCGCCGTTGCCGCGCATGCCGACGGTGACCACGCCCTCGAAGTCCTCGTCGACCATCCGCCGGATGCCGTCGGCCCAGTACTGCCTCAGGGCCTCGCCGTTGTAGCGGAAGCTCCACTCGCCGGTGCCGCCGTAGGGGTCGTGGCCCGGCGTGACGATGGCGCCGTTCGCGTCGCGGACCGCGGCCACGGCGTGCCGGTTCCACTCCTCGATGCCGCGCATCATGGGCGCCTCGTGCGAGGTGCCCATGACGATGCCGTACCGCTTGGCCGTGGCGTGGTTCTCCGGGTCGTCCTCGGCGAAGGCGCGGCCCCAGACGGCGGGCCACAGATAGTTGGCCTTCAGCCGCAGCATGACCTCGAAGACCGCCGCGTAGAAGTGGCTGTTGAAGCCGCCCTCGTAGCCGGGGGCGAGGCCGGGGCCGAAGAAGGCGGGGGCCCAGGTGCCGAGCGCCGGGTTCTCGTCGTTGATGAAGAAGCCGCGGTACTTCACGGCGGGGGTGCCCTGCGTGAAGCGCCCCGGCAGCGCGTACAGCTCCTCGTGGTGGGGGCTTGGCACGTCGTCCCACCAGTACCAGGGGGAGACGCCCATCTGCCGGGAGGCCTCGTAGATGCCGTAGATGGTGCCGCGCTGGTCGCTGCCCGCGATGACCAGGGCCCGCCGGACGCCGGGCAGCGGGTTGGAGACGACCTGCTCCCGCGTGGTCTCCCACTTGCCCGCGATGCCCTCCACGTCGAGCTTTCCCGACTGGACGAGGCGGTCGATCAGGGGGCTGCGCCCGAGGGTGCCGATGAGGACGATCTCCTCGTGGCGCGCGGGGGCGCGGTCCCGGACGACGGCGGGCTCCACGCCGGTGACCCGCTTGATGTCCGCGCGCAGGTCGTCCACGGCCCTGAGGACGCCGGGGTGGTCCTCGCCGCTGACCACGAGGGGCACGGCGCGGCCGTGTGCCACCAGGGCCAGGCTGCCAGGTTGCCAGGAGGTGGAGAGGAAGGTGCTGCGTCTGTCCGCGGCTCTCGTGGCGGGTCCGGTGGCGGTCTGGGCCGCGTGTGCGGCGCCGGTGGCCGCGCCGGTCGCGGCGACGGTCAGGGGGAGCAGGGAGAGGAACGCACGGCGGCTCGTCATGATCAATCTCCGCGCAGGACGGGGCGGACAGGTGGGGAAGAGGACGGGCGGGAAGGGGAAGTCCGATAATTTTCGGAGGAGTTCCGGAATGAGTGCCCGCAGAATCTCACGGGGCGCCATGCCCAGGTCAATACCGAGGTCGCCGCTGATTTCCCGGTGCTGCGCGGCCGGATCGCGAAGATCCGGGGTGACCTGCTGGGCAGTATGCGGCCGAAATTTTTTCGGTCACCCGCAGGTCCGCTCCGGCTGCCGCCTGCCGCGGTGGGACTCTTGACGGCTCTCCACCCTGGCCGGAAAATCGGACGGAAGCCCTCGCGACCGGGCATGTCCGGCCGATGCGACCGGCCGGGCGGCCCGAGCGGGCGGGACGGCGTCTGACGAATGACGGACGGAGTGCCATGCGTGACGCGGGACCCGAATCCGGCCGTCCGGCCCGAAGGCCTCTGCTGCTGACCTCCCGTCGCCACATCGACCTGCTGCGCGTGTGCAGTTCCGGCAGTCGCCTCTCCTGAACGGCCCGGCCTCTCGGCCCGGCCGCCCCTCTCCCCCCGCCTCTGCTGTGGCTGTGATGTGCCGCTGACATGCCCCTGCTGTGCCCCTGCTGTGCCCCTGAAGTTCCCGGCGCCGAGCGGGCCCTGGTGCCTGCGAGGCGCCTGGTGCGCCCGCAGCTCGCCCGCGCGGCGCCCGCGACGTGCCCGCGATCGTCCCGCCGCCCGCCTTTCGAGGGAGACCCATGTCCGGAAACCGGCCCACCCCCAGGCCCTCCGCCGCCGCCGACGCCCATGCGTTCCGCGGCCGGATCGGACCCGACGCCAACCACGGCTTCCACCCCGCCCCGCACCGCTACCACCTCTACCTCTCGCTCTCCTGTCCGGACTCGCTGCGCATCGCCCTCACCCACCGGCTGCTCCGCCTCGGCGACCTCATGCCGCTGACCGCGCTGCCCCCCATCCCCGCGGCCGACGGCGGCTACCCCGAACTGCGCGCCGCCTACGAGGCGTCCACGCACCGCTTCCAGGGCCCGGCCACCGCGCCGCTGCTCGCCGACCGCTGGACCGGACGCGTCGTCAGCAACCACGCCCCCGACATCGAGTGCGACCTCGCCCGCCACTTCCGCGGCGAGTCGGGCCCCGACCTGCGTCCCCGCGGCTCCGAGGAGGCGATCGCCGCCGTGGCCGCCCTCTGCGAGGAGGGCATCGCACAGGCAGCGCAACGCGCCGGGCAGGCCGGGCAGGGGCCGGCCGAGCGGGAGCAGGCGCTCGGCGTCCTGCTCGGCGCCCTGGCGGCCGTCGAGGAACGCCTCGCCGCCCGGCCGTTCGCGGCCGGGGACGTCCTGACCGCGGCCGACGTGCACCTGTGGGTCACGCTGGTGCAGCTCGACACCGTCCACCGCTGGCACCTCGGGGCCGACGCGGTGCACCGCATCGCGGACCACCCCCGGCTGTGGGCGTACGCGCGGCGGCTGCTGGCGGAGCCCGCCTTCGGCGAGTGCCTGCGGCTCGACGAGATCGCGCTGCGCCATCACCACCAGTGCCGGGGCCTGGAGGCGGCCGGCGCCGCGGTGCAGATCATCGACTGGACCCGCCCGGAGCCCGGCCCCGGGCGAGGCACCCGCGAGCCGGCCACCCGGGCGTTCGGCCCGGCCCGGCGCGGCGCCTGAACGCCGGTCACCCCACCGGGTGGGCGGCGGGCGCCTCGGGGCTGGCCGCCCGGACTGCCGCGCCCTGCACCCCGCCCGGCAGGGCGGGGCCTTGGCGGAGCGCGCCCCGCGGCCCCTTGTGCGCCGGCGCGCCCGCCGGGGCCCGGCAGCCGGCCGGTCTTCTCCTCGAACTTCCGCGCCGCGGCGGTCGCCAGGTCCCGCACGAGCGCGGTGCGGGGTGCGGCCGGGGACGGGCACACGCCGGCGAGGGCCGCCGCCCTCCGGCGGAGGGGAACCCTCGGCCTCTGCGACGGCGCAATGCCCTTGCCGGGTGACTTGCCGTCAAGGCGGGTGGCGGTTCCTCTGTGGCACTGGTACGGCGTGTGCGGTGTCGTGTGGCGCGTCGCGTGGCACCGCGTGTGCCGTGTCGTGTGGCGCCTCGTGTGTGCGGCGTGGCGTGTGCCGCGTGGCGCCTTGCGTGTGCCGCGTGGCGTGGCGCTTCGTGTGTGCTGTGTCGTGTGGCGCTTCGCGTATGCCGTGTCGCGTGGCGCCTCGCGCGTGCTGTGTCGCGTGGCGCCTCGCGTGTGCGGCGTCATGTGGCGCCGGTGCGGGAGCTGGTGCGCCGGTGCGGGAGCCGGTGCGGCGGTGCGGTGGTGCGGTGGTGCGGAAGCGGTGGGCGGCTTACGTGGCCGGTGATTGCCCGGCTGCGGGCGCGTGCGGATGCGGGAGTAGAGGCGGCTGCGGGGGGAGGGGGCGGCTTCCGGATTGCCGTCGCGGTCACCGGCGGGTCTTGCGCGCGGCGCCCGGTGCCGGGGGGCGCGCGGATGAACGTGGCTCGGGGACGGCCGGCCGTCCCCGGTTCAGGTGGCGCGCAGCTGCTGCCGCGT
>NZ_RBAL01000039.1 GCF_003626535.1 Streptomyces hoynatensis
AAACGAGGGATCGAGGTCGTGTGCCGGGACGGCTCGGCTACCTTTGCCGAGGCGATCCGCCGGGCACTACCCGACGCGGTTCAGGTCAGTGACCGCTGGCATCTGTGGCGCAACCTGTGCGACAAGGTCCTGGCCGAGGTTCGCGCCCACGCCCCGTGCTGGGCGACCATCAACCCGCCCCGGCCCGGCGGAGAGCATGAGCAGACCACCCGGGAACGCTGGCACAAAGTCCACACCCTCCTCGACTCCGGCGTCGGCTTACCCGACTGCTCCCGCAGACTGAACCTCGCCCTGAACACCGTCAAGCGCTACGCCCGCATTTCCGAACCGCCCGCCGATCGCATCGCCCCCCCGCCATCGGCCCACGCTGGTCGACCCCTACCGCGACCACCTGCGCCGACGCCGGTCCGAGAACCCGGCCGTCCCCGTCACCCACCTCCTTCGAGAGATCAGGGAACTGGGCTACACCGGCAGCGCCAACCTGCTCGTCCGCTACCTCAACCAAGGCCGCGCCGAAGGCGACCACCCCGTGACAACACCCCGCCGCCTCGCCCGACTCCTGCTCACCCACCCCGAGCACCTGCGGACCAAGGACGCAGACCTGCTCGGCCTCCTCACCGCGGCCTGCCCGGAGACGACCGCACTCACCCGACTCACCGGCGAGTTCGCCACACTCCTGACCCCGGCCCAGGCCAAGGACAGCAAACTCACCCACTGGATCACCACAGCCCGCGCCTGCGACCTGCCCCACCTGCACAGCTTCTGCAACGGCCTCGAACTCGACCGCGCAGCCCTGACCGCCGGCCTCACCCTGCCCTGGAGCAACGGCCGCACCGAAGGCCTCAACACCCGCACCAAGAAGATCATGCGCCAGATGCACGGCCGAGCAGGATTCGACCTCCTCCGTCACCGCATCCTGCTCCGATGACAAAGACCCACCGTCACCACCGACTACGGAACAGAGCCACTCATTGGACAGACCCCGCAACTGTCGCCGGTTGAATTGTGGGGTTGCGTGTGGCTGGCTGTTCAGCTAGGCCATTCCACCCGTGCGGGTTCACGGGCCACGGCGAGGGCGCCGTCGAAGTCGGCGAGGCGTTCGGCGAGGGTGGTGGTGGCGATGCGGACGGGGAGTGCTGCCGAGAATTTCAGGCCGCGGACCGCTCGTGGGTCGACGGTTGGCAGGGTGAGGGAGTCGGGGAGTTCAGCGCGGGCCGTTTTCCAGTCGGTAGAAGAGAGGTCCTGGCGGAGCCGGATGTGGGTGTCGGTCGGGCGTTGTACGGGGTCGGCGAGGTTGCCGAGGGAGGCAGCGAGGGTGGCGTTGGCTCGATAGCCAGCCCAGGTCCACCAGCGGGTGGCCTCGGCGTTGCGGACCAGCAGGGTGCCCGCTGGATGCACTTCGTAGGGTGCACGATCGGTGCGCAGTTCGGCGAGGGCTGCGGTGGCGCGTCGGGTGAGGCGGACGTCGGGGTCGGTGCCCAGGAGCACGTCGCGCATGGCGCGGGTGAGCGCGTATGACAGGCCGCGGGCTTCGCTGCCCTGAAATTTGGCGACGCCGCCTTCGTCGACGGGTTCGACGAAGGCGCGGCGTCGGGCCCAGTCGATGTAGGTGACCTGCCAGCTGCGTCCGGCCAGGAGCAGGCGACGCGGGCCTTGGCGCTCTTCGGTGAGGACGGTGAGATCGGTGGTGCCGATCTCAGTGCGCCCGGCGAGCACCGTGAACTCGGGGGGCGCGGTGAAGGAGGCAGTCAGTTCCGTGAAGTGGCGGCGGCCGAAGTGCTTCTCGGCTTCGGGGCCGATGAACAGCATGCCGCCGTCGCTGTCGAGGAAGCCTTGCGCGACCAGGTGGGTCAGGAGGGGGGTGGCGGAGCGGTCGAAGGGCGCGAGTCCGTTCCACTGTTCGGGCCAGAGCCTGTCGCCGACGCGGTGTTCCTGGAGGGCGATGGCGAGGAGCTGCTGGGCGACGAGATGGCGGGGGGAGGGAGGCGGGGTGACGGGTTCCACCCAGCCTCGGGCCCACAGGGTGAGCAGACCGGCGGCTTGGAGGAGGGCAGCGGGCCGGGTGGTGAGGAACAGGCAGTTGCGGGAGGTGTCCGCGCGACGCCCGGTGCGGCCGATGCGCTGCAGGAAGGAGGCCACCGTGCTCGGTGAGTCGATCTGGATGACACGGTCGAGGTCTCCGACGTCGATGCCGAGTTCCAGGGTCGAGGTGGAGACGATGACGCAGTCACGGGCTTCGGCAAAGGCTTGCTCGGAGCGTGTGCGTTCGTCGGTGGAGAGGGAGGCATGGGAGAGGAAAACGGTGACGTCGCGGGCTCGTAGCGCCGCACCGAGTTCTTCCACCTGCTTACGGGAGTCGCAGAAGACGAGTCGTTTCTCCCCCTTGTGCAGGGCAGAGATCACCTTCGCGGCGTTGGTGAGCGATCCCACGTAGTCGAGCTCCACCTCTCCCGCGGGGCGCGGCGGTGCGGAGTCGTCGGTGGCGGTGGGCAGGGTGACACCAGGGGCGACGACCTGGCCGGAGCGATGGCCGGGGTCGGCGCCTTGGAGCCAGGTGAGCAGGGCGCCGGGGTTGCCGACAGTGGCAGAGAGGCCGACGCGCTGGATGCGGCGGCCGGTCAGCTTTTCCAGACGTTCGAGTACGGCGAGCAGGTGCCAGCCACGGTCGTCCCCGGCGAAGGCATGCACTTCGTCGACTACCACGGCACGCACTCGGCCCAACAGGTGCGCATGATCGGTCTTGACGCTGATGAGCATCGCCTCAAGGGATTCGGGCGTGGTGAGGAGCACGTCGGGGGACTCGGTGCGGATGCGGCGGCGTGCTGACTCGGGAGTGTCGCCGTGCCAGAGGGCGGCTCGGCGGCCCAGCCACTGGACGTACCTGTCGACCCGGTGCGCCAGGTTGTTCAGCAGGGCTTTGAGCGGGGCCAGGTACAGCACCGAGGTGCCGGTCCAGTGCTGGTGGCGCATCGCGGACAGGAGGGGGAAGGTGGCGGCTTCCGTCTTGCCGCCTGCGGTCGGCGCGAGCAGTATCGCATCTTCGCCATCCATCAGCGGGTGCACGGCGGCCTTCTGCAGAGGACGTAGATCGGGCCAGCCAAGGGTGTTGATGATGTGGTGCAGGACAACCGGGTCGAGGCGTTCCACCGGGTCGGTGCCGTGCGGCTGGTCCTGCACGCGGGTGCCTCCTGCAGTGATCATCAGAGGTTGGAGTCCTCCGGGCTGTGGGGGACGCCCGGGCCCGGGGAAGTCGGGGACTTGGAAAATGGAGCCTTCAGAACTCGAGTTCGAGGTCGTCTGCCGAAACGGCTGGCGCTGATGCGGCGAGGTTCCGCTCAGTGGAGGTGAGTTCAACACCGCTCACCGTCAGCTTGTAGTGCGTACGCGGGTCGAAGTCATCGAACTGGTCGATCCGGTCCAGGACGTCACCGACCAGCTTCTTCAGATACAGGCGCGGCGCCACGCCGACTTTTCCCCCGAGCGCTCCGCCCACGGCTTTGGCCAGGTCGGTGAGGTAGACATCGTCGGCGAGCTGTTTGATCCGGTCGGGCGCCCGGGAGCCTTCGGCGTACAGGTCGCGGATGGTTGCGCCCAGGCGGGTCAGGGACTCCTCGGTGAATCCGGGCAGCCGGATCTGGACGGCCCGGGGGTTGTCGAAGCGGGGGTCGGTGGTGAAGTCGGTGGCCAGGCGCTGGGCAAGCGGTGCGAGCCGCTGCACGCCCTGCTGCCCATCGTAGAAGGCGGGGGTACCGGTGATGATCAGGTACAAGCCGGGGAAGCGGCCGGAGTGGACCTCGTCGATGAGCTGTCGCAGCGCGTTGAGGGCCTTGTCACGGGCGTCGGAGCGGACCCGCTGCAGCGTCTCCACCTCGTCCAAGACGAGGACGAGGCCGGAATGTCCGGCGTCCCTGAGGACAGTGAGCAGGCCCTGCAGGAAGCCGAACGCGCCGAAGTGGTCAAGATCGCCACGGACCCCCGCGCTACGGCGGGCGGACGCAGCGACATGCGGCTGGCCGCCGAGCCAAGCCATCAGCGCGGCGGCAGTGGCCTCGTCACCGGCGTCCAGGGACTGCTTGTAGCCGCGCAGGGCCGTGGCGAACGCAGGAGCATGTCGGGACACCTCCGCCAGGCGGGCGGTGAGCAGCTGGTCCACTGCCTGGGACAGGTCGCTCTCGTCCGCGCCGTCGGCGAGGGCGTCCTCTTCCAAGGCGTAGAACCAGGCGTCGGCGACCGGGCGCAGCGCGCTGGGCGGGAAACTCGCGGTCGTGAGACGTTCGGTGAGGCGCCGGTAGACGGTCTCCAGCTTGTGCAGCGGGGTCTCGGTCTCCGACACCTGCACCTCGGCCACGGCGAAGGTGCGGCGTTTGGCGCGTTCAGCGAGCCAACGGGTGAAGAAGGTCTTGCCGGAGCCGTACTCGCCGCGTACCGCCTTGAAAACCGAGCCGCCGGCGGCGACTGTGTCCAGTTCCTCATCGACGGCTCGCTCGAAGCGGTCGAGGCCGGTGGCGAGCAGATCCAATCCGATCTCGGGGACGGCGCCACGCCGCAGCGCGTCCACCACGGCGCGTCGCCGAATGGCGCCGACCGGTGATCCCGTACCGGGTGCTGAAGATCCGAACGCGTTCACCCGGCCAGTCTCCCATCCGGTCGTTCGCCCGGCCGCCGGCAATCGGGCCCGGCGGCCGGGGCGGTGCCGTGCCTCACAGCCCGAACTGGTCGATCAGCTGCGCCCGGTGCAGGCGCAGCGTGCGGTTGTCGGGCAGGATCTCCAGGATCTGGGCGCCGTCGTAGTTGAGGAGCTGAGCCAGGGTCGCGGCGAAGCCGGGCGCGCGGGTGGCCGGCTGGCCCGCGCGTTCGGCAAGCGCGGTCATCGTCAGCGTGCCCGCCTCGACCAAGGCGACCAGAGCCTTCGGTACCGCCTTACCCTGTGGCTTACGGGCCAGCAGTTCGAACTGTGCCTGGTACAGCTCGGTGGCCATGAGGCGTTCCACCAGGGCGGTGGCCGGGTCGCCACCTGGTCCGACGGCGGAGGTGGAGTCCTTCGGTGCGGGCGGGGCCGCCTGTTCCTCCCCGAAGAGCGCCAGGGCCGGCTCTGCCACGGCGGGTGTCTTCTTCGTCTGCTTGCGGCGCGGTCCTGCGCCGACGGCCTCGGTCCCGCCCTTGGCTCCGGAGGCGTCCGGCGTCGGAATGTCCATGCTTTCGGTGCTTTCGGTCCACCACGCGGGCGCTGGCTCCCCCAGCTCCCGCCAGCCCGTGGGCGGCTCGGCGCCGAACGGCAGCAGGGCGAGCAGCGGGATGGTGAACTCGGCGAGGGTGGCCCCGCCGTGGTAACCGGCCTTCATGGCCGTGTAGCGGGCGTCGTGGTCGCGCAGTGCGACGATCCGCGCGCCGGGCTCCGGCCAGACTACCCGAGGGCCGGACAGTTCGATCTCGGCCGGGGCAAGGGGACCGCCGGGCAAGCGGTGGCGAGCCGAGGCGACGCTGCCGGCGGGCGCATCGGCCTTACGGCCGCGCCGTTCGACCACATGCCCATGGTCGGAGGTGAGCAGCACGGTCATGCCGCCCGCTCGGGCTGCCCGCAGCAGCGGCTCCAGGCCGCCGATCTCCTTTACCCGCCATGAGCCGTCGCCGAGCTTTTGCTCCTTGCCGAGCCGGTCGTCGACAGTGTTGAGGACGACCGCGACGTGGGTGCGCTCGTCGGCGAGAGCTTCGGTGAGGGCAGTGGAGAACGGCGAGCCGGTGTCGGGGCCGCGCAGATCGTCCTTGTGGAAGATCACCGCCGGGGTCCCCTTCCAGCAGGGGTGCTCGGGGAAGAGCCGCTTCTCGTCACTTTGGTCGCCCTTCATCAGGGTGCCGGCGAACAGCGAGGTGCGCGAGACAGCGGTAAGGGTGGGCAGCGCCGCGGCCACCGCTCGCCGGGCCGGTGCCCCGGCAGGCTCCGGCAGGGGGTCGAACTCCGACCAGTGCGCGCGCAGTTCCTCACCGAGCTCGGCCGCTATCGCCGCGCTCATCCCGTCCACGAGCAGCAGCAGGACTCGGTGGCCGGGCGAGGCCACCACGGGAGCGACCACCCGTTCCAGGAAACTTTCCACAGTGAGCATGGCGCCGGGCACGGTGCCATCCGCTGTCCACACCGCGAGCCGCTCGGAGAACGCGTGGTCCAGGGCCCGGCGCTCGCTGCGTACCTGTTCGCCGATCCGGCTGTACGCGTCGGCGAGCACGCTGTCCGTGTCACCGCCGGCCTCCAGGTGTTCCAGGGCTCGGTCCACCCAGCCCAGTTCGCGGATCTGGCGGGCGATGCCCTCGGCCACGGAGAGGATCTCCCGGGTGGGACGGCTGGTGAGCCAGCGCCACAGCCGTGCCGCCATCCGCACCCGCTCGATGCGGGCAGGGGTGGTGTCGACAGAGGCCAGGGCGTGCTGGGCAAGCGCGGTGATGGCGTCGGCGATCTTCTGTGTGCCGCCTTCGGCGAGTGCGCGGCCGGCGGCGGTGAAGCGCGCGTCAAGTCCGGCCGCGAGCATGGGGCTGGCCGCGGCGGCACTCTGCGCCCCGAACTGGGTGACGAGCTGCGCGGCCCTGCTCAGCACCGGGTCGGAGAGCCGGTGCTCGCCCCGGTCGAGCAGCCCACGCACATACGCCTCGCCGCTCTCCGCGAAGGAGGCCAGGAGCCGGTCGAGGTCTTCGCCATGGGCGGGCGGCTGCTCACCCAGCCACCGCTCGGCGCGTCCGCGCGCCCGGTACAGCTCGTGGTCAGCGCCTGCGTGCCCCCACAGGGCGGCGCAGACCACCGCGTACGCAGCCGCGTCATGCCCGTGCCCGGCATCCACCAGGGCAGTGATGATCCGGCCGGTGGAGCCGGCCTGTTCGGGTTCGCCAAGGAAGGCGGAGAGGCCGATCCGTTCCGGTCCGCGCAGTTCGCGCAGCAGGTCGGGACCGCCGGGGGTGAGAGTCCAGCGGAACAGGGCGACGGCGTCGATACGTTCGCCATCGTCGTGCGTGACCGGTACCCCCAGCGCGTCGGTGTCCTGGCGACTCAGGCGCAGTCGACGCCTGGCCAGCCGGGTGAGGGCCTCGTCACGGGAGAGCAGCCCCCTGCCGAGCGAGGGCCAGCCACGGGTGGCCGCCGCGTCCATGAGCGCCTCGGCCGCCCAGCTCTCGCCGCGCAGCCGCCCGTCGATCCCGCGCGCGTCGAACGCCTCCCGCACAACCTCCCAGTTGTCGACCGACCGGATGCGGCCGCCGTAGACCCGCGCGAGCAGTCCAGGATCAAGATCGGTGTCCTCACAGTCGGTGAGGACGACAAGGACCCCGGGGTCGGGTGGGCTCGCCGCATCCAGATGGCCCAGGATCAGCTCGTGCACGGCCAGTACGGACGGCGCGACGGTCACCCGCGCCCGCAGCCCGCCCGCCGTGCGCTGCACGGCGGGAGCGTCCCAGTCGGGGGCGGCCCGCAGCAGCAGGACGCGGACCGCGCCGTCCCCGAGCCGGCTGCGGGCCGCCAGGTACTGGCGGACGGTCCCGGCCGACAGCCGGGCGGGACCTGCGGCCTGGGGGGTGGTGGTCGCTGCTTCGGCCATCAGTCGACGACCTTCCAGACGACCTCGACGACGGCGTCCGGGTGCGCGGCCGCGAGCGCCGCAATCTCCGCCTGGAGTTCGGCGGCGGCCCGGGCGGCGGTGGTCTGCCCGCCGCCGGAACGGGCGACGGAGCGCGAGCCGGTGCGCGGCCCCGGCTGCTGCGGCGGCTCCGGCAGCACCTGCGGATGGGCGGAGCCGCTGCCCAGGTCCACGCTCTCGGAGCTCGGCGCCGCCGAGCCGGTGGGTGTCTCGGGCGGCCGGGCCGGGGCCTGCCGGGACCTGAGGAGCGCCACCACTTCCCTGCCGCAGGTGCTCAGCACCCCGGGCAGGTCGGGATAGTCACCGGGGTCACCGGCTGCCGCCTCCCGCATCCGCGCCAGGACGGCTTCGCCCTCCACACCGGCGGTGGATGCCAGGCCCAGATGGTCCCAACTGGTGTTCTGTAGCGCGGTGGCCACCATCCCTGCGCTCTTCAGCGACATCCCGTACCGGTGCGCGGTGAAGTCGCCGAGGGCGAAGTGGGCGAGCCGGTCCACCACGGTCTTGGCGTCGATGCCCGCATCCATGACCTGCCTGACCAGCTCCTGAGCCTGCCGGGCCAGGACGAGCCGGGGCGAGTCGTCGGTCAGCCGCAGGAAGTCGCGGTGCTTCTCCAGTTCCGTGACCAGCCGCCCGGCGTCCTGGGCGAGCCCGCTCGCGGCCTGCCTGATCAGCCCCGCGAACTGATTGACGATCCGCCCGCGCCGCAGCTGCGGCGCCACGCCCCCGAACACCGTCTCGAACCTCTGCCGCGCCTGATCCCAGTCACTCTCGCCGGGCAGCTGCTGCTCACGCAGTGCGAAATCCGGCTTCAGCTCTTGCGGCGCGGGCGCGGGCTCAACGGGCACACCACCGCGCACCCACACCCGGTCGGTCATCTCCGCGTAGGCGGCGGCGAGCAGCCGCCGCAGCGGCTCGGGCAGTCCGCGCGGCTCGGGAAGGTCACTCCAGTCGGAGAGCCTGACCAGCGTCGGCTCGGCGACCCCATCCCGCCGGGCCTGACTGCTGAAGTGGTCGGCCCACAGGCTCGCCTGCCGGTAGTACGCCTCCCGCATCACACCGAGCCCGAGTCCGCCCGCAATGCGAGCCATGACCTTGCGGTCCTTGGCCTCGACCTCCACCTGTCCGTCGCGGTGCTCGGCAGCCCTTCGGACGTACCCGAACACGGTCCTGATATCGGCGGCCTTGACGGCCTTCCCGGTGCCCTCGGGGTCCAGGTCGGGGTGGGCGGGGAATTGGTGGGCGAGGAGCTTTCCGGCCAGCTCGCGCGCCGCGGCGTCCAGCTGCGCACCGAGCGGGAGCCGCAGATCGGCCACCTCCTGCTGGGCGACCAGATGGGTATCGAAGCTGAGGTCGACGACCCCTTCCTGCTTCTGCGCCAGCCCGTACGCCTGCCGCAGCGCCTGGTGGACCCGCTCGGTGAGGATGGCGAGCTGCGACTTCAGCATGCCCTTGGCGCGGGCCTTGTCGTCGGCGTTGAGACTGCGCGCGAAGTCGGAGTCGAAGCGGGCCTCGTCCGCGAGCGCCTTGTCGATGACCACGAGCCGCTCGAAGTCACCGCGCACGGCGTCGGTCAGATGCGTCGGCAGCCAGGCCAGGGTGCGGCACTCACCGCCCGGCCTCTCCCGCAGGGCGCGCAGCCGCTGCACGTCATCCATCGGCCCGAACTCGCCCTCGTCATAGGGAAAGTCGACAACGAGCCGCCAAGCGTCCTCCTGGCTGGGCCGCAGCGTCGACTCGGGGAGCGAGTCGGCCTCGGCGATGTTGCCGAAGACCACCTCGACCTGTCGCTCGGTGCCCTTCCATACCAGATCGAGCACGTCATACGGGTCGAAGCCACCAGGGCCGTCGCTGACGGCGAGCGCCTCCTTGAGCAACGCTCGCATCTTCGCCCGCCGGCTGGCCTGGTTGTTGTGCACCTGAGCGTTGGCGAGCACGGCATCCAGGTCGACGCCTGTGAGCTCCAGACGGACGACCGCGCCCGGACCGGTACCGACGACCTTGATTTCGGGGAAGGTCGCCGCCCATTCCTTGGCCTTCTGTTCCAGACGGCCGACCTCGGTGCCCGCGATGCGGGTGGTGATGGAGCCGTGGTTGAGGGCGTGCAGCCGCGCCAGGGTGAGATCGGCGAGCGCAGGCACGCTGGGTGCAAGCGCGGACAGCAGCAGGGTCTGCAGCAGTCGGCTGTCACCGGTGAAGTCACGGCAGCGAGCAGCGACTTGCGGATCGCCCAGACTCGCCGGATCACGCCGGTACGCCTCGACCTGGTCCTCGGTGACCTGATTGGTCTTGAGGAGGTACGGGCGGAGCTTGTCGCGGTACAGCTTGTCGGCGGCCTCGAAGTGCACATGGGTCTCGCCGCTGAACGCCTTGTCACCGCCACCCGCGATCGCCGGGTACAGATCGCCCAGTGGCACCAGCTGACCCAGCCGCCAGTCGTCCCGGTGATCGACGAGCAGCTGGCTCATCAGCTTCAGACCGGTACGGGAGCGCTGCAGCGCCGAGGAGATGTGCACCAGCGTGTCCATGAACGCCGGCGGGAACGGATACGTCTTGCGGAAGGCCTCCTCGTCCGCTCCGGTGGTGGACTTGTCGTGCCCGAGCAGGGTGTCCCAGATGTCCGGCCCGAGCTTCTTGGCCTCGGCGAACGCGGTTTCCACCTTCGCCTCGGCCTCGGCGTCGACGGGCCTGAGTACGCGGGCCCGGGCGATCTGCGGCAGGTTGCGGTCCTCGAGGACGATCTTGTCGAAGCGTCCGCCGCTGAGCTTCAGGCTGTCCTGCACGGCCGCCTCCGCGGCCCCCGACATCTCCTCGCCGACCAGCTCCCGCAGATCACGCTGGCGGGCGATGAACGACACCACCGGGATGGCACGTCGCTCGTCGCCGCCCTCCACGAAGTTCGTGATCTTGTCTGCCTCACGGGAGACGAACTTCTGGTCGTGGATCCGCGAGGCGAGCCACAGGATCAGCTCGTCCATGAACAGGACGAGCCCGTCGTAGCTGAGCGCCTTGGCGTGCGCGGCGATGATGCCGAGCCCCCTGTCCAACGAGACGAACCCGTCGGCATCCTCGGAGGCGCCCCGCGCGAACGACGGGAACAGCGTCTGGGTCAGGTCCTGGACGAGACGGGCCCGCAGCTCGCGCGGCGTGGAGGGGTTGTCCAGGTCGAGCTGCTTGGTGTTCTCATGCTCCTCGGGCGCGTTCACCGCCGCATCGAGCAGCTCGGTCGTCCAGGTGAAGGATTCGCCCCACTCGTCCTCCAGTCCCTCCCCCGCATCCGCGAGCTGCTCAATCACCCAGCCGTCGCCGTTACGCCGACGGAGCTGGCCGAAATCCTCGAAGAGCCCCTCGGTCAGATAGACCTGCGGCAGCGGGCACCTCGGGTGCAGCTTGCGCACATGCTCCACGTACCGGCCGAGCACGCGCTGTTCCAGGGACTTGGCCCCCAGCATGTGGTACGGCACCAGCAGGAACCTGCGGTCGCCCGCATCCAGCCAGGAATGCTGGGCGCGCACCGGGTCCAGCTCGGCGCGCGCCCGGGCGGCCGGATTGCCCGACAGCAGGGCGTACAGCACCGCCATGAAGTGCGATTTACCGGAACCGAACGAGCCGTGCAGGTAGGCCGCTTTCGAGGAGTGGCTGTCCAGCGCCGACTTGATCAGATCCAGCGCCTCGCCGAAGTTGCCTACGAGCCGGTCGGTGACCACGTACTCCTTCAGCGCCGCCTCGGCGCCCTCGGGGGTAACCGCCTCGCTCAGCTTCAGCACGAAGTCGGAGGTGGACACCGACTCCGGGATGTCGATCAGCTCGCGCAGCAGCGGACGGTCCTCGGGGCGAGGGGTGTTCCTGCTCATGAACGCCATGGTGTGTGTCTACTCCTCGCCCTCATCAGTCGGACTCGGCGGGGGTGCCGAACTTCGCCGGGATGTCGTCAGCCGAGGACTGCGCGACGGCGGTCTTCTTGGACGCTGTGGCCTTCTTCGCACCACCGCGCCCGCGCGTGGCGGCTGCGGGGCGCCAGGCGCGCAGGGCGTCGTCGGTCAGCCCGAGCTCGCCCTGCTTCTGCTGCCGGAACGCCAGGATCTCGGCGGCCGGCGAAGCCCCGAACTCAGGGTCGTACTTGCCGTACCACTGATCCAGCCAGGGTTGCAGCTCCAGCAGGCCCGCCAGATACGGCACGATCTCCTCCTCCCCGAGCCCGGCCTGCTGCACGTACGAGGCGAGAGCAAGCGCCTGCTCCAGATGGTCCCAGCCAGCCCACCCGTACAGCTCGGGCGACTGCACGTTGGCCGTGCCGTACGACACGAAGCGCTCCTTGGGGACATCAAGCTTGCCTCGGGCGCGCCAGTAACTCGGCTTCAGGAAGTCGGCGGCGATGTACTTAGGCGGCACCGGCGTCCGCTCGCGGATCTTCCGCTTGGCGGGCTCGTCCGGCGCGACGTCCTCCTCTCGCTGCAGCTCCCACACGTGCTCCCAGTCTGCGCGCTTCTTCAGCCCGGCCGGCTTGTAGCGCAGTGCGGAGACGAACGGGACGTGCTCTTCGGAGAGCAACTCGCGGACGATCTTGGCCAGGTCCTGCCGGGGCGCATACAGCTCGGCGACGGCGGTGAAGTCCTCGTCGGTGGACAGGCTCTCCGCGAGCCGGGCGAGGGTGGTGATGGTCGGGTTGCCCTGCTCGTCGAACCAGTACGAGCGGTCCTCGATCCGGTCGAGCAGCCAGGACCTGAGCGCCTTGTGCCGCATGGCGTCCCAGCCCTCGGTCGCCCAGCGCCGCTTATACTCGGGCCGCTCGATCATCCCGATGGCGCGGTTGGACTCGATCGCGTCGATCCGCTTCTGCACGAGCGCGCGGTACTCGACTGGCCAGTGCTTGGGGATCTCAGTGATCGGTGTGGACCCGTGCCGCTTGAACCACTCATCGCTGACTTCGCCAGCCTTCACCCCACGCGCGAGCACGATCTCGAAGGCCCGCTCACCGAGGGCGAGTTCGGGCACGGAATCGGGGTCCGGCAGGCGCAGGTCCTCAGAGTGCAGGTTGTAGAGGGAGTAGACGTGCCAGTCCAGCTCCTCCTGGAGCGCGATCATGCGAGCGCGGGTGGACCGGTAGCGGGCCTCGGCCTCTCGGAGGGCGGCTGCGGTGGGCGTGGCACTCACGCACAAGGTTGCTGGGGTGTTTTTCTGAAGATCATCGATAAGCCGTGCGGGAGAATCCCCCAATTCACCTGGGCGATCGCGCGGAATTGGGAAATCGGCTAGGTTCGTGCTATTGAATTCGTAGAACTTCTCCCATTCTTCGCTTGCGACGCCTCCGCCGATTCCGCCGTGCCCCTTGTCGTGGCATACCTGCTTCAGCCAGAAGCAGGCGACCGAACTGTTAAGGAGGGAGAGGAGTTGATGTGTTTCATTCTGACTCCACTCCTCTCGCGGTTCAAGGATTAGCGCGGAGTGCTGGAACACGTCACGCGGCCTACTGAGGGCAAAGTGGTTGTGAGTGGCTACGAAAGCGACAGCGATTGCCGGGTTGACCCGGTATCGCGACTTGAAGAACATGGAGTACTCGAACCAGGTCAGACCACGATCGACCTGCGTCTTCCCGAAGGCGGTGCGCTCACGGAGGACTCGGCGTGTAGGCCATAGGGTCCTATTTACCGCAAGGGGTGCAGTGGCGCTCAGATCTTTCTCCGAGTATGGCCACACGGATTCGATCGGCTCATTGATGATGTAGTCGCGCAGCGCGGTTCCCTCGACCAGTGGGCGCCGTTGCTCTTCAGGGATATTATGTCGCCGAAGATACCCGCGACCAAGCATGAAAGCGCTATCTTCCCGGGTCACCGCGCTTGCGCCGATGCTTTTAGCTAGTCGTGAGAGTTTCACCTTGCTGTTCTTGTGAATCTGATCGACAAGCTCTTGGCCGCCAGCCGCAAGGGCCCAAGGGTGGGTCGCGAAAAATTGATCTCGATCCAGATCATCGACAGCGATCCAACTGTCTAGCCATCCCGGAATATCGATATGCTGCACGATCGATTTCCAGACGAACCCCTCACTTGCTTGTGCGGGGACGGAAGGTTCGCCACGTACACTCCGAACTGAGCGGATTGTTGTAGAGCGGCCGCTGCCAGCACGGGGGCGTCCTACAAGAACCACTGTTGGGGTCCCATGTCCTGGGATATGGGACCCCGACGTGTCGATGACCTCGGAGAGTTCGACCTTGTGTGCGAAGAACTCCTCGACGAGCTTTGTGCCAAACTCCCGCTTCATGAATGAGTTCGCCGTGATCTGCCCGACCATGCCGTATCCCTCGCCGTCGGCCCCGCCCCGCTTGGCAAGTTCGAAGAATCGCTGAGCGAAGGGCACGGACAGCGCGTAGGTACCGGCGCACGCGTCATACAGCTCCCGATACAGCTGGTTCAGCTTCTTGTCTTTAACCGTGATGTATGGCGGGTTGCCGACCACCACGTGGTATCGCCCCGGCTCCAGGATCCGATCGTAGTCGTGCAAGTCCTCCGTCACGTACGAGAATTCGGCCAGCGGGTCACCGGCCTGCTGCCTCTCCCCAAGGCCCAGCTGCAGCTCCAGCTCCAATTGCCGGTCCTTGATGAGCGAATCGCCGACCGCCAACTGGATGGGCCACTCATACGCCTGCGCGCCTGCGAAGGTCGTGATACCGCTCGCGGCCATCGCCGCGACCAGGAGCCGGAAGCGGGCCACCGCGACCGCGAACGGGTTGAGGTCCACCCCATGCACCGATTCCAGTGCCGCCCGCACCCGCTCGTACGGCCCCACCTCGGGCCGCTGCTCGGCCCACAGCCGTACCAGCCGTCGAAATGCGCCGAGGACGAAGTGCCCGGACCCGCAGGTCGGGTCGATCATCTTCAGCTCCTCGAAGCCGAACTCCCGCACCGCCGGCGTCATCGTTCGGTCGAGGATGAACTCCTCCACGAACTCCGGCGTCTGCAGCAGCGCGTACGTCTTGCGGGCGGCCTCGCTGAGGTCCTGGTACAGGTCCCCGAGGAACCGCGTATCCCAGCCCTCCGTGCCGTCCTCACTGAGGGGGTCGCGGAAGTCGTGCACGAGGACCGCGTCACTGACGGGCTCGTCACTGCCGCCCGAGTCGTGGACTCGTTGCTCCCGCCAGAACGCCAGCAGCGCGCCGGCCCCGTCGTGCGAGAGCGGGATCTGGAACAGGGGGTTGTGGTCGGGGTCGAACAGCAGCCTCCCAGCCTGCCCTGCGCCCAACTCGGCGAAGGCGGCCTCCAACCACCCCCGGTAGGTCGGGTCGGCGTCCCTCTCCAGGTACTCCTCGTACCGGGCCTGTGCGATCTCCCGCCCGGCCACGTTGGGGGCGGTGATGTAGGGCTCGGGGATCAGCCCGTTGTCCTCGCTGAACCGGACGAAGACCGTGCCGAGCACCCAGGCCACCGCTACCTGGGTGACCCGGTCGCCGAGCCACGCATTCCAGGTCGCCGCCGTACGTCCCAGCTTCCGAGCCTGGTCGTACTCGCCCCGCAACCGTGCGGCTACGTCGGGGAGTGCCTTGACCTGCTGTTCAAGGTCGTTCTCCGCTGCCTTGACCTGCTTCTGCAGATCGGCGAGGAGGCTTTTGCGGTCGATCACGGACGGCTCCTGTGGGAGAAGTGGAGACGAAACAGAAAGCTAAGGCTCTCGGATTGTGGAGAGGTGGCAAAGGGCGGTTCAAATGGCTCGGCTGTCCGACACCAGATGCCTGCGCGCCACCCACGCGTCCGGCACGACGATCCACTCGTCGAACCCGGCCTGGTACGGCACGCTCTGTCCGGCAAGTCGCGGTGCCCGCGCCGGGTCGGATTGCACGACGAGCAGCCACAGTGCTCTGCCGCCCTGCCGTGCCTCCTCCGCGAGCCGCCCGAGCAGGTCGAATGCGTCGTACCGGGCGAGGACCGCGGTGTCGGTGAGCAGCAGCGGGCCGTCGTCACGTCGGGCAGTCAGCCGTTCCCGCAGTTCCGGCTCGAGGCGCCCCCACGCCTTGTCGGTGCGGATGCGCAGCTGTTGGTGGGCCCGGCTGCCGGTCTCCGCGGCGTCTGCCTTCAGCACGGTCTCCCATGTCGGTCGGGCCGCCTCGCCCACCACGCCTCGTAGTTCAGCGAGGAACAGTCCGGTCAGCGACAGAGGCTGTGCCCCGTACGGTGCCTCGGTCAGCAGCCGCACCGCCTCTTCGGCCCGGCGCTGCGGCACGGTCAACACCCGGAAGCCGTCCTGCCGTGCCGAGTGCGCAAGGCGCTGCTCGGCCTTGACGGCGGCGGCGACCGCGGTGTCTTCGTCGTACCGGGTCGGTACAGACCGTCTTGCCGCGGAGGCACCCCAGCTCGCCGAGGTCAGACCGGCGGTTGCGTTCCCGGCAGGGCGGTCCGGGACCAGCCGCAGCACACCGTCGTAGCGGGTGGCCAGCTTCAGCTCGAAGCCGGCCTGCCTCAGGTCGCGCACCAGGGCGCTGCCGGTGGGCAGCTCGCGCGGAGCCAGCGGGTCGGTGCCCAGCTCGGGGAAGCGGGTCGTGACCCGCTTGTGCAGGGCATCCACCGTCAGGCCCGGCTGCCGGTCCTCCTCGATACCGGGCTGCACCGCAACGACACCGGCCTGGGTGATGCGCAGCGCGCGCACCAGGCCCAGGTCACGCGGATAGATCTCCAGACGCGGGGTGAGTGCGGCCAGGGTGGATGCGGCGACCGCGATCTCGGCGGTGCGCCGCTCGTCCCAGCCCAGGCTGCCGGGCGGTCGGCGCACCGCGTCCAGATCGGTGAGGACCGTGCTGGCGGTCGGCAACGACTCCAGCGCCGCCAGCTTGTCGGCCCGGGCGCCCAGAGCCAGCGCGTACGCCTGAAGAGCGGGCTGGGTCGGAGTGTCCGGACCGTCGACGCCCTCCCGGACATCCAGGGCGAACAGCCCGAGGACCGGGTCGGCGCCCTGCGGCATCCGGGCGTGAAAGTAGCGAAAGAGCTGCGGAGTTTCGTTGTCGTAGCTCTCCCGCTCGACCACCGCGCGCAGGACGGACAGGGCGAGCGCCCGCCGGTCACGCCGCTCCGCGAGCTGGGTACCCCGCCGGGCGATCAGCGCGTCGGCGAGTTCGACGGCCGGGACCACCCGGCCGCGCTCGGCGAGCAACTCCACTACTTGTTCGCGCAGCAGTCCCAGGGCCGGGTCGTTGAACCAGCGCTCACGGGCCTTCTTCACCATGTGCGGGATACGGCCTGCGGTCAGCCCCAGGGCCTCGGCGACGTCCCGCTGCCGCACCCAGGGCAGACTGTCCGGCAGTACACCCTCCTCGTTCGGCAGGCGCAGCAACAGGCGGATCGCCTCCCGCTCCGTGGCGTTGGACCGGGCGTTGCCGCTGGACGGTTTGGGCACCAGGCGAGAGGCAAGCGCGTCCAGGCTCAGTCGCCCAAGTACCAACGGATCGCGCACGTCCTCGCCCGCAGAGGCAACGGAGTCGGCGACCGCCCGCTCCAGTTCCGAAAGTTCCTGGCCGGCCGCCTTCCGGGCCTCCGGGCTCAGTGGCGCTGGGGTCGCCTTGCCCAGGCGGGCGTTCCACTCCTTCTGCCGGCGCTGGATCTCCTCCCGGGTGCGCGAGCCCATGCCCGGCGCGGTGAGGAACTTTCGCGTCGAGTACTCCAGGACGTCCCCGACGGTGTTCAGCCCCATCGCAAACAGCTGCGACTGTGCAGAGAGCGTCAGGCCGGCCACCGACAGCGGCGTGCTTCGATCGGCGCGCTCGGCTTGCTGATTGCGAACCTGCTCGGCCAGGGCATCGTCGTCCTCGCGTCCGATCCGCGGCTCCGCGGCCGCGTCCGGTCCCGACGCCACGGGGGACGAGTCCCCGGCGTTCCTCGCGCCGCGCCCGGCCTTCTCACCATGGCCGCTGCTCGGCGCCGTCGTGCGCTGCGCATCCAGGAAGATGCGCTGCCAGGCCCGCTCCATCGGCTTCAGGTCCGGGAAGCGGTCCTTCACATCTCTTGCCAGCGCCTTGCGGAAGAAGGCCACCAGGCCCTCCCGGACAGCGGGCTCAAAGGCATCGGCGGCGATCTGCGGGTACGGCCACTTCTTCGGGTCCGTCTGTCGGGCGGTGACCGAGCCGTCGCCCCAGCGGGGCAGCTCGTTCGACGCCATCTCGTGCAGCGTCACCGCCAGCGCGTACCGCTCGGCGTGCCCGTCGTACGAGCCGCGCGTGACGATCCCCAGGAAGGGGTCGAGATAACCCTCGGTACCGGCCTCGATCTCCGTGGCCGGGTACCCGGCGAGTGAGAAGTCGATCAGCACCAGCTGTCGGGTGCCATTGGGGCGGATCCGGATAGCGATGTTGTCCGGCTTGAGGTCCCGGTGCCAGATCCCCTCGGCCTCCAGGTGCTCCACCGCACCGAACAGGTATATCCCGTACGCCTCCAGCTGATCCATGCCGAGGCGGCCGTTGTCCCGCAGCTGGCGCGCGACGGTGTCCTCACGGCGGCGCGGCCCTTTGCCGCCACCGCCGGCACCTGCGTCCTGGTCCTTCGGCTCCCGAGTGTCGCCCACGTACTCCAGGACCAGGCACCGGCGGCCGGCGAGGGTGAGCGGCTCCGGCTCGTACAGCGAGATGATGCTGGAATCCCGGTGGATACGGCCCAGGACCGCAGCCTCCCGGTCCAGGATCGCGTGCTTGGCCTCGCTCAGCGCCACCTTCAGCACCGCCACCGGCAAAGCCCCGCTCCGCCGGGGCTCGCCCTCCAGATCCCGCACCAGGAATGCGCGCGACGTCGAGCCAGTACCGAGACGGCGCACGATCTCCCAGCGGCCGGCCAGCACATCCCCGGCTACCGCCTCAAGCGGATCCTTCTCCGGCT
This sequence comes from Streptomyces hoynatensis, assembly GCF_003626535.1. Taxonomy (GTDB): domain Bacteria; phylum Actinomycetota; class Actinomycetes; order Streptomycetales; family Streptomycetaceae; genus Streptomyces; species Streptomyces hoynatensis. The sequence continues at coordinate 18,464 of NZ_RBAL01000039.1, forward strand.
CCTGCTGGTCGCCGCCGGATGCCGGACCGCTGTCACCGGCCCCGCTTCCATTCCCGCCGCCGGGCTCCGCCTCATCCGCTGTGGGCTCGTCGGCGAACGCCTCCTCGACGTACTCCAGCATCTCCAGGAAGTCGTCGACCGTGGACAGCCGCCGGCCCGGCTCGTATGCGGTGGACGCTTCCACCAGATCGTCGATGTCCGGGTGCAGGCCGTCGACCAGTGCGCTGGGGCGCAGACTCCCGCCGGCCTCCAAGTGCGCCAGCACCTCGTTCTGACTCGCGCCCGGGGCCTGTCCGGTGACCAGCAGATACGTGAGCACGCCCAGCCCATAGACATCCAGACGCACCGGATCGGCCTTCGGAAGGCGCAGCTCAGGAGCCAGATAGGGATCGGCCTGCTCCGAGACGTGGGAGCCGGACAGATGGGTGGGCGCCAAGGTCAGCGGCCGGCCGTTGCTGGCGCTGTGGCCGCTGGCGATCTGCCAGTCCGCGATCTGCAGCCACGGCCGCAGCCAGCGCTGCTCCTCGCCGAGCTCCCGCCCGCGCGGGCCGCGGTCGCGTGGCACGACATGCACCGCATGCGCCGACAGCGTGCGATGGTGAACCCGCCGGGAGTGCGCGGAGCGCACCGTTTCAGCGAGCTGGCGCACCAGAGCGAGTCGGCCCTCGAGATCCAGCCGCTGCCCGTGCTCGACCAGGTAGTCGTCCAGGCGCAGGGTCTCGGGGTGGTAGTCGAAGAGGATCGCCGGGCCGGCCGGATGTCCCGACGGCAGATATGTCTTCAGCTGCACCGCGCCCGGGTGCCGGAACCGGCTGAGCACCATGGCCTCACGGGCGGCGGCCCGCTCCACCGAACGGCGCTCGTCATCGGAAGCGCCCCGCTCGCTGAGGAAGATCCGGACCCGCGCCAGATCGTGCAGCTGGGAGTGACGGCCCAGGTGGTCGGCCCAGGTGGGCCCGAAGTCGAAGGCCTTGGCGTCGAGCAGATAGCCGCCGACCTCGTACTGTCGGCGAATCGGTGCGATACCCAGTCTCTTCAGCGCGGCGCCGACCTGGCGGGACGTCTCCGCCGTGATCCGGTGTCGGGCGTCGGACGGCGGATCGGCCAGCATCTCGACCAGCTGCTTGACCGTGAACACGCCGTTCATATCGGCGGCCGGCAGCGTCACCCGTAGCTTGTCATCGGTGAAGCAGACCGCCTCACCCACCCAGATCCTCTTACGGGCTCCTGGACCGCGGGAGCTGCCGTTGATCAGCCCTGACAGCTCCTTGGCCTTGCGGTTCGCCAGATGCAGCGGATTCCCGTGCCGACGCATGGTCCCGCCAGGCGTGGTCTGCACCCAGTCGTTGCCGCCGCCGTGCACCGAGCCGTGCCAGTCCTTCAACTCGATCAGGAACACCCCGGCTGGTGCCGTCACCAGAAGATCGACCTCGCGCACGTGACCGCTGGCCGCGGTGAACGTGAAATTCGACCAGGCGCGCCACGGCTCCTCATCCGGCAGACGCCGACGGATCGCTTCGAGACCGCGGCGCTCGTGCTCGTACTCGGATTCGGTGACCGCCGTCCACCGGCCTTCCCCCATGCCGCTCTCCGTCTGTGTCCGCTGTTGCGCGCACGCCCGCAGCCTTCCTGTCGACGAACCAGGAAGCCCGGCCGAACCCTCGCAAAGAATCCTAAAGGGCGGGACTGACAACGAGCAGAGGATCAGCTCGCCAGGACACAGGGCTCGCAGGTCCTGGCGGGATCTCGCGGACGGGAGGGGGTTACGTCACGGGCGGATCCGGCCAAGGGGCCCAGAGCGACACAGCGGTCGGCGCGCCTCCTACCCTGCGGCGCTCCGGGCACCGCTGCCTGGATGTCCTGCCGAACGCCATGCGGCCCCGACCCATCGATTTTCCCAGCCCTCCGTTGACAGAGGCTGGCCCGGGTGCTGCACGCAGGCCGCGCACAGGGCCAGTGAAGGTACTGCTCAGCGAGAGGAACTTCAGGAGCCCCGTGCGGATCTCCCAGCTCGTCGAAGCGATCCCGCGCCTGTCGCCAGGCCACCTCGGCCTCTTCCTCCCCGCC
>NZ_RBAL01000003.1 GCF_003626535.1 Streptomyces hoynatensis
CCCCCTCCCCGGGGCCCGCCCCGGCGCCCACCCCTGCCCAGGCGGCAGCCGAGGCCGCCCCCGCCGCGGCGCCCGCGCCCGCGGCCGGTGGCGGCCCGGCCCGGCCGGGGCCCGTCGCCGGGGCCGGTGCCGGGCCCGCAGGCGAGCCCGCGGCCGAAGCCCCCGGCACGCCGCCCGCGCCCGCACCGGCCCCCGAGCCCGCGGCGGCCCCGCCGCCCCCGGCCCAGGAGGCCCCGTCCGCGGCCGAGGGCCCAGAACCGGCCGCCGCAGGCGCCCCGTCCACGGCCGGACGCACCGAACCCGCCGGGCAGGGCGCCGCCGCCCCGGCCGAGGGCGCCCCGCTCGCCGCCGCCGAGGCCGCCGAGCCCCCCGCCGCACAGGGCGCGGACCCCGCCTCCGGCCCGGCCGCGGACCCGGCGCCCGCCCCGGGTTCCGTTGCGGCCGGGGGCGACGTCGCCGCGGCGGCCGGTCAGGCTCCGGCCGTGCCCCCGCCGGGCCCCGCACCGGCCCCGCAGCGGCCGGAGGCGAACTCCGGTGCGCCCGGGGCCACTTCCGCGCCCGCCGCGAAGGCCCCCGCGCCCGGCGGCGCCCCGGCCGGCCCCGTTCCCGCCCCGGCGCCGGCCGCCGCCCCGGGACAGGCGCCCGCCCCCGAAGCGGCCCCACCGGCGGCCCCCGCCCCGAGCGCCCCCGCCCAGGCCGCCCCCGCCCCGGCCGGGCCCGTGGCACCCGGCGGGACCCAGGCGGCCCCGGCCGAGGCCGCTCCTGCCGAGGCCGCCCCGGCCCCGGCCGAGCCCGCGGCACCCGGCGAGGCCCAGGCCGCCGACCGGCCCGCGGCCCCGGCCGCGTCCGCGAAGACGGCCGCGGACACCCCCGCCGCGCCGCCCGCCGACCGGCCCGCGCCCCCGGCCCCCGAGGGCCAGGCCGCACCCCCGGCCCCCCAGCCCGCGCAGGAGGCGCCCGCCGCCCCCGCCCCCGGCACGGCGCCGCCCGCCGCCGTCCCGTCGCCGCCCGCCGCCGTCCCGTCGCCGCCCGCCGCGGTCCCCGCGCAACCCGCCGTCGCCATCCCGGCCCAGGCGGCGCCCGGCCAGGCCCACGGCCAGCCCAGGGCCGCGGAGCCCGAGGGCGACCGCGCCGACCGGGCCCCCGCCCCCCAGCCCGCCCCCGCCTACGCGGAGCCGGACCGCGAGGCCGTGCACCGGCTGATGCGCGAGCGCCGCGACATCCGGCACGGCTTCCGGCCCGACCCGATCCCGCACGAGGTGCTGCTGCGCGTCCTGGAAGCCGCGCACACCGCCCCGAGCGTGGGCCTCTCGCAGCCCTGGGACTTCGTCATCATCAGGTCCCCCGAGACCCGCCAGGCGGTGCACACCCTCGCCCTCAAGCAGCGCGACGCGTACGCCAGGTCGCTGCCGAAGGCGCGCGCCAAGCAGTTCCGGGAGCTGAAGGTCGAGGCGATCCTCGACACCCCGGTCAACATCGTCGTCACCGCCGACCCCACCCGCGGCGGCCGCCACACCCTCGGCAGCCTCACCCAGCCGCAGCTCGCGCCGTACTCCTCGGCCCTGGCGGTGGAGAACCTCTGGCTCGCCGCGCGCGCCGAGGGGCTCGGCGTCGGCTGGGTCAGCTTCTTCGACGAGCGGGAACTCGTGCGGGCCCTCGACCTGCCCGAGCACCTGGAGATCGTCGCCTACCTGTGCGTCGGGTTCGTCGACGAGTTCCCCGACGAGCCGGAGCTCGCCCAGGGCGGCTGGTCGCAGCGCCGCCCGCTGTCCTGGGTGGTGCACGAGGAGGCGTACGGCCGCCGCGCGCTGCCCGGCGCCGAGCCCCACGACCTGCTCAGCGAGACCCTGGCGGAGATCAGGCCGCTCGACGCCCAGGCGCTCGGCGAGGCGTGGGAGCGGCAGAAGCGGATGACCAAGCCCGCCGGGGCCCTGGGCGCCCTGGAGGTCATCGGCGCCCAGCTGTGCGGGCTGTCCCGCTGCTGCCCGCCGCCCGTCCCCGAGCCCGCGGCCGTCGCCGTCTTCGCCGGCGACCACGGCGTGCACGCCCAGGGCGTCACCCCCTGGCCGCAGGAGGTCACCATGCAGATGGTGGCCAACTTCCTCGGCGGGGGCGCGGTCTGCAACGCCTTCGCCACCCAGGTCGGCGCCGAGGTGTGCGTCATCGACGTCGGCGTCCGCGGCGAACTGCCCACCATGCCCGGCCTGATGCCGCGCAAGGTCAGGGCCGGCACCGCCGACTTCACCGCCGAGCCCGCGATGAGCCGCGAGGAGGTGCTGCGCGCCGTCGAGGTGGGCATCGAGACGGCCCGCGACCTGGTCGCCGCGGGCAACAGGGCGCTGCTGACGGGCGAGATGGGCATCGCCAACACCACGGTCTCGGCCGCGCTCGTCGCCGTCTTCACCGGCGCCGAGCCCGCCGAGGTGACGGGCCGGGGCACCGGCATCGACGACGAGACGCACCTGCGCAAGATCGACGTGGTGCGCCGCGCCCTCCGGCTCCACCAGCCCGACCCGGCCGACCCGATCGGCGCGCTCGCCGCGGTGGGCGGCCTGGAACACGCCGCACTGACCGGCCTGATCCTCGGAGGGGCCTCGCTTCGGGTGCCGGTGATCCTGGACGGCGTCAGCGCCGGGGCCGCCGCGCTCGCCGCCCGGGCCATCGCCCCGGAGGCGGTGTCCGTGTGCATCGCGGGCCACCGCAGCGCCGAGCCCGGCCACCTGGCCGCGCTCACCGCCCTCGGCCTGCGCCCCCTGGTCGACCTCGACCTGCGGCTGGGCGAGGGAACCGGCGCGCTGCTCGCCCTGCCCGTGGTGCAGAGCGCGGCCCGCGCCATGCGGGAGGTCGCCACCTTCGACTCGGCGGGCATCACGGACAAGAACTGACCGAGGGCCACCGGGCCCCGGGGGAAGGGGCCGGCCCCGCCGCAGGGGTGCCCCACGGCCTTAGGCTGTGGGGCACGACCCGCGCCACCAGACCGGACCGGACCGCTCCAGCGCCGCAGCGGCCCCGGCATGTCCCCGATGGCCGGCATCGATCCGGTCGTTCGTCGCCGAGGAGCCCGCACCACCCATGCCAGACAACCCCGCGGACCACCCCGCAGACCACCCCGCATATCCGGTCGGACTGCGCCTGACCGGGCGCCGCGTCCTCGTCCTTGGCGGCGGCACCGTCGCCCAGCGCCGGCTGCCCGCCCTGCTCGCCGCGGGGGCAGACGTGCTGCTCGTCGCCCCCGAGGTCACCCCGTCCGTGCAGGCCATGGCGGCGGCCGGCGAGCTGCGCTGGGAGCGGCGCGGCTACCGCGAGGGCGACCTGGCCGGGGCCTGGTACGCGCTGGTGGCCACCGACGACCCGGAGGTCAACGAAGCGGCCTCGGCGGAGGCGGAACGGCACCGGGTGTGGTGCGTGCGCAGCGACGACGCCGCGGCGGCCACCGCCTGGACCCCGGCCACCGGGCGCAGCGACGGCGTGACGGTGGCGGTGCTCACCGGCCGCGACCCGCGGCGTTCCGCGGCCGTCAGGGACGCCGTCGTCGAGGGGCTGCGGGAGGGCACCCTGGCGGCGCCCAGGCACCGGGGCAGGGCGCCGGGAGTGGCCCTGGTGGGCGGCGGCCCCGGCGACCCCGACCTGATCACGGTGCGCGGGCGGCGGCTGCTCGCGGAGGCCGACGTGGTGATCGCCGACCGGCTGGGCCCGCGGGACCTGCTGGACGAGCTGCCCGAGCACGTGGAGGTCGTCGACGCCGCCAAGATCCCGCACGGCAGGGCCATGGCGCAGGAGGCGATCAACGCCGCCCTCATCGAGCACGCCAGGGCGGGCCGGTCGGTGGTCAGGCTCAAGGGCGGCGACCCGTACGTCTTCGGGCGCGGCATGGAGGAGGCGGAGGCGCTGGCCGAGGCGGGGATCGCGGTGACCGTCGTCCCCGGCGTCACCAGCGCGATCGCCGTCCCCGCGGCCGCCGGCATCCCGGTCACCCACCGCGGCGTCGCCCACGAGTTCACGGTGGTCAGCGGCCACGTCCCCCCGCAGGACCCGCGTTCCCTGGTGGACTGGCCCGCGCTCGCCGCGCAGCGCGGCACCCTGGTGCTGCTGATGGCGGTGCACAACCTCGGCGCCATCGCCGAGGCGCTCGTGCGCCACGGCAGGCCGCCCGGCACCCCCGTCGCCGTGGTCCAGGAGGGCACCACGGCGGCGCAGCGCCGGCTGGACGCCACCCTGGCGACCGTGGCGGAACGCGCCGCGGCCGCGGAGGTGCGGCCGCCCGCCGTCGTCGTGGTCGGCGACGTGGTCCGGGTGGCCGGATGACGGCGCCGGTCACGGTCACCGACCCGGACGACCCGCGGCTGCGGGACTACACGGCGCTCACCGACGTCGCGCTGCGGCGCCGCCGCGAGCCGGCCGAGGGCCTGTTCATGGCCGAGGGCGAGAAGGTCATCCGCCGCGCCCTGGCCGCGGGCCACCCGATGCGCTCGATGCTGCTGAGCGCCCGCTGGGCGGAGCAGATGCGCGACGTCATCGAGGAGGCGGGCGCGCCCGTCTACCTGGTCGAGCCGGAGCTCGCCGAGCGGGTCACCGGCTATCACGTGCACCGGGGCGCCCTGGCGGCGATGGGCCGCCTGCCGCTGCCTGAGCCGGGCGAACTCCTCGCCGCAGCGCGCCGCCTGGTGGTCCTGGAGGCCGTCAACGACCACACCAACATCGGGGCCGTCTTCCGCGGCGCCGCCGCCCTGGGCATCGACGGGGTGCTGCTCTCGCCGGACTGCGCCGACCCGCTGTACCGCCGCTCCGTGAAGGTGTCGATGGGCGCCGTGTTCTCCCTGCCCTACGCCCGGCTCGAACGCTGGCCGCACGGGCTGCGGGAGGTCACCGGGGCGGGCTTCCGGCTGCTCGCGCTCACCCCGCAGGAGCGGGCCATGGACATCGCCGAGGAGGTGCGCGAGCGGGGCGGCGACCGGGTGGCGCTGCTGCTGGGCGCCGAGGGCAGCGGCCTGACGCCCCGGGCCCTCGCGGCCGCCGACGCCTGGGTGCGGATCCCGATGGCGCACGGCATCGACTCGCTGAACGTCGCGGCGGCCGCCGCCGTCGCCTGCTACGCCGTCACCAGGCCCTGAGCACCCGCCGGCCGGCCACGAGCGCCGCAACCCGCGCCGGCCCCCCTTCCCGACACCGCGGGGCCGCCGGGCCGCACGGCTCCGGCCGGCGCCGCGGCTCAGATCGGGCCCTGGCAGCCCTGCGCCGCGGCGATGCCCAGGGCCACCAGCAGCGTGACCGTGACGAAGACGAACAGCCGCTGCCGCAGCAGGCTGCGGTTCACCCGGCGGCGCGGCGCGGCGGCGGGTCTGCGGGCCGGCTCGGGCCGCGCCGCGGCGGGGCGGCCGGTGCCGGCGGCGCTGGGCCGGGCGGAGGCGCTCTGCCGCGTCGGGCGGCTGTCCTGGGGCGCCCGCGCCGGCCTGGTGGACTCGCCCTGCCCGGCCTCCCGCCTGGGCCGCGGCGGCCTGGCCGCGGGCCGATGGCCCACCCCGCGCGCCTCACGGGAGGCGATCTCCTTCAGCCGCAGCGAGAGCTGCAGGGTGCTCGGCCGCTCCACCGGGGACTTGGCCAGGCAGGACCGCACCAGCGGCGCCAACGCGGCGGGCACGCCGTGGAGTTGCGGCTCCTCGTGGACGACCCGGTAGAGCATCACCTCGGAACTGCCCTGTCCGAAGGGCGAGTCGCCCAGCGCGGAGTAGGCGAGCGTGGCCCCCAGCGAGAAGACGTCGGTGGCCGGGGTGACGCCCTGGCCGCGGACCTGCTCGGGCGCGAGGAAGCCGGGGGAGCCCACCGCGGTGCCCACGTTCGTCAGCGTGCTCGCGCCCGAGGACCAGGCGATGCCGAAGTCGATGATCCGCGGGCCCTTGGGCGAGAGCAGGATGTTGGAGGGCTTCAGGTCCCGGTGCACCACCCCCGCCTCGTGCACCGCGACGAGGCCCTCGGCCAGCGCGGCGCCGATCGCCGCCGTCTCCGCCGCCGACAGCGGCCCCTCCTCCTGCACCCGGTCGTGCAGCGAGGGCCCGGGCACGTACTGGGTGGCGAACCAGGGCCGCGGGGCGTCCAGGTCGGCGGCCACCAGACGGGCGGTGCAGCCGCCGCGGATGCGCCGCGCCGCGGAGACCTCGCGGGCGAAACGCGAGCGGAACTCCTGGTCCTCGGCGAGCTCGGGCCTGATCACCTTGAGCGCCACCCGCTGCCCGCGCCGGTCGGAGCCGAGGTAGACCACCCCCATCCCGCCCGCGCCAAGCCGCCGGTGAAGCCGGAACGCCCCGACGACTCGCGGGTCCTCGCGCCGGAGCCGCATCATCGTCATGTCCACCTCGCTGCCCCGTGCTTGTCTCCCCGTACGTGTAACGGGCCACAGCTTACGGACTGCGCGGCCCCGGCAGCGATAAGGCCGCGCGGGGGAGGGCACGAGCGGGCGGCGGGCGCCCGGGGAAGGACATAGGGGAAACCCCTGGCATCCCCGCTCGCTTGTCCACCCTGGGGAGTAGCCGCGGCGGCCCGGGATCATCCCAGGGGAGGCCCCTGGTTCAGTACGCCGGGCTGACGTCCCGGGCCCTCCCGCGGACCTAGGGTGTGGAACAAGCGGCGGGCGCAGCACTCGTCCCCCGAGGTCACCCGCCCGCCGCTCCGGCGGCCCGGGCCGCCGCACCGGGACGGCCGTCGCGGAAGTGACGGACGTGACCCGTGTGGCAGGTGTGACGATGGGGGAGGACGCAACACCGTGACGGGAGGGGAGAGATGGACCGCGTGGCACCGCGGCGGGGCGCACGCCCGGCCGACCGGCGGCACCCGTTGGTGGCCACCGCGATGGTGCTGCCGCTGGCCGTCGTCCTCGCCGTCATGACCGGCGGCGTGGATGCCGTCGTGACACAGGCGTCGTCCGTGGCCGGCATTCTGGGGCGCTGAGTGGCGCCCCGGACCCGGGAGAGCGGCCCGGGTCGGGGACACCGGCAACACCCCGTGGGGACGGGGGTAGGGCGGACGGCAATGGGTGCCCGGGCAGCTGGGGAGCTGCCCGGGCACGACCCCTGCCCGCGTGCCGGGGCAGGCGGGCGCGGGCGATGCCGCGCCAGGCGGCGCCCGGTTCACCCCGCCGCGGGGGCCCCTTCGGTGAGGCGGGCCGCCGCGAGCCTGTCCAGCAGGTCCCGCACGTCCGCGGCGATCTGCTCGCGGGAGACCGCCTCGACGCGCGCCGCCAGCGCCTCGGCGACCCCGTCGGGGGTGCCCCCGTCGAGCAGCGCGCGGAGGATGTGGGCGCCGGTGCCGTTCAGCTGCCAGTAGCGGCCGGTGCGTTCGTCCAGCAGGACCATGCCCGTTTCGGTGTCGCAGGCGGTGACGTCACGGCGAAGCCGCAGGCCGGGCCGTTCCGGCGGAGGGGTCACGGCGGTGCTCCTTCAGATGAGGGGGCGGATGGGGGGAGAAACCCGAAGCGGCGGCAGCCGGGGGAGCGGGCGCCGAGGGGGGACGGGCGAGGGAGTGGGCCTCCACGTCCCGCAGCCACTCCTCGGCGGCCAGGGTGGGCTCCAGCTCGGCGACGCCCGCGGTCAGCAGGGCCGGGGCCAGCAGCACCCGGCGCAGGACGGCCGGATCCGCCAGACCCAGGGCCGCGAGGCGCGAGTCCTCCGCCCAGGAGGCGAGGGTGCGGCGCTGCGCCCGCAGCCCCGCGTGCCACTCGTCCCCTGCCCGGTCCTTGGTGGTGCGGCGCAGGATCGCCTCGGGAACGATGCCCCGCATCGCCGCGGTCAGCAGCGGCTTGAACCGGGCCGGGTGCCCGGCCTCCTCGGGGCGGGCCCGCAGGCAGGCCGCGAACACCGCGTCGTCGCAAAAGGGCATGTCGGCGGGCAGCCCGGCCCGTTCCGACCCTTCCGCGATCTGGAAGGCGAGCCGGCCGGCCCCGTGCAGGGCCTGGACCCAGGCGTGGGTGCCGCGGTCCCGGCCGAGGGGCTCGCAGCCCTCGGCCAGGGCGCGCAGCCGCTCCGCCACCAACTCCCGCGCCCCCGGCGTGACCCAGGGCGGCAGCGCCGGCCGCGGGCCCCAGTCGCAGGCGGGGGCGGCGCCCCGGCGGACGCCGTCCAGGGCGGCGGCCTGCGCGGCGAGCCGGCCCGCCGGGCCGCGGCGGGAGAGCAGCTGGGCCGCCGTCGCCCGAAGCGGCCACCGCAAGGCGGCGCGGTGGGCTGCCGCGTGCCGCAGGGCGGTCAGGGGCCGGTGCCGCAGCAGCCGGTGCAGATAGGCAGGCGGCGGGGTCACGACGTCGTCCCCGCCGTGGCCACACAGCCGCCGCGGCGCTCCGTGCCCCAGCAGCAGGCGCGCGGTGTCCTCCTGCTGGGCGCGGTTGCGGACCAGCGCGGTGGGCCCGTCCGCGGGAGGGTTGCGCCCCTCAAGCCCCGCGAACAGGGCGGCCAGCTCGCCGGTGGGGACGGTCAGATGGGTCACGCCCGGCAGCTGCCGCGCGGCCTCGCGGGCGTAGCGGGCGTCCTGGCTGCCGACCGCGGACAGTTCCATGGTGAGGGCCACCAGCCGGGCGCCGGCCTCGTGGGCGAGGAAGCACAGCGAGGTGGAGTCCATGCCGCCCGAGAGATCCGCCCCCCACAGCTCCCCAGGACGCACCCGGGCCGCGACCGCAGCGCGCAGCGCCTCCCGCAGCCCGCGGGCGGCCTGTTCAAGCGGCAGGTCAGCGGGCGGGGCCTGCCACCAGCGCCCGGTGCGTGCCGTGCCGTCGGTTTCCAGGTGGAGGGCGTCCCCGGGACGGACGGCGTCCACGCCCGCCCACACGGGCGCCGCGTTCAGCGGGTAGGGGACGCAGGGGACCAGCAGCCCGGCCGCGAGCCGGGCCGGGTCGGGACCTGCGCCGGTCAGCCAGGCCAGGGTGGACGCCCGGTCGGCGGCCACCGTCAGGCCGCGGACGCGGGCGGTGTACAGCCGCCGGTCCCCGGTGCAGGTGCCGCGGGCGAGGACCCGGCCGTCGCGGGAGACCAGCAGGTGGAAGCTGCCCGGCAGCTCCGTGGCCAGGCCCCGGGGCGTGAGGCCGGCGGGGCGGTCTTGGACCCGGCCGATCAGCAGGGCGCGGTCCGCGCCCGCCGCCGCCGTGGCCGACTCCTCCTTCGGCCAGCAGCCCAGCAGCCAGGGCCGGCCCGAGGCGTGCGGCACCACCCGGCACGCGTAGGGCCGCAGCCGCTCGAAGACGGCGGGCGCCGCCTCGTGGTCGGGAAGGACCACGAACCACCGCCCGCCGCACCAGGACGTCATGGAGCCGCGTCAGCTCGGGGGAGTGTAGTGGTGCCCCCAACTCCCGTCGGGCTCCATGCCGATCCACTGCCCCTGGGTCTCGTCGGCGAAGCTCCCGATCCCGGCGAGCACCGGAGGCTCGTAGACCTCCGGCGCCCCCGGGGGCGTCTCCCTCTTCCCTACAGGTTCCACTGCTGGCCACCCTCCAGGTCGGCTGAGTCCTCGTGGGCCCGTGCGAGGCCCTTGCGAGGTCAGCCATTTCCCGGAACGGGCCCTGCGATGTGTGCCGTCCCCCCATCGAGTGGTCACGGGACTCTTGTGCGGCAACTCGCCGCGTCCGGGCCCGAGTTGGCCGCTCGGGCCGCGCGGCGGGACCGCGTCCCCGGCGGCGGGGAAGCCGAAAGGGCCGGGGGCGGCTGCCCTCCGGCCCTTCGGGCTGGTGCGCGATACTGGGATTGAACCAGTGACCTCTTCCGTGTCAGGGAAGCGCTCTCCCGCTGAGCTAATCGCGCCTGCCCCCCGGGCGGCTGCCCGGGGAAGGTCCTCGCGGACCCGAGTGGACGATACTGGGATTGAACCAGTGACCTCTTCCGTGTCAGGGAAGCGCTCTCCCGCTGAGCTAATCGTCCGAGGTGGAGACGGGATTTGAACCCGTGTAGACGGCTTTGCAGGCCGTTGCCTCGCCTCTCGGCCACTCCACCGAATGGGGGCGGGCCCCCTTCGAGCGGACGACGAGACTCGAACTCGCGACCCCCACCTTGGCAAGGTGGTGCTCTACCAACTGAGCTACGTCCGCACTGTGTGTCCCCGATGTCACTTCCGTGCCCCGGCGACGTCATGAACTCTAGCGGATCGGCCCGTAAGCTCAAACTCGGTAGGGGCCGTACCTGCCGCATCGCCGCGCCCGCGGGGCCGTTCCCCGCCCCGGGGCCCGCCGCCCTCCCGGTCCTAGACTCGTACGGGTGCGCGACCACGTCCCGGCCTCCCGGCCGCCCGCCGCCCCCACGCTCGCCCCCATGGCCAGGCTGGGCGGGCGCCTCGCCACCGGGCTGCGCGACGTGACCGACGACCCGGCCGCCCTGGACTCCCGCGGCTGGTGGGCCGTCGTCGCCGGTTTCGAGGGCGGGCTGGTGTGCGCGCGCTTCGACGAGGTGAGGACCGCGCCGCCGCCCGCGTCCGCGGGCTGGCGGGGGCCGGCGGCCGGCACGTGGCGCAGCTCCCTCGACCGGGCCGCCTACCTCGACGGCGTGGCCAGGGTCCGCGAGCACATCGCGGCCGGGGACGTCTACCAGGTCAACCTGTGCCGCGTGCTCGGCGCCCCGCTGCCCTCGCCCGAGGCGGACGTCGACGCGCTGACCGGCCTGCTCGCCCGCGACGCCGGCCCCGGCGCCCGGCCGGGCACCGTCCGGCTGCCCGCCCAGGGCGTCGAGATCGCCACCGCCTCCCCCGAGCTCTACCTGCGCCGCCGGGGCCGCACCGTGGAGTCGGGGCCGATCAAGGGGACCGCCCGCACGGCAGGCGCCCTGAGCCCCAAGGAGCAGGCGGAGAACGTCATGATCGTCGACCTGGTGCGCAACGACCTCGGCCGGGTCTGCGCCGCGGGCTCGGTGACGGTGCCCGGCCTGTGCGTCCCCGAGCCCTACCGGGGCCTGGTCCACCTCGTGTCCACGGTCCGCGGCGAGCTGGCGCCGGGCACCGGCTGGGCCGAGTTGCTCGCCGCGACCTTCCCGCCCGGCTCGGTGACCGGCGCGCCCAAGGGCAGCGCCCTGCGGATCATCTCCGCCCTGGAGACGGCGCCGCGCGGCCCCTACTGCGGCGGCGTCGGCTGGGTGGACGCGGATCGCGGCGTGGGCGAACTCGCCGTCGGCATCCGCACGTTCTGGATCGACAGGACCGGCGGCCGCCCGCTGCTGCGGTTCGGCGCAGGCGCCGGGATCGTGTGGGACTCAAAGCCCGCCGCGGAATGGGCGGAGACGGAGCTGAAGGCGGCGCGGCTGCTCGGGGTAGCGTCTTCGGTGACGGCCCGGCCGCCCGGCGGCCCGGGCGGCCACCACGACCAGGCCGGCGAGGAGAGGGCAGCGACATGGCGCTGATCTGGCTGGACGGCGAGCTGCGCGACGCCGACAGCGCGCGGATCTCCGTCTACGACCACGGACTGACCGTAGGCGACGGCGTGTTCGAGACGCTCAAGACCGAGAACGGACGTGCCTTCGCGATGCGCAGGCACCTGGACCGCCTGGCCGCCTCGGCCGCCGGGCTCGGCCTGCCGGAACCCGACCGCGACGAGGTCCGCCGGGCCTGCGCGGCGGTCCTTGCGGCCGTTCCGCTGCCGCTGGGCAGGCTGCGCGTCACCTACACCGGCGGGCCCGCCCCGCTGGGCTCCGACCGCGGCGAGGCCCCGCCCACCCTGGTGGTGGCCCACGCCGGGATCTCGCGCCGCCCGGACACCACCGCCGTGATCACCGTACCCTGGACGCGCAACGAGCGGGGCGCCCTGGCCGGCCTGAAGACCACCTCCTACGCGGAGAACGTGATCGCCCTGGCCCGCGCCCGCCAGCAGGCCGCCTCCGAGGCGCTGTTCGCCAACACGGCGGGGCAGCTGTGCGAGGGCACGGGCACCAACGTCTTCGTCGTCCTCGACGGCCGGGCCCACACCCCGCCGCTCGGCTCGGGCTGCCTGGCCGGGGTGACCAGGGCGCTGGTCGTCGAGTGGACCGGAGCCAAGGAGACGGAGCTGCCGATGGACTGCCTGCGGGAGGCCGAGGAGGTCTTCCTGACGTCGAGCACCCGCGACGTGCAGGCGGTCCGCCGGATCGACGGCCGCGAACTGCCGGGCGCCCCGGGCCCGGTGACGGCCGAGGCGCTGCGGGTCTTCCGCGAGCGGGCGGCCGCCGACATCGACCCCTGAGCGGGATCGCCTCCCGCCCGCACCCCTGGTGTAGGCGGGGCGCACGGGGTAGACCTCCTGGGGTGACCACCACACTGCGCCCGGAGGGCCCCGAGCTGAGCGCCGCGGGCGGCGGGCGCGCGCGCAGGTACGGCATCCGCGTCAACGGCCGCCGCATCGGCGGCCTCTCCCTGCTGGCGGGGGAGGCGGCCGGGGAGCGGGTGGGGCGCATCGAGGACCTCGCCGTGGAGGCGGCCGAGCGGCGCCGCGGCCGGGCCACGGTCGCGCTGCTGGCCGCGGAGGAGGTGCTGCGGGCCTGGGGCTGCCGCCGCGCGGAGGCCCGCGTGCCCGCCGACGCGCCCGGGGCGCACGCGCTGGCCGTCGCCCTCGGCTACCGGGAACGCGGCCGGCTGATGCTCAAGCGCCTGACCGCGCCCCCGCCCGCACCGCCGGAGGGCGGCGAGGTCCGCCCGATGTCCGAGGCGGAGTACGGCGGCTGGCTGGCCGCGGAGCTGGACGGCTATCGCGCGTCCCTCGTCGAGGCGGGGATCGCCGCCGCGGGAGCGGCCCGCCACGCCCGGGAGTCGATCACCCGCCACCTCCCCGAAGGGCTCGCCACCGAAGGGGCCGTCCTGCGGGTGCTGCGCCACGAGGGGAGCCGGGTGGGCACCCTGTGGGTCTCGACCGTGCCGGGCCTGGCCCGTCCCGGCGTGGACGCCTTCGTCTTCGCCGTCCGGGTCGACGCCCCCCACCGCGGGCGCGGGCACGGGCGCACCCTGATGCGGGTGGCGGAGGCGGAGTGCCTGGCCGCCGGGGGCGGCGTGCTCGGCCTCAACGTGTTCGCGTGGAATGCCACGGCGCTCGGCCTGTACGAGTCACTCGGCTACACCGCGGCCGAGTACCTCTGCTACAAGCCGCTCGCCTGAGCCAGCAGCCCCTCGGCCAGCCCGGCGATCCGCTCCCGCAGGCCCTCCTGCCCGCGCCCGCCGTCGAGCCGCTGCCCGCCGATCACGTACGTCGGGGTGCCGGTGACGCCGAGCGCCCTGCCCTCCGCCTGGTCGGCGTCCACGAGCAGCGTGTGCCGGCCGTCGATCAGCGCGGTCTCGACCTCGGCCGCGTCCAGGCCGAGCCCGGCGGCGACCTCGGTCAGCAGGGCGGGACCGCGCCTGCCGAGCTCCTCGGTCCGCGCCAGGACCGCCGTCCAGTACTCCTCGCCCCGGCCCTGGGCGTACGCCTCCTCCGCGGCCTGCGCGGCGTCGAGGGCGTGCCGGTGAGCCGGCAGCGGGAAGTGGCGCCGCCTGATCTCCAGCGCCTCGCCGAAGCGCTCCCGCAGGGCGCGCAGGTCGGCCTCGGCGCGGTGGCAGTCGGGGCACTGCAGGTCGCACCACACGTCGAGCACGACGCGGCGCGGTGGGTTCTGGGTCATGACCGCAAGTGTGGCCCACCGGGCGGGCCCGGGGAGCGGGGGCCGGGGGGCGGACGGGCCCGTTCCCCGCGGCGGCCGCCCGGCGCCCGGCACCCTGAGAGGACCCTGATCCCGCCCCTGAATCGTGCGCTGGGCCATGGCCTCACGCCCCGGGGCGAGGCAGGATGGAGAAATGCTGATTGGCACCGTCTGCACCCTGCTGTCCGCCGCCGGGCTGGGCGTCTCGTTCCTCATCGCCCGCCGTCGCCGGTACGCGGCGGCGCTGCGGGCCGCCGCCGTCTCGCTGCTGCCCGTCGGCCTGGCGATGACCGGCGTCGTGCGCTTCGTGGTCAACATGACCATCAACCCGGTGGCCTGGGCCGGGTTCGGGGTGCTCGCGTTCTCCGTCCTGCTGTTCCTCTCCGGCCGCCTGGCCGAGGGCAGGGGCCGCGGCGCGTCCGAGGGGGAGTCCCGCGCCGCGCGCGGGCGCCGGTCCGCGCCGGCCCTCCCCTCGTCCGGCGCCTCGCGAGGCGGCGCCGAGGACTTCTCGGACATCGAGGCCATCCTGAAGAAGCACGGCATCTGAGCCGCGGCCCACGCGCCGCTCCGCCCGGCGCGGAGTCAGGAGCACGCGCCCGCGTCGCGGCTCTTTAGCACACTGGGCGCGCCCAAACCCAGAGATTCGGCAAATCACCACGCAAAGAAGGCGTGATGATCGCGGAGGACCCGCCGGCTGGGTCATGATCACCGCGACATGCCGTACACGACCAGCGAGCAGGCCCCCGATTCCCCGGAACGTGCCCTGCCCACCGCACCGCCAGCACAGACGCCCGAGGACAGCGAGCCCCGCGGCTGTCTCTACGCCCTCTCCCAGCCGCCGCTGCTGCTCTTCCTCACCGTCATCGGCGCCCTGCTCCTGATCGCCGGGGCGCACGACCAGTTCCTGTTGTGAGCCGGCCGTCTCCCGCGGCGGCCCGGCCGGCCGCCCCGCACGCCACGGCGCCGCCGTGGCGAGTGCCGCGGCGGCGCCGGGTCCGGGTCAGCGCCGGTTCCGCGCCGTCGCCCCGAGTCGGACGGCGCTGGGAACCGGCGGGTCTCTAGCTCTCCGCGAGAATGTGCGAGAGCTCCGTATCGAGGTCGAAGTGACGGTGTTCCGTACCTGGCGGCACGGCCGCATCGGTTCGCTTCAGGAACGATTCGAGTGCCCGGGCAGGGGCCTCGAGCAGCGCCTCGCCCTCGGGCGAACTGAGGGCGATGCAGACGACTCCCTGCCCGTGGCTCCTGGAGGGCCACACCCGCACGTCACCCGTGCCCGTGGGCCGGTGCAGGCCCTCGGCGAGGAGATCGCGGGCGAATACCCATTCGACGGTTTCTTCGGCTCCGGTGTGAAATGTGGCGTGTACGGCGTAGGGGTCCGCCGTGTCATACCGCAGCCCCGCGGGTACAGGTAGTGAGGACTCGCTCGATACGACGAGGCGCAGGTGCAGCTCGCAGCTGACCGTGGTGTTCATAAGCGCCAGGGCCTTTCGCTCAGTGTGCGCTCGGGGATTCGCACGTCGGCGAAATCGACATGCCACGTACGCGCCGGTTGTAAACCCCTCTGCCCTAATTGCGGGCTTTAATCTCATTCCAATGGAGGAAAGAGTTATGCGTGATAACGGGAGTCGGCCGGCGATGGATGGCCCGCCGAGACGGTATCGATTCCGCAGCGACTGGCGAGTAGCCGCACCGCCGGACGCCGTCTACCGCGTGCTCGAACGACATCAGGACTACCCACTCTGGTGGCCACACATCCGCGAGGTCGTCCAGACCGGCCCCGACACCGGCCGCTGCAGGTTCCGCTCCGTGCTGCCCGTCGACCTGAACGTCACCGTCCGCGCCCTGCGCCGCGACCCGGCCGCCCGGGTCCTGGAGATCGCGCTCGGCGGCGACCTGGAGGGCCGCATGCGGTTCCACGTCGCGGCCCGCGGGGCCGGCGCCCGGGTGCGCATCCGGCAGGACACCGAGCTGCGCCAGCCCCTGCTGCGCCGCCTCGCCCGCCCCGCGCGGCCCCTCCTCCTCGCCAACCACGCGCTGATGATGCGGGCCGGACGGCGAGGTCTGCGCGCCTGGTTGGGAGTTCATTTGGAAGTCGGGTGAGCGGCCATGTATGGTTCTCACCGTGCCGCAGGGCACCGCACCAAAGGGCGATTAGCTCAGCGGGAGAGCGCTTCGTTCACACCGAAGAGGTCACTGGTTCGATCCCAGTATCGCCCACATTCGAGGGCGGCCCGGCTCCGCGAAAAGCGGGGTTCGGGCCGCCCTCGCCGTGTATCTCCGCGCCCATCCGCCCGGTTCGCCCGGGCTTGCCCCCGCCCGTGACCCCGCCGGAGTGCGCGGCGTCCGCTGTGCCCTTGGCCGCGGCCGGTGTTGACCGGGATACGCGCCTTCCCGCGGCCCGCGGACGTTCCGGTTTCCCCGGCCAGGCCGTTCGGCACCGCCCTTGCCGCGGACGGGCGTTCCCCGTCGCCCCCGCGCGCGGCGGGGGGCGGCGCTTCGCGGCCGGGGCCCCGTGCTCGGTACGATGCGGCACTGCGTGGTTCCCACCGCGCTCTGCCCCGCGCAGGCAGACCAGACAGGAGTCGGGAGAGACCGGTGTCAGACGTCCGTGTGATCATTCAGCGCGATTCCGAGCGGGAAGAACGCGTGGTGACCACCGGCACGACGGCCGGCGCCCTCTTCGAGGGCGAGCGCTCCGTGGTCGCCGCGCGCGTCGGCGGGCGGCTGCGCGACCTGGCCTTCGAGCTCGCGGACGGCGACGAGGTCGAGCCGGTGGACATCGCCTCGCCCGACGGCCTGGACATCCTGCGCCACTCCACCGCCCACGTCATGGCCCAGGCCGTCCAGGAGTTCTTCCCCGAGGCCAAGCTCGGCATCGGCCCGCCCATCAAGGACGGCTTCTACTACGACTTCGACGTGGCCGAGCCCTTCAACCCCGAGGACCTGCGCCGCATCGAGAAGCGGATGCAGCAGATCCAGAAGCAGGGCCAGCGCTTTGCGCGGCGGGTGGTCGGCGAGGCCGAGGCGCGCGAGGAACTCGCCGCCGAGCCCTACAAGCTGGAGCTGATCGGGCTCAAGGGCGCCGCCGCCGAGGCCGCCGAGGGGGCCGGGGCCGAGGTGGGCGCCGGCGAGCTGACCATCTACGACAACCTCGACCCCGCGTCGGGCGAGACCTGCTGGAAGGACCTCTGCCGCGGCCCGCACCTGCCGCACACCAGGCTGATCCCCGCCTTCAGGCTGATGCGTTCCGCCGCCGCCTACTGGCGCGGCAGCGAGCGCAACCCGCAGCTCCAGCGCATCTACGGCACCGCCTGGCCGAGCAAGGAGCAGCTCAAGGCCCACCTGGAGTTCCTCGCCGAGGCCGAGAAGCGCGACCACCGCAAGCTCGGCACCGAGCTCGACCTGTTCTCCTTCCCGGAGGAACTCGGCTCGGGACTGGCCGTCTTCCACCCCAAGGGCGGCGTCGTCCGCAAGGTGATGGAGGACTACTCGCGCCGCCGTCACGAGGAATCCGGCTACGAATTCGTCAACACCCCGCACATCACCAAGGCGCGGCTGTTCGAAACCTCGGGGCACCTGCCGAACTATGCGGAATCCATGTTTCCCCCCATGGAATTCGAGGGGCAGGATTATTACCTCAAGGCGATGAACTGCCCGATGCACAACCTGATTTTCCGGGCGCGCGGGCGGTCGTACCGGGAATTGCCGCTCAGGCTTTTCGAGTTCGGCACGGTCTACCGTTACGAAAAGTCCGGCGTCGTGCACGGGCTGACCCGCACGCGCGGATTCACCCAGGACGACTCGCACATCTACTGCACCAAGGAGCAGATGCCGGACGAGCTCGACGCCCTGCTGACCTTCGTGCTCAACCTGCTCCGCGACTACGGCCTGAACGACTTCTACCTCGAACTGTCCACCCGCGGGGACTCCGACAAGTTCATCGGCGAGCCCGAGGAGTGGGCGGAGGCCACCGAGACGCTGCGGCAGGCCGCGGGCAAGCAGGGCCTCGAACTCGTCATGGACCCGGGCGGCGCCGCCTACTACGGGCCCAAGATCTCCGTCCAGGCCAAGGACGCGATCGGCCGCACCTGGCAGATGTCCACGATCCAGGTCGACTTCCAGCAGCCCAAGCGCTTCGGCCTGGAGTACACCGCCGCCGACGGCACCAGGCAGCGGCCGGTGATGATCCACCGGGCCCTCTTCGGCTCCATCGAGCGCTTCTTCGCCGTGCTGCTCGAACACTACGCCGGCGTCTTCCCGCCGTGGCTCGCCCCGGTGCAGGCGATCGGCATCCCGATCGGGGACGCCCACGTGCCCTACCTGCAGGAGTTCGCCGCCGCGGCCAGGGCCAAGGGACTGCGGATGGAGGTCGACTCCTCCGCCGACCGCATGCAGAAGAAGATCCGCAACGCGCAGAAGGCGAAGGTCCCCTTCATGGTCATCGCGGGAGACGAGGACGTCGCCCACGACGCGGTCAGCTTCCGCTACCGCGACGGCCTCCAGAAGAACGGCATCCCGCGCGCCGAGGCGCTGCGCGAGATCGCCGAGGCGGTCGCCTCCCGCGTCCAGGTCTGAGCGGGCGCGGCACCCGCGGCGGGCCCCGGGGGCGTGCGCCCTCGGCGCCCGCCCGCCTGCTGCCAGGCCATATGCTGACCGCATGAGCAGCGAGCCGGAGCAGCAGATCGGGGTGGGGACGCCGGACGCGTTCCAGCGCCTGTGGACGCCTCACCGGATGGCCTACATCCAGGGCGAGGGCAAGCCGACCGGTGAGGGAGCGGAAGACGGCTGCCCCTTCTGCGCGATCCCCCGCAAGAGCGACGAGGACGGCCTGATCATCACCCGTGGCGAGAGCGTCTACGCCGTGCTCAACCTCTACCCGTACAACGGCGGCCACCTGCTCGTGGTGCCCTACCGGCACATCGCCGACTACACCGACCTGACCGGCCCCGAGACCGCGGAGCTCGCCGAGCTCACCAAGCAGGCCATGACGGCCATCCGCACCGCCTCGGGCGCCCACGGCTTCAACATCGGCATGAACCAGGGCGCGGCCGCGGGAGCCGGGATCGCGCCCCACCTGCACCAGCACGTGGTCCCCAGGTGGGGCGGCGACGCCAACTTCATGCCCGTGGTGGGGCACACCAAGGTGCTGCCCCAACTCCTCGCCGACACCCGGCGGATGCTCGCGGAGGCCTGGCCGCGCTGAGCGGTCCCGGCCGCCGCACGCGGCCGGGTGCCTCGTCACATGTTGTACTCGTCCGCGTGCCGCGGCTCGGCGGCCTCCACCTGGCCGCTGAGCGCCTGCGCCCTGCTGTCGAAGGGCGTGACGTCCACGCCGTTCTCCTCCAGCACGCGTATCGCGGCCGCGTGCGCCACCCGCAGCACCGGCGTGGCCGTCCGCAGCACGTCGTCCACCATGAAGCGGTTGCGCCACGGCGTCGTCGCCCAGGTGTGCCGCAGGCCGAAGGGCTCGGGCAGGGAGATGGTGCCGCCCAGCTTGTCCAGCCGGGCGGGGAACCAGGTCAGCGGCGCGCGCGCGGCAAGACGCACCACCTCGCGCGCCTCCACCAGCGGCAGCTTCCGCGAGGTCGTGCGCCAGGGGCGCAGCGGATCGCGCACGTTCCGGGACTTGCCCTCGGGGCCCTTCCTGAAGAAGCCGTGCAGCGGGCCGAGCGCGTGCCCGGTCACCTCGATGCGCAGCGTGTGGTGCAGCACGGTCACCGAGATCATCATCGTGACCACCAGCTCGCCGTCCCACAGCACGAACTGCACGCCCAGGTAGTGGCGTTCCGAGCTGCCGTACTGCTGCTCGTTGCAGATGCGCTGCACCTCGACGTTGCTGAAGCTGTACCCGTCGGCCGTGGGCCCGTCCGGGCGCGAGACCTCCCCGGCGCCCTCGCCCACGTGCCGCACCACCCAGTGCACTATCGAGGGCTGCGTGAAGCCGCCGGTGTGCAGCGGGCCGCGCTCCAGCATCCGCATCTGGTCGTGGATCGCCCGCGCCACGTCCCAGCTGCGGAACGGGTCGATCTCCCGGCCCGGATCGCGCGGCCGCAGCTCCTCCGCCAGCTGCCAGCTTCCCCAGCGCACGCCCATGCCCAGTATCCCCTTGGGGCCGGCGTAGTGGACGACGTTGCTGTTCTGCTCGGCGGTCAGCTTCGCCAGGCCGATCCGCAGCCGCTCGGCCTCCGCGTCGTTCGGGTTCTGCGGCACGGCCTCCGGGATGCGGGCGCCCGCGCCGCCCCCGCCGAGCAGGTCCGACCAGTGCGCCCTCAGGTTCTGGGCGGTGCGCTCGCACACCTGCCTGGCGAGGAACCAGCCGGCGACCGGGGCCGGCAGCAGGCTCCAGACGTAGAGCCGCACGACGCCGTCGACCGGGACCCGGATCACGAAGAGCACGATGAGGACGGCCAGCAGCGCCAGCACGACCTGCCCGATGATCCCGGTGCGCCGGTCCTGCGAGCCGGCGATGGTGCGGCGCAGCTGGAAGAGCCCGAGCCACACCAGCACGCCGGGCAGGAACAGCAGGCCGAAGGCGACCATGATGGCGGTCAGGCGCCGGTCGCGCTGGCGGCGGATGCGCTTGGCGTTGAGCGCGTGCTCCACGACCGTCTGTGGCTCCGCGCCGAAGGACTGGACCAGCGGCTTGCGCCCGTCGCCCAGCATCCGGGTCTCGATGGCGCGGGTGAACGCCTCGCCGAGATTGGGTTCGAGCAGCGTGAAGCGGCCCTTCTTGACCGAGGCGGCGTCGTTGGGCTCGCATATCTGGGCCGGTTCCACGTCGCGGTAGGCGACCGAGGCGATCGCGTCGCTGACGCCGGTGCGCCCGCTGCCCGCCCCGGAGAGCGGCACCTGGGCGCCGGGCGCGAAGTCGAATTCCACCCCCGCCCCGTTCCTGAGGTCGTCAAGCCCGGCCATGGGTACCCCCAGTTCTCGAACCCGTATCCCGAACGTCAGCCGCCGTCAGGCCAGTTCCCCCGTAACGGCAAGGACACACCTGGTACGCCCCAAGCCTATCGGCGGAAAAGGGGCCCCGGGCGCGCGTGCGCGCACCCGGGGCACAACCCCGGCCACCCGGGGCCCGCGTACCCGGCCGCAGGCCCGTGCGCAGGCCCGTGCGGGGCCCGGGCCCGGCCGCCGCGGGGCCGGTGCCGGGCCCCGCACGGGCGCTTCGGCGGCGTGGCTACGATGGGGGCCTTCCGGGCCGCCCGACCACGCGGCCCTCACCCGACCCCTGGGAAGGACATGCTCAACAAGTACGCGCGTGCATTCTTCACGCGTGTCCTCACGCCGTTCGCCGCCCTGCTGCTGAGGCTGCGGGTGAGCCCCGATGCGGTGACGCTGGTCGGAACCGCGGGCGTGATGGCGGGAGCGCTGGCGTTCTACCCCCGTGGCTCGTTCTTCTGGGGCACGATAGTCATCACGCTGTTCGTCTTCTCCGACCTCGTCGACGGCAACATGGCCCGCCAGATCGGCGCCTCGAGCCGCTGGGGTGCCTTCCTGGACTCCACCCTCGACCGCGTCGCCGACGCCGCCATCTTCAGCGCCCTCGCCCTGTGGTACGCGGGCGAGGGCGACAACCTGATGCTCTGCGCCGTGACCCTCTTCTGCCTGGCCAGCGGCCAGGTCGTCTCGTACACCAAGGCGCGCGGCGAGAGCATCGGGATGCCGGTGAAGGTCAACGGCCTGGTGGAGCGCGCCGAGCGGCTGGTGATCACCCTGGTGTGCGCCGGCTTCGCCGGCCTCGAGGACTTCGGCGTGCCGCACATCGGCGTCGTGCTGCCGATCGCGCTGTGGGTGGTCGCCGCCGGCAGCCTGATCACGCTGATCCAGCGGATGGTGACCGTGCGCCGCGAGGCGGCGGAGGCCGACGCGGCCGAGGCGCGGGCCGCCTCGGCGGCCGGCTCCGAGCGCCCCGGGGGCTCCGCCTCATGAACGAGCGGCTGGCCGGCTCGCTCTTCGGCCTCGGCTGGGGCGCCGTCCAGCGTCTGCCCGAGGGCGCCGCGACGGCGCTCGGCCGCGGCATCGCGGACGCGGCCTGGCGCCGCCGCGGCGCCGGGGTGCTGCGCCTGGAGGCCAACCTGGCCCGGGTGGTGCCCGACGCATCCCCGGAGCGGCTGCGGGAGCTGGCGCGCGCCGGGATGCGCACCTACCTGCGCTACTGGATGGAGTCCTTCCGGCTGCCGGCCTGGAGCCGCGAGCGGATAAGGAGTTCCTTCGACCCCTCGGGCGCCCACCACCTCCTGGACGGGCTCGCCTCCGGGCGCGGCGTGATCCTGGCCCTGCCGCACATGGGTAACTGGGACCTCGCCGGGGCCTGGGTGGTCACCGAGTTGCAGACCCCCTTCGCCACCGTGGCGGAACGGCTGCGGCCCGAGACGCTCTACGACCGGTTCGTGGCCTTCCGGGAGGGGCTCGGCATGGAGGTGCTGCCGCACACCGGTGGCCCCTCGTTCGGGCGGCTCGCCAGGCGGCTGCGGAGCGGCGGCCTGGTGGCGCTGGTGGCCGACCGCGACCTGTCGCGGTCGGGGGTCGAGGTGTCGTTCTTCGGAGAGACCGCACGCATGCCCGCGGGACCTGCCATGCTGGCTCAGCAGACCGGCGCGCTGCTGCTGCCCGTCGGCCTGTGGTACGACGAGACGCCGGTGATGAAGGGCAGGGTCCACCCGCCGGTCGAGGTGCCGGCCGAGGGCACCAGGGCGGAGAAGGCGGCGGTGATGACCCAGGCGCTGGCCGACTGCTACGCGGCCGACATCTCCCGGCATCCGCAGGACTGGCACATGCTCCAGCCGCTGTGGCCCCGCGACACCGCGGCCGCGCGGGGGGCCGGGGATGGGAGGTAGGCCGGCATGAGGATCGGCATCGTCTGCCCGTACTCCTGGGACGTGCCGGGCGGCGTCCAGTTCCACGTGCGGGACCTGGCCGAGCACCTGATCCGGCAGGACCACGACGTCTCCGTGCTGGCCCCGGCCGACGAGGACACCCCGCTGCCGCCGTACGTCGTCTCCGCGGGCCGCGCCGTGCCCGTCCCCTACAACGGCTCCGTGGCCAGGCTGAACTTCGGCCTGCTGTCCGCGGCGCGGGTCAGGCGCTGGGTGCACGAGGGCGACTTCGACGTGCTCCACATCCACGAGCCCGCCGCCCCCTCCCTCGCCCTGCTGACCTGCTGGGCGGCGCGCGGCCCCATCGTCGCCACCTTCCACACCTCCAACCCCCGCTCGCGCGCGATGATCGCGGCCTATCCGATCCTGCAGCCCGCCCTGGAGAAGATCAGCGCGCGGATCGCGGTCAGCGAGTACGCCAGGCGCACCCTGGTCGAACACCTCGGCGGGGACGCGGTGGTCATCCCCAACGGCGTCGACGTCGGCTTCTTCGCCGGGGCCGAGCCCAAGGCCGAGTGGCAGGGGCAGACCATCGGCTTCATCGGCAGGATCGACGAGCCGCGCAAGGGCCTGCCGGTGCTGATGCGGGCCCTGCCCGGCATCCTGGCCGCCCGCCCGGAGGCCAGGCTGCTGGTGGCCGGCCGCGGCGACCGGAAGGAGGCGGTCGCGGGGCTGCCGCCCGCCGTGCGCGAGCGGGTCGAGTTCCTCGGCATGGTCAGCGACGAGGACAAGGCCAGGCTGCTGCGCAGCGTCGACCTGTACGTCGCGCCCAACACCGGGGGCGAGAGCTTCGGGATCATCCTCGTGGAGGCCATGTCGGCGGGCGCCCCGGTGCTGGCCAGCGATCTGGACGCGTTCGCCCAGGTCCTCGACGGCGGCGCGGCGGGGGAGCTCTTCCCCAACGAGGACGCCGGCGCGCTGGCCGCCGCGGCGGCCCGGCTGCTGGGCGACCCGGAGCGCCGCGCCGAGCTGCGGGAGCGCGGCAGCAGGCACGTGCGCCGCTTCGACTGGACCACGGTGGGCGCCGACATCCTCGCCGTCTACGAGACGGTGACCGCGGGGGCGGAGGCCGTCGCCCCCGACGACCGGGTGGGCCTGCTCGGCCGCCTGGGCTTCGCCCGCGACTGAGCCCACGCGCCGGGCGCGGCCCCCTCGTCCCGGCCCCCGGCACCCGGCCCCGCGCGGCCGGGGGCGGGCCTGCCGTCCCGGGTCCGTGGCACGGGCGGGCGCGGCGGCCGAGTAGGGTGACCGGGCGTGACCACCGCCATCTGGATCGCCGTCGCCCTGCTGCTGATCGGCGTCTACCTCAGCTGGACCGCGGGGCGCCTGGACCGGCTGCACGCCCGCATCGACGCCGCCAGGGCCGCGCTCGACGCCCAGCTGCTGCGCCGCGCCTCCATCGCCCAGGAGGTCGCCACCGCCGGCGTCCTCGACCCGGCCGCCGCCATGGTGCTCTACCAGGCCGCGCACGCCGCGCGGCTGGCCGAGGACGAGCAGCGGGAGGTCGCCGAGAGCGAGCTGAGCCAGGCGCTGCGCGCGGTGTTCGAGGAGGGCGCCCAGGTGCGGGCGGTGCACGAGGCCCCGGGCGGGCAGGCCACCACCGAGGAGCTGGCCGCCGCGGTGCGCCGGGTGCCGATGGCCAGGCGCTTCCACAACGACGCCGTGCGCGCCGCCCGTGCGGTGCGCAGGCACCGCACGGTCCGCTGGCTCAGGCTGGCGGGACACGCGCCCTTCCCGCTCGCCTTCGAGATGGACGACGAGCCGCCGCCCGCCCTCGTGGACTTCGCCGCAGAACACCGGCGTGCAGGCCACTGAGGCGAAATTGGCCCTTTTCTCCAGGCCAGTCGCGAGGTCTCATGGAGATTCGGCCCCCAGGTCGCGTTCCCGGCCCGGCTCGGCCCCGCCGCGGGCCTGCCGCAGCACCTTCGCCGCCCCCGGGAATGCGCCCGAACGGCCGTAGACTGTCCCAGACTGTTTAATATCGCACTTATCGCCCCTGGCCCTCCGGGCCGCCGTGAGCGGGCCGAGTGCGCCGAGCCCAGCACCCCCAAGCTCTCCTGTGAGGTCGAATCCGTGTCAGCTACGTCTCCCAGCACCCCGCAGACCCCGGCGACCGGCACGGCCCGCGTCAAGCGCGGCATGGCCGAGCAGCTCAAGGGCGGAGTGATCATGGACGTCGTCACCCCGGAGCAGGCGAAGATCGCCGAGGACGCCGGCGCGGTGGCCGTCATGGCGCTGGAGCGCGTCCCCGCCGACATCCGCAAGGACGGCGGCGTGGCGCGCATGTCCGACCCGGACATGATCGACGGCATCATCCAGGCCGTCTCCATCCCGGTCATGGCCAAGTCCCGCATCGGGCATCTCGTCGAGGCCCAGGTCCTCCAGGCCCTCGGCGTCGACTACATCGACGAGTCCGAGGTCCTCACCCCGGCCGACGAGGTCAACCACACCGACAAGTGGGCCTTCACCACCCCCTTCGTGTGCGGCGCCACCAACCTCGGCGAGGCCCTGCGCCGGATCGCCGAGGGCGCGGCCATGATCCGCTCCAAGGGCGAGGCCGGCACCGGGAACGTCGTCGAGGCCGTCCGCCACCTGCGGCAGATCCGGGGCGAGATCGCCCGGCTGCGTGGCCTGGACAACAACGAGCTGTACGCCGCGGCCAAGGAGCTGCGCGCCCCCTACGAGCTGGTCCGGGAGGTCGCCGAGCTCGGCAAGCTGCCCGTCGTGCTGTTCTCCGCGGGCGGCGTGGCGACCCCGGCGGACGCCGCGCTGATGCGGCAGCTGGGCGCCGAGGGCGTGTTCGTCGGCTCCGGGATCTTCAAGTCGGGCGACCCGGCCAGGCGCGCCGCCGCCATCGTCAAGGCCACCACCTTCTACGACGACCCCAAGACCGTCGCCGACGTCTCGCGCGGGCTCGGCGAGGCCATGGTCGGCATCAACCTGGACACCCTCGCCGACGCCGAGCGCTACGCCTCGCGCGGCTGGTGAGGCGAGGAGCGGCCCACGTGACGACTGCTGCCACCGGCCCGGCCCCCGGGACCGCCGCCCCCGCGGCCGGTCCCGCCGCCGCGCCCCGCGTCGGGGTGCTCGCGCTCCAGGGCGACGTCAGGGAGCACCTGACCGCCCTGGCCGCCGCGGGCGCACAGGCCGTGCCCGTGCGGCGGCCCGAGGAGCTGGCCGCCGTACGGGGGCTGGTGATCCCGGGCGGGGAGTCCACCACGATCTCCAAGCTGGCGCACGCCTTCGGCCTGCTGGAGCCGCTGCGCGAGCGGGTGCGCGCCGGGATGCCGGCCTACGGCTCCTGCGCGGGCATGATCATGCTCGCGGACAAGATCCTCGATCCGCGCTCGGGCCAGGAGACCGTCGGCGGCATCGACATGCTCGTGCGGCGCAACGCCTTCGGCCGGCAGAACGAGTCCTTCGAGGCCGCGGTCGAGGTCGCAGGCGTGGCGGGCGGCCCCGTCGAGGGCGTGTTCATCCGCGCGCCCTGGGTGGAGTCCCTCGGCGCGGCGGCCGAGGCGCTCGCCGAGTACGACGGGCACCCGGTGGCCGTGCGCCAGGGCAACCTGCTCGCCACCGCCTTCCACCCCGAACTCACCGGCGACCACCGCGTGCACGCGCTGTTCACGGAGATGGTGCGCGCGGCGGGGTAGGTGACGGCCGGTAGGATCGCCTCGTTGACGGAAGTCGGTTGAAGATCTGTCGGTTGAAGTTCTGGTGACATCGAAGGAGCAGCGCAGTGTCCGGCCACTCCAAGTGGGCAACCACCAAGCACAAGAAGGCCGTGATCGATGCCAAGCGCGGCAAGCTGTTCGCGAAGCTGATCAAGAACATCGAGGTCGCTGCGCGAACGGGCGGTGGTGACCCGGAGGGCAATCCCACGCTCTACGACGCCATCCAGAAGGCCAAGAAGAGCTCGGTGCCCAACACCAACATCGACCGCGCCGTCAAGCGCGGCGCCGGCCTCGAGGCGGGCGGCGCCGACTACCAGACGATCACCTACGAGGGCTACGGCCCCAACGGCGTCGCGGTCCTGATCGAGTGCCTGACCGACAATCGCAACCGCGCCGCCTCCGACGTGCGCGTCGCCATGACCCGCAACGGCGGCTCGATGGCCGACCCGGGCTCGGTGTCCTACCTGTTCAACCGCAAGGGCGTCGTGATCGTGCCCAAGGGCGAGCTCTCCGAGGACGACGTGCTCGGCGCGGTCCTCGACGCGGGCGCCGAGGAGGTCAACGACCTGGGCGAGTCCTTCGAGGTGGTCAGCGAGGCGGCCGACCTGGTGGCCGTCCGTACCGCCCTCCAGGACGCCGGCATCGACTACGACTCGGCGGAGGCCAGCTTCATCCCCACCATGCAGGTGGAGCTGGACGAGGAGGGCGCCCGCAAGATCTTCCGGCTCATCGACGCCCTGGAGGACAGCGACGACGTGCAGAACGTCTTCGCCAACTTCGACGTCGCCGACGAGATCATGGCCAAGGTCGAGGCGTAACTCCCGCGCCCCCGGGCCGTTCCGGCGGATTGTCGGTGCCTGGCGATAGCCTGCCGAACGGCCGGGCGGACAAGGCGAGCGAGGGAGGGGCGGCCGGTGCGGGTGCTGGGCGTTGACCCCGGATTGACGAGATGCGGCCTCGGCGTCGTCGAGGGGCTGCCCGGGCGCAGGCTGCGCATGGCGGACGTGGGAGTGGTGCGCACCCCCGCGGACGCCGAGGTGGCCGAGCGGCTGGTGCTCGTCGAGCGCGGCATCGAGGAGTGGCTCGACGCGCACCGCCCCGAGGTGGTCGCGGTCGAGCGCGTCTTCAGCCAGCACAACGTGCGCACCGTGATGGGCACCGCGCAGGCGAGCGCCGTGGCCATGCTGTGCGCCGCGCGCCGCGGCCTCCCCGTCGCCCTGCACACCCCCAGCGAGGTCAAGGCGGCCGTCACCGGCTCGGGCCGCGCCGAGAAGGCCCAGGTCGGGGCGATGGTGGCCAGGCTGCTGCGGCTGGACGCGCCGCCCAGGCCCGCCGACGCCGCCGACGCGCTCGCCCTCGCCATCTGCCACATCTGGCGGGCCCCGGCCCAAAGCAGGCTCCAGCAGGCCTGGGCGGCGGCGCGCCGCGCCCCGGCCGCCCCCTCCCCGAAGGGCACCACCTCCTCATGATCGCCTTCGTTTCCGGGCGGGTCGCCGCGCTCGCCCCCGACTCGGCCGTGGTCGAGGTCGGCGGCATCGGCGTCGCCGTCCAGTGCACCCCGGGCACCCTCGCCGGGCTGCGCCTCGGGCAGACCGCCAGGCTGGCCACCTCCCTCGTCGTCCGGGAGGACTCCCTCACCCTCTACGGCTTCGCCGAGGAGGACGAGCGGCAGGTGTTCGAGCTGTTGCAGACCGCGAGCGGGGTCGGGCCCAGGCTCGCCCAGGCGATGCTCGCCGTGCACAGCCCGGACGCGCTGCGGCTGGCCGTGTCCACCGGCGACGAGAAGGCGCTCACCGCCGTTCCCGGCATCGGCAGGAAGGGCGCCCAGAAGCTGCTGCTCGAGCTCAGGGACCGGCTCGGCGAGCCGGTGGGGGCCGCGGCCTCCGCGGCCGGCCCGGCCGCCGTCGCCGGCTGGCGCGAGCAGCTGCTCGACGCCCTCACCGGCCTGGGGTACGCGCCCCGGGAGGCCGAGCGCGCCGTGTCCGCCGTCGCCCCGCAGGCCGAGCGGGCCGCCGCCCAGGGAGCGCCGCCCGAGATCTCCGGGCTGCTGCGCGCCGCCCTCCAGACCCTCCAGCGATCCCGCTAGCCGCCCCAGGCGCTCCCGGGCGGCCCGCCGCCCGGGGAACGGGACCCACCCGCCTCACCCGTACGAAGGAGCCGAGATGCCCCCGCCACCGCCCGGCGCACCCGCCCACGCCGCGCCAGGCCACGGCCGCCGCGCGCCCGCCCGGGGCGGCAGGCCGTGAGCCGGGAGGAGAGCCAGGCCGGGGCCGAGCGGCTGGTGGGCTCCGCCGCCGACGGGGAGGACCTCGCGGTCGAGGCCGCGCTGCGGCCCAAGGACCTCGGCGAGTTCATCGGCCAGACCAGGGTCCGCGAGCAGCTGGACCTGGTGCTGCGCGCGGCGCGCGCCCGCGGCGGCACCGCCGACCACGTGCTGCTCTCCGGGGCCCCTGGCCTGGGCAAGACCACCCTGTCCATGATCATCGCGGCCGAGATGGGGGCGCCGATCCGCATCACCTCGGGCCCGGCCATCCAGCACGCGGGCGACCTGGCCGCGATCCTGTCCTCGCTGACCGAGGGCGAGGTCCTCTTCCTCGACGAGATCCACCGGATGTCCAGGCCCGCCGAGGAAATGCTGTACATGGCGATGGAGGACTTCCGCGTCGACGTGGTCGTCGGGAAGGGGCCGGGCGCCACCGCCATCCCGCTGGAGCTCCCGCCCTTCACGCTGGTCGGCGCGACCACCAGGGCCGGGCTGCTGCCGCCCCCGCTGCGCGACCGCTTCGGCTTCACCGGGCACATGGAGTTCTACGCGCCCGCGGAGCTGGAGCGCGTGGTGCACCGCTCGGCCGGGCTGCTGGGCGTGGAGGTCACCGGGGACGGGGCGGCCGAGATCGCGGGCCGCTCCCGCGGCACCCCCAGGATCGCCAACCGGCTGCTGCGCCGGGTCCGCGACTACGCCCAGGTCCGGGCCGACGGGGTGGTGACGAAGGACACGGCGGCCCGGGCGCTGGCCGTCTACGAGGTCGACGACCTGGGGCTCGACCGGCTCGACCGGGCCGTGCTGCACGCCCTGCTGAAGCTCTTCGGCGGCGGGCCGGTGGGGCTCTCCACGCTGGCCGTCGCGGTCGGCGAGGAGCGTGAGACAGTGGAAGAGGTCGCCGAGCCCTTCCTCGTCAGGGAGGGGTTGCTCGCCCGTACTCCGCGCGGGCGTGTGGCGACCCCGGCCGCCTGGCGGCACCTGGGGCTCACGCCCCCGCCACAGACGGCCGCGGGAGGACAGGCGGGCGGACAAGAGGGACTGTTCGGGACGTGACGGCGGCGAAATTCCGTCCGTGGAACTCCGATACGATCCTGGACGTTGTTCCCCTGGCGCAGCCTCGCCTAGACTCCGCCGTTGCCATCCGATTCAGCGATGGCATGCCCACCACCGGATACCTGGTCGCGGCAGTGGCCATGCAAAGGAATTTCCTCCACCGTGGATATCGCGTTTCTGTTCCCCATCATTGTGCTCGTCGGCGTCATGTACCTCATGTCCCGGTCGGCCAGAAACCGGCAGCGTCAGGCCGCCCAGATGCGCGACGCCATGGAGCCGGGCACTGGCGTGAGGACCATCGGCGGCATGTACGCGCTGGTCAAGGAGGTCCGCGAGGACACCGTGCTGCTTGAGATCGCGCCCGGCCTCCACGCCGTCTATGCGAAGAGCGCCGTGGGCGCGATCCTCGACGCCGAGGAGTACGAGCGCATCGTCAACGGCGAATCGCCTTTCGAGGACGAGTCCGTCCAGGTGCCGGACGACGCCTCCTCGCTGATCGAGGCCGAGGAGGCGGGGGACGCCGCCGGCGACCGGGTGGAGCTGGGCAAAAGCGAGAACGCCGACGCCGCGGCGGGCGGCGATGCCGCGGAAAGCGAGCAGGACGCCGAGACCGAGGTTTCCGGGAACGACAACGACGGCGAGCACGGGACCAAGTCCTGAACGCGGCGGCCGGCGCGCAGTCCGGCACGTCCGTCAGTCACCCCCCTGAGCCGCGCGGCGTTCACCTGGCGCGGTCCTTGGACAGAGAGAAGACGAGAAGGTGGCGACACCGAAGAAGGGCCTCAGGTCCTCACGCAGGAGGGATCTCGGGTCCCGGCGAGCCCAGGGCGGCCGGCCCGGCAGGGCTCTGCTCCTGATTCTGGTGGTCATGGTGGGGCTGTCCGGAGGGATGTTCCTCTCCGGTCACACCACGCCACGGCTGGGCATCGACCTCGCCGGCGGCACGAGCATCACGCTCTCCGCCGTGGCCGAGGAGGGTCACGAGGACGCGATCAATTCGACGAACCTCAACACCGCGGTCAACATCATCGAACGCCGGGTCAACGGCCTTGGCGTCTCGGAGGCCGAGGTCCAGACCCAGGGCGACCGGAACATCATCGTCAACATCCCCAAGGGCAGTGACGAGAAGGAGGCGCGGGAGCAGGTCGGCACCACCGCCGAGCTGGGCTTCCGCCCGGTCCTCTCCGCCACCCTCGCCGACGCCTCCGCCAGTGAGGAGCCCTCGTCCTCCGAGTCCCCGAGCAGCTCCGAGTCCCCGGGCAGCTCCGAGTCCCCGAGCGACTCCGAGTCGCCGAGCGACGACGAGGCCACGGGCAGCGAGTCCCCCTCGGACGAGGAGTCCACCTCCGACGAGGAGTCGGCGCAGAGCCTCCAGGCCCCCGGCGCGGGTGACTCCGCCGCCACCGCAGACTTCGCCGCGTACCACAGCGACGACTCCACCGGCTCCGAGAGCCCCGACGCCTCCGGGACGCCCGACGCCGACAGCACGGACTCGGGGAGCGGCGAGGACGCCACCGACGAGAGCACCGGCGACGGGAACGAGGGCGACGCCGCCGCGGACGCCCAGGCGCTCCAGCAGCAGCTCGACGACCTCGACTGCTCCACCGAGGCCTCCCGCCTGCAGGCCAGCCGGGCCGCCGGCCAGGCCGACGACGAGGAGAACGTCGTCGCCTGTGACGAGGACGGCACCTACAAGTACGTGCTCGGCCCCGTGGCGGTGCCCGGCACCGACGTCAGCGACGCGAACGCCGTGTACGACACCCAGCAGGGCCAGGGCTGGATCGTGCAGATGGAGTTCAACAACTCGGGCGCCGACAAGTTCGCCGACGTCACCGAGGAGCTGTCGAGCCAGACCGACCCGCAGAACCAGTTCGCCATCGTGCTCGACGGCGAGGTGGTCTCCGCCCCGGCCGTCCACGAGCGGCTCGGCGGTGGCAGCGCCGAGATCTACGGCAACTTCGACCAGGACTCCGCCAAGGACCTGGCGAACATCCTCAAGTACGGCGCCCTTCCGCTGACCTTCGAGGAGGCCAGCGTCTCCACGGTCTCCCCGACCCTGGGCCAGGAGCAGCTGCGGGCCGGCCTGATCGCGGGCGCCATCGGCCTCGCCCTGGTCGTGGGCTACGTGGTGCTGTACTACCGCGGCCTGTCGATCATCGCGATCCTCAGCCTGGTCGTCTCCAGCATCCTGACCTACACGATCATGGCGCTGCTCGGCCCCACGATCGGCTTCGCGCTGAACCTCCCGGCCGTCTGCGGCGCGATCGTTGCCATCGGCATCACGGCCGACTCGTTCATCGTGTACTTCGAACGGATAAGGGACGAGATCAGGGAGGGCCGCAGCCTGCGGCCCGCGGTCGAGCGCGCCTGGCCGCGCGCGAGGCGCACGATCCTGGTCTCCGACTTCGTCTCGTTCCTCGCCGCGGCGGTGCTCTTCACCGTCACGGTCGGCAAGGTGCAGGGCTTCGCGTTCACGCTCGGGCTCACGACGGTCCTGGACGTGGTGGTCGTCTTCCTGTTCACCAAGCCGCTGATGACCGTGCTGGCGCGCCGGAGGTTCTTCTCCTCCGGGCACTCCTGGTCCGGCCTCGACCCCAAGAGGCTGTCCGCCACCCCGCCGCTGCGCGGCCGCCGTCCCGTCCCCGTTCCGTCCGACGCGAAGGAGGCGTGAGATGTCACGGCTCGGCGCAATGGGTGCCAGGCTCTACCGCGGTGAGGTCGGCGTCGACTTCGTCGGCAGGCGGCGGATCTGGTACTGCATCTCGCTCCTGATCACCGTCCTCGCCTTCACGGGCTTCATGGTCCGCGGGCTCGTGATGGGCGTCGAGTTCGAGGGCGGCGCGGTCTTCACCACCCCGGCCACCGACGTCTCGGTCGAGGACGCCAGGCACGTCGCCGAGGAGACCTCGGGCAGCAGCGCGCTGGTCCAGACGCTGGGCGACGACGGCGCGATGCGTATCCAGGTCAGCGGCCTGGACACCGACCAGTCGAACGAGACCCGGGCGGCCCTGGCCGAGGAGCTGGGCATCCCGACGGACGACCTCAACGCCGAGGTGATCGGCCCCAGCTGGGGCGACCAGATCGCCGACAAGGCGTGGCGGGGCCTGATCATCTTCCTGGTCCTCGTCGTGATCTACCTGGCCGTGGCCTTCGAGTGGCGCATGGCGCTCGCCGCGCTGATCGCGCTGATCCACGACCTCACGATCACGGTCGGCGTCTACGCCCTCGTCGGCTTCGAGGTCACCCCGGGCACGGTGATCGGCCTGCTGACGATCCTCGGTTACTCGCTCTACGACACGGTCGTGGTCTTCGACGGCCTCAAGGAGCAGACCCGGGGCTTCGCCAAGCAGACCAGGTTCACCTACGCCGAGCTGGCCAACCGCAGCCTCAACGGCACGCTGGTCCGGTCGATCAACACCTCGGTCGTGGCCCTGCTGCCCGTGGCGGCGCTGCTCTTCATCGGCGGCGGCCTGCTCGGCGGCGGCATGCTCAACGACATCGCCCTCTCGCTGTTCGTCGGCCTCTCCGCGGGCGCGTACTCCTCGATCATGATCGCCACCCCGCTGGTGGCCGACCTGAAGATGCGCGAGCCGGACATCAAGGCGACCGACAAGCGGGTGCTCGCCAAGCGGGCCAAGCGCGAGGAGGAGCCGGCGAAGGCCGCGGCGGCCGAGGAGGCCGGTGCGGCCGAGGAGGAGTCCGACGCGCCGGACGCCGAGGCCGCGGGCCCGGCGCCGGCGGCCGGGGTGGGCGCCGGCGGCGGCGCGGGCTCCGGCGGCCCCGCGCCCGCGCGCGGTCCCCGCCGGCAGCCGGTCTCCCGCACCCGCGGGCGCGGCCGTCCCTCGGGCAAGCGGCGGTGAGCGGCGTGACGGACATGTCCACCCGGGCCGCGGCCTCGCGCGAGGAGCTCGCCGCGCTGCTGCTCGGCCGCATCCGCGACGTCGCGGACTACCCGAAGCCGGGGATCGTCTTCAAGGACATCACCCCGCTGCTGGCGGACCCGGTGGCCTTCGGCGCGCTGACGGAGGCGCTGGCCGCGTTCGCCACGGAGCAGGGCGCCACCAAGGTCGTGGGCCTGGAGGCGCGCGGCTTCATCCTCGCCGCCCCGGTCGCGGTCAGGGCCGGGCTCGGCTTCGTCCCGGTCCGCAAGGCCGGCAAGCTGCCGGGCGCCACCCTGTCGCAGTCCTACGACCTCGAGTACGGCAGCGCCGAGATGGAGATCCACGCCGAGGACCTGACCGCGCAGGACCGGGTGCTCGTCATCGACGACGTGCTGGCGACCGGGGGGACCGCCGAGGCATCCCTGCGGCTGATCAGCCGTTCGGGCGCCACGGTGGCCGGCCTCGGAGTGCTGATGGAGCTGTCCTTCCTCGGCGGCGCCTCACGGGTGCGCGCCGCCCTC
The DNA here is from genome assembly GCF_003626535.1 of Streptomyces hoynatensis. Lineage (GTDB taxonomy): Bacteria > Actinomycetota > Actinomycetes > Streptomycetales > Streptomycetaceae > Streptomyces > Streptomyces hoynatensis. The sequence continues at coordinate 33,864 of NZ_RBAL01000003.1, forward strand.
GACGGCGCCCCCTACCAGGCGCTGGTCACCGTCTGAGGTCGTCCGCATCCGCTCGCACATCCACGGGGGCGCGCACCGCGAGGTGGGCGCCCCCGCGCATGCGCCGGTTGAGCGGGAGCCATTTGCCCGGGCTCGTTACCATGGCAGTCCGATCGTTACCCGGCCGGACCCTCCCGACGGCCGTCCACGGCCCCCAAGGACCGCCCCCTCTCCCGGCCCCCCACCGGCGGGGAGTACGGGCCCGTAAAGGAGTGCCCTTGCCTGACGACGCCCAGCCGCTCGCCTCGGCCCAGCGGAAGAACGCCAAGCCGTCCCCCACCCTCGGCCGGCGGGACGGCGCGGACGCCCGCCACCAGTCCCAGGGCACCCCCTCCGCGCCGGCCGTCTCCGGGGTCTCCGGCCGCTCCGGCTCCTCCAACCGGGTGCGGGCGCGGCTCGCCCGGCTCGGCGTCCAGCGTTCGAGCCCGTACAACCCCGTCCTCGAGCCGCTGCTGCGGGTGGTGCGGGCCAACGATCCCAAGGGCGACACCGCGCCGCTGCGCCAGATCGAGCGGGCCTACCAGGTCGCCGAGCGCTGGCACCGCGGGCAGAAGCGCAAGAGCGGCGACCCGTACATCACGCACCCGCTGGCCGTCACCACGATCCTCGCCGAGCTCGGCATGGACGCCGCCACCCTGATGGCCGGGCTGCTGCACGACACCGTCGAGGACACCGAGTACGGCCTCGACGCGCTGCGCCGCGACTTCGGCGACCAGGTGGCGCTGCTCGTCGACGGCGTCACCAAGCTCGACAAGGTCAAGTTCGGGGAGGCCGCGCAGGCCGAGACCGTGCGCAAGATGGTCGTCGCCATGGCCAAGGACCCCAGGGTCCTGGTCATCAAGCTGGCCGACCGGCTGCACAACATGCGCACGATGCGCTTCCTCAAGCGCGAGAAGCAGGAGCAGAAGGCCCGCGAGACGCTGGAGATCTACGCGCCGCTCGCCCACCGCCTGGGCATGAACACCATCAAGTGGGAGCTGGAGGACCTGGCCTTCGCCATCCTCTACCCCAAGATGTACGACGAGATCGTCCGCCTGGTCGCCGAGCGGGCGCCCAAGCGCGACGAGTACCTGGCCACCGTCATCGACGAGGTGCAGGCCGACCTGCGCGGCGCCCGGATCAAGGCCACCGTCACCGGCCGCCCCAAGCACTACTACAGCGTCTACCAGAAGATGATCGTCCGCGGGCGGGACTTCGCCGAGATCTACGACCTGGTGGGCATCCGCGTCCTCGTCGACACCGTCCGCGACTGCTACGCGGCGCTCGGCACCGTGCACGCCCGGTGGAACCCGGTGCCGGGGCGGTTCAAGGACTACATCGCGATGCCGAAGTTCAACATGTACCAGTCGCTGCACACCACGGTGATCGGCCCGGGCGGCAAGCCGGTGGAGCTCCAGATCCGCACCTTCGACATGCACCGCAGGGCCGAGTTCGGCATCGCGGCGCACTGGAAGTACAAGCAGCAGGCCGTGGCCGGCTCCTCGAAGGTCCGCTCGGACACCCCGAAGAAGGGGGAGAAGAAGGGCGGCCGCAGCACCGTCGACGACATGGCCTGGCTGCGTCAGCTCCTCGACTGGCAGAAGGAGACGGAGGACCCGGGGGAGTTCCTGGAGTCCCTGCGCTTCGACCTCTCGCGCAACGAGGTCTTCGTCTTCACGCCCAAGGGCGACGTCATCGCGCTGCCCGCGGGGGCCACCCCGGTCGACTTCGCCTACGCCGTGCACACCGAGGTCGGCCACCGCACGATAGGCGCGAAGGTCAACGGCAGGCTCGTGCCGCTCGAATCCACCCTGGACAACGGCGACACCGTCGAGATCTTCACCTCCAAGGCCGACGGCGCGGGCCCCTCCCGCGACTGGCTCGGCTTCGTCAAGTCCCCACGGGCGCGCAACAAGATCCGCGGCTGGTTCTCCAAGGAACGCCGCGACGAGGCCATCGAGCAGGGCAAGGACGCCATCGCCCGCGCGGTGCGCAAGCAGAACCTCCCCATCCAGCACGTGCTCAGCGGGGACGCGCTGGTCACCCTCGCCCACGAGATGCGCTACCCCGACATCTCCTCCCTGTACGCGGCCATCGGCGAGGGCCACGTCTCCGCGCCCCACGTGGTGCAGAAGCTGGTGCAGGCCCAGGGCGGCGAGGAGGCGGCGAGCGAGGACCTCGCCGAGGCCGTGCCGCCGGTGCCCACCAGGGGCAAACGCCGCTCCAGCGCCGACCCGGGCGTGGTGGTCAAGGACGTCGAGGACGTGTGGGTCAAGCTCGCCCGCTGCTGCACCCCCGTCCCCGGCGACCCCATCATCGGCTTCGTCACCCGTGGCAACGGCGTCTCGGTGCACCGCGCCGACTGCCTGAACGTCGACTCCCTGGCCCGCGAACCGGAGCGGATACTCGACGTCGAGTGGGCGCCCACCCAGTCCTCGGTCTTCCTGGTCGCCATCCAGGTCGAGGCGCTCGACCGGTCACGGCTGCTCTCCGACGTCACGCGGGTCCTGTCCGACCAGCACGTCAACATCCTCTCCGCCGCGGTCCAGACCTCCCGGGACCGGGTCGCCACCTCCCGCTTCACCTTCGAGATGGGCGACCCCAAGCACCTGGGCCACGTCCTGAAGGCCGTGCGGGGCGTCGAGGGCGTCTACGACGTCTACCGGGTGACCTCGGCGCGCAGGCCCTGAACGCGCCGCGGCGGCGGTGCGGGCCCGCCACCGCCGCCGCGCCGGGCAGCCCCCGCTCAGCCCCCGAACTCCTGGAGCCCCTTCAGCGCCTGGTCGAGCAGCGCCTGCCGCCCGGCGAGCTCCTGCTCCAGCTTCTGCGCCTTGGCCGCGTTCCCGGCCGCCCTGGCCCGCTCGACCTGCTCCCGCAGCCGGTCCACCGCGTCCTGGAGCTGGCCGGTCAGGCCCTCGGCCCTGGCCCTGGCCTCGGGGTTGGTGCGGCGCCACTCGGCCTCCTCGGCCTCGGCGACGGCCCGCTCCACCGCGTGCAGGCGGCCCTCGATCCCCGCCCGCGCCTCCCTGGGCACGTGGCCGATCGCCTCCCAGCGCTCGTTGATCGACCGGAGCGCGGACCTGGCGGCGCGCAGGTCGGTGACCGGAAGCAGCTTCTCCGCCTCCGCCGCCAGCTCCTCCTTGCGCGCCAGGTTGTCCCGCTGCTCGGCGTCACGCTCGACGAACGCCTCGCTCCTGGCCTGGAAGAAGACGTCCTGCGCCGCCCTGAACCTGGTCCACAGGTCCTCCTCGGCGTCCCGCTGCGCCCGGCCCGCCGCCTTCCACTCCCGCATCAGCTCGCGGTAACGGGCCGCGGTCGGGCCCCAATCCCTGGAGTCGGAGAGGGACTCGGCCTCGGCGATCAGCTTCTCCTTGCGCCGCCTGGTCTCCTCGCGCTGCGCGTCGAGCGCCGCGAAGTGCGACTTGCGGCGCTTGGAGAAGGCCGAACGCGCCTGGGAGAAGCGGTGCCAGAGCTCGTCGTCGGTCTTGCGGTCCAGCCGCGGCAGGCCCTTCCAGGTGTCGACCAGGGCCCGCAGCCGCTCGCCCGCCGACCGCCACTGCTCGCTGAGCGACAGCTCCTCCGCCTCGGCGACCAGCGCCTCCTTGGCGGCCCTGGCCTCCTCCGACTGCCGCGCCCTGGCGGCCTTGCGCTCCTCGCGCCGCGACTCGACCGCGGCCACCAGCTCGTCGAGCCGCCGGCCGAGCGCGGCCAGGTCGCCCACCGCGTGCCCCTCGTCCACCTGCTCCCGAAGGTGCCCGATGGCCGTCATCGCGTCCTTGGCGGACAGATCGGTGGTCTTCACCCGGCGCTCGAGCAGGCCGATCTCCACGACCAGACCCTCGTATTTGCGCTCGAAATAGGCGAGAGCCTCCCCCGGGGAGCCCGCCTGCCAGGAGCCGACGACCTTCTCCCCGTCCGCCGTCCGCACGTATACGGTCCCCGTCTCGTCAACGCGGCCCCACGGCTCGCTGCTCACAGCGCCTCCTCGTTTGATGCGCGCGACGGGCTGACGCCCCGGCATCGTCCACAGTCCTCGTGAGTCCTCGTGCCGGTCGGCCGGACGTCCGGCCGCCTGACCGGCGCAGGCACCCTACACAACGCCAACATAGGCGACAGCCCGCCCGGCTGTCCGCACCTTGTGATGCGGAAACTTGTGATCCCGCACGGGTGCCGGGGCCACGGGCGGGCCGCCGCGGATTCCGCTCTCAGCCCTGCCCGGCGGGCTCCACCGTCGCCTCGTTGATCACGACGGTGGCGTTGGGCGCCGTGTTCCCCGTCGTCGGGTCCGGCGCGGCCGCGCCGGCGGCCGCGATCGTCTGCAGCACGTCCTCGCCGGCCGTCACCCTGCCGAACGGCGTGTAGTCGGGCGGCAGTTGGCTGTCCTGGTACACGATGAAGAACTGGCTGCCCCCGCTGTCGCGCCCGCTGCCGTCCGCCGCGTTGTACTGGTTCGCCATCGCCACCGTGCCCGCCGGGTAGATCCCGTCGGCGACGTCGGGGTCGTCCAGGTTCTCGTCCGGGATGGTGTAGCCGGGGCCGCCCGCCCCCGTGCCCTGCGGGTCCCCGCACTGCAGGACGTAGATGCCCTCGGTGACCAGCCGGTGGCAGCGGGAGTGGTCGAAGTAGCCCTCACCGGCCAGGAAGGAGAAGGAGTTCACCGTGTGCGGGGCGGCGGCGGCGTCCATCGTGATCTCGATGTCCCCGCAGGTGGTGGCGAGCCGCATCACGTAGTCGGCGTCCGTGTCCACCGTCATCTCGGGCTCGGCGTCCCACTGCCCGGTGGAGGGGTCGCCCGGCTCGGGCTCGGCGCAGGGGTCCTCGACCGGTTCTGCGGACTCGGTGGCCTCCGCCGTCGGCTCGTCCGTCGCGTTGGCCGCGTCCTGGCCGCCCGCCGAGTCGTCCTCGTTCAGCAGCACGAGCGCGGTGCTGCCGCCCGCGACGAGCAGCACCAGCAGCACGGCCAGGGCCACCCGGCGCCTGCGGCCCCGGCGTGCCCGGTCGGTGCGCCGCTCCTGCTGCCTTTCCCACTTCGCGCGCGCGAGCTGTTTCCGACGCTGTTCCTTGCTGACCACCGCGTCTCCCTCGTCTCGACCTGTCTCGACTGGCGACCAGACCCCGCCTGCGTCACCGTATACGGGTTCGCCCCCGCCGCACCGTCGCCGGTAGGCTCTTGGCCGGGCGACCCGCCGCCGACCATGCCAACACGTCGGCCAGGACGACGATCGAAGGACGACCGGTGCTGATCGCTGGCTTCCCCGCCGGTGCCTGGGGGACCAACTGCTACCTGATCGCTCCCGCCGCCGGCGAGGAGTGCGTGATCGTGGACCCCGGTCACCAGGCCGCCCCCGGAGTCGAGGAGACCATCGCCAGGCACCGGCTGAAGCCGGTGGCCGTCATTCTCACCCACGGGCATCTCGACCACGTCGCCTCGGTCCTTCCCGTGTGCGGGGCGCACGGCGTCCCCGCCTGGCTGCACCCGGCCGACCGCCACATGCTGAAGGACCCGGCCGCGGCGATCGGCATGAGCGTCGGCCTGCCGCTGCTCGGCGACCTCACGGTGGGCGAGCCGGACGACCTGCGGGAGCTGACCGACGGCGGCAGCCTCGCGCTGGCCGGTCTCGAGTTCTCGGTCGCGCACGCCCCGGGCCATACCAAGGGGTCGGTGACCTTCCGGCTGCCCGAACGGGCCGACATCCCGCCGGTCCTGTTCTCGGGCGACCTGCTGTTCGCCGGCTCCATCGGACGCACCGATCTCCCCGGCGGGGACCACGCCGAGATCCTGCGGTCGCTGGCCCGCGTCTGCCTGCCGCTGGACGACTCGACCGTGGTGCTCGCCGGGCACGGCCCGCAGACCACCATCGGCCGCGAGCGCGCCACCAACCCGTTCCTGCGGGGACTGGCCGCCGGCCCCGGGGCCGCCGAGGACGCGGCCCCGCGACGAGGAATGTGAAGAAACCTTCCGTGAGTAGCTTCTCCGCCCCCAAGGGCACGTACGACCTGATCCCGCCGGACTCCGCCGCCTTCCTCGCCGTGCGCGAGGCGCTGTCCGCGCCCCTGCGCCGGGCCGGCTACGGCTACGTCGAGACGCCCGGCTTCGAGCACGTCGAGCTGTTCTCCCGCGGCGTCGGCGAGTCCACCGACATCGTGACCAAGGAGATGTACACCCTCACCACCAAGGGCGGCGACCGCCTCGCGCTGCGGCCCGAGGGCACCGCCTCCGTGCTGCGGGCCGCCCTGCAGGCCAATCTCCACCGGGCGGGCGGCCTGCCGGTCAAGCTCTGGTACTCCGGCACCTACTACCGCTACGAGCGGCCGCAGGCGGGGCGCTACCGCCACTTCTCGCAGGTCGGCGCGGAGGCCATCGGCGTGGAGGACCCCGCGGTCGACGCCGAGTTGATCATCCTGGCCGCCGACGCCTACCGCTCCCTCGGCCTGGGCGGGGTCAGGCTGCTGCTCAACTCCCTGGGCGACCGCGCGTGCCGTCCCGGCTACCGGGCCGTCCTCCAGGACTTCCTGCGCGGTCTCGACCTGGACGAGGAGACCCGCGCCCGCATCGAGATCAACCCGCTGCGGGTCCTGGACGACAAGCGCCCCGAGGTGCAGCGTCAGCTCGCCGGCGCCCCGATGATGCGTGACCACATGTGCGAGGCGTGCAAGGAGTACCACGAGCGGGTGAGGGAGCTGGTGGACGCCGCGGGGGTGGCGTTCACGGACGACCCCAGGCTGGTCCGCGGCCTCGACTACTACACCCGCACCACCTTCGAGTTCGTCCACGACGGGCTCGGCGCCCAGTCCGCGGTGGGCGGCGGCGGCAGGTACGACGGGCTCTCGGAGATGATCGGCGGCCCGCCGCTGCCCTCGGTGGGCTGGGCGCTCGGCGTGGACCGCACCGTGCTTGCGCTGCGGGCCGAGGGCGTGGACCTCGACCTGCCCGCCGCCACCGACGTCTTCGCCGTGCCGCTCGGCGAGGAGGCGGGGCGCAGGGTGTTCGCGCTGGTCACCGAGCTGCGGCGGGCCGGGGTCGCCGCCGACCTGGCGTATGGCGGCCGGAGCGTCAAGGCGGCCATGCGGCTGGCCAACCGCAGCGGCGCCCGCTACGCCCTGGTGGCCGGGGAGCGGGACCTGGCCGCCGGGGTGGCCCAGCTGAAGGACCTGGAGAGCGGAGAGCAGGAGGCGGTCGCGCTGGACGCGGTCGTGACCGAGCTCACCCGCCGCCTCGGCTGAGCCCGGGGCGGCTTCCCGGCGGTCCGCGCCCCGGCCTCCCGTGGCCGGGGGCGGTTCCCCGCCGTTGACGCACCCGGCGTGATCGTGGGGTCACTGGTGCAGAATGGAAGCCGTACCCGAGACGGAGCGGACGGACGACATGGCGACATCGGCGGTGGACGAGGACCGCAGGAGCGGCGAGGCACAGCGTCGCGGGCAACGTGACGTGGGCGCCGGCCGGGGCTACGCCCTGCTCCTGGTGATCACCGGCTTCGCCGGGCTGCTCGCCTCCTGGGTCATCACGCTGGACAAGTTCCACCTTCTCGAAGACCCGGACTTCACCCCCGCGTGCAGCCTGAATCCTGTGGTGTCCTGCGGCTCGGTGATGAAGAGCGACCAGGCTTCCGCCTTCGGCTTCCCCAACCCGATGCTGGGGCTCGCGACCTACGGCGTCGTGGTCGCCATCGGCATGGGGGTGCTCGCCGGGGCCCGCTTCCGGCGGTGGTTCTGGCTGGGGCTGGAGTTCGGCACCCTCTTCGGCGTCGGCTTCTGCACCTGGCTCCAGTACCAGTCGCTGTACGAGATCAACGCGCTGTGCCTGTGGTGCTGCCTGGCCTGGGTCGCCACCATCCTCATGTTCTGGTACACGACGCTGCACAACGTGCGGCAGGGGCACCTGCCGGCTCCCTCGGGCGTCAAGGAGCTGATGGGGGAGTTCCACTGGCTGCTGCCCGCGGTGCACATCGGCATCATCGGGATGATGGTGCTCACCCGCTGGTGGGACTTCTGGACCGGCTGACCGCTGCCTGGGCGGCCGGCCCGGCCCGGCCGCGCGCTGTCGGTGGCGTGGCTTAGGGTCGGACGACGTGGAACCCGATCTGTTCACCGCGGCGGCCGAGGAGCGCGCCGAGCGGGACCCGGCCGCCCGGCCGCTGGCCGTGCGGATGCGGCCGACCTCCCTGGACGAGGTGGTGGGCCAGCGCCACCTGCTGCGGCCGGGATCGCCGCTGCGCCGCCTCGTCGGCGAGCGCGGCGGGGGACCTGCGGGTCCCTCCTCGGTGCTGCTGTGGGGCCCTCCCGGCACCGGCAAGACCACCCTCGCCTACGTGGTCAGCCAGGCGACGGACCGGAGGTTCGTCGAGCTCTCGGCCATCACCGCGGGCGTGAAGGAGGTGCGGGCGGTCATCGACGGCGCCCGCCGCTCCCTGGGCGCCTACGGCAAGGAGACCGTCCTCTTCCTCGACGAGATCCACCGCTTCAGCAAGGCCCAGCAGGACTCGCTGCTGCCCGCGGTGGAGAACCGCTGGGTCACCCTGATCGCCGCCACCACGGAGAATCCGTACTTCTCGGTGATCTCGCCGCTGCTGTCCAGGTCGCTGCTGCTGACGCTCGAGCCGCTGACCGAGGAGGACGTGCGGGCCCTGCTGCGCCGGGCCGTCGCCGAGGAGCGCGGCCTGGGCGGAGCGGTCGCGCTGCCGGCCGACAGCGAGGCGCACCTGCTGCGGATAGCGGGCGGGGACGCCCGCCGGGCGCTGACCGCGCTGGAGGCCGGGGCCGGGGCGGCGCTGGCCAAGGGCGAGTCCGAGCTCACCCTGGCCACCCTGGAGGAGGCGGTGGACCGCGCGGCCGTCACCTACGACCGGGACGGCGACCAGCACTACGACGTGGCCAGCGCCCTGATCAAGTCCGTCCGCGGCTCGGACGTGGACGCCGCGCTGCACTATCTGGCCCGGATGATCGAGGCGGGGGAGGACCCGCGGTTCATCGCCCGCCGGCTGATGATCTCCGCGAGCGAGGACATCGGATTGGCCGATCCGGCGGCGCTGCAGACCGCCGTGGCCGCGGCCCAGGCGGTGGCGATGATCGGCTTCCCGGAGGCGGCCCTCACGCTCGCCCACGCGACCATCGCGCTCGCCCTCGCCCCCAAGTCGAACGCGGTGGTGACCGCCATCGGCCAGGCGCAGGCCGACGTGCGGGCGGGCCTGGCCGGGCCCGTGCCGCCGCACCTGCGGGACAGCCACTACCGCGGCGCGGCGAAGCTCGGCCACGGCGAGGGGTACCAGTACCCGCACGACCTGCCGGGCGGCATCGCGGCCCAGCAGTACGCGCCCGACGCGGTGCACGGCAAGCGGTACTACCGGCCGACGCGGCACGGGGCCGAGGCCAGGTACGCGGAGGTGCTGCAGCGGGTCCGGGCCCGGCTCGCCGGGGAGAAGCCGGGGGAGCAGGGCGGCCCGGACTGAGCCGGCCGCCTCCCGGCGGGGACCGGCCGCGGGCCCCGGCGGGAGGCTCAGCCGGCGGCGGCCTCGAAGAGGTGGCGCATGGCCCGGCGCAGGCGCGTGACGTCCTGGACGGGCTCGGGGAACTCGAAGCGCGCGTCGATGCAGGAGCCGCCGTGGCACAGCCGCACCCGCAGGCCGAAGCGGTCCAGGCTCAGCGGGGCGACCCGCGGCGGGCGGGCCGACGGCAGCATGCCGCAGATCTCGGGCAACAGCGAGCACAGCGACTGGAGTTGCTCCTCGTGCGCGGCGGCCAGGTGCTGGAGCAGCTCCGTCTCGTGGCGGGCGAGCGGGTCGGCCGCCGCCTCGGCGAACTCGTCCGGCTCGACGTGCTCCGCGCCCCACAGGTCGTCCGTGTACGCCTCGCCGACCTCCAGGCGCAGCAGGGCCCAGCCCGGCCCTGCGAGGGGCCCGGCGGGGTCGGCCGGCAGCCCGGCGCCCGCCGCCTCGGCGCCCGCCCCGGGAAGGGCGGTGAGCCAGCCCGACACCCGGGCCCGGCCCCGGATGCGGTGGGGCACCGCGACGGGGGCGACGTCGGTGAGTTCCAGCACCGCAGGGACCTCCTCGCCCGCCGCCCGCACGGTGGCCCTGGCGACGGGCGAACTCGCGGGCAGCAGCAGGTGGATGTCGCCCGAGGGGACGACGGCCCGCGAGGCCGGTGTGCCCTGCCCGGGCGTCCCCGCGCCCTCGCCCGGCTCGTGGCCGGGAATACCCAGGCTCGCGGAGGCGCTCGACTCGACGAGGGTGCGCACGCGTTCGGCGGCGGACGGCCGCCGCGCGGCGCCTTCCGGCTCCTGGGGATGCGGCTGCCCCACCCCCCGGCCTCGTGGTCCTGTGCCGGGGTCGTGGGTCCCGGGTCGAGTCATCGCGCACTCCTCAGCTAAGGTAAGCCTTACCTAACTTACATGGAGGATCGTTCCCCGTGAACCAGTCGCGTCCCAAGATCAAGAAGTCGCGTGCGCTCGGCGTCGCGCTGACCCCGAAGGCCGTCAAGTACTTCGAGGCGCGCCCCTACCCGCCGGGCCAGCACGGCCGCGGGCGCAAGCAGAGCAGCGACTACAAGGTCCGGCTGCTGGAAAAGCAGCGGCTGCGCGCCCAGTACGACATCAGCGAGCGCCAGATGGTCAGGGCCTACGAGCGCGCCCGCAAGGTGCAGGGCAAGACGGGCGAGGCGCTGATCATCGAGCTCGAACGGCGCCTGGACGCGCTCGTGCTGCGCTCCGGCCTCGCCCGCACCATCTACCAGGCCCGGCAGATGGTCGTGCACGGCCACCTCGCGGTCAACGGCCGCAAGGTGGACAAGCCCTCCTTCCGCGTCCGCCCCGAGGACGTCGTCACCGTGCGCGAGCGCAGCCGCGCCAAGCACCCCTTCCTCGTCGCCCGGGAGGGCGGTTACGCGGGCGAGGGCGAGACCCCGCGCTACCTGCAGGTCAACCTGGAGGCGCTGGCCTTCAGGCTGGACCGGGACCCCCAGCGCGCGGAGATCCCGGTCGTCTGCGACGAGCAGCTGGTCGTCGAGTTCTACGCCCGCTGAGGCGCGCCGCCCGCCGACTCGTCGTCCGGCCTCGGCGCGGGCGGCAGCGGAAGCCGCCGCGCCGACTCGCCCACGGCCAGCCGCTCCCGCTCGCCCTCGGCCCGCGGGGAGGCGACGGCGCTCGGCCGCCCCCGCCCGTACAGCACCCGCGCCACGGCCGCGTCCGCGTCCAGACGCTCGCCCTGCCGCAGGTACTCGCGGTACCTGGCGGGGCCGAGCCGCTCGCGCACCTGCCGTTCGCAGTGGATGTGCGGCGCGTTGAAGAACTCGGAGCCGAAGAGCGGCATGCCCACCGACCGCCACAGCCGCCCGGCCGCGCCCTGGAGCACCGCCGCCTCCACCGGATCGCCCTCGCTCGCGGTGATCCCGGCGAGCAGTTCCAGGGCCTGCACGGTGCTGACCAGGTCGCGGAAGGCGTGCGCCACCCGCAGGCTCTCGTGCAGCATCTCCTTGGCCGCCGGGGTGTCTCCCCGGTGCCAGGCGGAGAACCCCAGCACGTACAGCGCGTAGGTCTTGGCCCACTGCTCGCCGTGGTCCTCGCAGGCCTGCCGCACCTCCTCGCAGATCCCGACGGCCAGCGCCAAATCCCCCTGGAAGGCGATGGCCATGGCGAGTTCGCACCTGGCCATCAGCACGTTGCTGGTGAGCTCGCCGATCTTCTCGTACCTGTCGAGCGCGTCGCGCAGCAGCGCCTCGGCCCGCTCCATCTCGTCGCCGATCAGCGCGATGCAGCCGGTCAGGTGGGTGCTGTACGCGGCGGCCCTGGCGTTCCCGGTGCGCTCGGCGCCCTCCCGGCACTCGTGCAGCACCGTCAGCGCCGCCACCGTGTCGCCCTGGAGCACCGCCACATAGCCGGCCACCCACAGCGCCTTCAGCCGGGTCTCCTCGTGGTCGGTGGCCAGTTCGAGCGCCCGGTCCAGCCAGTGCCGCCCCTCGGCGAGCCGCCCGCAGCCCACCCAGCAGAACCACAGCGTGGCCGCCAGGTAGAGGCCGAAGCGGCCGTCCTCGTCGTCCTCGAGGGCGAATTCGAGCGCGGCCCTCAGATTCGGCATCTCGTCGTTGATCCGCAGCGCCACCTCGGCCTGCCTGGGGCTGAACCACTCCAGCTCGCACCAGGTGACCAGGCCGGTGCACCAGTCGCGGTGCCGGCGCCGCAGCCGCTCCGCGTCCCCGCTGGCCTCCAGCCAGTCCGCGCCGTACGCCCGCAGCGTGCCCAGCATCCGGTACCGCACGCCGGAGGGCGCGTCCTCCCTGGTCACCACCGACTGGGCCACCAGTTCGGTGAGCACGTCCAGGATCTCCTCGGCCGGCAACTCCGGGCTGGAGCAGACGTATTCGGCCGCCTCCAGCTCGAAGTGCCCGGCGAACACCGACAGCCTGGCCCACAGCAGCCGCTCCTGCGGCGTGCACAGCTCGTGGCTCCAGCCCACCGCCGTGCGCAGGGTCTGGTGGTGGGGCGGCGCGCCCCTGCTGCCGCCGATCAGCAGCCGGAAGCGGTCGTCGAGGCGGCTGAGGATCTGGTCGAGCGAGAGCGTCCGCAGGCGGCTCGCGGCCAGCTCGATCGCCAGCGGGATGCCGTCGAGGCGGTGGCAGACCTCCGCCACCTGGCGCCGGTTGGCCGCGGTGACCGCGAAGCCGGGCAGCACCGCCGCCGCGCGCTCGGCGAACAGCGCGGCGGCCTCGCCGAGTTCGGCCGCCGCGTCCCCGTCCTCCAGGGCCACCGGGGCCGCGGCCACCACCTCCAGGGTGGCGGGGGAGTCCTCGCGCGGGGCCGGCAGGGGCCGGGGGGCGGGGGCGCCCAGCGGCTCCAGCGGGAAGAGCCGTTCCCCCGCCACGCCCAGGGGCCGGCGCCCGGCGGTGAGCACCCGCAGCCGCGGCGCCCGCCGCAGGAGTTCGTGCACCATCTCCGCGCAGGGCTCGACGAGGTGGTCGTAGCCGTCGAGCACGAGCAGGAGCCGCCGGTCCGCCAGGTGCTCGACGAGGGTGACCAGCGGCGGCCGGGGCACCTGGTCCACCACGCCCAGGGCCTCCACCACGGCGTGCTCCAGCAGTTCCGGGTCCCGGAGCGTGGCCAGCTCGACCAGCCAGACCCCGTGGGAGAAGCGTTCCTGCAATTGGCGTGCGGTCTCGACCGCGCACCTGGACTTTCCCGCGCCCGCGACCCCGGTCACCGTCACCAGCCGTGATCTCGCCAACTGGCGCTTTATCGCGCTGATTTCCTGCTGGCGGCCGATGAACGTGGTCAGCTCCGCGGGAAGGTTGCCCGGCCGGTGTCCGGTCCCCGGAGTCTCCCGAGCCGGAGGCTCGGAGCCCTGAAAGCCTCGCATGAAACACGCAGCGTACTCGGCGATATGCAGAACGTACAATTGCGGCCGGTGGGCCTTGGCAAGCGCGGCGGAATGCGGTACAGGTCCGCCCGCCGGGCGCGATAGGGTCTTCACCTGCCGTCGCGCGCCGAACGGGCCCTCCGCGAGGGCGCGCGGAAGGCCGAATCCAGGCGTTATTCCGACGTCTGTCCGAGACCCATCCGAGGGAAGCGGTGCGTTCGTGTCCGGTGGAGAAGTGGCCGGCCTCCTGGTGGCCGTCTTCTGGGCGATCCTGGTCTCCTTCCTCGCCGTCGTCCTGGTCCGGCTGGCCCAGACGCTGCGGGCGGCGACGAGGCTGGTGACGGCCGTGACCGAGGAGGCGGTCCCGCTGCTCGGCGAGGCCTCGGACACCGTCCGCTCGGCCCAGACGCAGCTCGACCGCGTGGAGACCATCGCCTCCGACGTGCAGGACGTCGCCGCCAACGCCTCCGCCCTGTCCGCGACCGTCGCCTCCACCTTCGGCGGCCCGCTGGTCAAGGTCGCCGCCTTCGGCTACGGGGTGCGCCGCGCGCTCTCCCGCCGCCGCGAGCCCGCGCCCCCCGCCCAGGCGCAGGCCGGGCGCGTCCTTCCGGGCCGGCTGCTGCCCACGCCCCGCCGGGACGCCCCCGGCCGGCGCGCGGCGGAGGCCGGCCGGGCGCGGGCGACGGGGCGCGCGGAGCGGACGGGGCGCGCCGGGCGCCGGGGACGCCGGGGAGAGGACTGATCGCACATGATCCGCCGTGCCTTCTGGTTCACCACGGGAGCGGCCGCCGGGATCTGGGCCACCACCAGGGTCCAGCGCACCCTGCGCGCCCTCGCCCCGGACAGCCTCGCCCACCGCGCCGCGGACCGGGCCCTCGCCGCGGGCCACCGCGCCCGCGACTTCGCGCGCGACGTCCGCGTCGGCATGGCGCAGCGCGAGCACGAGCTGAACGAGGCGCTGGGGCTGACCGCGGGCGAACCGCCCGCGCCCGCCGGGGCCCTGGCGCCCCCGCCGCCGCGGCCCGCCCTCGGCCCGGCCCCCGCCCCCGCGGCACCGCCCGCGCCCCTCGCGCCCGGCGCACCGCAACGCACCCAAGCGAACCGAAAGAACCGATCGGAAACCCGGAAACCCGGAAACCCGGAAAAGAGGACCACTGATGGAGTCGGCTGAAATCCGTCGCCGCTGGCTGAGCTTCTTCGAGGAGCGTGGGCACACCGTCGTGCCGTCGGCGTCGCTGATCGCGGACGACCCGACGCTGCTGCTGGTCCCGGCGGGCATGGTGCCCTTCAAGCCCTACTTCCTCGGCGAGGTCTCCCCGCCCTTCCCGCGGGCGGTCAGCGTGCAGAAGTGTGTGCGCACCCCCGACATCGAGGAGGTCGGCAAGACCACCAGGCACGGCACGTTCTTCCAGATGTGCGGCAACTTCTCGTTCGGGGACTACTTCAAGGAGGGGGCCATCACCCTCGCCTGGGAGCTGATGACCACCCCGGTCGCCGAGGGCGGCTTCGGCCTCGACCCCGAGCGCCTGTGGATCACCGTCTACGAGGGCGACGACGAGGCCGAGCGCATCTGGCGGGACGTCGTCGGCGTGCCCGCCGCACGCATCCAGCGGCTGGGCATGGGCCCCAACTTCTGGTCCATGGGCGTGCCCGGCCCCTGCGGGCCCTGCTCGGAGATCAACTACGACCGCGGCCCCGAGTTCGGCCCCGAGGGCGGCCCCGCCGTCAACGACGAGCGCTACGTCGAGCTGTGGAACCTCGTGTTCATGCAGTACGAGCGGGGCCCGGGCCAGGGCAAGGACGACTACCCGATCGTGGGCGACCTGCCGGCCAGGAACATCGACACCGGCCTCGGCCTCGAACGCCTGGCGATGATCCTCCAGGGCGTCCGGAACATGTACGAGACCGACACCCTGCGCGTCGTCATCGACAAGGCGGGCGAGCTGACCGGCGTCGCCTACGGGGACGGCGAGGACTCCGACGTCTCGCTGCGGGTCGTCGCCGACCACATGCGCACCTCGGTGATGCTCATCGGCGACGGCGTCACCCCGGGCAACGAGGGCCGCGGCTACGTGCTGCGCCGCATCATGCGCCGCGCCATCCGCAACATGCGCATCCTCGGCGCCACCGGCTCGGTCGTCGGGGAGCTGGCCGACGTGGTGCTCGCCACGATGGGGCAGCAGTACCCCGAGCTGCTGACCGACCGCAGGCGCATCGAGACCGTCGCCCTCGCCGAGGAGGCCGCCTTCCTGAAGACGCTGAAGGCGGGCACCGGCATCCTCGACGCCGCGGTGGCCGAGACCAAGGCCGCCGGGGGCGGGGTCCTGCCGGGGGAGCAGGCCTTCCTGCTGCACGACACCTGGGGCTTCCCCATCGACCTCACCCTGGAGATGGCCGCGGAGCAGGGCCTCACCGTGGACGAGGCCGGGTTCCGCCGCCTGATGAAGGAGCAGCGCGAGCGCGCCAAGGCGGACGCCAGGGCCAAGAAGCAGGGCCACGCCGACCTGTCCGCCTACCGGCAGGTGGCCGACGCCGCCGGCGCCTCGGAGTTCATCGGCTACCAGCACACCGCGGGCGAGGCCCGGGTGGCCGGCCTGCTCGTCGACGGCGCCGCGGCCCCGGCCGCCGTCGAGGGCGACGAGGTCGAGGTGGTCCTCGACCGCACCCCGTTCTACGCCGAGGGCGGCGGCCAGCTCGCCGACACCGGGCGCATCCGGCTGGACTCGGGCGCCGTCGTGGAGGTCAGGGACGTGCAGCAGCCGGTGCCCGGCGTCATCGTCCACAAGGGGGTCGTCCAGGTCGGCGAGGTCACCGTCGGCGCCCAGGCGGAGTGCCGCATCGACGTGGCCAGGCGCCGGGCCATCGCCAGGGCGCACAGCGCCACCCACCTCACCCACCAGGCGCTGCGCGACGCCCTCGGCCCCACCGCGGCCCAGGCCGGCTCCGAGAACGCCCCGGGGCGCTTCCGCTTCGACTTCGGCTCGCCCACGGCGGTGCCCGCCGGGGTGCTGCTGGACGTGGAACAGAAGATCAACGAGGTGCTGGCCCGCGAACTGGACGTCACCGCCGAGGTGATGGGCCTGGAGGAGGCCAGGAAGCAGGGCGCCATCGCGGAGTTCGGCGAGAAGTACGGCGAGCGCGTGCGGGTGGTCACCATCGGCGACTACTCCAAGGAGCTGTGCGGCGGCACCCACGTGCACAACACCGCCCAGCTCGGCCTGGTCAAGCTGCTCGGCGAGTCCTCGATCGGCTCCGGCGTGCGCCGGGTCGAGGCGCTGGTGGGCACCGACGCCTACCGCTTCCTGGCCCGCGAGCACACCGTCGTCGCCCAGCTGACCGAGCTGGTCAAGGGCCGGCCAGAGGAGCTGCCCGAGCGGATCTCCGGCATGCTCGGCCGGCTGCGCGAGGCGGAGAAGGAGATCGAGCGCTTCCGCGCCGCCCAGGTGCTGCAGGCCGCCGGCGAACTGGCGGCCGGCGCCAGGGACGTGCGGGGCGTGGCGCTGGTCACCGGCCGGGTGCCCGAGGGCACCACCGCGGACGACCTGCGGCGGCTGGTCCTCGACGTCAGGGGCCGCATCCGCGGCGACCGGGCGGCCGTCGTGGCCCTGTGCACCGTGGTGAACGGCCGCCCGCAGACCGTGGTGGCCACCAACGAGGCCGCCAGGGAGCGCGGGCTGCGGGCCGGCGACCTGGTGCGTGCCGCGGCCAAGGCGCTGGGCGGCGGCGGTGGCGGCAAGCCCGACGTCGCGCAGGGCGGCGGCCAGGACCCGGCGGCGGTCGACGAGGCGCTGGCCGCCGTGGAGCGGCTGGTCGGGGAGTCCGCCTGATGCGGCACGGCAGGCGCCTCGCCGTGGACGTGGGCGAGGCGCGGATCGGGGTCGCGAGCAGCGACCCCGACGGCCTGCTCGCCACCCCGGTGGAGACCGTGCCGGGGCGGGACGCGGCCGCGGCCCAGCGGCGCCTTTCCGAACTCGTCGCCGAGTACGAGCCGGTGGAGGTGGTGGTCGGGCTGCCGCGTTCGCTGAACGGCGGCGAGGGCCCGGCCGCCGCCCGGGTACGGGCCTTCGCGCAGGAGACGGCCCGCCGCATCGCGCCGGTGCCGGTGCGGCTGGTCGACGAGCGGCTGAGCACCGTCGGCGCGGCGCGGGCCATGCGGGCCTCCGGCGTCTCCGCGAAGAAGGGCAGAGCGCGCATCGACCAGGCCGCGGCGGTCGTCATCCTGCAAACGGCCCTGGACAGCGAGCGCTCCTCGGGGCGCCCGCCGGGGCAGTGCGTCGAAGTGGTTGTCTGATCGCGATACGGTAACGTTCGGCGCGACAGGGCAGTCGTGTGGGCTGCGGGGGGTGCTGGACTGCCGTCTTGCGGCGCAAGGGGATCGATGACTGAGTATGGCCGGGGGCCCGGCTCCGAACCGTGGCACCCCGACGATCCGCTCTACGGCGAGCGGGACTGGTCCGGCGAGTTGGGCGGCCAGGGCGCGCAGTACGGTTCCTGGGAGCAGGCTGGCGGCCCTCAGGCGGCCTACCCGCAGGACGGGCGGTTTCCCCAGGACGGGCAGTTCCCCCAGGACGGCCAGGGGCAGCAGTCCTACTACCCGCAGCAGGAGCAGCAGGGCGGCTGGGACGCCACCGGGCAGTACGACGTCCCGGGCCAGTACGGGCACACCGGCCAGTACGGGCACACCGGCCAGTACGAGACCACCGGGCAGTACGAGACCACCGGCCGGTACGAGACCGGCTTCGGCACCGGGCACGGCCACGACGCCGGGGGCTACGGCACCGGCGGCCTCGAGACGGGATGGAACACCGGCGGGTTCGACACCGGCGGGTTCGACACCGCGGGCCAGGGCTACGTCGGGGACGCCTACGGCGGGCAGGCGGGCGGCGGTTACCCCACCGGGGAGTTCCCCGCCGGCCCCTACGCGGCGGGCCAGGGGTACGCCACGCAGCAGCACCCGCAGTCCGGCGGGCAGCAACTGCCGCCGCAGCAGCACCAGTCGCCGCACGCGCAGGACTACCAGGCGCAGGCGCAGCAGTACCACCGGCAGGGACAGCAGGCCGCGCACACGCAGCAGGTCCCGCAGGCTCCGCAGGACCGGCAGGCCGGGCGGCCCTACGGCGCGGACGCCTACCAGGAGGAGCCCGTCGAGCCCGGCCGGCTCCGGCCCGGCGGGCAGGAGCCGTTCCGCCGCGGCGAGTCCCCGCTGCCCCCGCCCGCCCGCGAGCCCGGCCCGCGCGGCCCCGCGGACCCGGGGCCCGACCCGGAGACCGGCTGGGACCCCGGGCCCGACCAGGGCGAGCTCGACTTCTTCTCCCGGGGCGAGGAGGAGGACGGCCGGGAGGGCGAGGACCGCCAGGGCCGCCGCGGCGACCGCCCGCGGAAGGGACGGCGCGGCTGCGGCTGCATGGTGGCCGTGGTGCTCGTGGTGGGCATGGTGGGCGGGGGCGGCTACTACGCCTACACGATGTACCAGGAGCGGTTCGGCCCGGCGCCCGACTACGAGGGCGAGGGCACCGGCGAGGTGCAGATCGAGATCCCCGAGGGCGCGGTCGTCTCCGACATCGGGAACATCCTCAAGGAGAGCGGCGTCGTCAAGAGCCACGACGCCTTCGTCGAGGCGGCGGGGGACAAGACCTTCCAGGCCGGGATCTACACGCTGCGCCGGCACATGTCGGCGGAGGCCGCGGTGGAGCTGCTGCTCGACCCCGCCACGGTCAACGCCCTCACCATCCCCGAGGGGCGGCGCGCCACCGACATCTACGCCATGATCGACGAGAAGCTCGGCCTGGAGGAGGGCGCCACGGCCGAGGTCGCCGAGACCGCCGACCTCGGGCTGCCGGACTGGGCCGAGGGCGACATCGAGGGCTTCCTCTATCCGGCGCGCTACGACGTGGGCGAGGACACCACGCCCGAGGAACTGCTCGGCGCGATGGTGGACCGCGCCGAGGCGGAGTTCGAGGAACTCGACCTGGAGGGCCGGGCGGAGCAGGTGGGCCGCACCCCGCACGAGGTGCTCACCATCGCCTCGCTGGTGCAGGCGGAGGCCCAGGAGGACGAGGACTTCGGCAAGGTGTCCCGGGTCATCTACAACCGCCTCGACGCCGACATGCGGCTCCAGTTCGACTCCACGCTCAACTACGCGATGGGCCGCTCCACGCTCGACACCTCGATCGAGGACACCCACTACGACTCGCCCTACAACACCTACGAGGAATACGGCCTGCCGCCCGGCCCCATCGACAACCCGGGCGAGCAGGCGATGGAGGCGGCGCTCAACCCGACCGAGGGAGACTGGCTCTACTTCGTCACCGTCTCGCCGGGCGACACCCGCTTCACCGACGACGCCGAGGAGCACGAGCGCAATGTCCAGGACTTCAACGAGGCCAACTCCTCGGGCGGGGACGGCTGAGCCCCGGCCCGCCGCGCGGCGGGCCGCCGTCCTCGGCTCGCCCGTCGCCCACTCCCTGTCCCCGGCGCTGCACCGGGCCGCGTACGCCGCGCTCGGCCTGGACGACTGGCGCTACGACCGGTTCGAGGTGGACGAGGAGGGGCTGCCGCGGTTCCTCGACGGGCTCGGCCCCGAGTGGGCCGGCTGCTCGCTGACGATGCCGCTCAAGCGTGCCGTGCTCCCGCTGCTCGACGAGATCAGCGAGGTGGCGGCCTCGATCGAGGCGGTCAACACCCTGGTCTTCGCCCCCGACGGCCGCCGGCTCGGCGACAACACCGACGTCCCCGGCATGATCGCGGCGCTGCGCGAGGCGGGCACCGACCGGGTCGAGGAGGCCACCGTGCTCGGCGCCGGGGCGACCGCCTCCTCCGCGCTCGCCGCGCTCGGGCGGATCGGCGCCGCCCGGGTCACCGCCTACGTCCGCTCCCCGGAGCGGGCCGCCCAGATGCGCGGCTGGGGGGAGCGGCTCGGGCTCGAGGTGGCCACCGCCCCCTGGGAGGAGGCCCACCGGGGCCTCGGCGCGCCGCTGGTCGTGGCCACGACCCCCGCGGGCAGCACCGACGAACTGGCCGCCGGACTCCGGGAACTTCCCGGCCCCGGGGCCCCCGCCGGGGGCGGTGGCCCGCTCGGCACCCTCTTCGACGTGCTCTACGAGCCCTGGCCGACCGCCCTGGCCGCGGCCTGGGCGGCGCGCGGCGGGCCGGTCGTCGGCGGCCTCGACCTCCTGGTCCACCAGGCGGTCCTCCAGGTCGAACAGATGACGGGGCGCGCCCCCGCGCCGGTGAAGGAGATGCGCGCCGCCGGCGAGGCCGCCCTGAGCGCGCGCTGAGGCGCGGGCCGGGGCGCGTGCGCCGCCCGGGGGGAGCGTGGGCGTCTCGCGGGTCAGACGCCCGGTCGGGTGAACCCGGCGGACGTGGCAGGATCAGGGGGAAGACGGCCGGGTCCCGCGGAAGCCGGGGGACCCGCGTACCGGAACGCCTGACCGCCGCAGAGGCGAAAGAGTCGCGAGGAGCACCGTTGAGCAGGCTGCGCTGGCTGACCGCGGGAGAGTCGCACGGTCCCGCACTGGTGGCGACCCTGGAGGGGCTGCCCGCCGGGGTCCCCGTCACCACCGGCATGGTGGCGGACGCCCTGGCGCGCCGCCGGCTCGGCTACGGACGCGGGGCCAGGATGAAGTTCGAGCGCGACGAGGTCACCTTCCTCGGCGGCGTCCGGCACGGCCTCACCCTGGGCTCCCCGGTGGCGATCATGGTCGGCAACACCGAGTGGCCCAAGTGGGAGAAGGTGATGGCCGCCGACCCCGTCGACGCCGCCGAGTTGGAGGGGCTCGCCCGCAACGCGCCGCTCACCCGCCCCCGCCCCGGGCACGCCGACCTGGCCGGCATGCAGAAGTACGGCTTCGCCGAGGCCAGGCCGATCCTGGAGCGCGCCTCCGCCAGGGAGACCGCGGCCCGCGTCGCCCTCGGGGCGGTGGCCCGCTCCTACCTGAAGGAGACCACCGGCATCGAACTGGTCTCCCACGTGGTCGAGTTGGGCGGTGCCGCCGCCCCGCCCGGCGTGCTGCCGCGGCCCGGGGACACCGAGCGCCTCGACGCCGACCCGGTGCGCTGTTTGGACGCCGACGCCTCCAAGGCGATGGTCGCGGTCATCGACCAGGCCCACCGCGACGGCGACACCCTCGGCGGCGTCGTCGAGGTGCTTGCCTACGGGGTGCCGGTGGGCCTCGGCTCGCACGTGCACTGGGACCGCAGGCTCGACGCCAGGCTGGCCGGCGCGCTGATGGGCATCCAGGCGATCAAGGGCGTGGAGCTGGGCGACGGCTTCGGGCTCGCCCGCGTCCCCGGCTCCCAGGCCCACGACGAGATCGTCCGCACCACAGAGGGCGGCATCGGCCGGGCCTCGGGCCGCTCGGGCGGCACCGAGGGCGGGCTGAGCACCGGCGAGCTCCTGCGCGTGCGGGCCGCGATGAAGCCCATCGCGACCGTGCCGAAGGCGCTGGCCACCGTGGACGTCACCACGGGCGAGGAGGCCAGGGCCCACCACCAGCGTTCCGACGTCTGCGCCGTGCCCGCGGCCGGGATCGTCGCCGAGGCCATGGTGGCGCTCGTCCTCGCCGACGCCGTGGCCGAGAAGTTCGGCGGGGACAGCGTCGCCGAGACCGCCCGCAACGTCGCCGCCTACCTGTCCCACCTGGAGATCCGATGACCGCCGCCCCGCTCGCCGTCCTGATCGGCCCCCCGGGCTCGGGCAAGACCACCGTCGCCGCCCGCCTGGGCGCCCGCCTCGGCGTGGCCGTCCGGGACACCGACGCCGACGTCGAGGCGACGGCGGGCAAGCCGATCTCCGAGATCTTCCTCGACGAGGGGGAGCCGCACTTCAGGCTGCTGGAGGCCGCCGCCGTGCGCGCCGCGCTCGCCGAGCACCGCGGCGTGCTGTCCCTGGGCGCCGGGGCCGTCGTCGACCCGCACACCCGCGCCCTGCTGGCCGGACTTCCCGTGATCTTCCTCGACGTGCCGCTCGCCGAGGCCGTGAAGCGGGTCGGCCTCGACGCCCCGCGCCCGCTGCTCGCCCTCAACCCGAGGCAGCGCTGGCGGGAGCTGATGGAGCAGCGCCGCCCGCTGTACACCGAGGTGGCCAGGGCGGTGATCGAGACCGGGGGCCGCACCCCGGACGAGGTCGCCCAGGCCGTGCAGGACGCATTGGAGCTCACGACAGCATGACCCCCACCACGCCGGGACCCGGGACCCCCGCCCGCCCCCAGGACGCCCCCGCCGCCGGCTCCCCTGCCGGGGCGGAACCCACCAGGATCACGGTGGGCCCCGCCCCGGGCACCGCAGCCTACGACGTCGTCATCGGCCACCACCTGCTCGGCGAGCTGCCCGGGCTGATCGGCGGGGCCGCCAGGCGGGTCGCCGTGCTGCACCCCGAGGCCCTCGCCGAGACGGGGGAGGTGCTGCGCGAGGACCTGGCGGCCCAGGGCTACGAGGCCGTCGGCGTGCAGCTGCCCAACGCCGAGGAGGCCAAGACGGCCGAGGTGGCCGCCTATTGCTGGACGGCCCTCGGCCGCAGCGGCTTCACCCGCACCGACGTCGTCGTGGGCGTCGGGGGCGGGGCCACCACCGACCTGGCCGGCTTCGTCGCCGCCACCTGGCTGCGCGGGGTGCGCTGGGTCGCGGTGCCCACCACGGTCCTGGGCATGGTGGACGCGGCCGTCGGCGGCAAGACCGGGATCAACACCGCCGAGGGCAAGAACCTGGTCGGCGCCTTCCACCCCCCGGCCGGGGTGCTCTGCGACCTCGCGGCGCTCGCCTCGCTGCCGGTCAACGACTACGTCTCCGGGCTGGCCGAGGTCATCAAGGCCGGGTTCATCGCCGACCCGGCGATCCTGGAGCTGATCGAGTCGGACCCCGAGGCGGCCCGCCGCCCCGAAGGGCCCTTCACCGCCGAGCTGATCGAGCGCTCGGTGCGGGTCAAGGCCGAGGTCGTCTCCGGCGACCTGCGCGAGGCCGGGCGGCGCGAGATCCTCAACTACGGCCACACGCTGGGGCACGCCATCGAGAAGAACGAGCGCTACCGGTGGCGGCACGGCGCGGCCGTCTCGGTCGGCATGGTCTTCGCCGCGGAACTCGGCCGGATCGCCGGCCGCCTCGACGACGCCACCGCCGACCGCCACCGCTCGGTGCTTCGTTCGGTGGGGCTGCCGGTCTCCTACCGCGGCGACCAGTGGCCGCGGCTGCTGGAGACCATGCGGGTGGACAAGAAGTCCCGCGGGGACCGGCTGCGCTTCATCGTGCTGGACGGGCTGGCCAAGCCGACCGTGCTGGAGGGCCCCGACCCGGCGATGCTGCTGGCCGCGCACGCGGAGATCGCCTCGTGAGCCCCCGCGTCCTGGTCCTCAACGGCCCCAACCTCGGCCGCCTCGGCTCCCGCGAGCCCGAGGTCTACGGCTCGACCTCCTACGCCGGGCTCGTCGAGCGCTGCACCGCCCTGGGCCGCGAACTCGGCCTGGAGGTCGAGGTGCGCGAGACCAACGACGAGGGAGAGATGATCCGCTGGCTGCACGAGGCCGCGGACGGGGAGCTGCCCGTCGTCCTCAACCCCGGCGCGTTCACGCACTATTCGTACGGCATGCGGGACGCCGCGGCGCAGCGCACCGCCCCGCTGATCGAGGTGCACATCTCCAACCCGCACACCAGGGAGGAGTTTCGTCACACCTCGGTGGTGGCCGCGGTCGCGACCGGCACCGTCGCCGGCTTCGGGCTCGCCTCCTACGACCTGGCCCTGCGGGCGATCGCCGAGCGCGCGCCCGGCACTCACCGCCCGCTCCGGGCGTTCCCCGAGTGACCGCGGCGAACGGTACCGTGTTTCACGTCTGAACGGATGCGCGGGCCCCGGGCCCGGACGAGACCGAAGTGGGGACGGATGCAACAGCCTGGTGGGATGCCGGTACCACCCCCGGCCCCGCTCGACGGCGGGACGACCGGGTACATACAGCTGCCGCCAGGCGGCATGGTTCCCGCCCCGCAGCACGCCCACGAGGCGCCGCCGGACGTGGCGCACACGGGCCTGGCCGTGCTGCTGATCGGCCCGGCCGGCGCCGGGAAGACGACCGTCGCCCGCTACTGGGCGGAGCGCCGCCGGGTGCCCACCGCCCACATCAGCCTCGACGACGTGCGCGAGTGGGTGCGTTCCGGCTTCGCCGACCCGCGCTCCGGCTGGGACGACCACTCCGAGGCGCAGTACCGCCTGGCCCGCCGCACCTGCGGCTTCGCCGCCCGGAACTTCCTCGCCAACGGGATCTCCTGCATCCTCGACGACGCCGTGTTCCCCGACCGGCCTGCCGTCGGGCTCGGCGGCTGGAAGCGGCACGTCGGCCCCGGCCTCATCCCCATCGTGCTGCTGCCGGGTCTCGACGTCGTCCTGGAGCGGAACGCCGCCCGCACCGGCACCCGCCGGCTGTCCGACGAGGAGGTGGCGACGATCCACGGCCGGATGGCCGGCTGGTACGGCTCGGGGCTGCCCATCATCGACAACTCGCGGCACGACGTCGCCACCACCGCGCGGATGCTGGACGAGGCGGTGGCCCGCAGCCTCAGCGCGCCGCCGCCCTGGTGAGCGGGGAGCCGCCGGGGGACTGCCCCGACCGGACGTGCTGAGGCGGCCGGGGGCCGCGCTCCTGCGTAGGCTCGGTGCATGTCCGACGTACACGCGGGCCGACGTTCCCGGCTGCGTGCCCGCTCCGCACCGGCGCAGGGCGAGGCCGCCGTGGTCTCCCGGCCGGCCAACGTCCGCTACCTGACCGGGGCCGCCCCCGCGGGCGCGGTGCTGCTCGTCGGCCACGCGGGCCAGGACGTGCTCTTCGGGCACTGGGACCCCTCCCAGGACCCGCCAGGACCCCGCCCGGTGGACGACGACGGGCTGCGCACCGTGGTCCTCCCGGACGAGGACGACCCGGCCGAGGCCGCCGTGCGGCAGGCCGCCGAGGCGGGCGCGCGGGCCGTCGCCGTCGAGGAACACCACCTCACCGTGGCCAGGCACCGCTCGCTGGCGCGCTGCGTGCCCGGCACGGAGCTGACCGACCTGGGCTGCGCGGTGGAGCGGCAGCGGCTGGTGAAGGACGAGGACGAGATCACGGCGCTGCGGGTGGCCGCCGAGATCACCGACCGGGCGCTCGGCGAGCTCCTGGAGTCGATCCTGGTGGGGCGCACCGAGCGGCACCTGGCCCTGGAGCTGGAACGCAGGCTGGTCGACCACGGCGCGGACGGGCCGGCCTTCCCCACCTCGGTGGCCACCGGCAGCCACTCCGGTCTCGCCGGGCACCGGCCCACCGACCGCAGGGTCGAGGAGGGCGACTTCCTCACGGTCAGGCTCGGCGCCCGCTTCCGCGGCTACCGCTGCCAGATCGGCCGCACCTTCGTCATCGGCACCAGCCCGGCCGACTGGCAGATCGAGCTGTACGAGGTGGTCTTCGCCGCCCAGCGGGCCGCCAGGGAGGCGCTGACCCCGGGCGTGGAGTACCGGGAGGTGGACCGGGCGGCCCGCGAGGTGCTGGCCGCGGCCGGGCACGGCACGGCGCTGGGCCCGGTGACCGGCCACGGGGTGGGGCTGGAAATCGGGGAGGACCCTCGGCTGTCCCCCGCGGCCATGGGTAGACTTGGCCCCTGTGTGCCGGTCACCGTCGAGCCGGGGGTCCATCTTCCGGGCCGGGGCGGTGTCCGGATCGACGACACGCTCGTCGTCCGCTCACCCGCGGACGGCGGACCGGAGCTACTCACCATCACGACCAAGGAGCTCCTCGCCCTGTGACCCCGCGAGGGGCCGGCGCGTGGGGGGCTGCTGGTCCCTCTGCAGCAGCTGTAGGAGATTCCGCGACCGTGGCCACCACGAACGACCTCAAGAACGGCATGGTGCTCAAGCTCGACGGCGGCCAGTTGTGGTCCGTTGTCGAGTTCCAGCACGTCAAGCCCGGCAAGGGCGGCGCCTTCGTGCGCACCAAGCTCAAGAACGTGCTTTCCGGCAAGGTCGTCGACCGGACCTTCAACGCCGGCACGAAGGTCGACACGGCCACCGTGGACCGGCGCGGCATGCAGTTCTCCTACAAGGACGGCGCCGACTTCGTCTTCATGGACACCGAGACCTACGAGCAGCTCTACGTCACCCCCGAGACGGTGGGCGACGCGGCCAACTACCTCCTGGAGAACCAGGACTGCACGGTCGCCATCCACGAGGGCAACCCGCTGTTCGTGGAGCTCCCGGCGGCCGTCGAGCTGGTCGTGGAGTACACCGAGCCCGGCGTGCAGGGCGACCGCTCCACCGGCGGCACCAAGCCGGCGCGGCTGGAGACCGGCTACGAGATCGGCGTGCCGCTGTTCATCACCACCGGCGAGAAGATCAAGGTCGACACCCGCTCCGGCGAATACCTCGGCCGGGTGAACAGCTAACCGTGGCCGCCCGCAGCAAGGCTCGCAAACGCGCCCTGCAAATCCTGTTCGAGGCCGATCAGCGCGGCGTCGCCCCCGTCGAGGTCCTGACGAGCTGGGCGGCGCTCGCGCGTGAGGACGACCGGCAGCCGCCGGTCAGCGAGTACGCCAGGGAGCTGGTCGAGGGCTTCGCCGGGCACGCCGAGCGCATCGACGAGCTGCTCGCGCAGTACACGGTCGGCTGGCCGCTCGACCGGATGCCCGTGGTCGACCGCAACATCCTGCGGCTGGCCGCCTTCGAGCTGATATGGCAGGACGAGACGCCCGACGCGGTCGTGCTCGACGAGGCCGTGCAGCTCGCCAGGGAGTTCTCCACGGACGAGTCGCCGGCGTTCGTCAACGGCCTGCTCGGCCGGCTGAAGGACCTCAAGCCCTCCCTGCGGCGTTAGCCACGCCGGCGCCCTCGGCGCGAGACCGTCCGTCCGGGCGGGGACCTGCCGGTCCCCGCCCGGACGCGCGCCGGGCCTCTCAGCCCTCTTCCGCCTGGACGGCGCGGCGGGCGTCCGCGCCGAGCACGCCCCAGCTGATCAGCTGCTCCGTCAGCACGGAGGGCGACTGGTCGTAGATCACGGCGAGGGTGCGCAGGTCGTCCTGACGGATCGAGAGGACCTTGCCGTTGTAGTCGCCGCGCTGGCTTTGGATCGTGGCGGTGTAACGCTGCAGCGGCCCGGCCTTCTCGCTCGGCACGTGGGCCAGGCGCTCCAGGTCGAGAACCAGCTTCGGCGGCGGCTCGGCGGCACCCCCGGGCGTCGATCCCGGCAGCAGCTCCTGCACGGGGACCCCGTAGAAGTCCGCCAGCTCCGCGAGGCGCTGCACGGTCACGGCCCGGTCGCCGCGCTCGTAGGAGCCCACCACGACCGCTTTCCAGCGGCCCTGGGACTTCTCCTCGACTCCATGAAGCGACAGACCCTGCTGGGTGCGGATGGCGCGGAGCTTGGCTCCGAGCTGTTTGGCGTATTCGCTGGACATGTGTCTCCCCGGACGGCTTCCTGGTAACTCACTGTGAGGTTACGCAGCGTAATTTCTCTCGTCAAGCCGAGACGGGCCAGGGCTCCCTGACCAGGGGCGATGCGTGGCATCCCAGTGACCCTGGTAGTCTCGGCGCCGATAGACCGACGTCCTTTAAGGCCCGTCCCGTGAGGCGGGGAAGGGGGTCCGCTCCGCATGGACACCAACGCGCACGCATCCGCGCCGCCCGGCGCGCCCTCCCACGACGCTCCGGCCCGCTCCGTTCTGGAGGCGCCGGACATCGCCCGGGCACTGACCCGGATCGCCCACGAGATCGTCGAGCGCGCCAAGGGCGCCGGCGACGTGGTCCTCCTCGGCATTCCCACCCGAGGCGTCTTCCTGGCCCGCAGGCTGGGCGAGAAGCTGCGCGGCATCACCGGCCACCCGGTGCCGGTCGGCTCGCTCGACATCACCATGTACCGGGACGACCTGCGGCTGCGCCCCGCCCGGGCCCTGGCCCGCACCGACATCCCGGGCGAGGGCATCGACGGCGGGCTCGTGGTCCTCGTCGACGACGTGCTGTTCTCCGGCCGGACGATCAGGGCCGCCCTCGACGCCCTCAACGACATCGGCAGGCCGCGCGCCGTCCAGCTCGCCGTCCTCGTCGACCGGGGCCACCGCGAGCTGCCGATCCGCGCCGACTACGTCGGCAAGAACATCCCGACCTCGCTGCGCGAGACGGTGAAGGTGCTGCTCACCGAGGAGGACGGCCGCGACGGCGTGCTCCTCGGCACGCGGCCCGCCGCCTAGCCACCCGCGCCGCCCTCGGACCGGACCCGCCGCGACGGCGGGCCCGCGTGCCCGGGCGCGCCGGCCTGCCGCAAGCTCGTCCCCCCGTACGGAAGGCACCCGATGAAGCGCCACCTCGTCTCGGCCGCCGATCTCACCCGCGACGACGCGCTGCTGATCCTCGACACCGCCGAGGAGCTCACCCGCGTCGCGGACCGGCCGATCAAGAAGCTCCCCACCCTGCGCGGGCGCACCGTCGTGAACCTCTTCTTCGAGGACTCCACCCGCACCCGCATCTCCTTCGAGGCGGCCGCCAAGCGGCTGTCCGCCGACGTCATCAACTTCTCCGCGAAGGGCTCCTCCGTCTCCAAGGGCGAGTCGCTGAAGGACACCGCGCTGACCCTGGAGGCGATGGGCGCCGACGCCGTCGTCATCAGGCACCACGACTCCGGCGCCCCCCACCGGCTGGCCACCTCCGGGTGGATCGGCGGCTGCGTGGTCAACGCGGGCGACGGCACCCACGAGCACCCCACCCAGGCGCTGCTCGACGCGTTCACGCTGCGCCGCCGGCTGGCGGACGGGCCGCGCCGCGGCATCGGCGCCGATCTCTCCGGGCGCCGGGTCACCATCGTCGGCGACATCCTGCACAGCCGCGTGGCCCGCTCCAACATCCACCTGCTGACCACCCTCGGCGCCGAGGTCACCGTCGTGGCGCCGCCCACCCTGCTGCCCGTCGGCATCGAGCGCTGGCCCTGCGAGGTGAGCTACGACCTCGACGCGGTGCTGCCGAAGTCCGACGCCGTGATGATGCTCCGGGTGCAGCGCGAGCGGATGAACGCCGCCTTCTTCCCGACCGAGCGCGAGTATGCGCGGCGTTACGGGCTGCACGGCGGCCGGATGGCCCGCATGCCCGCGCACGCCCTGGTGATGCACCCGGGGCCCATGAACCGCGGCATGGAGATCACCGCCGAGGTCGCCGACTCGCCGCGCTGCACCGCGGTCGAGCAGGTGGCCGGCGGGGTGAGCGTCCGGATGGCCGTGCTGTACCTGCTGCTCGGCGGCGCCGAACCCGCCGTGAGCACCCCCCGTACCGAGGAGACCCAGTGAGCGAGGCGCCGGCGCGGCGGCGAGCGGAAGCGAAAGACACATCCGGGATGGCGAGCGGGATGAACGACACCGGCCAGAGGACGGGCGCACACGGCGCGCAGGACACCGCGGGCGGCGCGGGCCGCACCCTGATCCGCGGCGCCAGGCTGCTCGGCGGCAGCCCCACCGACGTGCTGATCGAGGGCGAGCGCATCGCCGAGATCGGCCACCACCTCGGCGCCGCGGGCGCCGTCACCGTGGACGCCGGGGGACTGATCCTCCTGCCGGGGCTCGTCGACCTGCACACCCACCTGCGCGAGCCGGGCCGCGAGGACTCCGAGACGGTCCTCACCGGCACCAGGGCCGCCGCCCGCGGCGGCTACACGGCGGTGCACGCCATGGCCAACACCTTCCCCGTCGCCGACACCGCCGGCGTCGTCGAGCAGGTCTGGCGCCTCGGCCGCGAGTCGGGCTACTGCGACGTGCAGCCGGTCGGCGCCGTGACCGTCGGCCTCGGCGGGGAGCAGCTGGCCGAGCTCGGCGCGATGCACGACTCGGCCGCGGGGGTCGTGGTCTTCTCCGACGACGGCAGGTGCGTGGACGACGCCGTGATCATGCGGCGCGCGCTGGAGTACGTGAAGGCCTTCGACGGGGTGATCGCCCAGCACGCGCAGGAGCCGAGGCTGACGGCGGACGCGCAGATGAACGAGGGCGTCGTCTCCGCCGAACTCGGCCTCGGCGGCTGGCCCGCGGTCGCCGAGGAGGCGATCATCGCCCGCGACGTGCTGCTGGCGGCGCACGTCGGCTCCCGGCTGCACGTCTGCCACCTCAGCACCGCGGGCTCCGTCGAGCTGGTGCGCTGGGCCAAGTCCAAGGGCTGGCGGGTCACCGCTGAGGTCACCCCGCACCACCTGCTGCTCACCGACGAGCTGGTGCGGTCCTTCGACCCGGTCTACAAGGTGAACCCGCCGCTGCGCACCGAGAACGACGTGCTCGCCCTGCGCGAGGCGCTGGCCGACGGGACCATCGACTGCGTGGCCACCGACCACGCGCCCCACCCCTTCGAGGACAAGGACTGCGAGTGGGGGGCGGCCGCCATGGGGATGGTGGGCCTGGAGACGGCGCTGTCCGTGGTGCAGCACACCATGGTCGACACCGGGCTGCTCGACTGGGCCGCGGTCGCCTCCCGGATGTCCGCCCGCCCCGCCGCCATCGGGCGGCTCGCCGGGCACGGCCGCCCCGTCGCCCCGGGCGAGCCCGCGAACCTCACGCTGCTCGACCCCGCCTACCGTGGAGTGGTCGACCCCGCGCACTTCGCCTCCCGCAGCCGCAACAGCCCCTACCGGGGCCTTGAGCTGCCGGGCCGCGTCACCCACACCTTCCTGCGGGGCCGCGCCACCGTGCAGGACGGAGAGCTCGTATGACCAGCCCCTCGCTGCCCCGGCAGCTGACCGCCGCGGCCGGCGACACCGGCCGCCACTCCGAGCAGGTGACCGACCTGGCGGCCCGCCTGGGCTGGGTCGTGGGCCTGCTGCTCCTCGTCGCGCTGGTCTACTGGCTGATGCGCGAGGGCTGGAAGTGGCGCGCCACCCTCCAGGGCGACCTGCCCGAGCTGCCCCGGCCGGCGGAGGGGGACGGGGCCGGTGCGGCGCGGCTGCGGATGACCGGGCGCTACCACGGCACCACCACGGCCGGGCAGTGGCTGGACCGCATCGTCGCGCACGGCCTCGGCGCCCGCAGCCGGGCCACGCTGACCCTCACCGGCGAGGGGGTCCTGGTCGAGCGCACCGGCGCGCCCGGCTTCCTCATCCCGGCAGGCCGCATCCGCGGCGCCAGGCCGGAGAAGGGCATCGCAGGCAAGGTCCTCACCGAGGGCGGCCTGCTGGTGATCACCTGGGAGCACGGCGAACGGCTCCTCGACTCCGGCTTCCGCTCCGACCGGGCCGCGGAGCACGCCGAGTGGATCGCCGCCCTCGGCCCCTACGCCCCCGGCGGGCACCCCCCGCAGCAGGAGCACCAGAAGGAGGGTGCACGATGACCACCACCACCCAGCACACCCCGCACAGCACGGATGCCCCGCACGCCGCGGCGGGCGCCCGCACGCCGGCGCTGCTGCTCCTCGAGGACGGCCGCGGCTTCCGCGGGCGGTCCTACGGGGCCCAGGGCGAGACGTTCGGCGAGGCCGTCTTCGCCACCGGCATGACCGGCTACCAGGAGACCCTCACCGACCCGTCCTACCACCGCCAGATCGTCGTCATGACGGCCCCGCACATCGGCAACACCGGCGTCAACGACGAGGACCCCGAGTCGCGCCGGATCTGGGTCGCCGGGTACGTGGTGCGCGACCCGGCCCGCGTCCCCTCCAACTGGCGCGCCGTGCGCTCCCTGGACGAGGAGCTGACCGCGCAGGGCATCGTGGGCATCAGCGGCGTGGACACCAGGGCCCTCACGCGGCACCTGCGCGAGCGCGGCGCCATGCGGGCCGGGATCTTCTCCGGGCCCGCCCTGTCCGCCGACCCGGCCGCGCTGCTCGACCGGGTGCGCTCCGCCCCGCGGATGGCGGGCGCCGACCTGGCCGCCGAGGTCGCCACCACCGAGCCCTACGTGGTGGAGCCGCTGGGCCGCAAGCGGTTCACCGTGGCCGCGGTCGACCTCGGCATCAAGGGCATGACGCCCCACCGGATGGCCGAGCGCGGCATCGAGGTCCACGTGCTGCCGGCCACCGCCACCCTGGAGGAGATCTACGCCACCGACCCCGACGGCGTGTTCTTCTCCAACGGCCCGGGCGACCCGGCCGCCGCCGGGCACCCCGTGGAGCTGATGCGCGGCGTGCTCGACCGGCGCACCCCGATGTTCGGCATCTGCTTCGGCAACCAGATCCTCGGCCGTGCCCTCGGCTTCGGCACCTTCAAGCTCCGCTACGGCCACCGCGGCATCAACCAGCCGGTGAAGGACCTGGTCACCGGCAAGGTGGAGGTCACCGCGCACAACCACGGCTTCGCGGTGGACGCGCCGCTCGACGCCGTCTCCGAGACCGCCCACGGCCGGGCCGAGGTCTCCCACGTCTGCCTGAACGACAACGTCGTCGAGGGGCTGCGGCTGCTCGACCGGCCGGCCTTCAGCGTCCAGTACCACCCCGAGGCGGCGGCCGGGCCGCACGACGCCGCCTACCTGTTCGACCGCTTCGTGTCCCTGATGGAGGGCCAGCGTGCCTAAGCGCACCGATATCCAGTCCGTCCTGGTCATCGGCTCGGGCCCGATCGTCATCGGTCAGGCCGCCGAGTTCGACTACTCGGGCACCCAGGCGTGCCGGGTGCTGAAGGCGGAGGGCCTGCGGGTCGTCCTCGTCAACTCCAACCCGGCCACGATCATGACCGACCCGGAGATCGCCGACGCCACCTACGTGGAGCCGATCACCCCGGAGTTCGTGACCAAGATCATCGCCAAGGAGCGCCCCGACGCGCTGCTGCCCACCCTGGGCGGTCAGACCGCGCTCAACACGGCCGTCGCGCTGTACGAGGCGGGCACGCTCGCCGAGTACGGCGTGGAGCTGATCGGGGCCAGCGTGGAGGCCATCCGCAAGGGCGAGGACCGCGAGCAGTTCAAGCAGGTCGTCGAGGCCGTCAGGGCCGCCACCGGGCACGGCGAGTCGGCCCGCTCGGTCATCTGCCACTCGATGGAGGACGTCCTCGCGGGGGTGGCGGGCCTCGGCGGCTACCCGGTCGTCGTCCGCCCCTCCTTCACCATGGGCGGCGCCGGCTCCGGCTTCGCCCACGACGAGGAGGAGCTGCGCCGCATCGCCGGCCAGGGCCTGGCCCTCTCCCCGACCACCGAGGTGCTCCTCGAGGAGTCGATCCTCGGCTGGAAGGAGTTCGAGCTGGAGCTGATGCGCGACCGCAACGACAACGTCGTCGTGGTCTGCTCCATCGAGAACCTCGACCCCATGGGCGTGCACACCGGCGACTCCATCACGGTCGCCCCGGCGATGACCCTCACCGACCGCGAGTACCAGGTCCTGCGCGATGTGGGCATCGCCGTCATCCGCGAGGTCGGCGTGGACACCGGGGGCTGCAACATCCAGTTCGCGGTGAATCCCGACAACGGGCGGGTCGTCGTCATCGAGATGAACCCCCGGGTCTCCCGCTCCTCCGCGCTGGCGTCCAAGGCCACCGGCTTCCCGATCGCGAAGATCGCCGCCCGGCTCGCCATCGGCTACACGCTGGACGAGATCCCCAACGACATCACCGAGCAGACCCCCGCCTCCTTCGAGCCGACCCTCGACTACGTCGTCGTCAAGGTGCCGCGTTTCGCCTTCGAGAAGTTCCCCGGCGCCGACCCCAGCCTGACCACGACCATGAAGTCCGTGGGCGAGGCCATGGCGATCGGGCGCAACTTCACCGAGGCGCTGAACAAGGCGCTGCGCTCGGTGGAGAACCCGGACGCCCCCTTCGACTTCACCGGCGAGCCGGGCGACAAGGCGGAGCTGCTGGCCGCCGCGGCCGTGCCGACCGACGGCAGGCTGGGCACCGTGATGGCCGCGATCAGGGCGGGCGCCACCCCGGAGGAGGTCTTCGAGGCCACCCACATCGACCCCTGGTTCGTCGACCAGCTCTACCTGATCAAGGAGGTCGCCGACGAGCTGGCCGCCGCGGGCAGGCTCGGCCCGGAACTCCTCGCCGAGGCGAAGCGGCACGGCTTCTCCGACGCCCAGATCGCCGGCATCCGCGGCCTGCGCGAGGACGTCGTCCGTGAGGTCAGGCACGCGCTGGGCATCCGCCCGGTCTACAAGACCGTCGACACCTGCGCCGCCGAGTTCGCCGCCCGCACCCCCTACCTGTACTCCTCCTACGACGAGGAGACGGAGGTCGCCCCGCGGGAGCGCCCCGCCGTGATCATCCTGGGCTCCGGGCCCAACCGGATCGGCCAGGGCATCGAGTTCGACTACTCCTGCGTGCACGCCTCCTTCGCGCTGCGGGACGCCGGCTACGAGACCGTCATGGTCAACTGCAACCCGGAGACCGTCTCCACCGACTACGACACCTCCGACCGGCTGTACTTCGAGCCGCTGACGCTGGAGGACGTGCTGGAGATCGTGCACGCCGAGAGGCAGGCGGGGCCGGTCGCCGGGGTCCTGGTCCAGCTGGGCGGCCAGACGCCGCTGCGGCTGGCGCAGGCGCTCAAGGAGGCCGGGGTGCCGATCGCGGGCACCTCGCCCGAGGCGATCCACCTGGCCGAGGACCGCGGCGCCTTCGGCCGGGTCCTCGCCGAGGCCGCGCTGCCCGCGCCGAAGTACGGGACGGCGTTCTCCTTCGCGGAGGCCAAGTCGATCGCCGCCGGCATCGGCTACCCGGTGATGGTCAGGCCGAGCTACGTGCTGGGCGGGCGCGGCATGCAGATCGTCTACGACGAGTCCTCGCTCGCGGACTACCTCTCCGCGCACAGCGGGCTGATCTCCGACCACCCGGTCCTGATCGACCGCTTCCTCGACGACGCCATCGAGATCGACGTGGACGCCCTCTACGACGGCCACGAGCTGTACCTGGGCGGCGTGATGGAGCACATCGAGGAGGCGGGCATCCACTCGGGCGACTCGGCCTGCGCCCTGCCGCCCATCACCCTGGGCCAGCACGACGTCAAGCGGCTGCGGGCCTCCACCGAGGCCATCGCCGCGGGCGTCGGCGTGCGCGGCCTGATCAACATCCAGTTCGCCCTGGCGGGCGACGTGCTCTACGTCCTGGAGGCCAACCCGCGCGCCTCGCGCACCGTGCCGTTCACCTCCAAGGCCACCGCCGTGCCGCTGGCCAAGGCGGCGGCCAGGATCTCGCTCGGCGCCACGATCGCCGAACTGCGCGGCGAGGGGCTGCTCCCGGCCTCGGGCGACGGCGGGAGCCTGCCGCTGGACGCGCCGATCTCGGTCAAGGAGGCGGTGATGCCCTGGTCGAGGTTCCGCGACGTGCACGGGCGCGGCGTGGACACCGTCCTCGGGCCCGAGATGCGCTCCACCGGCGAGGTGATGGGCATCGACGCCGTCTTCGGCACCGCGTACGCCAAGTCCCAGACCGCCGTCTACGGGGTGCTGCCCACCAAGGGCAGGGCCTTCGTCTCGGTGGCCAACCGCGACAAGCGCGCGATCATCTTCCCCGCCAGGGCGCTGGCCGAGCACGGCTTCGAACTGCTGGCCACCTCGGGCACCGCCGAGGTGCTCAGGCGCAACGGCATCGGCGCCACCGTCGTCCGCAAGCAGAGCGAGGGCGAGGGACCCGACGGGGAGCCGACGATCGTGCAGCTCATCCACGAGGGCCGGGTCGACCTCATCGTCAACACCCCCTACGGCACCGGCGGCCGCCTCGACGGCTACGAGATCCGCACGGCCGCCGTCGCCCGCGGGGTGCCCTGCCTGACCACCGCCCAGGCCCTGGCCGCCGCCGTCCAGGGCATCGACGCGCTCACCCGCGGGGAGGTGAGCGTCCGGTCCCTCCAGGACCACGCGCGCCACCTCGTCGCGGCCCGCGGCCGGTGAGCGGCGTGCCCCGCACCACCCCCTACGCACTGCTGTTCACCACGGTGCTGCGCCGCCTCGACCCCGAGGCGGCGCACCGCCTGGCCTTCCGGCTGATCCGCGCCGCGCCGCACGTCCCCGGGCTGCGCGGCGCCCTGCGCGCGGCCTGCGCCCCCGCCGATCCGCGGCTTTCGGTGCGGGCGTTCGGGCTCGACCTGCCCGGCCCCCTCGGGCTCGCGGCCGGCTTCGACAAGGACGCCGTCGGCATGGCGGGGCTCGGCCTCCTCGGCTTCGGCCACGTCGAGATCGGCACCGTGACGGGGAGCCCGCAGCCGGGCAACCCCGCGCCGCGGCTCTTCCGGCTCCCGGCCGACCGCGCCCTGGTCAACCGGATGGGCTTCAACAACGAGGGCTCGGCGGCGGTCGCCGCCCGCCTGGCCCGCCGCGGCGGGGCCGGCCGGCCGGTCCTCGGCGTCAACATCGGCAAGACCAAGGCCGTCCCCGAATCGGAGGCCGTCGCCGACTACGTCCTGACGACCGGGCGCCTCGCCCCGCACGCCGACTACCTCGTCGTCAACGTCTCCTCGCCCAACACCCCGGGCCTGCGCGACCTCCAGGCCACCGGCCGGCTGCGCCCGCTGCTGACCGCGGTGCGCGCCGCCGCCGACCGCGCCGTGCCGGAGCGCCGGGTGCCGCTGCTGGTCAAGATCGCGCCCGACCTGGCCGACGAGGACGTCGACGCGGTCGCCGGCCTCGCGCTCGAACTCGGCCTCGACGGCATCATCGCCACCAACACCACCATCGCCAGGACCGGCCTGCGCACCCCCGCCGGGCCGGTGGCGGCCCTGGGCGCGGGCGGCCTGTCCGGCGCCCCGCTGCGGGCGCGGGCGCTCGAGGTGCTGCGGCGCCTGTACGCCCGGGTCGGCGACCGGGTCGTGCTGGTCGGCGTCGGCGGCATCGAGACCGCCCAGGACGCCTGGGAGCGCATCCTCGCGGGCGCCACGCTGATCCAGGGGTACACCGGCTTCATCTACGCGGGACCAGGCTGGGCCAGGTCCGTCCACCGGGGTCTGGCCCAGCGGCTCGCGGCAAGCCCCCACGCCACCCTCGCCGACGCGGTCGGCGCCGACGTCAAGGGGAGTCACCCGTGAACGCCACCCCGAAGCCCGCCCCGCCCCGCTCCGCCGCCTCCCCGGGTGCCGGGGCGCCGCGCGAGCCGTTCGGCGCCCGGCTGCGCCGGGCCATGGACGAGCGCGGTCCGCTGTGCGTGGGGATCGACCCGCACCCCTCCCTGCTCGCCGACTGGGGCCTGCCGGACGACCCGCAAGGGCTCGAGCGCTTCGCCGGCACGGTCGTCGAGGCGCTGGCCGGCCGGGTGGCGGCCCTCAAGCCGCAGGCCGCGTTCTTCGAGCGCTTCGGCTCGCGCGGCATCGCCGTGCTGGAGCGGGCCGTCGCCGAGGCCAGGGCCGCCGGGGCGCTGGTGATCATGGACGCCAAGCGGGGGGACATCGGCTCCACCATGACCGCCTACGCCGAGGCCTACCTCGGCGAGGGCGCCCCGCTCTTCTCGGACGCGGTGACCCTGAGCCCCTACCTCGGCTTCGGGGCGCTGCGCCCGGCGCTCGACCTGGCGCGGGCCAACGGCTGCGGGGTCTTCGTCCTGGCCCGCACCTCCAATCCGGAGGGCGCCGAGGTGCAGACCGCCACCACCGCCGCCGGGCGCCAGGTGGGGCAGGAGGTCCTGGAGCGGCTCGCCGCGGAGAACGCCGGCGCGCGGCCCCTGGGCTCCTTCGGGGCGGTGGTCGGCGCCACGCTCGCCGCCGAGCCGGGCGAGGGCGGCGGCGTGCCGGGGGAGTGGCTCGCGATCAACGGGCCGCTGCTGGCCCCGGGCATCGGCGCGCAGGGCGCCGCCGCGGCCGACCTGCCGCGGGTCTTCGGCCCGGCCCTGTCCCGGGTCGTGCCCCACGTGAGCAGGGGAGTGCTCCGGCACGGCCCGCACCTCGCCGCCCTGCGCGAGGCGGCGGCGCGGGAAGCCGGACAGATCGCCCGAGTTGCCGGTTCCGGAGCGTAACCGGCCGCACCCTGGCGGCGATCGGCGCGGTCTTTTGTCGGATATGTCGTGGACGCTCTGAGGCTGACCAGGAGTTTTTGTCGATTCTCGCTGACTAAACGCCTTGACGGCCGCTAGTCTCCGTCGAAGCGGGAGCAGCCGAGCGCGTTGCTCGTTGCCCCGCCGGTGCGGGACTACTAGGTTCCTCACCGTTCCGTATCCGACAAGTTCGACACCCGAGGTGACGTAGGCGTGGCTCTTCCGCCCCTTACCCCTGAACAGCGCGCAGCCGCGCTTGAGAAGGCCGCCGCGGCTCGCCGGGAGCGCGCCGAGGTCAAGAATCGGCTCAAGCACTCCGGCGCCTCGCTGCACGAGGTCATCAAGCAGGGCCAGGAGAACGATGTCATCGGCAAGATGAAGGTCAGCGCGCTGCTGGAGTCGATGCCTGGCGTCGGCAAGGTCCGCGCCCGCCAGATCATGGAGCGGCTCGGCATCTCCGAGAGCCGCCGGGTCCGCGGGCTCGGTTCCAACCAGATCGCCGCGCTGGAGCGCGAGTTCGGCAGCGGCGCCGCCTGAGATTTTCCCGCCCGCCCATGAGGCGGGATAATCTGCCGCATGACCGATCGTCCGCGGCTGACCGTGCTCTCCGGCCCTTCCGGGGTCGGCAAGAGCACGGTCGTCGCTCATTTGCGCAAGGCCCACCCCGAGGTGTGGCTCTCCGTCTCCGCCACCACACGGCGGCCACGCCCGGGGGAACGCCACGGCGTCCAGTACTACTTCGTGGACGACGGCGAGTTCGACAAGCTGATCGCCAACGGCGAGTTGCTGGAGTGGGCCGAGTTCGCGGGTAACCGCTACGGCACCCCGCGCCGGCCCGTCCTCCAGCGGCTGGAGGCGGGGGACCCCGTGGTCCTGGAGATCGAGCTCAACGGCGCCCGGCAGGTGCGGGCCTCGATGCCGGACGCGCGCCTGGTCTTCCTGGCCCCGCCGAGCTGGGAGGAGCTGGTCCGCCGCCTGACCGGCCGGGGCACCGAGCCGCCCGAGGTGATCGAGCGGCGGCTTGCGGTGGCGCGCAAGGAGCTGGCGGCCGAGGCCGAGTTCGACGTCACCCTGGTCAACACCTCCGTCGAGCGGGTATCGGCCGAGCTGCTAGCCTTGATGAGTCACTGGCCTTGATTCGTTCACGGGGAATTCCCCCCGGACCTCCAGCGGAAGGCAGAGCGTGTCCTCTCCCATCACCACGCCCGAGGGCATCATCAACCCGCCGATCGACGAGCTGCTCGAGGCGACGGACTCCAAGTACAGCCTGGTGATCTACGCGGCCAAGCGGGCCCGGCAGATCAACGCCTACTACTCGCAGCTCGGCGAGGGCCTGCTGGAGTACGTCGGCCCCCTCGTCGACACGCACGTGCACGAGAAGCCGCTCTCCATCGCGCTGCGCGAGATCAACGCGGGCCTGCTGACCTCGGAGGCCGTCGAGGGCGTCGCGGAGTAGCCGACGCCGCCCACGCGGCGCGCGTGGCCCCCGGGCCGCCCGGCGGCCCTGGGCCTTCCCACCACGGGCCCGGCAGCGGACGCTGCCGGGCCTTCGGCATGCCGGGACCCGGCGGGCGGCCGCCCGCCGCGGTGGGGGACGATGGTCCCGCCTCCGGGCGCGCAAGCCGGCGCGACGCCGGCCCGGGCCCGGGGCGGACAGCGGCAGGAAGGGAGCCGGTCAGCGATGAGGCCACCTGAGGTCGTCCTCGGCGTGGGCGGCGGCATCGCCGCCTACAAGGCGTGCGAGCTGCTGCGGCGGTTCACCGAGTCCGGGCACCACGTGCGGGTGGTGCCCACCGCCTCCGCGCTGCGCTTCGTCGGCGCGGCCACCTGGGCGGCCCTCTCGGGCGAGCCGGTGGCGACGGAGGTCTGGGAGGACGTGCACGAGGTGCCGCACGTCCGCCTCGGGAAGGCCGCCGACCTGGTCGTCGTCGCCCCGGCCACCGCGGACGTGCTGGCCCGCGCGGCCACCGGGCGGGCCGACGACCTGCTGACCAACGTCCTGCTGACCGCCAGGTGCCCCCTCGTCTTCGCCCCCGCCATGCACACCGAGATGTGGGAGCACCCCGCCACCAGGGAGAACGTGGCCACCCTCAGGAGCCGCGGCGCCCTCGTCGTCGAGCCGGCCTCCGGGCGGCTGACCGGAGCCGACACCGGAAAGGGCCGGCTGCCTGACCCCGAGGCGATCTTCGAGCTCTGCCGCGCGGTGCTGGCCCGTGCCACGGCGCCGGCCGCGGCGGTGCCGGGGGAGCCGGGGACGGCCGGGGAGCCAGGGGAGGCCGCCGGGGCCTGGCGCGCCGACCTGGCAGGCCGGCACCTGGTGGTCAGCGCGGGCGGCACCCGGGAGCCGCTCGACCCGGTCCGCTTCCTCGGCAATCACTCCTCGGGCAAGCAGGGCTACGCGCTGGCCCGCGCCGCGCTCGCCCGCGGCGCCAGGGTCACCCTGGTCTCCGCCAACAGCGCGCTGCCCGACCCGGCGGGCGCCGAGGTGATCCGGGTGGGCACGGCCGCGGAACTCGCCGCCGCGGTGACGAAGGCGGCGGCGGACGCGGACGCGGTGGTGATGGCCGCGGCGGTCGCCGACTTCCGGCCCGCGGCCCGCGCCCAGAACAAGATCAAGAAGGTGGAGGGCCGCGATCCCGAGCCCATCGCCCTCGTGCGCAACCCCGACATCCTGGCCGGCCTCGCCGCCGCCAGGCGCCCCGGGCAGGTCGTCGCCGGCTTCGCGGCCGAGACCGAGGACGTCCTGGCCAACGGCCGCGCCAAGCTCGCCCGCAAGGGCTGCGACCTGCTGGTGGTCAACCGGGTCGGCGAGGGCCTTGCGTTCGGCACCGAGGAGAACGAGGCGGTCATCCTGGAGGCCGGCGGCCCGCAGACGCACGTGCCCCGCGGCCCCAAGGAGGTGCTCGCCCACCGGATCTGGGACGCGGTGCTGCGGCGCCTGGGCGGCGCCCCGGCCTGATCCGCGGCCGGGAGGTACGGGCACCCGCCGCGGCGCCGCCGCGGGGCCCCGGGGCGGGCGCCGCGTCTCGGAGTGCGGGC
The DNA here is from genome assembly GCF_003626535.1 of Streptomyces hoynatensis. Classification (GTDB taxonomy): domain Bacteria; phylum Actinomycetota; class Actinomycetes; order Streptomycetales; family Streptomycetaceae; genus Streptomyces; species Streptomyces hoynatensis. The sequence continues at coordinate 75,103 of NZ_RBAL01000003.1, forward strand.
GCCCCCTCCCTTTCCGCAGGCCGCCGGGATACCGTGGCGGTCCGCGGCGCGGGCCGGCGGAGCCTATGGGAATGACCGGAATATGGGACCGCCACCGTCCATGCCTGCGGTGATCCGGATACACTGACGCGGACCGCACCGGCCGCCGGGGCGGTCGCAAGCATTCAGCCAGCAGCCGCTGCAACCCCAGGGAGCGATGTGTCCCGCCGTCTGTTCACCTCGGAATCGGTGACCGAGGGTCACCCAGACAAGATCGCCGATCAGATCAGCGACACCATCCTCGACGCGCTCCTCACCGAGGACCCCGCCTCGCGCGTGGCGGTGGAGACCCTGATCACGACCGGCCTCGTGCACGTGGCCGGCGAGGTGACCACCAAGGCGTACGTGCCGATCGAGACGCTGGTGCGGGGCAAGGTCCTCGAGATCGGCTACGACTCCTCCAAGAAGGGCTTCGACGGCGCCTCCTGCGGGGTCTCGGTCTCGATCGGCTCGCAGTCGCCCGACATCGCCCAGGGCGTGGACGCGGCGTACGAGTCGCGGGTCGAGGGCGCGCAGGACGAGCTGGAGCGGCAGGGCGCGGGCGACCAGGGCCTGATGTTCGGCTACGCCTGCGACGAGACCCCCGAGCTGATGCCGCTGCCCATCCAGCTGGCCCACCGGCTGTCCCACCGGCTCTCCGAGGTCAGGAAGAACGGCACCATCCCCTACCTGCGCCCCGACGGCAAGACCCAGGTCACCATCGAGTACGACGGCGACAAGGCGGTCCGCCTCGACACCGTCGTGGTGTCCTCGCAGCACGCCTCCGACATCGACCTGGAGTCGCTGCTCGCCCCCGACATCAGGGAGTTCGTGGTCGAGCCCGAGCTGCGGGCCCTGCTCGGCGACGGCATCAAGCTGGACACCGAGGGCTACCGGCTGCTGGTGAACCCCACCGGCCGCTTCGAGATCGGCGGCCCGATGGGCGACGCGGGACTGACCGGCCGCAAGATCATCATCGACACGTACGGCGGCATGGCCAGGCACGGCGGCGGCGCGTTCTCCGGCAAGGACCCCTCCAAGGTGGACCGGTCCGCGGCCTACGCGATGCGCTGGGTGGCCAAGAACGTCGTGGCCGCCGGCCTCGCCTCGCGCTGCGAGGTCCAGGTCGCCTACGCCATCGGCAAGGCCGCCCCCGTCGGGCTCTTCGTCGAGACCTTCGGGACCGCCTCGGTGCCGGTGGAGAAGATCGAGCAGGCCATCACGGAGGTCTTCGACCTGCGCCCGGCCGCGATCATCCGCGACCTCGACCTGCTGCGCCCCATCTACGCGGGCACCGCCGCCTACGGGCACTTCGGGCGCGAGCTGCCCGAGTTCACCTGGGAGCGCACCGACCGCGTGGACGCCCTGCGTTCCGTCACCGGCCTCTGACGCGCCCGGCCCGCGCCGCCGGGGCCTCCCCTCGGCGCGGGCGGACATGTCGGACTCGTCTGCTGTACTGGCGGGGTGGGTGACAACGGCCCGATGGGCGGTTCCGAGCGCGCCGGGCGCGAGGGCGAGCAGCTGGCGCTCGTCGGGCAGGCCGCGCGCACCGCTCCCAGGGCCAGGCCCAGGACCTGGCGGAACGCGCCGCTCGCCGAGCGCCTTCCGGTGGCCAGGGTTCTGGTCGACAAGGGCCTCGTCCACCTGGACCGGCTCTTCGACTACGCCGTTCCCGCGGCGATGGACGCCGAGGCCAGGCCGGGGGTCAGGGTCAGGGTCAGGTTCGGCGCGGGGCAGCGCGACGGCCGCCGCGAGGGCGGCAGGCTGATCAACGGCTTCGTGGTGGAGCGCCGCGCCGACAGCGACTTCCCCGGGGTCCTCGCCCCGCTCGCCCAGGTCCTCTCCACCGAACCGGTGCTCTCGCCCGGCCTGTTGCGGCTGTGCCGTGCCGTGGCCGACCGCTACGCCGGGGCCCTGGCCGACGTCGTGCAGCTGGCCGTGCCGCCGCGGATGGCCCGCGCCGAGCGGCAGCCCTCGCCGCCCGCCCCGCCCCCGCCCGCCCCGCCCGGGCCGGGCGGCTGGAGCCGGTACCCGAGCGGCCCCGCCTACCTGGCCGCCCTCGCGCGCGGCGAGGCGCCCCGCGCGGTGTGGACGGCCCTGCCGGGACCGCACTGGCCGGACGAGCTGGCCCGCGCGCTGGCCACCGCGCTCGCGGCGGGCCGCGGCGCCCTCGCGGTGCTGCCCGACGGCCGCGCGGCCGCCCGCGCCGACGCCGCCCTCACCGCGCTGCTCGGCCCCGGCCACCACGTCCTGCTCACCGCCGACGCGGGCCCGGAGGCCAGGTACCGGCGCTGGCTCGCGGTCAGCCGGGGCGCCGTGCGGTGCGTGGTCGGCACCCGGGCCGCGATGTTCGCCCCCGTCGCCCGGCTCGGCCTGGTGGCGCTGTGGGACGACGGGGACGCCGCGCACCACGACGACCGCGCGCCGCAGCCGCACGCCCGCGAGGTGCTGGCGCTGCGGGCCGTGCAGGAGGGGGCCGCGGCGCTCTTCGGCGGCCTCTCCCGCAGCGCCGAGTCCGCCCGGCTGGTCGAGACCGGCTGGGCGGGGGAACTCGCCGCCGCCAGGGAGGCCGTGCGCGCCGCCGCGCCCCTGGTGCGCACCGTCGGCGACGGCGACCAGGCCCGCGATCCGGCCGCCAGGGCGGCGCGGCTGCCCACCCTCGCCTGGCAGGCGGTGCGGGAGGGGCTCGCCCGCGGCCCGGTCCTGGTGCAGGTGCCGCGCCGCGGCTACGTGCCGCGGCTGGCCTGCGCCCGCTGCCGCACCCCGGCCAGGTGCGCCCACTGCCACGGGCCGCTGGCCGCGGTGGGCGCCGCGGAGGTGCTGCGTTGCGCCTGGTGCGGCCAGGACGCCCCGGGCTGGCACTGCGCGGAGTGCGGCGGGGCCCGGCTGCGCGCCGTGGTGGTCGGCGCGCGGCGCACCGCCGAGGAACTGGGCCGGGCCTTTCCCGCCGTGCAGGTGCGCACCTCGGGCCGCGACCACGTGCTCGGCGCCGTGCCCGACCGGCCCGCGCTCGTCGTCAGCACCCCAGGCGCCGAGCCCGTTCCCGAGGGGCCCGGCTATGCGGCGGCGCTGCTGCTCGACGGCTGGGCGCTGCTCGGCAGGCCCGACCTGCGGGCCGGCGAGGAGGCGCTGCGCTGCTGGCTGAACGCGGCGGCGCTGGTCCGCCCGCAGGCCGAGGGCGGCACGGTGGTCGTGCTGGGCGAGCCCACCGAGCGGGCCGTGCAGTCCCTGGTGCGCTGGGACCCGGCCGGGCACGCCCGCCGCGAGCTGGCCGACCGATCCTTCCTCGGCTTCCCGCCGGTCGCGCGGATGGCCGCGGTCAGCGGCAGCCCCGAGGCCGTGGCCGGGCTGCTTGGTTCGCTGCGGCTGCCCGCCTCGGCCGAGGTGCTCGGCCCGGTGCCGCTGCCGGTCGCCGAGCCGGGCCGCCCGCGGCGCCCGGGCGACCCGCCGGCGGGGGAGCGGTGGGAGCGGGCCCTGATCCGGGTGCCGCCCGGCCACGGCGCGGAACTGGCGGCGGCCCTGAAGTCGGCGCAGGCCGGGCGCCTGGCCCGCCGCGAGGGCCCACCGGTCAGGATCCGGGTGGACCCCCAGGACATCGGCTGAGGACGGCCGCCCCGGCCCGGGCCCGTGCCGCCCGGCCCGGCGCGGCCGCGCCCGCGCAGCCGGCGGGCCTCAGCCGTTGCGCTGCCCGGGGAGCCCGCCCGGGCCGCCGGCCTGCGGGGCGGCGCGCACCGCCCGCGCCTGCGGCACGGCGGGCGCCGCCTGCTCCTGCCTGGCGCCCTCGCGTCCCGCCCCCGGCTGCTGCCCCGCCGCCCGCCGCACGCCGTACCGGCGGTGGACCGCCTGCTTGGTCACGCCGAGGGCCGAGCCCACGGCGTCCCAGGAGAAGCCGAGCGAACGGTCGAAGTCCACCGCGGCCGTCACCAGGGCCTCGACGCTGTCGCGAAGTTCCTGGGCGAGGCGGACGGTGGGGGCCGGGGCGCGTCCGTAGACGACGAACCCGGTCGAGGGACCGGTGCGTCGGGGGCGGTAGACGTTGCCCAGCTGGGCGGTGAGCGTACGCAGCGCGTCCACCTGTCGGCGGACCCGCTCGATGTCCCGCACCAGCAGATGAAGACTGGCTCGTGCCTGAGCGTCGGGGGTGGCGTGGTCGGCCATGAAGAAGCCTCTCGAACCGGCGTCTAGTGAAGGTCAAGGAATCGGGCCTGAACACGGCCCGTTGGGGTCAATCTGCCTTGACCAACGCCTCACCCGGGGCCTGGGTCACGGTATCGGAGCGCATCGTCAACTCGGCGGAGCGCGCGGGCTTTCCGTACGCCCCTGGCGAGGGCGCCCCGCCGCGGCCCCCTAGACTGGCAGGCCACCCGTCCGCTCCGCCCGAGAGGTCGCACGCGCACGATGAAGCTGGTCTTCGCAGGCACTCCCGAGGTCGCCGTTCCCGCGCTCGACGCGCTGATCGCTTCCGGGCGGCACGAGGTCGCCGGCGTCGTCACCAGGCCCGACGCGCCCGCGGGCCGCGGGCGCCGGGTGGTCGCGAGCCCGGTGGCCGAGCGCGCCCGCGAGGCGGGCATCGAGGTCCTGCAGCCCGCCCGCCCCCGCGAGCCGGCGTTCCTCGACCGGCTGCGGGAGATCGGCCCCGACTGCTGCCCCGTGGTCGCCTACGGCGCCCTGCTGCCCAAGCCGGCGCTCGACATCCCGCGGCACGGCTGGGTCAACCTGCACTTCTCCCTGCTGCCCGCCTGGCGCGGCGCCGCCCCCGTGCAGCACGCGCTGCTCGCCGGGGACGACGTCACCGGCGCCACCACCTTCCGGATCGAGGAGGGCCTGGACTCCGGCCCGACGTACGGCGTGATCACCGAGGAGATCCGGCCGAAGGACACCAGCGGGGACCTGCTGACGCGGCTCGCCCTGGCCGGCGCCGGGCTGCTCCTGGCCACCATGGACGGGATCGAGGACGGCTCGCTGCGCGCGGTGCCGCAGCCGGCCGAGGGCGTCACCACGGCCCCGAAGCTGACCGTCGAGGACGCGGCCGTCGACTGGTCGGCGCCCGCGCTGCGGATCGACCGGCAGGTGCGGGCCTGCACCCCCGCGCCCGGGGCGTGGACGACCTTCCGCGGCGAGCGGCTGAAGCTGCGTCAGGTGACGCCCGCGCCCGACCTCGACGGGCTGGCCCCGGGCGAGCCGGCCGTGGGCAAGCGGGCCGTGCACGTGGGCACCGGCTCGCACGCGGTGGAGCTGGAGTGGGTGCAGCCGCCGGGCAAGAAGCCGATGCGCGCGGCCGATTGGGCCCGCGGCGCCCGCGTCACCTCCGCCGACCGCCTGGGCGGCTAGGCCGCCCGGCTGCCCCGGCGCGCCCTTCCGCCGCCCGGCGCCTCAGGCGAGCGGGGGCGTGCCGAGGCCGGGGGAGCCCGGGGGAGCGGCGGGGGCCGTCCTCGCGGGAGGCGGGCCGGCCGGGCCGCCGGCCCGCGGCAGCCGGGGCACGAAGGCGATCATCACCGCGCCCAGCAGGCCGGCCGCGGCGAACACGCCGAATCCCCAGGTCGACATGTCGGCATCCACCAGCACCCCGCCGAGCCAGGGGCCGAAGACCGCGCCGAACCGGCCCATCCCGGAGACCCAGCCCAGCGCGGTGGCCCGGTCCTCCTGCGGGTAGTACGAGCCGGTGCTCGAGTAGATGAGCGTCTGGGCGCTGAAGAGCCAGCCGCCGGTCACGAAGACGAGCGCGTAGGTCAGCCCCAGCGGCATGTGCACGGCCAGCAGGCCGACGCCGCCCGCGGTCAGCGCGAACCAGGCGATGGCCACCGGCCGGGAGCCGAAGCCGTCGGCGAGCCGCCCGGCGACCAGCATGCCCACGATGCCGCCGATGTTGATCACGAGCACGAAGCTGATCGAGGAGCCGAGGTGGTAGCCGTTGTCGCGCATCATCGTGGGCAGCCAGGTGCTCATGCCGTAGACGAGCAGCAGGCCGGCGAAGGAGGCGATCCAGAAGAGCAGGGTCGTGGTCCGGACCGCGGGCGTGAACAGGGCGCGCAGGCTGCCGCCCCTGCCCGCGTCCGGCTCGGGCGTGAAGTGGCCGAGCGGGACGCCGTGCCGGCCGGCGAGGGCCTGGGCCTCGGCGGTGCGGCCCCTGGCGAGCAGGTAGGTCACGGACTCGGGCAGCATGAGGGCGATCACCGGGACCGCAAGCAGGAGCGGCAGCGCCCCCAGCCAGTACACCGAGCGCCAGCCGAGCGCGTCCACGACCGACATCGCCAGGGCTCCCGCGACGGCGCCGCCCGCCTGATGTGCCGTCATCACCAGGGTGACGGCCAGGTGCCTGCGCCCGGGCGGGGCGTACTCCATGACCAGGGCGATGGCGGTGGGCAGCAGGCCCCCGAGGCCGACGCCCGCGACCAGCCTGGCGGCGCCGAACTGGGCGACGGTCTGGGCCATGGCGCAGGCGGCGGAGCCGAGCGAGAAGATCACCACCCCGGAGAGGACGATCTTCCTGCGTCCCGTCCGGTCGGTGATCAGGCCGGACCCGAGGGCGCCCAGGAGCATGCCCAGCGTGGTGAGGCTGCCGATGTCGCCGCCGTCCGAGGGGTCGAGGGCGAGGCTCTTGTCGTCCAGCAGGCCCGGCAGGGTCGCGCCGTAGACGAACAGGTCGAGTCCGTCGAGAAGGACGACGAACCAGCACAGGGCGGTCACGCGGAACGCCAGGCGGCGCACGGGGTCGGCGGCCGGGCCGCGCGGTGTGTCTGAGGACATCCTCGTCCCTTTCGTCCGGGGGGGCGCGGTGGGGGATCTCGGGGAGGGCACAGACGGTACGGCGGCGCCGGAATGCGCGACAAGAGTTTCGACGGAATCTCATCGAAAGTCGCCGAATAAATTGTTGACAATCTTGTCGGGTGCATCCCAGGATGGGCAGCGCGTCACAGACGAGGAGAAGCGAATGTCGCAAGCCGCAACGGAACGCCCGGGCAGCCTGCTCGTGGTCAGCGCCCACGCCGGAGACTTCGTGTGGCGGGCCGGCGGCGCGCTCGCCCTCGCCGCGGAGCGCGGCGAGCGGGCGACGGTCGTCTGCCTGAGCTTCGGCGAGCGCGGGGAGTCGGCGCGCGCCTGGCGGGAGGGCAGGACCCTGGAGGAGATCAAGGCGCTGCGCAGGGCGGAGGCGGAACAGGCCGCCGCCGCCCTCGGCGCCGAGGTGCGCTTCCTCGACGCGGGCGACTACCCGCTGCGCGAGTCCCAGGAGCTGGTCGACCGGCTGGTGCGGATCCACCGCGAGCTGGCGCCCACCGCCGTCCTCACCCACACCCTGTCCGACCCCTACAACGGCGACCACGCCGCCGCCGCCCGGATGGCCCTCCAGGCCCGGGTGCTGGCCCAGGCCGCGGGGTACGACGCCCCAGGGGAGCCGCTGGGCGCGCCGCCGGTGTTCCTGTTCGAGCCGCACCAGCCCGAGCAGTGCGACTTCCGCCCCGACGTGCTGCTCGACATCACCCCCGTCTTCGCCCGCAAGCGCAAGGCCATGGAGTGCCTGCCGGCCCAGCGGCACCTGTGGGACTACTACACCGACCTGGCCAAGCGCAGGGGCGTGCAGCTCAGGCGCAACGCCGGACCCAACCTCGGCCTGCCGCACGACACCAGGGGCGAGGCGTACGCCCGGGTCTTCCCCCAGGTCACCGGGGTGCTGTCGTGAGGCCCGTCATCGTCACCGACCCGCCGCGCGCCGGGGCCGGGGAGGTGGCGGCCCTGGCCGGGATGGGCGTGGCCACCGTCCACGAGGCGCTGGGCCGCACCGGCTACCTCGGCCCGGGGCTGCGGCCCGTCCAGGAGGGCGCGCGGATCGCCGGCACGGCCGTGACGGCGCTGTGCTGGCCCGGGGACAACCTGATGATCCACGCCGCCGTCGAGCAGTGCGGCCCGGGGGACGTCCTCGTGGTGACCACCACCTCGCCCTCCCGCGACGGCCTGTTCGGCGAGCTGTTCGCCACCGCCCTGCGGCACCGCGGCGTGCGGGGCGCGGTCCTCGACGCGGGCGTGCGCGACGTCGCCGCACTGCGCGCGATGGGCTTCCCCGTCTGGTCGGCCGCGGTCAGCGCCCAGGGCACCGTGAAGGCGACCGCGGGCGCGGTGAACGTGCCCCTCGCGATCGGCGGGCGGACGATCCACCCCGGCGACGTGATCCTGGCCGACGACGACGGGGTGATGTGCGTCCCGCGCACGGCGGCCGCCGCCGCGGTGACCGCGGGACGCGCCCGCCTCGCCAGGGAGGCCGCCACCCGGGAGGCGTTCGGCGCGGGCGAACTCGGCCTCGACCGGTACGGCCTGCGCCGCACCCTCGCCGACCTGGGCGTGGAGTACCTGACGGCCGCCGAGTACGCGGCGCGGCAGGCCGCGGAAGGGGAGCCGGGATGAGCGGCGTGCGGTGCATGCTGATGCGGGGCGGCACCTCCAAGGGCGCGTACTTCCTCGGCGCCGACCTCCCGGCCGACCCGGCGGAACGCGACGGCCTGCTGCTGCGCCTCATGGGCACGCCCGACCCGCGGCAGATCGACGGCCTCGGCGGGGCCCACCCGCTCACCAGCAAGGTGGCCGTGGTGTGGCCGGGCGGCGGGCCCGACCGGGACGTGGACTACCTCTTCCTCCAGGTCGGGGTCGGCGAGCCCACCGTCTCCGACCGGCAGACCTGCGGCAACCTCCTTGCCGGAGTGGGGCAGTTCGCCGTCGAGCGCGGCCTGGTCGCCGCCGGGCCCGAGCGCACCAGCGTGCGGATACGGCTGGTCAACACCGGCGCCACCGCCGTCTCCTCCTTCCCCACCCCGGGCGGCGAGGTGGCGTACGCGGGCCCGGCGGCCATCTCCGGCGTGCCGGGCACCGCGGCCCCGGTGGAGCTGGCCTTCGCCGGCACCGAGGGCTCGGTGTGCGGCAGCCTGCTGCCCACCGGCCGGGTGCGGGACACCGTCGAGGGCATCGAGGTCACCTGCGTGGACAACGGCATGCCCGTGGTCGTGGCCGCGGCCGCCGACCTGGGCCTCACCGGCTACGAGCCGGTCGCGGAGCTCGCCGCGCACGCGGACCTGGCCCGCCGGGTGCAGGCCCTGCGCACCGCGGCCGGGCGCCTGATGGGGCTCGGCGAGGTCGCCGGGACCCCGGTGCCCAAGACCACGCTGGTCGCCCCGCCGCGGGAGGGCGGCGCCCTGTGCACCAGGACCTTCATCCCGCTGCGGCCACACCATTCGATCGGGGTGCTGGGCGCGGTCAGCGTCGCCACCGCCGCGCTCCTCGACGGCGCCGTCGGCCACGATGTGCTGGTCCGCCCGCCGGCCGGCGCGCCCCTGGAGATCGAGCACCCCAGCGGCAGGCTGGCCGTGGCCGTCGAGTTCGGCGATCCTGAGGGCCCCGCTCGCCCCGCGGACCCCCGGACCGGCGGCCCCGGCGACCCTGGCGGGCGGGGCGGCCCGGCGGTGCCGCGGGTGCGCAGCTCGACGGTGATCCGCACCGCGCGGAAGCTGTTCGACGGCACCGCCTTCCCCCGCAGCTGAGCCCGCCCGCACTCCCTCCCCGGCCCCGGCCTGCCACGGCGCCGCCGCCCGCCGCATCCGCCGGATGCCCGCCGCCGTCTCGCCGGAGGTGCGCCGGCCGGGCAGGGACAGGAACCCGACAGGAGCCGAAGATGCCCGAGCCCGACGCCTCGCCCCGCCACGAGATAGCCCACCTCGGGCACGTGGAACTCCTCACCCCCGAGCCGGAGAAGAGCCTGGACTTCTTCGTCCGGGTCCTCGGCCTGACCGAGAACGGCGCCGCCGGCGACTCGGTCTACCTGCGCACCTGGGACGACTACGAGCACCACAGCCTCAAGCTGACCGCCGCCGCGACCTCCGGCGTGGGCGCCACCGCCCTGCGCGCCTCGAGCGAGGCGGCGCTCAGGCGGCGGGTCGCCGCCGTCGAGCGGCGCGGGCTGGGGATCGGCTGGGCCGAGGGCGAACCGGGCCTCGGGCCCACCTACCGCTTCCGCGACCCCGACGGCCACCTGATGGAGCTCTACTGGGAGACCGAGCGCTACCGGCCGCCCGCCCACCTGCGGCCCGCCCTGAAGAACCAGGCCCAGGCGTACCCGGGCCGCGGGGTCGGGGTGCGCAGGCTCGACCACGTCAACTACCTCGCCCGCGAGGCCGCGGCCAACGGCGGCTTCGTCTGCGAGGCCCTCGGCGGCCGGGTGACCGAGCAGATCCGGCTGGACAGCGGCGTGATCTCCGGGCAGTGGACCCACTTCGCCCAGAAGTCCTACGACCTCGTCTACACCAACGACCGGACCGGGTCGAGCGGGCGCCTGCACCACATCGCCTTCGCCACCGACACCCGCGAGGACATCCTGCGCGCCGCCGACATCGCCCTGGACAACGGGATCTTCATCGAGACCGGCCCGCACAAGCACGCCATCCAGCAGACGTTCTTCCTCTACGTCTACGAACCCGGCGGCAACCGCGTCGAGTTGTGCAACCCCACCGGGCGGCTGATCTTCGCCCCCGACTGGGAGACCGTCACCTGGACCGAGGCCGAGCGCGCCAAGGGCCAGGCGTGGGGCCTGAAGACGATCGAGTCCTTCCACACCCACGGCACCCCGCCGGTGCCCCCGCGCGCACCCGGGTGACCGCGGCAGGCGGCGGCCGGCGGCCGGATACGATACCGACGACATCCGGGGCGATCTCCGGGAGCGAGGGCCGCGCCCCCCGGAAGGCCATGCGGGGCGGCGGCCGGAAGGCGCGCGCCGCCGACCCGCGCTCGCCCGGCCCCGGCCCCGGGCCCGTGGAGGGTGAGACAGCAATGGCAACAGGCGCCGGCGCGGCCGCAGACCCGGCCGGTGGCGGACCGGCCTCGGTCGTCGACGCGATTCGCGACACGATCACCAGCGGCGACTTCGCGCCCAACCAGCGCCTCGTCGAGGCGGAGTTGTCCGAGCAGTTCGGCGCCAGCCGGGCCGCGGTGCGCAACGCCCTCGTCCAGCTGGCCACCGAGGGCCTGGTCGAGCGCATCCAGAACCGCGGGGCCCGGGTCCGCGCGGTCTCGCTCGACGAGGCCATCGAGATCACCGAGGTCCGCATGGCGCTCGAGGGCCTGTGCGCGGCCAAGGCGGCCGAGCGCGCCACCGAGGAGGACCGCGGCACGCTGCGGGAGATCGGGGAGCGGATGCGCGAGGCCGTCGCCCGCGGCGACGTCTTCGGGTACTCGGACCTCAACCGGCGGCTGCACGCGCTGGTCCTCACCCTGAGCGGGCAGCGCACGGCCCGCACCGTCCTGGAGCGCCTGCGCGGGCAGAACGTCCGCCACCAGTTCCGGCTGGCCATGCAGCCCGGCCGCCCCCACGTCTCGCTGCCGGAGCACCTGCGGATCATCGAGGCGCTGTGCGCGGCCGACCCCGGGGCGGCCGAGGCCGCGATGCGGGCGCACCTGCGCAGCGTCATCGACGCCCTCCCCGAGGTGGAGCGCAGGGGCCCGGGCCCCACCGGCCCCGCCTGAGCCCCGGCACCGGGCGGGCGCCCGCGCGGGGCGCCGTAGGCTTGGGGTCCCATTCCCTCACCGGTCGGAGTCCTTGTTCCGTGAGCAGTCGGCCGCCGCGCGCGCCCAGGCCCCATCGCCGCCCCCACCGCGACCCCGTGCGGGTCCTCGCCTTCGATGCCCTGCGCGCCGTCGACGAGCGGCGGGCCTATGCCAACCTCGTGCTGCCGCCGCTCCTGACGAAGGCCCGCAGGGCCGGGGAACTGGACACGCGGGACGCCGCCCTGGCCACCGAGCTGGTCTACGGGACGCTGCGCCGCCAGGGCACCTACGACGCGGTGCTCGCCGCGTGCGTCGACCGCCCGCTGCGCGAGGTGGACCCGCCGGTGCTGGACGTACTCTCCCTGGGCGCACACCAGTTGCTCGGCACCCGCATCCCGGTCCACGCCGCCGTCAGCGCCAGCGTGGAACTCGCCAGGTACGTGCTCGGCGACGGGCGGGCCAAGTTCGTCAACGCCGTGCTGCGCCGCGTCGCCGCCCACGACCTCGACGGCTGGCTCGACCGCCTCTGCCCGCCCTACGACGAGGACCCCGAACGCCACCTGGCGCTCCGGCACGCCCACCCGCGCTGGATCGTCTCCGCGCTGTGGGACGCCCTCGGCGGCGGCCGGGAGGAGATCGAGTCCCTGCTGGCCGCCGACAACGAGCGGCCGCGGGTGACCCTCGCCGCCCGCCCGGGCCGCGCCACCCGGGAGGAACTGCTCGCCGCGCAGCCGCAGGCCGAGCCCGGCCGCTGGTCCCCCTACGCGGTGCGGCTGGCCGAGGGCGGCGAGCCCGGCGCCCTGGACGCGGTCCGCGAGGGCCGCGCCGGGGTGCAGGACGAGGGCAGCCAGCTGGTCGCCCTCGCGCTGGCGGGCGCCCCGGTGACCGGGCGCGACACCCGCTGGCTCGACGGCTGCGCGGGCCCGGGCGGCAAGGCCGCGCTGCTCGCCGGCCTGGCCGCGGAGCGCGGTGCCGCCCTGCTCGCCGCGGAGCGGCAGCCGCACCGGGCCAGGCTGGTCGCCCGCGCCCTGGCCGGCAACCCCGGTCCCTGTCAGGTGATCGTCGCCGACGGGCGCAGGCCCGCCTGGCGGCCCGGCGCCTTCGACCGGGTGCTGGTCGACGTGCCCTGCACCGGCCTCGGCGCCCTGCGCCGCCGCCCCGAGGCCCGCTGGCGGCGCGGGCCGGAGGACCTGGACGGGCTCGCCTCGCTCCAGCGCGGCCTGCTGCGCTCGGCGCTCGAGGCCGCGCGCCCCGGCGGGGTCGTGGGGTACGCGACCTGCTCGCCGCACCTCGCCGAGACCCGGGTCGTGGTCGGGGACGTGCTCAAGGGGCTGCGCGGGCCGGGCGATCCGCGGGCCGAGTGGATCGACGCCCGCCCGCTGCTGCCCGGCGTCCCCGGCCTCGGCGAGGGCCCGGACGTGCAGTTGTGGCCGCACCGGCACGGCACCGACGCGATGTACCTGGCGCTGCTGCGCCGCACCGCGTGACCGGCGTCACGCCCCATGCTGAATACTGGGGGCCATGGCTCAGATCAACCCCAGCATGCTGTCCGCCGACTTCTCCCGGCTCGCCGAGGAGGCCAGGGCCGTGGAGGGCGCCGACTGGCTGCACATCGACGTGATGGACAACCACTTCGTGCCCAACCTGACGCTGGGGCTGCCCGTCGTCGAGTCGCTGCGCAAGGCCACCGACATCCCGCTGGACTGCCATCTGATGATCGAGGACCCCGACCGCTGGGCGCCCGCCTACGCGGAGGCGGGGGCCGGCTCCGTCACCTTCCACGCCGAGGCCGCCGCCGCCCCGGTGCGCCTGGCCCGCGAGCTGCGTGCCAAGGGCGCCAGGGCCTCCATGGCGCTCAAGCCCGCGACCCCGATCGAGCCGTACGAGGACCTGCTGCCCGAACTGGACATGCTGCTGGTGATGACCGTGGAACCCGGCTTCGGCGGCCAGGCGTTCCTCGACATCATGCTGCCGAAGATCCGGCGCACCAGGAGGCTGATCGAGCGGCACGGCCTGAGCCTGTGGCTCCAGGTGGACGGCGGGGTCTCCGCCGAGACGATCGAACGCTGCGCGGAGGCGGGCGCGGACGTCTTCGTGGCCGGCTCCGCCGTCTACGGGGCGCAGGACCCGGCCGCCGCGGTGCGCGCCCTGCGCGAGCGGGCGGAGCGCGCCCTCGCCCCCGCGCCCCGCGCGGACTGACGTCCGGGTGAACGGCCGCTGTCGATCGGGTTCCGCGGCCTCCCCGGGGCGTCGGGGACGAATCGGGGGTCCGCCGGATCTGCGAGGATGAACAGGCGGTTGGTGTGCGGGAAGACGGACTGAGGGACAGTGAGGTGAGTGCGGTGCCGACCGGGAGGTCAGCCACACGGATGGGGCCCGCCGAGCTGATGCAGGCGGCCGCGATGGCGCGCCGCTTCTATCTGGAAGGCAAGTCGAAGATCCAGATCGCCGACGAGTTCGGGGTCAGCCGGTTCAAGGTGGCCCGGGTGCTCGAATCGGCGGTGGAACACGACTTGGTACGCATCGAGATCCGGGTCCCCGCCGAGCTTGACGCCGAACGGTCGGACGCGCTGCGCGCCCGCTACGGGCTGCGGCACGTGGTGGTCGCCGAGTCGCCGGCCGACGCGGCGGACGACACCCCGGACCCCGAGCATCTGGGCGAGGTGGCCGCCGACTTGCTCGGCGAGCTGGTCTCCGAGGGGGAGGTGATCGGCCTGGCCTGGGGCCGCTCCACCATCCACATGGCGCAGGCGCTGCGCGAACTGCCGCCGTGCACCGTGGTCCAGCTCACCGGCGTGTACGACGCGGGCACCGCGGAGCGCGGCTCGGTGGAGGCGGTGCGCCTGGCCGCGGCCGTCTCCGGCGGCGAGGCCCACCCCATCTACGCGCCGATGCTGCTGCCCGACTCGGCCACCGCCGCGGCGCTGCGCGGCCAGCCGGGGATCGCGGCGGCCTTCGAGTACTTCGACAAGGTGACCATCGCGGCGGTGTCCATCGGCTCCTGGGAGGCGGGGATCTCCGCCGTGCACGACATGCTCGGCAAGGAGGAGCGCGAGCACTACGCCTCGCTCGGGGTGGCCGCGGAGATGTCCGCGCACCTCTTCGCGGCCGACGGCCGCCGGGTGGGCCGCGACCTGGGGGAGCGCTGCATCACCGTCGAGGCCGAGCGGCTGCGGCGGATTCCCGAGGTGGTGGCCATCGCGGGGGGCCGCCGCAAGGCCGACGCGATCGGCGCGGTGCTGCGTTCCGGGCTGGTCACCAGCCTGGTCACGGACACGACCGCGGCCGACCGGCTGCTGGCCCAGCCCCCAGGGCGCCGCCCCGCCCTGGACCGCGCCGACCCCGACGAGTAGCGGGGCCGGCGCCGGGCCTCAGACCCGGGCCCCGGCCCGGCCGGCGCCGGCCGCCTCCGCGAGGAGCGGCCGGATGATCTCGTCCGCCACCCAGCGGGCGGGCCGCGGCGGGTAGGGCCGGGTCAGGTTCAGCACCACGTGCGTGACGCCCATGCCGAGCAACGCGCGGGCGGTGGCCCGCACGGCCGCGGGGTCCTCGTAGGTCACGTGGAACTGCACCGAGCGCGTGATCTCCGCCGGGTCGCGGCCGATCTCCGCGCAGTGCCGGTCGAGGACCGCCGAGCGCTCCCGGACGAAGGCCAGGTCGTTGTGCGGCGGCCCCGGCACGTTCCACACGTCGGCGTGCTCGGCCACCACCCGCAGGGTCCTGGTGCCCCAGCCGCCGATCAGCAGCGGCGGGCGGCGCGGCGGCCGCGGCTCGCAATGCGCCCCCCGCAGCCGGTAGTAGCGGCCCTCGAAGTCGACCCGCTCCTCGGTCCACAGCCGCCGCAGGATGGTGCAGGACTCGGCCAGCCGCGCCACCCCCTCGCCTGGGGAGACCAGGTCGAGGCCGTAGGCGGCGTACTCGGCGGTCGCCGGGTTCTGCCCCGGCACCCCGCCGGCGCCGTCCGGCTGGCGGGTGCCGCCCACGCCGATGCCCACCGTCAGCCGCCCGCCGGAGACGGCGTCGGCGGTCGCGGCGATCTTGGCGAGCACGGCCGGGGGCCTGATCCGGTTGCTCGTCACCAGCAGGCCGAGGCCGATCCGCCGGGTCTGGGCGGCGAGCGCCGCAAGCAGCGTCCAGCCCTCCAGGACGGGGCCGTTCCGCGGGCCGAACATCGGCATCATGTGGTCCCACAGCCAGGCGTGCTCGATGGCCTCGATCTCGTCCGCCTCCCGCCACACGCGGGCGATCTCCTCGTAAGGGAGGTGCGCGGGCGTGGTCTTGATGCCGAAGCTCGGTCTTCTCTGGTGCTCGGTGGGCATGCGGTGCCTTTCCTCGACGAGCCGCGGCACGGCGCGCCGCGCGACTCGTTAGCCGGGTATCGTTAGCCAGGCTAACGAGCTTCCCCGTGGGGCGCCAGGGGAGGGGGAACGGCTGGGCTAGGGTCGGCCGCATGAGCGATCTCCTCCGCCTCTTCACCCGGGCGCACAAGCTGCTGCGCGCCGCCTCCGACGAGGCGATGAGCAGGCACGGCGTGCGCGTCGGCCAGAACCTGCTGCTCGAAGTGCTGTGGGAGACCGACGGGCTCACCCCGGGCGAGCTGGCCCAGCGGCTGCGGGTGGCCACCCCGACGATCGTGAAGTCCACGGCCAGGATGGAGGCCGCCGGGCTGCTCACCAAGCGCCGCGACCCCGCCGACGCCCGGCTGGTCAGGCTGCACCTCACCGAGCGCGGCCGGGCGGCGCGCGAGCCCGTGCAGGCGGCGCGCGCCGAGTTGGAGCGCCACGCGACGGCGACGCTGACGGCGGAGGAGCGCCGGGTGCTGCGCGTGGCGCTCACCAAGATCGTGGACCGGATGGAGGCCGCCGCGGGAGGGGAGACCGACTCGATGAAACGTGCGGAAGTCGGCCATAATGACGTAGGAGCGCCAGCTCCCCACCCACCGGAACGACCGAGCAGCAGGTGAGAGGGAGCATGCGGTTTCTCAACGACTCCACCCCGGGCTACGACCTGACCTACGACGACGTCTTCATGGTCCCCAACCGTTCGGCCGTCGGCTCCCGGCACGGGGTCGACCTGAGCACCGGGGACGGCACCGGCACCACCATCCCGATCGTGGTGGCCAACATGACGGCCGTCGCGGGCCGCCGGATGGCCGAGACGGTGGCCAGGCGCGGCGGCCTCGTGGTGATCCCCCAGGACATCCCGCTGGACGTCGTCACCGACGTCGTCGCCTGGGTCAAGGGCCGCCACCTGGTGCTCGACACCCCGATCGTGCTCGCCCCCACCCAGACCGTGGGCGACGGCCTGGCCCTGCTGCCCAAGCGGGCGCACGGCGCGGGCGTCGTCGTCTCGGCCGAGCGCCCGGTCGGCATCGTCACCGAGGCCGACCTCACCGGCGTGGACAGGTTCACGCAGCTGGGCGAGGTGATGTCCAGGGACCTGCTGGTGCTGGACGCCGCCCTCGACCCGCAGGAGGCGTTCGCCGCCCTGGACGCGGGCAACCGCAAGATCGCCCCGGCCGTCGGGCCCGACGGCAGGCTGGCCGGCATCCTCAGCCGCAAGGGCGCGCTGCGGGCCACCCTCTACACCCCGGCCACCGACGCCGCGGGCAGGCTGCGGGTCGCCGCCGCGGTCGGGATCAACAACGGCTCGGCCAGCCGCGCCAAGGCCCTGCTGGAGGCGGGCGTGGACACGCTGGTGGTGGACACCGCGCACGGCCACCAGGAGTCGATGATCGCCACGCTGCGGGCCGTCCGCGGGCTCGACCCGCAGGTGCCCGTGGTCGCGGGCAACGTGGTCTCCGCGCGCGGCACCCGCGACCTCATCGAGGCCGGGGCCGACATCGTCAAGGTCGGCGTGGGCCCCGGCGCCATGTGCACCACGCGGATGATGACCGGGGTGGGCAGGCCGCAGTTCTCCGCGGTGCTCGAATGCGCCGCCGAGGCCCGCAGGACCGGGCACCACGTGTGGGCCGACGGCGGTGTCAGGCACCCGCGGGACGTGGCGATGGCGCTCGCCGCCGGGGCGTCCAACGTGATGATCGGCTCCTGGTTCGCCGGCACCCACGAGTCGCCGGGCGACCTCCAGCAGGCGGCCGACGGGCGGCTGTACAAGGAGAGTTACGGGATGGCCTCGGCCCGCGCGGTGCAGAACCGCACCTCGGAGGAGTCGGCCTACGAGCGGGCCCGCAAGGGGCTGTTCGAGGAGGGCATCTCCACCTCGCGGATGTACCTCGACCCCGAGCGCCCCGGCGTGGAGGACCTGATCGACTCGATCATCGCGGGCGTCCGCTCCGCCTGCACCTACGCGGGCGCGGCGAACCTGGCGGAGTTCGCCGACCGGGCCGTGGTCGGCGTGCAGAGCGCAGCGGGCTACGCCGAGGGCAAGCCGCTGCACGCCAGCTGGCAGTGATCCGGGGGAGGTTGGCGAGGGCGGGGCTGTCGGGCCGGGGCGCGGGCGTGATGTGCTGCCCGTCATGAGCACACAGACCCGCCAGGGATACAGCGGAACGGGGCCTGGCCCCATCACGCCCGACGGCTGTGCGGTCGAGCACTGGCTCAGGCTGCCGGTCGGACCGGAGCCCGACATCGTCGCGGCGGCGGTGCCGCCGGGCGTCGGCATCCTCGAACTCGGCTGCGGCGTGGGGCGGGTGACCCATCCGCTGCTGCGCCGCGGCTTCCGCGTCACGGCCGTCGACGAGTCCCCCGAGATGCTGGCCCACGTGCGGGGCGCGCGCACCGTGTGCAGCCCCGTGGAGTCCCTCGACCTCGGCGAGGAGCGCTTCGACGTGGTGCTGCTCGCCTCCTTCCTGGTGCACGCGGGCGATCCCGCGGTGCGGGCCGGGATGCTGCGCGCCTGCCGCCGCCACGTCGCGGAGGACGGCTGCGTCCTCATCCAGCGCGAGGGCGCCGACTGGCACGAGCGGGTGCCCCGGGAGAGCCGGATCGGCGAGGGCCTGGTGCGGGTGGCCTCCGCCGAGCCCGCGGGCGGGGGCACCTCCAGGATTCGCGTGGAGTACGCGTACCCGGACGTGACCTGGACCCAGACCTTCCTGTCCTACCGCTACACCGAGGAGAGCTTCGGGCGGGCCCTTGCGGAGGCCGGGCTCGCGCTCGACGCGGTGCTCACCGACGACCGCACCTGGGTGCGGGCCCTGCCGGCGCCCTTGCCCGAGTGAACGCTTCCCGGCGCCGCCGCGCGGCACCGCGGCCTCCCGGCCCCGGGCGGCGGCGCCGGGGCGAGGCGCCCGGGCCCGCCGGCGGCGCGGGCCGGCGACGGGAGGCCGGGCCGCGTTCTTCCTCTGGTCAACTTTCGTGCACACCCAGGGGGTTGAGCTTCCCTCTACCCGCCAGTAGCTTCAACTTCCGGATACTCGGGCCCACTTCGGCGGGCCACCCCCCACATCCGGAGGTTGCGCATGCGCACGCGTCAACGGATCGCCACCGCCCTCACCGCTTCCGCGCTCGCCGTCGGCGCCTTCGCCGCCTCCGCGGCCCCCGCCGAGGCGGTACCCGCGGACAAGGCCCAGGTCGTCACGAGCTGGACCCAGACCAGCGCGTCCAGCTACAACGCGTGGCTGGCCGCGCGGAACAACCAGAGCGCCTGGAGCGCCTACGAGTTCGACTGGAGCACCGACTACTGCTCCAGCTCCCCGGACAACCCCTTCGGCTTCCCCTTCCAGCTGTCATGCGCGCGGCATGACTTCGGCTATCGCAACTTCAAGGACCTGGGCACCTTCGCGGCCAACAAGTCACGACTCGACAGCATGCTCTACGCGGACCTGCAGCGGGTCTGCGACGGCTACTCCGGCGCGAGCGGGGTCGCCTGCGACGCCCTGGCCTGGACGTACTACCAGGCCGTCAAGGAGTTCGGCAGCTGAGGCCGGCGGCCGCGGGCGCAAGGTCCCCCGACCTCGCGCCCGCGGCCGCTCAGCGGTCCGCCGCGGCCGTCGCGGGACGGCTGTCCGCAGTCACCGGCCCGCCCGGCCGGCGTACGCCAAGCACCCCTGCGGCGCACACCAGCACACAGGCCGCGGCGGAGATCATTCCGAAGGAGGCGCGCAGGGTGGCCACTTCCCCCACGGCGCCGATCAGCGTCGGGGCGATCAGCCCCGTCGTGTAGGTGATGGTCGCCACGCCCGCTATCGCCTGGCTCGGGTTGGGCCCGCTGCGCCCGGCCGCCGCGAAGGCGAGCGGCATCACGACCGCGATCCCGATGCCGAGCAGGGCGAAGCCCGCGATGCCCTGGGCCGGGGTGAACGCGGTCACCACGAGCAGGCCGCCGGCCACGGCGAGCACCCCGCTGCCGCGCACCGTGCGCACCGTGCCGTACCGCCGCACCACCACGTCCCCGGCGAGCCGGGCGACGGCCATGGTGCAGGCGAGGGCGGTGTAGCTCGCGGCGGCCACGGCCGCGGAGGAGCCCGTCAGGTCGCGCAGGTACACGCCCGACCAGTCCATGCTCGCCCCCTCGGCGAGGATGGCGCACATCCCGACGGCGCCGATCAGCAGCGCCGAGCGCGGCGGCAGCGCGAACCGCGGCGGCGGGGCCGCCTCCGGCTCCGGCCGCACGTCGAGCAGGCCGCGGCAGACCAGCACGCCGGTCACGGTCAGCACGGCCGAGGCCAGGGCGAGGTGGATCCTGGCGTCGAGGCCGAACCCGATGGCGGCGACGCTGCCGAGCGAGCCGAGCAGGGAGCCCACGCTCCACCGGCCGTGCAGGCCCGACATGATCGACTTCCCGAACTCCCGCTCCACATCCACGCCCTGCGCGTTCATGGCGACGTCCGACATCCCGGAGGCCGCCCCGTACCCGGTCAGCACCACGCACAGCGTGAGCATGCCGGGCGCGAGCAGGGGGAGCGCCAGGGACACGGTCCACAGCGCGAGCAGGCCGCGGACGGCGGCGCGCGCCCCGTGGCGGTACATGAGGCGGCTGGCCAGCGGCATCGAGACGGAGGCCCCGATGGCGGGGAAGGCCAGCGCGAGGCCCAGCTCGCCGGTGCTCAGGTCCAGGTGGTCCTTGAGCCAGGGCACGCGGGTGGCGAAGCTGCCCACGACGCATCCGTGCAGGGCGAAGACGACGCCCACGGCCCGCCTGGCGCGGCGGACCCGGTCCCTGTGGAGGGTGACGCTGTGCTGCTGTGGCATGGCGTTGCCATTCCTCCCGAAGAGCGGCGTGGACGCCGGCGGTTGCCGGCGAGGGGTGGCGGGCTGGGGGCGGACGAAGGAGGGGACGGGGGAGCGGGGAGGCGGGGGACGGAAGACCGGCGAGGGAGGGGGCGAGGCGCGGTGGGTGCGCGCCAAGGGTCGGCGGGCGCCGTTGGGGAGGCCGGCAGCCGCCGGCGCCCGCCGACAGCCAGGGTCGTGCCCTGCGGCCGGAAGTAAACTATCAGGAAGGTTGCCTAATAGAAAGTCTGCGAGGATTCCCGCATGACTGCCCGTACCGCAACGCCCAGGACCGCACGGGCGATCAACGACCGCATTGCGCTGGATCTGCTGGCCGAGCACGGCCCGCTCACCGCGGGCAGGCTGCGCGAGCTCACCGGGCTCTCCCGCCCCAGCGTCGCGGACCTGCTGGCCAGGCTCGCGCGCGGGGGACTGGTGCGGGACGTGGGGGAGGCCGGCGAGGACCGCAGGGGGCCCAAGGCACGGCTGTACGGCCTGGTCGCCGACCGGGCCCACGTCGCGGCCCTGGACGTGCGCACCGACAGCGTGGCCTTCGCCCTGGCCGACCTCGCCGGGCGCACCGTCGCCCACGTCTCGCTGCCGGTCCCGCCCCGCGCCGGCGAGGGCGCCGCCGCCCCCATGGTCCCGGCCGTTCTCGGCGCGTTCGAAAAGGCCATGGCCGAGGCCGGGATCGCCACCCTCCACACCGCCGTGATGGGCGCCCCGGGCCTCGCCGACCCGGTCAGCGGCGCGCTGCGGCCCTTCAGCTCACTCCCCGCCTGGCACCGGGAGTTGCTCGCCGCCCTGCGCGAGCGGCTGGGCGGGCCGGTCCTGGTGGAGAACGAGGTCAACCTCGCGGGCCTCGCGGAACACCGGCTCGGCGCGGCCCGGGACCGCGACACCTTCGTCCTGGTGTGGCTCGGGCACGGCACGGGCGCCGCCCTGGTCCTCGACGGGGTGCTGCGCCGCGGCGCCTCGGGCGGCGCCGGAGAGGTGGGCTTCCTGCCGGTGCCCATCACCGGCGGGCTGCCGAACGCGGTGGAGTGCGGCGGCGGCTTCCACGCCCTCGCCTCCAGCGCCGCCGTCTGCGACCTGGCCGTCGCGCACGGCCTCGGCCCGGCCACGGGCCAGGACGCGGCGGCGGCCGAGGAGCTGGTGCGCCGGGCCGTGGCCGAGGAGGCCGCCGGCTTCCTCGACGAGCTCGCCGGGCGGGTGGCCGTCGGCATCGCGGGCGTGATCGCGGTGCTCGACCCCGGCTGCGTGCTGCTCGGGGGCGAGGTCGGCAGGGCCGGCGGACAGGCGCTCGTCGACCACGTGGCGCGGCGGCTGCGCGCCCTCTCCCCGCTGGAGGCCGAGGTGCGCGCGGCGACCGTCGGCGGCAGCCCCGTGCTCGGCGGGGCCCTGGCCGTCGCGCTCGACGCCGCCCGCGCCGACCTGTTCGGGCCGGGCGCCGCCGTGGCCGGCCGCGGACGCTGACCCGGCGGCCCGCCGGGCACGCGGGAGGGCCGGCCGGGCACGCGGCAGGGCAGGCCGGGCGCCGCTCCGTGCGCCCGTCACCGGGATGGCGGGAAGGACCGGGGAAAACGGGCCCGGCCCGGCGGAACGCGGCGGCCCGGGAGGGAGACCGCGCAAGGGGCGCGTGCCGGGGCCGGGCGCGCCGGTGCGGGCGATGCGCGCGCCGCGGCGGGCGGGAGCCGGCCGGGCTGTGAGCCGTCCCACACGCAGGCATGAGCCGTGGGCGCGCGTGGCAGACTGGTGGGCGTAACCGTGACAACGCGCACTCCGGGGTCGGTGAAACTCCGAACCGGCGGTAAAAGTCCGCGACCCGGCCGCTGCCAGCGGCCGGTTGACCAGGTGGAATTCCTGGACCGACGGTGAAAGTCCGGATGGGAGGCAGTGCGCGGCGGATCGGGTGCGGTGTGCCGCGGTCGCCCTGCCCTGAGGGACCCGCCTCTCCCCGTGCCACCCGATGCGCCCTGCCGGAACGCCCCGGAGCCGTGCCCACAGAGGCAGGAGGAACCGGGTGGCGTCCCCGTCCCTTGCGGCTTCGGCCGCTTCCCGCGACGCACGCGAGACCCAGGCGATGCGCCGGGCCATCGAGCTCGCCGCCCGCGGCCTCGGCACCACCAGCCCCAACCCCGTCGTCGGCTGCGTCCTCCTCGACGCCGCAGGGCGGCAGGCGGGGGAGGGCTGGCACCGCGTCGCCGGCGGCCCGCACGCCGAGATCGAGGCCCTCGCCCAGGCCGGCCAGGCCGCCCGCGGCGGCACCGCCGTCGTCACCCTCGAACCCTGCAACCACACCGGCCGCACCGGCCCCTGCGCCCAGGCCCTGATCGACGCAGGCGTCGCCCGCGTCGTCTACGCCGTCGCCGATCCCCACCCCAGGGCCCGCGGCGGCGCCGCCACGCTGGCCGCCGCGGGCGTCGAGGTGGCCCGCGGGCCGCTCGCGGCCGAGGCGGCGGCGGGGAACGCGGCCTGGCTGACCTCGGTGCGGCTGGGCCGCCCGCACGTGCGCTGGAAGTACGCCGCCACCCTCGACGGCCGCGTCGCCGCCGCCGACGGCACCAGCCGCTGGATCTCCTCCCCGCAGGCGCGGGCCGAGGTCCACCGGCTCCGCGCCCGCGCCGACGCCGTCCTCGTCGGCACCGGCACCGCCCGCGCCGACGACCCGCACCTCGCCGCGCGCGGCGTGCCGGGCGCCCGCCAGCCGCTGCGGGTCGTCCTGGACACCGAGGCCAAGGCCGTCGCCCCCGGGGCCCGGGTGCTCGACGGGGCAGCCCCCACCCTGATCGCCGTCGCCCGCGACGTGCCGCCCGACCGCACCGCCCCCCTCGAAGAGCACGCCGAGGTGCTGCGGCTGCCGCGCGCCGCCCACGGGCCCGGCCTTGACCTCTCTGCCCTGCTCACCGCCCTGCACCGGCGCGAGGTGGTCTCCGTCCTGCTGGAGGGCGGGCCGACGCTGGCCGGCGCGTTCGCCGCCGCGGGGGCCGTCGACGAGGTCGTGGGCTACCTCGCCCCCGTCCTGCTCGGCGCGGGCCCCACGGCCCTCGCCGACGCGGGAATCACCACCCTCGCGCGGGCGTTGCGCCTGCGCGTCACCGACGTCACCCAGGTCGGCTCCGACGTGCGGATCACCGCGGTCCCCGCCGAAGCACCCACCTTCGCAGCCAAGGAGTCCTGAGTTGTTCACCGGAATCGTCGAAGAACGTGGCGAGGTCGTCGCCCTGGAGCGCGCCGGCGAATCGGCGCGGCTGCGGCTGCGTGGCGCCAAGGTCACCGAGGGCAGCGGCCACGGCGACTCGATCGCGGTCAACGGCGCCTGCCTGACCGTCGTGGACGTCGGCGAGGGCGAGTTCACCGCCGACGTGATGGCCGAGACCCTGCGCCGCTCCACCCTCGGCACCCTGGCCCCGGGCGACCCGGTCAACCTGGAGCGCCCGATGGCGCTCGGCGGGCGACTCGGCGGCCACCTCGTCCAGGGCCACGTGGACGGCACCGCGACCGTCCTCACCCGCACCCCCGGCGAGCAGTGGGAGAGCGTGGCCTTCTCGCTGCCGCCCCAACTCGCCCGCTACGTCGTGGAGAAGGGCTCCATCACCGTGGACGGCGTCAGCCTCACCGTCGTCGAGGCGGGCCACGACCGCTTCACCGTCGGTCTCATCCCCACCACCCTCGCCCTCACCACGCTCGGCCGCAGGCAGCCGGGCGAGCAGGTGAACCTCGAGGTCGACGTGCTCGCCAAGTACGTCGAGCGCCTCCTCGCCCACCGGGAGCCGCAGCCGGCCGGCGGCGCCGGCGCCCTCGCCGGCCTCCCGGAGGCCGGCGAGCGGGCCGGGAGCGGGGTGAGCCTCGGGTGAGCGCCCTCGATCAGCTCAACTCCACGGCCTTCACCGCCTTCGGGCAGGACGTCATCTGGTCGGACTTCACCGGCAACCTCGCCGGCCTCGCCGCCCTGGCCCTGGGCTGGCGGCGTTCCCTGCTCACCTGGCCCGTGCAACTCCTGTCCGGCGCCATCCTCGTCGCCGCCTACGCCTCCGCCCACCTCAGCGGCGGCGTGGGCAAGCAGGTGCTGGTCATCCTCGTCGCCGGCTGGGGCTGGTGGCAGTGGCGCCGCGGCGGCCGCACCTCGGGCGACGGCCAGATAGCGGTCCGCTTCGCCACCTGGGCCGAGCGCGGGGTGCTCGCCGGGGGCGCCGCCGTGGGCACGGTGGCCGTCGGCGCGCTCTTCGCCGCCTTCCCCGACCTCTCCTGGAACCCGTGGCCCGACGCCTACATCTTCGTCGGCACCCTGGCCGCGATGGTGGCCCAGGCCCGCGGCCTCGTGGAGTTCTGGATCGCCTGGCTGCTGGTCGACCTGGTCGGCGTCCCGCTGGCCTTCGACAGCGGCCTGCCCTTCTCCGCCCTCGTCTACATCGTCTACTTCGTCCTCGTCCTGTGGGGCATGCGCGACTGGTGGCTGCGCTCCCGCCGCTCTCGCGAAGCGGTGGCGCGGCCCGCACTGGAAGGAGCAGCAGCGTGACCGTGGCCGAGCCCGCCCAGGCGATCCACGCCGGCGGAGGAGAAGAACGGGAAGGCGCGCTCGACCCCGTCGAGCGGGCGATCTCCGACATCGCCCTGGGCCGCCCGGTGGTGGTGGTGGACCGCGCCGACCGGGAGAACGAGGGGGACCTCATCGTCGCGGCCGAGCTGGCGACCCCGGAGACCATCGCCTTCATGATGGCCGAGTGCCGCGGCCTGATCTGCGTGCCGATGGCAGGGGCCGACCTGGACCGGCTGGCCCTCCCGCAGATGGTGGAGAAGAACACCGAGTCGATGGCCACCGCCTTCACCGTCTCGGTGGACGCCACCGCGGCGCACGGCGTGACCACCGGCATCTCCGCCGCCGACCGGGCCACCACCATCAGGCTGCTGGCCGACCCGGCCGCCGACCCGGCCGACTTCTCCCGCCCCGGCCACGTCTTCCCGCTGCGCGCCCGCTCCGGCGGCGTGCTGGTCCGCCCCGGGCACACCGAGGCGGGGGTCGACCTCGCCCGGCTGGCCGGGCTGCGGCCCGCCGCCGTCGTCGTGGAGATCGCCGGGGAGGACGGCACCATGCTGCGGCTGCCCGCGCTGCGCGCCTTCGCCCGCAGGCACGGCCTGCCGATCATCTCCATCGAGGACCTCATCGCCTACCGCCGCGCCGCCGGGCGGGCCGGCCTGCCCGCGGTGCGCCGCGAGGCGGACGTCAGCCTGCCCACCGCGCACGGCGACTTCCGGGCCCTCGGCTACCGGGCCGCCGCGGACGGCGTGGAACACATCGCGCTGGTGGCCGGGGACCTCGGGGACGGCGAGGACGTGCTGGTCAGGCTGCACTCCGAATGCCTGACCGGGGACGTCTTCGGCTCCGGGCGCTGCGACTGCGGCCCCCAGCTCGCCGCCTCCCTCGACCGGATCGCCGCCGAGGGCCGCGGGGTGGTGCTGTACCTCCGCGGCCACGAGGGGCGCGGCATCGGGCTGCTGCCCAAGCTGCGCGCCTACGAGCTGCAGGAACGCGGCCTGGACACCCTCGACGCCAACCTGGAACTCGGCCTGCCCGCCGACGCCCGCGACTACGCGGCCGGCGCCGGCATCCTCGCCGACCTCGGCGTGCGCTCGGTGCGGCTGATGACCAACAACCCCGACAAGACGGCCGCGTTGCTGCGGCACGGCCTGCGCGTCACCGGCCGCGAGCCGGTCCCGGTGCCGCCGGGCGAGCACAACCTGCGGTATCTGCGCACCAAGCGGGACCGGATGGGACACGCGCTGCCCTGGCTCGACCCCGCCCCGGTCTCCGCCTGCGGCAACGAGTGACCGCCGGCCCCGGGACGGCCGGGCCCGCGGCGGCCCGGCACCCGGCGCGGCGGGCCCCGCGCGGCCGTGAACCGCGTGCGGCAGCCGGGGAATCGCGCAGGACGCGAACACGTCACGAAGAAAAGAAGAAAAGACGCCAAGAAGGCCGAGAAGGCGAAGAGACCGGTCGGAACACCACGACCGGACGGCAGGAGGGTGGACAGCGGTGAGTGGTAAGGGCGCCCCGGACCTCGTGGTGACGGGAGGTGCCGGCCTGCGCGTCGCGATCGTCGCCGCGCAGTGGCACGAGAAGGTGATGGACGGCCTCCTCGCGGGCGCCCGGCGCGCGCTCGCCGAGCTCGACGTGCCCGATCCCGAGGTGGTGCGCGTCCCCGGCAGCTTCGAACTGCCCGTCGCCGCACGGGCCCTGGCCGCCCGCGGCTACGACGCCGTCGTCGCGCTCGGCGTCGTGATCCGCGGCGGCACCCCGCACTTCGACTACGTATGCCAGGGCGTCGCCCAGGGCCTCACCCAGGTCGCCGTCGCCACCGGGGTTCCCGTCGGCTTCGGCGTCCTGACCTGCGACACCGAGGACCAGGCGCTGGACCGGGCCGGCCTGCCAGGCTCCGCGGAGGACAAGGGGCACGAGGCGGCCACCGCCGCCGTCGCGACGGCGGGCACCCTGCGGGCCGTCGCGGCCCCCCGGCGCTGAGTGGCCGCCGGCACGCCGTAGGGTAAGAGGACCATGGCCAACAAGACATTCGACGAGCTCTTCGCCGAGCTCGAACGCAAGGCTGCCACCGGCGACCCCGGCACCTCGCGGACCGCAGAGCTGGTCGCCGCCGGGGTCCACGCCATCGGCAAGAAGGTCGTCGAAGAGGCCGCCGAGGTGTGGATGGCGGCCGAGTACGAGGGGGCGGAGCGGACCGCCGAGGAGATCTCGCAGCTGCTCTACCACCTCCAGGTGATGATGGTCGCCCGCGGCATCTCCCTCGCCGACGTATACGCTCACCTGTGAGGGCCGCCCGCGACCCGGGCCCGCCCGCCGGCACCGCCGGGACCCCTCCGCCCCGCGGCGGATCACCCACCCGTCCAGAACCTCACGGAAGTAAGGAAGCCCGTCCCATGCTGCGCATCGCCGTTCCCAACAAGGGCGCTCTCTCCGAGCCTGCGGCGGCCATGCTCCATGAGGCCGGCTACCGGCAGCGCAAGGACCGCCGCGAGCTGGTCCTGATCGACCAGGACAACCAGGTGGAGTTCTTCTACCTGCGCCCCCGCGACATCGCCGTCTACGTCGGCTCCGGGCGCCTGGACATCGGCATCACCGGCCGGGACCTGCTGCTGGACTCGGGCGCCGACGCCGAGGAGATCCTCCGGCTCGGCTTCGCCGCCTCGACGCTGCGCTACGCGACCCGCCCCGGCGGGGTGCGGGACGTGCGCGAGTTCGGCGGCCTGACGATCGCCACCTCCTTCGCCGGCGTGGTCAGCGCCCACCTGGAGGAGCACGGGGTCGACGCCTCGGTCGTGCACCTGGACGGTGCCGTGGAGACCGCGATCCAGCTGGGCGTGGCCGAGGTCATCGCCGACGTGGTCGAGACCGGCACCACGCTGCGCAACGCCGGACTCGAAATCATCGGCGCGCCCATCCTGGAGTCGGAGGCGGTCGTCATCCGCCGCACCGGCGCACGCGGGGAGGAGGCCGGGGCCGAGGCCAAGGTGCGGCAGTTCCTGCGGCGGCTCCAGGGCGTCCTGGTCGCCCGCAGATACGTGATGATGGACTACGACATCCGCGCCGAGCTGGTCGAGAAGGCCGTCGCCCTCACCCCGGGCCTGGAGTCGCCCACCGTGTCCCCGCTGCACGACCGCGGCTGGGCCGCCGTGCGCTCCATGGTGCCCGTCCAGGACGCGCAGCGCGTGATGGACGAGCTGTACGAGCTGGGCGCCCGCGCCATCCTCACCACCGGAATCCACGCCGCCCGGCTGTGATGAGCACGAGGGAACCGGCCGCGCCGCAGCTGCCCGCGCTGCCCGTCACGTTCCGGCCCACGGTCACCCGGGTGGTGCTGCTGAGCATCGGCGCGGCCGTCTTCGCCACCCTCACGCTGGTCGCGGTGCTCCTCCCGGCGGGGGAGGCGGTCGACTGGAGCGCCGCGGAGCGGGTCGCCTTCAGCCTCGGCGGCCTCCTCGTCTGGGCCGTGCTCGCGCTCCTCAGCCGGCCCCACGTGACGGCCGACGCCGAGGGGGTGACCGTGGTGAACCTCACGGTCAGGCGGCGGCTGGCCTGGGCGGAGATCCTGCGGGTCAACCTCAGGCCGGGCGACCCGTGGGTGACCCTCGACCTGGCCGACGGCACGGTGCTCGCGGTCATGGGCATCCAGCCAGGCGTCGCCCGCCGCACGGCCCTCGCCCACGCCAGGGCGCTGCGCGCCCTCGCCGAGGCCCACGGGACCGCCGGGCGCTGACGAGCGCCAGGGAGCCAGGCCCGCACGCCGGGGGCGGGGGCGAAGCCGGCGCGGGCGCGCCGTAGGTTGGCGGCATGAAGAACAAGGACCAGAGCAGCCCCGTCGCCCTGGTGACCGGCGCCTCCCGCGGCCTCGGGGCCGCCATCGCCGGCCGCCTCGCCGCCGAAGGATGGGCGGTGGCCGTGGGCTGCCATGCGGGCCTGGCGCAGGCCCGCCGCGTGGCCGGGGAGATCCGGGCGGCGGGCGGAACGGCCAGGGAGTTCGCCGCCGATGTCACCGACGAGGCCGAAGTCGCCCGCCTCGTCGAGGAGATCACCGCGACCCTGGGCCCGGTCACCGCCCTGGTCCTCAACGCCACCGGGCCGCAGCCGAACATCGCCCCCGAGAAGCTCGGCTGGCAGGACCACCTCGACCAGCTGACGTTCTTCGTGAAGAGCCCCACCCTGCTGATGCAGGCCGTGCTCCCGGCGATGCGGGAGAACGGCGGGGGCCGGATCATCCAGATCGGCTCCGACGTGCTGGAGCGCGCGCTCCCCGACATGTCCGCCTACGTCGCCGCCAAGGCCGCCCAGCACGCCCTGACCCGGTGCTGGGCCAGGGCCCTGGGCGAGTACGGGATCACGGTCAACACGGTGGCGCCCGGCTGGATTCCGGTCGAGCGGCACGCCGGAACCCCGGCCGAGTCGCTGGCCTCCTACACGGCCGAGGTCCCGCTCGGCCGCATGGGGCGCCCGGAGGACGTCGCCGCCGCCGTCGCCTTCCTCGCCTCCCCGCAGGCGGGCTTCGTCACCGGCGAACGCGTCAAGGTCAACGGCGGCCACGCGCTCGGCACGGCGTAGGCGCCGTCGTTCCGGCCTCCGCGGGGCCGCGGCCGGCGCGTGGCCGTCCGCCGGGCGGCGATCGTCTTCGGCCACCGCCGCCCCGGCCGGGCGGCGGTGGCCGCACGCGCGGCCGTCAGGGGGCCGCCGCGTAGCACCGGAGGGCCACCTTGTGCCCCGGGCGCCACTGCCGTTCGACGGTGGCCAGCAGGTGCCAGCCGAGTCGCTCGTACAGGGCCGTCGCCGCGGTGCCGGAGGCCAGCACGTCCAGCACCGGGTGCAGGCCACGGTCCCGCGCCGCCGTGACCGCCCGCGCCATCAGCAGCGCGCCGATCCCGTGGCCGCGGGCCGACGGGGCGACGAACAGCCGGTTGACCACGGCGGCCGCTTCGCTGCCGACCCCGGCACGTGCGCTCCACACCCCGGGCGCCGCGTCGTCCGCACCACTCCGGGCCAGGCCCACATGCCCGACGATGCGGCCGTCCCATTCCGCCACCCAGGCGGAGAACTGCGCGGGTGGGCTCAGCCAGGTGCCCGGGCGGTCGGGCCAGTACACCGGGTACCCGTCCCGCTCGTGGACCTCGGCCAGCAGCCGTACGCAGGCATCCAGGTCGCCATCGGCCCGGTGCCTGAGGCGCGGCGACGGCGTCGTGCCGGAGGCGCTCTCGTTTTCCACCGCGGCATGGAAACACACTCCACGGCCCGTGGCCAGGGACTTTCGCAACCGGCCCCCGGCGCGGGCCGGGCCCCCGCCGGGGGCGCCCCACGCGCGGGGGCCGCCGCGCCGGGGACCCGCCCGCCCCGGGGCGGCTACAGGTCGTCGGGGGCGGGTCTGCTGCGGGAGGAGAGCACCTCGCCGTACGCCTGCATGAGGTCGGGCAGGCGCAGCGTCGCCAGCTCCTCCCTGGTGGGGGCCGTGTTCGACTCGGCGAGCCGCATGTCGCGGAAGGCGCAGCAGGACTCGTAGAGCGTCCGCAGGAAACGGCCGTTGCCCAGCTCGTCGATCCAGCCCTCGGCGACCACGTGCGCGGTGATGCTCCGCAGCTCCTCCAGCGCCTCCGGGTCCCAGAGGTCGCCGTGCTCGGCGGCGAGCAGCTCGCCGATCGCCGTCAGCTCCTTCGGCGTGTAGCTGGGGAACTCCACCCGCGCCGAGAAGCGCGAGCCGAGGCCGGGGTTGGCGGCCAGCAGCCGGTCCATGCCCTCGGGGTACCCGGCCAGGATCACCACCAGGTGCTCCCTGCTGTCCTCGGCCCGCTTCAGCAGCACCTGCAGCGCCTCGTCCCCGTAGGCGTCGCCGCGGCTGTAGCCGGTGTGGACCAGGCTGTACGCCTCGTCGATGAACAGCACGCCGCCGAGCGCCGAGTCGATCAGCCGATTGGCCTTCACCGCGGTCTGCCCGAGGAACTCGCCGACCAGGTCCGCCCGTTGGGCCTCCACCAGCCGGTCGTGGCTGAGCAGCCCGAGCGCGTGGAAGACGCGGCCGAGGATGCGGGCCACGGTCGTCTTGCCGGTGCCCGAGGGGCCGGAGAACACGAAGTGCCGCTTGGGCGGTTGCACCGGCAGCCCCTGCCCCGAGCGCAGCCTGGCCATCCGCAGCTGCGCCGACATGGCCCGCACCTGCTCCTTCACCGGCCCGAGCCCCACCATCCGGTCCAGCTCGGCGAGCGTACGCTCGAGCAACGCCGGGTCCGCGGGCGGCGGCAGCGGCACGGCGCCCGCCGGCCAGGCCCCGTGCCCGGGCACGGGGCCCCCCTCGGCCCCGGCCGGCGCCGCGGGGGAGGGCACCCGCCCGGCCGGCAGGTCGAGCGCGCCGAGGGCCGCCTCGGCGCCGCCGGGCAGGCCCCCGGCCCCCGGCGGGCGGGCCGCGGCCCCGGGCGGGGCGGCGAGCAGTTCCGCGTCCGGGTCCTCCGCGGCCAGCGCGGTCAGCCGCTCGGCGGTGTCCATGAACTCGGGGTCGGCGTGCTGCACCGCCCGGTAGAGGGGGATCGCCGCCGCGCTGCGCCCGCTGCCCTCCCGCGCCCTCGCCAGCCAGTACCGCAGCTCCTTGCGCTGCGGCTGCTCGCTGCGGCAGCGCATCAGCGCGGCGGTCAGCAGCGGCTCCGCCTGCTCGAACATCTCCAGCCGAACCCGCGCCATGCCCGCGAACAGCCCTGCCTCCACGCCGAGTTGCGGATCGTCCACGAGGGTGGCGGTGAACCGGAAGAGGCCCTCCCAGTCCTTGGAGAGGTAGCAGCGGCAGGCGTGCAGGAACCTGGCGTACGGATCGGACTCCGGCGGCGGGCACTGCGCCAGCGCCCGGTCCAGCTCGGTCATCCTGCGGCCGTCGAGCAGGTGGGAGGCGTAGGCGAGCAGCAGGTCGCGCCCGGTCTCCAGCACCGGTTGCACCCACCAGCCCAGCCAGTACCAGGAGCTGAGCGGGCGGCCGTGCCGCTCGCGCTGCTCCCCGAACCGGGCGCGGTTGCGGTACATCTGGCTCAGGGCCGTCGGCACGTCGGCGCGCAGCGCGTGCAGCCCGAGCCAGGCGTCGGCCATGCCCGGGTCCTCGCGCACCGCCGCCCTGAACTCCTCCTCCGCCTCGGCGTAGGCGGCGGAGGCATACGCGTCCACGCCGCGCAGCCAGGCCAGCTCGGCGCCGGTGCCCTGGGGTGGGGTGCCGTGCGTGCCAGAACTCATGACGACCCCCACAACGGGCTCCCGCTGCCTTGTCCCCAGCACCCGCGGGGCCTCAGCCGCAGGCATCGTAGCCGGGGCCCCTTGGTCTCATCAGGATATCCGCAAAGGGCTTTGACGGATCATCAGCGAAGTGCCCGGCCTCGGCCGCCGTCCACTCCCGCCAGAACTCCGTCAGTTCCGCGCCGTCCCTGCGCAGCCCCCGCGCCCAGGCCACCGCGGGCGGCACGGCCAGCCAGATCAGGAAGGACAGCCGCGGGCGCAGCGCCCGGCGCCCGGCGCCCACCCCCTCGACCAGTACCACGGGCGCGGGCCCGACGGCCTCCTCGGAGCCGAACCTGCGCCGTTCCCAGTCGTAAACGCGATAGCGGGCCTCCCGCCCGCGGGAGAGCGGCCCGAGCACCTGCACCTCGAACGCCTCCGTCCAGCCGAAGAACGACGCGTGGCTCGCCAGGTCGTCCAGGTGCACCACCGGCGCGCCGCCGAGCGCCCGCGCCAGCCGGGCCGCGAGGGTGCTCTTGCCCGAGCCCGCATGGCCGTCGATCCCGACCAGCCTGACCGGCCCGCAGCGCGGCCGGAGGGCGCGCAGCCGGGCGGCCAGGGCGGCCAGTCCCTCGTCCGGTGGGGAGATCATCCCGGCAAGGCTAGCGATGCCACTGGTCGACACCAATATTCTTTCCGACCGTTCCGGGGCAATTACTGGTCGTCAGCTTTCGGACGGGCGATAGTGGTGCCCGTCGCGCCCGCACCCCACCGAACCGACGCACCCCCCACGCAACCGCCGCATCCGCACCACCCCACCCACCGGTTCCGGGTCGGTGGCCCGGACCCACGCCAGGAGACGACGGGAGACACCCAGGTGACCTCGATGCCACGCCGAACCGTACTCGCCGCCGTCGCCGCCGCCGCGGTCGGCGGCAGCGCATCCCTCGCCGTCGACTCGGCCGCCGCCCGGCAGGGCCCGCGCGGTCGCCGCGGCGGCCGGCCCGGGGCCGCGAACGCGTCCGGCATCGAGTACCGGGGCTGGGTCTGCGCCGCCGACTGGCGCCAGGGCAGCGCCTCGGGCGTCTCCGTGGTGGGCGGGTCGCGCCCCGGCGTGGCCTTCGCCGCCGCGCAGGGCACCGTGGACTACGCCGACCCGCACACCGGCAGCACCCGGGCCTGGGAGTACGCCACCTGGCTCTCCCCGGTGCACCGCCCCGCCACCCCGGCCACCGAGCTGATCGCCTCCTGGAACGCGGACACCCCCGCCGGCTCCTTCCTGCGGGTCGAGGTGCTCGGCACCTACGCCGACGGCACCGACACCCCCTGGTACACGCTGGGGGTGTGGGCCGCGGGCGACCAGGACATCCGGCGCACCTCGGTGGACGGCCAGCAGGACGGCAAGAGCTCGGTGTGGACCGACACCCTCGCCGTCGACGACCCGGCCGCGGGGCCGCTGCTCACCGCCTACCGGCTGCGGCTGACGCTCTACCGGGCCCCCGGCTCGGCCGCGGTGCCCACCGTGTGGCGGCTGGGCGCGATGACCTCGGCCGTGCCCGACCGCTTCGAGGTGCCCGCCACCGAGCCCGGGCCCGCCGCGGGCGTGGAGCTCACGGTGCCCGCGTACTCGCAGGACGTCCACGACGGCCAGTACCCCGAGTACGACGGCGGGGGCGAGGCCTGGTGCAGCCCGACCTCCTCGCAGATGATCATCGAATCCTGGGGCCGCCGCCCCAGCCCGGAGCAACTCTCCTGGGTCGACCCGGACTTCGCCGACCCGCAGGTGTGCCACGCGGCCCGTTTCACCTTCGACTACCAGTACGAGGGCTGCGGCAACTGGCCCTTCAACGCCGCCTACGCCGCCACCTACCCCGGGCTGCAGGGGGTCGTCACCCGCCTCGCCTCCCTGTCCGAGGCGGAGACGCTGATCGCCGCGGGCATCCCGCTGATAACGTCCCAGTCCTTCGTCGAGTCCGAGCTCGACGGCGCGGGCTACGGCACCTCGGGCCACCTGATGACGGTGATCGGCTTCACCGCGGAGGGCGACGTGATCGCCAACGACCCGGCGAGCCCGGACAACGCCGCCGTCCGGCACGTCTATCCCCGGCGATCCTTCGAGAACATCTGGCTGCGGACCAAGCGGTACGACGCGGCGGGCAACGTGAAGAGCGGCACCGGCGGGGTCTGTTACCTCTACTTCCCGGTCTCCCTCACCGCGGCCCAGCGGCGTGCCCTGGCCGCCGTGGGAGTGCGCTGAGCGGCCGGCCGCCGGGCCCCGGCGAGGCGCCGTACGGCACGCCCTCGCCGGGGCCCGGCGGCCCGCGTCCGCGGCGCCGGCCGCTAGAGGACCAGCACGCTCATCTGGTGATCCGAGATGGACAGGTACTCCTCGCCCGGGACGAGCCGGCGGAACTCCGGTTCGACGCAGCCGCTGTTGTCGTACATCCGTATCGTCTGATCGGTGAAGTTGCTGGTGATGACCACGCCCGCGGGGATCGCGAAACAGCCGCTCGGGTTGGTGTAGGTCACCCCGGCTATGCGGAGGGTGCCGCTGGCCGCCTGCGCCGGAAGGCGAGGGCCACCGCGAGGACTCCCGCGGCGGCGGCCGCCCCGGCCGCGCCCGCGAGGCGCTTCATGCTTCGCATCTGCATTCTCCTTTCCCGTCTGCCGACGTCAGGACCACAGTGCGCCGAAGCGCTGGCAAAGCGCTGAACGATCACTAAACGGCACCCGGTGGCCGCCTCCAGGCTCGCCACCCCGACTCCGCTCACGGAGCGTCAATCCCTGGCCGCAGTCTGGCGCTTGGGCGCGGACGCGCGGCATGATCGCCCTACCGGCCGCGGCGACCGTCCCGGCCCGCGGGCCGGTGGATTCGGCCCGGCCAGGCAGCGCCGCGCGAAGCCGGCGCTCCCCACCCCGTGGCCGCGTCCTCACGTGGTCCTCTCGTCCGCATCCCACCAAGGACGACATCCGGGCCGCCGCGATCCGGCGGCCCACGACGCTGGAGGAAGCCCATGCCCCCGGTCGAGACCCCCACGCGGGTGCGACGCCACCTGCCCACCGCGCACGCGGAGGAACTCCTCGCCCGCACACGTGAGTTGATCCGCGAGGAGGTGCTGCCGCAGGCCGCGGCGGGGGAGGCCGCGGGCGACTTCCCGCGGGAGACCTTCCGGCGGCTGTCCGCGGCCGGGCTCCTCGGCCTGCCCTACCCGGCCGAACACGGCGGCGGGGGACAGCCCTACGAGGTGTACCTCCAGGTGCTGGAGGAACTCGCCGCCGCCAGGCTCACCGTCGGCCTCGGCGTCAGCGTGCACACGCTGTCCTGCCACGCGCTGGCGGACTTCGGCACCGCGGGGCAGCGCGCCGCGCACCTGCCCGCCATGCTGCGCGGCGGGCTGCTCGGCGCCTACTGCCTGTCGGAGCCCGCCGCCGGCTCCGACGCGGCGGCGATGCGCACCCGCGCCACCCGGGAGGGCGGCCACTGGGTGCTCACCGGCACCAAGGCGTGGATCACCCACGGCCCCGTCGCCGACTTCCTCACCGTCTTCGCCCGCACCGGCGCCGCGGGGCCCCGCGGCATCAGCGCCTTCCTGGTGCCCGCCGACGCGCCGGGGCTCAGCGTCGCCGCGCCGGAGCGGAAGATGGGCATGAACGGCTCGCCGACCGCGCAACTGCACTTCGAGGGCGTCCGGGTCCCCGACGAACGGCGCCTCGGCGAGGAGAACGGCGGCTTCCGCATCGCCATGGCCGCCCTCGACGCGGGGCGCCTGGGCATCGCCGCCTGCGCGATCGGCGTGGCCCAGGCGGCCCTCGACGTGGCGGTGGCCCACACGACCAGGCCGGACGCGGGCGGCGAACGCCTCGCGGACCAGCAGGGGCTGCGTTTCATGCTCGCCGACATGGCCACCAGGATCGAGGCCGGGCGCACCCTCTACCTCGCCGCCGCCAGGCTGCGGGATGCGGGGCTGCCCTTCTCGCGCGAGGCCGCGATGGCCAAGCTGTTCTGCACCGACGCCGTGATGCGGGTGACCGGCGACGCGGTGCAGCTGATGGGCCAGGAGGGCTGGGACGCCTCGCTGCCCGCGGAACGGTACCTGCGCGAGGCGAAGGTGCTGCAGATCGTCGAGGGGACGAACCAGATCCAGCGCTCGGTCATCGCCAGGCACCTGCTGGGCCGGGAACAGAGCGCGGAGCGGCCCGCGCAGCCGCGGGTGCCGGCGGGCGCCGTCCCCGAGGCCGTCCCCGGGCCCCGCGCCTCCTAGCGGGGCCGCACCGCCGCGGGGACCGGCCCGGCTACGCCGCCTGGCGCAGCGCGGGCATCCTCGCGGCGGGCCCGGGCGCCGCGACGTGGGAGAAGGGCTGCAGCCGCCAGTCGAGCCCCTCGGGCAGGGCGGCGAGCACGGCGGTGTCGACCAGCGGCACCACGGGCGTCTCCACCGCGCCGCCCTCCGCGACGGCACGGCCGGAACCCGGGCAGACCTGGAGGCCGAACGGGTCCCAGGGCGTGGGGCACAGGGCGTGCTGCGGGAGGGAGTCCCCGGCCCTGGCGAGGGCGATCGGACGGGCGCAGCCGGGGCAGACGACCCGGATCACCTCGCCCGCCTGCTCGTCGTCGAACTCGTCGTCGAGGAACTCGAAGTCTTCCCGCTCCTCGGCGAACTCCGATGGCGGAGCGGCCGGTTCGGAACGGCGAGGCGGCTTCGAAGCGCGCATGTGCATCCCCCTTGGATGGCGCTATGGCGTTGGCCACAGCAAGCATTTCCCGCGGGGTTCGGCGAATAATCGCGCAGCAGAACGGCGTACCGCAGGCCGTTTGTGTTGTTCGTCACACAAGTGTTGCGAAAACGTGCCCCTTTCCCCGGGGGACCCATGCGTCAGGCCGCCCCCTCCGGCCCGCCGGCCCCCGCCCGGCGCGCCGCCGCGACCGCGGGGGCCCGGCGGGGGTCCGATAGGTTACGGAGCCGTGGAGGAACTGGACCGGCGCATCGTGGAACTGCTCGTCAGCGACGGGCGTATGAGCTACACCGATCTGGGCAAGGCCACGGGCCTGTCCACCTCGGCGGTCCACCAGCGGGTGCGCCGGCTCGAACAGCGCGGCATCATCCGCGGCTACGCGGCCATCGTGGCTCCCGAGGCCGTCGGCCTGCCGCTCACCGCGTTCGTCTCCGTGAAGCCCTTCGACCCGAGCGCGCCCGACGACATCGCCGACCGGCTCGCCGGCCTGCCCGAGATCGAGGCCTGCCACAGCGTCGCGGGCGACGAGAACTACATCCTCAAGGTGCGCGTCGCCACCCCCGCGGAACTGGAGCACGTCCTCGCCCGCATCCGCACCCTGGCCGGCGTCTCCACCCGCACCACCGTCGTGCTCTCCACGCCCTACGAGTCCCGCCCGCCGCGCATCTGAGGCCACGGCCGGCGGCCGGGCGGGGGCGGCCGGGTGCGGGCGGCGCTCAGCCGGAAGACTTGGGGCATGACTGAACGCACCACCCCCGGCGAGCGCCCGGGCCCCGGACGCACCGTCCTGCTGCGCCGCGGCGAGATCCACAGCCCCGCCGATCCCTTCGCCACCGCCATGGCGGTCGAGGGGGACCGCATCGCCTGGGTCGGCTCCGAGGCCGCGGCCGACTCGCTCGCCCCCACCGCCGACGAGGTGATCGACCTGGACGGGGCGCTCGTCACCCCGGCGTTCACCGACGCACACGTGCACACCACCTCCGCCGGGCTCGCGCTGACCGGCCTCGACCTCGCGGGCGCCGCCGGCCTCGGCGAGGCGCTCGCGCTGATCCGGGAGCACGCCGCCGCCCGCCCCGCGGGCGAGGTGCTCCTCGGCCAGGGCTGGGACACCACCCGCTGGCCCGAGCAACGCCCGCCCACCCGGGCGGAACTCGACGCCGCGGCCGGGGGACGCCCGCTCTACCTCAGCCGCGTGGACGCCCACTCGGCCCTCGCCAGTACCGCGCTGATGGACCGGGTGCCCGGGCTGACCAGGCGCGAGGGCTGGCGCGAGGACGGCCCGCTCACCGGGGACGCGCACCACGCCGTGCGGCGCGCGGCCGACGCCGGGATCACGCCGCGGCAGCGCGCCGCCGCCCAGCGGGCCGCGCTCACCAGGGCCGCGGCGCTCGGCATCGGCGCCGTGCACGAGTGCGCGGGACCCGAGATCTCCAGCGAGGAGGACCTCGCCGCGCTGCTCGCCCTCGCCGCGGCGGAACCGCTCCCGCGCGTCTTCGGCTACTGGGGCGGACTCGTCACGGACGCGAAGGAAGCGGAACGCGTCCGCGAACGCGGCGCCGTCGGCGCGGCGGGCGACCTCTTCGCCGACGGCTCGCTCGGCTCGCACACCGCGCACCTGCGCGAGCCCTACGCCGACGCCCCGCACCACGGCACCGCACACCTGACCGCCGCGGAGGTCGAGGCGCACGTCACCGCCTGCACCGAGGCCGGGCTCCAGGCCGGCTTCCACGCCATCGGCGACGCCGCGCTCGACGCCGTGGTGGCCGGATTCCGGGCCGCCGCCGCCCGGCTGGGCACCGGCCGGGTGCGCGCCGCGCGGCACCGGGTCGAGCACGCGGAACTCCTCACCGAGGAGACCATCGCGGCCTTCGCCGACCTGGCGCTCACCGCCTCCGTGCAGCCCGCCTTCGACGCCGCGTGGGGCGGCGCGGACGGCATGTACGCGCGCCGCCTGGGTGCCGAACGCGCCCGTGCGCTCAATCCCTTCGCGGCGCTGCTGCGGGCGGGCGTGCCGCTCGCCTTCGGCTCGGACGCCCCGGTCACCCCGCTCGACCCGTGGGGCACCGTGCGGGCCGCCGCCTTCCACCGCACGCCCGCGCACCGCGTCTCGGTGCGCGCCGCCTTCACCGCGCACACCAGGGGCGGCTGGCGGGCCCTCGGCCGCGACGACGCGGGCGTGCTGGCCCCGGGAGCGCCCGCGGACTACGCCGTGTGGCGCACCGGGGAACTGCTCGTCCAGGCGCCGGACGACCGGATCGCCCGCTGGTCCACCGACCCCAGGTCGGGCACCCCCGGGCTCCCCGACCTGAGCCCGGGCGCCCCGCTGCCCGAGTGCCTGCGCACCGTCGCCGGCGGCCGGGTCCTGCACGACCTGCTGACCGGCTGAACGAGTGATCCGCGCGGGCGGCGTACCGCCGAACGACGTGCCCTGTGCCTGTCGCACTCGTGGCCGCCCTCCGCACTGACCTGGATCTTTGAGGGAAACCTCCAGGTCAGACGGCTGTTGACAGCCGACCGCCGGGCAACGGTAGGTTCGGCCGGGTCCACCACGGGACGTCCGGCCGGGCGCGGCTCCGCGCAGTCGTCGAACGCTGCTGGGCCAGAGGGCGGGCCGCCGGACGGCGCCCCGCCAGCGGGAACCAGGTCCAGTCTGCCTGCGGCACGGGGGCGGCAGATGACGCCCGGACGGCTGGTGCGACCCGGGCGGGACCCGGACGCTCAGTAGACAACGGCTTTCGGTCGACCCGCAGCCAGCGGGTCCCGGGCCGGACCGAAGGGCGCCGGGTCCCGATCCGCACGACTTCCGCCGTCCGAGGTACGGTCGTTCTCCACCGCTCGCTCTGCAGAGAGGCCACGACCGTGCCATCGGGCCCCGAGACGACCACGGCCGGCGATGCCGAGGACTTCCGCGAGGACGCCGCGGAGCCGCCCGCCGGGCCGCCAGGCGCGCCGCCGCCCGGCGGCGCAGTGCCTCCCGACGCCCCCGCCGCCCCTTCCGCCCCGGCGGGCCGGAGGCCCACGCGGCGCCGCAGGCTGGCCGCCGCGGCGCGGCGGCACTGGCGGGTCAGCCTGGTGGCCGCCGCCACCGGAGTGCTCCTCGCGCTGGCCTTCCCGCCCTACGGCGTGTGGCCGCTGTCCTTCCTCGCGGTGGCGGCGCTCTCCGTCCTGACCCACGGCAGGACCTGGCGGCAGGGCGCCTGGCTCGGCTTCGCGCTCGCCCTGCCCTTCTTCTTCTGGCTGCTGCGCTGGCTGCACGTCATCGGCTGGGACGTGACCTTCGGCCTGGCGCTCGCCGAGGCGGCGTTCTTCCTCGCCCTGGGCGCCGGGCTCGCGCGGACCTCAACGCTGCGCCTGTGGCCGCTGTGGGGGGCCTGCCTGTGGGTGGCCGAGGAGTGCGCCAGGGACCGCCTGCCGCTCGGCGGCTTCCCCTGGGGCAGGCTCGCCTTCGCCAACACCAGCAGCCCGTTCACCCCGCTCGCCGCGCTCGGCGGCGCCCCCCTGGTCAGCTTCGCGGTGGCCCTGTGCGGCACCCTGCTCGCCTGGGCGGCCCTGCGCCTGGCGCGCGCCCACGGCACCGGGCGCCCCTCCTGGCGGGCCGTGCGCCGGCGCACGGTGGCCCTGCCCGCGCTCGGCGCCACCGCCCTGGCCGCCGGGGCGGCGGTGGCCGGGTACGCCGTCCCGGTGCCCACCGACGCGGAGGACACCGTCTCCATAGCCGTGGTCCAGGGCAACGTCCAGCGTCCCGGCATGGACTTCCTGGGCCGCCCGATGCAGATCCTCGACAACCACGTGGACGCCACCCTCCGCCTGGCCGAGGACATCGAGGCCGGGCGGGTGGAGCGGCCCGATCTGGTGCTCTGGCCGGAAAACGCCTCCGACCTCGACCCGTACCGCGACGCGGAGGCGCGCGCCGCCATCGAGGAGGCGGTCAGGGCGGTGGGCGTGCCCATCCTGGTCGGCGCGCTGGTCGACCACCCCACCAAGGAGGGGTACGTCCTCAACCAGGGCATCGTCTGGGACCCGGTCACCGGCCCCGGCGCCTCCTACACCAAGCAGCACCCCGTGCCCTTCGGCGAGTACGTGCCCTTCCGCGACCAGCTCAGCACCGTCATCACCCGCCTCCAGCGGGTCCCCCGCGACTTCTACCCCGGCGACCACACCGGGGTGCTCGACGTCGGCCCGGCCAGGCTCGGCGACGTCATCTGCTTCGAGGTGGCCTACGACGGCATCGTCAGGGACACGGTGAACGACGGGGCGCGGGCGCTGGTCGTCCAGACCAACAACGCGACCTACGGCCGCACCGGGCAGCCCGAGCAGCAGCTGGCGATGTCGCAGCTGCGGGCGGTGGAGCACGGCCGCGCGGTCGTCACCGTGGCGACCAGCGGCATCAGCGCGATCGTCGCCCCCGACGGCAGCATCGAGCAGCGGACCGAGGAGTTCACCCAGGACGTGCTGACCGCCCGGCTGCCGCTGCGCGACGGGAAGACCGTCGCCGACCGGCTGGGGGCGGCCCCGGAGTGGGCCCTGACCGCGGTGGGCCTGGGCGCCTGGGCGCTGGTGGTGGTCCGCGGGCGCAGGGCGCGCCGCGCGGCGCCGGCCGCGGACTTGGCGCAGGCGGCCCCGCCCGCGCGGGCCGGGGGGACCGCGGCGGAGGGGGCGGCGGGTGACTGACGAGGCGCGGCGCCCGGCGGACCCGCTGGGCCGGGTCCTGGTGATCATCCCCACCTACAACGAGGCGGACAACCTCCCCGGGCTGCTGACCAGGGTGCGCGCGGTGCGGCCGAGCTG
Source organism: Streptomyces hoynatensis (assembly GCF_003626535.1). Lineage (GTDB taxonomy): Bacteria > Actinomycetota > Actinomycetes > Streptomycetales > Streptomycetaceae > Streptomyces > Streptomyces hoynatensis. The sequence continues at coordinate 117,070 of NZ_RBAL01000003.1, forward strand.
CGAGGTGCTGGTGGCCGACGACAACAGCCCGGACGGCACCGGGAAGCTCGCCGACGAGGCCGCCTCCAGGGACCCGGGCGTGCACGTGCTGCACCGGCGGGGCAAGGAGGGCCTGGGCGCCGCCTACCTGGCGGGCTTCGCCTGGGGCCTGGAACGCGGCTACGACGTCCTGGTCGAGATGGACGGGGACGGCTCGCACCAGCCGGAGGAGCTGCCCAGGCTGCTGACCGCGGTGCGCAACGGGGCCGACGTGGTCCTCGGCTCCCGCTGGGTCCCCGGCGGGAGGATCGTGCACTGGCCCCGGTACCGGGAGCTGCTCTCCCGCGGCGGCAGCGGCTACGCGCGGCTGCTGCTCGGCCTGCCGGTCCGGGACGTGACGGGCGGCTTCCGGGCGTTCCGCAGGCACGTGCTGGAGGGCGGCTTCCTCAGCGACGTCGCCTCCCAGGGCTACTGCTTCCAGGTGGACCTGGCCCACCGGGCGGTGCGGGCAGGGCACCGGGTGGCCGAGGTGCCCATCACCTTCGTGGAGCGCGAGTACGGCGACAGCAAGATGAGCCGCGACATCGTGGTCGAGGCGCTGTGGCGCGTCACGGCCTGGGGCCTGGCGGCCCGTTTCGGCAGAGCGGCCGGGCGAAGGCACACTTGAGTCATGACGAGCGGCACCCCGAACCCGTACCGAACCGGCGGCGGCGCCAGCAGCCGCGGCCTGCGCAGGAGGAGCCGGGCCAGGCGGCTGCTGCCGCTGGGCGTCGCGGTGTGGGCGGTCCTCGAGTTCTGGCTGCTCACCGTGATCGGCAATGCCACCAACGGGCTGATCGTCTTCGTGATCCTGCTGGCCGGCTTCGTGCTGGGCGCCGTCGTCATCAAGATCGCGGGGCGGCGGGCCTGGCAGCGGCTGACCGAGAGCCTGCGGCCGCCCGCCGGCCGGGAGGAGCGCGCGGGCGCCCCCGAGCCGCGCCGGGGCGGGAACGGGCTGACGATGCTGGGCGGCCTGCTGCTGATGCTGCCCGGGCTGATCTCCGACGCGGTGGGCCTGCTGTGCATCTTCCCGCCCACCGCGGAGCTGCTGCGCCGCTCGGCCGGGCGGCTGCTGTCCCGGGGCGGCGGGCCGCTGGGCGCCGCCTACCGGGAGGGCGTGAGCGCCAGGGACCGGATGCGCATGCACCGGCCCGACGGGAAGGTCGTGCGGGGACAGGTGGTGCGCGACGAGGACCGGGCCGCGGGGACCGGGGAGGAGCGGGAGCGCGGGGACCGCGGAGAGCCCGGGGACCGCGAGGACCGGGAGCAGGACTGAGGCGCGCCCGCGCGCGTCCCGTGCCGGGGCGGGGGATCGGGGGAGCGCGGGCGGGAAAGACAAAAGGGCCGGGTCACCCTGGTGACCCGAGCCCTGTGATGTCCGCGGGATGCCCGCGAGGTGCCGGCGCTAAGCCGTCTTGCGGCTGTCGCGCGGATGCACCGCGATGTTCATGGCGCCGGAGCGCAGGACGGCCAGCCGCTCGGCCAGCACCTCCTCCAGCTCCTCGCGGGTCCTTCGCTCCATGAGCATGTCCCAGTGCGTGCGCGCCGGCTTGCTCTTCTTCTCCTCCGGCCCCTCGCCGTCCACCAGCAGAGCCTGGGAGCCGCATACCTTGCACTCCCACTCCGGAGGGATCTCGGCCTCCACCGAGAACGGCATCTCGAACCGATGTCCGTTCCGGCATGCGTACTCCACCGCCTGACGCGGCGCCAGGTCGATGCCGCGGTCCGTCTCGTAGCTGGTCACCACGAGCCGCGTGCCGCGAAGAGCTCGCTCACTCATGAATCGTGCCTCCCGGGCTGGTCGCCCACAGGACAGGTGTCGCTGTCGTCATCACTCTGGTCAACGTCCGGTCGGCGGTGAAGATTCCCGTTGCGGGTCATGCCCCGCCCGTCGTGCCTCACTTCTCGTACCCACCGGCGTCCGGTTTGTCACATCTGGTCTGAGATGTCACCCGGCGTCCGCACAGGATGGCTCGGGGTAACGGCGCATCCGGCGGGACCAAAGGCGTAGGTTACCCGGCCGCCGCCGCTCCTCGAAATCCATTCCGGAATCCGTGCTCCCGATCGCGAACACGCGCAGGAAGAACTGGGCCAGGGGCCCGATGGCCAGGGCGTACACCACGGTGCCGAGTCCCGCGGAACCGCCGAGGGCCACCCCCACCGCGAGCACCGTCAACTCCACGCAGGTGCGCATCAGCCGTATGGAGCGGCCGGTGACCCGGTGCAGCGCCGTCATCACCCCGTCCCGCGGCCCGGGGCCGAGCCCCGCCGCTATGTACATGCCGGTGGCCACCCCGTTCAGCAGCACGGCCCCCGCCATCATCGGGAGCTGCCAGACCAGGCCGTCGCCCCGGGGCAGCACCAGCAGGGTGGCGTCCATCGCCGAGCCGATCAGCAGCACGTTCGAGACGGTCCCCAGGCCAGGGCGCTGCCGCAGCGGCAGCCACAGCAGCAGCACCACGAGACCCGTCAGGTTCACCACCATCCCGATGGAGATCCCGGTGTGCTCGGAAAGCCCCTGGTGGAACGCGTCCCAGGGGTCGAGGCCGAGCCCGGCGCGGAGCATCAGCGCCATGCTGATCCCGTACAGGCCGAGGCCCGCGTACAGCTGGACCAGCCGGCGCCCCAGCCGCCTGCCCGCCGGCCGCCCCTGCGCCCCGTCCTCCGGGCCGGCCTCCGCCTTCCGCCCGGGCCCCTCGGCCGGGGGCTTCTGCCCGCGGTCGTTCCCCCGGGCGCTCTCCGGCCCTTCCCCGGGCCCTTCCTGGTCCCGTTGCGGGGTGATTGCCATCCCCGGCTCTCCCCTCTGGCAAAAGTGGACTGGCACGTGACACCCTGTGGCCTGGTCGTATGGTGCGGCCATGGCCAATTCCCGAAAGGTGGCCCGAGTGTCATGACCCAGTGGACCTCAACGGTGGGCGCGGCGCAGCTCGCGCGGCTGCTCGGTTCCCAGGGGGCCTGCGAGGGCCCGGCGGCCCGCAGGCAGCCCGCCTACCGGGAGCTCGCCGACGGCATCAGGCTGCTCGTCCTGGAGGGCCGGGTGCCGGTGGCCGCCAGGCTCCCGGCGGAACGCGAGCTGGCCGCCGCCCTCTCCCTCAGCCGCACCACCGTCGCCACCGCCTTCGAGACCCTGCGCGGGGACGGGTTCCTCAAGTCCCGGCGCGGCTCCGGGAGCTGGACCGCGGTGCCCCCGGGGCGCCCGCTGCCCGCCCGCGGCCTGGAACCGCTCCCGCCCGAGACGGGCGGCGACACCATCGACCTGGCCTGCGCCGCCCTCCCGGCCCCGGAGCCCTGGCTCAGCCGCGCCTTCGCCGCCTCGCTCGAGGCGCTGCCGCCCGCCGCCCGCACCCACGGGGACTTCCCGGCCGGGCTGCCCGCCCTGCGCCAGGCGCTCGCCGACCACTACACCGCCAAGGGCGTGCCCACCATGCCCGAGCAGATCATGATCACCACCGGCGCGATGGGGGCCGTGGGCGCCATCTGCCGGCTCTTCGTCGGCGGCGGCGAGCGGGTGGCCGTGGAGCACCCCTCGTACGCCAACGTGCTGCAGCTGATGCGCGAGGCCGGGGTCAGGCTCGTGCCCGTCCCCATGGCCGAGGGCCTCGGCGGCTGGGAACTGCCCGCCTGGCGCCGCGCCCTGAAGGAGACCTCGCCGCGCCTGGCCTACGTCGTCGCCGACTTCCACAACCCCACCGGCGCGCTCGCCGGCGAGGACCAGCGCCGCGAGCTGGTGGCCGCCGCCCGCGAGGCGGGCACCGTGCTGGTGGTCGACGAGACGATGGCGGAACTCGCCCTCGACCTGGGGCCGGGGGAGCGGCCGCCGCGGCCGGTCGCCGCGTTCGACCACGGCGGGTCGACCGTGGTGACGATCGGCTCGGCCAGCAAGTCCTTCTGGGCGGGCCTGCGCATCGGCTGGGTGCGGGCCGCCCCCGAGGTGATCCGCAGCCTCGCGTCCGCCAGGGCCTGGGCCGACCTCGGCAGCCCGGTGATGGAACAGCTCGCCGTCGGCTGGCTGCTCACCACGGGCGGCTGGGGCCAGGCCCTGGAGCAGCGCAGGGCCGAGCTGCGGGAGACCAGGGCCGCCGTGGTCCAGGCGCTGCGCGCCCGGCTGCCCGACTGGGAGTTCAGCGTGCCGCGCGGGGGCCTCACCCTGTGGGTGCGGGCCGGCGGCCTCTCCGGCTCGCGGATCGCGGCGGCGGGGGAGCGGCTCGGCGTGCGGGTGCCCTCGGGGCCGCGCTTCGGCGTGGACGGGGCGTTCGAGGGCTACCTGCGCATCCCGTTCACGGTCAGCGGGCCCGTCGCCACCGAGGCCGCGGACCGGCTGGCCGCCGCCGCGCGGATGGTGGCCCAGGGGCCGGTGCCCGCGATGGAGACGCCGGCCGGCTACCTCGCCTGACGGGCGCGGCCGCCCGCCGCCTCCCGCCGCGGGGCGGTGGCCTGTCGCGCCCGGCGCGTGTGCCGCGCCGGGAAGGGGCGCGGCGCGGGTACGATCCGCTGCCGGAGTTCCCGAGGCGGAAGCGGCCCCGACGGCCCTCCCGCCGTGTCGCCCGAGGCGGGAGTACGCGCATGCAGGTGGATCTCAGCGGAAGGACCGCCCTGGTCACCGGCTCGACCCAGGGCATCGGCGCGGCGATCGCCGCCGGGCTCGCCCGCTCCGGGGCCAGGGTCGGCGTCAACGGCCGCCGCCCCGGCGGCGTCGAGGCCGCGGTCGCGAGGCTGCGCGAGGAGGTGCCGGACGGCGCCTTCGTGCCGGTCGCCGCCGACGTGACGACGCCCGAGGGCGCCGAGCGGGCGGGCGGGGCCCTGGGAGCGGTGGACATCCTCGTCAACAACCTCGGCGTCTACGGCCCCCGGCCCGCGCTGGAGATCACCGACGAGGAGTGGCGGCGCTACTTCGAGGTCAACGTGCTGGCGGCCGTGCGGCTCACCCGGGCCCTCCTGCCCGGCATGACCGAACGCGGCTGGGGCCGCGTGCAGTTCATCGCCAGCGACTCCGCCGTGGCGATCCCGGCCGAGATGATCCACTACGGGATGACCAAGTCGGCCCTGCTCGCGGTCGGCCGGGGCTTCGCCAAGGAGGCGGCCGGCACGGGCGTCACCGTGAACTCCGTCATCGCCGGGCCCACGCACACCGGCGGCGTGGAGGACTTCGTGTACCAGCTGGTCGGCCGCGAGCTGCCCTGGGAGGAGGCCCAGCGCAGGTTCATGCGCGAGCACCGGCCGCAGTCGCTGCTCCAGCGCCTCATCGAGCCGGAGGAGATCGCGCACATGGTCGTCTACCTCAGCTCCGAACAGGCCTCGGCGACCACCGGCGGCGCGCTCCGCGTCGACGGCGGCTACGTGGACTCGATCCTCCCCTGAGCCGCCCCCCGAGCCGTCCCGGGAACCGGCTCCCCGGCCGCTTAGGCGCCGCCCCCGGGAGCCTCGGGCCCGGCGCCCCCGGGCCCGGCGGGCGGCTTGGCGTCGGCGTAGCAGCGGACGACGGAGACGGTGAAGGGGAAGCGCACCGGGGTGGGGCCGAAGGTGACGCGCCCCGCCTCCTCGCCCGCCGCCACGATCGCCTCGCGGACCGCCGCGGCCTCCTCCTCCGGGCAGTGCACCAGCACCTCGTCGTGCTGGAAGAACACCAGCTCGGCGCGGCTGCCGCGCAGCGACCTGCGCAGGGCGGCCAGCATCACCAGCGCCCACTCGGCGGCGCTGCCCTGCACCACGAAGTTCCTCGTGAACCTGCCGCGGGCCCTGGCCTGGGCGCCGCCGCCCGGCGCGGCGGCCTCCGGCGCCTCTCCCTCCGGGTCCTCCGCCGGCGCCCCCGGCTCGCCGGGACCGCCTGCGGGGCCGTGGGCCGGCGGGCAGGTGCGGCCCAGCCAGGTGCGCACCAGCCGCCCCTGCTCGCCCGCCCTGGCCGCCTCGTCCACGCAGGCCACCGCCGCGGGGAACCTGCGGCGCAGGTCGGCCAGCTGCCGCAGGCCGTCCCCCGAGGTCTGCCCGTAGATCGCGCCGAGCAGCGCGAGCTTCGCCGCCGCCCGGTCGCCGCAGAAGCCACGGTGCGCCAGCTGCGCGTACAGGTCGCCCGGCCGGGCCGCGGCGGCCCCGAGCCCCCGGTCGCCGGAGATCGCGGCCAGCACCCGCGGCTCCAGCTGGTCGGCGTCGGCCACCACCAGGCACCAGCCCGGGTCGGCCACCACCGCGCGGCGCACCACCCGGGGGATCTGCAGGGCGCCGCCGCCGTGCGTGGTCCACCGGCCCGAGGGCGTGCCGCCCGGCACGTACTCCGTCCTGAACCTGCCCTCGCGCACCCAGGTCCGCAGCCAGGACCAGCCGTGCGCGGTGTGGATCCGGTAGAGCCGCTTGTACTCCAGCAGCGGCGCCACCGCCGGGTGGTCGATCCGGCGCAGCTCCCAGGCCCTGGTCGAGGAGATCCTGATGCCTGCCCCGGCGAAGGCCCGCACCACCTCCGCCGGCAGCTCGGGCCGCACCCGCGTCCCGAAGGCCGCCGAGATCTGCTCCGCCAGCTCCGCCAGCCGCCGCGGCCGGCCCCCCGCGTACCGCTCGCCGAGCAGCTCGTCCAGCATCCGCCGGTGGATGTCCGCGCGCCACGGCAGCCCCACCCGGCCCATCTCGGCCGCCACCAGCGTCCCCGCCGACTCGGCCGCGAGCAGCAGCCGCATCCGCTCGGGCCGGGCCACCCTCTCGGTGCGGGCCACCTGCGCCGCGTACACCTCGACCAGCGCGCCCAGCGGGTCCGCGTCCCCGGGCAGCGGCGCCGGGGCGGCCTCGAAGAGCGAGGGCTGCCCCGAGCCGGGGACGCCCGCGGGCGGGTCGGGCGGAACCGGGAGGCCGTGCAGCCGCGCGTAGGCCGCGGCCAGCGAGCGCGGCCCGCCGTACTCGCCCTCGTACCCCAGCAGCAGCGCCTCGGCGGCCGCCACGTCGTAGGCGCGCTCCACCCGCACCCCGGCGTCCAGCAGCCTGGGGTAGACGGCCGCCGTCGAGCGCCACACCCAGCGCGAGACGAACGGCCTGGCCCGCACCGCCTCGGCGGGGCCAGGCTCGGCGCTCACCGGGCCCGCCCGCCGGCCCTCCTCGCCCAGCGGGCACACCAGGACCCGGCCGTCGGCGCACTCCGCCATGGCCCACCGTCCCCCGGGCCCCCGCTCCTCGCTCACCCGTCCGAGTCTGGCAGGAGGCACTGACAGCCGGCCCGTCGCGCCGCCTCGCCGCCTACTCCCCTGGGAGCAGCGCGGGAGCCGCTGCCGGTACGACGACGCGGGCCCCGCCGGGCGGCAGGCTCGACACGTCAGCACACACCACCGCGACGCCGAGGAGCTTCCGCCGTGAGCACGGTGCACATCCTGAACGCCCTGAACGACCTCAACGACCCAGGCCGGACGGCCGGCCTGGCCCACTTCGACCACGACGGAGGCCCCGGCCCCTGGGTCCTGCTGTTCCCCGTGATCTGGGCGGCCGTCGCCTTCTGCGCCGTCTGGCTCCTGCGGCGGACCGCCTGGCGGCGCGGCTTCGGCCCCGGCGGGCACCGGCACCCCGGCAGCCCCCTCGCGGTGCTCGGCCGCAGGTACGCCGCGGGCGAGATCGACGCCGAGGAGTACCGGGAGCGGCGGGCCGTCCTGAGCGAGGACCCGCGGCCCCGCGACTGACCGCGGCCCTCCCGCCGGCGGCCGGAGCAGAGCGGCCGGAGCAGAGCGAAGGGGCTGGAGGGGGGCGGGAGAAGAGGGGCCGGGAGAGGCGGGGGGAAACACGGTGCCCGGCGGGGCGGACCTGCCCCGGCCGGGCGCCCGGGTCAGCGGGAGGGGGCCTCCGGCTCGCCGGCGATGATCAGCTCGGCCAGGTGCGCGGCGATCTCCTCCCGGTCGGCCCGCGGCAGCCCCGCGTCCGTCACCAGCGTGTCCACCTCGTCCAGCGAGGCGAAGGAACTCAGGCCGGTGGTCCCCCACTTGGTGTGGTCGGCGACCACGACCACCCGCCGCGCGGAACGGATGAAGTGCCGGTTGGTCTCGGCCTCCGCCAGGTTCGGCGTGGACAGGCCGGCCTCCACCGAGATCCCGTGCACGCCCAGGAACAGCACGTCGAAGTGCAGCGAGGCGATCGCCGCGTCCGCCACCGGGCCCACCAGCGCGTCCGAGGGGGTGCGCACCCCGCCGGTCAGCACCACCGCGGCCGCGCCCCCCGGCTCGCGCCCGCCCTCACCCGCCTGCTGGGCGTGGTGGAACACGTCCGCCACCCGCACCGAGTTGGTGACCACCGTCAGGTCGGGCACCTGCAGCAGCTCGTGCGCGAGCGCGAACGTGGTCGTGCCCCCGGAGAGCGCCACCGCCCCGCCCGGGCCGGCCAGCGCCGCCGCCGCCCTGGCGATCTCGCTCTTCGCCGACAGCTCCAGGGAGGACTTGGCCTCGAAGCCGGGCTCGTGCGTGCGCCGCTCGGCCACCGGCACCGCCCCGCCGTGCACCTTCTCCAGGGCACCCTGCCGCGCCAGGACGTCCAGGTCCCGGCGCACCGTCATGTCCGACACCCGCAGCATCCGGGTCAGCTCGCTCACCCTGATCCCGCCCCGGCGGCGCACCTCGTCCAGAATGAGCGCGCGCCGCTGCCCGGCCAGCAGGTTCTGGTTGTCGCTCACACACTCTCCTCCGTCGCCCCGGCGCGCCACGCGCCCCCGCGCGCCGCGTTCGCTGAAGAGTCATCCTCGCACGACCAAACATCCACCTGGCGGGGACGGTTCGCCCTCGTTCACCGGGAAGACAAAGAGCACGGAGTACGAGAGCGGGACGGGGGCCCAGGATGACGGCCGACGAGCTGACACGAGCCGCGCCCGGCGATGAGCCGGGCCCGGGGACCGCACCACCGCCGCCCGCCCTGGAACTCCTCGTCCACGGCGTCGGCGGCCACACGCCGCAGGAGATGCTGGAGGACCCGCGCACCACCCGCGTCACCGGCGACGCCACCGCCAGCGTCCACCGCCGCACCGCCGACCTGGCGGACCGGCCCTGGGACGAGGCAGAGCCGCTGCGCGAGGCGTACTGCTGGTCGGGGCTCACCTCGGGCAACGGGGCCAGGGCGCTGTGGCTGCTCCTGCTGCCCTTCATGATCGTGAACCTGGCCCACTGGATGCGGCCCGCGGCCCGCGGCACCCGGCGCCTCAGGTTCGCCTACGACCTGCTGGTGCGGATCACCGCCCTCTCGCTCACCGTGCTGCTCACCGCGGGCGCCTGCGTCGTCGTGCTCGACCTCGTGGCCTGGCAGTGCGCCGGCTCGGCCGAGTGCGCCCGGCACGTCTCCTGGCTCGGCCCCTTCTCGGGCGAGGGCTGGTGGGCGCAGCCGGGGCGGCGCCTCGCCCTCGGCTCCGCCGTGCCGCTCGCCCTGGTCCTGCTGCTGTGGTGGCTCTCCCACCGCACCTGGAGCGCCTACGAGTCCGCCTCCCCGCCGGCGCGCCCGCGGCTGGACGCCGAGCGGCACCCGCCCCTGGCCCTGCCCGGCTTCTGGTATGGCCGGGCCCTGGTCGCCAGGCTCCGGGCCACCCACACCACCGCGGGGCTGCTCACCCTCGCCGCGGTGCTGCTCGCCGCGACCGGCCCCTACGACCGCGGGCCGCACGGCCGGGCCGCCCTCGCCGCCGCCGGCTGGGCCCTGGCCGCCCTGACCGCCGCGGGCTGGGCCGCCGTCGCCGTGCGGCTCGTCCGGCACGGCCGCACCGAGGACGAGCCGGACCTGTCCCCCGAGCCGCCCCTGTCCTCGGCCCTGCCCTGGGGCGCGGCCCTCCTGGTGCTTGCCGTGGCCGTGCACACCGCCTGGAGCCGCCCGGACTGGGACGCGAGCGGCCGGTTACCCCTGGCGACGACCTCCTTCCCGGCCCTGGTGGTCGCGCAGTGCGCGCTCTCGCTCGGCATCGCGGTGGCCGCCCACCGGCTGCACCGAAGCACCCCGCGCACCCAGCGCGGGGCGCTCGCCGGGCTCGGCGGCGCCGCCGTCGCCCTCCTCGCCTGCGGGCTCGGGGTGCTGCTCACCGGCGGCGTCGCCCAGCGGGCCGGCGACTGGCTGGACCCGACCGCGGACCCGGGCGAGCCCGGCGCGGAGATCCCCGGGCCGCCGCAGCTGCTCAGCTGGGCCGCCGCGACGGTGCCCGCCCTGCTGCTGGTGCTCCTCGTCCTCGCCCTGGCCGCGGTGGTGCGCGTCTCGCGCCGCACCGGCCGGCTGCGGCCCGGCGTCCGCGCGCGCTACCCCGGGGAGGACGGCGAGCCGGTCCCCGAGCGCAGCCGGGAGATCGCCTCGGCCATCGCGCGGGCCGAACTCACCGACGCCGCCCCCGTGCTCGTCGGCTGGCTCTCCGGCGCCAGCCTGGTCCTCGCCCTGGGCGCGCTCGCCGGCTCGCTGACCGGCGACCCGCCCTCCGAGGCCGCCGCCTCGGCCCCCGCCTTCGTCTCCGGCTGCGCCGAGCTGTCCGAGGCGCTCGGCTCCTGGCTGATGGGCGCAGGCGTGGTGCTGCTCGTGGCCATGGGCCGGCGCGCCTACCGGGACGCCGGCACCCGCCGCACCGTCGGCATCCTGTGGGACGTCGGCACCTTCTGGCCGCGCGCCGCCCACCCCTTCGCCCCGCCCTGCTACGCGGAGCGGGCCGTGCCCGACCTGTCCTGGCGGGTGAGCACCTGGGTGGAGACCACCGGCGGGCGCGTGGTCCTCTCCGGCCACTCGCAGGGCAGCGTCCTGGCCGCGGCGGCGGTGTGGCAGCTCGACGCCGCCACCCGCGGCCGGGTCGCCCTGCTCACCTACGGCTCCCCCCTGGAGCGGCTCTACGGCCGCTGGTTCCCGCTCTTCTTCGGCCGCGCCACGCTGCGCTCCCTGCACCAGGACGCGCCCTGCTGGCGGAACCTGTGGCGGGAGACCGACCCGATCGGCGGCCCCGTCGGGGTGCGCGGCACGGCGGCGCCCCCGGTGGACGCGGGGCCGCTGGCCGACCCGCTGCACTACGGCCGCACCCCGAGCCGCCCGCTGCCCGAACCGATCCTCGGGCACGGCGACTACCCGGCCGACCCGGCCTTCGCCGCGGAGCGCGCCGAGCTGTACCGCGCCCTGCTGCGGGCCCCGGCCCCGGCGGCCACCGAGGCGCGGGTGGTCATCCCGCCGCCCGGGCACGGCGGGCCGTGAACCGGGCGGCCGGAACCCGGGCCGGGGAGAGCCCGGGGGAAGGGCACGGGCGGCCTCAGGCGAGCGGCGGCAGATCCGCCGGGTACAGCAGGGTCAGCTCCTCGGTCGAGGGATCGGCCAGCCGCGCCACCCGGCCGGCGTGCCGCTCGACCATCGACTCGAAGGTCTGCCTGGCCGTCCTGCCGTTGCCGAACGAGGGCCCGCGGTCCAGCGCGGTGAAGTACTTCAGCAGCGCCTCGCTCGTGCCCTCGCCGAACTCGTACTCCTGCTCCCTGGCCTGCTGCCCGACGATGCTCAGCAGCTCCTCGGGCGAGTAGTCGCCGAAGGTGATGGTGCGGGAGAAGCGGGAGGCCACGCCGGGGTTGACCGCGAGGAAGCGTTCCATCTCGGCGGTGTAGCCGGCCACGATCACCACCACCGCGTCCCGGTGGTCCTCCATCAGCTTCACCAGCGTGTCGATCGCCTCACGGCCGAAGTCGCGCCCGGCGTCCTCGGGGGAGAGCGCGTAGGCCTCGTCGATGAACAGCACGCCGCCGCGCGCCCGTTCGAAGGCCTCCTGGGTCCTGATGGCGGTGGAGCCGATGTGCTCGCCGACGAGGTCGACGCGGGAGACCTCGACCAGGTGCCCGCGCTCCAGCACGCCGAGCGCCGCGAGGATCTCCCCGTACAGCCTGGCCACCGTGGTCTTCCCGGTGCCGGGGGAGCCGGTGAACACCAGGTGGCGGCGCACCGAGGCCGCCTTGAGGCCGGCCCGCATCCGGCGCCTGCCCACCTCGATCATGTCGATCAGCGCCCGCACCTCCCGCTTCACGGTGCGCAGGCCCACCAGCGCCTCGAGTTCGGCCAGCACCTCCTCCGCGGGACGGCTCGCGCCCCGCTCCGGCTCCGCCGGCGCCTCGGCGGGCGCCCCGGCCGGCGCGGGGGCGGCCGGTGGGGCGGCCGGGCGCGGGGCGGCGGTCTCGGTGGCCGGCGCGGTCTTCAGCCGCACGTCGGCGCCGGGCGCCGAGGTCTCGTCGCTGTGGCACTCGGTCAGCACCGGGCTGTTCTCGGCGAAGACGTAGCCGCCCCTGGCGCAGCGCTCGGTGCGGCAGTGGGACAGCTCGCTGCGGCAGCCGTCGATGATGTGGAAGCCGTAGCCCTGCGAGCCGGTGATCCGGCAGCGCGAGAAGCGGCCCTTGCCGCCGGCCGAGACGTACACGCCGGCCTCCGAGGGAGCGCTCAGCGTGCTGTCCTCGACCTCGGGGTCGGCCCCCTTGGTGACGATGATGCCGGTGCGCGCCTCGTGGACGGTGCAGCCGGTCACCGAGCCGCCGCTGCCCTGGTCGCGGAACCAGGCCCCGGTGCCGACCCGTTGTATCCGGCAGGCGTCGAGGCGGGCCGTCGCCCCGTCGCTGACGGAGACCGCGGAGCCGCGGACGTCGGCTATCTCGCTGTCCACCACGTCCGCCCGCGAGCCCGGGTCGAGGACGAACAGCGCGTCGGGCACGTCGTGCACCCGGCAGGTCTCCAGCACGGCGGTCGCCCCGTCGCTCACCCACACCGCGGGATAGTCGCCGGTGCTGGCGTGGATCTCGCAGTCGTGGGCGTCGGCGTGCGTGCCCGGGTCCCACACGGAGACCCCGTTGCGGCCGAAGCGGCTGACCGTGGTGCGCACCAGGGTCAGCACCGAACGCGACCTGAGGTCGAGGGCGTTCTCCGGGATGTCCGTCAACTCGCTGTCCGTCAGCGTCAGTACCGCGTCGGTCTCCAGCGTGATGCCGTCCCCCGTGGTGGCGCCGACGTGGCACTCGGTGAGATGGACGGTGGCCCGGTCCGCGAGGCGCACCCCGGTGCCCTTGACGCCGGTCAGGGCGCAGCGGACGGCGTCCACGGCCGCGCCCTCGCCCGAGACGGTGAGGCCCGCGCCCCCCGCCTGCCTGACCCGGCAGCGCTCCAGGCGCAGGTGGGCCTGCCCGTGCACCGTGATGCCCGGGCGGCCCGACTCCACGACCTCGCAGTCCTCGAAGAGCCCGCCCGCCCCGTCGGCCACGCTGACGCCGGCCCCGGTCGGGTTGCTGATCGAGCACTGCCTGACGGTGGGCCGCGCGCCGCCGCGCACCTCGAGGCCCGAGGCCGAGGAGGTGTGCACGGTCAGCCCGGTGAGCTCGGGGGTGCTGTTCTCGATCAGCACCGCGGGGGCCGCGGTGTCCTGTCCCTCGATCCGCAGCTGCGAGATGACGGCCGAGCCGCGCACCGTCAGCGGCACGCCCTCCTCGGGGGCGATCCGCGCGGGCCCGTCCCCGTCCCCGCCCGGGCCGCGCACGGTGACGGACTGCTCGATCACGAGGTTCTCGCGGTAGGTGCCGGGGCCGAGGACGAGGACGTCGCCGTCCGCGGCGGCGGCCAGCGCCTCGGTGACCGTGCCGTAGACGGCGGTCCTGCGCCGCCAGCGTGCTGTTCCGGTGTGGGTCACCTGGACCGAGCCCTTAGTCATGGACAGATGTGCCCCAACCTCGTGCGATGACTGTGCGTGCGGCCACGCGTGTGTGGCCGCTCCACCGTAGCGCGCCCCGGGCCTGCGGAATGACCGGAGCCGGTGCCGGGCGGCCCGTGCGGGCCTGTCTCCAGGGGGAGTTGGCGCCGCGGCCGTGCGCCCTGCATGCACCCGCGCTCCGCGAGTGCGCCGCTCCCGGGCGCGCCGACTCCGGGTGACGGAGCGGCGACGGGGAGTGAGGGGTAGTCGGGCGCCCCGGTCGAAGGGCCGGAAAGCGCCGCGGCGTTACCCCGCGATTCGGCGGGAGAATCCCCAACGGGGACCCACTTTCGGGTGATTGCCTGTCATCTGGCGCTGCGATTAGGTTTCTTCCCCGGGTCATCCGAATGGCCCCTTGCTTCCCTAGAATGGCGGTGTAAGGCATGACCACAGCAAGCGAGACCACGGAGCCGACCCCGGAAAGCGCGTCGGGGCACCCCCGGCTGAGCCTCGACACCGCAGCGGCGCGGAATCTCGCCACCACCACCAAGACCCCGCCGCAGATGCAGGAAATCAGCTCCAGGTGGCTGCTGAAAGTCCTGCCGTGGGTCCAGGTTTCCGGCGGCACCTTCCGGGTGAACCGCCGCCTCACCCACACCCTCGGAAACGGCCGGGTGGAATTCGTCACCACCGGCGCCGAGGTGCGGGTCATTCCGGCCGAGCTGGGCGAACTGCCCTCCCTGGCCGGCTACGAGGACGCCGGAGTCCTGCGCCGGCTCGCCGACGCCTTCGAGCAGCGGGACTTCACCGCGGGCGAGGTGCTCCTCGAGGCGGGTGCCCCCGCCGACCGGGTCCTGCTCGTCGCGCACGGCAAGCTGAGCAGGCGCGGCGCGGGCGCGTACGACACGGAGACCGAGCACGGACGGCTCGCCGACGGCGATTACCACGGCGAGGCGGTGCTCGGCGAGGAGGACCCGGGGACCTGGGAGCACAGCCTCGTGGCGCTGACCGGCGGCACCGTCCTCACCCTCGACCGCGCCGCCTTCCTGCGGATCGCCGCCGAGGCCCCCGGCCTGGCCGAGCACGTGGCCAGGGCCCGCGCCGCCGGGGCCGCCCGGAGCAACGCCGAGGGGGAGGCGGCGATCGAGTTGGCTTCCGGGCATGTGGGGGAGCCGGTGCTGCCGGGGACGTTCGTGGATTACGAGCTGGAGCCGCGGGAGTACGAGTTGAGTGTGGCGCAGACGGTGCTGCGGGTGCACTCGCGGGTGGCGGACCTGTACAACGAGCCGATGAATCAGGTCGAGGAGCAGTTGCGGCTGACGATCGAGGCGTTGCGGGAGCGGCAGGAGCACGAGCTGGTCAACAACCGGGAGTTCGGCCTGCTGCACAACGCCGACCTGCGCCAGCGCCTGCACACCCGCTCGGGCCCGCCCACCCCCGACGACCTCGACGAACTCCTCGCCGCCGTCTGGAAGGAGCCGAGCGTCATCCTCGCCCACCCCAAGGCCATCGCCGCCTTCGGGCGCGAGTGCAACGCACGCGGGCTCTACCCCGACTCCGTCTCCTTCCAGGGGCACGCGGTCCCCTCCTGGCGCGGCGTGCCCGTCCTGCCGTGCAACAAGCTGCCGGTCAGCGCCTCGGGCACCACCTCGATCCTGGCGATGCGCACCGGCGAGAAGAACCAGGGCGTGGTCGGCCTGCACCGCACCGGAATCCCCGACGAATACCAGCCGAGCCTCTCCGTCCGCTTCATGGGAATCAACGAGCAGGCCGTCATCTCCTACCTCGTCAGCGCCTACTATTCGGCCGCGGTGCTGGTGCCCGACGCCCTCGGCATTCTGGAGGACGTCGAGATCGGCCACTGAGAAAGGGGCCGGGCCGGGAATCGGAAGGCCGTCTGTCCCCGGCATGCCCGGCCTTCCGATTCCCGGCCCTTTCCCGGCGCTTTCCCGGCCCTTTCGTCTCCTGCCCCGGCGCTCTCCCCGGCCACGGCCCACGTTTCCCCGTCATGTGCCGCTCCTTTCCCGTCGCCCTGCGGCCCCTACCGGCACTTCCCTGCTCTCCTCTGCTCCCCCCCTGCCCCATTCCAGTCCGCGGACCGTGTCCGCAGGCCGTTTTCGCGGTGCGGCCCGCGGGTTCGTTCCCGCAGACCGCTGCCGTCGTTTCCCGCCGCGCGTTCCGGTCCGGCATCCGCATCGCGCGCCCCCCGGGCGCCCCCACCTCGGAAGGCTCACGCACGTGAACTCCCCCGCGCAGCCCGAGCGGCTGAGCCTCGGCACCGCAGCCGCGAGCAACCTGTCGAGCACCACCAAGACCCCGCCGCAGATGCAGGCACGCTCCCCGAGGTGGCTGCTGCGGGTCCTGCCCTGGGTGGAGGTCCGGGCCGGCACCTACCGGGTCAACCGCCGCCTCACCCACCCGCTCGGCACCGGGCGCGTCGCCTTCACCGCCGAGGCCGGCCGGATCCTTGCCGTGCCCGCCTCGCTCACCGAACTGCCCGCGCTGCGCGGCCTCGCGGACCAGGGGGCCCTGCGCGAGCTCGCCGCGGCCTGCGTCCCGCGCGAGTACGCCGCGGGCGAGGTCATCGCCGCCGCGGGCGAGGAGGTGGCCGAGGTCCTGCTGCTCGCCCACGGCAAGGCGGGCCGCTACGCCCCCGGCGCCTGGGACCACGAGGTGGGCCTGGGCCTCCTGGCCGGCGGCGACAGCTTCGGCGCGGACGCCCTCGGCGCCCGGGAGCCGGGCGCCTGGCCGCAGACCCTGCGCGCCCTCACCCGCTGCACCGTGCTGGCGCTCCCGCTTTCCGCCGTCGCCGCCGCGGCCGGCGCCTCCCCCGCGCTGCGCACCCACCTGGAGCGGGTCGCCCACCGGCCCGCGCCGCGCCGGAACTCCCGCGGCGAGGCGGCGATCGAGCTGGCGTCGGGGCATGTGGGGGAGCCGGTGCTGCCGGGGACGTTCGTGGATTACGAGCTGGAGCCGCGGGAGTACGAGTTGAGTGTGGCGCAGACGGTGCTGCGGGTGCACTCGCGGGTGGCGGACCTGTACAACGAGCCGATGAATCAGGTCGAGGAGCAGGTGCGGCTGACGATCGAGGCGTTGCGGGAGCGGCAGGAGCACGAGCTGGTCAACAACCGGGAGTTCGGCCTGCTGCACAACGCCGACCTGCGGCAGCGCCTGCACACCCGCTCGGGCCCGCCCACCCCCGACGACCTCGACGCCCTGGTCTCCCGCCGCCGCAAGACGCGCTGCCTGCTGGCCCACCCCAGGGCGATCGCCGCCTTCGGGCGCGAGTGCAACGCCCGCGGCGTCCTCCCCGGGCACACCGAGATCGACGGCGCGACCGTGCAGACCTGGCGCGGCATTCCCCTGCTGCCGTGCGACAAGATCCCCGTCACCCCCCTCGGCACCAGCGCCGTTCTCGCGCTGCGCACCGGGGAGGCCGACCAGGGCGTGGTCGGCCTGCGTCAGACCGGCATTCCCGAGGAATACGAGCCCGGCCTCAACGTCCGATTCATGGGAATCAACGACCAGGCCGTGATCTCCTACCTGGTCAGCACCTACTTCTCCGCGGCGGTTCTCGTCCCCGACGCCCTCGGAATTCTCGAGGACGTGGAGATCTGAGGACGGACCGCCCCGCCTCCCCGTTCGGCTACTGGCCGCCTCCCTGCTCCGACCAGTAGCCGGGGGCGGGATAGGGGTGCTGCTGCGTCTGGTACGCGCCCTGCCCCGGCTGCTGGAAGGTGCCGGGCATCGGGCGCGGCGGGGCCGGGCGGGGCGCCGCCGGGCGCATCTGCTGCGGCAGGGGCGCCTGCGGGGCCTGCGGCGCGGGGTAGGGCCGCGGCGCCGTCGCCTGCTGCGGGAAGTAGGGCGCGGGCGGCTGCGGCGTGGGCGCGGCCGGCAGCTGCTGCCGGACGGGCGTCGCCTGGTACCCGGGGTAGCCGCCGGTGGGCTGCGGATGCGGCTGCGGGTGGCCGGGCATCGGGGAGGCCGGCGCGTGGGAGGGACCCGCCGGCAGCGCGGGCAGGGCGGGCAGAGCCGGAGAGGGGGAGTGCTGGTACCCCAGGGGCTCATAGGCCGACGGGACTCGGATGGGCGCGATCTGCGGAGTTCCGCGCTCGGCCACCAGCCTGTCGTAGATGGGGGTGTCGGGAAACGACGGGGAGGAGTATCCGCCGTAGGGACGCGGGGAGGTCATACCCCATAAGTTAAGCCCACCACGAGGCCGTTGGGGAGACCGATCAGCAGGTCGTTTCGCGTGGTTGGGCGGGGCTCGGACCCTCAATTCAAAGCAAGCGAGGAAGAATACAGAAAAATTCGGGCGAATTCGGGAGCTACGGCGTCCCGGAGAGGCCGGAAGGCCGCCGGAAGCCGCCCGGCGCCCGCCCGCAACCCGCCCGGAACACGAAGGAAACCACAGGGGCGCGCGCGGGGTCTCCCCCGGGGCCGCGGGACGCGGGATGGCATAGTGGAGCGAGCCCCGCAGGTGGCCCGACGACGCCTGCCCGACGGAGGAAATCCCGCGATGCTCAAAGGTGCGAATGTCCCGGTGGCGGCCAGGTCGGTCCGTGTGGAGATCGGCTGGACGGCGGGACCCGGAGTGCCGGACGTGGACGCCTCGGCTCTTCTGCTGACCGGCGGCCGGGTCCGGTCCGACGACGACTTCGTCTTCTACAACCAGCCGCGGCACGCCTCGGGCGCCGTGCGCCACGAGGGGAAGCAGCCCGCGGCCGGCGCCGTCACCGACCGGCTGGCCGTCGATCTCGCCCAGGTCGAGCCGGCGATCGAGACCGTCACCCTGGCCGCCTCCGCCGACGGCGGGACGTTCGGCCGGGTGCCCGGGCTCCACATCCGGCTCCTGGACGCGGACTCGGGCGCCGAGCTCGCCAGGTTCGACAGCCAGGACGCCACCACGGAGACCGCCTTCGTCCTGGGCGAGCTCTACCGGCGCCAGGGCGGCTGGAAGTTCCGCGCGGTCGGCCAGGGCTACGACAGCGGCCTGGCCGGGCTCGCCACCGACTTCGGCATCAGCGTCGACGAGGAGCCGCCCGCCGCGGCCCCGCAGCCGCCGGCCGCGCCCCCGCAGGCGCCGCCTGCGCCCCCGGCGGCCCAGCCGGGCCCCGCCGGGCAGAACTGGCCGCCGCCCCCGCCCCAGGCCGCCTCCTTCCCCCCTCCCGCCGCGCCGCCCTCGGGACCCGCCGTCCCCGCCCCGCCGCCCGCGGGCGCCGGCGTACCGGCCCCGCCGCCGCAGGCCGCGGCGCCCGGCGCGGTGAACCTGAGCAAGGTGACGCTCACCAAGGCCGCGCCGAAGATCTCCCTCGCCAAGCAGGGCGCCTCGGGCCGCATGGTGATCAACCTCAACTGGGAGCAGCGCCAGGCCCAGGGCGGCGGTGGCGGCGGGTGGCGGCAGCGGCTCAACAAGGCCATGTCGGGCGGCCTCGACCTCGACCTGTGCGCCCTCTTCGAGCTGGCGGACGGCCGCAAGGGCGTCATCCAGGCGCTCGGCAACGCCTTCGGCTCCCTGCACCAGCCGCCCTACATGCACCTGGACGGCGACGACCGCACCGGCGCCTTCACCCAGGGCGAGAACCTCAGCATCAACCTGGACCACGCCAAGGACCTGCGGCGGGTGGTCATCTTCGTGACGATCTACTCCGGCGCCCGCAGCTTCCAGGACATCAGCGCGACCGTCACCCTCACCCCGGAGCGGGGCGCGCCCGTCGACTTCACGCTGGACGAGTGCACCGTGCCCTCCCCGGTCTGCGTCCTGGCGGTGCTGACGAACGAGGGCGGCGAGCTGGTCGTGCAGCGCGAGGTGCGGTACCTGGTCCCCGAGCGCGGGGTCAGCCCGCAGCGTACGGTCGACTACGCCTACGGCTTCGGCATGCAGTGGACCCCCGGCAGGAAGTGACCCTCGTTCCGTGAAGATCGCGCTCGTCGACTCCGGGCTCGGCCTGCTCGCCGCCGCCGCGGCCGTGCGCAGGCTGCGGCCCGACGCCGACCTCGTCCTGTCCGGCGACCCGGAGGGCATGCCCTGGGGGCCGCGCCACCCCGCGGACATCGCCGCCCGCGCGCTGCGCTGCGCCAGGGCCGCCGCCGCGGAGCGGCCCGACGCCCTGATCGTCGCCTGCAACACCGCCTCCGTGCACGGCCTGCCCGCGCTGCGGGCCGAGCTGGAGCCCGAGGTGCCGGTGATCGGGACCGTGCCCGCCGTCAAGCCCGCCGCCGCGGCGGGGGCGCCCTTCGCCGTCTGGGCCACCCCCGCCACCACGGGCAGCCCCTACCAGCGGCGGCTGATCGCCGACTTCGCCGGCGGCCTGCCCGTCACCGAGGTGCCCTGCCACGGCCTGGCCGACGCCGTCGAACGCGCCGACCCCGCGGCCGTGGACGCCGCCGTCCGCGCCGCCGCCGCGCTGACCCCGCGGGACGTCGGGGCCGTGGTGCTCGGCTGCACGCACTACGAGCTGGTGTCGGCCGCCATCCGGGCCCGCGTCACCGAGCTGACCGGCGCCCCCCTGGTCCTGCACGGCTCGGCGGCGGCCGTCGCCGCGCAGGCCCTGCGGCGCATCGGCGAGCCCGCCCGCCCCCAGGCCCCGGCCGGGCAGGCGCGGCTGACCGTCTACGCCGGCGGCCGTCCCGCCGAGGTGCCCCCCGCGCTGCTCGCCTACCCGGAGGGCGCGTTCCTCACCGGGGCCGCCGCCCGCCACCCGGCGCCGGCCGCCTCCCCGCGCGGCGGCCGCTGACCGGCACCGGCCCGCCCGGCCGCCCCCGGCCGCGGCGGGCGCCCTCCCGCGGCGGCGGGGCCCGATCGGGGGACGGGGCGATCTCCTAGGCTCGGGGCATGACGACTCCCGGTTTCATCCGCGACCTGCGCGCCGACATCGGCCACCGACTGCTGTTCCTGCCGGGCGTGAGCGCGGTGGTCTTCGACGAGGAGGGGCGGGTGCTGCTCGGCCGCCGCGCCGACGACGGCGGCTGGTCCATCATCGGCGGCATCCCGGAGCCGGGGGAGCAGCCGGCCGACGCGGCGGTGCGCGAGGTCCACGAGGAGACGGCGGTGCACTGCGTCGCCGAGCGGGTGGTGCTGGTGGAGACGCTGCCGCCCACCCGGTACCCGAACGGCGACGAGTGCCAGTTCGTCGACATCACCCTGCGCTGCCGGGCCGTCGGCGGCACGGCCCGGGTCAACGACGAGGAGTCCCTGGAGGTCGCCTGGTTCGCGCGGGACGCGCTGCCGCCGCTGCGGCAGTTCGCGCTGACCAGGATCGAACGGGCCGCCGAGGAGGGGCCCGCCTGGTTCGCGCCCGCCGCCTTCGCCCCCGCCCCCGGCACGGTGCGCTGAACCCGGGCCGGGCGGCGGCGCGCCCGGCGGGTCAGGCCTTTCTGAAGGCGTACGCCTCGCCGGCGGCCGCCGCGACGGCGTCGAGGCCGGCCCCGGTGGAGGCGGTGACCAGGGCGGCCACCGCCCCCTCCAGGAAGGGCGCGTCCACCAGCCGCGTGTCCCGCGGGAGTTCGGCATTCTCGGCGTGCTCGGAGTTCTCGGCGTGCTCGGAGTTCTCGGCATTTTCGGCGTGCTCGGCCAGCAGCGCCTGCACGGTCAGCACCGCGCTCCCCAGGTCGGCGATGACGGCGACCCCGGCGCCGCCGTCGGCCCGCCGTGCGGCGGCCACGATCGCCTCCGAGCTGGTGCCGAGGCCGCCGTCCGGGGTGCCGCCCGCGGGCTCGACGGGGGCGAGGACCCCGCCGCCCGCCAGGCCCCTGGCCAGCCGGGCCACGGACTCGGCGACCTCCCTGCTGTGCGAGACGAGCACGAGGCCCACCAGCGGCGTGTCACTCACCTGCGGCCACCTCCGCGAGCGCGGCGAACAGCAGCGCGGAGGAGGCCGCGCCCGGGTCCATGTGCCCCTCGCTGCGCTCGCCCAGATAGCTCGCCCTGCCCTTGCGGGCGCGCAAGGCCACCGTGGCCTCCGCCCCCTCCCGCGCCGCCTGCGCGGCGGCGGCGTAGTCGGGCAGCGCGGCCACGGCCGGCAGCAGCGCGTCGAGCATCGTCTTGTCGCCCGCCTTGGCCCCGCCGAGCTGTCCCACCGCGTCCACCCCCGTCCGCAGGGCCTCCCCCAGCCGCTCGTCCGGCACCTCGCGCTCCTCGCCCAGGGCCTTGCCCGCGCGGCGCAGCAGCGTGCCGTACAGCGGGCCCGCGGCCCCGCCGACCGTGGAGATCAGCGTCCGCCCGGCGAAGGCCAGCACCGCGCCCGGCGTGGCGGGCGGCTCGTTCTCCAGCCCGGCGGCGACCGCGTCGAAGCCGCGCCGCAGGTTGTGGCCGTGGTCCGCGTCGCCGATCGCGGAGTCCAGCTCCGTCAGCCGCCCGGCCTCGCGCCCGACGGCCTCGCTCACCCTGCCGAGCCAGCGCCGCAGGAACGCGGCGTCCACCTGAGCCACCTGGTACTCCTCTCGACGGCCGCCCGGCCGGTCAACGGCCCCAGCGCAGGGCCGGGGTGCTCACCGGCGCGTCCCACAGCCGCAGCAGTTCCTCGTCGACCTGGCAGACGGTCACCGAGCAGCCCGCCATGTCGAGCGACGTCACATAGTTGCCGACGAGCGTACGCGCCACCTCCGCGCCGCGCTCGCGCAGCGCCCGCCGCACCTCCGCGTGGAATCCGTACAGTTCGAGCAGGGGGGTGCCGCCCATCCCGTTGACGAGCACCAGCAGCGGGCCGGTCGGCTTCAGGTCGTCGAGCACGGCGGCCACCGAGACGTCGGCGATCTCCGCGGCGCCGGTCATCGCCCGCCGTTCGCGCCCGGGCTCGCCGTGGATGCCGATGCCGAACTCCAGCTCCCCGGCCGGCAGGTCGAAGGTGGGGCCGCCCTTGGCGGGGGTGGAGGGCGCGCCGAGCGCCACGCCGAAGCTGCGGGAGGAGTCCGCCACCCGGCGGGCGAGGCCGGCGACGCGGTCCAGCGGCGCGCCCTCCTCCGCCGCGGCCCCGGCGAGCTTCTCGACGAACAGCGTGCCACCGGTCCCGCGGCGGCCCGCGGTGTAGAGGCTGTCGGTGACGGCGACGTCGTCCTGCACCAGGACCTTGGCCACCTCGATGCCCTCGTCCTCGGCCAGCTCGGCGGCCATGTCGAAGTTCAGCACGTCGCCGGTGTAGTTCTTCACCACGAAGAGCACGCCCCGCCCGCCGTGCACCGAGGTCGCGGCCCGCAGGATCTGGTCGGGCACGGGGGAGGTGAAGACCTCCCCCGGGCAGGCCGCGTCCAGCATGCCGGGGCCCACGAACCCGCCGTGCAGCGGCTCGTGTCCCGAGCCGCCGCCCGACACCAGGGCGACCTTGTCCGCGACCGGGGCGTCGCTGCGCGTGATCACCCGGTTGTCCACGTCCACGGCGAGGCCGGGGTGGGCCTCCGCCATCCCGCGCAGGGCGTCGGCGACGACCCGCTCCGCGCCGTTGATCAGCATCTTCACCGGGCTGTCCTCCCAGGCTCGGCCGGCCGCCCGGGCCGGGCCTGGGCGTCTTCGCGGGACCAGCCTACGGAGCACCTCCCCGATCGGCAGCACCCCGGACGCGATCGGCGGCGCCCTCGGCCGGCCGGGCGCCCCGGCGGCCCGCCGCCGTGGGCGGCGGCAGGGCGGGGCCGGCCGGCGGCGGCAGGGCCGGCTCGGGCAGCGGGGCCGGACGCTCGCCCGGCTGGCCGTTCATGCCCGCGGTGAACACGTGGTTGTGGTCCAGGCGGCTGCCGGGCCGCCGCCCGCCGCCCCAGCCGACGGTGGCCCGGTAGGCGCCCAGCGCGCCCGAGGCGGCGAGCGCAGCCTCGTCGCGGTGCGGGGAGCCCTCGGGCGCGGGCCCGGCGAGCGGCGCCACGTACAGGGCGTCCACCGGGCAGTAGAGCTCGCAGGAGAAACACGTCTGGCAGTCGCCCTGCCGGGCGATGACAGGTATCCCGTCCTCGCCCCGGTCGAAGACGTCCGTGGGGCAGACGCGGATGCACAGGTCGCAGCCGACGCACCGGCCGCGGCTGACCACCTCGATCACGGCACACCCGCCCCGGTCAGCAGGCGCGGCGCCACCGGGTCCCGGCGCACCGCCACCCGGTCGAGCCCCGACACCAGCAGCCGGTGCGCGAGGCCGGGGCCGGCCGCGGGCCGGTCCTCGCGCCGGTGCACCCCGCGGGACTCGGCCCTGGCCAGGGCGGACCGGTACATCCAGCGCGCGTGCGCCGCCAGCGCCGCGGCCTCCCTGGCGCGGAGCGCGGTCCTGCCGTCCCCCGGCGCGGCGCCCAGCCGGTCGCGGGCCTGCTCCCACAGCGGGTCGAGCAGGCGCAGGCTCTCGGTGAGCCCTTCCGCGGTGCGGAAGTAGTTGTGCCGCAGCGGCAGCACCCGCTCCTGGACGGCGGCCACGAAGGCGTCCACCTCCGCCCTGCCCACCCCGGGGCCGCCGGGCCGCATCCCGGCCCGGCCCGCCGGGCGCAGCGCGCCGGGCGGGGGCAGCGGGCCGCGTGTCCCGGCGAAGCGGGCGGCGCCCGCCCCGGCCCAGGTCCCCGAGGAGATCGCCCAGGCCCCGTTCAGGCTGCCGCCGCCGCTGGCCGCGCCGGTGACCAGCTCCCTGGTGGCCACGTCGCCGGCCGCGTACAGGCCGGGCACGGTGGTGGCGCAGTCCTCGCCCGACAGCCGCAGGCCGCCGGTGCCGCGCACGGTCCCCTCCAGGACGAGACGCAGCGGATAGGGCTGGGTGAACACGTCGATGCCCGCCTTCTCCATCGGCAGGAAGTAGTTCGGCTGCGAGCGGCGCATCGCCTCGCGCAGCGCGGCGGGCGCCCGGTCGAGCCGCGCGAAGACCCGCTCGCCGGCCGCGAGCCGCCGGGCGAGCAGGTCGCGGCCGGCGGGCCCCGCGGTGCCGAGCGGGCGGCCGCGCTCGTCGTAGTAGGTGGCGTACTGCATCATCAGGCCCTTGGTGTGGTTGCCGAACTCGGGGGAGGCCCCGTACACGGCGGAGAACTCCATGCCGGACAGCTCGGCCCCGAGTTCGGCCGCCATCAGGTGGCCGTCCCCGGTGTCCACGTTCAGCCCGAAGGCCCGGGAGAGGAACGCGCAGCCGCCGGTGGCCAGCACCACCGCCCCGGCGCGCACCTCCCAGCGCGCGAAGCCCTCCTGGCGCCGCAGCCCGGCCGCCCCGGTGACCACGCCCGCCTCGTCGGCGAGGAGTTCGAGGGCCGGGTGGTGGTCGAGTATCCGCACCCCGCCGCGGTGCACCCGGCGCCGCATCCGCCGCATGTACTCCGGGCCCTGCAGGCTGCTGCGGCGCTCCTGCCCGCTCGCGTCCCGGGGGAAGGGGTAGCCCCAGGAGGCGAGCCGGTTCACCTGCCGGAAGGTCTCCTCCTGCACCCGGGCCATCCAGTCCACGTCGGTGAGCAGGCCGCCGAGCCGCTGCCGCCCGGCGATCGCGGCGGCGCGCAGCCCGGGGTCGGGCGGCAGGTACCACAGGTTGTTGCCGCCGCCGGCCGCGGCGCCGCTGGTGCCCAGGTAGCCCTTGTCCGCCAGCACGACGGACGCCCCGGCCTCGGCCGCCCCCAGCGCCGCCCAGGCGCCCGCGGGGCCGCCGCCGAGGACGAGGACGTCGGCGTCGAGCCTCATGCCCCCGACCCCGCGTCGTCCACGAGCCAGTCGCCGAGGTCGAAGTCCTCGTCGATGAACCCCTCGTCGACCAGGAACTCCTTGGTGCCCTCCAGCAGCCGCAGCCCGTCCTCGGGGAACGGCCCCTCGGGCAGCTGGTCCTCCCGGATGGTGGGCCGCACCAGCTCGGCGGGGAAGTCCGAGAGCGAGACCGCGAAGTCCTGGTAGGCGCCGAAGTCGGCCCTGGCCTCGTTCACGCCCTGCTGCTGCAGGTCCTGCCAGGTGGCGGCGAAGTCCGGGTGGGCGTCGAGGAAGCCGTCGGTGGAGACGGTGGCGCTGGTCCCGGCCAGGTCGGGGTGGTCCTCGGCCAGGTGGTCGATGACCTCGTAGCCCCGGGACTCGAAGACCGCGGCGTTGGCCTGGGGCAGGGCCGCGGCGTCGATGTCGCCGCGCTCCAGCGGCGCCTCGGTGTCGGCCGTGTAGACGTGCACGATCTCGCCCGGCTCCACCCCGGCCTCGCGCAGCGCCCCGAGGAGATAGCGGTGCATGTAGGAACCGGTCTGCACCGCGATCCGCGCGCCCTGGAGGTCCGCCAGCGTGCGCGGGCCGCCCGCCTTGACGACGATCGAGGCGTCGGAGCCGACGGAGGCCTGGGCGATCAGCCGGGTCTCCAGGCCGGAGCCGCGGGCGACCAGGGCGGGGGTGTCGCCGTAGGTGGCGACGTCCAGACTCCCGCCCACCAGCGCCTGGTTGAGGTCGGGGCCGTTGGGGAACGGGTAGACCTCGACCTTGGTGAACCCGAGGTCGGCCAGGCGCGGCTGGAGCTCCCCCAGGGAGTCGAGGAAGCCGATGGGCCCGCTGAGCTCGGCCTTGGAGCCGATGACGCCGACCCGCAGGGTGTGGCCGGAGGAGCCGCCGTCCGAGCCGCTCGCCGCGTCGGAGCAGCCGGCCGCCAGCATGGCGAGGGCGGCGAGGGGGGCCGCCGTCGAGAGCAGCCTTCTGGCTCTGGTGCCGAACATGGGTGGTGCCTTTCGCAGGGGGTGGAGGGAAACGTGCCTGTCGGTGCGCCGGGGCGCGCAGGGGGTGGACGGGGGGTGCCGCGGGGAACGTCGTCCCGCGGTGCCGGGACGGCGGGTGGGCGGGTGCCGTGGGGCGGGGTGGCCGGGGTGGCCGGGGGAGCGGGTACGCCGCGGGCCCCGGGGGGCGTGCGCGGCGCCGGACGGGCGCGGCCCTGGGCGGGCGCCGGGGCGCGCGCCCGGGCGGTGGCGTGCGGGCGTGGCGCCCGCGCGCCGAAGTCAGTCGCGGGCGCCGCGCGCGGGCCCCGCGGGGGCCCGGCCCGCCGCCGGGGCCGGGCCCGCCCGGTCCAGGTCGGGGCCCACCGCAAGCCGGGCGCCGGGGACCCGGCCCCGGCCCCAGCCGATGCGCTCCCGGTAGCTGCCCAGCAGCCCCGCCCCCGCCACCTCCGGCTCCTCGCGCAGCGGCGAGCCGGCCGGGAGCGGATGGGTGTGCGGCGCCACGAAGAGGGCGTCCACGGGGCAGTACGCCTCGCACATGTAGCAGGTCTGGCAGTCCTCCTGCCTGGCCACCACGGGCACCCCGCCCGGGCCGCGGTCGAACACGTTGGTCGGGCAGGCGAGCACGCACTTGTCGCAGGCCACGCAGCGCTCGGCCGAGACGATCTCGATCACGCCGTCACCTCCAGGGGCGTCCGCGCCGAGGTGGCGGGACCCGGCTCGGGAACGGACCAGGTCTCGTCGAGGCCGCCGGTCACCAGGCGCCGGCGCCAGGCCGGGTCCACCTGGCGCGGGTGGTCGAGCCGCTTGTGCATGCCCCTGGTCTCCTGCCTGGCCAGCGCCGCGGTGTACATCCAGCGCGCGGTGGCCGCCATGGCCGCCGCCTCGCGGGCGCGCACCGCCTCGCCGCCCGCCCCGGACAGGGCCTCCCGCAGCCGCCGCCAGGTGCCGTGCAGCGAGTCCAGCGCGGGGGCGAGCACCGCCCCGTCGCGCAGCTGGTTCTTGTCGTAGGGCAGCACCTCGGCCTGCACGGCGGCCACCACCTCGCGGTGCCCGCCGGGGGCCCAGGTCCGTCCGGTGGGCCGCAGCCCCGCGCCGCCCACGGGACGGGCCGGGCGCGCGTGGGCGGCGGCGCCCAGGGAGCGGGCGAACGCGGCGGCGCCGCGCCCGGCCCAGGTGCCCGAGGACATCGCCCAGGCCGCGTTGTGGCTGCCGCCCCCGGTGAAGCCGCCGCAGATCAGCTCCCTGGTCGCGGCGTCGCCCGCCGCGTAGAGGCCGGGAACCCCGGTCGCGCAGTCCGCGCCGGTCAGCCGGATGCCGCCGGTGCCGCGCACGGTGCCCTCGGCGAGCAGCGTCACCGGGAACATCTCGGTGAACGGGTCGATGCCGAGCCGGTCGAAGGGCAGGAAGAAGTTCGGCTGCCCCAGCCGCATCGCACGCCGCTGCTCCTCGCCCGCCCGGTCAAGGCGGCACAGCACGGTGCCCTCGGCGAGCAGGGTCCTGCCGATCACCGAGCGGCCGCGCCGGCTGCCCGCGCCCTCGAGCACGGTGCCGTCCGCGTGGTAGAACGTCGCGAAGCTGTAGTAGGCGGTCTTGGTGACGGAGGTGAACGCCGGGGCGATGGCATAGGCGTTGGAGAACTCCATGCCCGACATCGCCGCCCCCGCCTCGGCCGCCATCAGGTAGCCGTCCCCGGTGTCCACGTCGCAGCCCAGGGCCCGGGAGAGGAAGGCGCAGCCGCCCGTGGCCAGCACCACGGCGCCCGCCCGCACCCGGAAGGGGCGCCCCTCCTGCCGGCGGTGGCCGGCCGCGCCCGCGACCGTCCCGTCGCCGGTGACCAGCAGTTCGAGCACCGGCGAGTGGTCCAGCACCAGCACCCCGGCCCGCTTCGCCCGCACCCGCATCCGCCGCATGTACTCCGGGCCCTGGAGGCCGCGCCGCACCTGCTCGCCCGACGCGTCCACGGGGAAGGGGTAGCGGCTGATCGCGGCGACCTCGTGCATGTTCTCCCAGGTCTGGTCGAGGACCCTGGCCATCCAGCCGCGGTCGGCCAGGTGGCCGCCCAGACCCTCGCGCGCGGCCATCGCCTCCTCCCTGAGGTCCTCGCGCGGCGGGACGTACCACACGCCGGTGCCCGCGGCGGCGGTCGCCCCGGAGCTGCCGCAGTAGCCCTTGTCCGCGAGCACCACCGAGGCCCCCGCCTCGGCGGCCTTCACCGCGGCCCAGGCGCCGGCGGGTCCGCCGCCGGCCACGAGGACGTCGGCGGTGAGCCGCAACTCCTCCCTGGTGGTCTCCTTCACGAGGGTTCACCTCCGGTCACGCCGAGTCCGGCCAGAAGCCGGCCGCGCAGCCTCAGCAGGCGCGGGTGGTCGAGGGGACGGGGCCGCGGGATGTCCACGGCGAACTCCCTGGCGATGGCGCCCTCGCCGAGCAGCAGCGCGCGGTCGGCGAGCAGGAGGGCCTCCTCCACGTCGTGGGTCACCAGCAGCACCGAGGGCCGGTGCTCTTCCCACAGCCGCTCGACCAGGCGCTGCGCCCTGAGCCTGGTCAGCGCGTCGAGCGCGCCGAAGGGCTCGTCGAGCAGCAGCAGCCGCGGGGTGCGCACCAGGGCGCGGGCCAGCGCCACGCGCTGCGACTCGCCGCCGGAGAGGGTGGCGGGCCAGGCGTCGGCGCGTTCGGCCAGGCCCACCTCGTCGAGCGCGGCGACCGCCCTGGCCCGCAGGTCACCGCCGCGCAGGCCCAGCGTGACGTTGCGCCAGACGCGCTCCCAGGGCAGCAGCCGGTGCTCCTGGAACACCACCGCGGTGCGCTCCGGCACGTCGATGTGCCCCTCCACCTCGGGGTCGAGGCCGCCGATCGCCCGCAGCAGCGTGCTCTTGCCCGAGCCGCTTGGCCCGAGGAGGGCGACGAACTCGCCGGGCGCGATGTCGAGTTCGAGGTCGTCGAGGACGCGCCGGGTGCCGAAGGAGCGCCGCAGCCCGCGCACCCGCACCCCGGCGGAATCCGGGGGCGCGGCGGCGCGCCCGGGCGGCCGGCCGGTCTCGGGGGACCGGCTCGCGGGGCCGGCCTGATCGGTCTGACTGGACAACGGGACGGTTCCTTTCTCCTGGCCGGGCGCCGGCCTTGCGGCCGTGCCCGGCCGCTCGTGTCCCCGCACGGCTCAGACCCCGGCGAAGCCGCGGCGCCAGGCCAGGGCGCGGCGTTCCAGCAGCCGGACGAGCAGGTCGGACAGGACGCCGAGCAGGGCGTAGGTGACGAGGACGACGAACATCACGTCCGTGCGCAGGAATTCGCGGGCGTCGGTCATCAGGTAGCCGATCCCCGAGGTGGTGGCGGTCTGTTCGGCCACGACGAGGGTGAGCCAGCCGATGCCGAGCGCCTGGCGCAGGCCGACGAAGATCTGCGGCAGCGCGCCCGGCAGGATCACCCTGCGGGTCAGCCCCCACCGGCCGAGCCCGCAGGAACGGGCGGCCTCGACCAGCCTGTTGTCCACGCCGCGGATGCCGTGCAGCACGTTGATGTAGAGCGGGAACACCGGGCCGATGAGGATCAGCATCGTCTTGGAGGTCTCGCCGATGCCGAACCAGATGATGAAGACCGGAGCCAGGGCCAGGTGCGGCAGCATCCGCAGCGCCTGGATCGGCGGGTCGAGGACGTCCTCCACCCACCGCGTCAGCCCGGCCGCGAGCCCGAGCACGAGGCCGAGCGGGATGCCGAGGGCGAGCCCGCGCCCGACCCGTCCCAGGGAGACGAGCAGGTGGTGCCCGAAGTCGCCCGATTCGAGCAACTCCACGGCCGCCTCCCGGACGCTGCCTGGCGAGGGGGTCGTCGAGCCGAACCAGCCCTGGCGGGTGCCGAGCCACCACAGCAGCAGCACGGCCGCCAGTCCGCTGACCCGCCGCAGCGCGACGGCCGCGCCGCGGGGCCGCCGCCCGCGCGCCCGCGTCCGGGGGGCGGCGGGCCCGGGCTCGGGAGGCGGGGCCGCGGGCGCGGGTGCGGTGAGGACGGGGGCCTGGTTTTCGGGCATGGTCGTGCGGTCCTTTCGGCGGCGCGCCGCGCCCGCCCCCGGGCGGCGGCCGGGCGTGGCGGCCGGCGAGGGGAGGGCCGGGCGGCCCGGGCGGGAGGCGGCGAGCGGGCGGGGGAGGCGTGACGGGGAGGCGTGTGCCCCGGCGGAGCGGGCGGGGCGGGCGGAGGAGGGGGCACGCGGCGCGCCCCCGGCGGGCGGCGCTGCCCGCGGCGGAGGGCCGGCGGCGCCGGGGCACGGCCGGTGGAGGGTCCGGGTGAAGGTCCGGGGAAGGCCGGGCGGGCGGCGCGCGGCGCAGACGGCCCTGCGGCACGGCCCTGCCGAACGGCCTGGGAAACGGGGGACGTTCGGGGAGGAGGCGGGGTGCGCGTCAGCGACACATCGCGGTCGCGACCCGCTTGAGGTCGACGGCGCGCCGCCGGGTGAACCGGGCAATGATCCGCATGGCCGAGACTGTAGCGAACAGGTGGACGAATGGGTAGGGTCCGCCCAAGTCCGTTCATCTCGGGTCATGTGCCCGTAACGCGGCTTCATCCGCCGTCACGCACGCACCGCCCGTCTGCGCAGGCCGGGCGGGGACCGCGGGGCGCCGTGAACAGCGTGCGAATTCTCGTGACGGCCTTTCCGGCGCCGGGCCTCAACGGCTTTTGCCGGCCCTACGCGGCCGGATTCCGGTACGTGAGCGCCATCACCTTTAGTGGCTACCTCACCCGCCGCGGGCATATACCGTCAGGAGACGTCGCAAGACGTCGGGAACTTCAGGGAAACGGGCCGCCCGCCATCGGGCCGCCGTGGCCGCGCCAGGGACCGGCGCGGGCCGGGCGGGCGGCGGAGCGGGCCGGTGGCCGCCGGCGCTCTCGGAGACGGAGGACCAGTTGCGGTGCAGGGCTACATGACCGCTTCCCAGCGGGAACCCGCCCCGTGCAACTTCTGCGATGGCGACGGGATGAGGTACTACTCCTGGGCCTACGTGCCCGGCGCCGATCCCTTCTCCTTCCGGCACGTCGAGACGCTGGTCAGATCCGGCTCCTGCCGCAACTGCCGGGGCACCGGGCGGTACGACGCCACCCGCGACCCCACTCTCGACCTCGGCCGGGACGAGGACCGGAGCGCGGACCCCGACCAGGACCTGGACGCGGAGCCCGACTGAACCGGCCCCCGGCCGCGCCGGGTGGGGGCCGCGCCGCGTGGGGGCCGGGCCGAAGCCGGGCCCGAGGCGGCCCGCGCCGGACGGAGGCGGCCCTGGCCGGCGGGCGCGGGACCGCCGCCCGGGGCCCGCTCGCCCGCGGGCCCCGGGGCGCCGGTCAGGAGCCGCAGCCGAGGCGGTGGGTCGCCAGGGCCACGTCGTCGAGCAGCACGTCGTAGGAGCCGGGCGCCGAGCCGGCCTGGTACAACTGCCAGCCGATCCGCACCGTGTCGAACCGCGGGAAGACGAAGTCGACCGGGTTGCCGCCGTGTTCCGTGGTGGTCACGGTCAGGTCGGGCTGCGCCCGGCCGTCGAGCCACACCGAGATCCGGTTGTCGCTCGCGTCCTGCTCCCACTCCACGCAGGTCCACTCCCCGGCCGCGGCGGGCGCGGAGGCGCGCCAGTTCGTCCAGTCGCCCGTCGGGCCGCCGTCTGAGCCCACGCCCCACAGCGCCGTGCCGCCGTCCACCTCGGGCACGTACTGGCCGCCGATCGGCCGCACCACGCTGCCGTCGCCCTCGCCCGTCGCCTCGACGAGCGTGAAGTGCGCCCAGTCCGGGGCGGTGGGAAAGGCGGCGACACGCAGCCACATCCTGCCGAAGAAGCTGTTGCCCGGGGCGGAGAACCCGTCGGCCTCAAGGAAGGCGTGGCCGTTGTCCTCGGTGTGGACGTGCAGCACCTGCCCCTGCCGGTGGCCGCGGCCCCGCTCGCGCTCGACGGTCAGCGTGCCGCGTTCGGTGTCCACGCCCCAGTCGAGGCTGGTGGCACCGCCGCGCGGCAGGGACTCGAAGTCCTCGCAGAACAGCAGCGAGGCGTCGCGGGAGCAGGCGCCGTGCCCCCTCCCGTGGGCGGCCGTCCCGCCGGGGGCGGCCGTGGCGGCGCCGGTGGCGAAGGTGGCGAGGAGCAACGCGCCGAGCAGGGCCCGCCGGACGCGCCGGGCGGCGGACGGGCCGGCGGGCGGGCGGGGAGACGGGACGGAGGGCGTGCGGGTTCGTCTCATGAAATCTCCGTACGTAGCGGGGCCGTTCACGGTTTTGGGAGCGCTCCCATGAGGTGGCACCCTAGCCAGCCGGCCGCCCGCGCGCCAGGCACGGGCGCGCGCCTGCGCCCGGCCTGCGGGACCGGCCGGGCACGGTTGTGACGTTGCAACAAAGGTGTAAGGATGCCGCCCGCACCCCCCCGTCCGACGAGGAGTCCCCGTGACGCACGTGAACGCCGCGAGAGCGATCAGGGCGACCGTCTGGGCGGAGGACCTGCCGCGGGACCCGGCCGTGCAGGCGGCCTACCCCGCGGGCCTGCACACCGCCATCGCGGACGGGCTGACCGAGCGGGGACTCGCCGCGAGGACGTCGGGTCCCGGCGAGCCGGAGCAGGGGCTGGGCGGGGAACTGCTCGCCGGGACCGACGTGCTGTTCTGGTGGGCGCACGCGCGCCACGAGGAGGTGAGCGACGCGGCGGTGGCCAGGGTCAGGGACCGGGTGCTGTCCGGCATGGGGCTCGTGCTGCTGCACTCGGCCATGGAGTCCAAGATCTTCCGTGCCCTGCTGGGCACCAGCGGCCGGATCGGCGGCTGGCGGCACGGCGACCGGGAGGCGGTGTGGACGGTGGACCCCACGCATCCGATCGCCGCGGGGGTGCCGCAGCCGATCCTGCTGCGCGAACACGAGATGTACTGCGAGCCCTTCGACGTCCCCACGCCGGACGAGCTGGTCTTCGTCTCCGGGTTCGCGGGCGGCGAGGTGTTCCGCAGCGGCCTCGCCTACCGGCGCGGCCTGGGCAGGCTGTTCTACTTCAGCCCCGGCCACGAGTCCTGCCCCGTCTACCACCGCGAGGACATCCGCACCGTCCTCGCCAACGCCGCGAGGTGGGCGGCGGGGGAGCGCCAGGGGGCGTCCGCGGAGGCGCCCGCGCCCTGGCCCTCGCTGCGCCGCGCCCCCGGCTGGTACGCGCGCTGAGCCGCCGGGCGGCGCGGCGCGCCGGCCCGAACCGCCTGCCGTCGCGCCGGCCCGAACCGCCCGCCGGGGCGGCGCGGTTACCCTGGCCCGGTTCCGCCGCCGAGGGAGGCACGCCGTGGAGCTGCGGCAGCTGAGGTACTTCGTCACCGTGGCCGAGGAGCGGCACTTCGGCCGCGCCGCCGAGCGGCTGCACATCGGGCAGCCCGCGGTCAGCCAGCAGATCCGCCGCCTGGAGAGGGAGCTCGGCGCCGACCTGTTCGACCGTTCGCCCCGGCACGTCCGGCTCACGCCGGCGGGCGAGCGCTTCCTGCCCGAGGCGCGCGCCGTCCTGGCCGCCGAGAGCAGGGCGCTGGCCGTGGCGGCCGCCTTCGCCCAGGAGTACGCGGGGACGCTGCGGCTGGGCACGAGCGCGGGACTCGGCAGCCGCCTGGACGACGTCCTCGACGCCCTCGCCAGGCGGGCCCCGCACCTCGCCGTGGAGCTGGTGGCGGCGCCCACCGGGGAGCGTCTCGACCGGGTGGCCGCCGGTTCGCTGGACGCCACCTTCGTGCGCGGGGCGCGCGGCGGCGGGGCCCTGCGCTTCCTCCCGCTGTGGGAGGAGCCGCTGGTGATCGCCCTTCCGGCCCGCCACCGGCTGAGCCGCGGCCGGGACGTGGCCCTGGCCGACCTCGCCCCGCTGCCGCTGCGCCTGGTGCCGCGGCACCGCAACCCCGCCCTGGCCGATCTGGTCGCCGGGGCCTGCCGGGAGGCCGGATTCGCGCCGCTGCCGGGACCGCCGGCGGGCTCGCTGCACGACACCCTGGCCGCGATCGGGGCCGGGCCGCCCACCTGGACCGTGGTGTACGCCTCGCAGGCCGGGCAACTGCGGCCCGCCCGCGTCGCCTTCCGCCCGCCGCGCGGGCGCACGCTGGCGCTCACCACGGCGCTGTGCGTGCGCGCCGAGGCGCCCACCCCGTTCCTGCCGCTGCTGCGCGCCGCATGCGCCGCGGCGGGCGACCGGCACGAGTGAGCGGCGGGCGTGATCGGCAGGCGTGATCGCTGCCAGTCCGGCTTGGGCCTTGGCGGCGCGGCCCCGGCGGGCTGGACTTGCCTGGCCGGCGGAACCCGGAAGGGCCGGGTTCCCGGCGAGTGGAGGAAGAGCGTCATGCCGATCGTGACCGTACAGCAGGGACCCCGCGACGTCGAGCTCAAGCGGCGGCTCGTGGAGGGGATCACCAGCGCCTTCGTGGAGGCGTACCGGATTCCGGCGGAGACGGTGCAGGTGTGGATTCACGAGGTGCCCGCCGACAGCTGGGGCGCCGCGGGCAGGCTGCAGAGCGACGCCTGACCTGCGGGGGCCGGGGGCTCCCGCCTTCCGCCCCGCGCCGCCCCGCAGCCCCCGCCCGGCGCGGCGGGGGCGGCCGCGGCCCCGGCGCCGTGACGCCGTGCGCCCGGGCACGCCCCGCGCCCCGCGGGGGAGTTCAGCCGGGGTGCGGGGCGGCCGTGGAGTCGCGGACCACCAGCCGGGGGTGGAAGAGCACCTCCTGGTGCCGGTGCCCCGGCTCGGTCTCGCCGAGCAGCAACTCGGCCGCGGCGTACCCCACGTGATAGGTCGGCTGCCGCACGGTGGTGAGCCCGGGGGAGAGTTCGGCCGCGAAGGCCACGTCGTCGTAGCCGACGACCGACAGTTCGTCCGGCACCCGCACGCCGCGCAGCCGCAGGCCGCGCAGCATGGCGAGCGCGGTGGCGTCGTTGAAGCAGATCACGCCGGTCGGCCGCGGGGCGAGGGCGAGCAGGGACCCGGCCGCCTGGGTGGCCACGGTCTCGATCGGGCCCTGGCCCACCCGGATCTCCGCCAGCGAGCGCACCGGGTCGAGACCGGCCTTCCGCAGCGCCCTGCGGATGCCCCTGGTGCGGTCGCTGATCGTCCTGACGGCCGTCTCCGAGCGGACGAACGCGATCCTGCGGTGGCCCAGTTCGAGCAGGTGCGCCGCCGCGAGCTCGCCGCCCGCCACGTTGTCCACGGTGGCCGCGCACAGGCCGGTGCCGTCGCGCGGGTGGTCGAGCAGCACCACCGGGGTGCCGCGGGCGTGGAGCCGGGTGAGCCGGTCGAGGTGGGAGCCGATCGGCGTCACCAGGATGCCGCGCACGCTCTGCTCCTCCAGCAGCCGCAGGAACCGTTCCTCCCGCTCCGGCTGCACGTCCGTGCTGCACTGGACCAGCACGCAGTCCGCCTCGGCCAGCCGGTCCTCCACGCCGCGGGCCACCGCCGAGTAGTAGGCGTTGGCGGTGTCGAGGAGCACGCAGCCCACGACGGCGCTCGGCGCCCCGCGCAGCTGCCTGGCCGCCCCGTTGCGTACGTAACCGACCCGGTCCATCGCGGCCTCGACCCGGAGCCGGGTCGAATCGGCCACCACCTGAGGGTTGTTCAGCACGTTGCTGACCGTGGACATCGACACGCCGGCCGCCGCGGCCACCTGCCTGATTCCGGCGCGTCGCACCGTCTGACCGGACACGAACGCAACACCATCCCCTCGTTTGGAGCGTAAGCCTACCGATGCAGGGGGTAAGGATTGAGCCAGTGGTGTGCCTCCGGGTGAACTCCGCGTGACCGGCGGGAGGGACGCGCCGCCGCGGGGACGCCCCGCCGTTTCGGCGGTGACGGGATGGGCAGCCTCCGTGCCGGAGGCCATACTGGGTACAAGGGGGAGAAGAGACTCGAACCGGTGGGGGGCGAGGCACGCGCGATGGCGAAGGGAACGCTGATCCACGGCCGGTACCAGCTACTTGAGCTCATCGGGCGCGGCGGCATGGGGGAGGTCTGGCGCGCCAGGGACGAGGCGCTCGACCGCCGGGTGGCGGTCAAGTACCTGAAGCCGCTGGGCAATCGCCAGGAGGAGTCGTTCCTGCGCACCCTCAGGGAGCGGTTCAGGCGCGAGGCGCGGGTGGCCGCCGCCCTCCAGCACCGCGGGGTCACCGTCGTCCACGACTTCGGCGAGTGGGAGGGCATGCTCTACCTCGTCATGGAGCTGCTCGACGGCCGCAACCTGAGCGAACTGCTCGCCGAGCACCGCCCGCAGCCGCTGCCCGTCGAGGAGGTCTGCGACATCGCCGACCAGGTCGCCACCGCCCTCGCCTACACCCATGCCCAGGGCATCGTCCACCGCGACCTCAAGCCGGCCAACGTGATGCGGCTGCGGGACGGCACGGTGAAGATCTGCGACTTCGGCATCGCCAGGCTCGCCCACGACATCGGCATGACCGCCAAGCTCACCAGCGTCGGGATGGCCATGGGCACCCCGCACTACATGTCGCCCGAGCAGATCGCGGGCATCGAGGTCGACCACCGCAGCGACCTGTACTCCTTCGGCTGCGTCCTGTACGAGATCGCCACCGGCGCACCGCCCTTCGACCTCGGCGACCCCTGGTCCGTCCTCCTCGGCCATCGCGACACCCCGCCCGAGCCGCCCCGCGCGCACCGCCCCGACCTCCCCGCCGAGCTGGAGGACCTCATCCTCCGGCTGCTGGCCAAGGACCCCGCGGAGCGCCCGCAGGACGCGGCCGCCCTCGCCCGCCGCGTCGCCCTGGGCGTGCTGGGCCGGCGGACCGCCCCCGGGCGGCTGCCGCAGCCCAGGCAGGCCGAGCGGCTGCCGGCGTGGACCCGCGGCATGCGCGCCGGCTCGCGGGCCAGCGGCTCCTGGTCGCTGCGGCTGGCCCCGCCCGACCGCTCCGCCGGACTCACCGGCCAGTGGACGGGACTGGCCCACGCGACCCTCGTGCGCCCCGAGGGCGAACGCCGCGGGCCCTCCCCGGAGTACCTCGCCGTCCTCTCCAGCAGGCACCGCGCCGGGCTCAGCCTGGGGCGCCTGGGCCGCTGGGAGGAGTCCTGCGACGTGCACCGGGCCGTCGCGGCCGAACGGGAACGCGCCCTGGGGCCCGAGCACCCCGACACCCTGGACAGCAGCTACGAGGCGGCGTACGCGCTCGGCCGCCTCGGCCGCTGGGAGGAGGCGCTCACCCGCTACCGGCAGGTCGCCGAGGCCCGCGCCAGGCTGCTGGGCCCCGACCACCCCGACACCCTCGACGCCCGCTACGAGACGGGCATCAGCCTCGGCCGCCTCGGCCGCCCCGCCGAGGCGCTGAGCCTGTACCGGGAGCTGATCGCCGCCAGGACCCGCAGCCAGGGCGAGCGCCACCCCGAGACGCTGCGCGCCCGGCACGGCCTCGGCATCAGCCTGGGGCGCCTGGGCCGCTGGGAGGAGGCCCTGGCCGAGGCCCGCGAGGTGTGGTCGGTGCGGGCCGAGGTCCTGGGGCCCGACCATCCCGACACCCTGGTCAGCCGCCGGGAGATCGCCGTCGGGCTCGGCTGGCTCGACCGCTGGGAGGAGGCCCTGGACGAGTACCGCGAGGTGCGGCAGGCCAGGGAGCGGGTGCTGGGCCCGGGCCACCCCGAGGCCCTGGCGAGCCGCAACGACGAGGCGCTGTGCCTGGAGCAACTGGGCCGCGCGGCGGAGGCCGCGGAGTTGTACCGGCAGGTGGCGATCCCCCGCGAGCCCGGGGAAACCGGCCCGGGCGAGGAGTGAGTGGCCCCCACGTACCATGGGCCGCATGTCCTTTCTCCGCCGCCGCGGCGCCGCCTCCCCCGCAGGTCCCGACTTCGACGTCCTGGCGATGGACCCGGGGGACTGGCCCGGGGTGCTCGGCGCGGGGCTGCTGCCGGCGCCCGACGGCAGCTGCCAGGGGGTGGTGCTGCGCTACGACCTGTTCGGCGGCCGCGGCCCGGCGATGGTGATCGGCAACCTGCCCGAGGGCTCTCCCGCCAGGGAGGTGGCCGAGGGCGAGGTGCCCTTCGAGGTCCACCAGTTGCTCGCCGCGCTCGACCTGGACGAGGAGGTGCGGGCCCTGGGGACCGAGGAGGTTCCCGTCATGCACGAGGGCAGCCTGCTGGTGGTGCGGCGGATCACGCTGACCGAGGGCCGCATCTCCTGCGTCCAGTTCGACCGCAGCGACGGCGTGCTCGTGACCATCGCGAGCTGGGAGCGGCCGATCACCGACGAGCTCTACCAGCTGCTGAAGCCGCTGCCCGCGGAGATGTTCCAGCGCTGAGCCCCGGCTTCCCCCGGTGGGCCGCCGCGTGGACGGGCGGGCCCGGCGCGGCTGCCCGCGCGGCGGACCCGCGCCCGCCCGCCGGCCGGCCGCGCCCCCGCGGCGGCGGGCTCAGCGGGTGCCCACCGCGGTGCGCACCGCCCGCCTGGCCAGCGCCCAGTCCTCGTGCAGCCGCCGCAGGAGCAGCCGCCGTTCCTCGCCCTGGGCCAGGCCGCCGACGGGCGTGGCCACCGGCTGGTGCATCGCCCGCTGCACGGCCTCCTCGCACAGCCTGATCTCGCGGGTGAGCACCAGCATCAGGTTCACCAGGAAGGCGTCGCGGACCGGCTGCCCGCCCGCGTGCGCGGTCTGCGTGATGAGCCGCCTGGCCTGCGGCACGCTCGCCAGCATCGTCCACAGCGTCGCCAGGTCGTAGCCGGGCAGGTACCAGCCGGCCGCCTCCCAGCCGATCAGCACGGGACCGGTCGGGGAGAGCAGGACGTTGCCCAGCGTCGCGCCGCCGTGACAGAACTGCCGCGGCAGCTCCTGCCCGCGCGGGCACAGCCCGTGCAGCAGGGTGTGCAGGTCGCTCACGTCCCGGTCGGTGAGCAGCCCGAGGTTGTGGTAACGCGCCAGCTGCGCCGGGTAGTTGACGGCCTCGGGGAACAGGCCCCGCGGCGGCCGCCAGGCGTTGAGCCGGCCGAAGGCGGCCAGCGCCGCCCGCAGATCGGCGGCCGAGGGCAGGGGCGCGGCGTGCCGCCTGGCGCCCGCCACCCGGCCCGGCACGAACTCGGTCACCAGGGTGCAGCCGTGCGGGTCGTCCGCGATCAGCCGCGGCACCCGCACCGGCGGGCGCAGCCGCACGAAGGAACGGTGGGCGATTATCTCCTGCCGCAGCCGCTCGGCCCTGGCCCCCGCGGGGGCCGGCAGGCACTTGGCCACCGCCGCGCGGCGGCCGGCCATGCCGAGCAGGACGACGGACCCGCCGTCCCGCAGCACCTGCACCGGGCTGAACTCCGGGCAGATCTCGTGCACACCGGACAGCGCGGCGCGCAGCCGTTCCCCTCGCGCGCCCGAGAAGTCGAGCCGGGTCCCCGCGGCCGGGGCCACGGGCCGGCGTTGCCTGGGGGGGCGTTCGCACACGAGCTCGGCACCCGGCGCGTCGGCGAGCCGGCGGCCGGGCCGCGGACGGACAACCGCGGGAGAGGGTGCGGGGTACATAGGCGGACATGGTCCCTTCGTGTGCCGGAAGGTTCACGGCGCTCCCGGACCTGGCACGAGCCGTCTCGGCACCCTGGGGAAATGCCCGCGGCCGGCCAAACCCGGGGAGCGCGAGGTCCACACCACTCCCTCTTACGGGTGGCACACCACCTGGCGGGCC
Organism: Streptomyces hoynatensis; assembly: GCF_003626535.1. Classification (GTDB taxonomy): domain Bacteria; phylum Actinomycetota; class Actinomycetes; order Streptomycetales; family Streptomycetaceae; genus Streptomyces; species Streptomyces hoynatensis. The sequence continues at coordinate 156,913 of NZ_RBAL01000003.1, forward strand.
CTGGCGAACCATGGCGAATCGTCATGGGGACGTTGCGCCGCGGTTACTGTCAACTTAGCCGAGATCCTGGGGGCTTGACGTGAGCAGAAGACCCAACACACGGCTCGCGGACCTGTTCCGGCTGACCGGGTGGTCCAAGGGGGAGCTGGCCAGGCTGGTCAACCGGCAGGCGGCGGTCCAGGGCTGCCCTCAGCTGGCAACCGACACCTCGCGAGTGCGGCGCTGGATGGACGTGGGGGAGATCCCGCGCGATCCGGTGCCCGAGGTGCTGGCGATGCTGTTCACCGAGCGACTCGGCCGTGTCGTGACCATCGAGGACCTCGGGTTGCGCCGGCCAGGACAGGCGGGGGCGCGGCCTTCCGTGCACGGACTGCCGTGGACGCCCCGGCGGACAGCCGCGGTCCTCACCGAATTCACGGGAATGGACCTCATGCTCAACCGACGCGGCATGGTGGGTGCGGGCGCCGCGCTCGCCGCAGGATCAGCACTCAGCGATGCCATGCACGACTGGCTGCGGGCCGCACCGGCCCGCGCCGGCACACGTCCTCACGACCCGCTGTCCGACGCCGACCCGGCCGGGCTCGATCGCTACGAGGCGGCTCCGGTCGGCTCCGAGGAGGTCGAGGCGCTGGAACACTCGGTGGACATCTTCCGCGCCTGGGACGCCGCCCGCGGCGGCGGCCTCCAGCGCAAGGCCGTCGTCGGCCAGCTCAACGAGGTCGGCGGCATGCTCGCCTACCGCCATCCCGACCACCTCCAGCGGAGGTTGTGGGGGGTGGCGGCCAACCTCGCGGTGCTGGCGGGCTGGATGTCCCACGACGTCGGCATGGAGCCCACCGCGCAGAAGTACTTCGTGATCGCCGCGCACGCCGCGCGCGAGGGCGGCGACCGCCCGCGCGCCGGGGAGGCGCTCTCCCGGGCCGCGCGCCAGATGGTGCACCTCGGGCGCCCCGACGACGCCCTCGACCTCATGCACCTGGCGCGTTCCGGCATGGGCGAGGAGGCCCTGCCGCGGACCCGGGCGATGCTGTGCACCATCGAGGCCTGGGCGCAGGCGGCGATGGGGCACGGCCAGGCCATGCGCCGCATCCTCGGCCAGGCCGAGGACCTGTTCGTCTCCGACCGCGGGGACGTGCCCCCGCCCAGCTGGATGCAGCTGTTCGACGAGGCCGACCTGCACGGCATGCAGGCCCTCGCCTACCGGACGCTGGCCGAGCACGACCCGGCGGCGGCCCGCCCGGCGGCGCAGCACGCCAGGCGGGCGCTCGCCCTGCGGGAGGGCACGGAACGGCACAGGTCGCGCATCCTCGACCAGATCTCCCTCGCCTCCGCCTGCTTCCTCGGCGACGACCCCGAGCAGGCCGACAGGTACGCCAGGCTCGCGCTCGCGAGCATCTCCGAGAACTCCTCGCACCGCACCTGGGACCGGCTGCGCGAGATGTACCGGCTGACCGGCTACTACGCCGGTTACGCGCGGATCGAGGCGCTGCGCGAGGAGCTCGAACAGGCCATGCCGCCGCGCCCCGCCGCGGGCGCGGCGCTGAGCACCCGCCTGGTCTGAGGGCCGGCCGCGGCCGCCGGCCCGCGCCTGCCCCGCCTCGCCCGCCGCCCCTTCGCGCCCCCGGCCCGCGCCCGCCCGGCATCCGCCCGGCGGGCGGGGGCCGGCGGGCGGGGCAGCGGGGGCGGAACCTGCGAGGGCGACGGTGGCGTCGGGGGGCGGGCGCGGGCCGGGCGGTCAGGGCCGCACGCGGGCGACCAGCACGCAGGCGTCGTCCTCGCGGCCCGCCTCGCCGCACTCTGCCGCGATCACGCCAAGGCCCTCGCCCGCGCTGCCGGCCGCGGACAGCCGCCTGGCCAGACTGATCAGCCGCAGATCCCCGCCGTGCCCGGTGGGCGTCCCCTGCGGGATGGCCGAAAACAGACCGTCAGTATGGAGTACCAGCACGTCGCCCGGCTCCAGCAGATCGGTGCGCTGAGCGTAGACCGCGTCCGTCACGGCGCCGAGCAGCGTCCCCGCCGGGCGCGGCAGCGGCCAGCCCGCGCCCGCCCGGCACAGCATCGGCGCGGGATGACCGGCCTGCGCCCAGGTGAGCACCCGCCCGCCCGGCTCGTAGCGGCAGCACAGCGCGCTGGCCAGCACCGGGTGCGCCTCGCGGTCGAGCAACTGGTTCAGGTGGGCGAGGAGTTCGCCGGGCTCGGCGCCGGTGAGCGCGATGCCGCGGACGGCGCCCAGCGCCGCCGCGGTGCCGACCGCCGCGGCCGGGCCCCGGCCGGACAGGTCGCCCATGCTGAGCACGAAGCCGCCGTCCGGCAGGCGCAGCGTGTCGTACCACTTGCCGCTCGACGGCACCCCGGGTGCCGCAGGCAGGTAGCGCACCGCCAGGTCCAGCGTCCCCGGCGGGCCGTCCGCCCGGGAGGGCGGCGGCGGGGCCAGCCACGGGGCGGGCGCCTGGTCCTGGAGCTCGATGGCCAGGCCGTGCCCCGCCCGGGCGGCGCGGCGCTGCCGCCGCAGCTCCTCCGCGGGGCCCCCCGCCGGCGCGCCCCGGCCCTCCTCCCGTGCCGCGTCCGCCGCGCTGCGCCTGATCTCGCTGAGGTCGCGGATCATGGCCCACATGGCGACCGTGCCGCCCTCCTCGTCGAAGACCGGCTCGCCCACCATCTGCACGGTCCGCAGCGTCCCGTCCGGGCGTACGACGCGGAACTCGCAGTCCACCGGCCGCCCGTCCACCAGGCAGCCGGTGACGGCCCCGGTCAGCGCCGGCTGGTCCTCGGGCGGCAGGCAGGAGGGCAGCTGGTCGAGCGTCAGCGGCCCCTCCTCCACGGGCCTGCCGAAGATCGAGTACAGCTCGTCCGACCACACGACGCCGTCGGTGAGCAGGTTCCACTCGGCGTTGCCGACCCGCTCGCCGAGCCTGGCCAGGCCCTCGCCCTGCGGCCCGGGCCGCAGCCGGGAGAGCTCCTCCGCGACCGCGGAGAGCCCCTCGGCCGCCAGCTCCCACACCGCGTCCCGCAGCCGGTGCCCAGGACCCTCGTCCCGCTCGCCCCGGCGCAGCGCGGCCACGTCCTCGCGCAGCCGCCGGGCGCGCCCGATCAGCTCGTCGAGCGCGGCGCCCGGGGCGAGGCCGTTCGCGGGCGTTTCCGGGTGCTGAGGTGAGTAGCGCATGTGCGAACCCCGATACGGCGCGGTCGGGCCCTGGGCCCAAGCGGTCGGTGGGACGACTTCAGACTGTGGCACAGACTTCCCCGCTCCGTGACAGATTCAGCCGCCGCGGACGCCCGCGGTGACGGGGAGGGCGCCCGGAAGGTGTAGAACGGCTTCTCACCGGCAAGGAGCGCCTGAAGGCACCCTCCCGGCCGCAGGGCCGGGGCGGGGGAGAAATCCCGTTGCCACCGGACCGACCGCCCCGGATGCTGACTCATATGTTCGCCAGTGCCATCGAAACAGACATAGCGCCCAGCGGGACCCTCCTCGGGCTCCTCCAGCGAGGGCGCGGCGACGGGTGGCTGCACGCCCTCGCGGCCCCCCGGGCGGAGGCCGTCGCCGCCCTGGAGCGCTGCGTGCTGCACGACCCACGCCCGGACTGGCGGCTGGAGCACCGTTCCCTGTACTACGCGCGGCTGTACGCCGAGCTCGGCGCCCCTCTCGACGGCATCGCCGCGCACCTGGCCCACCCCAAGGACGCGCAGCGCACCGACGAGGAGCGCACCGGCCTCGCCCTGTCCGTCCTGGGCCACCTCACCTCCTACGGCAACCGCGAGGCCCTCGCGCTGCTGCGCGGCTACGCGGTCCAGGGCAGCAACTGGCGCTGGGCGCTCGACGAGCTGGCGGTGCGGGACGAGGACGCGGGCCTGCGCGCCCTCGGCCCCGAGATCCTGGCCCGCTTCCCGCTCACCGAGGAGGGCGAGGCCGCGCTCACCGCCGCGGTGCGCGACTCCTTCGAGCGGCGCCCCTGGCAGCTGTGGGCCGACGACCCGGACCGGCCCAGGCAGCGGGCCCGGCTGGCGCGCGCCCTGGAGGAGGGCGCCTTCGACCGCTGGCGGCGGCAGTTGCGGCCCTCGGGGCCCCAGCCCGGCTGGAGCGTGCGGGCCGTCCTCGACTGGGCCCAGGAGGGCTACGAGCGTTTCCCGCGGCAGTGGCGGGTGTCCGCCGCCGCGCGCTGCCTGGGCGCCGTGGCCGGGCCCGAGGACCGCGCCGAGCTGGTGGCGACGGCGGCGGACGGGCCGCCCGCGGCGCGGGCCACCGCCCTGCGCCATCTCGCGGAGCGCGGCGCGCCCGAGGCGTTCGGGCTGATCGCGGCGGCCGCCGCCTGCGCCGACCGGGACGTGGCCCGCGCGGCGGTGGCGGCGTTCTCCCGGATGAGCGGCCCCGCCGCCCTGGGCCAGGCGCGCCGCTGGGCGGAGCGGCAGGACGAACTCGGCTCCTGCGCGGCGGCCATGCTCGCCAGCCGCGGACAGGCCGGGGACGCGCCCACCGTGCTGGCGGCGCTGCTGCGGGCGGTGCGCACCCGCGGCCCCAACGCCCGTGAGCTGCGGCCCCTGGTGGAGGGCGCGGGCCGCTTCGGCATCTCGGCCGCCGCGCCCGTGCTGCGCTACGTGTACCGCGAGACGGCCTCCTCCGAACTGCGCGGCCACACCGCGGGCGCGCTGGCCCGCACCGATCCCGGCTTCCCCACCGGCTTCGCCGTCGAGTGCCTGTGGGACTGCGAGGAGGACACCCGCGAACTCGCCGCGCGGTACGCCACCACCGTGGACCACCGGGTCGTCGAGCGCCTGCGCCGCCTGGCCTGCGATCCGGCCGAGCAGGCCGGGGTGCAGACCGTGGTCCGCGGCCGGCTCGCCGGGCGCGCCGGCGGCTGAGGCCCGCGCCGGCCGGCCGCCGCCCGGGCCCGCCCCGGGCGGAATCCTCATGGGACGTTTCCCGAACGGATATGCGGATGTGGGCGGGCGAACACCGGGGTCGGCGACAACGCACGTATGCGCACCTCCCCGATGCGAGTCCTCCTGGTCACCGAGTCCTATCCCCCCGACGTCAACGGCGTGGCCCACTGCACGCTCAGGACCGCGGCCCACCTCGCCGCCCGCGGGCACGAGCCGCTGGTGGTCGCCCCCGCGCCGCCCCCGGGCGTCAGGGGGGTGCCCGACGGCCCCGCTCCCGTCGTGCACGTCCCCTCCCTCCCCCTTCCCGGCTACCCCCAGGTGCGCATCGCGCTCCCGAGCCGGAAGCTCGCCGCCGCCATGGCCGGCCACCGGCCCGACCTGGTCCACCTCGCCGGCCCCTTCGTCCTGGGCGCCCGCGGCGCCTCGCTCGCCACCCGGCTCGGCCTGCCCTCGGTCGCCGTGTACCAGACCGACCTCGCCGGCTACGCCCGCACCTATCTGGGCGCGGGCGAGCAGGCCGCCTGGCGGCGCATCAGGGCGGTGCACGGCGCCGCCGACCTGAACCTCGTCCCCTCCACCGCCTCGCTCAAGGCCCTGGAGGCGCGCGGGGTGCCCAGGCTGCGGCTGTGGCGGCGGGGCGTGGACACCGCCCGCTTCCGCCCCCAGCTGCGCGACGCGCGGCTGCACCGCGAACTCGCCCCGGCCGGCGAGCTGCTCGTCGGCTACGTCGGCAGGCTCGCCCCGGAGAAGCGCGTCGACCTGCTGGCCAGGGCCGCCGCCCTGCCCGGGGTCAGGCTCGTGGTGGTCGGCGAGGGCCCCAGCCTGCCCGCCCTGCGCGCCGCCCTGCCGGGCGCCGCCTTCCTCGGCCGGCGCACCGGCGAGGAACTCGCCGGGATCTACGCCACCCTGGACGCCTTCGTGCACACCGGCCCCTTCGAGACGTTCTGCCAGACCGTGCAGGAGGCGCAGGCCAGCGGCGTCGCGGTGACCGCCCCGGCCGCCGGCGGCCCGCTCGATCTGGTCGAGCACGGCAGGACCGGGCTGCTGGTCCCCCCGGGCGACGCGGAGGCGATCCGGGACGCGGTGGCGGCGCTGCGCGACGACCCGGGCCTGCGCCGGCGGCTGGCCGAGGGCGGCCGGGCGGCCGTGGCGGGACGCACCTGGGAGGCGGTGGGCGACCAGCTGCTCGGGCACTACGAGCGGGTGCTGCACGCCAGGGAGGCGGCCCTGCGATGAGCGGACTGCGCATCGTGCGCCTGGCCAACTTCGTCGCCCCCGCCTCGGGCGGCCTGCGCACCGCGCTGCGCGAGCTCGGCGCCGGCTACCTGGCGGCGGGCCACGAGCCGGTGCTGATCGTGCCGGGCCCCGAGGCCGCCGAGGCCACCACGGCGCAGGGGCGCGTGATCACCCTGCCCGGGCGGCTGCTGCCCGGCACGGGGGGCTACCGGGTGCTCACCGACCGGCGGCGCCTGGCCCGGCTGCTCGCCGCGCTGGCCCCCGACCGGCTGGAGGTCTCCGACCGCACCACGCTGCGCTGGACCGGCGAGTGGGCCAGGCGGCACCGCGTCCCGGCCGTCATGGTCTCCCACGAGAGCGTCGACGGGGTGCTCGCCACCTGGGGCCTGCCGGGCTCGTGGTGCCGCGGCGCCGCCGACCGGCTCAACCGCCGTACGGCGCACGCCTATACGCGGATCGTGTGCACCACGGAGTGGGCGGAGCGCGAGTTCCGCCGGGTCGGGGCGCGCAACGTCGTGCGCGCCCCGCTCGGCGTGGACCTGGAACGCTGCCGCCCGGCCCTGCGCGACCCGGCGCTGCGCGAGAGCCTGGCGGGGGGCGCCGCCGTGCTGCTCGCCCTGTGTTCCCGGCTCTCGCCGGAGAAGCGCCCGGGACTCGCCCTCGACGCCCTGGCCGAACTGCGCCGCCAGGGCCTCGACGCCAGGCTCGTGGTCGCCGGGGACGGGCCGCTGCGCGCCCGCCTCGGGGAGCGGGCCGCGAGCCAACGGCTGCCCGTGGTCTTCACCGGGCACATCGGCGACCCCGCCGACCTCGCCGTGCTCCAGGCCACCGCGGACGTCGTCCTCGCCCCGGGCCCCGCCGAGACCTTCGGCCTGGCCGCCATGGAGGCCCTGGCCTGCGGCACCCCCGTGGTGGCCAGCGCCGCCTCCGCCGTCCCCGCCCTGCTGGGCCGGGCGGGCACCAGCGCCGCGGGGGACGGCGCCTCCTTCGCCGCGGGGGTGCGGCGCCTCCTGGCCAGGCCGGAGGCCGCCCGCCGCGCCGCGGCCAGGGCGCGCGCCGAGCGGTTCCCCTGGCAGACGGCGGTGGACGCCTTCCTCGACGCCCTCCAGGTGCCGCGCACCGCCCGCGGCGAGGGCACCCCACGCGGCGGAAACGTTCCGCACGGCGCGGCTGCTCCCCACGACGAGGTCGCTCCCCACGACGAGGTTTCGCCCCACGACGAGGGCGTGACCCGCGGCGCGAGCGCTCCCCGCGGCGCGAGCGCCCCGCGGGGCGAGGGCGCGCCCGCGCGCGTGCCGCGCCAGGGCGGCGGGCGGTGACCGCCGCGCAGGCGGCGCCGCGGGGCGACGGGGCGCCGCTGCGCTTCGTCGCCCTGGGCGACTCGCTCACCGAGGGCCTCGGCGACCCGCTTCCCGGCGGCGGCTGGCGCGGCTGGGTGCCGCTGCTCGCCGCCTCGCTGCCCGCCCCGGGCGGCGCGGTCCTGGTCACCAACCTGGCCCGCAGCGGGGCCAGAACGGCCGACGCCGCGGGCGGTCAGCTGGCCGCCGCCCGGCGGCTGCGGCCCCACCTGGCGGCCGTGATCGTCGGCGGCAACGACACCCTGCGCTCCGCCTTCGACCTCGGCCGCGCCGCCCGCGACCTGGACGCGGCCGTCGGCACCCTGGCCGCCGAGGGCGCCCTCGTGCTCACCGCCTGCCTGCCGGACCCCGGCGGCCTGCTGCGCCTGCCGCGCCTCCTCACCGCCCCGCTGGCCCGGCGCATGCACGCGCTCAACGAGGTCGTGCACCACGTCTCGCGCCGCCACGGCGCCGGCACCGTTCACGTGCACCTGGCCCGGCACCCGATGGCGGCCGAGCCCGCCGCCTGGAGCGTGGACCGGCTGCACCCCAGCGAACTCGGGCACCGCCTGCTCGCCCGCGAGTTCCACGCCCGGCTGGCCCGCGCCGGCCTGGCCGCCGGGCCCCCGCCCGCGGCCCGCGCCGACCGGCCGCCGCCCACCAGGCTCGCCCGCGCCGGATGGCTGGCGACCCGCGGCACCCGCTGGGTGCTCGCCAGGTCGACCGACCTGCTGCCCGGGCTGCTGCGGCTTGCCCTCACCGAGGCCGGGCACCGGCTGCTCGGCCGGGAGGAGGCCCTGGAACGGGCCGCGCACGAGGCCGCCCGGGCGGCGCTGCGCGGGCTGCCGGGGGCTGCCCCCGTGCGCGGGGAGCTGGCACGATGGCCGGATGAGCGGCAGCGAGGGCACGAGGGGCCACGGCGAGGCGAACGGACGCTGGGAGTTCTGGATTGACCGCGGCGGCACCTTCACCGACGTGATCGGCCGCAGGCCGGACGGCCGCCTGCAGACCGCGAAGCTGCTCTCCCACGACCCCGGGCGCTACCGCGACGCGGCCGTCGCCGGCATCCGCCGCATGCTGGGCACCGCCCCGGACGAGCCGGTGCCCGCCGACCGGATCGCCATCGTCAAGATGGGCACCACGGTCGCCACCAACGCGCTGCTCGAACGGCGCGGCGAGCCCACCGTCCTGGTGATCACCGAGGGGTTCAGGGACGCGCTGCGCATCGCCTACCAGAACCGCCCCCGCCTGTTCGACCGGCGCATCCTGCTGCCCGAGGCGCTGTACGAGCGCGTCGTCGAGGTACCGGAGCGCGTCGGGGCCGACGGCGCCGTCGTGCGCCCGCCGGAACGCGGGCCCGTCGCCGCCGCCTTGCGCCGGGCGCACCGCGACGGCTTCCGCAGCGCGGCCGTCGTCCTGATGCACGGCTACCGCCACCCCGCCCACGAACGCGAGATCGCCGCCCTCGCCCGCGAGGCAGGCTTCACCCAGGTCAGCTGCTCCCACGAGGTCAGCCCGCTGATCAGGCTGGTCTCCCGCGGCGACACCACCGTCGTCGACGCCTACCTCTCCCCGGTGCTGCGCCGCTACGTCGACCAGGTCGCCGGGGAACTGCGCGGCGTGCGGCTGATGTTCATGCAGTCCAACGGCGGGCTGCGGGAGGCGGGCCACTTCCGCGGCAAGGACGCGGTGCTCTCCGGCCCCGCGGGCGGGGTCGTCGGCATGGCCAGGGCCTGCGCCGAGGCCGGCCACCACCGCGTCATCGGCTTCGACATGGGCGGCACCTCGACCGATGTCTCGCACTACGCGGGCGAGTTCGAGCGGGTCTTCGGCACCGAGGTCGCGGGCGTCAGAATGCGCGCCCCCATGATGGACATCCACACCGTCGCCGCCGGCGGCGGCTCGATCCTCCGCTTCGACGGAGCCCGCTACCGCGTCGGCCCCGACTCGGCCGGGGCCGTGCCGGGACCTGCCTGCTACCGCCGCGGCGGGCCGCTCACCGTCACCGACGCCAACGTGATGCTCGGCCGGGTGCAACCCGCCCACTTCCCCCGCGTGTTCGGCCCCGGCGGCGACCTGATGCTGGACGCGGACGTGGTCCGGGAGGGCTTCACCCGCCTCGCGGAGGAGATCACGCGGGCCACGGGGGACGCGCGCGGACCCGAGGAGGTGGCCGCCGGATTCCTGGAGATCGCCGTGCTGAACATGGCGAACGCCGTCAAGAAGATCTCCGTCCAGCGCGGCCACGACGTCACCCGCTACGCCCTGGCCAGCTTCGGCGGCGCGGGCGGCCAGCACGCCTGCGCCGTGGCCGACGCCCTCGGCATCGGCACCGTCGTCGTGCCGCCGCTGGCCGGGGTGCTCTCCGCGTACGGCATCGGCGTGGCCGAGGCGACGGCCCTGCGCGAGCAGTCCGCCGAGAGGGAGCTCACCGCGGAAAGCCTGCCGGGACTGCGCGCCCTGGCCGCGGAACTCGGCGAGCGCACCCGCGCCGAGCTGCGCGCCGACGGCCTCGCCGACGCGGCCATCCGCACCCGCGCCCGCGTCCACCTGCGCTACGCGGGCACCGACGCCGTGCTGCCCGTGGCGCTGGCCGGAGCCGCGGAGATGTCCGCCGAGTTCCACGCCCTGCACCGCGCCCGCTACGGCTTCACCATGAACAAGCCGCTGGTGGCCGCCACCGTGGTGGCCGAGTCCACCGGCGCGGCCGGCCCCCACCGGGACCACGCCTCGCAACTGCCGCCCCGCGAGGGCGCGTTGCGGCCCCTCGCCCGGGTCAGGACGTACACCGGGGGCCGCTGGCGCGACACCCCCCTCTACGCGCGCGAGGGCCTGCGCCCCGGCGACGCGGTCGCCGGGCCCGCCCTCGTCGCCGAGGCGGACGCGACCACCGTGGTCGACCCCGGCTGGCAGGCCGCCGTGGGCGAACGCGGCCACCTGCTGCTCACCCGCGTCGCGCCCCGCCCGGCCGCCACCGCCCTGGGCACCGACGCCGACCCGGTCAAGCTCGAGGTCTTCAACAACCTCTTCATGGCCATCGCCGAGCAGATGGGCGTCCGCCTGGAGAACACCGCCCACTCCGTCAACATCAAGGAGCGGCTCGACTTCTCCTGCGCGCTGTTCGACCCCGAGGGCAACCTCATCGCGAACGCCCCGCACATCCCCGTGCACCTGGGCTCGATGGGGGAGACCATCAAGGAGGTGCTGCGCCGCAACCCCGGCACCATGCGCCCGGGCGACGTCTACGCCGTCAACGACCCCTACCACGGCGGCACCCACCTGCCCGACGTCACGGTGGTCACCCCCGTCTTCGCCGAGCGGCCGGAGCCCGCGGGCGAGCCGCCCGAGCTGCTCTTCCTGGTGGCCTCCCGCGGGCACCACGCCGAGATCGGCGGCATCACCCCGGGATCGATGCCCGCCTTCAGCCGGACGGTGCACGAGGAGGGCGTCCTCTTCGACAACTGGCTGCTGGTCCGCGACGGCAGGCTGCGCGAGGCGGCCACCCGCGCGCTGCTCGCGGACGCCCCCCACCCCTCCCGCGCGCCCGAGGCCAACCTCGCCGACCTGCGCGCCCAGATCGCGGCCAACGAGAAGGGCATCGCCGAACTCCGCGCCCTGATCGACCAGTTCGGCCTCGACGTGGTGCAGGCGTACATGCGGCACGTGCAGGACAACGCCGAGGAGTCCGTGCGGCGCATCATCGCCACCCTCGACGGCGGCTCCTGCCGCTACGAGACCGACTCGGGGGCGGTCATCCGGCTGCGGGTCGCCGTCGACCGCGCCGCCCGTTCCGCCGTGCTCGACTTCTCCGGCACCTCGGCCCAGCAGCCAGGCAACACCAACGCCCCGAGCTCCGTGGTGACGGCCGCCGTGCTCTACGTCTTCCGCACCCTGGTCGACGACGACATCCCGCTCAACAGCGGCTGCCTCAAGCCCCTGGAGATCCGCATCCCGCCCGGCTCGATGCTGGCCCCCGAGTACCCGGCCGCCACCGTGGCGGGCAACGTCGAGACCTCCCAGGCCGTCACCGGGGCCCTGTACGCCGCGCTCGGCGTCCAGGCGGAGGGCTCGGGCACCATGAACAACCTCACCTTCGGCAACGACCGCGTGCAGTACTACGAGACGGTCGCCAGCGGCTCCGGCGCGGGAGAGGGCTTCGCCGGCGCCCCGGCCGTGCAGACCCACATGACCAACTCCCGGCTCACCGACCCCGAGGTGCTCGAACTGCGCTACCCGGTGCGGGTGGTCGACTTCCGCATCCGCGAGGGCAGCGGCGGCGCCGGCAGGTGGCGCGGCGGCGACGGGGTCAGCCGCCGCATCGCCTTCCTGGAGCCGATGACCGTGGCCCTGCTCACCGGCCACCGCCGCGTCCCGCCCTACGGCATGGCCGGCGGGCTGCCCGGAGCCCTCGGCGCCAACCTCGTCGAGCGGGCCGACGGCACGGTCACCCCGCTGCGCGGCAGCGACACCGCGGAGCTCGGCCCCGGCGACGTGCTGGTGCTGCACACCCCGGGCGGCGGCGGATTCGGCCCGCCGGAGGACTGAGCCGGGGTGGGCCGGGCCCGGGGCCCGGCCCCGGCCGGTGCCGCACACGGGTGCGGCCCGCGCCTCACCTCGGCCGGGCCTGCGGCCCGAACAGGTCGAGCAGCCTGACCCGGGCCGCCCGCACCCGGTAGGCCAGGATCTCCGCGATCACCCGGAGCAGCTGGTAGCCGAACGCCGGGTCCGCGTCGCACATCGCCTGCACCTGGCCGCCGTCGAACTCGTAGGCCCGCACCGGGCTGAGCGCCTCCGCCCCGAAGTCCCACTCGTACGGCGGAAACAGCCAGGACCAGCCCAGCAGGTCGCCGGTGTCGAGCGAGGAGACCGCCGTCGGACGCGGCCCCTGCACCCTCAAGTCCAGCGTCACCGTTCCCGAGCGCAGTATCCAGAACCGGTCGGCCCGCCCCCGCTCCTCGAAGATCCGCTCGCCCTGCGCGAAGGACACCTCCCGCGCCACGGAGAGCAGCCGTTCCCGGTGACCGGCGGGCAGGATGCGGATCAGGCGGCGTGGAGCCGACATCGCCGGGCCACCTCCCTCAGCGGCGCACGATCCCCTTCGGCGGGGCTCTGTGCCATTGCACCCCGAACGGCCCACCCGCGCATCCGGAGCCGCCGCCACCCCGGCGGGTCCGGGCCCGGCCCTGGGTCGCCGCCCGGGCGCGGGTCCGCGACAGTGGTGCCGAGGCCCGACGAGGACCCGACGAACCCAGCCGAGGCCCGACGAGGAAGGGAGGACCGTGGACGCCACCCCGCAGCCGGAGGAGGACGGGGCCCCGCCCCCGGAGGCCCCCCTGCCCGCGGGCGCCCGCGCCGTCCTCCTGCTCGGCCCGGACGCCGAGGTGCTCGGCGCCACCTGCGGCGCCGAGCTGCTGACCGGCCGCCCGCCGGGCGGGCTGCGCGGCGTGCGGCTGCCCGAGCTGCTCACCGAGCCCGCGACCTGGCCGGTGCTCGCCGGGGCCGACGAGCCCGTCCGCGGCATGAACGCGCTGCGCCACCCGGACGGGCGCGCCGTCGAGGTGGAACTCGCCGTCTGCCCGCTGCTCGCCGAGGGCCCGGGCCGGCTCCTCGTCGCGCTGACCCCGGGCGAGGCCGCCAGGCGCCGCGAGGAGGACCAGGCGCTGGTGCGCGCCCTGTTCGACCAGCGGCGCGTGGGCCTGGCCATCCACGACGCCGAACTCCTGATCAGCCGGATCAACCTCGACCCGGGCACGCTGCTCACCGGCACGCCGGGACCGCCAAAGCGCCTGCCCGCGCCGCTGGAGTCGATGGTGGTGCCCGAGGACGCGCAGGCCATCCTGGAACGGCTGCGCACCGTCGCCGTCACCGGCGAGCCTCTCGCCTACTGGGAGCACTCCGCCCGCCTGGTCGACGCGCCCGACCGGGAGCGGGTGCTGGCCATCTCCGGCATGCAGCTGCTGAGCCCGGATCAGCTGCTGCTCGGGATCGTCAGCCTCTTCAACGACATCACCGAGCAGCACCAGAGCCGCCGCCGGATGGATCTGCTGCACACCGCGGCCAAGCGCATCGGGGCCTCGCTCGACGTGCACCACAACGCCGAGGCGCTGACCCGGGTCCTCGTCCCCGAGTTCGCCGACCTGGCCGCCGTCGACCTCGCCGAGGCGGTGCTGGGCGGCGACGAGCCGGGACCCGCGCTCTCCGGCGCCGCCCTCAGACGCGTGGCCACCACCTTCGTCGGGAACGGCTGGCCCGCCGACGTCTTCGCCCGGGGCGCCGCCTTCCACATCGAGCACCTGGACGGCCCGGGCGCCGCCGAGGGGCTGGCCACGCTGGAGCCGGGCGAGGACGCGCTGCGGGTGCGGGCCGCGGACACCGGGGCGGCAGGACCGCGGGCGCGCGAGCTGCTGCCGGCCGGGGGCTCGCGCATGGTGCTCGCGCTGCGGGCCCGCGGCCAGGTGCTCGGCTGCATCTCCCTGTGGCGCGGCACCGGCCGCACCCGCTTCACCCGGCAGGACGCCGACCTGGCCGAGGAGGTCGGCTCGCGCGCCGCCCTCAGCGTGGACAACGCCCGCAGGTACACCCGCGAGCACCGCACCCTGGAGACCCTCCAGCGCAGCCTGCTGCCGCAGCCGGTGTACGAGCTGACCGCCGCCAAGACCGCGGGCAGCTACGTGCCGGCCGGGACCGCGGCGGGGATCGGCGGCGGCTGGTACGACGTCATCCCGCTGTCCTCGGCGCGGGTCGCGTTCGTCATCGGCGACGTCGCGGGGCACGGGCTGAGCGCCACCGCGACCATGGGGCGGCTGCGCACCGCCGTGCAGACCCTCGCCGATCTCGACCTGGCCCCGGACGAGTTGCTGACCAGGCTCGACGACCTGGCCATCAGGCTCGCCGACACGCCGCGCCCCGGCGGCTCCGTCGGCGGCGCCATCGGCGCCACCTGCCTGTACTGCGTCTACGACCCGGTCAGCGGGGGCTGCAGCATGGCCGCGGCGGGGCGGCTGCCCCCGCTGGTCGCCCGGCCGGGGGAGCCCGCGGTGGAGGCGCCGCTGAAGGCGGGGCCGCCGCTGGGCGTCGGCGGCACCCCCTTCGAGAGCGTGCGGGTCCGCGTCGACCCGGGCAGCCTGCTGGTCTTCTACAGCGAGGAACTCGTCGCGCAGAACCCCCAGAACGCCCGGCCGGCCCGCGACCCGCAGGAGGCCGGGGAGGGCGCGGAGGCCGGGGAGGGCGGGAACGCCACGGGCGGCGAGGCGCGCCAGGCCGACGCGGGCGGGGGCGTCCGGGACGCCGGGGACGCCGGCGGGGCGGCACAGGCCACGGACGCCGGGGGCGCCGGGGAGGGGCGGGGCGTGCCGGGGGACGAGGGCCCCACCCGGGAGGAACGGGCGCGGCTGCTGCGGGAGCGGGTCACCGCGGAGGCGGCGGCGGGACACAGCCCCGCCGAGATCGGCCAGGCCCTGCTCGACGCCCTGCTGCCGCGGCGCGCCCCGGCCAACGACGTCGCCCTGCTCGTCGCCCAGGTCAGGCCGCTGCCGCCCGCCGCCACCATGGACTGGCAGTTCCCCGCCGAGCCCGCCGTCGTCGGCCGGGCGCGCGACGTCGTCATCGCCCAGCTCGTCGAGTGGGGCCTGGCAGGCAACGCCTTCCCCACCGAACTCATCGTCAGCGAGCTGGTCACCAACGCCATCCGCTACGCGGGCGGCCCCGTGGGGCTGCGCCTGATCCGCGACGAGACCCTGGTGTGCGAGGTGTCGGACCCCAGCGAGACCCAGCCCCACCTGCGGCGCGCCAGGCCGACCGACGAGGGCGGGCGCGGCCTGTTCCTCGTCGCCCAGCTCGCCCACCGCTGGGGCAGCAGGTACACCGCGGCGGGCAAGACGATCTGGACGGAGCAGCCCCTGGACCGCGGTTGACGCCCGCTCCCGCCGCCGGGCCCAACCCGTCCCGGCGGGCGGGCCGTTGTGCGGCCCCAGGGGCAGGGGCCGCCCCCGCGCGCGTCACGGCCTGTCGGTGCCAGCGCCTAAGGTTCTCCTCGTGACCGCACCACCGCCTGTGACCTCGGACGACCAGCCCGCCGTCCCCGGCGCGCGGCCGGCCCCCGGCCCCGCGGCGGACGAGGGCCTGGCGCGCCGGCTGCGCGCCCTGGCCTGCACCGCGCCCCTGCACGACCTGGACGCGCGCAAGGCCAACCTGGCGGGCGAGTACAGCACCTACGCCATGGCGGAGATCGCGCTGGCCGCCATCGACCTGGTCACCCTGAGCATGGACTTCGACGCGGGCGCGGACCACGAGCAGATCGTGGCCAGGCTCCTGCCGCGCATCGCCGCCCAGGCCCCCGGGCGCGCCCCCGCGGAGCACGAGCGCGTGGCCCGCTGGGTTCTGGACAACCTGATCAACGTCGGCAGCGTCGACCGGGGCTTCCGCGCCGTCTACGGCACCTTCGGGCCGGACGGCGCATATGTGCGCAGGGACTACGACTTCAAGCTCATCGAGGAGGTGCCGGGACCCGGCGGCGGGGTCTACCTGCGCACCACGGACGAGGCGGTCAACGTGCTCGTCGGCGCCCTGGACACCGACGTCACCAGCGCCCAGATCGCGGCCGAGGTCAAGCTGGAGGTGCTGATCAGCCGCGGCCGGCTGGCCGACGCCCAGCTCGCGGCCGAGCAGGCGCGCTACCGCACCGTCCAGTACGCCGAGACCCTGCGCCGCACCCTGGAGACCACCAGGCGCAACGTCCGGGCCGTCGACTGGCTGCACGCCGTCCCCGACATGATCAGCGAGGCGCTGGACCACATCGCCGACCGCTACCGCCACGAGAACGCGATCCTCACCCACATCCGCCGGGCCCGCGACGAGGCCACCGGCGCCGGGCCCAAGCTGCGCGCCGCCGAGCTCGTCGACATCGTCAAGGACTGCATCCGCCGCCACACCCAGCTGCAGACCCGGCTGCTCGAGGCGGGCCCGCTGTTCCGCGCCGAGCAGGACCGGCAGGCGTTCCAGCCCCCGGCCGCCCGCGCCGGCACCGACCTGTACGGGCAGTTGCTCGCCCCGCTGCTGCCCGCGCCGCTGGAGCGGGCCACCCGCGTCACCGACGCCTTCTTCGCCCGCGGCACCGGCCCGCGCCCGCCCGGCGCCGTGCGGCTCGCCGACCTCGCCGAGCTGCTGCTCACCCCGCCAGCGCCCCGCGAGCACCTGGGGGCCGAGCTGCCCGAGCCCGACCTGATCGCCACCCCGGACGACAGCCGTTTCAGCGAGGAGCAGCTCGCCGCCGCCCTCGACCTGCTGCGGCTGCCGCAGGACGCGCCGCGCCGGCTCTCCGGCCTGCTCGCCGAGGCGCGGCGCACCGACCCCGACCTGCCCTACCTGGTGGCCCTGCTCGCGGTGCACGCCGCGAGCCCCGCCGTGGGCACCGCCTACCGGCAGGGGGAGAGCCGGCTGCTGTTCGCGGTGGACGACGGGACCCCGCTGGAGGACCCGGAGTTCGGCGGCGCCGACCTCATCGTCGGCACGGCCCTGCTGGACGCGGCCGGCATGGCCGCGGCCCGCGCGGAGCCCGCCCCGTGACCCCGGCCCACGGCCGCCCGGCCGGCCCGCGCGGCGCCCGGCCGGCGCACCCCGCCCCCGGCCCGCCCGGCCCCCCGGGCCCGCCCCCGTTCCCCCACTGCCCGTCCCACCACGCGCCCGCGCCGGGGAGCTCCCCCCGGGCACGGGCCGCCGTGCGATCCGCGAGGAGCCCACGCCGATGAGTGACCCCGGCCACGAGACCGCGAGCGAGACCAGAGGCGCCCCGACGCCCGCCGACGCCGCCGACGCCGCGCGGCTGGTCTCCTTCGGCCTGCAGCCGAGGCTGCTGCCCGCCCGCGACGCCGAGTACGGCGCCCTGCTGCGGCGCTACCAGGAGGAGCCCGCCTTCGCCAGGCTCGCCGACGCCGTCGCCACCGGCCTCGGCCTGGTCGTGCTCGAAGTGTCCGCCCGGGCGGGAATGGCCGTGGCCGCCGCGGAGGACTCCGTCTTCGCCGTCCGCATGGGCGAGTACGCGCGCCGCGCCGCGGCCGACCCCGCCGACCGCTTCCTGCACGGCCTCGCGCACCTGGCCGTGGCCGCCCTGGCCTTCCCCCGCCCCGAGGACCTCGCCGACGACGGCTACCTGGGCCGCATCACCGTCAACGGCGTCGAGTCCTTCGTCCGCGAGGCCTGCCGCCGCCTGGCGGAACGCGCCGCGGAGCAGGGCGAGAACACCGACCCGGCCGCCGACGCCCCCGGCCTGGAGGCGGCCTGGCGGGTCTACGCCAGGCGCAGCGCCACCGGCGCCACCAAGGACGCCCGGCGGCTGGCCGGCTCCACGACCGGCATCGTCGGCAAGGCCGTCGCCTTCCTCGCGGACTCCGGCTTCCTGCAGCGCACCGGGGACGAGGCGGGCGGCGCCTACCGCACCACCCCCCGCTACCAGCTCCAGGTCCGCGACCTGGCCGCGGGCGCGGCCATGGCCGAACTGCTCGACCTCGGCATCGTCCCCGTCGCCGACGGCAGCGCGTCGCTGCTGCCACCGGACGACGGCGCCCTCGGCCTCGCCGAGGGCGCGGGTCTGCCCTTCTACGGCTGAGAGAGGCCCCCATGTACGAGCTTTCCAGGGTCCGCCTCTACTCCATCGGGCCCGCGGGCGCCCGCTACGCCGACACCGTCCTCGACCTGCGCGGCGTCGGCGACCCCGTGCCCCACCCGGCCCCGGCGCAGGCCGACTTCTTCGAGGAGGAACCCACGGGCCCGCCGCGCCGCCCGGCCCCGGCCGGGGTCCTCTTCCTGGAGAACGGCGGCGGCAAGTCCGTGCTGCTGAAGCTGATCTTCTCGGTGATGCTGCCGGGCCACCGCAACACCCTGGGCGGCGCCAGCTCCGGCGTGCTGCGCAAATTCCTCCTCGCCGACGACTGCGGTCACGTCGCGCTCGAATGGCAGCACACCCTCACCGGGGAGACCGTCGTCGTGGGCAAGGTCAGCGAGTGGCGCGGCCGTCAGGTCTCCGGGGACCCGCGCAAGTTCGCCGAGGCCTGGTACTCCTTCCGGCCCGGTCCGGGGATGAGCCTCGACTCCCTGCCGGTGGCCGAGTCCACCGCCCTGCGCCCGCGGGCCGACGGCGCCTCGGGCGCCAGGGGGCGCCGCCGCACCATGAAGGGCTTCCGGGACGTCCTCACCGAGACCGGCAAGGCCTACCCCAACCTGGACGTGGTCTGGGAGGAGGTCCACGAGCGCTGGATCGAGCACCTGAACCGCCTCGGCCTCGACCCCGAACTCTTCCGCTACCAGCGGGAGATGAACGCCGACGAGGGCGAGGCCGCCGGCCTGTTCGCGGTCAAGAACGACTCGGACTTCACCGACCTGCTGCTGCGCGCCGTCACCGACACCCGCGACACCGACGGCCTGGCCGACCTCGTGCACGGCTTCGCCCACAAGCTCGGCCGCCGCGCCGAACTCGCCGCGGAGCGCGACTTCACCGCGGGCTCCCTCGACCTGCTCACCCGGATCACCGAGGCCGCCGCCGCGCGCGACGCGGCCCGCGCGGTCCACGCCGGCGCCGAGCGGCGCACCCGGGCCCTCGCCGCCCGCCTGGCCGCCCGCGGGGAGCGGGAGCGCGGCCTGGCCGCCGAGCTCGCCGAGCGGGTGGCCGCCGCCGGGCGCGCGGTGACCGAGGCGGAAGGGGCCCGCGAGCACGCCGCCCTGACCGCGGCGGAGCTGGCCTACCGCCACGCCACGCTGGCGCTCGGCGCGGCGGAGAAGGCCGCCACGGCCCAGCGCCGCGAGCTGACGGAGGCCCGCACGCTGCACTCCGCCTGGCAGGCCGCGGAGACCGTGCTCCAGCACCGGGCCGCGGCCGACCGCGCGGCGCGGGTGGCCGCCGCCATCCGGGAGGCCGAGCGGGACGCCGCCCCCGCCCTCGCCGCCCGCGGGCGGGCCGCCGCCGCCCTGGTCCGCGCCCTGCACGCGGCGGCCGCCGCGGCGGAGCGCGCCGCGGCCGAGCAGGAGGAGCGTTCCGCCGCCATCCAGGCCGAGGCGGAGGCCGCGCACCGCGACGCCACCACCGCGGCCACCGAGGCGCAGCGCGCCCGCAGCGAGAGCGCCCACCTGCGGCAGCGGCTGGCCGAGGCCGAGCAGGAGACCGCGGAGGCGGTACGGGCCGGCTGGCTCGCGGGCACCGACCCGGCCAGGGCCGCCCTGGCCGCGGGCGACGCGGCGGCCCAGGCCGCCACCGCCCTGGCCTCGGCCAGAGAGGCCGCCGCCAGGACCGCCGAGCTGGCCGGGCAGGCCACGGCCGAGCACACCAGGGCCGAGCTGGCCGCCGCCCGCGCCGCGGACGCCGCGCAGGCCGCCAGGTCCGCCTGGGCGGCCGAGCACCGCACCGCCGCCGCCCTGGCCGCCGAGCCGCACCTCGCCCGGCTCCTCGGCCTCGCCCCCGGCGGGAGGGACGGCGCAGCGGAGGGCGCACCCGGGGCGCGGCGCCCGGGTCCCGAGGCGGAGGAGCCGGGCGAGCCCGGGCTGACCGCCGAGGAGCTCGACCGGAACGCCGAGTTGCTCGGCGAGCTGCTCGACGAGCGCGTCTCCGCCGCCGAGCGGCAGCTGTTCGAGCTGCGCACCGCCGCCGCCGACGACGCCCGCATCCTCGCCGCCCTCGGCGACGGCGGGCTGCTGCCGCCCGGCCCCGACGTGCTGGCCACCGTCGAGTTCCTCGGCGAGCACGGCATCCCGGCCCTGCCCGGCTGGCGCTACCTCGCCCAGGCCGTCGACCCGGCCGACCACGCCGCCGTGCTGGCGGCGCGGCCCGAGCTGGTCGACGGGGTCGTCATCACCGACCCGCACAGCCACGCCCGTGCCCGGGAGGTGCTCTCGGGCGCCGCCCTGCTCCCGCGTTCCGCCGTCGCCGTCGGCACCGCGGCCGCGCTGCTCGCCCCCACCCCGCCGCCCGGCGGGCGCGACAGCGGCGTCTTCCTCGTGCCGCCCAACCCGGCGATGCACGACGAGCGCGCCGCCGACGACGAGCGCCGCGCGCTGCGCGAGCGCGCCACCGCCCGGGATGCGGAGATCCGTTCCCTCGCCGCCCGGGTCTCCGCCGACCGCACCCTCTCCGCCAGGCTCGCCTCCTGGCGCACGGGCTGCCCCGCCGGGCGCCTGGCGGAGCTGGCCGCGGCGGCCGAGCGGGCCGGGGCCGAGGCCGAGGCGGCCCGCGAGCGGCTGGCCGCGGCCGAGGCCGCCAGGGCCGCCGCCGAGGAGGCAGCCGCCGAGGCGGCCAGGGCCCGCGACGAGCGGCAGGAGGCGGCCCAGCGCGCCGCCCGGGCGGCCGACGCCCTCCAGGGCCTGGCCTTCCGGCTGCGCGAACGCACCCGCTGGCAGGCCGGGTTGAAGGAGCTGGCCGCCGAGGCGGCCGAGGCGGAGGCCAGGGCCGCCGAGCTGCTCGCCCGCGCCAGGGCCGCCGACGAGGACCGCCGTACCGCGCAGCGCGCCGCCGACGACGCGCGCCGCACGGCAAGCGCCCTGCGCGCCGAGCGCGCGGAGGTCTCCGGCGCCCCCGAGGGCGCGGCCGACTCCGCCGCGGACCCCGGCCCCGAGTCCGGCGGCGGGGGAGGGAAGCCGCCCTCGCTGCCGGCCCTGCGCGAGGCGTACCGCACCGCCTCCCGGCTGTACGAGAAGGTCGGCGTCGGCGCCGACCTGCGGGCCGAGCAGGCGCGGGCGGAGAGCGAGGAGAGCGCCGCGCTCGCCGCCCTCGACCGGCTGAGCAACAAGGTCCGCACCCGCGCCGCCCGGCTCCTGGAGGGTCCCGAGGGCGCCGACGGCCCCTCGCGGCAGGCCGCCGCGGCCCGTGCCGAGTCCCTGGTCCAGCTGCTTGAGTCCCGGGCGGGTGCCGCCAGCGAGCGGCTCGGCCGCCTGCGCGGCGAGGCCGAGCGCCTGGCGCCCGCCGAGGGGGCGGCGCACATCGAGCTGCCGGAAGGGCAGATCCCGGGCGACGCGGAGCAGGCCAGGGAGCTGCTGCGCGCCGCGACCGCCGCGCTCTCCGCCCGCGAGGCCGCCCTGGAGGCGGCCCGGCAGGCCCACGAGGAGCTGGCGCGCGACCACCGGGCCGCGCAGGAGGGCGCGGGCGGGTTCGAGGAGATCGCCGCGCTGCTGCGCGACCTGCTGCGCGACCCCGCCCCCGGCGCCTCCCGCGAGCAGCCGGGGGCCGAGGCGGGGGAGGCGGCCGCGCGGCCCGCCGAGCCGTACCCGGGTTCGCCGGCCGAGGCCAGGCAGGCCGCGACGGAGGCCCGCCGCGCGCTGCGCGCGCACGCCGCCGAGCTCGCCGCCGCGGAGGCCGCGGTCCGCGAGGCCGCGGACCGCCTGGTGCGGCACGCCAACGCGGCGCGCTACGAGCAGGTCCGCACGCCGGCCAGGCAGCAGATCCGCGAGCTGCCCGCCGCGGCCCTTTCCACCCACGCCGCGGCCTGGGCCGAGGCGTTCGCGCCGCGGCTGCGGGTGCTGACCGACGAGCTGGCCCAGCTCGAACGCAACCGGGACGGCATCGTGGACCGGCTGCGCGGGCTGGTCGAGTCGAGCCTGACCACCCTGCGCTCGGCCCAGCGCCTGTCCCGGCTGCCCGAGGGACTTGGCGAGTGGTCGGGCCAGGAGTTCCTGCGCATCCGCTTCGAGGACCCGGACCAGGCGACGCTGAGCGACGTGCTCGGCGAGGTCGTCGACGAGACGACCCGCGCGGCCGTCAGGAAGAACTCGGACCTGCGCCGCGACGGGATGTCCCTGCTGCTGCGCGGGGTGCACGCCGCCCTCGGGCCGCGCGGGGTGAGCGTGGAGATCCTCAAGCCCGACGCCGTGCTGCGCGCCGAGCGCGTTCCGGTCGGCCAGATGGGCGACGTGTTCTCCGGCGGCCAGCTGCTCACCGCGGCCATCGCGCTGTACTGCACGATGGCGGCGCTGCGCGGCAACGACCGCGGCCGCGACCGGCACCGCCACGCGGGCACCCTCTTCCTGGACAACCCCATCGGCCGCGCCAACGCCACCTACCTGCTGGAGCTCCAGCGGGCGGTCGCCGACGCCCTCGGCGTCCAGCTGCTGTACACGACGGGCCTGTTCGACACGACCGCGCTGGCCGAGTTCCCCCTGGTGATCCGGTTGCGCAACGACGCCGACCTGCGGGCCGGCCTGAAGTACATCACCGTCGAGGAGCACCTGCGGCCCGGCCTGCCGAGCCCGGAGCCGGACCCGGCGGCGCACGGGGAGATCACCACGACCCGGATCTTCCGCAAGCCCCCCTCCACCCGCCCCTGAGCGCCGGCGCGCGCCCCGCGCCCCGGCCCGCGCCCCCCGGCCGGAGCGGTCGCGCCCCGGCCGGGGGGCGCGGGTGACGGCGGCGCCTGCCTAGTCCTCGCGGGCCGCCGCCAGGATGGGCGGCAGCACGCCCGGGTACCGCCCCTCGATCTCCGCCAGCCGCAGCTCGTGCCTGCGGAAGCTGCCCTCCGGGGTGACCCGGACCACGCCCGCCTCGCGCAGCACCTTCAGGTGGTGCGAGAGCGTCGACATGCTCACCGGCACGTCGAAGCCGCCGCAGACCACGCCCCCCGCCGCGTCGAGCTGGGCGACCACCTTCAGCCGTACCGGGTCGGCCAGCGCGCTGAGCAGGGTCGCCAGTTCGACGGAGCCGAGGTCGGGGTGGTGGAGCGCACGCATGCCCCTCACCCTACCTAATTTCGAGGCTTTGACAGCCCTCGAAGTCTCGGCCTAGCATCCGCGTCATCGCGAGCACTTCGATGCTCGTCAAAATCACGAAGTCCGGAAACCCGGCACGCCCCCCGGCCGAAAGGTGAGCGCCATGCCGAAACTTCACCTCCGCGAGTGGGGCCAGGGCCCCCGCACCGCCGTGCTCGTCCACGGACTCTCCGGCAGCTCCGAGACCTGGTGGCGGGTCGGTCCCTGGCTCGCCGCCCGCGGCTACCGCGTCCTCGCCCCCGACCTCGCCGGCCACGGCGCGAGCCCCCGCGGCCCCTACAGCAGGGAGAGCTGGGCCGACGACCTCCTCGCCGCCCTCCCGCCGCGCCCCGACCTCGCCGTCGGGCACTCCCTCGGCGGCGTCCTGCTCGCGATGATCGCCGACCGGCTGCGCCCCGGGCAGGCCGTCTACGAGGACCCCGCCTGGTACCCCTGGCAGGGCGTCGGCTACGGGGCGGCCCAGCCCGCGATCCGCGCCACCGCGTCCTGGACCGCCGCGGACTACCGCGCCGCGCACCCCGCCTGGAGCGAGGAGACCATCCGCGTCCGCCTCGCGGAACGGCGCGACTGGGACCCGGAGACCACGCGCATGGCCTACCTGGAGACGGCCTACGTGCCCGTCTTCCCCGTGGTGCCCTCGCTCCTCCTGCTCGCCGACCCGAGCGAGCTGGTCCCGCCGCCCCTCGCCGCGCACTTCGCGCAGGTCGGCTTCGCCCTGCGCACCGTGCCCCGCACCGGCCACGACGTCCACCTCGACAACGTGGAGGGCTACCTCGCGGCCCTGGAAGAGGTCGCGTGACCGCCGGGCGCGTGCTGCCCGTGGTGCTCGGCGCCCCCTTCGTGCCCGCCGGCACCGTCTCCGGGCTGCTGCCCACCGCCCGGCACCTCGGCGGCACCCGGGCCTGACCCTCGCCGGCCTCCTGTACGCCACCGCGCCCGGGCACCCCGCGGCGGCACACGGACGCGGGCGGGCGTACGAGACCGCCGTCTTCCTGCTCGCCGCGCTGACCAGCCACCTCCTGGGCAGGCCGGGCAGGCCGGGCAGCCGCGGCGCCCCGCCGGGCGGCCGGGCGCGGGCGGCGGCCCGGCGCCACCCGCCGGCCGCCGCGGGCGCCGCCGCCCCTCCGGCCTGCCGGGCGGGTCAATCGGTCCTGCGCCGCAGCGGACGCCAGCGGTCCCTGGCCACGCTGCTCGGCACCGACACGACGCCGTTGCGCTGCCGCCAGGACTGCCGGGTCACCCAGATGTCCAGCACCGCCCAGGTGGCCACGAACGTGCTCGCCACCGCGCAGATCAGCATCGGAAACGCGAACCACGAGCCGGCCAGGGTGCACAGCAGCACCACGACCACCTGAGTCAGCGTCAGCGCGATGATGATGACCGCCCGAACGGCGGCCTCCCGGACGGGGTCCGGCATGCGGGCCCTCGCGTACACTCCGCCTCCCCCCTGCACGGTGAGATGCGCGATATGTCCTCGACTTCCATGGTAGAACGCGCCCCGCCGGTCAACTTCCCCCCTGCACCCCGCCGATACGCCGGTGAGGCCCCGCACACCGGTAGTAGGCTCGCGTCGTGCCGGCGGGACACACGCCCCGCCGGCACGACGGTCAAGGGGAGGGGCATGCGCTTTCGCGGCAAGTCGATCCGGCGGAAGATGGGCGCGCTGGTGCTGGTGCCCCTGCTGTCGCTCGTGTCCCTTTGGGCCTATGCCGCGGCCACCACCATCAGCCAGGCCAGAGCGGCCGGCGCCGCCGTCTCCGCCGTGGACACCCTCGACCCGCCGCTCGGCGAGGTCGTCCTCGCGCTCCAGCAGGAGCGGCGCCAGACCCTGGTCTACCTCGCCGACCCGCGGCGCGCGGAGGCCTCCAGCGAGCTGCAGCGGATGCGGGAGGCGACCGACACCGCCGTCGCCGCCCTCTCCGCCGCCGGCGACGAGGCCCGCGGCGGCCTGCACGACGCCGCCGCGGACCGCCTCGACGCGCTGCTGACCGCGCTCGGCAGCCTCGGCCAGCTGCGGGAGCAGGTGGAGAGCAACACCATCGTCCGCACCGGCGCCCTCGACGCCTACGGCGGCCTGGTCGCCCCCGCCCTGCGCCTGTTCGCCGTGCTCCAGCCCGAGGCCGACCCCGACCTGGACCCCCGGGGCCGCGCCGTCGCCGGGCTGCGCCAGGCCCGCGAGTACCTCTCCCAGGAGGACGCCCTGGTGGCCGGGTTGCTCGCCGCGGGCCGCACCGAGGAGGGCGAGCTCGACGCGCTGAACGACCGGGTCCTGCGGCGCGAACTCACCTACGACGCCTCCCTGCCCGACCTCCTCCTGGACGACCGCCAGGCCCACGAGACCTTCTGGGAGGGCGGCACCGGGCGCATCGTCGGCTCCCTCGAACAGGACCTCCTCGCCGGCCACACCGCCGCGGTCAGGGCCGACCAGTGGGCCGAGGCGAGTTCCACCGCGCTGGACGAGCTCGGGCGGCTGACCGGCACCGCCTACGCGGGCTACCGCGGGGCCTTCGACGGCCGGGTGTCCGCCGCGAACACCAGGGCCGCCGTGGTCACGGGCCTCGGCCTGGCGGGGCTGCTGCTCTCCGCCCTCCTCGCGCTGCGCCTGGGCCGCGGCCTGGTGCGCGACCTGCGCGCGCTGAGCCGCCAGGCGCAGGACGCCGCCGAGGTGCGGCTGCCCGGCGTGACCCGCCGCCTGGCGGCCGGGGAGCACGTGGACGTCGAGACCGAGGCCCCGCGCCTCGAGTACGGCCAGGACGAGATCGGCCGGGTCGGCCAGGCCCTCAACACGCTGCAGCGCGAGGCCGTTTCCGCGGCCGTGGCCCGCGCCCGCACCCACCGCGGCATGTCCGAGGTCTTCGTCAACCTCGCCCGCCGCAGCCAGGTCCTCCTGCACCGCCAGCTCAGCCTGCTCGAGGGCCTCAAGCGCCGCGCCGGCGAGCCCGCGGACCTGGAGGACCTGATCCGCGCCGACCACCTGGCCACCCGCATGCGGCGGCACGCCGACAGCCTCGTCATCCTCTCCGGCACCGCCCCCGCCCGGCAGTGGCGCAGGCCCGAGCGGCTGATGGACGTGGTGCGCGCCGCGGTCGACGAGGTCGAGGACTTCCAGCGGATCGAGGTGCGCCGCATGCCGCCGCTGGCCGTCGCCGGCGGGGCCGTCGCCGACCTGGTGCACCTCGTCGCCGAACTCCTGGAGAACGCCACGGTGTTCTCGCCCCCGCACACGGCCGTCCAGGTCAGCGGCGAGCGGGTGCCGCACGGCTTCACCCTGGAGATCCACGACCGGGGCCTCGGGATGACCGCCGACGCCCTCCGCGAGGCCAACCTGCGCCTCGCCGAGGTCGCCGAGTTCGAACCCTCGGAGAGCGACCGGGTCGGCCTCTACGTCGTCTCCCGCCTGGCCCAGCGGCACGGGCTCCGGGTCTCGCTGCGGGAGTCGCCCTACGGCGGCACCACCGCGGTGACCCTCATCCCGGGCGAACTCCTCACCGAGGCCGAGGAGGAGCCGCCGGGACGGCTTCCCGGCGGGCAGCGGCCGGTCCTGCTCGACGGGCCGGTCGACGGGCCCGTCGAGCTGGAGGCCCCGGTCGGCGCCGGAGCCCCGGGGCAGGACACCGGGGCCAGGGAGCACGAGCGGGAGCCGGAACGCCCCGGGGCGCACGCCGTCCGCGGCGCCCCGGAATCCGCGCCCCCGCCCGGGCAGCCGCGCCGGCGCACCGCCCCGGTGCTGGTCGCCGACCACGGCAGGCCGGTGGGCAGGCCGCCCGAGCCGGGCGGCCCCACCCCCGACGAGCAGTCCACCCCGCCCACGACGCCCACGGCGCCCACCTCGCCCACCACGCCCGTCACGCCGGCCGTGCCCACCACGGCCACCGGCCTGCCCCGCCGCGTCCGGCGCGCCGCGCCCGGGACGCCGCGCGGCCGGGACCGGCAGGACGGGCCCGGGGCCGGCGCCGAACGGCCCGTCAGCCACCCCGAGCCGCCCCCGGAGCAGGACGCCGAGGAGGTCCGCGCCCGGATGGCCTCCCTCCAGCGCGGCTGGCAGCTCGGCCGCCGGCAGACCGATCCGCCGCGCGGCGGGATGCCGCCCCAGTGACACCGTAAGCAGCCAGCGAACCGTAAGGCAGGACCGATGACCGCACCCGAGGCCCCCGGCCACGGCGGCCCCCCGTACGACCCGACTTCAGGGGAGGACCCCCTCTTCCGCGGGCTCCTCGACGAACTGGTCTCCCGGGTGCCCAGCATCCGGCACGCGCTGCTCCTGGCCGCGGACGGCCTGCCCCGGGGCGCCTCCAGTTCCCTGGACCGCGAGGACGGGGAGCAGCTCGCCGCCGTCGCCTCCGGCTTCCACAGCCTGGCCCGCGGCGTGGGGCGGCACTTCGAGACCGGCAGCGTGCGCCAGACCCTCGTCGAGCTGGAGGACGCCTTCCTCCTGGTCACCGCGGCGGGCGCCGGCACCGCCCTCGCCGTCTTCGCCGATTCCGACGCCGACATAGGGCAGGTGGCCTACGAGATGACGCTCCTGGTCAAGCGCGTCGGCCCGCTGCTGTCCACCCCGCCGCGGGCCTTCCCGGGCGACGGGCGCTGAGCCGGGTCACCGTACCCGCCGCGGCCCCCTCGCCCGCGGACGGCAGGCGAAAGGTCTCCGCTCCGCTGCGCGCATGTCGCGAACCGGTGACAACGCGCCGGTAGCCCGAACCGGCCCCCGAAGGTGCCGCGTCGGATCGGGTGACAGCGGGGCCCGGGACCGACGGGGGTGGCTCCGGACCCCCGCTGTCCCCTTCCGCCTCCGCTCGCGGGCCGCCCCGGCGCCCGCCGGGGGCCGCTCAGGAGGACGGGCCGCGCAGCGCCTCCCGCGTGACCGGGAAGTCGAAGTACCGGTCGGGGAACGGCTCCTCGCGGTAGGTGAAGTGCCACCACTCGGTGTCGGCCCGCTCGAAACCGGCCGCGCCGAGCGCCTCGTGGAGTACCTCGCGCGCCGCCCGCTGCCGCTTGCCGATGTCCTTTGCTTCCGGCTTGGAGCGCGGGTCGAAGTAGTCGAAGTGCGTGCCCATGTCCACCGGATGCCCCCGGGGGCGTTGCAGGGTCACGTCCACCGTGCTGCCGCGGCTGTGCCCCGACCTCGCCGCCAGATAGCCCTCGCGGAACAGCCGGTCCTTGGGCACGTGCGGATAGAACTCGCGGCGCTCGCCCGTGTCCGCGGGGTCGTCCGCCCAGCGCAGGAAGTGGTCCACGGCGCGCTGCGGCCGGTAACAGTCGTACACCAGCAGGGAGTAGCCGTCCTCGGCGAGCGCCCGCTGCGCCGCGCGCAGGGCCCGCGCCGCCCGGCGGGTCAGCAGGCAGACGGGCTCCCGGTAGCCGTCGATCACCCGGCCCACGAAGTTGTGCGCCGAGGCGTAGCGGATCTCCTCGTCGATCCCGGGCGCCACGTCCCGCAGCGCGACGAACGCCTCGGGCGCCCGCCGTCCGGCGTGCCCGGGCCCCGCGTCGGCGGCCAGGCAGCCGGTGAGGGAGGCGAGCAGCAGGCAGCCCGCGGCCAGCGGGCGGGACCACGGCCGCGACCGGTCGCGCCCCAGGTCACGCGCCCCGGGACGCGTGCGGGGAAGGAGCCGGGAGGCGGGCCGGGGGAGTGGGCGGGAGGACGAGCGGGGAGGCGGCGCGGCCCGCGGGGCGCGGGCGGCACCCGGGTTACCTCGGCTGCGGCGCACGCTCCACACGTACCAGCGGCCCACGCCCCGGGAAAGCCGGAAGGCGCGGCGCCGCCGCATTCGGGTGGCCCGGCCCTGGTGCGGGGGCGGTGCCTGCTGGCATCGTCCTTCCATCGCCCGCGAAGACGCACGCGAGACCCACGGGAGCCGCCATGACCGCCGCGCACGCCGCGCCGTCCACCGAGCCGCCGAGCGAGCCGTCCCCCCAGGCCGAGGGTGCCGCCACGGCCGGGCCCGCGCCCCTGTGGCGGCCCTCAGCCGAGACGGCCGGGGCCGCCCGCCTCACCCGCTTCCACGCCTACGCCGCGGCGCACCACGGGGCCCCGGCGCCCGACCCCGGGGACCCGGCCGCCTCCTACGCCGCCCTGCACCGCTGGTCCGTCACCGAACTCCCCGGATTCTGGGCGGCGGTCGCCGGCTGGTTCGACGTGCGGTTCACCACCCCGTACACCCGCGTGCTCGGCGAGAGCGCCATGCCCGGGGCCGACTGGTTCCCCGGCGCCACCCTCAACTACGCCGAGCACGCCCTGCGCGCCGCCGAGGACCCCGCCCGCGCGGCGGAGCCCGCGCTGCTCAGGGTGGACGAGAACCACCGGCCCGAGGCGGTGGGCTGGGCGGAGCTGCGCCGCCAGGTCGGGGCCCTCGCCGCCTCGCTGCGCCGGCTCGGCGTCGGCAGGGGAGACCGCGTGGCCGGCTACCTGCCCAACGTGCCCGAGGCCGTGGTCGCGCTGCTCGCCACGGCGGCCGTCGGCGCCGTGTGGACCTCCTGCGCCCCCGACTTCGGGGCCCGCGGGGTCCTGGACCGCTTCCGGCAGGTGGAGCCCGCCGCGCTGGTCGCCGTGGACGGCTACCGCTACGGGGGCCGGGTGCACGACCGGGCCGCCACCGTCGCCGAACTGCGCCGCGAACTCCCCACCCTGCGGGCCGTGGTGCACGTCCCGCTGCTGGGCACCCCGGCGCCCGCGGGCGCCCACGAGTGGGCCGACCTCACCGCGGGCGACGCCGCCCCGGTCTTCGAGCAGGTTCCCTTCGGGCACCCGCTGTGGGTGCTGTACTCCTCGGGCACCACGGGGCTGCCCAAGGCCATCGTCCACTCCCAGGGCGGCATCCTGCTCGAACACCTCAAGCAGCTCGGCCTGCACTGCGACCTGGGCCCGGGCGACCGCCTGTTCTGGTACACGTCCACGGGCTGGATGATGTGGAACTTCCTGGTGTCCGCCCTGCTGACCGGCAGCTGCGCCGTGCTCTACGACGGCGCCCCCGCGCACCCGGACGCCGGCGCGCAGTGGCGGGTCGCGGAACGCACCCGCGCCACCCTCTTCGGCACCTCGGCCGCCTACGTGATGGCCTGCGTGAAGGCCGGGGTGCGCCCGGGGCGCGACTTCGACCTGTCCGCCACCCGCTGCGTGGCCACCACCGGCTCGCCGCTGCCCCCGGACGGCTTCCGCTGGCTGCACGAGGAGGCGGGCGCCGGCCTGTGGATCGCCTCGGTCAGCGGCGGCACCGACGTGTGCAGCTGCTTCGCCGGCGCGGTGCCCACCCTGCCGGTGTACACCGGGGAGCTCCAGGCACCCTGCCTGGGCACGGGCCTGTACTCCTTCGACGAGGCGGGCCGGGCGCTGACCGACGAGGTGGGTGAGCTGGTCGTGACCACGCCCATGCCCTCGATGCCGATCAGGTTCTGGAACGACCCGGACAACCGCCGCTACCTCGACAGCTACTTCCGGTCATACCCGGGCGTGTGGCGGCACGGCGACTGGATCACCCTCACCTCCAGGAACACCGTCGTCATCCACGGCCGCTCCGATTCCACGCTCAACCGGCAGGGCGTGCGCATGGGTTCCGCCGACATCTACGAGACGGTCGAGCGGCTGCCCGAGATCCGGGAGTCGCTGGTGGTCGGCGTGGAGCGGCCCGACGGCGGCTACTGGATGCCGCTCTTCGTCCGGCTGGCCGAGGGCGCCGTGCTCGACGACGCGCTGCGGGAGCGGATCAGGAGCACGCTCCGCGAGCACCTTTCGCCCCGTCACGTGCCCGACGAGGTCCTCCAGGTGCCCGGCATCCCGCACACCCTCACCGGCAAGCGCCTGGAGGTGCCGGTCAAGCGGCTGCTCCAGGGGGCGGCGCTGGAGAGCGCCGTGAACCCCGGCTCGGTCGACGACCCCGAGCTGCTGGGCTTCTTCACCGGCCTGGCACGCGAGCGGGCCGCCTCGGGCGGCGCCTGAGCGGGCCTCGCGGGCGGCGCCCGCGGCCACTGTCAGTGGCGGCGACTACGGTGGGTGACCATCGGCTTCCGAAGTGTTGAGGGGGAGACATGGCACCCACCGAGAAGCGCCAGGCGCGCCGCGCCGCCCTGTGGCGGGAGACGGCAGGGACGGTCGCGGTCATCGCCGACGAGGCTGGCTTCGCCCGGATGCGCCGCTATCCGACGTTCCGCTTCACCGACCACGCCGGCTACCTGCGGCAGACGGAGGCCCACCTGCGCTCCCTCGCCGCCCGGCACGGGCACACCAGCGTGGCCCTGTTCGACCCGGAGGGCTTCGCCGGGTTCTGTTCCCGGGAGGGCATCGACCCGGACAGCCCGGCCAGCCGCTCGCGGTACACGGCCGAGCTCGCCACCCGCGGGGCGACGGTGCCCTACCGCGGGCAGCCGATCGGCAGCCTGCTGCCGGAGCTGCTGGCCGAGCGGCTGCGCTGGGAGACCTGGGAGGCGGGCACGGCGCTGCTCGCGGCGGCCGGCTCCTGCCCCGGCTGCGGGGCGCCGATGCCGCGGTGCGCCTTCCGGCGCGCCGCCGCGCTGTTCTCCTCCGTGCTCGAGCTGCTCGGGCCGGGGGAGCACCGCCTGGTGTGCAGCCTGCTCGCCAGGGTGGGCCCGCTGACGGCCGCCGTCCGCATCGAGCTCGGGCCCGGCGGCGCCCTCGGCCTGGCCGAGCCGGAGGCGCTCGTGGTGTGCACGGTCCTCGCCGCCGCGATGGCCACCGGCGACCCCGGCGGCCTGGTGCTGCGCTCCTCGCCGCCCGGCGGACCGGCGGACGCGGCGGAGCGCGGCAGGAGGGACGGGGACGGCGGGGGAGAGCAGGCGGGAGACGAGGTGCGGGGGTGGAGCCTCCAGCGGGGCCGGGTGCGCCCGCTCGCCGAGGCCGAGGTCTTCAGCGCCTACTGCACGGACGTCCGCACCGGCGATCCCATCCCGCCCGAGCCGGGCGTCCGTTACCGCCCCGCCCCCACCCTGCCGACGCCCCCCTGCCCGGAGCCCTGACCCGCGCCGGCGCACGCCCGCGGGAGGCCCCGGAAGGGCCCCAGAGACCCGAAGAGACCCCCGAAGGGACGTGAAGAGCCCCCCGGAAGGGGCCCGAAGAGACCCGAAGCGGCCGGAGAGGACGGCAGAAGCGACATGACCAGGACCCCGCAGGGCCCGGCGCCGGTCAGGAGCCGGAGAGCACCGCCCCGGCCGCCTCCCTGGCCGCCTCCGCGTCGTCGGAGGCGCGGGCCGCCGCCGCGGCCCGCTCGCACTCCGCGAGGGTGTGCGCGGCCAGCTCCGCCCGCACCGAGGCGAGGGCGGTGGCCCCCATGGACAGGCTGGTCACCCCGAGGCCGGTGAGCACGCAGGCGAGCAGCGGATCGGCCGCGGCCTCCCCGCACACCCCGCAGCCCTTGCCCTCCGCCTTGGCCGCCTCGGCCGAGAGCGCGACCAGGTCGAGCAGCGCGGGCTGCCACGGGTCCTGGAACCGGGCCAGCGCCCCGACCTGCCGGTCGGCGGCGAAGGTGTACTGGGCCAGGTCGTTGGTGCCCAGCGAGAGGAACTCCACCTCCTGCAACACCGACCTGGCCCGCAGCGCCGCCCCCGGCACCTCCACCATGACCCCGAGCCTGGCCTGGAGGCCGGCCGCCCGGCAGGCCCCGGCGAAGGCCCTGGCCTCCGCCCGGTCGGCCACCATCGGGGCCATCACCTCGAGGGACACCGGCAGCCCCGCGGCCGCCTGGGCCAGGGCGCGCAGCTGGGTGGCGAGCACCTCGGGCTGCGCGAGCAGCGCCCGCAGCCCGCGCACGCCGAGGGCCGGGTTCGGCTCCTGCGGCCCCTGGCCCGGCCTGAGGAAGGCGAGCGGCTTGTCCGCGCCCGCGTCCAGCACCCGCACCACGACGCGCCCCTCGGGAAACGCCTGCAGGACCTCCCGGTAGGCCGCGGCCTGCGCCTCCTGGGAGGGCATCCGCTCGCCGGCCTCGAGGAAGAGGAACTCGGTGCGGAAGAGCCCGACTCCCTCCGCGCCCGCCTCCAGCGCCGCCGGCAGGTCGGCGGGGCGGCCGATGTTGGCCAGCAGCGGCACCCGGTGCCCGTCCGCCGTGGCCCCGGGGCCCGCCTCGCCAGGCGAGGCGGCGTGCCGTTCCGCCGCCGCCCTGGCCAGGGCGGCCCGCTCCTCGCCGCTCGGGCCGACCACCACCTCGCCCGTCCGGCCGTCCACGGCGATCACCGTCCCCTCCGGGACCTCGCCGGCCCCGGGCACCGCCACCGCGGCGGGCACCCGCAGGGCGCGCGCCAGGATCGCGGTGTGGCTGGTCGGGCCCCCCTCCTCGGTGACGAAGCCCAGCACGAGAGAGGGGTCGAGCAGCGCCGTGTCCGCGGGGGCGAGGTCGCGGGCCACCAGCACGTACGGCTCCTCGCTGTCGGGGACGCCGGGCATCGGCACGCCGAGCAGCTTCGCCACGATCCGGTTGCGCACGTCGTCCAGGTCGGCCACCCGGGCGGCCGCGTACTCGCCGGCCTCGGCGAGGGCGGCCCGGTAGCCGGCGAAGGCGTCGTACACCGCCCGTTCCGCGGTCGTTCCCGCCTCGATCCGGCGCTCCACCTCCGCCCGCAGCTCCGGGTCCCCGGCCATCAGCGACTGCGCCTCCAGCACCGCCTGCGCCTCGCCGCCGGCCAGGGTGCCGCGCGCCAGGAGGTCCGCGGCCACCGCCTGCGCCGCCTGCTGCGCCCTGGAGCGCTCGCGTGGCGCGTCCTGCGGGGCGAGCGCCGTCTCCGGCGGTTCGAGCGCGACCGCGCCCAGGTGCCTGACCTCCCCGATCGCCACGCCGTCGCTGACTCCCACGCCCCGAAGCCTGGTCCCCATCTCACCGTCCTGCGATCGGCGCCGCCACCTTACGGTCCGCAAACCACATAACAGGGTAAGTCATCGCAATCGCCCCCTCCCCGGGACGTCTGCCGCCGTGCCGGTAGGGTTCTGACGCACGAACAGCGGCACGGGCCAAGGGGAGGCTTCCGGGTGGAGGTCCAGGAGACGCGCATTCAGACGGATCGGGTCTTCACCATCCCGAATCTCATGAGCATGGCCCGGCTGGCGGGGGTGCCCCTGTTCCTGTGGCTGGTGCTCTCCCCGGTCTTCGACGGCCCCGACCTCGACGGCTGGGCGCTGCTCGTCCTCGCCCTGAGCGGGATCAGCGACTACCTCGACGGCAAGCTCGCCCGCCGCTGGAACCAGATCAGCGCGCTCGGCCGCGTCCTCGACCCGGCGGCCGACCGGCTCTACGTCCTGTCCACCCTGGTGGGCCTGACCTGGCGGGACATCCTGCCCTGGTGGCTGACCGCCCTGCTGCTCGCCCGTGAACTGATGCTCCTGGTCGCGGTCTTCCTGCTCGACCGCCACGGCTACGCCCCGCCCCAGGTCAACTTCCTGGGCAAGGCCGCCACATTCAACCTGATGTACGCCTTCCCGTTGCTGCTGCTTAGTGACGGAAGTAGCTGGGCGGCATCACTCGCTGCTATTTTCGGATGGGCGTTCGCTGGCTGGGGTACAGCGCTGTACTGGTGGGCAGGGATTCTCTACGTGGTCCAGGTCCGCCGTCTCCTGAGGGCGGATGCCACGGCCGACTGAGCTCACCCTGGCAGCGTCGCAGGGGCCTGGCGCCCGTACGTGCGCACATTCCGGGGAGCCACCCCGGGCCCGGGCCCCCTCCAGACGGGCCCAGTCGGAGTGACTGTCGACTCCCCGAGGAGGACACTTCCGATATGAAGGCCGTCGTAATGGCTGGAGGCGAAGGCACCCGGCTTCGCCCGATGACCGCGAGCATGCCCAAGCCCCTGCTGCCCGTGGCGAACCGTCCCATCATGGAGCACGTGCTCCGGCTGCTGAAGCGGCACGGGCTCACCGAGACCGTGGTCACCGTGCAGTTCCTCGCGTCGCTCGTGAAGAACTACTTCGGTGACGGCGACGAGCTCGGAATGGACCTCACCTATGCACACGAAGAAAAGCCACTGGGTACGGCCGGAAGTGTGAAGAATGCCGAGGAGGCACTGAGAAACGACTCGTTTCTGGTGATTTCGGGGGACGCGCTCACCGATTTCGACCTCACCGATCTCATCCGCTTCCACCGGGAGCGCGGTGCCCTCGTCACCGTCTGCCTGACCCGCGTCCCCAATCCCCTGGAATTCGGCATCACCATCGTCGACGAGGACGGCCGCGTCGACCGTTTCCTGGAAAAGCCCACCTGGGGACAGGTGTTCTCCGACACGGTGAACACCGGCATCTACGTGATGGAGCCCGAGGTCTTCGACTACGTCGAGCCCGACGTCTCCGTCGACTGGTCGGGCGACGTCTTCCCGCGGCTGATGAAGGAGGGCAAGCCGATCTACGGCTACGTCGCCGAGGGCTACTGGGAGGACGTCGGCACGCACGAGAGCTATGTCAAGGCCCAGGCGGACGTGCTGGAGGGCAAGGTCGACGTCGAGATCGAGGGATTCGAGATCTCGCCCGGCGTGTGGATCGCCGAGGGCGCCGAGGTGCACCCGGACGCCAAGCTGCGCGGCCCCCTGTACATCGGCGACTACGCCAAGATCGAGGCCGGAGCGGAAATCCGCGAGCACACCGTCGTCGGTTCCAACGTGGTCGTCAAGTCCGACGCGTTCCTGCACAAGGCCGTCGTCCACGACAACGTGTACATCGGCCCGCAGACCAATCTGCGCGGCTGCGTGATCGGCAAGAACACCGACGTGATGCGCGCGGCCAGGATCGAGGACGGCGCGGTCATCGGCGACGAATGCCTCGTGGGCGAGGAGTCCATCGTCCAGGGCAACGTCCGCGTCTATCCCTTCAAGACCGTCGAGGCCGGCGCGTTCGTCAACACCTCCGTCATCTGGGAATCCCGCGGCCAGGCCCAGCTGTTCGGCGCCAGGGGCGTCTCCGGCATCCTCAACGTCGAGATCACCCCCGAGCTAGCCGTCCGGCTCGCCAGCGCCTACGCCACCACCCTGAAGAAGGGCTCCACGGTCACCACGGCCCGCGACCACTCCAGGGGCGCGCGAGCCCTCAAACGCGCCGTCATCTCGGCCCTGCAGGCCAGCGCCATCGACGTCCGCGACCTGGAGAACGTGCCGCTCCCCGTCGCCCGCCAGCAGACCGCCCGCGGCAGCGCGGGCGGCGTCATGATCCGCACCACCCCGGGCGTGCCGGACTCGGTGGACATCATGTTCTTCGACGAGCGCGGCGCCGACCTCTCGCAGGCCGGGCAGCGCAAGCTCGACCGCGTCTACGCCAGGCAGGAGTACCGCCGGGCCTTCCCCGGCGAGATCGGCGATCTCAGCTTCCCGGCCAGCGTGTTCGACGCGTACACCGGCTCCGTGCTGCGCGCCGTCGACACCTCCGGGGTGGCCGAGGCGGGTCTGAAGGTCGTCGTCGACGCCGCCAACGGCAGCGCGGGCCTGGTGCTCCCGAGCCTGCTCGGCCGCATCGGCGTGGACTCCCTCACCATCAACCCCGGCCTGGACGAGGCCCGTCCCACCGAGACCGCCGACACCCACCGGGCCGGCCTGGTGCGGCTCGGCGAGATGGTCTCCTCGGCCAGGGCCGCCTTCGGCGTCCGCTTCGACCCGGTGGGCGAGCGGTTCGCCCTGGTCGACGAGCGCGGGCGGGTCATCGACGACCAGCGCGTCCTGCTCGTCATGCTCGACCTGATCGCCGCCGAGCGCCGCGGCGGCGCCGTCGCCCTGCCCGTGACCACCACGCGGATCGCCGAGCAGGTCGCCGCCTACCACGGCACCCAGGTGGAGTGGACGAGCACCTCGCCTGGCGACCTGACCCGGGCCACCCACAAGGAGGGGGCGATCTTCGGCGGCGACGGCAGGGGAGGCTTCATCATCCCCGAGTTCTCCAGCGTCTTCGACGCCACCGCGGCCTTCGCCAGGCTGCTCGGCCTCGTCGCCCGCACCCAGCTGTCGCTCAGCCAGATCGACGCCCGCATCCCGCGCGCCCACGTCCAGCGCCGCGACGTCGCCACCCCCTGGGCGATCAAGGGCCTGGTGATGCGCCGGGTGGTCGAGGCCGCGGGGGACCGCACCATCGACACCACCGACGGGGTGCGCGTCGTGGAGGCCGACGGCAGATGGGTGCTGGTGCTCCCGGACCCGGCGGAGGCCGTGACCCACCTGTGGGCCGAGGGCCCGGACGACGCCACCGCGCAGGAGCTGCTCGACCACTGGTCCTCGGTCGTGGACAGCGCCGAGCGCTGACCAGGGGGCGGGCCAACGGCCCTGCTGTGGGGGCCGTTTCGAACTCGGGGGGCCCGGCGTGCAATCATGCCCGCCATGCCACCGCAGGAGCCCGGACAGCGCGCGCCGGTGCGCCCCGACGCCTCCATGTCACTGCTGACCACCGTCATGAGCCACACCCTCGACGAGGGGTACGCCCTCGCGGCGGCCAGACGGGACGCCGAGGGCCGGGCGGCGCTGCCGCCCACCTCACGCGCCAGGCTCTGGCTGACCGGGGGGCTGTTGCTCGCCGCCCTCCTCGTCACCCTGGGCGCGGCCCACGCCCATGAGGCCGCGCCCGAGGTGGCGCAGGAGCGCGCGCAACTGCTCGACCGGGTCCGCTCCGGCACCGAGGCCCTCGACGGGCTGCGCGCGCAGGTCGGGGAACTGCGCGAGGAGGTGGCGGAGTTGCGGCGCGCGGCGGAGGCCGACCCGGGCGCCCGCGAGGCGCACCTGATCGCGCTGCTGGCCGGGGCCACTCCCGTCGAGGGCCCCGGCCTCGAACTCACCCTGGAGGACGCCGAGGGGGCCGAAAGCGCCGCGTCGGGGCCGGCGCTGGACCCGCGCGGCGGCGGGCCGGCCGGCGGCCGGGTGGGCGACCGGGACCTGCAGCGGGTGGTCAACGGCCTGTGGTGGGCGGGTGCCGAGGCGATCGCCGTCAACGACCGGCGTCTCACCGCCCTTTCCGCGATCCGCACCGCGGGCGAGGCGGTGCTGGTGGACAACCGGCCGCTGGTGCCGCCCTACCGGGTGCTGGCCGTCGGCGGCGGGGAGGAGTTCGCCGCCGCCTTCCGCGCGAGCGGCGCGGAGCGCTACCTGGAGACGCTGCGGGAGGAGGAGGGCATCGGCTTCCGCACCGAGGCGCGGGAGGATCTCTCGCTGCCCGCCGCCCCGGACCCGGCGCTGCGCACGGCGCGGCCGGTGCCGGACGGCGGCGGGGAAGGGCCGTCCGGCGCGGCACAGACGCAGACGGGGGCCGGCCCGGGGGCCGGGGAAGGAGCGGTGCGGTGATACCCGTGCTGGGGCTGGTGCTCGGCGTCGCCGTCGGCGTGCTGACCAGGCCGGTGGTGCCGGCCGTCGTGGAGCCCTACCTGCCGATAGCGGTCGTGGCCGCGCTCGACGCCGTCTTCGGCGGCCTGCGGGCCATGCTCGACGGGGTGTTCGACGACCGGGTCTTCGTGGTCTCGTTCCTCTCGAACGTCACCGTGGCCGCCCTGATCGTCTTCCTCGGCGACAAGCTCGGGGTCGGCGCCCAGCTCTCCACGGGCGTCGTCGTCGTGCTCGGCGTCCGCATCTTCTCCAACGCGGCCGCCATCCGCCGGCACGTCTTCGGCGCGTGAGCCCGATGGACCCGAGGGAACAGCCGCACGAGAAGCAGCCGGCGGCCCCGGAGCCCAGGCCCCCCGGCCGGCCGGACGAGCCCGGCCGACCCGACCGCCCGGACGAGCCCGGCCACCCGGACGAGCCCGACCGGTCGGATCGGGCCGGGGAGGGCGCCGGGGCAGCCGGGACAGGGGAAGGGGCGGGCCCCGGCCGTCCCGCCGCCTCCGGCGCGGGCGCGGGGGAGGCGCCCGGCGCGGCACGGCCCGCCGCCGCGCCCGCGGGCGCGCGGGCGCTCGCCTCTGCGCTGTGGCCGCCCCGGGCCACCCGCAGTCAACTCC
This sequence comes from Streptomyces hoynatensis, assembly GCF_003626535.1. Classification (GTDB taxonomy): domain Bacteria; phylum Actinomycetota; class Actinomycetes; order Streptomycetales; family Streptomycetaceae; genus Streptomyces; species Streptomyces hoynatensis. Next base: position 195,986 of record NZ_RBAL01000003.1, read on the forward strand.
TCGCCGCCTCGCTGCTGTTCGTGCTCGGCCTGGGCCTGGCCATCCAGGTGCGGGCGACGGGCGGCGAGGACAGCGCGCTGCGCACCGCCCGCCCCGAGGACCTGGTGCGCATCCTCAGCGACCTCGAGGACCACACGGCCCGCCTCCAGGACGAGCGGGCCGGCCTGCTGGCGCAGCGCTCCGAGCTGGAGAGCAGCTCGGACCAGGCCGAGGAGGCCAGGCGCCAGACCGAGCGGCGCACCCGCGAGCTCGGCGTGCTGGCCGGCACCGTGACCGCCGAGGGCGAGGGCATCGTGCTGCACATCGGCGACCGGCTCGGCGTCGTGGGGGCGGATATGCTGCTCGACGCGGTGCAGGAGCTGCGGGCCGCGGGCGCCGAGGCGATCCAGGTCAACGATGTGCGGGTGGTGGCCGAGACCTCCTTCGTGGACGAGAACGGCGGCGTGGTCGCCGACGGGCACCGGCTGAGCGCGCCGTACGAGCTGCGGGCCATCGGCCGGCCGAGGGACCTGGAACCGGCGCTGAACATCCCGGGCGGGGTGGTGCAGTCACTGGAGAACCAGCAGGTCTCCGTGTCGGTGGACCGGCCGGAGAAGGTCACGGTGGACGCCTTGCGGGCGGCGGATCAGCCTGACTACGCTCAGTCGTCACCGTGACGGAGACCACCGGCGGGGGCTGCCGGACCTGCGCGGAGCCGGATAAGGGAAACTGAACGGAGGCCGTGGGCGTTGACAGGACGTCCATACGGCCGGTGAGAGATGACGGACCGTCCCGCTGTCGACGGGGCGGCCTAGGTGCGAGGGGATCGCTGGTGAGTTTTTTCGCTCGACTGTTCGGCAGGCGTCAAAGTGGCATGCACAGTGCCGCACGGTCCCGCGCCCGCCAGCATGGCGACGCGCCAGCGCCGGCCTCCGGTGCGGAGCCGGAGCGCCCGCTGTTCCGTGACGAGGTCGCCGGTGGCCCCGGCGGCATAGGCGGCCAGGGCGGCGCCTACGAGGGCCGCACGTGCTCGCGCTGCGGCCACCAGAACCCGGGTTCGAGCCGGTTCTGCTCCAACTGCGGCAACGGGCTGCGCCCCGGCCTCGAGGGCTCCTCCGAGACCACGTCCACGATCTCCATCAGCGGCCTGGAGGCCTACGAGGCGGAGATCACCGGCCAGCACCCCTCCCCGGCGCTCTCCCCGGAGGCCCAGGCGGCCGTGGAGGCCCTGCCCCCGGGATCGGCGCTGCTGATCGTCCGCCGCGGCCCGAACTCGGGCAGCAGGTTCCTGCTGGACGGCCAGGTCACCACCGCCGGCCGCCACCCGCAGAGCGACATCTTCCTGGACGACGTGACGGTCTCCCGCCGCCACGTCGAGTTCAAGCGCCAGGGCGACGGGACGTTCACGGTGAGTGACGTCGGCAGCCTGAACGGCACCTACGTGAACCGCGAGCCCATCGACTCGGTGGTGCTGGCCAACGGGGACGAGGTCCAGATCGGCAAGTACCGCCTGGTCTTCTTCGCCAGCAGGCAGGCATTCTGACCGGCAGGGGGGCGCGCGGAGTCCGCGTGGCGGTGCTCGACTATCCAAATGCCCCGGGCACCGCCTAGGGTTGCTGTGTGAATCAGCTCGACGTCGTGGGCGTGCGGGTGGAAATGCCCAACAACCAGCCCCTCGTACTCCTCCGTGAAGTCGGAGGCGACCGCTATCTCCCGATCTGGATCGGACCGGGAGAGGCGACCGCCATCGCGTTCGCCCAGCAGGGCATGACCCCTCCCCGGCCGCTGACGCACGACCTGTTCAAGAACGTGCTCGAGGCGGTGGGGCAGGAGCTCAGCGCGGTGCGCATCACCGACCTGCGCGACGGGGTCTTCTATGCCGAGCTCGTGTTCGCCAGCGGGGTGGAGGTCAGCGCCAGGCCCTCCGATGCCATAGCGCTCGCGCTGCGCGTGGGCACGCCGATCTACGGCAGCGAGGCCGTGCTCGACGACGCGGGGATCATCATCCCGGACGAGCAGGAGGACGAGGTGGAGAGGTTCCGCGAGTTCCTCGACCAGATCTCTCCCGAGGACTTCGGCACGAGCAGCCAGTAGCCACGCGTGGCGATCGTTGACGCGCTGAGTGTGGATGCCTAGCGTCAATGGGGCATGTCTTGGGAGGAGCGCTGTGTGCGTACTCATCGTGACAGTCGGTGAGTGACGGAGGCACGGTAGGGGCATGCGGAACGGAGGCCGGCGTGACAGGTAACGGCGACAGCAGAGCGGTGGGCGAGGTGGCCGCTCTTCCGGGCCCGCCGCCCCCCGGCCTGCGGGCGCGGCCCGCGGCGCGGGAGACGCCGGGCGGCCCCGGGGCCGAGCGCCTCGGATACCGCGGCCCGAGCGCCTGCGCGGCCGCCGGCATCACCTACCGGCAGCTGGACTACTGGGCCCGCACCGGACTGGTGCAGCCGAGCATCCGCCCGGCACACGGCTCGGGCACCCAGCGCCTGTACAGCTTCCGGGACATTCTCGTCCTCAAGATCGTCAAGCGCCTGCTCGACGCCGGCGTCTCCCTCCAGAGCCTCAGGACCGCCGCGCACGCGCTGCGCACCGCCGAGGCCGGGGAGCTGGCCGGGATGACGCTGATGAGCGACGGCGCGACCGTCTACCGCTGTGGCTCCCCCGACGAGCTCGCCGAGCTGCTCCAGGACGGCCGCGGCGTCTTCGGCATCGCGGTGGGCGCCGTCTGGAACGACGTGGACCGGGCACTGGGGCAGCTGCAGGCCGAGCGCGTCGACACCGGAGAGGCGGTCCCGGCCGAGCACCCGGCCGACGAACTCGCCCGCAGGCGCCACCGCTCGGGCTGAGCAGGCGCCGGCGCCCGGGCCGCCCGGGCGCGCCCGCCGAGGGCAGTCCGGGGGCCGTGCGGCTGTCAGACCCGTGGGGCACCATCGGCCCTGTGAGAGTCAGGCCGACGATCCTGCACCTGGACATGGACGCCTTCTACGCCTCGGTGGAGCAGGCGGCCAAGCCGAGCCTGCGGGGAAAGCCGGTCGTCGTGGGCGGCCTCGGCCCGCGCGGGGTGGTGGCCACCGCCTCCTACGAGGCGCGCCGCTTCGGGGTGCACTCGGCGATGCCCACCGCCCAGGCCAGGCGGCTGTGCCCGCACGCCGCCTTCCTGGTGCCCCGCTTCGGCGTCTACCGGGAGATCAGCGAGACCGTCATGCGGCTGCTGGGGGAGCTCTCGCCGCTGGTCGAGCCGCTGAGCCTGGACGAGGCGTTCGTCGACCTGGCGGCCGGGGGCGCGGCCGCCACCGCGGAGGAGGCCAGGCGGGTGGGGCGGGAGCTGCGGGCCGCCATCCGGGCGGCCACCGGGCTGACCGGCTCGGTCGGCCTTGCGGCCTCCAAGATGCTCGCCAAGATCGCCTCGGAGCGGGCGAAGCCGGACGGCCTGGTGCTCATCGAGCCCGGCACCGAGCGTGAGCTGCTCGCGCCGCTCCCGGTGCGCACCCTGCCCGGCGTCGGCCCGGCCACCGCGGAGACGCTGCGCAAGGCGGGCCTGCACACGGTGGGCGAGGTGGCCAGGGCGGGCGAGGCCGAGATGCTGCGGCTGCTCGGCAAGGCGCACGGCCACGGGGTGTACGCGATGGCCCTGGCCGTGGACGAGCGCGAGGTGGTCGCCGACCGCGACACCAAGTCCATCTCGGTGGAGGACACCTTCGACACGGACGTCACCGACCGGGCCAGGATCAGGTTCGAGGTCGCCAGGCTGGCCGAGCGCTGCGTGGCGCGGCTGCGGGAGGCGGGGCGGTCGGGGCGCACGGTGGTCCTCAAGGTGCGCCGTTACGACTTCGCCACGCTCACCCGCTCCGACACGCTGCGTGCCCCCACCGACGACCCGGCCGTGGTGCGGGAGGCCGCGGCGCGGCTGCTCGAGGGCGTGGACACCACGGCCGGGGTCAGGCTGCTGGGCGTGGGCGTGAGCGGGCTTGCGGACTTCACGCAGGAGGACCTCTTCGCCCAGGCGGCCGGCGCGCCTGCCGGGCCGGAGGCCGCGCCCGCGGCCCAGGGCGCGGAGTCCCGGACGCGGGAGGACGGCCCCCGCCCGGGGAGCTGGCTGCCGGGGCACGACGTCAGCCACGCGCGCTACGGCCCGGGCTGGGTGCAGGGCAGCGGGGTGGGCCGCGTCACGGTGCGCTTCGAGCGGCCGGGCGGCGAGCCGGGCCGGGCCCGCACCTTCCGCGTGGACGACCCCGAGCTGACCGGCTCGGCCCCGCTTCCGCTCGTGCCCGATCAGCCCTCGCCCTCCCCGCCGGCCTCGTCCGGGGCCAGCCGGCCGAAGTCGTGGTCGGCCGGCGGGTCGCCCGGGCGGCCGCCCGGGACGTCGAGCCCGTAGTGGTGGTACAGCTCCAGCTCCTGCTGGGGGGACAGGTGCCGCCCGACGCCGAAGTCGGGGGCCTCCCTGATCAGCGCGCGTTCGAACGGCACGCGCAGGGCGTCGTCCACCAGTTCGCTCGGGTCGAGGGGCACGAAGGCGTCCCGGCTGAAGAGGCCGGTCCGCACCGCGGCCCACTCGGGCGCCCCGGTGGCGTCGTCGAGGTACACCTCGTCCACCGTGCCGATCTTGGTGCCGTTTCGGTCGACGGCCTTGCATCCGATCAGGCTGCGGGGATCGATGTCGGTCTGCACGTTTCCTCCCACTCTTCGCGACGGCCCGGCGGGCGCCTTACTTCCCTACCAAACGGCACAAATCGGCCGCTGGCCAGTCGAGTGGGTTTCCGGGTACCTCGGATCGGCCGGAATAGCCGGGAATGGTCCCGCCGGGGCCGCGCTGGTAGCCTCGGGAAAGGTTGACGAACTCGTGCGGGAGAGTCCTGGCGTCCCACGGACGGCAGGCGCCGAAGGAGCAACTCCTCCCCGGAATCTCTCAGGCCCCCGTACCGTGCGAGCGAAGCCACTCTGGAAAGCAGGGCGGAAACCGGCGCAGCCAGGCGCGGGACCGCCCTCACCGACGGTGCAAGCCGGGCGCCCAGGCGCCAGGGCGAAGCTCTCAGGTCGCGGCAGGTCCGCGATGACAGAGGGGGAGGCAGGTCAGGCGCCGCCGCCTGACCCCCGGGTCGCCCGACCGTGAGGAGCCTCCAGGCATGACGCGCACCCCCGCCCCCCGCATTCCGCTTGCCACCCTCGAAGAGGGCACGCCCTTCGCCGCGCGCCACATCGGCCCCGACGCCGCGGACGAGGCGAAGATGCTCGCCCAGGTCGGCTTCGGCTCCCTGGACGAGCTGACCGCCGCCGCCGTGCCCGAGGCCGTCCGCGACGCCTCCGGCCTGCGCCTTCCCGAGGCGCGCGACGAGGCCGCCGTCCTCGCCGAGCTGCGCTCGCTGGCCGCCCGCAACACCGTGCTCCACTCGATGATCGGGCTGGGCTACCACGGCACCTTCACCCCGCCGGTCATCCAGCGCAACGTCCTGGAGAACCCGGCCTGGTACACGGCCTACACGCCCTACCAGCCGGAGATCTCGCAGGGGCGGCTCGAGGCGCTGCTGAACTTCCAGACGGTGGTGGCCGACCTCACCGGCCTGCCCACCGCGGGCGCCTCCCTGCTCGACGAGGGCACGGCCGCCGCCGAGGCGATGGCCCTGGCCCGCCGGGTCGGCAAGGGCAAGGGCGGGGTGTTCCTGGTGGACGCCGACTGCCTGCCGCAGACGATCGCCGTCGTCAGGACCCGCGCGGAGCCCACCGGCGTGGAACTGGTCGTCGCCGACCTCGCCGGCGGCATTCCCGAGGACGTCGCCGGCCGCGGCCTGTTCGGCGTGCTGCTCCAGTACCCCGGGGCCTCCGGTGCCCTCCGCGATCCGCGGCCGGTCATCGAGCGCGCCCACGAGCTCGGGGCCGTGGTCACCCTCGCCACCGACCTCCTCGCGCTGACGCTCCTCGCCTCGCCGGGCGAGCTCGGCGCCGACATCGCGGTCGGCTCCAGCCAGCGTTTCGGCGTGCCGATGGCCTTCGGCGGGCCGCACGCCGGCTTCATGGCCGTCCGCGAGGGCTACGCCCGCAATCTGCCGGGCCGGCTCGTCGGCGTCTCGCGCGACGCCGCGGGGCGGCCCGCCCACCGGCTGGCCCTGCAGACCAGGGAGCAGCACATCCGGCGTGAGAAGGCCACGAGCAACATCTGCACCGCCCAGGTGCTGCTCGCCGTCATGGCCGGGATGTACGCGGTCTACCACGGCCCCGAGGGGCTGGCGACCATAGCCAGGCGCACCCACCGTTACGCCGCGCTGCTCGCGGCCGGCCTGCGCGACGGCGGGGTCGAGGTGGTGCACGACGCGTTCTTCGACACGGTCACCGCGCGGGTGCCGGGCCGGGCCGCGGCCGTGGTGGAGGCCGCGCGGCGGGCCGGGGTCAACCTGCGCCTGACGGACGCCGATCACGTCGGCGTCTCCTGCGACGAGACCACCGGCCGGGCGCAACTGGCGGCCGTCTGGTCGGCGTTCGGCGTGGCCGGGGACGCGTTCGGCATCGAGGGGCTCGACGCGAGGACCCCGGACGCGCTGCCAGGGACGCTGGTGCGCCGGGACTCCTACCTGGGCCACCCGGTCTTCCACCGGTACCGCTCGGAGACGGAGATGCTGCGCTACCTGCGGCGCCTGGCCGACCGCGACTACGCCCTCGACCGCGGGATGATCCCGCTGGGCTCGTGCACGATGAAGCTCAACGCCACCGTGGAGATGGCGGCCGTCACCTGGCCCGAGTTCGCCCAGCTGCACCCGTTCGCGCCGCTGGAGCAGGCGGAGGGCTACCTGGAGCTGATCCGCGAACTGGAGTCGCGGCTCGCGGAGATCACCGGCTACGACCGGGTCTCGCTCCAGCCCAACGCCGGCTCCCAGGGCGAACTGGCCGGGCTGCTGGCGGTCCGCGCCTATCACCGGGCGAACGGGCAGCCGCAGCGCACCGTCTGCCTGATTCCCTCCTCGGCCCACGGCACCAACGCCGCGAGCGCCGCGATGGCGGGCCTGAAGGTGGTCGTCGTGGCCACCCGCGCGAACGGCGACGTGGACGCGGAGGACCTGCGTGCCAAGATCGACGCGCACCGGGAGGAGCTGGCCGTCCTGATGGTCACCTACCCCTCCACGCACGGCGTGTTCGAGGCGGACATCGCGGCGATCTGCGCGGCGGTGCACGAGGCGGGCGGCCAGGTCTACGTGGACGGCGCCAACCTGAACGCGCTTGTCGGCCTCGCCAGGCCGGGCCGGTTCGGCGCCGACGTCTCGCACCTGAACCTGCACAAGACCTTCTGCATCCCGCACGGCGGCGGCGGTCCCGGCGTCGGCCCGGTGGCGGTGCGCGCGCACCTGGCGCCCTACCTGCCCGGCCACCCGCTGCAGCCGGCCGCCGGGCCCGCGGGCGGCGGCACCGGGCCGGTGTCCGCCGCGCCCTGGGGCTCGGCCGGGATACTGCCGATCTCCTGGGCCTACCTGCGGCTGATGGGCGCCGCCGGGCTGCGCCGCGCCACCCAGGTCGCGGTGCTCGGCGCCAACTACGTGGCCAGCCGCCTGGAACCGCACTACCCGGTGCTCTTCACCGGGCCGGGCGGCCTGGTGGCCCACGAGTGCGTCATCGACCTCAGGCCGCTGACCAAGGCGACCGGCGTGACGATCGACGACGTGGCCAAGCGGCTGATCGACTACGGCTTCCACGCCCCGACCATGTCCTTCCCGGTGGCCGGCACGCTGATGATCGAGCCCACCGAGAGCGAGAACCTGGCGGAGCTGGACCGATTCTGCTCGGCGATGATCGCGATCCGGACCGAGATCGACCGGGTGGGCGCGGGGGAGTGGCCCCGGGAGGACAATCCGCTGCGCAACGCCCCGCACACCGCGGAGCAGCTGTGCGGCGAGTGGCCGCACCCCTACTCCCGGCGTGAGGCCGCCTATCCCTCGGGGGCGTCCCAGGAGAGCAAGTACTGGCCGCCGGTGCGGCGCATCGACGGCGCCTTCGGCGACCGGAACCTGCTCTGCTCCTGCCCGCCGGTCGCCGACTACGCCGACCAGGCCGACTGAGCGGACCGCGCCGGCCGGGCCGCTCCCGGCACCCCGCGGTTTCCCCGGGGTGCCGGGAGGAGGCGTGCCGCCGGCCGCGCCCCGGCGGCCGGGCTCCCGGCCGTGGTCTTCGCGCGGTGACCGTGGCCTTTTCGCGGTGGCGGCGGGCGGGTTCGGCCGCGCCGCGGTGCCCGCGAACCCGTCCTGCCGCGGGGCGAGCCCCGCGGCGGTGCGCGCCGGGAGGCCGAGAGGGTGGGTCAGGGGGCGGCGGCCTCGATCGCGGCGAGGTGGGCGGCGAGGATCTCCTCGAAGGCGGCGCCGCGGTCGGCCCCGAGGGGGCGGATCTCGCGGGCGAAGTGGGCCAGCGCGGGGAAGCGATCGGGGTCGGCGCTACGCCGAGCGGCTGCGCGCGGCCGGGACCGCCGTGCGGCTCACCGCGTACCCGGGAGCGGGGCACGCGTTCCTCGCCATGCCCGGCGTGGAGCCGCAAGCCGAGACGGCCCTGACGCAGATCCACGAGTTCCTCCGCGCGGCCCTGGCGGCGTGCGGGAGGCACGGGGCACGCCCGGGCGGTGCAGCGCCGTTGCGGCACCGGCACCGGGCGGGGTGAGGCGCGGGCCTGATCAGCTCGCCAGGTCGAGGGTCGGCACCCGGCTGGTCAGCAGCGGAAGCAGCGCCTCCGTCCGCGCCGGCCGTTCGGCGGCGATCCCCGGCGGCGCCGGCGCCAGCGGCACCAGCAGGTCGTCCGGCTCCGGGCTGCCCGAGTCGGCGGCGGCCTGGTGGTCCGTGTGCAGCCACAGGGTGAGCATGTACAGCTGCGGCACGGAGAGCAGCCGCGGCTGGTAGGGCCGCGGCAGCGCGTCGGCCAGCCGCATCGCCCGCTCGGTCGAGGGGACGAACGGCCCGGCGCAGAAGTGGGAGAAGGCCCAGCCGTCCGCGGTCAGCGTGGCCTCCGCCGCGCCGACCGGAAGGCCGTCCTTCGCCAGCAGGAAACGCCAGCCGGTGAGCGCCGCGCGCGGTTCTTCGCCCGGCCCGGCGATGGGCGCCAGCTGGTAGACCGGCAGCGGAAGCACCGGCTTGAGCGTCGCCAGGGGTGCCGGATGCAGCGGGCCCCGGCCGGCGGGCGGGGAATCCGGCGCCTTCGCCGGGAGGAGTGCGGTGAGGACGCTGCGTTCGGCGGCAGCGGGGGCCTGAGGGATATGCAGGGGCATGATGGGTCGCCTCTCGCTTTGGAGTAGGTCGCCTCTTGAATGGGAGACACCTGCCGTTCGCGGGATTTTATACGAGGCATGTTCGCTCTATGTTTCCAGTACCCGACCCGGGAGGTTTCGGCAAGGAGAAATCCGGCCGCCCACTGGGACACCACCGGCGTCAACTATTCCGCCGGAATATGCCGCACCGTGACCGCGGGGCCGCACGGTGCGGGTTCCTCCTCCCGGGGCGTGGGCATGATCGGACCATCGTTCGAACGGAGGAGGCGTCCCGTGGGGGAGAAGCTCGTAGCCGACCGGTTCGACCTGGCGGCCCGGCAGCGTTTCCGCGCCAGGCTCGACGCGTGTCTCCAGGCGCTGCGGCGGCTGCTGCGCGAGGAGCGCTTCGAAGGGCCGCGCGACCTCATCGGCCTGGAGGTCGAACTCGCCATGGCGGATTCCGAGGGGGCGCCCCGAATGGTGAACGACGAAGTGCTCGCCAGAATGGCCACGAAAGACTTTCAGGCCGAGCTCGGACAATTCAACCTGGAACTCAATATGCCGCCCCGGCTTCTGGGGGGAACCGTCTTCGACGATCTGGCCGAAGAGCTCCGCATCGCGGTGGGATACGCGGACCGAATGGCCGCGGAATTCGGCGGGCGGCTGGTGATGACCGGCGTGCTCCCCACGGTGACCCCCGAGCAGATGGTGCCGGGCAGCCTCTCGCCCGACGACCGCTACACCCTGCTGAACGACCAGATCCTGGCGGCCAGGGGCGAGGCCATCACCCTGGACATCGCGGGCGCCGAGACCCTCACCCACTCCTTCGACTCGATCGCGGCCGAATCCGCCTGCACCTCGGTGCAGTTCCACCTGCAGGTCACCCCGGCCGGGTTCGCCGCCACCTGGAACGCGGCCCAGGCGGCCACCGCCGCCCAGGTGGCCGCAGGCGCGAACGCCCCCTTCGTCTTCGGGCGCGAACTGTGGCACGAGTCACGCCCGCCGTTCTTCCTGCAGGCCACCGACAGCCGCCCGCCCGAGTTCGCGGCCCAGGGCGTGCGCCCGCGCACCTGGTTCGGCGAGCGCTGGATCGACTCGGCCGATTCCCTCTTCGAGGAGAACAACCGCTGGTTCCCGGCCCTGCTGCCGCACTGCGCCGAGGAGGACCCGCTCGCCGTGCTGGACGCCGGCGGCATCCCCGCCCTGGCCGAGCTCTCCCTGCACAACGGCACGGTCTACCGCTGGAACCGCCCGGTCTACGACGTGGCCGGCGGGGTCCCGCACCTGCGCGTGGAGAACCGCGTCCTGTCCACCGGCCCCACCGTCACCGACACCGTGGCCAACGCCGCCTTCTACTACGGCCTGGTCAGGGCGCTGGCCGCGCAGCCGCGCCCGGTGTGGAACACGCTGCCCTTCGAGGTGGCCGAGGCCAACTTCCACGCGGCCTGCCGGTACGGCATCGAGGCCGAGCTGAGCTGGCCCGCGGGCGAGGGCGCGGGCGGCCTGGACCGGCTGCCCGCCCACCACCTGATACGCGAGCGGCTGCTGCCGCTGGCCGAGGAGGGCCTCGCGGCCCTCGGGGTGGCCGTCGCCGACCGCGTCCGCTACCTCGGAGTCATCGAGGAGAGGTGCCGCCGCCGCATCACGGGAGCGGGCTGGCAGACTCGGTTCTACCACCAGGCGGTGGCGAACGGAGCGGACCGGGCGACCGCCCTGCGGGAGCTCGTCCGGCGGTACTGCGAACTGGCGCGGACGGACGCTCCCGTGCACAGCTGGCCGACGGGGGCGTGAGCCCACCGCCGCGCGCCGTGCCGGGAGCCCGCCCGGCGCGCGGACGGGAGACGGAGTGGGGCTGAAGCCGGACACCGGCGGCACGGCGGGCACGACGGCGGCGGGACGAGCCGCCGCGGCGGGCGAGGCGGGGGCGCCGCTCCCGGCGCGGATGCTGCGGCACGAGGTGCTGCTCGTGCTCGCCCTGTCGCTCGGCGCGAGCGCCGTCAGCTCCCTCATCGACTTCGCGGGCGTGCTCACCAGGCCGGGAGGGCTCGGCGACTCCACCGCCACCCTCAACGGCTCCCACGCCCCCGACCGCCCCTGGCTCGACCTGGCCTGGCAGCTGTTCGGCATCGCCACCGCCCTGGTTCCGGTCGCCCTGGTGGCGCACCTGCTGCTGCGCGAGCGGCCGGCGCGCGGCGCCCTCGCGGGGCCGGGACTGCGGGCGCTGGGCTTCGACGCCCGCAGGCCCGCCTTCGACCTCGGCTGGGGCGCCGCCCTGGCGGCCGCGATGGGCGGCAGCGGCCTGCTGCTCTACCTCGGCGCGCACGCGGCGGGCGCCAGCCTGACGGTGGTGCCCGAGGCGCTGCCCGACGTCTGGTGGAAGATCCCGGTGCTGGTGGCCTCCGCGGTGCAGAACGCCGTCCTGGAGGAGGTCGTGGTCGTCGGCTACCTGCTGCGCCGCCTGGACCAGCTGGGCTGGCACCCGCACCGCGCGCTGCTCGCCTCCGCCCTGCTGCGCGGCTCGTACCACCTCTACCAGGGGCTCGGCGGCTTCTTCGGCAACGCGGCGATGGGCCTCATCTTCGGCTGGTGCTACCGCAGGTGGGGGCGCGTCATGCCGCTGGCCGTCGCGCACGCCCTGATCGACACCGTCGCGTTCGTCGGCTACGCGCTGCTCGCAGGGCACGTGGACTGGCTCCCCACCGCCTGAGGCCGCGGCGGGCGGGCGGCCGCACGCCCGTGGGGCCGGCGCCCGGCGCGGCACCGGCCTCCACGAGGCGGCCTCACTCCTCGGGGCCGCTGCCCTCCACGAGCGCCACCGCGTCGATGGTGCCGCCCCCGCAGACCTGGCCGAAGTCCCACTCGGCGCTGGAGAAGTCCTGCTCGTCCGGGGCGATCACCGCCAGGCTCGCCGGCTCGGTGCCGCAGGTGCCGTCGGGGGCGTCCTGGTCCCCGGCCACCACGGTCCAGTGCAGCCGGCTCCACACGCTGTCGCCCGGGGCGACGGTGATCTGGTGGGACTCCTCGGAGCGGTCGCGGATCGTCTCGGTCTGGATCGGGTTGTCGTCCGCGTCCAGGAGCATGAGGCCGGGCCAGCCCTGGGTGCGGCAGGAGCCGTCCGAGACGTTGGTGAGCACCAGCGCGGCGTAGCGCTGGCCCGCGCCCGAGTCGAGCGGGTTCAGCGAGGGGGACAGCGCCTCCGCCGTGCACCAGGGGATCTCCCCCTGCGCCGCGGCGTTGCCGGTGTCGGAGTCCTCGTCGTTCGCGTCGTCCGAGCCGGAGTCCCCGTCGTCCGCGTCGCCGGCATCCGAGGAGTCGCCCGCGTCGCCGTCGGCGCTCTGCCCGCCGGAGTCCTGATCCTGCGCCGAGGAGTCACTCCCCGAGTCCGAGTCCCCGGAGTCGGAGCAACCGCCCGCGAACAGCACGGCGAGAACGGTCAGGGAGGTGAGCGCGGCGGAGCGCCTGCGGTACGAAGACATCGGTATCCCTCGGTCGTGTCTCTGGCACGGATCTTCGCTGCACGGGTACATGGCTGGGACGTCACCGGCGGCCCCGTGGTTCCGCCGTCAGGGCCTCGCATACCCCGTCAGGTAGCCGGGAACCTGCGGGTCGCCGGCCTCTTCCGCGGCCCGCGGCGGGCCGTAGGCGAGGCGGACCGGCAGCACGCCGCGCCAGTGCGGCAGGCCGAGGTCCTCCGGGTCGTCCTTCGGGCCGCCGCGGCGCACCTTGGCGGAGACCTCGGCCAGGTCGAGCGCGAGGATCGCGGTGGCGGCCAGTTCCCTGGCCGCGGCGGGCCGGCAGTCGGCCGAGCGGCCGGGGATCACCTGGTCGACCACGGCGTCGAACGCCCGCCGCTTCTCGTCCTCCGCGGTGACCGGCCGGGCGGTGCCGCGTACCACGACGGAGCGGTAGTTGACGGAGTGGTGGAAGGCGGAGGCGGCCAGCACCAGGCCGTCCACGTGCGTGACGGTCAGGCAGACCGGCAGGCCGCCGTCCCGCGCCGGGCGCAGGTAGCCGGCGCCGGTGGAGCCGTGCAGGTAGAGCCGTTCGCCGAGCCTCGCGTAGAGCGTGGGCAGCACGACGGGCTCGCCCTCCCTGACGAAGCCGAGGTGGCACAGGTAGCCCTCGTCGAGGATGGCGTGCACCAGCTCGCGGTCGTAGGACACCCGCTCGCGGGCCCTGGTGGGGGTGGTCCTCGGGGTCGCGGGGTACGCCGCGGGTCCCGTGGCGGGCCCGGGCGCGGACTCGGTGGTGCTCATGGCCTTCTCCTTCGCTGCCGCCCGGCGCGCGGGCGCCGGGTCGCCCGGGCGCGTGCGCTCCCCGGCACCCGGCGCTTGCGCGCCGCATTTGTACTAGTGCAAAATATGTTTTGTGCTAGGAGGATATCGAATCGAGGGGCAGGGCGCAGCCGAGATTGCCGCCAGCGTCGAACAGGGGATCGGCGCGGGCCTGCTGCGTCCCGGGCAGGCGCTGCCCCCGCTGCGGGAGCTGGCCGCGGAGCTTGCCGTCAACCCGAACACCGTGGCCGCCGCCTACCGCATCCTGCGCGAGCGCGGGGTCATCGAGACCGCGGGCCGCCGCGGCAGCCGGGTCCGGGCCCGCCCGGCCAGCGCCCCGCGCGACCTCCTCGGCGTCGAGGTGCCCCAAGGGGCCCGCGACCTCTCCCAGGGGAACCCCGACCCGGCCCTGCTGCCCCCGCTCGGCCCGGCCCTGGCCGCCGCCGCGGCCCGCGCCGCCCGGCGGCCCACCCTCTACGGCTGCCCGCCCGTCTCGCCCCGGCTCGCCGAGGCGGCCAGGGCCGGCCTCGACCGCGACGGGGTGCCCGCGGGGCCGGTCGCCGTCAGCTCCGGCTCCCTCGACTGCGTGGAGCGGGTCCTGACCGCCTGGCTGCGGCCGGGCGACGCCGTCGCCGTCGAAGACCCCGGCTGGGGCAGCCTCCTCGACCTGCTGCCCGCCCTCGGCCTGCGCACCGTCCCCGTCGCCGTGGACGACGAGGGCCCGCTGCCGGAACCCGCCGAGGAGGCCCTGCACCGGGGCGCCCGCGCCCTGATCGTCACCGCACGGGCGCAGAACCCGACGGGCGCCGCCGTCTCCGCGGCCAGGGCCGCCCGGCTGCGCGCGGTGCTCGCCGCCCACCCCGACACGCTGCTGATCGAGGACGACCACGGGCACGGCATCGTCGACCCCGCCGAGGTCCCCCTGCACCCGCTGGCCGGGCACACCGGCCGCTGGGCGCTGGTCCGCTCCGCCGCCAAGGCCTACGGCCCCGACCTGCGCCTGGCCGTGTGGACCGGGGACCGGGTCACCGTGGACCGGGCGCTGGGACGGCAGCGGCTCGGCCCCGGCTGGGTCAGCCACCTCCTCCAGGAGGCCGTCGCCGAGCTGTGGCGCAGCCGCGCCGTGGACACCCCCGCGGTCGCCGGCTCCTACGGCGCGCGCCGGAACGCCCTGCTCGCGGCGCTCGCCGCGCGCGGCATCCCGGCCCACGGCCGCAGCGGGATGAACGTCTGGGTGCCCGTCCCCGACGAGACGGCGGCCGTCGCCCGCCTGCTCCAGGCCGGCTGGGGAGCGGCGCCGGGGGCGCGCTTCCGGCTGTCCGCGCCGCCCGGCGTGCGCCTGACCGTCTCCCCGCTGACCGCCGGCGACATCCCGCCCCTCGCCGAGGCCGCCGCCGCCGCCGCGCGGCCGGGACCCGCCCGCCGCTACGTCTGAGGAACGGGCCCGGCACCTCCGAGGGCGGTCCCGCCGGCCGCCGGGCCCGCACGGCGGCCACACGGCAGCCGGTCGCCAATAGACGCTTTTGCGGGCGCATCGGCCCGATCGTTCACGGCATCAGGGAAATGCCGGCGGCGTGGAAAACCGTCTTTCACGAGGGTTGGGATTCGTGCGACGGGGTACCCGGCCGCGGGCTCGAATTCGTATGCGACTGTCAACCGTCTGGGCAGGAGAGGACGTGGCGGCGATCAATCCATTCGCGGTTGATCCGGAGCGAGCCAGGACCCGGGGGCTCGCGCAGCCGGATTTCACGACGCCGGCGATCCTGGCCTTCTGACTCCGCCGCCTGATTCGCCGGAGGTCTCTCCCCCAAGCGATCCATGCCGGCCGAGACGACGTCACTCGGAGTCCGGCGATGCGGCTGCCGCGGCCGGGGATCGAGGACGAGTCCGGACGATGAACGGAAAGAGCACGCCCCCTCAGGGGGTCGTGGGCTGGGAGACCATCGTGGTTCTGAAACAGGAAGAGGTTCCGATCCGCAACGGATACGACATAGGCATAGGCGTGGCCATGGCCACCGGGAGCCCCATGGCGCTGGGCGCGATCGGCGAGGTCACACCGCCGCAGGTCGGCACGGGCGGCTCCGGCTCGTTTGTCTTCCGGCGCATCGAGACGACCCAGGACCTGGAGACCGAACTCGGTATCGGAGCGGATGTCTCGGCCGGTATCGGGTTGTTCAGCGCATCCGCCTCACTGGAATTCTCCAAGAAGTGCAAGGTTCAATCCAGTTCGCTCACGGTCCTGGTGTCGGCCGTGGAACGGCATGCGTTTCAACAGATGGACTCGCCGACCATGTCGGAAGCGGCAGGGAAGCTGACGGAGGAAGGAAAGCCGCTTGAAGAGAAGTTCGGCGAGTATTTTGTGCGCGGAATCAACACGGGCGGGCGCTTCTTCGGGGTGGTGCGGATCGACACGAAGAGCGTGCAGTCCAAGATGGAGCTTCATGCGGCGCTCGAAGGCTCCTACGGGCCGGTGTCGGGCGAGGTCAGGGTCAACATATCCGAAGCGATGCGGAAGGCAGAGGCGCATGCCGACGCGTTCATTCTGCACGATGGCGGCCGTATCCAAACTCTTCCGCACAGCAATGATCCAGTCGAACTGACAAGCCAGCTTTACCAGGCGATGGACGAGTGGTCGGCGACCGTGAAAGAGGATCCGGTGCCGTTTACTGTGACGCTGGCGCCCTATTCCATTGCCCTGGGGCCGCCCCCGCCGAACATAGCCGACATCGAGAAGCAGCGGCGGGTGCTGTCGCGCTGTGCGATGCTGCGCTCGCAGATGACCGACATGCTCAACCTCGTGGAGTACGCTCTCGACCCCCGGCACGCCGATGAGTTCGAGTCGGCGCCGGACGGGCCCGACCTGGCGGCCCTGCGAGTCGCCCTCGTGAGCGATCTCGACGTCATTGAGGAGTCCGCTTCCTTCGCCATCGAGAACCTCAAAGAGGCGCGCGATCCCGAGACCTACATGCGGGACATCCGGGGGAACGCGGACTTTCGGCTGACCACTCTGCCTGCGAACATGCCGAAGCAGAAGGCCGTCAAGCCGTCGCCGGCGCCTGCGGCCAACGCCATGCCCAACCTCGTGGGGCAGCTGGCTCAACCGGTTCTCGATCTGCTTGCGTGCATCAATCTGGAGGACGTGGACCACTGCCTCAAGATGTTCGCCGACTCGGCGAAGGCGCTGGGTATCGATTCCCGGGCCTTGGGCGACTTCTTCTTCGTCGTCCTTCGCAGCGGCGTCAAGCCCGATATCCAGGGCGATCCCAACCGGACGGGTGCGCGGATCAAAGGGCAATTCCCTCCTCCCGGAATCCCGGTGGAACCGCTGACCGTCATGAGGATCGAGATCGAGTAGCGCCCCCCTCGCATGTCGACCCTCGCCCTTGCCCGCGCGCCGCTCGATCCGGTCACGCGGCGGCGGCTGCACGCCGCGTTGCATCCGGCGGAGTCCGCAGGGGCGGCTACCTGGCCGGCCGCAGCCCCGGCTTCGGCCTCCTGCCCGGTGACACCGACGCCTACATCGCGTTACGCGACGCCTCGGTGCGCACGGCGGCGGACACCGTCGTCCCCGTGCGCCGGCGCGGCCGGCGGCGGCACATGTACTTCCAGGACGGCCCGTACGTCCGGCTGGACGAGGAGGCCGCCTCCGCCACCGTGATCGCCACGTACGGCAACGCCCCGCCGGCCGCGGTCCTCGCGCCCTACGGCGAGGGACGCGTCGCCGTGGTCGGGCCCCACCCGGAGGCCGACGCCGGCTGGTACGCCGATGCCGGCCTGACCAACCCGGACGGGGTCCGCTTCGACCTGGGCCACGATCTGGTCGAGGCGGCCATGGCCGGCGCCCGTTCCTGACCCGGGCCCGGTGGGCCGAGCGACCTCTCCCCGCCCCGACCTCTCACCTTCGGCGCCCGGCACGGCCGATGACCACCGCCCGGAGCGGCGCCGGACAGGCCGCAGGGCGTGATCGGGGCCGCAGCCGCCGCGTTCCGGCCTCCGTGGTGGGCCCGGCGCAACTGACGCGGGCCGTCGGAGCGTCCATGGAGAGGGCGGGCCCTCCACGGCCGGCACGAGGTGAGGGGCGCGCCGACCCGACGGCGTGGAGTGAAGGAGGCGTGCCTGACGTGTCGTGGAGACGGGCGATCACGTGGACGGTTGCGGCGGTGGGGGCCGCGCTTGTTGCGGTGGGGGCGAAGAGAGCGCTGAGCAACCGCTTCACGCCGGCGGGACCCTTCGCGCAGGCGGAGCGGGAACTGGACAGGCGGGATCGGGTGTTGCGCGAGGAACACCCCGACACCACGGCGCTCCGGCACCGGGCCCACTACCTGAGCGAGATCGGGGACCTGGCCGGCGCCGTGGACGTCTCCGAGCAGTTGCTCGCCGCGCGGGTGCGGGCGCTGGGCGAAGACCACCCGCAGGTCCTCACCACGCGGCACAACCTGGCCAACCTGCGCGGCAGGGCGGGGGACGCGGCCGGTGCGGCCGAGGCGTTCGAACGGCTCGCGCTCGACATGGAACGGGTGCACGGAGCCGGCCACACGAACACCGTCGCCTCCCGGCGCGCCGCCGTCCGCTGGCGGGAGGAGGCGGAAGGCGGCAGCCGGGGCTCCGAGTGACCACAGCGGCGCCGCACCCACGTGGCCACCGAGTCCCGGCCATGCGGGATCAGCCGGTCGCCTGGCCGCTTGCCGCGTTGCCGTCGGCCGCCCGGATTCCTTCGATGACCAGTCGCAGGAGGCGGTCGGGGGCGGCGGTGACTCCGACCGAGGCATTCCCGCAGGTCAGGGGCCCCGTGCGTGGGTGCTTGCGGCTCGCCACAGTCTGCGCGGGGGCGGGGCACCCAGCCGGCCGATTCGCTGGTTGGCGCTGCCCGCGCGGGACAATGCGGCGACGAGGCCGGCCGCCATCGCTACATCCGGCTCGACCACCCAGACGAGCCAGGGGAGTTCCACTTGACCGGTGGATCACCCCACGCGGGCGGAGCGAGGCCAGGACGCGGACGCGCCCCGCGTCTTCGGGCCCTGGCCTCGCGGGGGACGGCTACGTGTCGAGGTCGGACATGTCCAGTACGAGCCGGTAGCGCACGTCGCCGCCGGCGAGGCGGTTCAGAGCGGTTTCGACCTCGCTTGAGGGCAGTGTTTCGACATCTGCCGTGATCCCGTGCGCGGCGCAGAACTCGAGCATGTCCGCGGTCTGTCGCAGTCCTGCCGTGCCGGAGGAAGTGAGCTTCTTGCGCCCGGTTGCGAGTTCCAGCAGCCTCGGGCCCGTCAGTAGCGGGTTCCCCAGGACGCACAGGGTGCCGTCCAGGTCGAGCATCGCGATCAGCGGTGAGAGGTCGTGCTCGGCCGGAATGACGTCGAGGATGAGGTCAAAGCGGCCCCTCGCGGCGGCGACCTGGGTGTCGTCCGTGGTTACGAGCAGGTCGGATGCCCCGAGTTCACGGGCGTCCGCTTCCTTGTCCGCGCTGCGGCTCAGGACGGTGACCTCGGCGCCGAGCGCGGCGGCGAGTTTGACCGCGAGGTGGCCGAGCCCGCCGAGTCCGGCGACGGCGACGCGGCTGCCCGGGCCGATGCCGGCTGCCCGCAGGGGCTCCCAGACGCTCGCGCCGGCGCACATGAGCGGTGCTGCGGCGGCCGGGTCGAGCCCGTCAGGCAGGTGGAACGCGAACGTCGCACGCAAGACGTACTCGCGGCTGTAGGCACCCTTGGTCACGGTGCCGTCGACGCGATCGGTGCCGCCGTAGGTGGTGGTCGCGCGGTGGTAGCAGTAGTTCTCCTGCCCCGCCTGGCACATGGCGCATGCGCCGCACGAGTCGATGATCGTGCCGATCGCGACCCGCTCGCCGACGGCGAAGCCGGTGACCGCCTGGCCGACGGCGACGACGACGCCTGTCGCCTCGTGCCCGGGAACCAGGTTCTTCTCGCCAAGCATGCCGTGGATGCGGTGCAGGTCGCTGTGGCAGACGCCGCAGTAGTCGATCCGTACGGCGATGTCGTCCGGGCGGAGATCGCGCCGCTCGATGGTGACGCGGGTCAGCGTGTTGCCGGCCGGGTCGAGGCTCTGCCAGCCGGTCGTGGTTCTCATGCTCAGTCCATCCCTCCAAATCGGAATCTGCATTCACTTTAACATGAAGGTGAAGCTTCATTCCGCTTTGCGTACACTGGCGACCGTGACCTCGCAGCCGAATCGACAGCCCAAGCCCCCGGCCGCTCCTCGCGCTCCGCGCCGCGACGCGCTGCGCAACGACGCGATCGTCATCGACGCGGCGCGCGCCGTCTTCGCCGAGCTGGGGCCGCAGGCGAGCATGGAGTCCATCGCGACCCGCGCCGGACTGGGCGTCGGCACGATCTACCGGCGGTTCCCAGGCAAGGACGCCCTCCTGGATGCCGTCGCGCGACTGCTGACCGAGGAAATCGACCAGGCCGCCGCTGCTGCACTTGAGGACCCGGACCCCGGCGCCGGACTCGAACGATTCCTCGAATTCGTCGGAGCCTTCAACGCGGAGAAGCGCCGCTACGCGTCCGCCCTGGCCGCCCGCCTCGCCGACGATGACACCGTGAGCACGCGGACAGCGGATCGGGTCCTGCGGCTCACACGGAAGGCGGTCGACGCGGGGTACCTCGCCCGAGACGTAACGGCCGAGGACATCAAAGCCCTGATCGTCGCGATGCGAGGACTGGTCGCCGCTGCACCGGACGGCGAGGACGCTCCATGGCGCCGTTTCCTCCGCATCCACCTCGCGGGACTTCGGGCTGATTGACGGCACGGCCTGCGGTGATGCTCGCCCTGGCCCGGATCTTCCTGGCCGACCTGCCGGAGTTCCGCACCGGCCTGATCATCGTCGGTCTGGCTCACTGCATCGCCATGGTGGTCGTCCGGAACGGCCTCGCGTGCGGCGGCCGGGAGGCCGCCGCCGTCCTGGTCGCTCTGAACGCCGTCTTCCAGGTCCTGGCCTTCGGGCTGCTGGGCTGGTTCTCCCTCGATCTGCTGCCGGGCCGGCTGAGCCTCGGCGAGGGCGAGAACCTCGACATCTCCGCCTGGGAGATCGCCCGCAACGTCGTCGTGTTCCCCGGCGTCCCACTGATCGCGGGCTTCGTCACCCGCCGCGCCGGCGAGAGGCGGCTGGGGCGCCGCGTGGGCGGACGCGACACGGTGGTTCAGCGGGTGCGGCGGCGCAGTCCCCAACAGCCCACCGCCGCGGCGGCGCCGGGCGCCACGACAGCGGCGGCGGCCACGAGGAGGCCGGCCCCGCTTCCCCGCCACCGGTGCCGGCCCACCCCGGCCGCGACCGCGCGAGAACCGGATGCCGCACGACCGGGCGGGACGCAGTGCGGCTCACCGGCCTGCCGCCTCGGCCGGCCTGGCCGCAAGGCCGAATCGTGATCGCGATACGGGATGCAAAGACCTCTACGCTGCGAAAAACTCGGCGAGCGCGCGGCCGATGTGATCGGGGGCGTTCTCCGTGGGGATGTGATCCGCGTGGGGGATGCGGATGAGCGTGGTGCGGGGCATCTCCGAGGCGAACCGTTCGGCGTATTCCACCTTCTCGTGGAGGTCGTCTTCACCCCAGATCAGCAGCTTGGGCGTGGTGGACCGCATCAGCGCGGGAACGAGGTCAAGGGTGTAGCGGTTGTCGGCCGCGCCCGCCAGGGCCGTCCAGGAACGGCGAACCCGCTCATCGGTCCACGGATCCACGTATTCCGCGATCAACGACTCAGTGGCGACCCCGGCCAGCACCCTCGCGATCGCCTGCCGACGGGCGGCGAGCACGCCCTCGCCCGTGTCCCCGTCCCGGAATTGGGCCACGTGGGGCGCGGGCCAGGAATCGTAGAGGACCGAGTTGACCAGGGCGAACCGGGACACGTCGAGCCGGTCGTGGGCGAGGAGGTGTTGAGCGATGGCGCCACCGATGTCGTGGCCTGCCACGGCGACAGGGCGGGAGAGGTGCAACGCCGAGGCGAATCGTGTCACCCAGTCGGCGAGGGCCGGAACGGTGGCTGTTTCCGGGGTGAGTTGTCCTCCTGAGCGTCCCAGTCCGGGAAGGTCGACCGCGAGGGGGCGCAGCCCCGCGTCGGCGAGGTGGCCCAGCACGGGGAGCCAGACACGGCTCCAGTAGGTTCCGTGCAGCATCAGCACGGGCAGGCCGCCCTGTCCTGCGGTCAGGTAGCTGGCCGGCTCGCGGCGCGGAGCAGTCGAGCAGCTCCTCTCCGCGCACGTCATGCCGGAGGCCGGCGACAAGGGGCGGCACGCCATCGACGCCCTGCTCGGTGGGGGAGGACGGCGGAGGGCCTGGTCGGCCCGAACTCCCCGGGAACTCCCAGGAACTCCCCAGAGGAGATCAGGGCGGGCCGCCGGGCCGGAGGGCCCGGCGGCCCACCGTGCATTCCCAGGCCGGAGCGGCGTATAGCCTGGGACAATGCTGCGCGAAACGCTCGCGACCCGCTATGTGACCCCCCTGCGGGAGGGCGGCTCACTGCCCGGGATCGTGGAGGCCGACGACCTCGGCACCTACGTCATGAAGTTCACCGGCGCCGGCCAGGGCCGCAAGGCGCTGGTGGCCGAGGTGATCTGCGGCGGCCTCGCCCGGCGCCTCGGGCTGCGGGTGCCGGAGCTGGTGCTGATGACCCTGGACCCGGTCCTCGGGCCGAGCGAGCCCGACGAGGACGTCCAGGACCTGCTGAAGGCCAGCGGCGGGCTGAACCTCGGCATGGACTTCCTGCCGGGCTCGCTCGGCTTCGACCCGCTCTCCTACGAGGTGGACCCGGCCGAGGCGGCCCGCGTGGTGTGGTTCGACGCCCTGGTCAACAACGTGGACCGCTCCTGGCGCAATCCCAACCTCCTCGTCTGGCACGGCGATCTGTGGCTCATCGACCACGGCGCCGCCCTCATCTGGCACCACAACTGGCCGACGGCCGCCGCCTCCGCCGCCCGCGGCTACGACGCCTCCGACCACGCGCTCGCCCGCTACGCCCCCGACGTGGCCGCCGCGGCGGCCGAACTCGCGCCGCGGGTCGAACCCGGCCTGCTCGCCGAGGTACTCGCCGAGGTCCCCGACGCCTGGCTGGAGGGGGAGCCGGGGTTCGCCGGGGCGGAGGAGATCCGCGCCGCCTACGTGCGGACGCTCGCCGCGCGCGCCCGCGACATCCACGAGCGCGTCACCCTCGGACCGCCCACCACCAGCCGCCCGCGCCACCGGCCCGGCTGGCTCGCCGCCCGCCGCCCGCACCCAGGGGAGGCCGTCCGATGAGCGCCGCGCACGGGGCGGGGCACGGCCGCGACGTCTTCGAGTACGCGCTGCTGCGGGTCGTCCCGCAGATGGAGCGCGGCGAGTGCATCAACGCGGGCGTCGTCCTCTACTGCCGGGCCAGGTCCTTCCTCGCCGCCCGCACCCACCTGGACGCCGGCAGGCTGCGTGCCCTGGACCCGGCGGCCGACGAGAGGGGCGTGCGCGCCGCCCTGCACGCCGCCGAGTGCGTCTGCGCGGGCGGAACCGGGGCGGGCCCCGCCGCGCAGGACGACGCCGGGCGCCGTTTCCGGTGGCTGGTCGCCCCGCGCAGCACCGTCGTCCAGCCGGGCCCGGTGCACACCGGACTCACCGCCGACCCGGACGGGGAACTGGAGCGGCTGCTGCGGGTCCTGGTGCGTTGACAGCGGGTGGCGGGGAATCTAGCGTCGGCCACGCGGTAGTTACCAGACGGTAGCCCACCCGGCGGGGGCCGGCCCCCGCCCGGACCCGACGCCGAGGAGAGCGAGCATGACCACCACCGAGCAGCGCGTTGCCGTCGTCACCGGCGCGGCCAGGGGAATCGGCGCGGCCACCGCCCTCAGGCTGGCCGCCGAGGGACGCGCGGTCGCCGTTCTCGACCTGGACGAGGCGGCCTGCGCCGGCACCGTGGCCGCCATCGAGGCCGCGGGCGGCACCGCGCTCGCCGTCGGCTGCGACGTCGCCGACCAGGAGGCGGTGCGGGGCGCGGTCGCCCGCGTCGCCGAGGAGCTCGGCCCGCCGCAGATCCTGGTCAACAACGCCGGGGTGCTGCGCGACAACCTGCTGTTCAAGATGACGGATCAGGACTGGGACACCGTCATGGCCGTCCACCTGCGCGGGGCCTTCCTGATGTCGCGGGCCTGCCAGAAGCACATGGTGGACGCCGGCTTCGGCCGCATCGTCAGCCTCTCCTCCAGCTCCGCCCTCGGCAACCGCGGCCAGGCCAACTACGCGGCGGCCAAGGCCGGACTGCAGGGCTTCACGAAGACCCTGGCCATCGAGCTCGGCAAGTTCGGCATCACCGCCAACGCCGTCGCCCCCGGCTTCATCGCCACCGACATGACCGCCGCCACCGCCGCCAGGGTGGGCATGGAGTTCGAGGACTTCCAGCGGGCCGCGGCCGAGGGCATCCCGGTGCGGCGGGTGGGCCGCCCCGAGGACGTGGCCGGGGCGATCGCCTTCTTCACCGGCGAGGACGCCGGCTTCGTCTCCGGGCAGGTGCTGTACGTGGCCGGCGGGCCGCTCGACTGAGCGGGACGGAAGAGCCGGCGGGAAGAGCGGAACGGAGCGGGAGGCCGAAGATGACGACGCAACCCCAGGACGCCGCCGGGGAGTCGATACCCGGCGCCCCGCGCGTGGCCGTGGTCACCGGCGCGAGCCGGGGCATCGGGTACGCCATCGCCAGGGCGCTGGCCGAGCGCGGCGACCGGGTCTGCCTCACCGGGCGCGACGCGTCCGCCCTCGACCGGGCCGTGGCGGGCATCGGCGAGGACCGCGCGATCGGCGTCGCGGGCAAGGCCCACGACGAGGCCCACCAGGCGGAGGTGATCGAACGGGTCATGGCCGCCTGGGGACGCGTGGACCACCTCGTCAACAACGCGGGAACCAACCCGGTCTTCGCCCCGCTCACCGAGCTGGACCCGGGCGTGCTCCGCAAGGTGTTCGAGGTCAACGTCCTGGCCGCGCACGGTTTCGCCCGCCGCGTGTGGGAAGCCTGGCAACGGGAGCACGGCGGGACCATCCTCAACGTCGCCTCCATCGCCGGGCTCACCGCCTCGCCCTTCATCGGCGCCTACGGGCTGACCAAGGCGGCCCTGATCAACCTCACCCAGCAGCTGGCCCACGAACTGGCCCCGCTGGTCCGGGTCAACGCCCTGGCCCCCGCCGTGGTGAAGACCAGGTTCGCCGCCGCCCTGTACGAGGGCCGCGAGGCCGAGGCCGCCGCCGGGTATCCGCTGCGCCGCCTCGGCGTCCCCGAGGACGTCGCGGGCGCCGCGGCGTTCCTCACCTCGGACGCGGCGGGCTGGATCACCGGGCAGACGCTGGTGCTCGACGGCGGGCTCTTCCTCAACGCCGGGCTCGGCTGACACCGGCGCGGGCCCGCGCGGCGGACCGCCCGCACCCGGCGCGGGCCCGCACTGTCAGTGGCAGCCGGTACGTTCTGATCGACAAGTGATCACGCCCCTTCGGAGGTTGACGACGTGACCGGCATGCTGCCCGACTCCTGGCAGGACGTCCTCGGCGAGGAGCTCGGCAAGCCCTACTTCAAGGAGCTCACGGAGTTCGTGGAGGAGGAGCGGGCCCGCGGACCGGTGTATCCCCCCAGGGAGGAGGTCTTCGCCGCCCTGGAGGCCACGCCGTTCGACCGGGTGAAGGTGCTGATCCTCGGGCAGGACCCCTACCACGGCGAGGGGCAGGGCCACGGCCTGTGCTTCTCGGTGCGCCCCGGCGTGCGGATTCCGCCCTCCCTGCGCAACGTCTACAAGGAGCTGCACGCCGAGCTCGGCCACCCCATTCCCGACAACGGGTACCTGATGCCCTGGGCCCACCAGGGGGTCCTGCTGCTCAACGCGGTGCTCACCGTCCGCGCCGGCGAGCCCAACTCGCACAAGGGCAAGGGCTGGGAGAAGTTCACCGACGCGGTGATCCGCGCGGTGGCCGGCCGCGAGAAGCCCGCGGTGTTCGTGCTGTGGGGCTCCTACGCCCGCAAGAAGCTGCGCCTGATCGACACGGAGCGGCACGCGGTGGTCGAGGGCCCGCACCCCTCGCCGCTCTCGACGCAGAAGTTCGCGGGCACCCGGCCGTTCACGCGGATCGACGAGGCCCTGGCCGCCCAGGGGCATGCGCCGGTCGACTGGCGCATCCCCGACCTGAAGCGGTGAGCGGCCGGGCCCCGCGGGGGCTCAGCCCAGCTCGTAGGTGAAGGTGTAGGGCACCTCCGCCATGCCGTGGCGGCAGGTGAAGCCGCCCGAGCCGCGCAGCCCGGCGAGTTCGCCCTCGCCGGAGCCGGGCACCACCTCGAAGGAGCAGCTCACCGTGGAGTCCGCCTCGAAGGTGCCCCACTCGCGCAGGACGAAGGCCCCGGCGCGTCCGTCGAGGGTGGCCTCGGTCAGCCGCTCGTAGCCGGTGAAGGTTCCGGTCCCGTCGGCGGCGTAGGAGATGGCGTAGACGCAGGAGGTGGCCGCCGCCCCGATGCCGCCCTTGAAGGTGTTCGTGACGACCGCGTGGGCCAGCCGCGCCCCCTCGGTGGCCCCGCCGGGGGACGCCTCCTGCCAGTCGCTGAACGTGAACGTGCCCTCGGTGCGCGCGGTCATGCGGTACTCCTCGAAACGTCCGGGAAAGCCCCGGGGACATTGCCTGGTCGGGCCCGGGACCTGGGGCGGTCCCGGGCGTGGGGACCACTCTGCCCGCCGTACCTGACACCTTCTGTCAGGTACGGCGGGGGAGCTTCGCAGAATGGGACCGTGCGCGCCGACCGACTCCTCCAGATCCTCCTGCTGCTGCAGAACCGCGGCAGGCTGACCGCCCCGCAGCTCGCCGCCGAGCTGGAGGTCTCCGTGCGGACCGTGTACCGCGACGTGGAGGCGCTGGCCGCCTCCGGGGTGCCGGTGGTCGCCGACCGCGGCCCGAGCGGCGGCTACCGCCTGCTCGACGGCTACCGCACCCGGCTCACCGGCCTGACCGGAGAGGAGGCCGAGTCCCTCTCGCTGGCGGGAATGCCCTCGGCCGCCGCCGAGCTCGGCCTCGGCTCCGACCTGGCCGCCGCCCGGCTGAAGCTCCAGGCCGCGCTGCCGGCCGAGCTCTCCGCCCGGGTCCTCAGGGTCCAGGAGCGCTTCCACCTCGACGCCCCGGCCTGGTTCAGGGACGCCGAGCCCGTGCCCCACCTCGCCCTGGTGGCCGCCGCCGTCTGGGAGGGCCGCCGCCTGCGCGTCCACTACCGAAGCTGGCGCGGCGAGGCCCGCCGCGAGCTCGACCCGCTGGGCCTCGTGCTCAAGGGCGGCATCTGGTACCTGGTGGCCGCCGCCGGCGGGGAGGTGCGTACCTACCGCGTCTCCCGGCTGCTCGGCGCCGAGGCGCTCGACGAGGCCGCCGAGCGCCCGGCCGGCTTCGACCTGGCGGCCCACTGGGCCGAGTCCGCCCGCCGCCTGGAGTCCGCCCGCTACCGGGCCGAGGCCAGGCTGCGGCTCACCCCGCGTGGCACGATGCTGCTGCCGCTCCAGTTCGGCGCCGTCGGGGCCCGCGCCCTCGCCGCGGCCGGCCCGCCGGACCGCGAGGGCCGGGTGGAGGTGACCCTGCCGGTGGAGTCCACCGCCCTCGCCGTCACCGACCTGCTGCGCCTGGGCACGGAGGCGGAGGTGCTCGGCCCGCCCGAGCTGCGCGCCGCCCTGGCCGCCACCGTCACGGCCCTGGCCGCCAGGTACGGCCCCACCGGCTGAGCCACCTGCCGGGCCCACCTGCCGGCCCCACCGGCGCGCGGGCCCGGGCGGGGAGCGGCGTATCCTGCCCTGCGCGCGGCGCGGCGCCCACGCGGCCCCGCGCCCGCGGCACCCACGTTGCGCGCAGCCCCACCGGAGGAGCACAGTGAAGGTCGGCGTGATCGGGCTCGGGGACATCGCCCACAAGGCGTACCTGCCCGTGCTCACCACCCAGCCCGGCGTCGTGCCGCATCTGCACACCCGCAGCCCCGCCACGCTGGAGCGGACGGCGCGCACCCACCGGATACCGCCCGGGCACTGCCACGCCGAGCTGGACTCGCTGCTGCGCGCCGGCCTCGACGCGGCCTTCGTCCACGCCCCCACGCCCGTCCACCCGCGGATCGTGGCCAGGCTGCTGGAGGCGGGCGTGCCCACCTACGTCGACAAGCCGCTGGCCTCGCAGCTGGCCGAGGCCGAGCGCCTGGTCGAACTGGCGCGAGCCCGCGGGGTGTCCCTGGCCGTCGGCTTCAACCGCCGTTTCGCGCCCGCCTACGCGCAGTGCCTGGAGCACCCCAGGGACCTGATCCTCCTGCAGAAACACCGCAGGGCGCTGCCCGAGGAGCCGCGGCGGATGGTCTTCGACGACTTCATCCACGTCGCCGACACGCTGCGCTTCCTGGCGCCTGGCCCGGTGGACCGGGTGGACGTGACCTGCCGGGTCAGGGGCGGGCAGCTGCACCACGTGGTGCTGCAGCTGTCGGGCGACGGCTTCGCGGCGATCGGCGCGATGAACCACCTGTCGGGCTCGGCCGAGGAAATCCTGGAGATATCGGGCCAGGACGCCAAGCGGGAGATCCGCAACCTGGCCGAGATCACCGACCACAAGGGGCAGCCGAGCGTCCGCCGCCGCGGGGACTGGGTGCCGGTGGCCAGGCAGCGCGGCATCGAGCAGGCCGTGGCCGCCTTCCTGGACGCCGTCCGCGGGGGGCGCACGCTGGACGCGGGGGACGCGCTGGCCACCCACGAGCTGTGCGAACGCGTCGTGCGGGCCGCGCTGCGGCAGCCGTAGCGGCGGCGGCCCGGCCGGGCGTGGCGGGGGCGCCGGGCGCGGCCTACTGCTCCTGGGAGGTCGTGTGCTCCCCGGTGCCGACGTCCTCGCCCGCGTGCGGGTCCACGGCGCCGAAGGTGATCAGCGCGAACAGCAGCAGGCCGAGGGCGATCCGGTACCAGACGAAGGGCATGAAGCTGCGGGTGCTGATCCACTTCATGAACCAGGCGATGATCGCGTAGCCCACGACGAAGGCGATGACCGTGGCGAAGATCGTCGGGCCCCAGGAGACGTGGGAGTCCTCCTCGCCGATCGAGGCGAGCTCGTAGGCGCCCGAGGCCACCACCGCGGGGATGGCGAGCAGGAAGGAGTAGCGCGCCGCCGCCTCCCGCCGGTAGCCGAGGAAGAGGCCGCCGGTGATGGTGGCGCCCGACCTGGACACGCCGGGCACCAGCGCCATGGCCTGGCACAGGCCGTAGACCAGGCCGTCGCGGATGTTGAGGTCCTCGATGGTCTTGCGCGGCCGCACCGCCCGGTGCCGGCCGCCGATCGCCTCGCGCAGGGCCAGCCGGTCGGCGATGCCCAATATCACGCCGAGCACGATCAGCGTCGTGGCGATCAGCCGCAGGTCGCGGAACGGGCCCTCGATGGCGTCCTGCAGGGTGATGCCGAGCACGCCGATCGGGATCGAGCCCACGATGACCAGCCAGCCCATCCTGGCGTCGAGTTCGGCCCTGGCCGCCCGGTTCCCCAGGGACCTGAACCAGGCGCTGAGGATGCGCCCGATGTCCTTGCGGAAGTAGATGATGACGGCGGACTCGGTGCCGATCTGCGTGACGGCGGTGAAGGCCGCGCCCGGGTCCTGCCAGTCGAAGGCGACGGCGGTCAGCCGCAGGTGCGCACTCGAGGAGACGGGCAGGAACTCCGTCAGTCCCTGGACGAGCCCGAGAATCAGCGATTCGAACCAAGACATGGACTCTGCGGCATCCCAGGGAGGTGTGTCGGGGCAGGGGCTTGGGCCTCACGCGGCGTGACCACCCGTGGCAGTCGGGCGACAAGGGTGAAGCGAGATCACTCTAAGCCAGCCGGCGGGGTGACCCGTACCGAGGGCCGCCGGAAGACGTGCGGCCGGCCGGGCTCCCGCCAGGCCCCGGCGCCCGGCCCGGCGCCGGGGCGTCTCCCTCAGCCCCGGGCGGCGTCCTCGGCGCGGGTGTGGGCGACGAGGGCGTTGGCGTGGCCGTGGCCCAGGCCGTGCGCGGCCTTGAGCCAGGCGACCAGCTCGGAGTGCCGGGTCAGGGAGGAGGAGCGGATCAGACCCTGCCAGTGGGCGATCGGGTGGCCGTACGTCTTCTCGATGGAGGGGAAGTAGCTGGCGGGGCCCTTCACGCGGGCGGTCTGCTCGGACATGCCGGTCTCCTTCTGTGGGCGGGGTCCGCGGTTGCCGGTTCCCCGGGCGGGTTCCGCGGTTGCCGGTTCTGCCGCCGCGGTGCGCGGTCGGCCACCCGGGAAGACCGCGGTCGCGGGCGAAAGTCATCGCTCCCGGCCGTGGCGCCCCGGGCGCAGTCCGGCGGTCCCGCGGGCGAGGGCCCGCGCCCTGAGGCGTGGGACCGGGCGCGGTCCTGCGGCGCGGCCGGTGCCGTCACAATGGGCGGGTGCGCGAACCTCTCCCCAGCAGCAGGCCGGTCGACCTCGGCGCCGCCCGCCTCATTCCCGACCTCGACCGGGAACGCGGCTGGCTGCTCACCGTGGACGGGGCGCCGCAGTCGTACGTGGACCTGGACGACCCGACCTACCTGGAGTTCGAGTACGTCCGCAGGCTCGCGCACGTGCTCGACGCCATGGCCCCGCCCGGCCGCCCGCTCGACCTGCTGCACCTGGGCGGGGGCGCCTGCACGCTGCCCCGCTACGCGGCGGCCACCAGGCCGGGCTCGCGGCAGCGGGTCGTGGAGGCGGACGGCGCGCTGGCCGCGCTGGTCGCCGAGCGGCTTCCGCTGCCGCCCGGCTCGGGCATCGAGGTGGAGATCGCCGACGCCGGGGCCGCGCTGCGGGCGGCGCCGCCCGCAGCGGCCGACGTGCTGGTGGCCGACGTCTTCGGCGGGGCCCGGATTCCCGCCCGGTTCACCACCCTGGGCCACGCGGCCGCCGCGGCGCGCGCCCTGCGGCCCGGTGGCGTCTACGCGGCGAATCTGGCCGACGGCGCGCCCTTCGCCTTCCTCCGCTCCCAACTGGCGACCTTCGCCGTCCACTTCGCCGAGCTCTGCCTGATCGCCGAGCCCGCCCTGCTGCGCGGGCGCCGGTTCGGCAACGTGGTGCTGCTGGCCTCGCAGGGCGCCCTGCCGCTGGCCGAGCTGGCGCGCCGCACCGCGGGCGACCCCTTCCCGGCGCGGGTGGTGCACGGGGAGGAACTCGCCGCGCTGCGGGGGGACGCCGCCCCGGTGCCCGAGGGCCGGGGCATCCCCTCGCCGCGCCCGCCCTCCGCCGCCCTCGACCCCGACTGACGGCCGCCGGGCCCGTCGGCTACCGGTGAGTAACACCAGTTGGTAATATCCGCGCATGACCGAACCCGGCTCGCAGTCCACGGGCGAACTCCTCGCCGCCACGGTCCCGATGGTCCGCACGCTCGGACTCACCTTCGGCGCGATCGACGCGCGGCGCGCCGAGGTCGTGCTGCCCGACCGCCCCGAGTTCCACAACCACGTCGGCGGCCCGCACGCGGGCGCCCTGTTCACCCTCGCCGAGTCGGCGAGCGGCGCGGTGGTGCTCGCCGCCTTCGGCGACCAGCTCACGCGCGCGGTCCCGCTGGCCGTCCGCGCCGAGATCGCCTACCGCAAGCTCGCCAAGGGCGAGGTCACCGCGGTCGCCACCCTGGGCCGCCCGGCCGCCGAGGTGGTCGCCGAACTGGACGCCGGGCGGCGCCCGGAGTTCCCCGTCTCCGTCGCCGTCAGCCGCGCGGACGGCGCCGTCACCGCCGAGCTGACCGTGGTGTGGACCCTGCGCCCCCACGACCCGGCGCGGTAGGGCGCCGCGGCGGCCTCAGCCGGTGGCGAGCAGCAGGGTTCCCGCCATGGCCAGGCCGGCCCCGGCGGTCTGCACCCCGCGCAGCCGCTCCCGCAGCACGCCGCGCGCCGCGAGGGCCGTGACCACCGGGTAGAGCGAGGCCAGCACCGCCGCGACGGTGACCGGGCCGATCCCCGCGGCCACCACGTAGGTGGCGTTGGCCAGCACATCGGCGAAGCCGACGAACGTCAGCGCGGGCAGGGCGCCGGTCACCACCCGCCAGCCGCCCTCGGGCCTGGCGGGCGAGCCGCGCCTGGCGCCCGCGTAGAGGGCGGCGCCGCCGGCGAGCAGGTTGCACACCCGCTGCGCGAACAGGGCCAGGAACAGGCCCTCGGTGGTGGTGGACGCCTCGGCGATCAGCGCCAGGATGGCCCCGAACCCGAAGGCCGAGAACAGCGTGTACCCCAGGGTCCTGCGCTGGATCGCGGGACCGCCGGACTGCGGCCCGCCCGCGAGCACGATCCCGGCGAAGGCGACCAGGATGCCCAGGCACTGGGTGAGGCCCGGGCGCTCGCCGGCCAGCAACGCCAGGCCGACGGGCACCGCGACCGCCGTGGAGACCAGCGGGGAGACGACCCCCATCGGGCCCAGCGCGAGCGCGCGGTAGAAGCAGAGCATCACCACCGGGCCGAGCAGCCCCGCCGCGACCGCGTACCACAGCCGTCCGCCCGCGGCCTCCCACGCGCCCGTGGAGAGCACGATCACCGCCAGCGCCACCGTGGCGAGACCCTGCGAGACGACCACCACCGTGAGCGCCGGGATCCGCCGGGTCAGCAGGCCGCCGCCGAAGTCCGCAAGCCCCCAAAGCAGGCTGGTGGCCAGGGCCAGGGATACCATCGCATGTCCTTCGTGGTGCAGTCTGATGAACGGCCGGACCCGTCGACGCCAGCCCATCAGAGTGTACGGCCCATACAGAATATTGTTCTCACCGAGTGGGGGAGAGGCCGTCCTTGACCGATCTCGAACAGCTCACCCAGTCCCTCGCCCGCAAGCTCAGGCAGCTGCGCACCGAACGCGGCCTCACCCTGGACGCCCTCGCGGCCAGGGCAGGCGTCAGCAGGGGCATGCTCATCCAGATCGAGCAGGCCAGGACCAATCCCAGCGTGGGCACGGTGGTGAAGATCGGCGACGCCCTCGGCGTCACCATCGGCGCGCTGCTCGACGTCGACCAGAGCCCCGAGGTCCGGGTGGTCCCCGCCGCGCGGACCGTCCGGCTGTGGTCCACCGAGGCCGGCAGCTCCAGCACCCTGCTGGTCGACGCCCAGGCGCCCGGGCCGCTCGAGCTGTGGCGCTGGCGGCTGATGCCGGGGGAGGGCAGCAGCTCCGACCCGCACCCGCCCGGCACGTTCGAGCTGGTGCACGTCACCGCGGGCACGCTGACCCTGCGCGTGGAGGGCGCCGGCCACCTGGTGCCCGCCGGCTCCTCGGCCTCCTTCCAGTCCAACGTGCCGCACGGCTACCACAACGAGGGCGCGGAACCGGTGGACATGCTCATGGCCGTCTCGGTGCCTGCCGCCGTCCACTGAGCGGCTGCTACCGTTCGGCCCATGCGCGCACCGATCGGCAACTTCGACCAGGCCACCCCCGCTCCCGACTGCCTCGACCTGCTCGTCGAGCCGGTGGCCGCAGCCATCCGCGGCTGGCAGGGACCCGTCGCCGCCGACCAGCTGCTGTACGTCGACACCGACCCGGAGAAGGCCGACACCGCCGTCTTCGTCGAGACCTACGGCGAGGACCTGGCCGGGACCTCGGCCAACTGCGTGGTCGTGCAGGGCAAGCGCGGCGGCGAGGCCCGCCTGGCGGCCTGCGTGGTGGCCGCGACCACCCGCCTGGACGTCAACGGCACGGTCAGGCGCCGGCTCGACGTGCGCAAGGCCTCCTTCGCCCCGCACGAACTGGCCATCGGCGAGACCGGCATGGAGTACGGCGGCGTCACGCCCCTCGGCCTGCCCGAAGGCTGGCCCGTGCTCGTGGACGCGGCCGTCGCCGACATGCCGCACGTCCTCATCGGCAGCGGGCGCCGCCGCGGCAAGCTGATCGTCCCGGGCAAGGCACTCCTCCAGGTCCCCCACGCGGAACTCGTCGAGGGGCTCGGCCGGTAGGCAGGGCCCCGGTGCGGCGGCCCTGCCCTCACTCGGGCCGCGGCAGCAGGCGCCCGTCCACGTAGGTGTCGGTCTTCTCGCTGTAGAAGCAGACGAGACCGGCGATCGGCAGCAGCTGACGGGTGGGGAAGTCGTAGCACCAGGCCAGGTCCTCGTGCGTCCTGCCGCCCGCCCGCACCGACCAGTAGGCGCTGGTCCTGCCCTTGTACGGGCACGCGGTCCGCGTCTTCGAGGGCACCAGCAGGGAGAAGTCGACGTCCGTCCGCTCCAGGTAGTACCGGGCCGGCAGGCCCGTCTCGAAGACCAGCACCGGAGCGGAGGACTCGGCGAGCGTCACCCCGCCGAGCTCCACCCGGACGTTCCTGGTGGAGCGCAGCGCGTCCACCCGGGTGTACGGGCTGCGCGGGTGGACGAAGATCTCCTCGTCCTCCTCGAACCAGGCGTCGGGCGCCTCCCAGTCGAACCTGACCAGCCCGGCCAGGCCCTCGGCCGCGTCCTTCGTGAACACCCGCGCCGCCCCGGGACGCGTCTCCTCCCCGGCCCGCAGCCCGTGCACCCGCGCCGTGCCGAGCGGCTGCCGCTCCTCGCGGTCCTCGTCCACCAGCAGCCCCGCGTCCACGTCCTCCACCGGGACGTAGTACTGCGGATAGTGCGGGATCTCCCACACGTAGCGCGCCCGGACGGTGTCGAAGAGGGTGTGCGCCCCGAGGAAGGCGCGAATCCGCCGGGGGACCGGCTCGACGTGCCCGGCGCGCGTGACCGGCCGCGGATAGTCGTTCATGTCAGCCTCCTGCCGCCCGCCTGCCCCGCGCACCGCGGGCCCTTCCGTTGTACCTCCGCCCGCCGCTCCCGGCCCCCCGGGCGCCCCTGGACGCCGCCCCGTCCCCCGCCCGACCGAACGGGTCACCCCGCCCGCCGCGGCGGCGCGTTGAGAAGGGGGCCCAGGCCGCCGCCACTACTACTGGAGCCCCCTTCCCCTAAGGACACCGATGACCTTCAACCCGCTGGAGCACCGCGGCATCCCCCTGGACCGGCAGCTGCGCGACTGGCGCGAGCTGGCGGTCGAGCCGGTCGACCCCGACCGCGGCGATCCGTACACCCGCTGCCGGATCATCACCATGAACGGCATCGAGATCGAGGCGATGCTCTTCAGCCACCACTTCGCCCGGCACTGCCCCGACCTGGACGTCAAGCGCACCCTCGCCCGGGTCCGCTACATCGAGGCGCAGCAGCAGAAGGCCGTCAACTGGCTGCTGCCCGGCGCCTCCTCGGTGCTGGAGACCACCATCTCCTACGAGCAGGTGGCCGTCGACCTCACCGCCTGGATCGCCCGCATGGAACCCGACCCGTACCTGACACAGGCCTACCAGTTCGGCGTCCTGGAGGACTTCGACCACCTGTACCGGTACGCCAACCTCTACGAGATGATCGAGCACCGCAAGGCCGAGGAGATCGTCGACCAGCTCACCGAGGTCATGCCGGGCCGCCCCACCCCGCTGCACCACCGCGACCCCGTCGACAACGTCCGCGAGCCCTACGACCGCCGCGGCGCCAACCCGCTCTCCAAGCTGCACGCGCTGACCGTCATGGCCGCCGAGCAGCAGACGATGAACTTCTACCTCAACGTGGGCCCCACCTACATGGAGCCGATCGCCCGGCAGCTCTACCAGGAGATCGGGATGATCGAGGAGGAGCACGTCACCCACTACGAGTCGCTGATCGACCCGGGGGAGACCTGGTGGGAGCAGCTGGTCCACCACGAGTACAACGAGTGCTACCTCTACCACTCCTTCATAGAGCAGGAGAGCGACGCGCGCGTGCGGGCCATCTGGGAGCTGCACCTGAACATGGAGCTCGAACACCTGCGGCTGGCCTGCGACCTGATGCGCCGCCACGACGGCCGCGACCCGGCCGAGGTGCTCGCCCCCGAGCTGCCGAACGTGCTCACCTTCGAGCCCAACAAGCAGTACCTGCGCGAGCTGATCGCCACCCAGCTCGACCTGACCACCCTGGGCACCGGATACGTCCGCGAGGCCCACGAGCGCTTCGAGCGGATGCAGCAGGCGCTCAACTCCGACGGGATGCCCCCCAGCGACCAGGTCCTCGACGCCCACCGCGAGATGTTCGGGCGCGAGTACCGGCTCCAGACCGAAGGCGAGCACCCGGTGCCCGCGCTCCGCGAGAACTGAAGGACGGGACCGCAGCCATGACCCAGACCGCCCAGGCGGCAAGGACCGCATTCCAGGACGACGTGGTGGCCCTGCTGACGCGTCAGCACGGCGACATCCGCAACCTGTTCGACGAGGTGGAACGCGCCACCGGCCAGGACCGCAGAACGGCGCTGAGGCAGCTGGTGCGGCTGCTCGCGGTGCACGAGACCGCGGAGCAGGAGGTCGTCCACCCCTTCGCGCGCCGCCTGTTCGAGGGCGCCGACGAGGTGGTCCGCGAACGCCTCGCCGAGGAGGAGGGCGCCAAGGAGACCCTCGCCAGGCTCGACGGGATGGACCCAGGCTCGCCCGAGTTCCTGCCCACGCTGCGCGCCCTGCGGGCCGACGTGATGCACCACGCCAGGGCCGAGGAGCGCTACGAGTTCCGCGAGATCCGCAGGTACGCCGAGCCCGGGGCGCTGGCCCCGCTGGCCCAGGCGGTGCGGGCCGCGGAGGCCATGGCCCCCACCCGCCCGCACCCCGGCGTCCAGGGCGCCCCGGCCAACCTGCTGACCGGCCCGGTCGCCGCCCTGATGGACCGCACCAGGGACGCCGTCCGCAAGGCGATGGGCCGGGAGGGCTGACCGCCGGCCCCGGCCCGGCGCCGCACCCCGCCGCCCGGGGCCGCGCCCCGGCGGCGGGTGGCCCGCCTCGCGGCTCAGCCGCCCGCCCGCAGGCTGCCCGCGATGCCCCGGGTCAGGTCGAGCTCCTCCAGGTTCCACTCCCCGTCCCCCTCGACCGCGCCCGTCGCCCAGAACACCAGCAGCCCGTCGTCGAGGCGCCGGGCGCACTCGGCGTAGGAGAGGCCGTTGCCCCCGTTGTGCCAGGCGACGCGGTGGCCGTCCCAGTCCGCGATCACCCAGCCGTATCCGTACCAGGTGTCCCCGCCGTCCTCACGCACCCAGGGCCGGAACATCTTCTCCCGTGCCGCCGCGGACAGGACGCCGTCCCCGCTCAGCGCGAGGTGCCAGCGGTGCATGTCCGGCGCGGTGGACAGCAGCCCGCCGTTGCCCCGCAGGTTCCAGTAGGGGCCGTCCTCGGCCCAGGGGTGCTCGTTCGGCCTGCCCACGGGGGTGCCTGCGCCGTCGTACTCCACCGCGATCCCGCTCCGCTCCCAGCGCGGCAGCACGTAGCCGGTCCGGGACAGGCCGGCCGGGGCGAACAGCTCGTGCGCCAGGTACTCCTCGTAGCCCGCGCCCGAGACCTTCTCGATCACCGCCGCCAGCACGCTGTACCCCACGTTCGAGTAGTGGTACGCGGCGCCCGGGGCCGACTGCAGCTCGGACTCGCCCATGGCGGTCAGCATGTCCTCCCGGGACAGGACCTCGTCGTCGTCGCCGAGCACGTCCACCAGCCCCGCGGTGTGGGTGAGGAGCTGGTGCAGCGTCAGGGAGCGCTTGTCCGCGGGCAGTCCCGCCACGTGCGCGGCCAGGGGGTCGTCCGTCGACAGGGCCCGGGCCATCTCCAGCCGCAGGATCGCCGCCGCGGTGAACTGCTTGGTCAGCGAGCCGATGTCGAAGACCGTGCCGCAGCCGTACGCGATGCCGGCCTCGCGGTCGGAAAGGCCCCTCCCCGCGCAGTGCACCACCTCCTCGCCCCGCGCCGCCAGTGCCGTCAGCCCGGCGCCGTCCGGCACCGCCTCGGACAGGTACTCCGCCACGGGGTCGCCGCCCGTGCCGCCGCTCTCCCGCTCGTCGCGCGAGGAGCCCCAGGTCAGGGCGCCGGTCGTCGCGGCCAGCGCCGCGCCCGACAGCAGGGCCGCGGCGCCACCGCCCAGGAGCCGCCGCCTGGTCACTCCGGCCGCCCGGGCCGCGCGCCCGCTGGGTGCCTCCGTCATTGCCACTCCACTCCTCTGGTCGTTCCGGTTCTCCCGGCGCTGTGGCCGCCCGCGGGTCTCGCCCCCGCGGGCGGCCGGGCCGCGGCGCTCAGGACTCGCAGGCGTCCCGGCCGGTGCTGACGGTGATCTTCGCGGCCCAGGCGAGCAGTTCGGCGTCGCCGGGGCCGGTGCCCTCGGCGGTCAGCCGCAGCAGCACGCCCTCGGTGCCCGTCTCCAGGAGCAGCACCCGCCCGCCGCCGGGCGCGTCGCCGATCCGGCCCGGGCGGTCGCCGGCCCTGACGTCGCGGGCGCCGTCCAGCGGCTCCCCGGCGACCGAGCCCCGCAGCACGTCGAGGCGCACGGTGTAGCCGGGGGCGCGCTCGACGTGCAGCCGGAACGCGTCGCCGGCCGGCTCGGAGATCGCGGTCTGCACCTCCTCGCCGCCCACCTCGGCGGAGAGCAGCACCTCGGCCGGATCGCCGCCCCCGGGGAGCAGGCACAGCTCGATCTCTTCGGCGGCGAAGATGCCAGGGGCGGGCACCCCGGCCGCGGGGCCCGCGGGCTCGCCGCCGCGCAGCAGTTGCGCGCCCAGCAGCGTGCCCGCCGCCACCAGGGCCGTGGCCACGGCCGCCCCCGCCACCCGGTGCCGCGTCTGCCGCCTGCGGCGCGCCAGCACCGCCTCCAGCAGCCCGGCCGCCGCCGGGGCCTCCCGCCCCCGCCGCTCGAACGCCTCCCGCAGGGCGGCCTCGAACTCCGCTTCGCCACCTCCGGTACTCATGCGTCCTCCACCACCTCGGCCCTGCCGGTCAGTTCGGGATGGCGGCGCAGGCGCGCCAGGCCCCGGGCGGCGTGCACCCGCACGGTCGCGGCCGAGCAGTTCAGCAGCCCGGCGATCTCCGCGTCGGGAAGGTCCTCGTAGTAGCGCAGCACCAGCACGGCCCGCTGCCGCCGCGGCAGCCCGGCGAGCAGCCGCCACATCGCGTCGCGTTCCCCGATCGCCTCGATCCCCTGGTCCGGCGCGCCCCCGGCGCAGGGCAGGTCGCCGGCGGGCCCCTCCTCCGCGGACCTGCGCCGGCGCCAGGACAGGTACTGCCGCAGGATCGCCTTGCGCACGTACGCGTCCAGGCCGCCGTGCTCGATCCGCCGCCACCGCCGGTGGCAGCGGACCAGGGCCTCCTGCACGAGGTCCTCGGCCCGCTGCGCGTCGTTGCACAGCACGTGCGCGAAGCGCAGCAGCGCGTCTCCGCGCGTCAGCACGTAGTCGTCGAATTCCACCGTCCGCCCCGCGGGTGCTCGTGGCCTGCCACCCTTACAACGCGGCGTGGCGGGACGGGCGTTTACCCCGCCGCCGCTTTTCTTTCGCGCCCGCACCGCCCGGCGGTCGCGGCGGCTCACGGGGTGGGGCGGTCCGCGGGCCCACCCGGTGGGGCGGGACGTCTCACCCTCGGCAGCCTCACGTGACCGTGCCGCGCCCCGGTCCGTGCGGCCCGGCCGGCAGCGGTGGGCGGCGGGACGGGGTGGCCGGGCCGGCGGGTGGGCCGGCAGGCCGGGTGCCGGAAGGGCTCGTTATGCGGCCGAGCCGGTGGCCGAGGGCGCCCGGAGCACGAAGAAGAGGAAGCACATTCTGGTCGAGAGGTCCCGGAAGTCGTCGGGGTACAGCTCCCTGGCGGCCGGATCGGGCCGTGGCTCGCTGAGCACCGACAGGTGGAAACCGGCCGCGGTGAAGGCGTCGGTCATCGCGTGCAGCGGCCTGCGCCAGAAGCGCATCCGGGCCGGCCGCCCCACCAGGTCGGCCCATTCCTGGGTGCAGGGGGTGGTCGCGTGGTAGTCGGGCCTGGGGTCCTGGGTGGCGTAGTCCACGAAGGGGTGTTGCACGGAGGCGATCAGCCGGCCGCCCGGCCTGAGCACCCGCCGCATCTCGGCCAGCGTCGGGCCCCAGTCCTCCAGGTAGTGCAGCACCAGCGAGGCGAGGACATCGTCGAACGTGCCGTCGGCGAACGGCAGCGGGTCGCGAAGGTCGGCCACGTGCAGGTCCGCGTCGGCGCCCAGGCGGCGCCTGGCCAGTTCCACCAGCCGGGCGCTGGAGTCGAGGCCGGTGACGACGGCGCCCCGATCGCGCAGCGCGGCGAACAGGGGGCCGGAGCCGCAGCCGGCATCCAGGACCCGGCGGCGGGCCACGTCCCCGGCGAGGGACAGCATCGCGGGCCGCTCGTAGTAGGCGTTCAGGAGGCTGGTCTCGCTGAGGGCCGCATACGCCTCGGCGAAGTCGTCGTAGTCGTTCACCACGACCGGGGGCCCGGCTGGGCCGTGCTC
The DNA here is from genome assembly GCF_003626535.1 of Streptomyces hoynatensis. GTDB lineage: Bacteria > Actinomycetota > Actinomycetes > Streptomycetales > Streptomycetaceae > Streptomyces > Streptomyces hoynatensis. Next base: position 235,667 of record NZ_RBAL01000003.1, read on the forward strand.
TTCCACGGTGGGCAAGCTGCTGTCTCCGTCCTGCCGTTCCGGCATGTCGCACGGGCGTCGTCCCGGGGATCGACGACCACGGGGCAGGCCCCGGTTCCGCCGCCGGCCACCGGCACGGCCCGGCCACCCTCCCGCGGCCGCCGGGCGCCCGGCCGAGGCGGTGGCGGGGCCGCTCACTGGCGGGGGACGACGGCCACCGGGCACGGCGCGTGGTGCACCAGCGCGTGCCCGGCCAGGCCCAGGCCGAGCCCGTGGTGACCGGTGCGCCGGTGCGCGCCGACGACCAGCAGGTCGGCCGTCTGAGCCGCCCGCAGCAGGACCTCGCGGGGTGCTCCCTCCCGCGCCTCATGCCGGGCCTCCACGTCGGGATGCGCGGCGAGGGCGTCCGCCAGCGCGCCGGCGAGAACGGTCTCGGCCCGCGCCTCGCCGTCCGGGTGCGACGCGTCCTGCGGGGACCTGCGCCAGGCGTGCACCGCCCGCAGCTCGCAGGCGCGGGCCGCCGCCTCGCGCACGGCGAACTCGGTGGCGCTCGCCTCGTGCTCCGAGCCGCTCACGCCGAGCACCACCCGCCCGAAGCCCTCGTTCAGCGCCTGCGGCGCACCCCGCACCACGACGGTGGGACACGGCGCCCGGCCGGCGACCCCGAGCCCGACCGAACCCAGGAACAGGCTCGTCAGCGGCCCCCTGCCGCGGCTGCCCACGACGAGGAGGAACGCGTTGCCGCCCTCCTCCACCAGCGTGGGCACCGGCGGGCTCGTGGCGGCGTTCACGGACACGTCCAGGCTCGGCTGCCGCCGGGACACCCGCTCCCCGGCGGCGGCCAGGACGCCGTCCGCAGCCGTCCCGCCCTCGGGCCGTTCGAGAGCGCCCGCGGGCGCCAGGATCTCGTACTGCTCCCAGAACCAGGCGTACACCAGGCGCAGCGGACGCCCGTGCCTGGCGGCCTCGTCGGCGGCCCAGTCCACCGCCGTAAGGCTGCACTCCGACCCGTCCACCCCCACGACCACCGGCTGCGGCACCGCCCTCACCGCCCTTCGTACGCCTCGGCTCCCAGCACAGCACCCTTTCCCCCGCCGCGCCACGCGAGGGGCGACGCCCCCGGGGGCAGCCGCCGCCGGGCCGCGGGCGACCCCCGGCGGCGGGGGGAAGCGGCCCCGGCCGGGGCGGGCTCCACCTCGAAGACTGCGGCATCGCCGGGATCTCCGCCCCCGGCGCCCCCATGGACGGCGGCGGCGTCCGCGCCTACGCCGTCGCCCCCGGCCCGGCCGCACGGCTGTGGGACCTGTCCCTCACCGCAACCGCCGCCGCGCCCCTTGCCCGCCCGGCCACCTCACGCACGCCCCGCATCTCTCTTCGCGCGGCGGGCCGGGACCGGTAGCGTCGGCCAGGTGATGTTCGATCCCGCGGACCCCGCGTTCCTGGCCGACCCCTACCCGGCGTTCGCCGCCCTGCGGGAGCGTGGGCCGATCCACCGGCACGAGGGTCTTGGCCTCCCGGTGGCCGTGACGCACGCGGCCTGCTCCGCCGTGCTCAGGGAACGCGGGGCCGGGCGGATCTGGCGGGACCGCGAACCGGCCGCGGAATTCCCGGCGTTCAACCTGCTGCACCGCAACTCGCTGCTGGAGACGGAGCCGCCCCGGCACACCAGGCTGCGCCGCCTGGTCTCCGCCGCCTTCGGCCGCGGCCACACCGCCCGGCTCGCCCCGCGGGTGCGGGCGGTGGCGGACGGCCTGGTGGCCTCGCTCGCCGCGGCGATCGCGGCGGACGGCTCCGCCGACCTGATGAGGCACCTGGCGGGTCCGCTGCCCGTCGAGGTGATCGCCGAGCTCCTCGGGGTCCCCGCCGCGGACCGGCCACGGCTGCAACCCTGGTCGAACGCGATCGTGAAGATGTACGAGTACGGCCTGCCGCCCGAGGGTGCGGCGGCGGCCGAGCGGGCGGCCGGTGAGTTCGTGGCCTACCTGCGCGACCTGGCCGCCGAGCGGGCCGCGCACCCGGGCGAGGACCTGATCAGCGACCTGGTGGCCGTCCGCGAGGGCACCGACCGGCTGACCGGCGACGAACTGGTCGGCACCGCGGTCCTGTTGCTGATGGCCGGCCACGAGGCGACGGTCAACGTGATCGGGAACGGCGTCCTCGCCCTGCTGACCCACCGCGACCAGTGGGAGCGGCTGCTTGCCTCGCCCGGGCTGCTGCCCACCGCCGTGGAGGAACTCATCCGCTACGACGCCCCCTTGCAGCTGTTCGAACGCACCGCCACCGCGCCCGTGACGGTGGCGGGCCACGCGCTGGCCCCCGGCGACACGATCGCCGTCCTGCTGGGCGCCGCGGCCCGCGACCCGGCCGTCTTCGAGCGGCCCGGCACCCTGGACGTCGGCCGCAGCCCCAACCCGCACCTCGGCTTCGGCGCCGGCATCCACTACTGCGTCGGCGCCCCGCTGGCGCGGGTGGAGATCGCCGCCGCGCTGGCGGCGCTCCTCGCCCGTCTGCCAGGACTGCGCCTCGCCGCCGCCCCCGAGCGCCGCCCCGAGTTCGTCATCCGCGGCCTGCGCACCCTGCCCGTGACGGCCTGATCCCGCGTGCCGCCGCGCCGCCCGCGCAGGCACCCGCGGCGGCGCCGGCTGTGCCGACCGTGCCGGCTGTGCCGGCGGCGCTGCCTGTGCCGGCGGCGCTGCCTGTGCCGGCTGTGCCGACAACGTGTGTGCCGCTGCGACGCGCGCCCGCCCGTCCGGGGCCGGCGCCGGGTGGGGCCGCCGCGGACGGGCGGAACTGCCCCGTGCGGGCGCGGTGTTGTGGGGTTCGCCCGCGCGGGGCCGGGTCGTTCAGCAGGTGCCGTTGGTCTGGGTGAGCAGGCCGAGGCGCCAGGGGAGCTGTGAGTAGTCGCCGCCGGCCGAGGGGTTCATGCCCTGGTAGAGGAACTGGAGGTCGCAGGAGTTGATGCGCATGGTCTGGTCGTTGCCCGAGCGGATGAGTTCGCCGTGGCTGATGTCGCGGGTCCAGGCGCCGGAAGGGAAGGAGACGTTGTTGCTGCGGGCGAAGGGGTTGGCCTCCGTGCTGGCGAGGGGCTGCCACTGGCCGGTGAGGCCGTTCGCGGTGTAGGAGCGGTAGTAGCGGCGGCCGTCGCTGCCGATGGCCTCCATCATCAGCAGGTAGGTGTTCGTGTCGTCGACGCGGTAGACGGCCTCGCCCTCGAACAGGGCGTACTGGGAGTCCTGGAGGACGACCTGCGTGTTGCGGAAGCCGTTGGGGAACTCGCCGACGGTGGTCTCCGCCCGGTAGAGCTTGCCGTCGTCGTTGGCCGAGAACAGGTAGCACATGGCGGAGTCGCAGATGACCCAGTAGTCGAGCGTGCCGCCGGCGGCCTGCCCCGACATGAAGTTCCGCGGCGCCGACCAGCTCTGCGGATCGCCGGGGTTGGTGCTGGTGGAGTACGAGGGGGAGCCGGTCTGGTAGACGAGGTACCACTCGTTGCGCGGCGCGAAGTAGAACGCCTGGGGCGCGGCGCGGTAGCCGGTGCCGATGTTGGGGTTGGTGTCCAGGTAGGTCAGGCGCGCGGAGGGGGCCTGGGACCAGTCGGTGAAGTTGGTGTAGGCCATGCTCCAGCCGCCGGCGGTGTTGGCGGTCGTCATGAAGACGTGCCACCTGCCGCTGTTGTCGCGGACGACGGAGGGGTCCTTGACGGACACCACGTTGTGGCGGGAGTCGGGCTGCGGCGAGATCAGCGGTCCCGTGGAGGACCACTGGAAGCTGCCGGTGAGCTGCTCGATCGCGACCCGGCCGGGTGCGGTACCGGTCGCCGCGGCCGGCGAGGAACCGGAGCCCGGCTGCGTGGCGGCCAACCGGCCCGAGTCGGACTGCGCGGCGGCCGGCCGGCTGGGGGCCGACTGCGCGGGCGCCGCGAACAGCGACAGCGCGATGCCGAGCAGCGTCACCACTGCCGCGCGCAGGGCGTGGTGGCGTGGGCGGCCTGGCGATGGGGACATGGACGTCTCCCTGGGGGTTTCCGGCCCGCCCGCACGGGCGTGGCCGCCCGCCGGAAAAGGGCAGCACGGCGCGCACGGGAGTGCCTGATGGATGTGGGGGATGGTGCCGTGGGGGATTCGCGCCGGAGCGGCGAACCGATCCGCGCGCAATATTCGGCATACCGAACGCCGTTCAGCTTGCCGGACAGCACGAAATGATAGGTGGCTTTCCGGGCGCGTCAATACCTCGCGTGCCCTCTGTCCCGACCGGACACGAAGGAAAGGGCCCGGGCGCCATTCCGGCCCCCGGCGGGCCGCGTCGTCGCCGTGCCGGCCGTCGCGGACTTCCGGTCGTTCGGCCTTTTCCGCAACGACGCAACCTGCGGCCCTGCCCGGCGAAACGGCTGGTCCGGCGGGCAGGTGCGCAGGTGGGGGAGGGTGCGGGCCCGGGGGTGCGCCCCGGCGCCGCCCCGGTGCCCCGGCGAGGCCCCGCCGCCCGCGAGTTCCGGCCGGGGCCCGGAGGGAGCGCGTTTTCGGGGCCTTTTCGTTCGCATGGGCCGGAGGGTGATGCCGCCTGTGCGCAATGCGCCGTGCCGCGGTGTGGCGATGCTCAATCGGGAGGCATTTCGTGGAGTTTTCGCCGCGCGCTCCCCGGCTCCGAGCCGTAAAGGCCCGGACATCCCGCCGGAATCCGCGGAATTGTGGCCACAACATGCGCCCCGGGTGCGTTGACGCCTTTCTTTCCCCGCCCCTATTCTCCGTTCGGCAGCATGAACGTTGTTCCGTATGTCGAACACAGGGCGGGCGGTGCCAGGCGGGCCGTGGGCCCGCGCTGCTCGCGCGGCACGGTGGCCGTCCGTCGGCGGCGCGCACGCGGCGAGACGCCGGCCCCGGCCCGGGCGCGTGCCCGGGCCCGCCGGCGGCCGGCGTTGCCGCCGCGGCGCCGGGCGGCGGCCCGCGCCGCACCGTCCCCGATCCGCGAAGGAGAACGCATGTCCTGGCTCGAACGACCCCGCGGCCGCAGAGGCGTGCTGACGGCCGCGGCCGGCCTCGCCGCGGCGGCGGCCACCCCGATCGGCCTCCCCGCCGCGGCCCACGCCGCCGCGCCCGGGGCCGCCCCCGCGGCCGCGCCCCGGCCCGCGCGGCCCGCCGCCGGGCAGTACGCCAACCCGGTCCTCTGGCAGGACTTCGCCGACATCGACATCATCCGCGTCGGCGACACCTACTACTACTCGGCCTCGACCATGCACTACTCGCCCGGCGCCCCCATCCTGCGCTCCTACGACCTGGTCAACTGGGAGTTCGCCGGTCACTCCGTGCCCGTCCTCGACTTCGACGCCAAGTACAACCTGAACGGCTCCCGCGGCTACGTCCGCGGCATCTGGGCCTCCTCGCTCGCCTACCGGCCGGCCAACCGCACCTTCTACTGGCTGGGCCAGATCGACTTCGCCCGGTCCTACGTCTACACCGCCACCTCGGTGGAGGGCCCCTGGAGCAGGCTCGCCACCCTGGGCACCGCCTACTACGACGCGGGGCTGCTCGTCGACGAGGACGACACCCTGTACGTGGCCTACGGCAACACCACCCTGAGCGTCGCGCAGTTGTCCGCGGACGGCCGCAGCCAGGTCGTCAGCCGGCAGGTGTTCAGCACGCCCTCAGGCATCGGCACCCTGGAGGGCTCCCGCTTCTACAAGATCAACGGCAACTACTACATCTTCGTGACCCGCCCCGCGAACGGCCAGTACGTCCTCAAGTCGACCAGCGGCCCCTGGGGACCCTACGAGCTGCGGCAGGTCCTGCTCGACCTGCCGGGCCCGATCCCGGGCGGCGGCGTTCCGCACCAGGGCGGGCTGGTCCAGACCCAGAACGGGGCCTGGTACTACATGGCCTTCGTCGACGCCTACCCCGGCGGCCGGGTTCCGGTCCTCGCCCCCGTCACCTGGACCGGCGACGGCTGGCCCGTTCTCCAGCTGGTCAACGGCGCCTGGGGCGCCTCCTACGCGACCCCCGACCTGCCCCCGCCCCCTCGGCAGGTGGAGCCGATGACCGGCGCCGACACCTTCCCGGGACCGGGGCTGGCACCCAAGTGGGAGTGGAACCACAACCCGGACAACTCCAAGTGGTCCGCGAACAACGGCCTCACCCTCCAGACGGCCACCGTGACCTACGACCTCTACGCGGCCCGCAACACGCTGACGCACCGCATCCAGGGCCCCACCTCCACGGCGACGATCCAGCTGGACTACTCGGGGATGCGAGACGGCGACCGGAGTGGGCTCGCCCTCCTCCGCGACGCCTCCGCATGGATCGGAATCAAGCGCGACAACGGCGCCACCCGCGTGGTGCGCATCGATGGCATCACGATGGACACCAACTGGAACACCAGCAACACCGGTTACGAGGTGGCGGGCGCCTCCGTCTCCGGCGGCCGGATCTGGCTGCGTGCCACCGCCGACATCCGTCCGGGCAACGGCCGCCAGGTGACCTTCTCCTACAGCACGGACGGCACCCGGTTCACGACCCTCTCCCCGGCGTTCACGCTGAAGAACGACTGGCGCTTCTTCATGGGGTACCGGTTCGGCATCTTCAACTACGCCACGCTCGGGCTCGGCGGCGCGGTGCGGGTGGAACGCTTCGAGCTGACGGCCTCCTGACCCGTCCCCCGCGCCGGCGGCTCAACGCGGCGGCGGGCCGGGGTCCGGCGGCCCGGCGGGCCGGTGGCTCAGTGGCTCAACGCGGGGGTGGCCCGGCGCGGTGGTGGCTCAACTTCGGCTGCCCAACCTGGCGGTGGCTGACCGCGGTGGGCGAGGCGGCGTCCGGTGGCTGACCGCGGTGGGCGGGGCGGCGTCCGGTGGCTCACCGCGGCGGTGGCCCGGGGCTCGGTGGCTCACCGTGGCGGTGGGGCGGTGCTGGCCCGGACCACCAGCCTCGTGGCCAGAGCCACCTGGGAGCGCTCCAGCTCCTGGCCCCTGGCCAGCGCGACCACCATCGACGCCGCGGTGGCGGCCATCTCCGCCAGCGGCTGCCGCACCGTCGTCAGCGGCGGGACCGTCCACTGCGAGGGGAAGACGTCGTCGAAACCGACGACGCTCAGCTCCTCGGGAACGCGGACCCCCGCCTCCGCGGCTGCGAGGTACACCCCGAGCGCCTCCCCGTCGTTGCACGCGAACACGGCCGTCGGCGGCTCGGGGAGCCGCAGCAGCTCCCGCGTGTGGCGCGCGCCGTCCTCCACCTGGAAGTGCCCGACCCGGATCAGCCGCGGATCGGCCGCCACGCCCGCCCCGGCCAGCGCCTCCAGGTAACCGGCCACGCGGGCCCGGCTCGACTGGGTGCCGGGGGTACCGGTGATGACGGCGATCCGCCGGTGCCCGAGGGCCAGCAGGTGCCGGGTGGCCTCCAGCCCGCCCGACCGGTTGTCGGCGCCGACCACCGGCTCGCCCGGGGCGCACTCGCCCACGGGGTCCACCGCGACCAGGGGGATGCCGCGGGCCCGCAGCCGGGTCGCCTGCTCGCCCGTCAGGCCGGAGAACACCGCGATCACCCCGGTCGGGCGGCGTGCCAGGGCGTCCTCGACCCAGCCGTCGGCAGGCACGTGGCCCCCCTGGAGCTCGGACAGCACGACGGCCAGCCGATGCCGGCGCGCCACGCGCTGCACGCCGTTGAGCATCTCCACCGGGTAGGGCCCGGCCAGCTCGTGGAAAAGCACCTCAAGCGGCATGGTCGGCCCGGCGGCCGCGGCACGCCTGCGGTATCCGTGCCGGGCAATGACCTCCTCCACGCGCGCCCGGGTCTGCGGTCCCACGTCGAGGCGCCCGTTGATCACCTTCGAAACCGTCGCCGGGGAGACACCCGCGAGGTCGGCAAGCTGAGCCACCGTCAGCCGGGAACGCACGAGGCCACTCCCGCGTTCGAGATATCGGTCCGAGTTCCGGATTTCGGGCGCACGGTATGCGCGGTCCACGGACCTGTCAAGGGCCCACCCACCCGCCCGCGGCCCGGCCCGCGGGGCGGGTGGCGAGGCGGGGGACGGGCCACAAACGAGTTTGTTGCGGGGCTGAAGCGGTGGGCGGTTTACGGGGCGGGTGGTTGGCCGGGTGCGGGTGGGTGCGGATGCACGAGGGGGAGGCTGGCTGCGGAAGGGGGTGCCGTGGGTGGCGGGTCTCGTTGTGGTGGGGGTTACCGAGGCAGCTGCTGCCGCGTACGGCTTCTCGGGGTGGGCAACGGCCGGGTGCCGTTGTTGATGCCGTTCCCGTCGACGAAAGACCATCGGGGAGATCGCCGTGGCGAGGAGCCGTTCCGGCGCTGACCGGGGGCTGCTGGTCGTCGTGTAAGGGGATCGAAGGGGGAGTCGGCGAGGAAGAGGTCCGGGAGGAAAGGGGGGGCGATTCCGGGCGTGCCGAGGGCGTTCATGTTGATCTGTGGGGGGACAGGCAAGTTGCGTGTGGGGTTTCTGACGGGGAATCGTGCGACGGGCGCGGTGGGCGTCGGGCATGTCGGGGCAGTGCGGCGGCCCGCCGTCCGCGTGGGCGCCGCGCCCGGTGTCAGCGGAACTCGTGGACCACCTGGATCTCGCCGACGAGGTGCGCGTTGAAGTCGTCCAGTTCCTCGGCGGGAACCCAGAGTTCGAGGATTGTCCGGCCGCCGGCCTGTCTGACGGGATACCTGCTCAGGAACTCCGATTCGACCTCGAAACGGGTGACGAAGCCGGCGCCGTCGTGCTTCACGTTCCAGTCGCGCGCGATCCTGATGGCGTAGTCCTCGTTGAGGACGGGATAGAAGATCGGCTGCTCGGGCAGTCGGGGCGGCCACGCACGCCAGTTCAGCTCGCGGAGCAGGTCCAGTTCCCTGGGGCCGGTGGGGCGCCAGAGAGTCGTGGTCGCTTGGCTGGTGGTCATGTGTATCGCTCTCTGGGCGTGGGCCGCCGATACGGCGTGGGCCGCTGGTGCGGGGAGAGGGACGGGACGATACCGGCACGGGGAACCCAGGTGCCAGGCGGTTTCGGGGAGATGCCGCGCGGCCGGGCCGGCCGGGCTGTGCCGCCGCGATCCGACCGCGGGCGTGTGGCCGGGCGGGCGCGTCCCGGGCCGTGAGGGGCGCTTCGGCGCGTACGACGACGGCACCCCGAAGCCGGGTGGGGGAGACGGGCAGGACGGCGCAACCGGTCACCGTGGTCGGGGACGTTTCTTATGTGTTTCCAGGAGTTCCCGTGCGTTCTCCTCACCTCGGGCACGGAGGATTTCGTCAAGCCCGCCGGTCACCTTGTCGGGGCGGGCACGAGACCTGGGGACGGATACTTCACGTGAGCGCAACAGAGACAAGCGGACGGGGCCGGCCCTCGCGCGGCAGGGCCGGGCGCCTCCGGCGGCGGCTGGCCGCGTCGGGCATCGCCTCCGTGCTGGTGCTGATGGGGGCGACGGACGCGTCGGCGGCAGCCGGGGCTCAGGCGTCGGGCTGGCAGGAGACGCCGGTGCCGCTGCCCTCGCCGGACGTGACCTCGGCGAACCTGCTCGGCGTGGGGGGCGGCGGCGGGGCGAACAGCACCTGGGCGACGGGATTCTTCATCCCGTCCACCGGTCCGTTTGCGCCGATGGCCGTGCGCTGGGACGGCTCCGGCTGGGTGCAGACACCGGTGCCCGTCGAGCAGCCGGACGATCCCACGCTGAGACTCCTCAGCAGCCGGCTCGACGGGGGCATCGCGGAGGTCGCACCGGACGACGTGTGGGCGGTCGGCGACACCGGGACCTACTCGGCGGCCCAGGGACCGGTGGCCTACGCGCTGATCGAGCACTGGAACGGAACGTCCTGGCAGCAGACGCCGACCGATGCCCTTCCCGCCGGCAGCAAGCTCTTCGGCATTGCCGCCGTGTCCGCCACGGACATCTGGGCGGGCGGCGAGATCGCCGGAAGCGCCGGGCTCGCGCACTGGAACGGCCGTGCGTGGACCCCCGTCACGCCCGCTGCGCTCAGCGACGCGAACCCGGTGAGCTGGGTGAACTCCCTCAGCGCGGCCGGCCCCGGTGACGTGTGGGCGGTCGGCCCGGTCGGCGTCTCGATCCACTACGACGGGCACACGTGGCGGAAGGTCCCGCTGCCCGACCTGGGGGGCGACGAGGCATGGCTGCAGAATGTGCGCACCGACGCGCGGTTCGGCACCTGGGCGGTCGGTTACCGCGTCGGACCGGACGGCATACGCAACCCCCTGGCCCTGCGCTGGACCGGGACCGCGTGGGAATCCGTGCCGGTGCCGGCCGCGGCCGACACGCAACTCCAGGACGTGGCCTTCACCCGCAGCGGCCCTCAGGCGTTCGGCTACACCGACAGCCAGACCACAGCCGCCGCCTACGGCGTGCAGCTCCCGACGACGGCGTCAGGGCAAGCCCGGCCGATCACCATGCCGGCGGTGTCGGACAGCATCAACGGGGCCGTCTCCGAGCCCGGCGGCGCCGGCGTCTGGATCGTCGGGACCGCGTTCGCGCGCACGTCGCCTGACATGCTCCCGCCCTTCGCGGCCCGCACCGCGCCCTGACGGACCACGCCACGGAAGGGCGCGCCGGGCGTGGTGTACGGTGACCGCTGAGGCGACCGGGACGGGCAGGGCCTTCGACGGCCGGCCCGCCCTGACCGGCCCTTCCGGCTTTCGCCACGAACTCGCGGGGGATCCACCGGACATGCGTGTGCTGGTCGTCGACGACGACGAAGCGGTGCGGAGTTCCCTGGCCCACGCTCTGGGCCGCGACGGCTACGAGGTGTCGCAGGCGCCGGACGGGCGCGCTGCCCTGGAGCAGCTCTCCCGTGTCCGGCAGGACCTGCTCATCCTCGATGTCCACATTCCCGAGCCCAGCGGTCTCGAGGTGTGCCGGCGTCTGCGGGCCCGTGGCGACCGCATCCCCATCCTGATGCTCACCGCTCGCGAGCTGGTGGACGATCGGGTGGCGGGCCTGGACGCCGGCGCCGACGACTATCTGGTCAAGCCCTACGCCCTGGCGGAGTTGCGTGCGCGGCTGCGTGCCCTGCTGCGGCGGACCGGCGCCGATCAGGAGCTGCTGCGGTTGGCCGATCTGGAGTTGGACACCACGGCCTGCCGTGTCCGGCGGGGCGGGCGGGTCGTCGACCTGACCCGAACGGAATATCTGTTGCTGGAACACTTCCTCCGCAACCCAGGACGTGTGCTGAGCCGGAAGTCGCTCTTCGAGGCCGTCTGGGGCTTCGACTTCGGGCCGACGTCCAACGCGTTGTCGGTGTACATCAGTTACCTGCGCTTCAAGCTCGAAGCCGGTGGCGAACCGCGAGTCATCCAGACCGTGCGCGGGCTCGGATACGTCCTGCGCGGACAGCCGTGAGTCTGCGCGGCAGGGTCGCCCTCGCCGGCAGCCTGGTGGTGATGGCCGTTCTGCTCGCCGCCTCGGCGGTGCTGTATCCGCTGCTCAAGGCGAATCTGACGGCCCAGCGTGACCGCTCCCTCAAGACGGCCGCCGATCAGGCGCCCGCCCTTCTCGCCTCTTTCAAGGGGCCGCCGGCCATGGCCCCGCTGCGGGTCCGCGGTACGGCCGAGGGCGGCCCTGCCGCCGCACCCGCGCGTACGGGTGCGGCCGGCACCGGGCAGGCGGCGGGGGCCACTTCCGCGGACGACACCGTGACGGTCCCGGACGCGCCTCTCAGGCTCGGCAGCACACTCGTACAGTTCGTCGACCGGCCCTCGCCCTCGGGGGCGTCCGGCTCCTCCGGCTCCGCGGCCGGTTTCGTTCCGGTGACGGGGAAGGACGTCCAAGTGGCCCGGGGCAGCCGCCCCGCGTACTTCCGGGACGTCGACTACCGGGGCGTGCACTACCGGGTCTACACCGCCCCCTCGGATCGACCGGGGGCGTTTCGCCGCCACGCGGCACCGTGCTGGTACGTGCCGCCGTCCCGGCGTCCGAGGTCGGTGACACGCTGGCGTGGCTGCGAACGCTGCTGGTGGCGATCGTCGCAGGAGGGACGCTGCTCGCCGCCCTGGGAGCGCGGCTCACCGCGGGCCGGGTGCTGCGTCCGGTGCACGAGCTGACCCGGACGGTGGACCGCATCACCGAGACGCAGGACCTCACCATCGCGGTGGAGGCGCGGGGACGGGACGAGATCGGGCGGCTGACCCGGGCGTTCGCGACCATGGTGACGGCTCTGGACGGTTCCCTGCAGGCGCAGCGGCGTCTGGTCGCCGACGTCTCCCACGAGCTGCGCACCCCGCTGACCAGTCTCACCACCAACCTCGAACTCCTGGAGGAGAACGACGGACCCGCCGACCCGCTCGCGCCCACCCTGGTGCACAACGCCCGCGAGCAGGCGGAGGAGTTGGCGGGCCTGGTGAACGACCTGCTGGACCTCGCCCGCTACGGACGGGAACGCCGGCACACCGAGGACACCCGCCTGGACCTCCTCGCGGCCGGCGTGGTCGAGCGCGCAGCCTCCCGGACCACGAAGGTCACCTTCACCACCGACCTCGAGTCCTGCCTGGTGGACGCCGACCCGCAGGCCCTGGCGCGGGCGATCGGCAACCTGCTCGGCAACGCGGTGAAGTGGAGCCCGGAAGGCGGCCGCGTCCATCTCCGGGTTCGCGCGTGCGGGACGGTGTCCGTCAGCGACGAGGGCCCCGGCATCCCGCCCGCCGACCTTCCCCACGTCTTCGACCGCTTCTACCGCTCGCCGGCCGCCCGCTCCGTGCCGGGCTCAGGACTGGGGCTGGCCATCGTCCGGCAGATCGCCGAAACCCACGGCGGCTCGGTCACCGCCACCAACCTGCAGCCCGGGGTGCGGCTGCAGATCGCTCTTCCCCCGCTGGAGCAGGACCCCGAACCGCCGACCGGTCCTGACCCGGCCTGACCCGTGCCCCCGGCACCGCGGGGCTTCGCCGTGCAGCGCGTCTGCCCGGCATCGGGCAACCGGCCGGCGGTTGCGCCGCTCGTGGGCCGTGGACGGCGCGGGGGTGTGCGCCGCCTGGCCCGTCGGCCGCGGGCCCTCAGGCGGCCCGCCGCACCGGCCGTTCCGCCGCCTCCCGTTCTGCGGCCTCCCGCGCCCCGGCCTCCCGTTCCGCGGCGGCCACGTTGGCCTTGACCGTGAGGAAGCTGTCGGGCGCCACGGAGATCGAGTCGATGCCCGAGCGGACGAGGAGCCCCGCGAAGTCCGCGTCGTCGCTGGGGCGCTGGCCGCAGAGGCCGACGGGGCGGCCGGCCCGGTGCGCGGCGGCGATGAGCTGCCCGATGCTCTCGGTGAGCGCCGGGTCGCGCTCGTCGAACAGGGAGGCCAGCTCGGCGGAGTCGCGGTCGACGCCCAGGGTGAGCTGGGTCAGGTCGTTGCTGCCGATGGAGAAGCCGTCGAAGCGTTCGGCGAATTGCCCGGCCAGGATGATGTTGGAGGGGATCTCGGCCATCACGTAGACCCGCAGGCCCCCGTCGCCGCGCGCGAGCCCCTGCTCGGCCATGGTCGCGAGCACCCGGTCGGCCTCGGGCAGGGTGCGGCAGAACGGGATCATGACGATCACGTTGGTGAGGCCCATGCGGTCGCGCACCCTGCGGATCGCCCGGCACTCCAGGGCGAAGCCCTCGCGGTAGCCGCTGCTGTGGTAGCGGCTGGCACCCCGCCAGCCGAGCATCGGGTTCTCCTCCGCCGGCTCGAAGCCCTCGCCGCCGATGAGCCGGGCGTACTCGTTGGTCTTGAAGTCGCTCATGCGGACGACGACCGGCTTCGGCCACCAGGCGGCGGCGATCCGGCCGATGCCGTGGGCGAGACGTTCGACGAAGTACTCGGCGGGGTCGTCGTAGCCGCGGGTGAGTTCCGCGATCCGGGCCCGGGCCGCCTCGTCCCGCAGCTCGCCGAACCGCAGCAGGGCCATCGGGTGCACCCGCACGTGGTTGTTGACGATGAACTCCATGCGGGCCAGCCCGATGCCGTCCGCGGGGAGGCGCCACCAGCGGAACGCGGCGGCCGGGTTGGCGATGTTCAGCATGACGTGCGTCCTGGTGTCCGGCACCCGCTCCAGGTCGATGTCGCGCGCCTCGAAGTCGAGCACCCCCTGGTAGACGGTGCCCTCCTCGCCCTCGGCGCAGGAGACGGTGACCGGCTGCCCGTCGCGCAGGGCGCCGGTGGCGTTCCCGGTGCCGACGACGGCGGCCACGCCGAGTTCCCTGCTGACGATCGCCGCGTGCGAGGTCCGCCCGCCGTGATCGGTGACGATCGCGGCCGCCCGTTTCATGATCGGTTCCCAGTCGGGGTCGGTCGCCGCGGTGACCAGGACCGCCCCGTCGCGGAAGCGGCCGATCTCGGCGGCGTCGCGCAGGTTGCACACCTCGCCCGCGGCGATGGCGTCGCCGACGGCCAGTCCCGTGGTGAGCGGCCGGCCGTGTTCCTTGAGCCGGTAGGACTTGAGCGTGGCGGTGGCCTTGCGGGACTGCACCGTCTCGGGCCTGGCCTGCACGATGTGCAGGTCGCCGGTGTCGCCGTCCTTCGCCCACTCGATGTCCATGGGGCACCCGTAGTGCTCCTCGATGGCCACCGCCCAGCGGGCCAGGTGGAGGATCTCCGCCTCGTCGAGGACGTACCGCGCCCGCTCCTCCCGGCTCGTCTCGACCGTGACGGTCGGCTCCCCGCCCGGCCGCCCGTAGACGACCTTGCGCTCCTTGGCGCCGGGCGCCCTGGAGATCACCGGGGCGGCGTCCGCGCGGTCGAGCAGCGGCTTGAACACCTGGTACTCGTCGGGGTCCACGGTGCCGGAGACGACGGACTCGCCCAGCCCCCAGGCCGCGTTGATCAGCACCACGTGCGGGAAGCCGCTGTCGGTGTCGAGGGTGAACGCGACCCCCGCGCCGGCCCGGTCGGAGCGCACCATCTGCTGCACGCCGAGGGAGAGCGCCACGTCGAGGTGGCCGAATCCGTGGTCCTCGCGGTAGCTGATGGCCCGGTCGGTGAACAGCGAGGCGTAGCAGCGGCGGCAGGCTTCGAGCAGCGCCGCCTCGCCCGACACGTTCAGGTAGGTCTCCTGCTGCCCGGCGAAGCTGGCCTCCGGCAGGTCCTCCGCCGTGGCGCTGCTGCGCACGGCGACGTCCGGCTCCGCCCTGCCCAGCCTGCGCCCGAGTTCCCGGTACGCCTCCCGGAGCGCGCCGTCGAGGTGCCCGGGCAGCGGCGTGTCCAGGAACATCCGGCGAATCGCGGCGCCCACCCGGGACACGTCCTCGCCGGCGCGCAGGGCGTCGAGGCGTTCGGCGATCCGGGACCGCAGGTCGCCCGTGTGCAGCAGGTCCGCGTAGGCGCGGGCCGTGCAGGCGAAGCCGTCGGGGACCCGGATGCCGTGCGGCGTCAGGTGCCGGGTCAGTTCGCCCAGGGAGGCGTTCTTGCCGCCGACGAGGGGGGTGTCGGCGGAGGACAGGTCCTGGAACCAGCGGATCACCCGGGCTTCCCCGCCCGCCTGACGGCTCATACCGCCTCCGTCTCCCGGCGGCCTTCGAGGAGGCCGGGCCGTTGCGCCGCGGCCGGGGCGGGGCACTGCGCCCGCCCGGAGAGCGCGGCGCGCTCTCGCTTCCAGCACAGCACCGAACCCGGGGGCCCGCCACCCGCGGCCGGGGTCATCGGGGCGCGGCGCCTGGACCCGCGGCGCCTGGGGCGCGGCGCCCGGGCCCGGGCAGTGGGCCATCCGGCCTCGGGCAGCGGCCGGAATCCGGGCCCTGCGGCAGGGCCGTGCCCGGTGGCGTCGCATCCGGCGCGTCGAGTGCGCCCCGGGGACACGGGGGCCGGGGCGGGGGCGGGCGCGGGGGTGGCACGGGCAGTCGATTGCGGGCGCATACTATTGCCTGTAAAGATTACAGGCGTCTGCAAATATCTCGGAGGTTGTGGAGTGCGTATCTTCCTCACCGGGGCCACGGGCTACATCGGCGGCTCTCTCGCCGTCCGGCTCGCCGGCGCGGGCCACGAGGTGACCGGACTGGCCCGTACCGGCGGCAAGGCGCGGGCGCTGGCGGAACGCGGAATCACCCCGATTCGCGGCGATCTCGACGACGGGCCGGCGCTCGCGTCCGCCGCACGTGCGGCCGACGCCGTGATCAACGCGGCGGACAGCGACCACAGGCCCGCCGTCGAGGCCCTCCTCGCGGCGCTTGAGGGCACCGGCAAGGCCCTGCTCCACACCAGCGGCTCCAGCATCGTCGGCGACGACGCGCGCGGGGAGCGGAGCGAGCGGGTCTTCACCGAGGCGGACGTCGCGCCGGGCAGTCCGTGGCGTCCCGAGCCGGACAAGGCGCCGCGCGTCGCCCTCGACCGGCTCGTCCTGGCCGCCGCCGACCGCGGGGTGCGCTCCGTGGTGCTCTGCAACAGCCTCGTCTACGGGCACGGCCGCGGAATCGCGCGCGACAGCGTGCAGTTGCCGCGCCTGGCCCGCCAGGCCCGCTCCAGCGGCGTCGCCCGCCACGTCGGCCCGGGCCGGAACATCTGGTCGACCGTCCACATCGACGACGTCGCCGAGCTGTACGCCCTGGCGCTGGAGGCCGCCCCCGCCGGCGCCTTCTACTTCGTGGAGAACGGCGAGGCGTCCTTCGGCGAGCTGACCCAGGCCATCGCCGACGCCCTGGGCTGCGGACGGGCGCAGGCGTGGGACATCGAGGACGCCATCCGGGAGTGGGGATTCGAGCCGGCCGTGTACGCCCTGGGCTCCAACAGCCGGGTGCGCGGCCTGCGGGCCCGCCGCGAACTGGGCTGGCAACCGCGCCACCCCTCCGCCGTGCGGTGGGTCCGTGACCGCCTGACCTCGGATCAGGACGGCTGAGGCCCGCCGCGAACCGCGCGCGGATCGGCAGCACCGGGGCCGGGCCCGGGGCGGCACCGGGGCCGGCCGGCCCCGCGGCTCCGGCCGGGCGGGCGCGCCCTCGCCGGCGGCGTGTTGACACGGCCGGGTGGCGTGCGGCAGGCTTCACCGGCTCCCGGAGGACACGGCGCGTGTCGTGGAGGAAGGTTTTCACGGCATGACGATGCACGAGGACCAGGTGGACGTCGCTCCCGAGCTGGCCGCCGCCCTGGTGCGCGAGCAGTTCCCCCGGTGGGGCGGGCTGCCGCTGCGCCCGGTGCACTCGACCGGGACCGTCAACGCCATCTTCCGCATCGGGGACGCCCTGACCGCGCGCTTCCCGCTGCGCCTGGCCGACGCCGCCGCCACGCGCGCGGTGCTGGAGCAGGAGGCCCGCGCGAGCGCCGAGCTGGCGGGCGTCTCGCCGTTCCCGACCCCCGAGCCCGTGGCCCTGGGCGAGCCGGGCGCGGGCTACCCCATGCCCTGGTCGGTGCAGACCTGGGTGCCGGGAAGTCCGGCCACGGAAGCAGACCCGGGCGGGTCGGAGCCCTTCGCGCGCGACCTGGCGGCCTTCATCGCCGCCCTGCGCGGGGCCGACACCCGCGGCAGGCGCTTCGCAGGTCCGGGCCGCGGCGGCGAACTCACCGCCCACGACGCCTGGATGGAGAAGTGCTTCGCCGAGAGCGCGGGGCTGCTCGACGTGCCGCGGCTGCGCGCGCTGTGGGACCGGCTGCGGCGCCTGCCGCGCGGCGGCGCGGACGCGATGACCCACGGCGACCTGATCCCGGGCAATGTGCTGGTCGCGGGCGGCCGGCTGGCCGGGGTCCTCGACGGGGGCGGCTTCGGCCCGGCCGATCCCGCGCTGGACCTGGTCGGCGCCTGGCATCTGCTGGACTCGGGGCCGCGCCGGGTGCTGCGGGCCGCCCTGGGCTGCGGGGACCTGGAGTGGGAGCGGGGCATGGCCTGGGCGTTCGCGCAGGCCATGGGCCTGGTCTGGTACTACGTCGAGAGCAACCCGGTGATGAGCGCGACCGGGCGCCGTACCCTCGACCGGATTCTGGAGTCGGCCGAGGGCGGCGGCGCGTAGGCTCCCGGCCCCCTCCGCCGCGCCCGGCCTGCCGGGCCCGGCCCCGGGCGGGGCCTCGCGCGGAGGCGCGGCGGCGGATGCCCGAGGCGCCCGGGCGTGCCGGGCGCGCCGCCGCCGGGCGGCTGCCGCGACCGCCGCCGCCGAGCCGCCGCCTCGCGGGCGCCCTCGCCGCCACCACCCGGGATCATGTGACGGGGCGTCATCCGCCCGGCCTTGGCATTTCTTCACGGGGGCGGGGACGCCGGATGAAAGGGAGGACCGATCGTGGTCTTGCGGTCGCACGACGCTCCCGTCCGGCTGATCGGCCTGGCCCGCGTGCTGCGTCGCCACGTTGATCTTCAGCGCGTTTCCAGCATCCTCTGTCGCGCCTGTGCCTGATCTCCGCCGGCGCCCGTGAGGGCCACGCGCGCACGGTCGTCCGTGCGCCGGGAACTTCTCTTCCGCCCCTCCGTGGCCCTCCGCTCTCGCCTTCGGTCTGCCTCACGCACGTCTTCCTCATCCAGGCGGCCGACCTGCGCATTCCGCTGGACTCCCTGGAGGCCGAGGTCCAGGCCGATCACGACCCGCGGGCCGGGTCGCCCGGCTTCGAGCAGACCCCGATCTACCCGCACAACATCTCCTGCACCATCCACATCACCTCGCCGGCCCCGGCGGAGCGCATCAAGGAACTCCACGAGGCCGTCGAGCGCAATTGCCCGATCTGCAACCTGCTCCTCAACCCGCAGCAGATCTCGGGCCGGGTGGTGCTGACCGGCAGCCCGCAGGAGAGCCGGCCGCCGCGGGGAGCGGGGCGGAGCAGGCCGGATTCAGGCCGCGCCGCCCCGCTCCCTGGGCAGCTTCTCGCCCGCCTCGACGGCCACCGGCAGCCGGTTCTCCGCCGGCGGCAGCGGGCAGGTGGCGAAGTCCGTGTACGCGCAGGGCAGGTTGACCGCCCGGTTGAAGTCGAGCGTCACCAGGCCCTGCTCGCCGGGGCGTTCGACCGACAGGGAACGGTTCGCCGCGTACGTGGTCACCCCGGAGGTGGCGTCCGTGAACAGGATCAGCAGGCCGCCGTGTCCCCCGGGGAACGCGGTGAGCCGGTGGGTCGTGCCCGCCCACGCGAACTCGACCTGGCCCGGCGCCTCGTAGACGTGTTCGAGGCCCTCCGCGACGGACCCCACGGTCACCGCGCGCGGCGCCTTGAACGGCAGGTACCTGCCGGGCAGCACCCACCGCGGGTCGGGGGCGTAGGCGGGGGTCTCGGCGTGTGCGGTGCGCAGCCGGTGGCCGGGGTCGCGGGGGCGCAGAATCACCTCTCCGCCGCGCCGGGCGATCTCGACGGCACGGTCTCCGTAGGTGGCGAACACGCCGGCGCGTTCGGCGAGTCCGGTGAAGACGTGACGGCCGCGGAGGGTGGCGCCGTCGACGGTGAGTTCCTCGTCCGCGGCCAGCTCGACCGCGGGCCCTTCCGCCGTGTTCGACCAGGTGCCGGGCGCGTCCTCGAACCGGGTCGGCTCGGGGCTCAGCCAGCGCAGGCTGGTGATGGCGAGAAAGCCGTGCGGGGCGGCGAGGGCGCGCTCGCGCTCGGCGTGCCACCTGGCCCAGCTTTCCGCGAACCGCTGTGCGTCCTTCACCTCAGGCTCCTTCTTCACGTCAGGCTCCTCGCGGGGGTCGGGGGCCGGCCGGGGACGGCGGCCAGGAGTTCTCGGGTGTAGGGGTGCTGAGGCCGGGCGAACACCTCGGTCACCCGGCCCTGTTCCACGGCCCGGCCGCGGCGCATCACCAGGACCAGGTCGCACACCTGCCGGATGACCGCGAGGTCGTGGGAGATGAACACGTAGCCGAGGCCGAGTTCCGCGCGCAGTTCGGCGAGCAGGGTGAGGATGCGGGCCTGGACCGAGACGTCGAGCGCGGAGACCGGCTCGTCGAGCACCAGCAGCCGGGGGGTGAGGGCAAGGGCGCGGGCGATGGACACGCGTTGCCGCTGGCCGCCGGAGAGTTCGGCCGGGCGGCGGCCGGCCGTCGCGGCGGGCAGCCGCACCAGGTCGAGCAGTTCGGCGACGCGTTCGGCGCGTGCGCGCTTGCGCACGCCGAAGGCCCGCAGCGGCTCGGCGATGGCCTCGGCGACGGTGAACGCCGGATCCAGGGAGCCGTAGGAGTCCTGGAACACCGGCTGGATGTTCCGGCGCAGCCGGCGCAGCCGGGCGGGCGGCACGGTGGCGAGGTCCACGCCGTCCAGCACGATCCGGCCCGCGTCGGGCCGGTCCAGGCGCAGCAGCAGGTTCGCCAGGGTGGACTTGCCCGAGCCGGACTCGCCGACGATGCCGAGCGAGCCGCCGCGGGCGAGCGTGAAGCTCACCCCGTCGACGGCGGTGATCCTGCCCCGGCCGGCGGGGGACGCCGCCTCCCGGCGCCCGGCAGGCGCCGGCCGGGCCCGGAAGACCCGCCGCAGGTTCTCGACGGTGAGCAGCGGCCCGGCCGCCGGGGCGGTGGCCGCGGCGGGCGGTGCCGTCAGGGAAGGGGCCGCGGCGACCAGTTCCCTGGTGTACGGGTGGCGGGGCGCGCCGATGACGTCGGCGCTGGGGCCGGTCTCGACGATCCGCCCCTGTGACATGACGGCGACCAGGTCGGCGCGTTCCGCGGCGACGGCCAGGTCGTGGGTGATCAGCAGCAGCCCGGTGCCGGCCTGGCGGGTGACCTCGGCGAGGTGGTCCAGGATGCGGCGCTGCACGGTGACGTCCAGCGCGCTGGTGGGCTCGTCGGCGATCAGCAGCCTGGGCCGGCCGGCCAGGGCGATGGCGATGAGCACCCGCTGGCACATGCCGCCCGACAGCTCGTGCGGGAACTGTTCCGCCGTGCGCCCCGGGTCGGGCAGGCCGGCCTCGCCGAGGAGTTCCCGCACGCGCCGCTCGGTCTCGGCGCGGCCGCGCGACAGCCGGTGGATCCGCAGCACCTCGGCGACCTGGGTGCCGACGCGCTGGACCGGGTTGAGGGAGGCTCTGGGGTCCTGCGGGATGAAGCCGATCTCCCGGCCGCGGATGCCGCGCAGGACGCGGTCGGGCAGGCCGACGAGTTCGCGTCCCGCCAGCCGGATGGAGCCGCGGACGGGCCCGGTGCCGTCCGGCAGCAGGCCGAGGACGGCCAGGCCGGCGCTCGACTTGCCGGAGCCCGACTCGCCGACCAGGGCGACCGTCCGGCCGGCCGGGACGGTGAGGGAGGCGCCGCGCACCGCGTGCACGACGCCGCGCCGGGTGGCGTAGGAGACCTGCAGGTCGGTGAGGGCGAGCAGCGGATCGGGTCCCTCAGGCCCGGCCGCCGCGGTCGCGGCGTCAGCAGCGCTGTCGGGCGTGGGGGCAGAGGTGGCGTCAGAGGTGGTGCAGGGCGTGCTGCCGGGCGCCGGGTGAGTCGGGGCGCCGGTGGTGGGGCCGGCGGTGGTGTCGGTCATGAGGAGACTCCGGTGCGCTCCAGGGCGCGGGCGACGCGGCTGGTGGCCAGGACGACCAGGGCGATGGTCAGCCCGGGGAAGGTCGTCAGCCACCAGGCGGTGGTCATGTAGTCGCGCCCCTCCGAGACCATCGCGCCCAGTTCTGGCGCCGGCGGCGCCGCCCCGTAGCCGAGGAAGCTGAGGGCCGAGATGGACAGTACGGCGCCGCCGATGTCGAGCGCGGCCAGCACCAGCACGGGCGGGGAGGCGTTGGGCAGGATGTGCCGGACCAGGATGGCCGGGGTGCGGTTGCCGCCGGCCACGGCCGCCTGGACGTAGGCGCTTCCCCTGATGCGCAGCACCTCGGCCCTGGCCACCCGGGCGAAGCCGGGGATTCCGGCGATGCCGACGGCGATCGCCACGTGCGTGGTGCCGAAGCCGAGGATGGACACGACGGTGAGCGAGAGCAGCAGCCCGGGGATGACGACCAGCACCTCGACCACCCGCATCAGCAGGTGGTCGAGCCAGCCGGTGAGGTAGCCGGCGAGCGCGCCGAGGACCGAGCCGGCCAGCAGCGCGAGCCCGACGGCCAGCAGCCCCGCGACGAGGGAGACGCGGGCGCCGTGCACCACGCGGGCATAGACGTCGCGCCCGAGGTTGTCGGTGCCGAACCAGTGCTCGGAGCCCGGCGCGACGAGGCTCTGGGCGGGGTCGGTGTGCAGCGGGTCCTGGCCGGCGAACAGGCCGGGGGCGACGGTCCAGCCGAGGACGAGCGCCAGGTACAGCACGGCGAGCAGCAGCCCGGGGCGCCCGGCGAGGCGCCGCAGCCGGCGGCCCGCCCGCGACCGCCCCTGCTCCCGGTCCCGCTCCCGGTGGTCCCGGTCGTCCTGGTGCTGCCGGTGGTCCTGCGGGGCCCCGCCGGGCGGGGCGGTGGTGACGGACATCGGGGGTTTCTCTCCTGCCACGGCTTCCTCCGCCTCAGGCGGACCGCAGGACGATCCGCGGATCGACCTTGGGATAGACGAGGTCAACGGCCAGGTTGATCAGTACGTAGAGGGCTCCGACGAGGAAGACGAGCGCCCGGATCACCGGGAAGTCGTGGGTGTCGATGGCCTTGGCGGTGAGGGTGCCGAGCCCCGGCCGGGAGAAGACGGTCTCGGTGATGACGGCGCCGGCCACGATGCCGCCGACCATCATGCCGAAGAGCGTCATCGCGGGGATGGCGGCGTTGCGCAGCGCGTGCACGGTCGTGGCACGCAGCCGGCTCGCGCCCTTGGCGCGCGCGGTACGCACGTAGGGGTCGGCGAGCGCCGTGCGCAGGCTCCTGCCGAGCACCTGCGTCAGCGTGCCGATGCCGGGCAGCGCGAGCGCGAACGCGGGCAGCACCAGCCGCGAGAGGTCGCCCTCGCCGAACGCGGGGAACCAGCCGAGCCGGAAGGAGAAGACCTGCAGCAGGATGATGCCGGTCCAGAAGCTCGGGACGGCGCCGCCCGCCACCGTCACCGACCAGACCGCGGAACGCAGCGGCGCGCTGGGCAGCAGGGAGGCGGTCACCGCCGCCGCCACCCCGGCGACCAGGGTCAGCAGCAGGGCGGCGGCGGCCAGTTCGAGGGTGGGCGGGAGCGACCTGCCGAGCACGGCGCTCACCTCGTCGCCGGTGGCGAAGGAGGTGCCGAAGTCGAGTCGGACCGCCCCCCACACGAAGTCGAGGTACTGCGCGTACAGCGGCCGGTCCAGGCCGAGTTGGGCGCGCAGCGCGTCCGCGGCGGCGGGGTCGACCGAGGAGCCCTCCCCGCCGCGGCCGCGCAGCATCACCGTCACGGCGTCGCCCGGCACCAGGTGCAGCACCATGAAGGACACGGTCAGCGCGGCCCACAGCACGAACAGGCCGTTGCCGAGCCGGACCAGGACGTAGCGGGTCACGACGCGAGCCACACCTCGTTGAGCAGCGGCTTGGCCTCCAGGTCGGTGCGGAATCCGCCGACGTGGTCGCTGAAGCCGTAGGCCGAGACCCGGTCGTAGACGGGTGCCGCGTAGCCCTGCTCGACGATCCGCTGTTGGGCCTGGGCGGCGATCTCGCCGCGCTCCTCGGGGTCCACCGTGGTCTGCAGGGCATTCAGCAGCTCGTTCAGCTCCTCGTCCGGGTTGCCGTACCGCAGGCTGTACGACGGGTCGAAGGAGGAGTAGACGAGCCGGAGCACGTCGACGTCCGCGCGGGTCTGGCTCCAGGTGGTGAGGTCGCCCGGGTACTGGTCGATGGTGACGTCGGGGAAGGTCGCGACCGGGTCGAGGACGAGCTCGATGCCGACCTCGGCCCACTGCTGCTGGACCAGCTGGTGCTGCTGCTCGGCCTGCGGGTCGCCGCTCTCGTAGGTGAGGGTCAGGCTGAGCTTCTCGCCGTCCGCGTTCCGGCGGATGCCGTCGTCGCCGATGACGTCCCAGCCGGCGCGGTCGAGCAACTCGGCGGCGGCCCGCGGGTCGTGGCGGATCTCGTCGGACTGGTCGACATAGCCGGGGTTGGTGGTGGTCAGCACGCCGGTGGCGGGCCGGTTCACGCCGTTGAAGACGGCCTGCACGATCGCTTCCCGGTCGAGGGCGAGGCTGAGGGCGCGGCGGGTGTCCGCGTCCTGGAGCTTCGGGCTGCCCGGCAGCGGGACGTAGGGGATGGAGATGGCGGGCAGGGTGGCGGTGGCCACGCTGAAGCCCGGGGTGTCCGCCAGCTGCTGCCGGCCCGCGGGCTGCACCGCCTCGATGAGGTCGACCTGGCCGCTGGTGAGGCTGCCCTGCCGGACGCTGCCCTCGGGGATGGCGTCCAGCTGCACCGCGTCGACGTAGGCGGCGCCCTGGTTCTCGGCGATCGGGGAGGGCCAGGCGTAGTCCTCGCGCCTGACCAGGCGCACCGACGTCTCCGGGGTGAACTCGTCGAGCGTGAACGGGCCGGAGGCGGCGAAGTCGCCCAGGCACAGGTCGGCGGGGTCGTTGCCGAGGGAGGCGGGGGAGAGCTGCACCAGCGAGGCGGTGGCGGTGGCCTGGAGGAACTGCGCGTTCGGCTCCTCGAAGACCACCGTGGCCGTGTACGGGTCCTCGACCACGGTCTCCTGGTACCCGGTGAGGAAGCTGAAGGCCTGCGGGGCCTGGACGCCGAGGTCGATGATCGCGTCGAAGTTGGCCTTGACCGCCTCGGCGTCGAACTTCTCGCCGTCGCTGAAGGTCACGTCGTCGCGGAGGTGGAAGGTGAACCTGGTGGCGTCGTCGCTGATCTCCCAGGAGGTGGCGAGCCAGGGCAGGATCTCGCCGGTGTCCGGGTCCTGCTCGGTCAGCGCGTCGGCCAACTGCCGTCCTGTCATCCGCGAGTTGAGCTGGGGCCGCTGCCGGGAGTCGACGCAGTCGGGCGCCTCGCTGAACGCGTAGTGGAGGGTTCCGCCCCGGACCGGCTCGCCGGACGCGGGGCCGCCGGCGTCGTCCGCGCCGTCGGTCCCGCAGGAGCCGAGGAGGAGGACGAGGGCGGTCGGCAGGACGAAGGCGAGGGACAGGCGTCTCGCGGCAGGCAGGCGTGAGGAGAACACGGCAGAGTGGTCCTTTGAGAGCAGCCGTCACGGAACGTGCGGCGAGGACAAAAAGGGGGGAGAAAAGCAGGGGTGAAGAAAAAAGAGAGCCAAAGAGGCGACCGCGGCGCGTCGGTGAGCGCGCCCTCAGGCGGTGGCTGACGTCAGGCGGAACAGGAGGCCGTGGTGACACGGCCCAGGTCGACATGTCGACGTGACGTCAGGGCGGAACGCATGGCGACGAGAATGAGCCATGCGGCGTGGCGCGTCAAGGGCGTGGATCACACACAGGGCGCGGCGGCGCGCGGTCCGCGGAGGCGATGATCCCCGCCCGGGAACCGCGGCCGGGGCGGACCGCCGCTCGGCACGTGACGGTTTCCCGTGCCCGCGGGGCACCGGGCGCGCCCTACGGTGAGGCGGTCCGCGCGGCGCCTCGTGGCCACCGCGGCAACGTCCGCCCCACCGAAGGAGGCAACACCCACCGGCCCGCGCAGACCGGACGGACCTGGCCGGCGCGCACCCCGCGGGCGACGACGGCCGAGCTGACCGTGGTCAGCCGGATCGATCTCCACGACATCCCGGCCGCCGCCGCGCCGGCCGTGCGGCGCTCCGCCGTGGCCGAAGTGCGCGGGACCGCGGGCGAGGGGACCTCGTGCTCGAATCCGGCGAGACCGGGACGTTCGACCTCGGAACGCCCCCTGACTCCGGGAACGGACGCTGACGCGGCGGCCGGGCCGGGACGGAGGGCCCGCACGCGGCCCGCCGGCCGTCAGCGCAAGGACGCGAGGTCGATCGCCGGGCAGCGGTCCATCACCATGTCGAGGCCGGCCGCCCGCGTCCTGCGGTAGGCGTCCTCGTCGATGACGCCCAGCTGGAACCACACCGCCTTGGCCCCCGCCGCCACCGCCTCGTCGGCGACGGAGCCCGCCCAGGCGCTGTGCACGAACACGTCCACCACGTCGACGGGGAAGGGCACGTCGGCCAGCTTGGCGTAGCCGGGCTCGCCGTGCACCGTCTCCGCCTTCGGGTGCACCGGCACGATCCGCTTGCCGTGCCGCTGGAGCACGGCGGCGACCCCGTACGCCGCCCGGCTCGGGTTGTTCGAAAGGCCGACGACGGCCCAGGTGTCGCCCGTCTCGGTCAGAATCCGGCGCGCGGTTGCGAGATCCCCATACATGGCCATGACCCGGCAACGAGCGGGCGGGCCCCGCCATTCCCGCCCCGGCCGGCGCGTTGCATAGTGGGCGGGTGGCGGACGCATATGTGACGGTGGCCCGCGAGGGCGTGCACGAGACGGAGGTCAGCCGCTCCCGCTTCCGGTGCGCCCTGGCCCCGGCCGCCTCGGAGGAGGACGCCCTCGCGTTCCTCGCCCGCGTGCGCGCCGCCCACCCGGCCGCGAGCCACCACTGCCACGCGTACGTCATCGGCGCGGACGCAGAGATCCAGAAGAGCGGGGACGACGGCGAGCCGGGCGGCACGGCCGGGCTGCCGATGCTGCGGATGCTGCTGCGCCGCGACGTGCGCTACGCGGTGGCGGTGGTCACCCGCTGGTTCGGCGGCACCAAGCTCGGCGCGGGCGGCCTGATCCGCGCCTACGGCGGGGCGGTCGGCCAGGCGCTGGACGCCGTCGGCACCGTCACCCGCCGGCAGTGGCGGCTGGCCACCGTCGCCGTCTCCCACCAGCGGGCGGGCCGGCTGGAGAACGACCTGCGCGGCACCGGGCACCGGGTGCGGGAGGTGGCGTACGGGCCCCGGGGGGTCACCATCGAGGTGGCGCTGCCCGAGGCCGGGATCGGCGCCTTCCGCGCCTGGCTGTCCACCGCGACCGCAGGCACGGCCACCCTCGCCCTCGGCGAGCGGACCTACGCCGAGGGCTGAGGCGCGGCGCCGGGCGGGGCAGGAACCGGGCGCAGGCGGATGCCGCGGGGCAACCTCCACGGCCGCGGCGGCGACCCACGGGGGACAGGCGTCCCCCTACGAGATCGGACCCCGCATGCCCAGAGTCTCCCGCCGGGCGGCGCTCCCGGCCGCACTCGCCGCGCTCCTCCTCGCCGCCGCCGCGCCCACGGCCGCCGCGCACGCCCCGCGTGCCGCCGCCGGCCTGACCGTCGCCAAGGACGGCAGCGGCGACTACACCACCGTCCAGGCCGCCGTCGACGCGGTCCCCTCGGGCAACTCCTCCGCCGTCACCATCACCGTCGAGCCCGGCACCTACCGGGAGACCGTCCTGGTGCCGAGCGACAAGCCGCACCTCAGGCTGGTGGGGGCAGGCGACTCCCCGGACGACGTGACCATCGTCTACGACAACTCCTCCGGCACCCCGAAGCCGGGCGGCGGCACGTACGGCACCAGCGGCAGCGCCACGGTGGCCGTGGACGCGGACGACTTCCAGGCCCGCAACCTGACCTTCGCCAACGACTTCGACGAGATCGCCCACGCCGACCAGGCCAACCACCAGGCCGTGGCCCTGCGCACCAGGGGCGACCGCATCCTGCTCGACGGCATCGTGGCCGACGGCGACCAGGACACCCTGCTGCTGGACTCGGCGAACAAGGAGACCCAGGGCCGGGTCTACCTGACCCGCTCCCGGGTCCGCGGCAACGTCGACTTCATCTTCGGCCGCGCCACCGCCGTCATCACCGGCACCGTCATCGAGGTGACCCGCCGCCCCGACGGCAGCTCGGCCGGCTACGTGACCGCGCCCTCCACCGCCGCCGGCCGGCACGGCTTCCTCATCACGGGCTGCACCCTCACCGGCGACGTCAGCGACCACACCTACTACCTGGGGCGGCCCTGGCACGCCGGGGGCGACGCCACCCTCGACCCGGAGGCGGTGGTGCGCGACACCCAGCTGAGCGCCGCCGTGCGCCAGGCGCCCTGGACCGACATGAGCGGCTTCTCCTGGCGCGACGACCGGTTCGCCGAGTACCACAACTCCGGTCCCGGCGCCGGGCAGGAGAGCGCGGACCGGCCCCAGCTGAGCGACGCGGAGGCCGGGGCGTACGAGCCCGCCGACTGGCTCGGCGACTGGACTCCCTGAGCGGCCGGCCGCGCCCCGGCCCGCGGGCCGGGGCGCGGCCGCACGGGCCCGCGGCCGCCGTTCAGGCGCGTGGGCCCCCGAGCGGCCGGCGGGGGAGCGGGGAGGAGTAGACGACGCTGGTGGTCACCGGGCCGAGGCCGGAGACCCGCCCGGTCACCTCCTCCAGGTGCCGCATCGAACGGGCCGCGACCTTCAGCACGAAGCAGTCCTCGCCCGTGACGTGGTGCGCCTCAAGCACCTCGGGCGTCGCCGCGATCAGGTCGTGGAACGGCTTGTAGTTGCCGTGCGGATAGCGCAGCCGCACGAAGGCGAGCACCGTGAGGCCCACCCGTTCCGGCTCCACCACGGCCGTGTAGCCGGAGATCACCCCCGCCTCCTCCAGGCGCCTGACGCGCTCGGTGACGGCGCTGGCCGACATGTTCACCCGCCGCGCGAGCTCGGCGTAGCCCACGCGCCCGTCGGCCTGGAGCGCGTCGAGGAGACGCCAGTCGGTGGCGTCCGGGGAATACTCGGCCATGCCGCCTGTCTAGCAGGGAGATCCACGGCGAATCAACTCGATCGCCGTGGAAGCTCTCTGCCCTGGCGGCCCGCGGCCCCGTAGATTCGCCGCCATGACAGAACAGCTCACCGCTCCCGGTCCCGCCGTCCCCCAGGCGCAACCGGCCGCCGCCGAGGCCCACTTCGCCGCCAGGCTCGCCTTCCATACCGACGTTTCCGACGTGCACGCGGCGCTGCACGCGGGCGAGCCCGGCTTCGTGCTCGTGGACTCCCGCAGCGCCGAGTCCTGGGACCAGGGCCACGTTCCCGGCGCCCTGCACCTGCCCACCGCGGACATCCCGGCCCTGGCCCCGCGCCTGCTCGGCCCCGGCGTCCCCGTCGTCACCTACTGCTGGGGCCCGGGCTGCGACGGGGCGGCCCGCGCCGCGCTCGCCCTGGCCAGGCTCGGCCACCCCGTCAAGGAGATGCTCGGGGGCTACGAGTACTGGGTGCGCGAGGGATTCACCGTCGAGGCCGCGGACGGCAGCCGCCGCGCCGCGCCCGACCCGCTGACCGCCCCCGCCGCGGCGGGCGCCGACTGCGGCTGCTGAGGCGGAAAACCACCTGACACGGCCGCCGGGACCCGGGCAGTCTTGGCGGCCGTGATCCACGAAAGCACCCCGCGCCCCCCGCGGCGCGACCCCCTCCCCCTGCGGGGCCGCACCGCCCTTGTCACGGGGGCCAGCCGCCGGAACGGCATCGGCTACGCCACCGCCAGGCGGCTCGCGGCCTACGGCGCCTCCGTCTACCTGCACCACCACGTCCCGCACGACGCGGCCCAGCCCTGGGGAGCCGACCCGGAAGGACCCGGGCGGCTGGCCGCCGACCTCGGGGAACTGCTCGCCGAGGGGGCGGTCGCCGCCCACGGCGCCGCCGACCTCGCCGAACCCGAGGCGCCCGCCCACCTGGTGGAGGCCGCGGCCGAGGCGCTCGGCGGGCGCCTGGACATCCTCGTCGCCAACCACGCGCTCAGCGGCCGGGACGGGCCCCTCGAAGCGGTGGACGCCGGCATGCTCGACGCCCACTGGCAGGTGAACGCCCGCTCCGGCGTGCTCCTCGCCCAGGCCTTCGCCCGCCACCGGGAACGGGCCGCCGAGGCGGCCGGGCGGCCGGAGGACCTCCCCGCCGGGCGGATCGTGTTCATGACCTCGGGCCAGGACCTGCGCGGCGGCATGCCGAACGAACTCGCCTACAGCATCTCCAAGGGCGCCCTGGCCACCGCCGTACGCGCCCTGGCCACGGCGCTCGCCGGGCGGCGGATCACCGTCAACGCCGTCAACCCGGGCCCGGTGGACACCGGTTACCTCACCGGAGCCGACCACGCCGCGGTGGCCGCCCTCTTCCCCGGCGGCCGGTGGGCCGAGCCGGACGACCCCGCCCGCCTCGTCGCCTGGCTGACCACCGACGAGGCGGCCTGGATCACCGGCGAGGTCGTCAACTCGGAGGGCGGCTTCGCCCGCTGAGCCGCCACCGCCCCCGGGCAGCGCGGCCGCCCCCTCCCCGCCCGGCGGGGACGGGGCGGCCGCCGCGGGGCGCCGCTACAGCGCCGACAGCTCGGCCACCAGGTCGTCCAGCCCGAGGGACCCCTGCGAGAGAGCCGCCATGTGCCACTTCTTCGCGTCGAAGGAGGCCCCGTGCGCCGCGCGGGCCGCCTCCCGGCCGGTCAGCCAGGCGCGTTCGCCCAGCTTGTAGCCGATGGCCTGCCCCGGCATGCCGAGGTAGCGCACCAGCTCGCTCTCGATGAAGTCCGCCGGGCGCCCGCTGTGCCGCCCGAAGAACTCCTGCGCCAGCGCGGGAGTCCAGCGCTCACCCGGGTGGAAGGGCGAGTCGGCCGGGATCTCCAGGCTCAGGTGCATGCCGATGTCGATGATCACCCGCACCGCCCGCATCATCTGGCAGTCCAGGTAGCCCAGGCGCCGCTCGGCGTTGTGCAGGAAGCCGAGTTCGTCCATCAGCCGCTCCGCGTACAGCGCCCAGCCCTCGACGTTGGCGCTCACCATGCCCACCGTCGTCTGGTACCGCGAGAGTTCCTCGGCCACGTGCGCCCACTGCGCCAGCTGGAGATGGTGCCCCGGCACCCCCTCGTGGTACCAGGTGGACACCAGGTCGTAGACGGGGAAGCGGGTCTCGCCCATCGTCGGCAGCCAGGTCCGGCCCGGCCTGGAGAAGTCCAGCGAGGGGCTGGTGTAGTACGGCGCCGCCGCGCTGCCCGGCGGGGCGATCATCGTCTCCACCCGCTTGACCCGGTCGGCCAGCTCGAAGTGCGCCCCGTCCAGGGCCCCGATCGCCTCGTCCATCAGCGCCTGCAGCCAGGCCCGCACCTCCTCGACGCCCTCCACCGCCTCGCCTGCGGTGTCGAGGTGGCGCAGCGCCTCCCACGGGGTCGCGCCCGGCAGGATCTTCTCCGCCTCGGCCCGCATCTCCGCGTGCAGCCGGTGGAACTCGGACCAGCCGTACGCGTAGGCCTCCTCCACGTCCAGGGTGGCGCCGGTCCAGTACCGCACCCACCGCGCGTACCGCTCCCGGCCCACCGTCTCGGGGGCGCCCGCCACGGCCGGCGCGTAGCTGTCGCGCAGCCAGTCCCGCAGCGCGGCGACCGCCCCGGTGGCCTCGGCCGCCGCCGCGTCCAGCTCGCCGCGCAGCGCCTCGGGGCCCGCGGCGACGAACTCGGCGAACCAGCCGCCCTTCTCGCCGATCCACTCGCCCAACTGCCCGATCACCGTGGACACCTGGCGCGGACCCGCGGGCAGCGAGCGCGCCAGGCCCTGCGCCAGGGACTCCCGGTAGCCCTCGAGCGCCGCGGGAACCGCCCGCAGCCGGGAGGCCACCGCCGCCCAGTCCTCCGCGCTCTCGGTCGCCATCAGGGTGAACACGTTGCGCACCTCGTGCACCGGCGAGCTGAGGTTGCTCACCGCCCGCAGCGGCTCGCCCGCCTCGTGCACCGCGAGCTCCGCGCTCAGCCGCTCGCGCAGCAGCCGCGCGCAGCGGCGCTCCCCGTCGTTTCCGGCCCCCGGCAGCTGCTCCGCCGCGGCGAGCCGGTCGAGGGTCCTGCGGGCCAGGTTCGCTATCTCCTGCCGCCCGTCCGGCGAGAAGTCGGGTAGTCGCCCCGCGCCGGCGGCCACGCCGAGGCTGGTGCCGATGATCGGGTCGAGGTCGATCAGGGCGTCGGTATAGGTGTCCGCGAGACCACGGGGAAGCAAGGTACTGGTGTCATCTGACATGCGCCCATCCTGGTACGCCGGTCCCGCGTTCGTCACCACCGGACCGCCGTGTGCTTCCCGACAGCGCCGCCCGCGTTTACGGCAGGCCGTGCGCCCGCCACGGGCCCGGGCGCGGCGGCGCCGAGCCGACGGGCTCCCGCAGGCGCAGCGAGAGCACCTCGGCGCCCGCCTCCACGCGCCGCTCCAGCGGCAGTCCCGTGGCGCGCATCGTCGCCATCATCCCGGCGTTGGCCGCGGGCGTGACCGCGTACACCACCTCGTGCCGCTCGCGCGCCGCGAGGCTCAGCAGGGAACGCAGCAGCCTGGTGCCGATGCGCCGCCGCTGCCAGGCGTCCTCCACGAGCAGCGCCACCTCAAGCTCGCCCTCCGCCCCCTCGTCCCACAGCAGATGGCCGAGGCCCACCAGACGGCCCCCGGCGGCGCGCGCCGCGAGGCTGCGCCCGAAGCGGGGGCTCAGCAGGTGCGGCAGGTAGCTGTTGGCCGCCGTCACCGCGCCCTGGTACCGGCCGGCGAGGGTGCGCGGCGAGCAGCGGGCGTGCATCTCGCGCGCCGCCGCGAGATCCGCCAGGCCCGCCGGCCTCAGCACCACCTCCCCGGCGGGACCGGCCGCCGGGCGGCGGGGGCCGGGCTCGCGGGCCGGCCGCAGCTCCCGGCAGCCGCGGCCCGACCAGTAGGACTCGCCGCCGAAGCCGGGGCGGTCCAGACGCGGGAAACTGAGCGAGCTACGGGGTACTTCGGACTCTGCCATGGCAGCACTGTCGCCCTCCGTTATTGCCTGATCAAGAACGTGCTGTGACCGGAGAGTAAAGCAGGCCAAGGGGGCGATTTCTCCCAACGCGCGCGCCCCGCGCAGGCGCACGCGCCTCTCCCGCACCACGCCCGTGCGGCGCCTGCCCCGGCGCCCGCCCCGGCGTGCGCCCGCCGGTGCCGGTTGCGGGCCGGGCACGGGCCCGGCTGGACACCGCACCCCGCTCTCGGGTGGGATGGGCCGGTGGCGAGGAAGAGCACGGACGGCCCGGCCGCGACCGGCACCCCCGGGCCCGGCACCCCCGGGACCGAGGCGCCGGACACCGGGACGGCGGGGGCCGCGACGGCGGAGGCCGGGGCGCTGGCGGATTTCGAGGCGCACCGCAGCCTCCTGTTCGGCGTCGCCTACCGCATGCTCGGCCGCGTCGCCGACGCCGAGGACGTGGTCCAGGAGGCGTGGCTGCGCTGGTCGGCCGCGGACCGCTCCGGCATCGCCACGGCCCGGGCCTACCTGATCCGGATCGTCACCCACCTCGCCGTCGACCGGCTGCGCCGGCTCGCCGCCCGCCGCGAGACCTACGTGGGCCCCTGGCTGCCCGAGCCGCTGCCCACCGACCGGGCCACCGCCGCGGCCGAGGCGGCGCCCGAGGGCGCCGAGCGGGCCGCGTTCGCCGAGACGATCTCCTTCGCGCTGCTGGTCGTCCTGGAGACGCTCTCCCCGCTGGAGCGCGCGGTCTTCGTGCTCCGGGAGGCGTTCGGCCTTCCGTACGGCGAGATCGCCGGGGCGCTCGGCCGCGGCGAGGCGGCGGTCAGGCAACTCGCCGGGCGCGCCCGCCGTCACGTCGCCGAGCGCCGCCCCCGCTACGAGGTGGACGCCGGGCAACGGCGCCGCCTCACCGAGCGGTTCCTCGCCGCCGCCTCCGAGGGCGACCTGCCGGGCCTCATGGCCCTGCTGGCGGAGGACGCCACGCTGGTCGGCGACGGCGGCGGCGTGGCGAAGGCGCCGGTCCGGGCCATCCTCGGCGCCGACAAGGTCGCCCGCTTCACGCTCGGCATCGCCAGGAAGCCCCCGGCGGACGCGGCCTTCCGGCTCCTGGAGTGCAACGGCGCCCCGGCGCTCTTCGTCACCAGCGGCGGGGCGCCGCACAGCCTGTTCCTGCTGGAGGGCGCGGGCGGGCGGGTGCACCGCGTGTACGTCCAGGCCAACCCCGCCAAGCTGGGTCACCTGCTCACGGCCTGAGGCCGCCGGCGCGCCGCCGGGCCCGGCGGCGCCTCACAGGCCGCCCGCCACCCGGAGCACCGCGCCGTTGGTGTACGAGGCCTCGGGCGAGAGCAGCCAGGCGATCGCGTGGGCGATCTCCTCCGGCCGGCCGGGGCGCCGCAGGGGCACCCGGTCGGCGACGCGCCAGGGCCGGTCCGGGTCGCCCATCGTCGCGTGCATCTCCGTCAGCGTGGTGCCGGGCTGCACCGAGTTGACCCGCACCCCGTCCGGGCCCAGCTCCTTGGCCAGCCCCACCGTCATCGCGTCCACGGCCGCCTTGGTCGCCGCGTAGTGCACGTACTCGCCGGGGCTGCCCAGGGTGGCCGCGGCGGAGGAGACGTTGACCAGCGCGCCGCCGGGTCCGCCGTAGCGGGTGGACATCTCGCGCGCGGCCCGCCGCGCGCACAGCAGCGCCCCCACCAGGTTCACCTCGACGACGCGGCGCATCGCCGCCGGGTCGGTCTCGGCGAAGGGGCCGAGCAGCCCGGTGACGGCCGCGTTGTTCACCAGCCCGGTCACCGGGCCGAGCCGCTCGGCCGCCGCCTCGAAGAGGTGGTCCACCTCCGCCTCGGCCGAGACGTCCACGCGGAGGGCGACGGCCCGGCGCCCGGCCTCCCGCACCCGTTCCGCGACCCGCTCGGCCGCCTCGCCGTCCCGCACGTATCCGATCGCCACGTCGTGCCCGGCCCGCGCCAGCCGGACGGCGGTGGCGGCCCCGATCCCGCGGCTGCCGCCGGTCACCACGGTGACGCGGCCCGCTGATTCCTCCATGGGCCCAGCCTAGGAACCCCCGGCCCGGCGCGCCCACCCCGCGGGACCGGCCGGGCGCCGCGGTCCCGCGGGCCCCGCCCCGGTGGGGCCGCCGGCAGACCGGCCGATGTCACGAACGGGGCCGCGCCGCGCGTCCTCCTGCGGCAGGCACGCCCACGAGGCGACCCGGCACGGCGGCACGGCACGGCGGCACGGCACCTGGCGGCGGCCGGCGCGCGGGCGGCCACCGGCGTGACTGCCGTGAGAGAGCGGGCCGGCACGCACGAGGCCGGCGAGAGAAAGAGGGAGAGGCACATGCGGGTTCTGGTGACCGGCGCCTCCGGCAGGCTCGGCACGGCGCTGCTGCCGCGGCTTGCGGAGGGCGGCTGGACGGTGCGGGCCATGAGCCGCCGCGAGCGGCAGGAAGGGGCGGGCGCGGGCCGCGACCCGGGCGCGGGGGGCGTGGAGTGGGTGCGCGCCGACCTCGCCACCGGCGCGGGTGTCGAAGCCGCGCTGCGCGGCGCCGACGCGGTGGTGCACCTGGCCGCCGCGCCCTACCGGGGGCGTTACACCGCGCGCGTCGAGGTGGCGGGCACCGAGCGGCTGCTGGCCGCCGCCGCGGCGGCCGGGGTGGGCCACGTGCTGTACACCTCGATCGTCGGCTGCGACCGGGTGCCCTGGGGCTACTTCCGCACCAAGGCCGCGGCCGAGTCCGTGCTGGCGGGCGGCGGCGTGCCCTGGTCGGTGCTGCGGGCCACGCAGTTCCACTCCTTCCTCGACCGGGTCCTCACCCTCGGGGCGCGCGGCGGGCTCCTCGTGGCCGACCGCCGCATCCCCGCCCAGCCCGTCGACGTGGCGGAGGTGGCCGCGCGCCTCGCCGAGCGGGTCGCGGACGGGCCGAGCGGCGCCGTGGAGGACTTCGCCGGGCCCGAGGTGCTCGGCATGGAGGAGGCCGCCCGCCAGTGGCTGGAGGCGCGCGGCAAGCGCAGGCCGGTGCTGCGGGTGCGGGTTCCCGGCGGCCTGGGCCGGGCCTTCCGCGCCGGGCACCTGACGAACGAGGCCGCGCCCACCGGGCGGGTCACCTGGCGCTCCTACCTGGCCGCGACCGGGCGCTGAACCGCGGGCGGGGCGGGCCGGCCGGCCTTGACCAGGCCCCGGCCTGCCCCTAGGGTCCCCTTCCAGATACGCAATACGCAACAACCTTTCATAAGGGCGCCGCGGCCCCGGCCGCCGCCGGAAGCGCTCGTGGAGGCCAGGGTGGGGACCCCTCAGCTCGCACAGCAGCCGGAGCCGAAGTACTGGCACCTGAAGACGGTGCTGAGCGCCGCGCTCGACTCGGAGTTCTCCGTGGGCCAGGCGCTGCCCAACGAGCGTGCGCTCGCGGCCAGGTTCGGCGTGGCCAGGGCCACCCTGCGCCAGGCGCTCGACCAGCTCGAACTCGAGGGCCGCCTGCAACGCCGCCGCGGCATCGGCACCACCGTGGCGCCGCCGCGGGTCGGCGTCGACGTCGGCCCAGGCGCGCTCGACGGCCCCGGCGGGCCGGGGGACGCCTGGACCACGACCGGATGGGCCCGCGAGCCCGCGCCGCCCGCGGTGGCCGAGGCCCTCGGCCTGCCCAGGCGGGAGCCGGTCGAGGCCGTCCACCGGCTGCTGACCTCGCACGGCCTCCCGGTGGCCACCGAGCGCCTGTTCGTGCCGGCCGCCCTGCTGCCGGAGCGGCCCGGGGCCGCGGCGCCCAGGCCCGCCGCCTCCGGCGAGCAGCGGGGACTCGACCTCCTCGGCCGGCTGCGCGCGCAGGGCCCCGACGGGCAGGACAGGTCGGTGGAGCTCGGCTCGGCCGGGGCCGCCGAGGCCCGCCGCCTCGACCAGCTGCCTGGCGCCCCGGTGCTGCTCGTCACCACCCGCTACGCCAGGGCGGGGCGCGTCCTGGCCGTGTCCCTGGCCACCTACCGCGCCGACACCTGCCGCCTGACCTTCGGCGGCGGCGACGCGCCGCGGGCCGGGGAGGCGGCCGCGGTCAGCGTGGAGTGACCCGGCCCTCCACGGCGAACAGCTCCTCCTCGACCCGGTCGAGGGCCAGCCGCAGCGCGCCCGTCGCCACCGCCGCCTCGCCCAGCGTGGAGGCCACCACCCGCGGGGTCCGCAGGCAGTAGCGCGCGAGCTCGCCGCGCAGCGGCTCCACCACCCCGTCGAGCCCGGCCGCCCAGCCGCCGATCACCACCAGTTCCGGGTCGAGGGCAAGCACCAGCGCGGTGACGTCGTGCACGAGGCGCTGCACGAAGCGCCGCACCGCGTCCGCGGCCGGCGGCTCGCCCGCCCGCGCCCGCGCGAACACCGCGGCCACCGCCTGCTCGTCCAGCGGCTCAAGCGGCTCGCCCGAGATGGCCAGCAGCCGCTCAGGCGCGGCCTGACGGCCCAGCAGGTGCAGCGCCCCGATCTCCCCGGCCGCCCCGCCGAAGCCGCGGTGCAGCCGCCCGCCGATGAGGGAGCCGGCGCCCGGGCTCAGGCCCGCGAGCACCATCACCACGTCCTGGCTGCCGGCCGCCGCCCCCGACCAGCGCTCGCCGAGCACGGCCGCGTTGGCGTCGTTCTCCACCAGCACCTCGCAGCCGAAA
The DNA here is from genome assembly GCF_003626535.1 of Streptomyces hoynatensis. Classification (GTDB taxonomy): domain Bacteria; phylum Actinomycetota; class Actinomycetes; order Streptomycetales; family Streptomycetaceae; genus Streptomyces; species Streptomyces hoynatensis. Next base: position 272,634 of record NZ_RBAL01000003.1, read on the forward strand.
CGCGCCCGCAGCCTGGCCGCGAGCGGCAGCCCCGTCCACCCGGGGAGCGCGGTGCACAGCCGCACCGTGCCGTCCTGCCCCACGATGCCCGGACTGCCCACGCCCACGGCCCGCAGCGCCCCCGGCTCGGCCCCCGACTCCCGCAGCAAGCCGGCCGCGACCTCCGCCAGTTGGTCCAGCCGCTCGTCCGCGTCGGCGCCCGTCGGCACCTCGCGCGCCGCCCCGCCGAGCCGCGCGCCTCCCAGGTCCGCGAGGATCGCGGAGACCCGGCGCGCCCCCACCTCGGCCCCGAGCACCAGGCCCGCCTCGGCCCGGAACCTGAACCGGCGCGCGGGCCGCCCCGGGCGCCGCTCACCGGCCGGGCCGGCCGAGCCGGTCTCCGCCACCAGGCCGGCGCGCGCCAGCCCCTCCAGGACCCCCTCCACGGTGGGCCTGGACAGGCCCACCTCCCGCGCCAGGTCGCTCAGCGAAAGCGAGGGGCCGGCGTCCCGCAGTGCCCGCAGCACCGCCGCCGAGTTGATCCTGCGCAGCAGCGAGGGCTCCCCGCCCGCGAGACCGCCCACGCCGCCACCGTCCTCTCCCCGGCCCTGCCCGCCGCGCCGGCCCCCTGCCGGGCCGGGCCCGTTCACCGCTAGAGGATCGCTGCCGGGGAGTACCCGGCCGCCTCCGGGTGCCGCTTGACGACCTCCTCCACCCGGGCCACCACCGCCGCCACCTGCCCGGCCGCGGCCCCGGTGAACGACAGCCGGTCCGTCATCAGGGCGTCGAGCGCCGGCCGGTCCAGCGGGATGCGCTCGTCGGCCGCCAGCAGGTCGAGCAGCTCGTTGCGCTCCGCGCCGCCGCGCAGCGCGAGCGCCGCCGCCACCGCGTGCTCCTTGATCGCCTCGTGCGCCGTCTCCCGGCCCACCCCGGCCCGCACCGCGGCCATCAGCACCTTCGTCGTGGCCAGGAACGGCAGGTAACGCTCCAGCTCCCTGGCGACCACCGGCTCGAAGGCGCCGAACTCGTCCAGCACCGTCAGCAGGGTCTCCATCAGCCCGTCGAAGGCGAAGAAGGCGTCGGGCAGCGCGACCCGCCGCACCACGGAGCAGGACACGTCGCCCTCGTTCCACTGGTCGCCGGCCAGCTCGCCCGTCATCGAGGCGTAGCCGCGCAGGATCACCGCGAGGCCGTTGATCCGCTCGCAGGACCTCGTGTTCATCTTGTGCGGCATCGCGGAGGAGCCGACCTGGCCCTCCTGGAAGCCCTCGGTCACCAGCTCCTGCCCGGCCATCAGCCGGATCGTCTTCGCCAGGGAGGACGGCGCCGCGGCCAGCTGCACCAGCGCCGAGACCACCTCGAAGTCCAGGGAGCGCGGATAGACCTGCCCGACCGAGGTGAGCACCTGGCCGAAGCCCAGGTGCCCGGCGACGCGGCCCTCCAGCTCGGCCAGCCTGCGCTCGTCGCCGCCGAGCAGGTCGAGCATGTCCTGGGAGGTGCCCACCGGGCCCTTGACGCCCCGCAGCGGATAGCGGGCGAGCAGCTCCTCAAGCCGCCAGAAGGCGACGAGCAGTTCGTCGGCGGCCGTGGCGAAACGCTTCCCCAGGGTGGTGGCCTGGGCGGGGACGTTGTGCGAACGCCCCGCCATCACCAGCCCGGCGTACTCCCCGGCCAGCCGCGCCAGCCGGGCCAGCACGGCCACCGTGCGGTCGCGGACCAGCTCCAGGGAGAGCCTGATCTGCAACTGCTCCACGTTCTCCGTCAGGTCCCGCGAGGTCATGCCCTTGTGGACCTGCTCGTGCCCGGCGAGCGCGTTGAACTCCTCGATCCGCGCCTTCACATCGTGCCGGGTGACCCGCTCGCGCGCCGCGATGGACTCCAGGTCCACCTCCTCCAGGACCCGCTCGTAGTCGGCCACGGCGCCCTCGGGCACCGCGACCCCGAGCTCGGCCAGGGCGCGCAGCACCGCCAGCCACAGGCGGCGCTCCAGCACCACCTTGTGCGCAGGGGACCACAGCCGCGCCAGCTCCACCGAGGAGTAACGGGCGGCCAGAACGTTCGGAATGCGCGGCTTGTCAGTCACGCCACGGGATTCTACGGGCTCACTCGTCCCACACCGGCGGGGCGAGCTCGGGCCGCTTCGGCGCCCGGCCGTCGCCGGTGGAACGGCCGGTCAGCCGCCGCCCGATCCAGGGCAGCAGGTGCTCCCTGGCGAACCTGAGGTCGGCGGTGCGCCTGGCGTACCAGCCGGCGGGCACCGCCTGGGGCAGCGGCTCGTCCCAGTCGAACCTGGCCGGCAGGCCGAGCCCCTGCCAGACCGCCTCGGCGACCCTGCGGTGGCCCTCCGCCGTCAGATGCAGCCGGTCCTCCGCCCACAGCCGCGGGTCGCCCAGCGCCCGGGAGGAGAAGAGGTCGACCACCAGCGCGCCGTGCCTGGCCCCGAGTTCGTCGATGAAGGCGAAGAGGCGCTCCATCCTGCCGCGGTAGCGCTCCAGCACGGGACCGCGCCGCCCCGGGCTGCGCATGAGCACCAACTGCTTGCAGTTCGGGGCGAGTTCGGCCACGGAGCGTTCGAGGAGGCCGCAGATGAGGCCGAGGTCGCAGCGGGGGCGCAGCACGTCGTTGAGCCCGCCGACCAGCGTCACCAGGTCCGCGCCCATCGCGGCGGCGGCCGGGACCTGGTCCTCGGCGATCTGCCGGATCAGCTTGCCCCGCACCGCGAGGTTGGCGTACGTGAACCCCTCCGTGCGCCCGGCGAGGCGCTGGGCCAGGAGGTCGGCCCAGCCGCGGTAGGTGCCGTCCGGCCTGGCGTCGGACATGCCCTCGGTGAAGGAGTCGCCCAAGGCGACGAAGCTGGCGAAACCAGGTGCGTTGTCCATCTCGGCGTCCATGTCGGCCTCATGCTAGCGACCCGCGCCGCGCCCCCGGGCCGGCCCTCCCGGCGCCGCGTCGGGGGCGCGGCCCGCCCGCGGTCACCTGCGGCGCCCGAGCGCGGCGACCCCGGCCGCCGCGGCCGCGAGCAGCCCGGCCAGCGCGGCGGCGAGCGGGGCGATCCCGGCGCCGGTGAGGGCGGAGGCGGCCTGCGGCCCGAGGCTGCCGCCGAGGAAGAGCACGAAGGTGTAGACGGAGACCGCGGTCACCCGGTCCTCGCCCGCCCTGCCGCCAATGGTCTCGACCATTCCCGAGGCGGCGAGTCCGCTCCCGGCCACGAAGGCGTTCAGCAGCAGCGCGAGCCCCACCGTTCCCGGTTCGAGTGCGGCGATGAGCAGGGCCGCGACGGCGGCCAGCGCGAGGGCGCCGCCGGTGCGGGCGAGGCCGGAGAAGCGGCGCAGCACGGGGGCCAGCAGGGGCAGGGCGAGGATCGCGGGCAGCGCCGCCGCCCGCAGGGCGAGGAGGGCGCCGGCGTCCCCGGCGGCGCCGCTGAGCTGGAGCCCGGTGTAGAGGGCCACGAAGGAGCCCAGGATCACCGGGGTGACGGCGTAGAGCGGCAGCAGCCTGCGGGAGACGAGCAGGCGCGGCATCGAGCGGTAGGCCCGCGACAGGGCGGCCGTGGCGGCGGGCGGCGGGTCGGCGAGCATCACGCGGGCCAGCAGGGCGGAGGCCAGCGCGAAGGCGGCGGCGAAGACCAGGAAGACGGCCCGCCAGCCGTAGTGGCCGGCCACCGTTTGGGCGCTCAGCTGGCCGGCGACGGCCGAGGCGAGGAAGGCGCTGATCACCCCGGAGAGCACCAGCGCGCGCCGCCGCGGCTCGATCCGTTCCGCGATGTAGGAGAAGGCGGCGGGGGCGAAGGCCGCGGTCGTCAGCCCCTGGAGGACCCGCAGCGCGATCCCGGCGGGCAGCCCCGGGGCGGTGGCCACCAGCGCGGTGGTGAGGGCGGTCGCCGCCGTTCCGGACACGATGACCCGGCGCCGCCCGAAGCGGTCGGAGAGCGGGCCGAAGAGCAGGAAGCCGGTGGCGTACCCGAAGCCGAAGGCGCTGGCGAACCAGGTCATCGCGGACTGCGGGGCGTGCCAGGCGCGCCCCATGCCCGCCAGCAGCGGGATGGCCCCGTACAGCTGCCCCGTGGCCAGGAGCGCGGTGAGGGCGAACACCGCGAGGGTGGCGCCGGTGGGCGCGTACCCCTGGGCAGGGCGGGAGGGGGCGGGCGAGAGCGGGGCGGCGGGGCCCGTCGAGGGTGCCGACGGCGCCGAGGGCGCGGCGGGCGAGGTCGCCAACTGAATGGTTGTTTGGCTCATGGCGAGGAGTAAAGCAACCAACCGGTTGGGTGTCAACCAACCGGTTGGACGGGATACACTCGCTCCATGCCGCGCGACACCTCCTCGACCAGAGCCGCCCTCCTCGCCGCCGCCCGGGGCGAATTCGCCGCCCACGGGATCGCCGGGGCCAGAGTCGACCGGATCGCGGAGGCCGCGGGGGTCAACAAGGAGCGGATCTACGGGCACTTCGGCAGCAAGGAGAAGCTCTTCGACGCCGTGATGGAGGAGGTGCTCGCCGAGGTGCTCCGCCTGGTGTCCCCGCCGGCCCCGGCCCCGCGGTCCGGGGAGGGGGAGCAGGAGCCGGGGAAGGACGCGGGGGAGGGAACGGCCCCGGGCCCGGGGCGGATCGCGGGCGTCGGCGACATCGGCGACTACGTGGCCCGCATCTACGACCACCACCGCGGCAACCCGGAGCTGATGCGGCTGATCCTGTGGGAGGCCCTCCACTACGGGGGCGCCCGCGAGGCGAGCGCGCGCCGCCACGGGCACTACCGCGCCAAGCTGGAGGCGCTGGCCGCCGCCCTGGGGCGCGAGGCGGACGCCGAGGTGGGCCGCGTCCTGCTGACGGTCTGCGGCCTGGGGGTATGGCCGAGCGCCGTCCCGCAGCTCGCCGACCTGGTTCTCGGGCCGGAGGCGGCGGCCGACTCGGACGCCATGCGCGCGCACGTCGTGGCCGTCGCCCGCGCCGCGTTCGGTCCGGGACAGGGCCACGGCCGGGAGAGCGGCGGCACGTAGAGTGCGGGCGGGAGGTTGCCGATGTCAGAGGCGGGACCCGAGGCCACGCTGTTCGACGCCGTCGACGCGCTCGTCGAGCGGCGCGGCGCGCTGCCCGCGCCGCCGGAGCGCGCGCGCCTCAGGAGGGCCCACGGCCTGAGCCTGGAGGAGGTCGCCGCGGCGCTGCGGGTCCGGGCCGCGACGGTGCGAAACTGGGAGTCGGGCCGCAGCGAGCCGCGCCCGCCCCAGCGCGAGGCGTACGCGCGCCTGCTCAGCCGCCTTGCTCCGCTCCACCCCAGGGACGAGTCCGCCACGGCCCCCGCCGTACCGGCCGCCGCCGACGGCCCCGCCGCCCCACCGCCCGCCGCGCCCGCGGGACCTGCCGCCACCCCGCCCGCCTCCGCGCCCGCACCCGCTTCCGCCGCCCCGCCCGTCCCCGCCACCGCGCCGCCCGCCCCCGCGCCGCCCGCCGGCGCGGCCGTCCCACCGGCGCGTTCGGCCGCCGCCCCCGCCGAGGAGGCGGCCCGCCCCGAGGAGGCGGCCGTGGGGCCGGCGAAGGCCGCGGCCGGCGGTGCCGAGGAGGCGGCGGCCGTCGCGGGCCGGCCGGCCCCGGCCGAGCGGGCGCGGGCGGCCGCGGCGGGGGAGCGGGGCGCCTTCCCCGCGGGCCCCCTCGCCGTGCTCGACGGCGAGGGCGCCGCGCACCTGGCCGACGGCGGCCGGCTCGCCTGCCCCGCGGCGACCGTCGCGCAGCTCGCCGAGTGGGCCCTCGCCGCCGGTCTCGGCCAGGAGCGGCTGCACCGCGCGGGGCGCGACGCCGACCCGCTCGTGGTGCTGACCGGGCCCGCCGCACAACGCCTCGGGCTTCCGGCCGAGTTGGCCGATCGCCGCGGGCTGCGGCTGCCCGCGGACCACCCCGTGGTGCGCGACCTGACCGCCGCGGGCTGGCGGCTGACCCGGCGTGGCTTCGGCCCCTGGGCCCGGGTCTACCGGCCGGTGGAGGCCCACGGCACCCGGCGCTGCGTGCAGCTCGCCGTGCTGCCCTGGGACGCCCTGGACGCGCGGGCCTGGGCGGGCGCCGCGGAGCTGCCCCCCGCCGAACTCGCCCGCGTGCTCGGCATCTACGCCCGCCGCGTGCTCACCCCCCGCGGCTCCACCGCGGTCAACGGCCTGGAGCTGATGACGGCGCTCCGCCCGCCGACCCGCGCGGTGCGCACCGAGGAGGGCGGGTGGGTGCCGGGCCCGGTCCCCGGCTCGCTGGCCTCGCCGGTGGACCCGGCGCCGCCCGAGGCGCCCGCGGAGCACCCCGTCGCGCGGGGCCGCGCCGCGGGGGAGGTGCTCGACGAGGAGGCGTACGACTGGGTCCGCGACCCGGAGTCGCTGACCGACGCCGAGTGCGAGCGCAGCCACGTCGTCGGCCTCGACGTCAACATGGCCTTCGCCGCCGCCGCCAACCGGCTCACCGTCGGCCTCGGCGAGCCGGTGCACACCGACGGGCCGCGCTTCGACCGGAGGCTGCCCGCCTGCTGGCTCGTGGACCTCTCGCACGTGGCGACGGACCCGCGCCTGCCCTCGCCCTTCACCCCCACCGGCGAGCGCCCCACGGGCCCGGCCTGGTACGCCACCCCGACCGTCGCCTACGCCGTCGAACTCGGCTACGAGGTGCGGCCCCTGGAGGCGTGGCTGCGCCCGGAGAGCGGCCCCTACCTCGACCCCTGGTACGGGCGGCTGCGCGACGCCTACCTCGCCACCATGGCCGACCTCGGCGTCACCCGGGACCTCGACGAGGCCGGGTTCCTGGCGGCGATGGCCCGCCACCGGAGCGCCGACCCCGGCCTGGCGGCCGTGCTCACCGCGATCAAGGCCACCGTGAAGGGCGGCATCGGCAAGCTGCGCGAGCGCCCGCAGGGCCGCGGCTACCGGCCGGGCGAACGCTGGCCCGCCCTGGACCGCCCCACCTGGCGGCCGGACATCCGCGCCGCCGTCGTCTCGGCCGCCCGGATCAACATGCACCGCAAGATGACCAGGATGGCCGCCGCCGGCCGGTACCCCCTCGCGGTCCTCTCCGACTGCGTCGTCTACCCCAGCCCGGGCCCCTCCCCGCTGGACGTGCTGCCGCGCGATCCGGCCACGGGCGGGCCGCTGCCCGGCGCGTTCCGCCTGGGCGTGTCCCCCGGGATGGTGAAGGCCGAGGGCAGCAGGCCGTTCCTGTGGGCGGCGGAGCTGCTCGACGCCGGGCACAACCCGGCCCGGCACCTCAAGGACGGCGAGCCCTGAGGCCCCCCAGGCCCGCCGCCGGCGCCCGCCGCGGCCTCCGGTCCCCTGCAGCCTGATCCAGTGCGGGACCCTGGGCGTTCACGCCCGGGAGGAAGCGCTTCCCTAGATCGGGGTGACCCGCACGGAGCTGCGGGGTCGTTGCCCACGCCGGCCGGAACGCTTCCCGCAACATCGCCCACCGCGGCGAGCGCGTGGGGAACGCGGGGCGTGGGTCACGCGTCCCTGCCACCCCATAGGAGCGTCTGGACGGAGGAGTCAACCCGGCAGCCGGCTGGGCACTACCTCCAAGCCCGGCCCTTCAGGGCCGGGTCACGTCGACAGGTGGCGGAGCGTGTAGGCCGCATCGGCATAGGCGCCTCCCTGCAGGCCGTTGCCCGCCGTCCCCTCCGCCGGTATGCCTGCCGCGAAGTCCTCCGCGTCGTCCACGGGCGTGTACCCCAGCGCCGTCCCCGCCTCGATGTCCCAGTAGCGGCGGGTGTTGGCGGAGACGGCGTACAGAGCGGCGAAGCGGACGCCGGGAGCGGTGAGAGCCGCACGGACGAAACCGAGGCAGTCGCGAGGACTGAGCCAGGTCGCCAGATGACGGACCTCGGTGGGCGCCTCCTCGAAGCTGCCGATGCGCAGGCACACCACGGACAGGCCGAACTTGTCCGCATACAGCCGCCCCAGTGCCTCGACGGCGACCTTGCTCACCCCGTAAAGACCGTCCGGGCGCGGCGGCATCCCGGGCGTCACGGTCTGCGCGACCGGATAGCAGCCGGTGAGGCGATTGCTGCTCGCGAGAACCACCCGCCCCACCCCCTGCCGGCGCGCCCCCTCCAGCACGTGGTGCGTCGCCTGGACATTGCCCTCCAGCAGGTCGGCAAGCGGCGCCTCGTCCGGGACCCGCCCAGATGCACCACCGCATCCGCCCCCTGAAGGGCCGCGGTCACCGCCGCGCCGTCCCGCAGGTCGAGCTGCCGCACCTCCTCGGCCGGTGCCTGCGCGGCGAGGGCGACGCGATCGACCAGCACCAGGCGCTCCGCCCGGCCGCGCAGGCCGGCCCGCACCGCCGACCCGACGCGCCCGGCGGCGCCGGTGATCACCACAGTCCCCAGACTCGTTTCCATGGCGGCCACTGTGCCTCACCCCACTGACAGCGAGACGTGCGGCGGCGCCGTCCGGTGGGCCACGCCCCGGCCGGGGGACGGGCTCAGGCCGCGGCCTCGACGGCCGCGGCGAGCAGGGCCGTGGCCTCGTCGACGGCGGCCGTCAGCGCCCCGGGCCCGGGGCCGAGCCCGGCGAGCAGCCGGTCCACCTCGCGCAGCCCGGCCCGGTCGAGCAGCTTCTTCTCGTTGGTGACCCACTCGCCACGGGCGGCCAGGACCGCGTGCGCCGCCTGGCAGGCGGCCGTGGCGATCGCCCCGGCGCAGTCGGCGAGGTGCCCGCGGGCGGCGTGCGCGGAGCGCGCGTAGGCGAGGGTGGCGCCGGCGTCGCCCCACCAGCGCCTGCGGGCGCTGTGCCGCAGGGGTTCGGGGAAGCGGGGGCGTGGCAGCTCGCCGCGCAGCACCCGGTTGACGGCCAGTTCGGCCGCGAGGAGGTAGCTGGGGATGCCGGCCAGGTGGAACAGCAGCCGCTCGACGTGGAAACGCCCCTCGGCGGCCTCGGCGAGCTGGTGCTCCACCTCGTCCAGGTCGCGGTAGTGCACGTCCACGGGACGCTCCTGCACGCGCAGCCATGCGCCCCCGTTGAACAGCCCGCCTCCCCAGCCGCCGATCTCCGAGACCTCGCCCGGCCAGCCGAGGGCACGCAGGCCGGCGGGGGAGAAGGCGCCGCGGTAGTAGACGGCGAAGTCCCAGTCGCTGTCCTGGCGGTGTGTGCCGGTGGCCCGCGAGCCGCCGAGGGTGACGGCCCGCACCCCGGGCAGGGAGGCCAGCCGGGAGGCGACGTGGTCGGCGAACGCGGCGTCCGCGGTCGCCGGCTGGGGTGTGGGTGGCGTCGGCACGGTGCGAGCCTAGGCCGCCGCCCCGCGCGCCGGCGGCCCGGGGCGGCCCGGGGCGGTCCGGCGGGCGCCGGGGGGCGGGGTCACCGGTGGCGGCCCCGCCCCCGCCGCTCCGTCCCCGAGGCGCCCGAGGCGCCCGAGGCGCCGCCGGGCCCCCGCCGGACAGGGGTGTGCCCCCGCCGCGGCGGGGGCACGGGTGGCCGGGTGGCCTCAGTACGCGCTGTTGACGTTGTCCATCGAGCCGTACCGGTCGGCGGCGTAGTTGCAGGCCGCGACGATGTTGGCCACCGGGTCGTAGAGGTCCCACGAGGTCCCCTCGACGTGGTAGCGGTTGAAGGTCGGCTGGATGACCTGGAGCAGGCCCTTGGAGGGCACGCCGTTCTTGGCGTTGATGTCCCACAGGTTGATGGCCCGCGGGTTACCGCTGGACTCCCGCATGATGTTGCGGTGGATGCCCTCGTAGGAGCCGGGGATGTCGTGCTGCTTCATGATCGCGAGCGCCTCCCTGATCCAGCCGTCGAGGTTGTCCGGGTACTCCGGCTTCGGGTCGCTCGCCTCGGGCGCCGTCGTCTGGGCCGGCTTCGGGGCCTCGGACTCCTGCTGGGCGGGCTGCTCGGCCGGCCGGCTGGACTGGGCCCTGGTGGTGGAGGGCTCGCTGTCCGTGGTCTGTGCCGGGGCATCGCGCAGGGAGGTCTGGCTGCCGCCTATGCCGTCGCGCACCGTCTGGGTCTGGCCGGTGCCCGCCTCGGTGCTGAAGGCGACGGAGGAGGCGGTATGGCTGGCCACCGGGGCGGGCGCCGTCGTCGCCTGGGGCGACGTGGCGGCGGAGGCCTGACCCGGGACGAGCGAGACTGCCACAGCCGCGGCCCCAGCCGTAAGGACACCGGCGATGGAGAGCTTGCGGGCCTTGCTCTGGCGGGTGCCAGGAGCATTGGTCGCGGTCAATGGATTCGCACCTCGTTCGGAGTAGGAGAAAGTGCCGCGAATGCGACGTCGGCCATTGTTAGCGGCTGCCGCGCGGCCCGACAAAGGTCTAAACCACGATCGGGTGCCGTAGCCGCGGAGCCGCCGCGGGCGGCCAGTCCTGGCCCCGGCGCGGGCCTGCGCCGCCCGGGCTCCGCTATCGGGCTTCGTACGTGATCTGTGCCATATGCCTCGCCTCACAGCGCGGGCCCGCCGATCTCGCCCAGCGCGAGGAGGGGGTGACGCGGCGCGGTCGGACCGGCCTGGGATCCCGTGCGCGGGCGGGGCGCGGGCCCGTGCGGGGCGGGTGCGGGCGTGGGTGCGGGGAGCGGTGGTGCGGCCGGGTGCGGGGCCGGGCGGGGTCGTGCGGCCTTGTGGCGTGAGCGGAATTCGTTTGACTAGACAGACCTGTCTGTTTAGTGTCTGTGGCCGGTGCGCCTGCCGAGGTCGTCCGTCGCGCCCCAGCCCACCGCCCACGCCCTCCCGGCAGCGGCGCCCCGGGGCCCGCGCCGCCCAGGCCGCGCGGCCCCCGGGGAGGCCGCAGGACCGCCCAGGAAGGAATCCGCATGACCGCGCCCGCCGCCGTGACCCAAGCCCCCGACGAGCCCGCGAGGGGGCGCGCCGCCCCGCGCGGCGGACCCCGGCGGCTGCCGCCCGGGGCGGCCCTGCTGCTCCTGGCCTCGATCACGGTCTCGCTGCTCGCCGGCTCCAGCGCGCCGACCCCCCTGTACGCGACCTACCAGGCCGCGTGGGGATTCACCCCCATCACCACCACCCTCGTGTTCGGCGTGTACGCCCTGGCCGTGCTGGCCGGGCTCCTCGTCCTGGGCAAGCTCTCCGACCACACCGGCCGCCGCCCGGTCCTGCTCGTCGCCCTCCTGGTGCAGGCCGCCGCCATGGTCGTCTTCGCCACCGCGGGCGGGGTGCCCGCGCTCCTCGTCGCCCGCGTCGTGCAGGGCGTGGCCACGGGCGCGGCGCTCGGCGCCATAGGGGCCGGGATGATCGACATCGACCGGCCCCGCGGGACGCTGGCCAACGCCGTGGCCCCCGGCATCGGCACCGCCACCGGCGCCCTGGCCTCCGGCCTGGTCGTCCAGTACCTGCCCGCCCCCACCCACCTCATCTACCTGGCCCTCCTCGGCGTCTTCCTGCTGCAGGCCGTGGGCGTGTGGGCGATGGCGGAGACCGCGGGCCGCAAGCCGGGAGCGCTGGCCACCCTCGTCCCGGAGATCCGCCTGCCGCGCGCGGTGCGCCGCCCCGTCCTCGTCGCCACCCCCGTGCTGTTCTCGGCGTGGGCGCTGGCCGGCTTCTACGGGGCGCTGGGCCCGGCCCTGGTCCGCGACCTGGTCGACTCGCCCTCCGTCGTCCTCGGCGGCCTCAGCCTCTTCGTCCTCGCCGCCTCGGCCGCGGTGACGGTGATCCTCCTGCGCCGCGCCTCGGCCAGGGCCGTCATGTTCACCGGCATCGGGACGCTGATCGGCGGGGTGGCCCTCACGGTGGCCGCGGTCCACGCCGGGGCCCCCGTCCTGTTCTTCGTGGGCACCGCGATCGCCGGGACCGGCTTCGGCGCCGGCTTCCAGGGCGGCATCCGCCTGGTGATTCCCCTGACCGCCCAGCACGAGAGCGCGGGGGTGCTCTCCCTGCTGTACGTGGTGTCCTACCTCGGCATGGGCGTTCCTGCCGTGGCCGCCGGATATCTGGTGGTGCACGCGGGCGGGCTGCTGGAGACCGCGGAGGAGTACGGCACGGCCGTGGTGGTGCTCGCGGGACTGGCGCTTTTCGGGCTCCTGCGCCACCCTGCGGGACGTGGGTGCGCGACCGCCGCGGCGGGCGGGCGCCCCTGAGCGAAGGCCCGGGCCGCGCCGGCCCGGGACCGGTGGAGAGGACGGATGTGGTGACGGCGACGAAGGACGCGGCCCGGCCCTCGGCCCGCGAGCGCCTGCTGGCGGCCGCCGACGAGCTGTTCTACGCGGAGGGCGTGCAGACGGTCGGCATCGACCGGATCATCGAGCGGGCGGGGGTGGCCAAGGCATCCCTGTACAACACCTTCGGCGGCAAGGAGCAGCTGATCCGCGCCTACCTGGAGCAGCGGCACGCCCGCATCACCGCGCGGCTCACCCGGCGGCTGGCGGAGGTGGACTCCCCGCGCGAGCGGCTGCTGACGATCTTCGACGTGCAGGGCGAGCAGTGCGCCAGGCCCGGCTACCACGGCTGCGCCTTCGCCAACGCCACCGCCGAGGTGCCCTCGGGCAGCCTCGCCGAGGTCGCCGCCGACGAGTTCAGGTCCTGGCTGCGCGGCCTCTTCACCCGCCTCGCCGGGCAGCTGGGCGTTCCCGAGCCGGAGCGGCTGGCCCGCCAGCTGCACCTCCTCTACGACGGCGCCTCGCAGTCCTCCCGCATGGACCGCGACCCCACCTCCTTCGCCGCGGCCCGCGAGGCGGCCACCACCCTGCTCGACGCGGCGCTCGCCCGCTGAGCCGGCGGGCGCCGCGGAGCCGGGCGGCGGCGCGGTGGGCCCCGGCGGGGGCGCCGGTTCCGGGGAGAGATCGCCCGCCGCCCTCCGCCGGGAACCCGCGGAACGGGCCCGGCCCCGCGCGGCGGAGCGCCGTCGCGCCGGTGCGGCCCGCCCCGCGTCCTGGGGCTCCCGCGGCTTCAGTGGTGACCGTGCGCGGTGTCCGACGCGCCGCCGAAGATCCGCGCCACGATCCGGAACGGCAGCGTCACCACCGTGGCGACGGCGCCGCCGACGGCGCGGAACACGTCCGCGATGGCTCTCAGCATGGAGGGCTCCCTTCTTCTCGGCTTTCCTCGGCTTTCCTCGGCTTTCCTCGGGGCGCGGCCCGGCACGCCGGCGCGGTCTTCCGGCCCGCTGCCGGGCCGGACGCTTCGGCCGGGCCCTCGCGGGCCGGTGGGGACCCGCGCCCCGGCCCGGTTGCGCACCACCGGGTGCCCCTTCCCCCTCCCGGGGAAACCCCCTCGACCGGGTGACGGCCCGTCAGTTCAGCGGCGGGGCGGCCGTTCCCCCACCCCGCCCGCCGCCCGAGGCGCCAACCGGAGCCGCGCGCCGGGGAGTCGGCGGCCTTCCGCGGCCAACGCCCGGCCCCGGCCCGCCCCGTCCCTCGCCCACCGGCCCGGGCACGTCGGCGGGGGCGCGCCGGGGGGCGCGCCGGGGGAGGGCCCTGCGCCCGGGCGGCACGCTCGGGCGGCGGCCCGGCGGCCCGAGCCGGGGAAACCCGCCAGGGACACCCGGGGTCCGGGGGCCGCTACCCAGGGTTGCCGCCGTGGGCCGGGCCGCGGGCGTTTCGTGGGGGTGGGGGCGGATACCCGTCCCGCGATCGGGGCCCGGGAGTGCGCAGGCAGTACCGCGGGCACCGCCGGGGCCGATCAGGGAACACGTGAGCGGCGGGGGCCGCGGGCGCAGCCGGCCGGGTCGCGCCGCGGTCGGCTGCGGCGGCGGCCCACGCCACGCACGAGCGACCCTGTCAGACAACCGGAGGACACGGGCCGTCCCGCCGGGACGCGCTCCGTGAGGAGGAACGATGAGCACTCGGCAGCACGACGAACTCCCGCTGCCCGACTTCGACCATCTTCCCGTCGGCTCGCTCGGGCACCGCATCCGCTCGCTGTCCGTGGAGGAACTCGAGCACCTGATGCGCTACGAGCGCGAGCACGCCGACCGCCGCCCCGTGACGGAGCTCTTCAAGGCCCGCCTGAACCAGCTCAGGAGCGGGAGCAGCCCGTCCCCCGGCGGCGCGGGAGCGCGCCCCGAGCAGCCGGGGCCCGCCCCCGGCGGCTCCCCGGCGCGCCCCGAGACCTCCGCCGAGCCCGTCCACCCGCCGCCGCACGGCACGCCCACCGAGCCGGGCAAGCCGAAGGCCAACCGGCCCTGACCCGTGGGCGCGGGCCGCGGCGCCCGGGGGAAGCCGGCGCGGCGACGGCGCGCGCGGGCGCGGAACCACGAAGGCGGGGGAGATCCCAGAAGGAGGCGCATGGCCATGCCGGAACCCGGCAGCAAGTCCTACGACATCAAGCGGGCGCACGCCAGGAAGGCGGCCGAGGACCAGGGCGTCCCGGACCGCCACGCCAACGAGGAGGCGAACGCGGAACTCCAGCGGGACCCGCACTGGCAGTCGCGCGGGCCGCGCACCGAACGCGGCCGTGGCCCGAAGGGCGAGCGCACCTCCCGGCGCCGCTGAACGGGCCCCGCGGCGGCCCCCCGCCGGGCCCGGGACGCCCCCGAGGCGGAACGCGGGGCGGCCCGCGCCCGGGGCGGTCTCCGCGTGCGTGAAACCACGGCCCCGGCGTTCCCGGCGGAACGCCGGGGCCTCCCCGGCTCGCGGGGCGCCGAGCCCGGGGGGTGGGTGGGGCGTGGCGAGCAGTGCCGGGTCCCGGGGTCCGGGGGTGCGGGGGCGAGCGCCGGGCCGGTTGCTCAGCCCTCGATCAGCCGGAAGTAGGCCCCGGCGTCCGCCTCCCGCAGCGTCCGGCGCTGCCGGTCGGCCCCGGTGCCCCGGCTGAGCAGCCGTGCGAGACCGCGGCTCACCAGGGACAGGTCGCCGGCCTCCCGCAGGGCGGGCGTCAGGTGCCCCAGCAGGGCCTCGACGACCTCGGCCGCCGGACGGCAGCGGGCGGTGCCCGGGTGCACCAGGGAGCCGGTCAGCCCGTGCCGGCAGGCGCGCCAGTTGGCCGCGGCCAGGAGCTCGGGCGGCGCGAGGGGCCGCGGCAGGCCCTCGGCCTCCTCCCGCAGGGCCGTGCGGACCAGGCCGCGCGCCACCCCCGCGAGGGCCACGGCGTCGGCGACCTCCAGCTGCACGTCGGGCGCCCGCACCTCCACCGTCGGGTAGCGCTCGGACAGCCGGGCCTGCCAGTAGACCTGGCCCAGGTCGCGGATCACCCCCGTCTCCAGCAGGGCACGGGTCCTGCGGCCGTACTCCGCGGCGTCCGCGAAGGCGGGCGGCGGCCCGCTCACCGGCCACCGGCCGAAGACCACCGTGCGCCAGCTGGCGAAGCCCGTGTCCGCGCCCTCCCAGTAGGGGGAGTTCGCGCCGAGCGCCACCAGCACCGGCAGCCAGGGCCCGATCCGGTCCAGCACGGCCACCCCGGCCTCCCGGTCCTCCACCCCCACGTGGACGTGCATGCCGCAGATCAGCTGCTCGTCCACCAGCCGCGGCGCGTCCCGCAGCATCGCCAGGTAACGCCGCCGGTCGGTGACCGGTGCCCGCCCGCCGGCCGGGGCCGTCCCCGAGGCCGCCAGCCGGGCGCCGCCGCCGGCCGCCGCGGCGCGCACCGCGGCCCGCAGCCGCCGCAGGTGACGGTCCACCTCCCCGAGGCTCCGGCAGACCGGGGTGCCCACCTCGACCTGGGCCTGCAGGAGTTCGTGCTCCACCTCCCGCGAGCCGACCGTGGCCAGGCGGCCGGCCGCCGCCAGCACGTCGCGGCTCAGCGGCAGCGGCCGCCCGTCCTCCGGATCGAGCAGCAGGTACTCCTCTTCGACCCCCACGGTGGTCGCCGTCATCCCGTCCTCCCTCACCGTGCCTCACCGGGTCTCACCGCGCCTCACCGCGTCCCCCGCGCCCGGCGGCGGAAGCGGCGCGGGGCGCCGGGTGCGCGCCGGTGTGAGCGCCCTACGCCCCACGCCTGCCCGCGCCGCCGCGATCCACGGCACCCGGCCCGTCCCGATCGCCACGCGGCGGGTCCCGGCCCGGGAGTCGGCACGCCCGGTCGCGAGCCACCCACGCCCGGTCGCGAAGCCCGCCCGGCGTGGGCACGTTCGGTCGCGAGGCGGGCACGTCCGGTCGCGGCGCGGACAGGTCCGGTGGCGAATCCGCCCGCCTCCCGCGGCCCGGGCCTCGCCCGGCCCGCCCCCGGCCGGCCGCGGCGGCCGCCGCCCTTCGCCGGTCAGCCGCCCGGGTGCCCGGCGGAGCCCCGGGAGCCCCGGGGGCCCAGCGCCTCGGCGATCCCGGCCAGCCAGCGGTCCACGGGCCCCAGCACGACCAGGCCGCTGCCCGCGCCCGCGAGCTGGCCCGCGGCGGGGCGGAGGCGGGCCTGGGCCGCCCGCAGGGCCTCCGGGTCGCCGAGGCGCAGGGCGGCCGCCGCCCCCAGGCAGCACAGCGCCTCGTACATCAGGTCCGCCGGCGGCTCCGGCTGGGCACGCAGCGCGGCCCCCGCCTCCGCCCCGCGCCCCGCCTCGAACAGCAGCAGCGGCTCGGCCCAGGGCCGGTACGGGCCGAAGTCCGCGGCCCGGCCGGCCCCGGGCGCCGCCCCGCGCCCCAGGCGCAGGCACAGCAGGGCCAGCGGCAGCAGCCCCTCCGAGACGCCCGGCATGCCCGCCCCCGCCAGGCCCGCGGCCGCGGCCAGGTACGCCGCCTCCGCCCGCTCGTGCTCCCCGGCGGCGGCCAGCCGCAGCGCGCCGTACCACTCGGTGAAGACCGCGGCCAGCGGGCGTTCGTGCCGCTCGGCCAGCCGGTCCGCCGCGGCGGCGTGCGCGTCCGCGGCGCGGAGGTCGCCGAGCCCGGCGCGCGCCTGCATCCGGATCAGGTGCCCGAGCACCTCGAAGTTCACCAGGCCGTGCCGGGCGGCCAGCGTGATCAGCTCGGCCCCGACCAGGTCCCGCCGCGGCGCGAGCCCGGCCCGGCCGCAGGACTGCAGGAACACGCCGTTGAGGGCGAAGGCCAGCAGCGCCGGATCGTCCAGGCGCCGGGCGATCTCCTCCGCCTCGCGCGCCGCCCGCGCCCCCCGCGCGGAACGGGTGCCGCGCAGCTCCACCGCGACGGTGGCCAGCAGGCGGCAGCGCGCGGGCGCGTGGGCCGGGTCGTCCGGGAGGGCCCCAAGGGCCCGCTCGGCCGCCGCCACGATCCGCCCGGCCAGCCGCGGATCGTCGCTGCGGGTCCACAGGGCGGGCACGTCGAAGGCGCCGACCACCTCGGCGAGCAGCTCGGGATCGCCCAGCTCCTCGGCCGCGGCGACGGCCGCCGCCCGGTGCTCCCTGGCCGCCTCGAGGCCGCCGCCGCCGGTGAGGGCGAGGCTGCGGAGCAGACCGACGGTCGATTCGAGCCGTGCCCGCGCGGTGGGGGCGACCGTCCGGTCGTACGCCGCCGCCGTCCGCGCCCACAGCCGGGCCGCCGCCGCGGCCGGCTCCGCCGGGGCGTCCAGGCGGGGGTGCTGGGCGAGGATGTCGGCCTCCAGGCGGCGCAGCCGCGGCCCCGGGTCGAGGCCGAGGCCCTCCGCCAGGGCGGCCCTGGCCCGGCGCAGCAGGCCGAGCGCGTCCGCCTGCCGCCCCGTCCGGTACAGGGCCAGGGCCAGCAGCCGCCAGGCCTCCTCCCGCCAGGGGTGGTCCGCCAGATGGGCCTCCAGGTCGGGCACCGCCTCGGCGGCCAGGCCCGCGCCGAGCCGGGCCTCGGCCTGCAACTCGACGGCGCGCAGCCGCAGTTCGGCCAGCCGTTGCCGCTCGCCCCGGCACCAGGCGGCGTCGGCGAACTCCGCGTAGGGCTCCCCGCGCCACAGGCCGAGCGCCGCCCCGAGCCGTTCGAGCGCCCGCTCGGGTGAAAGCCGCGCGGCGGCCCCCACGGCGGACTCGAAGCGCCAGGCGTCCACCGCCTCCCGCGCGGCCCGCAGGGCGTAGCCGGGGCCCTGGGTGACCAGCAGCCCGGCCGGGGCGCGCGGCGGCCGGTCGGGCTCGAGCGCGCGGCGCAGGTCGCCGACGAAGGTCCGCAGCGCGCCCACGGCCCCGGGCCCGGGCTCCTCCCACAGGTCCGCGGCCAGGACGGCGACCGGGACCACCTGCCGCCTGGCCAGGATCAGCCGCGCCAGCACGGCCCGGTGCCGCGGTCCCCGCAGCGCGAGGGCGGCACCGCCGCGCTCGGCCGTCACCGGCCCCAGCACCCCGAACGCCACCGGCTCCGACTCCATCCGACGCCTCTCCCGTGTCCCGCCTCGCCCGCCACCACCGTGCTGATTGTCTGCTGATCCGCCGCCCGCAGGCTCGAAGTGCCCACCTTCCCGCGCGGCCCGCCGCCCGGGCGGCGTGACCGGGCACCGTGGACCGCGAACGGGGCGGAAGCCGACCGCCCCGTTCGGGCCGCGGCCACCGAGGACGGCCGAGGAAGACGGCCGACGAGAGACGAGACGAGAGGGAGTATCCCCATGGCACCCGCCATCCCCGGCTTCGCGTACCGGCGCATCCCCGTCGCCGAGGGCGTGACGCTCGGCGCCGCCGTCGGCGGCTCGGGCAGCCCCGTGGTCCTGCTGCACGGGTTCCCGCAGACCCACCTGATGTGGCGGCACGTGGCCGCCGAACTCGCGGCCGGCCACCAGGTCATCTGCCCCGACCTGCGCGGCTACGGCGGCAGCGACAAGCCCGCGGAGAACGCCGAGGGCTCCGCGTACGCCAAGCGCACCATGGCCGCCGACGTGGTCGCCCTGGCCCGCGCCCTGGGCTGCGAACGCTTCGCCCTGGCCGGGCACGACCGCGGTGCCCTCGTCGCCTTCCGGGCCGGCCTGGACCACCCGGACGCCGTCACCCACCTGTTGCTGCTCGACATCCTGCCGACCCCGGACACGTGGGAGGCGATGCACGGCACCTCGGCCGCCGTCGGCTTCCACCTCTACCTGATGGCCCAGCCCCCCGGCCTGCCGGAAACCCTGATCGGGGCCGCCCCCGACGCCTTCTTCGGCCACTTCCTCGACGCCTGGACGCAACGCCCCGGGGCCATCCCCGCCGAGGTGCGCGCCGCCTACCTCGCGGCGTCCCGCGCGGCCGTGCCCTCCATCGTCGCCGACTACCGGGCCTCGGCCGGGATCGACCTCGTCCACGACCGCGCCGACCGCGCCGCGGGCAACCGGCTGCGCATGCCGGTCACGGTGCTGCAGCAGGACTGGGGCGCCGCGCTCGGCTACGACGCCGCCGCGCTGTGGCGGGCCTGGGCCGTGGACCTGGAGCACCGCACCGTCTCCGCGGGGCACTTCATGGCCGAGGAGGCGCCCGCCGAGGTCACCGGCGCGCTGCGCGCCCTGCTGGCGCGTGCGGCCGCGTAGCCCGGATCCTCGCGGGGCGCGGGCCGCGGGCCGCCTCGCCACGGGGCGAGGCGGCCCGGAAATTCCGGGCGCACCGCCCGCGGCGGGGCTAGCCTTTGCCCCCGTGAACGCACCAGAGGACTACTTCGGCGAGCCTGTCGCGGAGCACTATGACGAGTCGTCGGCCGACATGTTCGAGCCGGAACTGCTGGACGCGACGGCCGGCCTGCTGGCCGGGCTCGCCGGCCGGGGGCGGGCCCTCGAATTCGCCGTCGGCACCGGGCGCGTGGCCCTCCCGCTGGCGGAGCGCGGCGTCGAGGTGCACGGCATCGACCTGTCGCGCGCCATGGTGTCCCGGCTGCGGGCCAAGCCGGGCGGCGACGCGATCGGAGTGACGATCGGCGACATCGTCACGACCCGGGTCGAGGGGACGTTCTCCCTGGTCTACCTGGTCTTCAACACGATCATGAACCTGACCACGCAGGAGGCGCAGGTGGACTGCTTCCGCAACGCCGCCGCCCACCTGGCCCCCGGGGGCTGCTTCCTCGTCGAGGTCGGCGTCCCCGACCTGCGCAGGCTGCCGCCGGGGCAGAACGTCGTGCCCTTCCACGTCGGCGAGGAGACGCTGGGCTTCGACGTGTACGACACGGCCACCCAGGCGATGAGCTCCCACCACGTCCGCGTCGCCGGGGGCCGCGGCGAGTACCGCGCGATCCCCTTCCGCTACGTGTGGCCCGCCGAACTCGACCTGATGGCCAGGATCGCCGGGCTCAGGCTGCGGGACCGGTGGGAGGGCTGGTCCCGGCAGCCCTTCACCGCGGAGAGCCGCCACCACGTCTCCGTCTGGGAGAAGCCCGCGGAGTGAGCGGGCGGCGCTCAGCGTTCCGCCGGGGACGGCTCCTGCCCCAGGGCCGTCCCGCCGCCCTCCGGCGTGCCGCCCAGGTCGAGGACGCGCCGCTCGCGCAGGCTCTCCTCGGCGGTGTGCTCGACCCGGCGCATGGCCAGCCGCAGCATCGGCGGGGCCATCACCGAGGTGATCACCGCCACCAGGATGACGATGCTGTACATCTCGACGGTCAGCAGGCCCAGGCGCACGCCGATCATCGCGATGATGACCTCGATGACCCCTCTGGAGTTCATCCCGGCGCCCAGCGCGAGCGCCTCCCACCGGTTCACCCTGCCGATCAGGGCGCCGAGGAACGCGCCGGCGAACTTGCCGACGATGGCGACCACGACCACCGCGAGGGCCCAGCCGGCGATCACCGGGTCGTCGAGCGCGGTGAGGTCCATCCGCAGTCCCGCCGTCGCGAAGAAGAGCGGGGCGAGCACCGTGACGACGGTGGTGTTCAGCGGCTCCAGCGGGCGGATGTCGATGCCCTTTCCGGTGCCGATGAGCACCCCGCACAGGAAGGCGCCGAACACCGCCTCCAATTCCAGGGCCTGTGTGCCGGCCGCGGAGAGGACGATCAGCCCGACCGCGGCCACCACGGGCATGCCGCGGACGCCGGAGGAAATGGCCGCGCGCATCACCCGGTTCACCGCGAGACGGCCCACCGTCACCATGACCAGAAGGACCAGCGCGAGATGCCCGAGCGAGGTGAGAACATCGCCGCCGGTGAGGCCGTTCGCCGTCGTCATCGCGGACACCAGGGAGACGAGAACCCAGCCGACGGCGTCGTCGATGGTTCCCGCGACGAGAATCATCTGGCCGATGTTGCGGTGTATCAGGCGCATGTCCATGAGCGTCTTGGCGATGACCGGAATGGCGCTCACGCACATGGCGACGCCCACGAAGCAGGCGAACACGGTCGGGTCGGAGCCGTCCTCCCGCAGCCGCGCGGGCATCGCCAGGCCGAGCCAGATGCCGAGCCCGAGCGGCAGCAGCAGGCCGGTGAGGCTGACCACGGCCGCGTGGGAGCCCTTCCTGCGCACCAGGCCCATGTCGATGTGCATGCCGGTGAAGCCGACGAGCAGGATGACGCCGACCTGCCCGAGCGCGTCGAGCAGGTGCATCTGCCCGGCCTCCTGCGGGAACAGCCAGCCGGTCACCGAGGGCAGCAGATGCGACAGCAGCGAGGGGCCGAGGAGCACGCCGGCGGACAGTTCGCCGACGATCGCGGGAAGGTGCAGCCGCTGGGCCAGCCGCCCGAGCAGAATCGCCGCCACGAGCAGCACGCTCACCTGGAGCAGGAGGACGAGAAGTTGGTGCTGGGGAATCGGAGCGGCCACGGATTCGGCGAGAATCACCGCAGCCCCTTTCTCTGACGAGGCGCCCGGGTGCATTCACCGCGGGCCCACAGGGAGGCATATGCCGTCCGCTCGTGAGAGCGGAAATTTCTTTTTCCGGCCGGCCGGAGCTGCCGTTCGATGAAACGCCGGCGCCGCGCGGTTCCTCGAAGGCCAAAAATCCACCGGGTGCACGGGAATTATGGCGTCGATGTACCGGGAGAACATCCGACGGAATGGGGAATTCCCCGCGCGCGCCGCTCGCCGAAGCGCGCCTTTCCGGCGTATGCAGCCACCGTCAACGGCCCGCGGGGACATCCCACGGGCGCCGTAGTCCCCGGCCGCCCGACTCCGGCCCCACCCGGGCCGCCCACCCACGGCGGCCCCCCGGCGGCGGCCCGTTGTCCTCAGCCGAAGTCGACGTCGCTGCACAGCCAGTGGCTGCGCTCCTGGCCCGTCAGCGCGAACTGGGTGACGACGACGTGGTGGCCGCTGCGGCCGGGCGCGCTGACCACGACCTCGTAGGTGCCGCCGGGCAGGTGCGGCTCGGGCGAGGGGGCGCCCCAGTCCGGCTCGAAGGAGCCCTCGGTGCGTTCGAGTACCAGGTCGTCCCAGGTCAGGGGCTGGGTCGTGGGGTCGAATCCCGGCTCGGTGACCCAGATCCAGATGAGGTCGGCGCCGTCCCTGAGCAGGTCGTGCACGCGCACCGAGAAGTTGCCGTTGGGGTCGGCGATCGGGGTCGTCCGCCAGGGGCCCGGCAGGTCCAGGGAGTCGTACCGCCCGCCTGCCGCCTGCCCGGCGCTGCAGAGGTGGCCGTCCGGGGGCGGCGTGGGCCCGTCGCGGTAGACGCCGTCCCACTGCCACACGGCCTGCGGGTCGTCCTGGAAGACCTGCAGGCACATCGGGTCCTCGGCGGCCATGGCGGGGTTCTGCCAGTCGTCGGCCCAGCGCAGCCAGCAGCCGTAGTTGCGGGTGGCCGGGTCGATCGTCGTGCCGAGCGCCTGTGCCGGGGTGGCCCACGGCACGGCGCAACAGGCCGCCGCGCAGGCCGCGATCGCGGCCCGCGCCGCCCGGCGCCTGCCCCTTGATCCGGTTGATCCGGTGGTGGTCATCCGCGCCCCCTTCGCAAGGCCCCCGCGCGCGACGGGGGCTGCGGGGCCCGCCGCCGCGCCGCTCGCGCACGGTCCGCCCCTTGGCGCCGCAGTCTCCCGCCGTCCCCCGCCCCCGCCTAGGGAGCCTTCACGCCAATCGCCCGCCCCGGAACCCGCGGCGCGTCCACGCCTCCCCGGTCCGCATCTCCGAGCGGCACGCGGCCACCGGGGCGCAGCGCCGACGGCAGGTCCACCCCTCCGTGCCCGGGCCGCACGAGGCCGGCACGCTCGTGTCCTTCCTGCTCGGGACCAAGGCCCCGCACGGCGGGGCGGGACGGGCCACGGCGGGGCCGGAAGGCCGCGGGGGCAACGGGCGTTCGCCGGGGGCACGCCCGCGGCCCGGCCCGCTCGCTCCCCGCGCTGTCCCCGGCCCCCCGGGGCCCGATACCGTGCTCCCGTGGGGAACTCACGGCCGAGGCGGGCCGCGCGGCCGGCCGAGCCCGGGCCCGTGCGGGGAAGCCACCACGAGCGGCGCGCGGCGCCGGGCCCCTCGCGGGCGCCCTGGGTCGTGCTCGCCCTGCTGCTCCTCGTCCTGGCCGGGGCGATCGGCGCCCTCCTGGTGCGCGTCCTCGGGCTCTTCGAGGAGCCGGGGCCGCCGCGGAGCCTGCGGGACCTCGCCGTGGTCTGCCGGGAGGGCCGGGCGCACGAGCAGGCGGCTCCCTACCGGGGCGGTGCCCCGCACCCCGCGGTGGTCTTCGGCGAAGGCCCCTCCTCCTGGCTGACGACGGCGGGGGAGGGCCGCGGGGAACCGGCCCCGGAGGAGATCCAGGTGGTCGCGTGCAGCAGCCGTGTCGGGCGGCTGTCCGAGGAGCCCGCCATGGCCTGCCCCTACCTGTCAGGCCACGCCGTGCACTACTTCGCGGCCCGCTACCGGGTCGAGGTCTACGAAGCGCGCACCCGCCGCCGGCTCGGCGACTTCACCCTGGACGCCACACAGCCGCACCCGTGCCCGGTCAGCGAGGTCTTCGCCGAGGACGAGCCCCTCACCGAGCGCGAGTTCCACCCGGAGGACGAGGCGTACCTCGCCGGCCTCGCCCCCTTCGTCGCCGGCCGCTGAGACCGCAGGGCCCGGCCCTCGCCCCGCCTCGGCCCGCCCCCGCGAGCCGGCCTCCGCGGGCCGGCGGCCCCGCGGGCGGAGGGGCCCCGCGGGCGGACGGGCGCCGCGCAACCGCCGCCCGCCGCGGCCGGGTTCACCGCGGGCCGTGGGGGAGCGGCCCCCGCCCGCCGCGCCCCTCGGCGGCCGGCCGCCGCCGGACCGGCGCCTCCGCGGTGCCGCCGGGAGCGGCCGGCGGCGCGGGGCGCGTCCCGGCGGCGGGGCGGAAGGCGTCGCGGTACGCGCTGGGCGGGACGCCGACGTGCGCCTTGAACAGCGCGCGGAAGTTGGCCGGCGTGCCCAGCCCGCAGCGCCGCGCCACGGCCTCCACCGTGAGGGGCGTCGACTCCAGCAGCTCCCGCGCCTGACTGAGCCTGGCCGCAAGCAGCCACCGCATCGGCGGCTGCCCCGTCTCCGCGTGGAAGCGGCGGATGAGGGTCCGCCGGGAGACGCCGGCCCGCCGTGCCAACTCGTCCACGGTCAGCGGCCGGTGCAGGTTCCCCAGCGCCCACTCGTACAGCTCCTTCAGCCCGCCGGACCGCCCGGTCCGCACGGGCAGGTCGATGTACTGGGCCTGGCCCCCGCTGCGGTGCGGGGCGGTCACCAGCAGCCGCGCCCGCTGGTTGGCCATGCGGTCCCCGTGGTCGCGGCGGATCAGGTGCAGGCACAGGTCGAGACCCGCGGCGACCCCGGCCGAGGTCAGGACGGTGCCCTCGTCCACGTACAGCACCCTCGGCTGCACCCTGACCCGCGGATGGCGGGCCGCCAGGTCGGCCGCGTACAGCCAGTGCGTGGTGGCGCGCCGCCCGTCGAGCAGCCCGGCGGCGGCCAGGGCGAACGCGCCGGTGCAGATGGACACCATGCGCGCGCCGCGGGCCGCCGCGCGGGCCAGCGCCTCACAGACCGCGGCGGAGGGCGTCGCCGGCTCGGCCTGCCCTGGGACGATGACGGTGTTGGCGGCGTCGAGACGGTCGAGACCGTGCTCGACGTGCAGGGCCGGGCCGCCGTGCACCGGGACCGGGCCCGGGCGCTCCGCGCACACCGCCAGGCGGTAGGGGCCGTCGGCCCAGCTGCCGAAGACCTGCAGCGGGATTCCGAGGTCGAGCGCGAGAACGCCGGGCAGGACCAGCACGACGACGTGGTGCGCGCCTGAGGGCTGACCAGGCATGGCACGATCCTAACGGGAGCTGGCACCCGTGCCGCTGACGGCTCCCGCGGCGGCCTGCCTACGGTCGCACCATGAACGTTTCCCCCTTGGTTCCTGAGCTGCCCGACACCCCGGTGGCCCGCCGCGCCGTCGAGCACGCCCGGGCGCACGAGAGCGAGCCCGTCGCGAACCACAGCATCCGCAGCTACGTGTTCGCCACCCTGCTCGCCGCGCAGGAGGGGCTGGCGGCCGGCGCCGACTTCGACGAGGAACTCCTGTTCTTCGCCTGCGTCCTGCACGACCTGGGCACCTCGCCCTCGGCCCCGGGCAAGGAGCGCTTCGAGGTCGAAGGCGCCGACATGGCCGCCGAGTTCCTCACCGGGCACGGCTACGGGAGCCGGGAGACGGACGCGGTCTGGGAGGCGATCGCGCTGCACGCCTCGCCCGGCATCGCCCTGCGCCGGGGAGTGCTGGCCTACCTCACCCGCAAGGGGGTGGGCGCCGACTTCGGCATCGGGGCCGAGCTCGTGAGCGAGGAGCAGGGCGAGGTCCTCCACGCGCGCTACCCGAGGCTGAACATGGCCACCGCCCTGGTCGACGACATCGTCCGGCAGGCCGCGCGCTCCCCCGAGGCCGCCGCCCGCTTCACCATCGCGGGCGAACTCGCCCGGGAGCGGGGTGAGTCGGACGGCCCCACGAGCCTGGAACTCGCGGCCAGGGCCGGTCGCTGGGGCGCCTGAACGCGGGAGCGCGCCGCCTCCTCGCCCCAGGGGTCCGGCGCGCGAGGGGACCGCGCCCCGCGCCCCGGCGTGCTCAGGCCCTGAGCCCGAGGTGGACGCCGCCGCTGGCGTCGAGGACCTGCCCGGTGATCCAGCGGCCGTCCCCCGAGGCGAGGAAGGCGACCGCGTCCGCGACGTCCTCCGCCCGGCCGAGGCGGCCGAGGGCGGTCTGCCCGGCGATGAACTCCTCCAGGCCGGGCGCCTCGAAGACCTGCGCGTTGTCCGCGGTCCTGGTGGCGCCGGGGGCCACGGCGTTGACGGTGATGCCGCGGCCGCCCAGGGCACTGGCCAGGGTCAGGGTCATCGTCTCCAGGGCACCCTTGCTCATCGCGTACGAGGTCTGGCCGGGGTTGGCGACCCGGGTGGCGACCGAGGACAGGGTGATGATCCGGCCACCGTCCCGCAGCAGCGGGAGCGCCCGCTGGATCAGGAAGTAGGGGGCCCTGACGTTCACCGCGAAGAGCCGGTCGAAGCGCTCGGGGGTGTCCGTCTCGATCGGGCCCGCCGGGGCGGTCGCGGCATTGTTGACGAGGATGTCCAGCGGCCGCCCGGCCAGTCCGCGCTCCAGGCCGGCGAACAGGGTCTCCACGTCCCCCTCCACTCCCAGCTCGGCCCGGACGGCGAAGGCGCGCCCGCCGGACCTCTCGATGCCGGCCACCGTTTCGTGCGCCGCGGCCTCACTGCTGCCGTAGTGCACGGCGACGAGCGCGCCCTCGGCGGCGAGGCGCCTGGCGATGGCCCGCCCGATTCCGCGCGAGGCCCCGGTCACCAGCGCCGTCCTGCCCGCAAGTCCGCCCATGTTCCGCCCCTTGATGTGAGTGTCCCTCAAACTGTTAGTGACTAACAGGACGATACCGTATCGCACATGAGTGAGGGAGGGCAGAGTCTGCGGGAACGCCGGCGGGTGGAGACCCAGCGCATGATCCAGGCGCACGCGATGCGGCTGTTCGCCGAGCACGGCTACGACGCGACCACGGTCAACCAGATCGCGCACGCCGCGGGGGTCTCGTCGATGACCGTCTACCGGCACTTCCCGACCAAGGAAGACCTGGTGCTCCACGACGGGTACGACCCGCTCATCGCCTCCCGGGTCGCGGCCCGCCCGGCCGGGGAGCCCCTGGTGCGCCGGATCGGGCGGACCCTGGTCGAGACGACCCGCGACGTGCTCGGCCCGGCCGCGGGGGACCGGCCCTCGCCCGAGCGGGAGCTGCTGCTGGCCCGCCTGCGGCTGATGATCGACACGCCCGCGCTGCGCGCGCGGCACCTGGACAGCCAGTACGCCACCCAGCGCGCCATCGTCGGCGCCCTGCTGGGCGAGGCGCCCGACCCCGAGGCGGAGTTCCGCGTCTGGGTCGCGGCCGGCGCCTGCCTCGCCGCGATGCACGTCGCCCTCACGCGCTGGGCCCGGGAGGACGGGCGAGCGGACCTGCCCGGCCTGATCGCCGCGGCCCTCGGCGCCGCCTTCGGCGAGGAATTCGGCAGGGACTCCGGCGGGGAACTCGGGGAAGGCGCCGGCGGGGACGCCGCCGGCGGCTCCGGCCGGGACGCCGGCGAGGCCGCCGGCTGACCACCGCCCCGGGCCGGGCGGGCCCGTCCGGTGGGCACGCGCCGCGCGGCCGGGTGCCTTCGGCGCGGGGCACCCGGGCCTGGCTCAGACCCCCCGCGTGAAGTGGAGGAGGTACTCCTTGCGGTCCAGGGGGTTGTGGTCGGAACGCGGCCGGGACGGCGGCTCGCCGCTCACCGGCTGATAGCGCGCGAACTCCGCCTCCAGCACCCCGTCGCCGTGGGTCAGCGGGGGAAGCTGCTGCTGCAGCCCGTGGACCTCGGCGGCCGGAAGCTCGCCCTCCAGGACGGAGACGTTTCCGCGGTTGGTCATCGAGCCGACCACCGCCCGCGCCCCGGCCAGGACCGGCATCAGCACCCCGACCGTGTCGGAGGCCACCTCCAGGTGGAAGCGGTGCACCGGCTCGTGCACCCGGGTGCCGGCCTCCCGGAGCGCGTCGATCACCACCAGGGGCGTCAGGCCGCGGAAGTCGGCCCCGGTGCTCGACATCGCCTTGTTGAACCGCTGATGGGCATGGCTCTGGCGCGGGCAGTAGCCGGAGTGCGTCAGGGTCACCGTGCAGTCGGTGACCTCCCAGCCGTACAGCCCCTGCCGCAGGGTCTCCCGGACGGTGTCCTCCACCGCCTTCATGAAGGCGAACGGCATGGACCCCAGCTCCACTTCGAGCCGGTAGCCGACGCCGCTGTTCTCGGGGGCGGGCTCGATGCGCAGCCCGACCGTCGCGAGGAACGGATTGGGGTCCTTGTTCTTGATCTCGAAGGCGGAGCCGACGCCGATCGGCCGCTCCACGCAGATGGGGGTCGTCTCGCGGAAGGTGACGTCGATGCCGTAGTCGTCCTTCAGCGTCGCCTGGATGACCTCCTTCTGCACCTCACCGTAGAGCGAGACGTAGATCTCCTGCCTGAGGTCGTCCTGACGCAGATTGATCAGCGGGTCCTGCTCGGCGAGTTGGGTGAGCGCCTCGTGCAACCGCCCCTTCTCGGACGCCAGGCAGGGGACGACGAGCGTTTCCAGCGAGGGCCGGAAGAAGAGACGGCCCGAGGTCTTCGCCGGCGGATTCCCGAACGTGTCGCCCACCTTGGCGCCGTGGAGGCCCCAGACCTTGCCGATCCGGCCCGCACCGACCGCCGGGCGGTGCACCACCGTGCCCGACTCGAAGACGCCGATCGTGGTGACCTTCGATTCCTCCTGCCCGTCCAGGCACAGGCGCTCCCGCAGCCGCAGCGTCCCGCCGAACATCCGCACGTAGGCGATCTTCTCGCCGGCCGCGCCGCGTTCCACCTTGAAGACGGTCGCGGCGAGCGGGGCCGCGGCGTCCCCTTCCGTGGCCGGAAGCAGCTCCCGGATTCCCCGGATCAGCGGCTCCACGCCCGCGCCGGTGATCGCCGAGCCGAAGAACACCGGATGAACCAGGGCCCGCCGCGTCTGCGCCGCGAGTGCGGCGCGGAGATCGGCGTGGGAAACGGACGACTCGTCCTGCACATAAGCCGCGAGCAACTCGTCGTCCCCGGCCGCCAGAAGATCGACCAGCCGGGTGGTGAAGGCGGCGTCACCCTCGCCGAACGGGAGGAACCCGGCATCCCGCGCGCCAAGGCGCCGCGTTTCCCCCATGGCGGCGAGGGTGGGGGTGAGCCGCTCCGCGATGTCCCGCAGCAGGCTGTCGTACCGCGCGCCGCTGCGGTCGATCTTGTTCACGAAGATGAGCGTGGGGATTTCCAGCCGGCGCAGCGTGCGCATGAGCACCCGGGTTTGCGCCTGCACCCCCTCCACCGCGGAGATCACCAGCACGGCACCGTCGAGCACGCCCAGCACCCGCTCCACCTCGGCGATGAAATCGGGGTGTCCCGGCGTGTCGATCAGATTGACCGTGATTCCCTCGATCTCGAAGGAGACGACGGCCGACTTGATGGTGATACCCCGCTGCCGTTCCAATGCCAGGGAGTCGGTCTGAGTGCTGCCTTCGTCCACGCTGCCGACGGTCTCGATGACGCCTGCAGAATGAAGTAAGCGCTCCGTCAGACTGGTCTTTCCGGCGTCGATGTGCGCCAGGATTCCGAGGTTCAGCGTCAGCGCCAAGTCCGCATCCTTGAGGTAGGGGAGACCCAGCCCCCGGCCGAACTTCCGGACAATCGCCGAGCAACTGCCGAACAATCGCCCTCTGCCGCCCACGCTTTGTCAACTGCCCCTGCGGGCACGAGAGTTCGGTTGCCGCCGGGCGTCTCTCCCGGCCGGCTGGGTGTCGGCAACAATAGCGAGGAATCCCGCTTCGCAACAATCGAATACACCGTTGGCGGCGTACTGTGAGACGCCCACCGGAGGGACTCGCCGTGCTTTCCCCGCGGCCCGGCCCCCGGCGGGTCGGGCCTTCCCGCGCGGACGCCTTCCCCGGCCCCGGCGGGTGAATTCCCGCCGGCGGGGCCCCCGTTCTGCAGGTGAGCCGGGACAGGACCGGACAAGGACCCGCCGCGCGCTCACAGCCCTTCCGGCCGGACACGGGGATGCCGAAGGTGCAGGCTGCGGTAGAGGCGGCGCCGGTGGTTCCCGGAGTCGCGGTAGGCCGTGCGGCCGTGGGAGATCCGGGTGTTGTCGAAGACGATGGCCTGCCCCGCCCCGAGCATGAACTGCGCGAAGTGCCGGCTGCCGGGCAGCGAGGCGTTCAGCAGGAAACCGACGCCCCGGTGGACGTCGGCCTCGGAAACCCCCTCGGGCACGGCCCACCGGTCCGTTTCCGTGACCGAATAGCCGCAGACCAGGCGGCCGTCCTGGACGCTGAAGGCCGGATTCGCGTTGATGTCGGTGCAGCCGTTGACGTTCGCCTGGCGGACGAGCACCCCGGGGGCGGTGAGCGCCGCTGCCGCCGCCCGGTCGACGGCGGCGAGCTGGGCGTAGGCGGCCGACGCGTTGAACAGGATGGTCTCGCCGCCCTCGGCCGCCGGCTGTTCGCACAGCAGGACGGACGCCTTGACGTATCCGATGGCCTGAAGCGTCCCGTCGCAGTGCAGCCGCTGGCCGACCCGGCGCCCGAAGGACGGGTGGTTCTCGTCCCGGCCCCCCGCGTTCGAGGCGGCGGATATCTGCGCCACCGGCGTGGTCGTGCCGCCCTTCCGGTACAGCGGCGGGAGGAACGGGTCGCCGAGACCGAGCCGTGCGGCGAGCGCCTCCAGCGCCTGCGGGGTGGCGGGACCCGAGGCCAGCTCCAGGACGGCGAAGCCGTGCCTGTCGTACCGCGCGACGATCTCGCTCGCCTCCAGCGGCCCGATCCCCGAGGGGCTGCGGACCGGCACCGGGTCGCCCGGGATCTTGTCGAACGTCGTGCCGGCGCGCCGCGCGGCGGCCAGCACCTCGTCAAACCTGCTCTGTGTGGGCATGAGACTCACTCTCTCCGGCTCGTGCTTCTGCGCTCTCTTCTGCGGTGGTGCCGTCCGCACGCCCCGAGGGCCCGACGAAGCCGTGCACGAGCGGGCGGGCGGCGGGGGGCTCGTCGGCCAGGGTGAACGCGGCGGCGGCCCGTGCGAGGGCGTCCGAGGCGTCCTCGCGGGTGTGGTGGAGCTCGGCCAGGGCCTCGCCCGCGGACACCGGGTCGCCGACCCGGCGCCGCAGCACGACGCCCGCGGCGTGATCCAGCGCGGCGCCCCGCACCAGCCGCCCGGCGCCGGCCAGCAGCGCGGCGCTCCCGATGGCACGCGGGTCGACCTCGGCGACCCAGCCGGAGCGGTCCGCCCTGACCACCTGCCGGCGCGGAGCCGAAGGCAGCAGGCCCGGGTCCGCCAGGACGCGGGCGTCCGCGCCCTGCGCCCGGGCCCAGCGCAGGAACGTCTCGTGCGCGGCCCCGCTGCGAAGGGCACGGCGCACGCGCCGGCCGGCCTCCTCCTCGCCGAGTCCGGGTTCCGCGCTCAGCAGCAACTGCCCCGCGAGGACGTGGCTCACCTCCGACAGCCCCGGCACGTGTTCCCCGCGCAGCACCGAGAGGGCCTCCTTGACCTCAAGGGCGTTGCCCACGGCGTGGCCGAGGGGCTGGCTCATGTCGGTGAGGACGGCGCGGCAGCGCAGGCCGAGGCCCTCGGCCAGGTCGACCATGGTCCTGGCGAGCCGCACCGCCCGCGCGTGGTCGGGGATCAGGGCGCCCGCGCCGGTCTTGACGTCCAGGGTCAGGGCGCGGGCGCCGAACGCGAGCTTCTTGCCGATGATGCTGGCGGCGATGAGCGGCACGCTGTCGACGGTGGCGGTGACGTCGCGCAGCGCGTACGTCGCCCGGTCTCCCGGCGCGAGTTCGTCGCTCTGGCCGGTGATGACCATGCCCGCCTCGCCCAGCACGCGGCGGACCTCAAGGGCGCCCAGGTCGAGCCGGAGCCCGCGGACGGACTCCAGCTTGTCCAGCGTGCCGCCCGCGATGCCGAGCCCCCGCCCGCTCATCTTGGCGACGGCGACCCCGCACGCCGCCGCGACGGGGACGGCGACGAGGCTGACGGTGTCCCCGACGCCCCCGGTGGAATGCTTGTCCACGACCGGGCGGCCGGTGTCGCCCAGCCGCAGGCGCCGGCCGCCGGCGGCGTACGCCCGGGCGAGCGCGGCCGTCTCCGCCGCGTTCATCCCCCGGCACGCCACGGTGGCCAGCCAGGCGGCCATCTGGTAGTCCGGGACCCGTCCCGCGACGTAGTCGGAGACGAGGGCGGCGATCTCCCCCGGCTCCAGTGCGAGGCCGGCCCGCTTCGCGGTGACGGCCGCCAGGATGCGGGCGGCGGCCCGCCGGCCCCCGCCGCCCTCCGGGGCCGCCGCGGGCCCCGTCACGAGGCGCCCTTGGCCACGGCCTGCTCCAGGAGGTCCGCCACCGTCTCGGCGCCCTCCTCGTCGATCGTCAGGGAGGGCACCGCCATGACGGCCTCGCCCGGCTGCCGCAGCAGCAGGCCCAGGCCCTCGGCCCGGGACACCAGGCCGGCGGCGGCCTCCGCTGAGGACAGCTCGACGACGAGGACGAGGCCGAGCCCCCGGACGTCGGTGACCTCGCCGGTGCCGGCCAGGGCACCGAGGCGGTCGCGGAGCCTGGCCCCGAGCCGTTCGGCCCGCTCGGCCAGCCCCTCCCGCTCGACCACGTCCAGGGTGGCGAGCGCCGCCGCGCAGGCCACCGGGTGGCCCGAGGTGGTGTGGCCGTAGCGCAGGCCGCCGATGACGGGGTCCGCGCGGAAGGTGTCGTGCACGCGCTGGTGGACGGTGACGGCCGCGATGGGGACGTAGCCGCCGCTGAGCCCCTTGCTGGTGACCAGGATGTCCGGCAGCACCTCCTCGCGCTGGCAGGCGAACATCCGGCCGGTCCTGCCGAAGGCGGTGAACACCTCGTCGAGGATCAGCAGCGTGCCGGTGGCGGCGCACAGCTCGCTCAGCCCCTTCAGGAAACCGGGAGGCAGCACCACGCCGCCGCCCACGTTGAGGAAGGGCTCGACGAGGACCGCCATCGGCGGGTCGTCCGCATCCGCGCACAGGGCGCGTTCGAAGGCCGAGAGCAGCGGTGCGAGGGACTCGGGGCGGTGCAACTCGCCCGGGGGGACGGGCAGGTCCACGTGCGTCACCGGCAGCGCGGGCGAGAAGGCGTGCCTGACGCGCGGAAGCCCGGACAGGCTGCGGTTGATCACGGTCGAGCCGTGGTAGCCCCGCGCGAAGGTGACCACGCGCCTGCGCGGCCTGCCCAGGTGCGCCCAGTAGCCGTCGGCGATCACCACCGCGGCCTCGATGCCTTCCGAACCGCTGTTGACGAAGAGCGTCTTCGCGAACTGCTCCGGCAGGTACGACGACAGCCGCTCGGCCAGCAACCCGGCGGGCTCGTGGCTGGCGAGGGACAGGTCGAACTGGTGCAGCCGGCCCAGCTGGCGGCCCACCGCCTCGGCGACGTGCGGATGGGCGTAGCCGCACACGGTGTTGAGGGAGGCGGCGTCGATGTACTCCCTGCCGTCGATGTCCCACACGCGGTATCCCCGGCCCCTGGCCAGGGTCAGCCGGGAGCGGTCCGCGCTCAGGGGGGACCACGTGTGCCACACGTGGCGCCGGTCGCGTGCGCGCACCGTGTCCGGGTCCGGGGCCCCTCCGGTCTCCGTCTCGCCGTTTCCGGCCGCGTGGCGCCGCTCAGCGTCCATGGTGTGACTGCCTCCGTCGACTCGTCGTGGGATCAAGGGACGTCCGCACCAGTGCGAAGGGCGGACGCGCGCGCAGGTAGAAGTGGCCGCCCGGCACGACGTGCTGGGCGAAGCCGCCGCGGGTCAGTGCGCTCCACGGGCGGCGGTCGGCGTCCTCGTCCCGGTCGCCGGCGATCGCCGTGACGGGGCAGCGCAGCGGTGACCCCACCCGGCCGTCGTAGGAGTGGAACATCTCGGTGTCGGCGCGTACGTACGGGAGCACCAGCTCCCGGAACAGCGGATCGGCGGCCGGCTCCGCGTCCGTTCCGCCCAGTGCGACGAGGCTGCGGATCAGGGCCTCGTCGTCCGGGGGCGCCTCGGGCTCAGGGCCCGGCTCCGGAAGGGGGGCGTCGCGGCTGCCCGAGGCGAACAGGTGGGTCACCGGGACGCCGCCAGACTCCAGGGCCAGGGCGGCCTCCAGGGCCACGGCGGCGCCCATGCTGTGCCCGAACAGGACCAGGCGGCGGGCGCCCAGGGGCGCCAGGGCCCCGGCGATGTCCCGGGCGAGTGCGCGCAGGTCGGTGGGGGGCGGCTCGTCGATGCGCTCGGCCCGCCCCGGGTAGCGCACGGCGTGCACCTCGAACTCCGGCAGCGCGCCGCCCCAGTCGCGGAAGAAGGAGGCGGAGCCGCCGGCGTGCGGGAAGCAGACCAGCACGCCCCCGGCCCCGGGTCTCGGCCGCGTGCACCGGAGCCAGTGCCCGGGGGTCTCAGTCATGGCCGGCCTCCCCCTCCGCGTCCCGCCGGCGGGCGCGCATCGCGTGGACGCGGCCGGCCGACTGCCGGCCGCCGGGCGGGAGCGGCCGGGCGGGCGGGCCTGCCTGGCCGCCGATGAGCGCGGCCTGGGCCGCGACGGTCGTGTGGCGGAAGAGCGAGACGAGCGAGGGCCGCACCCCGGTGTGCCGCTCCAGGGCGTCCTGCAACTTGAACATGGCGAGCGAGTGGCCGCCGAGATCGAGGAAGTTGACGTCCGCCGGCACGTGGGGGAGCGTCAGCACCTCCTCCCAGGCCGCCGCGACCCGCTCGGCGAGCTGCCGCCCCGGCCCCGCCCCGGCGGCGGGGGCCCCCGAACCCGCCGGGGCGGTGACGGCCTCCGGCAGGCTCTGCTCGGCCAGGGCCGGCAGCGCGGCACGGTCGGTCTTGCCGCTGAACGTGACCGGCAGCCGGTCGAGGACCGTGATCCAGGCCGGCACCATCACGGCGGGCAGCCGCCGGGACAACGCCTCCCGCACGGCCCGCGGATCGGTGCCGGGCGCCGCGGTGACGAACCCCACCAGGCGGGTGCGCGCGCGGTCGGGCGCCACGGCCGCCTCCCGGACCCCTGCCACCGAGCGCAGGGCCGCCTCCACGGCCTCCAGCTCCACCCGGTGCCCGCGGATCTTGACCTGGTGATCGCGGCGGCCGAGGTACTCCAGCCTGCCCTCGCCGTTCCACCGGACCCGGTCACCCGTCCGGTACATGCGGGCGCCGGGGCGTTCGGCGAACGGGTCCGCGAGGAACGCCAGGGAGGTGGCCTCCGGCCGGCCGGCGTAGCCCCGGGCGACGCCGGAGCCGCCGATGAACAGCTCGCCCTCCTCTCCCCTGGGCACCGGCCGCATCGCGTCGTCGAGCACGTACAGCCGCGCCCCCGGCACGGGCCCGCCGATGGACACGGGGCCCGGCCCCTCGAAGCGGTGGTAACTCGCCCACACGGTCGCCTCGGTGGGCCCGTACTCGTTGACGAGGGCGACGCGCTCCGGCAGCAGGGAGAAGTGCCGGGCGACCAGCGCCTCGGGAAGCGGCTCGCCCGCCACGATCACGCTCTCCAGCGAGCGCAGGCTGCGGACGCCGAGCCGTTCCGCGGCGTCGAGGAGCACCGCGTACAGCGAGGGCACGCACAGGAGCCTGGTGACCCCGTGACGCTCCACCAGGCCGAGCAGCCGCCCGGGGTCGCGGACCTCGTCCGCGGTGGCCACGACGAGGGTGCCGCCCGCGGTGAGCGTGCCCCACAGCCCGGCCGCCGAGGAGTCGAAGGCGAGCGGCGAGACGAGCAGGAAGACCGGCGCCCCCGGGTAGACGCAGCGGCGGGCCAGCGTGGAGGCGGCGAGCTGGCCGTGCTCGACGAGCACGCCCTTGGGCTCCCCGGTGCTGCCCGAGGTGTAGACGAGATACGCGGCATCCCCGGGGGACACCGCAACGGCGGGCGGCGGCCCCGGCCGTGCCGCCTCCGCCGCCCCCTTTCTCCCCTCGGCCCTCTCCTCGTGTCTCTCCTCGTGTCTCTCCGCGTCCGCCAGGACCAGCGGCGCGCCCGCCTGCGCCAGCCGCCCGGCGGTCTCCGCGGTGACGAGGGCGGCGTCGGCCCCGGCGTCGGCCAGCACCTCGGCGAGGCGCAGGCCGGACTGCGCCTGGTCCAGCGGAACGTAGGCCGCCCCGCAGCGCAGCACGCCGAGCACCGCGGCGACCATGGCGGCCGAGGGCGGGCAGAGCACGCCGACGCGGCTTTCCCGGCCGACGCCGAGGGCGGCAAGACGGGCCGCGATCCGGCCGGCCCAGGCATCCAGCGCCCCATGGCCGATCGCACCCTCGGCGGCGCGCACCGCCACCCGGGACGGGTCGGTGCGCGCGAACCGCGCGACGAGGCGGTGGACCGGCACGTAACCCGTGCACGGCAGCGGTCTCCCGCGACCCATCGCCAGCACGTCCTCCGGCGGCTGTGGGCCGGCGACCGCCGGGCCTGGCGGCGCGGCGCCGCGCTCTGCCGATGACACCATTTCTCCTCCGCTGGTTGAAGGACGGACAAAAGACCTAGTCGCGCTGTGCGCCCCGCTCGTGGGCGGCGGCCCCGGCCGGCGCCGCCGGCGGAGCCATCGAGTCCAGGACGATGGCCGTCTGGCGGCCCAGGGTCCGGCCGGCCAGCATCGGCCGGATCGGCACCCGGACGCCGAGCCGCTGCCGTACCTCGCGGACGAGGTGCGTCACCAGCAGCGAGTCACCGCCGAGTTCGAAGAAGTCCGACGTCTCGTCCAGCTCCTCGTGCCCGAGCAGCTGCCGCCACAGGCCCGCGAGCGTCGCGGCGGCGTCCTCGGGCGCCGCGCCGCCGCCCGGTGCGGCGGCCCCCTCGGGACCGGGCCCCTCGGGACCGGGCCCCTCGGGACCGGGCCCCTCGGGACCGGGCCCCTCGGGACCGGCCACGGCGGGCGTCGCCGCCGCCGGGCGGTGCGGCGCGGCGGGTCCCTGCGGGCCGGGCGGCCCGGGGGCGGCCTCGGGCGCGAGCCAGGCGGGCCCGGCGAAGGGGTAGCCGGGCAGGTGGACGCGCCGGCCCCGGCCGTTCAGCGCCGCGACGTCGAGGGGCTGCCCCAGGCACCACAGGCGCCCCAGCGCGGTGAGCACCTCCTCGCCGTGCCGCCCGGCGCCTGCCCCGGCCAGGGGGACGGCGGTGATGCCCGCGTCGGTGGCCGCGGCCGAGAGCACCCGGCCGGGTCCGGCCTCCACCGCGATCGCCCCGGGGAGGTGCCGGGCGACCGCCGCCAGCGCCTCCGCGAACCGCACCGTGCCGCGCGTCTGCCGCAGGAAGGCGCGGGAGGCGATCCGCTCGCCCGCCTCGACGAGCCGCCCGGTGCCGGTACTGGCGAACGGCACCGCCGCCGGGCGCGGCAGCAGGCCCGAGAGCTCCTCGGCCAGGCCGGGGAGGGCGGGTTCGATGAGGGCCGAGTGGTACGCCCGGTCCACCCGGAGCCGCGTGGCGCGCACCCGGTCCCCGAGCCACGCCCCGAACGCCTCGACGGCCGCCTCGGTGCCCGACAGCGCGCTGCTGTGCGGGCCGTTGTCCGAGGCCACCTCAAGGCAGATCCCGGACTCCGCCACCAGCCGCGCGGCCGTCGCCGCGTCACAGCCCAGGCCGAGCATGGCGCCTGGCGGGCACTTCGCCATGGCCGCGCCGCGCGTCAGCACCAGCCGCGCCGCCTCGGCCAGGCCGAGGACGCCGCACACGCAGGCCGCGGTGATCTCGCCGAGGCTGTGGCCGACCGCGGCCGCGGGCGCGATGCCGAGCGCGGTCAGGGCGGTGGCCGCCGCGTACTCGACGGCGAACAGGGCCGGTTGCGCCAGTTCGGTCGCCGCGAGCTCCGCGGCCGGGAAGTGCGGATCGAGCAGGGCACGGCGCAACGGCCCTGCGGCGGAGCCGAACGCGTCCAGGCAGGCGCCGAGCGCGGCCGGAAACCCGGGCAGCACCTCGGCGAACGGGAGTGCCATGCCGGGACGCTGGGCGCCCTGGCCGGGGAAGAGGAACACGAGCGGAGCCGGGCCGCCGGCGGGGACCCGGCCGGTGACGGCGCCCGCCCCTTCGGCGAGGCGCGCGGCGACCGCGGCGGCGGTGCGCCCGGCGACGGCCAGCCGCTCGGGCAGGGCGGCTCGCCCCGCGGCCAGGGTGAAGGCCACGTCGGAGACCTCGGGACGCGCCGACGCCAGGTGGGCACGGAGCCGCCCGGCGGAGCGCTCCAGCGCCCCGGGCTCGGCCGTGGACAGGACGATCAGCCTCGCGGGACCCGCGGCAGGGGCCCGGCTCGGGGCAGGCCGCGGGGGCTCCTCGACGACCACGTGCGCGTTGGTGCCGCCGATGCCGAAGGAGCTGACCCCCGCCCGCCGGGGCAGCGGGCCGCTCCAGGGCCGTGCCAGGTCCGGGACGAACAGCGGGGAGCCGTCCGTCTCCAGCAACGGGTTCAGCCGGCGGAAACCGGCCACCGGCGGGACGGTTCCCTCCTTGACCACCCGCATCGCCTTGATCAGCGAGGCGAGGCCCGCGGCGTTGTCGAGGTGCCCGATGTTCGCCTTGAGCGCCCCCACGGCCACCTGACCGGGGCGCGAGCCCGCCGCGCCGAGGGCGCCGGAGGCGGCGGACCACTCGATGGGGTCGCCGAGCCGCGTGCCCGTGGCATGCGCCTCCAGATAGCCGACGCTGCCGCCGTCCACCTCGGCGGCCCGCAGGGCGGCCCGGATCACGGCCTCCTGCCCCTGCGCGGACGGCGCGTAGTAACCGGCCCTCGCCGCACCGTCGTTGTTGACCGCCGTGCCGAGGATCACGCCGTGCGGCTCCAGGCCCTCCGCGAGCGCCTCGGACAGCCGGCGCAGCACCACGGCCGCGACGCCCGACCCTGCCACGACGCCGTCGGCCCGCTCGTCGAACGGCAGGCAGCGGCCCGAGGGGGAGTGGATGCCGCCGGGCACGTGCAGGTACCCCGCTTGGGGGAAGGCGATGCCCGCCGCCACGACCAGGGCCTGGTCGCAGTCGCCGTGGAGCAGCGCCTGGACGGCCAGGTGCACGGCGACCAGGGAGGAGGAGCAGGCGGTCTGGACGGCGGCCGAGGGGCCGGTCAGCCCCAGCCGGTAGGACAGCAGGCCGGCCGTGAAGTCCGGCTCGTTGCCGTGCAGCGCGTCCTCCAGGGTCAGCGGGTCGAGCGCGCCGCGCGCCAGCATCCGGTGGAGATAGCCGCTGCTGCTCGAGGAGGCGTACACGCCGGTCGTCATGCCCCCGCCCGGCGGTCCCGCGCCGGCGTCCTCGAGCGCCGCCCAGGCCGCCTCCAGCATCAGCCGGTGCTGAGGGTCCATCAGCTCCGCCTCCCGCGGAGAGAGGCGGAAGAGCACGTGGTCGAAGCGGTCGGCGCCGGGCAGATGGCCGTGGACGGGCACGTAGTCCGGGTCGTCGACGAGCCGTTGCGGCACTCCCGCGCCGAGCAGCTCGTCCCGTTCGTACCGCCTGGTCAGTACCCGGCCGTCGAGGAGGGCCGGCCACCACGCGTCGACGCCGGGCGCGCCGGGGAACCGGGCGAAGAGACCGGTGACCGCGATGTCAAGGGATCGGTCGCGCGCCATCTCGCCACTCCCGTCGTCGGTGCGGGCCATGCCGGCCGCCGGCGTGCCGCTCGCGCTGCCCGCGGGCGCCCGGGCGGACCTCCGTGCGTCCCCTCAATGTTGCCGGGTTAGGCAATTCATGGCAATATGCAGAGTCGTTTATGGCAACTAGGGTGCCCGCCGGGAGCCCGCCAGGGAGGGAAACACGTGGGATCGGACACGCAGGCCCAGGACCCCGCCCCGGTGGCGCTGATCACCGGCGGCTCCAGCGGCATCGGCGCCGCCACCGCCCGGCTGCTGCTGGGCCGGGGGCACCGGGTGACCGTCACCGGGCGCGACGTGGGGCGCCTCGACCGGTTCGCCGCGGAACTCGGCCGGCCGGCCTCGCTGCGCACCTGCCCGGGCGACACCGCCGACTTCGCCGCCGTCCGGTCGGCCGTGGAGGCCACGGTCAAGGAGTTCGGGCGGCTCGACGCCGTCGTCGCGAGCGCCGGTGTCTCCAGCTTCGACAACCTCGCGGACGGCGACCCCGCCAGGTGGCGCGAGATGATCCTGACGAACGTCCTGGGCCCGGCCCTGCTCGTCAGGGCCGCGCTGCCCGCGCTGCGGGAAACCCGCGGGCGGTTCGTGCTCGTCGGCGGCATCGCCGGGTTCAGCCACTCCGCCGGCAGCCTCTACGGGGTGACGAAGTGGGCGCAGACCGCGCTCGCCGAGAACACCCGGCTCATGGCGGCCAGGGACGGGGTCGGCGTGACGCTGGTCGCCCCAGGCCGCGTGCGGACGCCGTTCTGGGACCCGGTGGGTCCCTTCCCCGAGGGGCCCGCGCTGACGGCGGAGGAGGTCGCGGGCAGCATCGTGCAGGCGCTCGACCGGCCGGGGAACGTGGACGTCGGCACGGTGATCCTGCGGCCCGCGGAGTGACCCGCACGGCCCGCGCGGGCGGCGGCCGTGGGCGGGAGCGTGCGCCCCGCCCACGGCCGCGGGCCCGGCCCTCAGGCCGACAGCACCCGGCGCAGCCACGC
Organism: Streptomyces hoynatensis; assembly: GCF_003626535.1. Taxonomy (GTDB): domain Bacteria; phylum Actinomycetota; class Actinomycetes; order Streptomycetales; family Streptomycetaceae; genus Streptomyces; species Streptomyces hoynatensis. The sequence goes on from NZ_RBAL01000003.1 coordinate 312,779, forward strand.
CACCCGGGCGCCGTGCGCGGCGCGGGAGACCACGGCCCCCGGCACCCACTCGTCGAAGCTGTGGAAGGCCCCTGACCACACGTGCAGTTCGGCCCGCCCGCCGGCCTGCCAGATCCGGGAGGCGTAGGCGATGCCCTCGTCGCGCAGCGCCTCCACGGAGCCGACCTCGACGAAGGCCCACGGCAGCCCGGACAGGTCGGCCGCCCGCGCCGGGGCCGCGTAACAGGAGACGCCGCCGGTGCCCCTGCGGTTTCCGAGCAGCGCGGTCCACCCGGCCCGGTTGGACAGGCCGTCCCACAGGCCCGTGCGCGCCATCTGCCGCGCGGAGAAGCTGTCGCCCCTGTCGTCCAGCATGGGGAACTGGAGCAGCTGGCCGCGCACCGCCGGCCCGCCGCGGTCCCGGGAGAGCAGGGCCAGGCCCGCGGCCAGCGCCCCGCCCGCGCTGTTGCCGCTGAGCACGATCCGGTCCCGGTCGATCCCGAGACCGGCGGCGTTCCGCGCGAGCCAGCACAGACCGGCGTAGCAGTCCTCCACCGGCACCGGGTCCCGGTGCTCGGGCGCGAGCCGGTAGTCCACGGCCACCACGGCCAGGCCGAGTTCCTGGGCGCGGTCGAGTTCGCCCACCAGCTCCGTGCCGCGCGGGCTTCCGGCGACCATGCCGCCGCCGTGGGTGTGGTAGATCGCCGGAACGGGCCCGGTGGCCGCCGTGGGCCGGCAGATCAGCAGGGGAAGGCCCGGGGCCGCCCCGCCGCGCGGGACGGTCACCTCCGCGACGGAGAACGCGCCGCCGCGGGCGATGTCCTCGTCGGACAGGAGCGAAGCCGCGGTCCTGGACCGCCTGTCCTCGACGAGCTCCGGCGTCAGCGGCATGGGCAGGCGGCCGAGGATGCGGCGCAGCGGCCCCGCCAGTTCGCGGTCGAGCGGCGGGGGCGCCGGGGTCCCCGGGGACGGTTCCTGGCGCGTGGTGTCCATGAGGCGGTGCTCCCTCGGGTCGTGGCGGCAGGGGCGGGGCGGTGATCCGGCGGCTCAGGCGCCGCCCGGGCGGGGCGGCCGCCTCACCGGGCGGTCATCCGGACGGGCAGGGACTCAGGGCCGCCGACGGCGACCGAACGCAGGCGCACCACCGGGCCGCCCGGCTCGATGGCGCGCACCGTGTCGAGGAGTTCCCCGAAGAGGGCGGACATCCCGGCGCGGGCCAGGGGGCCGCCGATGCAGTGGTGGGGGCCCGCCGCGAGCGCCAGGTGGCGGTTCGGGGAGCGGGAGATGTCGAACCGGAACGGATCGCGGAAGACGCTCTCGTCGCGGTTGGCCGACGGCAGCCACAGGACGACGCGTTCGCCCGCCTCGATGCGCCGGCCGCGGATGGTGTGCGGGCGGGTGGCGGTCCGCATGCTGTGCGTCGCGCTCGACGTCCAGCGCAGGACCTCCTCCAGGGCGCCGGGCATCAGGCCGCGGTCCCGGCGCAGGCGCTCCCACTCGCCGGGGTGTTCCAGGAACGCCAGCATCCCGCCGATCAGGGCCAGCCGCCCGTTCTCCGTGGCGCCGATGAGGTTCTCCCAGTTGAGGATGAGCTCCTGCTCGGTGAGCGGCGCGCCGTCCACCGTGCCGTGGACGAGCGCGCTCACCAGGTCGTCGCCCGGCTCCTTGAGACTCCTGGCCAGCCGCTCCGAGAAGTACTCCAGGAGACCGGGATGGGCCACCAGCGAGGTGTGGGCGTGGAAGACCTCGTTGGTCCAGCGGTACAGCCGCTCGTGGTCGGCCTCGGGAAAGCCCATGATCCGGCAGATCGCGGAGAGGGACAGCCGGCCGGCGATGTCCTGCGCGACGTCGCACGAACCCCGCTCGACCGCCTCGGCCACCAGCCTCCTGGCCGTCGTCTGCAACGCGCCGCCGAGTCCGCGCACGGCACGGACGCCGAAGAAACCCGCCATCAGGGCCCGTATCCGCCGGTGGCGCGGCGGGTCGGTGAGCGCGAGCGTCAGGCCGCCGCCCGGGTCCTCGCCGAGCCGGCACGGGCGCAGCAGGACGCCGCGCTCGGAGCTGAACGTCCCGGTGTCGCGGTATACGGCGCGAATGTCCTCGTAGCGGGTCAGCGACCAGAAGGCGGGGTATTCCGTCGGCGGCTGGTGGTGCACGGGCGCGTGCGCGCGCATCCACGTCCACACCGCGTGGGCGCCGCCCGAGGCGTGCAGCGCGCCGTCGAGGAGCCGCCGCGGCGGCGCCGGGGCCTCGGTCATGCCGCCTCCGCCCGCGCCGACGCGTGCAGCCGCTCGGTCAGGCGCCTCGTCAGCTCCCCGGCGGCCCCGGGCGGCACGGCCCCGGTCCTGAAGGACACCTCGAGCCGCAGCCCGCCGCCGGGGCCGGGCCAGAACTCGCTGTGGAGCTCAAGCGGGAGCTCCAGATACGGCTGCCGCACGAAACGGCTCCGCGCTCCCGCCAGTTCCAGGCGCGGGCTCGCGTTGTCCTGCAGCGCGAACAGGGTCTGGTAGACGGGGGGCCGGTGATTCCCCGGCGGGGCCAGCGAGGCGAGCACCTCGGCGAAGGACACGTCCTGCGCGGCGAGGGCCCGGCGGACCAGGCGGCCGGTCTCGGCCACCGCGGCGGCGTCGCCCCCGAGCGCCGCGCCCCGCAGCCGGAGGCAGACGACGGTGAGGTGGCAGCCGACCATGCGCTCCGCTCCCTGCGCCCAGCGCTGCGCGACCGGGACGCCCACCGCGAAGTCCCGCTGCCCCGTGGTCTCCGCGAGGCTCGCCGCCCACTGGGACAGGAGGACGGCGAAGCGCGTGACGCCCGCGCGCGCGGCGAGCGCGTCGACGCCCGGGAGCACGCCGGGCGGAAAGGACACCGAGAACCGCTCCCGCGCGCCGGGTTCGCGCCCGCCCGGGGCGCCGTCCCCGCCGGAACCGTGCCCGCCCGGATCCTGCCCGCCGGGGCCGGCCGGCCAGGCGAGCGGCGGAACGCCCGTCAGCTCGCGGACCAGCTCGTCGAGTTGCCCGGCCGCCGGCCCGGCCCCGGCGCGCGCCGCGTGGAGCTCGGCCAGGGAGGGCGGGAGCGGGCCGGGGGGCTTACGGCCCTCGCGGGCCGCGTTGTAGGCCGCGGCGAGGTCCCCGGCCAGCACGGCCTCCGACCAGCCGTCGAAGGCGATGTGGTGCACCACGCACCCGAACACCGCGACGCGGCTCCCGGCGACCGGGACGAGGGCGGTGCGCCACACCTCGCCGCCGAGCGGGTCGAGTTCCCCCCGCAGCCGGTCGCGGAGGGCCCGGATCGCCGCGTCGGTGCCCGCCGCCGCGGGCAGCACCTCAAGCGAGGGGGCCGGCACGTCGGCGGGGAGGGCGGACGGCCGCGGGTCGGGGACGTATACGGAGTGCAGCGCCTCGTGCCGCCGGTGGACGGCGCGGACGGCGCCGCGGAGCGCCGCGCGGTCCAGCTCCCCCTCGACGACCCAGGTGAGCAGGCAGTGGGAGGTGCGGTCGCCGGGAAGCGCCAGGTGCCGGGTCAGGTAGACGACCTGCAGGGGTGTCAGCGGCACGGCGCCGCCGGCCGTGGCCTCGGGCCGCGGGGGCGGCTGCGCCGCACGCAGCCGGCCCGCCAGGCCGGCCGCGGTGGGGTGCGCGGCCAGCAGGGAGAGGGGAACGGGACGGGCAAGCGCCCGGGTGAGCCGGGCGCACACGCGGCCGGCGTCGAGCGAGGTCCCGCCCAGCGCGGTGAACGGGACGTCGAGCGGCACCTGCTCCCGCCCCAGGACGGAGCGGAAGACCCCCGACACCGCCCGCAGCACGGGGTCGGCGCCGCGCGGGCCGCCGGCGGGCGGCTCGCCGGCGGGCGGCCCGGCGGCGGGCGGCGGCCCGGGCACCAGGGCGAGCAGCGCCCGTTCGTCGAGCTTTCCGCGTGCGGTCGTCGGGAAGCCGGCCACGCTCACGACGGCGGCGGGCCGCTGGTAGGCGGGCAGCGCGGCGTGCAGCGCCGCCGCCGCGCCCTCCAGCGGGTCGCCGGGCTGCGCCGGAACGCAGAAGGCGACGAGGTCGCGGACCGTGCCCGAGTCGTCGGTCCTGCCCAGCACCCGGCAGTACTTCACCGCGGGCAGCGCGCGCTCCACCCCGCGTTCGACCTCGGCGGGCTCGATCCGGTGCCCCCGGACCTTCAGCTGCCGGTCCGCCCGGCCCAGGTAGTGGAGGAGGCCGTCGGCGTCGAGGAACCCGAGGTCGCCGCTGCGGTAGACACGCGTCTCCCGCCCGCCCAGGCGCAGCGTGCGGAACCTCCGCTCCGTCAGGGCCCCCGCCCCGAGGTAGCGCAGGGCCAGCCCCTCGCCCGCGATGCAGATCTCGCCGGTCTCGCCCGGGGCGCACACCCGGTCTCCCCTGGCCACGCAGACCTCGGTGCCGGGGACGGGCCGGCCGAGCGGGATGCCGGAGGGCCGATCGCAGTCCGCCGCGGTGATGCGGTGGGTGGTGGCGAAGACGGTGCTCTCGACGGGCCCGTAGCCGTTGAGGAGCGTGAGGCCGGGGTGGCGCGCGAGGAACCGGCGGACGTGCGGCGCGGACAGGCGCTCGCCGCCGGTCAGGACCTGACGCAGGCCGGTGAACGCGTCCGGGTCCTCGTCCACGACCATGTTGAACAGGCTGCTGGTGAGCCAGACCGTGGTCGTCCCGTGCCGGGTCACCGCGGTGCGCAGGGCCGCGGGGGAGAGGTAGGGCTCCGCCACGATCACGCAGGTGCCGCCGTTCAGCAGGGCGGACCACAGTTCGAAGGAGAACGCGTCCCACGGCACGGGGGCGGCCAGCGCCGTGACGGTGTCGGCGCCGAAGCGGGCGAAGCCACCGGGCCGAAAGAGGCGGGCGGTCGCCCGGTGCGGGCTCACGACTCCCTTGGGCGTGCCGGTCGTTCCCGAGGTGAAGAAGACCGTGCAGGGGTCGGCGCCGCGCACTGCGGCGGGCCGGAAGCCGGGCGGCGGCGGGAGCGGCTCCCGGGGCGGTGCCCACGCCGGCAGGCCGGGACCCGCGGGCGGCGCGTCGGACACCAGGAGCGGGGCGCGCAGCCGGGCGCAGACCTCCGCCAGCCGGATCGGGGGCCAGTCCGGGTCCAGGAGCGAGTAGGCCGCGCCGGTCTTCAGCACGGCAAGGAGGGCGGTGACCAGGCGCGGGCCGCGCGGCAGGAGGATCGGGACGAGGGAACCCGGCCCGGCGCCCGCCTCGGCGAGCCGCGCCGCCCAGGAGTCGGCCGTGGCGTCCAGTTCGCCGTACGTCGTCGTCCGCGGACCGTGGACGAGCGCCGGCTTGCCGGGCCTGGCGGCGGCCATCCGGGAGACGCGCGTGTGCAGGCCCTCGTCTCCGGTGGGGCACGCGTCCCCTGCTCTCCCCTGCGGGTCCGGTCGCACGGAACCCCCCTCGCCTCGGGCCGCGTCGCGGCCGGCGCCCACCTGGTCACGTCGTGGACAGTAGTTTGCCTGAGGTTGCCAATTATGGCAACCTCAGGGAAAGGCGCGACGGACGGCCCTTCGGGGAACCGGCGGCCCCGCCGGCCCCGGCGTCCTCGCGCACCCCTGAGGAGGTGCCAGAACGTGAGCGAGACATTCGGGGTCCAGGACGGCCTGTCCGCATCGGGTCTGACCGGGGAACAGCGCCGCTCCATCGAGGAGGAGGGATACGTCATCCTCCCCGGCGTCCTGTCCGAGGAGGAGTGCGATCTCCTCAGCAGGACGGTCGACGAGATCTGGGTCGACGAGCGGCTCGGCGAGACCCACAGCTACGAGCCCGGCGTCCGGTTCGTGCCGAACCTGCTGCGGTACTCCACGGTCTTCGAACGGTGCGTCGCGGAGCCGCGGGTGCTCGAGGCCGTCCGCGCCGTCCTCGGCCCCGGCATCCGGCTGAACCGCATCCTCGGCAGGCGCTCGGACCCGGGGCACGGGAACCAGCCACTGCACGACCTCAAGCGCCGCCGCGGCCGCCCCTTCACCAAGGCCAACACCATCTGGTGCCTGGACGCCTTCACCGAGGTCAACGGCGCGACGCGGCTCATTCCCGGCAGCCACCTCAGCGGCGAGCCGTTCCTCTCCCGGTGCGAGGACCCGCTGCGTGCGCACCCGGACGAGCGCCTGGCCCTCGCCCCCCGCGGCTCGGTCGTGGTGCACAACTCCCACCTTCTGCACGGCGGCACCCTGAACCGGTCCGACGCCCCCAGGCGCAGCATCCACACCGCGTACACCACGCCCGAGGTGCCGCCGCACTGGGGATGGGACGACCTCCCGCCCGCCGTCCGCCGCGTGCTGAAGCCGCGGACCGCGGAGCTGATGGGCGTGCCCGCGCACTGAGCGCCCGGGCGGGGCGGCGGGTGCGGGCCGTCCGCGTGCGCCGGCACGCGAGGGCCCCACCCGCCGCCCCGCGAGGAGCGCCTCCGGCCCCGTGCGCCGGTCCCGCGGGGACCGCGGGGTCACGGGGACCGCGGGTGCGTGCCTCAGGCGCCCCGCCGCCGGGCAGGGGAGGGTGCGGACGGCTCCCGCCTCAGCAGGTCCCGCACCCAGCCGTCCACGTACTCCTCCACGAACACCTCCTGCGAGCGCACCAGGGGATGGCGGTAGGGGCCCAGGTCGCCGAGCGCCTTGCCGACGGAGAAGACGGACGGCCCCCCGTAGGGGAAGCGGTCGGAGCCGATCACGCGGGAGAGGTCGATCTGCTCGCTGTACGGGCGCAGTTCCTCGAAGATCGTCGGGTCGGGATCGAACGCCCACAGGAAGCCGTACCGGTACCCGTTGCGCGCGAGCCAGGAGTCCAGCAGGACCCACTGGAGCAGGAACTCCACCCGGTCCCCCGAGTCGTGCTGGAGCTCCTTGTACCAGACGGTCGATCTCCGGTCGTGGCGGTCGATGTAGGTCGGGTGGAGGCGGCACCACCCCGGGTCGGGTATGTCCGGGAGCCCGCCCTGCCGGTCGGGCTCGCCGGCGAACACCTCGAATCGGTTGATCCGCGACCACATGCCGAGAAAGAGCACCTCGTCGGGGCGCAGGCCGCGCTCGGCCGTGTAGCCGCCGAGGCGCTCGACGGTGAGCCGCATCATCCGGTGATTGCTTCCGGCGCAGGCCCCCAGGTTGACGAAGTCGGCGCCGAGCCTGCGGGCCAGAAGCGCGCCCCAGCAGGTCTCCAGCCGGTTGGGGAGTTCATCGCCGAACGTCATGCTGCAGCCGTTGACCACGAGCAGCCGCACCGGGCTCGCCGCCGCCATCAGAAGACCCTGATCCCGGTAGCCGCGCTGAAATTCATCGCATCCTCCCACGAATTGACGAGTGGCTCGCCCTTTTTGTTCAGACTGGTGTTCAGCAGCATGGGACAGCCGGTCCGCTGGTAAAACGCCTCGATCAGCTCGTAGAAGGCGGGGTTGGCCGAGCGCGACACCGTCTGCACCCGGCTGGTCCCGTCCACGTGCGTGATCGCGGGAAACAGGTCGGGCCGCCGGCACGGCGCCACGAACTGCATGTAGGGGGACCGTTTCACCGGCATGTCGAAATACGCGTCGGCATGCTCCTCCAGCACGGCCGGGGCAAAGGGGCGGAACGGCTCCCGCCCCTTGATCGCGTTGACCTTGTCCTTCACCTCGGGGCCACGCGGGTCACAGAGCACGGACCGGTTGCCCAGGGCACGCGGGCCGAACTCCGCCCTTCCGTTGGCGACGCCGACCACCTCGCCGCCGAGCAGCCCTTCGAGCACCGCCCGGTGCGCGTACGGCCGGTCGATGAGGGCCCCCAGGTAGGGCCCGTCCCAGCGCAGGGGCCTGCCGAGGAACGCCGCCACCGCGCCCAGGCTGGAGCCCGCGTCGCCGGGGTTGGGAAAGATGGAGACCCGCGCGAAGCCGGCCTCCCGCGCGATCCGGGAATTGGCGACGCAGTTGAGGGCCACCCCGCCCATCAGGACCAGGTTGTCGCTTCCCGATTCCCGCCTCCCCCAGCGGGCGATGTCGACGAGTATCTCCTCGGTCACCGCCTGGATGCTCGCCGCGAGGTCCTCGGGGGCCGCCCGGGGCAGCCAGTCGCCGATGCCCCGGTGCACGTTCCGCTTCAGCCGGTAGTCGCCGTCGGACCGCTCGACGAACTCGTCGTAGATCGCGTCGACGTGCCGGGGCCGGCCGAATCCGGCCAGGCCCATCACGATGAACTCCTCCTCGTTCGGCTTGAAGCCGCAGCGGCGGGTGAAGGCGCTGTACAGGAGCCCGAGGCTGTGCGGGTACCGGGTCCTGCGATGGAAGCGGTGCCCCTTCGGCCCGAACGTCCCGACCGTCATGCAGTCCCATTCGCCGATGCCGTCGACGGTGATGACGCAGGCGTCGTCGAAACCGCTCGTGTAGAAGCCGGCCGCCGCGTGCGACAGATGGTGGCCGACGGCCCTGAACCGGTACGACGGCGGCAGCGGGAAGCGCCGCAGGTAGCGCCGGGGGAGATCGGAGCCGCCCAGCGCGAAGCCGTACTGGCCGGCGCGGAGGTGGCGGAGCTTCTTCACCAGCGGGCGCTCGTACCAGACGAGGGTGGACGGCTCGCCGAACCCGAGCGCCTCCGCGACGAGTTCCGGGTGGAGTTCGGCGTCGTTCTTCCGGCGCGAATACCGTTCGGAATGGGAGGCGAACACGACCCGGTCGCCGTCCACCACGGCTATCGCGGCATCGTGAGACAGTGCGGAAACGCCCCATGTGACCATTGTGCGGCTCCTGACTGTGCCGTTATTTGTAAAGGAACGGGTCGCGCCGCTTCAGCCTCCTCTTCTTCCTGCGCCAGCGGACCTCTTCACGTAATTTCCTGAGCCCGGCCAGGGGCGTGTACTTCCGCAGTGAACGGAATGCCATGCGTACCTCCTCGGTCGCGGGAGCCGCTCGGACGGAGCACTCAGAGCTTCGCCGTGCCCACCTCTTCGAGCACGGCGAAGTGGAGCTCGGCGACGCGCTCCCAGTCGTAGTGGGGCTTCAGCGCCTCGGCGGCCTCCCGGGCGGAACGCAGCGTCTCCTCGTCGAGCCGGTCGAGGCAGGCGGTGAGCTCCCGCTCCGTGTCGCCGTAGGGGATGCCCGCCTTGCCCAGGGTCTCGGTCAGGAACGGCCAGGAGGACACCAGCGAGGGCAGGCCAAGGCCGATGGCGTCCGCGACGGTGCCCGTCGCCAGCATCTCGCCGGTGTCGAAGGGCATGATCAGCACGTCGATCGTCGCCAGGCGGCGGTTGTACTCCGCACGCGGCACCATCTCGTAGGGGAGGGCGACGATCCGCGGGTCGTCGGGCGGCACCTGGCCCGGGGCCAGGGACAGGACGAGCAGCTCGATGTCCTGCCGCGAGGAGGCCGCCACCGCACGCATCGCCAGGTCGGCGCGCTTCTCCGCGCGGGGGGCTCCGATGACGCCGAACCGCAGGGCGCCCGGCCGCAGCCCGAGCGACCGCTCCGCCGCCCGCCGGTCGACGGAGGCCACGTCCTTCATCAGCCCGCCGAAATGGCCGTGCGGGATGACGTGGTGCCGGGTGTGTGCCCCGTACCGGTACCGGGCGCGGGCCCGGCCCATTCCCCAGGGCGTGTGGTGGATGACGGCGTCGGCGGCGGCGGCCCACGCCTGGTAGATGGGAACCCAGCCGGGGGAGCGGTCGTGCGGCACGAGATTGTGCTGGGTCCACACGATCCTGACCTCGTGTTCCCGCAGCCCCTCGATGAGGGCGAGGTGGCGGTCGAGCTCGCACGGCAGGTTCATGCCCTCGGGCCAGTGGACGTGCAGCTGGTCCCACGAGTCCAGCGCCCGGTGGTCCCCGGCGAGCACCTCCCTGGGCAGGCGCCCCGCCGCCACGCGCCCCGCCAGCGGGCCGTAGAGCGACGCGTCGTAGGCGTGCCCGTGGCAGGAACTCAGCACCCGCAGCAGCGGCGTGACCGACCAGCCGAAGCGCACCCGCGTCCCCGGCGTGAGGTCGATCTGGTGCGTGCGGGGCAACTCGCCCCAGTAGCTGCGGTATTCGGACAGCCCCGAGGTGTCCACGCAGGTCGCCAGGTCGCCCTCGCCGGCGCGCAAGCGCACGTCGAGCGGGCGCCCCACCGGCTCGGTGACCTGGAAGGCGAGGGCCTGCGGCGCCGTGTCGAAGCCGAGCGTCTCCTCCACGTGGAGCGTGCGCCCCTCGGCCCGGTACTCGGCGTGCCGGCTCCCGCCGAGCACGCGCAGGTGCGGCTCCATCTCCTTGTGGCCCGCGGGAATCCAGCCCACGTGCGTGATGCCGAGCCCGCCCGGTGGCTTGGACACCTCGGTGGGCAGGCCCGCCGGGACGTACCGCTCCCCGTCGTGCAGGGCGAAGGGGATTCCGGTCACCAGGTCGCTGTTCACCGGCACTTCGAAGAGGCCGGGGTTGCGGGGGACCGCCAGGTAGTCCGTCTCGCTGCCGCTCACCAGGGGCAGCACGAAGGCCAGGTCCCGCCCGCGGTACGTCCACACGCCGGCGCGGCGGGGCTCGTCGAACCAGGTGAGGGCGTCGCGTTCGGCCGCCGGCGGGCGGTGTCCGGTCGCGCCGCCGAGACCGTTCGCGGCCTCCGCCAGCTTGCCCAGGCAGTCCAGGGTCATCTGCAGGCGCCGCGGCGTCCCCCGGTAGCTCTCGGCGGACCGGTACTGGTGCGCGGCGATGAGCCCGCCGGGGAACCACGCGCTCAGGTGGCGGAAGGCGTCCTCGGCCCGGGAGACCCAGGACCGGGTGGCGCGGGAGCCGACCAGTCCGGTGCGCGCGGCGAGACCGGCCAGTTCGATGGTGATGCACTGGGCCAGGGCACCGCCGGAGCGGCCCCAGGAGACGGCCGCGCCGTTGCGGGCGGCCACCTCCTCCGCCAGCCGGAAGGCGTTCCGCATGCCCTTGGTCCAGACCGGGCCCAGGCGGTCCGCGAGCGGTTCGGCGAAGAGGTAGATGTCGATGGAGTAGATGTCGAACCTGCCGAGCCTGCCGGACGAGTCGTCCAGGTAGCCGTCGGGATTCTCGGTGAGCATGGCGGTGACCCGGGACATGAGGTCGTCCAGCACCGCCTCGTCGACGGGCAGGCCGAGCGACGCGCGGGCCGTCTCGCAGCGGGCGAGCACCGCGGCGTAGTTCCGGGGCAGCGTGGCGAGGAATTCCAGGTGCCCGCGGGAGTCGCAGGCCCTGGCGATCTCCTCGCGCTGCCGGTCCGTCAGGGGGGCCAGCAGCGGATTGCCCTCGAACTCCCCGTAGCGCCGCACGGTCTCCGCGACGCGGTAGGAGAAGAAGGTGTGGACCTGGTCCCCCGGCAGGGAGCCGAGCACCGCGCGCAGCGCGTCGTCGACGGACATGCCCGCGACGGTGGTCACGCCGCCCTCGCGCAGGAAACCCAGGGTGTAGGCGAGGTCGGCCCGCACGTCGGCGCCCACCTGGTGGCCTCCGAATACCCGGGGAACGGTGAAGCCGGGCAGGTGGGTTGCCTCCAGTTGTTCCACGCAGGAGACAACGAAACGCCGCAGGCGTTCGGAAAGAGTCGTCATGGATGAGCACCTGAAACGTCGTGGTGTTGGGCCCAAGAAGAGTGCCGCGGCACGTCGCCGATCCGCGGATGGCGCGCCGTCACGGGAGGAGTTGGCCGGGAACGAGTCGGACGGGTGTTCACGCTGCGCTGGGAAGACGTACCCCATCAGACACCACATGTTGCCTATCTGTGTCAAGTGCTTGCCAAGATCTGAGGGGGTCTCTAGCCTCGTGACGGAAGGGGCAACGGGCCTCCGGCCGCCCGGGGCCGAGCCCCCGGCGGCACCGGGGCTGCCCGGCCGCTGGGTACACCTTTGTCATCTGTGGCACACCACGGGAAAGAGAGCAGAGATGTCGGATGAGGGCGGCGGGTCCCGCTCGGCTGAGGAACTGTTCCACGGAATCTTCGCCTCCCCGCCGGCCCGGCCGGACGGCAGCGCCGGCGTCGAGGTCCACTCCCTGGTCTCCACCGAGCACGTGCCGCTGTACCTCTTCGCCGTCAAGTCCCTCGCCCACTTCTGGCCGGGCTTCACCGCCGTGGTGCACGACGACGGCACGCTCACGCCCGAGGACACCGCGACGCTGCGGCGGCACGTGCGCGACGTCCGGGTGGTGCCCCGCGCGACCGCGGACGCCGCCGTCGAGGAGCGGCTGGCCCACTGCCCGCTGCTGCTCGAGGTCAGGCGGCACAACGTGCGCATCCTCCAGCTCGTCGACTACTTCCTCCTCGGCGGGACCCGGAAGATCATCGGAATGGACAGCGACATCGTCTTCGCCGGCACGCCCACCGAACTGATGCGCTGGAGCGCCGACTCCTCGGAGCGGGACCTGTTCCTCTACTCCTACGAGCAGTTCGACCACGGCCGCGGCCCCATGGGGGTGAACTGGATTCCGGAGGCGCTGCCCTCCGTCCCCCATGTGCCGGAGATGTGCTGCGGATTCATGTGCGCCGACCGCGAGCGCTTCTTCGACCCGGACTACCTCGAGGAGATGATGGGGCGCACGCCGCGCGACATCCTGTTCCGGCCGCGCCACGTGACGCAGATGTTCTACTCGGTGCTGGGCGGCAGGCTCGGCGACTCGGTGCGCTCCCTCGGCGAGGCATACCGCTCCGGGCCCTGGGAATGGCTGCCCCCCGCCGACCGCCGCGTCCTGTGCCACTACTTCTCCTCCAGCCAGGCAGACGGCAAGACGGCACGCGCACTCGACAACCTCGGCCGCTACGCCCCCCTGTTCACCTCGGTCCTCGACCGGCTGGAGGGAACACCGCGGGCCGAGGCGAGGGGGTGAGCGCGTGAGGAGCCCCGTGCCCTACCCCGCGTTCTCGCCGCGCGACCTGGGCTGGGCCCGCCTCCGTGCCTCCGCCGCGGAACGCCGGCAGTTCCTCGCGCTGCTCGGCTACGGCAGCCGCCGCCTGCTGACCGCCGTCCTCCTGGCCACGCTCCTGGAGATCGCCGCCGCGCCGCTGACCGCCGTCTTCGCCCAGGCGCTCGTCGACGTGCTGGTGAGCGGCGAGGGCGGCTTCGTCCTGCCGGCCGCGGGCTTCGCCGCCGTGCTGCTGCTGCGGCAGGCCGCGGAGATCACCGGGCGCGCCTGCAAGCTGTCGCTGGCACAGCAGATCGACGGCTCCGCCCGGTCCCGCATGCGCCGCGTCGCGCTCCGCCCCGCCGGCATCTCCCACCTGGAGGACCCGGAGTTCCAGGACGTCGCCTCGCGGGCGGCGGACCAGGGGATCGCCTGGCGGGAGCGCTCCCCGGGCCTGGCCGCCGTGGGCCAGGTGGAGATCGCCGGACGCATGCTCTCCGCCCTCGCGATGGGCATCGCCCTCGCCGTCCACTTCCCCGTCCTGGCCTGCGCGCTGGTCGTGCTCTCGCTCGTGGCGCGGTCCATCACGCTGCGGCAGTGGCTGTTCCTGGAGAACGTGAAGGACGCCGCGACGCCGGAGCGCCGCAAGGTCGACTTCTGGGCCGACCTGGCCACCGGCCCCGAAGCGGGCACGGAACTGCGGCTCTTCGGCCTGGCCGGCTGGGTGAGCGAGCGCCGCCTGGCGGCGCACTACGCCTGGCTGGCCGACTACTGGCGCATCCGGCGGAACGTGCTGCGGCGCCAGAAGCTGTCGATGACGATCGCCGTGGTCAGCGCCGGGCTTGCCCTCGGCGTCCCGGGCGCCGCGGTCCTCGGCGACCGGATCGACGTCGGCACGCTCGCGTTCTGCCTGGTCGCCGCCTGGGGGATCTTCGCCGTCACCGACATGGGAAACGAGTCCTACGACATCGAGTACGGGAAGACCGCCCACCACGCCCTGCGCACCCTGGAAGCAGTCCGCCCGCCGGCCAAGGGCACCGCAAGCCCCGCTCCCGGGGTGCCGGAAGTGCGCTTCGAACACGTGACGTTCACCTACCCCGGCGCCTCCCGGCCGGTGCTCTGCGACCTGAACCTCACCCTCAGGCCGGGCGAGCGGCTGGCGATCGTCGGCGTGAACGGCGCCGGCAAGACCACCCTGATCAAGCTGCTGGCCGGCCTCTACACGCCGACGGCCGGGCGGATCACCGTGGGCGGCGCCGACCTCCGCACCCTCGACCCCGCGGCCTGGCGCGACCGGTTGACCGTCCTCTTCCAGGACTTCGTCCGCTACCCGCTGACCCTCCGCGAGAACATCACCCTGGCGGCCCCGGAGGCGGACGTCACGGACGCGGAACTGGAGGGCCTGCTGCGCGCCGGAGGACTCGCCGGGGTCCTGACCTCCCTTGAGGCCGGCCTCGACACGGTGCTGTGGCAGACCGGCAGCGAGGGACGCGGACTCTCCGGCGGGCAGTGGCAACGGCTCGCCGCCGTGCGCGCCCTGTACGCCGTCTCCAGGGGCCGGCGCCTGGTGGTGCTCGACGAGCCGACCGCCCATCTCGACGTCAGGGGCGAGGCCGAGTTCTACGGCCGCGTGGTCGGCGCGGTCGGGGAGGCCTCCGTCCTGCTCATCTCCCACCGCCTCTCCACGGTGCGCGCCGCCGACCGCATCGTGCTGCTCCAGGACGGGCGGATCATGGAGGACGGCAGCCACACCGACCTCCTCAGGCGGGACGGCGAGTACGCCCGGCTGTTCCGGCTCCAGGCCGCGCGCTTCGCCGGCCCCCCGCCCGCACCGGAGGGAACCCCCCGTTGAGCATGCGGAACAGCCTGCGGATGACCCGTCACACCCTCGCGCTGAGCTTCCGGGCCGACCGGAAGGTGACGCTCGCCGTCGCCGTCCTCGTGGCGCTCCAGGCCGGCCTCGTCTCCCTCACCGCGCTCAGCCAGCGCCGGCTCGTGGACGCCGCGGGACTCAACCTCGCCTCGGGCGTGCTGGGGGCCGTCCTCCTCGGCGCGGCCTGCTTCGCGCTCCAGACGGTCGGCCAGCGCATCTCCGTCAACCTCAGGAACGACCTGTGCAACCGGGTGCAGCTCGCGCTGGAACAGGAGATCGCCGAGGCCGCCGCCGGCATCCCCACCATCGCCCACCTGGAGCGCAACGAGTTCGTCAACCGCGTCGTCATGCTCCGCCGCGGCACGCTCGCCCTCACCAACACCGGCTGGGCGGCCGCCTACGCGCTGTCCGCGACCGCCGGCATCGCGATGAGCGTCTGGCTCCTCGCCGGCATCCACCCGCTGCTGGCCCTCCTCGCCCTGAGCGCGGTGCCGATCCTGCCCCTGACCAACCGCGCCAAGCGGATGCAGCAGGAGGCGGCGGACGCCACCGTCGAGGACTTCCGCCAGGAGGCCGCGCTGCACGAGCTGTGCCTGCGGCCGCACACCGCCAAGGAGGTCTGGGTCTCGGGAAACGGCCCGCGGCTGGACGAGCACGCCAACGCCCTGTGGGCCAGGGGCGCGCGCCACGAGGCCCGCGCCCGGATGCGCGGGCTCGGCCACGAGATCGGCGGCTGGGTGCTGTACTGCGCGGCGCTGGCCGCGGCCCTCGCCTGGATCGGGCGCCTGCTGCGGACGGGCGGGGCCACCCCGGGCGACGCCGTCCTCGTCATCTCGCTGGCCGGCCAGCTCCGGGCGCAGCAGCAGCTCGCGGTCGACACCCTCACCCAGGTCGCTAACGGCGGGCGGATCGCCGAACATCACCGCTGGCTCCTGGACTACGCGCGCACCGCCCGCGGCGGGCGCACCCCCGCGCCCACGCGCCTGCGCCGGGGAATCGAGCTGCACGACGTCTCGTTCACCTACCCCGGCGCCACCGCCCCCGCCCTCAGCAACGTCAGCCTGACCATCCCCAGGGGCACCTCCCTGGGCATCGCGGGCGCCAACGGGGCCGGGAAGAGCACGCTGGTCAAGCTCCTGACGGGCGTGCACCACCCGACGTCGGGCCGGATCACCGTCGACGGCGTCGACCTGCGGGAACTCGACCCGGGCTCCTGGGCCGCCGTGTGCACCGGCGTCCTGCAGGACTTCCTGAAGCTCCAGACCCCCCTGCGGGAATCCGTCGGCGCCGGCCACCTGCCGGACCTGCACGACGGCACCCGGGTCGCCGCCGCGCTCGGCCGGGCACACGCCTCCCGCCTCGCCGAGGAGCTCCCGCACGGACTGGAGACCCAGCTGGGAAAGACCTTCGGCGGCGCCGAACTCTCCCACGGCCAGTGGCAGCGGGTGGCCCTGGGCCGGGGCTTCATGCGCCGGGCCCCGCTGTTCCTGCTGCTCGACGAGCCCACCGCCGCGCTCGACCCACAGGCCGAACACGAGCTGTACGAGCTCTTCCTGCGCCAGACGCGCGAGTCGGCCGGCCGCGGCGCCGTCACGGCCCTGGTCTCCCACCGCTTCTCGACCATCCACACGGCCGACCTGATCGTCGTCGTCGGCGACGGCCGCATCACCGAACAGGGAACCCACGAAGAGCTGCTGTCCGCGGGCGGAGAGTACGCCGAGCTCTACCGGACGCAGCTGCGGGCCTATCGCTAGCCGCCCGCCCCCACCCACCCCGCGACCCGTCCCCGAAGGGAAGGCCATGCCGCAGCAAGCGCTGAACGTGGTATTCGCGATCGACGACCTCTACCTCCCCGGCGTGGTGGCGACGGCCAGGTCCGTCAGGCGCGGCGCAGGGGAGCGCACCCCGATCCGGTTCCACGTCATCGACGCCGGCCTCAGCCCGGCCGGCCGCGGGGCCGTGGAAGAGCGCCTCGGCCCGCTCGGCGAGGTCACGGTGCACCAGGTCCCCGACCGGCTCGTCATGCCGCAGCACAAGTGGTTCACCTCGGCGACCCTCGGCAGGCTGCACCTGGGCAGCGTGATCCCCGAGGACGTCGCACGCGTCCTCTACCTCGACGCCGACACCCTGGTCCTGGAGGACCCCTCCCGCCTCTACCACACCGATCCGGGTCCCGGCGGCCTGGCGGCCGTCGTCAACGAGGTGGGGCCCACCCGCTCCCTGGTCCTCTCCGAGGACGGCACGGCCGAGCAGCGGGAGCACGGCGCGGCCCCGCCCGGCTACTTCAACGCCGGCGTCCTGCTCGTGGACATGAACGTCTGGCGCGCCGAGGACATGACCGGCCGCGGCATACGGCTCTTCGAACGCTACGGCAGGACCCTGCGCGACCTCGACCAGGCCGTCCTGAACATCCTGTTCTCGGGCCGCTGGCGCAGCCTGCCCATGAAGTGGAACAAGATGATCGAGCACCGCCGCCTCGGCAAGTTCGGCAACGGCCGGCTCGACTACCTGACGCGCCGCGAGGGCATCGTGCACTACGTGGGGCAGGTCAAGCCCTGGCACGAGGGCTTCCCGCAGAACCCGCTGCGCGCCCTCTACGCCGAGTTCGCCGCCCCGGCTCCCGGCGTCCCTCAGTCGGCCACCGGCCGCTGACCCGCCGCGTCGGCCTCCCACAGCCGCCGCATCTCCGCGCAGTCCGCCAGCAGTTCGCCGAGCCGTCCCTCGCCGGCGACCCGGCCCCGCTCCAGGACGACGATCCGGTCCGCGCGCTCCAGCACGGCCCGGCGGTGCGAGACGACCAGCAGCGTGCCGCCGGTGTTCCGGCGCCACAGCAGCCGCTCCGTCTCCACGTCCAGCGCGGAGGACAGGTCGTCGACCACCAGCAGTTCCGGCTCCCGGACCAGCGCCCTGGCCGCGGTCACCCGCTGCGCCTGCCCGCCGGAGAGCCGCATGCCGCGGGGCCCGACGACCGTGTCCAGGCCCTCGGGCATGCCCGCCAGGTCGCGCTCGAAGACGGCCCGGCCCAGCGCGCGGCCGGTCGCCTGCGCGTCGGCGGGCCAGCCGAGCAGCAGGTTCTCCCGCAGGGAACCGGAGAACAGCCGCGGCACCTGGCCGACGTAGGCCACCCGCCCCGGCACCATGAACGCACCCGGGTCCTCCACCACCCGGCCGTTCCACAGGATCTCGCCCGCGTCCAGCGGAACGAGGCCGAGCAGCCCGTGCAGCAGCGTCGTCTTGCCCGCCCCGACGGCGCCGGTGACGACCGTGAACGAACCCCGCGGAAGCCGGAGGTCGACCTTGTGCACCCCCCGTCCGCCTCCGCCGTGGTCCACCGTCAGCCCGCGCGCCTCCAGGACGTGCAGCTCCTCCCGCTCCGGGGGCGCGGCGGCCGGCGGCGGCGCGCCGCGGAACCAGATCTGCGTGGGCCGGGACAGGTCGGCGGGCGAGGACCCCTCGCCCATCAGCGCGGTGAGGCGGTCGATGGCGACGCTCGCCTGCGGCAGCCGGTAGAGGGTGGACCCGACGACGCGCGGCAGCGCCGTCAGCCACCCGATGTAGCTCGTGAACAGCGCGAAGTCCCCCACCGTGAACTCGCCCCTGCGCATCGAGGGCGCGGCGAGCAGCAGGACGACGCCGAGGGAGATCTCGACCGTGGCGTTCGTCGCGCCGTCCAGCATGGAGGTCACCAGCCGGTCGCGGACCGCGGCCTCGCGCCGCCCGCGGTTGTGCCGCCGCAGGCGCTCCAGCAGGGCAGGCTCGGCCCCGGCCGCCTTGATCGTCAGCACCCCGGAGAAGATCTGGCCGATGTGCGCCGTGACGGCCATCCCCCGCTCCCTGGCGTGCGCGTGCAGCCGCCGCACGACGCGATGCAGCGCCCGGCTCAGCACCGCGACGGCGATCATCGGCAGCACCAGGACCAGCGTGACCAGGGGGTCGATGGTGGCCATGATCGCGAGCGCGCCCGCGCTGAACACCGCGGTGCCGAGCAACGGAACGGCGTTGTCCGCGAGTTGGGCCAGGTCTTCCACGTCGTCGCGCAGCCGGGAGACCGCCCCGCCGGAGGAACGCGGCAGCCTGCGGGTCCCGCCGGTGAGGATCGTGCGCATCACGTTGACGCGCAGGACGGTGACCGCGGCGTTCCACCAGTAGACGCCGTGGGTCCAGGCGACCCACAGGAGCACGCCGCGCACCGCCTCGACGCCCACGAACGCCGCGCACAGCCACAGCGCCTGGTCGAGTCCTGCCCGCTGGCCGTCGCTGATCCGGTCGAAGAGCGCCTTCATGACCAGCCCGGAGGCGAGCGGGATCACGCTGACCGGCAGCCACAGCAGCGCGCCGGCCACGAACCTCCGCAGCCCGGCCGCCCGGGCCAGGTCGCGCAGGGCCGGCAGGACGGGCGTCGCCTCCTCCTCCCGCCGGTCGCGGGAGCGCCGCCGCTCCGCCGCCGGGGGCACCGGGGCCGTCGGAGTCGTCTTGGGCATCGTCGTCAACGGGCCATCTCCAGCAGGCGGGCGAAGCGGCTCTCCGGGTCCGCGGCCAGCGCCTCGCGCCGGCCGTACTCGACGATCGCGCCGTCCTCGACGACGGCGATCGTGTCCACGTGGGACAGCGAGGAGAGCCGGTGGGCGATCAGCAGTCCGGTGCGGGCGGCAAGCAGCCGGTCCATGGCCCGCTCGACGCGCCGCTCCGAGGCCGGGTCGAGGCGGCTGGACGCCTCGTCCAGCACGACGAGCCCCGGCTCGGTGAGGAAGGCGCGGGCGAAGGCGAGCAGCTGGGCCTCGCCCGCCGACAGCGCGGACGCGCCTTCCAGCTCGGTGTCGAGACCGGCGGGCAGGCCGGCCAGCCACTCGCCGAGGCCGACCTCCTCCAGGACGCGGCGCAGCCTGGCGTCGTCGCCCGGTTCGCGGAAGAGGGTCAGGTTGTCGCGGACGCTGGCCGCGAACACCTGGACGTCCTGGGGCACGAGGCAGATCCGCCGCCGCAGCGAGCCGGGATCGGCCTCGCGCAGGTCCACCCCGCCGACGAGGACCGCGCCCCGCGCCGGATCGTGGAGCCGCAGGACGAGCCGCCCGAGGGTGGTCTTGCCGCTCCCGGTGCGGCCCACCAGGCCCAGCGTCTCGCCGGGCGCCAGCGAGAGCGTGACCCGGGACAGGACCGTCTTCTCGCCGTACGCGAAGCTCACCCCCTCGAGCCGCAGGGCGAGGGGGCCCTCCGCGGGCAGCGGCACCGGGGCGGCCGGCTCGGGAAGCGTACGGCGCTCCGCCAGCAGCCCGGCCACCCGCGCCACGCCCGCCAGCGCCCGCTGATACTGCTTCAGCTGGTCGATCAGCCGCTCCAGCGGCGCGCGCACCATCTGGGTGTACTGGAACAGCAGCACGGCGGTGCCGACCGTGATGGTGCCCGACGCGCTGCGCCAGGCGGCGAGGCCGAGCACCAGCGCGGTGCCGCAGGCGAAGGCCACCGAGGTGGCGCCGACGATGCCGCTGCCGATCCGCTCGGACCGAAACCACGCCCGGTATGTCGCGGAACTGGCCTCGTGGAGGCGGTTCACCGTGTGCTCCCCGGCGCCGTTGGCCCTGATGTCCCCCGCGCCCGCGACGCGTTCCTCCAGGAAGCCGAAGAGCGCCGCGCTCTGCTGCCGGGTCCGCTCGCCCGAGGGCACGGCCCTGCGCTGGGCGCGGGCCATGCCAAGGCCGATCGCCGCGTAGCAGATCAGCAGCGCCCCGCCCACCGCCGGGTCCACGGTGAGCACGATCGCGACCACGCCGGTCAGGAGGAGGGCGCCGGCCACGACGTCGAGCAGGAAGGCCACGACGAAGTCCGCGATGGCGACCACGTCGCCGTCCACCCGCTCGATCATCTCGCCCGGCGAGTGCCTGCCGTGGAAGCCCATGTCGAGCCCCAGGGCGTGCGCGGCGAGCCGCACGCGCAACCGGTTGGTGCCGTCCCACGCCACGCGGCTCGCCAGCCAGGCGCCGGCCAGGGAAACCCCCTGGCCGGCCAGGGCGAGCCCCAGGTAGGCGGAGGCGATGAGCAGCAGGTGTCCCGTGCCCGCGCCGCCGAGGGCGTCGTCGACGAACCGGCGCGTCAGCAGCGGCGCCATCAGCGGCAGCGCCGTGCCGGCCAGGATCGCGGCACCGAGCGCCACGAGGAGGCGGGAGCCGGGGTGCAGCGCCTTCAGGGCGGTCTTGCTCGCGGGCATCGTCGACACGAAGCGAGGCACCTCAGGCGTAGGGTTTGCCGGCCGCGGGCGGGTGTGCCGCGCGCAGTCACCCACGAGCTCCGGGCGACCACCGAGAGTAGACCAGACCCGGCCCGGAGAGGACAACTCCATTATCCCGCGGGGGGGATTGGCCGGGCCGGCTACCCGAGGTCGGCGAGCACCTCGCCGATCATGTGCCGGGCGCGCCGGGTGATCACCGGGCTGCTGTGCAGGTAGTAGGGGAGGGCGATGAGGGCCACCGACAGGGCCCAGCCGCGGCCGCGCGCCCAGGTCGCCTCGTCGGCCCCGAGCGCCGCCCGGAAGGCGTCCCGGCTGTCCCCGGTGAAGTACTCCCAGGCGATGAGCAGGTCGCACGCCGGGTCGCCGACGCCGAGGCCGCCGAAGTCGATGACGGCGCTGAGCCGTCCCTCGCGCACCAGGAGGTTGCCGGCCGACAGGTCGCCGTGGACCCAGACGCCGGGGCCGGACCAGGCCGGGGCCGCGAGGGCGCTTTCCCAGGCCGCGGTGGCGGCGGCCGTGTCGATGACGCCCTCCAGGTCGGCGAGGGCCCGGCGGACGTTCGCGTCCCGGTCGGCCAGGGGCACGCCCCGGAAGAAGTTGTGGTGCCCGGGGGCGGGGCCGCCGCTCGCGTCGGCGCGGCCGAGGGCGGTGATGAAGCCGGCCAGGTCCCGGGCCACCTCCTGCCTGCCGGTGACGTTGTCCAGGGTGGCGTTCTCGCCCTCAAGCCACCGGTACACCGACCAGTTCCACGGGTAGCCCCCGCCGGGTTTGCCCTTCCCGAGGGGCAGCGGGATCTGCAGCGGCAGGCCGGGGGCGAGCCGCGGCAGCCAGGTCTGTTCCTTGTCCACCTGCCCGGCGGCGCCGGGAATGCGGGGGAGCCGTACGGCCATGTCCTGGCCGAGCCGGTAGATGGCGTTGTCCGTGCCGGCCGAGGGGACCGGCTTCAGGGGGAGTCCCGCCCACTGCGGGAACTGGGCGGCGACGAGGTCGCCCACGAGGGCCACGTCGATGTCGATCTCGTTCGCGTGCAGCTTTCCTGCGGTCACGAAATCCCTTCCGGATCAGGAGGCCGGTGCGCCTCGCGGCGTGGTGAGCGGGGAGGGCGGGCGGCCGACAGCAGCTCCCGCAGGTCACCGTACAGGGCAGGCCCGGCGGCCAGGACGCCCGAGCCGAGGGGGGAGACGACCCCGCCCGCCTCCCGCACGAGGAGCGCCCCGGCCCGCCAGTCCCAGGGGAAGAGCTCGTCCTCGTAGAAGCCGTCGTACCGGCCGGCGGCGGTCCAGCACAGGTCGAGCGCGGAACTGCCGCTCGACCTGAGGTCCCGCACCCGGGGCAGCAGGCGGGGCAGCACCGCGGCCTGCCGCGCCCGGGAGCCGGGCCGGTAGGAGAACCCGGTGGCGACCAGGGCGAGGGGCAGGCCGACCGCGTCGTTCACCGCGATTGCCGCGCCGTTGAGACGCGCGCCGCCGCCCCGCACGGCGGTGAACGTCTCGGCCCGCGCGGGGTCGTGGACCACGCCGACGACCGTCCGCCAGCGGCCGGCGGCGCGTTCCTCGCAGGCGATGCTCACGACGTGGTGCGGGATGCCGTACAGGTAGTTCACCGTCCCGTCGAGCGGGTCTATCGTCCACCGCACGCCGCTGTCCGGCGGCCGGTCCTCCCCCTCCTCCCCGATGAGGCCGTCGCCCGGACGCTCGGCCGCGATCAGCCGCCGGATGGCCGACTCGCTCGCCCGGTCCGCGTCGGTGGCGGGGTCGGTCGGCTGGGACTTGAGCCGCACCCCGGTGGGGCGGCCGGCGCGTGCGGCGATCTCGGACGCCCCGCTGCGCGCGGCGCGCAGCGCGAGGCCGAGCAACTCGCCGTACGGGGACGGCGGCACGTCAGCGGCGGGCCGGGGCGCCCGTGGCGGCGAGCTGCGCGGCGTCCTGGGCCGTGAGCACGCCGGAGAAGGCATGCACCGGTCCGACCGAGCCGGGCCACAGGTCGGCGGGGTGGTCGAGGTAGCGGCCGTGGCCGATCTGGAGGCCGCCCCCGGCCTGCCAGTACGTCCACTCCGCGGGCAGCTGCGCCTCCCCCTGCTCCCGCCGCTCGGGCAGGTAAAGGCGGGTCCTGCGGCCGGCCACGTCGAAGGCCGCGACCAGCAGCACCCACCGGTCGAGGTCGGCTTCGGTCAGGGGCGTGGCGGAGCGTGCGTGCTGCCACTCCAGCAGGCCGGTGACGCTTCCGTCGACCGGGGCGCTGGTGAAGCACCAGCGCAGCACGGAGCCGGTGCCGCCGCCGGGGACTGCCTCGGGGAACCTGCGGACCCCGAGGTAGAAGGGGCTGTGCGAGGGGCCGTTCTGGCTCACCGCCGTCCAGGCGTGCTCGCCCTCCGGCATCCGCAGCCGGCCGCCGAGCGCGGCGCCGTCCAGGCGCAGCCACGCCGAGACGCTGAAGCCGGCGTCGGTCCGCAGCGGCGGGTGCGCGGTGACCGGGCCGGCTGCGGTGCCCCCGATGCGGATCGCGCCGCCGAATCTGCCGCCCGCGGTCCACGCCGCGGGATCGACGCCGGTGAGGTGGCGGCCGTTGCCCGAGGAGTCGGCGGCGGTGTCTCCCGCTTCCTCGTCGAACAGCCAGCTGCCCTCGGCGCGGATCGGGCTGCCGGTGTCACGGAGGTCGCGCGGTGCTGCGGACGATGCGGTGCCCATGTCGGTCAAGGGAACTCCCGTGTCGCGGTGGAGGTGGGCCGGGCGGCGGCCGGCGTGCGCCGGCGGCACGCCCCATGAGGTTGCCATTTCTTGGCACCCTGAGGCAAGGTTTTTGCCCAAGGTGACCATGCCGGGCTCGCGCCCCGGGGCGGTTCGGCCCTGACCGGAGGAGGGTCCGTGAACGACGTCAAGCTCAGCCTGGTGATCCCGTACAAGGGGCGCCTGGCCAACCTCAGGACCGTCTTCGAGGCCCTCGCCCACCAGACCATGGACGGCTCCGAGTTCGAGGTCCTGGTGGGCGCCATGGAGTACTCCGAGGAGTACGTCGGAGCCTGCCGGGAGTTCACCGGCCGGCTCAACATCGTGTCGGTGCTCTCGGCCGCGGAGTTCGAGATCCCGCGCGCGAGGAACCTGGGCATGCGGCAGGCCACGGGCGAGGTCGTCGTGCAGATGGACGCCGACACGCTGCTGGCCCCCGGGGCCCTGCAAAACCTCTACGACCGGCACTTCTCATTCGGGCAGGACGTGTGCGTGGTGGGACAGGTGGTCGGCTACGGCAACAACGACCGCGACGTCACCTCCGTGGACGTGCGTCCCTACGCCCACTACCGCGCGGCGCTTGAGGAGCTGGGGCGCGCCGGAGGGGCCGGCGGGGACCCCCGCTTCCTGGTCCCCCACGTAGTGCCGTGGGCCTTCGCCTGGACCGGGCTGATCGCCCTGCGGCTGGCGACCGTGCGGGCGAACGGCCTCTACTTCGACGAGAGCTTCCACGGCTGGGGCGTCGACGACCTGGAGTGGGGCTACCGGATCTGCGCCACCCACACCCCCATCGTGCTGCGGCCCGACGTGTACGCCCTCCACCTGCCGCACCTGCGCGACCGGGCGGCCAACGAGCGCACGGAGCGGGCCAACTACCGGCGCTTCCTGCGGAAATGGCCCGCACCCGACGTGGAACTGGCCCACGCCTTCGGGGACGTGGCGGCCAACGCCCGCTTCCTCGGGTACCTGGAGGAGCTGCGGAAGGTGACCGGCGGGCCGCCCGGCTCCCTCGGCGTGGCCCGCGGGAGGGCCTGCGGGCGTGACCTGCTCCTGGTGGGAGTCCTGACGGGCGCGGAGGGGCGGGTGGGCGACCCCGGCCCGTTCGCGATGTTCGACGGGGCCTCCCCGGCCGAGGTGTGGCCGCTGGCCGGCCTGGCCCTGCCCTACGAGGACGGCGAGGTGGCGGAGTGCCGCATCCTGCCGCCGGTCTCCGGCTTCTCCGCGCCCTACCGCAAGGCCATCCGCGCCGAGGCGGAACGGGTCGCGGGCACCGTCGTCCTTCCGGAGGGCGGGGGGTGGTGAACCCGCGGCTTGCCGCGGGGCGTCGAGGCACCCCGCGGCAAGCCGGGGGATCAGGCGGGTCCCGCGTAGTAGGAGGAGGCATCGCCGCGCACCATGACGCCGGGGCGGCCGTCCACCCCGGTGGTGACGCCCCCGGCCACCGAGACCCGCTCGCAACGCCGGTGCCTGGTGCCGTAGTCGTAGACCGCGTAGTGCTGGGTGGCCCGGTTGTCCCAGATGGCCAGGTCGCCCTCGCGCCAGGACCACCGCACCGTGTACTCGGGGGTGGTCGCGTGCTCCTGGAGCACCCGGATCAGGTCGCGGGACGCCTGGGGGGAGAGCCCGGGCACCCGGCGGGCGAAGCCGCCGAGCAGCAGCGCCCGTTCGCCGGTCTCCGGGTGGACGTGCACCGCCGGGTGCTCCGCCTCGAAGATGCGGGAGATGTAGTCGTCGCGCCCCGCGGCCATGGTGGCGTCGGTGTAGTCGGAGTCGTTGCTGTGCACGATGCGCAGCCGGTCGGCGAGCTCGCGCAGCTCGCCCGGCAGACCCTCGTAGGCCGCCACGGAGTTGGCCCAGATCGTGTCCCCGCCGACCGGCGGGATCACCACGCCGTGCAGCAGCAGGAAGGCCGGCGGCCGGTCGACGAAGGTGAGGTCGGTGTGCCAGTGGTTGGCCCGGGTGCCCTTCGCCGAGTCGATCTCCCGCAGGTAGGGCCGCTCCGCCGGGGCCGCGAAGATGGGGTGACCCGACACCAGGTCGCCCAGCCGCCGGGCGAAGGCGACCTGCGTGGCGTAGGTCAGGGGCTGGTCGCGCAGGAAGACGACCTTGTGCGCGAGCAGCGCCCGGCGGATCTCCCCGACGGTGCCGGAGTCGAGGGGCACGCTGGTGTCCACCCCCGTGATCTCGGCGCCGATGTTGCCGGCCAGCTGCCTCACTTCGATACCGCTCGTGACGGTGGGCGTCTCAGTCATGGTGCACATCCCTTTCTGACCGAACCGAGGGGGGAGAGGGCCGAGGGCGCGTCGCCGGCCCGTGCGCCGCGCGGCGGGCCCCGCGGGGCCGCCCGAGGCCCCGTGCTGCCAAATTCGGCTACCATGTTGCCTAAAGTTGTCGAATGTGGCAATGTCATGGGCGGGTCACCCCCAGGGGCGGGCAGGCCCCGGCCGAGAGACGGGAAGAGCTGCCGATGACATCGAACGGCGTCGCGCTGGTCACCGGGGCCAACAGAGGGCTGGGCAAGGAAACCGGGCGTCAGCTGGCGCGCGGGGGCTGGACCGTGGTCCTCGGCAGCCGCGACACCGGGCGCGGCGCCGAGGCCGCACGGGAACTCGCCACGGCGGGCGAGGTGGTGCCGATCCCGCTCGACGTGACGGACCCCGCCGGCGTCCGGGCCGCCGCGACGTGGCTTGAGCGCACGTACGGACGGCTCGACGTGCTGGTCAACAACGCCGGGGTCACCGCGGACGCCCTCGCCCTGGACACGAAGGCCGCCGAACTGCGGCACGTCTTCGAGGTGAACGTCTTCGGGGTGGTCACCGTCATCCACGAGACCCTCCCCCTGCTGCGCAGGTCCCCCGCCCCCCGCATCGTCAACGTGTCGAGCACCACGGCCTCGCTCGGCCTGACCAGCGAGGGGCACGACCTGCCAGGCGACGCGGAACGGCGGCTCGCCTACGCGAGTTCCAAGGCCGCGCTCAACATGCTCACCGTCCAGTACGCCCGCGCGTTCGGCCGTGACCCCGCGCTGGCACACGTGAAGATCAACGCGGCGAGCCCCGGCTACACGGCGACCGACATGAACGGCCATCGCGGCACGCGCACCGTCGCCGAAGGAGCGCGTGCCCTCGTCGCGCTCGCCCTGCTGCCCGACGACGGACCCACGGGCCGTTTCTTCGACGATCGGGGTCCCCTGCCCTGGTAAGGCCCACCCCCCTTTTCACCACGCCCGGCAACCCTGGGAGGAGAATCATGAAGGCGAGCCCCCGTCCTCAGGAAGATCCCGGCGGGCCGACGTTGACCGCGGAGCAGCGCCGGATTCTCGAAGACGACGGATACGTCGTCCTCCCGGACGTCCTCACTCCCGAGGAATGTGATCTGCTGAGCGAGAAGACGGACGAGATGTGGGAGGCGGAAAAACAGCGCCCGCGCCGTTACACCGTAGAGGCCGGGGTCCGCTTCACGGACAACCTGCTGCGCTACTCCACGATATTCGAAAGATGTCTCCTCGACCCGCTGGTGCTGGACGGCGTACGCGCCGTTCTCGGCGACGACATCCACTACTACCTCATCAACGGCCGCCGCGCGGACCCGGGTTATGGAAAACAACCGCTCCACGACCTGAAGCGCGAGCGCGGCAGGCCGTTCCGCACCTGCAACACCATATGGTGCCTCGACGAATTCACCGAGGCCAACGGAACGCGGGTGGTCCCCGGCAGCCATCTCACCGCGGAGCCCTACGTGAGCAGGTGCGTGGACCCGCTCCGGCCGCATCCCGACGAGACCCGGGTCCTGGCGCCGCGCGGGGCCGTGGTCGTCTTCAACTCCCACCTCATCCACGGCGGCAGCGAGAACCGCGGCGACACGCCCCGCCGGTGCATCCACAGCGCATACGCCGTCAGGAGCGTGCGCCCCAACTACGACTGGCGGCTGCTCCCCGACGAGATCAAGGCCGGGCTGAAGCCGGAAAGCCTCGCCCTGCTCGGCCTCGACCGGCCGGGAGAAGGCGGCGCCAGGTGAAGGACTCCCTGGGCATCGCCGTCGTCGGATACGGGCAGACGGCGGGCATCCACACCCGGCTCCTGGGCGGCGAGGGGCACCGGCTGGCCTGGCTGATCGGCCGCCTGCCGGAACGGGCCGCGGCCTTCGCCGCGAAGCACGGCTTCGCCCGCCACTCCACGCACCTGCGGCACGCCCTTCAGGACCCCGCCGTGGACGCGGTGGTCCTCTGCACGCCGAGCCCGCAGCACGCGGAGCAGGCGGCGGCCTGCCTGGCGGCGGGCAAGCACGTCCTGGTGGAGATCCCGCTGGCGATGAGCCACGCGGAGGGGGCACGGCTCGCCCGCACGGCGCGCGACCTGGGCCTGACCCTGATGGTGGCCCACGGGCACCGCTATCAGCCCGCACTGCGCACCGTGCGCGAGCGCGTCGCCCGCGGCGAGCTGACCCCGCACAGCATCACGGCCAGGTACCTCCTGCTGCGGCGGGAGAACGTCGGCTCGGGCGGCTACGTGCGCTCCTGGACGGACAACCTGCTCTGGCACCACGGCCAGCACTCGACGGACATGGTGCTGTGGCTGCTGGGCGTCGAGGAGCCGGGGCAGGTGGAGGTCACCGCCGTGCACGCGCTGCCCGACCGCAGGCTCGGCATCCCCATGGACATCTCCCTCACGCTCAAGACCCGCCGGGACCAGCTGGGGATCGTGTCCATGTCCTACCACAGCCGGGTCCCGGTCTACGACTACGTCCTCGTCTGCGAGGAGGACACCCTCGTCATCGAGAACGGGGTGCTGCGCGACCGGGACGGCGTGCTCTACGACCCGAGGCAGGACCCCACGGAGAACCGGGACAGCTGGCTGCTCCAGGACCGGGAGTTCGCCGCCGCGGTGCGCGAGCGGCGCCCGCCGGCCATCAGCGCGGAGTCGGTGCTGCCCGCCCTCGACGCGCTGCAACGTGCCCAGGACGCCTACGACGCCTCGCTGCCGCCCGGGGCCACGCACCCCGTCTTCCGCTGACCGCGGGCGCCGGCCCGCCGCGCGACCGCCGCCGCATTCGGCGGGCGGCCGGCGGCGGGCTCGCTATGCCGCCGTCAGCGGCCGGTAGTTGACGCCGAGGCGGTCGAGCAGGGGCAGGTGCCCCCGCAGCCGCCGCCGGAAGCCCGCCGGGTCCTTGCGCCCCGCGGACCACCCGACCTCGGCGAGGGCGGCGAGGCGCGGGAAGGCGCGCCACTCGACCAGGTCCGTCGTCGGCAGGTACTCGCACCAGACCTGTCCCTGGACGCCCAGGACCCCGGGGGGCGGCTGGTACAGGTACACCTTCTCCAGCGGCAGCCCCCCGCCGATCGCCGGCGGCTCGCCCGGCGAGTCGGCCTCCGCGTAGTCCAGGTACGTGTACTCGCACGGGGCGGCGACGACCTCGTATCCGGCCCGCAGCGCCGCCTCGACCCGCCCCGCGTCCTGCCAGGCGAAGACAGTCGCCGAGGGGACGCCTTCCTCGACGACTTCGTCCCACACCGCGGCGCGCCGGCCGGCCGCCTGCACATGGGACGCGAGCAGCCGGGACCACCAGCCCAGCAGCCGGCCGGTGCCCTCCAGCCCCTCCGCCGCGGCGCGCGCGCGGGCCGCCGCGCTGTCCGCCCACTCGTCGCCCGGCACCTCGTCGCCGCCGATGTGCACGTGGGAGAAGGGGAAGACCGCCATCAGCTCGTCCAGCACGTGCCGGACGAAGGCGACCGTCTCGTCCGACACGTTGAGCACGTGGCGGGATATGCCCCACTGCTCGCGCACCGGCAGCCGGCGCCGCGGGTCGTTGCCGAGCCAGGGATACGCGGCGATCGCCGCCTGCATGTGCCCGGGCGCGTCCACCTCGGGCATGACGCTCACGCCCCGCGCCTCGGCGTAGGCGACGAGGTCCCGCAGCTCGCGCTGCGTGTAGAAGCCCCCGTGCGGGACGCCGTCGGTCCTGCCCTCCCGCAGGTGGCCGGCGCTGGAGCCGGCGCGGAATCCCCCGATCCCGGTGAGCCGCGGAAAGCGCCGGACCTCGAACCGCCACCCCTGGTCGTCCGTGAGGTGCAGGTGCAGCACGTTCAGTTTGTGCAGCGCGAGCAGGTCCACGTAGCGGCGGAGGAACGGCAGCGGGTGGAACCAGCGGGCGACGTCCAGGTGCGCTCCCCGCCAGGGGTACCTGGGCCGGTCCGTGATCTCCACGCACGGGAACCTGGCCTCGCCCTCGCCAGGCGACAGCTGCCGCAGGGTCTGGACGGCCCAGCGCAGCCCGTGCACGGCGGTCGCCGTGGCCCGCACGCCCGTTTCGCTCACGCTGAGCCGGTAGCCCTCGGCTCCCCATTCCGGCTCGTCCACGAGCCGGAACTCGATCTCGCCTCCTGCGCCGGTGATCCCGAGCACCTCGCGTGCCAGAGCGGCGACCTGTGCGGGTCCCCTTACGCCGGTTTCCGGGCCGGCACGGAAGTGTCCCGGGCGGATCTCGACGCTCTCGGGACGCGGTATGAGGGGGAGCGGTGAACTCATCGCCCGACGCCATCGGAGAGGGAAACCGGCGCGGGAAGCGGCCGCCGCCGCCCGCCTCCTTCCCGGCGCGTCCCCGGGAAAGTGCGCATGTTCAACAGTCCACTCCTCTCACGTATGCGGAGGCCGTCCCCGGGTCTTTTGCCGCACTGCGTCGCGGAGGATGGAATTGCCTCGGCGGATCTTGCGTTGCTGCGGCCGGAGCCCGGCCGGAGCGGCCAGTCGATATCCTCGTCGGGTAAGGACGAGGCGATAACCGTCGGTGATGTCAGCATTCTTCCCCCGCGTGAACCCTGGCAACGGGTGAACGCAACGAAGTTATACTGTGTGCCATTTCATGGCAACACCCCCCGTTCGGCGGGGAGTGAATTTTTCCCACACGCGACTCGACATGCCTTCCCGTAATGCGGCCGAGGCCATGCGGGCGGAACAGAAGGTATGACCTATTTGCGAGCATTGAGGGTGTGCGCCTGTGAAGCCGGGGAGGGGTGCCGGGGGTGGCTGGGCGCCCCCTCGCCGCGCGCCCCGGCGGGCGCCTGTTGACCTTGATTTGCGGAAAGTTGCCAAGTCGGGCAGCGTTTGGCACTATGAACGCATTGGAGCAACCAGGGTTCGGGCGCAGGCTCAAGGCCATGCGGCTTGCCCGCGGGCTGTCGCAACGGTCTCTCGCCGGGGACGGCATGTCCACCGGTTATCTGTCACGCCTTGAGTCCGGGGCCCGGCCCCCGACGAAGCAGGCCGTGGCCTACCTCGCCGAGCGACTCGGCGTCTCGCCGGCCGAGTTCCGGGAGACCGAGACCCCCTCGCTGGCCCGCGCGATCGCCGAAGCCTCCTACGGGGAGACGCCCGAGGCCGTGACGGTACTCGACAAGCTCGTCGCCACGGCGAGCGACGAGGACCCGGCCCTGCTCTGGCAGGCCCATTGGATACTCGCCGAGGCGAAGCGGCGGCACGGCGACCACGAGGCCGAGGCCGGGTATCTGCACCGGCTCGTCGAGCTGAGCGACGAGCCCGCCGTCCCCGAGCTCCAGGTCCGCGCCCGCACCCAACTCGCCCGGTGCAGGCGGACCCTCGGGGAGATGGAGGAGGCCAGGGCCCTCGCCGCCGAGGCCCTCGGCATCGCCAGGGAGAACGGGCTCTCGGTCTCCGACGTCGCGGCCGCCCTGCTCGTCCTGGTCTCCGCCGAGGCCGAGACCGGGCGCGTTCCCGACGCCAGGGCGCACGCCGACGAACTCAGGGAACTCGTCGGCGGCGCCTCGGGCACGCTCCAGGTGCAGGCGCTGTGGGTCGCCGCCACCGTCTGCGTCCGCCAGGGCGACTACGCGACGGCGCAGGAGCTGCTGCAGGAGGCCCTCGGCCGGCTCGACAGCCGCGACGACATCCTGCTGTGGATGCGGCTGCGGCTGGCGGCGGCCTCGCTCAGCCTGCAACTGCCCGTGCCGCGCACCGAGGCCGCCGCCGCCTGGCTGGACGAGGCCGAGCCGGCCGTCGGCCTGGTCGGCGAGCCCCAGCACCGCCAGCAGCTGGAGGCGCTGCGCGCACACCTCGCCTTCTCCCAGGGGCGCCCCGAGCAGGCCCGCGCCCTGTACGACAGCGTGCACGCGAGCGATCTGCGGCTGTCCTTTCGCGACCAGGTCAAATTGGAGGTCCTGCACAACCGGCTCCTCATCCACGAAGGGCGGCGGAGCGAGGGAATCGCCGGGCTGCGTACCTTGGCGCAGCAGGTCCACGAGAGCTCGAACCTCGATCTCGCGGCCGAGATCTGGCGCATCCTGGCCGACCACCTCGCGGAGCCCTCCGACCGGTGACCCCCCGGCGCGCCGGCCGTCCCCGCCTCGCCGCCCCCCGCCGCACGTCCGCTCGCCTCGCCGCGGGACCGCGGGCGGCCGCGGCGCACGGTCACGCCCCGGTCCCGGCGACCGGGGCAACGCCGCCCCCCCGGGCAGCGGACCGGCTCAGCGTGAACCCCGGGTGTGGGGACGGCGTTCCGGCCAGGTGAGCCACCCGTCGGGGACCTCCTCGTCCAGGCGGCACACCTCGGCCGCCGCCAGCAGCCCGGCCGCGCGCAGGCCCCGCGCCACCAGGCGGGCCACCTCGGCCGCGCCCCGCGGCCCCAGGTGCACGTCGTCCCTGGCGCCCTGCGGGTGGTTGGGGTGGGCGCCGGGTTCGAGCCACAGGAAGGCGTCCTGGGTTCCCTCGGGGCCGAGCCGTTGCCACAGCGCGAGGGTCTGGGCCTGCACGTCGAGCAGCGGCACCCGCTCCGCCGCGGCCAGGTCCCGCACGGCCGCCGGATACTCCCCGTGGGTGGGCAGGGCCCGCCCCGAGGCGCCGAAACTGCGCCGCTCCACCGGGGTGAGCAGCACCGGGCGCCCCCCGCGCTCGCGCGCGGCGCGCACGTAGCGCAGCAGGTGCCGCCGGTAGGACCCGAAGGGCTCGGTGAAGCGCGCGGGGTCCTCGGCCTTCTGGTCGTTGTGGCCGAACTGGATCAGCAGCAGGTCGCCGGGGGCGAGGGCCCCGAGCACCGGCTCCAGCCTGCCCTCGGCCAGGAAGCTGCGCGAACTGCGGCTGTCGAAGGCGTGGTTGTCCACCGCGACGCCGGGGGCGCAGAAGAACGGCAGGGCCATCCCCCAGCCCGCCGCGGGTGCGGCCGACCGCGGCTTGACCGCCGCGGTCGAGTCGCCGACGAGGAACAGGGTGCGGGCGGCGGCCGGTTCGCCGGCCGCCGGCAGTGCGGTCATGGGCAGCTCCTTCGTCGGGGCGGCTGGGGAGGGGCGCCGGCCGGCGGCGCACCGCGGACGCCCGGCGCACCACGGAGGCCCGGGGCGGCGCGGGGCCGGCCGGGGGAGGGGCGGCCGGCCGGCGGGGAAGCGCGGGGGCGGGGAGGGGGCGGCGCGGCGGGGTCGTGAAAGTGCGTGCCCAAGGGGTGGCCAGCATGGCCGAGTTGTGCTTCCATCGCCCTGGTATGCCACCGGAATGACACCTGCATGCTACCAGCGCACGCGGGGTCCGCCGCGCTCACGCTCCCGCACCCCGACCGAAGGAGCCTGCCCCATGCGTCCGTTCCGTCCGCTCCTGGCCCTCGCCGCGGTGGCGATGGCCCTGGTCCCGGCCGTCTCCCAGACCGCGGCCGCCGACTCGGCCGAGCCCCGCTCCGCGCCGGTCCTCGCCCCGCTCGGCGTGGCGGAGGCCGTCTGCGCCGACACCCCGCTGCGGCTGACCTTCGACCGGCCCGTGGAGCTCGGCAGCGCGGGCCAGCTGCAGGTGCACCAGGCCGACGACGGGACCCTGGTCGACATCGTCGACCTCGCCGACCCCGGCACCTACCAGCGCAGCATCGGCGGGGCGCTGACGGACTACGGCGAGGTCCACCGCTGGTTCTACGAGCCGGTGGTGATCGAGGGGAACACCGCCTCGGTGTACCTCCACTACGTCCTCGACCCGGACCGGGAGTACTACGTCACGGTGGACGAGGGCTTCTTCGCCGGCCAGGAGGGCATCACCGACAAGGAGACCTGGCGGTTCCGCACCCGGCCGGCCCCCCGGCGGGGCGCCTCGGAGCTCTCCGTCGACCAGGCGGGCGGCGCGGACTTCTGCACCGTGCAGGGCGCCGTCGACTTCGTCCCCGAGAACAACAGGCACCGGGTCACCATCGACGTGGCGCCCGGCACCTACCACGAGATCGTCTACGTGCCGCAGTCCAAGCCGCACCTGACCGTCCGCGGCCAGGGGGCGGACGACACGGTGATCTCCTACGCCAACAACAGCGTCCTCAACGGGGACTACGCCATGTCCGACGTGCCCGCCAGGCAGAGCTACTGCCCGCGCCGGGTGCTGCCGCAGCCCGACCGCTTCAACTGCTGGCGCGCGACCTTCGGCGTGGACGCCGACGACTTCCGGCTGACGGACGTCACCGTGCACAACACCACGCCGGACGGCGGCTCCCAGGCCGAGGCGTTCCGCGGCAACGGCGACCGGATCGTGCTGGAGCGGGTCAGGGTGCTCAGCCACCAGGACAGCCTGCGGCTCCAGGGCCGCACCTTCATGACCGACAGCTACGTCGAGGGCGACGTGGACTTCGTGTGGGGCGACGGCGGCGTCTTCGTCCAGAACTCCGAGCTGAAGTCCCTCGACATCGGCTACGTCAACCAGGTGCGCAACGACGTGGGCGAGGCGGGCCACGTCTTCGTCAACACCCGCCTCACCCGCGCCGACTCGGTGCCGGACGGCTCGGTCCTGCTCGGCCGGGTGGAGACCGCCCGCTTCCCCGGCAGCCAGCTGGTCTTCATCGACTCGGCCATGGACGCGCACATCGCCCCCGTGGGCTGGGGCATCTCCGACGGCGACTGCTCGGACGCCGGCCAACTCCGCTTCTGGGAGTACGGCAGCACCGACCTGGCCGGGCAGCCGCTCGACGTCACCGGGCGCCTGGCCTGTTCCCGCCAGCTGACCGGGGCCGAGGCCGCCAGGTGGAGCAACCCGGCGACGCTGCTCGACGGCTGGGACCCGCGGCGCTGAACCCGGCCCCCCTCCGGCATGCCACCCCGGCCGGCCACCGGGCCACCCCCGGCGCCGCGAGGCGGCCCGAAGAACCCGACAACCCAGAACACGGTAGGTGATCGCCTATGTCCCCGGTGTCTCGCAGAAGGCTCCTCGGCACGCTCGGCACGGCCGCAGCCGCCACCGGAGCCGCCACCCTCATGACCCCCGCGGCGCACGCCGAGGGCACGCGCGCCGGGGCCGCGGGCGCCGCCCCGGGGGCGGCCCCGGCGCCCCGGCCGGTCGGCCCGGTCAACGCGGAGGTGGCCGCCGCCCACGACCCCGCCTACAAGACCCTCCCGCAGGAGGTCGTCGGCGTGGACGTCGAGGAACTGATGACGGTGCACGCCGAGGAGGACGTGGCCCCGCTGCGGGCCGCCCTGGTCCAGGAGGCGTGGAAGTCGGCCGGCGGGCGCCTGCCCGAGGCCCTGCCCGAGGTCGAACGCGGCGTCGAGGCGCCGGAGTTGCCCGCCTTCGAGGGCGTGCGGAGGATCGACAGGCTCACCGTCTCCCTGCCGTACGGCCTGCGCTCGATCGTCTTCCTGCTGCTGCCGCGGCGCAGCGACCACGGGCGCTTCGCCTTCTACCACAACGGGCACGGCGAGGAGTTCGGCACCATGCAGCGCACCGCGCAGGCGCTGCTCGACGCGGGCTACGGCGTGCTGCTCTTCGCCATGCCCCTCTACCACTGGAACCCGAAGGAACTCCAGGACCCCGCCGACCCCTCCCGCACGGTCACCGTCGAGTCGCACAACGACCTCGTCCCGTGGGAGACCGCCGAGTTCTCCACCCTGCGCTTCTTCCTGGAGCCGCCCGCGGTGGCGATGAACCACGTGCAGCGCACCTACCGGCCGCCCTCGGTGCAGATGATCGGCCTCTCCGGCGGCGGCTGGACCACCACCGTGTACCCGGCCCTCGACCCCCGGGTGACCCGCAGCTACCCGGCCGCGGGCTCGCTGCCCTTCTTCCTGCGCTCCGCCCCGCCCAAGCCCAGCCCCACGACCGGTGACTGGGAGCAGCGCAAGGACAGGCACCCGGCGTTCTACGGCATCTGCGACTTCCCCGACCTGTACGCCCTGGCCGCGGTGGGGGAGAACCGGCGGCAGATGCAGATACTCAACCGCTTCGACGCCTGCTGCTTCAACGGCGTCGGCCACCGCTCCTACGAGGCGGTGGTGCGCCAGCGCATCGAGGTGATCGGCAACGGCCACTGGGAGCTGCTCGAGGACGCCACCCACGGCGAGCACGCGATCAGCCCCTTCGCGCTCTCGGTGATCCTCTGGGACCTCGATGTCGCCTGCGGGCACCTGCCGTAACCCGGCGCGGCGGCACCGCCCCGGGCCGGCCCGGCCCGGCCCGGGGCGGGGGAGGGGCATGCCCTCAGCGCGGCTGGCCGTTCACCACCACGTCGTGCACGCCGAGGCCGGTGACCGACTGCAGCAGGAGGTCCTGCGCGGCCTGTGCGAAGGCCAGGTGGGACAGCCGCACGTCGCGCACCGGCTCCTCGGCCAGGGCCCGCACCCGCACCGGGTACTCGCAGGGGCCGGTCACCGACCAGCGTTCTGCGGTCAGCCGCGACACCTCGGGGATGTCCTCGCCCCCGGTGCCGCCTGCGTACTGGAAGGTCACCTCGAAGGGCACGTACGTCCAGCCGGGCGCCGTCACGTCGGTCACGGTGACGTCGCGCACGTAACCGCCCCTGGTCGGCGTGGACTTGACGTTGAGCACATGGGCGACGGACGCCTCGTCCAGGGTGGGGTCGAGCGGGATGCGCAGCCGCCTGGCGGTGACGTGGGAGACGCCGCCGCTCATCTCGCTGCCGATCGCCACCGCGGCGCCCCCGCTGAGGTAGACGCAGTCCTCGACGAGGATGTCGCGCGAGGGCACCCCCACCCGCCGGCCGTCCCGGTCCCGGCCGGACTTGATGGCGATGCAGTCGTCGTGCGTGGCGAAGGTGACGCGGCTGAGGGTGACGTTCCGGCAGGAGTCGGGGTCGCAGCCGTCGCTGTTGGGGCCCTGGCAGTCGATGGTGACGTCGCGGACGGTGATGTCCCTGCTGAGCACCGGATGGATGTTCCAGAAGGGCGAGTTGCGCAGCGTGACGCCCTCGATGAGGACGTTGCGGCAGGAGTGCGGCTGCAGGAAGCTCGGGCGCAGGTAGTGGCCCGCGCCGAAGACCCGCTCCGCCACCGGGACGCCCTCCTCGCCGAAGCGCTCCAGGGCCTGCCAGTCCTCCAGCTCGCGCGGCATGCCCTGCTCCCAGCCGTACTGGCCCGAGCCCTTCCACGGCCACCAGTGCGCGGTGTCGCTCTGGGCGTCCAGGACGCCGCGGCCGGTGACCGCGATGTCGCGCTGGCGGTAGGCGTAGATCAGCGGCGAGTAGTTGTACGCCTCCACGCCCTGCCAGCGGGTGAGGACGACCGGCAGGTAGGCGGCGGGGTCCGTGCTGAAGAGGACCGTGGCGCCCTCGGCGACGTGCAGGTCCACCCCGCTCAGCAGGTGGATCGCGCCGGTCGCCCAGCGGCCCGCGGGCACCAGGACGTGCCCGCCGCCCGCCCGGTGGCATGCCGCCACGGCGGCGCGGATGGCCTCGGTGCAGTCGGTGACGCCGTCGCCCGCCGCGCCGTAGTCGGTGATCGGGAACCAGGCGTCGGGGAAGCGCGGCGTGGCCGCCGCGGCCCGGCCGGCGGCTGCGGCCAGGGGCAGCGCGGCGCCGGCCAGCGCGCCGAGCCGCAGGACCTGTCTGCGGGCGGGGGTGCTCATGGGAACGTCCTCCTCGGGGGAGCGGGTGCGGGTGCGGGCGGTGGTGCGGGTGGTGCGGGGGAGCGGGTCGCGGGGCCGGGGCGCGGGGCGGTCTCAGCCCTCCTGCCGCCCGGCCGGGCCGGGGTGCTCGCGGTGGTAGCGGGTGGCCTCGCCCGCGGCGTGCGCGGCGAACATGGGGCCCGCGGTGCCGGGGTCGCCGTCGCGCAGCACGGCCAGCAGCTCCGCGTGGTATTCCGCCATGGCGCGCCAGTCGCCGTTGTACCGGGGGTTGCCCAGCACGTGCAGCCCCCACAGGCTGGACTCGATCATGCGCCACAGGCGGGTCAGCGCGGCGTTGCCCGCGGCCTCGCAGACGTGCCGGTGGAAGGCCATGTCGGCGTCGCGGAAGGCGCCGATGTCGCCCTCGTCCGCGGCCCGGCGCAGCCGCGCGACGTCCACCGCGAGGCGCTGCGCGTCCTCCTCGGCCAGGCGGCCGCTCGTCCTGCGGGCCGCGTACTCCTCGAACATGACGCGGATGTCGCGGATCTCCGCGGCCTGCCGCTCGGAGATCTCCGCGACGTAGGTGCCGCGGCGCGACTGCGAGGTGACCAGGCCCTCGTGGGTCAGCCGCTTGATCGCCTCGCGGGCCGGGGCCTGGCTGGTGCCGGCCCGGCGGGCGACGTCGGCCTCGACCAGGCGCCGGCCCGGCAGCAGTTCGCCTTCCAGAATCCAGCCGCGCAGCAGCCCGTAGACCTGGTCCGAGAGCAGTTCGCCCGCCGGGGGCGGCGCGAGCAGGCGGCCGCCCTCGGGGGCCGCCGCGCCCGCCGCGCCCGCCTGGGGCCCGGCGGCGCGGGCCGGTGCCGTCCGCTGCCGCTCGCGCTGCTGCTCCTGCCAGATGCGGGCCACCGTCGACTGGGACAGGCCCAGCGCCCGCGACAGTTCGCGCGTGGTGGGCACGGGATCGCCCTCGCGGGTCCGCTCCAGCACCGCGGCGATGTACCGCTCGGCGTCCTGCCTGCTCGCGCTGCGCGGGCGGCCGGAGCGCGGGGCGTCCACCAGCCCGGTGAGGCCCCGGCTGAGGAAGCGCTCGCGCCACTTGGCGACGGTGGCCGGGCTCACCTGGAGCCGCCGGGCGATCTCCGCGTTGCCCAGCCCCCCGGCGCAGGCGAGCACGATGCGGCTGCGCATGCGCAGGGACTCGGGCGGGCGCGAGGACCACTCGCGCAGGGTGGCGCGGTCCTCCTCGGTCAGCTGCGGAAACCTCGGCAGCTCGGCTGCGGTCATGTGCTCAGGCATCTCCACGAGGGAAGGAATTTATGACTCGAATCCGGGGCCCGGCAACACCCCTGTCATTGTTTTTTCGTTCTGTCATGCCGGTTGACGTGGCTTTGAGGTGAACTTATCAATACTTCGTCGCTGGATTTTGCTCGATTGCTGACCCACTAAAACCTGCTCACCGCAGGTGCCCCGACGTGTCCCCGGCTGCCAGGGAGGAACCGATGCGCCACGCCAGGACGGACCGCGCGCCGGCCGCCGCACCGCGGCCGGGCACCGCCGGTGACCCGCGCCCGCCGCGGATCACCGCCACCGTCCCGGTCGGCGTCCCGCCCCTGTGGGCCCTGCTGGAGCGCCGGCTCTTCGACGCGCTCGACGAGGCCTGGCGGGCCTTCGCCCGGCGCTACTGCGAGCCCGACGGCCGGCTGCGCCACGAGGGCCCGATGGAGAGCCGCGACGGGGCCGACGACTTCTACGAGGCGTTCTTCAACTGGCCCACCCTCTACCGGCTCGGCGGCGCCGACGACCTCCTGGAGGCCGCCAAGCACCACTGGCGCGGGGTCACCGCCCAGCTGACCGCCACCGGCCACGTGGTGGACGAGTTCGAGCGCGGCTACGACTGGTTCCACATGGGCGAGTCCCTGCTCCTGTTCTACGGGATCTGCGCCGCCGACCCGGGCGACGCGGAGTTCCGCGAGCGCGCCCGCCGCTTCGCCGAGCTGTACCTGCCCTCCTCGCCCGCGGGGAACTACGACCGGGAGACCCGGACCATCCGCGCCCCGCACAACGGCGCCCGGGGCCCGCGCTACGGCGTCAACGAGGAGTGGTCCTCCTACGGAGCCCACCTCACCTCGATGCGCCCCTACGGCCTGCCGCTGCGGGATCTGCCCGGCATCACCTGCTGGGCGGACCTCGGGGACCCCGGCAAGGCCGCCCGGATGGGCGCCGCCATGGGCGAGCGGCTCGGCCGCGGCGACGTGGCCGTCAACCTGGCGGCCACCAGCCTCGCCACCAACGCCTGGCTCTACGACCACGACGACCGCTTCCGCTCCTGGGCGCTGGACTACCTCGCGGCCTGGTGGCGGCGCACCGAGGACTGCGGCGGCATCCTGCCGGACAACGTCGGCCCCTCCGGGCTCGTCGGCGAGCTGCACGGCGGTCGCTGGTACGGCGGCAGCTACGGCTGGACCTGGCCGCACGGCATCTACAGCGTGGGCAACGCGGCCGCCGTCGCCGCCGTCAACAGCGTGCTGCTGACCGGCACCACCGCCGGCCTCGGCCTCGGCCGCGCCCCCCTGGACCTGGTGGCCGCCCACGCCGCCACCGGCTCCGTCGT
The DNA here is from genome assembly GCF_003626535.1 of Streptomyces hoynatensis. Taxonomy (GTDB): domain Bacteria; phylum Actinomycetota; class Actinomycetes; order Streptomycetales; family Streptomycetaceae; genus Streptomyces; species Streptomyces hoynatensis. Next base: position 352,778 of record NZ_RBAL01000003.1, read on the forward strand.
CCGCACCGAGATGAGCATCCGCGACCGCTGGGAGGCCGAACTCGGCGAGGACGTCGCCCGCCGCATCCTGCTCGTCCCCAACCGGTACGCCGACGGCGGCTGGTTCGACTACCAGCCTCCCCAGCTGGGCCTGCCCGTGTGGCTGTGGCAGGCGGGCGGCGCCGCGCAGGACGCCGCACGGCTGGAGTGGCTGCGCCAGTCCTGCGGCTACGACTGGCGCACCGTCCGCGGCTTCCGCAACAAGGAGGAGGCGGGCCACGAGGCCCCCTGGCTGATGTACCTGCGCGGCGAGAACCCGGACTACCCCACCGCCGCGCTCGGGGCCGCCCTCGCCCAGGTGGAACGGCGCATGGCGCTCATCGCCGCCGACCGCACCGAGCCGGGCCGGCTGGACATCCACCACTGGCAGCGCCACAACCCGGTGCTCACCGAGGCGCTCCTCCAGCTGACCTGCGGCACCCCCCAGGTCCTCTACAACGGCGGGCTGCTGCCGCTGCGCCTGGCCTGGGAGGACACCCTGCGCGGCCGGCCCGGGCTGCCGCCCGGCGTCGCCGCCCTCGTCGAGGAGGCGGCGGCGGAACGCGTCTGCGTGCAGCTGGTGCACACCGGCCTGACCGGCACCCGCCGCGTCCTGCTGCGGGCCGGCGGCTTCGGCGAGCACCGCATCGACACCGTGCGCGCCGACCTGGCCGAGCCCGGCTACCCGGGCGACCCGCGCGCCTGCACCGCCCCCGCCCCGGCCACCGGCACCCGCGAGATGGCCGTCGGCGGCCCCGGGCTGGAGGTCGAGCTGCCGCCGGGCCGCCGCATCCGCCTGGAACTGCACCTGACCCCGCGGGCCTACCGCGCCGCCCACCACCGCCCGGGCCGGCCCGGCTCGTGAGGCGCGGGCCCGACCGGCCCGCCAGGGAACCGAGAAGCGCAGCACGTGAGGAGATTCGCCAGTGGAGACGGAGCGGGTGTGGGACCTGCCGGTACGCGGCCGGGCGCCGGCCGCGGTCGCCGAGGAACTCGTCAGGCGGCTGTCCGGCGTCTCGTCGGCCACGGCCTGCGCCAAACTGCACGCCCAGGGCATCCGCCGCACCTTCGTCTCCGGGCCGCGCCCGCTGACGCCGGGGCAGAAGATCGCCGGCCGCGTCCGCACCCTGCAGTTCATGCCGCAGCGCGAGGACGTGGCCTCCGGGCTCGGCCACGAGCACGTCGAACGGCACACCGCGCTGTGGGCGGTCCTTGAGGCCGTCGAGCCGGGCGACGTGCTGGTCGTCCAGGCCTTCGGCAGCCCGCACACCGGCTGCTTCGGCGACATGCTCGTGCGCTACTTCCAGCGCAAGGGGGGCGCCGGGATCGTCGTGGACGGCTGCGTGCGCGACTCCCCCCGGGTGCGGGAGACCGGCCTGCCCGTCTGGTCCACCGGCGCGACCCCGCACTACGCCTCCCAGGCGGAGCTCTTCCCCTGGGCCTACGACGTGCCGGTGGCCTGCGGCGGCGTCCTCGTCCTGCCGGGCGACCTGCTGGTGGCGGACGACGACGGGCCGGTGGTCGTGCCGCGGGCCCGCGCGGAGGAGGTCATCGCCGCCGCGCGCGAGCACGAGGAGTGGGAGCGCTTCAGCCGCTCCCGGATCGAGGAGGGGGGAGCACTCGCCGACTACTACCCGCTGACCGAGCGGACCCGCGCCGAGTACGAGCGCCTGCGGCGCGCGGGCACCGCCTGAGCACCCCGCCGGCGCAGGGACCAGACCAGGACACCACCCCGGGACCGGCCGTGAACCCCCCGGCACCCCGGGCGAGAACCGCAGGAAACACCCCAAGGAGAGCCGAACGTTGCGCACATTCCGCAGACCGCGCCCCTCCCTCGTGGCGCCGGCCGCAGGAGCGGCGGTGCTGATGGCCGCCGCTGCCGCCCTGCCAGGAGAGACGGTCAGCGCGGCAGAGAGCTGCTCGGCCAAGGAGTTCTTCGTCGCCCCCGACGGCAGCGACCGCGCGCGCGGCGACGAGGACCACCCCTGGCAGACGATCGAGCACGCCCGCGACCACCTCCGGGACAAGAACCTGACCCGCAACATGCGCTGCGACATCGTCGTCAACCTGCGCGCCGGCGACTACCAGGTGGACCAGGCCGTGGAGTTCGACGAGGACGACTCGGGCACGAACGGGCACCAGGTCGTCTACCGCAGCTACGACGGCCCGGGCGAGGCCCGCATCCTGGGCGCCAGGGAGATCACCGGCTGGGAGGAGTACCAGGACGGCATCTACCGCGCCCAGGTCGACCCCGACGCCCCCTTCTACACCCTCTACGAGGACGGGCGGCGGGCCACCACCGCCCGCTACCCCAACCGGGAGACCGAGGACGAGTGGGCGCCCTACCTGTTCTCCGTGCTCTCCGAGCCGGAGAAGGAGGCCGTGCACCAGTGGCTCTACAGCAACCCCGGTGACTGGGACCCGGACTGGGACCTCGACGACGCCTCCGTGGTCGTCTGGTCGGGCGGCAGCTGGAGCTGGTTCACCGACACCGTCCCGATCCACGACTGGAACCCGGCCAAGAACCAGATGACCCTCACGTACTGGACCCGCTACGCCCTGATGAACAGCCGCAGCGGCTCGCGGTACTTCCTCCAGAACTCCCTCGACTTCCTCGACCAGGCGGGCGAGTACTACCTCGACTACGACGCGGGCGAGCTCTACTACAAGCCGCGCGGCGACATCGCGGACGCCCACATCATGGCCCCCGTCACCGACACCCTCCTCAGGGTCGCGGGCAGCAGCGAGGACCACCGGGTGCAGAACCTCACCTTCGACGGACTCGCCCTGCAGTACACCGACTTCGTCGACTGGTACCGCTCCGGCTGGATCAGCGGCGGCGACTCCGGCGAGGTGCACGAATACCCCGAGTACGACCGGCAGATCGAGATGCCGCGCAACCGGTTCGGCGCGATCACGGTGACCAACAGCAAGGACATCACCTTCTCCCGGCTGCACGTCTCCGACACCGGCTACCACGCCGTCTACGCCCTCTTCGCCAACGAGGGACTGACCGTCAGGGACAGCCTGCTGGAGAACATCGGCGGCGACGGCATCAAGGTGGAGGGCCCCTACCCCGGCGAGGGCAACACCTCCTTCGGGCACCTCTTCACCGACAACTACATCAGCCACTTCGGCGAGCTGGTCCCCGGCGACGCCTCCGGGGTCGAGCTGATGAACACCGGCGACAACGAGGTCAGCCACAGCTACATCGAGCACAGCGCGCGCTACGGCGTCACCCTGGAGGTACGGCCCGAGGTGACCGACCCCGAGGACAACTACGCCCACGGCAACGTCTTCGAGTACCTCGACATCCAGGACGCCGGCCTCGACAGCGGCGACATGGGCGCGTTCTACACCTACGGCGTGGACAACGCCGAGCCCTACCCGGTGGACAACTACGCCCGCCAGATCGTCATCGGCGACGTGCTCCCCGACGACTCGATGCCCGACAGCGGCACCCGCGGCGTGCACATGGACGCCGGCGGCTGCGGGTTCGGCTTCTCCGACATCCAGGTCGGCGAGGTCACCGACCAGGAGTACCAGAGCTACGACTGCAACACCGTCGAGAACGGCAGCTGGCAGGACGACTTCGACCCCTCGCGGATGGAGTACGACCGGATCGGCATCACGGACTCCTTCCCCTACGAGGTCGAGGGCGGAACCGCCGCCCAGTGAGGGACCGATGAGCGCGCCGGCCGCGGCGCGCCCGCCCCGCCCCGGTACGCCGCCTCCCCGGCGCCGCACCGGGGGCCGGGGCCCGGCGCCCGCGGCGGCACCGGGCGGGCACGCCGCCCGCCGGGACCGGCCCCCGCGGGCGGCGCCGGGCGGGCGGCCCGGGCAGCACCGTCGCCGGCGGACACGAGGGACGAGTAGGAGGAAGGGTCATGGGAATCCTCGAGGGCTACCGCGTGGTCGAGCTGTCGAGCGCCGCGCCGGGGACGCTGGCCTCGGCCCGCCTGGCCGGGCTGGGCGCCGACGTGGTCAGGGTGGAGCCGCCGGCCGGGGGAGAGCGCGGCACGCCGGGGAACGCGGCCGGGCGCGGCGCCCCCCGGCCCGAACCGGCCGGTCCGGAACCGGCCGGGCCCGGACCGTCCCGGCCGGAACCCGGGGCCGCGGGCGCAGGCACCCTGCGTCCCGCCGCCCTCCCCTGCGGCGCGCAGGACCCGGCCGCCCTCGTCGCACTCGCCCGCGGCGCCGACGTCTTACTGCACGACCTGGCGCCGCGGGCCGCCGAGCGGCTCGGCCTCGGCCACGCCGCCCTCCGCGCGGTCAACCCCGCGCTCGTGTACGTCGCGATCGACCCGGGCGGCCACGGCCCAGCCCCCGGCGGGCCACCGCAGGCGGGGCCGGCGGCCCCCCAACCCGCCGACGAGCTCACCGCCGCGGCGGCCGTCGAGGGCACCCTCGCCGCCCTGCTGCACCGCGAACGCACCGGCGAGGGCCGGCTCGTCCGGGTGAGCGCCAGGGAGGCGACCTGGCCGGCCCCGCCGCCCCCCACCCTCCCGGCCGCCGCCCCCCGGGCCCCGCGCCGCCGCGCCGCCGAGCCCTTCGGCCACACCTACGTCCGCGCCCCCTACGGGGTGTTCCCCACCAAGGACGGCCACCTGGCCCTGGCCATGCCGCCCCTGGACCTGCTCGGCGACGCCCTGGGCCTGCCCGAACTCGGCGGCGGCGAGGCGGCCCTCGGCGGCCACAGCTGCCGCGACGAGATCACCGCCCTGATCAGGCTGCGGCTGCCGCGCCGCACCACCGCCGAATGGCTCGAACTCTTCGCCCGCTCCGGCATCTCGGCCGGACCCGTCGGCTCCGCGGAGGCATCGTGACCACCCCCACGACCGCCGCCCCCGCGGCCACCGGCGAACTGCGCGGACTCACCTGGGACCACCCCCGCGGCTACGGCCCGCTGGAGGAGCTGGCCAGGCTGGACGCCGCCGTGCCCACCGGATGCGAGACGGTGGGGCTGCCGCTGCGCTGGCACCGGCAGCCGCTCTCCGGCTTCGAGTCCGCGCCGATCGCGGCCCTCGCCCCCGACTACGACCTGCTGGTCGTCGACCACGCCGCGCTCGGCGACGCCGTCGAGGCCGGCTGCCTGGTGGCCATGGACGTGCTCTTCGACGCGGCAGAACTCGCCACCTGGCGGGCCCGCAGCGTGGGCCCCGGCTACCGGAGCCACGAGTGCGCCGGCCGCACCTGGGCCCTGCCCCTGGACGCCACCGCCCAGACCGCGGCCGCCCGGCCCGACCTGATGGGGGACCAGGCGCCGCCCGCCACCTGGGAGGAGGCGTGCGCCCTGCCGGGCCGGGTGCCGCTCACCCTGTGCCTGGGCGGCCCGCACGCCTTCCTCACCTTCTGCGCCCTGTGCCTGGCACAGGGCGAGGAGCCCCTCGCCCCCGGCGCCGAGGCCGTCTGCTCCCGCGAGCGGGGGCTGGCCGCCCTGGAGGTGATGGCGGCCCTCGCCGCCCGCACCCCGGCCGCGCTGCGCGAGGCGGGCCCGCTCGGCGTGCTGCGCGCCATGAGCGCCGAGGACGGCCCCGCCTACTGCCCGCTGGTCCCCGGACACGCCACCTTCACCCGCTCGGGCCCCTACCCGCTCGCCTTCTCCGCCCCGCCCGCCTGGCTGCCGGGCGGCGCGCCCGGCAGCGTCTTCGGCGGCGCGGGACTGGCCGTCTCCCGGCGCGGCACCGGCGACCCCGCGGTGCGTTCCGCGATCCGCGACCACCTGCGCCGGCTGCTCGCGGAGCCGGTGCAGCGCGAGCTGTTCCCCGTGACCGGCGGGCAGCCCGCCGCCCGGGCGGCCTGGCGCGACCCGTGGACCAACGAGCGCTGGGGCGGCTTCTACCTGCGCACCCTCGCCACCGTCGAGGGCGCATGGGTCCGGCCCCGCCGCCCCGGCTACCCCGCCTTCCAGGCGGCGGCCTCGCGCCTGCTGCGCGAGGGGCTGGCCGCCGGGGTTCCGCACCGCGCCCTGCTGGACGAGCTGGACGCCCGCCACCGGCGGACGGGGCGCCGATGACCGCACGCCCCGCCGCCCCCGCGCGCCCCCGCGCCACGCCCCGGCGCCCCCGCGCCACGCCCCGGCGCCCCCCGCCGGGCGCCCGCACCCCCCGACCCGCCGGCTCGCCGCGCGCCACCGCCCGCCCTGCCGGGCGCGGACCGCACAGCCGGTGACCCACCCCCCTCGAACCACCAGGAGAGAGCCGACCCATGCCCGAGATGTCCAGACGCAGCGTTCTCGCCGCCGCCGCCACGGCGAGCGCGGCCGCCACCGCGCTCCCCGCCCACCCCGCCCGGGCCGCCACCGGCGAACAGCCCGCGGATGCCGCGCAGGCCGCCGCCGCACGCAACCCGATGCGGCTGTGGTACACGGCCCCGGCCGCGGAGTGGCTGGAGGCGCTGCCCGTCGGCAACGGCCGCATCGGCGCGATGGTCTTCGGCGGCACCGACACCGAGCGCCTCCAGCTCAACGAGGACAGCCTGTGGGCCGGCGGCCCCCGCGACTACGCCCGCCCCGACGCCGCCGACTACCTGGACGAGATCCGCGACCTGGTCGTCGCCGAGAAGTGGTACCAGGCGCAGCAGCTCGCCGACGCCCACTTCCTCGGCGCCCCCTCGGAACAGGCCGCCTACCAGGTCCTCGGCGACCTCGAACTCGCCCTTCCCGCCGGCGGGGAGGTCACCGGCTACACCCGCGAGCTCGACCTGGAGAGCGCCGTCACCCGCGTGCGCTACACCCGCGACGGCGTCCGCCACACCCGCGAGGTCTTCGCCAGCGCCCCCGACCAGGTCCTCGTCGTGCGCCTGACCGCCGACACCCCGGGCAGCGTCGGCTTCACCGCGCGGTTCACCACCCCCCAGGAGGCCACCTCCTCGGCCGTGGACGACGAGGCCATCGCCCTCGACGGCATCAGCGGCGAATGGTACGGCCTGCCGGGCTCGGTCCGCTTCCGCGCCCACGCCCGGGCCCTCGCCGAGGGCGGCCGGGTGAGCACAGGCGAGCAGGGCGAACTGACCGTGACCGGCGCCGACGCGGTCACCCTCCTCGTCTCCATGGCCACCAGCTACCGCTCCTGGAAGGACGTCGGCGCCGACCCCGTCGCCCGCGCCCGCCGCCCCCTGCAGGCCGCCGCGGAGCTGCCCTACCACCGGCTGCGCGAGCGGCACGTCACCGACTTCCGGCGCCTGTTCGGCCGGGTGGCCCTCGACCTGGGCACCTCCGACCGCGTCGCGCTCCCCACCAACGAGCGCATCCCGCTCTTCGCCGACGGCAACGACCCCCAACTGGCCGCGCTCTACTTCCAGTACGGCCGCTACCTCCTGGCCTCCTGCTCCCGCTCGCCCGGCCAGCCGGCCAACCTCCAGGGCCTGTGGAACGACAGCATGTCCCCCTCCTGGGAGTCCAAGTACACCGTCAACATCAACTTCGAGATGAACTACTGGCCCGCCGGCCCCACCAACCTCGCCGAGTGCTGGGACCCGGCCGTGGACATGATCCACGAGCTGGCCGAGTCCGGCGCCCGCACGGCCAAGGCGCTCTACGACGCGAACGGCTGGGTGCTGCACCACAACACCGACGGCTGGCGCGGCACCGCCCCCGTGGACTTCGCCCAGTACGGCATGTGGCCCACCGGCGGCGCCTGGCTGTGCGTGATGCTGTGGGACCACTACCAGTTCACCGGGGACACCGAGGCGCTGGCCCGCAACTACCCGGTGATCAAGGGCGCGGTGCAGTTCTTCCTCGACACCCTGGTGGAGGACGCGCGCACCGGCTGGCTGGTCACCAACCCCTCGCAGTCGCCCGAGGTCACCCACCACCAGGACGAGGGCGAGAGCGTCAGCATCTGCGCCGGCCCCACCATGGACATGCAGCTGCTGCGCGACCTCTTCGACGCCTTCCGCCAGGCCGCCGGCGTCCTGGGCGTCGACCGGGGCCTCACCGAGCGCGTCGGCGAGGTCCGCGACCGGCTCGCCCCCATGCAGATCGGCTACCTGGGCCAGCTCCAGGAGTGGCTGGAGGACTGGGAGGAGGCGGCGCTGGTCAAGAGCCGGCACACCTCGCACCTCTACGGCCTCTTCCCCAGCGCCCAGATCACCCCCAGGCAGACCCCGGAGCTGGCCGCCGCCGCGGTCAGGTCCCTCGAACTGCGCGGCGCCGCGGGGCAGGGCTGGTCCCTGGCCTGGAAGATCAACCTCTACGCGCGGCTGCTCGACGCGGAGACGGCCTACGCCAGGTTCGCCGACCTGCTCACCCCGGCCCGTACCGCGCCCAACCTGTTCGACCTGCACCCGCCCTTCCAGATCGACGGCAACTTCGGCGGTGTCTCCGGCGTCACCGAGATGCTGCTCCAGAGCCACGCGGGCGAGATCGACCTGCTGCCCGCGCTCCCGGCCGCCTGGCCCGCCGGCTCCTTCCGGGGCCTGCGGGCACGCGGCGGCTTCGAACTCGACGTGGAGTGGACCGAGCAGGGAATCGCGCGTGCCGCCGTGCGCTCCCGCCTCGGCAACCCGGTCCGCATCCGCACCCCGCACCCCGTGCGCGTCACGGGGGCACCGGCCGACCGCCCCGAGGACAACGTGGTCGCCTTCGACACCAGGCCGGGCGGCGCGTACGTACTGCGCCCCGTGTGAGCCGCCCCCCACCGCCAAGGAGTACAACGACGTGACCGAACAACAGGACAAGGGCGCAGGGGCCGCGGCCCTGGGGCGCCGCGCCTTCGTGACCGCGACCGGAGTGCTGGTCTCCACCGCCGCGTTCGGCGGCGTGGCCCGCGCGGCCGGCGGCACCGCCGCCAGGGACCGGGCCGCCGCCGGGGCCCGCACCGAGGCCGCAGGCGACGTGCCCGCCTTCCCCGGCGCCCAGGGCGGCGGCATCCACGCCACCGGCGGGCGCGGCGGGGAGGTCTACGAGGTGACCACCCTCGCCGACTCCGGCCCGGGATCGCTGCGCGAGGCCGTCTCCGCCGGCAACCGCACGGTGGTCTTCCGGGTCTCGGGCACCATCGAGCTGGAGGGCGGCCTGGACATCACCGGCTCCCACCTCACCATCGCCGGGCAGACCGCCCCCGGCGGCGGCATCTGCGTCGTCGGCAACGAGACGGAGATCAAGGCCGACAACGTCATCCTGCGTTACCTGCGCTTCCGCGGCACCGACGCCCTCGGCACCCCCATCGACACCTTCAAGATGGAGGGCCGCGAGAACGTGATGATCGACCACTGCTCCTTCAGCTGGGGCGTGGACGAGACCTGCTCCCCCTACGGGAACCGGAACGTCACCGTGCAGTGGTGCATCATCTCCGAGGGCCTGACCATGTCGGCCCACGAGAAGGGACGGCACGGGTACGGCGGCCTGTGGGGCGGCGACAACGTCACCTACCACCACAACCTGCTGGTGCACAACGGCGGGCGCAATCCCCGCTTCAGCTTCGTCGAGGACGTCCCGCTGCGCGTCAACCACCGCAACAACGTCATCTACAACTACGGGTACACCACCTGCTACGGCGGCGAGTGGGCCAACGGCGTCAACATGGTGAACAACTACTACAAGCCGGGCCCCAACACCCTCGCCGACATCGCCCCCTACATCGTCACCCCCGACCGCGGCGGCTCCTGGTACGTCCAGGGCAACGTCATCGAGGGCCACCCGGAGGTCACCGCGGACAACCGGGAGGGCATCCTCGTCCCGGTCGGCGGCATCACCCTGCTCTCCGAGCCCGTCTCCTTCCCCGACGAGATCGAGGAGCAGAGCGCCGAGGCGGCCTACGAGGCGGTGCTCGCCGGCGCCGGCGCCGTCCTGCCGCGGCGCGACGCCATCGACGCCAGGCTGGTCGCCGACGTGCGGGCCGGCACCGGCCGCATGATCAACTCCCAGCGCGAGGTGGGCGGGATCGTCCCGCTGGCCCCGACCGAGGCGCCCAGGGACCGCGACCACGACGGCATCCCCGACGCCTGGGAGCGCGAGCACGGCCTGAAGCAGGGCGACGCGGCCGACGGGGCCGCGATCGACCCCGAGACCGGCTACTCGAACCTGGAGCTGTACCTCAACTCCATCGGCCCCACCGGCGCGCCCAACCCCGAGGTCTCCCTCACCTCGCCCGCGTACGACGCCGTCCGCACCAGCGAGTCCGGCAGCCACGACGTGGAGATCACGGCACAGGCCACGGCGCAGGGCGACGCCGCCATCGCCGTGGTCGAGTTCTACGCCGGGGACGAGAAGATCGGCGAGAGCACCTCGGCGCCCTACGCGGTCACCTGGCAGGGCGCACCCTCGGGCACCCACTACCTCACGGCGCGGGCCACCGACTCCACCGGCACCGCCACCACGTCGAGCGGGGTGCCGGTGCACCTCAACCAGGTCACCGACCTCGGCGACTGGACCTTCGCGGACATCGGCGAGGTCCCGATCGCGGGCGCCGCCGCCCTGACCGACGGGGTGTTCACCCTCAGCGGCTCCGGCAAGGTGCGCGGCAGGAAGGACGCCTTCTCCTACGTCTACCAGCCCATCGAGGCCCCCGACGACGAGGTCGTCGAGATCATCGCCCGGGTCGACTCGCTGCCGCCGGTCTACGAGGAGGTGCTGGGCGGCGTCATGATCCGCGAGAACCTCACCGAGGACTCGCCCTTCTTCCTCCTGGGGGTGGCGATCTCCCGGGACGGCCTGGTCGGCGTCGCCAAGCGGATCGCCGCCACCGGCGACGAGATGAGCGTCGGGGTCTACCCCTACGAGGAGGACGAGGTCCTCGACGACAAGCCGTACTGGCTGCGGCTGACGCTCCGCGGCGACGAGTTCACCGCGGAGCTGTCACCCGACTCCCTGCAGTGGACGCGGATCGGCTACGAGCGGATCGCCATGGGCCCGAACCTCTACGCCGGGCTCGTGGTCGACGCCAACAAGGAGGCCAACGCGATCGCGAACTACAACACCGTCCGGTTCAGCCAGGTGAGAATCAATCACTGACCAGCGGCATCCACACCCGCATCGCGCCGTCACCGCGGTTGTCCCACTGGAAGTAGGGCACCGCGGTGGCGGCCGCCGGGCGCGCCGCGTCGGCCGCGTGCGGCCCGCCGAGCCTGCGGTAGGGCAGCCCGGCCTCGTGGCCGCCGCTCACCGCGACGGCACCGGCCCGCAGCAGCACCGTGCGTCCCACGCCGGGCAGTTCGGCCGGCACCTCGTCGAAGGCGGCGCCCGGGCGCAGCGCCAGCCGGTCCACCTCGGTGCCGTCCTCCTGGTCCACCTGCTCGAAGCAGTACACCAGCGGCCCGCGTTCGACGGCCGCGCAGCCGCGGACCGCGTCGATCCTCGGGTGCGGCACCGTGAGCCGCGGCCGCATGTCCAGGCGCAGCGTGACCGTGTCCCCGGCGCGCCAGTCCCGGCGGACCACGGCGTAGCCCCGGCGATCCACCCGGACGGGCAGCTCCTCGCCGTTGACCGCGAGGCCGGTCCGCTCGCTCCACGGCGGGATGCGCAGGGCCAGCCCCCAGGGGCCCCCGGGGGAGCGGGTGACGGTGACCGCGACGGCGCCCGCCCACGGGTAGTCGGTCTCCACCCGCAGCCCGGCCTCGCCGCCGGCCAGCGCGCAGCTCAGCTCGAAGGGCGCGTACTGCTGGAGGTGCAGCAGCTCGCCCCCGGCCTCCCCGGTCCCGGTGCCGGTGCCGGTCCCGGTGTCGGGCGAGACCGTCACCGCGTAGTGCCCGAGCGAGGCGACCAGGCGGGTGACGGCGGGCGGGCAGCAGGCCGAGTAGAACCACTCGTCGCGGCAGCGCGGGTCGCCCACCGCCTCCGCGTGGTCCGCGCGGCGCTGCAAAGGGTTCCCCTTGTAGTACGTCCTGCCGTCGGCGGAGCGGGCCGCCCCGAAGGCGTTGAACAGGGTGCGCTCGATCAGGTCGGCATACCGGGCCTCGCCGGTGGCCAGCAGCAGCCGCCAGCTCCACTGGATGCTCGCCGCCGAGGCGCAGGTCTCGTTGTACCCCAGGTCGGGGGGCAGCTCGTACCGCTCCCCGAAGACCTCCCCCACCTGCCGGGAGCCGAGCCCGCCGGTGAGGGCGGTCCGCGTCGCCGCCATGTCCTCCCAGCGGGCCACGGAGGCGGCCAGCAGCGCCTCGTCCCCGGTCTCCACGGCGACGTCGACGATCCCCGCCTCCAGGTAGAGGCCGCGCACGGCGTGCCCGGTGAGGGTGGGCGCCTCCCGCACCGGCAGGTGGTCCTGACGGTGCCTGGCGCCGCGCTTGTGCGAGCCGACCAGGCCGTGGCCGCGCCGCTCGACGAACGCGGAGGCCAGCTCCAGGTACGTGGGCTCGCCCGTCGTCCGGTACAGCTCCACCAGCGCCGTCTCCACCTCGGGGTGGCCGTCCAGGCCGGGGCCAGGACCCGGCAGGAACACCTCGGCGAGGTGGTCGGCCAGGCGCCTGGCCACGGCGAGCAGCCGCCCGCCCGGGTCCGCCCCGGCGCGGGTGGCGGCCACGGCGGCCTGCATCAGATGGCCGGCGCAGTAGTGCTCGTGACTGTCCACCAGGCGCGTGTAGCGGCGGCCTGGCTCGGCAACCTGGTAGTAGGAGTCCAGGTAGCCGTCCTCCTGCTGCGCCCGCTCCAGCAGGCCGGCGGCGCGGGCGGCGAACTCCGCGAGCCGCTCCTCGTGGCCTTCGCCCAGCTCCCAGGCGGCGGATTCGAGCACCTTGTGCACGTCGGAGTCCATGTACACCGGGCCGCGGTACTCGCCCCCGGCAGCGTTTCCGGCACCGTTTCCTGCGCTGCCTCCGGTACCGGGTCCCGTCCCCTGGGCCGCGCCCTCCCCGGGGGCGGCCGCGGCCAGTTCCAGGTTGCGGAGGTTTCCCGCCTTCTCCAGCCAGTCCAGCGCCAGCGGGAGGCTGACCTCCCGGTTGACCCGCCGCCACTGCAGCCAGGGGCCGCCGGTCAGCCGGGTCCCGGCCCGGCGGGGCGGGCGGTGGGCGACGTGCGCGCCGGGGGAGGGGAGGGCGGGTCCGTCCATGAGGGGCACCTACATTCTGGGGCGGGCGAGAAAGGCGATGGTCTGGTCACGCACCCGCAGGATGTGGGCCTCCAGCAGGTCCCGGGCGGCGAGGCGGTCGCCGCTCTCCAGGGCGTCGACGATCGCGCGGTGCTCCGCGACGGCCGTGTTCAGCCGGGAGGCGGTGATGGGGGCCTCCATCCCGGTGCGCGTGACGTGGATGCTCAGGTGCAGATCGGCGTGCATCTCCAGCAGCATCGGCAGGCCGCCGAGCTCCACCAGGGCGCGGTGGAAGCGGCTGTCGTTCTCCCGGAACTCGATGTACCGCTCGGGGTCCTTGAGCGAGGGGCCGGCCAGCTCCTGGGCCTCGTCCACGAGTTCCCGCAGCTGCGCGGGGGTCTCCCGGTCGGTGCGCTCGGCGAAGAGGCGCAGGCTGTGCGACTCCAGCATCAGCCGCAGCTCGAACAGCTCGTACAGGCTGGAGAGCGAGGGGATGGCCACGGTGAACCCGGCCGTGGCGTCGTATGCCAGCAGGCCGCGCTCGTACAGCCGCCCCACCGCGCTGCGCACCGGGGTGCGGCTCATGCCCAGGCGCCGGGCGAACTCCCGGACGGGGACGGGTTGTCCCGGCGCCGGGTGCTCCTTCGTCAGCCAGTCCACCAGTGCCCTGCGCGCGCGGCTCTCCAGGCTCTCCTCGGGGCCGGGCGCGTCGGACGCCGACGCCGACCCCTCCTGGGCCGATGCCGTTCTGGGTGGAATCATCCTGCCTCCCTGGCGCGCTCGCGAAAACGTGGCCTCGGCCGGTGGGCCGGCCACATCGTTGTGGGCTCATGGTATGCCGCCGGGCCGACCGGCCGATTGCCCGGCATCCGCTGCTGTACAAAATCCGGTCGCACGAGGGTTGACGTCATTTTACCAGCCGAGCAGACTCCTGGCATACCGCTGACATGCCCTTGGGGTGCCTATGCCGTTCCAGAAGCTTCGTGGGATCATCGCGCCCACCGTGCTGCCCATGAAAAGTGGCGGGACGGTGGACGTGCGCTCGTTGGAATGCCACTTAAGGCACCTGCTGGATGCCGGCATTCACGGCCTGTGGATGAACGGCACCACCGGGGAGTTCCACGCCCTCGATCCCGAGGAGCGGACCGTCCCCGTCCGCGTCGCCGCCGAGGTGGCCGCCGGACGTGCGCCCGTGGTGGCGCACGTCGGCGACACCGCGACCCGCCTCGCGGTCCGCCACGCGCGGGCCGCCGTGGCGGCCGGCGCCGACCAGGTCGCCGTGATCGCGCCCTACTTCGCCGAGTTCACCCGCGAGGAGCTGCGCGACCACTACCGCAGGATCGCGGAGGCCGTCGGCTTCCCGATCTTCGCCTACCACATGCCGCGGCTCACCAAGATCGGCCTCACCGCCGACTGCGTGGTGCAGCTCGCCCAGGAGGGCGTGCTGGCCGGCATCAAGGACAGCCACGGCGACCTGACCTGGTTCAGGCAGCTGGTGCGCCGGGCGGCCGGCCTCGGCCTCGACCTGCAGTGCTTCACCGGGGGCAGCAGCATCAGCGACCTCTCGATGTTCGTGGATGCCGCGGGGGCCACCAGCTCCCTGGCCAATCTGACGCCGCGCCACCTCGTCGGCATGTACGAGGCGGCCCTCGCGGGCGACTGGGCGCGCGCCCGCCGGATGCAGGACCGGCTGGAGGACGTCCTGGAGGCGATGCGCCTGGCCCGCCGGGCCCCCACCCTCTCCTCGATCGTCAGCACCTACAAGTACGTACTCGTCGCCCTCGGCCACATCGACGCCGAACACGCCGCGGAACCCCTGGCCCGCCTCGAAGAGGACGAGAAGCAGCGCCTCGCCACGACGGTGGTCCCGCTGGTCCGCGAGCTGGAGACGGCGGCTCACGCAAAGGAGCGTGGACATGACTCCTGAACGCACGAACCGCGGCCCCCTGGCCAGGCGGGACGTACTGCGCGGCGGCGCAGGGCTGTTCGCGCTTGCCTCCATGACGGGCCTGTCGGGCTGCGGATTCTTCGACACCGACCCCGCGGGGGTGAGCGACGGCAGGGGCGCCAAGGGCAAGGAGGCGCCCATGCTGAAGGACCTGGTCGACCAGGGCAAGCTGCCCAAGGTCGAGGAACGGCTGCCGGCCACCCCCCTGGTGGTGGAGCCCCTCGACGAGGTCGGCATCTACGGCGGCACCTGGCACTCGGCGATGCTCACCCAGGAGGACAAGTCCTGGCTGCACTACACGATGGGCTACGAGCCCCTGGTGCGCTGGGCCCCGGCCTGGGAGGGCACCGCCGCCACCGAGGTGCTGCCCAACGTCGCCGAGAGCTTCGAGATCAGGGGCGACGGCCAGGAGTACGTCTTCACCCTGCGCCGGGGCATGCGGTGGTCCGACGGCGAGCCGTTCACCGCCGACGACTTCGAGTTCGCCTTCACCTACTACAACATCGACACCGAACTGCACCCGGACTCCATCTACGAGCTGTGGCTCTCGCAGTCCGGGCAGCCGGCCCGGTTCGTGAAGGACGACGACTACACCGTCCGCTTCGTCTACGAGGAGCCGAAGGCCGGCTTCCTGGAGCAGATCGCCGGCACCTCGGGCCTCGTGCTGTTCCTGCCCAAGCACTACCTGGCCCAGTTCCACCCCGCTCTCGACGACGGGGCCGAGGACCGGGCCAGGTCCGCCGGCATGGACCGCTGGGTCGACTACATCGCCCTCCAGGCCGACTGCTGGGTCAACCCCGACCTGCCCACCGTCAACCCCTGGCTGGCCCAGAACGCCGTCGGCGAGGGCAGCTCCGTGGTGGCCGAGCGCAACCCGTACTACTGGAAGGTCGACCCGGACGGCAGCCAGCTGCCCTACATCGACAAGATGGTGTGCGAGGTGCTCCAGGACGCCGAGGTCGAGGTGCTGAAGGTGTCCAACGGCGACCTGGACATGCAGCTCTACCACTTCGGCACGATACGCAACAAGCCGGTGATCGCCCGCAGTCAGGACGAGGGCGAGTACGACCTGATCGACTTCGTGCCCGACACGGTCAACACCATGATCATCGGCTTCAACCAGACCCACCCGGACGAGGCCAAGCGCGCGGTCTTCGCGAACAAGGACTTCCGGATCGGCCTCTCGTACGCCATCGACCGCGAGAAGATCATCAACACGATCTACGGCGGCGAGGGACAGCCCTGGCAGTGCGCCCCCATCCCCGGCAGCGACCTGTACGACCGGGAGATGGGCGAGCAGTACACCGCCTACGACCCCGACAAGGCCAACGAGTACCTGGACCGGGCCGGTTACTCCGAGCGCAACGGGGACGGCATCCGGCTGCGCGAGGACGGCTCGCCCCTCAAGTTCACCGTCCTGGTGGTCTCCGACTACCCCGACCAGGTGGACGCGCTGGACCTGATCCGCACCAACTGGCGCGACGTGGGCGTCGACGCCACCATCCAGCGGGTGGCCGAGACGCTCTACTGGGAGCGGGTGGAGGCCGGGGAGTCGGAGGCCGCCACCTGGACCGGCGGGCCCTTCGACATCCGCACCGGCGCCGGCGGCAACCACTACTACCTGCCGACCAACCCGCGCGGCTCCTCCCGCTTCGGCTCCGCCTGGGCCAAGTGGTACACGAACCAGGGCGGCAGCGAGCCGCCCGAGGACGTGCGCCACCAGCTGGAGCTCTTCGACCAGATGCGGCTCACCTTCGACGCGGAGGAGGCCACGGAGCTGGCCCGGCAGGTCCTGGCCATCACCAAGGACCGGCTCTACTACATCGGGATCAGCACCCCGCCCACCGAGTACGGGGTGGTCAGGCGCACCTTCCACAACGTGCCCGACTCCTTCACCGGAGCCGTCTCGTACCAGGCGCCAGGGCCGAGCAACCCCGAGCAGTACTTCATCTCGGAAGGCTGAGGAAGGCCCCCCATGCTGTCGTTCCTCAGCCGCCGCGTCCTGCTCATGATCGTGACGCTGCTCGCGATCTCGCTGGCGTCGTTCTTCATCATCAGCCTGCCGCCGGGCGACTACGTCTCCACCCTGGAGGCCCAGGCGGAGTCCAGGGGCGAGGTGATGAGCAACGACCAGCTGATCACGCTCCGCGCCCGATACGGGCTGGACCAGCCGTTCTTCGTCCAGTACTGGAAGTGGATCTCGAACATCGTCTTCCACGGCGACTTCGGCCAGGCGTTCGCCTGGAACAGCAGGCCGGTCTCCGACCTGATCTGGGACCGCGTCGGCCTGTCCATCCTGCTGTCCCTGAGCACCCTGCTGTTCGTCTGGGCCCTCGCCTTCCCGATCGGCATCTTCTCCGCCGTCCGGCAGTACTCGGCCGGGGACTACGTCGCCACCTTCTTCGGGTTCGTCGGCATGGCCATCCCGGAGTTCATGCTGGCGCTGGTCTTCATGTACATCGGCACCAGATACTTCGGGCAGAGTCCGGGAGGGCTCTTCTCACCGGAGTACCAGGACGCGGCCTGGAACCTCGGCAAGGTGATGGACCTCGCCTCGCACATGTGGCTGCCGATCGTCATCATCGGCATGTCGGGAACGGCGGGACTCATCCGCATCACCCGGGCCAACCTGCTGGACGAGCTGTACAAGCCCTACGTGGTCGCGGCCCGCGCCAAGGGGCTGCCCGAGTGGAAGCTGCTGCTGAAGTACCCCGTCCGGATGTCGCTGAGCCCCTTCTTCTCCACCGTGGGCTGGCTGCTGCCGGGACTGATCAGCGGCGAGACGATCATCTCCATCGTGATGAGCCTGCCCACCACCGGCCCCCTGCTGCTGGGCGGGGTGGAGAACCAGGACATGTACCTGGTGGGCAGCTTCATCCTGATCCTCAGCGCCCTCACCGTCGTCGGCACGCTGATCAGCGACCTCGCGCTGGCCTGGTGGGACCCCCGCATCCGCTACCGATACGAGGGAAGGTAGGCGCTGATGCTCTCCTGGCCCCGTCCCCTGTCCCGCAACGGCACCAAGACCGCGGAGCCGGCCGGCGCCCTCGCGCCGGAGGCGGTCCCGCCGGGCGAGGCGGGCAGCGACCCGGAACTCGGCCGCGCCTCCCAGTGGCGGCTGATCTGGCGCAAGTTCCGCCGGCACCGGCTGGCCCTCATCGGCGCGGTGGTGGTCCTGTTCGTCTACCTCGTCGTCGTCTTCGCCGAGTTCCTCGCCCCCTCGGTGAGCAGCACGAGCGACGAGGACCTCACCTACGCCCCGCCGCAGCAGGTCCACGTGGACTTCAGCTTCTCCCACGGCATCGACCTGTACGTGTACGGCTACGAGACCCGCCGCGACCCGGAGACCTTCGAGCAGATCCACACCGTCGACACCTCGGAGAAGATCCCCCTCCGCCTCTTCGCCAGGGGCGACGACTACGACATGTGGGGGCTCATCCCGACGGACCGGCACCTGTTCGGGCCGGTCGACCAGGACCAGCACGTGTACTTCCTCGGCGCCGACAGAGCCGGCCGGGACCTGCTGTCCCGGATCGTCTACGGCGCCCGGGTCTCGCTGTCCATCGGCCTCATCGGAGTCGCCGTCAGCTTCCTGCTCGGCTTGTTCTTCGGCGGCATCTCGGGATACTTCGGCGGCGCCGCGGACACCGGCATCCAGCGCCTCATCGAGTTCCTGATGGCGGTGCCCACGCTGCCGCTGTGGCTGTCGCTCTCCGCCGCCGTGCCACCCGACTGGGGGCCGCTGATGCGGTACTTCGCGATCACCACCATCCTCTCGGTGATCGGCTGGACCGGCCTGGCCCGCGTCGTGCGCGGACGCTTCCTCTCCCTGCGGGAGGACGACTTCGTCATCGCGGCCAGACTCGACGGCTGCAGCAGACGCCGGATCATCTTCCGGCACATGGTGCCGTCCATGTCCAGCCACGTGATCGCCTCGCTGAGCATGGCCGTGCCCAGCATGATCCTGGGCGAGACGGCCATGAGCTTCCTCGGCCTCGGCCTCCAGTCGCCCGCGGTCAGCTGGGGCGTGCTGCTGCAGGACGCGCAGAACGTGCGCACCATCGAGACCGCGCCCTGGCTGATGCTCCCTGGCCTCGCGGTGTTCATCACCGTCCTCGCGATGAACTTCGTGGGCGACGGGCTGCGGGACTCCGCCGACCCGTACAAGTAGCCGTAAGGAGAAGCCGTGAGCGAAACGGTCCTGCGCATCAGGGATCTGCACACGCAGTTCGCGCTGGACGACGGCGTGGTGAAGGCCGTCAACGGCGTCGACCTCGACATCAGCCGGGGCGAGACCCTGGCCGTGGTCGGCGAGTCCGGATGCGGCAAGAGCGTGATGGCCCGCTCCGTCCTGCGGCTGGTGGACAGGCCGGGGCGGATCACGGGCGGGGAGATCTGGGTCAGGCACCCGGAAGGACCGGGAAAAACGCCCGAGGGCGCCCCGGGGGGCATGGTCGACCTGGTGACCGCGGACAAGCGGACCGTGCGGTCGGTGCGCGGCAAGCGCATCGCCATGGTCTTCCAGGAGCCGATGACCTCGATGAGCCCGATGCACACCCTGGGCAACCAGATCGGCGAGGCCATCAGGCTCCACGAGAAGGTCTCCAAGGCCGAGGCCCGCAGGCGCACCATCGACCTGCTCGGCCGGGTCGACATCCCCGACCCGAAGCGGCGCGTGGACGAGTACCCCTTCCAGATGAGCGGCGGCATGCTCCAGCGCGCCATGATCGCCATGGCCCTGTCCTGCAACCCGGAGCTGCTCATCGCCGACGAGCCCACCACCGCCCTCGACGTCACCACCCAGGCCAGAATCCTGGAGCTCCTGCGGTCCGTGCAGGAGGAGTTCGGCATGGCGGTCATGCTCATCACCCACGACCTCGGCGTCGCGGCGCAGATGGCCGACCGCATCGCCGTCATGTACCTGGGCAGCGTCGTCGAACGCGGCGACGTGGTGTCGGTCTTCCGCTCGCCCCGCCACCCGTACACCAAGGCGCTGCTGCGCTCGATCCCCAAGCTCGGCTCCGGCGCCCGTGAACGCCTCAGGCCGGTGCGCGGCATGGTGCCGCACACCTACCGGCGGCCCCCCGGCTGTCCCTTCCACCCGCGCTGCGACGAGTTCCTGGCCGGGCGGTGCGACACCACGGAACCCCTGCCCGTACGGGGCCCGGAACCCGACCGAGAAGTGCGCTGCCTCCGGTACGAGGAGCGCCCCGAGGAAGCGGCCGCCACGGCCGGCACACCGCAGGCGCGCGACCCGAGGCGCCACGAGGAGGAGGGCGCATGAGCACCGCCACCGGCCCGCGCCAGGACGAGGCGCTCCTGGAAACGCACGGCCTCACCAAGCACTTCGCGACCCGCCGCGGCATGTTCGGCCACGGCACCGCCACCGTCCGCGCCGTCGACGGCGTCGACCTGCGCATCCGCGGCGGCCGCACCGTGGCGCTCGTCGGCGAGTCGGGCTGCGGCAAGTCCACCCTCGGCCGCTGCCTGCTGCGGGTCTACGAGCCCACCTCGGGCCGGATCGTGTTCCGGCCCGCCGCGGGCGAGGAGGTGGACCTGGCCGGCCTCGGCGAAACCGCGCTGAAGCCGTACCGCAGCCAGATCCGGATGGTCTTCCAGGACCCCTTCGCCTCCCTCAACCCGCGCATGACCCTGCTGCAGATCGTGGGCGAGCCGCTGCGGGTCTACCGCAACCTCGGCCGGGCCGAACTGGAGGAGCGGGTCGCCGAGCTGCTGCGCCGGGTGGGCCTGCGGCCGGAGTACATGCGCCGCTACCCCAACGCCTTCAGCGGCGGCCAGCGCCAGCGCGTCGGCATCGCGCGGGCGCTGGCGCCCTCCCCGCGCCTGGTGGTCGCCGACGAGGCGGTCAGCGCCCTGGACGTCTCGGTGCGCGCGCAGATCCTCAACCTCCTCAAGGACCTCCAGGAGCAGGAGGACCTCACCTACCTGTTCATCTCGCACGACCTCGGCGTCGTCGAGCACATGGCCGACGAGGTGGTCGTCATGTACGTCGGCCGCATCGTCGAGACCGGCGACACCGACGAGCTGTACGGGAACCCGCTGCACCCCTACACCGAGGCGCTGCTCTCCGCGGTGCCCGACCCCGACCCCACCGCGCGCCGCCGGGAGCGGATCGTGCTGCGCGGCGAGGTGGCCGACCCCTCCAGGGTGCCCCCCGGCTGCCCGTTCCACCCCCGCTGCTTCTACGCCAGGGAACGCTGCGCCACCGAGGTGCCGCAGCTGCGGGAGATCAGGCCCGGCCGCACGGCGGCCTGCCACTTCGCCGAGGAGCTCGAACTGAAGGGAGTCCGTTCGTGAGCGACCCGCGTTTCGACGGGGTGATCAGGACCTCGCCCCGGGACCCCGCGCTGCGCGAGGCGCTGCTTCCCGTGCTGCACCCGGGCGACAGCCACGCCGCCAACCTCCTGGAACTCGACGACGGCGACCTGCTGTGCACCTGGTTCAACGGCCCACAGGAGGGCGATCCCGGCACCAACGTCGTCCTCTCCCGGCTGCCGCGCGGCGCGGAGCGCTGGAGTACGCCCGAGCTCCTCTCCTGCGACCCGGAGCGCTCCGAGCAGAACCCGGTGCTGGCCAAGGACCCCTCGGGCCGGGTGTGGCTCTTCCACCCCTCCAACACCCCGCACAACCAGAAGACCGCCCGGCTCCTGGTGCGCACCTCAGACGACCGGGGCCACACCTGGAGCCCGCCCCGCACCCTCTTCGAGGGGCCCGGCCTCTTCGTGCGCAACCCCCCGCTCCTCCTCGGCGACGGCTCCTGGCTGCTGCCGGCCTACTGGTGCCGCGAGGGCGGCGAGCACAGCGTCGTCATGATCAGCGAGGACGGCGGCGCCACCTGGCGGGAGCACGACCTGCCGGGCAGCGACCACCTGGTGCAGATGACCGCGGTGCAGCGCACGGACGGCAGCCTGTACGCGCTGTTCCGCAGCCGCGCCGCCGACCGGATCCACGCCGCGGAGTCGACCGACCTGGGGCGCACCTGGAGCCCGCTCGTGCGCACCGAGCTGCCCAACAACAACTCCGCCGTGCAGCTGATCCGGCTGACCGGCGGGGCCCTGGTCCTCGTCTACAACGACGCCACCCTGGAACGCGACCAGTTCCGCTGGGTCGGGGAGGGGGACAAGCTGCGCAAGAAGGCGCTGCGCACCCCGCTGACCCTGGCCCTCTCCGAGGACGGCGGCCGCACCTGGCCCTACCGCAGGAACCTGCAGACGGCCGACCTGGAGTACCGCGACAACGAGCTCGGCTACTCCTACCCCAGCGTGATCCAGACCCGCGACGGCGGCCTGCACGCGGCCTACTCCTTCCTGCGCAAGACCATCAAGTACGTGCGCCTCGACGAGGACTGGATCAGGAGGGGCGGGGCCCCGGAGCCCGGCCGATGACCGTGGAGCGGTGGGGGCTGCACGAGCTGCGGCTGACCGGCCCCGGCACGGGCAACCCCTACACCGAGGTCAGGCTGCGCGCCGAGTTCCGCCACCGCAACCGCGTCGTCCCCGTGGACGGCTTCTACGACGGCGAGGGGCGCCACGTGGTCCGCTTCTCGCCGGACCGGGTCGGCACCTGGTTCTGGGTCACCCGCTCGAACGTCCCCGAACTCGACGGCAGGCGGGGCTCCTTCGAGTGCGTCCCGCCGGGGCCCGGCAACCACGGCCCGGTGCGGGTGAGCGGCGCCCACGGCTTCGCCCACGCCGACGGCACCCGCCACCTGCCGCTGGGCACCACCTGCTACCACTGGACGCACTACGCGGACGAGGAGCACGAGGAGCGGACCCTGCGCTCGCTCGCGGGCTCGCCCTTCACCAAGGTGCGCATGTGCCTGCTGCCGACCCGGGACATGGCCCCGCCGATGCTGCCCTTCGCGGGCGACACGCCGGGCAGGCTGGACAAGACCCGCTTCAACCCGGCCTTCTTCGCCCACTTCGAGCGGCGCCTGCGCGACCTGCTCGCGCTCGGCATCCAGGCCGACGTCATCCTCTTCCACCCCTACGACCGGGGCCACTGGGGAGTGGACGACATGACGCCCGAGCAGGACCGCTTCCTGCTGCGCTACACCCTGGCGCGGCTCGCCGCCTTCCGGCACGTGTGGTGGTCCCTCGCCAACGAGTACGACTTCAACCGGGCCAAGACCGTCGAGGACTGGGACCGCCTGGGCCGGTACGTGCAGCGGAAGGACCCGTACCAGCGGCTGCGCTCCATCCACAACGGCACCCGCATGTACGTCTACGAGCGGATCTACGACTTCACCCGGCCCTGGATCACCCACCAGAGCATCCAGCACTGGGACGCCAGGCTGACCGCGGACTGGGTCGCGGCCTGCCCCAAGCCCGTCGTCATCGACGAGATCGGCTACGAGGGCGTGGTGGACAGGCGCTGGGGCAACATCACCGGCCGCGCCCTGCTGCGGCAGTTCTGGCACGCGGCGGCGGCCGGCGGCTTCGTCGGCCACGGCGAGTGCTACCCCGACCCGTCCCGCGACGGCTCCGCCTGGATCTCCCGGGGCGGCAGCCTGCGGGGCGAGAGCGTGCCGCGGATCGCCTTCCTGCGCCGGCTCCTTGAGGAGGGCCCGGCCGACATCCCCGGCGCCCGCCGCCGGGGGGAGTACTGGCTGGAGTACTTCGGGGAACGCGCGCACGCCTTCCGGGAGGTGGAGCTGCCCCCGGGCGGCGCGTACCGCATCGAGCTGATCGACACCTGGGACATGACCGTCACGGAGCTGGCGGGCGTCCACCGCGGGCGCGCCCGGGTGGCGCTGGGGGGACGCCAGGACATGGCCGTGAGAATCCGGAGGACGCGGTGAGTGGGGCCAATCGGCGGGCGCGGGACCCCGAGGCGGGGCGGGCGCCACAGGCGGCGGAGCGCTGGGGCGTGTTCGAACTGCCGCTCCCCGGGGCCGAGCCGGGGGACGAGGTGGTCTTCACCCGCGGGGAACGCCGCTTCACCTCCGCCGCCTTCGCCGGCGAGCGGGGCGGGTGCCTGGCCCGCTTCCTGCCGGACGAGGAGGGCGAGTGGCGCTACCGCAGCGCCTGGGGCGAGGGCGCCTTCCGCTGCACCCCGGCCGGCCCGGGCAACCACGGCCCGGTACGGGCCGGGGAGTCCGGCTTCCGGCACGCCGACGGGCTGCCCTTCCACCCCTTCGGCACCACCCTCGGCGAGGCCGGGGACACGGCCCTGCGGGCGCTCGCCGACGGCCCGTTCAACCGGGTCAGGCTGCGCTGCCCGGCCTCGCTGCCCCTGGACCGCCTCGACGCGCAGGTCCGCGCCCTGCTCGCGCTCGGCATCGAGGCCGAGGTGCCCCTCGAAGGCCGCGACATCCGCGAGACCGTCTCCCGGCTCGCGGCCTACCGCAACGTCTGGTGGTGCGCGCCCCGCGACCCCGAGGCCCAGGCCACCGTCCTGGAACACGACTACGGCCACCACCCGCTGACCGTCCACGGCGGCCCCGGCACCGACTTCGGGGCCCCGTGGATCACACACGTCAGCCTCCGCCAGGAGGAGACCCGCCTCGTCGCCGGGCTCACGGCAGAGCTGGGCAAGCCGGTGCTGATCGACGACTGCGGCGCCGAGGGCGACGCGCCGGAACCCGAGGGGAGCCTGCCCGCCCCGGTGCTGGTCTCCCGGATCTGGGAGGGGGTCTGCCAGGGCGGCTGGGTCACCCACCGGGAGACCTACGGCCCCCGCCCCTGGGAGGAGGGGGGCGAGCTGCGCGGCGAGTCCGCCGCCAGGATCGCCTTCCTGCGCGGCATCCTCGCCGGGGCCCCGGCCGGCCTTCGCCACAACCCGCTCTACTACGACGCCTCCACCCTGGAGGCACCAGGCGAGTACTGCCTGCAGTACCTCGGCCCGCACCGCTACTCCTCGCGCACCTTCGCCCTGCCGCGGGGGACCTGGCTGGTCGAGGTGATCGACGCCTGGAACATGAGGGTCGGCGCGCCGCGTCGCGTGCGCGCCGACCGCATCGAGGTGGCGCTCCCGGCGGACCCGTACTGCGCCATCCGGGTCCGCCGGGCACCCGGGGCGTGAGAGCCGCCGCGGCCCCGGGTGGTCTGGGTCACCAGTCGAAGCCGAGCTCGACCTGGTTGCGGATGTAGTTCGGGATGTCCACGGTCTCCGTGACGGTCAGCGCGGAGGACGCCTTCAGGCCGTCCTGCAGGACGTGGAGGCGGAAGACGGCGTACAGCGGCAGGTCCCAGTACTCGGTCTGCTCGTAGCCGTGCACCACGGCGTTCTCGCCCCAGAAGACGCCCGAGGTGTCGACGCCCTCGAAGCCGGGCAGGGCGCTGCCGAAGGACTCCACGACGGCGTCGGAGCGCAGGGCCGGCTTGATGCCGTACCTGGACAGCTCCACCTGGGCCTCCTCGGAGACCAGCCACTTGACCACGTCGAGGGCCTGCTGCCGCTTCGCGGACTGCGGGGGCAGGAAGGCCGCCAGGCAGTTGGGCTGGTAGGTCCAGTCGTCGCCCCCGCCGAGCACCGGCACGGAGGTGATGCCGATGTCGA
Source organism: Streptomyces hoynatensis (assembly GCF_003626535.1). Taxonomy (GTDB): domain Bacteria; phylum Actinomycetota; class Actinomycetes; order Streptomycetales; family Streptomycetaceae; genus Streptomyces; species Streptomyces hoynatensis. The sequence goes on from NZ_RBAL01000003.1 coordinate 378,227, forward strand.
CGTTCTCTGCCAGCTGCCGGTACTGCTCCCGGTCCTCGGGGTCGATGTAGATCTCGTTGAGCAGGTAGGCGTTCAGCTTCCAGAGGGTGTCCACGGCCATGGCCACGTGGCCGGTCTGGAAGAAGTCGTCGACCGAGGTGAAGATGTTCCGCGGGATGAACAGGAAGCGCTCCAGGTTGGCGCCGAGCTGCTGCCAGCCTTCGGAGGTGATGTTCACCCGCACGTCCTCGGGCGCCGGGCTCTCGCTGCCGGTGGGCAGGAAGGGGTAGAGCCCCAGCTGGTTGAAGTCCAGGTAGTTGTCCGGGTGCTGGAGGTAGCCCTTGTAGGCGACCAGGTTCTCCTCCCTGGTCAGCCGCTGCGCCTTGCGGAAGGCCTGGTCGTAGGTGATCCCGTGGGACGGGTAGGCCACGTGGAAGCGGTCGAAGATCTTCTTGTTGTAGAGCATGACGAAGTCGTCGACGAACAGCGGGATGCCGTAGAGGCCGCCGTCCGAGCGGGACTTGACCAGCTCCACCGCCGCCTGGTTGAGGCTGCCGACGTCGATGCCGTTCTCGGCGAGCTCGCCGGTGAGGTTGCGCAGCCAGCCGAGGGGCTCCAGGTCGCGGTCGATGCGGCGGCGCGGGTCCTCGATGACGATGTCGGGGACCACGCCCGCGGCCGTGAGGTCCTCGTAGCGGATCGGCTTGTCCCAGGCGGCGACCTTGAAGGTGACGTCGGGGAAGGCCGCGGCGAGCTTGCGGCCGATCACGGTGTCGAAGAAGCCCTCGACCTCGAACGGCTTGTAGTTCGCCATGAAGATGAAGAGCTCGTCGTCGCAGACCTCGAACGGCTCGTCGTACCGGTTGGGGATCTGCGTGCAGCTCGCGGACGAGGAGGCCGAGGACCGCGCGGCCCTGGTGGCATTCCGCGCGGCGGCGCTGGGGGACTGGGCGTGTGCCGTGCCGGGGCCGAGGAGCGATGCGCCCGCGCCGGCGGCCGTGCCGGCCAGCACGCCGGCCGCGAAGTTTCTCCGGGAAAGGCGCCGGGCGCTCCGGTCGGCCTTCGAGTCCTCACTCATGGTCACACTGCTCCTTCTGCGGGGAAAGTGCGGTCAGGGGGACGAACGGTGGGGGTGCAGCCGAGACGTTCAGCCGGGAGAGCCGGGGGAGTCCGAGAGAGTCCGGGAGAGCCGAGAGAGGTGACGCATGCGGACGAGACGGTGGCATGCCAGCTGAATACCGTTATCCTGCAACCGTGTGGCAATGGCGTCAACACCCGTGCAGCGCCTGTCTGATACGGACGCGGAAGCACCGCGGAACGCCCGCCCCCGGCGGCGGGTTCCCCCGGGGCGAGGGGCCGTGGCCCCGGGCGGCGCGGCCTGCCGGGCCCGTGGTGGATGCCGCAGGCATGCCGCCACGCGGGCCGGCGGGCGGGGCGGGCGGGCCGGCGGGCGGGCCCGCGCCGCACCGGCGAAGGCGCCCGGGCCCCTCGGGGACGCGCGGGGAATTCGCAGGGACTTCGGGACCTCGGGAACTCCAGGACTCCCGGGACTCCAGAGAAAGGGAGAAGGGATGGACGCCTCGACGGCGACGCGGACGTACCGGATCGAGAGCGGCCCGATGGCCCTCGAACTGCTGCAAGAGGGGCGCCTGGTGCGGCTGCGGCTGTGCCACGGCGAGGAGACCTTCCTCGACGGCGAGCTCGGCGGCATGCTCCTGCTGTCCACCGGCCGCCCCTGGCGCCCGGCCCACCCGGGCCTGCGTTCCGCCCGGGTGCGCCGCACGGACGGCGCGCTCACCGTGTCGGGCACGGTGGGCGGCCTGGCCGCCGAGCTGTCCTTCGCCTTCGCGGGCGGCACCCTGCGCGCCGCCCTCACCTGGCGCAACGCCGGCGAGCGCCCGCTGCGCGACCTCACCGCCGGACTCGCCCTCCACCTGCCGGAAGCCGGGCCGGAGGCGGTGACGCTTCCCCAGGTCCTCTACCGCGGCAACCCCTCGGCCGATCCCGGCCGCCCGGTCCCCCGGCTCGGCCGCGGCCCGCACGGCGGGCTCGTCGTCGAGGAGCACCGGCTGCCCGTGCCCTGCGCGCACGCCGAGTGGCAGCCGCCGGGCGGACCCCGCTTCCTCACCGTCTACGCCCTCGACCCGGGCGAGGGTTCCCTGGGCGCCCTGGCCGGGGAGCGCACCTCGCTGCTTGCCCTGAGCGGGCCGGTGATGTTCGACGGCGAGGCGGACGTCGCCTACACGCACAAGGCGACCACCTCCCCGCACCACGGCGGCTACCGCGAGCTGGCCCCCGGCGGCGCGTTCACCCTCGGGTACGCCCTGCACTGGGGGCGGCCGGCCCGGCCGGGGCACGGCTTCCGCGACCTGGTCCACCGGGGCCTTCGGCTCTACGCGCCCGCCGGGGCCGCGCCGCTGTCCCTGGACCGCATGATCGAGCTGAAGAGCGCGGCCATGGACCGCAGGTGGCGCGAGGGCCCGGACGTGGCCGGGTACCTCAAGTTCCCTGGGCCGGGCCACGAGCCGGGCTTCCTGTACGGGTGGACCGGCCAGTGCCTCAGGCTCGCCTGGTGCGACGCGCGCCTCGGGCTCGAACGCGGCGAGGAGTGGCGGCTGGCCCGCTGCCGCCGCGCCGTCGACTTCTACCTCGAAGGCAGCGCGGCCGGCGCCCCCGAGGGCCTGCGCCTGGCGTGCTACGGCCTGGCGGACGGCCGCTGGACCACGTTCGAGCGCGGCGGGGTGCCGTTCGTCTCGGCCCGCGCGTACGGCGACACGCTCGGCGACCTCGCCGACATCGTGACGCTGTTCGCCGACCGCGGCCTGCCGGTGCCGGAGCGCTGGACGACGGCGCTGGCGGAGGGGCTTGACGCCGTGTGCCGCGGGCTGACGCCCGAGGGCCTGGTGCCGCTCGGCTGGCGCCTGGCGGACGGCGCCCCGCTGCCCGCACCCCCGGGCTCGGCCGGGCTGCCCTGCGTCCTGGCCCTGCTGAAGTCCCAGCGCGCCGTGCCGTCGAGGCGGCGCTTCGCGGCCGCCGCCGCCCTGTTCGAGCGCTACCGGCAGGCGCACGCCGAGGACTTCTCCCGCCCCTTCTCCCACGCCACCCTCGACGCCGCCTGCGAGGACAAGGAGGCGGGGATGGCCTTTTTCCAGTGCGCCTACGAGATGCTGCTGACCACCGGGCACAGCCGGTACCTGGACGTCGCCTCCGCCGCGGCCGACTGGCTGCTCACCTGGGTCTACCAGTGGAATCCCGGCCACCCGCCCGGCTCGCCGCTGGCGGAGCGCGGCTTCGACGCCACCGGCTGGCCCGGCGTCAGCGTGCAGAACCACCACCTGGACGTGTTCTTCCCCGTGCCGGAACTCGCCCGCTTCGGCGAACTCGCCGAGCGGCCCGAGTACACCCGCCTCGCCCGCCTGATCATGCACGCGCTGGGCCAGGGCGTCTGCACCGGGCCGGGGGAGTGGGACTTCGCCGAGCCGGGGGAGCAGGGCGAGGGCTTCTACCCCACGAACTGGCAGGAGCGCGGAACGAGCAACACCTGGAACCCGTCCTGGGTCACCGCCCACCCCCTCGCCAACGCCCTGCGCCTGCGTGGCGCGCCCCCGGCCCTCGGCGGCTGAGTCCCGCGAGGGCCCGCCCGCCCCGCCGGGCGGGGGCCGGTTCGGGCGCGTGCGGCGGTCAGGACGGCTGGAGCCGGTCGAAGAGGGCGAGGGCTTCGGCGGGGTCGGGGCTCACCAGGCGTTCCAGGCCCGACAGGGTCAGCTCGGCCCACCAGCCGGCCCGGGCCCACATCCGTTCCTCGAAGGCGCGGACGGCCTCGTCCGGGTCCCCGGGGCCCGCGGCGAGGGACTCGGCGAGTTCGGCGCCTTCCAGCAGGGCGAGGTTCGCGCCCACCCCGAGCGGCGGCATCAGATGCGCGGCGTCGCCCAGGAGCGTCACCCCGGGCACGTGCGGCCAGGTGTGGGCGGCGGGCAGGACGTGGAGGGGGCGGGAGGTGAAGGCGGTGCCCTGGCGCAGCAGTTCGAGGAGCGGAGCGGCCCAGCCGTCGAACCGGGCGAGCAGGCTCGCCCGCACGGCCTCGGTGCCGCCCTGGTCCGGGTTCCCGTGCCGGCCGAGCGGCGCGCGGAACTGGGCGTACACCTTGACGTGGCCGCCGCTGTTGCGCTGGGCGACGAGGGAGCGGTTGACGCCGTACACGGCCAGGGAACCGTCGCCGACCAGCCGGGCGAGGCCGGGGTGGCGGGTGTCGATCTCGTCCAGGGAGGTCTCGACCGCGGTGATGCCGGTGTAGTGCGGCGTCACCGGCGAGAGGGCCCGGCGGGTTCGCGACCAGGCGCCGTCCGCGCCGACCACGAGGTCGAAGGTCTCCTGCCGCCCGTCCGCGAAGCGGACGAGGACGCCGTCGGGGGTCCCCGGCACCACCTGCGTCACCTGCTCCCCCCACCGGACGTCGAGGGGGCCGAGCAGCAGGTCGCGCAGTTGCCCGCGGTCGATCTCGGGATGGGCCCGGTCCTCCGGGCCCGGCCGCCAGTCGCGCAGGACGGTCCCGTCGGTGTCCAGGATGCGCATGGCCTGCCCCTCGGGGCGGGACAGCGCCCGGAACTCCGCCAGCAGGCCCGCCTTGTCCAGCGCGGCCTGGCCCAGCCCCTCGTGCAGGTCCAGCGAGCCGCCCGGGGGGCGGGCGCCGGGCCCTGCCTCGCGTTCGAGGACGGCGACCGGGTGCCCGTGGCGGTGCAGGACGCGGGCGAAGGCGAGGCCGCCCGGCCCGCCTCCGACCACGGCGATACGATGTCTCATGTCGATACACTGTATTGATCCGAGACGGCGTTTCGCAACAGTACGGTGTGACCATGAACGTGTGGGACCGGCCCGAGCCGCCGCATCGCCCCGTGCCGCTCGACCGGCAGCGGATCGTCGCCGCCGCCGTCGCACTCGCCGACGAGGGCGGCCTCGACGCGGTGTCCTTGCGCAAGATCGCCGCCCGGCTGGACGTCGGCCCGATGCGGCTGTACGGGTACATCTCCACCAAGGAGGACCTGTTCGACCTCATGGTGGACGAGGTGCAGGGCGAGATCCTCCCCGAGGAGCCGCCCGGCGACTGGCGGGAGGCGCTGCGCCTCCTCGCCCACCGCACCAGGCAGGCCGCCCTCCGCCACGAATGGCTGGCCGACCTGCTCGGCGGGCGCCCGGCCATGGGCCCGAACGGGCTGGCCGTGTCCGAGAGCACGCTGTCCGCCCTCGACGGCCTCGCCGACGTCGACACCGCCCTGCGCGCCGTGGAGACCGTCGCGGCCTACTTCACCGGCGCGATCAGGCGCGAGATCGCGGAGCTGCGGGCCGAGCGGGCCACGGGCCGGTCCAAGAGCGAATGGCAGCGCTCCCGCGGCCCGTACCTGACGCGGATGCTGGCCACGGGCGACTACCCGGCGCTGGCCAGGGCCGTGCACGAGGGCACGCACGTGGACGCCGGGACCTCCTTCGCGACCGGCCTCGACTGGGTCCTCGACGCCGTGGCCGCCAGGCTCGCCGGACCGCCGGCGTGACCCGCGGCCCCCGCCGCCCGGCCGCGGGGGCCGGGCGGCGGGGGCCGGGCGGGCGGCGGCCTACAGGCCGAGCCGGGCGGGCGCGGGCCGGTGGATGCCCGCGGGGCGGTAGGGCAGGGCGTCGGCGATGCCCAGGTGGTCGGCCAGGAGCCAGCCGATCGCCAGCCACATCTCGGTGCCCTGCAGGCCCGCCTCGTGCCTGTGCCCCACGCCGGGGGTCAGCGCGAAGGCGAAGCCCTCCCCGTCCCGCCAGTGGGCCAGGAGCCGCTCCAGCTGTCCCCGCGCCCAGTCGCGCCCCTCGGCCACGCGGTGCCCGGTCTGCTTCGCGCACAGCCACAGCGGGTGGATGACGTCGAGCACGTTGCAGGCGTTGCCCCGGCCCGCGCCGAAGAAGGCCGCATCCCGGCTGTGCGTCAGGACGGTGTCCACCACCCGCTCCGGGTAGGGCACCGGCAGCCCGAACTGGGCGAAGGTGCCGCGCGTCAGGCGGTAGAAGCCGTTGACCGGCTGGAGCCAGCGGTCGGCGGGCTGCGGCTTGCCCCACAGCCCGTGCCAGGGGTCGGCGTGGGTGAGCAGCCAGCCGAAGAGCGTGTCGGCGGACGCGGCGCGCAGCCCGAAGTCCTGGAGGTTCACCAGCACGCCGGTGCCGATGCCGTCCACCCAGTGGCCCGAGCGCCAGGCCTCCCGCTCCCAGGGCAGGCCCTCCAGCAGCCGCGTCAGCTCCTGCGGCGTCAGCTCGTGCACGGCCCGCACCGGGTGCGGGAAGCCGGAGCCGAGCAGCTTCAGGGCATAGTGCACGCACAGGATGTGGTACATCGCCTCGCCGTCCTCCAGGGTGGGGCGGCCGGCGCCGTACTCGGGGATCAGCCCGCTCTTCTCGTCCTGCAGGCCGCGCAGCCGCGCCACCAGGTCCGCGGCCGGTATGCCGGGCGGCGGCCCGCCGAGCAGCAGGGCGGCGATCTCCACGGCGTCGCAGTCGGCGCGGACCGTGCGGGCCGCGCCCGGCCGGTCGAGGTAGGCCGGGCCCTGCCCCGGCACCTCGGTGCGGCAGCGGCCCAGTACCTCCCCGGCCTGCTCCGCGGCCCGGGCGGCGAAGCGCTCAAGGCGCGCCTCCAGGCTGCCCGGCCGCCCCGTCGCCGCGGCCCGGCCGGCGGCCGGCTCCGCCTCCCGGCCCGGGGCCGTGGCCACCCGGTCCCGGGAGGGCGTGTCGCGCCGGTCGCGGAGCCGGCGCGCCGGGTTGCCCGCGACGACCGACCAGGCGGGCAGGTCCTTGGTGACGACGGCGCCCGCGCCGACGACGCAGTGGGCGCCGATGGTGACCCCGTCCAGGATCACGACGTGGGAGCCGATCCACACGTCCTCGCCGATCTCGATGCCCTGGGAGACGATCGGCTGCTTGTGGACCGGCCGGTCGGGGGCGGCGGAGTGGTTGAAGCCGAGGAGGGAGCTGTGCGCCCCGATGCGCACGGCCTTCCCCAGGGTGACCCGCCCGCGGACCACGGCGAAGGGGTTGACGGTGCAGTCGCGGTCCATCGTCACCTCGTCGGTGACGTAGGCGTGGGCGGCGATGTACGAGCGCTCCCCCATGCGCAGCCGGTCGGTGAACACCCCGGCGAGCGGGGACACATAGGTCTCGGCCGCCAGCTCCACCGTGCCGCCCTGGTGGGCCAGCCGCTCGGTCAGCCGCCGCTGCCAGGCGGCCTGGGCGGCGCGCTCCTCCGCGGTCGCCGAGCCGAAGAACAGCCAGGGGCAGTAGTCGAATCGGTGCGGCACCGCCCCGAAGGACGCCTCGGGGAAGGCCCCTCGGCCCGCCGGCGCCGGCGTCCCGGAAGCCGCCGCGGAGTCCGTCTCGTGGGACATGTCCGGCTCCTCACCCGCACGTTCGTGTTCCGGACACATTGTCCAGGATCAGGCCCTCGACGTTGCCGAGGAGGTCGTCCTCGCCCATCTCGCCGAAGGAGCAGTCGGCCAGCCGCAGCCCGCGCACGGGGGCGTGCGGATAGCCCTGGACCAGCAGGGCGCGGCGGGCCCGCTCCACCGTGACGTTGCGCACGCCGATGTCGCCCACCCGCGGCGGGTGGTCGCCGGTGTCCCCCTCGCCGCGGTAGAAGTCGCAGGTGAGGAACTCCTTGGTGAGGTGGGTGACGGTGAGGTCGTCGAGCTGGATGTTCTCGGCGAAGCCGCCGCGCACCGAGTTCGTCTTGATGTAGAGGCCGAAGTACAGGCCGGGGCCGCCGATGCGGCAGCGGCGGGCGAAGACGTTGCGGATGCCGCCCGTCATGTCGCTGCCCAGGGTGATGGCCCCGTAGCGGTGGAGCATCTCGCAGTCCTCGATGAGGATGTTCTCGCTCGGCACGTTCACCCGGCGGCCGTCGGCCTCCCGGCCGGACTTGACGGCGATGCAGTCGTCGCCGGCCCGGAAGCTGCAGCCGCGGATGACCACGTCGCGGCAGGACTCGGGGTCGCAGCCGTCGTTGTTGGGGCCGATGCTGTCCACGGTGACGTTCTCGACGAGCACGTTGCGGCACAGCACCGGGTGCATGACCCACATCGGGGAGCGGACGAAGGTGACGCCCCGGATCAGGACGTTCTCGCAGCGGTAGGTCTCCAGGAAGTTGGGCCGGAAGTGGTGGCCGGTGGCGTAGACCCGCTGCTCGACCGGGTCGCCCCGCTCGGCCTGCCGCCACAGCAGCGGCCAGTCGTCCTCCTGCTGCGGCAGGCCGGGCCGCCAGCCGAACTCCTCCTGGCCCGACCAGTCCCACCAGTGGGTCTCGTCCGCCCTGCCGTCGAGCACGCCCTCGCCGGTGACGGCGATGTTCCGCTGGCCGTGGGCGTAGACGAAGGGCGAGTAGCCGAAGGTCTCCACGCCCTGGAAGCGGGTGAGCACCGGCGGCAGGTAGGCGGCCGGGTCGCGGCTGAAGGCGAGGGTGGCCCCGGCGGACAGGTGCAGGTCCACGCCGGAGCGCAGGTGGATCGCGCCGGTGGCGAAGGTGCCCGCGGGGACGGTGACATGGCCGCCGCCGGCCGCGTGGCAGGCCGCGACGGCCGCGGCGAGGGCGGCCGTGCAGTCGGTGCGCCCGTCGCCCACCGCGCCGTACTCGGTGACGGGGAACTCCCGGTCGGGGAAGACGGGGGGCCGCACGCGCGCGGCGATGGCGTCGGCCTGGCGCGCGGCCTCCTGGGGGCTGGTCATGTGCTGGTTCCGTTCTCGCGGTTGCCGCCGTTGCCGGCGTCGGGGAGGTGCCGGGCGGGCGCGGCGCTGCCGGCCGCCGGGGTGCTCCCGGCGGCCGCGGCGCTCTCGACGGCCTCGCCGTTGACCCGGACCCGCCGCAGCACCAGGTTCTCGACGTGCTCCGTCACCCAGCCGTCCGCGATGCCGGCGAAGGAGCAGTCGTCAAGGCGCACGTCGCGGATCGGGTTGGCCTCGTTGCCGATCAGGTTCCAGGCCAGCTCGCCCGACCGGGAGGTCAGTCCCTGCACCTGGATGCCGTGGACGTCCGGGTAGTGGGCGCCGGTGTCGATGTTCTCGTAGTTCAGGGCGATTTCGATGACCGCGTCGCCCACCGCGCCGACGGTGATGTCGCGGAAGACGATGTCGCTGAGGTAGCCGCCGCGCACCGGGTTGGACTTCAGCCGCAGCGCGCGGTCCAGGTTCGGGCTGTCCATCCGGCAGTCGCGGGCGAGGATGTTGCGGATGCCGCCGGTGGTCTCGCTGCCGAGGGTGACGCCGCCGTGGCCGTCGCGCATCTCGCAGCCCTCGACCAGGGCGCTGTGGCAGGGGACGTTCACCCGCCTGCCGTCGGTGTCGCGCCCGGCCTTGAAGGCGATGCAGTCGTCGCCGGTGTTGAAGGTGCAGTCCTTGATCAGGACGTAGGCGCAGGACTCCGGGTCGCAGCCGTCGTTGTTGGGTCCCTCGGGGCTGTCGACCGTCACCCCCCTGATGGTGACGTTGCGGCACAGCACCGGGTGGATGTTCCACATCGGCGAGTTCCTGACCGTCACCCCCTCGATGAGCACGTCGCGGCACTCGTAGAACTGGATCATGTTCGGCCGCAGGTGGTGCCCCTCGCCGAAGACCCGCTCCTCGACCGGAACGCCCGCCTCCGCCCAGGCTTTCAGCGTGGCCTTCTCCGGGTTCTCCGGGGAGGGGCCGCCGTCCACGCCCTTCGTCCAGTCCCACCAGTGGGTGGCGTCGGCCCGGCCGTCGAGCACGCCGCGCCCGGTGAGCGCGATGTTCCGGCAGCTGCGGGCGTAGACGAAGGGGGAGTAGTTGACGCACTCGATGCCCTCGTAGCGGGTGTACACGGGCGGCAGGTAGGCGGCCGGGTCCTGGCGGAAGCGCAGCGTGGCGCCCTCCGCCAGGTGCAGGTCGATCCGGTCGCGCAGGTGGATCGCGCCGGTCAGGAACGTCCCGGCGGGAACGAGGACGCGCCCGCCGCCGGCCTCGGCACAGGCCGCGATCGCCGCGCGGATGGCCGCGGTGCAGTCGGTGGCGCCGTCGCCGACGGCGCCGTGGTCGGTGATCCGCACGGTGCGGCGCGGGAAGCGCGGCTCGCGGATGCCGGCGAGGATCGTGGCGGCCTGGGCCTCGCCCCGGTCCCCGGCCTGCCGCGGCCTGGCGGCGGCCCGCCCGGCGCCCAGGGCGAACACCGCGGTGGTGCCCGCGCCCAGCACGATCGCCCTGCGGGCGGGGCCGGCCGGCGCGCCCGGCCGCGGGTTCTGGTCCCGGCCGTTCACCAGGACCACTCCCGCTCGGGCACGTGGAGCGCGCGGCGGCGCTCGGGCGCCGTGTCCTGCAGTGTGCGGGCGCTGTACATCGGCCTCGTCTTCCCTTCGGGTTCGATGCCCACGACGTCGTCGCCGCGCCAGTGGGTGCGGAAGGACCGCCCGGCGGCGGTCTCCTCCGTGGTGACCTCCGCGAGGGGGAAGGTCACGGTGATCCGCTCGCCGGCGCGGGGGCGGGCGAGGCGCAGGCAGCCGTCGGGGGCCCACAGGGCCGGCTCGCGGCCGGCGGCGGTGACCGGCTCCCCCGAGGCCGGCCTGCGGGTGACGGCCAGGTGGGCGTGGCCGGCCCAGTCCGGCACGCGCAGCCGCAACTCGCGGCAGTCGGCGCGCAGGTCGAGGTCGACGCGGCCCTCGTGGGGCAGGTGGCTGCGCACGTCGAGGAACCGGCTGCCGCGGTTGAGCAGGAGGTTGACCCGCAGCAGCCGCTCGTCGCCGGTGACCACCGCGTTCCAGCCGGTGAACAGGCCCCGCACGCCGGAGCCGACGCAGCAGGCCTGGACGTCGCTGGTGTGGCCGCGGCCGAGTATCACGTCGGACACGTAGTCGTTGGGCGCCCCGTAGCCGGCGAACGCGCCCTTCACCCGCTCCCCGACCCGGTGGTGCGTCTCCCAGCCGGGGGTGTCAAGGGAGCGGTCGGGCGCCGAGCGGACCCAGTCCGTTTCCGTGAGCTGGGAGGCCGTCAGGTGGTTGCGCAGGAAGCGCTCGACGACGCCCCAGTAGCGGGTGTGGCCCGCCCTGGCGAGGGTGGCGCCGATGCCGATCATGTCCACCAGGGAGCAGGTCTCGTGCTCGTAGCGCTGGTCGGCCAGGTCGCCCGGGGTCCAGCCGAAGGCGGTGGTCTGGGTCAGCGCCCAGTCGAAGGCCCGCTTCACGAACGCGGTGAGGGCGTGGTCCCCGGTGAACAGCGCGTACCCGGCCAGGCCCTCCAGGGTGCCGAGCCGGGTGTGGAAGTGACCGCTGCGGTAGGCGAGGGCCGCGTTGAAGCTGCCGTCCGGCAGGAAGACGCCGCTCCGCTCGGTGATCAGCCGGGTGAACCAGCCGCACAGCTCCAGGGCGTCCTCGTTTCCCGTCGCCTGGTGCCAGCGCAGCAGCGGCATGATCAGCCGGCCGCAGAACGAGGCCGGGTCGGGGGCCAGGCGCAGGTGGATCGCGCTGTACGAGGGCCAGCCGCGCGGCGTGTACTCGGAGGCGGGGTAGTACCAGGCGTCGCGTTCCTTCACGGCGATGCGCCGCAGCGCGGCGACCTGCCGGTCGGCGGCGCGCCTGACCCGCTCCTCGCCCTCGTCCGCGTACCAGGTGGTGAGGGCTAGCAGGGTGGCGCGCTGGTCGATGAGGTTGGCGTGCGGCTCCCAGTGCCCGCGCGGGTGGGTGCGCCGGTAGCTGAGCCCGTCCTCGCCCAGCAGGCCGAGCAGGGTCGACTTGTAGCGCTCCTCGGTCTCCCGCCACCAGGAGGCCCCGGTCATCTGCCGGGCCAGCACGCAGGCGTCGGTGAGGCGGCCGTGGCTCGAACCGTAGTCGTAGTCGCCGTGGATCAGGGAGGCCGGTTCCGCGAGCAGGTCGGCGCTGAAGAAGGGGATGTGGCCGAGGTCGGGGTCGGCGAGCCCGGTGACCGCGTTCATCGCCAGTTCGGCGCGCTCTTCCAGCAGCAGCGTCCCCGGAATCGCCGGAGCCTCCGGGGATTCCGGGGCGCCCGGAGTAGGAAGCATGATCCGTCACACCGTCTCAATGTTCGATCGAACACGAATGCCGGAAAGGCTAGGAGCGGCCACGGGCAGCGTCAAGAAGCGGAAAGGGCCTGGATGGATATTCAAGTAAGCCCTTTCCCCGCGGTCTTGGCGGCCACCGGAAACGTTGACGGTGAACGGGTGCCGCCCTACCGTGTGTTCATTCGAACATCCGGTTTCGCGGCGGGCCACGGAGGCGAACGACGCATGAGAGCAGCCGTGTTGCGGGCCACCGGGGAGATCCGCGTCGAGGAGGCGGAGCAGCCCGTGCCCGGCGCGGGGGAGGCCCTGGTCGAGATGCGCGCCGTGGGCCTGTGCGGCTCCGACCTCGCCGCCTTCCGCGGCCGGCACCCCTTCCGCAGCGCCCCCGTCGTCCTCGGCCACGAGGGCGCGGGCCGGGTGGCGCGCCCCGCGCCCGGCGGCCGCCTCCCCGCCGGGGAGCGGGTGGCGATCATGCCGCTGCTCTCCTGCTGGGAGTGCCCGCGCTGCGAGTCCGGCCTCGCGCACCTGTGCGCCCGCCGCCGGGTGCCCGGCGCGGGCTGGGAGGGGATGCTCGGCGGCTTCCTGCCCGTGCCGGAGCGGGCGCTCTTCCCCCTGGCCGCGCACCTCTCCTACGCCGAGGGCGCCCTGACGGAGCCCGCCGCGGTCGCCTGGCACACCGTGCGCACCGCGGGCGTGGGCCCCGGGCAGCGCGTGGCGGTGCTCGGCGCCGGCACCATCGGCACCCTGGTCGCCGCCGTGTGCCGGCTGCACCACGTCGCGGAGCTGGTCGTCAGCGACGTCCGCCCGCGCAGCCTGGCGGTGGCGGCGCGGCTGGCGGACTGCCACACGGTGAACGCCGCGCGCGAGGACGTCGTCACGGCCGCGCGCCCCCTGGGCGGCGCCGAGGGCTTCGACGCCGTCGTCCTCGCCTCGGGACACCCCGGCGGCCTCGACGAGGCCCTGGCCCTGTGCCGCCCGCGCGGCACGGTCGTGCTGCTCCCCATGTTCGGCGAGCCGGTCACCGCCGACCTCAACCCGGTGGTGCTGCGGGAGATCACCGTGCGCGGCTCCACCGTCTACACCTCGGCCGACTTCCGCGCGGCGGCCGAGGCGGTCAACGGCGGCACCCTCGACGTCGGGCGGCTGATCGACGCCGAGCCGCTGCCCCTCGCCCGCACCCAGGCGGCCTTCGAGGAACTGGCGCGCGGCACAGAGTCGATGAAGATCCTTGTCGATCCGGCGCGCTGAGCGGCGGCCGCACGGCAGGTCAGGAGGCAGCGGCATGCCGCAGGAGAACGTTCTCGCCACCTACGACATCGCGAGCTGGCTGCCGCCGGCGCAGGCCGCCGAGGTCCTCGCCGGCGAGCAGTCCACCGGCACCTTCGTCCGCGTCCCGGGCGAGACCGAGGAGCTGCGGCGGCGCTTCGCCGCCACCGTCCTCGCCGTCGAGGAACACGAGGACGCCCCGCCGGCCGAGCCGCTGCCGGGCGCGGTCCGCCCGCCCGGCGCCCCGGAGCACCCGCGCCGCGCCACCGTGCGCATCGCCTTCCCCCTCGCCAACTTCGGCCCCTCCCTGCCCAACCTCCTCGCCGCCGTGGCCGGCAACCTCTTCGAACTGCGCGAACTCGCCGCCGTGCGCCTGACCGACCTGGTCCTGCCCCCGGCCTTCGCGCAGCGCCATCCGGGCCCGCAGTTCGGCGTGGCGGGCACCAGGCGGCTGGCCCGGGCCCCCGAGGGCGTGCTGATCGGGACGATCGTCAAGCCCGGCGTGGGCCTCGGCCTCGACGCGCTGCGCGTGATGGTCAGGGAACTGGCCGAGGCGGGCATCGACTTCATCAAGGACGACGAGCTCAACGGCAACCCGCCGCACGCCCCGCTGCGCGAGCGGGTCGCCGTCGTCACCGAGGAGCTGAACCGGGTCGCGGACCGCACCGGCCGCCGCCCGATGTACGCGTTCAACATCACCGACGACCTCGGCCGCCTGCGCCGAAACCACGACCTGGTCCTGGAACACGGCGGCAGCTGCGTCATGGTCTGCGTCCAGACCCTCGGCCTGCCCGCCGTCGCCCACCTGCGCGAGTACGCCGCCCTGCCGATCCACGGCCACCGCGCCATGAGCGGCGCCCTGCTGCGCGGCCCGAACCTCGGCATCAGCGCCCGGGTCTTCACCCACCTCGCCCGCCTCGCCGGCGTGGACCAGCTCCACATCGGCGGCATCCGCAGCAAGTTCTGGGAGAGCGACGAGGACGTCCTGGCCACCCTCGACGCCGCCCGCACCCCCTTCCCCGCGGGCTTCCCCGGCGGCTACCGGGTGCTGCCCGTCCTCTCCTCGGGGCAGTCGGCCGGCCTCGCGCACCGCACCTGGGAGCTGACCGGCACCACCGACCTGCTCGTCCTGGCCGGCGGCGGCATCCACGGCCACCCCGACGGGCCCGCCGCGGGCGTCGCCGCCATGCGCGACGCCTGGGCCGGGGCCGTGGCCGGGGTGCCCCTGGCCGACTGCGCCGCCGCGAGCCCGCCGCTGCGCCGGGCTCTCGCGGCCTTCGGAAGGGGGGCGCGCCGTGGCTGAGGCACCGGCCCCCCGCCTGGCCGCCGCCTTCTACGGCGACGACGTCACCGGGTCCACCGACGCCCTCGCCCAGTACCACCGCGCCGGGCTGCGCTCCCTGCTCCTCTTCGGCACCCCGGGCGCCGCGGAACTGCGGGAGCTGGCCGCACGGTACGACGTGATCGGCGTGGCCGGGGTGGCCCGCTCGCTGCCCACCGACCGGATGGAGGACGAGGTCGGCCCCGCCCTCACCGCCCTCGGGGCGGCGGGCCCGCGCCTGGTCCAGTACAAGATCTGCTCCACCGCCGACTCCTCCCCCGAGGTGGGCAGCCTCGGCCGCGCCATCGAGATCGGCCGCACCGTCTTCGGCCGGGCCCCGGTGCCGGTGCTCGCCGCGCAGCCGGAGTTCGGCCGCTACACCGCCTTCGGCCACCACTTCGCCGCGGAGGCGGGCACCGTTCACCGGCTCGACCGGCAGCCCACCATGTCCCGCCACCCGGTCACCCCCATGACCGAGGCGGACCTGCGGCTGCACCTGGGCCGCCAGACCTCCCTGCCCATCGGCTCCTTCGACCTCACCGGCTACGAACTGCCAAGGGACCAGGCCCGAATCCGGTACCTGCGGCTGCTGTCGGAGGCGGAACCGGCACCGGGCGCCCTCGTCTTCGACGCCGTCACCCAGGCCCACCTGGTACGCGCCGCCGAGCTGATCCTGGCCGGCCGCAGCCAGGTGTACGCCCTCGGCTCCGGCGGCCTCAGCCACGGCGTCGCCACCCGCCTCGCCCCCGCCGCCGCCCCGCCCGCGCCCGGGCCGCCCGGCGTGCCCCGGCCGCCCGGCGCGTCAGGCGCGGGCGGCCCGGTCCTCGTCGTGTCCGGCAGCTGCGCGCCCCGCACCGCGGAGCAGATCCGCCACGCCCTCGCCCACGGCTGGCACGGCATCCCCCTGGACCCCGAGGACGGCGCCTCGCCCGCGGCCCTCGCCCGGGTCAGGGACGCCACCCTCCGCGCGCTGGCACGGGCCCCGGGCGCCGTCGTCCACACCGCGCTCGGCCCCCTTGGGCCGGCCCGGGTGGGCCCCAACCCCCTTTCCTTCATCGGGCCCGCCCTCGCCCACCTCGTCGCCGAGGCCGTCGCGCACGCCGGCGTGCGCCGCGTCGTCGTCGCCGGGGGAGACACCGCGGGCCGGGTGATACGCGCCCTCGGCGCCAGGTCCGCGGAGATCGACACCCTGCTCGGCCCGGGCGTCGCCCTGTGCCGCCTGGGAGCCGCCCACGCCCCGCTCGACGGCGTGCGGATACTGCTCAAGGGCGGTCAGGCCGGTGAGGCCGACCTGTTCCGCAGGGTCGGCGGCGCGGAACCCGCGCCGCCCGGCCCCCGGCACACGGGCGCGAGATGAGGCGGGGCGGCTATGGGAATGAGCGGTCGGGCGCGCAGGGACGCGATCCTGCGGATGCTGGGCGAACGCGAGCGGCTGGACGTCGCCGAGCTGACGCGGCGGCTCGGCGTCTCGGGCATGACGATCCGCCGCGACCTGGCGGAGCTTCAGCAGGACGGCGTGCTGCGCCGCGTGCACGGCGGGGCCGTGCGCTGGGAGCGCTCACCCTTCGAGACCCGCCGGGTCACCCGGGCCGAGGAGAAACGCCGGATCGCCGAGCGGGCCGCCCTGCTGGTCGCCGACGGCGACAGCGTGGCCATCGACACCGGCACGACGGCCCACTGCGTCGCCCGCGCCCTGCGCGGCAAGCGGGACCTGGTCGTCGTCACCAACTCCATCCACGTCGCGGGGGAGTTCCAGGGCGGCGGCCAGGAGTCCCCGGCCAAGGTGCTGCTGGCCGGCGGCGTCATCGCCCCGGAGGGCTGCCTGGTCGGCGCGCTGGCCACCGACACCATCCGCAGGCTCCACGTCGGCACCCTCTTCCTGGGCTGCGGCGGGCTCACCCCGGAACGCGGCTTCGCCTTCTTCGACATCGAGGAGGCCGAGGTGCGCCGCGCCATGCTGGAGATCGCCGAGCGGGTGGTCGTCGTCATGGACCACACCAAGTTCGGGCGCACCGAGACCATCGCCGTGGCCCGCCTCGACCAGGTGGACGTGCTGATCACCGACGCGCCCCCGCCCCCGCCCTACCCGGACCTGTGCCGCGAGGCGGGCGTGGAGCTGGTGATCGCATGACAGGGAACGAGACCGCGGGCCGCGCCCCGGGCGGGGAGCCGGGCGCGGCGCCCGGCCCCGCGCCGGGCGGAACACCCCACAGAACAGGAGAACCCCCATGGCATCCGCGCTCGCCGCGCCCACCCACCTGAGGACCTGCCACCTCACCGACCCCCTCGGCATCGACAGCCCCCGGCCCGACCTGACCTGGCGGCCCGCGGCGGGCCGCCAGGTCGCCTGCCAGGTGCAGGTGGCCGCGAGCGCGGAACTGCTCGCCGCGGGCCGGCCCGGCCTGTGGGACAGCGGCCGCATCCCCGCCGGGCACGGCCTGCCGGTGCCGTACGCGGGCGAGCCGCTCGGCAGCGCGCAGCGGGCCGCCTGGCGGGTCCGCGTCTGGGACGAGGCCGGGGACGTCTCCGCCTGGAGCGGGCCCGCCTTCTGGGAGACCGGCCTGCTCGGGCCCGCCGACTGGGCGGGGGCGGCGTGGGTGACCGCCCCGGAGTGGGCGCCGCCGGCCACCGAGGAGCACGACCCGGGGCGCGCCCTGCCGCTGCTGGCCAAGGACTTCACGCTCCCCGGCCCCCCGCGCCGCGCCCGCCTCTACGCCACCGCGCTCGGCCTCTACGTGCCCACCGTCAACGGCCGCCGGATCTCCGCCGCCGAGCTCGAACCCGGCTACACCGCCTACGACAAGCGGCTCCTGTACGCCACCTACGACGTCACCGCCGCCCTGCGCGAGGGCGGCAACACCCTCGGCTTCCAGCTCGCCTGCGGCATCGCCCACGTCCCCGACGTGCCGGGCCGCTACCAGAAGCTCCACGTCAGCCACGGCCTGCCCCGGCTGCTCGCCGTGCTGCGCGCCGAGGCCGGGGACGGGACCTGCACCACCGTCGTCACCGACACCAGCTGGCGCACCGCGCCTGGCCCCGTCACCCTCTCCGACTGGTTCGGCGGCGAGGATTACGACGCCAGGCGCGACATCCCCGGCTGGGACACCCCGCGCCGCGCCCACGCCCCCGGCTGGCGCCCCGCCGTCGCCGTGCCCGCCCCTGAGGGCGTCCTGTCCGCCCGCACCCACCCGCCCGTCGAGGTCGTCGAGGAGCTGGCCGCCGTCTCCGTCACCGAGCCGAGCCCCGGCGTCCACGTCGTCGACTTCGGCGTCAACATCGCGGGACGGCCGCAGCTGCGCGTCGCCGGCCCCCGCGGCACCACCGTCGTCCTCCGCCCGGGCGAGCTGCTGCACGAGGACGGCACCGTCAACCAGCGCTTCACCGGCCGCCCCTGCTACGACGCCTACACCCTCCGCGGCACGGGGCACGACGGCGGCGACGGGAACGACGGAGACGAGGGGGACGCGCAGAACGACGGGAACGCGGGGGACGCCGGAAACGCCGCGGACGCCGCGGGCGCCGAGGAGGTCTGGCACCCGCAGACCGTCTACCACGGCTTCCGCTACGTCCAGATCGAGGGCCTCCCGGCGCCCGCCACCCGCCACACCCTGCGCGCCCAGGTGCTGCGCGCCGCCAACGCCCCGGCGGGCGGCTTCCGTTGCTCCAGCGAGCTGCTCACCGCCATCCACCGCCTCGTCGACCGCGCCGTCCAGTCCAACATGTACAGCGTCCTCACGGACTGCCCCCACCGCGAGAAGCTCGGCTGGCTGGAGGAGGCCCACCTCGTCTTCCCCGCCGTGGCCCGCAACTACGACGTGGCCGCCTACTACCGCAAGCTGGTGCGGGACATGGCCGACGCCCAGACCGAGACGGGCCTGGTGCCCGGCATCGCCCCCGAGTACACCGTCTTCGAGGACAAGTTCCGCGACGACCCCAACTGGGGCGGCGCCCTCGTCCTCGCCCCCTGGCAGCTGTACCGCACCTACGGCGACACCGCGACCCTGCGCGCCTTCTACCCGCACATGCGCCGCTACCTGGGCCACCTCGGCTCCCGCGCCCGGGGCGACCTGCTCGCCCACGGCCTCGGCGACTGGATGGCGTTCGACACCTCCACGCCGAAGGCCGTCACCGCCACCTACGCCTACCACCGCGCCGCCGCCACCCTGGGCCGGATCGCCGCGGTACTCGGCGAGGAAGGCGACGCCGGCCGGTACCGCGAACTCGCCGCCCGCATCGGGCGCGCCTTCCACGCCGAGTTCTTCGACCCCGCCTCCCACACCTACGCCACCGGCAGCCAGGCCGCCGACGCCATGGCCCTGGAACTGGACGCCGAGACCGGCGTGCTGACCCCGGACGAGCACCGGGCCGTGCTCGCCCACCTCGTCGCCTCCGTGCGGGCCGCGGGCGACCACGTCACCGTCGGCGAGGTCGCCCTGCCCGCCCTGCTGCGGGTCCTGGCCGCCCACGGCCGCGACGACGTCGTCCACGACCTCGTCACCCGCACCGACAGCCCCAGCTACGGCTACCAGGTCGTCCACGGCGCCACCGCCCTCACCGAACGCTGGGACGGCCCCACCCGCGGCTCCTCCCAGAACCACTTCATGCTCGGCGCCATCGAGGAGTGGTTCACCTCCTCGCTCGGCGGCATCACCCAGGCCGAGGACTCCGTGGCCTTCGCCGGCCTCGTCCTCAGGCCCGTCCCGGTAGGAGACCTCACCCATGCCGAGACCTGGTACGACACCCCCCGCGGCCGCGTCCGCAGCTCCTGGCGGCGCCCGGACGGCGGCCCCTCCACCGCCGGGCTCACCTACGACGTCACCATCCCGCCGGGGCCCGTGGCCCGGGTGGAGCTGCCGCTGCCGGAAGGCGCCGCCGCCCCACCCGCGCCGGCGGGCGCCAGGCTGCTCGGCCTGGCCGGCGGGCGCGCCGTCTACGAGGCCCTGCCGGGCGAGTTGCGGTTCACGGTGCCGAAGTGACGCCCGCGACCGGGAAGTAGACCGCGTACGCCTCGTCCTCCACCTCGTGCAGCGGCACGAAGCGCAGCCCGCGCTCCTGCCCGCGGGCCCGCCAGGAGCCGCGCCAGGCGAAGGGCTCGCGCTCCTCGTCCGGCGCCAGGATGGTCTCCGGCCGTGCCGCGTCGCCGGTCAGCCGCCGCTCCTCCTCGCACAGCCCCGCGAGCAGCACCGGGCCGTCCCGGAAGGCCACGGCCTCCGGGCGACCGGGCAGCGGCACCGCCCGCAGGGCGCGC
The DNA here is from genome assembly GCF_003626535.1 of Streptomyces hoynatensis. Taxonomy (GTDB): domain Bacteria; phylum Actinomycetota; class Actinomycetes; order Streptomycetales; family Streptomycetaceae; genus Streptomyces; species Streptomyces hoynatensis. Next base: position 398,078 of record NZ_RBAL01000003.1, read on the forward strand.
GGCAGTTCGAGGCGCACCCGGTCGGCGGGCCCCCACGTCCTGCGCACCCGGGCCAGGCGCGCGCCGGCCGGCACCGGCCAGGGCTCCCCGTTCACGGTCAGCGTCACCGGGCCGGCCACCCAGCCCGGCAGCCGCAGCGCCAGCTCGAACGCGGCCGGGCGCTCGGCCCCGACGGACAGCTCGATCGCCCAGTGGCCCGGCCTGCGCGGCGCCCCGGTGCCGCCGGCCGCGGCGATGTGGGTGCCGATCCCCGGGTCGGGACGCTGCTCGATCTCCACCTCGCCCACGTCCCCGCCCGCGTGCCAGCGCGCCCGCGCCGGCACGTACTGGCCCACCGTCACCCCCCGCTCGCCTGCGTAGAACGCGTAGGCGGCGTGCAGCGTGTGGGCCTGCACCATCGTGCCGTGGCAGCACCAGAAGCTGTCCCGCGCGGTGCCCCACCGCTTGCGCGCCCCCGGCCGCAGCGGCAGGTAGTAGGCCGGCATCCCGGTGCGCGGATGCTGCTGGGCGAGCACGCCGTTGTAGAGGTTCAGCTCCATGTAGTCCGCGTAGGCCGGATCGCCGCTCCAGCGCAGCAGGACGTCCGCGAGCCGCATCATGTGGTAGACGGTGCAGTGCTCCTGCGTCTTGAGCCCCAGGCGGGCGGCGAACTCGTGCGGCGGGGTCCACACCTCCTCGCTGCTCTGCCCGCCCGTGGCGAAGTACCCCCGGTCGGTCACCGCGCACCGCCAGTACGCCTCCACGACGCGCCGCCACCGCTCCTCGCCGGTCACCTCGAAGGCGCGCGCCGCGCCCAGGGCCTCGGGGATGGTGGTGTTGGCGTGCCGGTTGGTCAGCGGGTCCCCGCCCGCGAGCAGCGGGCCGAACAGCCGGGGCCGGTCGTAACGGCGCATCAGCTCCAGGTGGTCCGCCTCGCCGGTGAGCCCGTACAGGTCGGCCCACGCCTCCAGCATCCCGCCGGTCTCCACGTCGAGGATGCCGTCGAGCTGTTCCCTGGTGAAGCCGGACGTCCAGCGGTGGAACCAGCGCGCCGCCCGCGCCGCCGTCTCCAGGGCGAGGTCGCTGCCCAGGTACCGGTGGGCGTCGAGCAGCCCCATCAGCGTCTTGTGCACGGTGTAGTGCGGGGCCCACACCGGCCTTCCCGCGGCGAGGCGGTGCAGGTACTTCTCCGGGATCGAGAACACCCACTCGCCGCCGTTCTCCCGCTGCAGCGCGGCCAGCCGCTCCACGATCCCCTCGGCCCTGGCGCGCAGTTCCGCGTCGCCGGTGCCGGCGACGATCCTGGCCGCGGCCGAGAGCCAGTGGCCGAGGAAGTGCCCGCGCAGCTGCGAGCCGAGCGCCTCCCAGCCGCCGAAACCGGTGCCGGGCTCCGGCGGTTCCCCCGGCGTGAAGACCCCCGCCTCGTGGACGAAGCTGCGCAGCAACTGGCCCGGCTCCAGGCTCATCAGGTACCCGCGCACCAGGCCGAGGCGCCGCTGGAAGGGGTTGGGCAGCTCGGTGTAGTCGACGCGGCCGAGCCCGGGCAGGAGGCGCACCCGGTCGGCCGGAAAGTGTGCAAGCGCTTGCATCGCTTCAGTGAGTCCCCCGTTCCCCCCGTCTGTCAACACCCGTGCCCCATCCGTGAGGAGACGTGATGCCGCCCTACTACGAGGACCTCAGCCCCGGCACGGGACGCCGCCCCCCGCGCGCGGCCTTCGCCTCCGACGCCGGGCGGCTCGACCTGAGCGGCACCTGGCTCTTCCGCCTCTCGCCCACCGCGGAGGGGGCCCCGCTCGACTTCCTCGGGCCCGGGGACCCGGGCCCCGGATTCACCGAACTCCCCGTGCCCTCCCACTGGGTGCTGCACGGCCACGGCACCCCCCGCTACACCAACACCGCCTACCCCTTCCCGATCGACCCGCCGCACGTCCCCGACGAGAACCCCACGGGCGACCACCGGCTGGTCTTCCACCTCCCCGCGGGCTGGCGCGGCCCCGGCAGCGTGCTGCGCTTCGAGGGCGTCGACTCCTGCTTCCGCGTCTGGCTCAACGGCCGGAGCCTGGGCACCTCCAAGGGCAGCAGGCTGCCCGCGGAGTTCGACGCGGGAGCGGCGCTGCGCCCGGGCGCCAACGTGCTCGCCGTCCGGGTGCACCGCTGGTCCTCGGGCAGCTACCTGGAGGACCAGGACATGTGGTGGCTGCCCGGCATCTTCCGCGAGGTCACCCTGCTGGAGCGGCCCGAGGGCGGCATCGGCGACTTCTTCGTCCACGCCGGCTTCGACCCCACCACGGGCCGCGGCACCCTGCGCGTCGACACCGACGCCCCCGCCCTGCTCACCGTCCCCGAACTCGGCGTCGCGGACCTGCCCCCCGGGCGGGAGCTGGTCCTGCCGGCCGTCGAGCCCTGGACGGCGGAGACCCCACGCCGCTACGAGGCCCGTCTCGCCACGCCGGCCGAGTGCGTCACGCTGCACCTGGGCTTCCGCACCGTCTCGATCGAGGGCGGGCTCCTCCGGGTCAACGGCACGCCCCTGCTGCTGCGCGGCGTCAACCGCCACGAACACGACCCGGACCACGGCAGGGCCCTCTCGCCGGCCACCATGCGCGAGGACCTGCTGCTGATGAAGCGGCACAACGTCAACGCCGTCCGCACCTCCCACTACCCGCCGCACCCCGCCTTCCTCGACCTGTGCGACGAACTGGGCATGTGGGTCGTCGACGAGTGCGACATCGAGACCCACGGCTTCATCCACGCCGGCTGGCGCGGCAATCCGGCGGACGACCCCGCCTGGGAGCCGATGCTGCTCGACCGGATGCGGCGGATGGTGGAGCGGGACAAGAACCACCCCAGCGTCATCGTCTGGTCCCTGGGCAACGAGAGCCACCACGGGCGCAACTTCGGGGTGCTCGCCGAGTGGACCCGCGCCCGCGACCCCGGCAGGCCGCTGCACTACGAACGCGACCGCAGCTACCGCCACTCCGACTTCTACAGCCTCATGTACGCGCCCGTCGCGGAGGTGGAGCGCATCGGGCGGCGCGAGGAGGAGGCCCCGCCCGAGACCGCGGGCGACCCGGCCCTGGAGGAGCGGCGGCGCGCCCTGCCCTTCCTGCTGTGCGAGTACGCCCACGCGATGGGCAACGGCCCCGGCTCGCTGGCCGCCTACCAGCGGGCCTTCGAGGCCCACCCGCGGCTGCAGGGCGGCTTCGTCTGGGAGTGGATCGACCACGGCTTCCGCCGCCGCACCGCGGACGGCCGCGAGTACTTCGCCTACGGCGGCGACTTCGGCGACCACCCCCACGGCGGGAACTTCTGCATCGACGGCCTGGTCTTCCCCGACCGCACGCCGTCCCCCGGCCTGACCGAGCTGAAGAAGGTCTTCCAGCCCCTGGCGATGGAACTCTCCGGCGACCGGCTGCGCCTGACCAACCGGCACGCCTTCGCCGACCTGTCGCACCTGCGGCTGAGCTGGACCCTGGAGGACGAGGGGGTGCCGGTGGCGGGCGGCGGGCTGCCCGCCCCGGCCGTGCCCCCGGGGCAGGCGGCCGAGGTGCCGATGCCGCGGCTCCCGGCGACGGCGGGGGAGGGCCTGCTGACCGTCAGGGCCGAGCTGGCCGCCGATCAGCCCTGGGCCCCGGCCGGGCACGAGGTGGCCTGGGAACAGTTCCCCGTCTCCCCGGCCCCGGCCGCGGCCCCTGCCCCGCCGTCCGCCGGGGCGAGGCGGCGGGGCGGGGAGGTCCTGCTGGGCGGCGCCGTCTTCGACGCCCGCACCGGCCTGCTGCGGGCCCTCGGGCCGCTGCGGCTTCGCGGTCCCCGCCTGGACGTCTGGCGGGCCCCCACCGACAACGACCGCGGCATGGGCCCCCACTCGGTGGCGCGGGACTGGCGCCGCGCCGGCCTGGACCGGATGGAACACCGCACCGAGGCCGTCGAGCCGGGGCCCGGCGGACTGCGCGTGCACACCAGGGTCGCCGCGGCGGGCTTCGAACGGGCGCTGCGCGTGCGCTACTCCTGGAGCGCGCACGGGGACGCGCTGCGGCTGGCCGTCCACGTCCTGCCCGAGGGGCCCTGGGAGGAGCTGCCGCTGCCGCGCCTCGGGGTCGGACTCGAACTGCCCGCGGAGTTCGGCCACGTCCGCTGGTTCGGCAGGGGCCCGGGCGAGGCGTATCCGGACAGCAGCAAGGCCGCCAGGGTGGGCCTGTTCGACTCGTCCGTCGCCGGTCTCCAGACGCCCTACGTCGTGCCGCAGGAGAACGGCCACCGCGCGGAGGTCCGCTGGGCGGAGTTCCGCGGGCCCTGCCGCCTGCGCGTCGAGGGCGAGGGGCACTTCGGCTTCACCGCGCGCCGCTGGACCGCCGCCGACCTGGACGCCGCCGCCCACCCCACGGACCTGGTGGAGCGCGACCGGCTCTTCGTCAACCTGGACCACGCCCAGCACGGGCTCGGCAGCGCCTCCTGCGGCCCCGGCCCCCTGCCGGAACACCGCCTGGAGCCGGCCGAGACCCGTTTCGCCCTCCTCTTCCGCGCCCTCCCGGCCGAGTCCGCGGGGTGAGCCGGGGCTGAGTCCGCGGGCTGTGTCCCGGGGGCCGAGTCCCGGGGGCCGTGTCCGGGGCCGAGCCGGGGAAGGCCGCGGGGGAGGGCGCGTTCAGGAGCCGGCGGCGCCCGCCGCCTCCCGCCGCGGGCCCGCCTCCGGCACCCGGCCGCCGCCGCCCTCGCCCGCGAGCAGGAAGCCGCGGGCCAGCCGGGCCAGCTCGGCGGGCCGTTCCGCCTGCACCGCGTGCCCGCTGTCCAGCTCCGCGTACCTGCTGCCGGGGATGGCCGCGTGCACCGCCCGGGCGTGGTGCGGCGGGGACAGGTGGTCGCGGGTCAGCCCGACGACCAGCGTCGGCGCGAGGACGCGCGGCAGCAGCCCGCCGGCGCCGGGGTGCCCGCCGGTCCCGGCGCCCCGGCCGGCCGCCCCGGGCCGAGCGGGGCCCGGCTCCCGCACCCGCGGGGCGCCGAGCGTGGCGAGGAACGCGGGGCTGAGCGCGAGCGACAGGCCGAAGCGCCTGGCGAGGGCGGAGTCGGCCTCCTCCAGCGCCCGCCAGGTCTCGGACACCGTCCGCTGCCCGGCCTCCCGGCCCTCCGGCAGGGGCGCCACCAGGACGAGGCGGCGCACGAGCCCCGGGTGGCGGGCGGCGGTCGCGGCGGCGGCGACCGCGCCCAGCGAGACGCCCAGCAGGTCCACCGGGCCCGCGCCGTGATCGGCCACCACCGCGGCGGCCTGCTCGACGAGCAGGCCGAGCGGCGGCGGCCCGGGGGGAGCGGCGGACACACCCGGGGCACCGGCGGCGGGCAGGAGGACCGTGCGGCGATCGCCGAACCGGCCGGCGAGGGCGCCGAAGGCCGGGCCGCCGTCGCCCTGCGTGCCGTGCAGCAGGAGCAGGCCGGGGCCCGCGCCGCTCTTCCGGTAGGACACCGTCCCGCCGGCCGCCGGAACCGAGCGCATGAGGCCACCTCCCGTGCTGGACCGCCCCGTCGTGGGGCGCACGACCGCCATCATGCCGCCCCGCGCCGACGCGCGGGAGGGCGCCGCCCCCTTCCCGGGGCGGGCACCCCGCCCGCCCGGTGCCCCAACGGCCGTCCCCACGGGGGAGGTTCCGGCGGCGCCCGGGCCGGCCCCGGCGGCGGAGCGGCCCCCCCTGCTCCGCCGCCCGCCCCGCCTGCCCGGCCGCCGCCCCCTGCGCGGGCCCGCCGCCCCCGGCCGGGCCGCCCCGCTCAGCCCGCCGGCCAGGCGGCGGTCACGTGGTGGGTGCCGGCGCCCACCTCCCGCCGCTCGCCGCCGGGCAGCTCGATCTCGGCCGTCGCCCCGGGCGGCACCACCGCCTCCACGACCAGCCGGCCGCCCTCGATCCGCCACCCGGCCCGGGCGGGGCCGTAGGGGGTGAGGTGGCGCGCGCCCGCGTAGGTGAGGCCGCCGCCGGGGCGCGGCGCCACGCGGATGCGCCGGTAGCCGGGCGCCGCGGGCGCCAGCCCGGCCACCGTCCGGTGCAGCCAGTCCGCCACCGCGCCCAGGGCGTAGTGGTTGAAGGAGGTCATCTCGCCGGGGTTCACCCGGCCGTCGGGCAGCAGGCTGTCCCAGCGCTCCCAGACCGTGGTCGCCCCCTGCGTCACCGGGTACAGCCAGGAGGGGCACGCGCGTTGCAGCAACAGCCGGTAGGCGGTGTCGAGTTCGCCGCCCCCGGCCAGCGCGTCGCACACCACGGGGGTGCCGGCGAAGCCGGTGGCGATGCGGTGCCCGGCCCCGGCGACCAGCTCGGCCAGCCGGCCGGCCGCCCCGCGCCGCGCGCCCTCGGGCAGCAGCGCGAAGCGCAGCGCCAGCGCGTAGGCGGTCTGCGTGTCGGAGGTCAGGCGCCCCTTCGGGGTCAGATACGCCCCGGTGAACGCCCGCGCGGCCGCCGCGGCCATCGCCCCGTACCGCCGCGCGTCCTCCTCCTCGCCGAGCACCCGCGCCGTGTCGGCCAGCCGCCGGGCCGAGTGGGCGAAGTAGGCGGAGGCCACGAGCCCGGGATCGGTCATGGCGCGCCCGGGGTCCTCGGGCGGCGCGGCCGGGTCGAGCCAGTCCCCGAGCTGCCGGTGGCCGCGCCACAGACCCGCCTCGTCCAGCCGCGAGTGGACCAGCTCCACCCAGGCCCGCGCGCTCGGGTACTGCGCCCGCAACACCCCGGCGTCGCCGAAGCGTTCGTACAGCGTCCACGGGGTGAGCACCGCCACGTCCCCCCAGACGGCGGCCGGCCAGGACGGCGCCCAGTCCGGCCGCCAGGCCTCGGCCTCCAGGGTGGGCACGAAGAGGGGCACGGTGCCATCCGGGTACTGCTCGGCCGCCAGGTCCGCGAGCCAGGAGGCCAGCATCCCCGCGCAGTCGTAGAGGAAGCAGGCGGTGGGCGCGAAGACCTGCAGGTCCCCGGTCCAGCCCAGGCGCTCGTCGCGCTGCGGGCAGTCGGTCGGCAGGTCGAGGAAGTTGCCGCGCATGCTCCACACGACGTTCTCGTGCAGCCGGTTGAGCAGCGGCTCCGAGCAGGCGAACCAGCCGGTGCGGCGCATGTCGGTGTGCAGCACCCGCGCGGTGACGTCCCCCGGCCGCAGCTCGCCCGGCCAGCCGGTGACCTCGGCGTACCGGAAGCCGTGGAAGGTGAACCTGGGCTCCCACTCCTCGCCTTCGCCGCCGCGCAGCGTGTACCGGTCGGTGGCCTCGGCCTCCCGCAGCGGCCTGGTGCACAGCTCGCCGTCCTCCAGCACCTCGGCGTGCCGCAGGGTGACCGTCGTCCCGGCCGGGCCGCGTGGCCTGATCCGCAGCCGGCCGACCAGGTTCTGGCCGAAGTCGAGGATCGTGCGGCCCGTGGGCGAGGTGTGGACCCGGACCGGCGGGCGTTCCCCGGTGACCCGCACCGGCGGCCCCACGGGGGCGGCCAGCGTCGCCGGGTCCCGCTCGGCCCGGTGCACCGGATGCCAGCCGGAGTCGTCGAACCCGGGCGTGGAGAAGGGGAGTTCCAGGCGGGCGTCGTGGCGCTCGCCGTCGTAGATGCCGGCCGCGAGCGCCGGCCCGTGCGCGCAGCGCCACCCCTCCTCGCCGGTGAGGAACCGCGCCTCGCTGCCGTCCGCGCAGCGGACCTCCAGCTGGGCGAGCAGCCCGAGTTCGGTTCCGTAGAACGCGCGCACGCCGCCCTGGAAGCCGATCCGGCCGCGGTACCAGCCCTCGGCGAGCCAGGCGCCCAGCGCGTTGTCCCCCTCCCGCAGCAGGCCGGTGACGTCGTATGTGGCGTAGCGCAGCCGGTGCGCGTAACTGCTCCAGCCGGGCGCGAGGGCCTGGTCGCCGACGCGGGTGCCGTTGAGTTCGAGCTCGTACAGGCCGTGCGCCGTGGCGTAGAGCCGGGCCGAGACGGGGGCGGCGGGCAGGCGGAACTCGCCGCGCAGCAGCACCGGCCGCTCCGGGTCGTCCGCGCCGCCGGGCAGGCTGGGCGCGATCATCGCGGCGGCGAAGTCCCCCGGGTTCAGCAGCCCGGCCTCCACGGCCAGCGGCGGGCTCCAGCCGGAGGGGGAGCCCGCCCCGCCGGCGGGGGAACTCCCCTCGCCCCACACCCGCACCCGCACCTCGCGCCGCTCGCGGGAGGACAGCGGGGGCAGCTGCGCGGGCCACGGCACCAGCACGGACTCGGCGCCCTCGACGCGGCCGGTGCGCCGGGCCGCGCCGCCCGGCGCGCGCGCCTCGATCTCGTAGGCGGTCTGCCGCCAGCCGGGGATGGCCGTCTGCGTGGTCCAGGAGAGGCGGGGGCGCGGCTCGCCGATGCCGAGGGCCGTCCTGTGGTGCTCGGCCACGGGAGGCGCCACCCGGACCGGCGGGGCGGCGGGGCCGGAGGCGGCGGGGGAGGCGGCGCCGGCGGGGCCGGACGGGACCGGGGTGGGGGCGGCGGGGTCGGAAGAGGGCACGGTGTGGCTCCTCGCTCGTCGGGGTGCGGGTCGCGCCGGGCCGCCGGCCGCTCGCCTGCCGGCTGCGGGGCGGGGAAACCGGACGCGGTGGTCGAACGCGGCGGCTCTGGCTGGGGGACAGGGCTCGGGGATCGGCGTGTGGGGAGGGCGCGGGGCGGCGGAGAGAATCGGGTGATCGGTGGCGGGAGGTGGCGGAGGGGGGCGGGAGATGGCGGGGGGCGGGGGAGGGGGCGGCCGGGCGCCGCCGCCCTCAGGGGGTGAGCAGGCGTCCCGCGGTGAAGCGGTCGGTGATCAGGACGTTGACCAGGCCCCCGCGCAGGGCCCCGCGAACGGCCTCGGTCTTGCGCCGCCCGCCGGCCACGGCGACGCTGCGCGGGACGGCCCGCAGCCGCCCGGGCGAGATCCCGATGACCCGGTCGGCGGTCCCGGCGTCCACCGGCGCGCCGTGGGCGTCGAAGAACCTGAGGCAGACGTCGCCGACGGCGCCGGCGGCCCGCAGCCCGGCGAGTTCCGCGGCGGAGAACACGTTGCCGCTGCTCGCCAGGACCCGGGAGGGCTCCAGGGAACCGATGCCGACGAGGGCCACGGTGATGCTGTCGAACAGGCCGATTCCGGCCGCCACGAACGGGTCCTCCCGCAGCGCCCGCGCGCTCGCCGCCGAGCCGGCGACCCCGGGGGAGGGCAGGTGGACCGGGCTGCCGTGCAGCACCCGCGCCATCCGGTCGGTCAGCCGGTTCGCGTGCTCGGCCGCGGCGGGGTCGCCCACCCCGCCCAGCACCTGCACCACCCGCACCCCGCTCAGCCCGGGAACCGGCTGGAGGTGGTCCACCAGCGCGAGCAGGGAGGCGCTCCACGAGGAGATGCCGATGACGTCGCCGGAACGCAGCGTGGCCTCCAGGTAGTAGGCCGCGGCGGCGCCGAGTTCCGGCAGGAGGTGCTGCTCCTCGTCCTCGGCGGCCTCGACGACGAGGGCGAGTTTGAGGCCGTAGCGCTCCTGGAGGGCGCCTTCGAGGTCGGGGTGCGTGCCGGCCGGGGCGGAGACGGTGATCCGGACGATGCCGTGCCGTTCCGCCTTGTGCAGCAGGCGCGACACCCGGGCCTGGGAGAGCCCGAGGCGCTGCGCGATCTGCGGCTGCCGCACGCCCTCCGTGTGGTACATGCGGGCCACGCGCGTCATGATGCGCAGTTCCTCCGGGGACGCCATCGCCTCTCCTCCGCCCCTTCCTCGCGGTCCTCGTGCCGAAGTTCCCCTCGCTGCTTTCCCGTTGGTGCCGCTCGCCGTCCGTTCTCCGCCTCGTGGGCAGGGGCCTGGCGCCTTGACGGCCCCGAGGGGGAAGGTTAGCTTACGTTGCATCAACATTCACTGCTGAATAAATATTCGCACCGGTGGCGAGGGCGACTCCTCCCGAACGCGCCGCGGCGCCCGCGCCCGGTGCCTCCCCGTGCCTCGTCCGGGGCCGCCGCGCGCCGGCCGCCGAGCCCGCCGCCGCGCGCCCCTTCCCACGAGCCCGCCACCGGAAAAGCGCCACCGCCAGGCCCGCACCCGAGCAGCGAGGGACACCACGATGACCGGCAGCCGCAACGGCCCCTACCAGGCGAACTGGCCCTCCCTGCGCCGCCGTCGCCTCCCGTCCTGGTTCGCCGACGCCAAGTTCGGGATCTGGTCCCACTGGGGGCCGCAGTCGGTGGCGATGGCGGGCGACTGGTACGCCCGCCACCTCTACGGCCCCTACGCGGGCACCGAGGACTTCGAGCAGAAGCGCTCCCGGCGGCAGGCGGCCAGGCACCGCGACCGCTACGGCCACCCCTCGGCGTTCGGCTACAAGGACCTGGTCCGCCTGTGGCGCGGCGAGAAGTTCGACCCCGAGGCGCTGATGGACCGCTTCCGGCGCACCGGGGCGCGCTACTTCGTCTCCATGGCCGCCCACTGCGACAACGTCGACCTGTGGGACTCCCTCCACCAGCCGTGGAACTCCGTCACCCTCGGCCCCCGCAGCGACATCGTCGGCCGGTGGGCCGCCGCGGCCCGCGGCGCCGGGCTCCGCTTCGGCGTCAGCATGCACGCCGGCTCCTGGACCTGGCGCTGGCTGGACGCCGCCTTCGCCGCCGACGCCGAGGGGCCCAGGGCCGGCGTGCCCTACGACGGGCACCTCACCGCCGAGGACGGGCGCGGCACCTGGTGGGAGGGCCTGGACCCGCGCGACCTCTACGGCCCGCCCCGCCGCCCCGGCGACCCGCCCACGCCGGAGTTCATCGACAACTTCTACGCCCGCCTGCGGGACGTCACCGACCGGTACGCGCCCGAGCTGGTCTACCTCGACGACTCCCGCCTGCCCTTCGACGAGGGCAGCGTCTGCGCCCCCGAGCCGCCGAGCCCCCGCGGCCTGGAGTTCCTGGCCCGCTACTACAACGCCGTCCCCGAGGGAGTGGTGAGCATCAAGACCATCCCCGAAGAGGACCGGCAGGCGGTGCTGCTCGACGTCGAACGGCAGCAGCTGGGCGCCCCCGACCCGCACCCGTGGCAGTACGACACCAGCATCGGGGACTGGTTCTACAGCATCGGCGAGCGCTACAAGACCGCGGGCGAACTCGTGCACCTGCTCGTCGACACGGTCAGCAAGAACGGCTGCCTGCTGCTGAACGTCCCCCAGCTGCCCGACGGCAGCATCGACGAGGACACCGAGGCCGTCCTGGACGGCATCGGCGCCTGGATCGACGTCTGTGGCGCCGCGCTCTTCGGCACCCGCCCCTGGCGCGTCCACGGCGAGGGCCCCACCGGGGTGGCGGGCGAGAAGGCACGCGAGCAGGCCCTCCCCTACACCGACCTGGACATCCGCTACACCTGCCGCGACGAGACGGTGTACGCGTTCCTCATGGCCTGGCCCGCCGGGCGGGCCCAGGCCCACCTCACCAGCCTCGGCACCGCAGCCGGCCACCTCGGGCGCCCGCCCCGCCGGGTGGAACTCCTCGGCGACGGAAGGCCGTTGTCCTTCGAGCAGTCGGCCGGTGCGCTCCGCGTCGACCTCCCCGGCTCCCCGCCCACCGCCCACGCCCAGGTCCTGCGCATCGAGTGAGGCCCGCCCCCCGGCCGCGGGGGAACGCGCCCGGCCGTGCGCCCGGCGGCGGCCCGCGGAGGAGGCCGCCGCCGGCCGCCGCCGGGGCGCGGGCGTCACACGTCCCGCCTGCGCAGCGCCGTGGCGGCGCCGCCCAGGGCGAGCAGCGTGTAGCCGGCCACCAGCGCCAGCGAGGGCCAGGCCCCGAGCGAGCCGACCGCCTGCGCGTCGGCGTCCGCCGACTGCGTCAGCTTTTCGAGCGCCGCGGTCGGCGAGGCGCCCGCCACCCAGCGTTCCGCGGGACCGAACAGCGGCCCCAGCATCGAGGGGAGCAGCAGCAGCGCGACGACCGTGGTGAGGGCGCCCGCGGCGTGCCGCAGCAGCGTCCCCACCGCGAGCCCGAGCAGCCCGGCGACCGGGAACAGCGCGGCGACGCCGAGCAGCGCCGGCCAGGGCTCGCCCTGCGGGCGGTCCTCCGCGAGCATCGCGTCCCCCACCAGGTAGGCGCACGTCGCCGAGGCGAGCGCCGCGAGGAACAGCACCCCCGCGACCAGCGCCACCTTGGCCGCGAGCACCGTGCCCCGGCGCGGCACGGCGGTCAGCGTCGTGGCGATGGTGCCGCTGCCGTACTCGCCCGAGATCACCAGGACCCCGGTCACCGCGGCCAGCGCGAGCGCCGGCACGGCCAGGGTCAGGGCGCCGCCGAGCACCGTGTCCTCCGGCTGCAGGCTGCCGGTCGCCGCGACGAACGCGGCCCCCGGCACCGGCAGCACCGCCATCACCGCCCACGTCCACACGGTCGAGCGCACGGAGCGGAACTTCAGCCACTCGTGGGCCAGCGCCCACCCGAAGACGCGGGCGCTCACGACGCCGCCCCCGCCCGCTGCCCGGCCACCGGCTGCGCCATGGCCGTGTACACCTCCTCCAGGGAGGAGGGGCGCGGGGTCAGCTCGTGGACCGTCAGCCCGTGGGCCGCGGCCAGTTCCCCCACCGTGGGCGCGTCCAGGCCCTCCACCAGCCAGCCGCCGTCCCCGGCGCTCACCCGGCCCCCGGCCGCGGCCAGCACCTCGCGCAGCCGCTCCGCCTCGGGCGCCCGCACCAGCGTCACGGTCCGCGAGTTGCGGGCGATGACCTCGGCCAGCGGCGCGTCGGCCAGCAGCCGGCCGTTGCCGAGGACGACGAGGTGATCGGCCGTCAGCTCCATCTCGCTCATCAGGTGGCTGGAGAGGAACACGGTCCCGCCCCGTGCCGCCCGTTCCCTGAGCAGCTCCCTGACCAGGCGGATGCCGTCGGTGTCCAGGCCGTTGACCGGCTCGTCGAGGATGAGGACCTCCGGGTCGCCGAGCAGGGCGGCGGCCAGGCCCAGCCGCTGGGACATCCCCAGCGAGAAGCCCTTCGCCCGCCGCGCCGCCGTCTGCGGCCCGAGGCCGGTCAGCCGCAGCACCTCGGCCACCCGCCGCCGCGGGATGCCGCCGGCCGCGGCCAGCCCGGCCAGGTGGTGGTACGCGGACCTGCCGCCGTGCACCGCTCGCGCGTCGAGCAGCGCGCCCACCGTCCGCAGCGGCGCGGTCAGTTCGCGGTAGGGGCGGCCGCCGATCAGGGCCCTGCCCGAGGTCGGCCGGTCCAGGCCGAGGATCATCCGCAGGGTGGTGCTCTTCCCGGCGCCGTTCGGGCCGAGGAAGCCGGTCACCCGCCCGGGCCGCACGGTGAACGACAGGCCGTCCACGACCGTCGCCGTGCCGAATCTCTTGGTCAGCCGATGCACTTCGATCATGTCCGTGCACGCTAGGCGCGCCCCGGGCGCCGGACATCCGGCGAGCGGAGTCGGCGCCTACGACGCCGGGAGTACGCCGCCGGGGGCGCCCGCGCCCGGGCCGGCGCCTCCCCGCGTTCCCTCAGGGGCCCCAGAGCTCGCCGCTCGGCCGCACCAGGCCCGTCTCGTAGGCCAGGACGACCAGCTGGGCCCGGTCGCGGGCGCCGAGCTTGGTCATCGCGCGGCTCACATGGGTCTTCGCGGTCAGCGGGGACATCAGCAGCCGGCGGCCTATCTCCTGGTTGGACAGGCCGGCGCCGACCAGCGTCAGCACCTCGCGCTCGCGGCCGGTGAGGGGGGCCAGGCGGGCGGCCGCCTCGGTCAGCGGGGTCTGCAACCTGGCGAACTCCTCGATCACCCGGCGGGTCACCGCGGGCGCCAGCAGGCTGTGCCCGGCGGCCACCGTGCGGATCGCCGACCGCAGCCCGGCGGGCTCCACGTCCTTCAGCAGGAACCCGGCCGCCCCCGCCCGCAGGGCCTCGAAGACGTACTCGTCGGCGTCGAACGTCGTCAGGATCAGCACCCGCACCGCGTCAAGCGCCGGGTCGGCGGCGATCCGGCGCGTCGCGGCCAGCCCGTCGAGCCCCGGCATCCTGATGTCCATCAGCACCACGTCGGGGCGGGTCTGCCTGGCGCAGGAGACGGCCCGCTCGCCGTCGGCCGCCTCGGCCACGACCACCAGGTCGTCCGTCAGGTCGAGCAGGGCGCGGAACCCGGCGCGCACCACGGTCTGGTCGTCGGCGAGGAGCACGCGGATCACGCGGCGCCCCCCTCGTACGCGGGCAGCCGCGCGCTGACCCGGAAGCCGCCCGAGGGAAGCGGGCCGTAGGACAGCGTCCCGCCGAGCGCCGTGGCGCGTTCGCGCATGCCGAGCAGCCCGAAGCCGGCGGGCCCTGGCGCCGCGGCCGCCGGGCCCTCGTCGTCGACGGTGACGGCGAGGTCGCCGTCCACGGCGGCGAGCCGCACGGTGGCGTGGCGGGCGGCCGAGTGCTTCACCACGTTGGTCAGGGCCTCCTGGACGATGCGGTAGGCGGCCAGTTCCACGGCCTGCGGCAGCGGCGGTCCCGCGGCGTTCTCCAGCGTGATGCGCAGGGTGCCGGGCAGGTGGGCGAGCAGCCCGGGCAGGTCGGCCAGCCGCGGGGCGGGCACCGTCGGCGGCGCGGCCGGGTTCTCCCGCAACAGGGCGACGGTGGCGCGCAGTTCCCGCATCGCCTCCCGGCCCGAGGCGCCGACCTGCCCCAGGGCCTCGCGGGCGAGCTCGGGCCTGCGGTCCAGCGCCTCCAGCGCCACCGAGGCCTGCACCGTCATCGCCGAGACCGTGTGGGCCAGCACGTCGTGCAACTCCCTTGCCAGCAGGATGCGTTCCTCGCGCAGCCGGCGGGCCGCCTGGGCCGCGGCCAGTTCCCGGCGGCCCCTGATCACCTCGCCGAGCAGGAGCGGCGCGAGCGGAACGGCCATCTCCAGCAGGGGAGAGGGCACCGGGCGGCCCTCCTGCCGTCCCGAGAGGACGGCCGCGGTCACCGCGAGCAGGGAGGTGACCGCGGCGATGCGCAGGGTGCGGCGCCTGCTGCCGGTCACCGCGACCGAGTAGAGCGAGAGCATCGCCGGCAGGTTCAGCAGCTCGCCGACGTGCCCGTACAGGGTCCACGCGAGGCAGCCGCCCTGGGTGACCGCCACCGAGACCGGCGGCAGCCGCCGGTGCAGGAGCAGCCCCGCCAGCGAGAAGGCGAGGATCAGCCAGCTGACCCAGGTGGCCTCCCGGGAGCCCGGCACGGTGCGCAGGAGGTCGGCCGCGGGCAGGCAGCCGACCCCCACGGTGATGAGCGCCGTTCGCATACCGCACACCGTACGAGCGGTGCCCGCCCGGAAGGTACACCGCCGGGAGTAGCCGGCCGCCACCGGAACGGCCCCCTCGCGGGTGGCCCCCGCGCCGTCCGCGGCCCAGCCTGGGGAGGGGAAGAGGCGCACGGCGGAGAGAGGGCCGGCATGGAGGAACCGCGCGGTAGGTCGCCCGGCGCCGTCGACCGCCGCTGGCCCAGGGCGGCCGGCGTGCTCGCGATGGGCCTGGGCGGCGCGCTCGCCCTGGCCTCGGGAAGGCTGTCCCGGCCCCAGCTGTACGCCGCGCTCAACTGGGGCGCCCTGCTGGTGCACCAGTTCGAGGAGTACGAGGACCCGGGGTACTTCCCCGGGCAGTTCAACCGCGGCCTGTTCGGCAGCGACCGGCCGGGGGCCTACCCGCTGAACGCCCGCGCCGCGCTGTGGACCAACACCGCCCTGGCCTATCCGTTCTACGCCCTGCCCGTCCTGCTGCCCGGCCGGAGGTGGCTGGGGATCGCGCCCGCCCTGCTCGGCATGGCGCAGGCCGTCAGCCACGGCCTGCTCTTCCCGCTCAAGGCCGGCGCCCGCTACAGCCCCGGCTTCCTCGCCGCCGGCCTGCTGCACGTCCCGCTCGGCGTGCGCTACCTGGCGGCGATCGCCGAGGAGGACGGGAGCATCGACCGCGCCGACTGGGCCAGGGGCGTGCTCTACGCCGCCGCCTTCGCGGCGGCGACGGCCGCGCCCCAGGCCCTGCTGCGCGACCCGGACAGCCCCTACCGCTTCACCGACCGGCAGCTCGGCCCCTACACCGGGGGCTGAGTCCGGGCCCCGGGCCGCACCCGGGGGTGACGGCGGCCCCGGCCGCCGGTCGTGCTCTCCCCCTGGCCTCCCGGGAACCGGGCACCGAAGTGCGCCGTCTGCTCCGCGAGTTGTGTGTCGACCTCGGCTTCTGCCTGCCGCCGGTGGAGTCCCGCAGGCTGGAGCGCGAGCCGCCGGGCGACGCGGACGCCTTCGCCGGGGCGGTGTGCGCCCCGAGGGGCTCGATCCGCGAGCGGACGCGGCACTGTGGCACCGGGGGCGGGGCCTGCTGCCGCGGCACATGCGTCACTGGGACTCCCGGCCCGGGGCCGCCGGACCGCCACGGTGAGGCGGCCGGGCCCGCCCCGGCCGGCGGCCCGGCGGGCACCCGCCGCCGGGCGGGGCCGTGCGCCGGCCGCCGAAGGCCGCGGGAGCCCCGCGCGCGGCCCGGGTGCCGCAGCTCAGGCCCGCCAGCTCGCGGCGAAGGCCCTGGCCGGGTTGCGCCGGTAGAACAACTCGACCGCCTCCGCGCCCAGTTCGCGCTCGATGCCCTCGCGCAGCCCGGCCGGCAGGTGGGGCATGCCGGGGCCGCCCCCGGTGGCCGCGCGCGCCGCCGCGGTCGTGGTGTCCCCGCCGATCAGCACCCGCTCGGCGCATCCCGCCTCGACGAGGGCCCGCAGGCACTCGGGCAGCCGCCAGTCGGTGGCGTGGTGGGCCCGCGAGGGCCCGTCGAAGGCCAGGTAGGCCCCCGCCTCGGCGGCCCGCCTGTGGGTCGCCGAATCCGGCGCCCGGTTCAGGTGCCCCAGGATGACGGAGCCGGGCGGAACGCCGTGGCCGCCGCAGAGCGCGTCCAGCACCGCCAGGGCCGCGGTGCCGCCCTCCAGGTGGACCCCGATCGGCGCGCCCGTGGCGTGGTGGGCCTCGGCGGCGGCGGAGAAGACGAACCTGGCGTGCGCGTCGAGGACGTGGAAGGAGCCGGCCACCTTGATCATCCCGGCCCGCACGGGAGGCGCGCCGCCCGCCGGGCCCGCCTCGCCTGCGCCCGCCGCGCCCCCGGTGAGGTCGGCCACGAAGCGTTCGGCGAGGCCGGGCAGCAGCCGGCGCAGGCGGCCGGGGGCGTAGTGCGCGGCCTGGTGCAGCCCGGTGGCCGCGATCAGGTGCACGCCGGTGGCCGCGGACAGCCGCGGGAGCAGGTCCATGCGCCGGCCGAGCCCCAGCGGCGTCCACTGGGCGACCGCGCCCCCGCCCACCGCCGCGAAGGCCCGCAGCTCGGCCTCGGCCGCGGCCTCGTCGTCGAGTTCCTGCCCCGGCAGCAGCGGGCTGCGCAGGAACAGGTGGTCGTGGGCGTCGCACAGCCCGAGGCGGCCGGGGGCGATGTCGCCCAGGACCGTGCGGACGGCGGGCCGTGGCGCGTTCACGGGCGCCGCCCCGCGTCCCGAGCCGGCCGCCCGGCCTGCCCCTCCTCCGTCCGGTCCCTCCCGGCGAGGGCCGCCGCGGCGGCCCGCAGCCCGGCGAGCGCCCGCGGCACGCCGACGTAGGGGGCCAGGTGCACGAACACCTCGGTGATCTCCTCGGGCGTCATGCCCACCCGCAGGCCGGTCTTCACGTGCCCCGACAGCTGCGGCTCGACGCCGCCGAGCGCGGTGAGCGCGGCCAGGTTGGCCACCTGCCGGTCGCGCGGCGACAGGCCGGGGCGCTGGTAGGTGCCGCCGAAGAGCGCGGTCACGATCCAGTCCGCGAAGCCCGGCGCCAGGGCCTCGGCCCCCGGCAGCGCGGCCCGCTGCGTGTCCTCGTCCTGGAGGACGTCCAGCAGCGCGTACCCCGCCTCCCGGTCCAGTCGTGCGGGCCGCAGCCCCGCCCTCCAGTCCTCGGTCTCCGCCATCTCCGTGGTTCCTTCCCCTGATGTAACGGCTGGCCCGTTACGACGGGGGGAGCCTAGCACGTGTAACGTCAAAGCCGTTACACTCGGGGGGTGGCTGCACACCCCTCCCTCGCCTTCCGCTTCGACTGCGGCGCGACCTGGCTGAACCTGCTGGCGACCCGCGGCAGCGCCTTCGGCGCCCACCCCGCGGAACGGCTCGCCACCCCCGCCCTCCTCGCCGAGTGGCTCGACAGAAGCGAACTCGCCCCCCGCACGGCCCCGGCGCAGGCGGACCTCGAAGAGGCGTGGCGGCTGCGGGAGTTGCTGCGCTCCGTGGCCCTGCCCACCGCGGCCGGCCAGACCCCGCCCGCCGAGGCCGTGGCCGAGCTGAGCGCCTACCTCGCCCGGCGCGAGGAGCCCCTGCGGCTGCGCCTGGGGGACCGCCTGGTGCGCGAGGGCCCGGCCACCGCCGCCGCGGCCCTGGGCCGGATCGCCCGCCAGGCCGCGGAACACCTCACGGGACCCGAGCGGCACGCGCTCAAGATCTGCCCCGAGTCCGACTGCCGCGGCCTGTTCACCGACGCGGGCGGCCGGCGCCGCTGGTGCCCCTCGCCCGCCTGCGCCAGCCGCGGCCGGGTGCGGGCCCACCGCGCCCGCCGCGGCGCCACCCCGCCGCCCGCCCCCACCGGCTGACCCGCCTCCGGGGACCGCCGCCCCGGGCGGACCCGGGCCCGGCGGCGCCTCCCCGCGGACTGCCGCCGGGCCCCCACCCGGGCGGACGGCTCAGGGGCGCACCAGCAGGACGTTGCCCAGGCTGCGCTCGCCGGTCGCGTCCGAGGGCCGGTTCACGATGCCGAGCCCGGCCGCGGTCATCACGGTGGAGCCGCCGCCGTCGAGGTTGAGCGCCTCCCGGGCGCCAAGCAGCTGCATCAGCTCGGCGGCCTCCGAGACGCCGAGCCCCTCGCTGTACCCTGCCTGCCTGCCGTCCAGGGCCACCAGCAGCAGCCGGCCCCGGCCGTCGACGCCGATCATCGAGCGCGGGTTGCTCCGCACCGCCCAGTTGTAGGTGAACGTCAGGTCCGTGCCCTCGTGGACGAGGCCGTCCGCCACCGCGTCGACCGAGATCCTGCCGTCCCGCACCAGGGTGGGCCCGACCTGGAGGATCGTGGTGTCCGGGGTGAGCGGCACCCGGTGGCCGCGGCCGTCCTCCACGCGCCGCTCGATGCCCAGCCGGGCGCCGACCCGCGCGTGCGCGAGCAGCCAGTCCGCGCTCTCGCCGATGGCCTGCACGGTGGTGCCGCCCTCGGGCACACGCGCCCCGCGCTCGGCGTGCACCGCGGTCACCCTGCCGTGACGGTCGAGCACCACCTCGGCGCCCGCGCCGCCGGGCACGGTGCCGTACTCGGGGGTGAACTCGACGAGTTCGCTGCTGTCGGTGCAGGTCAGGTCGTGCTGGGGCCGCTCGGTCGGCTGGTCGCCGCCGACGCCGCCGCAGTTGGGGACGACGCCGGGAATCCGGTTGACGCCGTCGATCTCCGCGGTGGCACCCCCGGCCCGCAGCGTCAGGTGCGCGGTGTAGGTGTCCACGTCGACGTGCCGGCCGCCGCCGGTGATCCGGATGCCGCCACGGCCCTGCGTCGCGGAGCCGAGGATCTTCCCGTCCTGGACGAACAGCCCGGCGGGCGCGCCGTTGTAGAACCACTGGGCGTTGATGCCGGCCAGCGCACCGGCCGCCGTGGCCAGCTCGGTCAGCGGCTCGGTCCCGTTCACGGTGGGCCCGTAGTCGGTGCCGACCGTGCCGGTGAACTGCCGGAAGTCCACCCGCACCACGTGCACCTGCTGCGGCGCCTGCGGGTCGGTGCCGTCCTGCGCGGTCCAGCGGGCCTGGCCGGTGAACCCGGCCGCCTTGACGCGGTTGAGCATCGCCGTCGCCTCGGCCTGGTCGGACCAGCTGCCGATGCGCACGATCCAGCCCAGCGTGCCGGCCGGGCGGTCGGCCCACTGCGGGCTGGTCACCTGCTCGACGCGCGGGTCGAAGCCGGCGTCGCGCAGCGCGCCGGCCACCCGGTCCGCGGTGGCGCGGGGCCCGAGTCCGGTGTTCGCGGTCCCGAAGGGGCCGTCCGGCTCCGCGGGCAGGTAGACGTGCACGGTCCAGTGGTCGTCGGCGTTCCGCTCGCCGAGCCGGAGCGAGGTGAGGGTGACGCCCGGCGCGAGCCGGGTGGTTTCCGGGGCGGCGCTCAGCGGCAGCGAGCCGCCGAAGAACGAGGCGCCGTCGCCCTGGGGGACTTCGCCTGCCGCGGCGGCCGGCGTCGCGATCGTCACGGCGGTCAGGGCGGCCACGGCGAGCGCGGCCCGGCGGAGTCTGCCGATCATGTGCGGTGCTCCCTCCATGAGGTGTGAGGACCCGGGGATTCAACGGCCCGTGCATGGCCGCCACGCGTTGACCGTGTGGAGCTTTCCCCGCCTTCGGGTGAACGCCGCCACCTCTCCCGGGAAGGGAAAGGGGAACCCCGTGCCGCCGCCCCGCCCCGGCCGCCGGGTACCCGGGGGCCGTTCGCGGCCGGCGGCCACGCCGCTCAGCCGCGCGCGCGGAGATACCCCTCCAGCTCCGCGGCCCCGGCCAGCATCGCCCGGCCGCGGGCGGAGAGCCGGGCGCGCCAGTCGGCCAGCGCGGCCCCCAGCGGTTCGAGGCCGCCGGCCGTCCGCACCCGCGCGATCAGCGGGCCGATCTGCTCCAGGGGGTAGCCGCCGCGCCGCAGCTGGTGGGTCAGCCGGGCGTCCCGCACGGCGGCCTCGTCGAACACCCGGTACCCGGTCCGCGGGTCCCGGCGCGGGCGCACCAGCCCGGCCCGCTCCCAGGCGCGCAGCGTCGCGGGCCGGAGGCCGAGCCGCCTCGCCAGCGGCCCGATGAAGAGGCCGGGCCCGGGCGCCGCGTCCTGCCCCCTCCCCGCGTCGGGAGCGGGCGCGGGGCCGGGCGCCAGGTCGCGAAGGGCGCCCGCCACGGCCTGGAGGGTGCGCCGGTCGTCGAGGAGCTGGGCGTGGCTCTCGTCGAGAAGGCGCAACGCCTCCTCGACCGCGCCCGCGTTCACCTCCCGCATGATCGCCGCCGCCGTCCGGTGGCCGTGCCCGGGCACCAGGGCGAGGAACGCGCGCAGGGCCCGCGCGTGCAGCGGGGTGTAGACGCGGTAGCCGTGGGAGGTGCGGGCGGCGGGAGGAAGGATGCCGGCCTCCTCGTAGTTCCTGACCGCCTGCGTGGACAGGCCGTGCGCGCGCGCCAGGTCAACCGGCCTGAGCCGCCCCCCACTTTGAAGGTTTCGTCCCACGTCACGGACGATATCGCGGAAAAGTTTCCACTGGGGCTTCAACGATACGGTGGAGGTCATGGCTATCGGCATCACCGGCACCCTCCGCGCCTTCGAGGCTTCCGCCGTCCTGGGGCTGCTTCCGGCCCGCCCCCGTCTCCTGGCCCTCGGCGAGCCCGTCCACGGCGAGGACGCGCTGCTCGGCCTGCGCAACGAGCTGTTCCGGCAACTCGCCGAGCAGGAGGGCTTCCTGACGATCGCAATGGAGAGCGACTGCCTGCGGGGCCTGCTCGTCGACGACTACGTCACCTCGGGCCAGGGCACCCTCGACGAGGTCATGGAGCGCGGCTTCAGCCACGCCTGGTGCAACGTCCACCCGGCCAACCGGGAGCTGGTGCGCTGGATGCGCGCCCACAACGAGGGCCGCCCCGCGTCCGCGCGGCTCCGCTTCGCCGGCTTCGCCGGCCCGCTGGAGATCGAGAGCGCCGAGAGCCCCCGGCAGGCCCTCACCGCGCTCCACGGCTACCTCTCGGCGTGGGGAGACCCCGGCCTGCTGCCCTGCACCGCGCGGACGCTCGACCGCCTGCTCGGCCCCGACGACCGGTGGACCGATCCCGCCGCGATGCGGGACCCGGCGCGCTCCGTGGGGCGCTCGGCCGAGGCCGGGCGGCTGCGGCTGCTCGCCGACGACCTGGCCGAGCTGCTCGCCGAGCAGACCCCGCACCTGATCGCGGCCGGCTCGCGGGAGGAGTGGGAACGGGCCCGCCTGTACGCGCGCACCGCCACCGGCCTGCTGCGCTACCACCACGCGATGGCCGACCCCTCACCGGCCCGCATGGGGCGGCTGTGCGCGCTGCGGGACGCGATGATGGCCCGCAACCTCCTCGCCCTCGCCGCCCGGGGCCCGGTGCTCGTGCACGCCCACAACTCCCATCTCCAGCGGGCGAAGAGCGCGATGGGAACCTGGGAGGGACCGGTGGAGTGGTGGAGCGCCGGGGCCCTGGTGAGCGCCGAACTCGGGCCGCGGTACGCCCTCCTGACCACGGCCCTCGGCACGCTCCGGCACCGGGGCGTGGACACCCCGCCCCCCGGCACCGTGGAAGGGCTCCTGTACGCGCTGCCCGGGGAGCGCTGCCTCGTCGACGCGCCCCGGCTGGCCGCCGCCCTCGCGGCCGCGCCGCCCGCCGCCCGCGTCTCCCCCTGGTTCGGCTATGCCCCCCTCGACCCGGCCCACCTGGCCGAAACCGACGGGCTCGTGTTCGTCAAGGACGCCGGGCGGGCCGGGCAGGCGCCCTGACGGCGCGCCGGGGGGTGGCCCCTCAGGGCGCCCCGGGGGCGCCCGGCGGCTCCTGACCCGCGGCCAGGCGGGACAGCGCCGCCAGGAACGGACCGCGGTCGGCCTCGGGCAGCGGGGCGAGGACCCGTTCCTGGACGCGGGCGAGGACCCCGTCGAGCCGGGACAGCTGCCGCAGGCCGGCCGGCGTGATCGACACGATGTTGCGGCGCCGGTCGGTGGGGTCGGGGGTGCGCCGGATGTGGCCGAGGCCGGCCAGCTCGTTGAGGGCGGCCACCACGTCGCTGCGGTCGATGCCCGCGTGCCGCCCGAGCGCGGCCTGGCTGGCCGGGCCGAACTCCTCCAGGGCCGCGAGCAGCCGGTAGTGGTAGCCGTGCGCACCGGCCTCCGCGAAGCCGGCGGCCAGCAGCCGGTGCGAGTGCGCGGCCGCCCGGCCGAGCAGCCACGTCGGCAGATCGCGCACGCGTGCGGGCATGGCTTCTTTGTTCGTGGACTCCGTCGGCATGGTCACCAGTGTAGGGATTGTGGGCACGCCCAACGAAAGGTATCGTTGGCGCGGCCAATGTTGGTTGTGTCAATCATTCCGAGGAGTGTCATGGCTTCCGCGACCGAACTCCCCTTCGGCACCAGGCTGATCGGGGAGACCGAGAAGGCGCTCAATGCGATACTGCGGCGGCTGCTCGCCGGCTCCGGGGTCGGCGAGCCCCAGTGGGTCACGCTCAACGTGGCCATCGCCGCGGGCGGAGCCCTGGACGAGGGGGCACTCGCCGGCCGGCTGGCCCAGGTGCGCAAGGTCACCGGGGAGGACGCGCGCGCCCGCCTCCGCGAGCTGGAGGAGCACGGCCTGCTGACCGTCCTCGCGGACGGCGGCCCGGTCGTGCCGACGGCGGCGGGCCTGGACTTCCGGCGGCGCGTCGCGGCCCGGGTCGAGGAGCTGACCGCCCGCCTGTGGGGCGACCGCCCCGAGGCGGAACTGGCCGCCGCGGGCGCGCTGCTCAACACCGTGCTCGCCCGCGCGAATAAGGAACTCGCCGGCCCGTGACCGCCTCCCGGCGGGCGCCGGGCGCGACGCCGCGCCCGCCCCGGCGGCGGCCCGCCGCCCGTGACCGCCCGCCCGCGCCCGCCCCGCGGGGCGCGCGGGAGCCGGGGCGCACCCCGGCCAGGGGAGCGCCGCGGCCTACCCGCCCACGGACAGGCGCCAGGGCCCGTCGGTCTCCACGCGCAGCAGCCCGGGCCCGGGCACCGGGGCGAGGACGTCCAGGTGCCCGATCTCGTTGACCAGCAGCTCCTGCTCGTCGTGCGGCCAGTCCGGGTCCGTGGACTTCACGATGTGGTGGAGCGTCACGTTCGACTCGCCGCGGTGCTGGAAGGACAGCACCCCGCCGGGTCCCTCGTACACCAGCAACTCGGGCCCGGCGCCGTCGAGCGCGTGCGTCAGCCGCCGGGCCCGGCCCACGGGCAGCACCCGCGCCGTCCACGGGGTGTCGGCCTCCACGCGCAGGCTCAGCGGCCGGTCGGCCGGGACGGTGGCCAGGCCGCTGGCGTGCACCTCGTCGGCGTACGTCACCAGCACCTCCTCATCGGTGCGGCCGTACGCGTCGCAGGTGTGCACGGCCACCGAGATGCTGCCGCGGCAGGCGACCTCGACCATCACCCAGTGGCCGGGCGGAAGGCCGGGCGGGCAGGTGAAGCGCTGGTTCCCCCGGCCCTGGTGGACGTGGGGCGCGAAGCCGGCCGCGAGATCCTCCAGGCCCGGGGCGAGGGCGGAAACCGGAACCGGGGCCGGTGCGGGCCAGGCCGGTGCCTGCGGCGGGAGACCCGGCGCGGCCCCCGGAACCGCGGGCGCCCAGGGCGCGCCCTGCGGGTGCGGCCCCGGCTGCGGGAAGGCGGGCGGGGCGGCGGGCGGAGGCGGGTAGGGCGCCGCAGGGCCCGGGCCGGCGGGCCGGGGAGGGGCGGCCGGCGCCGTGGGCCCGGGAGCCGGCTCGTCGACCGCGACGCCGAAGTCCCGCGCCAGGCCCGCGAGTCCCGAGTCGTACCCCTGGCCGATCGCCCGGAACTTCCAGCCGCCGCCCCTGCGGTAGAACTCGCCGAAGAGGAACGCCGTCTCCGTCGTCGCGTCGCCGATCGCGAACCGGGCGACCTGGACGCCGTCCACGGTGCCGACCCGGACCGCGAGGCCGGGTATCTGCCCGAAGGTTCCCCCGTCGGCCGAGGCGGCGACGACGATCCGGTCCACCGCGGCCTCCACCCCGGCGAGGTCGGCCCACAGCCAGTCCGAGGTCGGCGCGCCCGCCTCCCCGCCGGACTTCCCGAGGTGGCGCACGGCGCCCGAGGGGTGCTCGCGCTGGTTGAAGAAGACGAAGTCCGCGTCGCCGCGCACCCGTCCCGAGGCGCCGAGCAGCAGCGCGGACACGTCCACGTCCGGCACGCCGGGGCCGGCCTGCCAGTCGACGGCCACGTGCAACGGGCCGCCGGGAACAGGCGCATTGGCCCCCTTGGGCAGTTCACTCATGTGGAGATCTTCGCACGGGTGGCGGACAGTGCGGTCACCCTGTGGACAAACGGTGAGGCCCGCGGCGCCCGGGACGGCGGGCGGCCCGCCGCCCGGCCCGGCGGCGGCCGGGGAACTCCCGTTCAGGAGGCGCCGTAGGCGGCCAGGGCGACGACCAGGACGAGCGCCAGCACCCCGACGCCGACCCACCCGAGCACGATCCCCGCGGTGGCCATGCCGCCGCCCCCCTCGTGGCGCTCCTGGATCTGCCTGCGCGCCACGTAGCCGAAGATCAGCGCGAGGATGCTGCCCACCCAGTAGATCCACACGATGCCCAGCACCATGGAGGCGATGGCCATCCCGTTGGTCCGCGGCGGCGGCGCGTAGTAGTAGACCGGCCGGCCGGGCGCCGCGTACATCGGCGGCTGCGGAACGGCCCCGGGCGCGGGGGGCGGGCCGGCGGCCGGCGGCACCGGCGCGTGGGAGCCGGGAACGCCTTCCTCGTCTCCGGGGGGCGAACCCGGGGCGGGCGGCACGGACATGAGACCTCCTCGGCAGCGGACAACCTGGCCGCAGGTTTCCACGCCGCCGCCGGGAGGGGTCCCGAAGCCGGCGGCGGCCCGGGGCGGCCCGTGCGGCGGCGGGTGCGGCGGCCGGGCGCGGAAAACCTCTGGCCGGGCCGCCCCCGGCTCAGTACGGTCGCGGCCATGGCGAGTGCGCAGGCCGGGGAGGCGACGGTGCGGTGTGCGGGCGGGGGAGAGGCGGCCGCGCACGTGCGGCGGCCGGCCTTCCCCGCCGGCCGGCCGGGCGCCGCCGGGCGCCGCAGCCGGTGAGGGGCGATGCCGGGTCCGCCGTGTCCGCGGCCCGCTCCGGCGGACCGGCCTGGGCGCTGCTGCTCGTCCTGTGCGGGGCCGTCTTCCTCGAGGGCAGCGACATCGCCCTGCTGGCCGTTGCCCTCCCCACCATCCGCGCCGACCTCCGACTCGGCACCGGCGCCGCGGCGTGGCTGCTGAGCGGCTACGTGCTCGGCTACGCCGGGTTCACCCTGATCGGCGGCCGGGCGGCCGATCTGCTGGGCAGGCGGCGGATGTTCGTCTCCTGGCTGGCGGTCTTCCTGGTCTTCTCCCTGCTGGGCGGCCTCGCGACCGAGGGCTGGATGCTGGTGGTGGCGCGGTTCGCCACCGGCGTGGCGGCGGCCTTCATGACCCCCGCCGCCATGTCCCTCATCACCACCTCCCACCCGGAGGGGCCGCGGCGCGACAAGGCCCTGCTGGTCTTCGCGGGGGTCGGCGCCGCCGGCTTCTCGCTCGGCCTCGTCCTCGGCGGGCTGCTGACCGAACTCGGCTGGCGCTGCGTGTTCTTCGCCCCGGCCGTCCTGGCCGGGGCCCTGCTCCTCGCGGCGCTCAGGCTGCTGCCTGCCGAGGCCCGCCCCGAGCCCGTGCCCGGCGGCTACGACCTGGCCGGCGCCTGCTGCGCCGCCGCGGCGATGCTGCTGTTCGCCTACGGCATCGTCCGGCTCGAACACCGCGGCGAGGGCCTGGGCCTCACGCTCGGCGCGCTCGCCGCCGGGCCCGCGCTGGCCGCGGCGTTCCTCCTGATCGAGCGGCGCGCCACGGCGCCGCTCGTCCGGCCGGGAGTCCTGCGCAACGCCACGATGATGCGGGCCGGCCTCGGCGCGCTGCTCTTCCTGGGCGCGTTCTTCGGCTTCCAGTTCATCGTCACGCTCTACCTGCAGGAGCTGCGCGGCTGGTCCTCGCTGCGGACCGCGCTCGCGCTGGTCGTCATGGGCTGCGACGCCGTGCTGGCGCCGGCCCTCACCCCGCGCCTGGTCCGCCGCCACGGCAACGCCCGGGTGATCCTCGGCGGCTTCCTGCTGGCCGTCGCGGCCTACGGGCTCTTCCTGCCGGTCGGGAAGGACTGGCCCTACGCGGCGATGTTCCCGGCCCTGTTCCTCGCGGGCGCCGCCTTCGCCCTCGCCTACGGTCCGCTCACCATCGCGGCGACCGGCAGCGTGGCCGAGGCGGAACAGGGCCTGGCCGGCGGGCTGCTGTACACGTTCACCCAGTTCGGCTCGGCGATCGGGATCTCCGCGGCGACCGCCGTGTACGGGATCGCCGAGGCCGGCACCGACGGCTCACCGGACGCGGTGCTCCACGCCTACCGCACCGCGCTCCTCGTCCCGGTGGCCATGGTGCTCCTGGGAGCGGCCGTCTCCGCCTTCGGCCTGCGCGGGAAACCCGGCGGCGCCTTCGGCCCGCGCGGGAAACCCGGCGGCGCCTTCGGCCTGCGCGGGAAACCCGGCGGCCGGGCCGGGAGCGCGGCGCCCGCGGCCGGGGACGAACTCCGCGACGGCGTTCCGCGGTGAGCCGGGGCGTTCCGCCGCCGTCGCCGCCGGGGCGCGCCGCGGGCGCGTCCCGCCCGCCGAAACCCACTGGATGCACCGGGCCTTCGCCGCCGAGCATGTGCCCATGGTGGATCCTTCCCTGTACGCGGCGTTCCTCCTCGCCGCCTTCGTCCTGTGCGTCACCCCGGGCCCCGACATGATGTTCATCGTGGCGATGGGCGGCCGCGGCGGCCCCTCGGCCGGGGTGATGGCCGCGTTCGGCGTGGCCTGCGCCATGCTCGTCCACGCGGTGGCCGCGGCACTGGGGCTCTCGGCCCTCTTCACGGCGCTGCCGGCCCTCTACCACGTGCTGCGCTGGGCCGGCGCGGCCTATCTGCTGTACCTGGCCTTCCGGGCGTTCCGCGACCGTTCGCTGCCGGGCGGGGCGGACGGGGAGTCCGGCCCCGGCGGCCGGCGCGCCTTTCTGCGGGGCGCGCTGGTCAACCTGCTCAACCCGAAGGTGATCGTGTTCAACGTGGCCTTCCTGCCGCAGTTCGTGGACCCGGGACTCGGCCACGTGCCGGGCCAGTTCCTGCTCCTCGGCGTCACGATCGTCGTCATGGGCTTCTGCGTCGACGGGACGGTCGGCCTGCTCGCCGGGAGGCTCGCCGGGCTGCTGCGCCACAGCCGCCGGGTGGCGCGGGCGCTCGACCTCTTCAGCGGGACGGTGTTCGCGGGGCTGGCCCTGCGGCTGGCGGCCACGCCCAAGTAGGCCGCGCCGAAGGCCCCTTCGGCCCGGACCCGGCCTCGGGCCCCTGCCGCCGCGCAGCCCTTCTACAGCCGGACGGTGGTGCCGGGCGCCAGGAGCTCGACCGGAATGCCGGTCAGGCCCTGTTCGCCGAGGAATCGGGCGGTGGACTGCCGGCCGAGCTCGCTGAGCATCAGCTCGTGGATCTGGATGACGCGCTCGGGCCCGACCGCGCGGACGTAGTCGGCGGCCTCACCGAGCTTCGTCCAGGGCCCGCTGGTCGGCAGCAGGAGGGTGCGCACGGGGACGCCCGGCGCGAAGTAGGCGTCGCCCGGGTGGTAGACGGCTCCGTCGTCGAAGAGGTAGCCGACATTGCCGGGGCAGGGGATGTCGGCGTGGATCGGCGCGTGGCGATGGCCGTGGACGGTGACGGCGAACGAACCGACGCCGAAGGCATCGCCCGCGGCGACGGCCTGCACGCGGCCACCGTGGCCGCCGAGGGTGTCCGCGACCGCGGCGGTCGCATAGACCCGCAGCCGGGGCCGGGCTTCGAGAGCTTCGGCGACGAGTCCCTCGTCGAAGTGGTCGACGTGTTCGTGCGTGATCAGGACCGCCTGCGCCCGGGCGACGGCTTCCGCTGCCTCGGGGGTGAAGGTGCCGGGGTCGATGACCAGGCGGGTGCCGTCCTTCTCAAGCGTGACGCAGGCGTGGGCATGCTTGGTGAGCTTCATGGCGGACCTCTCCGACCCGGGGAATATCTACAGAGAGACTGTACACCTTGGTTGTAGATATGGGCGGACCTGGTCGCCGTCGGCCGCCGGGCCGGGGCGCACCGTGGCGCCCCTCGGCCCCGGGCGCACCGTCGCGTCTCCCTTCTCCGTTCGGCGGTTGCCGGCCCCGGTGTACAGTCCGGTCGTGGACGTGGGCAGGGGCGGGGCGGCGGACGGCGACCGGCTCGCCGAGGAACTCCGCCTGACCATCGGGCATCTCGTACGCGCGGTGCGCGCGGCCGACACGATGCCGCCAGGCGAGGCCGCCGTCCTTGGCTACCTGGACCGCGGCGGCCCGCTGACCACCGCCGACATCGCGCACCGGCGGGGGGTCAGCCACCAGTCGGCCGCCAAGGCGGTCAAGGTGCTCGTCGGTCAGGGCCTGGTGCGCGCCGAGGCTCACCCCGACGACGGGCGCAAGCTCCTGCTCCACCTCACGCCGGCGGGAAGCAGCCGTCTGGCCGAGGAGCGCCGAAGGCGTGCGGCCTGGCTCGGCGCGGCCGTCGACGAGGTCCTCGACTCCGGGGAGCGCGAGGCGCTCGCGGCGGCGCTGCCCCTGCTGGCACGCCTGACCGCACGCTTGCAGGCCGGGGAGGCCCGGCCCCCGCGGGATTCCGACACCGCGGTCAGGCGGTGACGGAGAGCACCAGCTTGCCCCGGGTGCGGCCGGCCTCGCCGCGGACGTGGGCCGCGGCGGCCCGTTCGAGCGGGAAGGTCTCCGCCACCTCGACGGCGACCTGGCCGGCGTCGATCAGGCCGGCGATCGTCGTCAGCGCGGCACCGTCGGGCTCGACCAGGAAGGGGCTGACCCGGACGCCGGCCGCCTCGGCGGCCCGGGCGAGTTCCGGGGACACCCCGGCCGGGACCGCGACCAGCAGGCCGCCGGGGCGCAGGACCTGCACCGCGCGGGTGCCGGTCCGGTCGTGGGCATCGCCCACCAGGTCGATGACGACGTCGACGGCCGCGGTGACCTCCTCGAAGCGGGTGGTGGTGTAGTCGACGGTCTCCTCGGCCCCGAGCCCCTTCAGCCAGGCGTGCCGGGCCGCGCTTGCGGTGGCGATCACCTGCGCGCCCAGGTGCCGGGCGAACTGGACCGCGAAGTGGCCGACCCCGCCCGCGGCGGCGGTGATCAGGACGCGCCGGCCGGCCCGGACGTGGGCGGTGTCGACCAGGGCCTGCCAGGCGGTCAGCGCCGCCAGCGGCACCGCGGCGGCGTGCACGTGGTCCAGGGTGGCGGGCTTGCGGGCGAACTGCCGGGCCGGGGCGGTCACATACTCCGCGTAGGCGCTCGCGGCGCGCGGGAACCACGGCATGCCGTACACCTCGTCACCGGCCTTCAGCGTGGTCACGCCGAAGCCGACCTCCTCCACCACTCCGGACACGTCCCAGCCGAGGGTGAACGGCGGCTCGCCCAGCACCCCGGCCATGCCGGTGCCGGAGCGGGTCTTCCAGTCCACCGGGTTGACCCCGGCCGCCTGCACCCGCACCAGCACCTCGGTGGGCAGCGGCGCCGGGCGCGGCACCTGCCGGACCCGCAGCACCTCCGGGCCGCCGAAACCGTCTTGGACCACCGCGCGCATCGTGTCTGCGGACATGCGTCATCTCCGGTAAGGAATCCCGTGGAACGGCCCTTCACGGCCCTTCCCCTGACGCCGACGACGCTAGCCCCGGGGATATGGTTACCTTCAAGGCCACGTACTTCCCCTTGGGAAGTGACCTGGTGAGGAAGGGTGAGGAGAGGGAGCATGACGACCACCTGCCCCAGCGGCCGTCACGCGCACCACGACGTCTACGCCGGCCAGTGCCCCTGCCGGCCCCTGCTCGACCTGCTCGCCAACAAGTGGTCCGCTCTGGCCATCGGGGCCCTCGAGGACGGGCCCCGGCGCTTCGGGGAACTCCAGCGCCGGCTCCAGGGCGTCAGCCCCAAGGTGCTGACCCGGACGCTCCGCCGCCTGGAGGACTTCGGTCTCCTCGACCGCACCGTCTACCCCGCGGTTCCCCTGCATGTCGAGTACGCCCTCACCCCGCTGGGGCGCAGCGCCGCCATCCCGCTCAACGCGCTCCGCTCGTGGGCCGAGGAGAACATCGACCAGGCCCTCCGCTCGGAGCCGGTCGCGCCGTAGCCGGGTGGCCCGGCGCCCGCCGGAGCGGGCGTCACCACGCGTGGATGCCGGCAGCTCCTGGGGGAAGGAGCTGCCGGGCGCGGGCACTGCCGGGGCGCGAGACCGGGCCCGGCGGGCTGCGCGCCGGCCTGCGGGTGCCGCCCCCGGGGCGGAGCCGGGCGAGGACCTGCCGTCCTCGCTGATCGCCGCCCGCGACGCGGAGGACCGGCCCGGCCGGTGCCGGGCCGGCCCCACCGCGCTACCCGGGTGTGCGGGCGCCTCAGGAGGAGAGGAGCGCGATGCGGATGGCGCGTTCGACGACCTGTGCGGTGGCCTCGTGGCCGGCGGTGTTGGGGTGCGCGAGGGTCGCGCGGGTGCCGGCCGGGCAGGTCGCGGGCAGGCCGGGCAGGGCGGTGGGCCAGGAGTCGGCGGCGGTGCCGCAGAAGCCTTCGATCCACCGCTCGTCCTGGCTCCGGCAGGCGTCGTGGCCGTCGCTGACGGCGTAGGCGTCGGCGTAGCGGTCGCCGAAGAAGTCGGTGACCGTCCTGAGGGTGGTGTTGGTCCGCTCCAGGACCTCGCGCAGCCAGGTGATGTCGTCGGCGCGGATCGTGCCGAACCGGGTGAGGTCCCCGAAGGCGCAGCCGGACGCGTCCTGCGGGAAGATCGCCGGGTATCCGACGGTGATCACCCTCGCGTGTGCGGCCTTCCCGTGCACCTCGGCCAGCATCTCGATGTACTCGCCTTGGAGCCGGGCGAACCTGTCGTCGAGGGACTCCTGGCCCTCGGGCGGATTCTCGTAGTGCTCCCGGCAGGAACGCCCTTCGGCGCCCAGGGAGGCGCAGGTGCTCAGCAGCTCGTCGAGGGGCAGGCTGCCGGCCCCGGCGCCGATGGTGATCACGTCGGTGTCCTCGCCCAGGCCGGCGCGCTCCGCCTGCGCGGGCACCTGCGGCCAGTTCGCCGGATCGCCCCGCGGCGGCTGCACGGGACTTGCGGGCCGCTGCGACTCCCGCGCGATCTGGGGAACGGTGGCGCTCGCGCAGCTGACGTTCGTCAAGGTCACCGGCCGGCCGGGCGGGAACTCGTCCAGTTCCCGGTTCACCAGGGAGGGGTAGGCGCCGTCCGTGCGGTCGCAGCCGTCCCGCCCGGCATCGCCCAGGGCAGGTTGCGGATCGCCGGCGAACAGGCCGGCGGTGTAGGAATCGCCGAGCGCCGCCCACGCGTAGCCATCGTCGGCCGCCGCCGGAGGGGCCGCGGGGAGCAGCGCCGCGGCGAGCGCCGACACCCCCACCACCACAGCCCTGGACCACTTCACGCGGTGCATCACATGTCTCCCACGGAGAAGAAGGGAAGCTTCCGCACCGCACCGTTCCGCACGCCACGGGCCCGCACGCGAGAACCGCGCCCCAATGGCCCGAAATGATGAGCGCGGCACCCCCGGGGTGACGCGGCCGGGCCAGGACGCGGACGCTCAGGCCCCGGCGCGCAGGTCCCCGGAGCACTCCGGGCGGACGGGGCCCGGCGGCCGGACCGGCCCGAAGGACGGGCCCACCGCAGCGCCGCTGTCCCGGCCGGGGCGCCGCCGCCTCCTTCTTCCGCTGCCCCCTTCCGCTGCCCCGCGCCGGCTCAGCGTCCCGGCCGGCCGCCGCCCGGCGCCTCCGGCCGCGTTCCTCCCGCGGTGGGGGCGCCCGCCTCGGGGGTGCTCCCCGGGCCGCGGGCCGCGTCCCCCGGGGCGGGAGGCGCGTCGATGCCGAGGGCGGCCAGCCGCTCGGCGAACGGGACAAACTCCCCGTCCGGTTCCGGCGCCTGAGGCGGGCGCTCCCCGGCCCCGGCCCCGTCCACCACGGCTCCGGCCCCGTCCGCCCCGGCCCGTTCCCCCTCGGGGCGGCGCGGGGCCGGGGACCCGGGGCGGAGCAGGCCGGCCAGCTCCCCCGCCGCGCGTTCGATCCGCGCGGCGAGTTCGTCCGCCGCCGCGGCCCGGGAGGCACCCCAGTCCTGGGAGGCCGCGTACACCCCGGTCGGCGGCACGATCGCCCGCGCGTACGCGAACAGCGGCCGCAGGGCGTGGTCGATCACCAGGGAGTGGCGGGGCGTGCCGCCGGTCGCCGCGATCAGCACCGGCTTGCCGGCCAGCGCCTCGGGTTCCAGGAGGTCGAAGAAGGACTTGAAGAGCCCGCTGTAGGAGGCCGAGAACACCGGCGTGACCGCGATCAGCCCGTCCGCTCCCGTGACCTCCTCGATCGCCTCGGCCAGCCGCGGGCCGGGGAAGCCGCTGGTCAGGTGGTGGGCGATGGCGACGGCCAGCTCCCTGAGCTCGACGAACCGCGGCTCGGCGCCGGTGCGTTCCACGGTGGCGGCGGCGAGGCGCTCGGCGAGCAGCCGGGTGGCGGAGGGAACGCTCAGCCCCGCCGAGACGACGGCGATCCTCACGGCGCGCTCACCTCGGCCGCGCGCCGCGCCGCGAGCAGCGAGGCGTGGGTGGGGGCGTCGGGCACGGTGGCCGGGCGGTTCCTGGCGAACTCCTCGCGCAGCACCGGCACGACCTCCTCGCCCAGCATGTCGATCTGCTCCAGCACGGTCTTCAGCGGCAGTCCCGCGTGGTCGACGAGGAACAACTGCCGCTGGTAGTCGCCCACGTACTCGCGGAAGCTCAGCGTCTTCTCCACGACCTCCTGCGGGCTGCCGACCGTCAGCGGGGTCTGCGCGGCGAACTCCTCCAGCGACGGGCCGTGGCCGTAGACGGGGGCGTTGTCGAAGTACGGGCGGAACTCCCGTACGGCGTCCTGGGAGTTGCGCCGCATGAACACCTGCCCGCCGAGGCCGACGATCGCCTGCTCCGGCGTGCCGTGCCCGTAGTGCGCGAACCGCGTCCGGTACAGCTCGACCATCCGCCGGGTGTGCTCCCTGGGCCAGAAGATGTGGTTCGAGAAGAAGCCGTTGCCGTAGAACGCGGCCTGCTCGGCGATCTCGGGGGAGCGGATCGAGCCGTGCCAGACGAACGGCGGCACGCCGTCCAGCGGGCGCGGCGCGGCGGTGAAGCCCTGGAGCGGGCTGCGGAACCGGCCCTGCCAGTCGACGACCTCCTCGCGCCACAGCCGGTGCAGCAGCGCGTAGTTCTCGATGGCGAGGTTCATGCCCTCCCTGATGTCCTGGCCGAACCACGGGTAGACCGGGCCGGTGTTGCCGCGGCCGAGCATCAGGTCGACCCGCCCGTCGGACAGGTGCTGGAGCACCGCGAAGTCCTCGGCGATCTTCACCGGGTCGTTGGTGGTGATGAGCGTCGTGGCCGTGGACAGCAGCAGCCGTTCGGTGCGGGCGGCGATCCAGCCGAGCATGGTGGTGGGGGAGGAGGGGACGAACGGCGGATTGTGGTGCTCGCCGGTCGCGAAGACGTCGAGACCCACCTCCTCGGCCTTCTGCGCGAGGGCGACCATCGCCTTGATCCGGTCGTGCTCGCTCGGGGTGGTGCCGTTGGTCGGGTCCGGCGTGACGTCGCCGACGGTGAAGATCCCGAACTGCATCCCGGTCATCGGACTCCCACTCTCCCAGTTAGTTGAACAATAAACTATGCCGCCACAACGGGACGCCACCTCCCACTATTCCCTGCCCGCCCCGCCCGCGCGGACCGACCGGTCCGTGGGCGTGCCCCGGGCGGCGCGGCGCCACGGGGATCCGCACGGCACGGCCTACCCCTCGGCGGCCTCCCGGCGGCGCCGCTGGTGGCGGGCCACCCGGGCGCGATTGCCGCACGAGGGCTTGCACCACTCCTGCCGGGGGTGGTCCTGCACGAAGTAGCGCACGCACCGCGGGGCCGGGCAGGCCCGCAGCCGGGCCCGCTCCGGCCCGGCCAGGAAGGCGATCGCGTCCCGGGCCAGGGCCGCGGTCAGCGACTCGGCCGCCGTCGGCACGCCGGGGGAGGCCGGGGCGGTGCCCAGGACCGGGTCGCCCCCCTCCGGCCAGTCGAGGCGGGTCACGACCGGCACCCGCGCGACCGCCGCGTTGAGCCGCTCCAGCGCCTGCGCGGGGGACATCAGCCGGTGCGCGTCCGCCCGGCTGGGCGGCCCCGGGCGCACCGCCCGCGCGAACAGCGCCCGCACCGCGGCGCGCAGCTCCCGCACCGCGTCGAGGGTGGCCCGGTCCGGCGGGGAGCCGGGCCGGACGCGGGCGCCCGCCTCGGCCAGCGGCGCGGCGCGCTCCTGCAGCCAGGCGGCCAGCCCGCCGGCCGTGGCCAGATCGTCGGCGACGCCGCCGTGGCCGTCGTGCCGGATGGTGAGCGCGAGTTCCAGGGCCAGGCGGTGGGGGGAGGCTGCGGAGGACATGAGCTAATGGTATACATGCGCTAAACCATTAACGGGAGGGATGAGGTCATGTCCGAGCTACGGGCGCTGCTGCGCCGACTTGAGGTGTTCACGGGCGAGTTGCCGGAGTTCGACGCCGCCGCCGCCCCCGCGGGACCCGCCGCACTGTTCACCGCATGGCTGCTGGAGGCCGTCGAGGCGAAGGTGCCCGAGCCGCACGCCATGTCCCTGGCCACCGCGGGGCGGGACGGCAACCCCGCGGCCCGGGTGCTGATCGTCAAGGACGTGCTCCCCGACCCGGACGCGGGCTGGCGGTTCGCGGCCGAGCGCACCAGCCCCAAGGGCGCGGCGCTGGCCGAACGCCCCTACGCCGCCGCCACCTTCTACTGGCCCGACCTGGGCCGGCAGGTCAGGCTGCGCGGGCCCGTGGCCGCCGAGAGCGCCGAGGCGGGGGCCGCCGACTTCCTGGACCGCGGCCCCGGCGCCCGCGCCGAGGCGCTGCTCGGGCGCCAGAGCCGGCCGCTGCACGACCCGGCCGAGCGGGCGGCGGCCCTGGCCGGGGCCAGGGAACGCGTCGCACGCGAGCCGGACCTCGTCGCCCCCGGCTGGACCCTGTACACGCTCCGCGCCGAGGAGGCCGAGTTCTTCCAGGGCGCCCCGGATCGCGACCACATCCGGCTGCGCTACCGCCGCGCCCAGGACGGCTCCTGGAGCAAGGAACGACTGTGGCCCTGACGCCCGCGCCCCTGTCCTGCACCCGCGTGCGCGAGGCCGTCTTCGCGGCCCACGAGCGGCTGCGCGCGCTGCTGCCCGGCCTGACCACCCCCCTCGTGCGGGAGCCGAGCGCGCTGCCGGGATGGCGCAGGGCACACGTCCTCTCCCACCTCGAAGGCGTCTGCCTGGCCCTGGCCGGGCAGGCCAGGGCGGCGCTGGAGGACCGGCTGGCCGAGGTGTACGACGGCGGCAGGCCGGCCCGCGACGCGGCGATCGAGGCCGGCGCGCGCCGCGACGCCGGCGCCCTGCGGGAGGCGGTGGCCGCCGCGCTGACGGCTGCCGAGCGGCAGTGGCGCCGGGTGGGCCCAGGGGATTGGACGCGCCGGGTCCGCTACCGCGACGCGGACCTGCGGGCCGCGCTGCTCGCCTGGTGGCGCGAGGTGGAGATCCACACGGCCGACCTGCTGCTCGGGCCGACGCCGGCCGACTGGACCAGGGAGTTCTGCGGCCACGCCCTGGACTTCCTGGCACCGCGGGCGCCCCTGGGCCTGCGCCTGGAACTGGTGGCCACGGACGGCGGGGAACGCCGCACGTTCGGGGAGGAGCCCGGGACGCCCGGGGAGGAGCCGAGCGGGGAATCCGGGCGCAGGGGTGAACTCCTCACCGTGCGCGGCACCTTGGCGGACCTGACGGCCTGGCTCGCCGGCCGCGCCCCCACCGGCACCCTCACCCCGGCGCGCCTCCCCGCACTCCGCCCCTGGCCCTGAGGCCCCGTCCCCGCACCGCCTCCCTCAGCTCCCCACCCCCTGCGGGGGGTAACCCCCGCCCCCGCCCTGGGGACAGCGCGGGGGCGGGCCGGGGGCCAGCCGGGTGGGCCGGGCCCCTCCGCCCTGGTGGGATGGCTCTCGATCACCGGCTCCGGGGACGGAACCGCCGCGGGCCACCGCCCGAGCGGTCCCCGGATGACCGGGCCATCCGAGCGGAAGAGGGATGCACCGTGCACGTGGGGGAAAGGCGCCGGCCGGCCCGGCTGGTCCTGACGGGCCTGGCCGCGGTTCTGCTGGCCGCATCGACCGGACCGGCGGCGGCCGGGCCCCGGCAGGCCGGTCCACGGCCGGACGACCCGCTCCGGCAGCAGGTGGAGGCGATCCACGACACCGGCGCCGTCGGCGTGTTCGCCGAGGTCACCACACCGGGCACCCGGCACGGCGCGCGCGCCGGGACGGCCGAGCGGGGCACCGCGGCGCCGATGCCGTGGAACGGCAGGTTCCGGATCGGCAGCGCCACCAAGACCTGCACCGCCACGGTCGTGCTGCAACTCGCCGGCGAGGGCCGCCTGTCGCTTGAGGACACCGTCGAGCAGTGGCTGCCCGGCGTGGTGAGGGGCAACGGCAACGACGGGAGCCGCATCACCGTGCGGCAACTGCTGCAGCACACCTCGGGCATCCCCGAGGTCCTGCCGGACATCCCCGCGTTGACCAGCGCGGACGGCTATCGGGCCGAGCGGCTGCGCAGCTACACCCCCGAGGAGGTGGTGGGGCTCGCCATGCAGCACCCGCCGGCGCCCTGCCCCGAGCACCCCTCCCAGCCCTGCCCGGGCACCGACTGGTCCTACTCCAACACCAATTACCTCCTCGCCGCGATGATCGTCCAGGAGGTCACCGGCCGGAGCTGGGCCCAGGAGGTGACCGACCGGATCATCCGCCCGCTGGGCCTGACCGGCACCGAAACGCCCGGCACCCTCCCCTCCATCCCCGGCCCGCACGCCCACGCCTACGCCACGTTCGGCACCGGCACCGGCACCGGCATCGACGTGACGGAGCTCAACGCGAGCATGGCCGTCGGCTCCGGCTCGATCATCAGCACCGCCGGCGACCTGAACCGGTTCTACCGCGCGCTGCTCGGCGGCCGCCTGCTGGCCCCGGAACAACTCGCGGAGATGACGGCCACCGTGCCCGCGCCCGAGATCGGGGCGGACTACGGACTCGGCCTCGGCGAGCTCCCGTTGTCCTGCGGCGGCAGCTACTTCGGCCACCCCGGGGAACTGCTCGGCTACCACATGTGGGGCGGCGTCACCGCCGACGGCAGCAGGACCGCCGTCGTCTACGTCACCAGCGACGGCGGCCAGGACACGCAGCAGGCCATGCGGACGCTCGTGGACGAGGAGCTGTGCGGCACCGCTCCCGGAGACTGAGCCCTTTCGGCGGCCCACCGGCCGGACGCCGCCGGGGACGGCACCCGCACCGCCGGGTCAGGCGGCCGGAGCCGCCCCCGGCCGGGCCGGGGCGCGTCAGTGGCCCTCGGGCGCCGTGGCCACGTCGACGTCCAGGCCGGCGTCGCGGCAGTCCTGGAGCGTCTGCGCGTCGGCCGAGGCCCCGGTGATCAGCAGGTCCGCCTGGCCGATCGGGCAAATGGGGGCCAGTTCCACCCTCCCCACCTTCGAGCCGTCGGCGACGACGACGCAGCGCGCCGCGGAGCGGATCATGGCCTGCTTCAGCTCGGCCTCGGGGAGGTTGAGGTTGGTGAAGCCACGGCGCGGGTGCACGCCGTTGCAGCCGAGGAAGACGGTGTCGGCGTTGACCTGCTCCAGGATTCCGGTGCCCAGCGGGCTGACCAGGGAGTGCTGGAGCGGCCGCAGGGTGCCGCCGGTGACGATGACGGTGTAGCGCGGGATGGCGGATTCCAGCTCCCTGGCGACGGACAGGCCGTTGGTGAGCAGCACGACGTCGTGCAGGTCCGCCCGCTCGACCAGGGCCCGCGCCACGGCGGTCGCCGTGGTGCCCGCGTCGAGGATGACGCTCTCGCCGGGGCTGATCAGCCGGGCGGCGAGGCGGCCGATCGCCGCCTTCTCCGCTGCCGCGGCACCCCTCGCCTCCTCGAAAGAGGACTCGATCGCGCCGCCCGCCCGGCTCGCGGGCATCCCGCCGGCCCGGTGCCTCGCCAGCGCCCCGCCACGCACCCGGCGCAGCCGCCCCTGCTTCTCCAGGCCGTCCAGGTCGGAGCGCACGGTGACGCGGGAGATGCCGAAGGCCGCCGCCAGGTCGCCGACATGCACGAAGCCGCGTTCCTCCACCATGCCCGCGATGCGCTGCCGGCGCTCCTCCGCGGGCACGCCCTCAAGGTCGACCACCACGAGGGGCATCCTTCCCAGCCCGTCCATTCCCTGTCAACGAGGGGCGGGTGCGGCCCGATCTTCCCTTCGGACACCCCCGCAATCCCGGGCGCCGGTGGCGCCGGGCCGGGTTCACGCAGGGCAGACGCGGCCACCGCGGCCGGTGGCGCGG
Source organism: Streptomyces hoynatensis (assembly GCF_003626535.1). GTDB lineage: Bacteria > Actinomycetota > Actinomycetes > Streptomycetales > Streptomycetaceae > Streptomyces > Streptomyces hoynatensis. Next base: position 437,186 of record NZ_RBAL01000003.1, read on the forward strand.
GCCTCCTCGGCGCCGGCCCCCCTTTCCGTTGGCAAGGGGGAGACCGGGAAGCGAAAGCGTGCGCAAGGCCGACGGCCGCGGCGCGGGGGAGGGCCGGCGCCGCGACGGGCGCCGGGGCGGGGCGACGTATCCTCGGCGGTCGGGACGCGGATCTTGCCGGGGGACGCGGCGGGGCGGCCACCTCCCCGGGCCGCACGACGGCGCGGGGCCGGGCGACCGCACGGGGACGAGAGGAGGGGACGCGGGTGCGTGGCGGCAGAGGCGCAGGCGGCGCTCACCCGGGCCGGGGGCCCGGTGCGGCCCCCGCGCCGGTCGCCGGCGGAGGGGGCGGCGCCGCGCCGGTGCTGCGGCTGAGCTCCCTCAGCCACCACTACGGGACCCACCGGGTCCTCGACGGGGTGAGCCTCGACGTGGCGGCCGGCGAGTGCGTGGCGATCCTCGGCGGCAACGGCGCCGGCAAGTCCACGCTGCTGCGCCTCGCCGCCGGGCGGGAGCGGCCGGCCGGGGGCGAGGCCAGGCTGCACGGCGCTGCCGCCGACGAGAACGACCCGCGGTTCCGGGCCGCGGTCGCCACCGTCCTCGACTTCGGCGCCTGCTATCCGGATCTGACCGTCCGCGAGCACCTGATGCTGGTGGCGCTGGCCCACGGACTCGGCGCCGCGGCGGACGGCACGGTGGACGCGGCGCTCGCCGAACATCGCCTGTCCGCCCGGGCCCACGGCCTGCCCGCCGGTCTTTCCTCGGGACAGACCCAGCTGCTCGCCCTGGCCGCGGCCTGGGTGCGGCCCCGCGAACTGCTGATCCTCGACGAGCCTGAGCAGCGCCTCGACGCCGGGGCGAGGGCGGACCTGGCCCGCCGGCTGCGGTCCGCCGCCGAAGCGGGGACCGCCGTCCTGATGGCCACCCACGACCCGGCCCTCGCCGCCGGGGCGGCCGACCGCGCCGTCACCCTCGACGACGGCCGCCTGCACCCGCATGACCTCGGCTGAGGCCCCCCGGCAGGCGCCGCCCACCCCGGAGCCCGCCGCGGCCGCCTCCGCCGGCGCCCTGGCCTACCTGCGGGAACGCCGGGCACCAGGGCGCCGCGCCGGCCGCGGGAACACCGCCTACACCCTCTACTGCGTGCTGCTCGTCACGGCCGTGTGGGGCGTGCCCTACCTGGCCGCCGCCCTGCGGGCCGCGCAGGACGGCAGCTGGCAGGGGCCCGCCGCCGACCGCGTCCTGCACCTGCTGCCCGTGGCGGGCCCCGTGCTGTGCGCCCTGCTGCCGCTCGCGGCGGCGCGGCGGGCGCGCTGGCGCGGTCCCGTGCGGGTCGATCCGCCCACCGCCGCCTGGCTGTTGCCGCACCCCGTGGCGCGCCGCGCCCTGTTGCTGCCCTCCTTCCGCCGCGCGGCGGCGCTGTGGGGAGGGGCGGGAGCCGCGGCCGGTGCGGCGGCGGGTCTGGTGCTGCACGCCCTGCGCCCGGGACCGTGGTGGGCGGCCCTGCTCGCGGGGGCCTGCGGCGGCGGGGCGGCGGGCTGCCTGGCGACGGCCGCCGGCGTGGTGACGCAGCGGCACGGCGGTGTGCCGCGGACCCTGCCCTGGGCGCCGCCGCTCGCCGCGGTGGCCGCGCTGCCCCTGGTGGCGGCGGCGGGCGGGGCGCCGGCCTGGGCGGGTGCCGCGGCGGCGGCCCTCGCCACGGCCGGGGCCGCGGCGGCCCTGACCGCGGCCCGCCGGGCGGCGCCGGCCATACCGGCCCGGGTGCTGCGCGAGCAGGCCGCGGCCGCGGTCCGGCTCGCCGCCGCCGGGTACGCGCTCGACCTGCGCCTGGCCGCGGCGACGGTGCGCGCCGCCCGCGGCCGGGCCCCGGTCGCCAGGCGCGGGCCGCCGCCTCCGCGCCGCGGGCGGCCGGCGGCGCTGCTGCTGGTGCCGTGGCGGGACGCCACCGGCCTGCTGCGGGAGCCCTCCCGGCTGCTGTGGGCGGCGCTGTGGTGGGCGGCGGCCCTGGCCTGCGCCTCCCTGCCCCATCCGGCCGCGGCCCTCGCGGCGCTGGTGGCCGGGTGCGCGGGAGCCTCCCAACTGGCGGAGCCGGCGCGGCTCGAGGGCGACGACATGCGGCGCTCCGCCGCGCTGCCCTGGCCGCCGGGGTCCCTGGCGCTGCGCCATGGGCTGCTGCCGGGCGCGCTGCTGCTGCTCACCGGCCTGCCCGCCGCGGTGGTCCTCGGCGGCGGGGCGCCGCTGCTGCTCGCGGGCGTGCCCGCGCTGGTGTGCGCGGCCCTGGTGCAGTCCTATCGCGGCGCCGTGCCCACCCGCCTGCTCATCGGCTCCGAGACGCCGCTGGGCAACACCGGACCCGTGCAGGTGCTGCTGTGGGCCTTCCGCGGCCCGCTTGCCGTCTCGGCCGCGCTGGGCCCGGCCCTGGTGGCCACCGCCTCCCGCGGCGCAACGCCCCCGGCGGCCTGGGCGCTCGCGCCGGCGGTGGGCGCGGCCGCGGCCTGGTGGGCCCAGCGGACCGCGTACCGCCTGCGGTCGGGACCCGCGGGCCGAACCGGGGCGCGGCGGGGCGCGTGGCCCGGCGGCAGGTATCCGCTCGCATCGCGGCGCCACGGCATGGGACGCTCGGGCCCGACGGCGGAGTGATCTTCGGGAAGGGCGGCGGCGGACATGGCGGCGGGCTGGGAGTGGGACGACACCTTGTATCTGGGCTCCGCCCCCTACTACGCGCGCGGACGGCTCCCCTACGCCCCGGGGCTGGCGGAGGCGCTCGCCGCCGCCCTGGGCCTCGACGGCCGCGGGCGCCTGCTGGACGTGGGGTGCGGGCCCGGCATCCTCACGGTGCCGCTGGCGCCCCACTTCGCCGAGGTCGTCGGCGTCGACGCCGACGAGGGGATGATCGGCGAGGCCCGCCGCCGGGCGGCGGAGGCGGGAGTGGCCGCGAAGGCCCGCTGGGTTCGGGCCCGGGCCGAGGAACTCCCGCCGGGCCTGGGCCGGTTCACCGTGGCGGTCTTCGCCCAGTCCTTCCACTGGATGGACCGCGACCTGGTGGCGGCGCGGGTGCGGGGCATGCTGCTGCCCGGCGGGGCGCTGGTCCACGTCTCCGACCTGAAGACGGAAACCCCCGCCCCGGGGGGACTTGCGCACCCGGCGGTGCCCTACGCAGAGGTGCGGGCGCTGGTCGGGCGGTACCTGGGCCCCGTCCGGCGGGCCGGCCGTGGCCTGCTGCCGGAGGGAACGCCGGGCGGCGAGGCCGGGATTCTCGCCCGGGCGGGCTTTCTCGGCCCCGAGCGTCACGTCGTGCCCGGCGGGCAGGCGCTGGAGCGCACCGTCGACGACGTCGTCGCCTGGGTGTACTCCCTGTCCTCCTCGGCCCCGCACCTGTTCGGGGACCGCCGGGACGCCTTCGAGTCGGAGCTTCGCCGGCTGCTGGCCGGCGCCTCCGCCTCGGGCCGGTTCTCCGAGCGCGGGCCGGGCACCGAGTTCTTCGTGTGGCGGCCGGGACCGCGGGGCGGCGAGGGTCAGGAAGCCCCGGGCGCCGGGCGGTAGAAGGCCCGCGGAACTGTGCACGCCGAGGTAGCCCGCACGCTCCTGCATGTAGTAGAACTTATACGTGAGCGATAAGGTCTACAACAGATTGTCGGTCGTGCGTGCGGAACGGAACGTCACGCGGCGGGCGCTGGCCGAGGCCGTCGGCGCGCATTACCAGACGATCGGGCACATCGAGCGTGGGCAGTACAACCCGAGCCTTGATCTGGCGTTGCGCATAGCCGAGTTCTTCGCGCTGCCGGTGGAGGCGCTGTTCTCGCTCCAGCCGTTCCGGCCGCTCACGGACGAGGTGTACGGCGCCCCCGGAAGCCCGGGATCGACACGGAGGAATGCCTGATGGACAGCCGGCCGACGACCTACGACGCCACGATGCTCCGCGTGATGAACAGAGAGGAGGGCGCGCGCTGGCACGCCACCCGGGGCCGCCGCGCGGCCTGGACGGCGGCGCACGTCCTCCTCACCGCGGCCACCCCGGCCGTCTTCCCCCTGTCCGGGGACAACGGCGTGCTGCTGCTCGCGCTTCTCGTGCCGCTCCTCCTGGCCTGGTGCGTGTGCACCGGCGTGCTCAACGCATCCACGCGCGGCCTGCTCGAACTGCGCGCCCGGGTGCTGGACGAGCGGCAGCTGGCCGAGCGCGGGCGCGCCCACACGACGGCACACCGGGTGCAACTCGCCTGCCTGGTGGCGGTGCTCGGCGCGCTCCTGCTCGCCGAGCGGCTCACCGACTCGGGCGTCGGCACCGGCACTCTGCTCGCCGCGCTCTTCGCCCTCCTCCTCACCCACTGGCTGCTTCCGCTGTGGATCGCGGTCCTGCGCACGGCCGACGAACCCGAGGACGACCCGGTCGCCGCCCGGGCCCCCCAGGCCGGCTGACCCGCCCCGCGGGCGCCCCGGCCGCCGGCCCCCTCCTCCCCGTGTGATATCCACATGACCTGCGGATGAACGAGGAAGGTACGGGGGTGGACCGGTGACGCAAGCGGGCCTGAGGCTGTGGCCCCGCATCGTGCGGCACGGGGAGGAAGTGCGGCGTGCCGCACGGCGGCGTGACTGGCCCGAGGTCCGCCGGCAGATCCTCGCGGCCCCCCAGGAGGACTGGGCGATGCCGCTGAGCGGCCTGCGCGGGGTGGCGGACGTCCGCCCCTGGCTGGCCGGGCTGATCGCGACCGAACCCGAGCCGGCGCTCGCCCTCCTCGCCTCTGGCTCCTGCCACATCGTGTGGGCCTGGGATGCCTACACCGCCGCCGCCAAGGCGGCCGGGCGGGACATCGACCATCGGCGGTGCCCGGAGTTCCAGGAGCGGCTGCGGATCGCCGAGGCCCACCTGCACGAGGCCATCGAGCGGGAGCCCACCTGGGCCGAGCCGTGGCACCAGCTGCTGTTCACCGCCCGCGGGCTCCACGTGGGACCGGACGCCGCCCGGGAGCGGTTCGAGACGGCCGTCCGCCTGGTCCCGGGACACCTGGGCGCACACGCCCAGTACCTGCAGCAGCTGACGCCCAAGTGGGGCGGCTCGGAGGAGGCGGCGCACCACTTCGCCCACGCCGTGACGGCCGGGGCGCCGCCGGGGAGCCCGCTCGGGGTGCTGATCGCGCAGGCCCACCTGGAGTCGATGGTCGCGCGGAAGGGCGGCGCCCTGGCGTACCTGCGCCGCCCCGCCGTCCGGCGTGACCTGCACGAGGCCGCCGAGCGTTCCGTGCGCCACCCCGCCTACCGCAGGACCGCCGGCTGGATCTGGCAGCACAACGTCTTCGCGATGGCCTTCGCCCTCGCCGGCGAACGGGAGGCCGCCCGCGACATGTTCCGCCTGCTGGGCGGCCGGATCTCCGCCTCCCCCTGGAGCTACCTCAACGCCGGCCCCGTCCGCGGCTACCGGCAGTGGCGCCACCGCTGCGGCGTCTGGCTCTGAGCCCGCGCCTCCGGCCCCCCGCCCCCCGGTACCCGGCACGGTCCCGGGGCGCGGGCCGCCGGGTCAGCCCCACTGGCCGGGCCGGTAGTCGCCCGCGGGCTGCCGGGTGATGACGTTCAGCCGGTTCCAGGTGTTCATGATCGCGACGAGCGAGACGAGGGCGGCGAGCTGGTCCTCGTCGAAGTGCTTGGCGGCGTTCGCCCATACCTCGTCGCTGACGCCGCCCGCGGCGTCGGCGATCCTGGTGCCCTCCTCGGCCAGTTCCAGGGCGGCCCGTTCGGCCTCGGTGAAGACCGTGGCCTCCCGCCAGGTGGCGATCAGGTGCAGCCGCACCGCGCTCTCCCCGGCGTGCGCGGCGTCCTTGGTGTGCATGTCCGTGCACACCGCACAGCCGTTGATCTGGCTGACCCGGATCTTCACCAGCTCCTTCGTCGCGGCAGGCAGTCCCGAGTTCTCCACCGCCTTGCCCGCGGACTGGATGGCCTTCATGAACGAGGCTCCGACCGGGTTGCGGTAGTAGGGGAAGCGGGCGTCCATGATGATCTCCTTGCCTTTTCGGTTCCTTCACCGCATTGACCGATCGTCCCGGGGCGATGTGACCGCAAGGCTATGTGACCTGCGTCACTTGGCGCGTGGTCCCGCGCCGTCGCCCGTCGGAGTCGGGCCCGCCCCGTTCTCCCCGTGCCGCGGCCGGGGAGGGCTCAGGGCCTGATGAGCACCTTGAGGCTCTTGCGGTCGGCCATGTCCCGGTAGCCGGCCGGGATGCCGTCGAGGGGGGTGGCGGCGTCGAAGACCCTCCCGGGCTCGATGGTGCCGTCGAGGATGTCGGGCATCAGTTCCTCGATGTAGGCGCGCACCGGGGCGGGGCCCCCGGCGAGGCGGATGTTGTGGCGGAAGAGGCTGCCGAAGCCGACGGGGGCGTCCTCGTACTGGGGGATGCCGACGCGGCTGACCACGCCCCCGCGGCGGACGATGCCGAGGGCCTGCTCGTAGGCGGACCTGGTGCCGACGCATTCGAGGACCACGTGCGTACCCTCGCCGCCGGTGAGCTCACGCACCTGCTCGATCCCTTCCCCGCCGCGGGCCGGGACGACGTCGGTGGCGCCGAACGCGCGGCCGAGGTCGGTGCGTGCCCGGTGGCGGCCCATGAGGACGATCCGTTCCGCCCCCAGCCGCCTGGCGGCGAGCACGGCCAGCAGGCCGACGGCGCCGTCGCCGATCACGGTGACGCGGGTGCGCTCGTCGACGCCCCCTGTGACGGCCGCGTGGTGGCCGGTGCCGAGGACGTCCGAGAGGGTCAGCAGGGAGGGCAGCAGCGCGGAGTCCGGGGCGACGGGGAGCTTGACGAGGGTGCCGTCGGCGAGCGGGACGCGGATCGCCTCCGCCTGCCCGCCTTCCCCCGTTCCGCCCCAGAAGCCGGCCCGCGGGTGGGCGCAGGAGGTGTGCAGCCCTTCCCGGCAGAACGGGCAGGCGTTGTCGGAGACGGCGAACGGGGCGACGACGAGGTCGCCGCGCCTGAGGGTGGTCACCTCGGAGCCGATGTCCTCGACGATGCCGATGAACTCGTGGCCCATGCGGACCGGCCGGTCCTGGGGCTGCATCGAGCCGTAGGGCCACAGGTCGCTGCCGCAGATGCAGGAGGCGGCGATGCGGACCAGCGCGTCGGTGGGCAGCGAGACGACGGGGTCGGGAACGTTCTCGACGCGGACGTCGCCGGCGCCGTACATGAGGGTCGCGCGCATCAGGTGTTCTCCGGTGCGGTAGTGGTGAATTCGGGAAAGGAGCAGGTCGGCGGGGGCGCGGAGGATTCCCCCTCGCGTGCTCGCCGGTGCGCTCCGCGGAGTCGCGTTCGCGGTGCGCCTCCCAGGAGACCGGCATCCGCACAGGCGGAGAAGGTCGCGTTTATAGGGGGGACACGTGCGACCTCCCTCGGCGGCGTCTCCCTGGCTACCGTGGAACGCATGGACGACCCACACGATCACCGGGCGGAGATCCGGGACTTCCTCGGCAGCCGCCGGGCCAGGATCACCCCGCGGCAGGCGGGGCTGCCCACCAGTGGCCGGCGCCGGGTCCCGGGCCTGCGGCGCGAGGAGGTCGCCGTCCTCGCCGGCGTGAGCACCGAGTGGTACACCCGGCTGGAGAAGGGCCACATCGGCGGAGTGTCCGAGGAGGTGCTCGCCGCGGTGGCGGATGCCCTGCGGCTGGACGAGGACGAACGCACCTACCTGTTCGACCTGGCCCGCGCGGCCAGGACCGACCGCCGTTCGCCCTCGCGCCGCAGGGACGTCGAGGTCCCGCCCCGCATCCAGTGGCTGCTCGACTCCATGACCATGTCCTCCGCGTTCGTGCGCAACGGCCGGCAGGACTTCATCGCCCACAACGCGCTGGCCCGGGCCCTGTACCAGCCGATGTACGACAGCCCCACCACCGACGAGCGGGGCCGGCCCAACTTGGCCCGCTACATCTTCCTCGACCCCACGGCCCGGGACTTCTTCGTCGACTGGGACGCCGCGACCGCCGTCACCGCCGCCCTGCTGCGGGCGGAGGCCGGCCGCGAACCCCACGACCGGGCCCTGCGCGAGCTGATCGGCGAACTGTCCACTCTCAGCCCCGAGTTCCGCAGCCAGTGGGCCGCCCATGACGTCCGCATCCGGCACGCCGGCGTCAAGCGGCTCCGGCACCCCGACGTCGGGGAACTGGAGCTGACCTACCAGTCCCTGGACCTGCCCCTGTCCTCCCAGGCCGTCCACGACCTGACCCTCTACACCGCAGAACCCGGCAGCACCTCGGAGGACCGCCTCAAGATCCTCACCAGCCTGGCCGCCACCTCCTCCCGGCCGGCGGAACCCACCGACCGGGTCGGCTGAACGGCCTGCCGGGCACGCGCCCGCCCCACCGGCCGGGCCCGGCGGTGGGGCCGCGGGCGCGTGCCTCAGCTCGCGAGTCCGGCGAGGCCGCCGGGCTCGTAGGAACCGCCCCGGTTGTTCAGGATCACGCCGAGCCGGTTGGTGGCGTTGATCATCGCGATGAGGGAGACCAGGGCGGTGAGCTGATCCTCGTCGTAGTGCTTCCTGGCCTGGGCCCAGGTCTCGTCCGAGACGCCCTGGTGGGCGTCGGCGGTCCTGGTGCCCTCCTCGGCGAGGGCCAGGGCGGCCCGCTCGGCCTCGGTGAACACGGTGGAGTGGCGCCAGGCGGCGACCAGGTTCAGCCGGACCTGGCTCTCGCCCGCGCCCGCGGCGTCCTTGGCGTGGATGTCCGCGCAGAAGCCGCAGCCGTTGATCTGGCTGACGCGCAGCTGCACCAGTTCCTGAACGGCCTTGGGCAGCGACGATTCCTGAATCACCAGGCTGACGGCATAGATCCGCTTGGCGATCTTGGTGCCGATTTCCGTGCCGAAAAGTTCCATACGGGGTTCCATCGTGTTGTCCTCACTCGTGGTGCGTGCCGCCGCGCGGATCGTGCGCCCGGCGGCCTGGCGCTCATGGAGAAACCGGCGGCGGCCTCGCCGTGACAGCCGCGGCCCTGTGACGTACGCCACTGGCCACGGGTGTCACAGGAGGCGGCTCGCGCGGTGCCTTGTGCGCGGGGCACAGCCGAGAACGAGCAGACGGGAGCCACCGTGAACGAGCACGGCGAGCGCGACGAGCGCCACGGGGACGGCGAGCGCCACGGGGACGGCGCGGCAGGGACGCACGGCGCGGCAGGGGCGCGCGGCGAGGGCGGAGAGGGCGCGCGGGACATCGCCGGTCTCCCCACGCCCGCCGGCCGCCCGGACGAGGCCACCGAGGCGTTCCTCGCGCACCGGAGCCTGCTGTTCACGGTGGCGTACGAGTTGCTGGGTTCGGCGGCGGATGCGGAGGACGTGCTGCAGGAGACGTGGTTGCGGTGGGTGGGGGTGGATCTGGCCGTGGTGCGGGACCCGCGCGCGTACCTGGTGCGGATGACCACCCGCCAGGCGCTCAACCGGCTGCGCACGCTCCGCCGCCGCCGGGAGTCGTATGTGGGTCCGTGGTTGCCTGAGCCGTTGCTGACGGCGCCGGATGTGGCGGAGGACGTGGAGCTGGCGGAGAGCGTGTCGATGGCGATGTTGCTGGTGCTGGAGACGCTGGGTCCTGCGGAGCGGGCGGTGTTCGTGCTGCGGGACGTGTTCGGCCTGGAGTACGGGGAGATCGCGGAGGCGGTGGGCAAGAGCCAGGCGGCGGTGCGGCAGATCGCCCATCGGGCGCGGTCGCACGTGGCGGCCCGGCGTCCGCGGGGCGCGGTGTCGGCGGCGGAGACGCGGGATGCGCTGGAGGCGTTCCGGCGGGCGGTGGAAACCGGCGACCTCCAGGGCCTCCTCGATCTCCTGGCGCCCGACGTCGTCCTGCTGACCGACGGGGGCGGGGTGGTGCGGGCCGCACAGGCCCCCGTCGTCGGGGCCGGCCGCGTCGCCGAGGTGCTGGGGAGGATCGCCGACACGGCCACGCTGCTTCCCGCGCAGGTCAACGGCCGCCCGGCGCTGCTCCTCCGGCTCGAAGGCCGGCTCGACACCGTCGTGGCGGTGCGCCTCGACGAGGGCCTGATCACCGGCCTCTACGCGGTGCGCAACCCCGAGAAGCTCTCCCGCATGCAGCGGGAGACCGCGGTGCGCCGCTGACCGACCGGGAGTCCCGCCCGCGGACCCAAGTACCCCTCCGCCGTCCGGGACCTGTGCCGGAACTCTCCCGGAGGTGAGCAGGTGACGTACACGCAGCGGGCTTGAGACCCGTGAGAAGTATCCGGCGGCACCCGCTCTCTGCTGCCGGAACCGGGCTCAGCTCGTCCGCAGCACCGTCTTGCCACGCAGCCCTGTCGAGCCGACGCCGCCGGCGAGGGCGCGCGGCGTCTGTGCAAGGGAGACCTCCGCGCCGATGACGGGCCGGAGGGCGCCCGCCCTCACGAGCTCCGTGAGTTCGGCGAGCCGCTCGGGCTTGCGATCGAGCCGGTAGTTCGCGGTACGGATGCGCTCATCGGCGAGGAGTCGCCCGTCGAGCCCGAAGGCGGTGGAGAACAGGGCCCCGCCGTCCCTCACCGCGCCGGCCACCCGGCTCGTGAGGGAAGGGTCGCCGACGACGTCGAGGATCGCGTCGACTCCCCGGGGAACGATCCTGCGTAGCGCCCGCTCCAGGGGCTCAGCCCCACGCGTGACGATCTCACCGGCACCGAGTCCGCGCATCTGCCCGGCGAGCTCGGCGGGCGCCGTCGCGACCACCCTGAGCCCGCGGGCGGCGGCGGCTTGCACCGCGAAGGTGCCCACGCCCCCCGTCGCGCCGATGACCAGGAGCGTTCCGCCCTCGGCGACCTGCATGCGGTCGAGGGCGCCGAGCGCGGTCATGCCCGAGGTCGGCAGCGCGGCAGCCACATGGCTCGGCATCTCGTCGGGGACGGCTGCCAGCGCGCCGAGCGCGGGTGCCGCCTGCACCACGCAGACCTCCGCGAAGGTACCGAACTGCAGCGGCACGCCCCAGAACTGCCCGAAGACGCGTTCCCCCACGCGGAACCGCGTGACGCCCTCGCCGAGTGCGGTCACGGTGCCGGCGCCGTCCATACCGAGCGTCAAGGGGAACCGGTACTCCCCGAACGCCGCCAGGGCACCGGAGGCGATGGCCGTGTCGAGCGGGTTGACCGCCGCGGCCTCGATCGCGACCTGCACCTGGCCGGGGCCAGGCTCGGGCACGGGCAGGTTCCTGAGCTCCGGGGTCTGCCCGAAGCGCTCGATGCCGATTCCTCGCATTGTTCCCTCTCCGTTCCGCCGCAGGCCGTCCGCGCTGCGACCGCACCAGGCTGCGGCCACGGACCACTCCGCGAGAATGACCGATCCGGAACCGACTATGAACAAGAAGGCATCAATGGCGATGCCGAACGGGTCGTAGTATGCGGCTCATGGCAGTGGAGTCCCGGTCGTTGCGGTACTTCGTCGCGGTGGCGGAGGAACGCAGCTTCACACGGGCCGCAGGCCGGCTCGGCATCGCCGGCCCCGCCCTGTCGCGCGCGATCCGCAATCTCGAAGCCGAGATCGGCGTGCGTCTCTTCGAGCGCTCCACCCGAGTCGTGGAGCTGACCGAGCCCGGCGCGACACTGCTGGCCCAGGTGCAACCCGCCCTTGAGGCACTCGATGCGGCGGTCCGCCGCGCCGCGCGGGCCTCGGCACCGCACCGCAGCCTGCTCCTCGCCGTCAAGGCGGACGCCGACGGGGGCCTGCTGGAGGATCTCCTCACCGCGGCGGCCACCGAAGCCGGCGCCGAGCCCATCGCCGTACGCCTGTGCGGCTGGCGCGAGCACACACGACTGTTGCGCACCGGCGAGGCCGACGCCGCGCTCATGTTCGAGCCCTACGACCCGGACGGCATCGACGCGGACATCGTCGCGCTTGAGCCCCGCGTCGCAGCACTGCCCACGGGCCACGCCCTCACGGCCGTCTCGCGGGTACTGCTCGCCGACCTCGGCATCGCCCCCGAAGAAGTCGACGAACGGGCAGAGCACGACATCAACGCGCACGGGGTCCACGATCTCGCGCAACTGCTCGCCCTCGTCGGCCTCGGCACGACGACGACCGTGCTCCCGAGATCCGTCGCCGCCCGATATCCCCGGCCGGCGGTGGCCTACGTCCCCATCGAGGACTGCCCTCCCGCAACGCTGGTCATCGCCTGGCCGGAGCGCTCCCGCAGCCGCGGCGTCGCCGCGCTGGTACGCGCGGCGGCAGCCGTCGCCCGGTCACGGGGCATGAGCACAGCCGCCGAAGCAGCGCGCTGACAGGGGACCGAAAACGGCTTCTCAGGAGCCTCCCGCGCCCGGTCGGCCGAGCGCCTCCCGGCTCCCGTCGCCCTTCGGCCGCTTCGGGGACCGGCCCGCCTCCCCGCCGCCCGCCGGCGGGCCGCCCGTCAGGCGCCGCTCCAGGGGCCGGATCGCCAGGCTCGCCGTCAGTGCCAGGCCGCCCACCGCCGCCCAGGGCAGCACCCGGTCCACCCCGTACAGGACGCCGAAGAGGGCGGGCGTCACCATGTCCGCCGTCGCGAACGCATACTGGAACGCCGCCAGATAGGTGCCCTGCATCCCCTCCGGCGCCGCCTGGGCGGCGAGCGCGTTCGAGGCCGGGCCGTGCGTCATCTCCGCCGCCGCCCACAGCAGCATCGCGAGCGTCAGGTAGCCGATCAGCAGCGGTCCCCGCGGCAGCAGCACGGCCAGCGCGGCGGCCGCGCACCAGGCCGCCCACAGCCGGCCGCCCCAGGCCATCGCGCCGCCCCGGGAGGTCCGCCGCCTGGCCCGCCGGGTGACCTCGGCCGTGCACGTGGCGACGACGACCGTGGTGATCGTGAGGAAGATGCCGACCGCCCAGCCCGGCGCGCGCAGCCCGCGGGTGACGTAGACCGGGACCGCGACGGCGAGGAAGACCGTGCAGATGTTGAACAGGACGTTCACGCCGATCAGCGTCAGATACGGCCGGTTGCCCAGCAACTGCCGCACCCCGGCGGGAGATGTCCCCCGCGGCCCGCCGCCCGCCGGCCGCGCCCTCGGCACCAGGAGGGCGACGGCCGACGCGGCGGCGACGAAGGAGAGCGCGTCCGCCAGCACCATCCCGCGGTAGGCCCGCTCCGAGGCGAGCGCGAGCAGCAGGCCGGCGAGCACCGTGCCGGCACCGGTGCCGGCCGCCCGGATCATGCCGGCGCGCGCGAACCACTGGTCCGTGTCCGCCCCCTCCGCCTGCTCGGCGATCAACGTGAAGATCGTCGACCAGTACGTCCGCAGCCCCACCGCCTCGACCAGCGCCGCGAGGAACAGCGAGAGGGGAGAGGACACGCCCAGGTACAGGAAGAACCCGGCGGCCTGCAGCAACTGGCCCGCGATCACCACCGGCCGCGGCCCGAACCGGTCCGCGAGCCGGCCGGCGGGCAGCGGCACCAGCAGCGAGCAGGCGGTCGCGGCCGTCAGCAGCGTGCCGACCCCGGCCTCCGTCAGATCGGTGACGGCGAGGAAGTAGACCATGGACAGCGGGAGATAGAGGCCGGTGCCCAGGGCGTCGACGGCCAGCGCCGCCGGTATCGCCCAGGCGGCCTTCTCGCGGACCCGGGCCCGCCTCACGGCGCGCCGGGCGCGGCGTGCGCCGCCGCCCGCCCCTCCGCCGGGGCCGAGGCGCCGGCCCGTGGGGCCGCCGCGGCCCGGGCGTGGCCTTCGCGCCGCCGGCCGCGACTGGTTCGCACGAGGCGACCTCCGCTTCTGGACGAGGCCCTTGGGCCCACCGACTGCCGCTCCCGCCGCCCGCCCCGGGGGCGGGGCGCTGCGGGCCATGGGGTCGCCGAAGATCGGCGGGGCCGCGGGGTTCCATCGTTGTAACCGCAGGCGCACCGGAACGTCAACCGGGTTTGCCCGGGCACCCCCGCGGCGCGCGGCGGTCACCGTGGCGCGTTCGGCCGCCGCCGTGATCACCGTGACGCCGCCCGGGATTCCGGTCCTCATGCCGGGCGAGCACGCCGGCGGCCCCGGCGGCCCGCTGCTGCGCTACCTGAGCGCGCTGGAGGAGCGCGACCGGCGCTTCCCCGGCTTCGGCAGCGAGACCCACGGCGTGCGTGTCGCCCCGGACATGGGCGACCACCTCATCGAGTGCCTGCGGCCGGCCCCCGGGGAGAAAACGGCGTGAGACCCGCAGCGGTTCGCGGCAGCATGGCGTTGCCCACTCATCTGCGAAGGGAAAGGCAGGCAACGCCCATGACGCGCGCCGTCACCCTGATCCGCTCCTCGGACCTGTCGGACGTGGCCGAGTACGCCTACGCGGCCACGGCACCCGCCGGGGCGCGGCTGATCTTCCTGGCCGGGGCCTGCCCGCTGAACCTGGACGGAACCACCGCGGCCGTCGGGGACTTCGCCGGCCAGGCGGCGAAGTGCGTCGAGAACCTGCGGATCGCCCTGGCCGCCTCGGGGGCCTCGCTCCAGGACGTCGTCAGCACCCGGGTTCTCGTCGCCTCCTCCCGGCAGGAGGACCTGGGCACCGCCTGGAAGGTGGTGCGGGACGCCTTCGGCGCACACGACGTTCCCAGCACCCTGATGGGAGTCACCGTCCTCGGCTACGAGAACCAGCTGGTGGAGCTGGAGGCCGTCGCCGCCGTCCTCGACTCCTGAACGGCGAGCCCGCCTCCTGGGCGGCGAGCCCGCCCGGCCCACTACAGTGAGGCGCCGGGCGGTCGGCGGGGCGGGCGCGCCCGCATCGCCCGGCCCGGCCGGCCGGGCGCCGACCGCGCGGCGGCCGCCCCCGGGCACGTGGGAAGGAAGTGGGCGATGGGGGAGATCCAGGACGGCATCGAGGAGGCGCTGCAGGCCACGCAGACCCGGCCGTTGCCGCGCTCGGCCCAGGCCAGGGTGCGGGTGCTGCTGCGCGCCGAGCGCGGCGACACCGGGGCCGTTGCCCGGCGGCTCGGGGTCTCCCGCCGGACCGTGCAGCGCTACCTGACGGGGCAGATCCGTCGCCCGGGCCCCCGCGTGGCCGCGGCGCTGGAACGGGAGGCCCGCCGCAGCTGGCAGCCGGGCCTGCGCGCCCGCGCGATCCGCCGGGCCGCCCGGCTGGGCATCACGGTGGAGACCAGGGCGCGGTTCGGCTTCACGGCGGCCCCCGGCTCCACGGACGACCCGCGGCTGCGACGCGTCACCGAATTGCTGGAACCCGCGGCCTCCGGGCACCTGCTCGCCGCCTACCAGGGCGGGGCCGAGGAGGGCGAACTGCGGCGCATCCTGGGCGAGGGCCTGGGCTTCTCCTACTTCCGCGACCACGGCCGCCGCGCCCAGGGGCTGGATGTCGAGATCACCGACATCGACTACCTCGACCTCGACCTGGGAGGCGGCGCCTGAGGGCTCGCCGGGGCGCCCCGGCGGCGCGGGGCACGGCATCCTCCGGTCCACCGCGGCCCCCCGGATCCCGTCTCCGGGCGGGACGTACCCGTTGCGGCTACCATGCCGGGATGGCACGGGACTTGCCGCGAGTGCGCGAGGTCTTCCCCGAGCCGGCCGCCGAGCTGATCTTCCTGCTGGAAGCGGAGGGAGAGCCCGAACTGGCCGCGAGCGTCCACGACCTGCGGCTGGTGGGGGAGTGCGGCTGCCGCGACGACTTCTGCCAGAGCATCCGCACGTCGGACCAACCCCGGGGGCAGCCGTACGGCTCCGGCCACCGCAACGTCTCGCTCTCGCCCGCGGAAGGGATGCTGATCCTGGACGTGGTCGACGAGCGCATCGTGTACGTCGAGATCCTGTTCCGGCCGCCGATGCGCCGGCGCGTCGCCCCGGAGTGACCCGGGGGGCGGCGGCCGGCGCCCGCCCCCGCCTCAGCCGCGCACCCGCACCCAGCGGGCCGCCACCGCGCAGCCGCAGAGCAGCGCCGCGGCGCCGATCAGCAGGGAAAGCCGCAGGCCGGGCACGAAGCCTCCGGCGATCAGGGTGCCGAAGAGGGCGACCCCCACGGCGCCGCCCACCTGGCGTGCCGTGTTCAGCTCCGCGGACGCCACCCCGGCGTACGCCGGCTCCACCGCCTCGAGCACCGCGCTCGACATGGCGGGGACCACCGCGCCGCCGCCTGCGGCCGCCCACACGCCCACGGCCCGGTTGCGGGCGGCGCCGTCGGGGTAGGCGTGCCGGATCATCGCCAGGGAGGCCGGCAACTGCACGGCCGCGCCGGCGCCCTGGACGAACCTGGCGGCGATCAGCAGCGCGGGCGAGGGCGCCAGCCCGCAGGCCAGGGAGGCCAGGACGAACAGGCCGAGGCCCAGCGTGAAGGCGGACCGCGCGCCGAGCCGGTCGCTGAGCGAGCCGCCGGCCGGCTGCATCGCGGCGAAGGTCAGGGCGTAGCCGTCCACGATCCACTGGAGCTGGGAGAGACCCGCCCCGAGTTCCCCGCCCAGCGTGGGCAGCGCGACGTTCACGATCGTGGCGTCGAGGCTGACCATCAGGAAGCCGAAGGAGGCGGCGAACAGGGTCCATCGCGCGGCCGGGCCGGCGGCGGGTGCGGAGACGGGTGCGGAGACGGGGACGAGTCGTTCGGCGGTCACCACCTCAGGCTGCGGCCGGCGGCGCGGGCGGGGCAATCGGCGAGGGTGCACCTGTCAGGGTCACCCTGGCGCCGGGCGTGCGGCCCCGGCCGGCCGGGGACCGGGGAGGAGACGCGGGCGCGGCATCCGGCGCGCCGGTCAGCGCGGTGGGTGCGAACTGCCCGCCCGGAAGGCGGCGTTCGGCTTCCCCCTGCCGCCGGGGCCGCTCGGGCCTCCCGCGCCGGGACGCGGCCTGCCGGCCGTGGTCTCCGCGTGCGGTCCCGGCGGCGACGGTGTGCCCGCCGTGCGCGGCGCGAGGACCCGCGAGAGGGCGAGGGCGAGGAGAAGGAGCAGCAGCCCGGCCGCCGGGGCCTGCGCGAGGGCGGCGGAGGGGCCCCAGGCGTCGGCGGTGTGCCCGGCGAGGGAGGCCGCGAGCGCCGAACCGGCGGCGCTTGCGGAGTTGTTCCAGGTGAGTGCCTGGGTGAGGACGGCCGGGCGGACGGCCCTTTCCGTGAGGACGTTCAGCAGGACCAGCGTGGGCGGCACCGCCGCCTCCGTGAGCGGCACGGCCACGCCGAGCCAGGCCACGGACGGCGCGAGGGGGAGCAGCAGCGCCGGGCCCGTCAGGCAGGCGGTGGCGACGACGAGTTGGCGGCGTGCCGGGGCGGGGTGCCGCCGCAGCCCGTAGAGCCAGCCGGAGAGGAGCCCGCCGGCGCCGGCGGCCGCGGTGATCGGCGCCGCCGCGCCCGCGGCCCCGTGGGCGATGGCGAAGGAGCTCACGCAGACGGCCATGGTGCCGAAGTACAGCCCGACGGCCAGGTTCAGCAGCCCGAGGAGCAGGGCGGGGAGGGCACCGGGGCGGAGGCGGGGCCGCCGCGGGCTCCGCCCGGAGCGGGCGCGGGCGGTGGGCTTTCCGGCCGGCGGCGGCGCGGTGTGGGTCTGGGCGGCCAGGGCGCCTCCCCCGCCGAGGACCAGGGCCGCGGCGATGCCGCTTGCCCAGGCCGGGTGCCCCGCGGCGCCGATCGAGGTGACCAGGACCGGCCCCAGCAGGAAGGCGGTGGCGTTGGCCAGGGACTCCAGGGAGAACGCGGTGGGCAACTCGCCGTCCCGCGTCCCGCGCAGCAGCCGGGCCCAGCGGGCCGCCGAGAGGGCGCCGAGCTGGGGAACCGCCGCTCCGGCGCAGCCGGCCGCGGTGATCGCGACGGCGGGGCCGGGGGCGGCGAGCACGCAGGCAAGGGCGGCGCCGTGGGCGGGCAGGCAGTACGGCAGGACGCGGCTCTGGCCGAACCGGTCGACGAGCCGGGCCAGTTGGGGTCCGATCAGGGCCTCGGCGAGGGAGAAGCCCGCGGCGGCCAGGCCCGCGGTGCCGTAGGAGCCGGTGCGGGCGTGCAGCAGCCAGAGCAGGCCGAGGCCGGTCATGGCGATGCCGACGCGGCCGAGGGCGGCGGCGAGGAAGAAGGCGGCGGCGTCCGGGGTGCGCAGCAGGGAACGGTAGCCGGTGGCGACGCGGGGCATGGGTGTCCTTGGTCGCCGCCCGGCGGGGTGGGCCGCCCGGGGCCGCCGGCGCCTGAGTGAGGGGGAAAGGTGCGGCCCGCAGCCCGCCAGAGGACGTCCAGGACTGCGGTGGGACGGGGCACGCGCCCCCGCCGCCGCCCCCGGCGCCGGGCGGAGGGGAAGTTCAGAAGCTGTTGCGGGCGATCCTACCCGTGGGCGGGGACCCGGCGGTGCCGGGCCCGGGAGGCGTTCCGGCGGCACGCCGTGGCCCTGGAGCGGATCGCCGCGGCGGCGGGGGCCCCGAGCCCTCGGGTCCGGAGTCCTGACCCGCCCCGGCTCGCGGCCGGGCGTGGCTCCCGCCCAGGTATTCGAACAAGTGATTGAATATCTGGCATGGTGAACCCTGGCTTCCCCGAGGACCTCGTCCGCGATCAGCACGCCTGGAACCGCGCCTACCGGCAGCTCGCCGGCTGCGGGCCCGGGGAGTACGCGGTGCTGCGCCGCCGGCTGCTGCACCTGTCCTGCCGGATCGCCTTCCACCCCCACTGGGCCGGCTGCCGGTCGGCCGCGGGCTGGGCCGAGCTGCGCCGCCACGTGCGGCGGAGCGAGGCCGCCCGGAGCCTGGCGCGGGCCGCCTGAGGCGCCCGGAGGAGCGGGCGGCGGGGCCCCGGCGCGCCGCGCGAGGCGGCCCGCCGGGAGCCTCAGGAGGTCAGCTGGCTGAAGCGGAGGCGGTTGCCGAAGGGGTCGCGCAGGCCGCAGTCGATCCCGTACGGCCGCTCGGTGGGCTCCTCGGTGAACTCCACGCCCAGGTCCCGGAGCCTCTCGTACGTCTTGCGGCAGTCGTCCGTGGTCAGGATGAGCCACCCGCCCGTCGCGCCCTTGGTGACCAACTCGCGTACCTGCGCCGCCGTTTCCTCCGACATGGAGGGCGGGCCCGGCTTCTCCAGCAGGATCTGCCGCTCGGGGTGACCGGGAACGCTGACGGTCAGCCAGCGCATGAAGCCCATGTCGACGTCCGCGGCGACCTCCAGGCCGAGCTTGCCGACGTAGAAGTCGAGGGCCTCGTCCTGGTCGAGAACGAATATCTGTGAATGCGTGATGCCGTTGAACATGCGCGTCGCGCTACCGACCGGGGCCGTCGGAAACTTATCCAAAACTGCTCGGTTCGGCGGGCGGCGATCGGCGCGCCCGGCGGCGGACTCGGGAACGCCGGCGGGCTCAGGAACCCGGGCGGCTCCACGCCATGGTGAAGCAGGTCGGCACCCTCGCGGCCACCGCCTCCCTGCGGTAGGCCCGCGGCGACCTGCCGACGATGTCACGGAACGTGCGGCTGAAGGTGCCCGGGCTGCCGAAGCCCACCTCGAAGCAGATGTCCGTCACGCTCCGGCCGGTCTCCCGCAGCAGGAACATCGCCCGCTCCACCCGGCGGCGCTGCAGATAGCGGTGCGGCGTCTCGCCGAAGGTGGCCCGGAAGGTCCGCGTGAAGTGCGCCTGGGACACGTGCGCGATCCGGGCCAGGGCCGGAACGTCCAGCGGACGCGCGTACTCGCGGTCCATCGCGTCCCGGGCCCGCAGCATGCGGCGGTTGCTCTCCTCGGCGGCGCGGCTCACCCCTGCCCTCCCCTCGCGGCCACGGCGCTCGCGCCCCGCCGCGAGCCCCGGTCACCACCGTAGGGCACCGGCCAGCGCCGTGGTGACGACCCGGCGCACCGCCCCGGGCTCGGGCGGGCTGCCCCGCCACTCGGTGAACAGCAGATGAGCCGCCCCGATCACGGTGGGCGCGAGCGCGTCGACGTCCGCGCCGGGCGCGATCCTTCCGAGGTCGCGCTCGGCCCGCAGATAGCCCGCGACGGCGGCCGTGCCCTCGCCGACGAGCGGGAAACGGGCGGTCCCCGCCGCGCGCAGCCGGTTGCGCACCTCGTCCCGGCCGACGACGAGGGCCACGATCGCCACCATCACCGGGTCGAACAGGTCCGTCAGCGCGCCGGCGAGGTTGCCGTCGACGGTGCCGGTGCCCGCCGCCTCCCGCAGGGCGGCGGCCTGGGACTTCACCCCGGCGATCCGGTCGAGCACCAGCTCGGTGAGGAAGGCGTCGAAGTCGGCGAAGTGCCGGTGCAGCACCCCCTTGGCGACGCCCGCCTCGGCGGTGACCGCGCGGCTGGTGAGCCCCGTGGCCCCCTCCCGGACCAGCACCCGCTCCGCTGCCTCGAACAGCTGCTGACGCGGATCGCGCAGCGCCACCCCGGTCGGCACCGTGCATCCCTTCCTTTCGGCGGCGACTGCCGTTTTGCTCTAGTGGGCGTGCGCCCACTAGAGTGGGCGCATGGTCACTATATCGCCGGGGCCCCGGCCCGAGCCGCACCAGCACCGTCGGATGGCGGAGTCGTTCGGGGTCGACCCCGAACGCTACGACCGCACCCGCCCCCCGTATCCCGGGGCCGTTATCGAGCGCATCGTGGCCGCGAGCCCGGGCCCCGGCCTCCTCGACGTCGGCTGCGGCACCGGCATCGTCGCCCGGCAGTTCCGGGACGCGGGGCGCGCGGTGCTCGGCGTGGAGCCGGACGCGCGGATGGCCGGCTTCGCCCGGGGCACCGGCATCGAGGTCGAGGTCGCGACCTTCGAGGACTGGGACCCGGCCGGGCGCGCCTTCGACGCGGTCGTCGCCGGAACGGCCTGGCACTGGGTGGACCCGGTCGCGGGCGCGGCCAAGGCCGCGCGCGTCCTGCGGCCGGGAGGCGTGCTGGCCCCCTTCGGGCACGTGTACGAGCTGCCGCCCGCCGTGGCCGAGGCCCTCGCCGCGGCGTACCGGCGGGTGGCCCCCGACTCGCCGCTCGGCCACGACCGGGCGCAGGGCTCGATCCTCGACGCGTACCGCGGGCTGTACGCCAAGGCGGCGGACGGCATCCGCGAGGCCGGCGGGTTCGGCGAGCCCGAGCTGTGGCGCCACGACTGGGAACGCTCCTACACCCGCGACGAGTTGCTGGACATGGTGCCGACCTCGGGCGGCCTCAGCAGCCTGCCACCGGACAAGGTGGCGGAGGTGCTGGCCGACCTGAGCGCGGCGCTGGACGAGCTGGGCGGCACGATCACGCTGCCGTACGCCACCTGGGGCCTGACCGCGATCCGCACCGGGGAGCCGCCCCGGCGGCAGGGGGCATGAGCCGCCGCGCCCCCGCCGGTGACCGGCGGGGGCGCGAACTGTGGCCGCCCGCCCGTGGGGGGACGGGCCCGCCGGCGCGGCTCACCGCCCCGACGGCCCGCCGCCCCCGCCCCCCGGGCGGGAGGGCGCCGCGGAACCCGCCGCCGCGGCCGACTCCACCCGCTCCTTCAGCCGCGCCAGGTCGGCGGCGACCATGCCGGCGTCGCGCCGGAACTCGGCCTCGCTCATCCCCGGCCGCCGGCGAAGCGTGAACACCACCTCGCTTCCGGCGCCGTCGGGGATCACCCGGACCGGGTTGAAGACGGTCTCCCCCGAGGGCAGCGTGACGTCGTGGTCCAGCACGCCCAGCTCGTTGCGGGGCGTGAAGGCGACCTCCACCCGTCCCATCGGGGAGGAGTCCGCGACCCACCGGCCCGCCACCCGCCGGATGGTGGTGCCCAGGCCGTGGGCCCAGGCGGGCAGGTGGGCGGGGTCGGAGGCGTAGGCGTAGACGGCGCCGGCCGGCCGGTCGACGTGGACGCTGAGGTGGCGCGATGCGCCGGGTTGGGCGTTCATGCGGGCGACCGTAGCCCCCCGCCGCCGCCCGGGGCTTGAACGAACCGGACGCGTTGCGCGAA
Organism: Streptomyces hoynatensis; assembly: GCF_003626535.1. Classification (GTDB taxonomy): domain Bacteria; phylum Actinomycetota; class Actinomycetes; order Streptomycetales; family Streptomycetaceae; genus Streptomyces; species Streptomyces hoynatensis. The sequence goes on from NZ_RBAL01000003.1 coordinate 458,909, forward strand.
CCGGACGGGCACCCCCCTCCGCCCCGGGGACCGGCCTGGCGGCCCGCGTCCCAAGGGCGCGGCGCACGGTTTCCCGGCACCGTCGCGGCCCGCGCCCGGTGGGCCGCGCGCCCGGTCCGCCGCGCCTGAGCCGGGGACCGGCTCAGGACCGCAGCGCCCGCGCGAGGTCGTCAGGACCCCGGAAGCGGAACGCCGTCCAGCCCAGGCGGCGGGCCGCGTCGACGTTGGCGGCGCTGTCGTCGAGGAACAGCACCTCGCCCGGCTCCGCCCCCAGCCGCCGCAGCGCCGCGCCGAAGGCCGCCGGGTCCGGCTTGCGCCGGCCGAGGCGGTGGCTGAACAGCAGCTGCCCGAAGCCCTCGAACGCGGCCGGGTACCGGCGCGGCAACGCCTCCTCCTCCAGCGGGCCGTTGTTGGTGAACAGCGCGAACGGCCGCGAGCCCCGGTGCGGTTGAAGGATCTCGTAGACCCGCGGGTCGGGGCGGAAGGCGCTGCACCAGGCGGCGTCCAGGCGCTCGTCGCCGCCCGCGAAGCCGGTGAGTTCCCGGATGCGGGCACGCACCTGCGCCGCGTCCGCGTACCGGCCGGTGTCGCAGTCCGCGCTGAAGCCTGACTTCCACAGCAGCGCATCCACCCGCTCCCGGGGCAGCGCGAGTTCGGCGGCCAGCCGGTCCAGGCGCCGGGCGTGGTCGAAGCGGAACAGGACGCCGCCCAGGTCGAGGACGAGGTGGCGGGCGCTCATGCGCCGAACTCCCGTGCCGCGGCGCGGATCTCGTCCAGCAGGACGCCGAGGTCCGCCTCGGTGGTCTCCGGGTGGAGGACGCAGGCCCGCAGCGCCGCCGTGCCGGAGAGCCGGGTGCCGGTGAGGAACGCGCGCCCGCGGCGTTGCACGGCGGCGGGGATGGCCTCGTTGAGCGCGTCGGCGGCGCCGGGGGCGCGCCCGGCGGGCAGGTGGCGGAAGGCGACGACGGAGGTGACGGCCGGGGCGAGCAACTCGAAGTCGCCCGCGTCCTCGACCATTCCGGCCAGGGTGCGCGCCAGCCGTGAGGTGTGGCGCACGAGGCGGGTGACGCCCTCGCGCCCGAGGTGGGAGAGGGTGGCCCACACGCGCAGCGCGCGGAACGGGCGGGTCTGCTCCGGCCCGTACTCGGAGAACCAGCCCAGCGCGTCCGCCGCGTCGTCGCGCAGGTAGGGCGGCACCAGGCTGAACGCGTCGCGCGGCCCGGCCGGGTCACGGAAGAGGACGCAGCCGGCGTCGACCGGAACGCCCAGCCACTTGTGCGGGTCGAGGGCGAGGGAGTCGGCCCGCTCCAGCCCGGCATAGCGCGGCCCGGCGCCCTCGCCGAGCACGCCGAGGGCGCCGTAGGCCCCGTCGACGTGGAACCACAGGCCGTGTTCCGCGGCGATGCCGGCGATCTCCGCCAGGGGGTCGACGGCCCCGGTGTTCACCGTTCCCGCGCTCGCGGCGACGAGGAAGGGCCGCACCCCGGCCGCCAGGTCCGCCGCGATCAGGCGGCGCAGGGCGCCGGTGTCCATGCGGAAGGCGGCGTCCACCGGGACGGTGCGCAGGTGCCGGGTGCCCAGGCCCAGCAGCTCGGCGGCCTTGCGCAGGCAGCTGTGGCCCTCGGCGGAGAGGTAGAGCGCCAGCGGGCCGTGCCCGTACAGGCCGGTCTCGCGCACGTCGTGGCCCTGGGCGCGCAGGGCCCGCTGCCTGGCCGTGGCCAGGGCGATGACGGTGGCCATGGAGGCGCCGCTGGTCAGCAGTCCCGCGCCGGGCCGGTGCGGGAAGCCGACCAGTTCCGCCAGCCACCGCACCGCGGTGCGCTCCAGCAGGACCCCGGCGTGCTCCCCGCCGGCGCAGCTGGGATTCAGCGCCGCGGCCAGCGGGGCGACCAGCACCCCGGCGGGCGAGGGCGGGGAGTTGACCCAGCCGAAGAACCGGGGGTGCCCGTTGCCCATGGGATACGGCAGGACCCGCTCCCGCACGTCCTCCAGCAGCTCCGCCAGGGGGCGCCCCGCCGCGGGCAGCGGCTGGCCGGTGAGCCAGGAGCGGTCCGCGTCGGCCACCGGCCGCCACACCGGCCCCGCGGCCACGGAGGACAGGTGCCCCGCGGCCAGGTCCGCGGCGGCCGGGCCCGCCTCCCGCAGCTCACTCACCGTGTCCTCCGGCGTGCGGCGGACGCCCGTGCGCCCCGGCGGCCCGGCCCAGCGCCATCGCCAGGTAGTACACGCAGGCGCCCGCTGAGTCGTTGGCGAAGGCGTGCCGGCGGTTGCCGGGGAAATAGGCGGCGTCACCGGCGGCCAGGCGGTGGGGCACCCCGTCGACCGTCAGCCGCAGACTCCCCTGCTCCACCGCCACGTACTCGTGGGAGCCCGGGGCGTGCGGCGCGAACTCGCCCGCGTCGACGCCGGGGCCGAGGGTCGTGCGCATGAACTCGAACTCCACGTCCGGCAGGGCGGGGGAGAGGATGCGCCGCTCCCACCCGGCGGGGTCGCGCACCACGCGCTGCCTGTCGCCGGGCAGGACGACGACCTCCGGGCGCACCGGATCGTCCAGGAGCCTGGCGATGGAGGTGCCCAGGGCGGTCGCCAGCCCGTCCAGGACCAGCACGCTCGGCGTCTTGGTGCCGCGTTCCACCTCGGAGACCATGCTCCTGCTGACCCCGCTCGCCTCGGCCAGCCGCTCCAGGGCCCAGCCGCGGGCCTGCCGCTCGGCGCGAATCCTCGCCCCCAGCTCGGCCATGGACAGCCCGCTGGACAGGGCGTTGCCGTCGCTGCCGCCAATGTCGTCGCTCATGCCGTCCACTATAGCGACGGCCATCCGCTTTAGGGGAACTGCCCCGGGGCGGCCCCGGACAGCCCGTCCGGCCCCGGGCCGCGGCCCGGACCGGGGGCCCGTGGCCCGGCCCCGGGCCGGGGTGGCGCCGGGGCCGGGCCCGGCAGCACTCCGGCCGGGAGCCGCCGCGGGCTCAGCCCGCGTGGATCGGGGTCTGCACGGCCCTGGCCCCGCGGTCGCCGCCCGCCGGGCCGGCCGCCGCCGCGCCGGCCTGCCGGCCCGGCGCCTTGGCGTTGACGAGGATTCCGGCGGCCACCGCGGCCAGCAGCATGATGCCCGCGGAGACCCAGGTGGCCACGGAGTAGCCGTGCACCGTCGCCTGCGCCAGCGCCGCCATCGCCTGCGGCGTGTGCTCGGCCGGGTTGACCCGGTGCTCCGTCAGCCAGTCCGTGGTCGCCCCGGACGCGCAGCGCGGTGCCGACCGAACCTCCCACCTGCTGCATGGTGTTGAGGGTCGCCGAGGCCGCCCCCTGCTCGTGCGGGGCGACGCGCCCCGTGCCGGTGGAGATGGCGGCCATGAAGGTGGTGCCCAGGCCCAGGCCCATCAGGCAGATGCCGGGCAGGACGCGGCCCGCGTAGGTGGAGTCCACGTCGATGGAGGCCAGGAAGGCCAGGCCGCCGGTGGCCAGCGTCAGACCCGGCACGATCAGCGCCCGGGCCGGCACCCTGTGCAGCAGCCGCGCCGAGATCTGCGTGGAGCCGATGATCATGCAGGCGGTCAGCGGCAGGTAGGCCACCCCCGTCTTCAGCGGCGACCAGCCCCTGATGCCCTGGAGGTAGTAGGTCAGGAACAGGAAGACGCCGAACATGGCGATGGTCACCAGGCCCATCGTCAGGTAGGCGCCGGCCCGCTGCCGGTCCCGCACGATCCGCAGCGGCAGCAGCGGCGTCCTGGCGCGGGCCTGCCACAGGCCGAAGATCCCGAGGATCAGCACGCCGCCGATCAGCAGGGCCAGCACCCGGGCGTCGCCCCAGTCGCGCTCGTCGAGCACCACGATCAGCTGGGCGAGGGCGATGACCACCAGCCCCCACCAGCGGCGCGGGTTCGGCGGCGGGGCCCCTTCCGGCGCATCCGTGGGCGCGCCGGGGCCGGTGCGGCCTCCCGGCCCGCCCGTTGCCCCCGCTCCGGCGAACGCTTCTCTGCTCATCTTCCGTGCCCTTCCTGAAGGTGTTCCATGGGCGGGCGAGGCCCCTTGACCGGTACGGCGGGACGGCCGCCCGACATGCGACGGAACCGGCCGGCCCGCGGCGCCGCGTCCTCGCGGCGTCCCGACGCACACCAGACGCCGGCGCGGCGGCCCGCGTGACAGCGCGGCCGTGTGACGAGGGCCACCGCGGGCGCCTGTCACACGGCGGCGGGGACCGGCGTCTTGTGCCCGTGGCGGAACCGAGAGCGAACGGGCGGGAGCCGGGCATGAGCGAGCGCGACGAGGAAGCCGGGACCACCGGGGGAACGCGGAGAGCGGAGCAGCGGCAGGGGCCGCCCGCGGGCACGGGCCGCGCGGACCCGGCCACCGAGGCGTTCCTCGCCCACCGCAACCTGCTGTTCACCGTCGCCTACGAGATGCTCGGCTCGGCCACCGACGCCGAGGACGTCCTGCAGGAGAGCTGGCTGCGCTGGGCGAACGTCGACCGCGCCGCCGTGCGGGACGAACGCGCCTACCTGGTGCGGATCGTCACCCGCCAGGCGCTGGACCGGCTGCGCGCGCTCGGCCGGCGCCGGGAGTCCTACGTCGGCCCCTGGCTGCCGGAGCCGCTGCTGACCGCGCCGGACGTGGCGGAGGACGTCGAGCTGGCCGAGAGCGTGTCGATGGCGATGCTGCTGGTGCTGGAGACCCTGGGACCGACCGAACGGGCGGTGTTCGTGCTGCGCGAGGTCTTCGACCTGGACTACGAGGAGATCGCCGGGGCCGTCGGCAGGACGCCCGCCACGGTGCGGCAGATCGCCCACCGGGCCCGGGCCCACGTGGCGGCCCGCCGGCCGCGCGGCCTCGTCTCCCCGGCCGAGACCAGGGCCGTACTGCGGGCCTTCCAGCGGGCGGTCGAGACCGGCGACCTGCAGACCCTGCTCGACCTCCTCGCGCCCGACGTCGTCGCCCTGAGCGACGGCGGCGGGGTCAGGCGCACCATTCCGCGCCCCATCCTCGGCGCCGACAAGGTGGCCCGCCTGCTCGCCTCCGGCTGGTACCGGCGCGCGGCCGCGAGGACGGTCGAGCCGGTCGAGGTCAACGGCGGCCCCGGGCTGCTGGTCCGGCTCGACGGGGAGATCGACGGCGTCCTCGCGGTGCGGGTCGCCAACGGCCGCGTCGCCGGCCTCTACCACGTGCGCAATCCGCAGAAGCTCTCCCGCGTGGCGCGGGAGACCGCCGTGAGCCGCTGAACCTGCGCCTCGCCCCCGCCCCGCGGCAGCGCGGCGTGCCGGCGCGGAACCGCCGCGCGCCGCAGGGCGGTTCGGCCGCCGGCCCGCGCCCGGGAGAGGGGGAACGGGGCCGGCGGCCTGGCGGGTCCCGCGGATCAGCCCGCGGTCAGGGTGAGGTGGTAGGCCCCGAGCGGGTCCTGGCCGGGAATGGGCACGGAGACGCTGCCGCCGTCGACCGGGTGGGTGGCCGAGGACAGGACCGTGGGCCCGGAGACCTCGGTGTTGCGCCCGCTGCCGGGGACGTACTCCAGGGTGGCCCGCACCGAGGAGCCCAGGGCGCCGATGCCGTCCACGCGCACGGTGCCGTCGCCCTGCTGCCCGGCGAAGACCAGGTCGAGCTCGCGCCGCGACGAGTCCCAGGCGGCCACGCCGTCGTTGGAGGCGGTCGGGGTGACCCTGACGATGTCTCCCGTCTGCCCGGCGTACCACGCGTACATCCAGTACGAGGCGGTCGGCCGGCCGTTGTGCAGCAGGCCGTTCAGCGTCCCGGCCTCGTACCAGAAGGCGCGTTCCGCATCGCGCACGCCCTCCCGCTCGAACTGGGCGATGTAGTGGTTCACGCTGCTGGGCACGTCGATCTCGCTCGTCATGGCGTACTCGTTGATGGAGATCGGCAGCGGCCCGATGCCGAGTTCGCGCTCCAGCTGCCGGTAGGCGCGGACGTCGCCGCCGACGCGCTGCCAGCCCGACAGCTCGTGCCACGAGATCACGTCGGGCACGGTGCCCGACGCCTTGGCCGCGGTGAGGAAGTCGCGCATCCGGTTGACGTCGAAGAAGGAGTAGCTCGGGCCCATGATGTCCGTGACCGGGTCGCTCTGCCGGATGCGCTGATGGGTCCTGGCCCAGCCGTCGAAGAACCCGCCCGCCGAGCTCGGCCACGTCCAGTCCGGCTCGTTCCAGATCTCCCAGGCGGTGATGTCGGTGATGTCGGGCCTGGCCCGGACGTCGGCGATCATCCGGTCGACGCGCGAGAGCCAGTCGTCCCAGCCCTCCCACCAGTAGGGGAAGCCGTCGAAGGTGTCGGCCATGTCGACCGTGATGTCCGCGCCGATCGCCATGGCGTTCGGGGCGATCACCAGGGTGTCCCCGATGGGCACGGGGGAGCCGTTGGGGCGGTGCTCGTGGCCGGGCGGAGGCTGCCGGAGGGTGTTCAGGCCCAGCGGCCGCATCACCGACACCGGCGGGGTGTCCGCGTCGGCCAGCCCGTAGAGCGTGCCGTTGCCCACCCGGGACACCGGCCGGATCGCGGAGCCCGCGTCGACGACCAGGGTGCCGGAGCCCGCGGTGGGCGCCGTCCAGCGCTGGTTCGCCTGCCCGTTGCAGGTCCACAGGATGACCGGGGTGCCGTTGGCCGTGCCGGCGTGGTCCACGTCCAGGCACAGGCCGGACTGGGTGCCCGTGACGGAGCCGTCGGCGTTCTGCCGCCACTGCTGGTTGGCGCCGCCGTTGCAGGTCCAGATCAGGACCTTGGTGCCGGGCGCGGTCTGGTTGTCGTCCGCGTCGACGCAGCGGGTTCCGTTCATCGTCCTCAGCTCGCCCGAGGCGGTGAACTCGAACTGCTGGTTGGCCTGCCCGTTGCAGTCCCAGATCGCCAACGCCGTGCCCAGGGCGTCCGTGTTGCCCGAGACGTCGAGACAGCGGCCGGAGTTGGCGTCCACCAGCCGCATCGCCGCCGCGGCGGCCGGCGGCGGGCCGGGGACGAGGGCGAACATGGCGAAGAGGGCGAGCGCGGCGGTGAGGAGCCGGCCGGCCGCCGGGCGCCGGAGCCGCGGAGCGAGCGGGGGGAGGGGTGGGCTCATGCGTGCCTCCGATCATGAACCTGACATTTTCCGGGCGCCGTGTGACCGGTCACACCGCTGCCGGTGGGGAATTGTGACCGGTCACGCAGGGGCCGTCAAGCACTCCCGCACGCCGCGAAGGGGAACGTTCCCGGCCGTTGTGGCGGCGTCCCGCGGCCCGGCGGAACGCCCAACGGGCAAGGCGCCGCGCGGCGTTGACGGCCCTCCGGGGCGGCCGAGCGGCGCGGGCGCACCCCAAGTGCCCGGCCGCCCGGCCGAGTCGGGGCACGCCGCTCCCTGGCACGAGGGCGCGGGGCAACCCCGGCGCCCCGGTGCGGGCGGCCTGGGGCATCCGCGCCCGTAACCGCGGAAATCCGCCCTCCCGGCCGCGCCTGCCGCCCGCTTGACGGCCCGCATGTGACCGGTCACCATCCTGGGCATGCCTGTGGCAGGTCACCCAAGGGGGCCGGGTGCCCCGCGGTCGGTGAGCATCCGGGACGTCGCGAACGCGGCCGGGGTGTCCCACCAGACCGTCTCGCGCGTCATCAACGGCCATCCCCGCGTGCGGCCCGCCACCCGGGCCCGGGTGGAGGCCGTCATCGCGGAACTCGGCTTCCGGCGCAGCGTCGCCGCACACGCCCTGGCCAGCGGCCGGACCAGGTCGGTCACCGTGCTGACCGCGAACACCACGCACTACGGCCGCGCCGCCCTCCTGCGCGGCGTCGAGGAGGCCGCGCGGGCGGCGTCCTACGCGGTCGGCATCTGCGTGGTGGAGTCGGAGGAGCCCCGCGCCGTGCGCGACGCACTGGACCGCGCGACGGACGCCGGCGGCGGGCTGATCGTCATCGCCTACGACGAGCCGGGCCTGCGCGCGCTGGAACAGGCCCCCGCCGGGCTGCCGCTCGTCGCCGCGGTGGAGACCCCCGCCGCGGCGCCCCCCGCCGCCAGCCCCTGGGTGTGGACCGACGACCGGAGGGCCGCCCGGGAGGCCACGGAACACCTCCTGGGCCTGGGCCACCGCACCGTGCACTACCTGGCGATCCCCTCCACCACCCGCAGCCGGGGCGGATCCCAGCGCGCGGCCGGATGGCGGGAGGCGCTCACCCGCGCCTCGGCCGCCGTCCCCGAGCCCGTGGCGGCGGGCTGGACCCCCGCCGAGGGCTACGCGGCGGGCCGCCGCCTGGCCGCGGACCCCGGCGTGACGGCCGTGCTGTGCGGGAACGACGACCTGGCGCTCGGCCTGCTCCGCGCCCTGCACGAGGCGGGCCGCCGCGTCCCGGAGGACGTGAGCGTCGTCGGCTTCGACGACGCCCCGCACGCCGCCTACCTCGCCCCCGCCCTGACCACCGTCAGGCAGGACTTCCACGAGGTGGGCCGCGTCTGCTTCGGCCGCCTGCACGGCCTCATCGAAGGGGGCGCCCCCGTCGGCCCGCACGCCCTGGCCACCCCCCGGCTGACCGTCCGGGAGAGCACAGGACCGGCCGCCCCGCCGGCCTGAGCCGCCCGCCGCAGCGGCGCGGCGGCGGCGCCGGCCGGGCGCCCGCCCCCGCGCCCGGGCACCCCCCTCGCCGGCGGCCGGGCGGGTCACCTGCCGGTGGTGAGGACCATGCGGTGGCGGGCACGGCCGCGGCGCCGCCCAGGGCCCGCAGCCGGCCGGCCACGTTGCCCTCGATGCTGTCGAGGTAGTGGTGGGCGCCGAACCGCCTGGCCGCCCCGGCCTTGCCTGCGCCCCGGGCGATGGCCACGGTCTCGCATCCGAGCCGGGCGGCGAACTGCACGCCCAGGTGGCCGAGTCCGCCCAGGCCGAGCACGGCGACGAGGTCGCCCGGCCTGGCCGGGCCGCGCCGCAGCGCGCGGAAGGCGGACACGCCGGCGCAGCCCATGGGGGCCGCCTCGACGGCGGTGAGCTCGTCGGGGATGCGGGCCGGCGCGGTGGCGGGAACGACCACGGCCTCGGCGTAGCCGCCGGGACAGGCCCCGCCGGGAACCCGCAGGCGCGCGCGGTGGATGAGGGCGCCCGCACGGCAGGCCGGGCAGCGTCCGCAGCTGCCGCCGAACCGGCCGACGGCCACCCGCTCGCCCACCTCCCACCCCTCGACGCCCTCCCCGAGCGCGTCGATGCGCCCGGCGATCTCGTGCCCGGCGCGGCAGGCATGAGGGAACCTCTTTCGCGAAGGCGGGGCGCCGAGCGCGCCGAAGGCGGGGCGCCAGGGGAAGCCGGGGCCCTGGCAAAGGAGTTGGCGGAACGTGGCCCCCGTTCCGCCCGGCCCTTTTCCAGCACACCACCGGCCCGGCGCCCCCGGGGGGCCACCGGCGCCCGCTGATCCCCGGGCGCCCCGCCCCGTGCCCCGGCCCCGCGTGCGGGAGGGCGCGGCGGGGGCGGGCCCCGGCGCGCGGCCCACCGCCGCACGCCGGGGGGCCCGCCGGGCGGGGCGTCAGGGCGTGTGCGGCGGCGGGTCGTCCAGCAGCGAGACGCCGTAGGCGGCCAGGTCGGCGGCGTGCGCCGCGTCGTGGCGGGCGTCGGCCGCTCCCACGGAGCGGAAGTAGCCCTCGATGGCGCCGGGGTTGTTGATGACGAGGATCTCCGCCGTCTTTGTGAGCGGCTGGAGCGTGTGGGGCATGTTGCGGGAGCTGTAGACGTACGCCCCGGGCCCGGCGTCGTGCACCTGGCACTCCGCCAGCGAGGCCGAGCCGATCCAGAACCTGACGCGGCCGGAGAGGATGACCCAGCTCTCGTCCTCTCGGGTGTGCACGTGCAGGGGCGGCGCGTCCTCGCGGCGCATGGTGAAGCGCAGGGCGGTGACCGCCCCCTCGGTCTCGGTGGTCGACACCACCTGCTCCTGCACGCTGCTGAAGTAGCGGTAGGGCGTGCCTTCGCCCGGGTTGCGAATGAGTGCGATGGTCAACGCGTGCTCCTTCCCGGCCTTTCCGGCCGAGGTGGCCCGATCGGCTGCCGGTCCGGCGGAAGCGCGCCGCGCGGCGGGGCATGCCGCGGCCGGGCGGCCGATCTAGTTGACGGTTCAATCATTGACCGTTCAATCATTACATGGGGCCGGGAGAGTACGCCAGGGGCGGCGGCCTTCCGGCTCGATCCGATGCCCCGTCAACTCCTCGTCGGCAGGCCGAGGTCGCCGCCCCGGGGCGCGCTCAACCCGCGGGGCGCCGCCCGCGCCCGCGGCAGGCGCGCCTCACGCCGGGGCGACCCCGGCGGCCCGGGCCGCACGCCCGTGCAGCCACACCGTCGCCGTCACCCCGGCGGCCAGCAGGGCCAGCGCCGGCAGCGCCGGGATCACGGCGACCAGCGGGCCCGCGCACAGGCAGTAGAGCCCGGCCACCACCAGCGCCCGGGGCCGTGGCCCCGCCGTCCGCAACGCGAGCCCCGCCGCGGCCAGCAGGAACACCCCGACGCCGCCCGCGAGGGCCCAGGCCACCACGCCGTGCAGCGGGTCAGACAGCTCGTAGTGCCCGGCGTCGGCGACCTGGTGCAGCACCTTCTTGATCCCCAGCGCGCACAGGACGACGCCCGCGACCAGCGGCAGGTGCAGGAAGGTGTACGCGTCGCGCGCCAGCCGGGTGCGGTCGTCGCCCTCGGCGCGCGCCAGCGCCTGCTCCACCGGGCCGCTGATCTGGCGGAAGTACAGGAACCACAGCCCGGCGGCGACGGCGAGGCCGGCCGTGGCGGCGGCCAGGATCGGGGCGCTCACCGGGAGCCCCGTCATTCCCACGCCGATCGCGATGAACGATTCGCCCAGCGCGATGAGCAGGATCAGGCCGTGCCGTTCGGCGAAGTGGCCGGGGGAGTTGACCCGCCAGCCGGAGGCGCCGGTGACGAAGATCGCCAGGTAGTCGATCACCACCGCGCCCAGCCACACCAGGACCTGCGCCGCCCCGTGCAGCGCGCTGCTGGCCAGGAGCAGCACGAACGGCGGCGCCACGGAAAGCAGCGCCGTCCGCAGCAGCGTGGCGCGCAGCGCCTGGTCTCCGGCGCTCGACAGCCAGTAGGTGACCAGGTGCAGCCCCCGGACCGCGCCGTAACACAGGGCGAGGAGCAGCGGCGCGAACAGCCCGCCCGGCATGTCGGAGAACGCCTCGGGCACGGTCAGCGACACCACGAGCAGCACCGCCATCACCGTGACCAGCACCGCGAACATCGCCCCTGAGTCGGCGCGCACCACGTTGCCCAGCCACGCGAAACAGCACCAGCACCACCACAGCAGCGCGAGCACCACCATGCCGCCGAGCAGCCGCAGCCCCGAGGGGTCGGCGGCCAGCAGGGCGGTGACCTGAGTGATCGCGAACACGAACACCAGGTCGAAGAAGAGCTCCGCGGGCGTCACCCGGTGGCCGTCCTCGGTCGCGACGATCCGGGCCCGCGGCTTGGCCATGGTCACGAAGTCCCCCTGGGCAGAGCCGGGACTCGATTCCGTTCGACCGAGCCCGGCGCAGGATACCCAGCGCCCCGGCGCGGCCTCCGCCGCGGGGTGCCGCCACCGGCACGCGGCCCCCGCGGGGGCGGGCGCGCGGGCGCCGGACGGGCAGGCGTGGCCGCCGGCCGTTGACCTTCGAGTCCTGTCGAAGGTCTACGGTCGGCCGTATGAGCGTGATGCGGATTTCCCGGCTCTCGGCACGCACCGGCGTTCCGGCGACCACGCTGCGGTTCTACGAGACGGCCGGGCTGCTGCCCGCCGGGCGGACGGCCTCCGGCTACCGCATCTACGGCGAGGACGCGGTGGAGCGGCTGGCGTTCATCGGGGCGGCCAAGCACCTGGGGCTGACCCTGGAGGAGATCGCCGAGCTGCTGGACGTGTGGGAGTCGGGGGCGTGCCGGGAGGTGAAGGCCGGCCTGCGCCCCAGACTCAGCGCCCGCCTGGCGGCCGTGGAGGAGCGCACGGTGCAGTCGGCGGCGTTCGCCGCGACCCTGCGCGCGGCGCTTGCGCGCCTGGACGCGTTGCCGGACCGGACCGGCCGGTGCGATCCCGGATGCGGCTTCCTCACCCCCACCGGGCCCACCACCGGGCAGCCTGGCGCCTCCCGGCCCGGCGCGGGGCCGGAGCCCGTGGCCGCGCCCGGCCGCCGCGCCGCCGAGGAGAAACGCGAGCGGTGGCGCACGGCGCCGGTGGCGTGCTCGCTGACCGGCGAGCGGATGACCGAGCGCGTCGCGGCCTGGCACCGGGTCCTCACCGGCGCGCCCCGCCGCGAGATCCCCGAAGGGCTGCGGCTCACGCTGCCCGCCTCGCGCGCGGCGGCCGTCGCCGGGCTGGCGGCGGCCGAGCAGGGCTGCTGCGCGTTCTTCGACTTCCGCCTCCACCTCGACGGGCCCGACCTCCACCTGGAGGTGCGCGCCCCGGCCGAGGGCGCGGGACTGCTGGCCGAACTGTTCGCAGGCGCCGCCTGACGCACGCCGCCCCCGCCCGCCTCCCACCCCCGCCTCCCCGCAGAAGGACCCGCCGTGCTCGTCGTCCGCTCCGTCGCCCTGTTCCTGGTCGCCGCCCTGTTCGAGATCGGGGGTGCCTGGCTGGTGTGGCAGGGAGTGCGCGAGCACCGGGGCTGGATCTGGGCCGGCGCCGGCGTCGTCGCGCTCGGCCTGTACGGCCTGGTGGCCACCTTCCAGGCCGACGACCACTTCGGCCGCATCCTGGCCGCCTACGGCGGGGTCTTCGTCGCCGGATCGATAGCCTGGGGCGTCCTCGCCGACGGCTACCGTCCCGACCGTTTCGACGTCATCGGCGCGCTGGTGTGCCTGGCCGGCATGGCGTTGATCATGTATGCGCCGCGCGGCTCCTGACGGCGCGTGAGGAGCAACGGCCCGGCGGGGCGGCGGGCACCGTGTTCGGCGAGGGGGAAGGGTTCACAGGACGGCGAGGAGGCCGTCGAGCGGGGCGGGTATGCGGCCGGGGTCGAGGGCCTCCACGAGAACCCGGCCGTAGTGGATCTTGCGGCCCGACGTGGTGCCGAGGAAGCGCCGCAACTGCTGCTCGGGGCTGCGGTGTTGCTGCGCGGGCTGCCGCAGGAAGGTCTCCGGGGAACGCAGGTCGCCTTCCGCCTCGACGAGTTCCTTCACCCGCGGCACGCCGAGCGCCCGGATGAGCTCGTCCTCCAGGTCGGCCGCGCAGACGAAGAACCCGTCCGGTGCCGCGCCGGCCCGCCGGAACCCGCGGGCGTAGTACTCGCGCTCCGCCTCGTCGCACAGTCCCGTCAGGCGCAGGCCGAGGCCGGGCGCCCCGAGGAGGCCGGCGAAGCGCCCGACGCTCATCGCGCCGCCCATCGCCAGCACGCAGACCCCCTCCGCCGCCACGTCCCGGCCGCGGCGCGCGGCCAGCGCGCCGACCGCCGCCACGTCGCTCGGGCCCTCCAGCAGGACGGCCACCCGGACGGGCAGCCGCGCGGCCAGCTCGCGCGCGGCGACCCCGGCATCCCCGGCCCGCGCGGCACCCCCGGCCGCCCACGCCGTGACCGCCTCCCGGAAGGCCCCCATGTCAGTCATGTGAGGAGTCTGCAACCTTTCCGCCCGCCGCGGTAGGCGCCGCCCGCCGCGGTCCGGTTCCCCCGCCGCGGTCCGGGCCGGCGGGCGGGCGCGGCGCGCTCAGCGGTAGGCCGGCTGCGTGCGGCCGGGGTCGGCGGGCACCACGTCGAGGCGGGGATCGGCCAGCAGCCGGTCGATGGTCCCGGCGTCCGCGCCGATCCCCGCCCAGTGCGGGTCGACGTCGTGGGCCACGCACCAGGCGTGGTCGGCGGGCCAGGCGAAGGCGGGCCCCGGCATGTCCAGCCGGGGCTGCCCCGGCCACATCTCCGCCGCGCCCCAGTCGCAGGCCGCGGAGAGCGGCCCGCGGAACAGGAAGTAGGAGCGGTGCGGGATCACGACCTTCGGCCCGCCGAGCACCTCGGGCGGAAAGGCCGGCGCCACCCGGGGCACGGGCCGCTCCCCGCCGTCCTCGCCGACGACCAGCACGGACACGGCATCGCCACCGTAGATGTCCCCGTAGCCGTCCCACAGGCAGAAGCAGCAGTCCTCCGGGGTCCCGGTGTGCGCCGCGAGCAGGCCGAACAGCGCCCGCAGCCGCTCCTCCTCGGTCTCGTCCCCGACTGCCTCGACGTCGTTCTCGCTCTGCCCGGGAAAGGCGGGGTCGGGCAGGAAACGCAGCCGCGCGTAGGCCGGGAAACCGGAGGGGCCGAATCCGACCAGCCGGTCCCACGGGAGTTCGCTCGACACGATCCAGTCGGCCGGCGACAGGTCGGAGCAGGGAATCAGGGGCACGTCGCGAACCTAGCGGCGCGCCCCCGGCGCGGCCACCGCATTTACCGGCCACCGGCGCCACGCCCGGGCCCGGGCCCGCCCCGGCCGCGCCCGTCAAGGGGCCGGTGCTGCGGGCGCATTGCGGAGGTGCGCCGGGTGGCCGCTGTTACATTCGTCGGGGAGAACGGGACCGCGGGCCGGCCCCGGCCCCCGGCGGGAGGAGATGGTGGAGATCGCCACGCAGGCCGGTGCCCTCGTGCAGCCCCGCGCCCCCTTGAGCCGGGAGCGGGTTCTCGGCGCCGCCGTCGCCCTGGCGGACGAGGGCGGGGCCGAGGCGCTCAGCATGCGGCGGATCGCGCAAGCCCTCGGCGTCGTGCCCATGGCCCTGTACAAGCACGTGGCCGGGAAGAACGCCCTGCTCGACGGCATGATCGACGTCCTCCTCCGCGAGATCGACCCGCCGGCCCCCGACGCCGGCTGGAAGACGGCCGTGCGCCGCCGGGTGCTGTCCGCCCGCCGGATGCTGCTGCGGCACCCGTGGGCGGCCGAGGTCATCGAGTCGCGGATGAAGGCGCGGGCCACCCCGACCCCCGCGGTCATGGCGTACCTGGACTCGATGGTCGGGATCTTCCGGGCCGGGGGGTTCCCGATCGACCTGGTCCATCACGCGATGCACGTCATGGGCAGCCGCCTGCTCGGCTTTTCCCAGGAGCTGTTCGAGGACGGCCCGGGCCGCGAGCCGGACCCGGACGCCCCGCCGCCCGAGGAGATGGCCGCGCGCTATCCGCACCTCACCGAGCTGGCGGCGGCCGTCGCCCACGACCCCGACTCCGTGGTCGGCCCCGGCTGCGACGACCAGTACGAGTTCGAGTTCGCCCTGGACCTGACGCTGGACGGCCTCGAACGGCTCCGCAACGCGGCCTGATCCGCGCCCCGCCGGCCCCCGCCGCCCCGTGGCCGGAATGCGCCCCCCTTCCCCGCCCGGCTCCGCCCCGCCCCTTGACCGGTGTACGCAGTACACCTAGCGTGCCGAGGGAGGGGTGTACGCCGTACACCTCCGGACTCGCAGGCCGGCGGCAGCCCGCGGACGCCGCGGTGGCGCCCGGCCCGCGGAGAGGGGGCGACCCGATGCAGGCGATCGTTCAGGAACGGTTCGGACCGCCGGACGTCCTGCGGCTGACGGACACCGACCGTCCCGAGCCCGGCCCGGGGCAGGTGCTGGTGCGGGTGCACGCGGCAGCGCTGAACCCCTACGACTGGCACATGATGCGCGGCGACCCGTACGTGGCGCGCCTGACGGGGGCGATGGGGCTGACCCGGCCGAGGTCCCGGGTGGCCGGGATCGACGCGGCCGGGCGGGTGGCCGCCGTCGGCGCCGGGGTGCGCGGCCTGCGGCCGGGGGAGGAGGTCCTGGGCTTCTGCCGGGGCGCCTTCGCCGAGTACGCGTGCACCCCCGCACGGCTGCTGGTGCCCAAGCCCGCGCGGCTGAGCTTCGAAGAGGCCGCCGCGGTGCCGATGGGCGCGGTGACCGCCCTGCGCGGGCTGCGGGCCGTGGGCCGGCTGCGGGCCGGGCAGCGGGTGCTGGTCAACGGGGCCGCCGGCGGCGTGGGCACGTTCGCCGTGCAGATCGCCGCGGCGCTGGACGCGGAGGTCACCGGCGTGTGCAGCGCCCGCAACGCCGGCCTGGTGCGCGCCCTGGGCGCCGCGCACGTCGTCGACTACGCCCGGGAGGACTTCACCGGGGAACGCGCCCGCTACGACCTGATCCTGGACAACGTGGGCAACCGCCCGCTGAGCCGCCTGCGCCGGGCGCTCACCCCGGCGGGCACCCTGGTGGCCAACGCCGGCGGCACCCCGGGACACGCCTTCGGGGCGATCGGCGCCATGCTGCGGGTGACCGCGGCCAACGCCTTCGCCCGGCAGCGGCTGCGCACCCTCAGCCCCTCGGTTCCCTCCGGGCCCGCCCACGAGGACCTGCTCGCCGTCGCCGCGCTGGTCGAGGCCGGCCGCGTCACCCCGGTGATCGACCGGACCTACCCGCTGTCCGGCGCGGCCGAGGGCATGCGCCACGTCGAGGGCGGCCACGCGCGCGGCAAGTGCGTGCTCACCGTCCCCTGACGGCGCGCCCCCGGAGGGCCCGGCCGGCGCCTGGCCCTCCGCGGGCGGCACCCGGCCGGCCCAAACCTGCACGTCAGGGCTTCACCCGTTGTTCATGTGTCCGTTGACGGAGACGGGCGAGTGAGTGCCTAACGTCCTCCCTCGGGATCGAACGATCCATCCGCGGCCGGCCGCGTGCCCCCGAGAACTGCTTGGAGACGTTGTGCACCCATCCTCCCCCGACGAGCCGCGGCGCGTCGTGTCGCTGCCCCTGCTGGCCCCGCACCAGGGCGGCCGCTCGGCGCGCACCTGCCAGTACCGCTGCGGCAACGCCTGCGACCACCCGGTGCCCAACACCTCGGACAACGCCTACCTCGGCGACGTGATCGCCCACGCCGTCTCCCGGCGTTCCCTGCTGCTCGCGGGCGCGGTGGTCTCGCTGGCCGCCGGCGCGACCGGCGCGCTCACCGGCAGCGCCGCCGCGGCCACCCCCGGCGCCGCCGCGGCGGGCCGCCACCCGGGCCGCTCCCCGCGGGGGCTCGACTTCCGGCCGGTGGCCGCCAACCGCGCCGACGCCGTCACCGTGCCGGACGGATACGAGCAGCAGGTGGTGATCCGCTGGGGCGACCCGGTGCTGCGCGGCGCCCCCGCCTTCGACCCCGCCCGGCAGCGCGCCGCCGCCCAGGCCGCCCAGTTCGGCTACAACTGCGACTACCTCGCGCTGCTCGACCTGCCCTCGGAGCGCAGCCGCCGCCTGCTGGTGGCCAACCACGAGTACACCGACGAGGAGCTGATGTTCGCGGGGTACGACCCGGAGAACCCGACCCGCGAGCAGGTGGAGATCGCCTGGGCCGCCCACGGCATGTCCGTCGTCGTCCTGGACGAGGAACGGCGCTCGGGGGCGCTGCGCCCGGTCGCGGGGCACCGGCTGAACCGGCGCATCACGGCCACCACCCCCTTCGAGTTCACCGGCCCCGCGGCGGGCAGCAGCCTGCTGCGCACCTCGGCCGACCCCACCGGCACCAGGGTGCTCGGCACCCTCAACAACTGCGGCGGCGGCAAGACACCCTGGGGCACCGTGCTCTCCGGCGAGGAGAACTTCAACCAGTACTTCGCCAACGCCGAGGCGGTCACCGACCGGCAGACCGCGGCCCGGCTCGCCCGCTACGGCCTGGCGGGCGGCGCCAGCGAGCGCAAGTGGGAGCGGTTCGACGAGCGGTTCGACGTCTCGCGCGAGCCGAACGAGGTCAACCGCTACGGCTGGGTCATCGAGATCGACCCGCTCGACCCGGAGTCCGGGCCCCGCAAGCTCACCGCGCTCGGCCGGCTCAAGCACGAGGCCGCGGAGCCCCGCCTGACGCGCGACGGCCGGGTCGTCATCTACATGGGCGACGACGAGCGGTTCGACTACTTCTACAAGTACGTCTCCGACGGCCGGGTCCACAGCGGCAACGGCCTCGCCGCGCGGCGCCACAACCGCAGGCTGCTGGACGAGGGCACCCTCTACGTCGCCCGCTTCACCGGCAACAGCCCCGCCGGGCAGATCGACGGCACCGGCGCGCTGCCCGAGGACGGCGAGTTCGACGGCACCGGCGAGTGGATTCCGCTGGCGAGCGGCACCCGCTCCTTCGTGCCCGGGATGACCGCCGAGGAGGTGTACGTCTTCACCCGGCTCGCCGCGGACCGCGTCGGCGCCACCAAGATGGACCGGCCCGAGGACGTCGAGCCGCACCCGTCCACCGGCACCGTCTACATCGCGCTGACCAACAACAGCAACCGCGGCGCCGCCGGGCAGCCGGGCCCCGACGAGGTCAACCCGCGCAACGCCAACCGCCACGGCCAGGTCGTCGAGGTCATGGAGTCGCGCAACGACCCGGCCGCCACGCGGTTCTCCTGGCGCCTGCTGCTGGTGTGCGGCGACCCCGCCGACCCCGGCACCTACTTCGCCGGCTTCCCCAAGGACCAGGTGAGCCCGATCTCCTGCCCGGACAACCTGGCCTTCGACCCGCACGGCAACCTGTGGATCGCCACCGACGGCAACGCCCTCGGCTCCAACGACGGCCTCTTCGGGGTCGCCCTCGACGGCCAAAACCGGGGCCAGGTCAAGCAGTTCCTCACCGTCCCGATCGGCGCGGAGACCTGCGGCCCGATCGTCGAGGAGGACCGCGTCCTGGTCGCCGTCCAGCACCCGGGCGAACTCGACGGCGCCACGCCCGAGAACCCCGGCTCGGTGTGGCCGGACGGCCCGGGGCACCTGGCCCGGCCCTCCGTGGTCAACGTGACCCGCGAGCACGGCGGCCGCATCGGCGCCTGACCGCGCACTGCCCGGGCGGCGGCCCGGCCGGGGGCGTCTCCTCCCCGGCCGGGCCGCCGCCTCACGCCGGGTACGGGACGGCCTCGCGCGCCGCCCGCAGCGCGCCCGCCCACCAGGCCAGCTGCTCCAGCAGGGTCTTGGCGTACGCCGGGGCGTCCGGGTCCTGCGGGCGGCCGTCCTGCCAGGAGGTGAAGTAGTTCGGGAAGGCCAGGCCGTCGCGGATGGTCACCGCGTGCAGCTCGGTGAGCACGTTCTCCAGGTGCAGCACCGCGTGCCGCCCACCGGCCGCGCCGCCGTAGCTGACGAAGGCGACCGGCTTGGCCGTCCACTGGGTGAAGTGCCAGTCGATGGCCGCCTTCAGCGAGGCGGGGTAGCTGTGGTTGTACTCCGGGGTGACCACGAGGAAGGCGTCGGCCCGCTCCAGCGCCTCGGTCAGCGGCGCCATCCCGGCCGGACGCGGATAGTCCCCGCCGGCCGCCTTCGGCGACACCGCGGGCAGCTCCAGCGGGACCTCCACCTCGGCCAGGTCGAGGATTTCGACGTCGAAACCCCCGTGGAGCCGGGCCTGCTCGGCGACCCACGAGGCCACGACCGGGCCGAACCTGCCCTCCCGGACGCTGCCGACCAGCACCACCAGCCGGTGCCTGCCCGGCGCGCCGTTCCTGCCGTTGCCGCCGACTGCTGCGGATGTGTTGTTCTCTGCCATGCCCACCACGATCGGGCGGCGTAACGGACCGAGCCAGACCGTGCTCAGGCTGGCCCCCGCAGGGCCAGCCTGAGGCGATCCGCGACCGGCGCGGACGTCCTATGCTCGGGGCATGGGCACGCCACTGGGGGACTTCGTCCGGGCCAAACGCGACAGCATCCAGCCGGAGACGCTGGGCCTGCCGGAGCGCGGCCGCCGCCGGTCGCCCGGCCTGCGGCGCTCGGATCTGGCCGCGCGGGCCGGCATCAGCGTCGAATACCTGACCCGCATCGAGCAGGGCCGCGACCGCAATCCCTCGGTCGCCGTGGTCAACGCGCTCGCCGACGCCCTCAGCCTCGATTCCGCGGAGCGCGGCCACCTGCGCTACCTCGCGAAGATCACCGGCGGCGAGTGCGCCGTCCACCCCAGGCCCGCGCCGCCGCGCCGGGAGGTGCGCCCCTCCGTCCTGCGGACGCTGCACCTCCTCGAACCCGGCATCGCCGTGGTGACCAACCGGCTGGGCGACCTCCTCGCCCACACCGGCGGATTCGCCGTGGTCACCGAGGGGACCGGGCTGCTCGACGGCGAGACCCCGAACCTCACCCGCTACGTCTTCACCGACCCCCGCGCCCGGGCCTTCTTCGCCGACTGGGACGAGGTCGCCGACGAGCAGGCATTCGACCTGTGGCTGGGGCCCTCCATCGAGAACTCCGAGTGGTTCTCCGCGGAACTCGCCTCCCAGGCCGGCCCCGAGTTCACCCGGCGCCTGAACCGCCACGTGGTTCCCCGGCGGGGGGTCCTGCGGCTCGCCCACCCCTCGGGGTGCACCCTCAGGCTGCAGCGGGAGACCCTCGAACTGATCGACGACGCACAGCAGTTGGTGGTCTTCCTGCCGGCGGACGAGGCGACGGCAGAGGCCGTCGACGGGCTCCGCGGCGCCACCCACGGCCACCTGCGCGCCATTTCGTGACCCGCCCGGGGGCGGAAGCTCCCCCGCGCCCCGCCGGCCGGCCTGGGGGCCGCTGCCGGCGCACCGGCCCTGGCGCCCACGCGGACTCACCCTCCCCACGGACGAAGCCCGGCTCCCGCAGGGCCGCCACCACGTCCGCCACGTCCGCCACGTCCGCCCGCTCCCCGTACCCGGCGAGATGGCGCTCGCCCGCCTCGGCCGGGGCCGCGCCCTCCGCCGGGTACACCAGCGGGTACGGCGGCACCGGCCGCGTGAGGCCGGGCCCCGCCGCACCCGCCTCCGGCCCCCCGGACCCCCGGCCCCGGGCCGCGCCGGCTCGGAACGTTCGGTGGAACGGGCATCTCCCACGCTCCCCGGGCCCGCCGGTTCCGCCCCACACCGCGGCCAAACCCCCCTCGGCCGCGGGCTGTTCCGGAACCGTCCCGGCGCGCACGGCTCTTGACGCCGCCGACACCCCCCAGAAACATGCTGGGAGAGCGCTCTCCCGGGTCGGTGCGGCCAGTTGCCAGGCCGGATTCGCCCGACCACCCCCCACCCCGACGACCGTCTGGAGAGTTTGTCCATGCACGCTGCCAGAAACCGGCCCCGCCGGCGCCGCGGGGCCTCGCCGCCGCACCGGCGAGGACTCGTCGCGGCCCTGCTCGCCGCGCTGTGCTCCGCCCTCCTGCTGACGGTGCCCGCGCCCGCGCAGGCCGCACCCACCCTGCTCTCCCAGGGCAGGCCCGCGACGGCCTCCAGCCAGGAACAGGCCGGGACGACGGCCGCCCAGGCCGTCGACGGCGACACCGGCACCCGCTGGTCGAGCGCCTTCTCGGACCCGCAGTGGCTCCAGGTCGACCTCGGCGCCTCCGCCGAGATCAGCCAGGTCGTCCTGCAGTGGGAGGCGGCCTACGCCACGGCGTACCAGATCCAGTTCTCCGCCGACGGCAGCGACTGGACGACGGCCTGGTCCACCACCGCGGGCAACGGCGGCACCGACACCGTGAACGTCACCGGCAGCGCCCGTTACGTGCGGATGTACGGCACCGCCAGGTCCACCGGATACGGCTACTCCCTGTGGGAGTTCCAGGTGTACGGCACCAGCGGCGGATCGGGCGACCCGACCCTGCCGGGCGGCGGGGACCTCGGCCCCAACGTGCTGGTCTTCGACCCGGGCACCCCGAACATCCAGGCCACCCTCGACGAGGTCTTCCGGCAGCAGGAGTCGGCGCAGTTCGGCAACGGGCGGTACGCCCTGCTGTTCCGGCCGGGCAACTACAGCGGCCTGAACGCCCAGATCGGCTTCTACACGCAGATCGCGGGCCTTGGCCTGTCACCCGACGACACCCACTTCAACGGCGACGTGACCGTGGACGCGGGCTGGTTCAACGGCAACGCCACGCAGAACTTCTGGCGTTCCGCGGAGAACCTGTCGCTGAGCCCGGTCAACGGCACCGACCGGTGGGCGGTCTCCCAGGCGGCGCCGTTCCGCCGCATGCACGTCCAGGGCGGCCTCAACCTCGCGCCCGACGGCTACGGCTGGGCCAGCGGCGGGTTCATCGCGGACAGCAGGATCGACGGCACGGTCGGCCCGTACTCGCAGCAGCAGTGGTACACCAGGGACAGCAGCGTCGGCGGCTGGCTCAACGGCGTGTGGAACATGGCCTTCTCCGGCGTCGAGGGCGCCCCCGCCACCTCCTTCCCCAACCCGCCCTACACCACCCTGGACACCACGCCCCTCTCCCGCGAGAAGCCCTTCCTGTACCTGGACGGCCAGGACTACGCGGTGTTCGTGCCCGCGCTGCGCCACAACGCGCGCGGCACCACCTGGGCCGACGGCTCTCCCGAGGGGCAGTCGATCCCGCTGGACGACTTCTACGTGGTACGCCCCGGCACCTCGGCCGCGACCATCAACGCGGCGGTCGACCAGGGCCTGCACCTGCTGTTCACCCCCGGCATCTACCACGTGGACCACACGATCGAGATCGACCGGCCCGACACGGTGGTGCTCGGCCTCGGCTTCGCCACCCTCGTCCCGGACAACGGGGTGACGGCGCTGCGGGTGGGCGACGTCGACGGCGTGAAGCTGGCGGGCCTGCTGATCGACGCGGGGCCGACGCCCTCGGAGACCCTGATCGAGGTCGGCCCCGAGGGCTCCTCCGCGGACCACGGCGCGAACCCGATCTCGCTGCACGACGTCTTCGTGCGCGTCGGCGGGGCCGGCGCCGGCCGGGCCGGCACCGCGATGGAGATCAACGCCGACGACACCCTGATCGACCACACCTGGGTGTGGCGCGCCGACCACGGCACGGGCGTCGGCTGGGAGACGAACCGGGCCGACTACGGCATCCGCGTCCACGGCGACGACGTGCTGGCCGCCGGCCTGTTCGTGGAGCACTTCAACAAGTACGACGTCGAGTGGTTCGGCGAGCGCGGCCGCACGATCTTCTTCCAGAACGAGAAGGCGTACGACGCCCCGAACCAGGCCGCCGTCCAGGACGGCAGCACCCTCGGCTACGCCGCCTACCGGGTCGACGACTCGGTGGACGTGCACGAGGGCTGGGCGCTGGGCAGCTACTGCTACTACAGCGCCGACCCGAGCATCCGCCAGGACCACGGCTTCAGCGCACCGGTGACGTCCGGGGTGCGGTTCCACAACCTGCTGGTGGTCTCCCTGGGCGGCTACGGCCAGTACAACCACGTGATCAACGACACCGGCTCGCCCACCTCGGGCAGCGACACCATCCCCTCGACGGTCACCTCCTACCCCTGACCCCCACCCCCTCGCACCCGGCCGCTCCCCCCCCACCGCGGGGGAGCGGCCGCCCCCTTCCCCGGTCCGCGGCCTGGTGGCTATGGCGCCGGGGTGAGGGTGCAGCGGGTGAGTTCGGTGACGAGCTGGTTGGCGAGGAAGGCGGGTGTGGCGGGGTGGCCGTAGGGGAGGTAGTCGTCGGGTCCTGGGGTGAGCCCTGGTCCGAAGGCCCCGCCGAACACTCCCCACACGCGCGGTTTGCGCACCCGGACGAACACGGGCTCGCCCAGGTGGGGGCAGTGTTCGGTCGCCAGCCGTGCGCAGGGCGCGCACACCGGCGGCTTGGTGGACAGCAGTCCCTCGGGCCAGCCGGGGAGCGCGTCGGCGGCGTCGGGCCGGCGCAGCGCGAACAGCCATCCTTTGCCGTTGCGGTCCGCGGGCCGGGCGCATACCTGGCACAGGCGGTGCTGCATGGCGTGGCGTTGCCGGGCCGGGTGCATGACGCGGAAGTCGGGGCGTCCGCTGCCGGGGGCGTGGCCGACCCGGGCCCACAGCACGCCGTGGCGGTCCCGGTCTGCGGCCGCCTCGTCCCGGTAGGCGAGGCCCCACCCGCCCGGCCGCAGGCCCAGCGCCCCACCGGCGAGGACCTCTTCCCCGCTCCACTTGGCGACATACGGCACGGGCAGCCGGTTGGGCCCCCAGGTCAGGATCTCGGGCATCGGGTCGGGTCCTCCGGATCGGGCAGCGGGAGTTGCGGCCAAGGGCCCGTGCACGGCCCTCCCGGGCGGCAGGCGGGCCTGGTGCCGCCCGATCGCGAGTCCCGCCCGCCTTCCAGGTGTTCACGCACGACCGCGCTCAACCGGGCGAATTGCGCGCGGAGTTCGGCCAGCGACGGCCTGTCCTCGCATGCCTGCCCGGCCGGGTCCGCGTTTTCGGAAGGCGGGGCGCCGCCACCATAAGGGGGAGCCCCCGAAAACTCTTTCGGCTGCCTCTCCTGCGGCGATTGCGGTATATCTGAGCGGGGCTTCCTCCCCTGGCTCTCCTGCGCCTCTCGCTTCCCTCGCTCCGGTCCCCTGGAAGGCGTGGGCGTGGTCGTCACCGCTCACTCACCGCTGCATCACGTGCTTCAACACATGGCTGAAGATCCATCTTTCCTCCTGTCAGGTCTTGCCGTTCGCCACCAAGGCCCAACCGGCACATTGCTCGCTGCCGGTAACCAGACCAACGCAACTCGCAGTAGGATGGATAGTGTTCAGCGAAACCTCTGAAAAGCTGCGCCGGGCGAGAAGTCGATCCGGTGGAGGAAAAGGGCAGGCCAAACCGGTGGCGGAGGAGAAGCCAGGCGAAGACTTCAGCCCCCTGCGGCGTTTCGGAGCGGACGTCAGGCGAGTGCGGCTGGGGCGTCGCCTGACGCAGGCGCAGCTGGGCCAGGGCGTCGGCTACTCGGTGGCTTACGTGAGCGGCGTGGAATCAGGCAACCTCACGCCGAGCCATCGATTTGCCGAGGGCTGCGACAAAGTGTTCGGCACCAACGGGCTGTTCACCGGGCTGCTCCACCGACTTGAACAGGGGGAGCACCCGAGCGCATTCATGCCCTTCGTCCAACTGGAGGCGCAGGCGCGGGTCATTTGCGCCTTCTCCAACATCAGGATCGCCGGAATCGTGCAGACCGAGGCGTACGCGCGGGCCATCTTCCGGGCGGGCTGGTCCGACGAGCCGGACGAGGTGATCGAGGACAAGGTGGCGTTGCGTATTCGGAGACAGCACGTTCTTGCGAAGAAGCGCCCCCCGCGACTGTGGCTGATCCTCCACGAATCGTGCCTGCGCATGCGTGTGGGAGGACCGGAAGTGATGGCCGAGCAACTGGACCGCCTGGTGCACCTGGCGGCGCGACCGGGGGTGAATATTCAGGTGATCACGTTCGAAGCCGGCGCAGAGGGCGCGCACGTGGGCCCCTTTACCCTTCTCACGGTCGATGGGGATTCTCCGGTGCTGTACACCGACGATCCGCAGGGTGGGAGGCTCTTCCGCTCCGGGCAAGCCGTCGAGAGCTGCGTTCGCTTCTATGATCGACTGAGGGCACACGCGGCTTCCCCTACAGACTCAGTAGCTCTCATCCAGGCTGCACGCGAGGAGGTCACCCGGTGAGCACTCAAGTCCCCACTTGGATTCGGAGTTCGTACAGCAGCTCCTCCGGTGGTGAGTGCGTGGAGTGCCGGCTGCCGTCCGGGGATGTGGTGCCCGTCAGGGACAGCAAGGTGTCCCAGGGGGCCACGCTTCGGCTGTCCGCCGGCAGTTGGTCCGCGTTCGTTGACGCGTTGAAGCGCGGGGAGCTGCCCGGCTGAGGCAACCGGCGGCTGATACGGGCGTGCCCCACGACTCCGCGGAGTCGTGGGGCACGTGCGCATCGGGGCGATGGGGGTGCGTCGGCCGCTCGCCGCCGAGCCCGGCGGCTCACCGGCGAGGGCCGCCAGCGGGCGCGGTCAGTCCCCGGCGCGGGCCGCCGCCGGGGGCCGGGGCCCGGAGAGGGCGCGCAGTTCGTCGAAGGTCTGCAGGAGGTGCGCGTCCAGGCTCTGCGCGGAGTCGTCGGCGAGCCAGTCCTGGGCCGCCTGGTGGAAGGCGGCCCAGCCGGCGTGGGCGGCCAGTTCGGCTGGCCGGGCGGCGACGTTGCGGCGCCGCAGCGCCTCCGCCACGGCCTCGGTGAGCGAGGCGGCCTTGGCCAGTTCGCGCTCGCGCAGCGCCGGGGTCGCGGCGATGACCGCGAGCCGCGGCTCGGAGAACGGGCGGTTCTCCTCCAGGATGCGGCCGGCCTTCCGGAAGGCGAAGAGCAGCACGTCGAGTGGCTCCAGGTCCCCGGGCGCCTCGGCCACCGCCCGCATCAGCGCGGCACGCAGCTCGGGCTCGCCGTCGAAGAGCACCTCGCGCTTGTCCGGGAAGTGCCGGAAGAAGGTGCGCTCGTTGACGCCGGCCCTGGCGGCGATCTCGGCCGTGGTGGTCCGGTCGAATCCGCGCTCCCGGTACAGCTCGAGAGCCGCCTGCTGCAGGCGGCGGCGCGCTTCTGCTCCGCTCCGTGGCACGCCCCGAGGGTACCGCAGGTGTCAGCGACTGGCGTCACGTTGCGCCAGTCGCTGACATTACCTGTAGAGTCAGTGACTGGCGCTAAGTAGTGCCAGTCACTGGCGTTAACTGGGAGAGAATGTCATGCGTGTCTTCGTGACCGGCGGCTCGGGGCTGACCGGCCCCGCCGTCGTCGCCGAACTCCTCGCGGCCGGCCACACCGTCACCGGCCTGGCGCGTTCCGATGCCGCCGCCGCCCGGCTCAAGGCGCTCGGCGCCACCCCGCTCCGCGGCAGTCTTGAGGACCTCGACAGCCTGCGTCGCGGTGCCGGGGCCGCCGACGGCGTCCTGCACATGGCCTTCGGCGGCGACTTCGCCGACCCCGAGGACCTGACGCGGCGCGACCTGACCGCGATCGAGACGCTCGGCCGGGCCCTGGAAAACACGGGGAAGCCCTTCGTCAGCACCTCCGGCACCCTGGTGATGCCCGCAGGACGGCTGAGCACCGAGAAGGACGAGCCCGACGCGGACGGGCCGGCCGCCTTCCGCGTCCCGGGCGAGCGGGCCTGCCTGGGCTTCGCCGCCCGGCAGGTGCGCGCGAGCGTGGTCCGGCTCGCGCCCACCGTCCACGGCCCGAAGGACCACGGCTTCATCGGCATGCTGGTGGCCACCGCGCGGCGCACCGGCGTGTCGGCCTACGTCGGCGACGGCGGCAACCGCTGGCCCGCGGTGCACCGGCGCGACGCGGCGGTGCTGTTCCGGCTGGCGCTGGAGAAGGCGCCCGCGGGCAGCGTGCTGCACGGCGTGGCCGAGAGCGGCGTCCCCCTGAGGAGCGTCGCCGAGACGATCGGCCGCGTCCTCGGCCTGCCCACGTCCTCACTGACCCCGGACGAGGCCGCCGCGCACTTCACGAGCCCCTTCATGGCCGCCGTCTACGGCTACGACGCGCCCGTCTCCGGCGCGCACACCCAGGAACTGCTCGGCTGGTCGCCCACCCATCCCTCGCTGCTCGACGACCTGGAGCACGGCGACTACCTCACCGAGCCGGCCGCCTGACCGCCCGCCGATCCGGCCTTGCCGCCCGCAGGCCCCGGCCGACAGCCCGCCGGTCCCGGCCCGGCCGCCCCCCGCGCGGCCGGGACGTCCCGTTCCCCCCGGGGGAGCGGGCCGGTGGGTGGTCCGGGGCCCGCCCGCCGCGGGTCACCAGGTGAGCGCCTCGTCCAGCGAGGTCTGCCAGTACGTGACCTGCGCCGCGGCGTCGACGTAGACCTCGCCGCCGGGCAGTGCGACCTCCGTCATGTCGCCGGCGCCATGGCCGTCGGCCCCGGCGAACTGCACGCCGAGACTCGTCGCGGTGTAGCCCTCCTCCTCCCCGGTGGCCGAGGAGGTGGCGATGCCGGCGTAGGCGCTCTCGCCGGGGGCGAGCGCGACGACGGCCTGCGGCGCGCTCTCCTCGATGCGGGGAACGGAGGCCTGGGCGTCGCCGAAGCGCAGGAAGGGCGCGTACCAGGCGTAGCAGGTGCCACTGCCGGTGTTGGTCACCGTCAGCAGCAGGTGGTTGATCGGCCGCTCGACCGCGGTGACGGTCAGCTCGGTGTTCGCGTCCGTGCAGGGGGCGGCGTCCTCCGCCGACTCCCCGGCGCCGCCTGCCGACGTCCCGTCGCCCGGGGCACCCGAGCCGGACTGCCCATCCTCCTGCGTGCCTTCTTCCCCTTCCCCGGCCTCCTGCGCGTCTCCGGCCTGCTCGGAATCCCCGGCGCCCTCGGTCCCCCCGGCGGCGTCCCCACCGTCCTGCTCCGCGGGCGAATGCGCGCCGGAGGAGGGGGAGGCGGAGGCGCCCGCCTCCTCGTCCTGGCAGGCGGTGAGCGCGAACGTCGCGCCCAGCGCGGCGACGGCGGCCAGGAGGCGGGTGCGGCGGCGCAGTGCATTGGCGGTCATCGTGATGCTGCTTTCTCGTCGTTCTCGTCGGATGCGGGCATCCGCCGGACCCGGTGGCCCGGACGACCGAAGCATTGCCCGGGCTCCGTCCCAACCGCAGCCGGTCACCGGTCACTTCGGGGGGCTGGGACGGATGCACCAAGGGTGACCTGCGAGAATGTTGGGCGCATGGGATGCCGGGACGGGACGCGAGGGACGGGGGAACGGCGGTGCCTGGTGCGGAGACGGCGGATCTTGCCGCGCTGCTGACGGAGTTGAAGAACCGCTCGGGGCTCAGCTATGGAGTGCTGGCACAGCGGCTGCACGCGAGTGCGTCCACGCTGCACCGCTACTGCCGGGGCGAGGCGCTGCCGCCCGAGTTCGCGACCGTGGAGCGGTTCGCCCGGCTGTGCCGGGCCACGCCCGAGGAGCACGCCGAGCTGCACCGGCGGTGGATCGCCGCCGACACGGCGCGCGAGCGGGAGCGCAAGGGCGCCCGCCCCCGCCCGCCCGTCCCCCCGGCCACCCCGGAGCCGGCGGAAGGCCCGGCCCCCGTGGCGCCCGCCGCGGGACCGCCCGCTGCCGGGCCGTCCGTGACGGGGCCGTCCGTGACGGGGCCGTCCGCCGGGGAGCCGGCCGCGGTGTGGCCGGGCGCGGTCCGGCTCGCCGCGGCGGGCGACGGGCCGCCGCCCGCCA
Source organism: Streptomyces hoynatensis (assembly GCF_003626535.1). GTDB lineage: Bacteria > Actinomycetota > Actinomycetes > Streptomycetales > Streptomycetaceae > Streptomyces > Streptomyces hoynatensis. The sequence continues at coordinate 487,640 of NZ_RBAL01000003.1, forward strand.
CCCGCAGGGCCTGGCCGCGGATCGCCCTGGCCGCGGCGGGGGTGCTCGCCGCCGTCCTGACGATCGCCCTGCTCACCGGCCTCCTCACCGGCGGGGGCGGCACCCAGGACGGGGAGGGGAGCGACGGCGGGGGCGCCGCGGCCGGCGCGCCGGAAGGCGCCACCGGGACGGCCCCGCTGGCCGTGGCCACCCGCCCCTACGCGCTCGACCAGTGCGAGGGCCGCTACCTCGTCGACCGGCCGCCGTCCCAGGTGCCGCCCCCGCCCTCCGAGACGGAGGCCCCCGGCTGGGCCCGCGCCCTGGGAGCCGTGCCGGCCGGGGAGCAGCTCGTGGAGCTCACCGTCCAGGGCACGGGACAGGAGACGGTCGTCCTGCGCGACCTGCGCCTGCGCGTCACCGAGAGCGGCGAGCCGCTGCCCTGGCAGCTCTACGGCGGCTACTCCGCCTGCGGCGGCGGCCCCGTGCGGACCGCGGCGTTCGACGTGGACCTGGACGCCGCCGCGCCCCGGCCGGCCGCGGCCGACGGGCAGGACGACCTCCCGCTGTGGGTCGACGAGAGCGAACCGCTCGTCTTCTACGTCGACGCCCACACCGACAGCCAGGACGTCAGCTGGTACCTCGAACTCGACTGGTCAAGCGGCGAGGACTCCGGCACCCTCCGCGTCGACGACGAGGGGCGGCCGTTCCGCACCAGCGCCGTCAGCGGGCAGACCGAGTGGGGCTACCTGATCGGCGGCACCGAATGGTTCGACGCGGACACGGGCCGGCCCGCCGACTTCTGAGCAGCGGGCCACGCCCCCGGCCGGTCACCCTCGGTCCCGGTCGGCCGGGAGGGGTGGCCGCGGACGCGCTCAGCGGCACTCGTAGGCATCGATCGGCACCCCGCCGTCGAACAGGATCTTCGCGAAGCCCTTGGGCGGGACGGCGACGCAGTCGGTGATCACCCCGCGGTCCGTCGCGACCGTGGCCTGAATCCAGTAGGAGCAGCTGTTGTAGAGGTCGGCCCAGCCCTCGCCGCCGTCGGCCAGGTTCGCGCAGCCGACCGTGGGCCGCGGCGGTGGCGCCGACTGCGCGGGCTGAGCGGGCAGAAGCAGGGCCGACGCGGCCATGAGGCCGATCGCGGCCAGGGTGGTGGGAATGCGCATGAGGCTGCCTCCTCGGCGGTGCTCGTGTCGGCAGGAGAGTGCCCCGCCCACGGCCGCCGGATGGGGGCCCCACCCCGGATTGGCTCGTCCGGGCGAGCGCGCGGGGACCAGCCGGCTGCCCGCCCGCGGCCGCACCACCACCCTGGGCCCCGCACGCCCGGACCGTGCCCCCCACCGTGGAAACTTTCGCGGTATGGGAGTGGAGAGTTCACGTACGGCCGGGCCGGCGGCCGTGCGTTCCCGAGGTGCCACAATGGCGTCCGTACGGGCACGCACTGGGGGAAGTCCCGGCCCCGCCCCGCCCCGCGGGCGGGCGCGCGCCGGGCGGGTGAGCGGGAAGGTGACCTTGGCTGGCGGCTCTGAAGGAACGGTGGACGCGGCGCCCCGGCGGCCGGACGCGTCCAGGCCGGTCACCATCGCGTACATCGCCGAGTCGGCGGGGGTGTCGGTCCCCACCGTGTCGAAGGTGATCAACGGCAAGTCCGGGGTGTCCGCGGAGACGCGCGCCCGGGTGGAGGAGCTGGTCAACCGGCACGGCTACCGCAAGCCCACGGGCGCCGGCCGCAGCAACGTCGTGGAGCTGGTGTTCCGCGAGCTGAAGAGCATGTGGGCGGTGGAGATCATCCGCGGCGTCGAGCGGGTCGCCCGCGAGCACCGCGTCGGGGTCATGGTGTCCGAGTTCGGGCTGCACGACTCCACCCCGAGAACCTGGGACGACACCGTCTCCCGGCGGCCGAACTGCGTGCTGTCCGTGGCCCAGCTCTCCGCGGAGGAGCGCGAGCAACTGCGGGCCAAGGGCATCCCGTTCGTCGTCTTCGACCCGACCGCGGAACTGCCGGACGACGTGCCGTTCGTGGGCGCGACGAACTGGTCGGGCGGCCGGGCCGCGACCCGCCACCTCACCGCGCTCGGGCACCGCCGCATCGCCATGATCGGCGGGCCCGAGGACGTGCTGTGCTGCTGCGCCCGGTTGGACGGCCACCGCTCCGCGCTGCGGCAGGCCGGCCTGCCGGCCGATCCCGGGCTCGTCGTGCACGCCGACCTCACCCGAGAGGACGGCTGCGCCGCGGCGCGCCGGCTCCTGGCCCGCCCCGATCGCCCGACCGCGATCTTCGCCGCGAACGACCTGCAGGCGCTGGGCGTCTACCAGGCCGCCCGCGAGGCGGGCCTGAGCATTCCGGGCGACCTCAGCGTCGTCGGCTTCGACGACCTGCCCGTGGTCGCCTGGGTCGACCCGCCGCTGACCACCGTGCACCAGCCGCTGACCGAAATGGCCGTGGCGGCAACCGAGTTGGCGCTCACCCTCGGGAGGGGCGAGCGGGCACCGCAGACCGGTCTCGAGATCGCCACCACCCTGACCGTGCGCGAGAGCACCGCCCCGCCGAGGAACTGACCCCCGCCCGCCGCCCGCGCCCCTCTCACCCCGCCCCTCTCGCCCCGCCCCTCACCCCCACCTCCCGCGCCCGCCCGTGCCGCGCCCCCACAAGCGGCGGCGGCCTCCCGCCGGCGCGGGCCCGCGGCCGAAAGCGAAGGGGCGGGAGCGCGGGCCGTTGACCGCGGTGGGGGCCGTCGCTACCCTCTCCGAGAAACTGTCGGGCTCAACCATGCGAAAGTTTCCCTCATTTCGCCGATGCTCGCACGCGTCCGGGACCCGGGGGCGAGGCACAGGACTCGCCCCGAAGCGCCCCCGGTCGCCGTGCCGGAGGTGCTCATGTGGAGAGTGGTTCGCAGGAGATTCGCCCCATGGACCGGACTGGTCGCGGCCACCGCGCTGACCGCCGCGGGCCCGGCCGCCGCGGGCCCGGCCACCGCAGGATCCGAGCCCGCCCCCGCCGCCGCTGCGGCGACCGCGACCGTGACGGTCGACGCCGGCCGGGCGCTGGCGACGATCCCCGGCACCGGCATCGGCATGAACGTCGCGGTCTACGACGGAAACATGAACCACCCGGACGTCCCCGCCCTCCTCGCCGACGCGGGCGTCGGGATGATCCGCTACCCCGGCGGCAGCTACGCGGACGGCTACCACTGGGAGACGCACACCGTCGAGGGCGGCTACGTCGCCCCGGGCACCGAGTTCGACGCCTTCGTGGACACGGCGCACGCCACCGGCGCCCAGCCGATCATCACCGCCAACTACGGCTCGGGAACGCCGGAGGAGGCCGCGGGCTGGGTGCGGTACGCGAACGTGACCCACGACTACGGGATCAGGTACTGGGAGATCGGCAACGAGGTCTACGGGAACGGGCATTACGGCGCCACCTGGGAGACCGACCACCACGAGGACAAGTCCCCGGCGGCGTACGCGGCGAACCTGCGGGAGTACGCCTCCGCGATGAAGGCGGTCGACCCCACCATCCGGATCGGCGCGGTGCTGACCACCCCCGGCTCCTGGCCGGACGGCATCGTCGGCGAGGGCGACGCGATGGACTGGAACAACACGGTCATGTCGATCGCCGGCCAGGAGATCGACTTCGTGATCGTGCACCACTACCCGAGCGCCACCGGCCAGGCCGACCTGCTGGACGCGCCGCGGACCGAGATCCCGCAGATGGCCGCCGCCCTGCGGTCGCTGATCGACCGGTACGCCGGGGAACGCGCCCCGGAGATCGGCATCGCCGTGACCGAGGCCGCCGCCACCGGCTACAAGAACACCTCGCCCAGCGGCCTGTTCGCCGCGGACGAGTACCTGACCTGGCTGGAACAGGGCGCGTTCACCCTGGACTGGTGGAACCTCCACAACGGCACCGACTGCGGCAACCTCACGGAGGTCGAGGGCGCCACCGACTACGACGACGGCGGCATCCTCTCCAGCGGCGCCGCGTGCGAGCCGCCGCTGAACACGCCCTTCCCGCCCTACCACGGCGCCCGCATGATCACCCACCTCGGCTCGCCCGGCGACACGCTCGTGCCCACCCGCAGTTCGACGCCGCAGGTGGCCGCCCACGCCGCCCGCGAGGCCGACGGCGACCTGAACGTCATGCTGATCAACGAGGACCCCGCGAACGAGGCCACCGTCGACCTGACCTACGACGGGTTCACGCCCTCCCGGGCCACCCCGACCGTGTACTCCTACCTGAAGAACGCGAGCTCGATCGGCTCGGCCCCCGCGGGCAGCGCGGCCACCCAGACCGTGCCGGCCTACGGCATCGTGGTCGTGCACCTGGAAGCCGGCGGCGCGGACCTGCCCTGCACCGTCGACTACCGGGTGGCCGGCCAGTGGCAGGGCGGGTTCCAGGGGGAGATCACCCTCTCCTGCACGGCCGCGCTCGACGGCTGGCAGCTCGCCTTCGCCTTCCCCGACGGCCAGACGATCCGCTCCCTGTGGGGCGGCACCTTCACCCAGTCCGGCGCCGCGGTCACGGTGCGCCCCGCCGACTGGAACCGCGCCATCCCGGCGGGTGGCTCGGTGCGCATCGGGTTCACCGGCGCCCGGGACGGCGGCAACGCCCCACCGGAAAACTTCACGCTCACCGAGGCATGACACCGGCGCGCACCACGGCGGCACGCCGGCGCGCACCACGCGCCGGCGAGCCCACCGCCGCAACGGCCCCCACCCCCGAAAGGATTCGACGAGGAGCATGCAAGAAAAGCCCGACACGTTCCGCAACCCCGTGCTCCCCGGGTTCCACCCCGACCCGAGCGTCTGCCGGGTCGGCCCCGACTACTACCTCGCCTGCTCCAGCTTCGAATACTTCCCGGGGGTGCCCCTCTTCCACAGCCGCGACCTGGTGCACTGGACCCAGATCGGCAACGCCCTGGACCGCCCCGGCCAGCTGCGCCTGCCGCCCGGCACCCCCTCCTCCGGCGGCATCTACGCACCCACGCTGCGCCACCACGACGGCCGGTTCTGGCTGATCACCACCAATGTGAGCGACGGCGGCAACCTGCTGGTGACCGCGGCCGACCCCGCCGGCCCCTGGAGCGACCCGATCCGGCTGCCCGGCGTCAAGGGCATCGACCCCGACCTCGCCTGGGACGAGGACGGCACCTGCTGGTGCACCTACGCCGGCGTGGAACAGGTACCCCTCGACCCCCACACCGGCCGGGTCCTCGGCCCGCCCCGCCGGCTGTGGTCGGGCGCCCCCGGCGCCAAGGCCCCCGAGGCGCCGCACCTGTACCGGATCGGGGACCACTGGTACCTGCTGATCGCCGAGGGCGGCACCGAGCGGTGCCACGCCGTGTCCATCGCCCGCTCCCGCACCCCGAACGGCCCCTTCGAGCCGTGCCCGGCCAACCCGATCCTCACCCACCGGGGCACCGACCACCCCGTCCAGAACACCGGCCACGCCGACCTGGTGCAGGGCCCCGACGGCTCCTGGTGGATGCTGCTGCTCGGCGTCCGCCCGCTCGGCGGCACCCCCGGCTGGCACGTGCTGGGGCGCGAGACCTTCCTGGCCCCGGTGAGCTGGGCCGACGGCTGGCCGGCCGTCGGCGAGCCGGGGCCGGACATGCCCGCTCCGCCCTGGCCGCTCCGGCCGGCCCCGCCCGCCCCGGCGCGCGACGACTTCGACGCCCAGGAGCCGGCCCCCCGCTGGATCTCGCCACGCCACCGCCACCCGCGGAACTGCACCACGAATCAGCGCCCGGGCTGGCTGACCCTGCACGCGGCGGGGCACTCGCTCGACGAGCCGGACGTCACCTTCCTCGGCCGGCGCCAGCAGCACCTCTCCTGCCGCGTGCGCACCCTGCTCGACCCGGCCGCGGGTCGCGGCGGCCTGGCCGTCCGCCTCGACGAGGCCCACCACTACGAGATCGAGGCGGACCCGCGGGAGATCCGGGTGCTCGCCCGCGTCGGGCCGCTGCGCACCGTGCTGGCCTCCCGGCCCGCGCCCCCAGGCCCCGTGGTCCTGGGCCTTGAGACGACCGCGACCCGCGAGGTGCGCGACGCGCGGACCGGGCCCGACGTCCTCGCCCTCGGCATCGAGGAGGAGGGCGGGTTCACCGCGCTGGCGACGCTCGACGGACGGTACCTGTCCACCGAGGTCGCCGGCGGCTTCACCGGCCGCGTCCTCGGCATGTACGCCGCGGACGGCACCGTCCACTTCGACTGGTTCGACTACGAGCCGCTGGACCGCTGACCGGCTGCCCCACCCCGGGCGGCGCCGCCCCCCACATCGGCCACGCCCCCCGGGCCGGGCCCGATCGGGGCCCGGACCGGGCCCCGATCGGGGAGCGGGCACGTGACCGGGGAGCGTGCATCCGCCGGGCAGGGCGGAGTGCGCGCGGGCGTGCGGCGAGGAAACGCGCCTGCCTGCGGTTTTACACCCCCGCCGCGCGCCTCCGTGCCCTTCCTCCCCGATATGGCCAACTGACTTGGCCGCGGCGACAGTTGACTCGCCCGTCCCCCCGGCGAGGTGCCGCGGGGGACGCACACCGAGGAGGAAACTTGGCAGCGAAGCGTTCCCTCATCGCCGCGTTGGCTCTCGCCGGGATAGCCGCCTGCGGCACCGGCACGGCCCTGGCCGCCCCGGCCCAGGAGCCCGGTCCCACCGACGCCACCATCCTCGTCAGCCGGTTCGACGACGGCAGCTTCGAGTACCCGATCGCCAGGGCGGACGCGTTCACCACCTACCAGGCGGGGCAGGCCATCGGGCCCTGGACGGTGACCGGCGGCGCCGTGGACCTCGTCGACGACGGGTTCTGGCAGGCCGCGGAAGGCAACCAGTCCCTCGACCTGAACGCCACCGTCCCCGGAACGGTGGCGCAGACCTTCACCACCACCCCGGGACAGACCTACACCGTCACCTACGCGCTGGCCGGAAACCCGGGAGGCGGCCCGGCCCTGCGCACCGGCCGGGTGCTCCTCGACGGCCAGGACATCCAGGACTTCTCCTTCGACGTCACCGGCAAGACGTACACCGACATGGGCTACATCAAGCGGCAGGCGACCTTCGTGGCCACCACCGCCACCACCACGCTCGGCTTCGCCAGCACCACGGCGAACAGCGCCTACGGACCGGTGATCGACGACGTGCAGGTCACCACCTGTTCCTGCCCCTGCTGACCCCGGGCCCCGGCGCCCTGCGCACCCCGGCGCCGGGGCCGACCACCCCGGCGCCGGGGCCGACCGGCCGGCGGCGCACCGCCGCCCGAAGGCCCCCGGCACGCCCCCCATTCCGGGCCGCGTGCCGGGGCGCCACCGGCCCAGCCGCCCGCCACCCGCGCTGCGGCCCCACGAGGATTTCCCCGGCATCGAGTTGACCCCGGGGGATTGGTCCAGCACCGTGAAGGGCGACCTCGACGCGGGCGGCCCTGCTCGCGCCGGCCGAGCACCGCAGCGAAGAACCGGGGGAGCGATGGCGCACACCAAGGTGACGATCACGGCGATCGCCCGCGAGGCGGGCGTGTCGGTGGCCACCGTCTCCCGCGTGGTCAACGGCCGTGCCGACGTCGGGCGGCAGACCAGGGAACGGGTGCAGGAGCTGCTGCGGCGCCACGGCTACCGCCCCCGCGCGGGCACCCGCCGCGGCCGGGCGGCGCTGGTCGAGGTGGTCTTCCACCAACTCGGCCCGCACGCGGGGGAGATCCTGCGCGGCGTGGAGCGGACCGCCGCCCCCGCCGGCATCGGCACCGCCGTCTCCGTCGTCCCCTACGAGACGACCGGCCCCGACCGGCGGCAGTGGCTCGCCGGCCTGCGCCGCCGCGCGCCGAGCGGCGTCATCCTCGCCACCTGGGGCCTCGACCCCGCCCTCCACGGTGAACTGCGCCGCCTGGGCGTCCCGTTGGTGATGGTGGACTTGGTCGGCTGGTCCGGCGCGGAACTGCCGAGCGTGGGCGCGACCAACTGGGCGGCGGGCCGGACGGCCACCGAACACCTGCTGCGGCTGGGCCACCGGCGGATCGGCTTCATCGCCGGCCCCCCGAGGCTGCCCTGCAACACGGCCCGCCAGGCCGGTTACCGAGAGGCGCTGCGCACCGCCGGGCTCCCCGTCGAGGACCGCCTCACGGTCGGCGCCGACTACGCCAACGCCGACCCGCGCTCCAGCCTGGAGGCCTGCCGCCGGCTCATGGCCCTGCCGCAGCCCCCGACCGCCGTGTTCGCCTCCTGTGACGAGATGGCGCTGGGCGCCAGGGAGGCACTGCGCGGGCTCGGGCTGCGGGTTCCCCAGGACGTCAGCATGGTCGGCCTGGACGACCTGCCCGCCACCCGGCTGCCCGCGACCCGGCTGACCACCGTCCGCCAGCCGCTGCGCGAGATGGGCGCGGTCGCCTTCCGCGCCCTCCGGCGGCTCTCCCGCGGCGACCGCCTCGACGTCCCGCGCGTGGAACTCGCCACCGAACTCGTCGTCCGCTCCACCACCGCGCCCCCGCCCCCCGCCACCGCCCGCTGACGCCGCGCCACGGCGAGCACCGGCCCCAAGAGCGCGGCCGGAATCGCTCGCCGCGGAGACCGGCCCTGACCAGGCCTGCCGCCGGCCGGCGCTGTCCCGGACAGTCCCGGACGTGGGCGGGCATTGCACCGGCGCCCTTCGCCGGGTGAGGCTTCTGCTGCCGCCCGCCTCGGGGGAAACGCGGCGGGCAGGGGGAAGCGTGGCGCGGCACCGGCTGACTCGGTGCCGCGCCGCCCGCCCGCTCCGCCCCACTGTCCCGACGTCACCTTCGCGTGACGTTCCACGGTCGCCCGAGCCGACGATCACCACGGAGCACGCCCATGACCACCCCGCACCTCTCCCGCTACGCCACCACCCCGCAGGTGCCCCGGCACACGATCCGCAACGCCGGCGGCTCCCCGGCGCACGCAAGGCGCGGAGCCCGCCCGCGCGCCGGGCCCGCGCGCCCCGCGGCCGCGGTGCGGGAGGCGTCCGCCGGTCAGAAGTACTGCGTCAGGCAGAACTCGTGCCCCTCGGGATCGGCCATCACGACGACCACGCCCTCCTCGTACTCGTGCCTCTCCCCGGTGGACCGGCCGCCCAGCGCGAGAACCTGGGCGATGCCCTCGTCGATGTCGTCGACGACGACGTCGAGGTGGAGGCGTACCTTGCCGCGCTTCGGCTCGGTGACGGGCTGGAAGACGAGGCGGGGCTGCGGGTCGTCGCGATGCCCGAGGTAGATCCAGCCCGGCTCGGACGGCCCCGGCCTGCGGTCGAGCAGCGTGCCCCAAAAGCGCGCCATCCGCTCCACGTCGAGACAGTCGACGGTCACCCCGGCCCATCGGTTCGCCATGTGCCCAGCACTCCCGCGTCGTCCCGGGCGCCGGCCGCCCCGGCGCCCTCCCTCGCGCCATTGTGCTACGCCCAAGTCGCCCGCCCGCCGCAGGCGTTCCGTTCCGCCGCTGGAGCGCCGGCCCGGCCCCCACGCGTACGGCGGGGCGCCGGCGAACGGGACGCACGTCACGTCCGCGCGGGCGCGGTACCGGCCGGCGTGCGCGGGCAGGTTGCACGGGCCGGGCCCGGCGCGGCGCGGTGGATGCGGCCGGGGCGTTCGCCCGGCTCGCCGCGGACCTGCCCGGTACCTCGCCATGGGCTCACTGACCTGCGGGTATTGGCCACGGGGTACCGAGCCGCTAGGGTGGGGGCCATGCCGGCTCTCAATGTGGAATTCAGCGAGGCGGAGCTCGAAGCGCTCCGCGCCATCGCCACCGAGCGCGGGGTGACCCTCAAGGCCCTGGTCCGCGAGGCCACCACCGCCGACATCGAGCGCCACCGCGCGCTGAAGGAAGGCGCCGACGTCTTCCGCCGCTTCTTCACCGCGCACGCGGACGAGTTCGCCGCCGCGTTCCCCGACGACGAGCGGCTGCCGGACGCCTCCGGGACCCAGGCCGCCTGACCCATGCCGCCCGTGATCCACATCGACGTGCCCTGGCTGCTCCAGCGCCACGAAGAGGTCCTGCCCAAGCAGCCCACGGTCGCCGACTTCTCCGCGCTGGTCGCCGCCGTGGCCCGCCACCGCGTCGACCCGCCCCGCCTTGGCACCGACTCCGACGCGGCCTGGCGCGCCGCCGCCCTGCTGCACACCCTCGCGCTGCTCAGGCCGCTGCCGGCCGCCAACGTGCGGTTCGCCTGCGCCACGGCCGTCGCCTACATGCACCTCTCCGGCGAAGGCATCGACCCGCCCTACGGCGCCCTGGTCGACCTCGCCCGCGACGTCCTGGGCGGCCATGCCGACATCTACGCCGCCGCCGACCGCATCCGCTCCTGGCGCATCTGACCGCGCCCGGCGCCCGCGGGGCCCCGAGAGGCGCCCGCCCCTCACACCCGCTCCCCGACCTCCCCGGCCTCCCTCGTCCCCCTGGCCTCCCCGGCGTCCGGCGCGGCGGCCACCGCTCCGTCCCCGCCTCCCGGCGCCCCCCGCCCCAGCACCATGACGGCGCGCGCGGCGCAGGCCGCGGCGACCAGGAGCAGCACGATCAGCAGGCACAGCGCCAGGTTCAGCCCGGTGCGCGCGCCGTCCGCTCCCCGATCCGACCAGGCGAGGAAGACGCCACCGGTCACGGCGATGCTCAGCACGCTCGACAACAGCGTCCCGGTCGACAGCGCCGCCGACAGGTCGGAGGCGTGCTCCGCCCTGACCCGGTCGGAGATCCGCGCGACCAGCGGGCTGTACCCGGCGGCCTGCCCCGCACCCGCCACGGCGAACAGCGCGATCGCCGCCACGGCCGGCCACCCGTCCTGCACGCTCAGCAGAAACGCGCTCAGCGCGAGGGCGAAGCCCAGCGGCCCGGCGGCCGGCAGCAGCCGCTGCACCCGCTCGGGAAGCCTCGCCCAGGTCAGGCTGACGGTCGCGAATCCGGCCGGATACGGCACGAAGGCCACCCCGGCCTCCAGCGGCCCGTAGTGCAGCGTGCCCTGAAGGTACAGCGTGACCGTGAACACCACACCGGCGTAGCCGAAGTTCAGCACGCAGCAGGCCAGCAGCCCCGGGCGGATGCCGCGCGTCCGCAGCAGCCCGAGGTCGAGCAGGGGGCGCCGCGCCGACGCCGCCAGCCGCCGCTCGTACCAGAGGAACGCCGCCAGTCCCGCCGCCCCCGCCGCCAGCACCGCCCACGCGCCCCAGGGCCACCCGTGGCCGGGGCCGACCACGAGCGGCGCGGTGAACGCCGTCATGCTCAGCCCGAGGATCGCCACCCCGGCGACGTCCAGCCGCTCGCTGCCCCCGGTCGAAGCGTGCGGCAGGATGCGCCGCGCGACCCCGAACAGCACGAGGCCGACCGGCACGTTCACCAGGAATGCCGCCCGCCAGCCCGACCCGAGAACGTCGATCCCGACGATCAGCCCGCCGATGATCTGCCCGGACGCCACGCCCAGTGCCAGGATCATCGAGTAGAGGCCGACCGCCCGGGCGCGGGCCCGGCCCCGGTAGCCGAGGTGGATGAAGGACAGCACCTGCGGCACCATCAGCGCGGCGAACCCGCCCTGCAGCCCCCGCCCGGCGACCAGCACGACCGCTCCCGGGGCCAGCCCGCACGCCAGGGAGGTCGCGGTGAATCCGGCCAGGCCGGCCAGGAAGATCCTGCGGTGACCGTAGTGGCCGCCCAGCCGGGCGCCGGTGACCACCAGCACGGCGAACGCCAGCGTGAACCCGGAGATCACGAACTGGATCACCGATCCGGTGGCGTGCAGATCCTCCCTGAGGGTCTCCGTCGCCACCGTGGTGATCGAATTGTCCATGTTCGCCATGAGCTGGGCGATCAGGAGAACGGTGAGCATGCCGCGCGGCGCGGCGGAGGGCGACTTCTCGTCGGTCATGGCGGCGGGGCTTTCCACGTCGGTTTCCAGCGCGGGGAGCCGGTCCTGCGGCAGGTCCGGGCACGAGGACCCGGCCGCAGGGCCGAGCGGCGTGCCCGCCCGCCGCCCAGGCGTCCGGGCACCCCGGAGAGCGGGCCGGACCGGGCGGCAGAGGCCACCGGACCTGGGAGCGGGAGCGGGCACGCGTCAGAGCATCGGCCGTGCGTGCCTGCCGGGTCTTGAAGAAATATGCGGACCGCGGGCGGGGCTGATAGACAAGGCCGCGTGGCGCGTACCGTGAAAAAGGTCGTCGAAAGCCCGCACTTCGTGATCCGCGCGGTCGAGTGCGCGGACGACCATGCCCGCTGGTCCGCTCCCGAGACCGCAGCCGACGCGCAGATCATCCTGGTCAGGCAGGGCCGGTTCCGCGTCGACTGCCAGGGACGGCGCGTCACGGCCGACCCCACCACCGGCTACCTCCACCGCCCGGGGGAGGAGATACGGTTCGCCCACCCCGCGGGCGGCGACGTGTGCACGTCGGTCACCTTCCTCGGCGAGGCGCTGACGGCCGGCCTGGAGGCCGCCCGCACTCCCGCCGTCCGCACGGACGCACGGCTCGAACTGGCCCACCGCCTGCTCCTGCGCACCGGCGCGGAGGATCCCGACGGCGCCGCCGCCGAGGCCGTCCTGAACCTGCTGCGGCTGGCCCTCCGCACGCAGCCCGGGGACACGCCCACCCCGGGACGGGAAGAACTGGCCGAGCGCGCCAGGGAGGCGATCCTCGCCGACGGGCAAGGCGGCGCCGGCCTGGTGGCGCTGGCCCGCCTGCTGGGGACCTCCCCCTCCCACCTCAGCCGCACGTTCCGCCACCACGTGGGCATGTCCGTGAGCCGCTACCGCAATCGCGTGCGGATCAGCCGCGCGCTGACCCGCATCGACCAAGGCGAGACCGACCTCGCCGCGCTCGCGGTCGGCCTCGGCTTCAGCGACCAGGCCCACCTCACCCGGGTCATGCGCGGCGAACTCGGCCACACCCCCAGCCGCGTCCGCGCCCTCCTCGCCTCCGGCGCCGCGTCCCCGGCCGGCCCCGCCGAGCCGGACGCCCGCTGAGCCGGACGCCAGCTGCCGCCCGCCGCGATCGCCGCGGCGCGGCGAGGGGCGGCACGGCCGCCGGAAGGCCGCCGGTGACGGGGGCACGACGGGCACTCCCTCGGATCTCCGGCCGCCGGGGCGGGCCGCACGCGCGCCGCGGGGCTCGCGGTCACCGGGCGAAACCCCCTTGCGCAATGGTCAAGAGTCGTTGACCATTGCCCGCATGCCCACCGACGATCTTCCGGAGACGTTCCACGTCACCACCGGCGAGCAGCTGCGCGCCGTCTCCAACCTCACGCGCCACCGGATCATGGCCGCGCTCCGCTTCGAGCCCGCGACGATCACGCAGATCGCCGCGAAAGTCGGCCTGGCGAAGGGGAGTTCCAGCTATCACGTACGGCTGCTGGAGCGGGCCGGCCTGGTGAAGGTGGTTCGGACGCGGAAGGTGCGGGGGGTCACCGAGCGGTACTACGCGCTGGCCGCCCGGTCGATCTCGCTGCCGGACCCCGGTGAGGGAGGACCGGATGTGCTGATGCGCCATGCGCTGGCGGACCTGGAGGCGTCGCCGAGGAAAGAACGGCACGTACGGATGGCCCATCTGCGCCTCACCGCGGAGCAGTTCACGCAGCTGGCGGCGCGGTTGCAGGCCCTGGCGGACGAGTACCAAAAGCTGTCCGATCCCTCGCTGCCCGACGCGTCGCTCGTCTTCGCACTGTTCCACCCGGCACCGGGCGGGCAGGCCGAGGGGAGCGCCAGATGACCTCGGGCAGCCGGAGGCTGCCGGCCGGGTTCGGACGGCTGTGGACCGCGCAGACGGTGTCCTCGCTCGGTGACGGGGTGTCGCATGCCGCGCTGCCGCTGCTCGCGTTGACGCTGACGCGGGACCCGATGGCGCTCGCCGCCGTCACCGCCGCCGGGACGCTGCCGTGGCTGCTCTTCGGGGTGCTCGGTGGCGCGCTGGTGGACCGCTGGGACCGCCGGCGCACCCTGTGGGTCATGGACGCGGCGCGCGCGGCGCTGCTCGCGATACCCGCGGCAGCGGACGCGCTCGACGCGCTGAGCATTCCGCTGCTCGCCGCCGTCGCCTTCGTGCACGGCCTCGGCGGACTCTTCTTCGACACCGCCGCCACGGCCTGCCTGCCGGATCTGCCCGGCCGCGACCCCACGCTCCTGGAGCGCGCCAACTCCCGCCTGCGCGGCGCCCAGACCGCCATGTCGGGCTTCGCCGGGCCGCCCGCCGGCAGCGCGCTGCTCGCGCTCGGGAGGGCGGTGCCGCTGCTCGCCGACGCGGCGTCGTTCCTGCTCTCCGCGCTCCTCGTACGCACGCTGCCCGCGGTGCCCCGGCCCGTGCCCGAGGCCCGCGAGTCGCTGCTCCGGCAGGCGAGGGCCGGGGCCTCGTACGTTTTCCGGGACCGGCTGCTGCTCGGGCTCGCGCTCCGCCCCGCGGTCGGGAACATCGCCTTCCTCGCCGTGGAGACCGTCCTCGCCCTCTTCGCACACGACCGCCTCGGCATCGGCACCTACGGGTTCGGCCTGCTCCTCACCGCGGAGGCCACCGGCGGGCTGCTCGGTGCCGGCATCGCCTCCCCCCTGGGCCGGCGACTTGGCACCGGCACCGCACTGACCTGCACGGCCGCGGTCGAGGGGCTGGCCATCCTGGGCCTGGCCGCCGCCCCGAACCCGTACCCGGCCGGGCTGGCGCTCGCCGCCTGCGGAGCCGGCATGGGCGCCACGATGGTCCTGGGGCCCTCCCTCCGGCAGGCGATCGTGCCGGCCCACCTCATGGGCCGGGTCGCCTCCACCTCCCGCATGCTGGCCATGTGCGCCGCCCCCGTCGGGGCCTTCCTCGGCGGCTGGCTGGCCACCGCCTACGACATCCGCACCCCGCTGTACGCCGCCGCCGTCCTCCTGCTGGCGATGACGGCCGTCACGGCGTCCCTGACCGGCAACCGCCGGGTCGAAGCGGCGCTGCGTGCCGCCGCCCCGGCCGGAGGCCCTGCCCGCCCGGCATCCGGGGAACCCGAGCGGGAGGGTGCATCCGCCTTGTCGTGACGGACCTCCCGGCCCGGCCGTCTCCTGCCCCACATGCCGGGCGCCCCCTTGTGGCCCCCAGCCGAACAAACCGGCGTTGACCGGTGAGAGGAAAGCGGCCAGGACAGCGGCAGGTCAGAGAACCGATCCGCCGGAACTCCACAACTCCCGGTTGTTCACTAGGGTGGGCAGGCGTGGATCTCGAAGCGGTACGCACCTTCGTCGCCGTCGCGGAGGCGGGCCAGTTCCAGCGCGCCGCCACCGACCTGTCGCTCACCCAGCAGGCCGTCTCCAAACGCATCGGCGCACTCGAACGCGGCCTGGGGGTCCGGCTGTTCACCCGCACCCCACGCGGCGCCGAACTCACCATCGACGGGCAGGCGTTCCTGCCCCACGCGCGCGAGCTGCTGCGCGCCGCCGAGCGTGCCGGCGCCTCCGTGCGCCCCGGCAGCCGCCCGCTGCGCGTCGACGTGATCGCCTCGCGCAGCGCGCAGTCGGGCCTGCTGCGCGGCTTCCACCGCGCACACCCCGAGATCGACCTCGACGTGATGATGCTCTTCGACATCGAGACCGCCCTCACCGCCCTTCGCTCCGGCGCGATCGACGCCACCTTCCGCGCCGTCGCCGCGCCGGGACGGCCCCTCCCCGAGGACATCGAGTCCTGCCGGGTGCTCGACGAGCCGCTCCAGCTCCTCACCGGCCCCGCCCACGCGCTGGCGGGCGCCGGGTCGGTGACCCTGGCGCAGCTCGCCGGGCACCGGATCTGGATGCCCGGCATCGCCCCCGGCACCGAGTGGGCCGCGTACTACGAGGACCTCGTCGCCGCGTTCGGCCTCACCATCGAGGCGACCGGACCCAACTTCGGCTCCGACGCCCTCCTCGACACCATCTGCGACACCCCCGCCCTGGCCACCTTCATGGGCGAGCACACCCGCCTCATCTGGCCCGCCGGCCACGGCCTGCGCCGCATCCCGGTGACCGGCCCGACCCCCGTCTACCCGCACTCGCTGCTGTGGCACCGCGACAACCCCCACCCGGCCCTGGCCACCCTCCGCGCCCACCTCGCCGCCACGACGGCAGACCGGGACGCCGCCGGAACCTGGCTACCGGACTGGGTGATTCCCCACTGAACGGCCCCACGCGCCGCCGCCCCCCCGGCGCCTGCGGCCGGGCCGGGGGCCGGGGAACGGCCCGCCCGCCGCCGGGGGATGCACGTGCCTGCCGGATCTCCGCGCCGGGCCGGGCGGGAGACCGCACCGCCGCTCAGCCGGCCCGCCCCAGGGCCACGGTGCGGGACCCGGGTGCGAAGTCGCCGAAGGACTGCTGCCAGGAGGCACCGGGCCAGTGGTACGTCACCAGGCCCTCGGCGGGCCGGTAGTGCGCCGTGTAGAGCGTTCCCAGCCCCTGCGCGTCGAGGGGGCGATACAGCGGCGGCCTCAGCATCGCCGCCACGTCCGCCCCCGCGGCGCGGATGGCGCGCAGCCGCTCCTGCGTCCGCGAGGCCCGCTCCTGCTCCTCGGTCACCGGCAGGTGCTGGTGATTGGCCGCGCAGGCATCAGGCGCCACCGTCGGCGGCATGTCCGGCCCCACGAACACCGTCACCGCCTTCGCGGCATCGACGAGGGTGAGGTTCTGGGGGACGGCGACCGGCAGGGACCGCAGCCTGCCGAGCGCCTCGTCGACGGTGCCGCACGTCTCCAGCAGGTAGCGCACGATGAGAAGAATGGCGAAGCCACGTCCGTAAACGGAACGTCCGCCGTAGGTGAGCGACACCGCGAGACCGGCGTCGTTCATCCCGTCGAGCAGGCCCCACAGCACGTCCTGCATCCCGATCACGGGGCGCAGGAAGCAGGAGGAGACGATGGTGCCCTCGCACTGCTCCGGCGGGAAGTCGTAGTTGCGCAGCAGCGTGCCCCCGTCGCCGATCTGGGTGCAGGCCGGGGAGAACGGCCGCAGCGCCGCGTGGGTGAGGAAGGCTTCCGCCCCGGGCCGGCCGAGCCGGCCGGCCAGGCGTTCCAGGACCGGGACCAGTTCCGGCATGTGCGCACGAAACAGCGCCCGGACCCGGTCCGCACCCTGCCGGGTGCGGCCCTCCTCGGTCAGCAGGCCCGCCATCTCCGGCCACAGGGCCCGGGCGTGGGCGGCCCACCGCCCGTCGCCGCCGTCGCCGACCTCGATCGCCTGGAAGGTCTTGTGCCGGTGCCGCATGGCCGTTGTCACCCCGGTGAGAATCGGACGAGGGGAAAGCAACCTAGCCACGTGTTCGGGTAATTCACAAGGCGGCCGCCACCGGCGCCGGCCGGGCGCCGGAAGCCGGGAGCCACGAGCGGCCGGTGCGCGGCGCGCGCACCGCTTCGTCTAGCTTCGGGGGGACACGGGCCGCCGCACGGCCCAACGGATCGCCGCGGACAGGGGGCTGGAGATGGACACACCGGACACGCCGGACGGGCGGGGCCCGGCGGACGTGACGGACCCGAAGGAAACGGCCGCCAGGCTGCGGGCGATCGGCGAAGAACTGTCCGAGCGCTTCTACGAACGCGCCGACGTGGTGCGGACGCTGCTGGTGACGCTGCTGGCGGGGCAGCACTCGCTGCTCCTCGGCCCGCCGGGCACCGCCAAGTCCGAAATGGCCAGGGAACTCGCGGGCCGGGTCGAGGGCGCGGCCTACTGGGAGATCCTCCTGTCGAAATTCACCGCGCCGACGCGGATGTTCGGCCCCATCGACGTCGCCGCGCTGGCCAGGGGCGAGTACCGCCAGGTCTACGACGGCCGCGCCACGACCGCGCACATCGCGTTCATCGACGAGATCTTCAAGTGCTCCACGGCGGCGCTCAACGAGACGCTCGGCTACCTCAACGAGCGGATCTACCACCCGGAAAGCGGCGGGCAGCCGATCCGCTGCCCGCTGATCGGGGCCATCACCGCGAGCAACGAACTCCCGGGCGAGGAGGACGCGGCCGCCATCTACGACCGGCTGCTGGTGCGGATCGAGGTCGGCTACCTGGAGGACCCCGCCAACTTCGCCGCCCTGGTCCGCTCCGCCGTCGGGCCCCGGGCGGCACCGAAGAGGACCACGGTGGACCTGGCCGACCTGCGGCACGCCGTGACCCGGGCCGTCCCCGCCGTCGACGTGCCCGACCCGATCGTGGACGCGGTCTGCACGCTGCGGGCCGCCCTCCGCCGCCGGGAACTGATCGCCTCCGACCGCCGCTGGCGCCAGGCGGTGGGCCTGCTCCAGGCATCCGCCCACCTCGACGGACGGCAGGCGGTCGCCGAGACCGACCTGCAGGTCCTGACGCACGTGCTGTGGGACTCCCCGGCACAGCGCCCGGCCGTCGAGCGCGAGGTGCTGCACCTGGTCAACCCCGACGCCAGGGAGGCGCTCGACCTGGCCGACACCATCGAGGAACTGGAAGCCCAACTCGACGCCATGGCCGGGCAGTCACGCGAGGCGCTGAGCGAGTGGGTCATCAAGAAGGCCCACCACAGGCTCGCCATGGCGGGGAAGCGGCTGGAGCAGCTGCGCGAGGAGGCCGCGCTGGCCGGCCGCTCGACCGCCGCCATCGACCGCGTCACCGGCCGCCAGCGCGCCGTGCGCGCCCGCGTCCTCACCGAGGCCCTCGGCATGGACGCGAGCATGGTGCAGGCCCAGCTCTGAGACCGGGGGAGAGGCGCATGGGCACGACACCGGGCAGGTCAGGGGAGCCGGCGGCGGTGGCCGCGGACCGCTTCGACCGGATCACGTGGCGCGACACCCTGGAACAGTCGGCCGGGCTGCGGGAGGTGGCCGAGGAGCTGAACGGGCGCTGGCCCCACGCCGGCGACCTGCTGGCCGACGCCTTCCTGGCCGCCTACCAGAGCCGCCCGCGGCTGCGCGAACGAGCGGAGATGGACCCCGCCCTGCTGGTCAACCACCGGATCGTCACCGCCCTCGTGGAGTCACCCGAGTTCGCCGCGCTGCGCCGGGAGACGGCGGGCGACCCCTACGCCGCCGCCATGGCCGTACTCGCCCAGGCCGCCGCCCTGCGCCGGCTGCTGCGGCGCCTCCACCCGGAACCGGAACGGGCCCGGCAGTCCACGCACGCCCCGCAGGCCGCCCACGACGCGGCGAGCGCCGCGGAAGAAGCGGAGGGCAACGCCGCGCAGGCCGCGGGGAACACCGCAGGGAACGCGCCGGAGGGCGCCGCCGGGGCCCTCGCGACGGCGGCCTCCGCCCTCCGCGCCGAGGCGCGCGGCGCGGCCGCCCGGGCCGCCGAGGCCGTGCGGGAGGAGGCGGCGCTGATGCGGGCATGGGGCGTGGGGCACGGCGAGTTGCAGCGGATGCCGTTCGGCCGCCGCGCCGAACTCGCCGAACGGCTCCGCTCGGGCCGCCTCGCCCGGTGGGCCGAACTCATCGGCCGCTTCCGGCAGATGGCCGGCGGGGAACGCGCCCGCAAGGTGGAGAACGCCACCGGGGAACTGATCGGCGTCACCCTCGGCAACGACCTCTCCCGCCTCATTCCCTCCGAGCTGACCGGCCTGGGACTGCCCGGGGCCCGCGCGGTGTTCGCCGCGCGCCACGCCGCCGGGGAGCTGATGCTCTACGACAGCAGGGGAGAGCAGCCCACCGGCAGGGGAGCCGTCATCGCGTGCGTGGACACCTCGCACTCCATGTACGAGGCCGGGCCCGGCGGCGTCACCCGGGAGGCGTGGGCCAAGTCCTGCGCCCTGGCGCTGCTGGATCAGGCCCGCGCCGCCAAGCGCGACTTCGTGGGCATCCTGTTCTCCTCCGCCGGCCGCCTCCGGGTGTTCCGCTTCCCGGCCGCCGGGCCCGCCGGGATCGAGCGGGTCCTGGAGTTCGCGGAGACCTTCCTCGGCGGCGGCACCAGCTACGAGACGCCGCTGACCGCGGCCGGCGAACTGCTGCGGGAGGAGTGCGGCGGCGCCTCCCGCACGGGCGGCGACATCGTGCTGATCACCGACGACGAGTGCGGCGTCACCGAGGAGTGGATGCGCGGCTGGAGGGACACCAAGCGCCTGCTGGGCTTCCGGGTCTTCGGCGTGGCCGTCGGCGCCGCGCACGCCGCCGCGGCCGGCTCGGTCCTCGAGGTCCTGTGCGACAACCTCCGCTCCATCGAGGACCTCACCGACGTCCGGTCCGCCGCCGGCCTCTTCCGCACGATCTGACCCGACGACCCGACCGGGAGGACCGGCCGCGAGGACCCGACCGGCGAGGACCCGACCGGCGAGGACCCGACCGGCGAGGACCCGGCCGTGCGGGAGCCGTCCCCACACCCCCCGGCTCCGCACGCCCGACCACCCACGGCCGGCCTGGCCCGTGAGCCGACGGCTCCGGCCTCCCCGCGGCACCCGCCCGAACCCGCGCGAGGGGGACCGGCCCCACCGCCCCCACGGCGGCCGCACCGCGGGGCCCGCGGCGGAACCCGCGCCCGGCTCAGGCGGCCTCGTCCCGGCGGGCGGCCCTGCGCTGCAGGGCCTCGCGCCGGGCACGCAGCTTCCGCTGCCGCCTCCGGCTCTGCCTGCGCCGCTCGGCCCGCGCGCGGGCACGCGGGTCCCTCGGCCTCGTGTGATCGAGCCGCCACAGGTACCACAGCACCGCGAAGAGGGTCGCGAAGAGCATCACCCCGAGAATCGCCGCGAGCGCGGGGGCATGTCCGCGACCTCGATGTCCCTGTACCTGCCGCCCACGCCGGTGCCCCTCTCGCTGCAGTCTCCCGGCACCCTACCGGCGGCACAACAGGCCCGCCCGCCCCGGGAATCAGGCCCGGTCCGGCCCGGCCCCCTTCCGGCCGGCGCCGGGGCGCTCACCCCCGGCCCTGAACGTCCGGCGGTAGGCGTCCGGCGGCACCCCGACGGTGCGGTTGAAGTGGCGGCGCAGGGTGGCCGCGGTGCCCATCCCGGTGGCCGCCGCCACGGCCTCGACGTCCTCGTCGGTCGTCTCAAGCAACTCCTGGGCGCGCCTGATCCGCTGAACCAGCAGCCACTGCAGCGGGGTGGTGCCGGTCGCGGACCTGAAGTGGCGGCCCAGGTTGCGCGCGCTCATCCCGGCCCGCCGGGCCAGGTCCTCCACCGTCAGCGGCTGGTCGAGCCGTTCCAGCACCCAGGAAAGCAGCTCGGCGAGCGGCTGCTGCCGCGGCGCGGGGAGCGGGGTGGTGACGAACTGGGCCTGGCCCCCGTCCCGGTGCGGCGGCACGACCAGGCGGCGGGCGGCCGCGTTGGCCGCCGAGGAGCCGTGGTCGAGGCGGACGAGGTGCAGGCACAGGTCCAGGGCGGCGGCCTTGCCCGCGGAGGTGAGCACCCGGCCGTTGTCCACGTACAGGACGTCCGGGTCCACCTCGACCCGCGGATAGCGGGCGGCCAGGTCCCCGGTGTGCGCCCAGTGCGTGGTCGCACGCAGCCCGTCCAGCAGGCCGGCGGCCGCCAGCACGAACGCGCCCGTGCACAGGGAGGCCAGGCGCGCGCCCGCCGCATGGGCCGCCCGTACCGCGTCGACCAGGCCGCCGGGCGGGGGGCGGTCGACGTCGGCCCAGCCGGGCACGATCACGGTGTCGGCCTGCGGCAGCCGGTCGAGGCCGTGCTCTGGCGCGAGCAGGAACCGTCCGGCCCGCACCGGCTCTGACCCGCAGAGGGCGACCCGGTACCAGGGGCCGGCGAACCCGGCCGGGGCGGAGTCGAAGATCTCGTGGGCCATGGCCAGTTCGAAGGGCAGTATCCCGTCGGTGACGGCCAGCGCGACAGTGTGCACGTCCGGAATTGTACGGAGCCTGTCGTTCCGGACGCTCGTGCGGGTGCTCTTCCCCGGCCAGGATGACTGCGGCGCAACGAACCGGATGCGCCGAACGGATCCGGAGCGAAAAGGAAACACCCATGACGGCGGACCAGATGGTCGCGGTGTACGGCGCCTACGGGCACACCGGGCGCTTCGTGGTGGCCCGGCTGCGGGAGCGCGGGTACCTGCCCGTCCTCTGCGGCCGCGACGCCGGCCGGCTGCAGGCGCTGGCGACGGCGTCCCCGACCGGACCCGCCCCCCGCCCCGCCGCGGTCGACGACCCGGCCGCACTCGACCGCGCCCTGGCCGGGGCCGCGGCCGTGATCAACTGCGCCGGGCCCTTCGCCACGACGGCCGCCCCCGTGATCGAGGCCGCGCTGCGCGCCGGGATCCCGTACGTGGACGTGGCGGCCGAAATCGAGGCCAACCTCGACACCTTCACCCACTTCGGCGCCCGCGCCCGCGCCGCGAAAACCGCCGTCGTCCCGGCGATGGCCTTCTACGGCGGCCTCGGCGACCTGCTGGTCACCGCGGCGATGGGCGACTGGACCGACGCCGAGGAGGCGCACGTCGCCTACGGCCTGAGCGGCTGGCACCCCACCGCGGGCACCCGAGCCGCCGGCGCGGTCTCCCGGCGGCGGCGGGAGGGCAGGGGCGTCCGGTTCACCCAGGGTCGGCTGGAGTACCACCAGGACGAACTGCCCACGCTCACCTGGCCCTTCCCCGAGCCGATGGGCCCGCGCGCCGTCGTCGGCGACTTCACGATGGCGGACGTCGTGACCATCCCGCGTCACCTGGACATTCCCGAAGTGCACACCTGCATGACCGTCGAGGCGGCCAGGGACCTGGCGGACCCCGGCACCCCGGCGCCCGCCCCCGCCGACGAGCACGGCCGGTCCGCGCAGACCTTCCTCGTCGACGCCGTCGTGCGCCGCGGCGGCCGCGAACGGCGCGCCACGGCAACCGGCCGCGACATCTACGCGGTCACCGCGCCGCTCGCCGTGGAGGCGGTCGAGCGCCTCCTCACGGGGCGGACCAGGACATCCGGAGTCGCCTCCGCGGGCGAGATCTTCGACGCCCCCGCCTTTCTCCGCTCCCTGTCCCCGCACATCTCCCTGGACATCTCCCCGGACGCCACCCCCGCCGCCCGGCCCGGGACGGCCAGGTCGGCCGGTTCCCACCGCCACGACGCGGGCCCGCGCCGAACCGTCGAGTAACGTGCCGGTGCCGGGACCGGCGGGAGAAACGGAGCGGCCATGACGAGCTTCGACGGACTCGCCCACGCCGAGGCGCGCGCCTTCGCCGCACGCCGGCTGCCGGCCTGGACCGGGAACGACCCCGAGCGGCTCGCCGGCTTCCACGCCGAGGACGCGGTCTACCTCGACCCCGCCGTGCCGCAGGGCGTACGCGGGCGCCCCGAGATCCTGTCCTACTTCCGGCGGTTGCTGGGGCGCAACCCCGAGTGGGTGTGGACCAGCACCGCGGTCCGGCCGCTGGAGGGCGGCTTCCTCGACTACCGGCACGCCTCGATCCCGGCGGCACGCGGCATCGTCGAGTGCGGCGGAGTGTGCACCGTCACCCTGCGGGAGGGGCTGATCACCAGGAACGAGGTCTTCTTCGACCGCTCCGGGCTGCTGTCCGCGATGGCTCCCTGACCGCGGGCGCGCCCGGGCGCACGAGCGGCGGGAACCGGGTGACCCGCGACGTGGCACGCCGGGCCCGGCCCCTGGCGGCCGGCGAGCCGGCGGGTGGGCCACCGGACGGCCCCCCGCCGACCGGCTGGGCGAGCCCCGCCGCACGGAGGCGTGCGGTGCGGCGCGGTGCGGTGGCGTCTTCCGAATCCGCGCCGCGCGCGCTGTTGCGCACTCCGGCTCCCCCCGGCGCCGATGGTGTGGTTCCCGCAGCGAGGGAAATCACTGCTGGTGGCGGCGCTGGGGCGCCGCCGTGAGTGAGCGAGTGGGAGGAACCATCGTGGCTGATTCCGTGTCGGTGACGCAGGGGAGTGTGGGGAGCGGCGGGCAGCCGTACGAGCCGCCCGCGCTGGTCGAGGTCGGCGAGTTCTCGACGCTCACCCTCGGCTGGCCCGAGGGGAACAGGCTGGAGGAGGGCGGCGAGGGCCTGCGGTGGTGGTTCTAGGGCCGCCGGGCTCCGGTGCGGGGTGACATGTGGTTCGCCGTGCTGCCGGACGGCCAGGCCGCGCGGACCGCGGCGCGCCTACTGGGCGAGCGGGCAGGCCGGCTGATCGCGCACGGCTCGGGACGGCCGTGGCTGCTGGGCCGCTGGCCGGACGACCAGGTCGTGGTGGCCGAAGCGGGCCGGGCGCGGTTGGCGGTGATCGGGCGCTGCCCGGTCACCGCCGGCGAACTGTCGGCAATGCTGGGCGGCATGGAAAGCGTCGAGGGGGTGGAGCGCATCGCCCGCCGGCTGGCCGGCAGCTTCCACCTGGTCGCCTCGATCGGCGGGCGGGTACGGGTACGGGGCAGCGCCTCCGGGGTGCGACGGGTCTTTCACGCCCGGCTCGACGGGGCCACCGTGGGCGCCGGCCGCTGCGACGTCCTGGCCGCGGCGATCGACGCCCCGGTGGACGAGCGGGTCCTGGCCGCCCGGCTGCTGACCCCCGGCGCCCTGCCCATGGTGGAGGAGAGCAGCGCCTGGCGCGGCGTCACCGCTGTGCCGCCCGACCACTGCCTGCTGCTCGAGCCGGACGGCGGGGCGAGCACCGGGCGTTGGTGGCAGGTCCCCGAGCCGGCCGTCTCGCTGGCCGACGGGGCCCTGGCCGTGCGGGAGGCGTTGTCGGCCGCGGTGGACTCGTGCACGGTGGGCGGCGGCACCGTCAGCGCGGACCTGTCCGGGGGCCTGGACTCCACGAGCCTGTGCTTCCTGGCCTCCCGGGGCCGGGCCGCGCTGGTCACCAACCACCACCGGGGCACCGACCCGCACAACGATGACGCCGGCTGGGCCGGCCAGGCCGCCGCCGCCCTGCCGGACGCGCGGCACCTGACGGTGAGCCGGGAACGGACCCCGATGTGGTTCGCCGGGCTGAACGGGGCGCCCACGGGCCTGGAGGACCCGGGTGCCTGGCCGCGCAACCCGGCCCGGCTGAACGACGTGACCGGCCGGATGACCGCCGCAGGGTCGCGCCTGCACCTGACCGGCAGCGGCGGCGACGAGGTGTTTCGCCTCAGCCCCCGCCATCTCCACGACCTGGTGCGCGACCACCCCCTGCGGGCGCTGCCCCGCATCCGCGCGCACCGTCTTCACCACCGGCAGCCGCTGTGGTCCTTGCTGCGGGCGCTCGGCGAGCGCGGAACATACCGCGGCTGGCTGACCCGGGCGGCCGAGGACCTGGCGGCCGGGGGCCAGGCACCGAGATGGCCCTCGATGAGCTGGGGACCGGCGCCGGCGATGCCGCCCTGGACCACCTCGGCGGGAGTCGAGACCGCCCGGGCCCTGCTGCGCGAAGCCGCCGCGACCCGCCCGGAACCCTTCGCCACCCGGCGGGCGCAGCACATCGCCGTCCAGTACGCCCGCACCGCCGGCGCGGGCGTCCGCTGGCTCGGCCAGGCCGCCCGCCGCGCCGGACTGCCCCAGGCCGCCCCCTGCCTGGACGACAACGTGCTGGATGCCGCGCTGTCCGTCCGGATGGAGGACCGCGAACGCCCCGGCCGGTACAAGCCCCTGCTGACCGCGGCGATGGAGGGCATCGTCCCCGCCCCGCTCCTGACCCGCACCACCAAGGGCGACTACTCCGCCGACTTCTACGCCTCCTTGCACCGCCACCGCGGCGAACTCCTGGAGTTCTTCGGCGACTCACTCCTCGCCGGCCGGGGCCTGATCGACGCCGGCGCGCTGCGCGCCGCGCTCCTGGCCCCGCACCCCACCCCGCACATCCTCAGCCCGCTGCTGCAGACACTCGCCTGCGAAGCCTGGCTGCGCGCACAACCCGCCTCCTGCCCCTGAAGGGGCCGTGGCGAGTGGGGGCGGAGGCCCGAACCGCGGGCCCACGCCCGTGCCGTCGGCGGCTCAGCGCGAGGCTTCGAGAAGCCGGGACATCAGGGCGAGGAACTGGCGTCGCTGTGATCCGGTCAGTGGCGCAAGCAACTCCTCCTGGACCCCGCCGATGACGGTGTCGAGCTCGGCAAGCTGTTGCACGCCCTCGGGGGTGATGGTGACGATGTTGCGGCGCTTGTGCCGGGGGTCGACCCGGCGCTCGACGAGCCCACGCGATTCGAGCTCCGTCAGTGCGGCGGTGACGTCGCTGCGGTCGATGCCCGTGTCGCGCCCGAGGTCGGCCTGGCTGGCGGGCCCCCACTGTTCGAGCGCGGCAAGCAGCCGGTAGTGGTAGCCCCGCAGGCCGTTGCCGCGGGCCTCGAAGCCCGCACCCAGCAACGCCGAAGAGCGGGCGTAGACGCGGCTGATGAGCCAGGTCGGGCGGTCCTTGACTCGATCGGGCGTCCGTCCGGACTGATCGTGACGTACAGGCACCCCCTCAGGCTACCACTTGTTGGCCCGCCCAACACTTGCTATGTTGGCGCCCCCAACACTCGTTTGGGTCCCCTGAGGAGCTCACGTGGAGACCGTTCCCCTCCCGCCCACGCTGCACAGCCCGCGTGGCCGCCGGGTACTGGCACTGCTGTGTGCCGTCGCGTTCCTCGACTTCGTCGACGCGTCCATCACCAACGTGGCAATGCCGCACATCCAAAAAGACCTCGACCTCTCGACGCAGAGCCTCCCCTGGGTGCCCTCGTCATACCTGCTGACCTACGGCGGCTTCATGCTGCTCGGCGGCCGCCTCGCCGACCTGCTGGGCCGCCGCACCATGCTGCTCGCCGGCACGGCCCTCGTCGGACTGTCCTCACTCGCCGGAGGGCTCGCCGCAAGCGCCGGCGTGTTCATCACGGCGCGACTCGCCCAGGGCCTCGGCGCCGCCCTCATGCTGCCCGCCGCCCTGTCCTGCCTCACCACCACCTTCACGGCCCCACGCGACCGCCAGGCCGCGCTCAGCGTCTGGGCCGCCGTCGCCGGGCTGGCCTCGGCGGCCGGCATTCTGCTCGGAGGTGTCCTCACCGAGGGGCCCGGGTGGCGCTGGGTCATGTTCGTCAACCCGATCGCCTGCGCGCTGGTACTGCCCGCCGCCGTCGCCCTCCTGCCACGAGACCTGCCGGCCGCGCGGAGATCCCGTTTCGACCTCCTCGGCAGCGCCGTCGTCACCTGCGGCATGCTGCTGCTCGTCTACGCCCTGATCAAGGCACCCGACCAGGGCTGGGACGCGACCCGCACCTGGCTCCAATTCGGCACCGTGGCCACGCTCCTGACCTGCTTCGTCCTCATCGAGCGCCAGGCCCGCGACCCGATCCTGCCGCTGAGCATCTTCCGCGTGCCGGGACTGGCCGCAGCCAACCTCACCGGGCTGATCGGGTTCGCCGGCATGCTCTCGATGTTCTACTTCCTCACCCTCTACATGCAGACCGTCCTGGGCTACTCCCCGATCGCCGCCGGAGCCGCCTACCTCCCGCTGACCCTCGGCGTCGGAGTCTCCGCCGGCATCGGGGGCAGGCTGCTCACCAGGGTCGGCAGCCGAATCGTCGTCTTCGCCGGTGCCCTCCTCGCGGCCGGTGGCCTGCTCCTCCTCAGCCACATCCCCGTCACCGGCGGATACCTCGCCCACATCCTCCCCGGGCTTCTCCTCGTGGCCCTGGGCAGCGGAGCCGTGTTCGTCGGAGTGACGACCGCCGCCAATGCCGGAGTCGGCCCCAACCGCGCCGGACTTGCCGCGGCCATCCTCAACTCCTCCCAGCAGATCGGCGGAGCCCTCGGACTGGCCATCTTCTCCGCCGTCGGCACCGCACGCATACACCACCTGCTCGGATCGGGAACGCCCGTGCCGGAGGCCACCACCTCCGGCCTGCGCCACGCCCTGGCCACCGGCGCCGCCTTCGCGGCCGCCGCCGCACTCATCGCCCTCGCGACAACGAACGCCCGCGAAGACCCCACCCGGCCCCACGAAGAAGAACCCGAACCCGACCAGCCGCACCACGCAGCCGGTCCCGAACCCGCCATGAAGGAAACCCCATGAGCAAGGCACCCACGAACGCATCCGCACGCGTCCTCGTCGTCGGCCGAAGCCCGGGCGTACTCGTCGACGCCGTCCGCATCCTGCGCGGCAAGGGCTATTCCGCCAACGCAACCAACCAGTTCGACCGGGTACTCGACGACTACGACGCGACCGGCATCGACATCCTGGTCTTCGGAGGCATGGTCCCGGCCGACACCAAACAGCACCTGCGCGAGGAAATCGGCCGGCGCAACCCGCACACCACCTTCCTCCAAGGGCTCGCCGGCATCGCCGGCCTCATCGCCGCCCAGGTCGAAGAGGCCGCCACCTCCAGCGAACCGGACCACGGCCGGCTCGCCTACGACGCGGCGCACCGGACCGTGGAGCTGACACTGAACGCCCCCCGGCATGTCTCGGTACACGCGTGGTGGGTCACCTCCTACACCCCGCCGGAGCCCAAGAGCACCTCGACGGAGGTGCTCAACGCCCGGCTGGACAAGGGCTCCCACAGCGTCCCGGTCCCGGAACGCGTACCGTCCGAAGCCTCCTTCGCAACGGTCGCCGTCGGCCCCTCCGTCCGCGTGTTCACCGTCGGCGCGATGCCCAAGGCGATCACCCGCATGATCCCGGCTTCGCCCACCGACCGACGGCTCCCCGAAGTCGGCCACGTCACCACGCACAACGACGACCGGTGAAGTAAGAGAAAACGACCGATGATTGACGTTCGGCTTTCAGCGTTTTGAGCGTTTTCGGCCTTTTCGGCGCGGGTCACACCCTCTCGGGCCTGCGGATCTTCGCTGGCCGGATAGGGCATGGGGCTGTGGCTGTGGCTGGTGAGAGCCGGCGCCGTGTTCCCGGCGATGGAGGGCGCGCCGTTTCCCGGTGAAGGGTGGATGCCGAATACTGGAGGCGCAGCGCCTCCAAGACCCCCTTCCCGGGGCGGGCCCCCTCGGGTCCCAGGGCGGCGCCGGCGGCTGCCTGTGACCGCCGGAAGGCCGTCAGCACCCGGGCCCGGAACCGCAGGCCAATCGTCGTCGACGTCAGGGCCGTTGCGGTCGGCTGCGGCCTCGGCGCGGTCGTCGCGTGTTTCCGCCTCCGCCGAGTCGGCCGCCAGCATCCGCGGCTTCTTCGTCGAGGACCTGTATCGCGAAGACGCGGTGCTGGTCGTGGACGAGACAGGTGACCTGAAGAAGGGCATGCACACAGTGGGCGTGCGGCGCCAGCACACCGGCACCGCCGGACGCATCGAGAGCAGTGAGCTTCTTCAGCGGTGCCGCTCCAGGGTGAGAACGGCTTTGGCGAGTGACGTCATGCGGTTCGGGCTGCCGGCGCCCGGTTCACGGTCTGCTGGGCGGGAGTGAGACCGTGGTGCGGCCGATGCTTGACGCCGGCGGTGTCCCAAGGACCTCTTCCTTGGCAGGTGCACGGGACGCAGGTAAGCGGTCAGGCCCCATGGGCGAGGCCCCGTCCGGTGAACCGGGGTGCGCGGTATGCCCACCGTATGCGGGGCGCGGTCAGACCTGTGCCTGGCCTCCGTCGACGAACCAGTCGGCGCCGTTGACGAAGCTGGAGGCGTCCGAGGCCAGGAACGTCGCCACGGCGGCGATCTCGTCCGGGCGGCCGATCCTGCCGAGCGGCACCTGCGAGGCGAGTTGGTGGTCCGGGCCTACGGCGCCGATCAGGCCCGGGGTGTGGGTCGGGCCGGGGCTCAGCACGTTCACCCGGAACTTCCGTTCCTGCGCGCCGAGCGCCCAGCTGCGCACCAGGTTGCGCACCGCCGCCTTCGATGCGCCGTAGATTTCCAGGCCCGGTCCGGGGCGGAGGGTGCTGGTCGATCCTGTCACTATGATCGAGGCGCCGTCCGACAGCAGGGGCAGCGCCTTTTGTACGGTGAAGATCGTGCCCTTCACGTTCGTGCCGAAGGTGGCGTCGATGGCTTCCTCGGTGATCTCACCGAGACGCTGAGGGACCGCGCTGCCGGCGTTGGCGACAAGCACGTCGATGCGGCCCGCCTCCTCGCGCACGACCGAGTAGAGGTTGTCGAGGTCCGTCTGTATCGAAACGTCGGTCCTCACGCCGGTGGCTGCCGGCCCGATCTCGGCGACGGCCGCGTCGAGCGGCTCCTGACGGCGACCGGCCAGGAACACCCGTGCCCCCTCCGCGGCGAACCGTTTGGCGATGGCCAGCCCGATGCCGCTGTTGGCTCCGGTGACCACCGCCGCCTTGCCTGCGAGTACTTCCGTCATGACGCGCCCACTCCTCAGTTCTTGACTGGTTCGTCCATAACACTAGCCGTTATGGACGAACCAGTCAAGAATGGGTAGGCTGTCCCCATGGCGCGACCCAGGAGGTTCGACGAGCGGCAGGTACTGGACACTGCCCGGGAGCGGTTCTGGTCGGGTGGGTACGCCGCCACGCGCATGGAGGACATCGCCGAGGCAACGGGGCTCGGCAAAGGCAGCCTGTACGGCGCGTTCGGCGGGAAGCAGGAACTGTTCCACCGGGTGTTCGACGATTACTGCGGCTCCGTCGTCGATGCCGTGAGCCGGCAGTTGCGCGGCAACGACGCGGACGCCTTCGAGCGGCTGTCCGCCCACGTGCACGCGGTGGCGGCGGCGACTGCCGCAGACACCGCCCACCGCGGATGCCTGCTGGCCAAGGGCGCCGCCGAGCTGGCCGAACACGACGAGACGGTGGCCAAGCGGGCCCGCACGGCCATCGAGGCGCTGCAGAAGCTGCTGGAGGACGACATCGCAGCCTGTCAGCGCAACGGCGATATCGCCGCGGACGCGGATCCGGGAAAGCTGGCTGCGCTCGTACTCGCCGTACTGCGCGGCATTGAAGCGCTGGGCAAGGCCGGAGCGAGCGAGGAGACGCTGACCGATATTGCCCGGACAGCCCTTGCCGTGCTGCCCCGCCCCGCTCACTGAGTTTCTTCAGCCCGGCCACCGATCGGGAGATGGCCGAGGGCGCGTGACAGACGAGGCCCCCGAGTTGCCGGTGGAGATGACTGACGTCTCAACCAAGCAGCCCAGCCCCTCGTTGATCATCTATCCCGCTGCACTCGACGTGTCACATGCGCTCGTGGAGTGGGTCACCATGCTCATCGTCAACCGTGAGGGGGACCGGCGCTGCAAGCTGCGCCCGTCTCAACGCGCGACGGTGACGCTCGTGTACTTGCGTGAGCACGTCACGTTGGCGCAGATCGCCGCAGGATTCGGCATCATCGAGTCCACTGCTCACGCCTACACCACAGCGGCCGCCGACCTGCTCGCCGAGCGCGCACCGGGCCTGCTCAAGGCCCTGCGCGAAGCCGACCCGGACTTCGTCCTGCTGGACGGCACCCTCGCCGAGTGCGACCGCGTCGGTGACGGGCGGGCGGACTACTCGGCCAAGTCCCGCCGGCACGGCGTGAACGCGCAGGTCGTCACCGACCCCAGCGGCCGACTGCTGTGGCTCTCCGCTGCACTGCCCGGCCGTGCCCACGACCTGGCCGCCGCCCGTACCCACCGGATCATCCGTATCCGCGGACGCCAGGGCATCGCCATCCCGGCCGACCTCGCCTGCCAAGGAGGAGGTCCTTGGGGCACCACCGGCGTCAAGCGTCGGCCGCACCACGGCCTCACTCCCGCCCAGCAGACCGTAGAACCGGGCGCCGGCCAGGATCCGTGCCCCGGCCGGGCGTGGCGTCGCCCGCCTCAAGTCCTGGCGGATCTTCCGTCACGCCCGCTGCAACCCGAACCGCAAGACGTCACTCGCCAAAGCCGTACTCACCCTGGAGCGGCACCGCTGAAGAAGCTCACTGCGGGGCCGCGTCGGCGGGTGTGGGGTGTTGGGCAGATCCTGGCTGCCGCGGGCCTGCCCGTCACGCGCCCCGGGGGTTGGAGGCTGATCGTGCTGCCGGCGGAATCCTGACCGGGCGGGGGAGGCCGCCGACCTGCGCGTGAGGATGCGCTCTGGCTGTTGGCCCTCGCGGGGGATTCCCTGGGAGAGCCCGATGTGCCGGCGCTCGCCCGGGTGGCGGACACCGTCGCCGCCGCGGCGGCCGAGTCGCTGTACACCCGGAGCTGACGCCGCGGCGGATGCGCGGGCATTACACCGTCCGGTCTTCGGGCACGAGGAGGACGTAGTCCACGGCCACGGCGAAGTCGCCGGAGAAGCCGGAAATCGTGAGGGTGCGCCGCCCCGGTTCCGCGGCGGGCAGCTGTACCCACAGGCCGCACGCCGTGACCGAGTGCGAGCCGCCGTACGACGTGACGGCGTTGCCCGGAACCCCTTCGAAGGTGACGGAGGTACCCGGATAGCGGTCGGGGTCGACGGCGGTGCCGTCCAGGGCGGCCGAGCCCCGGGCCGTGCGCATGAACTCGGCGCAGTCTTCCGGCTCCCCCATCGAGTTCACCAGGGGAAAGGCGATCGGGGTGCCCGGCGGCACGGTGCAGGTGCGCTCCGCCCGGCCGCCGAAAGTACCCGCCAGGAACCACACGTCCGTGGGCTGGCCGCGCTCGCAGAACCGGCCGTCGGGGTCCGCGATCGGGTTCGTCCCGTAAGGTTCCGAGGCCGCCCAGGCCCACCACCGGGCCTGCAACTCCTCCGCGGAGAGTGCTCCCGCCGCGCCCGGCGCGGGCCTGGCCTCCGGCCGCTCTCGCCCCGGCTCCCCGCAGCCGCCGCCCGCCAGGATCGCCCCCACGGCAACAGCCACAACAGCCCTCGTGCGCCTGCGCATTCTTCTCCCCTCCCGACACCGGACCCTACCGCCCGAACGGCCTCCCGGACGCACCGGCCGAAGGATCGGTGGGAGACGCATCAGCACCTGGCGTTGGCCAAAGTCGCTCGATCGCCTGAGCGGGAGCCACCGCACGATTCCGGGCGCGCAAGCCACCGGCCCGCGCGCCCGGGCGGCTCCGGACCGGCTAGGAGGTGGCCGCGGGCCGACGGGGACGGTCGTCCAGGACGATGGTGGTGAAGTCGCTGTCCTCGTCGTCCTCGTCCTGGAGGCGCGTGGCCTCGTCGACGGCCAGGCGGGCCCGCCTGTACACGCTGGCGGCCAGGGCCCAGGTGACCGGGTCGTCGGCGGAGCAGGCACCGCCGGCCAGCTTCCGCATCGTGCTCAGGACGGCCAGCAGGGACGGGCCCGACAAGTAGGCCTCGACCAGGCCCTCGCCGACTTCGCCGATCCGCTCGGGGACCCGGAAAAACGGGTCTGACCGCACCGAGGCGAGGATGAACTCCCAGGTATGGCGATGGCACAGGAGACGTGCAGAGGCGATGCCGCCCGCAGACAGAAGAGTGGACAGATGCCCCCGCTCCTCGTCGACTTCCGAAGTGACAGGCGAGCGCCTACCCTCCTCGCCCGCGGCATCTGCCACGGCCGAACCAGGGGCCGCCGTACCAGCGCCCTGGCCACTGCCCACCGTGGAGGCGGAGGGAACCGCCGCAGGTGCTCCGTCGCCGTCCCGGGCCTGCTCTCGCTCCCGACGCTCGGCGCCCTCCGGCGCCACAGCTGCTGCCTCTTCGACGGCCACCTGCTCGGCCCTCCCCAGCTCCTGAAGCCCAGTCTCATCGCCGACGGCCCTCACCCGGCCCGTATCTTCCAGCGGCCCTTCGTCCCCACTGCCAACGTGGTCGGCCGCACCCCAAAGCCGGCCTGCCACCGCCTGAGCCAGCTCGCGCCGCAGCTCCTCCACAGCGGTGCGGACCTCCGCCAGATCCGCGAGCATCTTTTCCTGGCGGGGGATGCCTGCTGTGAGGTGATCGTCGAGTTCCTGTTGGTCATGGCCTTGTATCGTCTTCGGGTTGTCAGGGAGTGCTTGGTTTGCGGATTGGAGTATGGAGGCATGCGTTTGGAGGCCATCTCCCGCAAGGCGGTTACGGGTGGCGCCCCTGTCTTACTGCACTGTCTAGGGCATCCCGGTCTCCGGTCTCCGGTCCCGGGGCCGGTCTGGTACTGGGGATCGGCGTTGGAGGAGCCGTGGCCTTGCTTCATGGGGCCGAGGGATTGTTCGTCCCCGTGCAGATGTCGGGTCGGCTCCACGATGACCGGGACCGCGGTGGTGCGGAGGAGGCCGTCTGGTGAGTGTGATGGCCATCGCCCTGCGTGAATCGCTCATGGCTTTGTGGTTATTGGGGTGCTGGGGATTCTCGACGCCTGGCTCGTCCGGGCCCGGAAGGGCGAACTGGGGCACCTTGACTTTCTTGAGGTCTTCTGTCAGGACGAGATCATCTGCGGTGGGACTGTCGCGTTCGAACGCGCCTGTGTAAAGCGAGGTTCGAAGCAGCGAGCTGCCCTGGATGGGTTCGACTTCGCCGGGTGACGTCGTCGTGTGCTTGCTGACCGCGCCCTCTTGGCTGACGATCTCTGCGGACTCGTCAGCGGGCGGCAGGGCCGGTTCCTGATCACTGTCGGCAGGTGGGCGCCCGGCGATTGGTGTCCCCTCTTCCTCAACTTTGTTGCTGAGTCGCTGCTGGAGCGGCTGATCGACGCCGGCCACCAGGTCATTATGAACGGCCCCGGCTATCGGCCCAACAAGCGCCCTGGGAAGGGGAGTTAGTCTTACGACGCCAACGTCAGGGAGGTTCGGGTGCTGCGTGGAGTACTGATCGCCGAGAGTCTACGGGTCGGAGCCCGGCTGGCTGGGGTCCCCCTGCAGATCACCAAGCTGTCGCGGGTGGAGGTGTCGGACCCCGGGGATGGCCAGCCACGGCATTGGACACTCCTGGAGTTTTCCGCCGAGGAATCCGACGCGCTGCGGCTCGCGGATCAGCTCTCTTCCTGCCTCGCTTCATCGGGAGGTTGGTACACCGACTTCCACACCGTTGACGAAACGTTCGTGGTCTTTGCCAACAAGGTCTTCCGTTACCCCCGCGGGCAAGCCGAGGGCCGCAGCGAAGCTCAGCAGTATGGACGTTCCGTCGGCGTCCCCGAGCCGCAACTGGACTGGCAGGTCTGACCTCGGGTTCCGCGAGAGCGGGGCCCGCTCCAGGCCCCTCAGCCTGGGGAATGACGTGATCACATCGCTGGGGAATTGCGTGACCGTCGACGGTGAAGGCGGCCTGACCGCGTTCGATCGCCGTGGCGTGAGCGGGAATCGTCTTGCGTGCGGCTGTGGGGACGTCGGCCGCCCGATCGGGGGACACGTGGCTGGGGGAGCGCGTAAGGCTGCGCCGGCCTCGTCCGGGCCCTTGCCGAAAATTCCTGATTCTACACGAGTGCATCAATAACAGATGCAGACGATCAGGAAGATTTAGTACGGGACTCCGGATCGGCCGGAAGCTTTTGGTGAAGAGAACGCCCGATCTCGCATGATCTGTTCCCCCGTCAGTCGGACGCCCGATGTGTTTCCACAGCCCCACAAAGCCGGGAGAATAATGCACCCGTCCCCCCGCACCGAGCCCACCGACAGAGGAGCCCGTATGAATCCCCGTAACTACACAGCATTCAAGCCCCGATGCACCCCCACACCACCCCCTCGCTGCTGCGGCCTTTGGCGCTGGAGCGAAGCGGAAGCGCCGGGATTCCCGCGAAGCGGGAATCCCCACTCCAACTTGATGATTCCCGCGAAGCGGGAATCATTTCCCGTCCGCGAAGCGGACGGGAAAACTTCTCCGCGCGAAGCGCGGAGAAGTCACTGCAGGCGCGCGCAGCGCGCCTGGACCCGCTCCGCGGGAATCATCAAGTTGGCCCGCCTGAACCCCAGTCCCATTCAGAAAACTCGAATGCCGTCTCCTCCGTGTAAAAACAAA
>NZ_RBAL01000040.1 GCF_003626535.1 Streptomyces hoynatensis
CCAGGCCATCATCGCCCTCGCACGCCGACGGGCGAGCGTCCTGTGGGTCCTCCTGCGCGACAACCGGGTATTCACCCCCGCCCCGCCAGTCACGCAGGCGGCTTGACTTCATCATTGAGACTCCCGGAGAGTGGGGACGCGACGCGATGGCGCTGAGCATGACAAGCTCGGTTGTCCTCATGCTGACGGTGCGTCCGAGGTCTGCCAAGTGGGCAACGACTATGCCATTGGCCCGACCTGAGGCGGCGTCAACGCACCAGTGCCGCGGCTGCCGCGCGCCGTCCGCCACGCGCCGCCCCTGGCGACGCCGCGGTCTCCTCGCCGCCTGCCGCCGTTCGTACCGGTGCGGGTGCCGTGCTCTCCGCCGCGCCCCGTCATGTCCTCGCGCGCCCCCGCCGCGTCCTCGCGCGCCCCCGCCGGGTTCAGCGGGCCAGCAGGGTCCCGGGGGAGTCCAGGGCGGCCCTGACCGCCGATCTGGCGGCGCCGAGCAGCGGGCCGTCGGGCCCGAGCGGCGAGGCCGTCACCGGCACCGGGGTGCTGCGCCCGCCCGCGGCCACCGCCGTTCTGCGGGCCAGCTCCCGGCGCACCGGCGGGAGCAGCCACGGGCCGAGCCGGGCGAGCGGGCCGCCGATCACCACCCGCCGCGGGTCGAGGAGGTTGACCGCGCCGGACAGCGCGATGCCCAGGGCCGTCCCCGCCTCGCGCACCGCCCGCAGCGCGGCCGGCTCCCCGGCCTCGCAGCGCACGGTCAGCGCGCCGAGCCGCACGCCGGGCCCCGGGGTCAGCCCCGCGGCCCGCAGCACGGCCTCCTCTCCCGCGTACGCCTCCAGGCAGCCGCGTCCCCCGCAGGAGCAGGGGCGGCCGCCGGGGCGCACCGGCATGTGCCCCAGCTCGCCCGCGAACCCGTGCGCCCCCCGCAGCAGTTCGCCGTCGACCACGACCGCGGCGCCGATGCCGATCGCCGCCGAGACGTACACGAAGCTGTCCGCGGCACTGTCCGCGAGGCCGTCCGCGGGGCCGTCCGCGAGGCCGTCCGCGGGGCCGTCAGGTCCCGCCGGCCCGCCGGCCGCCGCGGGACCCCCGGGCGTGGCCGGGCCACCGGGCGGGTGTGCGGCCGACCACAGCTCCGCCAGGGCGCCGAGGTTGGCCTCGTTCTCCACCGCGACGAACCCCACGGCGCCGCCTGCCCCTTTCCCCGCGGCGTCCCCGGCGGCGTTCTCCACCGCTTTCCCGGCGGCGTACGGCATGGCGTTCCCCGCCGCCGTGCCCCCCGCCGCGGGGCCCGCGGGCAGCAGCGGGGCCAGGTCGATGCCGCTCCAGCCGAGGTTGGGGGCGCGCAGCACCGTGGCCGAGTCCCGCAGCACCAGGCCCGGCACCGCCACCGTCAGGCCCACCGGGCGCAGCCCCACCGCGGCGGCCTCGGACGTGGCCCGGCGCAGCATCGCGTCCAGCGCGCCGAGCACCGCGGCCGGTTCGCTGCCCTGGTTGCCGCTCTCCTGCCCGATGCGGACCCTGACCTCGCCCCGCAGGTCCATCACGCACACGGCCAGGTGATCGACGCCGATCTCCGCCCCCATCCCCGCGGGGCCACGGTCGGCCGGCAGCAGCTGGGTGCCGGGGCGGCCCACCGCGCCCGAGCGCCCGGGGCCGCGTTCCACCAGCAGCCCGCCGCGCAGCAGCTCCTCCACGAGCGTGGACACCGCCGCCCTGGTCAGGCCTATCCGCGCCGCGACGTCGGCCCGCGAGAGCGGCCCCTCGGCGGCCAGCGTGTGCAGGACCCGCGAGAGATTCCGCTGCCGCATCTCGGCCTGCGACTGGGGGGCTGGGTTGGCCACGGTGGTCCTCGGCTGGGCTCGTCTGAGGGCTCGGGCGCCCCCCGTCACCGGCGCCGCAGCAGCGCGCCGGCGTCCGTGAGCGTGGCGGCCAGCCGCTCCAGCGCGGCCTCGTCGCGGGGCACGGCCGGCAGGTCGGGCCCGGCGGCGGTGTCCCAGTCCCTGGCCACGGCCGCCGGATCGCGGCCCAGCAGCAGGCCGGCGGCCTGCGCCGCGGCGCCGAGCGCCACCAGCTCCTGGGCACGCGGCACCCGCACCGGCCGGCCGGACAGCCGGCGCACCGTCTCCCGCCAGGCGGTGCCGCGGGCGCCGCCGCCGATCAGCAGGATCGGCTCGTCCGGGTCGGCGTCCGCGTCGAGCACCAGGTCGAGGGCCTGCAGCAGGGCGAACACCGCGCCGTCGTAGGCCGCCTGGAGCAGCTGGCCCCCGGTGGTGTCGTGCCGCAGGCCGTGCACCAGGCCGGTGGCGTAGGGCAGGTCGGGAGTCCGCTCGCCGTCGAGGAAGGGCAGCACGACCGCCGAGCCGCCCGGCGCCACCCCCTCGCGGTCCAGGCCGAGCAGGGCCGCGAACCGGTCGATGGCGAGCGTGCAGTTCAGCGTGCAGGCGAGCGGGAGCCAGCCGTGCGTGGCGTCCGCGAACCCGGCCACCACCCCGCTCTCGTCCGTGGACCGCCGCCCGGAGACGGCGTAGACCGTGCCCGAGGTGCCGAGGCTGAGCACCGGCCTGCCGGGACCGAGCCCGAGCCCGAGCGCGCCGGCCATGTTGTCTCCGGTGCCCCCGGCGACCAGGATGCCCTCGGGCAGGGGGAGGCCGGAGCGCACGGTGCCCGCCGCCTCGCCCGAGGCGACCACCCGCGGGAGCAGCTTCGGGTCCAGGCCCACGTGGGCCAGGATCTCCTCGTCGTAGCTCTCCGTCTCGCCGTTCCACCAGCCGCTGCCCGAGGCGTCGCCGCGGTCGGTCGTGCCCTCCGCCGCGCCCTGCCCGGTCAGCCGCCCGGTGAGGTAGTCGTGCGGCAGCCGCACCGCGCGGGTGGCGGCGGCGGCCTCCGGCTCGTTCTCGCGGAGCCAGGCCCACTTGGTGACCGTGAACGAGGTCGCCGGCACGCTGCCGATGCGCCGCGCCCAGAAGGCCGGGCCGCCCAGCTCCGCGACCAGCCGGTCGCGCTGCGGGGCCGAGCGGGTGTCGTTCCACAGCAGCGCATTGCGCACCGGACGGCCCTCGCCGTTCAGCGTCACCAGGCCGTGCTGCTGGCCGGCGACCGCGACGGCCGCCGCCTCGCGGGCGGGGGCGCCGCACTGCTCCACGGCGGTGAGCAGCGCCTCCCACCACTGCTCGGGGTCGCTGTCGTGCTCTTCCGTGACCTGGTGGGGCGCGGACCCGCGCGCCACGACCCTGCCGGTGGCGGTGTCCACCACCAGCACCTTGGTGGACTGGGTGGAGCTGTCCACACCGATCACGAGGGGTCCGTCTGGTGCGGCCATGTGCGCGGTCCTCTCTGGCAGTACGAAGGTGTTCCCGGGGCTTCCACAGTGCGCCCGTGCATACTAATTTGTTAACGGCCATGACGAAATACCTGGAGCCGAGGAGCAGCCATGTCGTACCAGCCCACCCCCGCGGACAAGTTCAGCTTCGGTCTGTGGACCGTCGGCTGGCAGGGCCGCGACCCCTTCGGTGACGCGGCCCGCCCGGCCCTCGACCCGGTGGAGGCCGTCAACCGGCTCGCCGAGCTCGGCGCGTACGGCGTCTCCTTCCACGACGACGACCTGATCCCCTTCGGCTCCTCCCAGAGCGAGCGGGAGGGCCACGTCAAGCGCTTCCGGCAGGCGCTCGACGCCACCGGCCTCAAGGTGCCCGCGGCCACCACCAACCTCTTCACCCACCCCGTCTTCAAGGACGGCGCCTTCACGGCGAACGACCGCGACATCCGCAGGTACGCGCTGCGCAAGACCATGCGCAACATCGACCTCGCGGTGGAGCTCGGCGCCACCACCTACGTCGCCTGGGGCGGCCGGGAGGGCGCGGAGTCCGGCGGGGCCAAGGACGTGCGTGCGGCCCTCGACCGGTTCAAGGAGGCCTTCGACCTGCTGGGCGAGTACGTCACCAGCCAGGGGTACGACCTGCGCTTCGCCATCGAGCCGAAGCCGAACGAGCCGCGCGGCGACATCCTGCTGCCCACCGTCGGCCACGCCCTGGCCTTCATCGAGCGCCTGGAGCGCCCCGAGCTCTTCGGCGTCAACCCGGAGGTCGGCCACGAGCAGATGGCCGGGCTCAACTTCCCGCACGGCATCGCCCAGGCGCTGTGGGCGGGCAAGCTCTACCACATCGACCTCAACGGACAGAGCGGCATCAAGTACGACATGGACCTGCGCTTCGGCGCCGGCGACCTGCGCGCCGCCTTCTGGCTGGTCGACCTGCTGGAGTCGGCCGGGTACGACGGCCCCAAGGTCTTCGACTTCAAGCCGCCGCGCACCGAGGACTTCGACGGCGTGTGGGCCTCGGCCGCCGGCTGCATGCGCAACTACCTGATCCTCAAGGAGCGGGCCGCCGCCTTCCGGGCCGACCCGCAGGTGCAGGAGGCGCTGCGCGCCGCGCGCCTCGACCAGCTCGCCGCCCCCACGCTGAACCCGGGGGAGACCGCGGCCGACCTGCTGGCCGACAGGTCCGCCTTCGAGGACTTCGACCCGGACGCCGCGGCGGCGCGCGGGATGGCCTTCGAGGCCCTCGACCAGCTGGCCATGGACCACCTGCTGGGCGCCCGCGGCTGACCCTGGCCCGTGCGGCTGACCGCCCGCCCGCGGGCGGTCAGCCGGTCCCCGCCGGGCGCGCGGCCGAGAGGCCACGCGCCCGGCGGCGCAGACCCGGGCGGCCCTCGCGCGCCCCCTGCCGCCCCCCGAGGGGCGCCGTTATGTTGCGGGCATGACAATACTTCCCCGGCTCCGGCGCGTCTGGCTGCCGGTCGCGGCGCTCTGCCTCGGCCTGCTCGCGCCCTTCCTCACCGCCCCCGGCGCCCAGGCCGCCACGGTCTCCGTCCTCAACGGCACGCAGTTCACCACCCCGGACGGGCAGCCCGTGCACGCCCACGGCGGCGGGGTGATCCAGGCCGGCGGCTACTACTACTGGTTCGGCGAGAACCGGCAGGAGAACGGCAACGGCTTCCGCTACGTCTCCGTCTACCGCTCGGCCGACCTGCGGACCTGGGAGTTCCGCAACCACGTCCTCACCCAGAGCTCCGATCCGGAGCTGCAGTCCGCCAACATCGAGCGCCCCAAGGTCATCTACAACCGGGCCACCGGGCAGTTCGTCATGTGGATGCACAAGGAGAACGCGGCCGACTACAGCGAGGCCAGGGCGGCCGTGGCCGTCTCGGACACCGTGGACGGCGACTACACCTGGCTCGGCAGCTTCCGGCCGCTCGGCAACATGTCCCGCGACCTCACCGCCTTCGTCGACGACGACGGCACCGCCTACCTGGTGAGCGCCGCCAGGGAGAACTACGACCTGCACATCTACCGGCTGAGCCCGGACTACACGGACGTGGAGAGCCTGGTCGCCAACCCCTGGCCCGGGG
This sequence comes from Streptomyces hoynatensis, assembly GCF_003626535.1. Taxonomy (GTDB): domain Bacteria; phylum Actinomycetota; class Actinomycetes; order Streptomycetales; family Streptomycetaceae; genus Streptomyces; species Streptomyces hoynatensis. The sequence goes on from NZ_RBAL01000040.1 coordinate 5,401, forward strand.
GCCACCGCGAGGCGCCCGCGCTGTTCAAACGCAACGGCGTCTACTTCATGCTCACCTCGGGCGCCACCGGCTGGTCGCCCAACCAGCAGCAGTACGCCACCTCCACCAGCCTCGCGAGCGGCTGGAGCGCCATGCAGAACGTCGGCGACGCCACCGCCTTCGGCTCGCAGACCGCCTTTGTGCTCCCGATCCAGGGCAGCCAGGGCACCTCCTACCTCTACCTGGGCGACCGCTGGGGCAACTCCTTCGGCGGCCTGGTCAACGACTCCCGCTACGTCTGGCTCCCGCTGACCTTCCCCGGCAGCCGCTCCCTGTCGATGAGCTGGGCGCCCGAGGTCCGCATCGACACCGCCGCGGGCACCGTCGCCGCCGCCGGCGGCCCGTATCAGACGCTGACCGCCCGCCACTCGGGCAAGTGCCTGGACATCCCCAGCCAGTCCCAGGCCATCGGCCAGGAACTCGCCCAGTACACGTGCAACGGCGGCGGCAACCAGCGCTTCTGGATGCGGGACGCCGGCGGCGGCTACGTCCAGCTCGTCACCCGGCACAGCTCCCTGTGCCTCGCCGTCTCCGGCGGCTCCACCGCGGACGGCACGCACGTGGTGCAGGCCGCCTGCGGCAGCGGAGCCGAGCAGCAGTGGCGGACGGCCGACGCGGGCGGCGGCTACGTCACGCTCACCGCCCGGCACAGCGGCAAGTGCCTCGACGTCTCGGACGAGTCGACGGCGGACAGCGCCCGGCTCATCCAGTACGCCTGCACCGGCGGCACCAACCAGCAGTTCAGGCCGGCGGCGGCGTAGCGCCGGCGCGCACGGTCAGGGCCACCAGGCCGAGCACGACCAGGGCGAGCCCCGCCCAGCCCGCCGGGCCCAGCCGCTCGCCCACCACGGTCACGCCGAGGACCGCGGCCACCACCGGCTCGAACAGGCTGAGGGTGACCGCGGTGCGGGCCTCGATGCGGCCGAGCCCCGCCCCGAAGCAGACGTAGGCCAGCCACATCGGCACCACCGCGAGGTACAGGGCGACCGCCTGCCCGCGCGGCCGGCCGAGGAGCGGCCCGCCGGTGGCCACGAGCACCGGCAGCAGCACGGTCGCGGCCAGGCCGAACAGCGCGCCCATCGCGGCGCGCGCGGGGTGGCCGTGCCGGATCACCTGCGCCGCGCAGTGCGCGAACAGCGCGTAGCACGCCCCGGCGAGCAGGCCGAGGCCCACCCCGGCGGCGGCGTGGCCGCCGCCTTCGCCCGTCTCGTGCCCGCCCAGCGCCAGGAGTGCGCACCCCGTGGTCGCCGAGGCGGTCGCCGCCGCCCAGCGGAGGCCGAGCCTGGCCCGCCCGAAGAGGCGTGCGAACAGCGCGGCGAACGCCGGGGCGCAGCCCAGCGCGACCACCGTGCCGACGGCCACCCCGGCCAGGGCCATCGCCGGGTAGAAGGCGAGGGGATAGACCACCACGCTCAGCGCGCCGAGCAGCGCCCAGGGCAGCACCGCCCGCCCGCCGCGCAGCACCGCGAGGGCGGAGCGCGGGGTGAGCGCGAAGGTCAGCAGCCCGCCGAGGCCCATGGTCGCGGCCCCGATCGACAGCGCGGGCGTCCCGTCGGGGGCCAGGTTTGCCACGGTGCCCGTGGTGCCCCACAGCGCGGCGGCGGCCAGCACGAGCAGCGGCCCGGCCCAGGGGCGGCGCCGCACTCGCCCGGCATCCCGCAGGGCGGGGCTCTGCGGGCCGGAACGTGCGGCGTCCGCGGCGGGGCGGGCGGCACGGCCAGGGGAAGCGGCGGCCGGGGCGCCGTCGCGGGAGCGCCCCGAGGGGCGCGGGGAAGGAAGGGGGGAGGGAAGGGGTGAGGTCATGATCGGTGCGTCCTGCTCCGTCGAGGTCCGGCGAGGGATCTGCGGGAGGGCGCGCCGACGCGCCGGCGCTCGCACGCCGGGCGGCCGGAGGAAGGGCCGGCCGGCGATCAGGCCGGAGGCGGGATGAACCGTGAGCCGCGCGCCCTCAGCGGGCGGCCGGCGGCGGGGTGGCGGTGCGCCGGCACGGCCGGCGCCCGGAGAGCGAGGAACGCATGCCGGGCAGCTTATCGGACCGAGGCCGGGGGTGCGCCCGCCGGAACGCGTCCCGTCCGGCCCTTCTCAGCCCGCGTCCCCGGCCCGCGCCGCACACCAGTCCCGCAGCAACGCGGCCGTCTCGGCGGGGCGTTCCTCGTGCAGGTAGTGGCCGCAGCCCTCCCACAGCAGCACCCGGGAGGCCGGGTGCCGCGGCATGCCGCGCTCCCAGGCCGCGGCGGCGGGGGAGGTGTGCACGGCCAGCGAGGGGCAACGGCGGCCGCGCAGATAGGCGGCGGCCGCGGCCCTGAGCCCGAACGCCCCCGGCGCCAGGTACATGCCCTCCCGGTAGGCGAGCAGCACCTCCGGGTCCATCGCCCGCATCAGCCGCACGTGCCGCTCCCGCAGTCCCGGCGGCGCCTCGGCGGAGAAGGCGCGTGCGGCGAACCGCACCGCCCAGGCGGTGCCCTCGCGGCGCAGTTCCTCCTGCTCGGCGGCCAGGCGGCGGCGCGCGTCCGGCCCGCCGCCGAACCCCGTGCCGAGGGTCACCACGGAAGCCACCAGCCCAGGGTGCTCCACGGCCAGCGCGGTGACCACGTGCCCGCCCATCGAGTGGCCCACCGCGACCACCGGCCAGGCGCCCAGCCGCCGCAGCCAGCCCGCCAGATCCGCCGCGACCTGCCGCGGGGCCGCGCGCCCGGGCCGGAAGGGGGTGCGCCCGTGCCCCGGCAGGTCGGGGACCAGCAGGCGGTGGCGGGGGGCGAGGGCCCCGAGCAGCGGCAGCCACTCCTCGGCGTCACCGCCCCAGCCGTGCACCAGCAGCAGCGGCGGCCCACCGCCGCGGGCCGGGCCCCGCGTGTCCAGCGCATGCGGAGCGAAGGCCGGCCCGGCAGGCCCGGCAGGTTCCGGGGATTCGGTGGGCTCGGCGGCTTCGGAGTCGGACACGGTCACGGCCCCCGTTCGGCAGGCGCTTTCTGCGGGTGGCGCGCAGCATAGCGGCGGCCGGCCGGGCCCGGGCCGGGTCCCTCAGGCGTCCTTCCTGCCCCCGGCGGCGAGCGCACCCTCCAGGGCGAAGGTGGCGGCCCCCAGACACACCGGGTTGGTGCGCACCGGGCTCAGCACCAGCTCGGGACCCGTCCCCGGGCGGCGCAGCGCGTGCCGGCCCAGGGCCGCCCGCGCCGGCGGCAGCAGCCAGGTCCCCAGCCGCCGCGCCACCCAGCCGGTGAGCACCACGACCTCGGGGTCGAGCAGCGTCACCAGGTCGGCGAGCGCGGTGCCCAGCAACTCGCCCGTCTCCCGCACCACTTCCCGCGCCGTGGGCTCGCCGGCGGCGCAGCCCCGGGCCAGCGCGCCGATGGCCGCCGTCTGGTCCTCCTGCGGCCCGTCGCCCGCGGCCGACCCCGCCCCCTCGTGCCGCCGGTCCGCCTCCTCGCCCCCGGGCGGTGGGTGCTCCGGGCCTGGGCCGCCCGCTCCCGCCTGCTCGCCCGCGGGGCCGCGCTCGGGCCGCCCGTCCCCGGACCGGCGCAGGCGGTGCACGATCCCCGGCGCACCCAGGTACGCCTCCACGCAGCCGCGGCGCCCGCAGCGGCAGGGCCTGCCATGGGGCAGGAGGGTGGTGTGCCCCCACTCCCCGGCGCTGTTGGTGGCGCCGCGGTGCGGCCTGCCGCCGAAGGCCAGGCCCGCCCCCACCCCGGTCCCGAGATTGATCACCAGCGCGTCCTCGCGGCCGCGGGCCGCTCCCGCCCACAGCTCGGCCACCACACAGGCCCGCATCGGGTTGTCCAGGTAGATCGGGTGCGGCAGCCGCTCGGCCAGCAGCTCGCGCAGGGGCACGCCGCGCCAGCCCCAGTTGGCCGCGAAGGAGACCCCGCCCTCCCGGTCCACCAGGCCGGGCATGGTGACGCCCACGCCGAGCACCCGGTGCCCCGGCGCCCGGCCCGCCGCGCCGAGCACCGCGCCCGCGATGCGCTGCGCGAGCCGTTCCGGGGCGCCGTCCGCGGGGCCGAGCGTCTCGTGGCCGCGGGCCAGCACCCGAAGCGCCAGGTCGAAGACCTCCACGTGGAGATAGGTCTCCGCCACGTCCACGCCCACGAGCGCGCCGCCCGAGGGATTCACCGCCAGCAGGCCGCGCGGGCGCCCGCCGCCCGACTCCTCGAAGCCGGCCTCGACCAGCATGCCCAGCTCCACCAGCTCGCCCGCGAGCGTGGCGACGGTGGCCAGGCTCAGCCCCGTCTCCCTGGCCAGGCCCGGCCGCGACACCGGCGAGTCCGCGATCGCCTGCCGCAGCACCTGGTAGCGGTTGGCCGTGCGGATGTCGCGGGAGGTGTGCCTCACCTCACTCCCCGGCGCCGTCCTCGCCCCTCCTGCGGAACCATCGCCTCCCGCGCCGGAACCGGGACGGCCTGCCGCGCCGCCCCGAGCCGTGTATCCAGCCGGCCGGGGGCTCGTCGGAACGCCAGGGCTGCGGGTCGGGCCCGCCGTTCTTCCAGCGCTCGGTGAGCATCCGGGTCCTGGCGGAGGGCTCGCGAACCTCGGCGCCCCGCACGAAGCTCTCGTCGAACACGACGCCGTCCCACTCCTCGCGCCCCGAATCGCCGTCGCGCGGCTCCTCCTGGCCCGTCGGCTCGGTGCCCATCAGCTGCCTCCCATCCGCTCCTCGCACGTGCGCCAGCCGCAGGGTGAACGCACGGCGGCGGCGCCGGGTTCCGTCCGGTGGATGCGTCGGCGCTCGGACGGTTGTTCGCCGCGCCCGTCACCGTACCGAAGCCGCCCGGGGGCGCGTTCCGGTGGGATGCGCCGGGGTGCGCCGGGGCGCGCCACCGCCCGCCGCTCGCCCGCCGCTCGCCCACCGGGGGCACCGGGCCGCCGCCCCGGTCGGCGTGTGCGGGGTGGCGGCCGGCGGCTCAGCCCAGCGGGGTGAGGGTGTACGCGGCGCCCGCCTCGGTGGCGAACTCCACGGGCTCCGCCTCCCGCTTCCCGCCCTCCCCGGGGCGCGAGGCCGCGATCCGGACGCCCTCACGCGCCACCGCAAGCCCCGAGGCGGCGCGCACCCTGGCGATGGCGCCGGCGCGGGAGCGCAGCACCGCGCGCGTGAGGGCGGCGCCCGACCACTCCAGGTCCACCTCGAAGCCGCCCCTGGCCAGCAGCCCGCGCGCCCGCCCCCGAGGGAGTGCGCCCGGCAGGGCGGGCAGCAGCACCAGCTCGCCGGTGTGGCTCTGCAGCAGCCACTCCGCGATCCCGGCCGTGGCCCCGAAGTTGCCGTCGATCTGGAACGGGGGGTGCAGGTCGAAGAGGTTGGGGGCGGTGCGCTCCGGCGTCAGCTGATCCGTCAGCAGCTTGTAGGAGCGGTCCCCGTCGGCCAGCCGCGCCCAGAAATTGATCTTCCAGGCGAGGGACCAGCCGGTGCCCGCGTCCCCGCGCTGCTCCAGGGTGGTGCGCGCCGCCGCGAACAGCTCCGGGGTCTCGCGGGTGATCTGGCCGCCGGGATGCAGGCCGTACAGGTGCGAGACGTGCCTGTGGTGCTGCTCCGGGGCGATCGCGTCCCAGTCCTGCTGCCACTCCTGCACCTGCCCCTGCGCGCCCACCCGCGTCGGCGGCAGCCGCTCGGCCGCGGCCCGGGCCCCGGCCGCCAGCTCGGCGTCCCGGCCGAGGAGTTCCGCCGCCGCGGCCACCGCGGCGAAGAGGTCGCGCAGGATCTGCGCGTCCATGGTCGGCCCCGCGCACAGCGAGCCGCCCGCGCCCTCGTGGTGCGCGTTCTCCGGCGAAATCGAGGGGCAGGTGACCAGGTGGCCGGTCTCCGGGTCGGGCACCAGGACGTCGAGGAAGAACCGGGCGGCATCCGCCAGGACCTCGTAGTTCTCGCGCAACGCCCGTTCGTCCCGGGTGAAGCGGTAGTGCTCCCACACCGAGAGGGCGAGCCAGGCGCCTCCGGTGGGCCACATCCCCCAGAACGCGCCGTCCGTGGGCGCGGTGGCGCGCCAGGCGTCCACGTTGTGGTGTGCGACCCAGCCGCGCGCCCCGTAACTCGCGCGGGCGGTCCGCGCCCCCGCCTCCCGCAGCTCCCGCAGCATCGCGAAGAGCGGTTCCCAGCATTCGAGGAGATTGGCCGGGGCGGCCGGCCAGTAGTTCATCTCCGTGTTGATGTTGATCGTGAACTTGCAGCCCCACGGCGGGTCGGTGAGGTCGTTCCACAGCCCCTGGAGGTTGGCGGGCTGGGTGCCGGGCCGCGAGCAGGCGATCAGCAGGTAGCGGCCGTAGGCGAAGTACAGCGCCGCCAGTTGCGGGTCCTCGCCGGCCGCGAAGCCCGCCACCCGCTCGTCGGTCGGCAGCGCGGCGGCGGCCGTCGGCGGGATCTCGATCTCGGCCCGGGAGAACAGGGCGCCGTGGTCGGCCACGTGCCGCTCGCGCAGCTCGGCGTACGGGCGGGCCGCGGCGGCGGCCAGGTCCCGGCGCGCCCGCCGGCTCCCGTCCCCGCGCACCTCGCGCCAGTCCACGTAGCCGGTGCCGGCCGAGATCAGCAGCGTGACCGCGTCCGCGCCCGTCACGTGGAGCTCGCCGTCGCGCGAGACGCAGGAGCCGCCCTCGCACCTCGCGGTGGCGAGTGCGGTGAAGGCGACCCGGCCCTCGACGCCGTCCGCGTCCGTGCCCCGGCCGCGCAGCTCGACGGTGGCGCCGTCGGGGGAGGAGGTGGCGGTGGTCAGCGGCCCGTCGAAGGCGGCGCGGAAGCCGATCGCGCCGGGCGTGTCCGCGGTCAGCCGCACCACGATCACCTGGTCGGGGGCGCTGGCGAAGACCTCGCGCCGGTAGCGCACGCCTCCGCGGAGGAACTCGACGCGCAGCACGCCCTCGCGCAGGTCCAGCTCCCTGTGGTACGCCGACCACCCGGCGTCCGCGCCCGCCTGCTCCCCGGCCTCCTGGCCGCCCGCCTGCCGGCCCGCCGCGTCCGGGAAGCCGAGCCGCAGGCTGCCGATCGTCTGGTAGGGCGCCTGCCGCACCGGGACGCCCATGACGTCGCTCTCCACCAGCCGCGCCGCCGCGTCCCATTCGCCGGCGAACACCAGCCGCCTGATCTCGGGCAGGGCGCTCAGGGCGGCGGGATTGTCGTAGTCGTGCGGGCCGCCGGCCCAGAGCGTGTCCTCGTTGAGCTGAAGTTCCTCCTCGACGACGCCGCCGTGGACCATGGCGCCGAGGCGGCCGTTGCCCACCGGCAGCGCCTCCAGCCATCGCTCGGCGGGGCGCGGGTACCACAGGCGAAGCGGAGGGGACGTCATGGCGTGCTGGCCTCTCGTGCCGGATCCGGATCAAGTCGGCCGCCCGGCCCGGTGCCGCGCCCGAGGGGCCGCGGCCGGGAGCGGCGCGGGCCGTCCGGCCGCGCGGCCCACCGGGGCCACGAGGGCCTCCGGGGCGGCGCACCCGGGAGCGTACCGAACGCGCACGGAAGCATCGCACGGGGCATTCGGCGCACGCGCGCCGGGGCGTGCGCCCGGGCGGCGGGGCTGCGGAAGAGCGGGCGGCTGTGGCCTGCCGCGCGCTCAGGCGGCCTCGCCCAGGGGCAGGTCCGCCCATACGACGTGCCCGCGCCCCGCCTCCCGCGGGCGCACCCCCCACACGGTCGCCAGGGCGCAGACGAGCAGCAGCCCGCGCCCGCTCTCCTCCTCCGGGCCGGCCTGTGTGGGCTCGCGGTGCGCGGGCCCGGTCCCGTCGCTCGCGACCGCGACGCGCAACAGGGAGCCGAAGAGTTCCAGTTCACAGCCCACGGTCTCGCTGCGCGTGTGCCGCAGCGCGTTGGTGACCAGCTCGGAGACCACCAGCTGGGCGTTGTCGCAGGTCTCGGCGGGCGTCCGCCACTGCGTCAGCTGATGCCTGATACGTCTTCGCGCTTCCGCCGCCGAGGTGTCCGCGGCCGGCAGCCGGAAGGTGAAACGGCCGCTGGGACACGCGGCACTGGCGTAGCGCTCCAGGGACTGGGCGCGCGAGGAGGTAGCCACCGTTCTACTGTGCGGGTTGCCCCTCTCATCCGGCAAGAGCCAGCCTGCAAATTACAGAATCGTTGATGTCAGTCTGTTGCATCGGGGCGCGGCATGGCAGACTCCCTTGTGTCAGGCGGCAGTTGGAAGGGTGGGGCCAGTGGCGGGCGGATCAGCGGGCGGGGCGCCGACGGCGCTGCGCCTCGTTCTGGGCAAGCGCCTCCAGGAACTGCGCGAGTCGGCCGGCCTCTCCTTCGAGGAGGCGGCCCAGGCCCTCGACGTCACCCACGCCACGATCCGCCGCATGGAGAAGGCGCAGGTCGGCCTGAAGGTCCCGTACGTGGAGAAGCTGCTGCGGATCTACGGCGTCACGGACCAGGGCGAGATCGACGCCTTCCTCTCGCTGGCCCGCGAGGCCAATCAGCCCGGCTGGTGGCACCGTTACCGCGACGTGCTGCCCGACTGGTTCAGCGCCTTCGTCAGCCTCGAATCCGAGGCGGACCAGATTCGCGCCTACGAGCCGCACTACGTGCCCGGGCTGCTCCAGACCGAGGCGTACGCCACGTCGGTGCTGCGGGCGGGGATGCCGCACGCGCCGGCCGGCGAGATCGAGCGGCTGGTCGCCCTGCGCATGGGGCGCCAGGAGGTGCTGGAGCGCAAGCAGCCGCCCCTGCTGTGGCTGGTCCTGGACGAGACCGTGCTGCGCAGGCCCATCGGCCACCCCCACGTCATGCGCGCCCAGATCTCCCGGCTGATCGAGGCGACGGCCCTGCCGCACGTGCGGCTGCAGGTCATGCCGTTCGCCGCGGGTCTCCACCCGGCGATGTACGGGCCCTTCCACCTCTTCCGGTTCCCCCTCCCCGAACTGCCCGACGTCGCCTGCGCGGAGAACCTGGTCGGAGCCGCGTACTACGACCAGCGCGACGACGTCTCGGCGTTCCGGGAGGCCCTGGACCGGATGTGCGCGCAGGCCGCGCCCGTGCACCGCACTGAGGCCATCCTCAGTGGAATTCGCAAGGAGATCTGAACCATGGGTCGCATTTACAACGGCATGCCCGCCAAGCACCTCGGCCAGGAGGGCTGGCGCAAGCCATGGAGCGGGGGGAACGGCGGCAGCTGCGTGGAGGTGATGCGGCTGCGGGACGGCCGCGTGGCCCTGCGCCAGTCGACCGACCCGGACGGGCCCGCCCTGATCTGCTCCTCGCTGGAGATGATCAGGTTCATCGAGGGCGTGAAGGCGGGGGCCGCCGACTTCCTCCTGGTGTGACCACACCCAGGGGGCGAGGGGGCCGCGGTGTCCGCGCACGGGGGGCGCGGGCACCGCGGCAAGGGGGACACACGGGGGCAGGGACCCGGAGCCGGGCCGCGGCGGCCCAGAGCAGAGAGAAGACGGAGCATGGCGTGAGCGAACAGGGCTTCAGCGCCGAGCAGATAGACACCAGCCGGCCGCACCCGGCGCGGATGTACGACTACTACCTGGGAGGCCAGGACAACTACGAGGTGGACCGCGCGGCGGCGGACCGGGTCATGCGGCTGCTGCCCGACATGCAGCTGGCGGCCCGCGAGAACCGCAGCTTCCTGCACCGCGCCACCAGGTACGTCGTCGAGCGCGGCGTCCGGCAGATCATCGACATCGGCACCGGCATCCCCACCTCGCCCAACACCCACGAGGTGGCCAGGGAGCTGGCGCCCGACGTCCGGGTGGCCTACGTCGACAACGACCCGATCGTCAGCACCTACGCCGGCGCCAAGCTCACCAACGACGGCAACGCGGGTTTCGTGCTCGCCGACCTGCGCGACCCCAAGGCCCTGCTCGCCCGGCCGGAGATCGCCGGCCTGATCGACTTCGGGCAACCCGTGGCCCTGCTCCTGGTGGCGATCCTGCACTTCGTCGAGGACGGCGAGGACCCGGCCGGTCTCGTCTCCGCCCTCACCCAGGCCCTGCCCGAGGGCAGCTACCTGGTGCTCAGCCACGCCACCAGCGACTTCCACAGCGCCGAGCGGCTGCGGCAGGTGGAGGGCGTCTACCAGAACGCCACGGCCACCCTGACGCTGCGCCCCAAGGACCGGGTGCTGTCCTACTTCGAGGGCTTCGACCTGGTCGAGCCCGGCCTGGTGCAGCCGCCGTTCTGGCGGCCGCCGAGGCCGGTCCCCGAGGACCCCATGCTGCGCGGCCTCGGCTTCTACTGCGGGGTCGGCCTGAAGCGCTGACGCCCGCCCGTGCCGCCGGGCCCCTCGCCGTCCGGAGTGCGGCGAGGGGCCCGGTGCGTGCCTGCCTCAGGCCCCGGCCAGGCCGGTGAACACCACGGAGAACTCGGCGGGCGCCGCGGCCAGCCGGTACTGCGGCAGCGGGCCCGGGCCGCAGGACTGGGAGCCGATGCCGTGCTGGGCGTGGTCGATGTTGACCCAGACCTCCTCACCCGGCGTCAGCTCCCAGGTGTGTTCGGCCGCGTCGAGCTGCTCGGTGGTCCAGCGGCGCGCGGTGAACCAGAACGGCGCGGAGTCCGCCGCGATCCGCAGCCCGCCGCCCCGGGCGTCGCGCAGCTCGGCCCAGCGCACGTCGGCGCGCGCGCCGTTCTCCTGGGGCCTGACGTAGGGGGTCTGCATCCGGTCCACGGGCAGCTCCCAGCGGCCGAGCCGGGAGGCGGCGGCCGTGTCCGGGTACGCCTCGCCCGGGCCGCCGCCGTACCAGGAGGCCAGCCCGTAGGCCCCGGGCAGCGCCAGCCGCAGGCCGAGCCTGGGCAGCGGCACCCGCCAGTCGCCCTCGGGGGTGACGGTGACGTGCAGGCGCAGCTCGCCGTCCGTGGCGCTCCAGCGGTAACGGGTGCGCAGGGCGAGGTCGGTGGCGGCGGGGGCGACGCGGGCGCGTACCGTCAGGCCGCTCTCGTCCACGCTCACCTCGTCCACCCGGTGGTGCATCCGGTGCAGGCCGAGCTCCCGCCACAGCACGCCGAACCTGGTGTCCTGCTGCCAGGACGCGCCGAGGTCGTTGTCGGTCGGCGCGCGCCAGACGTCCAGGCGCGGCGCCTGGCTCAGCCGCAGCCCGCCGAGGGTGGTCAGGGCCCCGGTGCCGGCGTCGAACACCGCAGGCCCGAGCCGGACGACGCCCGCGGCGCGGCTCGGCGCGGCCGGGGCCGGGGTGGGCGCGGGGCCGGCTTCGGCCGTCGCGACCAGCTGCGTCCAGGCGATCTCGTGCCCCTCGGCGGCCCAGGGGGTGTCGGCGGCCAGCAGGGCGCGCAGGGTCCAGACGTGCTCGCCCGGGGTGTCGGGGGCGGTGAGCTCCTTGAGGGTGAGGGTCGTGCTCTCGCCGGGGCCGAGCGGCGGGACGTCGAAGGTGCCGGTGGCCTGGAGGGCGCCGTCGGTGTGGTGGGCCCAGGCGTAGGCGAGGTGGGCGGTGGTGGCGAAGTCGTGGTTGTTGGTGACGGTGAGGGTGCCGGTGGCCGGGTCGCCGCTCAGCCGCACCGGCTCGATGACCTTCTTGTACTCGATCAGTCCCGGGGAGGGGGTGCGGTCGGGGAAGAGGAGGCCGTCGCACACGAAGTTCCCGTCGTGCAGCTCCTCGCCGAAGTCGCCGCCGTAGGCGTAGTAGTCGCGTCCTTCCGGGGTGCGCTTGGGCAGCCCGTGGTCGATCCACTCCCACACGAAGCCGCCCTGGCAGCGCTCGTAGGTCTCGAACAGCCGCTGGTAGTCGGCCAGTCCGCCCGGCCCGTTGCCCATCGCGTGCGCGTACTCGACCAGGAGGAACGGCAGGGTGCGGCGGTGGGCGTCGAGCCGTGGGTCGGGCAGGGGTTCCTCCTCGCGGCGCCCGATCAGCTCCACCTCTTCGTGGGGCGCGTACATCCGGGAGTAGAAGTCGCTGTCCGGGTAGTCCCTGTCGTTCTCGTAGTGGACGGCCCGGGAGGGGTCGCGTTCCCGAATCCACTGCGCCATCGCGCTCAGCCCGGCACCCGCGCCGCACTCGTTGCCCAGGGACCAGACGACGACGGAGGGGTGGTTCTTGTCCCGCTCCACCATGCGCGCGGCCCGGTCGAGCAGCGCCGGGGTCCAGCGCGCGTCGTCCACGGGGTTGCGGCGCCATTCGACCTCGGTGAAGCCGTGGGTCTCCAGGTCGCACTCGTCGATGACCCACAGGCCGAGCTCGTCGCACAGGTCGAGGAAGGCCGGGTGGGGCGGATAGTGGCTGGTGCGCACCGCGTTGATGTTGTGCTGCTTCATCAGCACGATGTCGCGCCGCATGGTCTCCAGGTCCACGGCCCGGCCGGTGGCCGGATGGAACTCGTGGCGGTTGACCCCGCGGAACAGCACCCGCCTGCCGTTCGCCTTGAAGACTCCGTCCTCCACGCCCACGCTGCGGAAGCCGATCCGCAGCCGCAGCCGTTCCCCTTCGGTGACCAGCTCGCCCTCGTACAGCCGCGGGCACTCCGCCGACCAGGGCTCCACGGGCACCGCCGCCTCCTGCCCGGTGGCCAGCTCGATCCCCAGCTCGGGCACGAGGACCCGCCCGGGCACGTCGCACTCCACCCGCAGCCGCCCCAGGCCCGCGACGTGGTCGTAGCCGGCGTGCACGAAGAAGTCCGCGGGGGCGCCCGGCGGCCGGTGCCACAGGGACACCTCGCGGAAGATGCCGGGCAGCCACCACATGTCCTGGTCCTCCAGGTAGGAACCGGCCGACCACTGGTGCACCCGCACCGCCAGCACGTTCCCCTCCCGCCGCAGCACGCCGCCCACCGCGAACTCGTGCGCCAGCCGGCTGCCCTGGAAGTTCCCCAGCTCGACCCCGTTCAGCCAGACCCGGGCGCAGGACTCCACTCCCTCGAAGCGCAGCAGGCACTCGCCCTCGGCCGGCCAGTCCGCCGGCAGGTCGAAGACCCGTCGGTAATCCCCCGTCGGATTCTCGTCAGGCACCCGCGGCGGGTCGAGCGGGAAGGGGTAGTTGACGTTCGTGTAGGCGGGCGCGCCGTGGCCCTGGAGCACCCAGTGGCCGGGGACGGTGACCTCTCCCCAGCCGGACAGCTCCGCCTCCTCGCGCGTGAACTCCTCGCCGGTTCCCGCGGCCGTCGGCGCCAGCCGGAAGGACCACGAGCCGTTCAGCGAGAGCCGCGCGGCATCGGAATCCGCGTACCAGGCCCGCGCGGGCAGGGCGCCCTCGCCGGGTGAGGGGGCCTCGTAGTAGGGGAGCGGGGCGTCCTCGGACGGGGTCTGCATGGGTTCCCTCCGGCGTCGCGGCCGCCGGCGGGCGCCGCGATGTTGACATCTGTGCTTCGGTGTTCGATAACGCTAGGTCCTGCGCGCCCTTTCGACAACCCCCAGGGAAAGTGTCGGCGCCCCCCGGCCGGACGCGGCGCGCGTTCCTCCCGCGCGCGCCGCTCGTTCGCCACGGTGAAGCGGCAACCCCCTTGGCATGAACACAACTTGGCGAGGGTAGGGCGCTGATGATCAACGTCCCCCCACGGGCACTTCAGGAGTCTCAATGATGAAGTCAAGCCGCCTGCGTGACTGGCGGGGCGGGGGTGAATACCCGGTTGTCGCGCAGGAGGACCCACAGGACGCTCGCCCGTCGGCGTGCGAGGGCGATGATGGCCTGGA
>NZ_RBAL01000041.1 GCF_003626535.1 Streptomyces hoynatensis
AGGACCTGACCTTCCTGACGGTGACCCACACCGACTGGTCCAGGTTCGCGCCCAGCTTCACCGCCGAACGCCCCAGCCCCCTCCTGACCGGCATCCCCGAGGTCCGCGAGGCCCTCGCCGAACCCGAGCAGGACGCCGAAACCGCGGGCGGCGAAGCCGAGTTCGTGCAGCGCCTCGCCGCCATGCCGGAAGCGGAACGCTCCCGGGCCATGCTGGACATGGTGCGGACCGAGGCGGCCAGGACCCTCGGCTTCGAGTCGGTGGCCGACCTGCCCGCGGGCCGCGCCTTCCGCGAGGTGGGCTTCGACTCCGTCATGGCCGTCGAACTCCGCAACCGGCTGCGCACCACCACGGGGCTGCCCCTGCCCGCCGCCCTGGTGTTCGACTACCCGACCCCGGCCGCGATCGCCACGTACCTGCAGGCCGAGCTCTTCGCGGACGCCCCCGCGACCGAAGAAAACGACCCCGACGCGGAGATCAGGGCGGCCCTGGCTGCCATCCCGATCAGCCGCCTGCGCAAGGCAGGTCTCCTGGACATGGTTCTGCAACTGGCCAACGGCGACGCCGAGCCCGCCCCCGCACCGGCCGCGTCCGGCGAGGAACTCTCGCTCGACGAGATGGATGCCGAGGCCCTGCTGCGGCTCGCGACCGACGAGACGACCAACGGCGACTGAAGGACAGAGTGATGGCCGACAACACCAAGCAGTACGTCGAGGCACTGCGGTCGTCCTTGAAGGAGATCGAACGCCTCCGTCGCCAGAACCAGCAGCTGGTCGCCGCGGCCGTCGAGCCGATCGCGATCGTCGGCATGGCCTGCCGCTACCCGGGCGGGGTGCGCAGCCCCGAGGACCTGTGGCGGCTCGTCGCGGAAGGCCGGGACGCCATCGCCGGCTTCCCCACCGACCGCGGCTGGGACGTCGAAGACCTCGCCACCAGCACCTTCGAGGGCGGCTTCCTCGACGACGTGGCCGACTTCGACGCCGGCTTCTTCGGCATCTCGCCGCGCGAGGCCCTCGCCATGGACCCCCAGCAGCGCCTGGTCCTCGAAGTCACCTGGGAGGCCCTGGAACGCGCCGGGATCGACCCCACCTCGCTGCGCGGCAGCCGCACCGGCGTCTTCATGGGCACCACGGGACAGGACTACGGCAGCCTGACCGGCGACTCCCCGGACGCGACGGCGTTCATCACCACCGGCTCGGTGGCCAGCGTCATCTCCGGACGCGTCTCCTACACCGCGGGCCTCGAAGGCCCCGCCGTGTCCGTGGACACCGCCTGCTCCTCCTCCCTGGTGGCCCTCCACCTGGCCGTGCAGGCGCTGCGCGGCGGCGAGTGCGACCTGGCCCTGGCCGGCGGCGTGATGGTGATGTCCACGCCCACCGGCTTCGCCGCCTTCACCACCCAGGGCGGGCTCGCGGCCGACGGCCGCTGCAAGTCCTTCGCCGAGGCCGCCGACGGCACCGGCTGGTCGGAAGGCGTCGGCGTCCTCACCCTCGAACGCCTCTCCGACGCCCAGCGCAACGGCCACCAGATCCTCGCCGTGGTCCGCGGCTCTGCCGTCAACCAGGACGGCGCCTCCAACGGCCTCACCGCCCCCAACGGCCCCTCCCAGCAGCGCGTCATCCGCGCCGCACTCGCCAGCGCCGGACTCTCGCCCGCGGACGTGGACGCGGTCGAGGCGCACGGCACCGGCACCACCCTCGGCGACCCCATCGAGGCGCAGGCCCTCCTGGCCACCTACGGGCAGGACCGGGAACGGCCGCTGCTGCTGGGCTCCATCAAGTCGAACATCGGCCACCCGCAGGCCGCCTCCGGCGTCGCGGGCGTCATCAAGATGGTGATGGCGCTGCGGCACGGCATCCTGCCCAAGACCCTGCACGTGGACGCCCCCACCTCCAACGTCAACTGGGCGGCGGGCGCGGTCGAGTTGCTGACCGAGCAGGCCGCCTGGCCCGAGGTGGACCGTCCCCGCCGCGCTGGCATCTCCTCCTTCGGCGTCTCGGGCACCAACGCCCACGTGATCGTCGAGCAGGCCCCGGAGCCCACCCCGGCCCCCGAGCCCGAGGGCCCCCTGCTCGAACCCGCCGTGATCCCCTGGCCGGTGGCCGGGCGGAGCGAGGAGGCCCTGGAGGCCCAGCTCCGCAACCTGGAGAGCTTCCTCGCCGGCCACCCCGGCCTCGCCCGCCTGGACCTGGGCTACTCGCTCGCCACCACCCGCTCGGCCTTCGAACACCGCTCGGTGCTGCTGGCCACCTCGGAGGGCGTGACGGAGGCCGCCCGCGGCACCACCGACGAACGCCTGCTTGCGGTGCTGTTCACGGGTCAGGGTGCGCAGCGTCTGGGCATGGGGCGTGAACTGTACGGGCGTTTCCCGGTGTTCGCGTCGGCGCTGGATGAGGTGCTGGGGCTGCTGGACCCGGTGGTGCGTGAGGTGATGTGGGGCGGGGATGCGGAGGCGCTGAACCGTACCGGGGTGGCGCAGCCCGCGTTGTTCGCGATCGAGGTGGCGCTGTATCGACTTGTCGAGTCCTTCGGGGTGCGGGCCGAGTTCGTCGCGGGCCACTCGATCGGTGAGATTGCGGCGGCGCATGTGGCGGGGGTGTTCTCGCTGGAGGATGCCTGCGCGTTGGTGTCGGCGCGGGCGCGGCTGATGCAGGCCCTGCCCGAGGGCGGGGCGATGGTCGCCGTGCAGGCGTCCGAGGACGAGGTGACCCCGCTGCTGACCGACGGCGTCGCGATCGCGGCCGTCAACGGGCCTGCCTCGGTGGTGGTGTCGGGTGAGGAGGCGCCGGTTCTGGAGCTGGCTGCTTCGTTTGAGGCGCAGGGCCGGAAGACGAGCCGGCTGAGGGTGTCGCACGCGTTCCACTCGCCGTTGATGGACCCGATGCTGGATGAGTTCCGTGCCGTGGTCGAGGGCCTGTCGTTTGCCGAGCCGCGTATCCCGGTGGTGGCTGCGGGTGAGGTGACCTCGCCTGAGTTCTGGGTGCGGCACGTGCGCGAGGCCGTCCGTTTTGCCGACGCCGTGGGCCGTTTGGTGGAGCAGGGCGTCTCCGCGTTCCTCGAAGTCGGCCCGGATGGGGTGCTGTCGGGGATGGCGGCCGAGTCGGTGCCCGAGGGTGCCGTGGTGGTGCCGGTGCTGCGCCGGGACCGCGGCGAGGAGCGTGCCGCGCTGACCGCGCTCGCCCGGCTGCACGTCTCCGGCGTCGACGTGGCCTGGGGCACCCTGTTCGAGGGCACCGGCGCCCGCCGCGTCGACCTGCCCACCTACGCCTTCCAGCGGCAGCGCTTCTGGCCCTCCGCCGCGAGCCGCACCGGCGACGCAGCGGGGCTCGGCCTCGAAACCGTCGCGCACCCGCTGCTCGGCGCCGCCGTCGAACTCGCCGAGGGCGAGGGCGCGCTCTTCACCAGCCGCCTCTCGCTCGCCGCGCAGCCCTGGCTGGCCGACCACGTCGTCATGGGCCAAGTCCTCCTGCCCGGCACGGCGTTCGTCGAACTCGCCGTCCGCGCGGGCGACGAACTCGGCTGCGACCGACTCGAAGAACTCACCCTGGCCGCCCCCCTCGTCCTCCCCGAGCGGGGCGCCGTGCACCTCCAGGTGCGGGTCGGCCTGCCCGGCGCCGACGGACTGCGCCCGCTCACCGTCCACTCGCGGCCCGAGGGCGCGGCCGACCTGCCGTGGACCCAGCACGCCACGGGCGCGCTCGCCACCGGCGAGCGCCGCGCCGACTTCGACGCCACCGTCTGGCCCCCCACGGGCGCCGAGGCCGTGGACCTCACCGGCTACTACGAGGGCTTCCGGGAACGCGGCTTCCAGCACGGCCCGGTGTTCCAGGGACTCACCGCGGCCTGGCGGCGCGGCGACGAGGTGTACGCCGAGGTCACCCTGCACGAGTCGGTGCGCGCCGAGGCCGAGGGCTTCGGCCTGCACCCCGCGCTGCTCGACGCGGGCCTGCACGCGGCCGGCTTCGCCGACCTCGGCACCCTCAGCCGCGGCGGCCTGCCCTTCTCCTGGGGCGGGGTCTCCCTGCACGCCACCGGCGCCACCACCCTGCGGGTGCGCCTGACCCGCTCCGGCGAGGACGCGGTCGCCATCGCCCTGGCCGACACGGCCGGCGGGCTGGTCGCCTCCGTCGAATCGCTGACCGTCCGGCCCGTCTCCGCCGAGCAGCTCGGGCAGGCCGCCGGCATCGAGCGCGAGGCGCTGTTCGGCGTCGACTGGACCCCGATGCCGCCGCCCGCGGACGGCCCGGCGGAGGACGTGGCCGTCCTCGGCCCCGACCCCCTCGGCCTCGGCGACCTCCCCGCCCACCCCGGCCTGGCGGCGCTCGCCGAGAGCGGCGAGGTGCCGGCCGTGGTGCTCGCGCCCCTCGCCGGGCAGCCGGGGGAGGAACTGCCGCAGTCCGCGCACGCCCTGGCCGCCCGGGCCCTCGGCCTGGTGCGGGAGTGGCTGGAAGAGGAACGGTTCGCCCAGGCGCGGCTGGTGTTCGTGACCCGCGGCGCCCTCTCCGTCGCCGGCGGCGGGGCGCAGGACCTGGCGGCCTCCGGCGTGTGGGGCCTGGTGCGTTCCGCCCAGTCGGAGCACCCGGGGCGCTTCGCGCTGCTCGACACCGACGCCGACCCGGCCTCCCTCGCGGCGCTGCCGGCCGCCCTCGCCCTCGACGAGTCGCAGGTGGCGCTGCGCGCGGGCGCGATCCTCGCGCCCCGGGTGGCGCGGGCCGCGGTGCCCGAGGGGGAGTTCGCCTGGGACCCCGAAGGGCTGGTGCTGGTCACCGGCGGCACGGGCGGCCTCGGCGGCCTGGTGGCCCGCCATCTGGCCGGTGCGCACGGGGTGCGGCGGCTGCTGCTGGTGAGCCGTCGTGGTCCCGACGCGGAGGGCGCTGCGGAACTGGTGGCGGAGCTGGTGGAGTCGGGTGCCGAGGCGCGGGTGGTGGCCTGTGACGTGTCCGACCGGGAGGCCCTGGCGGGTCTGCTGGCCGAGCACGAGGTGTCCGCGGTGGTGCACACGGCCGGGGTGCTGGACGACGGGGTCGTGGAGGCGCTGACGCCGGAGCGGCTGGCCACGGTGTTCGCGCCGAAGGTGGACGCGGCCTGGCACCTGCACGAACTCACCCGCGCACGCGACCTGTCCGCCTTCGTGCTCTACTCCTCGGCCGCCGGCGTGTTCGGCACCCCGGGGCAGGCCAACTACGCCGCGGCCAACGCCTTCCTCGACGCCCTCGCCGCCCACCGCAGGGAGCTGGGCCTGCCCGCCCTCTCCCTCGCCTGGGGCGCCTGGGACCCGGCGGCCGGCCTCACCGGCGCCATGTCGGAACAGGACCTGCAGCGCATCGCCCGCTCCGGCATGCCGCCGCTCACCGCGGAAGCGGGCCTCGCCCTCTTCGACGCCGCCCTCGGCGGCGCCGAGCCCGCCGTGCTGCCCGTCCGCCTCGACCTGCCGGCCCTGCGCGCCCAGGCCCAGGTGCCGCCCCTGCTGCGGGGACTGGTCCGCGTCCGGGCCCAGCGCGCGACGGCCGGGTCCGAGACCGCGCTGTCGCTGCTGGAGCGGCTGACCGCCCTCGACGAGGAGGCGCGCGAGGCCGCCCTGCTCGACCTGGTGCGCGGGCAGGTCGCCGCCGTCCTCGGGCACCTCACCGCGGACTCCGTGGGCGCCACCCAGCCCTTCCAGAACCTGGGCTTCGACTCGCTGACCGCCGTCGAGCTGCGCAACCGGCTCGGCGCCGCCACCGGCCTCAGGCTGCCCGCCACCGCGATCTTCGACTACCCCAACGCGACCGCCCTCGCCCGCCGCCTGCGGGACGACCTCTTCGGGGCCGCCGCCCCCGTCGCGGTGCGCCCCAGGGCCCTCGCCGCCCCGGCCGACGACCCCATCGTCATCGTCGGCATGGGCTGCCGCTACCCGGGCGGCGTCTCCTCGCCCGAGGACCTGTGGCGCCTCGTCCTGGAGGGCACCGACGCCATCAGCGAGTTCCCCACCGACCGCGGCTGGGACCTGGCGACCCTCTACCACTCCGACCCCGACCACTTCGGCACCTCCTACACCCGGCACGGCGGATTCCTCGAAGCCGCCGGGCAGTTCGACGCGGGCTTCTTCGAGATGAGCCCCCGTGAGGCCACCGCGACCGACGCCCAGCAGCGCCTCGTCCTGGAAACCGCCTGGGAGACCATCGAACGGGCCGGGATCGACCCGGTGACGCTGCGGGGCAGCGCCACCGGCGTCTTCACCGGCATCATGACCAGCGACTACAGCACCCTCATCGACAACGACGCCTTCGAGGGCTACCAGGGCACCGGCACCGCCCCCAGCGTCCTGTCCGGCCGCGTCGCCTACTCCCTGGGACTTGAGGGCCCCGCCGTGTCCGTGGACACCGCCTGCTCCTCCTCCCTGGTGGCGATGCACTGGGCGGCGCAGGCGCTGCGTTCCGGCGAGTGCGACCTGGCGCTGGCCGGCGGCGTCACCGTCATGGCCACCCCCGGCACCTTCGTCGCCTTCTCCCGGCAGCGCGGCCTCGCCCAGGACGGCAGGTCCAAGTCCTTCGCCGACTCGGCCGACGGCACCGGCTGGGGCGAGGGCGTCGGCCTCGTCCTGCTGGAGCGCCTCTCGGACGCCCGCCGCAACGGCCACCAGGTCCTCGCCGTGGTCCGCGGCTCCGCCGTCAACCAGGACGGCGCCTCCAACGGCCTCACCGCCCCCAACGGGCCCGCGCAGCAGCGCGTCATCCGCCAGGCCCTCGCCGGCGCGGGCCTGACCACCGCGGACGTGGACGCCGTCGAGGCGCACGGCACCGGCACCACCCTCGGCGACCCCATCGAGGCCCAGGCGCTCCTCGCGACCTACGGCCAGGACCGGGAACGGCCGCTGCTGCTCGGCTCCATCAAGTCGAACATCGGGCACACCCAGGCCGCCGCCGGCGTGGCCGGCGTCATCAAGATGATCATGGCGATGCGGCACGGCGTGCTGCCCAAATCCCTCCACATCGACGCGCCCTCCTCGCACGTCGACTGGGAGGCGGGCGCGGTGGAGCTGCTGACCGAGCAGACCGAATGGCCCGAGGTCGAGCGGCGCCGGGCGGCGGTCTCCTCCTTCGGCGTGTCCGGCACCAACGCCCACGTCATCCTGGAACAGCCCCCCGCGGCCGAGCCCTCCCCGGAACCGGACGGCGACACGCTCACCCCCACCGCGGTGCCGCTGCCGGTCTCCGCGCGCACCGCCGGCGCCCTCGACGGGCAGGTGCAGCGGGTCACGGACTTCGCGGCGGACCACTCGCCCCTGGACGTGGGCCTGTCCCTGGTCACCTCCCGCTCCACCTTCGAGCACCGCGCCGTGCTCCTCGCCACCCCCGAGGGCGTGACCGAGGCGGCCCGCGGCACGGCCGTCCCCCGCAGGCTCGCCGCCCTGTTCACCGGCCAGGGCGCGCAGCGCCTCGGCATGGGCCGCGAACTCCACGCCAGGTTCCCGGCGTTCGCGGCGGCCCTGGACGAGGCGCTGGGGCACCTGGACCCGGCCGTCCGCGAGGTGATGTGGGGCGAGGACGCCGAGGCCCTGGAACGGACGGGCGTGGCGCAGCCCGCGCTGTTCGCCGTCGAGGTGGCCCTGTACCGGCTCCTCGAATCCTTCGGGGTGCGGCCCGAGTTCGTCGCCGGCCACTCCATCGGCGAGATCGCCGCGGCGCACGTCGCCGGGGTGTTCTCGCTTGCGGACGCCTGCACGCTGGTGTCGGCGCGGGCGCGGCTGATGCAGGCCCTGCCCGAGGGCGGCGCCATGGTGGCGGTGGAGGCCGGCGAGGAGGAGGTGCTGCCGCTGCTCACCGAGGGCGTGTCCCTCGCCGCGGTCAACGGGCCCACCTCCGTGGTGCTCTCGGGCGCCGAGGAGGCCGTGCTCGACCTGGCCGCCGTCTTCCGCGAGCAGGGCCGCAAGACGAGCCGGCTGAAGGTGTCCCACGCCTTCCACTCGCCGCTGATGGAGCCGATGCTCGACGAGTTCCGCACCGTGGTCGAGGGCCTGTCCTTCGCCGAGCCCCGCATCCCGGTGGTGGCCGCGGGCGAGGTGACCTCGCCCGAGTTCTGGGTGCGGCACGTGCGCGCCGCCGTCCGCTTCGCCGACTCCCTGACCCGCCTGGTGGCGGAGGGCGTCTCCGCCTTCCTTGAGGTCGGCCCGGACGGGGTGCTGTCGGGGATGGCGGCCGAGTCGGTGCCCGAGGGCGCCGTGGTGGTGCCGGCGCTGCGCCGGGACCGCGGCGAGGAGCGTGCCGCGCTGACCGCGCTCGCCCGGCTGCACGTCGCCGGCGTGGACGTGGCCTGGCCCGCGCTGTTCGAGGGCACCGGCGCCCGGAAGACCGAGCTGCCCACCTACGCCTTCGACCACAAGCACTACTGGCCCGCCTCCGTCCTGCGCCGCGGCGACGCCTCCGGCTTCGGCCTCGAACCCGTCGAGCACCCCCTGCTGGACGCCGCCGTCGACCTGGCCGAGGGCGACGCCGTGTTCACCAGCAGGCTGTCGCTCGCCTCCCACCCCTGGCTCGCCGACCACGACGTGCTGGGCCGCGTGCTGCTGCCCGGCACCGCGTTCGTCGAACTCGCCCTCAGGGCGGGCGACGAGGTCGGCTGCGACCTGGTGGAGGACCTCACCCTCGCCGCGCCCCTCGTCCTGCCCAGGCAGGGCGCCGTGCAGATCCAGGTGCGGATCGAGGCACCCGACGGGCGCGGCCTGCGCCGGCTCACCGTCCACTCCCGCCCCGAGGGCCGCCTCGGCGACGCCTGGACCCAGCACGCCGCCGGCCTGCTCGCCACCGGCGAGCGCCGCGCCGACTTCGACGCCGTCGCCTGGCCGCCCGCGGGCGCACGGCCCGTCGCGGTGGACGGCTGCTACGAGCAGTTCGCCGCCAACGGCTTCGCCTACGGCCCGGCCTTCCAGGGCCTGACCGCGGTCTGGCTGCGCGACGCGGAGGTGTTCGCCGAGGTCGCCCTGCCCGAGCCGGCCCGCGCCGAGGCCGACGCGTTCGGCCTGCACCCCGCGCTGTTCGACGCCGCCCTGCACGCCGCCGGCCTCGCCGACCTCGGCACCCTCAGCCGCGGCGGCCTGCCCTTCTCCTGGGGCGGCGTGTCCCTGCACGCCACCGGCGCCACGGCCCTGCGCGTGCGGCTCACGCCGATCGGCGGCGACGCCGTCTCGATCGCCGTCGCCGACGCCACCGGCGCGCTCGTCGCCTCCGTCGCATCCCTCACCGTCCGCGCCGTGTCCGCCGAACACCTCGGCGAGCAGGCCGCCGCGGAACGCGACGCCCTGTTCGCACTCGACTGGGTCCCGGCCCCGGTGGCCGGGCCCGCCACCCCGCTGGCCGTGCTCGGCGCCGACCCGCTCGGCCTCGACGCCCCCACGTACGCCGGACTCGCGGAACTCGCCGAGGCCGGCGAGACGCCCGAGGCGGTGCTGGTCCCGGTCACCGGCCCGCAGGACATACCCGTCGCGGAGGCGGCTCGTGCCGTGACGGGGCGGGTGCTGGGGTTGGTGCGGGAGTGGCTGGCGGAGGAGCGGTTTGGCGCCTCGCGTTTGGTGGTGGTGACGCGGGGTGCGGTGCCTGCCGGCGGTGGTGGGGTGGTGGATCTGGCGGCTTCGGCGGTGTGGGGTCTGGTGCGTTCGGCCCAGTCCGAGCACCCGGGGCGTTTCGGCCTGATCGACGCAGACCCCGCCACCGAGGCCACGGGCGACGCCCTGCTGCGCGCCGCGCACACGGACGAGCCGCAACTCGCCGTCCGCGACGGCGCCGTCCTCACGGCCCGCCTCGCGCGGCGCACCCCACGCCCCGAACCGGCCACCACCCCCTGGGACGCCGAGGGCCAGGTGCTGGTGACGGGCGGTACGGGTGGCCTGGGTGGCGTGGTCGCCCGCCATCTGGCCCAGACGCACGGGGTGCGGCGGCTGCTGCTGGTGAGCCGTCGTGGTCCCGAGGCGGAGGGCGCTGCGGAACTGGTGGCGGAGCTGGCGGAGTCGGGTGCCGAGGCGCGGGTGGTGGCCTGTGACGTGTCCGACCGGGAGGCCCTGGCGGGTCTGCTGGCCGAGCACGAGGTGTCCGCCGTCGTGCACACGGCGGGCGTCCTCGACGACGGTGTGGTGGAGGCGCTGACGCCCGAGCGGCTGGCAGGGGTGTTCGGCGCGAAGGCCGACGCGGCGTGGCACCTGCACGAGTTGACCCGGGAACGCGACCTGTCGGCGTTCGTGCTGTTCTCCTCGGCGGCGGGGGTGCTGGGTTCGCCCGGGCAGGGCAACTATGCGGCGGCGAACGCGTTCCTCGACGCGCTCGCGGCCTACCGGCGCGAACGCGGGCTGCCCGCCGTCTCCCTCGCCTGGGGCGCCTGGGCCGAAACCGGCATGCTCGCCGGAACCGACCTCGAACGCCTCGCGGCGGCCGGCCTGCCCGCCCTCGGCACCGAACAGGCCCTCCACCTCTTCGACGCCGCCCAGGCCACCGGCGAGCCCGCGATCCTGCCCCTGCGGCTCGACCTGCCCGTGCTGCGGGGCCGCGGCGAGATCCAGCCCGTGCTGCGCGGCCTCGTCCGGACCAGGACCCGGCGCGCCTCCGCCGGAACCGAGACCGCCGACACCCTCCTGCGGCGGCTCTCCGCACTCGACGAGGCCGCCCGCGCCGAGGCCCTCCTCGACCTGGTGCGCGGCGAGGTCGCCCTCGTCCTCGGACACGTCGGCGCCGAGGCCATCGACGCCACCCAGCCGTTCCAGAGCCTCGGCTTCGACTCGCTGACCGCGGTCGAGCTGCGCAACCGGCTCGGCGCCGCCACCGGCCTGCGGCTGCCCGCCACCGCGATCTTCGACTACCCCAACACCCTGTCCCTCGCGGGCTTCCTCGGCGAGGAACTCTTCGGCACCGAGGCCGCCGCGCACGTGCCGCTGCGGGCCCTGCCACCGGTCTCCGACGACCCGATCGTCATCGTCGGCATGGGCTGCCGCTACCCCGGCGGCGTCGCCACCCCCGACGGCCTGTGGGAGCTGCTGCTCGACGGGACCGACGCCATCAGCGAGTTTCCCGCCGACCGCGGCTGGGACCTGGCCGGCCTCTACCACCCCGACCCGGACCACCCGGGCACCTCGTACACCCGGCACGGCGGTTTCCTGCACGACGCGGGGGAGTTCGACCCGGAGTTCTTCGGGATGAGCCCGCGGGAGGCCCTGGCCACGGATGCGCAGCAGCGGCTGCTGCTCGAAACCACCTGGGAGGCGATCGAGTCCGCCGGGATCGACCCGGTGTCGCTGCGCGGCAGCCAGACCGGCGTCTTCGCCGGCGTCATGTACAACGACTACTCCTCGATCGTCGGCGGCGACGGCTCCGAGGGCTACCAGGGCACCGGCTCCTCGCCCAGCGTCGTCTCCGGCCGCCTGTCCTACACCTTCGGCTTCGAGGGCCCCGCGGTGACCGTGGACACGGCCTGCTCCTCCTCGCTGGTGGCGATGCACCTGGCCGCGCAGGCCCTGCGCGCGGGCGAGTGCGACCTGGCGCTGGCCGGCGGCGTCACCGTCATGGCCACGCCCGCCACCCTCGTGGAACTCTCCCGGCAGCGCGGCCTCTCACCCGACGGCCGCTGCAAGTCCTTCTCGGAGGAGGCGGACGGCGCCGGCTTCTCCGAGGGCGTGGGCGTGGTCATGCTGGAGCGCCTCTCCGACGCCCGCCGCAACGGGCATCAGGTCCTCGCGGTGCTGCGCGGTTCTGCGGTGAACCAGGACGGTGCGAGCAACGGGCTGACGGCGCCGAACGGTCCCTCGCAGCAGCGGGTGATCCGCCAGGCCCTGGCCGGGGCCGGCCTGTCCACCGCGGATGTGGACGTGGTCGAGGCGCACGGCACGGGCACCACGCTGGGCGACCCGATCGAGGCGCAGGCCCTCCTCGCCACCTACGGGCAGGACCGCGAACGGCCCCTGCTCGTCGGCTCCATCAAGTCCAACTTCGGCCACACCCAGGCCGCCGCGGGCGTCGCCGGCGTCATCAAGATGGTCCTCGCCATGCGGCACGGCCTGCTGCCCAGGACCCTGCACGCCGAGAACCGGTCCTCGCACGTCGACTGGGAGGCCGGGGACATCCGGCTGCTCACCGAGCAGACCGAATGGCCCGAGGTGAACCGGCTGCGCCGGGCCGCCGTCTCCTCCTTCGGCATCAGCGGCACCAACGCGCACGTCATCCTCGAACAGGCCCCCGCCACCGTGGAGCGGCCACGGGCGGCCGAGGTCGAGCCCGCCGTGGTGCCGCTGCCGGTGTCGGCGAAGTCGGCCGAGGCCCTGGAGGGTCAGGTCGGGCGCGTCGTCTCCTTCGCTGAAGACCGTGCCGTGCGGGATGTGGGTTTCTCGTTGGTGACGTCGCGGTCGGTGTTCGAGCATCGGTCGGTGTTGCTGGCGGGTGCGGAGGGTGTGCGTGAGGTGGCGCGGGGGAGCGCGGTGGCGCGTTCGCTTGCGGTGCTGTTCACGGGTCAGGGTGCGCAGCGCCTCGGGATGGGGCGTGAACTGTACGGGCGTTTCCCGGTGTTCGCGTCGGCGCTGGATGAGGTGCTGGGGCTGCTGGACCCGGCGGTGCGTGAGGTGATGTGGGGCGGGGATGCGGAGGCGCTGAACCGTACCGGGGTGGCGCAGCCCGCGTTGTTCGCGATCGAGGTGGCGCTGTATCGGCTGGTCGAGTCCTTCGGGGTGCGGGCGGAGTTCGTCGCGGGCCACTCGATCGGTGAGATTGCGGCGGCGCATGTGGCGGGGGTGTTCTCGCTGGAGGATGCCTGCACGCTGGTGTCGGCGCGGGCGCGGTTGATGCAGGCCCTGCCCGAGGGCGGCGCGATGGTCGCCGTGCAGGCGTCCGAGGACGAGGTGCTGCCGCTGCTGACGGACGGCGTGTCGATCGCCGCCGTCAACGGGCCTGCCTCGGTGGTGGTTTCGGGTGAGGAGGCGCCGGTTCTGGAGCTGGCCGCTTCGTTTGAGGCCCAGGGCCGCAAGACGAGCCGGCTGAAGGTGTCGCACGCGTTCCACTCGCCGTTGATGGACCCGATGCTGGACGAGTTCCGCGCCGTGGTCGAGGGCCTGTCGTTTGCCGAGCCGCGTATCCCGGTGGTGGCCGCGGGTGAGGTGACCTCGCCCGAGTTCTGGGTGCGGCACGTGCGCGAGGCCGTCCGTTTTGCCGACGCCGTGGGGCGTTTGGTGGACGAGGGCGTCTCCGCGTTCCTCGAAGTCGGCCCGGACGGGGTGCTGTCGGCCATGGCGGCGGAGTCGCTGGACGAGTCGGCGGTTGCCGTGCCGGTGCTGCGCCGGGGCCGCGGCGAGGAGGAGGCGGCCGTCACCGCGCTGGCCCGGCTGCACGTCGCCGGGGTGCGCGTCGAGTGGCGCGCCCTGTTCGCCGGGACCGGCGCCCAGCGGATCGACCTGCCCACCTACGCCTTCCACCACCGGCACTACTGGCCCGCCGCCGGCCGCCGCACGGGCGACGTCCGCTCGCTCGGACTGGGCGCCGTGGAACACCCGCTGCTCGGCGCGACCGTCGAACTCGCCGAGGGCGAAGGAGTGTTCACCGGCCGGCTGTCGCTTTCCTCGCACCCCTGGCTGGCGGATCACGCCGTGATGGGGCAGGTGCTGCTGCCCGGGACGGCGTTCGTGGAGCTGGCCGTTCGGGCGGGTGACGAGGTCGGCTGCGAGCGGGTGGAGGAGCTGACCCTGGCCGCGCCGCTGGTCCTGCCCGAGCAGGGCGCGGTGCAGGTGCAGCTGCGGGTCGGCGTGGCCGACGAGACCGGCCGGCGTTCCTTTGTTGTGCACAGCAGGCCGGACGAGGCCGAGGACGCGCCCTGGACGCAGAACGCGAGCGGCGCGCTGGCGCCAGGTGAGCTGCGGGCGGAGTTCGACGCCGCGGCCTGGCCGCCTCCGGGGGCCGAACCGGTGGAGATCGCAGGCTGTTACGAGGGCTTCGCCGAGGGCGGCTTCGCCTACGGGCCGGCCTTCCAGGGCCTGCGGTCGGTCTGGCGGCGCGGCGAGGAGGTGTTCGCCGAGGTGGCGCTCCCCGAGGAGGTGGAGCCGGGCGGCTTCGGCCTGCACCCGGCGCTCCTGGACGCCGCCCTGCACGCCTGGATGGCGGCGAGGTCGGGCGCCGAGGAGCCCGCGGGGCTGCCGTTCTCCTGGGAGGGCGTGTCCCTGCACGCCACCGGCGCGGCGAGCCTGCGGGTGCGGCTGACCCCCGGCGACGGGGGCTCCCTCGGCATCGCCGCGGCCGACGCCGGCGGCGAGCCGGTGCTCTCGGTCGAGTCGCTGACCGTCCGGGCGGTGTCCGCCGAACAGCTCGACCGGGCCGCGGCCGAGCGCGACGTGCTGTACGCCGTGGACTGGACGCCCCTGCCGGTTCCCTCGTCCGGTGCGCCGCTCACCCTCGCCGTGGTCGGCGAGGAAGGAAGCCTCGGCCTGCCGCAGGCGGCGCGTCACCCGGACCTCGCGTCGCTCGCCGCGGGCGAGGTCCCCGGCGTGGTGCTGGTGCCGGTGTCGGGCGCGGCCGGCGGCGAACTGCCGGAGGCCGCCCACGCGGTGGCCGCCCGGGTGCTGGGCCTGGTGCGGGAATGGCTGGCGGAGGAGCGGTTCGCCGCTTCCCGGCTGGTCTTCGTGACGCGCGGCGCGGTGTCCGTCGCCGGTGCCGCGGTCGCCGACCTGGCGGCCTCGACGGCGTGGGGCCTGGTGCGCTCGGCGCAGTCGGAACACCCGGGGCGCTTCGGCCTGCTGGACGTGGACGCGGACGGCGACGCGGCGGCCGAGGCCGCCTCGCGCGGCGTGCTGGAGCCCGCGCTCGGCCTGGACGAGCCGCAGGTGGCGCTGCGCGGCGGCGCGGTGCTGGTGCCGCGCGTGGCGCGCGGGGCCTCCGGCGACACCGGCCTCGCCTGGGACCCCGACGGCTTGGTGCTGGTGACGGGTGGTACGGGTGGCCTGGGTGGCGTGGTGGCCCGCCATCTGGCCGGTGCGCACGGGGTGCGGCGGCTGCTGCTGGTGAGCCGTCGTGGTCCCGAGGCCGAGGGCGCTGCGGAACTGGTGGCGGAGCTGGCGGAGTCGGGTGCCGAGGCGCGGGTGGTGGCCTGTGACGTGTCCGACCGGGAGGCCCTGGCGGGTCTGCTGGCCGAGCACGAGGTCTCCGCGGTGGTGCACACGGCCGGGGTGCTGGACGACGGCGTCGTGGACGCGTTGACCCCGGAGCGGCTGGCCACGGTGTTCGCGCCGAAGGTGGACGCGGCCTGGCACCTGCACGAACTCACCCGCGCACGCGACCTGTCCGCCTTCGTGCTGTTCTCCTCCGCCGCCGGGGTGTTCGGCACCCCGGGGCAGGCCAACTACGCCGCGGCCAACGCCTTCCTCGACGCCCTCGCCGCCCACCGCAGGGAGCTGGGCCTGCCCGCCGCCTCCCTCGCCTGGGGCGCCTGGGCGGAGGCCGGCATGCTCGCCGGGGCGGAGAACGCGCGCGTCGCCCGCTCCGGCATGCCCGCGCTCACCGAGGCGCAGGGCCTCGCCCTGTTCGACGCGGCCCTCGCCTCCGAGGAGGCCGCCGCGCTGCTCGTGCGCCTGGACCTGCCGGTCCTGCGCACCCAGCCGGAGGTGCCGCCGCTGCTGCGCGGCCTGGTCCGCGTCCGCACCCGCCGCACGGTCGCCGGCACCGAAACCGCCGTCGCCCTGGTGCGCCGCCTGTCCGGGCTGGACGCCGACGCGCGCCGCGAGGCGCTGCTCGGCCTGGTCCGCGGTGAGGTGGCCGCCGTCCTGGGGCACGCCGACGCCGCGAGCATCGAGGCCACCCGGCCGTTCAACGACCTGGGCTTCGACTCGCTGACCGCGGTCGAACTCCGCAACCGGCTCGGCGCCGCCACCGGCCTGCGGCTGCCCGCCACCCTCGTCTTCGACTACCCGACGAGCCAGATCCTGGCCGGGTACCTGGCCGACGAGCTGCTCGGCACCGAGTCCGCGCCCGTGGTGCCGCTCCGCGCCCTGCCGCCCGTCTCCGACGACCCGATCGTCATCGTCGGCATGGCCTGCCGCTACCCCGGCGGCGTCGCCACCCCCGACGGCCTGTGGGAGCTGCTGCTCGACGGGACCGACGCCATCGGCGAGTTCCCCGCCGACCGCGGCTGGGATCTCGACAACCTTTACCACCCCGACCCGGACCACCCCGGCACGTCCTACACCCGGCAGGGCGGATTCCTGTACGACGCCGCCGAGTTCGACCCCGGCTTCTTCGGGATGAGCCCGCGGGAGGCCCTCGCCACCGACTCGCAGCAGCGGGTCCTCCTCGAAACCTCCTGGGAGGCCATCGAGGGCGCCGGGATCGACCCGGTGTCGCTGCGCGGCAGCCGCACCGGCGTCTTCGCCGGCGTCATGTACAACGACTACGTGTCCGTCCTCGGCGACGACGAGGGCTACCAGGGCACCGGCGCCTCGGCCAGCGTCGTCTCCGGCCGCGTCGCCTACACCTTCGGCCTCGAAGGCCCCGCGGTGACCGTGGACACCGCCTGCTCCTCCTCCCTGGTGGCGATGCACTGGGCGATGCAGGCGCTGCGCTCCGGCGAGTGCGACCTCGCCCTGGCGGGCGGCGTGACCGTCATGGCCACGCCCAGCGCCTTCGTCGGCTTCTCCCGGCAGCGCGGCCTCTCGCCCGACGGCCGCTGCAAGTCCTTCTCGGAGGAGGCGGACGGCGTCGGCTGGTCCGAGGGCGCGGGCGTGGTGCTCCTGGAGCGCCTGTCGGACGCCCGCCGCAACGGGCACCGGGTCCTCGCCCTGGTGCGCGGTTCTGCGGTGAACCAGGACGGTGCGTCGAACGGGCTGACGGCGCCGAACGGTCCCTCGCAGCAGCGGGTGATCCGTCAGGCCCTGGCCGGGGCCGGCCTGTCCACCGCGGATGTGGACGTGGTCGAGGCGCACGGCACGGGCACCACGCTGGGCGACCCGATCGAGGCCCAGGCGCTCCTGGCGACCTACGGGCAGGATCGGGAACGCCCGCTGCTGCTGGGCTCCATCAAGTCCAACCTGGGACACACCCAGGCCGCGGCGGGCGTGGCGGGCGTCATCAAGATGGTCCTCGCGCTGCGGCACGGCCTGCTGCCCAGGACCCTGCACGCCGAGAACCGGTCCTCGCACGTCGACTGGGAGGCCGGGGACATCCGGCTGCTCACCGAGCAGACCGAATGGCCCGAGGTGGACCGGCCGCGCCGCGCCGCCGTCTCCTCCTTCGGCTTCAGCGGCACCAACGCCCACCTCATCCTCGAACAGGTCCCCGAGCCGCCCGCCGCGGCCCAGGACCCGGCCGTGCGGCCCGGGGCCGTGCCGCTGCCGGTGTCCGCCCGCACCGCGGAGGCCCTCGACGGGCAGGTGGAGCGGATCGTCGCGTTTGCCGAGGCGGAGCTTCCGGTGGATGTGGGCTTGTCGTTGGTGACCTCGCGGTCGGTGTTCGAGCACCGGGCGGTGCTGCTGGCCGGTGAGG
>NZ_RBAL01000042.1 GCF_003626535.1 Streptomyces hoynatensis
AGGACTCACCGCCGCCTGGCACCACCACCCCACCCACACCCACTACGCCGAAATCACCCTCCCACCCCACACCCCCCACACCGACACCTTCACCCTCCACCCCGCACTCCTCGACGCCGCACTGCACCCGATCGTCGCGGCGGCGGTCGAGGGGGAGGGGGAAGGAAAGGGAGTCCTGCTGCCGTTCGCGTGGTCGGGGGTGCGGCTGCACGCCACCGGCGCACGCGTGCTGCGGGTGCGGATCGCCCCGGGAGGTTCCGGGACGTTCGCGGTGACCCTCGCCGACGCGGCCGGGGAACCCGTCGCGGAGGTGGCCGCGTTGACGATGCGTCCCATCGCGGCGGAGCGGCTCGCCGAGGTTGCGGCCCGGAAGGCGCAGGACGGCCTGTATCGCGTGGCGTGGTCGCCGGTGGCCTTGCCCGAGCCGGCGCAGGAGCCGGGCCGGTCGGGGCGTCTGGCCGTGCTGGACGGAGACGCGGCCTCGCTCGGTCTGGACGTGCCCGCCTTCGCCGGGGTGGCGGAGGTGGCCGCCGGGGAGGACCCGCCCGAGGTGGTGCTCGTTCCGGCCTTTTCAGCGGAGCAAGCCGTTGATCCTGCCGGGTCGGCGCGCGAGGTTCTGCGCGGGGCGCTGGCCCTGGTGCAGGAATGGCTGGCGGCGGATCGGCTGTCCGGCAGCCGGTTGGTGTTCCTCACCCGTGGCGCGGTGGCGAGCCGCGCGGGCGAGGACGTGACCGATCTGGCGGGCGCGGCGCTGTGGGGGCTGATCCGTTCGGCGCAGACCGAGAACCCGGGCCGTTTCGGCCTGCTCGACCTCGGCCCGGCGGACCTCGCCGGACCGCGCCTCGCGGAGCCGGCCGAGGCCGACGCCGTCGCCGCCGCCGTCGCCTGGTTCGCGCCGGCGGAGGGGCCGGCCGGCCAGGAGACGCAGCTGGCCTGGCGGGACGGGGCGTGGCACGCCCCCAGGCTGGTGCCCGCGGCCACGCCGGGAGCGGGAGCGGTGGACGAGGCCGGGGACGCCGCCGATGCCGAGGCCGCCCCGGAGGCCGCGGGCACGGTGCTGATCACGGGCGGCACCGGCACCCTCGGCGCGCTGTTCGCCCGCCACTACGCCGCCACCGGCCGGGCCCGGCACCTCCTGCTGACGAGCCGCCGGGGTGCCGGGGCGCCCGGGGCCGTGGAACTCACGCGGGAACTGGAGGAGTTGGGGGCCGAGGTCACCCTCGCCGCCTGCGACACCGCCGACCGCCAGGCCCTCGCCGACCTCCTCGCCACCATCCCGTCCGAACATCCGCTGACCTCCGTCATCCACACCGCCGGCGTCCTCGACGACGCCACCCTCACCACCCTCACCCCCGAACAGCTCGACACCGTCCTGCGCCCCAAGGCCGACGCCGCCTGGCACCTGCACGAACTCACCCGCGACCACAACCTGGCCGAGTTCGTCCTCTTCTCGTCCATCGCCGGCGTGATCGGCAATCCCGGGCAGGGCAACTACGCCGCGGCGAACGCGTTCCTGGACGCCCTCGCCGCCCACCGCCGCGCCCACGACTTGCCCGCCACCTCCCTCGCCTGGGGCCTGTGGGCCGACGCCAGCGGCATGACCGGACACCTCGACGCGGCCGACCGCACGAGGATGGCCCGCCTGGGCATCGGTCCCCTCGCCTCCGGTGACGGGCTGGCGCTGTACGAGGCGGCGGCGCGCGCAGGCGAGTCGCTGCTCGTCCCGGCCCGCCTCGACGGCGCACGGCTGCGCGCCCAGGCCGAGGCGGGGACGTTGCCGGTGGTGCTGCGCGGGCTGGTACGTCGGCCGACCCGGCGTGCCGCCGAGGCCGCCGACGACTCGGGCAGCCTGCGCGCACGCCTCAGCCGCATGCCCACCGACCAGGCCACCCAGACCCTCACCGACCTGGTCCGCACCCACACCGCCCTCGTCCTCGGCCACCCCACCCCCGACACCATCAACACCCACCACGCCTTCAAAACCCTCGGCTTCGACTCCCTCACCGCCGTCGAACTCCGCAACCGACTCAACGCCGCAGCCGGGCTGCGGCTGCCGGCGACGCTCATCTTCGACTACCCCACCCCGGACCTCCTCGCCGCACACCTGCGCGAAGAACTCCTCGGCGAGGCGGCCGACGCCGCCCCCGCGACGGTGGCGCCCACGGCCGACGCCGAGGAGCCCGTCGCCATCGTGTCGATCGGCTGCCGCTACCCCGGCGGCGTCCGCTCCGCCGAGGACCTGTGGAACCTCGTCGCGGGCGAGGCGGACGCCATCGCCGAGTTCCCCACGACACGCGGCTGGGATGTCGAGGCGCTGTACGACCCCGAGCCCGGGAAACCCGGCAAGACCTACACCAGACAAGGCGCCTTCCTCTACGACGCAGCCGACTTCGACCCCGACTTCTTCGGCATCAGCCCCCGCGAAGCCCTCGCCATGGACCCCCAGCAACGCCTCCTCCTCGAAACCACCTGGGAAACCCTCGAACACGCCGGCATCAACCCCCACACCCTCCACGGCACCCGCACCGGCATCTTCACCGGCGTCATGTACGGCGACTACGGCAGCCGCCTGCGCCAGGCCCCCGCGGACCTGGAGGGCTACCTCCTCAACGGCAGCGCGGGCAGCGTCGCCTCCGGGCGTGTCTCCTACACCTTCGGCTTCGAAGGCCCCGCCGTCACCGTGGACACCGCCTGCTCCTCCTCCCTGGTCGCCCTCCACCTCGCCGCCCAGGCCCTCCGCTCGGGCGAGTGCGAACTCGCCCTCGCCGGCGGGGTGACCGTCATGGCCACGACGGACGTCTTCACCGAGTTCAGCAAGCAGCGGGGGCTTTCACCCGACGGGCGCTGCAAGTCCTTCGCGGCCGGGGCCGACGGCACCGGCTGGGGCGAGGGCGTCGGCATGCTGCTGCTGGAACGGCTCTCGGACGCCCGCAGGAACGGCCACCCCGTGCTCGCGATCGTGCGCGGCTCCGCGGTGAACCAGGACGGCGCAAGCAACGGCCTCACCGCCCCCAACGGCCCCTCACAACAACGCGTCATCCGCCAGGCCCTCGCCAACGCCCACCTCACACCGGCCGACGTCGACGCCGTCGAAGCCCACGGCACCGGCACCACCCTCGGCGACCCCATCGAAGCCCAAGCCCTCCTCGCCACCTACGGACAAGACCGGCCAGAAGACCGCCCCCTGTGGCTGGGCTCCCTCAAATCCAACATCGGCCACACCCAGGCCGCCGCGGGCGTCGGCGGCGTCATCAAAATGGTCATGGCCCTGCGCCACGGGGTGCTGCCCAAGACCCTGCACGTGGATCAGCCCACCCCCCACGTCGACTGGACCGCGGGAGCCGTCGAACTGCTGACGGAGGCCAAAGCCTGGCCCGACACCGGCCACCCCCGCCGCGCCGGCATCTCCTCCTTCGGCGTCTCCGGCACCAACGCCCACCTCATCATCGAACAGGCTCCCGTGGCGGAGGAGCCGGGCGAGCGGGAGGGCGTCCCCGCGCCCATCGCCGGGAGCGGAGCCTTCGCCTGGCCGCTCTCCGCCAAGTCGGACGCGGCGCTGCGGGCGCAGGCACGGCGGTTGCTTGAGCACCTGGATCGCGCCCCGGAGCTCGACCCCGCCGCCGTCGGCTACTCCCTGGCCACCACCCGTGCCCGCTTCGACCAGCGCGCGGTCCTCCTCGGCCGCGAACCCGCCGACTTCCGCGCCGCCCTGGCTGCCCTCGCCGAAGGCGAGGAAGCCCCCCATCTCGTCACCGGCACCGCCGCCCCCCAGCCGGGCCGGACGGTGTTCGTCTTCCCGGGGCAAGGCTCGCAGTGGGCGCGCATGGGCGTCGAACTCATGGACGCCTCCCCCGTGTTCGCGCGGGCGCTCAACGAGTGCGCCGAGGCGCTGGCGCCGTTCACCGACTGGAACCTCCTCGACGTGCTGCGGGAGGCCGAGGGCGCGCCCGGGTTCGACCGGGTGGATGTGGTGCAGCCCGCACTGTTCGCCCTGATGGTCTCCCTGGCCCGGTTGTGGGAGTCCCTGGGCGTCACCCCCGACGCCGTCGTCGGGCACTCCCAGGGCGAGATCGCCGCAGCCCACATCGCAGGCGCACTCACCCTCGAAGACGCCGCCCGGATCGTCACCCTCCGCTCCCAGGCCCTCTCGGCCATCACCGGACGCGGCGGAATGACCTCACTCCCCCTCCCCAAGGAACAAGCCCTTGAGCTGATCCAGCGCTGGGAAGGCCGCATCGCCATCGCCGCGGTCAACGGACCACAGTCCACCGTGGTCGCCGGAGACGCCGACGCGCTGGACGAGATGTTCACCCACTGCGAGCAGGACGGCATCCGCGCCCGCCGCATCCCCGTCGACTACGCCTCCCACACCCACCACGTCGAAACCCTCAAGGACCAACTCCACGACATCCTCGCCCCCGTCACCCCACGAGAGCCCCGCATCGCCTTCTACTCCACCGTCGCCGGACACACCGGCGAACCCCTCGACGCCGCCTACTGGTACGACAACCTCCGCACCACCGTGGAATTCGAGACCACCACCCGCCGCCTCCTGGCCGACGGACACACCCTCTTCATCGAAACCAGCCCCCACCCCGTCCTCACCCACAGCATCCACGAGACCATCGAGGCACACGCCGAGGGCCAGGACCAGCCGGCGGACGTCGCGGTGACCGGCACCCTGCGGCGCGAAGAGGACACCTGGCAGCGCGTCCTCACCTCCCTCGCCACCGCACACACCCACACCACCCCCGACTGGACCGCCCTCTACCCCACCCGGGACACCGTCGAACTGCCGACGTACCCCTTCCAGCGGGAGAGTTTCTGGCTGGCGGACGGGGACGCGCCCGCGGAGGGGGCGGCGCAGGCGAGCCCGGCGGAGGCGGAGTTCTGGGCCGCGGTGGAGCGGGAGGACCTGGACGCCCTGTCCGGAACGCTCGGCCTCGGCGAGGGTGCCGCCGCGCCGGACGCCCTGCCTGA
The DNA here is from genome assembly GCF_003626535.1 of Streptomyces hoynatensis. Taxonomy (GTDB): domain Bacteria; phylum Actinomycetota; class Actinomycetes; order Streptomycetales; family Streptomycetaceae; genus Streptomyces; species Streptomyces hoynatensis. The sequence goes on from NZ_RBAL01000042.1 coordinate 4,981, forward strand.
GGTGCTTGCCGCGCTGTCGTCCTGGCGGCGCCGGCAGCGTGAGCGGTCTCTGATGGAGAGCTGGCGCTACCGGGTTGCCTGGCAGCCGCTCACCGAGGTCACCGCGCAGGCGCCGGGCGTCGCGGGCGGGGCGTGGCTGGCGGTGGTGCCCGCCGGGGCCGGGGAGAGCCGGGCGGTTTCCGTGGTGCTCGACGCGCTGCGGGAGCGGCGGGCGGAGGTGGTGCCGCTGCGGCTGGAGCCCGGGGCGCGTGACCGGGAGGCCGTCGGGCGGCTGCTCAAGGGCGCGCTTCGCGACGCGGGCCTGACGCAGGAGGAGCTGACGGGGGTGCTGGCGTTCACCGCGCTGGAGGACGGTGCCGAAGCGGACGCGGCGGGGCCCATCTCCGCGGGGCTGGCCGCCACCGTGGCGCTGGTGCAGGCCCTTGGCGATGCGCAGGTGCAGGCCCCGCTGTGGTGCGTCACGCAGGAGGCGGTCTCCACGGGGAACGCCGACCCGGTGCGTCATGTTCTCCAGGCGCAGGTCTGGGGACTCGGCCGGGTGGTGGCCCTCGAACAGCCGGAGCGCTGGGGCGGGTTGATCGACCTGCCGGCGGCGCCGGACCGGCGCGTCGCCGCGCTGCTGCCTGCCGTGCTCGGCGCGGGGCGCGGCGAGGACCAGATCGCGGTGCGGGCTTCCGGGGCGTTCGGCCGGAGGCTGGTGCGCGCGCCCCTGTCCGCGGAGTCGCGGGAGGCGTGGCGGCCGCGCGGCACGGTGCTCGTGACGGGTGGGGCGGGCGCGGTCGGCTCGCACGTGAGCCGCTGGCTCGCGGCCTCGGGTGCCCCGCATCTGCTGCTGGTCGGGCGGCGCGGCCACGACACGCCTGGCATCGCCGAACTGGAGGCGGAGCTGGCCGAGTCGGGGGCGCGGGTGACGGTCGCGGCCTGCGATGTGGCCGACCGGGAGGCGCTGGCCGGGCTGCTGGCCTCGATCCCGGAGGAGTATCCGCTGTCCGCCGTCTTCCACGGCGCGGGGGCCCTGGCCGACGGCCTGGTCGAGGCGCTGGGCGAGGAGCAGCTGGAGCGGGTGCTGCGGCCGAAGGTGGCGGCGGCGACGGCGCTGCACGAGCTGACGGCGGAGCTGCCGCTGGACGCCTTCGTGCTGTTCTCCTCCGCGGCGGGCGTGTGGGGCAATGGGGGGCAGGGCGGTTACGCCGCCGCGAACGCCTACCTGGATGCGCTGGCCGAGCGGCGCCGAGCGGCGGGCCTGCCCGCGGTGTCGGTCGGCTGGGGTTCCTGGGGTGGCGGCGGCCTGGTGACCGGCGAGGTCGAGGAGCGGCTGCGCCGCCAGGGCCTGCCGCCGATGGCGCCGGAGACGGCGGTGGCCGCGCTCGCCGCGATCCTCGCGGGCCCGGAGCGGTCCGCGGCGCTCGCGGTGGCCGACGTGGACTGGGCGCGTTTCACGCCCGCGTTCACCTCGGCCCGGCCCAGCCCGCTGATCGCGGACCTCCCCGAGGTGCGGCGGCTGGCGGCGGCCGCCTCCGCGGGCGGCCCGGCGGCCGGTGCGGGCGAGGAGGGGGCCGAGGGGTTCCTCACGCGGCTGCGCGCCCTGCCGGACGAGGAGCTGGACCAGGAGCTGCTCGACCTGGTGTGCCGGCACGCCGCGGCCGTCCTGGGGCTTCGCGGCCCCGAGGCGATCGAGGCGGGGCGGGCGTTCAACGCCTCGGGCTTCGATTCGCTCACGGCCGTCGAGTTGCGGAACCGGCTGCGCGGCGCCACCGGGCTCCGGCTGCCGACGACGCTGCTTTTCGACTATCCGACGCCGCTCGCCGCCGCCCGCTACCTGCGGGACGAGCTCTTCCCCGAGCGGCGGGCCGCGGGCGCGGCCCCGCCGGAGGGGGGCGACGAGGACGCGGCGGTGCACAAGGCGTTGCTCGCCATTCCGGCCGGCCGGCTGCGAGAAGCGGGCCTGCTCGACGCCTTGCTGCGTCTCGCGGCGGAGGAATCCGCGCCGGAGGACCGTGCCGCGGATTCCGCGGATCAGGCCGCGGGCGCTTATGGAAACGACGAGGCGGAAAAGCCGGGCGGCGCGGCCGAATTGGACGCGATGGGCCTGGACGATCTCGTGCGCATGGCGTTCAAGAACGATGTCCCTGACGAAATGCGGAGGTCATGATGGCTGGGGCTGACGAGACCGTTGTCGAGGCGCTTCGGGCGTCTTTGAAGGAGACGGAGCGCCTGCGCCGGCTCAACTCCCAGCTCTCCGCGGCCTCGCGGGAACCCATCGCGATCATCGGGATGAGCTGCCGCTTCCCCGGCGGGGTGCGTTCGCCCGAGGATCTGTGGGAGCTGGCGGCGAACGAGCGGGATGCCATCACGGAGTTTCCCGAAACCCGCGGCTGGGACGTCGAGGAACTGTATGCCGCGGAGCCGGGGCAGCACGGGAAAACGTATGTGCGGGAGGGCGGTTTCCTGCACGACGCGGACGTGTTCGACCCGGGTTTCTTCGGGATCAGCCCGCGCGAGGCCATGGCGATCGACCCGCAGCAGCGGCTGCTGCTCCAGGCCTCCTGGGAGGTTTTCGAAAGGGCGGGAATCGACCCGCATGCGCTGCGCGGCACCCGCACCGGGGTTTTCGTCGGAATCGCGCATCAGGATTACGGCGCGCCGATGCACGAGTCGCCGGAGGGACTTGAGGGCTACCTGCTGACGGGCACCTCCTCGGCGGTCGCCTCCGGCCGCATCTCCTACGTGTGGGGGCTTGAGGGGCCCGCGGTCTCCATCGACACGGCCTGCTCCTCCTCGCTTGTCGCCCTGCACCTGGGCACGCAGGCCCTGCGCAACGGGGACGCGACCCTGGCCCTGGCCGGCGGGGTGACCGTGATGGCGATGCCGGGGGCGTTCATCGAGTTCAGCAGGCAGCGGGGGCTGGCGCCGGACGGCCGGGTGAAGGCCTTCGCCGCGGCGGCGGACGGCACCGCCTGGGGCGAGGGCGTCGGCATGCTGCTGCTGGAGCGGCTTTCGGACGCCCGCAGGAACGGCCACCCGGTGCTCGCGATCGTGCGCGGCTCCGCGGTGAACCAGGACGGCGCAAGCAACGGCCTCACCGCACCCAACGGCCCCTCCCAGCAACGCGTCATCCGCCAAGCCCTCGCCAACGCCCACCTCACACCGGCCGACGTCGACGCCGTCGAAGCCCACGGCACCGGCACTACCCTCGGCGACCCCATCGAAGCCCAGGCCCTCCTCGCCACCTATGGGAAGGACCGGCCGGAAGACCGGCCGCTGTGGCTGGGCTCGGTCAAGTCGAACATCGGCCACCCGCAGTGTGCGGCGGGCGCGGCGGGCGTCATCAAGCTGGTGATGGCGATGCGGCACGGGCTGCTGCCGAAGACACTGCACGTGGACGAGCCGACGCCGCACGTGGACTGGGAGGCGGGCGCGGTCAGGCTGCTGACCGAGGCCAGGCCGTGGCCCAGGGGGGAACGGCCGCGGCGGGCGGCGCTGTCGGCGTTCGGGGTCAGCGGCACCAACGTGCACGCCATCCTGGAGGAGGCGCCGCCGGTGGCGCCGGAGGAGCCGGCGGAGGCCGGGCCGCAGCGGGCGCCGGGGAGCGTGGTGCCCTGGCCGCTCTCGGCCAGGACGCGCGAGTCGCTGGCCGGGCAGGCGCGGCGGCTTCTGGAGCACGTGGCCGCGCATCCCGGCCTGGACCCGGTGGACGTTGGCTTCTCGCTGGCCACGACGCGGGCCGTGTTCGGCCACCGGGCCGTGGTGGCGGCGGGGGCCGGGGACCGGGAGGCGCTGCTGCGTGGCCTCTCGGCGCTGGCGGAGGGGCGGGCCGCGGACGGCCTGGTCACCGGCGAGGCAGCCCCCTCGGGGAAGACCGCCTTCGTCTTCTCGGGCCAGGGCAGCCAGCGCCCCGGCATGGGCCGCGACCTCTACGACACCTATCCCGTCTTCGCCACCGCCCTGGACGAAACCATCGCCGCGCTCGACCCCCACCTCGACCGGCCCCTGAAATCCCTCATGTTCGCCGAGGAAGGCACCGAAGAGGCCGGGCTGCTCAACCAAACCCGCTACACCCAGCCCGCGTTGTTCGCCCTCGAAGTCGCCCTCCACCGGCTCCTCACCCACCACGGCATCACCCCCGACTACCTCACCGGGCACTCACTCGGCGAACTCACCGCAGCGCACGTGGCGGGAGTCCTCACCCTCGCCGACGCGGCGACCCTGATCACCACCCGCGCCCGCCTCATGCAGGCCGCCACCCCCGGCGGAACCATGATCGCCATCAACACCCCCCACGAGGAGATCGCCCCCCACCTCGCCGAGACCCACGGCACCGTCACCCTCGCCGCCGTCAACTCCCCCACCACCACCGTCATCGCCGGAGACGCGGAAGCAGCCCGGTCGATCGCCCGCCACTTCGCCGACCAGGGCACCCGCACCCGCGAACTCACCGTCTCCCACGCCTTCCACTCCCCCCACATGGACCCGGTCCTCGACCGGTTCCACGCGACTGCCACCACCCTCACCTACCACCCGCCGACGATCCCGGTCATCTCCAACACCACCGGCGACCTCGCCACGGAAGAGCAGCTCACCGACCCCACCTACTGGACCCACCACATCCGAAACACCGTCCACTACGCCCAGGGCATCACCACCCTCCACACCCACGGCACCACCACCTACCTGGAGTTGGGGCCCCAGGGTTCCCTGACCTCGCTGACGCGCGAGTGCCTCTCCGCCCGGGAGGATGCGGAGGACGTGACAGGCGAGGGCGGCGAGCCGGTCTCGCACGCCCTCGCCGTGCTGCGCCGCGACCGGCCCGAGCCCCTGGCGTACACCACCGCCCTCGGGCAGCTGCACGCCGCGGGGCGCTCGCCCGACTGGCGGCGGGTCTTCGGTGACCTCGGCGGGCGGCGGGTCGACCTGCCGACGTACGCCTTCGAGGAGCGGCGCTTCTGGTACGACGTGCCGGGCGGCGCGGCCGACGTGGCGGGCCTGGGCCTCGGCATCGCCCACCATCCGCTGCTGGGGGCCGCGGTGTCCCTGGCGGACGGGGCCGGCGTGGTGTTCACCGGCCGGCTGCGGCAGCGCACACAGCCGTGGCTCGGGGACCATCTGGCGTTCGACAGCGCCGTGGTGCCCAGTGCCGCGTTCGTCGATCTGGCACTGCGCGCCGCCGATCACGTCGGCAGCCCCGGGGTGGACGAACTCGCCGTCGAGGCCCCGCTGGTGCTGCCGGAGCGGGACGGCGTGCAGGTGCAGGTGACCATCGCGGCGCCCGGCCCGGACGGGCGGCGGGCGCTCAGCGTGCACTCCCGGCCCGAGCCGGCCGACGGCGAGGCGGGCGAGGAGGCGCCGTGGGTGCGGCACGCCACCGGCGCCCTGCTCGCCGCCGGGGCGCCGCGGCCCCGCGTGGCCGGCCTGGGCGAGGCGTGGCCGCCGGCGAAGGCCGCCCGGATCGACGTGGCGGACCGCTACGCCGGGCACGCCGCGGCCGGGCTGACGTTCGGCCCTGTGTTCCAGGGGCTTCGGGCCGCCTGGCGCAAGGGGGGCACGGTCTACGCCGACGTGCGGCTGCCCGAGGATGCCGACATCCGCGGCTTCGTCCTTCACCCGGCGCTGCTCGACGCCGCGTTGCACGCGCTGGACCCGGGCGAGGGCAGGTCGGCGCCCCGGGTGGCGCTGCGGTGGGGCGGCGTGCGGCTGCACGCGGCGGACGCCCGCGCGGTGCGGGCCCGGCTGGTGGCGGCGGGACCCGACGAGGTGCGGCTCGCGCTGTTCGACGCGGCGGGCGCGCTGGTGGCCAGCGCCTCCTCCGTCGGGTTCGGGCCCCTCGTCCTGCCCGAGGCGGGCGGCGGCCGGCACGAGGCGCTGTTCCGGCCGGGCTGGCCGGAGGCGCGCTTCGACGGCGCGGCCTCCCCGGCCCGCCTCGCGGTCCTCGGCGAGGCGGCCCCGGCCGGGCTGCCGCTTCCCGAGTCCACCCCCAGGTACGCGGATGTGGCGGCGCTGCTCGCGGCCGTCGCCGCGGGCGCGCCGGTGCCCGATGCCGTGCTGGCCCCCTTGCCCGCGGTGGCGGGCCACGCCGCTCCCGAGGCGGTTCGCGCGGCCGTGGGCGGGGCGCTGGCCCTGGCCCGGGACTGGCTCGCGGCCGAGCCGGTGGCCGCGTCGCGGCTCGTCCTCCTCACCCGCGGCGCGGTCCGGGCCCGCGAGGGGGAGAGCCCCGAGCTGAGCACGGCGCCGGTGTGGGGGCTGCTGCGTTCGGCACAGTCCGAGCACCCCGGGCGGTTCCTGCTGCTCGACCTCGACCCGGAGGCCACGCAGGGCGGCGAGGGCCCGGGCGGGGAGCTGCTCGCCGGGGCCCTGCTCGGCGACGAGCCCCAACTCGCCCTGCGGCAGGGCCGGTGGCACGTCCCCCGCCTGGCCCGGGTGCCGGTGGCGGAGCGGGCCGCGGATGGCCGGCAGGCCCGCCCGTTCGACCCGGACGGCACGGTCCTGGTGACCGGCGCAGGCGGCACCCTCGGCTCGCATCTGGCCCGCCACCTGGTGGTGCGGCACGGCGTGCGGCATCTCCTGCTCGTCAGCCGGCGCGGGCCCGACGCGCCGGGCGCCGCCGCGCTGGAGGCGGAACTCGCCGGACACGGCGCCTCGGCCGTCAGCGTCGCCTGCGACACCGCCGACCGCGAGGCCCTGTCCGCGCTGCTCGCCTCCGTGCCCGAGGCGCACCCGCTGACGGCCGTCGTGCACACCGCGGGCGTCCTGGAGGACGGCATCCTCACCTCCCTCACCCCGGCCGCCCTGGACCGGGTGCTGCGGCCCAAGGTGGACGCCGCCTGGCACCTGCACGAGCTGACGCGGGACGCGGGCCTGTCGGCGTTCGTGCTGTTCTCCTCCCTGGCCGGGACGCTCGGCAACCAGGGACAGGCCAACTACGCGGCAGGCAACGTCTTCCTGGACGCCCTGGCCGCCCACCGCCACGCCCAGGGACTGCCCGCCACCTCCCTCGCCTGGGGCCTGTGGGCCGAGACCAGCGCCATGACCGCCACCCTCGACCGGGGCGATCTCGCCAGGATCGGCCGTTCCGGCGTCGCACCGATGTCCCTCGACGAAGGGCTCGCGCTGTTCGACGCGGCGCTGACCCGCGAGGAGCCGCTGCTCGCCCCCGGCAGGCTCGACCTGGCCTCGCTGCGCGCCCAGGCCGCGGCCGGCACCCTGCCGGCCATGCTGCGCGGCCTGGTCCGCGTCCCCGCCAGGCGGGCCGCGGCGGCCACCGCCGAGGAGGGCGCGCCCTCGCTCGCGGGCAGGCTCGCCGGCCTGCCCGAGGCGGAGCAGCACCGGCTGCTGCTGGACACGGTCAGGGAGCAGGCCGCCGCCGTCCTCGGCCACAGCGACCCGCAGGCCATCGAGCCGGGCCGCGCGTTCCTCGAACTCGGCTTCAACTCGCTGACGGCGATGGAACTCCGCAACGGCCTCGCCCGGGTCACCGGCCTTCGCCTGCCGAGCACCCTCATGTTCAACCACCCCACCGCCGCGGCGCTCTCCCGTTTCCTGCACGGCGAACTCCTCGGCTCCGCCTCGGGCGCGGCGCAGGCCGTGACCGTGGCGGCGGCCGCGGACGAGCCCATCGCCATCGTCGGCATCGGCTGCCGCTTCCCCGGCGGCGTCACCAGCCCCGAGGAGCTGTGGGAACTGCTCGCCGCGGGACGGGACGCCGTCACCACCCTGCCCACCGACCGCGGCTGGGACGTGGAGGGCATCTACGACCCGGACCCGGAGCGGACCGGCACGACGTACGTGCGGCACGGGGCGTTCCTCGGCGACGCGGGCGGCTTCGACGCGGCCTTCTTCGGGATCAGCCCGCGGGAGGCCACCGCGATGGACCCGCAGCAGCGGCTGCTGCTGCAGGCGGCGTGGGAGGCGATCGAGCGGGCGGGGATCGACCCCACCACCCTGCGCGGCAGCAGGACCGGCGTGTTCGTCGGCGCCACCTCGCAGGACTACGGGCCGCGGCTGGCGGAGGCGCCCGCGGGCTTCGAGGGCCACCTGCTGACGGGCAGCACGACGAGCGTGGCCTCGGGCCGGGTGTCGTACGCCCTGGGCCTGGAGGGTCCCGCGGTGACCGTGGACACGGCCTGCTCCTCCTCGCTGGTCGCCCTGCACATGGCCGCGCAGGCGCTGCGGGGCGGCGAGTGCGAACTCGCCCTGGCCGGCGGCGTTTCCGTCATGGCCACGCCGGGGCCCTTCATCGAGTTCAGCAGGCAGCGCGGCCTGGCGGCCGACGGCCGCATCAAGGCGTTCGCCGAGGAGGCGGACGGCACGGCCTGGGGCGAGGGCGTGGGCCTGCTGCTGGTGGAGCGGCTGTCGGACGCGCGCCGCAACGGGCACCGGGTGCTGGCGGTGGTGCGCGGCTCGGCGGTGAACCAGGACGGCGCGAGCAACGGGCTGACCGCCCCCAACGGCCCCTCCCAGGAACGCGTCATCGCCCAGGCCCTCGCCAACGCCCGCCTCACACCGGGCGAGGTGGACGCCGTCGAGGCGCACGGCACCGGCACCGCCCTGGGCGACCCCATCGAGGCCCAGGCACTCCTCGCCGCCTACGGCCGGGACCGGGCGGAGGACCGGCCTCTGTGGCTGGGCTCCGTGAAGTCGAACATCGGCCACACGCAGCACGCCGCGGGCGTCGCCGGGCTGATCAAGATGGTCATGGCGATGCGGCACGGCATGCTGCCCAAGACCCTGCACGTGGACCGGCCGACCTCCCACGTGGACTGGTCCTCGGGCGCGGTGGAGCTGCTGACCGAGGCCAGGCCGTGGCCCGCGCACGGCCGCGGGCGCCTGGCCGGCGTGTCCGCCTTCGGGATCAGCGGCACGAACGTCCACACCATCCTTGAGCAGGTTCCCGAGGAGCGGGAAGAGGAGGCCGGCGAGGCGGCGGGCACGCCCGGCGCGGCCCCGGTCCTGGGGACGGATGGGACGTTGCCGTGGCTGCTGTCGGCGAAGTCCGAGGCCGCGCTGCGCGCCCAGGCACGGCGGCTGCTGGAACACCTGGACCGCACCCCGGAGCCCGACCCCGCCGCCATCGGCTACTCCCTGGCCACCACCCGTGCCCGCTTCGACCAGCGCGCCGTCCTCCTCGGCCGCAACCTCGCCGACTTCCGCAGCGGGCTGACCGCCCTCGCCGACGACCAGGAAGCCCCCCACCTCCTCACCGGCACCGCCACCACCCAGCCAGGGAGGACAGTGTTCGTCTTCCCCGGCCAGGGCTCCCAGTGGGCGCGCATGGGCGTCGAACTCATGGACAGCTCCCCGGTGTTCGCCCGGGCGCTGCACGAGTGCGCCGAGGCGCTCGCGCCGTTCACCGACTGGAACCTCCTCGACGTGCTCCAGGAGGCCGAGGGCGCGCCCGGCTTCGACCGGGTGGATGTGGTCCAGCCCGCACTGTTCGCGTTGATGGTCTCCCTGGCCCGGTTGTGGGAGTCCCTTGGTGTCACCCCCGATGCGGTCGTCGGGCACTCGCAGGGGGAGATCGCCGCAGCCCACATCGCGGGGGCTCTCACGCTGGAGGACGCGGCCCGGATCGTGGCTTTGCGCTCCCAGGCCCTCTCGGCCATCACCGGACGCGGCGGAATGACCTCACTCCCCCTCCCCAAGGAACAAGCGCTTGAGCTGATCGCGCGCTGGGAGGGCCGCATCGCCATCGCCGCGGTCAACGGGCCGCAGTCCACCGTGGTGGCCGGAGACGCGGATGCGCTCGACGAGATGTTCACCCACTGCGAGCAGGACGGCATCCGCGCCCGCCGCATCCCCGTCGACTACGCCTCCCACACCCACCACGTCGAAACCATCCGCGAGCGCCTGCTGGAACTCCTCGCCCCCATCCAGCCCCAGGAACCGCGGATCGCCTTCTACTCCACCGTCGCCGGACACACCGACGAACCCCTCGACGCCACCTACTGGTACGACAACCTCCGCACCACCGTCGAGTTCGAGACCACCACCCGCCGCCTCCTGGCCGACGGACACACCCTCTTCATCGAAACCAGCCCCCACCCCGTCCTCACCCACCCCCTCACCGAAACCATCGACACCCACAACCCCACAACCGACACCCTCGTCACCGGCACCCTCCGCCGCAACGAAGGCACCTGGCACCGCCTCCTCACCTCCCTCGCCACCACACACACCCACACCACCCCCGACTGGGCCGCCCTCTACCCCACCCGGGACACCGTCGAGCTGCCCACCTACCCCTTCCAGCACGAGCACTACTGGCTCGACTCCAGCACCACCACCAGCGACCCCACCAACCTCGGGCTCGGCGCCACCACGCATCCTCTGCTCGGCGCCGCGGTGGCCCTGGCCGCGGGCGAAGGCCACCTGTTCACCGGCCGCCTCTCCCTCAAGACCCACCCCTGGCTGGCCGACCACGCCGTCCACAACACCGTCCTGCTACCAGGCACCGCCTTCATCGAACTCGCCCTCCACGCAGCACACCACACCCACACCCCCACCCTCGACGACCTCACCCTCG
>NZ_RBAL01000043.1 GCF_003626535.1 Streptomyces hoynatensis
GGCCCGGCGGCGAATCGCAGTCAGCCACGGACGGCAGAGAGCTGAAAGCCACACCCGGGCCCCCTGGGTGAGCCAACCCTACGAATGGCTCGCTCATCCCGATCAACAAGGTAGGGAGAGCTGAGCGCGCCGCGGCCTTCCCTGGCCCGGACGAGGAGAGTTAGGTTAGCCTAACCTCACTCTTCCTCATCTCCCGTTCCCGGGAGACGCCCCCCGAGACTGCAGGGCAGCATCATGAGCCATCCGCGCAGCCCCCGCGCACTCCTTCCCACCCCCCTCCCCCGCCGGGCCTTCCTCGCCACGGGCACCGCGCTGGGCGCCACCGCCCTGGCCGCCTGCTCCTCCGGCCCGGGCGCGTCGGCGAACTCCGGGGACGCCGCGGGAGGTTCCGCCGCGGCGGGCGCCTTCTCCTTCACCGACGACCGCGGCGAGACCGTGCGGCTCGACGCGGTGCCCGAGCGGATCGTGGCCTACGTGGGCTCGGCCGCGGCGCTGCTCGACTACGGCATTGCCTGCGTCGGGGTCTTCGGCCCCGCGCGCGCCGAGGACGGCGCGCCCAGCGTGCTGGCCGGCGGCCTCGACCTGGACCGGCTGACCAGCCTCGGCAACGCCTGGGGCGAGTTCGACATCGAGCGATACGCCGGGCTGCGCCCCCAGCTCCTGGTCAGCGACGTCCACACCCAGCCCGACCTGTGGTGGCTCCCCGAGGACACCGCCTCGGACATCCTCGGACTCGCCCCCGGCGTCGGCATCGCGAACGTCGGCCCGCCGCTGCGCGTCACGGTCCGGCGGTACGCCGAGCTGGCCGGGGCCCTGGGCGCCGACCTCGGCTCCGCCGCCGTCACCGGGGCCAAGGCGCGGTTCGACGCGGCCGCCGAGGCCGTCCGCCAGGCCGCCCGCGACCGGCCGGGGCTGCGGGTGCTCGCGGTGTCCGCCACGGAGGACAAGCTGTGGTTCTGCGTGCCGCGGGACCTGTCGGACCTGACGTACTACCAGGAGCTCGGCGTCGGCCTGGTCACGCCCCGGGACCCGGACGAGGGCGGCACCTTCCAGTCCGTCAGCTGGGAGAACGCCGGGCTCTACCCCGCCGACCTGATCCTGCTCGACGACCGGGCCATCAGCCTGCAACCCGGGCGGCTCGAGGAGACCAAGCCCACCTGGCGCGCGCTGCCCGCCGTGCGGGCCGGGCAGGTCGCCGCCTGGAGCCCCGAGCCCACCTACAGCTACGCCGGCTGCGCCCCCGCACTGGAGAACCTGGCCGAGGCCATCCGCGCCGCCCGCGTGCTCGGCTGAGCCCAACCGGCCCCGCCTGCCGCCGTCCTGCCGCCGCTCACGCGGGGCCGGACAGCCACGCCCGCCAGTGCGGCGCGAGGCGCGCGGCCAGTTCCCCGTACCCGGCGGCGCCCGGGTGCGCGCCGTCGCCCTCCCGTACTTCCCGCATCCACACGGCGCTGCGCAGCAGCGAGGCGTGCACCGGCACGTAGGGCACGGCCCGGTCCCGGCAGACCCGGGCGAACTCCTCGTCGAGCCGGGCGGTGCGGGCCGCGTGTGCGGCCTCGGCCACGGGCGGCGGGCCGGCCACCAGCACCCGCCAGCCACGGGTCGCGGCCTCGCCGAGCAGCCGCCCGAGGTTGGCCACCGACTCCTTCGGGGCCACACGCGTGCGGCCCCGCTCCGCGGTGGCGTCGTTCACGCCGAAGGACAGCACGACGCGGGGGTCCTCCGCCTCCCGCAGCCGGGGCGTGCACTCGCCCACGAAACGGGCCAGCACCCCGGCGGAGGTATCCCGGCGCACGCCCAGGTGGTAGGCGGTGAGGGGGTGGCCCTCCGCGTGCGCGAGCGCCGCCAGCCGGCCGGCCCAGCCCAGGCATCCGGGGTCGCCGACGCCGGCGAGGTAGGAATCCCCGACGAAACAGACGCGCAGGTCACGTGGCATGCGGCGATCCTCGCACGGCCGCCGTCCGGGTCCCGCGGGCCCCTCCCCGCCCGCCTCCCCGCCCAACTGCCGTGCCCACCGGGGGCTTCGGTGCGGCGCAGGGGTGCGGCAGGATGGTGGCATGACGGAAGCCGAGAACCTTCCCCTGGCCCGGCGGGGCCGCCGCGAGCGCCCCCGGGGCGGAAAGGGCCGTGCCGCGTAGGTCTCCGGGACAGGTGCGCCGCCGGCTTCGGCGCCGCCGCCGCCCGGGCGAGAGCCGCGCGGTGGTGCCCGGCCTCTCGGCGCGCACCCTGGCGGCCATCGCCGCGGCCGAGCGCGAACGCCTCTGGCCCGGGGCGGCCCACGAGGCGTGGCGCCGCTGGCACCGGCTGGTGCACGCCCCGGGGCACGGCGTCCTGTACCCGTACGCGGTGGGCGTGGGCCTGTGGCCGGTGCCGATCGGCGACTGGTGGTACCCGGACGAGTGCCGCGCGGCGCTGGAGACGATCAGGCGGGCGGTGCCGCGCCGGTGCGCGGCCGAACTCGGCGCGCTGCTCGCCCCGTTGGACGAGCGGTACCTGCGCCGCACGCTGCCCGACCCGGCGGCGCCCGCCGACGAGCCCTGGTGGCGCCGCCGCCTGCTGCGCCCGTGAGCGGCGCGGGCCGTGCGGCATCCCGCGCCCCGCACCCGGTCCCGCGGGGGAGGCTCCGGGGACGGGCCGGGCGGCGGGCGGTGTAGCCTGCTGGTTCGCCGCCGGGCGCCGGGCGGGCCGGGAGAGGCGGCCACGGCGGGGCGGCGCGGCACATCGGCGCGGGAAAGGCACGGAGCACGGGTGGCGGCCCAGCGGATCACGACGCGCAACGCGCGCTTCCAGCAGTGGCAGGCCCTGCTGACCAACCGCAGGACCAGGCAGCGGTCCGGGGAGTTCCTGGTGCAGGGGGTGCGGCCCCTCTCGCAGGCCGTCGCGCACGGCTGGCCGCTGCGCGCGCTGCTCTACGACCCGGCCCGCCGGCCCACGCGCTGGGCGGCCGAGCTGCTGCGCGAGGTGCCGGCCGAGCGCTTCGCGATGGCGCCGGAACTCCTCGCGGAACTCGGCGAGAAGGACGAGGGCGTGCCGGAGCTGGTCGGCGTCGCCGAGCTGCCGGGGGACGACCTCTCCCGCATCCCGCTCGGCCCCGGCTTCCTCGGCCTGGTCTTCGACCGCCCCACCAGCCCGGGCAACATCGGCAGCATCGTGCGCTCCGCCGACGCCTTCGGCGCCCACGGCCTGGTGGTGACCGGCCACGCGGCCGACGTCTACGACCCCAAGTCGGTGCGGGCCAGCACCGGTTCGCTGTTCGCGCTGCCCGTGGTCCGCGCGCCTGGGCACCGGGAGGTCGGCGGCTGGCTGGAGGCGGCAGGCCCGCCGGGCGTGCGGGTCGTCGGGCTGGACGAGGGCGGCACCGACGAGCTCGCCGCCTTCGACCTGACGGGCCCGGTGCTCCTCGTCGTCGGCAACGAGACCACCGGCCTGAGCACCGGATGGCGCGAGCGCTGCGACGCGCTGGTGCGGATTCCGATGACCGGCTCGGCCAGTTCCCTCAACGCGGCCAATGCCGCCACCGTGGTGCTCTACGAGGCCGCGCGGCAACGCGCCGCGGCCGGCGCGCCCACGACCGCCGCACCGGCGCGCTGAACCGGCGCGCGCCGCCGCGAACCGGCCCGCGCTCCCCGGCACGCCCGGCGCAGCCGAAGGCGCACGGCGGCGCGGGGGCGCGGGGGCCAATGCGCGGGCGCGCGGGGCGCGTTCAGCCCGTCTCGGCCAGCCTGGTGGGCGCCCACAGCCGGTCGGCGTCGCCCGCGGCGAGCCGTTCCCGGTAGACGTCGATCTTGTGGTCGATGAGCCGGAGGTGCTCCTGGAACTCGGCGATCCTGGCCAGGGTCTCGGCGCGGTGGGCCTCCATGAGGGCGAGGCGCTCCTCCTCGTTGCCCCTCCCGGCGGCGACCAGCTGGGCATACCGCCGGATCGCCCTGATGGGCATGCCGGTGGCGCGCAGCCTGGTGCAGATGGTGATCCACTCGATGTCGAGGCGGTGGTAGCGCCGCCGGCCGCTCGCGCTGCGGTCGACGGGCGTGACGACCAGCCCGGCGCGTTCGTAGTAGCGCAGGGTGTGCACGCTCACCCCGGTGCGCCGCGCCGCCTCGGCGATGGTCAGGCCGGAGCGGGGGATGGGCCCGGGCCGCGGATTGACTTCGACCACGCTCGCAATTCTAGCTTCGTGGCCGCTGTCCGATCGTGCCGCCCGAGTCCGGCGGCACCACCTCCTGCCGTGGGGATTCCGCATGCCAGAACTCAGCCGTGGCCGCCGCCTGCTGGTGCTCGCCGTCTGCTGCGCGAGCATCGTCGTCGTGGTGATGGACATCTCCATCGTCAACGTGGCGCTGCCGCAGATCCGTGACGACCTGGGCGCCTCGGAGACCGGGCTCCAGTGGACGATCGACGCCTACACCCTGGTGCTGGCCTCCTTCCTGGTGCTCGCCGGCTCCGCCGCCGACCGGTTCGGCCGCCGGCGGGTCTTCCGGGCGGGGCTGGCCGCCTTCGGGCTCGGCTCGCTGCTGTGCGGCCTGGCCCCCGGCATCGGCTGGCTGATCGCGGCGCGCGCCCTCCAGGCCGCCGGGGGCACGATGCTCAACCCGGTGGCCATGGCGATCGTCGCGGCCACCTTCCCCGAGCCGGCCGAACGGGCCAGGGCCATCGGCGTGTTCGGCTCGATGTCGGGGCTCTCGCTCGCGCTGGGCCCGGTCCTCGGCGGCCTCCTGGCCGACGGCCCAGGCTGGCGCGCCGTCTTCTGGGTCAACGTCCCGATCGTGGCCGCGGCCCTGGTGTGCGCCACCCGGTTCGTGCCCGAGTCCCGCGCCCCAAGGGCGCGGCGGTTCGACCCGGTGGGCCAGGTCCTGGTGGTGCTCGTGCTGGGCGGGCTGGTCTGCGCGATCGTGGAGTCAGGCGCGCTGGGCTGGACCTCGCCGGTCGTCCTCGGCCTGCCCGTCCTCGCGGCGGCGGCCCTGCTCGCCCTGCTCGGTTACGAGCCGCGCCGCGCCGAGCCGCTGCTCGACCTGCGTCTCTTCCGCAGCCTGCCGTTCGCCGGGGCGGTCCTCGCGGCCCTGTTCGCCCTGTGCGGCTTCGGCGCCTTCCTGTTCGTGACCACGCTCTTTCTCCAGGACGTGCGCGGCCTGTCCGCGCTGGGCGCCGGGCTGTGCCTGCTCCCCGTCGGGGCGCTGACCCTGGTGCTCTCCCCGGTCACGGGCCGGGTGGTCGCCGCGCGGGGACCCCGGCTTCCGCTGGTGACGGCCGGGGCGGCCCTGGCCCTGGGCGGCCTCGCCTCCCTGGGGCTGGGGCAGGAGGCGCCGCTGCCCGGACTGCTCGCGGTCCACCTGCTGTTCGGGGTCTTCCTGGCCACCGTCAATCCGCCGATCAGCAACACGGCGGTCTCCGGCATGCCGCCCTCGATGGCCGGGCTGGCCGCCTCCATGGCCTCCGTGGGCCGGCAAACGGGCACCACCCTGGGCGTGGCGCTCGCCGGGGCGATCGTGGGGCCGTCGCTGTCCCGCGGCGGGGCGGCGTTCACCGAGGCGGAGCGCGGCGTGTGGTGGCTGGTGGCCGCGCTCGGGCTCGGCGTCCTCGCCCTGGGGCTGCTCACCACCGGGCGGCGGGCGGCGGCCGGCGCGGCGCGGGCTGCCGCGCTGTTCGACACCCTGGAGGCGGGCGAGACGGGCGGCGCGGCGCGCGGGCCCCGGCGCGCCGGGGCCCGCGCGGGCGGCAGCCGCTGAGCGGCCGGGCGGCCGGCGCGGCCCGGGGCGGCCGGGAACCGCACCGGCCCCGGGGGCGGGCGGGGGGATCGGCCCGGAGGCGGGGGCGGACCCACGCACCTGGCCCTCAGTGGCAGATGTGGCGGCGCCCCGAGCGGTCGGTCAGCAGGGTCGTCGAGTGACCGAGGGGGCAGCGGGGGCCGTCGTGGTGGTGCCAGAAGCGGCCCATCGGGGTCGCGCAGGAGGGACACACCCACACCGGGAGCCGGCCCTGCACGGTGATGTCCGGCCACAGGACGCCCGAGCAATGCTCGCACCCGGGAAGCGAGTTGAGGGGCCGTGTGGCCCTGGGATTCGGCTGGATACGCACGGGGGCATCCTGGCCTGAGGCCGGGCCCCGGGGCCGCAGAGCGGCGCCCGTTCCACCGATCGGATGACGAACGGCCCGGCGCGAGGCGCGCGCCCGCGCCCCGGCGCACGAGGGGGGCGCCCGGGCGGCGCCGCGGCCCGGCAGACGTTCCGCCCACGCGCCGGGAGGGCCCGCGCGGCCGGGCGCGGGCGCCCCCGGATACCACGCATCCCACCATTGCCCGCGCTTGCAAGCATCAAGCGTCTGCAAGTATCTTTTGCGGCGGGTAATGCTCGCTCGCAAATAAATGGGGACGCTCATGCCACCTGCGCTGCTCGCCCTGGCCATCGGGGCCTTCGGGATCGGCACCACGGAGTTCGCGGTCACCGGCCTGCTGCCCGAGATCCAGCGGGAGTTCGACGTCTCCGCCCCGACCGCCGGGTACCTGGCCTCCGGATACGCCCTGGGGGTCGTGGCCGGAGCCCCGCTGATGGTCGTCCTGGGGGCCCGGGCGCCCCGCAAGCGGATGCTGCTGGTGCTGATGGTCCTCTTCACCCTCGGCAACGCGCTGTCGGCGGCGGCCCCCTCCTTCGGCCTGCTGCTGGCGGGCCGGGTCGTGGCCTCGCTCGCCCACGGCGGATTCTTCGGCATCGGCTCGGTGGTGGCCGCGGGACTGGTGGCCCCCCACCGCAGGGCGCAGGCCATCGCGCTGATGTTCACCGGCCTCACCGTCGCCAACGTGGTGGGCGTGCCGCTGGCCACCCTGCTGGCGCAGCGGGCCAGTTGGCGGCTGAGCTTCGCCGCCGTCGCGGCCGTCGGCCTGCTCGCCCTGGCCGGGGTGGGCGCGCTGGTGCCGCGGGAGGCGGGCGCGGCCCAGGGCGCGGCGCGCGGCCCCGGCCTGCGCCGGGAGCTCGCGACGCTCCGCAACCCCCAGGTGCTGCTGGCGATGGCGATGACGGTGCTCGGCTTCGGTGGGGTGTTCGCGGCGATCACCTACATCTCGGAGATGATGACCGAGGCGGCCGGCTACGCGGAGTCCAGCGTGACCTGGCTGCTCGTCCTGTTCGGCGTGGGCCTGGTGGCGGGGAACCTCGTCGGCGGCCGGTACGCCGACCGGGCCCTCATGCCGATGCTGTACACGGCGCTCACCGCGCTGGCGCTCGCCCTGGCCGCCTTCACCTGGACCGCGCACCACAAGGTGCCCGCCGCGGTGACCCTCACGCTGATCGGGGCGTTCGGCTTCGCGACCACTCCCCCGCTGCAAAAGCGCATCCTCGACCAGGGCGCCGAGGCGCCGACCCTCGCCTCCGCGCTCAACATCGGCGCCTTCAACCTGGGCAACGCGCTCGCCGCCTGGCTCGGCGGCCTGGTCCTCGCCTCGGGCGCCGAGGTCAGCCGGGCCAACCTGGTGGGCGCGGGCATGGCGGCAACGGCGCTGGTCACGGCGCTGCTCTCGACGGCCCTTGAGCGCCGCGCCGCCGCGGAGGGCCGGGGCGGCACGCGCCCCGGCCGCCGGCCGGCCCCGCGGCCGGAGCGCGACGCCGCGGCACCGGCGGCGACGCCCGCGGCGAACCGGCCGACGCCCGCGGGGAGTTCCGCACTCCGGGAGCCGGCGCCCACGGAATGCGCCGCCCCGTGAGGCCCGCCCGGGCGACGCGTCGCCTTCGCGAACGGCGCGGCGAGACCGTACCGCTGGTCCTCAGGTGAGGGGTGTCAGGCAACTCTTCGCCTGCGGAGTTGCCTGGCACCCCAACGTGCCGAACAACAGACGGCCCCACGTGGGGCCGTGTGTCGTCCTGGCCTTCGGGAAGAGAGGGGATGTGCAGGAAAGCTTTCGAGGGGTGGCATTGCCGGAAACGGTGCGGTCTTGGCGATGTGGGCTGCTAGCCTGACGGCAATCACGGGACGGAGGGGACATGAGCAGCGGCGACAAGTGGACGATCGAACGCATCTGTGAGGCGCTCGGAAGCCCGGCGTTGTCACAGCGGTTCCTCGCCGAGATCAACAAGGCGCCTGCCACTGCGCTGCTGGACGTGTTCGAGAAGTGGGTCGCCGCCGCCGAACGCATGCAGCACGCCATGACGCGCGGCCGGGAGCTGGCCGCCCTTGAGGGGCGCGGCGAGGGCCTCCCCGCCAACCTGATCGACAGGACCGAGCAGGTGTTCGCGAAGGCGGAACAGATCAGGGCTCGGGGTGCCGCGTAATCCGGCGTTCCCGTCACACATTGCGAGAGGTCGACTACGCTCATCGGCCGAAGGGCCCGATTGGCGTCGGGGTCAGACGCCACCCCGAAGCATGAGGAACCGGCGTGACCTACAGACTCAAGTACGACCCGGGCGTTGAGCAGCGGCATGATGCACTGCCCGAACGAGCCGCCGAGGCACTGACCACCGCGCTCGCCGCGGCATGCGACGACCCCCTTGGCCACACCGAGCCGTTCGGCGAGCCGGACGCCACCATGCGGCTGGTCACCACCCCGTGGAACCACGCCGTCCTCTTCCTGGCACACAGTGAGAAGACCGCCGTGGTCGTCGAAATCGGCCCCTGACCTGGCGGCGGACGCGAGTCGGCCCAACTCCCCGGCGGAACAAGCGCACCGGGCGAGGAAGCC
Organism: Streptomyces hoynatensis; assembly: GCF_003626535.1. Lineage (GTDB taxonomy): Bacteria > Actinomycetota > Actinomycetes > Streptomycetales > Streptomycetaceae > Streptomyces > Streptomyces hoynatensis. The sequence goes on from NZ_RBAL01000043.1 coordinate 8,663, forward strand.
GACCCGGCCTCACCCCGCGCCTGCCCCGGGAAGCCGCCCGTGGCCGGCGAGTCCGCCCGTGGCCGGGAACGGCGGGCCGCTCACTACGATGGCGCGCATGGATGTGCGCAGGGACGACGGTTACGAGATATCGACACAGCGGGAGCGGATCGACGCCGCCCTGGTGCACCGATGGCTGTCGACGGACGCCTACTGGGCGCTCGGCCGCGACCTGGAGACCGTCGAGCGCGCGATCGCGGCCTCGCTCAACTTCGGCGTGTACGCGCCCGACGGGGCGCAGGTCGGCTATGCCCGGGTCGTCAGCGACCTGGCGACCTTCGCCTGGTACTGCGACGTCTACGTGGCCAGGGAGCACCGGGGGCGGGGCCTGGGCACCTGGCTGACCCGGGCGGTGCGCGACCATCTGGCCCCCTACCGCCTGGGCCGCATCCTGCTGATCACCCAGGACGCCCACGAGGTCTACGCCAGGGCCGGGTTCGCCCCCTTCCCCGATCCGCAGAACCTGATGATCCACCGGCCCTGAGCCGCCCGCGCGCCGCGGCCCCTCCCGGCCCTCAGGCCGAACGCACCGCGCGCAGCACGGTGTCGTGGGTGTGGTGGGTGCCCTCGGGCGCGGGCGCCACCCGCGGCCTGGTCTCGTCGGCGAGCACCGTCCAGCCCGCGCCGAGGAGCGCCGCGATCTCGGTCGGCTGGTAGTAGTCGGCCGGGTCGAAGCCGCCGGCCGCCTCCGGGGTCAGGCCGGCCGGGTCGTGGCCCACGACCAGGAGCGTGCCGCCGGGCGCCACCGCGGCCAGCAGGCGGCGCAGGGCGGCGTGTCCCGGGCGGCGCCGCAGCGGGAAGTACTGGAGCGACACCAGGTCGAAGGCGCCGGCCGGCGGGCCGGTGACCTCCAGGTCGGCGCGGGCCCAGGCCACGTTCCCGACCCCGGCCGCGGCCCGCGCGGCCCGCTCCAGGGCCACCCGGGAGATGTCCACGGCGGTGACGCGCCAGCCGCGGGCCGCCAGCCAGAGCGCGTCGGCCCCCTCGCCGCACCCCACGTCCAGGGCCTGCCCCGACGGCAGGCCGGCCACCTCGGCCACCAGCACCCCGCCCGGCCGGCCGCTGAACAGCCGCTCCCGGCTGAGATAACGCGCGTCCCAGGCCGCGGCCCCCTCCGGCCGCCCGCCCGTGGCCGTCTCGCCCGGCCCGTGTCCTTCTGTCATCCTCGCCACCTCCGCCCTCAGGGTGGCCGCGCCGCCGCCCCGCCCCCAAGATCCTTTGCCACAACGGCAAAAGGACCGGCCGCGGCCCGGGAGCGGCCCGGCGCGGGGGCGGCTCAGCGCGGGAGCGCGAAGTCGAGGACGTGCAGCGCCGAGGGCGTGGTGCCGGAGGAACGCTCCTGGTAGAGGATCGACAGCACGCCGTCGGCCGCGAGCCGGGTCTGGTCGATCACGACCTCGCCGAAGGCGTTCAGCGCGCTCCTGCCGTCGTAGAGCATGGTCCAGTCGCTCCACGAGCCGGCCGCCGAGGCGGCGGCGATCCGCCCGTAGGGCAGTACGGCGTACGCGTTGTCGTAGGCGTCGAAGGCGAGTTGAGAACGCTGGCTGGATTCGAGGGGGAAGGGCAGCTCGGTCTTGTGCCAGGCGCCGGCGGAGTCGCGCCACACGTGGAAGGGGCGGGCGTAGGCGATGCGGCCCGCGACGTAGCCGGGGACGCACTGGCCGAACCTGCCGGGGACGTAGCTGATCAGGGCGTGCGGGCGGCCCGCCGAGTCGACGCCCTGCGACTCCTGGTTCATCAGCGCGTGATCGGGGCTCAGCGGGTCCACGACCAGCCCGGGCGAGGAGACGGAGACCGGGCTCCCGCCCGTGGTCCCCACCGCCGCGCCCGCCGCGTTGAGCCAGGTGCGGCCGCGGTCGGCGCTGCGGACGTAGACGGTGTCGTGGTTGGTCAGGTCGGCGCCGCAGGTGACGGCGGCGCTCTGCTCTCGCCAGGTGCCGAAGACGTGCAGCACGCCGTCCCGGCCGTAGTCGAGGCCGTGCAGGTAGAGGCTGCGGGCGGCGCTCGACCCGTGGGCCGTGGTGTAGGTGCCCGCGGCGCTGCTCCACGCGCCCAGGTCCCGCCAGCGCCCGTCGGCGTACTCGGCGAGCGCGGCCTCCCCGTTGCCCGACACGCCCCTGCGATAGGAGAGTTGCAGCGCGCCCGAGGGAGAGACGAGGAACTGCGGGTAGGTGAAGGCGGTGGTGAGGCGCACCCCGTCGAGGCTGGTCTGCGGGGCCCCGAAGCGGTCGGCGGTCCAGGGCTGCGACGCGGGCGCGTCGAGCAGCCCGGCCACGGACTTGACGTAGGTGTAGCCGCTGCTGTGCGCGTCCATCACCAGGTGGAGGCGGCCGTCCGCGGGCGAGACGCCGGCGCAGACGACGTTGTGCGAGTCGTCGGTGCTCAGCCGGTGGCCGACGGTCGCGGTGGACCAGGCCGTGGCGCCCAGGGGGCGGCGGGCCACGGTGGCGTTGCGGTCGCCCGCGTACCAGACGGCGTACTGGTAGTCCCGGTAGGTGAGCAGGGCGTTCTTCTGGAAGGCGTTGTTGTTGACCAGGCCGTCGTAGGAGACGAAGTACAGGGCGGTCCGGTCGAGCAGGGAGGAGCCGAGCGCCGTGAGCGAGGGGCCCGGGGCGGCCTCCGCCCGGCCCCCGGCGGCGAGCAGGCCCCCGGCGGTGGCGGTGCCGACGGCTCCGCGGAGGAAGGTTCTGCGGTCGGGCTTCCCGGTCATCGTCGGCTCCTCGTCTCGCCGTCCGGCACCTGCATGAAAGGTTTCAACCCAGCCTCGCCGAGGAGCGTAGCGCGGGAAGGCTCCGCCCCCAACCCCCGCCGGCGCAAAGCCGCACGCGCCCCCCGGCGCCCGCGCCCGGCGCCCACCCGAGGCGCGCGCCCGCTCCCGCCCGGGCGCGCGGGAACTTCGGCCGGCGGCCGGGCGGCTACGACACCGGCAGGCGGGCGGCTACGGCTCCGGCAGGCGGGCGGTGCGGGTGAGTTCGACGACGAGCTGGTTCGCGAGGAACCAGGGCGCGGCCGGGTGGCCGTAGGGCAGATCGGCGTCCCCGCCCGCGATCAGGTGCCCGCCGGGTGCCGGGGTGACGAGGCCGCCGAAGACCCCCCACACACACGGGGCTTCGCCGCCCGCACGAACACCGGCTCGCCCAGGTGCGGACACAGCCCGGCGGCGAGCCGCGCGCAGGGCCCGCACACCGGCGGCTTCGTGCACAGCAGCCCCTCCGGCCGGCCCGGAGCCTCCTCCGCCGCGGCCGGGCGCCCCAGCACGAACAACCAGCCCTTCCCGTTGCGGTCCGCCGGGCCCCCGCACACCTGACACAGCCGCTCCCGCATCGCGCGCCGCTGCCGGGCCGGATGCATGGCCCGGAACTCGGGGGCCGTTGCCTGGGGCGTCGAGGAGACGGGCCCACAGCACGCCGTGCCGGTCACGGTCGCCCACCCTCTCCTCGCGGCAGGCCAGCCCACGGCCCTCCGGACGCAGGGTCAACTCCTCGGTGATGACGACGAGTTCGCCGCTCCAGCGGACGGCGTGGGGCACGGGCAGCCGCCTCGGCCCCCACAGCAACGGCGTTCGGGCAGGGAGAGACACGGGTTCAGATCCTCGGTGACGTCGTTGTGGTCGAGTCGGGTGGCGAGGGCCAGGGCCTGAGTTCGCCCGCCGCGGGCGCCGGGGCGGGCGGGTCCTCGCTCACCCCGGGGCTCCGGACGCGCGGACGCCGCTCACCGCGCGCCACCCGATGTGGCAGTCGTGGGTGCAGGGGTCGAACGCGACCCCGTTCTGCGGCTCTGGCGGACGCGCCCGTGCCTGGCGGCATTTCTCGCACCGCCGCCCGGCGCACTGCGGGGAGATGTAGCGGCCCGGGGGCGCGCAGGGCGTCTCGGCATGGTCGCGATGGACAGGGACTGTGTCCTCGGTCGCTTGAGTCATGCGGCCGACGTCGACATGCCCGGCGGTCAGGTCGGCGGGGCGTGAGGTCACCATGTGCGACTCGATTCGTCGAAAGCGGTGATGATGCCTCATCAGGCTGGACCGGTTGACCGGTCCAGTCAAGGGATACCCCTCGTATGGATGAGGGGCGTTGAATCACGGGTTCATGGGGTAACTGTCCGTCAACTCCCACAGTGTGTGCGGGGTCACGCCTTCCTCACAGACCAGTGGTCCGTCCGCGTCTGACGCGGTGTGCAGAGTGATGACGACTGCCGCCGGCAGGGTGAGTTCCAGGAGCTCCGCCTCGTCCGCGGCGGCCATGCGCACGGTGTAGACATCCACACCGTCGGTCGGTGCCCTGCCCGTCGTCCGTTTCACATAGGCAGTGGTGCCCTCGGCGATTGGTCCGGCAGCCGACAGCCGTGGGCAGGCTTCGGCAATGCCGGGCGGGAACCATGCGACAACCAACGTTGCAGGAGAGCCATCCTGCTTGAGAACGAGCCTCGCCCGCCGCAATGCGCGCTGATCCTCGCCGAGTTGAAGCGCCTCACGGATACGCGGTGGCGGCACCTCCGTCATCGGTGTGCCCAACCGCCGGAACGGCCCGGCGCCCGTCGTCCGAGACGCGCTTCCGCGACGTCCGGCGGGCCGAGCGACAGGGGTCTGCACCACGGAGAACCCGGAACCCTGGCGGGCGACGACGACGCCGTCGGTACGCAGGACGTCCATGGCCTTGATCACGGTGGCGCGCGAGACTCCGAACTGCTCGCACAGGTCCCTGCCCGAAGGCAGCACCTCGCCTGGGCGGAAGTGGCCCTCGGTGATCTGTGCGCGCAAGTAGTCGGCGATCTGCTCGTATTTGAGTTTCGACATGGCATATCCCGAGGCGAATTGGCAGGTTGACCGGTCAGGTCAGCGGAGACGCTACCTCCGCTGCCGACCTCGGGGTGACAATGCCCCCATGACCCTCGCCAAGCCGCCCACGCTGGCTCCCGAAGTGATGCGCTTCTACACGGACACGATCACGGAGGCCGACCGCCTGACCTCGTCTGCCGACGGACGGCTGGAACTCCTGCGGACCCAGGAGCTGTTGCGTCGGTACCTGCCCGAGCCGCCGGCGCGCATCCTGGACGTTGGCGGGGGCCCGGGGGTGCATGCCAGGTGGCTGATCGAGGACGGGTACACCGTGCACCTGGTCGACCCGGTGCCGCGGCACGTCGAGCAGGCGCGGCAGGTACCCGGCTGCCTGGCCGAACTCGGGGACGCCCGGCAGCTTTCCGCACAGGACGCCGCCTACGACGTGGTCCTCATGCTCGGCCCGCTCTACCACCTCATCGACCCCGCCGACCGGCGCCGGGCACTGGGCGAGGGGCACCGGGTCCTGCGCCCGGGCGGCCTGCTGGCCGCGGCCGGCATCAACCGGTACGCCTCGCTGTTCGAGCACACGGCCCTGGCCCACCTGCACCTGGCGCACGTGCGCGACAGCATCGCCGGCATCCTGGCCAGCCGCGTGCACGACGGGAAGAAGGCGTTCACCGCCGCCTACTTCCACAGCGGCGAGGAACTGCGCGCCGAGGTCGCGGCGGCCGGGTTCGCCGACGCGGAGGTGTTCGGGATCGAGGGCCCGACGTGGGCCATGCTCAAGGCGACCGAACAGCACGCCGGCCGGCCCCTCGGGGACGCCCCCCTGTTCGAGTCCGCACTGACCGCGGCCAGGATGGCCGAGCCCTACCCCGAACTACTGGCCGCCAGCTCCCACCTCCTGAGCCTCGGACACCGCTGACCCGACCCGCCACACACGCCCACTACCCCCGCCGCCCCAAAGGACGACGACGGCCGGCGAGGTGCCACGCGGCACCCAACGGCGGGGGTGGCAGCCCGCGGGCGTGGCAGCAGACAAGCACGCGACCCACCCGGGCGTCCGGCGGTGGGCGGCCACCGCGTGCCCCCCACCAGCCTGGCGCCCGCTCGGCCCCCGCCGGCCTACCGCCCGCTCGGCCCCCGCCG
>NZ_RBAL01000044.1 GCF_003626535.1 Streptomyces hoynatensis
GTGGGTGCGGAGCAGACGTTGGAGGGTGTGGGTGTTGAGGGTGTGACGGTGGGGTCGTTGCGGCGGGGTGAGGGTGGCCCGGCGCGGTTTGTGCGGTCGCTGGCGGAGGCGTGGGTGGCCGGGGTGCGGGTGGAGTGGGGGGCGCTGTTCGCCGGTTCCGGTGCGGTGCGGGTGGACCTGCCGACCTACGCCTTCGACCACCAGCGTTACTGGCCCAAGCCCACCGAAGCGACCACGACCACCACCGCCGACCCCGTGGACACGAGCTTCTGGGAGGCCGTCGAACGGGCCGACCTCGACTCCCTCGTCTCCGAACTCGGCGTGGCCGACGACGGCGAACGCGCCTCCCTGGGCGCCGTCCTGCCGACCCTGTCGGCCTGGCGGGAGCGGCGCCGGGCCCGTTCGGCCGTGGAGTCCTGGCGCTACGCCGACACCTGGGTGCCGCTGGGCGGCACCACCGCCGCGGCCGGGCCGGCCGGCCCGTGGCTCGTGGTGGTGCCCCGGGGCTGGCGCGAGGACGCCTGGCTGGCCTCGGTGGTGTCCGAACTGGGCGCGGAGGCCACGCCGGTGGAGGCGGAGACCGCCGACCGGGCCGCCCTCGCCGCCCGGTTCGCCGCGCTCCCCGAGACCCCGTTCGCGGGCGTCGTCTCCCTCGTCGGCCTGGCGGCCGGGCAGCCCGAGGCCGCGGCCGGCGACGTGCCGGACGGCCTGGCCCTGTCCCTGACGGTCGCCCAGGCGCTGGGCGACGCCGCCGTCACCGCCCCCGTGTGGTGGGTGACCAGGGGAGCGGTCTCCGTCGGCCGCGCCGACCGGGTGACCGAGCCGGGTCTTGCGGCTCTGTGGGGTATGGGCCGGGTGGCGGCGCTGGAGATGCCGGCCCGTTGGGGTGGCTTGCTGGATCTGCCGGTGGAGTTCGATGCCCGTGCGGGGCAGCGGCTGCGGGCTGTTCTGGCAGACGCCCGGGGCGAGGATCAGGTGGCCGTGCGCTCTTCTGGGGTGTTCGGTCGTCGTCTGGTGCGGTTGCCGGTGGGGGTGGTGAAGCGTCCGGGTGGCTGGGTGCCGTCGGGGACGGTGCTGATCACGGGTGGTACCGGTGGTCTTGGTGGGTTTGTGGCGCGTTGGGCGGTGGAGCGGGGGGCCGAGCACGTGGTGCTGGTCAGTCGCCGTGGCCTGGAGGCGCCGGGTGCCGCGGAGTTGCGGGACGAGCTGGTGGCGGCCGGTGGCCGGGTGACGGTGGCGGCGTGTGACGTGGGTGACCGGGAGGCCCTGGCGGGGGTGATCGCGGGCATTCCGGCGGAGGTTCCGCTGCGGGCCGTGGTGCACGCCGCCGGCGTCGGCGCCGGCGACGCACCCCTCGCGGACCTGTCCCTGGACCAGCTCGGCGCCCTCCTGCGCTCGAAGATGACCGCGGGCCGGCACCTGCACGAGCTGACGGAGGGCATGGACCTGGATGCGTTCGTGCTGTTCTCCTCCGGGGCGGCGATCTGGGGCAGTGGGGGGCAGCCCGGCTACGCGGCCGGCAACGCCTTCCTCAACGCGCTGGCCGAGTACCGGCGCGGCCGGGGCCTCACCGCCACCTCGATCGCCTGGGGCGCCTGGGCCGAGGCCGGCATGGCCACCGACCCGGTCATGGCCGACCAGCTCATCCGCCGCGGCCTGCTGTCCATGGAGCCCGGCCTGGCGCTGGACGCGATGCAGCAGGCCCTCGACGAGGACCTGACCTTCCTGACGGTGACCCACACCGACTGGTCCAGGTTCGCGCCCAGCTTCACCGCCGAACGCCCCAGCCCCCTCCTGACCGGCATCCCCGAGGTCCGCGAGGCCCTCGCCGAACCCGAACGGGACGCCGAAACCGCGGGCGGCGAAGCCGAGTTCGCGCGGCGCCTCGCCGCCATGCCGGGAACCGAGCGGACCCGGGCCGTCCTCGACCTGATCCGCGGCGAGGCCGCCAGGACCCTCGGCTTCGAGTCGGAGGCCGACCTGCCCGCGGGCCGCGCCTTCCGCGAGGTCGGCTTCGACTCCGTCATGGCCGTCGAACTCCGCAACCGGCTCAAGGCCGCCACCGGCCTGGCGCTGCCCGCCTCGCTCGTCTTCGACTACCCCACGCCGCGGGAACTCGCCGCACACCTCGTCGGCGAACTGCTCGGCGGCGAGGCCGGGACCGAGGCCGCGGCACCCACCAGGGACCTGCCCTCCGTCGCGGACGACCCGATCGCCATCGTCGGCATGGCCTGCCGCTACCCCGGCGGCGTCAGCACGCCGGAACAGCTGTGGCAGCTCGTCCTGGAGGGCACCGACGCCATCTCCCACTTCCCCACCGACCGCGGCTGGGACCTCGACTCCCTCGCCAGCGCCACCTTCGAGGGCGGCTTCCTCACCGACGTGGCCGACTTCGACGCCGGCTTCTTCGGCATCTCGCCGCGCGAGGCCATGGCCATGGACCCGCAGCAGCGGCTCGTGCTGGAAACCTCCTGGGAGGCCATCGAGCGCGCCGGCATCGACCCGCAGTCGCTGCGCGGCAGCCAGACCGGCGTCTTCATGGGCACCACCGGGCAGGACTACCACGACCTGCCCGGCAGCGAGAGCGGCGTCTCCAGCGTCTACGCGACCACCGCGTCCGTGGCCAGCGTCATCTCCGGACGCGTCTCCTACACCGCGGGCCTCGAAGGGCCCGCCGTCACCGTGGACACCGCCTGCTCCTCCTCCCTGGTGGCGCTGCACCTGGCGGCCCAGGCGCTGCGCGGCGGCGAGTGCGACCTGGCGCTGGCCGGCGGCGTCGCCGTCATGTCCACCCCGAGCGCCTTCTCCGCCTTCACCTCGCAGGGCGGGCTGGCCCCCGACGGCCGCTGCAAGTCGTTCTCCGACGCCGCGGACGGCACCGGCTGGTCCGAGGGCGTCGGCGTCCTCGTCGTGGAGCGCCTCTCCGACGCCGAACGCAACGGCCACCAGGTCCTCGCCCTGGTCCGCGGCTCCGCCGTCAACCAGGACGGCGCCAGCAACGGGCTGACCGCCCCCAACGGCCCCTCGCAGCAGCGCGTCATCCGGCAGGCCCTGGCCGGCGCCGGCCTGTCCACCCGGGACGTGGACGCCGTCGAGGCGCACGGCACCGGCACCACCCTCGGCGACCCCATCGAGGCCCAGGCCCTGCTCGCCACCTACGGGCAGGACCGGGAACGGCCCGTGCTGGTCGGCTCCATCAAGTCCAACCTCGGCCACCCGCAGTCCGCGGGCGGCGTCGCCGGCGTCATCAAGATGGTGATGGCGCTGCGGCACGGCATCCTGCCCAAGACCCTGCACGTCGACACCCCCTCCACCCACGTGGACTGGACCTCGGGCGCCGTCGAGCTGCTGACCGAACAGGCCGCCTGGCCCGAGGTGGACCGCCCGCGCCGCGCCGGCGTCTCCTCCTTCGGCGTCTCGGGCACCAACGCCCACGTCATCCTCGAACAGGCCCCCGAGCCCGCCCCGGCGCCCGCGCCGGCGACGCCCGCCGTCCCGGCCGCGGTCGTGCCCTGGCCGGTGTCCGGGCGCAGCCAGGAGGCCCTGGACGCGCAACTCGGCCGCCTCGACGCCTTCCTGGCCCGCCACCCCGGCCTCGACCGGCTCGACGTCGGCTACTCCCTGGCCACCACCCGCTCCGCCTTCGAGCACCGCGCGGTGCTCCTCGCCTCCGCCGACGGCGTCACCGAGATCGCCAGGGGAGTGGCGAAGGAGGGCTCACTCGCCGCCCTGTTCACCGGGCAGGGCGCGCAGCGCCTCGGCATGGGCCGCGAACTGTACGGGCGGTTCCCCGTGTTCGCCGACGCGCTGGACGCGGCGCTCGCCGAGTTCGACACCCTCCTCGACCGGCCGCTGCGCGAGGTCATGTGGGGCGAGGACGCCGCCGAGCTGAACGACACCGGCTGGGCGCAGCCCGCGCTGTTCGCCATCGAGGTCGCCCTGTACCGGCTGGTCGAATCCTGGGGCGTGCGGCCGGAGTTCGTGGCCGGGCACTCGATCGGCGAGGTGGCCGCCGCCCACGTGGCCGGCGTGTTCTCGCTCGCCGACGCCTGCGCCCTGGTCGCCGCCAGGGCCCGGCTGATGCAGGCCCTGCCCCCGGGCGGCGCGATGGCCGCCGTCCAGGCCACCGAGGAGGAGGTCACCGCCCGGCTCACCGACGGCGTGTCGATTGCGGCGGTGAACGGCCCCGAGGCGGTCGTCGTCTCCGGGGACGAGGCCGCGGTGCTCGCCCTGGCCGGCGAGTTTGCGGACGCAGGCCGGAAGACTAGGCGTTTGTCGGTGTCCCATGCGTTTCACTCTCCGCTGATGGACCCCATGCTGGACGACTTCCGCGCCGTGGTGGCCGGGCTGTCGTATGCCGAGCCGCGCCTCGCGGTGGTGTCGAACGTGACGGGCAGGCTCGCCACGGTCGACGAGCTGTGCACGCCCGCGTACTGGGTGCGGCACGTGCGCGAGGCCGTCCGGTTCGGCGACGGGATGCGGGCCCTCGGGGAGGCCGGGGTGACGACGCTCGTCGAACTCGGCCCCGAGGGCGTGCTGTCGGCGATGGCGGCCGAGACCCTGCCGCAGGCCGTGACGGTCCCCGCGCTGCGGCGCGACCGCGACGAGGAGACCGCCGTGGTCACCGCGCTGGCCCGGCTCCACGTGGCCGGGGCGCAGGTGGACTGGGCGCCGCTGTTCGCCGAGACCGGCGGCCGGCGCGTGGACCTGCCCACCTACGCCTTCCAGCGCAGCCGCTACTGGCCCGAGCCGCCCGCGGCCGGCGACACGGCCACCGGCGAACTCGTCGACGCCGAGTTCTGGCAGGCCGTCGAACAGGCCGACCTGGACTCGCTGGCCGGCGAACTCGGCCTGGCCGGGGAAACGGAACGCTCCTCGCTCGGCGCCATGCTGCCCGCCCTGTCCTCCTGGCGCAGCCGCCGCCAGGCCCGCACCACGGTGAACTCCTGGCGTTTCAGGGAGACCTGGGTCCGGGTGGCCCACGAGCCCGCCCGCCCCGCCGCGTCCCTGCCGGGCACCTGGCTGGTCGTCACCCCCGCCCCCGACCACGCGGAGGGGCTGCCCGGCGCCGTCGCCGCCCTCGGCGAGGGCACCCTCCGGCTGGGCGCCGACGGCCTGGACCGCGCCGGCCTCGCCGCCGCGATCGCCGCACTCGCCGCGGAACACGGCGACCTCACCGGCGTCGTCTCGCTGCTCGCCCTCGACGGCACCGACCACCTCGCCGGCGTCGCCGCCACCACGCTGCTGCTCCAGGCCCTCGGCGACGCCGCGGTTCAGGCGCCGGTGTGGGCGCTGACCCGCGGCGCCGTCACCACCGGCCAGGACGACGAGGTGACCAGCCCCCGGCAGGCCGGCGTGTGGGGCCTGGGCCGGGTCGCGGGACTGGAACTGCCCGGCCGCTGGGGCGGGTTGCTCGACCTCCCCGCGGAACTCGACGCGCCGGCGGCCCAGCGGCTGCGCGACGCGCTGACCGGGGCGCACGGCGAGGACCAGCTCGCCCTCCGCGCCTCCGGCCTGCACGCCCGGCGCCTCGTGCCCGCGCCCCGCACCACCGAGGCGGAGCCCTGGGAGCCCACGGGCAGCGTGCTGATCACCGGCGGCACCGGCGCCCTCGGCGCCCACGTGGCCCGCGACCTGGCCGCCCGCGGGGCCGCCCGCCTCGTCCTGCTGAGCCGCCGCGGCCCCGCCGCCCCGGGCGCCGAGGAACTCCGCGCGGAACTCACCGCCCTCGGCGCCGAGGTCACCCTCGCCGCCTGCGACGCGTCCGACCGGGAGGCCGTCGCCGAGGTCCTGGCCGCCATCCCCGAGGACACCCCGCTGACCGCGGTGGTGCACACCGCAGGCGTGGTCGCCGACGGCGTGCTCGAAGGGCTGTCGCCCGACCGCATCACCCCCGTGTTCGCCTCCAAGGTGACCGCGGCGGCCGTGCTGGACGAGCTGACGCGCGACCTGAACCTGGACGCGTTCGTCCTGTTCTCCTCCGTCGCCGGCGCCGTCGGCAACCCGGGCCAGGCGAACTACGCCGCGGCCAACGCCGTCCTCGACGCCCTCGCCCAGCGGCGCCGCGCCCGGGGACTCGCGGCCACCTCCGTCGCCTGGGGCGCCTGGGCCGGAGCCGGCATGGCCGCCGACAGCGGCATGAGCCAGGTCCTCGAACGCGAGGGCTCGGGACTCATGGAGCCCGAACTCGCCGTCGCCGCCCTGCGCGAACTCGTCACGGAGCCGCACCCGGCCCCGATCGTCGCCGGGCTGCGGCAGCCCGCGATGCTGCGCTGGCTGCTCACCATGCGGCCCAGCCCCTCCCTCCTCGAACTCCCCGGCGCCCGCCGCATCGCCGAGGAACTCACCGCCGCCCGCCGGGAGGCGGAGTCCGCCCCGACCGAACTCCAGCGGACCCTCGGCGCCCTCGCCGAGGAGGAACGCGAGGCGGCCGTGCTCGACCTGGTGCGCGCCAGGATCGCCGCCGTCCTCGGCTACGCGGGAGCCGGGCAGGTCGGCATCGACAGCGCGTTCCGCGACCTCGGCTTCGACTCGCTCACCGCCGTCGAACTCCGCAACCAGCTGACCGCGGCCACCGGCCTCGCCCTGCCGGCCAGCCTCGCCTTCGACTACCCGACGCCGCGCGGCCTCGCCGCCCACCTGACCAGGGAACTCCTCGGCAGCCACGGCGACCTCGCCGTGACCGCCCCGGCCGGCCGCAGCGAGGAGCCCATCGCCATCGTCGGCATGGCCTGCCGCTTCCCCGGCGGCGTCTCCTCGCCCGAGGAGCTGTGGCAGTTCCTCGCCGAGGGCCGCGAGGGCATCGGCGGCTTCCCCACCGACCGCGGCTGGGACCTCGACCTGCTCTTCGGGCCGGGCGCGAGCGACCAGACCCGCAGCATCACCAGGGAAGGCGGATTCCTCGACGGGCAGGACGAGTTCGACCCGGTCTTCTTCGGCATCTCGCCCCGCGAGGCCCTCGCCATGGACCCGCAGCAGCGGCTGCTGCTTGAGACCTCCTGGGAGGCGCTGGAGCGGGCCGGGATCGACCCGGTGTCGCTGCGCGGCAGCCAGACCGGCGTCTTCGCCGGCACCAACGGCCAGGACTACGCCACCCTCGTGGCCGACACCGGCATGGACACCGGAGGCCACGGCGCCACCGGCTTCTCGGCCAGCGTCCTCTCCGGCCGCCTGTCCTACACCTTCGGCTTCGAGGGCCCGGCCGTGTCCGTGGACACCGCCTGCTCCTCCTCCCTGGTCGCCCTCCACCTGGCCGCCCAGGCCCTGCGCGGCGGCGAGTGCGACCTCGCCCTGGCCGGCGGCGTCACCGTGATGTCCACGCCGCTGGTCTTCCCCGAACTCTCCCGCCAGGGCGCGCTGTCCCCCGACGGCCGCTGCCGCTCGTTCTCGGACGAGGCCAACGGCACCGGCTGGTCCGAGGGCGTCGGCGTCGTCGTGGTGGAGCGCCTGTCCGACGCCCGCCGCAAGGGCCACCAGGTCCTCGCGGTGGTGCGCGGCTCGGCGGTGAACCAGGACGGTGCGTCGAACGGGCTGACGGCGCCGAACGGTCCCTCGCAGCAGCGGGTGATCCGCCAGGCCCTGGCCGGGGCCGGCCTGTCCACCTCCGACGTGGACGCGGTCGAGGCGCACGGCACGGGCACCTCCCTCGGGGACCCGATCGAGGCGCAGGCCCTCCTCGCCACCTACGGCCAGGACCGGCCCGAGGACCAGCCCCTGTGGCTCGGCTCCATCAAGTCGAACCTCGGGCACACCCAGGCCGCGGCGGGCGTGGCCGGCATCATCAAGATGGTCCTCGCGCTGCGGCACGGCCTGCTGCCCAGGACCCTCCACGCGGAGACCCCCTCCTCCCACGTCGACTGGGAGGCCGGCGCGGTCCGGCTGCTCCAGGAGCAGGTCGCCTGGCCCGAGGTGGGCAGGGCCCGCCGGGCGGGCGTCTCCTCCTTCGGCGTGAGCGGCACCAACGCCCACGTCATCCTCGAACAGGCCCCCGACGAAGAGCCCGCCACCGGCGAGGACCAGGCGGACACCGCCCCCGCGCAGCCGCAGACGGCGCCGCGGCCGCTCACCGGAGCCGTGCCCTGGGTCGTCTCGGCCAAGACCGAGGCTGCGTTGTCGGGTCAGGTGGAGCGGTTGCGGTCGTTTGCGGCTGACTCTGGTGTGGCTGCGGTTGATGTGGGCTGGTCGTTGGTGTCGTCTCGGTCGGTGTTCGATCGCCGTGCGGTGGT
>NZ_RBAL01000045.1 GCF_003626535.1 Streptomyces hoynatensis
CGCAGGCACCGACACCTTACGAGCCCCACGCCGCCGCACCGGCTCCACCGGCTCGGCCGGCTCACGCACCTCCGCGACCTCCGCCGCCTCGGGCGCCGACGGCCCCGGCTCGGGCTCCGCCTCGGCCACCGCCTCCGGGGAGGCCGCGGCCACCGCCTCGGGCGCGGCCCCGGGCTCGGCGCCCGCCGAGGGCGGCCCGGCCGGGGCGGTCACCTTGCGGGTGACCCGCCGCCTGCGGCGCGGCCCGGGCTCGGGCTCGGGCTCCGCGGGCGCGGCGGCGTGCACCGCCTCCGCCTCGGCGGCCCGCTCCGGCTCCCCGGGCTCCACCGGCTCGACGGCCTCGGCCGGCGCGACCTCCTCCACGGTGGCCGGCGGCACCTCGGGCTCGACCGGCGGCTCGGCGGCCTCGGCCCGCTCCGCGGCCCGCTCGGCCTCCGCCGCCTCCCGCGCCTCGGCTCCGCCCTTGCCGCGCCTGCGGCTCTTCTTGCCGCCACCGCCGCCGGGCGCGTGCACCTGCTCCATGTGCACGATCAGGCCGCGGCCGTTGCAGTGCACGCAGGGCTCGGAGAACGATTCGAGCAGGCCCTGCCCGACCCGCTTGCGGGTCATCTGCACGAGGCCGAGCGAGGTCACCTCGGCGACCTGGTGCTTGGTCCGGTCCCGGCCCAGGCACTCCAGCAGCCGCCGCAGCACCAGGTCGCGGTTGGATTCGAGCACCATGTCGATGAAGTCGATCACGATGATCCCGCCGAGGTCGCGCAGCCGCAGCTGGCGCACGATCTCCTCGGCCGCCTCCAGGTTGTTCCTGGTGACGGTCTCCTCCAGGTTCCCGCCCTGGCCCGTGAAACGGCCGGTGTTCACGTCGATGACCACCATCGCCTCGGTCCTGTCGATGACCAGGGAACCGCCGCTCGGCAGCCACACCTTGCGGTCCAGCGCCTTCATCAGCTGCTCGTCGACGCGGTAGGTGGCGAAGACGTCCACCTCGGAGGTCCACCGCTGCAGCCGGTCCACCAGGTCGGGCGCCACGTGCGAGACGTAGCCGTGGATCGTCTCCCAGGCGTCCTCGCCGCTGACGATCACCTTGGAGAAGTCCTCGTTGAAGATGTCCCTGACCACCCGGACGGTCATGTCCGGCTCGCCGTAGAGCAGGGTGGGCGCGTTGCCCTTCTTCGACTTCTGCTGGATCTCGGCCCACTGCGCCTGGAGCCGCTCCACGTCCCGGGTCAGCTCGTCCTCGCTCGCCCCCTCGGCCGCGGTGCGCACGATGACGCCCGCGTTCTCGGGAACGATCTTCTTGAGGATCTGCTTCAGCCGCGCCCGCTCGGTGTCGGGCAGCTTGCGGCTGATCCCGGTCATCGAGCCCTCGGGCACGTACACCAGGTACCGGCCCGGCAGCGAGATCTGGCTGGTCAGCCTGGCGCCCTTGTGCCCGATCGGGTCCTTGGTGACCTGAACGAGCACCGGCTGGCCCGACTTCAGCGCGGTCTCGATGCGGCGCGGCCCGTTCCCGAGACCGAGCGCCTCGAAGTTGACCTCGCCCGCGTAGAGCACGGCGTTGCGGCCCTTGCCGATGTCGACGAACGCCGCCTCCATCGAGGGCAGCACGTTCTGCACCTTGCCCAGGTACACGTTGCCCACGTAGGAGGCCGACTGCTCCTTGTTCACGAAGTGCTCGACGAGGACGTTGTCCTCCAGCACGCCGATCTGGGTGCGCTCGCCGCTCTGCCGCACCACCATGACCCGCTCCACCGCCTCGCGGCGGGCCAGGAACTCGGCCTCGGTGATGATCGGCGCCCGGCGCCTGCCCTGCTCGCGGCCCTCCCGGCGGCGCTGCTTCTTGGCCTCAAGGCGGGTCGAGCCCTTGATGGACTGCACGCCGTCCGCGCTCTCGGCCGTGCCCTCGCGCCTGCGGCGCGGCTCGCGGACCTTGACGACGGTGCGCTCCGGGTCGTCCACGGTGGCGCCCTCGGTCTCGCCGCTGCGCCGCCTGCGGCGCCTGCGGCGGCGCGAGGTGCCGCCGCCCTCCTCGGCCTCGGCCTCCTCTTCGGCCGCGGCCTCGCCGGGCTCCTCCGGCTCGGCGCGTTCCGCCGGCTCCTCGGCGCGCTGCTCCTCGGCGGCCGCCGCGGCCTCGGCCGCGCGCTCCGCGGTCTCGCCCCTGCGGCGGCGCCGGCCGCCGCGCCTGCGGCGCCGCGCGGGCCGATCGGCCTGGGCCTCCTCGGCCTCCTCGGGCTCCTCGGCCTCCTCGGGCTCACCGGCCGGCTCGCCGGACTCCCCGGCCGGGGCGCCCTCGGCGAACTCGCCCTCGTACTCCTCCTCGGCCGCCTCTTCCTCGAACTCCTCCCCGGCGCGTCCGCGCGCGGCCTCCGCCGCGGCCCGCTGCGGGGTCTGGAACATCGGTGCCTGGAAGACCGGCGCCTGGAACACGGCCGTGGGCGCGACCGGCGTGACCGAAAGCGCGGGCGTGACCGGCTCGGCCTGCTCGGCGACGGAGGCGGCGGCCGCCCGCCGCGCCTCGGCCCGCGTCTCCTCGGGGGCCGCGCCCTCGGGCGCGGCGGCGGACTCGGCGGGCGCGGCCTCCCCGGCCTCGGGAACCCCGGCCGCCCGGGTGGCCCGGCGCCTGCGGCGCGTGGGCTCCGCGGCCTGCGCCTCGGCCTCCGCGACCGCCGGCGCCTCCGGCTCCGCCCTGGTGACCCGGCGCCGCCCGCGGGCGGGGGCGCTCTCCGCCTCGGCCGCGGCCTCGCCGGCCTCCGCCTCGGCGGTGGGCCCGGCAGCCGCCGCGGGCTCGGTGGGTTCGGCGGGCTCGGGGGCGGACGCCGCCCGGCTCACCCGGCGCCGCCGCCGCGCGGGCGCCGGCTCCTCGGCGGCCACCGGCTCCACGGCCGCGCCGCCCTCGCTCTCCTCCGCGGTCTCCGCGGCGCCCCCGGCGACCGGCGCCTCCGCCTCGACGGGCGCAGCCGCCCGCGTCGCCCGGCGGCGGCGCCCCGGCTCCGGCTCCGCCACGGCGGGCCCAGTGGGTTCAGTGGGTTCGGCGGGCGCCGCGGGCTCGGCGGGCTCAGGCGCGGACGCCGCCCGGCTCACCCGGCGCCGCCGCCGCGCGGGCGCCGGCTCCTCGGCGGCCACCGGCTCCACGGCGGCACCCTCCTCGGCCTCCTTCTCGGCGGTCACGCCCGCGTCGGCGGACGGCGTCTCCGCCGCGGCGGCGCGGGTCGCCCGGCGCCTCCCGCGGGCCGGGGCCTCCTCGGCCCCTTCGCCTGCGGAGCTCTCCGCCTTCGTGGCACGCCGCCGGCCACGCGTGGGCGCGGGCTCGGCAGCGGCGGCTTCCCCGGCTCCGCCGGCCTCCTCGGGCGGCACCACCGCGCTCTCCGGCAGCACCTCGGGCTCCGCCGCGGCGGCGCGGGTCGCCCGGCGCCTGCCACGGGCCCGCGGCACCTCGGCCTCCTCGGCCGCCGACGCCCGGGTGACGCGCGTCACGGGAACTTCAGTGGATTCCCCAGTCTTTTCGGCCTCGGGGACGGCGGCCTCCGCCGCGGCGGCCGCGCGCGTGGCGCGCCGCCTGGTGCGCGGCGCCGGCGGCTCCCCGGCCGCCTGTTCCGGGCTCTCCCCGGCCTGTTCCGCGGCGGGCTGCGGGGCCGACGCCTCGCGGGTCGCGCGCCTGCGGCGGCGCGCCGGCGCCTCCTCCGCGGCGGACTCCGCCGCGGTCCCGGGCGCGGACTCCGCCGCCGACCCGGGCGTGGCCGGCCCGGGAACCGTGGGTTCCCCGGCGGCCTGATCAGGCGAAACGCCCTCCTCCCCGGCCGCGCTCGCGGGCGGTCCCGCCGGGCGGGACGCCGCGCGTCGGCGGCGCGGGGGAAGGGTGTCGCTCGGTGTGCTGATGTCGTTCGCGGTGCTTTCCGCACCGTCCGCTTCCGCGGACCCCTTGCGCTCTGGCATGCGGGCGGTTCTCCCGTCACGCTCCCGGGCGCCTCACCGGTGACGGCGGCGCCGCTCGGGAGCTTCGTATCGCTCGCCGGTTCCGGGCCCCCGCGGGCCGGCTACGGCGAAAGTCTCCTGGTCGGTGCGTCTGCCTGAACAGCCGGGCCCGAGTGGCTCCCTGGCACCGGGCGGTTCGGCGGCGCGGCGACGGCGTCTATCCAGCGGTCCCCGGCGCCGCCGCGGCCTGCCGTCCGGCGGCCATGGGTGAGGCGGCCGAGGCGGCGTCGCGGTCGGGCGCGAACGGGTCGTGCACCGTGCCGGTCTCCTCATCGAGGGGCCCCTGCGCCAGCCTGGTCACCGCTGCGGGGACCGGCGGCGCCAGGTCGGCCGCAACGCGGAGGCCGGACAGGACGTCGTCGGGTCGTACGGCAGGTGTCCCATGCCGCACTACCAGGCGCAGTATCGCACAAGGGCGGGGGGCGGGCCCATCGGACCCACCGGCCGGCTCGGGCCGCGACACGCCGAGCGACACGACGGCGGCGCGGGCGTCGAAGGCGCGCACCCCCCGTTTCGTCATCCGCTCCACCGGTACCCGGTCCGCGGCCAGGAAGGCCGCCACCGCCCGCTCCGCCTCCTCGGCCGCGACGCCGTCCAGCCGCAGCTCCCAGCGGGAGGCCTGCAGGCGCTCGGCGAAGTCCGCGGTGTGGGCCTCCACCGCCTCGACGATGTCGAGGCCGGCCGGCAGCGACTCGTCGAGCCGCGCCCGCAGCTGTGCCGGGTCACGCGGCGTGGTCAGGGCGATCTCGGCGTACTCGGCCTCGCTCGCCGTGCCGGTGGGCGCGGCGTTCGCGTAGGAGACCTTCGGGTGCGGGGTGAACCCCGCGGAGTACGCCATGGGCACCTCGGCCCGGCGCAGCGCGCGCTCGAAGGCGCGCTGGAAGTCGCGGTGGCTGGTGAACCGCAGGCGGCCCCGCTTGGTGTAGCGCAGTCGGATGCGCTGCACCGCCGGCGCGGGCGGCGGGCCTACGGGTTGTCGCTTCCCCAGTGCTCCTCAGTCCCTCTGCTGTCCCTCGTGTCCACCGGTGTCCCTCGTATACGACCGGGCTCGACCGGGATCGACCGGGCTCCGTCCGGGGGCGGCGCCGGATCTGCCGTCGCCTGCCGTCAAGGTTACGTGCCACCCGCGGCGATCCCCCAAGCGGGCGTCCCCCTCGGCGCGGGCCAGGCGTCAGGAGGTGGGGACCCAGAAGCGCAGCTTCTCGCCGCGCCGGTCCTCGAAGACCCCGCCGCAGCCCTCGATGACCTTGCGGGAGCCCACGTTGTCGTGATCGCAGGTGATCAGCACCGGGTCGAAGCCGAGGCGGTGCGCCACCGGCAGCGCCGCCCGGAGCATCGCGGTCGCGTGGCCGCGTCTGCGCGCGCTCGGGCGGACCTCGTAGCCGATGCTGCCGCCCCAGTCCAGCAGGCGCGGGGTCAGCCGGTGCCGGATCGAGAGCCGCCCGAGGAACTCCTCGCCCTCGACCCACCACAGCACGGTCGAGGGCACGAAGCCCTCGGGGCGCGCGGTCTCCTCGCGGGCGTCGGCCAGGGTCTCCGCGACGTAGCGGGCGAAGACCTCAGGCTCCTGCCAGCGCGCGCCGTGGCGCAGCATGTCGCGGCCGAGCATGGAGTTGTCCTCGGCCGTGCCCCGGCCCTCGGCCGCGAACTCCGCGATCGCCGCGAGGAAGGAGGCGTGCACGCGGGTGGTGGGGGCGACGAGTTCCGGCACCGGCTCATCCTGCGCCCGGCACCGGCCGGGCGGCAACTCGTGCGCCCCCACCCGCGGGCTCCCCGCCGCGTCAGTAGTGGCTGTTCATGGCGGCCCGCACCTCGGCGAGGGTCGCCTCGGCCACCGCCCTGGCCCGCTCGTTGCCCTCGCGCAGGACGCGGCGCAGCTCCCCGCGGTCCTTGGCGTACTCGGCGCGGCGGGCCCGGATCGGCGCCAGGTACGCGTTCACCGCCTCGGTCACGGTCCGCTTCAGCGCAGCCGCGCCCCCGGAGCCGATCTCGTCGGCGACCTCCCGGGGGCTCCGGCCCTGGCAGAGGGCGGCCAGCAGGAGGAGGGAGGACACCTCGGGGCGCGTGGCCGGGTCGTAGGTGATGTGGCGCTCGGAGTCGGTCTTGGCCCCCTTGATCAGCCGCGCGGTCTCGTCCGCCCCGGCGGCCAGTGCGACGGCGTTGCCCCGGCTCTTGCTCATCTTGGTGCCGTCGGTGCCCAGCAGCAGCGGCGCGGGCGACAGCAGGGCCTCCGGCTGCGGGAAGACGGCGGTGCCGTTGCCGTAGCGGTCGTTGAAGCGGCGGGCGAGGGTCCGGGTGAGCTCCAGGTGCGGGAGCTGGTCCTGCCCGACCGGGACCAGGTTGGCCTTGCAGAAGAGGATGTCGGCCGCCTGGTGCACGGGGTAGGTGAACATCAGGCCGCTGACGGCGGACTGCCGCGCGTGCGCGATCTCGTCCTTGACCGTGGGATTGCGGCCGAGTTCCGCGGTGGAGACCAGGCTGAGGAAGGGCAGCAGCAGCTGGTTGAGGGCCGGGACGGCGCTGTGCGCGAAGATCGTGCTGCGCGCCGGGTCCACGCCGACGGCGAGGTGGTCGAGCACCAGCTCCTCGACGTGCCCGGTCAGGTCCTCCGCCACCTCGCGGTCGGTCAGCACCTGGTAGTCCGCGATGAGCACGAACATCTCCACGCCGAGGTTCTGCAGGCGCACCCGGTTGTGCAGGGTGCCGAAGTAGTGGCCCAGGTGCAGCCGCCCGGTGGGGCGGTCTCCGGTCAGCACCCGGAACCTTTCGGGATGGCGGCGTACCTCCTCCTCGAGCACGGCGCTGCGGGCCTGGGCGGCGGCGATCCCCGGCGTGCCGGCGGGGGCCGTTTCCGGTGCGCCGGCGGGGGCCGTTTCCGGTGCGCCGGCGGGGGCCGCGGGGCGGGGGCCCGGGGAGGTGAGGGGACGGGCGCCGGCTGCGGTCTCGAGGGTGTGGTCCATGGGTGTCTCCGTAAGTTGTTGGGCGGCCCGGGAGGGCCGGATGTGGCTTATGGGTCCTTGCCTTCAGTGGCTGACTAGGAGTGGCCGTCCGGCTCTCCGGGGCGCCCTGGCTGCTGATTGAGATGTGCGCGC
>NZ_RBAL01000046.1 GCF_003626535.1 Streptomyces hoynatensis
CGATCGGCGCGGTGGTGCTGGTGGACACCCGGCGGCTTGCGGACTGTTTCCCCGCGGTGGACTACTTCGAGAACAGCGGGCTGCCGTTCGTGATCGCCCTCAACGGCTTCGACGGCCACCAGCCCTATGTGCCGGAGGAAGTCAGGGAGGCCCTCCAGATCGGCCCCGACGTGCCCATCATCACGACGGACGCCCGGGTCAGGTCCGAGGCGAAGAGCGCGCTGATCACCCTGGTCGAGCACGCGCTGCTGGCGCGCCTGCACTGACCCGTGCCCGGCCGCGCGGCGCACCGCCCCGGGGCCCGGCGCTCCCGCCGGACGGCCGCCGGCCGCCGTTGCGCGGGCCGTCGAAGCCCCAGGGCGCCTTCGCTCCCGGCGCCGCGCCGGGCGCCGCGGCGCCGTCCCCGGCGGCGGGTGGGGAGAAGCCCGGGCCCACGGGCCCGGGGCGGAAACCTTGCGCGTGATTGCGTTCCGATTGCAGTGCGGTTGCAGTGCCATCCCAAGCCGGTCCCCGCGCGACTTGGTAACAATTCGGCGCCGTATTCTGCCCTTCCTTCGCGCAATGCCGAGCACGCTGGGCGAGCGGGCCGTTCCGTTCCGCTCATCGCCCGGCCGCGGCACGGGGCGCGACGCCCGCAATGCCCGGCTGCGGGCCGCCGGAGAATGCCGCAGTTGCCGCGGCTGGGGCGCAATGCCCCATTTATCGGCGGCGACTTGCCCTTTCCCCTCCGCCGGGTGACCGCACCCGGCACGGGATTGGAAAGTCTTCGCTTGGCATGCTGGAATCCACCACGACTCCGCAGCAGAGAGCGGATCATCCGCGACGCGTGTGGCGATGCCGAGAGGTGACAGGCCCGTGAGGCGCAGCACCGAGACTCCCACCCATTCGAGGGAGTCCGCCGACTCCCCGACCCCCCGGCGCGGCGCGCCGCCGGCGCGCCCGGCGGCCCCGGCCCAGGGCGGCGAAGAAGCCGTCCCCACGGGCTCCAGATTCGCGCCCCGCAACTGGCGGGTGGTCACCAAGCTGTACGCGATCGTCGTGATCCCCGTGGCCGTGGCCCTCGCGCTCGGCGGCGTCCGGGTCTACGACTCCTATCAGGACTGGGACGACGCGGGCGCGGCCCAGCGGACCGCCGAGCTGGCGCGGGCCGCCACCTCCTACGCGCAGGCGCTGACCAACGAGCGCGACGTCTCCGCCCGGCCGCTTCTCGAGGGCGACACGGAAAACCCGGAGATCGCGGAGGTCCGCAGGACCACGGACGAGGCGCGCGACGCCTTCTACCAGGCCGCGGCGCGGGCGCCGCAGACCGAGAGCCTGGCCCGCCGGATGGCGGCCGTCAGCCAGGTGGAGCCCCAACTCGAGCCGCTGCGGCGGCGGGCGTTCACCGGGGAGCTGCCCGGGGCGCAGACCGAGGAGGGATACGTCAACCTGGTCCGCCCGCTGCTGACCTTCGCCAACGAGCTCAACCTCAGCGGCGAGAACCTCGTCTCCTACGGCCGCATCGTCTACACCCTCTCCCTGGCGAAGTCGGCGAGCTCGCTCCAGCGCGTCATCGGCCTGCACCTGCTGGTCGCGCCCGGCCCGAGCGAGCGGTACCTCAGGGAGCAGCTGACGGAGTTCAGCTCCTACCTCTACCTGGAGAACCTGGCCGAGACCGAGTACCGCTCCTCGGGCACCGACGACCAGAACGACCGGCTGATCCGGGAGATGGCCGCCGCCACCGAGGACCGGGCCGCCGAGGACCCCGACGCGCCGCCGCTGGACGAGATGGTGGAGCGCATCGCGGCCGGGGGATCGCCCGGCCAGCTCGCCGAGGCGGGGATCACCGCCGGGGCCTTCTGGGCCGCCTCCACCGCGGAGTTCGACGCGTACCGCACGGTCGAGCGCGAGATGGTCGACAGCGCGGTGAACGACGCGGCGCACGCGGCCTCGGTCGCCAGAAGGGACATGGTCGTCAACGCGGCGGCGGTCCTGCTCGCCGTGCTGCTCGCCTTCCTGGCCGCCTGGCTGATGGCGCGCACGATGAGCCGCGACATGCGCCGGCTGCGCGCGGCCGCCATCGAGGTGGCGGACAACCGGCTCCCCTCCGTGGTCGAGTCGCTGTCCCGCACCGTCCCCGGGAAGGTGGACACCACCGTGGCGCCGATCCAGGCGGTGGGCCGGGACGAGATCGGCCAGGTGGCCCGCGCCTTCGACCGGGTGCACCGCGAGGCGGTCAGGCTGGCCGCGGAGCAGGCCATGCTGCGCGGCAACGTCAACGCCATCTTCACCAACCTCTCCGGCCGCAACCAGGGCCTGATCGAGCGCCAGCTCGCCCTGATCACCGAACTGGAGAACAACGAGTCCGACGGCGCCCAGCTGGAGCACCTGTTCACGCTCGACCACCTGGCGACCCGCATGCGCCGCAACGGCGAGAACCTGCTGGTGCTCGCCGGCGAGGAGCCGAAGAACCGGTGGAACCAGCCGGTGCCGCTGGTGGACGTGCTGCGCGCCGCGGCCTCCGAGGTGGAGGCGTACTCGCGCATCGAGCTCACCGGCGTGCCCGAGCTCCAGGTCAAGGGCCCCGTCGTCAACGACCTGGTCCACCTGCTCGCCGAGCTGCTGGAGAACGCGACCACCTTCTCCTCGCCGCAGACCCCGGTCCGGGTGGCGGCCACCCGGCTGCCCGACGGCCGGATCATGATCGAGATCCACGACCAGGGCATCGGTCTCACCCAGGAGGACTTCGCCGAGATCAACAAGCGGCTGGACGAGCCCCCGGCCGTGGACGCCACGGTGTCCCGCCGGATGGGCCTGTTCGTGGTGGGCAGGCTCGCCGCGCGGCACGGCATCCGGGTGCAGCTGCGCCCGGCGGGCGAGCAGACCGGCACCACCTCGCTGGTGATGCTCCCCGGCATCGCCGTCCAGAGCGCGGGGGGCAGCCACCGCAGGCCGGCCCAGCCGGCCGAGGAGCGGTTCACCGTCTCCAGGATCGCGCCCGAGGAGGCGCAGATCACCGCGGCCGACCGCGAGGCCGGCGCCCGCACGGCCGCCGAGCTCGGCTTCGACGACTCCAGGTACGGGGCCGCGGCGCAGACCATGGAGCTGGGCACCCTCGGCAGGTCGCTCTCGCGCGCCAGGGGCCAGGCGGCCCTCGGCCCCGGCCCCGGGGCCCACCGGGCCGAACGGGCACATGGAGAGCCCGCGTTCGACCCGTCGCAGGGCTACACGGAATCTCCCCACGGTGGTCCCGTCGACAGCGGGCAGCGCGTAGGCTTCGATGGACCACGGGGCCCCGAAGAACAAGCGGCGGGGCACCCCTCGCCCGGCGCGGGGCTTCCCCGCCGTAGCACACGAAAGCGGCAGCGGCCCGAGGAGGAACCGGCACAGCGACTGCGCGAAGAGTCCCCGGCGTCTTCCACGGCCGGGGAAGTGCGGTGGGACCGCGGGCCGCGCCGCGAGGAGCGCTCCGGTGGCACCACCTCGGCCGGGCTCCCCAGGCGGGTGCCGCGGGCCAACCTGACCGAGCACTCGACTCCCGGGCCCGCCGGCGGCGGGCCCCAGGCCAGCCGGGTCTCCCGGGACCCGAAGGACGTCCGTGGCCGGCTGAGCAGCCTGCGTCGCGGAGTAGAGCAGGGCCGCGGCGCACAGCAGGGTCGCGGCGCGCGGAACGACGAATACGAGCAGGAGCGTTAGGGTGAGCCCGATGAGCCAGGCGGCGCAGAACCTGAACTGGTTGATCACTAATTTCGTGGACAACACCCCTGGGGTGTCGCACACGGTGGTGGTGTCCGCCGATGGTCTTCTTCTGGCGTTGTCGGAGGGGTTTCCGCGGGATCGTGCTGATCAGCTTGCGGCGGTGGCTTCCGGGTTGACGTCGTTGACGGCTGGTGCGTCGCGGATCTTCGAGGGTGGTGCGGTGAATCAGACGGTGGTGGAGATGGAGCGGGGGTTCCTCTTCATCATGTCGATTTCGGATGGTTCTTCGCTTGCGGTGCTTGCGCATCCGGAGGCCGATATCGGTCTGGTGGGGTACGAGATGGCGTTGCTTGTCGATCGTGCCGGTACCGTGCTGACGCCCGACCTGCGCGCAGAGCTCCAGGGGAGCCTGCTCAACTAGCAGACGCCTTGTGTGGATTGGGCCTGCGCCCCGTAAGGTGCTGGGACGTGGCGAGGCGTCGGGCACGGCATCCGCTACAGAGCAAGAGGCAGTCGGAGGAGGAACTGTGGCAACGCCCCCAGGCGGACCATACGGAAACGAGTACCCCGGGCAGGCGCACGGCACCGGGCGCTCGGGGCGCTTCAACTTCCCCTCGGCGCCGAGCGGCTCGCGCCGGCGGCCGATGCCGGAGTCGCACCAGGGCGCCCCGGCCCAGCCACGGGTGGCCGGCGCGGAGGAGCCGCACGGGGCGGCCCGCGGCCCCGGCTCCGGCGGCGGCAGGGCACGGGAGTGGAAGCCGCCCGAGGCGTCTCAACCCGCCCAGCCCCGGCGTCAGTTCGACAGCGAGCCGCAGCCACTGGTGCGCCCGTACGCGATGACGGGCGGCCGGACCAGGCCGCGTTACCAGCTGGCGATCGAGGCGCTGGTGAGCACCTCGGCGGACCCGGTCCAGCTCCAGGGCCAGCTCCCGGAGCACCAGCGGATCTGCCAGCTCTGCTACGAGGTGAAGTCGGTGGCCGAGGTCTCCGCGCTGCTGTCCCTCCCCCTGGGGGTGGCGCGGATTCTGGTGGCCGACCTGGCCGAGGCGGGGCTCGTCGCCATTCACCAGCCGGGGCACGAGGGTGATCCCGGTGGCCAGCCAGATGTGACACTGCTCGAAAGGGTGCTCAGTGGACTTCGCAAGCTCTAACGACGCCGGTCTCTCCGCGCCGTCCCGTTCCACGACGTCTGCGAAGATCGTGATCGCGGGCGGGTTCGGCGTGGGGAAGACCACGTTTGTGGGGTCGGTGTCGGAGATCAATCCGCTGCGGACCGAGGCGGTGATGACTTCGGCG
>NZ_RBAL01000047.1 GCF_003626535.1 Streptomyces hoynatensis
TCCGTGAATGCTTCACGCGAGAATCCTCGCTAAAAATGAACTACTCAATCAATAAACTGGCATTGACGAGAATAGACACGCTGTTGAGTTCTCAAGGAACGGACCCTCACCGGGCTTCGTTCGGTGTTCCCAACTCTACCACGCTCGATTTCTCGAACTTCGGCTCGGCCGGGAGGAGTTGCCTGCCACCGCGGTGGATTCCGCCGACCGATTGCGTCGGTCCCGGGCAAGCTCGAAGGAGGCTACGTACCCGACTCTGGCGGTGTCAAGTTGAGACCGTGGCGCCCTACTCGGCGCCTGTGGTGCCCGCCGCGCGGCCTCCACCGCAGGGCAGGGCCGTCACCCGTGCGCGGTGCCGTTCCCACCCGGGAAATTCGGTGGTCCCGGCTTCCGTCCGCGCACTAACCTCGGCCTCTTTGGCCGCTCCCCTGCCCGGCCACGGCCGTGGCTCCGCCGGCCGGCCGCAGTGGCGGGGACTCGCGGGGACGTCGTGGGGAAGAGGAGCGCGGGACGCAGTGAGGGGGCGGACATGACGGCGTCGGGACTGTACGCGGCCGTCGCGGCCAACAGCTTCCGGCGGTACGCCACTTATCGCGCGGCCACGGCCGCGGGGGTGTTCACGAACACGGTCTTCGGCTTCGTCCTCGCCTATACCTTCGAGGCGCTGTGGACCACGCGTCCGCACCTCGGTGGCTATGACCAGTCGCAGGCGCTGACGTTCGTGTGGATCGGGCAGGCGATGATCGGCGCGGTCGCCCTGCTCGGCGGCGGCTTCCAGGTCGAGTTGCAGGAACGGGTGCGGACCGGCGACGTGGCGATCGACCTGTTCCGGCCCGCCGACCTCCAGATGTGGTGGCTGTCCTCCGAACTCGGCCGGAGCGCCTTTCAGTTGGTCGGCCGCGGGGTGGCCCCCATGGTGGTGGGCTCGCTGGCGTTCGAGCTGGCGCTCCCGGCGGACCCGGTGACCTGGGTTCTCTTCCTGGTGGCGCTCGTGCTGGCCGTCGTGGTGAGCTTCGCCCTCCGGTTCCTGGTGGGTCTGGCGGCCTTCTGGCTGCTCGACGGGGCCGGCGCGGACATGGTGAGCACCGTGCTCTCCCTTTTCTTCTCCGGCATGTTGCTGCCGCTGACCACCTTCCCCGGGGCCTTCGGCGAGATCGTCAGGTGGCTGCCGTGGGCGGCGATGCTCCAGGTGCCGGCGGACGTGCTGCTCGAACGGCACTCCGGCGCGGGGGCCTGGGGCGCGCTGGCCTTCGAGGCGTGCTGGGCGGTGGCGCTGCTCCTGCTCGGGCGGCTGGCCCAGTCCGTGGCCACGCGCAGGGTGGTGGTGCAGGGTGGCTGAGGCGCTGCGGGCGTACGCGCTGATCGTTTCGATGTGGGTGCGTTCGACGATGACCTATCGCCTGTCGTTCGTGCTCGCGATCATCTGCAACGCGGCCCTGACGATGCTCGACTTCGTCGCCATTCTGATCATGTTCGCGCATGTGGACCGGCTGGGCGGGTTCTCGGTGGCCGAGGTGGGACTGCTGTACGGGTCGACGAGCCTGGCGCTGGCGCTCTGCCACCTGGCGCTGGGGGACGTGGAGCGGATCGGCGGCCGGATCAGGGACGGCTCGCTGGACGTGATGTTCGTGCGGCCGGCGCCGATCTTCGTGCAGGTGGCGGCCGACCGGTTCGCGCTCAGGCGGCTCGGCCGGGCGGCGCAGGGCCTGGGCGTGCTGGTGTGGGCGCTGGCCGAGGTCGAGGTGGACTGGACGGCGTGGCGGGTGGCGTTGCTGCTGTCGATGCTGGTGAGCGGGGCCGCGATCTTCGGGGCGCTGGTCACGCTCGGCGGGGTCTTCCAGTTCTGGGCGCAGGACGCCGCCGAGGTGCAGAACGCCTTCACCTACGGGGGCAACACGCTGCTGCAGTACCCGCCGACGATCTTCGCCAGGGAGCTGGTGCGTGGGGTGACGTTCGTGGTGCCGCTGGCCTTCGTCAACTGGCTGCCGGCGCTGCGGCTGCTCGGCAGGGAGGACCCGCTCGGGCTGCCCGGCTGGGCGGATTTCCTGTCGCCCGTGGTGGCCGCGGCGCTGTGCGGGGTCGCGGCGCTGGCCTGGCGTGCGGCGGTGCGGGGCTATCGGAGCACCGGGAGTTGAGGGTGGAGCGAGAGGAGTCCCAGGGCGTGGCGGGCGAGGCGATCGTGCTCGAGGACGTGTCGAAGGTGTTCCGGGTACGGCGGCGGGCGGGTCGGTTTCGCCGGGTGAGCGAGCAGGTCAGGGCCGTGGACGGGATTTCGTTCCGGGTGGCGCGCGGCGAGGTGGTGGGCTACATCGGGCCGAACGGGGCGGGGAAGTCGACGACGATCAAGATGCTGACGGGCATCCTGACGCCGAGCGCGGGGCGGCTGCGGGTGGCCGGAATCGACCCCGCCCGTGACCGGACGCGCCTGGCGCGGCGGATCGGGGTGGTGTTCGGGCAGCGGACGACGCTGTGGTGGGACCTGCCGCTGCGGGACTCGTACGGGCTGGTGCGGCGGCTGTACCGGGTGGAGCGGCGGCGGTTCGAGGAGAACCTGGAGCGGTGCGTCGAGTTGCTCGACCTCGGCGCCCTGCTCGAGGTGCCGGTGCGGCAGCTGTCCCTGGGGCAGCGGATGCGCGGGGACATCGCGGCGGCGCTGCTGCACGATCCTGAGGTGCTGTACCTGGACGAGCCGACGATCGGACTCGACGTGATCAGCAAGTCAAAAGTGCGCACGTTCCTACGGGACTTGAACGTCGAACGGGGCACGACCGTGCTGCTGACCACCCATGACCTGACCGATATCGAGCAGCTGTGTTCGCGGGTGATGGTGATCGACCAGGGGCGGCTGATGTACGACGGGGCACCGGCCGAGCTGCGCGAGGTGGGGGAGAGCGAGCGGACGCTGGTGGTGGACCTGGCCGCCGAGGCGCCGCCGAT
The DNA here is from genome assembly GCF_003626535.1 of Streptomyces hoynatensis. Taxonomy (GTDB): domain Bacteria; phylum Actinomycetota; class Actinomycetes; order Streptomycetales; family Streptomycetaceae; genus Streptomyces; species Streptomyces hoynatensis. The sequence goes on from NZ_RBAL01000047.1 coordinate 2,938, forward strand.
CGAGGTGGAGGGGGCGCGGACGGTGCGGGTGGAGGGGCCGCGGCAGTGGCTCGCGTTCCCCGCCTCGGCCTCCGCGGCGCCGCTGGTGGCGCGGATCGCGGCCGCGCATCCGCTGGTCGACCTGTCGCTGCGGGAGCCGGACATCGAGCAGGTCATCGCCAGGATGTACGCCCAGGGCGGGGAGGAACCACAGGCCCGCGGTGCTGCTACCGGGAGGAGCGGGGTGGGGTAAACCTCAGGTCGAAAACGGAGACGTGCCCCAGCGCGGAGGACCCCTCCCGAAGGGCACTGTGGTGGACGTACCTGACGAGGCCGATCGGCCGGATGGCAGAGGAGACACCACAGTGGCTACGGCTGTACCGATCCCTTCCGCGGGACTCACCAGGACTCGCATGGCCGTGGCTGCGCGGGCCGAGGGTGTGGTGAAGGCGTATGGGGAGGGCGAGACCAGGGTGGTGGCCCTGGACGGGGTCTCCGTGGACATCGAGCGGGGGGTGTTCACCGCGATCATGGGCCCCTCG
>NZ_RBAL01000048.1 GCF_003626535.1 Streptomyces hoynatensis
GATTCCTAATGGAGATGTCAAGCGGCGGCCGTGACGGGCGGTATGGGCTCGTAGCACCGTCCGTCACGCAGGAGGGCCCACAGGACGTTGACCCGTCGGCGGGCGAGCGCGAGCACGGCTTGGACATGGCGTTTGCCTTCAGCGCGGTGAGGTCGGCCCGGGGCGCCCTGCCAGCATTGCTGCTGGTGGGTTTCCCCGGACCGCCTCCCGAACCCGGCGTGCCCGTTACCGAGCACCGGGCTCTCCACAAGTCCCGCTGGATTACTTCGGGTTCCTCATCCCGTGGTCGGCCAGGGCGAGGGGATCACCGTGCCCCGGTAGCGGTAGCGCGTGGTGCGTACCTTCTCCGGGTCGAACAGGGTGATCTCCTCGGTGGTCGGCCATCCCCGCCGGTCGTGGTAGCGACGGCTGAGTTCCTTCCAGTGAGTCCGGCGGTGTTTGCGTCTGATCCACTTCCAGACCTGGTGCCACACGATGTGGTGCAGGTACTGGAACGTGGCGCTCGACACGCCGGGCCGGAAGTAGGCGCACCATCCCCGCAGCATCGGATTGAGCTGTTGCAGCAGGTTCGGCAGCGGCTGGTTGACGTCCATCCGGCAGGCGATCTTGACCTTCCGGACGATGGTCCTCACGGACTTCTTCGCCGGGTAGGTGTAGACGTAGTGCCGGTCGGTGCCCCGCTTGCGGTGACGCTGGATGCGCCAGCCGAGGAAATCGAGGCCCTCGTCGATGTGGGTGATCCTCGTCTTCTCCATCGACAGGCGCATGCCCATCGGTGCGAGGACCGCCGCCACCTCCTCGCGCAGCACTTCGCAGTGCTCGCGAGTCCCGGCCACGAGCACGAGGAAGTCGTCCGCGTAGCGGACCAACCGGAGGTTGGGCTCGCCACGGCGGCGTCGTCCCACCTGTCGTGCCGGGGTGGTGTTCGGCCCGCCCGGCCGGTTGGCGACGTACTCGTCCAACACGGTCAGGGCGATGTTGGCCAGCAGCGGGGAGAGGATCCCCCCTTGCGGGGTGCCGGTGCGGGTGTCCCGAAGCGCGCCACCCTCGGCGAGGATGCCCGCCTTCAAGAACGCCTTCACCAGGACCAACACGTGCTTGTCACCGACCCGTTGACGCATCCGGCCCATCAGGGCCGTGTGGTCGATGGTGTCGAAACACGCTTCGATGTCGCCCTCGATCAGCCACTGGTAGGTACAGCTGGCCAGAAAGCGGCTCTCGGCGATCGCGTCGTGGGCCCGGCGCTTCGGGCGGAACCCGTAGGAACACGGGAGGAAATCCGCCTCGAAGATCGGCTCCAGCACCAGCTTCAGGGAGGCTTGGACCACCCGGTCCGCCACAGTCGGGATGCCCAGGCGACGCAGCTTGCCGTTCGCCTTGGGGATCATCCGCTCCCGCACCGGGACCGGTCGGAAACTGCGGTCCTTGACCTGCGACCGCAGCGCGCCGAGGAAGACCTCGACCCCTTGCGCGGCCTCAATGTAGCGGGCAGTCTTGCCGTCCACTCCGGCCGTGCGCGCTCCCTTGTTGCCCCGCACCCGAGCCCACGCCACCAACAAGAACGCGGGATCGGCCACGAGGTTGAACAGATCGTCAAACCGGCGATGGGGATCGTCGGCCGCCCAACGGTGCAACTTGGTCTGGATCTCCAGTACCCGGCGTTCGGCCTTGGACAAGGCCCACTCCAGCTCGTCGGTATTCACCAACGTCCTCCTGGCATTCCAGTCTCCTCCTTGCTGACTTGCTGGTCCCCTTCGCCATGTGTCGGGCTCTCCCCGGCTCGGACTACTACGGGACCTCCGCCCTGCCCCACGGCCATCAGCCGGCAACGGGCCTGCCCCTGTCCGGACTGGCGGTCCGGTCCTCGGGGCGACCGGGGGCAGTTCCCACGTTCACCACTCCATCGATCGGCCAGGGAGGCACCCAGCTCTACCCCGACGGCATCGCCACGCCTACGCCGCAGTTATTCGGCGTGGCCTCCTCACCGGGCGAAAGAACCCGGTGTCGGAGTCGGACCCGACCGCAAAACACGAGTCCGTGCACCGCACCCCGGCCCATATCCACCAGATTTGAGCCGGTTCTACGCTTACGGGGCGTCAGCCACTGGTTCACTCTCGTTGTACCTTCTGGCCTCGCTAGCCGGACCCGGCCCGTCTGGTGATCCCGGACCGTCCCGGCATTGTCGGGGCTGCTTCCCGCCCTCCCCGGCGTTCCCCGGATCGGGCTGCCCCCAGCTTCTACCGGACCGCTGCGACGGCCCGGCGGCGAAGGTCTCCCACCTCCACTCGATGGTGTGGCGCCTCGTGGCGCACCTTGCGGTCGTAGAAGCGGCGGGACTCGTCGCAGCAGCGGATGCTGATCAGCGCGGAGGTGTAGAAGACGCGTTGGAGGCGGCGGCTGTATCGCTTGGGCCGGTGCAGGTTGCCGCTGATCTTGCCCGAGTCCCGGGCGGCGGGAGCGACGCCGGCGAATCCGGCGAGCCGG
>NZ_RBAL01000004.1 GCF_003626535.1 Streptomyces hoynatensis
GTGATGGGGTAAGGCTCCCGGTAGACGACCGGGTTGATAGGCCGGAGATGGAAGCCTTGTGAGGGGTGGAGTTGACCGGTACTAATAGGCCGAGGGCTTGTCCGCAGATGCTCGCGTCCACTGTGAATTCTTGAAGCTCGTGGAGCTTCTTTTCCAACTGAAGAGTGTGCTTGTTCGCTTGGAGCACTTCTTATAGTGTTCCGGTGGTCATGGCGGAGGGGAAACGCCCGGTTACATTCCGAACCCGGAAGCTAAGCCTTCCAGCGCCGATGGTACTGCACGGGGGACCGTGTGGGAGAGTAGGACACCGCCGGACAATTTTTATGGGACCTCTGGTTCCCCAGCGCACATGCTGGGGAATCGGAGGTCCTTTTTTTGTTTTACCGAGTTCGTGGGCAGGGAAGGCAGGAAACGTCGATGACGGATTCATCGGAGGAACGGCCGGAGCGGGGATCGCGCCGTGAAGAGGATCGGCGCGGCGACGGCCGCGGTGAGCGTCGCGACGATCGCCGAGGCGGGTTCCGCCGGTTCGGCGAGCAGCGGGAGCGGCGAGAGGGGCCGTGGCGGGAGCGTTCCGACGAGCGCCGTGAGGGCGGGCGTCACGGCGGTCCGTTCCGGCGCGAGGACCGTCCGCGGGGCGAGCGCTTCGAGCGCGGCGGATACCGCGGGGGCGAGGGCCGCGGGGACTTCCGCAGGGAGGACCGCCGGGACGACCGGCCGCGGGACCGCGAGGAACGGCCGCGTGGCGAGTGGCGGCGCGGCGGCGACCGGAGGTTCGGCGAGGGCCCGCGCGGGGACCGGCCGCGGGACGAGCGTCCCTATGGCGAGCGCCGCGAGGACCGGTTCCGCGGCGGCCGGCCGCACGGCGAATGGCGTCGGGAGGACCGTCCGCGCGGGGATCGGCCCTACGGCGGCCCCCGGCGCGAGGAGCGCGGCCGGGAGGAGCGTGGCCGCGAGGAGCGGCGGCATGGGGAGTGGCGCCGGGAGGAGCGGCCGTACGGCGAGCGCCGGGAGGACCGGCCGCGGGGCGAGTGGCGCGAGGAGCGTCCGCGGGGCGAGTGGCGGCGGGACGAACGGCCGGGCGGCAGGCGGCCGTTCGGTGGCGGCCGGCGCGAGGACCGGCCCTACTCCCAGGGCGCGCGCGGCCGGGAGCGCGAGGAGCGTCCGGGCGGCGAGCGGCCGCGGCGCGAGCGCTGGGATGAGCGCCCGCGCGGCGAGTGGCGCCGGGACGAACGGCCGAGGCCGGATCGGTCCTCGGGCGAGCGACCCCGCGGAGAGCGCGGGTACGGTGACCGGTCCTACGGTGACCGGTCCTACGGGGACCGGTCGTATGGTGACCGTTCCTTTGGGGGGCGTTCTTCCTCCGGGGAGCGGGGGCGTGAGGGCTACCGCGGGCGGGGCGAGCGGGGTACCGAGGAGCGGCCGCGCCGGGACGGCGGCGGCAGGGACTTCCGCGGGCGCCGCGACGAGCGCGGGGGCCCGCGGGCGGGCTACCGGCGGGAGGGGGCCGGGCGGCGCCCGGGGCCGTTCCGCGACCGGGACCGGGAGCGCGAGCCCGGCAGGCGGCTGCCCATTCCCGACGAGGTGACGGGCGAGGAGGTCGACAGGTCGGTGCGGCAGGAACTGATGAGCCTGCCGAAGACCCTGGCCGTCGACGTCGCGCGGAACCTCGTGATGGTGGCCAGGCTGCTCGACGAGGACCCCGAACGGGCCTATGCCTACGCGCGGGTGGCGCTGCGGCTGGCCTCCCGGGTCGGCGCGGTGCGCGAGGCGGCCGGCTTCGCCGCCTACGGGGTGGAGAAGTACGCCGAGGCCCTGACCGAGTTCCGCGCCGCCCGGCGCATGACGGGCTCGGTGCACCTGTGGCCGATCATGGCGGACTGCGAGCGTGGCATCGGGCGCCCCGAGCGGGCGCTGGCCATGGCCGGGGACCCCGAGGTGCGGCAGCTGGACAAGGCGGGGCAGGTGGAGATGCGGCTGGTCGCGGCCGGGGCCAGGCGGGACATGGGCCAGCCCGAGGCCGCCGTGGTCACCCTCCAGAGCCCGGAGCTCGCCTCGCACTCCGTGCAGCCGTGGACCGCGCGGCTGCGGTACGCCTACGCCGACGCCCTGCTCGCCGTGGGGCGGCGGGACGAGGCGCGGGAGTGGTTCGCGCGGGCCCTCGAAGCGGACCAGGGCGGCGTGACCAACGCCTCGGACCGGCTCGCGGAGCTGGACGGCGTGGAGTTCGTCGACGCGCTCGACCCGGAGGCCGAGGACGAGTTCGCCGGCGAGTACCCGGAGTCCTCCGCTGAGGAGCGGGGCGCGGCCCCCGGGGGCCGCTCCCACCTGTCCTCGCAGCCGGAGGGCGGGGAGCGTCCCGGCGAGGGGTACGGCGACGGGCGCGGCGCGTTCGGCGAGGATGGCGAGGACGGCGAGGACGGCGAGTTCGGGGACGCCGGGCACCCCGGGGAACTCGATGAGTTCGACGAGTTCGACGAACTCGACGAGGTGGGCGAGCTTGACGAGCTAGGCGACGGGCCCGGGCCTTCGGGGGCGGGGCGTGGGCGGCGCTTCGCCGAGGACGAGGGGCCGGGGAGTTCCCGGGCCGGCGCGGGCCGCGGACGCGGTCGGGGCGGCGCCAGGGACGAGGCCGACGAGCCGGACGAGGACGGCGGGGACGGCCTGGACGGCGAGGGCGGCGGCGCGTCCGCCGGGAGGTCCCAGGACGCCGAGGGCGCCGACGGGGGCGAGGGCGGCGCCGGCGGCGAGGGGGGCGCGTAGGGCGCGGCCGTCCCGTGGGTGGCGGTCGGTCACCCACGGGACGGGCCGCCGTCAGGCGTGCCCTGCCAGCGGGTTGCGCAGGGTGCCGACGAGCTGCAGCGCGGTCGTCGGGTCCTGCAGGTCGACCATCTGGCGGTTGTCGCGCAGCTGCAGGCGGTTCAGGCAGGATAGGGGGAAGCGTTCGGCGAAGAGGTCGAAGCGCTTGAACTTCTCGGCGAACTGCGGGGCCGCGCGCTGGTAGTCGGTGACGCAGGCCGCGACCGTGGCCCAGAACGTCTCCTCCGGGAGCAGCCCCTCCTCGGCGAGGTGGGCGTTCAGGAAGCGGAAGAAGCAGTCGAAGACGTCGGTGAACACCGAAAGCGCCCACATCTCCTCGGGGATGTGGGCGCGGACGCGCTCCACCTCGGGGGGCAGGGGCGCCTCGTCGTTCATGACGACGATCTCCTCCGCGATGTCCTTCATGAGGACGCGTCGCGGCACGCCGTTCTCCAGGACGAGGATGACGTTCTCGCCGTGCGGCATGAAGGCCAGGTCGTAGGCGTACAGGCAGTGCAGCAGCGGGGTGAGGTAGGCGTCGAGGTAGTGGCGGAGCCAGTCGGCCGGGTCGAGGCCGGACTCGGCGATCAGCGCGCCGGCGAAGGAGCGGCCCTCGCGGTCGCGGTGCAGCAGCGAGGCCATCGTGGCCAGGCGCCGGCCCGGGGCGAGGGCGGGGAGGGGGCTCTCGCGCCACAGGGCGGCGAGCATCTTCAGGTAGGGGGAGCCCTTGGCGGTGGCGGCCTCGTACTGGCGGTGGTGGTAGCCGATGGCGGCGTGTTCCCTGAGGATGGCGAAGCCGGTGCCGGAGAGGAAGGCGTCGCCGGCGACGAGGCCGGCCACCCAGTCGTTGATGGCGGGGGTGGCCCGCATGTAGGCGGCGGAGAGCCCGCGCAGGAAGCCCATGTTGAGGACGGAGAGCGCGGTCTTGACGTAGTGCTTCTCCGGGTGGCTCGCATTGAAGAAGGTGCGGATGGATTGCTGGGGGCGGTAGGCGTCCTCGCCCGGGCCGAGGCAGATCAGCCGGCGGCGGGCGAGTTCGCCGGCGAAGGTGACGGAGAGGCGGTTCCACCACTGCCAGGGGTGGACGGGGATGAGGTAGTGGTCGTCGAGGTCGAGGCCCAGGGCGCGCATCCGGCCGCGGAAGGCGTCCAGGGTCGCCGGGGAGAGCTCGGCCTCGATCAGCTCCTCGTAGGTGAGGTCGGCGCAGGAGGTGAAGGTGGCCAGTTCGCGGCGGGCGGCCAGCCACAGGAGGCGGACCTCGGGGCCGGCCTCCGGGGCGTAGGCGTGGTACTCGGCGGCGTCGAAGCCGATCCTGCCGCTGTTGGCCACGAAGCAGGGGTGGCCCTCGGTCATGGCCGCCTCGATGGTCTGGAAGGGGGCGCGGGCCAGTTGCGCGGCGGTGAGGGCGGGGCGGGAGAGCTTGTAGGCGGCGCCGGCGAGGGTGCTGCTGATCTCCTCCAGGTAGACGGGCAGGACCTCGTCGGACAGGCCGAGGGTGGTGCGCAGTTCGATGACGAGGTCGAGGGCGTCGAGGGGGAGCGGGGTGCCGTCGGCGGTGCGCTGCCTGGTGATGCCCTCCTCGTCGATCAGCCAGTGGTCGAGGCTGAGGAGGCGGGCGGGGAAGAGGTAGGTGACGGTGCCGTCGTCGCTGCGGACGGCGTAGCGGCCGTCGGTCCCGGGCTCGGGGCGGAGGAGGCGCTCGTGCGAGAACTCGGCGAGCGCCTTGCGTATGAGGTGGCGGTTGGCGCGTTCCCACAGCTCGGGGGTGAGGTGGGCGACGGGCTCGTGGGGAGCGGGGGCTGGCATGGCGTCACTCCTGGGGGGCGGTGGCCGCGTACTGCTCGCGGGTGCAGAAGCTGAGGCAGGCGTCCTTGCCTGGGAGGGAGACGGTCTTCTCGACGCGGAAGCCGACGGCGGCGTTGAGGGCGTGCACGGCCGTGTTGCGGACGTCGGGCTCGACGACGACGCGGCGGGTGGCCGGGTCGGAGAACAGCAGGTGCATGACGGTGTGCAGGACGGCGCGGGTGAAGCCGTGCCGGGGGGTGTCGGTCGGGGCGACGAGGAAGTGCATGCCGGTGTCGCCCGGCAGGACGGGGTAGGTGGCGCCGACGGGTTCGCCGGCCGGGTCGTAGCGTTCGGCGAGGAAGGCGGGCTCGCCCTCGTGGAGGCCGAGGAACGCCTCGTGGTCCGGGGCGGCGGCGATGGTCTCGTACTCGTGCCTGACCTCCTCCTCGGTGGCGTCGCCCATCAGCCAGAAGGCCGACTTGGGGTGGGTGAGCCAGCGGTGCAGGAGCGGGGTGTCCGCCGCGGGGTCGACGTGGCGGACGGCGAACTCGCCGAGCGTGGCGTCCCGGCGGGCGAAGAGTACGGCGGGCATGCGGCTCCCTGGGGGCGGGTGGGGAAGGCGGGCGGGGAAGGGGCGGTGAGGGTGGCGAAGGGATCGGACCGTCAGTGAGGTTAGCCTCACCTAAGTTGCTCGGGCAACGGTGGCCGGCGCGGCGCCGCGGCCCCGCGGTCCTGCCGGGCGCTCACAGGGGGCGCAGCAGCAGCCCGGTGGCGGGCTTGGGGGTGAAGGAGGTCGACTTCTGCGGCATGGTGACGCCGCGTTCGGCGAGGGCGCGCACGGTGCGCTCCGGGACGGCGCGCAGCAGGGCGGCGGTGCCGCCGAGGCGTTCCGCCTGGGCGAGGGCGTCGCCCGCGTCGTGCAGGTAGGCGACCCGGGCGGGTGGCTCGGGGGCGGGCCAGAGGGCGGCCAGGAGGGTCTGGTGCAGGACGGTGGCGTCCAGGGCGCGCCAGGCCGGCGGCCGGTCGGCGCGGACGGTGCGGGCGAGGAGGGCGGGGTCTGGGCGGTCCAGGAGGTGGAAGGAGCCGTCTCCGGCCAGGACGAGGGCCGGGCCTTCCGCGGCGTCCAGGGCGCCGAGCGCCTCGGTCGGGTCGGCGGGCAGGCGGCGGGCCCGGAACGCGCCGCCGCGGCAGGCGCGTTCGAGCGCCTCGGGCAGGGGGAGCCAGGGCAGGACGCGGTGGATGGCCTGCACCCGCAGCGGGTGGCGGGCGGTGTCGACGAGCAGCACGAGGGCGCGGTCCCAGGGGGGCTCGGCGCCGTGCTCGGCGCGCAGCCGCAGGGAGGTGGCCCAGCGGTGGTGGCCGTCGGCGATGAGGGCGCGGTGGCGGGCCAGGCCGCGGGCGAGGGTGGCCTGCTCGGCCGGGTCGGCCAGGCGCCACAGCCGGTGGGCGGTGCCGTCCCGGCCGGTCAGGGCGAGCAGCGCGGGGCGGCGCTCGGCCACCTGGTCGGTCAGGGCGCCGGGGTCGGGGTCCGTGCCGTCCCCGCGGTAGGACAGCAGGAGGGGTTCGAGGTTGGCCGCGGTGGCGCGGGTCAGGGCGGCGCGTTCCGCCACGACCTCGGGGAGCACGTCCTCGTGCGGCAGGACGACGCCCTCTTCCGGGGCGGTCAGGCGCAGGGCGCCGAGCAGGCCGCGTTGCAGGACCCGGCCGCCGGGGGCGCGTTGCTCGTAGACGTAGAGGGCGGGGGTCTCGTCGTGGGTCAGGACGCCGGCGGCGCGCCACCGGGCGAGGGTGGCGGCGGCCTCTCCCGGGGAGCGGGGGAGGATGAGGCGCACGACGTTGTGCGGGTCGGCGGTCTCCAGCGCGCGCTGCTCCTCGGGCCTGACGACGACGTCGTAGGGGGGAGAGGTGACGGCGGCGAGGCTGCCGACCCGTTCCGGCGCGTACCGCAGGGCGCAGAACGGCGCGAGGTCGAGCCCGTCGGCATGCATCCCCGCATCGTATGCCGCCGGAACGCCGCGGCGGAGGGCGCGAGATGATCGGGGGGCGAGAGGAATGAGACGGCTGAGATGAGTGAGACGGCTGAGAGCGGTGGCAGGGCCACCGGGCCGCGTACCCGCCCCGAGGGGGCGGCGCGGCCGTTGAGCGAGGCGTACGACACGGCGCTGCTCGACCTGGACGGAGTGGTGTACGCGGGCGGCGAGGCGGTGGCGCACGCGGTGCCCTCGCTCGCGGCGGCCAGGGCGGGCGGGATGCGGCTCGCCTATGTGACGAACAACGCGGCCCGCACGCCGGAGGCCGTGGCGGCGCACCTGACGCGGCTCGGCGTGCCCGCCGAGGCCGCGGAGGTGGTGACCTCGGCGCAGGCGGTGGCCCGGCTGATCGCCGAGGGGGTGCCGGCCGGGGCGCGGGTGCTGTGCGCGGGCGGCGAGGGGCTGCGGGTGGCGCTGCGGGAGCGGGGGCTGGTGCCGGTGGACTCGGCGGACGAGGAGCCGGCGGCCGTGGTGCAGGGCTACGGCGGCCCGGAGTTGCGCTGGGGGGTGCTGATGGAGGCGGCGCTCGCGGTGAACCGGGGGGTGCCCTGGTACGCGTCGAACCTGGACGCCACGATCCCCGGCGCGCGGGGGGTGCTGCCGGGGAACGGCGCGGCGGTCGAGGTGGTGCGGATGGCGGCGCGGTACCGGGTGAGCCCGCGGGTGGCGGGCAAGCCGCGGCCGCCGATGCACCGGGAGAGCATCCTGCGGACGGGGGCGCGGCGGCCGCTGGTGGTGGGGGACCGGCTGGACACGGACATCGAGGGGGCGCACGTGGGGGGCGTGGACTCGTTGCTCGTGCTGACGGGGGTCACCGACCCGGCCGGGTTGCTGGCCGCGCCGCCCGAGCACCGGCCCACGTATGTGGCGGCCGACCTGCGGGGGCTGCTGAGCCCGCAGCCGGCCGTGGAGCGGGACGCGCAGGGCGGCTTCCGCTGCGGGGGCTGGCGGGTGACCGGCGCCTCGATCGAGGGGCGGGGGGAGCCGGTGGACGCCCTGCGGGCGCTGTGCGCGCTTGCCTGGTCGGGGCCGGAGGGGGTGGCGGCGGCGACCGGGCTGCTGGGCAGGGCGGGCTGGTAGGCGCGGCGGGGCGCCGGGGCCGCCCGGCCGGCGGGGGCGCCGGGGCGCCGGGCCCGCGGTGGCGGGCGGGCCCGGGTGGGCCGGGGTGGGCCGGGGGCCGGACCCGGGCGCGGGGTCAGGCCGCGGCGGTGATGGCCTCCTGGATGAGGGTGTCCTCGGAGGCGTCGCGGCGCCAGTAGCCGGTGAAGGTGACCCGGCTGCGGGGGGTGGCGCGGTCGTTGACGAGGTGCCGGCGCAGGGCGCGTACCTGGCCCGACTCGCCCGCCAGCCAGGCGTAGGGGCGGCCCTTCGGCCAGGCGGCGTGGCGCACGGCGTGGGTGAGGGGGTCGGCCGGGCGCGGCCCGGGGCGGTCGCCGCAGAGCCAGATGATCTCCGCGTCCGCCCGGGTGGGCAGTTCCCTGCGGTCCGCGGCGTGCGGCACGTCGAGGAAGACCCGGACCGGCAGCCCGGCCGGGAGCCAGCGCAGGATGCCGGAGACGGCGGGCAGCGCCGAGGCGTCGCCGGCCAGCAGCACCCAGTCGGTGCCGGGCGGGAGCCGGAAGAGGACGCCCGGGTTGTCCTCGGCCACCGGGCCGAGGACCGTGACCGGGTCCCCTGGGGCCGCGGCCCTGGCCCAGCGGGTGGCGACCCCGGTGTCGCCGTGCACCACGAAGTCGATGTCGACCTCGCCGGCCGCGGGGCGCTGCTCGCGGACCGTGTAGGTGCGCAGCATGGCCCGCTCCTCGGGGTGCATCCGCTGCCAGGCCGGCCACCAGTCCTCGCCCGCCTCCCTGGGCGCCCGCACCTCGCGGCACCCGGGGCGGGGCAGGAACAGCTTGACGCGCTGGTCGCGGCCGCCGCTGGCGAACCCGGCGAGCTCGGCGCCGCCCAGCGTGACGCGGACGAAGCTCGGGCTGATGCGGGCGGCACGGGTCACGCGCAGGTCGAAGAAGCCGAACGAGGCGCGGGACATGGGCACTTCCTTCCGGGGGCTGAGCCGGGCGGTCCCGGGAGGCGGGCGCCGGGCGGGGGAGGGACGCGGGGACTGAAGCGGGGGACGTACCGGGAGACGCGGCGGGGCCGCCGGGCGGAGGGGCGGCCCCGGGCCGTCAGCTGACCTTGCGCGCCGCGGAGAGGGCGTCGGCGAGCTGCTGGAGGACGGGGGCGCAGCCGGCGTGGGAGTAGCGCGGCTCGCTGTTCCAGGGGGTGACCTGGTCGGCCACGACGGCGGGGAGCTGGGCCCAGGTCGGCTTGCCGGAGAGGTCGGCGGGCTGCAGGGCCGAGCTGCGGCTGTCGAGCAGCAGCACGTCGGCGGGGTAGCGGCCGGCGTTCTCCCAGCTGAGGCTCTCGTAGAAGCCGCCTTCGTCCAGGTTTTCCGGCACGATCAGGTCGACGCCGAGCTGCTTGAAGGCGGCCAGGTCGGCGGAGGCGGCGGGGTTGGAGACGTAGAACAGGTCGGCGTCGGCGGAGCAGGCCAGCACCTTGATGCCGGCGTTGTCGCGCGCCGCCTGGCGCAGCGCCTCGGCGGCCTGCTCGTACTGGGTCTTGGCCTGGGTCACCGGGCCGGCGGACAGGTCGGCGCCCAGGGCCCCGGCGAGTTCGGTGTAGCGGGCGATGATCGAGTCCAGGGTGACGTCGGGGTCGACGGTGGGGGCCACCTGGATGCCGATGCTCTTGGCCAGGCCCAGGATGTCGTCCGCGCTCTCCTCGGGGACGTACCACAGGGTGTCGGCCTCGAACATGTTGGAGATCAGCAGCTGCGGGTTCAGCTGGGCGTACGCCTCGACGTTGAACTCGCCCCAGGCGCTGCCGAGGCTGGTGAGGCTGTCCACGTCCAGGTCGCCCGCCTGCACGTCCGGCTCGCCGTTGGCCTGCTTGGTGGGGCCGAAGACGCCCACGCACTCGACGCCGTAGTCGTGCAGTGCGGCGGCCGTGCCGACGAAGGCGACGATGCGCTCGGGAATCGCGTCCAGCTCCACCTTCTCGCCGCGGTCGTCGGTGAAGCTGAAGCCGCCGCCCGAGCCGGAGCCGGAGCCCGAACCCCCGGAGGAACCGGAGGAGTCGTCGCTGCCGCAGGCGGCGAGCAGGGCGCCCGCCCCCAGGGCGCCGCCCGCGGAGAGCAGGGCACGACGGGACAGACGCGGGAGGCGGGAGGTGGTCATCTCGGTTTCCTTGGTCTCGTGATGAGCGATAAGCGAGGTTAGGCTAACCTAACCGCATGCCGATTGAGAGTCCCACCGAGGGAAAATCCCCCGTGGCCCTGGTGCGGGAAGAGGGCCCGCCCGCCCCGCAGGCGCCCGCGCCCGAGGCGGCACGCCGGCGCACCGCCCGGCGCGCGGCGGGACTCGTGGCCGCGCTGTGCGTGCTGGCGCTCGTCCTCGCGGCGAGCATCGCCTTCGGCGCCAAGTCCATGCCGCTCGGCCAGGTCTGGCACGGACTCTTCCACTACTCGGGCACGGAAACCGACGTGGTGGTGCGCGACCTGCGCCTGCCGCGGACCCTGCTCGGCCTGATGGTGGGCGCCGCCCTCGGCCTGGCCGGGGCCGTGATGCAGGCGCTGACCCGCAACCCGCTGGCCGACCCGGGGCTGCTCGGGGTCAACGCGGGCGCCGCGGCGGCCGTCGTCTCGGCCATCAGCTTCCTCGGCATCCACTCCGTCGGCGGCTACGTCTGGTTCGCCTTCCTCGGTGCCGCCCTCGTCTCCGCCCTGGTCTACGTGCTGGGCGGCGGCCGCACCGCCACCCCGGTCAGGCTGGCCCTGGCCGGCACCGCCCTGACCGCCGCCCTCTACGGGTACGTCCGCTCCGTCGAGGTGTTCGACACGGTGGCCCTGGACCAGATGCGCTTCTGGGACGTCGGCTCCCTCGCCTCGGCCACCCCCGAGGTCAACCGGCAGGTGCTGCCCTTCATCCTGGCCGGGGCGCTCGTGGCACTCGCCCTCGCCAGGCCGCTGAACGCCATCGCCCTCGGCGAGGACACCGCACGGGCCCTCGGCACCCACCTCAACCGCACCCGCCTGCTGGCCATGCTGGCGGTGACGCTGCTGTGCGGGGCGGCCACCGCGGCCTGCGGCCCGATCGTCTTCGTCGGGCTGATGGTGCCGCACTTCGTGCGCGCCCTCACCGGGCCCGACATGCGCTGGACCCTCCCCTACGCCGCGGTGCTCTCGCCCGTGCTGCTGCTGGGCGCCGACGTGATCGGGCGCCTGGTGGCGCGGCCCTCGGAACTCCAGGTCGGCATCGTGACCAGCGTCATCGGCGGCCCCGTGTTCGTCTACTTCGTCAGGCGGCGAAGGATGGCCCAGCTGTGACGGCGCGGAAGGGGACGACCCTGGCCCTGCGCCCGCGGGCGGGCCTTTCGGTGCGGGTGGACGTCAGGAGCGCGGTCGTCGTGCTCGTGCTGCTGGTGCTGGCCTGCGCCGTCGGCGTGGTCCTGGTCGGCACCGGCGACTACGCCATCTCGCCGGGCCGGGTGCTGCGCACCCTGACGGGCGGGGGCACGCCCGCCGAGGAGTTCATCGTCCGCGAGCTGCGGCTGCCGCGGGTGCTGGTGGCCCTGCTGGTGGGGCTCGCGCTCGGACTCGCGGGCGCCGTCTTCCAGACGATCTCGCGCAACCCGCTCGGCAGCCCCGACGTCATCGGCTTCGGCCAGGGCTCGGCCGCGGGCGCGCTCACCGTCATCGTGCTCTTCGGCGGCGACAGCTTCGCCGTGGCGGGCGGCGCGGTGGCCGGGGGCGTCCTCACCGGCCTCGGGGTCTACCTGCTGGCCTGGCGCGGCGGCATCCACGGCTACCGGCTGATCCTGGTCGGCATCGGCGCCTCGGCCATGCTCGCCGCGGTCAACGGCTACCTGCTCACCAAGGCCGAGATCGTGGACGCCGCCCGCGCGGTGCTGTGGCTCACCGGCTCCCTGGACGGCCGCGACTGGGCCCAGTTCTGGCCGCTGCTGCTGGTCTGCGCCGTGGCGCTGCCCGTGCTCGGGACGCAGACCAGGGCGCTGCGGATGCTGGAGATGGGCGACGACGCCGCCCGGGCGCTCGGCGTGCGGGCCGAGCGGACCCGGCTCGTCGCCGTGGTGGCGGCCGTGCTGCTGACCGCGACGGCCACCGCGGCCTGCGGCCCGATCTCGTTCATCGCCCTCACCGCCCCCCAGCTGGCCCGCCGCCTGACCCGCGCCACCGGACCCAACCTGCTGCCCGCGGCCGGCATGGGGGCGCTGCTGATGGTGGTCTCCGACTTCCTGGCCCAGTGGGCCTTCGGCGACCACAGGTTGCCCGTGGGCGCGGTGACCGGGATGCTCGGCGGGTGCTACCTGGTCTGGCTGCTGTTCACCGAACGCAGGGCGGGCCGGATGTGACCGGGGGGAAAGGGCCGGCCCGCGGCGGGCCGGCGGGCGGCCTTCGGGGCCGGAGAGGCCAGGAGGGCGGGCGGATGAACGCGCGGCGGGCCGGGGATGGGCCGCGGGCCCGGCGAGCGGACGGCCGGGCCGAGGATGTGAGGCATCGGTGAGGCACCCGAGAAAGGACAGGGCCGTGAGCAAGACTTCCCCGGCAGGCGGGGCGCCTGGCCCGGCGCCCGGCACCACGAGGACGGCGGGCGAGGAGCAGGCCCCGCGCACGGGCCGCGGGGAGCGGCCCGCGGGCGCGCGGGAGCCGGGGGAGGCGGGCGGGCCGCGGCTGCGCGCCGCCGAGGTCACCCTCGCCTACGACCAGCGGGTCATCGCCGAGAAGCTCTCGGTGGACATCCCGGACCGTTCCTTCACGGTCATCGTCGGGCCCAACGCCTGCGGCAAGTCGACCCTGCTGCGGGCCCTGTCGCGGCTGCTGCGCCCGGCCGCGGGCGCGGTCCTGCTGGACGGGCAGGCCATCGGGAGCCTCCCGGCCAAGAAGCTGGCCAGGGTGCTCGGGCTGCTGCCGCAGTCGCCGATCGCCCCCGACGGCATCACCGTCGCCGACCTGGTCTCCCGCGGCCGGTACCCGCACCAGGGCCTGCTGCGGCAGTGGTCGGCCGAGGACGAGCGGGTGGTCGAGGAGTCCATGGCCGCCACCGGGGTGTCCGAACTCGCCGACCGGTTCGTCGACGAGCTCTCCGGCGGCCAGCGGCAGCGGGTGTGGATCGCCATGGCGCTGGCCCAGCAGACCCCGCTGCTGCTGCTCGACGAGCCGACGACGTTCCTCGACATCGCCCACCAGATCGAGGTCCTCGACCTGTGCGCGCGGCTGCACGAGGAGCAGGGCCGCACGCTGGTGGCGGTGCTGCACGACCTCAACCACGCGGCCCGCTACGCCACCCACCTCATCGCCATGCGCGAGGGCCGGGTGGTCGCGGAGGGCCCGCCGGGCGAGGTGGTCACGGCCGAGCTCGTCGAGGAGGTGTTCCGGCTGCCCTGCCGGGTCATCGACGACCCGGAGACCGGCACCCCGCTGGTCGTTCCGGCCGCGCGGCGCCCGGCCCGGGTGGTCACCGGGTAGCGTCTGGCGCATGCACCAGCCCGAGCCCGTCCCCGCCAGGCCGCTCCCGGGGCCGCCGCCCCCGCCCCGCCCCGGCGGCCCGAGCGGCCCCCGCCCCGGAGCCCAGGCCGCGAACCCCGGGCCGCCCGCCGCGCCCGCAGGACCCGGCCCGGCCGCCGCCGGGCCCCCGGCCGCGCCGCCCGAGGGCACGCCGGCCGCGGCGGGCACGCCGGCCGCGGAGGCGTCCGCGGCGGGCACGCCCGGCCTCCCGCCGGCCCCGGACGCGGCCCCGGACCCGGAGGCGGGCCCTGGGCCGGAAGCAGGGGCGGCGGGGGAGGGCGTGGCGCCCGGCGCGCCGCGGCCGCTGGGCATCGAGGTGCGGCCCACCGGCCACGGGCAGGTGGACGCCCTCCTCGGCAGGCTGGCCGACGCGGGCCAACTCGGCGTCGACGCCCACCTGGAGGTGTACGAGGATGTGCACCGCGGGCTGCGCGAGACGCTGACCGCGCTCGACCGGCCGACCCCCAGGAGCTGAACCGAACCGTGGCAGCAGCAACCCAGCGACGCCTCAGCCGCCTCGACGCGGAGCTGGTGCGCCGCAAGCTCGCCCGCTCCCGCGAGCACGCCCGCGCCCTCATCGAGGCCGGGCGGGTCACCGTCGACGGCACCAGGGCCGCCAAGCCCGCCACCCAGGTCGCCACCAGCGCCGCCCTGGTCGTGCGGGAGGACGCCGCCGACCCCGGCTACGTCTCCCGCGGCGGCCACAAACTCGCCGGTGCCCTGGCCGCGTTCACCCCGCGCGGGCTGCGCGTCGCCGGCCGCCGCGCCCTGGACGCCGGCGCCTCCACCGGCGGCTTCACCGACGTGCTGCTGCGCGCGGGCGCCGCCGAGGTCGTCGCCGTGGACGTCGGCTACGGCCAACTCGCCTGGTCCCTGCGCAACGACGCCAGGGTCACGGTCAAGGACCGCACCAACGTCCGCGACCTGACCCCCGAGGACCTCGGCGGGACGCTCGCCGAACTCGTCGTCGGCGACCTGTCGTTCATCCCGCTCGGCCTGGTGCTGCCCGCCCTGGTCCGCTGTGCCACGCCCGAGGCCGACCTCGTGCTCATGGTCAAGCCGCAGTTCGAGGTCGGCAGGGAACGCCTCGGCAGCGGCGGGGTCGTGCGCAGCCCCCGGCTGCGGGCCGAGGCCGTCACCGCCGTCGCCGCGCAGGCCGCGGGGCTCGGCCTGGGTGTGCTCGGGGTCACCGCGAGCCCGCTGCCCGGCCCCTCGGGCAATGTTGAATACTTTTTGTGGCTGCGCGCCGGGGCTCCCGCACTCGACGCGGCCGACGTCGACCGCGCCGTGACCGAGGGACCCCAGTGACCATCAGCACCGACGCACGCACCGTCTTCCTGCTCGCCCACACCGGCCGCCCCGCGGCCATCCGCAGCGCGGAACTCGTCGTCAACGGCCTTCTCGCGCACGGCATCGGCGTCCGGGTCCTCGCCGAGGAGGCCGCCGACCTGCCGCTGCCCGCCGAGGCCGAACTGATCGGCAAGGCGGAGAAGGAGGACCTCGGCTGCGGGGTCGTCGAGGGCTGCGAACTGCTCGTCGTGCTCGGCGGCGACGGCACGCTGCTGCGCGGCGCCGAGTTCTCCCGCGCCACCGGCGTGCCCATGCTCGGGGTCAACCTCGGCCGCGTCGGCTTCCTCGCCGAGGCCGAACGCGACGACCTCGACCAGGTCGTCGACCGCGTCGTCAACCGGGCCTACGAGGTCGAGGAGCGGATGACGCTGGACGTCGCCGTCCTCGGCGAGGGCAGGGTCCTGCACCGCGACTGGGCGCTCAACGAGGCCTCCGTCGAAAAGGCCGCCAGGGAACGGATGCTGGAGGTCGTCATCGAGGTGGACGGCCGGCCGGTCTCCGGCTTCGGCGGCGACGGCGTCGTCTGCGCCACCCCCACCGGCTCCACCGCCTACGCCTTCTCCGCGGGCGGCCCCGTCGTCTGGCCCGAGGTCGAGGCGCTGCTGATGGTCCCCATCAGCGCCCACGCCCTCTTCGCCAAGCCCCTGGTCACCGCGCCCGACTCGGTGCTCGCCGTGGAGGTCACCCCCCACCCGCCGGGGGGCGTGTTGTGGTGCGACGGGCGGCGCACGATCGACCTCCCGCCCGGCGCGCGCATCGAAGTGCGCCGTGGGGCGGTGCCCGTGCGTCTGGCCCGCCTGCATCACGCGCCCTTCACCGACCGTCTCGTCGCGAAGTTCGCCCTGCCCGTGGCGGGGTGGCGGGGCGCCCCGCACTGATGTGCGTGGACCGTCGTCGCCAGCCGCCCCGCGAACCTCGTATGGTCGTATCCGTGTTGGAGGAGATGCGGATCAAGGGCCTGGGCGTGATCGACGACGCGGTCGTCGAGCTGTCCTCCGGCTTCACCGCGGTGACCGGTGAGACCGGAGCGGGCAAGACCATGGTCGTCACCAGCCTCGGGCTGCTGATGGGCGGGCGCGCCGACGCCGGCTACGTACGGGCCGGGGCGCCGGCCGCCGTCGTGGAGGGCCGCATCAGCCTCCCGCCCGGCGCGCCGGCCGCGCGGCGGGCCGAGGAGGCGGGCGCCGAGCTCGACGAGGGCGCGCTGCTCGTCAGCCGCACCGTCTCGGCCGAGGGCCGCTCCCGCGCCCACGTCGGCGGCCGCAGCGTGCCCGCCGGGCTCCTCGCCGAGCTCGGCGAGGAGCTGGTGGCCGTCCACGGGCAGACCGACCAGCAGGGGCTGCTGCGCCCGGCCAGGCAGCGGCAGGCCCTCGACAGGTACGCGGGGGAGGCGGTCGCCGGGCCGCTCGCCGAGTACGAGGAGGCCTACCGGCGGCTGCGCGCCGTCCAGGCCGAGCTGGCCGAGCTGACCACCCGCGCCCGCGAACGGGCGCAGGAGGCCGACCTGCTGCGCTTCGGCCTGGAGGAGATCGCCGCCGCCGAGCCCCGCGCCGGCGAGGACGCCGAGCTGGACGCCGAGGCGGAGCGGCTCGGCCACGCCGACGCCCTCGCCTCGGCCGCCGCCGCCGCGCACGGCGCGCTCGCGGGCGACCCGGCGGACCCGGGCGGCCTGGACGCCGGCACCCTGGTGGCCGGCGCCCACCGCGCCCTGCAGGGCGTGCACGGCCACGACCCGGCGCTCGCCCAGCTCGCCGACCGGCTCGGCGAGGTCGGCATCCTGCTCGGCGACATCGCCCAGGAACTGGCCGCCTACGCCGACGCCCTGGACGCCGACCCGCTGCGCCTGGCCGCCGTCGAGGAGCGCCGCGCCACGCTCGCCCACCTCGTGCGCAAGTACGCCGATCCGGCGGCCGCCGCCGGCTCCGCCGAGGCGGGCTGCGCCGGGGTCCTCGCCTGGGCCGCGCGCGGCGCCGCCAGGCTGGCCGAGCTGGAGGGCGACGACGACCGCATCGGCGAGCTGACCGCGGCCCGCGACGAACTGCGCGCCCGCCTCTCCCGGCTGGCCGCGGCCCTCACCGAGGCCAGGACCCAGGCCGCCAAGCGGTTCGCCGACGCCGTCACCGAGGAGCTGGCCCAGCTGGCCATGCCGCACGCCAGAATCCTCGTCGACGTCCGCCAGACCGAGGCGCCCGGCGGCGCCGACGGCCCCGACGCCCTCGCGCTCGACGGCCGCCACGTCGCCGTGGGCCCGCACGGCGCCGACGAGGTCGAGCTGCTGCTCGCCCCGCACCCGGGGGCGCAGCCGAGGCCCATCGCCAAGGGCGCCTCGGGCGGCGAGCTCTCCCGCGTGATGCTCGCGGTCGAGGTGGTCTTCGCCGGCGCGGCCCCGGTGCCCACCTACCTCTTCGACGAGGTCGACGCGGGCGTGGGCGGCAAGGCCGCGGTCGAGGTCGGCAGGCGGCTGGCCAAACTGGCCGACTCGGCGCAGGTGGTGGTGGTCACGCACCTGCCGCAGGTGGCCGCGTTCGCCGACCGGCACCTGGTCGTGGAGAAGACCAGCGACGGCTCGATCACCAGCAGCGGCGTGCGCTCGGTGCACGGCGAGGGCCGGGTGCGGGAGCTGTCGCGGATGCTGGCGGGCCAGGAGGACTCCAGCCTGGCCCGGGCGCACGCCGAGGAACTGCTCGCCACCGCGGCCCGCCTCGGCGGGCGCGGGGCGTAGCCCGTGCGAGTGGCGGGCGCTACCGCGCGGAGGGCCCCGGCTGGCATATTTGAGCGCGATCCCACCCCCAGGCGAACGAGAGGTTGCCGTGCGCGACGACGCCGGACCCCCGAGACGGGGCACGCCGTGAGCAGCGCGGCGCTGCACGTCGTGCAGCTGCTCGGCGGGGGCAGCGCCGGCACCGGGATGCACGTCAGGTCGCTGTCGGCCGGCCTGGTCGCCCGCGGCGTCGGCGTCACCGTCTGCGCCCCGGCCTCGGCGGAGCGGCGTTACCGGTTCACCGCGGCCGGCGCCCGTTTCGTGCCCACCCCGGTCACGGCCAGGCTGGAGGCGCTGAGCACGCTGCGCGCCGTGTGCGCCGGCGCGGACCTGGTGCACGCCCACGGCATGCGCGCCGGCATGCTGGCCGCGCTGGCGCTGCGCCGCCGCGCCGTCCCCCTCGTCGTCACCTGGCACACCCGGTCCACCACGCCGGGCATCCGCGCCCGGCTGCGTTCCGTCACCGAGCACTTCGTGGCGCGCGCCGCCTGGGTGGTGCTGGGCGCCACCTCGGACCTGGTCGACCGGGCCCGCCGGCACGGCGCGCGCGACGCCCGCCTCGCGCCGGTGGCGCTGCCGCCCAGGAGCCGGGGCCGCGGCAGGAGCCCCGACCCGGACAAGGCGCGCGCCGACCTGGGCGCCCCGGACCGCCCGCTGCTGGTCACCGCGGCCAGGCTGGACCGGCAGCGGAGCCTGGACGTGCTGCTGACCGCCGCCCGCTCCTGGCGCGGGCTCACCCCGCAGCCGCTGCTCGTCGTCGCCGGCGAGGGCCGGGACCGCGCGGCCCTGCAGCGGCGCATCGACCGCGAGGAGCTGCCGGTGCGGCTGCTGGCCCCGGCCACCGAGGCCGCCCGGCTGCTCCCGGTCGCCGACGCCGCGCTGCTCGTCGCCGAGTGGGCGGGGCGGGCGCCCCTGGCCCAGGAGGCGCTGCGGCAGGGCGTGCCGCTGGTGGCCACCGAGGTGGGCGGCGTGCCCGAGCTGGTGGGGGACGCGGCCGTCCTCGTGCCGTACGGGGACCCGGTGGCGCTCGGCGCGGCGGTGCGGGCGCTGCTCGCCGACCAGGACAGGCGCGCGGCGCTGGGCGAGGCCGGGCGCGCGCGGGCCGGGACCTGGCCGACCGAGGACACCACCGTCGCCCAGGTCCTGAGCGTCTACGACGAGCTCACCGAGGCCAGGCCCGCCTCCTGAGGGCCCCGGGCACCAGGCCCGCGGGCCCGGCAGGGGCCCGGAGAGCGCCGTGGCCCGGCGTCCCGGGCCGGCGGGGCCGGGGGAGCCGGGCGGAAGGGGTCAGTACTCCAGCTCGGGCCGCAGCGGGCCGCCCACCGCGTGGAGGTGGCGCAGCACCTGCGCGTAGGAGTGGAACAGCCCCGTCTCGTGGTAGTCGATGTGGTGCTGGGCGCAGAAGGACCGCACGATCTCCTGGGCGTGGCGCAGGTTGGGCCGGGGCATCGACGGGAAGAGGTGGTGCTCGATCTGGTAGTTCAGCCCGCCGAGCATGAAGTCGGTCAGCCGGTGCCCGCGGATGTTGCGGGAGGTCAGGACCTGCCGGCGCAGGAAGTCGATCTTGTCCTCCCGGGCGAAGATCGGCATGCCCTTGTGGTTGGGCGCGAAGGAGCAGCCCATGTACAGGCCGAAGAGGCCCTGCTGCACGAGCAGGAAGCACACGGCCTGGAGCGGGGGCAGCACCCAGAACAGCGCGGCGAGGTAGCCGATCACGTGCACCGCGAGCAGCGCCGCCTCCGCCAGCCTGGCCGGCCACCCGGTGCGGCCCCGGTCCAGCAGCGCCCGCACGCTCGCCACGTGCAGGTTGATGCCCTCGAGCAGCAGCATCGGGAAGAACAGCCACGCCTGGTGGCGCGCCAGCCAGCCGGCGGCCCCGCGGCGGCGGCGCGCGTGGTCCTCGGTGAACGCGATCGGCCCGTCCGCGATGTCGGGATCGCGGTCGACCTGGTTGGGGTGGGCGTGGTGCCGGTTGTGCTTCGCGATCCACCAGCCGTAGCTGAGCCCGACGAGCAGGTTCCCGTGCAGGCGCCCCAGCAGGCCGTTGACGCGCTTGGAGGCGGCGATCTGGTGGTGCCCCGCGTCGTGCCCGAGGAAGGCGGTCTGCGTGAACATCAGCGCCAGGAAGGCGGCGACGGCCAGCTGCCACCAGGAAGGCCCGAGCAGGGCGAAGGCGGTCCACCCCGCGGCGAGCAGCAGCAGGTTCACCACGATCTTCACGGTGTAGTAGCCGGGCCGCCGCTCCAGCAGCCGGGTCCGCTTGATCAGCCGGGACAGCGCGGCGTAGTCGCTGCCGCGGCGGCCGGGTGGAGCGCCCTGCGCGGCGAGGCCGGCACCGGCTTCCCGGTCGGCGATGTCGATGGTCACTGCGGTCTCCTTCGAGCCTGGGGAGGGCGCCGGCCGCACGCGGGCGCCGAAAGGGCAGGGCCCGGCGTGGGAATCAGCGAAAAGGCACGATCAGGCAGACTCGCGGGGACCGCCATGGCACGGCGGGCACTTCTCCCGCCGGCGCCTTCCGGGTGGCGTGCGCCCGGGCCGATCGTCGGGGAGACACAGAAGTCGACGCTGCTGTCAACGGAGCGAAGAAGCTGAAGCTTTCATCCGGGTGGAACACGTCCACGGTACAGGGCCGGGCGGGTAACCCGTCCGGCCGTGCGCCCGGGGACCGGGAGGCGGTGAGGCGGCTCCCGGGCGGGGAGCCGCCTCACCGCCCGCGGCTCAGCCGCCGTAGGCGCCGGAGGCGGTGAGGCGCAGGGCCGTGTCGATCAGCGGCACGTGGCTGAAGGCCTGCGGGAAGTTGCCCACCTGCCGCATCCGCCGCGGGTCCCACTCCTCGGCGAGCAGGCCCAGGTCGTTGCGCAGGGCGAGGAGCTTCTCGAACAGCTTCCGCGCCTCGTCCACGCGCCCGATCATCGCCAGGTCGTCGGCCAGCCAGAACGAGCAGGCGAGGAACGCGCCCTCGTCGCCCTCCAGGCCGTCCACGCCCGGCTGCGCGCCCGCGGTCGGGTAGCGCATGATGAAGCCGTCCAGCGTGGAGAGCTCCCGCTGGATCGCCTCGATGGTGCCGATCACGCGCTTGTCGTCCGGCGGCAGGAAGCCCATCTGCGGGATCAGCAGCAGCGAGGCGTCCAGCTCCTGGGAGCCGTAGAACTGCGTGAAGGTGTTGCGTTCCTTGTCGTAGCCGCGCTCGCACACCGTGCGGTGGATCTCGTCGCGCAGCTCGCGCCAGCGCTCCAGCGGGCCGTCGACCTCGCCCGACTCGATCAGCTTCACCGTGCGGTCCACGGCCACCCAGGCCATGACCTTGGAGTGCACGAAGTGCCGCCGCGGGCCGCGGACCTCCCAGATGCCCTCGTCGGGCTCGTCCCAGTGGTCCTCCAGGTACTGGATCAGCTTCAGCTGCAGCAGGTTGGCGTGGTCGTTGCGGGCCAGGCCCGTCATGTGCGCCAGGTGCAGCGCCTCGGTCACCTCGCCGTACACGTCGAGCTGGAGCTGCCCCGCCGCGCCGTTGCCCACCCGCACCGGCTGCGAGTTCTCGTAGCCGGGCAGCCAGCTCAGCTCCGCCTCCGCGAGCTCGCGGTCCCCGGCGACGCTGTACATGATCTGGAGGTTCTGCGGATCGCCCGCCACCGCGCGCAGCAGCCACTCCCGCCAGGCCCTGGCCTCCTCGTGGTAGCCGGTGCGCAGCAGCGAGGAGAGCGTGATCGCCGCGTCCCGCAGCCACGTGAAGCGGTAGTCCCAGTTGCGCGAGCCGCCGATCTCCTCGGGCAGCGAGGTGGTCGGTGCCGCCACGATGCCGCCGGTGGGCTCGTAGGTGAGCGCCTTCAGCGTGATCAGGGACCTGATCACCGCCTCCCGGTAGGGCCCGTGGTACGTGCACTGGGACACCCAGTCGCGCCAGAACTCCTCGGTGGTGGCCAGCGCCTCCTCCGGCTGCGGCACCGGCGGCGGCTGCCGGTGCGAGGGCTGCCAGCTGATCGCGAAGGCCACCCGGTCCCCGGGGGCGACGGTGAAGTCGGCGTAGGTGGTCAGGTTCCTGCCGTAGGTCTCCACCCCGGTGTCCAGCCAGACCGAGTCGGGACCCGCCACCGCGACGGTGCGGTCGCCCTCCTTGCGGACCCAGGGCACCACCCAGCCGTAGGAGAAGCGCATCCGCAGCGCCGAGCGCATCGGGACCCGGCCGCTGACGCCCTCCACGATCCGCACCAGCTGAGGGGCGTCCACGCCGCGCGGCGGCATGAAGTCGATCACCCGGACCGTGCCGCGCGGGGTGTCCCACTCGGACTCCAGGATCAGCGAGTCCCCCCGGTAGCGCCTGCGGCTGGCCGGCGGCGGCGGCGCGTCCTTGCCGTGCGCCGGGCCCAGCCGCCACAGTCCGTGCTCCTCGGTGCCCAGCAGCGAGGCGAAGACGGCATGGGAGTCGAAGCGGGGCAGACACAGCCAGTCGGCAGAGCCGTCCCGGCCGATGAGAGCCGCGGTCTGCATGTCCCCGACGAGTGCGTAATCCTCGATGCGCCCGGCCACGTGCCACTCCAGTCGAACAGTGCTCCGCCCCCCGTGGGACGTGCGGATTTTCCCTCGCCCATCTGAGCGTCCGAGCAGAATACGAGAGGCGAGGCGGTGCTTACGACACCTCTCGGATATCGGATCGGGCCACCGCGGTGACCTTGTTCACGTTAGATGGGAAAAGTCGAGATCCTGCATGAGATCGGCTTCGGCGCCGCTTCAGGTTCCGGCCACTGATACGCTGGCACTCCGTGGAGCGGAGGGCAGCGATCCCCCGAACCCCCTCATCGGCACCTCCCCGGGTACCCCGTGCGGAGGCCGTTGTGCATCCGACCTCGCGACACGGGAGCTCCCTTTGGCCATGCCGCCCAACAGCACGACGACAAAGCACATCTTCGTCACCGGCGGGGTCGCCTCCTCGCTCGGCAAGGGGCTCACCGCCTCCAGCCTGGGCGCCCTGCTCAAGGCCAGGGGCCTTCGGGTCACGATGCAGAAGCTCGACCCGTACCTGAACGTCGACCCGGGCACGATGAACCCGTTCCAGCACGGCGAGGTCTTCGTCACCAACGACGGCGCGGAGACCGACCTGGACGTCGGCCACTACGAGCGCTTCCTCGACGTCGACCTCGACGGCAGCGCCAACGTCACCACCGGGCAGATCTACTCCACCGTGATCGCCAAGGAGCGGCGCGGGGAGTACCTGGGCGACACCGTGCAGGTCATCCCGCACATCACCAACGAGATCAAGCACCGCATCCGGCGCATGGCCACCGACGACGTGGACGTGGTGATCACCGAGGTCGGGGGCACGGTCGGCGACATCGAGTCGCTGCCCTTCCTGGAGGCCGTGCGGCAGGTGCGGCACGAGGTCGGCCGGGACAACGTGTTCGTGGTGCACATCTCGCTGCTGCCCTACATCGGGCCCTCGGGCGAGCTGAAGACCAAGCCCACCCAGCACTCGGTCGCCGCCCTGCGCAGCATCGGCATCCAGCCCGACGCCATCGTGCTGCGGGCCGACCGGGAGGTGCCCACCGCGATCAAGCGGAAGATCTCCCTCATGTGCGACGTCGAGGAGGCGGCCGTGGTCGCCGCCATCGACGCCAAGTCGATCTACGACATCCCGAAGGTCCTGCACGGCGAGGGCCTCGACGCCTACGTGGTGCGCCGCCTCGCCCTGCCGTTCCGCGACGTGGACTGGGCCCAGTGGAACGACCTGCTGCGCCGCGTGCACCACCCGGAGCACGAGGTCACCGTCGCCCTGGTCGGCAAGTACATCGACCTGCCCGACGCCTACCTCTCGGTGACCGAGGCCCTGCGCGCCGGCGGCTTCGCCAACAACGCGCGGGTCCGCGTCAAGTGGGTCACCTCGGACGACTGCCGCCCGCCGGGCGGCGCCGCCGAGCAGCTGGCCGGCGTGGACGCCGTCTGCGTGCCGGGCGGCTTCGGGGACCGCGGCGTGGAGGGCAAGATCGCGGCGATCACCTACGCCCGCGAGAACCGCATCCCGCTGCTCGGCCTGTGTCTCGGCCTGCAGTGCGTGGTCATCGAGGCGGCCCGCAACCTGGCCGGCATCGAGGGCGCCAACTCCACCGAGTTCGACCAGGGGGTCGCCCACCCGGTGATCTCCACGATGGAGGAGCAGCTGGACATCGTGGCGGGCGAGGGCGACATGGGCGGCACCATGCGCCTGGGCCTGTACCCCGCCAAGCTGGCCGAGGGCTCCCTGGTGCGCGAGGTCTACGGCGGCGAGGCGTACGTCGAGGAGCGCCACCGGCACCGCTACGAGGTGAACAACGCCTACCGGGCCGAGCTGGAGAAGAAGGCGGGCCTGGTGTTCTCCGGCACCTCCCCCGACAACAAGCTGGTGGAGTACGTCGAATACCCGGCGGACGTCCACCCGTACCTGGTCGCCACCCAGGCCCACCCCGAGCTGCGCTCGCGGCCGACCCGGCCCCATCCGCTGTTCGCCGGGCTGATCCGGGCCGCGGTACGGGCGCGCGGCGCCGAGCCGCTGGGCGTAGGAAACTGAGCGCCATGACCGAGCAGCCCCGTGACTTCCTCGCCGACACCCCGGCCGAGTGGCCCGTCACCTCGTCCCAGACCCCCTTCACCGGCAACAAGACCAGCGTGCGCGCCGACGAGGTCGTGATGCCGGGCGGCCGCACCGCCCGCCGCGACTACCAGGTCCACCCGGGCTCGGTGGCCGTCCTCGCCCTCGACGAACGCGACCGGGTGGCCGTCATCGAGCAGTACCGCCACCCGGTGCGGCACCGGCTGTGGGAGATCCCGGCGGGGCTGCTCGACGTGCCGGGGGAGCCCCCGCTCGACGCCGCGCGGCGCGAGCTGTACGAGGAGGCCCACATCAAGGCGGACGACTGGCAGGTGCTCGTCGACGTCTACACCAGCCCTGGCGGCTCCGACGAGGCCGTGCGGGTCTACCTGGCCCGCGGCCTCGCCGAGGCGGAGCAGGAGCGGTTCGCCGCCGAGGAGGAAGAGGCGGAGATGCGGCACGCCTGGGTGCCGCTCGCCGAGCTGACCCGCGGGGTGCTGGCCGGCCGGCTGCACAACACCTGCCTCGCCGTGGGCGTGCTGGCGCTCACCGCGGCCCGCGCCGAGGGCGGCCTCGGCACCCTGCGCCCCGCCGACGCCCCCTGGGAGGCCCGCCCCTTCGGGCCTGACGTGTCCTGACCTGGCGTCACCAGGAGCGTGGCATACGCTCGGCCCGTGACGGACCTGACCGAACAGCCAGTCACCGGACGGATGCGGGTTCCCGAGTTCCTCGGCCGCCGGCGGGAACTCGCCGACCTGCGCGCCGGCCTCGACCGGGCCGGGCTCGACACCATGGCGGGCCGTCCCGCGGCCCGCTGCCGGGTGCTCCTCGTGGCCGGCCGCCCGGGCACCGGCAGGACCGCGCTCGCCGAGAAGTTCGCCGCCGAGCTGGTGGCCGAGGGCGGCCACAGGAACGGCGTGCTGCGCGCCCGCCTCACCGGCCCCGGCGGGGTGCCCGAGCCGGCCGAGCGCGCCGTGCGCGAGCTGCTGGCCGCCCTGGGCGTCCGCCCGCCCGTGGGCGCGGACGACGGGGAGCTGATCGACGTGCTGCACGAGGCGCTGTCGGGGCGGCGGGCCGTGCTGCTGCTCGACGACGTGGCCTCGGCGCGGCAGCTCGCGGAGCTGGTCCCCGACGGCCGGGACAACCTGGTGCTCGCCGTCTCGACCGGTCCGCTCACCGGCGTGCCGGACGTGCGGCCCTGCACCCTCGGCGGCCTCGACCGGCAGACCGCGCTGCGGCTGCTGGCGCGCGGGGCGGGCCCGGTGCGGATCGCCAACGACCCCAGCGCGGCCGATCGCCTCGCCGAGGCGTGCGGGGACCGGCCCGCCGCCCTGGTGCTCGCCGCGGGCTGGCTGGCCGCGCATCCGGAGGCCACCGTCGCCGATGCCCTCCGCCGGCTGTCGGCGGCCCGGGACCCGGCGTTCGCGCCGCCGGAAGACCCCGAGGCCGCCGGGGCGGCCGGGCCCGGGGAGGGGGAGGGCGGCGGACGGGCGGACCCGCCCAAAGACCAGGAAGCGGCGGAGGTCCCCGCCGGCGCCGGGGACCTCGCGGACGAGCCGCTGCGCCGCGCCTTCCTCCTGGCCCACTCCGGCCTGCCCGCGCACGCCGCCCGGCTGCTGCGGCTGCTCGTGCTCGCCCCCGCGGGCCTGGTCGACGCCCACACCGCGGGCGCCCTGGCGGGCTGCCCCTTCGGCGTCGCCAGGGCCACCCTCGCCGACCTCGCGGCGGCCGGCCTGCTGCGCCTGGCCAGGCCCACGGTCGTGGGCGGCGCGGAGGCCGGCGCCGGGGACGGCGAGGAGTACGCCGTCCCCGGCTGCTTCGACCCGCTGCTGCGCGCGCTGCTGCGCCACCGCGAGCGCCCCGGCGAACTCCTGCTGGCCCGGGCGCGGATGCTGGAGCGCACCGTCCGCAGGCTGCGCGCCTGCCAGGCCGTCACCGAGCCGCGGGGCTCGGCGGCCAGGGAGTGGCTCGCCGGCCAGCCGGCCGCGCTGCGCTTCCCCGGCCCGGCCGCCGCGAACCGGTGGCTCGCGGCCCACAGGACCGCCCTGCTCGCCGTGGCCCGCCTGGCCGTCGCCGACGGCGAACTCGACACCCTGGCGCGGCGGGTGATCGCCGCGCTCGGCCACGCCCTGCTGGCGCACCTCGGCGACGAGGAGGCGGCGCCCGACCTGTACCGGCTCCACGAGTTCTCGCTCACCGTGGCCGACCGGCAGCGGCTGGCGGGGGAGCGGGCCGCGGCCCTGCTCAACCTCGGCGACCTGGACGCCCGCGCCGGGCGCCCGGCCGCCGCGCTCGACCGGTACCGGGCCGCTCTGGAGGCCGCGCGCGGCGAGCGGGAGCAGGTGGAGGACTCGCTGGTGGGCCGGGCCCTGGAGTCGCTCGGCGCCACCTACGCCTCGGGCGGGGACTGGCCACGGGCCGCCGACTGGTTCGGCCGTGCCCTCGCGCTGCGCCAGGCCCGCGGCGACCTGGCCGCCGTGGCCAGGCTCCAGGGCCGGGCCGCCGACGCCCTGCACCGGGCCGGGCTGTGGGACGAGGCGCTGCGCGGCTGGCGGGCCGCCGCCGCCGCGCACCGCAGGCGGGGCGAGACGGGGGAGCAGGCCGTGGCCCTGGCCAGGGCGGCCGAGGTGCAGGACTTGGCGGGCTGGCCCGAGGACGCGCTGCGCACCGGGGAGGACGCCCTGCGCCTGGCGGCGCGCGCCGGGGACCTGCCGCTCCAGGCGGCGCTGCGCGCCCGGCTCGCGGACTGCGCCGAGCGCTGCGGCCGTCCGGCGGAGGCCAGGCAGCACCGCTCCGCCGCCGCGCGCCTGCCGGCCGCCCCGCCCGCGCCCCGGGACCGGGCGCACCGGGAGCCACCCGGCGGGCAATCCTCTGGATCAGCAGAGGGAACGGCTTTTGAAACACAGAACACACGCCCAGGAAATGAGTGAATGCAAGGCTGGACAACCTCATCTCCTTAGTTAGAATGGCAGTGGTAACGCAACGTAGCGCACCGTAGATCGCCGCAGATCGAGGACCGTGATCGACGTGAAGGTCGGCATCCCCCGCGAGGTCAAGAACAACGAGTACCGAGTAGCCATCACCCCGGCCGGCGTGCACGAGCTGGTCTCCGGTGGGCACGAGGTCTATGTGGAGCGGGGGGCCGGGCTCGGCTCCGCGATCCCCGACGAGGAGTACACCGCGGCGGGCGCCGTCGCGCTGGCGGAGGCGGACGAGGTCTGGGCCCGCGCCGACCTCCTGCTGAAGGTCAAGGAGCCGGTCGCCGAGGAGTTCCACCGGCTGCGCAAGGACCAGGTGCTCTTCACCTACCTGCACCTGGCGGCCTCCGCCGAGTGCACCCGCGCCCTGCTCGACTCCGGCACCACCGCCATCGCCTACGAGACCGTCGAGGCCGCGGACCGCTCCCTGCCGCTGCTCGCCCCGATGTCCGAGGTGGCCGGCCGGATCGCCCCCCAGGTGGGCGCCTACCACCTGATGCGCTCGGCCGGCGGCCGCGGCGTGCTCCCCGGCGGCGTCCCCGGCACCCCGGCGGCGCGGGCGGTGGTCGTCGGCTGCGGGGTGGCCGGCCGGCAGGCCACGCAGATCGCCGTCGGCATGGGCTTCCACGTCACGCTGCTCGACACGGACGTGGCCAAACTGCGCGAGGCCGACCGGGCGTTCGGCACCCGGGTGCAGACGGTGGTGTCCAACGCCTACGAGCTGGAGCGCGCGGTACTCGGCGCCGACCTGGTGGTCGGGGCCGTGCTGGTCCCGGGGGCCAGGGCGCCCCGGCTGGTGAGCGACGCGCTGGTGGCCCGGATGAAGCCCGGCAGTGTCCTTGTCGACATCGCGATCGACCAGGGCGGCTGCTTCGAGGGCTCGCGGCCCACCACCCACGCGGAACCGACCTTCCGCGTCCACGAGTCGGTGTTCTACTGCGTGGCGAACATGCCGGGCGCCGTGCCGAGCACCTCGACCTCCGCGCTGACCAACGTCACGCTGCCGTACATCGTCAGGCTCGCCTCGCTGGGCTGGCGGCGGGCGCTGCGCGAGGACCCGGGGCTGGGGCGCGGCCTCAACGTCCACGACGGGCAGGTGGTCTCCGTCCCGGTGGCCGGGGCCCACGGCCTGCCGCACACCGAACTCGCCGCGATCCTCGGCTGAATCGCGCGCGGCGCCGCGTCAACCGGCGGGTCAACATCAGGAATGTCACACGACCCGCGGTGGTTGGCCGCGCCGCGCGCGAAGCGGTACCCTCCCCTCCGCGCCGCGCCCACCGGTCAACTCGTCATGAATGTTGCGCTTTAGCCGATTCGCGCCCCCGGGAATCGTCCCACTGGCGAGGCTTGTGCCCTTGACAAGCGAGTGTTCGACGGCCGACACATCCGTGCCGGTCCGGCGGATTGTGTTGCTGTGAACCGCCGACACGCCATAGAGTCGCCAATCGTCGGCATGGTGC
The DNA here is from genome assembly GCF_003626535.1 of Streptomyces hoynatensis. GTDB lineage: Bacteria > Actinomycetota > Actinomycetes > Streptomycetales > Streptomycetaceae > Streptomyces > Streptomyces hoynatensis. Next base: position 28,288 of record NZ_RBAL01000004.1, read on the forward strand.
AACGCTGACTCTGTCTAGAAGTTCCCTGGTCCCCAAGGAGGTAAGACGACTTGTGAATGAGTCGACAATTACTCCCCGGGGAGGACAACCAGGCATCCCGGAGCGGCAGCACAGCGCCTCGGATCTGACGGGCATGGGCTCCGTCGCTGTCCACACCTACGCAACCCACCAGAGCCAACCGAGCATGACAGCGCATCAGAGCACGGAAGGCCATGACGCGAACGCCATGGCAGCGAACCGCACGGTCGGCTCCACCGACCGTCTCCCCGACTACGAAGACCTCCCCGACGGGCAGTTCTACGACCCGGACGCGGAGTACGAGCCCGATCCCGAGTACGCCGCCACCATCGCGCCCGACGCGGCCAGGCAGCGCCGCGAGCGCATCGGCCCCACCGGTCGCCCGCTGCCGTACTTCCCCATCCCGGGGCCGCTGACCGAGCGCGGCCCGGCGAAGATCATCGCGATGTGCAACCAGAAGGGCGGGGTCGGCAAGACCACCTCGGCCATCAACCTGGGCGCCGCGCTCGCCGAGTACGGCCGCCGGGTCCTGCTGGTCGACTTCGACCCGCAGGGCGCCCTGTCCGTCGGCCTCGGGGTCAACCCGATGGAACTCGACCTCACCATCTACAACCTGCTGATGGAACGGGGCATGGCGCCCGACGAGGTCCTGCTGAAGACCGCCGTCGCGGGCATGGACCTGCTGCCGAGCAACATCGACCTCTCCGCGGCCGAGGTGCAGCTCGTCAGCGAGGTGGCCCGGGAGTCGACCCTCCAGCGCGCCCTGCAACCGCTGGTCAACGACTACGACTTCGTCATCATCGACTGCCAGCCCTCGCTCGGCCTGCTCACCGTGAACGCGCTCACCGCGGCGCACAAGGTGATCGTGCCGCTGGAGTGCGAGTTCTTCGCGCTGCGCGGCGTCGCCCTGCTGACGGAGACGATCGAGAAGGTGCAGGAGCGGCTGAACCCCGACCTGCGCCTGGACGGCATCCTCGCCACGATGTACGACTCCCGCACGGTGCACAGCCGGGAGGTCCTGGCCCGCGTGGTCGAGGCCTTCGACGACAACGTGTACCACACGGTCATCGGGCGCACCGTCCGTTTCCCGGAGACCACCGTGGCCGGGGAGCCGATCACCACCTACGCCTCCAACTCGGTCGGCGCGGCCGCGTACCGCCAGCTCGCCAGGGAGGTGCTCGCCCGGTGCCACGCCGAGTGAGTCTCCCGGCGGCCGACGAACTGTTCCGTAATACCGGTGGGGCCGCGGTGCAGCCCTCGACCCCGCACGAGCACGGGGGCGGCGGCACCGCAGCCGAGGCCGCGCCGCGCGTCCCCGCGCCCGCGGGGGAGCCGCGGCAGGGCGCCGCGGACGGCGCCGAGGGCGCCGAGTCCGGCGGCCAGGCGGCCGAGGAGGGCCGCAGGCGCCGGATGGCGGCGGAGGCGCCCGCGCGCGGCGCCACCGAGCGCCAGGTCCCCGGGCAGCCCAAGCGCGACGCGACCGGCCCCGGCGCCTCCGCGGGCGCCAAGGGCGCCAGGGCGGGCGCGGCTCCCGCCCCGCGCAAGGGCGGGCGCCCGGCGCGCAGGCCCAGCGGGCGCGAGCGCCACGACGAGAAGATCACGGTCTACGTCTCCGCCGAGGAGCTGATGGACCTCGAACACGCCCGCCTCGTGCTGCGCGGCGAGCACGGCCTCGCCGTCGACCGCGGCCGCATCGTCCGGGAGGCCGTCGCCGTCGTGCTGGCCGACCTCGAATCCCGCGGCGAGGCGAGCATCCTCGTGCGCCGCCTCCGCGGGCGCTGACGGCGCCGCGCCTCCGGCCCGCCGCCGAGCGATACCCTGCCCCGCGATGACCCCGCCCCCCGCCCGCCGCCCCCTCGGCCGCGGCCCGGGCACCGCCCCCGCCGCGGCGCCCGGCGCCCCCGCCGCGCCCGGCGAACCCGTGCCGACCGGGCGGCCCGCGCCCGTGCCGCAGGCCCCCGCCGCCCCGGCGCCGGCCGCCCCCGGGCAGGCCGCGTCCCCGTCGGCCCCTCCGGCGCCGGCCGCCCCCGAGCGGCCCGAGCCCGCCCCCGAGCGGCCCGAGCCCGCCCCCGAGCGGCCCGAGCCCGCGCCCGAGGGGCCCGTGTCCGCCTCCGGGGCCCCCTCCGTTCCCGACGGCGCGCCGCGCGGCGACGGCGCGCGGGAGGCGCACGCCGAGGGCCGCGAGACCCCGGCGGACCCGGGAGAGCGGGCCGGGCAGGACGCCGGGAACGGCGAGGGCGCCGGGGACGCCCCGGACCCGGGCGAAGGGGCCGCGGGGGACCGGGGGGCGAAAAACGAAGGCGAGGGGGAGGACGAGGGGGAGGACGAGGTCGAGGGGGAGGCCGGGGGCGACGGGGAGGCCGGGGCGGACGACGGCCGGTTCCGGGTGGTGCTCGAGAACTTCGAGGGCCCCTTCGACCTGCTGCTTCAGCTCATCTCCCGCCACAAGCTGGACGTCACCGAGGTGGCGCTCTCCCGGGTCACCGACGACTTCATGGCCCACATCAGGGCCATGGGCCCGGACTGGGACCTCGACCAGACGACGGAGTTCCTCGTCGTCGCCGCCACCCTGCTCGACCTCAAGGCCGCCAGGCTGCTGCCCGCCGCCGAGGTCGAGGACGAGGCCGACCTCGCGCTGCTCGAGGCCCGCGACCTGCTGTTCGCCCGCCTCCTCCAGTACCGCGCCTTCAAGCGGGTCGCCGCGATCTTCGAGGACCGGCTGGCCGCGGAGGCGCTGCGCCACCCGCGCACCGTCGGCCTGGAGCCGCACCACGCCGAGCTGCTGCCCGAGGTCGTCATCAGCATCGGCGCCGAGGGCTTCGCCCGGCTCGCCGTCAAGGCGATGCAGCCCAAGCCGCCGCCCCAGGTCTACGTCGACCACATCCACGCCCCCCTGGTCAGCGTCCGCGAGCAGGCCAAGCACGTCATCGGCCTGCTCAGGCTGCGGGGCGAGGCCAGCTTCGCCGAGCTGACCGAGGACGCCCCCGACACCCTCACCGTGGTCGCCAGGTTCCTCGCCCTGCTGGAGCTGTACCGCGAACGCGCCGTGGCCCTCGACCAGGAGGAGGCGCTCGGCACCCTGATCGTCCGCTGGCAGGGCGCGGAGCCGGGACGCCCGCTCGTCACCGACGAGTTCGACCAGGAGAGCAGGCCGCAGCCCGAGGAGGAACGCAGATGAGCAGCACGGCGCCGAGCGCCGCCGCGACCGGCGGCGGGGAGGCCGCGACCGGCGGTGAGGAGGCCGCGCCCGCCCTCAAGCCCTCCCTGGAGGCCGTCCTCATGGTCGTGGACGAGCCCGCCACCGAGGAGCACCTCGCGAAGGTGCTCGGCCGTCCCCGGCGCGTGGTCGCCGCCGCCCTGCGCGAACTGGCCGACGAGTACACCCGCGAGGGCCGCGGCTTCGAGCTGCGCCTGGTCGCCGGCGGCTGGCGCTTCTACACCCGCGCCGCGTACGCCGAGGCCGTCGAGGCCTTCGTGCTCGACGGCCAGCACGCCCGCCTCACCCAGGCCGCCCTGGAGACCCTCGCGGTCGTCGCCTACCGGCAGCCGGTCAGCCGTTCCCGGGTCTCGGCCATCCGCGGCGTGAACTGCGACGGGGTCATGCGCACCCTGCTCCAGCGGGGTCTGCTCGCCGAGGCGGGCACCGAACCCGAGACAGGTGCGATCCTTTACGTGACGACGCACTACTTCCTCGAACGGATGGGCCTGCGCGGCCTGGACGAACTGCCCGAGCTCGCGCCCTTCCTCCCCGAGGCGGACCAGGTCGAGGGCGAGAGCCAGGAGGCCGGGGACACGGCGTCGTCGTTCACCGGCCTGGTGGACGCGGAAGACGACAGCGGCGACTCCCCTACGGATCATTGATGCGAAGCAGCGGCAGGAACAGCAACCGGAACCACCGGGGCGCGGGCAACGGCCGCGACGAGCGACGGCAGCGCACCGGCCGTCCCCGCCCCGAGGAGCGGACGTACGGCAGGACGTACGGCGGGAAGGGAACGGCGGCCGGCCAGGGTGGCGGCGGCAAGCGGCGGCCCCAGGCCCCGGCCCGTTCCCGCGAGTACGACGCCCAGATCGAGGAGCGCAACCGCGAGCGGCACGAGAAGCCGCCCGTGCGCCTCCCCAGGACCTTCGGCGAGCCCGAGGGCGAGCGGCTGCAGAAGGTGCTGGCCAGGGCCGGCCTCGGCTCCCGCCGCTCCTGCGAGGAGCTGATCGAGCAGGGCAGGGTCGAGGTCAACGGCAAGGTCGTCACCTCCCAGGGACGGCGCGTCGACCCGGAACGCGACGAGATCAAGGTGGACGGGCTGACCGTCGCCGCCCAGTCGTACCTGTTCTTCGCCCTCAACAAGCCCGCGGGCGTCGTGGCCTCCATGGAGGACCCGGAGGGCCGCCAGTGCCTCGGCGACTACGTGCAGAACCGCGAGACCCGCCTCTTCCACGTCGGCCGCCTGGACACCGAGACCGAGGGCCTGATCTTCCTCACCAACCACGGGGAGCTGGCCCACCGCCTCACCCACCCCAGGTACGGCGTCGCCAAGACCTACCTGGCCGCCATCCAGGGCCCCATCCCGCGCGACCTGGGCAAGCGCCTGAAGGAGGGCATCCAGCTCGACGACGGCTACGCCCGCGCCGACCACTTCCGGATCGTGGAGAACACGGGGAAGAACTACCTGGTCGAGGTGACGCTGCACGAGGGCCGCAAGCACATCGTGCGCCGCATGCTCGCCGCGGCCGGCTTCCCCGTGGACAAGCTGGTGCGCACCAGCTTCGGGCCGATCAAGCTGGGGGACCAGAAGTCGGGCTGGCTGCGGCGGATGACCCACACCGAGGTCGGGCAGCTGATGCGCGAGGTCGGCCTGTGATCCGCCCGCGGCCCGGCCGGCCTGCCCCGACTACGCTGGGCTGATGCGCACCGCACTCGTCCTCGGCACCGGCCTGATCGGCACGTCCGCCGCCCTGGCGCTGTCCGCGCGCGGCGTGCGGGTGCACCTGGAGGACCGGGACCCGGACCAGCCGCGGACGGCCGCCGCGCTGGGCGCAGGCACGGAGGAGCCGCCCGAGGGGCCCGTCGACCTCGCGGTGGTCGCCGTGCCGCCCGCCCACCTCGCCCCCGCCCTGCTCGCCCTCCAGCGGCGGGGCGCGGCCCGGGGCTACGTCGACGTGGGCAGTGTGAAGGGCGGGCCGCGGCGCGAACTGGCCGCGCTCGGCGGCGACCTGGGCACCTACCTCGGCACGCACCCCATGGCGGGCAAGGAGCGCTCCGGGCCGCTGGCGGCCACCGCCGACCTCTTCGAGGGCAGGCCCTGGGTGCTCACCCCGACGCCCACCCTGGACACCGAGGTGCTCAACCTGGCGCTTGAGCTGGTCGCGCTGTGCCGGGCGGTGCCCGTGGTGATGGACGCCGACGCCCACGACCGGGCCGTCGCCCTGGTCTCGCACACCCCGCAGCTGGTCTCCAGCCTGGTCGCCGCCCGCCTGGAGCGGGCGGAGGAGGCGGCGGTGCGGCTGTGCGGACAGGGCATCCGCGACGTGACCAGGATCGCGGCCTCCGACCCGGGGATGTGGCTCGACATCCTCGCCGCCAACCCGGGGCCGGTCGCCGACGTCCTCGCCGAGGTCGCCGCCGACCTCGACGAGACCGTGCGCGCCCTGCGCGCCCTGGAGTCCGCGGACGAGGCCAAGCGCGGGGCGGGGGCGGCCGGCGTCGAGGCCATGCTGCGCCGCGGGCGGGCGGGACGGGAGCGGGTGCCGGGCAAGCACGGGGCGGCGCCCGCCGCGTACGAGACGGTCGGGGTGCACATCTCCGACCGGCCGGGCGAGCTGGCCAGGATCTTCGCCGACGCGGGCCGCGCCGGGGTCAACATCGAGGACGTCCGCATCGAGCACGCCACCGGGCAGGCGGCGGGCCTGGTGCAGCTGTCGGTGGAGCCGGAGGCCGCCCGGGTGCTCACCCAGGCCCTGCGCGAACACGGCTGGTCCGTGCGGCAGTAGCCCCCCGGGGGCCCGCCCCGGGCCCTCGGGGGCGGTGCGGGGTCACCCGCCGGGGGCCGGTAGTCTTCTCCTCCGGAGTGTTCTTCGAAAACCGTCTCCCGAGCCTTCAGGGGAGCCCCTTCCCCGGGCCTCCCGCCGAGGGCCACCGCCGGGTCCGTCCCGGGGCCGGAGCCTGGGCCGCGCCGCGGGCTCGCCCCGGGAAGGCCCGCCAGGACCACCCGCTTCCGCGCGCCCGCCGCGTGGCCGCTCTCAGAAAGGTGCCCACCGCCGTGGCTGCAACCCCCGTCATCGTTGCCATCGACGGCCCCTCCGGGACGGGCAAGTCGAGCACGTCCAAGGCGGTCGCCATCCGCCTCGGCCTTGGCTTCCTCGACACCGGCGCGCAGTACCGGGCGATGACCTGGTGGATGCTGTCGAACGGCATCGACGTCGACGACCCGGCCGCGGTGGCCGCCGCCTCGGCCAAGCCCACGATCGTCTCCGGCACCGACCCGCAGGCCCCGACGATCACCGTGGACGGCACGGACGTCTCGGTGCCGATCCGCGGCCGGGAGGTCACCGCCGCGGTGAGCGCGGTGAGCGCCGTGCCCGAGGTGCGGGCCAGGATCACCGAGCTGCAGCGCAGCATCGCGGCCGAGGCGCCCGCCGGCATCGTCGTCGAGGGCAGGGACATCGGCACCACCGTGCTGCCGAACGCCGACCTGAAGGTGTTCCTGACCGCCTCGCCCGAGGCGCGGGCCGCCCGCCGCAGCGGGGAGCTGCGGGGCAAGGAGGCCGCCGACCTGGCGAGCACCCGGGAGGCCCTGATCAAGCGCGACGCCGCCGACGCGGGGCGCAAGACCTCCCCGATGGCGAAGGCGGCCGACGCCGTCGAGGTGGACACCACCGAGCTGACCCTCGACGAGGTCGTCGCGTGCGTGGTCGGCCTCGTCGAAGAGCGCCGACGGCCCCTCCGGTGAGCAGGTCGGGCCCGCCGCACGCGCGCGGTGCGGCGGCCGGGCGGCGGCTCGCGGTCGCCGTCGTCCACACGGCCTACCGGCCCCGGGTGCTCGGCGCCTGGCGGGTCCCGGACACCGGGCCCGCCATCCTGGCCGTCAACCACTCGCACAACGTCGACGGGCCGGTGCTGATGGGCACGGCGCCGCGGCCGGTGCACTTCCTGGTGAAGAAGGAGGTCTTCGTCGGGCCGGTGGGCGCCTTCCTGCGGGGCATAGGGCAGGTCAGCGTCGACCGGCACGGGACCGACCGGCGGGCGGTCACCACCGCGCTGGCCGTGCTGGACGCGGGCGGCGTGCTCGGCATCTTCCCCGAGGGCACCAGGGGCGGCGGGGACTTCGCCAGGCTGCGCGCCGGGCTGGCGTACTTCGCGCTCCGCTCCCAGACGCCCGTCGTGCCGGTGGCGGTGTTCGGCAGCAACGAGCGCCGCGGCCGGGTGATCCCGGCGCTGCCGCCGCTGCGTGGCCGGATCGACATAGTGTTCGGCGATCCGTTCACCGTGGGCGGCGGGGGCAGGCGCACCGGGGCGGCACTGGACGAGGCGACCGCCCGCCTCCAGGAGCGGCTGACCGCTCACCTGAAGGACGCCAGAGGGCTCACCGGCCGCTAGCGGCGCGCGACACTTGAGACGGGGCGCCGCGCGCGGGCGCCCGGCACACGACCAGCCACACCGGCCGCGCGGCCGGATGGGGCGCAGACGAGTACGGACGAGGAACGCAACTCCATGACAGAGCAGAACCACCAGGGCACCGCGGGACCGCACGGTGCGCTCGGCGAGGCCGAGTACGCGGAGTTCATGGAGCTCGCCGCGGAATCGGGCTTCGACGCGGAGGAGGTCGAGAGCGACCTCGCCGCCGCGGCCACGGGACCGCTGCCGGTGCTCGCCGTCGTCGGCCGCCCCAATGTCGGCAAGTCGACACTGGTCAACCGGATCATCGGCCGCCGCGAGGCCGTCGTCGAGGACCGGCCGGGCGTCACCAGGGACCGGGTCACCTACGAGGCGGAGTGGACCGGCCGGCGCTTCAAGGTGGTGGACACCGGCGGCTGGGAACAGGACGTCCTCGGCATCCAGGCCTCGGTGGCCGCCCAGGCCGAGTTCGCGGTCGAGGCGGCCGACGCGGTCGTCCTCGTCGTGGACGCCACGGTGGGCGTGACCGACGCCGACGAGGCCGTCGTCAAGCTGCTGCGGCGCGCCGGGAAGCCGGTCGTGCTGTGCGCCAACAAGGTCGACGGCAGCTCCATGGAGGCCGAGGCCGCGTACCTGTGGTCCCTGGGCGTCGGCGAGCCGCACCCCGTCTCCGCCCTGCACGGCAGGGGCACGGGCGATCTGCTCGACGCCGTGCTGGACGCGCTGCCGGAGGCACCGGCCGAGACCTTCGGCGCCACCGTCGGGGGCCCGCGCCGGATCGCGCTGATCGGCCGGCCGAACGTCGGCAAGTCCTCGCTGCTGAACCGGGCCGCGGGCGAGGAGCGGGTCGTGGTGCACGAGACGGCGGGAACCACCCGCGACCCGGTGGACGAGCTGATCGAACTCGGCGGCAAGACCTGGAAGTTCGTCGACACCGCCGGCATCAGGCGCCGCGTGCACCTGCAGGGCGGGGCGGACTACTACGCCTCGCTGCGCACCGCCGCGGCCCTGGAGCGGGCGGAGGTCGCCGTCGTCCTGATCGACGTCACCGAGCCGATCAGCGTGCAGGACACCCGCATCATCACGATGGCCGTGGACGCGGGGCGCGCCCTGGTGATCGCCTACAACAAGTGGGACCTGCTGGACGAGGAGCGCCGCTTCTACCTGGAGCGGGAGATCGAGCAGGAGCTGGTGCAGGTGCGCTGGGCGCCGCGGGTCAACATCTCGGCGCGCACCGGACGCCACCTGGAGAAGCTGGTCCCGGCGGTGGAGACGGCGCTCGCCGGCTGGGAGAGCCGGGTGCCGACCGGCAAGCTGAACGCGTTCCTCGGCCAGCTCGTCGCCTCGCACCCGCACCCGCTGCGCGGCGGGAAGCAGCCGCGCATCCTCTTCGGCACCCAGGCGGGGACGCGGCCCCCCCGGTTCGTCCTCTTCGCCTCCGGCTTCCTCGAGGCGGGCTACCGCAGGTTCATCGAGCGGCGGCTGCGCGAGGAGTTCGGCTTCGAGGGCAGCCCGATCCACGTGTCGGTGCGGGTGCGGGAAAAGCGGTCGAGGAAGAAGTAGCGGGCCCGGCGGCCCCGTTGGTGCCCGCGGGGCCGCTCACAGCCCGTGCACGGCCGAGTGGGCGCCGCCCTCGTGCCTGGCGGGGGTGAGGGCCGCCGCGGGGGCGGGCTCGCCCGGGTATCCGTAGCCGTAGCCGCCGTGCCTGCGGTCGTAGTCGCCCCAACTGCCGTAGCCCACGCCGTGGATGGTGCCGAAGGCCACGAAGCGCAGCTCCTCCTCGCCCGAGCGGTCGCCGGGCAGGGCGCGGAAGAGCCTGCGGTACTCGGCGCACAGCGAGTCGTAGATGGGCGTCGCGGAGGCCGTCGGCCCCTCGTAGGGGGCCCGCATGGCGGGGATCGCGGGACTCGCGGTGGACAGGGGCGGAACCGCGGGAACCGCCGGAACGTGGCGGTAGGCGGGGGAATGTCCCGAAGGCGCCGTGCGTGAGGGTTCGTAGGAATGCACGTCCCCTTCAACGAGACCGCGGCCCCGCGGATGCGGGGCCGCGCGACGGTATACCTGATCGCCTCAGCCGGGGGCGCGCCGGGGTTCAGGTGCCGGCCAGCGGCATCGCGGCGGCCACCAGCAGGCCGTTGACGGCCGCCTTCTCCAGCGCCTCGCGCAGCAGGTCCTCCCGCGGCTGCTGCCCGATCACGCCGGCCGGGGCGGCGTAGACGAAGACGGTGTGGTGCTGGTTGGCGCTCGCCCGCCACCCGTCGGTGACGGCCAGCGGCTGGTGCGCCTGCCACCAGGCGGAGGGCCGCCCGCCCGCGGGGTCGCCCTGCAGGACGGCGTGCAGCTGCCCCATGGCCAGCAGCACCGACCAGCCGGGCAGGGGGGAGGGGGCGAGGGACACGTCGGCCACCCGCTGGAAGCCGGCCTCGACCAGCAGCGGCAGGAACTCGTCGCCGGGGCCGGTGCTGCCGGGCCGCGCGATCGGGCCCGTGGGCTCCACGACGATGGCCGGGTACAGCTCCTCGCCGATGAGGATCTGGCCGCAGGTGACGCCCAGCACGGCCGCCTCCCGGCCGGGCTCGGCCGAGGTGGGCTGCGGCGGCGCGGACGGCTGCCGGGCGAACTCGCTCTCGCCGCTCAGGGACCGCACGGCTCCCTTCAGCTGCTCCTCGGACACCGAGACCACCTGCGAGGGGATGCAGGTGGCGTGCGCGAAGGCCAGCACGGCCGTCTCCTCGCCGACGAACAGCACGGTGCTGGTGCGCTCCTGCTCGGTGTGCCCCGGGGTGCGGCAGGAGGTGCAGTCGTAGCTGCCGGGGGCGTTCTCGCCGGCCAGCAGCCGGTCTGCCTCTTCGTCGCCGATCTCGGCGCGTACGGCGTCGCTGACTTCGAGCAGCGGAGACAAGGGGGACACAGTGGCTCCTACGTTCGGGCTGTGACGTCTCGGGGGGTGGCGCCCGCCCTCGGCGGCGGGTGCTCCGTGCTCAACGGCGCGGGCGGCGCCCGGGTCACGCCCGGGCCCGGGCAATCGGCGGGGCCCGCCCCGGGCGCCGCCGGAGTTGAGCTGCCATTGACCGGGCGTTCACCAAGGTTCACCTGGTGTGTGAATTTTTTGTGCCGTGCCTTTCGGCGGGAAGTCCCCGGAAAAGCCCCGCGGGGTTTATCCGGGAGACCGGAAACGGGGAGTGCTTTGGCGCGGCAATTACACAACGTGCACGTCGGGCCGAGGGGAAAACGCCGCGGACCTTCGTGACACAAGCGTGACAGTTCGATGATCGGGCCGGGACTTCCGGGGTGTCCACGGGGACCGTACGGTGGCCCCATGGGACCGCTACCTCGCCAGCCGCAGCCCCCGGCCGACTCCCCGGAGGACTACGTCGGCATGGCCGCAGAAGCCGCAGAGCAGCGCGCGCGGGAGCGCGGCTGGCCCCGGGTGCGCCGGCTGCCTCCCGACGCCGTCATCACGATGGAGTACATGGCCGGGAGGCTGAACCTCGCGGTCGAGGACGGCCGCGTCGTGCGCTGCTGGCGGGGCTGAACCCGCGGCACCGCGCCCGGCGGCCCCGCGGGCCCCGGAACGACGCGGCCTAGTGGCTGCCGACCGGGCGCGGCGGGTGCTCGGGGCGGCTCGGCTGGTGCGCCCGGCCCGGCGTCCGCAGCCTGACCCTGGCCTGCACCGGCTCCGTGGGCCGTGCCGGGCTGAGCGGGGGCTCGCCGAGCGGGGCGGGCGGCTCCTCCTCCTGCCGGGCCGCGGCGGTCACCGGCTGCGGCGTCACCTCGAGCGGCGGGAGCGGCCCGAGCCCGGACCCGGGGCGCGGACCGCCGCCGCGCAGCCCGGTCCGCAGCCGGTCGCGCCAGCGCAGCAGCATCCGCTCGACCCGGTCGATCGCCGGCTCGCACCAGGGCAGGGCCAGCAGCACCAGAAGGCCGGCCGTCCAGCCGAGGAGCACGTCGCTGACCCAGTGGGTGCCCAGGTAGACGGTGGTGGCGCCGACGCCGAGGGCGCACAGCGCCGCGATGACGGAAAGGCTGCGCCGCGCGCGCTCCGTGGTGGCCAGATAGGCCAGGATCCCCCAGGTCACGACCGCGTTGGCGGTATGGCCCGAGGGAAATATATCCCCGTTGAGGAACATCTCGTTCGAGCCCATCACGGTCGCGTAGTGCGGCCCCTCGCGGCCCATGCCGAGCTTCGCGGCGCCGACCGTGACGTTCAGCAGCAGCAGGGCGGCGGACATCACCAGGAGCGGGCGCAGCGTGCGCTGCCGCCAGGAGCGCCAGCCCAGCCAGGCGGCGACCAGCACCGCCGTGGGGCCGCGCTGGCCCAGCACGACGAAATAGTCGAGGAAGGCGTGCATGGCCGGCCACTGCTTGTACGGCCGGAACAGCATCACCTGCCAGTCGAGCCGCACCAGCCAGGACGTGCTCAGCACCGCCACCACCACGGCCGCGTAGAAGCCGAGGGTGACCCACAGCAGCACGACGCGCGTGCGGCTCATCACGGGAGCCGGCACGGCGGGCGGCCTGGGCTCCTGTTCGAGCCGGGCCAGGAGTCGGTCGGTACGCACTTTTTCAAGATTACCGGGCCTGTTGCGGGCTTCCGTCCGGGGGCCGCCTTCGTAATGGCGATGTGATGTCCCGCGCGAAATTTCACCCGTCTGGCTTCCCCCGGCTTTACGAAATAGCCAGACCGGGAATTGTCGCTCCGTCATTTGCCGGGCGGCTCGCACGCGCATTCCCCGCGCTGCCCCGTCAGGTGAACACCCGAGGCGAGGCAGGCGAACGGCTGCCGTACTCTGGTGCACCATGTGCCGTCTCCACCGTGCCCGGCGTGCGCGCACCGGCGGGTCTTCCCCCACGGTGGTGAACGGGACGTGAGCGCACGACAGTAAGGAGCGCCGATGTCCGGGACGCCCCGGCCCGGAGTCCCCGCCCGTGGCCCCGCCCCGCGAACCGCCCCTCGGCCCGTGCCCGGCCCCCTCCCCGGCCCGCCGGGCGCGCCAGGACGCTGGATCGTGCTCGCCGTGCTGTGCGTCAGCCTGCTCGTGGTGGCCGTCGACGCCACCGTGCTGCACGTGGCCGTGCCCACCGTCACCGAGGACCTGCGGCCCAGCGGCGTGGAGCTGCTGTGGATCGTCGACGCCTACCCGCTGGTGTGCGCCGCGCTGCTCATCCTCTTCGGCACCCTCGGGGACCGGGTCGGGCGGCGGCGGGTGCTGCTGCTCGGCTACGGCTGCTTCGGGGTGGCCTCCGCGCTGGCCGCCTACGCGCCGGGCCCGGGCATGCTGATCGGCGCCAGGGCGCTGCTCGGGGTCGGCGGGGCCATGATCATGCCGGCCACGCTGTCCATACTGCGCCAGGTGTTCCCCGACCGGCGCGAGCGGGCCGTGGCCATCGGCATGTGGAGCGCGGTCGCCGCCTTCGGGGCCGCGGTGGGGCCGCTGGTGGGCGGCCTGCTGCTGGAGCACTTCTGGTGGGGCTCGGTCTTCCTGGTCAACATCCCCCTGATGGCAGGCTGCCTGCCCGTCGGCCGCCTGCTGCTGCCCGAGTCGACCGGCGACCGCCGCGGGCCCTGGGACCTGGCGGGGGCCCTGCTGGCGGCCGGGGGCCTGTTCTGCGCCGTCCTGGCGGTGAAGCGGGTGGGCGCCGGCGAGCCGCTCACCCCGGCCACCGCCCTGGCCGCGGCGGCCGGCCTCGGGCTGCTGGCGCTCTTCGTCCGCCGCCAGCGCCGCCGCCCCGAGCCGCTGATCGACCTGGCGGCCTTCGCGAGGCCCGCGTTCGGCACCTCCCTGGGCTGCATCGTGCTGACCGTGCTCGCGCTCGTCGGCCTCGCCCTGGTGGCCGCCCAGTACCTTCAGCTGGTGCTCGGCCTCACCCCCCTGGAGACCGGGCTGCGGCTGCTGCCGCTCAGCCTGGCCGCGATCGCCGCGGGGCTGGCCGGGGAACGGCTGCTCGGGCGGCTCGGCCCGCGCCGCATGGCGGCCTGGGGCTTCCTCCTCACCGCCTGCGCCGTGCTCGCGCTCACCCTGCTCGGCGAGCGGGACGAGCCGGTCGTCATGGCCGCGGGCTTCGTGCTGCTCGGCTTCGGCCTGGAGACCACGCTGTTCGCGGCCTACGAGTCCATGCTCAGCGACGCGCCCGCCGCCAGGGCCGGGGCCGCGGCCGCCCTGGGCGAGACCGCCTACCAGCTCGGGGCCGGCATAGGCATCGCCCTGCTCGGCAGCCTCATGAACGCCATGTACGCGCCCGCGGTGCGCGGGGTACAGGGCGTGCCCGCGGCCGACCGGCGGGCGGCCGGGCACTCGCTCGGCGAGGCGTACGCCGTCGCCGGGCGGCTCGGCGGCGGCACCGGCGAGACGCTGCGGGAGGCCGCGCGCGGGGCCTTCGTGCACGGGATGCACCTGACGCTTGCGGCCAGCGCGGGGCTGCTGCTCCTCGGCGCCCTCGCGGCCCGCCGCCTCCCGCGCAGCCTGTGCCGGCCCGCCGCCTGCGCCGAGCCCGAGCCCGGCTCCCGCGCGGCGGGGACGCCGGGGGAGACAGCGTTCTTGCCCAGCCGGATTACCCACCCGTAGCCTCGCCCGGTGACCGAAGAACCCGCCTCGCCGCAGACTTCCTCCACGCCCCCTGGGCCTTCTGGGCCTTCTGTGCCCTCTGCATCCTCCGCCCCCTCCGGGGACCTCGCCGGCCGCTCCCGGGGCTTCGACCCCGGCGATCCGCTGGGCCTCGACGAATTGCTCGACGCGGAGGAGCTGGCCGTCCGCGACACCGTGCGGCGATGGGCCGCCGAGCGGGTGCTGCCGCGGATCGCCGACTGGTACGAGCGCGGGGAGCTGCCCGAGATCCGGGAGCTGACCAGGGAGCTGGGCGCGCTCGGCGCGCTCGGCATGAGCCTGCACGGCTACGGCTGCGCCGGGGCCTCCGCGGTGAGCTACGGCCTGACCTGCCTGGAACTCGAGGCGGCCGACTCGGGCATCCGCTCGCTGGTGTCGGTGCAGGGCTCCCTGGCGATGTACGCCATCCACCGCTTCGGCTCCGAGGAGCAGCGGCGCGAGTGGCTGCCGCGGATGGCGGCGGGCGAGGTCATCGGCTGCTTCGGGCTGACGGAGCCCGACCACGGCTCCGACCCCGCCGGGATGCGCACGCGCGCCGAACGCCGCGGCGGGGACTGGGTGCTGACCGGCCGCAAGACGTGGATCACCAATGGCTCGGTGGCCGGGGTCGCCGTCGTGTGGGCCCGTACCGAGGAGGGCGTGCGTGGCTTCCTGGTGCCCGCGGGCACCCCCGGCTTCGCGGCCGCCGAGATTCGGCACAAGGGCTCGCTGCGGGCCTCCGTCACCAGCGAGCTGACGCTCGACGGGGTGCGGCTCCCGGCGGCCGCCGCGCTGCCCGAGGGCCGCGGCCTGCGGGCGCCGCTCGGCTGCCTGAGCCACGCGCGCCACGGGATCGTGTGGGGGGCGATGGGGGCGGCCAGGACCTGCTTCGAGACGGCCCTCGGCTACGCGCGCACCCGCGAGCAGTTCGGCCGCCCGATCGGCGGCTTCCAGCTGACGCAGGCCAAGCTCGCCGACATGGCCGTGGAGTTGCACAAGGGCCTGCTGCTCGCCTGGCACCTGGGGCGGCGGCTCGACGCCGGGCGGCTGCGCCCGGAACAGGTCAGCTTCGGGAAGCTGAACAACGTCCGCGAGGCGCTGGGGATCTGCCGCGCCGCCAGGACGATCCTCGGCGCGAACGGGATCTCCCTGGAGTACCCGGTGATGCGGCACATGGCGAATCTGGAGTCCGTGCTCACCTACGAGGGCACGAGCGAGATGCACCAGCTGGTGCTGGGCAAGGCGCTCACCGGGCTCGACGCGTTCCGCGGGTAGCGCGGGCCGCGCCGGGCGCCGCCGGGCGCGGCCCGCCGTCGGGCCGCCCCGGCGGGGCCTCAGCTCTGGTTGAAGAAGCCGTCGTCCTCGGCGGTGCTGCCGTCGCCGCTCACCACCTGGTAGTCGGCGGGCGTCAGCAGGAAGACGCGGTTGGCCACGCGGTCGATGGAGCCGCGCAGGCCGAAGATGAGGCCGGCCGCGAAGTCCACCACCCGCTTGGCGTCGGCGGACTCCAGGGTGGTGAGGTTGACCACGACGGGCACGCCGTCGCGGAACAGCTCGCCGACGCGGCGGGCGTCCCGGAAGTTGCGCGGAGTGACGGTGGCGATCCGGCCGCCGCTCTCGTGGGCGGACTCCGCCGCCACCCGCACCCGCGGGTCGGTCGTCCACGGCCCGGCGCCGCCGCCCGGCTCGGGGTCCTCGGCGTACTCGTCTTCGTAGTACGGCATGTCGCGGTCTTCGACGAGACCCAGCCAGGCGCTTGCCTTCCGTACCGATCCCATGGACTCCTCCTCTCACTCACGCGGCCCTGTACCCGTCCGCTCCCCTTATCGTCGTCCATCATGCGGAGGATGCGCCAAGGGGATAGTCCTACGAACCGGGTTTCGTGACGGTTCTGGTGCAATACATGTGCTGTGCCATCAGCGAAGTCGCGGTATCGGGAAGTTGACGCAGCGTGAGGCCGACGCCCCCCGAGCGAGTGACGTGCGGGCCCGCGTGCCCTCCCCGGGCGGCCCTGCCGGCCTTGCTGACCGTGCCGGACCTGCTGACCGTGCCGGCTGTGCTGACCGTGCTAACTGTGCTGGCTAAAAGAGGTTCTTTCCAACAGAGCCGGCGGTGAGAAGACTCGGAGACAGCGCTTGTCAGGAGCATGCCCTATCCGGCGGCTCCCGGCCTCGCCTCCCGGGTCCGGCCACCCAACGGACCCCAAACCCCACTGGAGGTAGAAACAACGTGAGTATGAAGCGCACCAACCCCCACAGACGCGTCTCGCGGCGCGTGCGGCTGCTCGCGGCCGCCTCGGGTCTCCTGGCCGCCGCCTCCTTCGCGCTGCCGAACGCCGCGGCGCAGGCGGAGCCGGTGACCACCTACAGCACGGCCCAGCTCCAGGCCGCGAGCAGCGCCGTGCTCGACGCCGACGTGGCGGGCACCGCCTGGACCGTCGACAAGGCGACCGGGGAGGTCCTGGTCACCGCCGACGAGACCGTGTCGGACGCCGAGATCGCGCGGATCGAGCACGCCGCGGGCTCGCTGGCCGGCGCGATCACGGTGGAGCGCACCGAGGGCACCCTGCAGCGCTACCTCGCCGGTGGCGACCCGATCTACGCCGACCTCGGCTGGCGCTGCTCGGTCGGCTTCAACGTGACCATCGGCGGGGACTACTACTTCCTCACCGCGGGGCACTGCACCGAGGGATACCCCGACTGGTACACCAACTCCTCGCTGACCACCTACATCGGCCCGACCGTGGGCACCAGCTTCCCCGGCAACGACTACGGCATCGTGGAGTACGCCAACTCCTCCATCGCCCACCCCGGGACGGTGAACCTCTACAGCGGCTCGCGTGACATCACCGGCGCCATCAACGCCACCGTCGGCCTGTCCGTGCAGCGCAGCGGCAGCACCACGGGCCTGCACGGCGGCTCCGTCACCGGCCTCAACTACACCGTGAACTACGGCGGTGGCGACATCGTCTCCGGGCTCATCAGGACCAACGTGTGCGCCGAGCCCGGCGACAGCGGCGGCCCGCTCTTCTCCGGCAGCAGCGCCGTCGGCCTCACCTCGGGTGGCAGCGGCGACTGCTCCTCGGGTGGCACGACCTACTTCCAGCCCGTCGTCGAGGCGCTGAACGCCTACGGCGCGTCGATCCTCTGATCCGTCAGGCCGGGGCCCCTGCGGCCCCGGCCGCTGAGGCACCCGGGCTCCGTCGAGCCGCCGGGTTTCCTCCCGCCCACTGCCCCCGCCCGGTCCGCCGGGCGGGGGCAGTGGTGTTTCCCTGGCGTTCTCGCCTCGCCGGCGCCGCGATGTGACGCACCTCACTAGAGGGCGACTCGAATGCCGTCCGGCCCTCGGGCTACCCGGGGCCTGCGGCGTCGATTTTCGGACAGGTCTAGTCCTCCTCGCGCGGCGGTCGAGGCCACGAGCCGCGTGCGTATGCATGCGCAAAGTGCCCCCGTTCTTTCGGCCCGTCGCGGCAAAACCGGGAGTGTTCCGGATGGTTTACGCGCATTACCCCATCCGGTGCGACCGCGAGGGCGGGGCAGGATCTCGGCCTTGTGTGGCCGAGGAGCGCTGGGAATACTCGCCGGTACCGCTTGGCATGGACGTGACTGCTTCCCCCGGGGCCCTCCGGAACCCTCGGGAGTCCCCCGGGAAGTGGCCAAGTTCGTGCTCTCTCCGGAGCCAGTGGCTCCAACCCCCACAGGAGGAAAGAGCGTGACACACCGACGCATCCCACGCCGGCGCGCGGCGGCCTGTGCCGCGGCCGCGGCGGTGCTCGCCGGCACCCTTGCCGTCGCCCAGGCGAATGCGGCGCAGGGCGACGAGACGGACGCCTCCCCGGCCACCCTGTCCTCGGCCGAGGCGGGGCACCTGGCCACGACCCTCGCCGCCGGACTCTCCCCACAGGTCGCGGGCGGCACCTACTACGACGGGGACTCCCGGACGCTGGTCGTCGGGGTCACCGAGGAGTCGGCCCTGGCCGCCGTCGAGGAGGCGGGCGCGCAGGCCCGCCTGGTCGACCACAGCCTCGCCGAACTCGACCGGGTCAGGACCGAGATCGCCGAGGTCGCCGTGCCGGGCACCGCCTGGGCCGTCGACCCGGTCGCCAACCGGGTCCGGGTGACCGTGGACGGCACGGTGCACGGCGAGGACCTGGCCACGATCCGCCGGGCGGTGGAGGAACTGGGCGACACCGCGGCGCTCGACACGGTCCAGGGGCGGTTCCGGCCCTACCTCGCGGGCGGCGACGCCATCTACACCTCGAACGCGCGCTGTTCCCTCGGCTTCAACGTCACGGTGGACGGCCGGCCCGGCTTCCTCACCGCGGGGCACTGCGGAGAGGTGGGCAGCACCTGGTCCGACTCCGCAGGCGGCGAGGAGATCGGCACCCTGACCCAGGGCGAGTTCCCCGGGCACGACTACGCGCTGGTCGAGTACGGCTCCGACACCGAACACCCCAGCGAGGTCGACCTGTACGACGGCACCACCCAGGAGATCACCGGGGCCGCCGAGGCCACGGTCGGCCAGACGGTCGTCCGCAGCGGCAGCACCTCGGGCGTGCACGACGGCGAGGTCACGGCGGTCGACGTCTCCGTGGAGTACCCGCAGGGCGTCGTGGAGGGCACCATCGAGACCACGGTCTGCTCGGAGCCAGGCGACAGCGGCGGCGCGCTCTTCTCCGGCAGCAGCGCGATCGGCCTCACCTCGGGCGGCAGCGGCGACTGCACCTCGGGCGGCACGACGTTCTTCTTCCCGGTGACCGACGCGCTGGCGGCGGTGGGCGCTACCATCCCCTAGCGAAAAGCGGATCAACGGACCATCCGAGCCTCCGGCCCGCCGCCGGGGGCTCGGCCATGTACGGGGGGATCGTGTTCGGAATCATCAGGCCCTGCCGCCACCACCTGTCCCGGGAGCTGCAGCAGGAGTGGACGGCGCACCTGTGCGGCCTCTGCCTCGCGCTGCGCGGCACGCACGGACAGGCGGCGCGCCTGGCCACCAACTACGACGGGCTGCTGATCTCGGTCCTGTTCGACGCCCAGGCGCCCCGGGAGAGCGCGGGCCGCAGGCAGCGCAGGGCGGGGCCCTGCCCGCTGCGCGGGATGCGCACCGCCTCGGTCGCCGAGGGGGAGGGCGCCAGGCTGGCGGCGGCCGTGTCCCTCGTGCTCGCCTCGGCGAAGATCCGCGACCACGTGCTCGACGGCGACGGGCTGCTCGCCCGTCCCGCGATGGCCGCGGCGGCGCGGCGGGTGGCCGCCGGCTGGGACCGGGCGGGCGCCCGGGGCGCCGCGGGCGTCGGCTTCGACACCGCCGTGCTGGTCGAGGCCGTGGAGCGCCAGCAGTCCCTGGAGGCCGCGGCCGGGCTCGGCAGCCCGCTGCTCGCCGTGACGGAGCCGACCGAGACGGCCACCGCGGCGGCGTTCGCGCACACCGCGCACCTGGCGGGCCGGCCGGGGAACGCCGCGCCGCTGGCCGAGGCCGGCCGGCTGTTCGGCCGGGTGGCCCACCTCCTCGACGCGGTGGAGGACCGGGAGGCGGACCTGGCCGCCGGGGCCTGGAACCCGATCACTGCCACCGGCACCCCGCCCGACGAGGTGCGGCGGCTGTGCGACGACGCGGTGACGGGCGTGCGACTCGCCCTGCAGGAGGTGGAGTTCACCGACCGAAGGCTCGCCCACACGCTGCTGGTCCACGAGCTGGGGCGGTCCGTCGACCGCACCTTCGGCACCCCGGGCTGCGCCCACGTCCCGCCGGGCGGGGCGCCCCCGCGGCCGCCGATGACGCCGCGTCAGCGCGGGCTGCTGGCCGGCTGCGCGGTCTGGTCGGCGATGTTCTGCACCTGCCAGGTCTGCTGCCGCGAGGACTACCCCGACCCCTGGTCGGGCAAGCAGCGCCACGGCTGCTGCCACTACAGCGACTGCTGTGACGGCTGCGACTGCTGCTCGAACTGCTGTGACGGCTGCAACTGTTGCGACTGCGGCTGCGACTGCTGAACCCGCCGCGCCCGCCCGGGGCCCTCGCCCGAGCCGTCCCGGGCGGGCGCAGGCGCCGCGTGGCCCCGGGCCCCGGCCGGGGGAGGGGCCGCGCAGCCCGGGCGGGGCGCGGGGCGGCCGGGGCGGGGGCGGGGCCTCAGGACTCGGCGGCGACCAGCTCGGCGATCTGCACGGCGTTCAGGGCCGCGCCCTTGCGGAGGTTGTCGTTGGAGACGAAGAGGGACAGGCCACGCTCCACCGTCTCGTCGGCGCGGATGCGGCCCACGAAGCTCGCGTCGCGGCCCGCGGCCTGCAGCGGGGTCGGCACGTCGGCAAGCGCGACGCCCTCCGCCTCGGCGAGCAGCTCCCGGGCGCGGTCCGGGCTCAGCGGCCGGGCGAAGCGGGCGTTGATCTGCAGCGAGTGGCCGGTGAAGACCGGCACCCGCACGCAGGTGCCCGAGACGGCCAGGTCGGGGATCTCCAGGATCTTGCGGCTCTCGTTGCGCAGCTTCTGCTCCTCGTCGGTCTCCCCGAGCCCGTCCTCCACGATCGAGCCGGCGAGCGGGAGCACGTTGAACGCGATGGGCCGGGCGTAGACCTGCGGGGCGGGGAGGTCCACCGCCTCGCCGTCGAAGGCCAGCCGGGCGACGTCCTGGCCCACGGCGGACCTGACCTGCCCGTCCAGCTCGGCCACGCCCGCCAGGCCGCTGCCCGACACCGCCTGGTACGTCGCCACCACGAGGGCGGTGAGCCCGGCCTCCGCGTGCAGCGGGCGCAGCACGGGCATCGCGGCCATCGTGGTGCAGTTCGGGTTGGCGATGATGCCCTTGGGGCGGCGCGCGATCGCGTGCGGGTTGACCTCGGAGACCACCAGGGGGACGTCGGGGTCCATGCGCCAGGCCGAGGAGTTGTCGATCACCACGGCGCCGGCCGCCGCCACCTTCTCGGCCAGCGCCTTCGAGGTGCCCTTGCCCGCGGAGAACAGCACGATGTCCAGGCCCGAGTAGTCGGCGGTCGCCGCGTCCTCGACCGTGAGCGCCGCGTCCTCCCAGGGCAGCGTGCTGCCCGCGGACCTCGCCGAGGCGAACAGCCGGAGCTGGTCCACCGGGAACTTCCGCTCGGCCAGAATGCGGCGCATGACGCCGCCGACCTGCCCGGTGGCTCCGACGATTCCGATCTTCATGGGGCTCCTTCGGCTTTCTGGTACGGCTGCTCTCGTTCGGCTGCTCCCGCCGGGGTACGGCGCCGGCCGTCCCCCTACCCTGCCTCGCCCGCGGCGGTCACGGCCAGTCGATTCCGGCCGGTGGACGCGCCACCGCCCGTCACCGTGCGCATTCCCGGCCGCCCCCGGGTACCCGGCACGCCCGGCATCCGCCCCGGCGGGGGCGGCATTGGCGGGAAGCGTGCGGTGTGCGTGCTGTTTCGTGCGGGTGTGCACGGGTTCGTACGGGTTCACTACAAGTTCCTGCCCATCGTAGACAGAGGACAAGGTGAGGTGGACGGCGAGATGCGACTGAGCCAGGACGAGCAGGAGCGGCTGCTGACCCACGTGGCCGCCGACGTCGCGGCCAGGCGCCGCGCGCGGGGGCTACGGCTGAACCATCGGGAGGCGGTCGCCATGATCACGGCGCACGTGCTGGAGGGCGCGCGGGACGGGCGTTCCGTGGCGGAGCTGATGGACTCGGGGCGGCGGGTGCTGGGACGGGCCGACGTGCTCGACGGGGTGGCGCAGCAGCTGACCGAGGTGCGGGTGGAGGCGGCCTTTCCCGACGGGACCCGGGTGGTGACCGTGCCCGAGCCGGTGGTCTGACCCGCCGCGGCGCCTCCCGGCGCCCTCACTCCCGGCCGCCCGCCTCCCCGGCCGACCCGGCCTCCTCGCCCGCCCCGCCCGTCCCGGTCTCCCCGGCCGCCCCGGCCCGCCGGGCGCGCCAGTCCCGGGGCGGCAGGCCGTAGCGCTGCCGGAAGACGCGGCTGAAGTGGTAGGGGCTGGCGAAGCCCGAGGCGGCGGCGACCCGTTCGACGGGCAGGCCCGTGGCCTCCAGCAACTGGGCGGCGTGCCGCAGCCTGGCGTCGCGCAGCGCCCGCATCGGGCTCTGCCCCAGCTGCTCGGCGAACAGGTGGGCGAGCCGCGAGGGGGAGAGCGCCACGTGCGCCGCCAGCGACTCGACCGTGTGCGCCGCCCCGGGGTCGGCCGCCAGCAGCGCGGCGGCCCGCCGCACCCGTGGATCGACGCGCCCGGCCGCCCCCGCGCCCGGGGCGGCCGCGGCGGCCGTGGCCAGCACGATCACCTCCTCCAGGCCGCTCAGCGCGAGTTCGCGGGCCGCCGCGCCCTGCGCCACCGCGACCCGCGCGGGCACCGGCTCCGGCTCGGGCCCTGGCGGCGCCGCCTCGCCCGCCCACCTGGCGTCCGCGTGCATCCGCCGGAACGCACCGGTCACGCGCGGCCACAGCTCCCGCGGCACCCGCCGCACGGCGTACAGCCGGTCGCCGAGGAGCGAGGGCCGCAGCCAGCCGCCCCAGGCGGCCCTGGCCTGGCAGTGCACCCACCAGAACGCCCAGTGCCCGGCGCCGGGCGCCACCGCGTAGTGGTGCGGCACCCCGGGCCCGAGCACGACCAGCTCGCCCGCCCCCGCCTCGGCCGCCGTCCCGCCCTGCCGCAGCAGGCCCCGCCCCGCGGTGGTCCAGGTGAACAGCCAGCTGCGGGCGCCCACCGGCCGGCGCACGGCGTACCCGGGCGGCTCGTCCAGGCAGCCGACCGTCACCAGGCCGGCCGGCGGCCCCGGCGTAGCAGGCGCGGGCAGGTCCTCAGCATCCACGGGCATCCCCTCGCGGCTCGGGCCCGCCTAGCGTCTTCGCCGACAGGACACAGGGGCGGGCCACAGGGAAGGAACAGGCGTCATGACGGCGACGGCGATCCTGCCAGACGAGGACTACCGGCGGTTCGGGGAGCAGGGCTTCACGGTGGCGCGCGGGCTGTTCGGCCCGGCGGAGATCGAGGAACTGCGCGGCGAGTTCATGGCGCTGCACGCGGCAGGTCCCGTGCCGGGGCACTTCGAGCCGCGGCGCCGCGCGGGCGACCCGGCGGGGGACCCGCTGCACGCGTACCCGCGGGTGATGCACCCGCATCAGATCAACGAGGTCGCGCGGCGCTACCTGCTCGACGCGCGGCTGCGCCGGGTGCTGGAGCGGCTGCTGGGCGAGGAGGTGCTCGCGGCGCAGAGCATGTTCTACTTCAAGCCCCCGGGCGCCCGCGGCCAGGCCCTGCACCAGGACAACTTCTACCTGCGCGTGGAGCCCGGCACCTGCGTGGCGGCCTGGGTGGCCTGCGACGAGATCGACCGGGAGAACGGCGGCCTTGAGGTGGTGCCGGGCACCCACCGGATGGACCTCTTCTGCCCGGAGGAGGCCGATCCCGAGCTGTCCTTCGTGCGCGAGTACGTGCCGCCGCCGCCCGGCCTGGCCGCGGTGCCCGTCGACATGTCGCCGGGCGACGTGCTGTTCTTCAACGGCAGCCTGGTGCACGGCTCGCAGCCCAACCGGACGGCCGACCGGTTCCGCCGCTCGTTCATCGGCCACTACGTCGGGCGCTCGGCGCGGCGGATCGGCACCTGGTACCGGACGATGACGATGAGCGGGGACCCGGTCCCGCTGCCGGAGAGCGAGGGAGCCGGCCCGTGCGGCACCGAGTTCGGGCAGGCGGGACCGCACTGAGCCGGTGCGGGGCCGCGGCGGGCCCGCGCCCGGGTGCGGGCCCCGGGCCCGGGGCCGTTCAGCCGAGGATGCCGCGGGCGTAGGCGGTGGCCACCGCGGCGGCGCGGTCGTCGGCGTCCAGCTTGGCGCAGATGTGCGTGAGGTGCGTCTTCACGGTGGCCTCGCTGACGAGCAGCCTGGCCGCGATCTCGCGGTCGGGCGTGCCGCGGGCGGCCAGTTCGAGCACCTCGCGCTCCCGGCCGCTGAGCGCGGGCCGCTCGCGGCGGTCGCGCGGGTTGCGCGCCCGGGACACCAGCCGGGAGGCGACGGCGGGGGACAGCACGGTCCTGCCCTCGGCCGCCGCGCGCACCGCGGCGAACAGCTCGTCGCGCGGGGCGTCCTTCGGCAGGCAGCCGGTGGCGCCCGCCTCGACGGCGGGCAGGGCGCCGGAGTCGGTGTCGTAGGTGGTGAGCACCAGCACGCGGCAGCGCAGCCCGCGGCGGGTGAGTTCGGCGATGGCCGCCACGCCGCCGCGGCGCGGCATCCGCAGGTCCATCAGGACGACGTCGGGGTGCAGGCGCTCGGCCTCCTCGACGGCCGCGACCCCGTCGGCGGCCTCGCCGAGTACCTCGAAGTCCCCGTCGGCCGCGAACATGCCGCGCAGCCCGTCCCTGACGGCGGGGTGGTCGTCCACGATCAGCAGGGAGATGGGGCGGTCAGGCATGGCGCACCGCGGGGATCCGCGCCGAGGCCGCCGTGCCCCGCCCATGCTCCGGCGCGAGGCCGGGCCGGCCCGCGATCCGCGCGGCGGCGCCCTTCCCGGGCGGGGGGCGGAGGGCGGTCGGCTCGGCGCTGGTCATGGCCTCCAGCATGCCGTTCTCCTCCCACCGCAACCAGCGGACGGCCGCCGAGGGGCCGATCGGCCGGATGCGTGGGTTCGCCCGGCCGGGCGGGCCGGGCGGGACGGTGGGCCCGGCGGCCGGCGGCCGGGGGGCTCAGGCGGCGAGGAGGGCGGGGAGCTTGCGCATGTCGTCGAAGACCACGGTGCCGGGTCCCGCCAGCCATTCCGCCGGGGTCAGGCCCCCGGCGTAGCCGAAGGAGCGCATGCCCGCGGCCCTGGCCGCCCGGACGCCGTACTGGCTGTCCTCGACGACCGCGCAGTGCGCGGGGGCGACTCCCATCTGCCGGGCGGCGTGCAGGAACAGGTCGGGCGCCGGCTTGCCGTGGGCGACCTCCTCGGCGCTGAAGATGCGCCCGGCGAAACGCGGGTACAGGCCGGTGCGGGCGAGGGTGCGGCGCATCTTCTCGTGCCTGCCGCTCGACGCGATGCAGTGCGGGATGTCGATCGCGTCGAGCGCCTCGGAGACGCCGTCGACCTCGGTCAGCTCCTCCTCGATGATCTCGGCGAGCCGCAGCTGGTACTCCTCGGCCCAGCGGTCGGCCGCCGTCTCGCCGAGCCGTTCGCTCACCTGCGCCCGCACCGCGCGCTCCGAGCGGCCGAGGAAACGGTCGACGATCTCGCGCTCGCTGAGCGGCCAGCCGAGCTCGGCGCCGAGCTCGACGCAGACGCGCAGCGCGAGCGGCTCGCTGTCGACCAGGACTCCGTCGCAGTCGAAGATGACGAGTTCGACGCGGGGGACGGCCAGGGGCTCAGGAATAGCTGCCACCCGGGCAGCCTAACCCGTGGCCCACCCCGGGCCGGTGGGGAGAGGGGGCCGGGCGGCTTCGCGTGGCGGCCGGGGCGGCGCGGCGCCCCGGGGCCGCGGGGGCCGCGGGAGCGCATTCCGCGCCCGGGGAAACGAAGTTGGGCAGGGGAGTCGGGGAGGGGCGCGGGGGCGGGGCGTGGGCCGGGTTCCGCCGTGCCGGGCGGCGCTCGGTTTTCGGCCAGGGGGCGGGCGGCCACGCCGGGGGTGACCTGCGCTTTCCCGCAATCGCACGCGTGTTCGATGGCTGGTTTATGGTGGGACCGAACGGTACGGACGGGGTCCGGCGCGACGGGAGGTGCGGATGGCTGCTGGGTTCGTCCACCTGCACGTCGCCTCCGGCTTCTCCGCCAGGTACGGCGCCTCGCACCCGGAGGCGCTCGCCGCGCGGGCCGCGGAACGCGGGATGGCGGCCCTCGCGCTGACCGACCGGGACACCCTGGCGGGCGCGGTGCGGTTCGCCAGGGCCTGCGTGCGCGCCGGGGTCAGGCCGCTGTACGGGGCCGACCTCGCCGTGGCGCCCGCCGCGCCGCCCGCCCGCGGCCGGAGGGACCGGCCGAGGACGCCGGTGCGCGGCGGCGCGTTCACCGACGAGTCGGCGCCGCGCGCGGTCTTCCTGGCCGGGGACGGCGCGGAGGGGTGGGCGCAGCTGTGCCGCCTGGTCACCGCCGCCCACGCCGGGACCGCCGGGGGCGGGCGGCCCGTGCTGCCCTGGTCCGAGCTGCGCGCGGGCGGGCTCGACGGGCTGATCGTGCTGCTCGGCCCGGAGTCCGGGCCCGGCCGGGCGCTGGCCGCGGGCCGCCCCGACCGGGCCGCGGAGCTGCTCGCCCCCTGGCGCGAGGTCTTCGGGGAGGCGCTGCGCCTCGAGGTCGCCGCCGCGGGCCCGCCGGACGCCCGCCGCACCGCCGCCCGCACCCTCGGGCTGGCCGCCGGGACGGGCGTGCGCCCGGTGCTCACCAACGCCGTCCGCTACGCCGACCCGGGCCAGGGGCAGGTCGCCGACGTGCTCGACGCCGCGCGGCGCCTGGTCCCCATCGACCCGCGCGGCCCGCTCGACGGCGGGGAACGCTGGCTCAAGGGCCCGGCCGAGATGGCGCGGGCCGCCGCGGAGATTGCCGAGGCGGCGGGCTACGGGCGGGCCGCGGCCCACCGGCTGCTCGCCCTCACCGAGGAGACGGCGGCGGCCTGCCGCGTCGACCCCGAGGCCGACCTCGGCGTCGGCAGCGTCCACTTCCCCGAGCCGCGCCTGGTCGGCGCGGGCGCCCGCACCGCCGACCGGGTGCTGCGCTCCCGCTGCGCCGCGGGCATGGTGGCCCGCCGCTACGACCGCGACCCGCGCCGCTGGCGGCGCCTGGAGGAGGAGCTGCGGATCGTCGCGCGCCTGGGCTACGCCTCCTACTTCCTCACCGTCGCCCAGGTCGTCGAGGACGTCAGGGGCCTGGGCATCCGGGTCGCCGCCCGCGGCTCGGGCGCCGGCTCCCTGATCAACCACCTGCTCGGCATCGCCCACGCCGACCCGGTGGAGCACGACCTGCTGATGGAGCGCTTCCTCTCCCCGCGCCGCGCCGTGCTGCCCGACATCGACATCGACGTGGAGTCGGCCCGCAGGCTCGACGCGTACCGGGCCATCTTCGAGCGCTTCGGGGAGCGGCGGGTCGCCACCCTCGCCATGCCGGAGACCTACCGGGTGCGGCACGCGGTGCGGGACGTGGGCCTCGCGCTCGGCCTCGACCCGGCCGAGGTGGGCCGGCTGGCCACGTCCTTCCCGCACATCAGGGCGGGGGACGCGCGCGCCGCCCTGGCCGAGCTGCCCGAGCTGCGCGGCATCGCCGCCGAGCCGCACGACCCGAGGCTGTGGGAGCTGGTGGAGGCGCTCGACGGGCTGCCGCGCGGCGTCGCCATGCACCCGTGCGGGGTGCTGCTCTCCGACGCCTCCCTGCTGCGGCGCACCCCCGTCGTGCCCACCGCGGGCGAGGGCTTCGCGATGTCGCAGTTCGACAAGGAGGACGTGGAGGACCTCGGGCTGCTCAAGCTCGACGTGCTCGGGGTGCGGATGCAGTCCGCGATGGCGCACGCCGTCGCCGAGACGGAACGGGCCAGGGGGGAGCGGATCGACCTGGACCGGGTGCCGCCAGACGACCCGGAGACCTACCGGCTGATCAGGTCGGCCGAGACGCTCGGCTGCTTCCAGATCGAGTCGCCCGGCCAGCGCGACCTGGTCGCCAGGCTCCAGCCGAGCACCTTCCACGACCTGGTTGTCGACATCTCGCTTTTCCGGCCTGGGCCCGTGGCCGCCGACATGGTGCGGCCGTTCATCGCCGCGCGGCACGGCGAGAAGCCGCCGCGCTATCCGCACCCCGACCTGGAGCCCGTGCTGCGCGAGACCTACGGCGTGGTGGTCTTCCACGAGCAGATCATCGGCGTCGTCTCCCGGCTGACCGGGTGCGACCGCGCCCTGGCCGACGAGGCGCGGCGCGCGCTGTCCGACCGGGAGCGGCAGGGGCGGGTGCGCGCGTGGTTCTTCGCCGAGGCGGAGCGGCGCGGCTACGCCCCCGAGGTGATCGCCCGCACCTGGGAGATCGTCGAGGCGTTCGGCTCCTACGGCTTCTGCAAGGCGCACGCCGTCGCCTTCGCGGTGCCGACGTACCAGTCGGCCTGGCTGAAGGCGCACCACCCGGCCGCCTTCTATGCCGGGCTGCTCGAACACGATCCGGGGATGTACCCCAAGCGGCTGCTGCTCGCCGACGCGCGGCGGCGTGGGGTGCCGGTGCTCCCGCTCGACGTCAACGCCTCGGACGCCGCCTATAGAATCGAACTGGAGTCTGAATCCGGCCGGTGGGGGATTCGGCTGGCCCTCGGCGAGGTGCAGGGCATCTCCGAGGCGGAGGCGGAACGCATCGCCGCCGGGCGGCCGTACGCCTCGCTGGCCGACCTCTTCGCCAGGGCCGCCCCCTCCCGGCCGGTCGCGGAGCGGCTGGCCAGGGTCGGCGCGCTCGACGCCTTCGGCGGCAACCGCCGCGACCTGCTGCTGCACCTCGCCGAACTGCACAGGCGGCAGCGGGGGAGTGGCCAGGGTGGGCATGAACTGCCCTTCGGCGAGGCCGAGTTGTCCCCGCCCGCGGGGCTGCCCGACCTCGATGGGGGCGAGCGGCTCGGGGCGGAGCTCGGCGTGCTCGGCATGGAGACCTCCCGCCATCTCATGGCGGACCACCGGGCCTTCCTCGACGAGCTCGGCGCGCTGACCGCCCGCCGGCTGCGCGAGGCGGGGCACGGCGAGACCGTGCTGGTCGCCGGGGCCAAGGCGGCCACGCAGACCCCGCCGATCAGGTCGGGCAAGCGGGTGATCTTCCTCACCCTCGACGACACCACGGGCCTGGTGGACCTGGCCTTCTTCGAGGACAGCCACGCCGCCTGCGCCCACACCGTCTTCCACTCCTGGCTGCTGCTGGTGCGCGGCACGGTCCAGCGGCGCGGGGCGCGCGCCCTGAGCGTGGTCGGCCAGGCCGCCTGGGACCTCGCCGAGCTGGCCGAACTCCGCCGCACCGGCGGCCTGGACGCGGTCGCGGAACGCCTTGCCCGGGACCCGGACCCGGCCGCGGCGGACGCCGCCGGGGACGCCGCAGGAGGGGACGCCGCCGGGGAGGACGGCGCCGGAGGGCCGGAGGGCGGCGCGGGAGGCCCGGCGGAGGGGGCCCGGGAGGAGGCGGGCGCCGGCGCCGCGCCGGGCGGGCCCCCCGCGGGCGACGGCCGGGGGAGCGAGGGGCCGCGGGACCGGCGCATCGGCCTGCCCACCGGCTACACCCTCCACCCCTGGGCCGACCTGCGCCCCGCGGGCGGCTCCGTGAAGTCCGGGGCGGCGCCGCGCAGGCTGTGGCACGCGAGCCCGGGGAGCGCGGGATGAACGACCGCCAGGTGCTGTACGTGCGCTTCCTCGGCCCCGCCGGGCGTTACCCGGGACTGCTGCGGGTGCTGCACGGCATCACCCCCGTCGTGCAGGCCGTGCCGCCCGCCTCCGCGCTCGCCGACGTCAGGGGCGCGTTGCGCTACTTCGGGCTCGACGCGGCCCGGCTCGCCCAGCTGGTCAGGGTCAGGTCGCTCGCCCTGCTCGGCGCCGACTGCGCCATCGGCGTCGCCGTCAACCCGCTGCTCGCCAGGATGGCGGCGCACCGGCCGGACGGCGCCCCCGGCGTGGCCGCGGTGCCCGGCACCCCGGAGGCGATCGCCGCCTTCCTCGCCGGCCGGCCCGTGGGCGACCTGCACGGCGTCGGCCCCGCCACCGTCCGCACGCTCGCCGGGTACGGCCTCGACACCGTCGGCGGGGTCGCCGCCACGCCCCCCGCCACCCTCCAGCGCATCCTGGGCGCCGCCGCAGCCCACCGCCTGCTCGCCCTGGCCAGGGGCGTGGACCCGACCCCCGTCACCCCCAGCGCCCCGCCCCGCTCCGCCTCCGCGGAACACCGCTTCGCCCGCGACGAACTCGACCCTGGCGTCAGGCGGCGGGCCCTGCTCACCCTCGCCGACGAGCTGGGCTACCGGCTGCGCGGCACCGGGCAGAGCGCCCGGGCGCTGACCCTCACCGTCCGCTACGCCGACAGGACCGCCACCACCCGCAGCCGCACCCTCGCCGAGCCGACGGCCCACACCCAGGCGCTGGCCGGCACCGCCTACGCGCTGCACGACGCGCTCGGCCTGCAACGCGCCCGGGTCAGGGCCGTCTCGCTGCGCGCGGAGGAACTGGTCGACGCGGCCCTGGCCCCCCGGCAGCTCTCCCTCGACCCGGCCGAGGAACGCCGCCGCCGCGCCGAGGCGGCGGCCGACCGCGCCCGCCGCCGCTTCGGCCGCCGCGCCGCGGGACCCGCGGGGAACCTGGGGGCCGCCTGAGCGGCCGGGACCGGCCCCGGCCCCGCGTCACGGCCGCGGCGCCCGCCTCACTCCCCGCACGGCCGCTCGGCCCGCGGGGCCCCGGACCCCGGTCGCCGCCTGCGGCCGTCCGGCGCCTTCCCGGCCCGCGCCCGGCGCCGGGCCTGCGCCGCGCCTGCGCCGGCGCGAAGCGGCGGGAGCGGCGGGAGCAGGTGGGAGTGCCCGAAGCGGCGGAGTGCCGGGAGCGGCGGGAGTGCCCGAAGCGGCGGGAGTGCCGGGAGCGGCGGAACGCCGGAAGAGGCGGAACGCCGGAAGAGGCCGGGAACGCGGCAGTGCCGCCGCCTCTCCGGGGGGTGGGGGGGTGTGAGAGGCGGCGGCACTGGTCCTCCTTGCCGACGTGCAGAACGCTAACCCGCCCGGAGGGCCAAGTCCCCCCGCTTATGGTCCCGTTAAGGACCTGCTCAGGGTCGGTTAAGTCCCGTCCCCCGGGCGGGTGTGACCGGGGCGCACGCCCGAGGCGCGGTTGACAAGGTTAGGTATGCCTAACCTAAATTGACTCCGCGTCGCACCCGCAGCACCGCCGAGACAAGGGACACCCACAGAACCCATGAGCACGCCCGGCCACGCCCCATCGGTGCCCCCGCCGCCCCCCCTTCTAGAGCCGGACCTGCTGGCCGGCACCGCCGCCGGGCTCGCCGAGACGGGCCGGCTCTTCACCGGGATGGCACGGGAGGCCGCGGCGGCGCTCCGCGGCCGCCCCGGCCCACTCCCCGCCCTCGCCCCCCACGAGCTCACCCGCCTGCTCGACGCCGAACTCCCCGACGGGGTCCTCCCGCCGGCCGGCGGCGGCCGGCAGGCCGTCCTCGCCCTCGCCCGCTCCTACGCCGCCCACACCGTCGACCTCGCCGCCCCCAGGACCGCCGCCCACCTCCAGCCCCCGGCGCTCGCCGTCGCCGTCGCCGCCGACGCCCTCGCCTCCGCCTTCAACGCCTCCGTCGACACCTGGGACAGCGGCCCCTACGCCGTGGAACTCGAACGCCGCCTGATCCGCGCGCTCGCCGCGCTCGCCGGCTTCGGGCAGGCCGCCGACGGGGTCATGACCGCAGGCGGCACCGCCTCCAACCTCCAGGCCCTGCTGATCGCCCGCGACGCCGTCCTGCGCGCCCGCGCCGACGTCAGGGGCGCCGGGCTGAGCGGGCTCGCCGCACGCCCCACCGTCTACTGCTCCCGGCTCGCCCACTTCTCCGTCGCCAGGGCCTGCGCCGTCCTCGGCCTCGGCGAGGACGCGGTCCGCCAGGTCCCCGTCGACGCGGCCCACCGGATGGACCCGGAGGCGCTCGAACGGGCCCTGCGCCACCGGCCCGCGGAGGAGGTGCCCGTGGCCGTCGTCGCCACCGCGGGCACCACCGACTACGGCTCCTTCGACCCGCTGCCGGAACTCGCCGCCGTGGCCCACGCGCACGGCGCCAGGCTCCACGTGGACGCGGCCTACGGCGGCGGCGCGCTGTTCTCCGACCGGCTGCGGCCCCTGCTGGACGGGCTCGACGCCGCCGACACCGTCACCATCGACCTGCACAAGACCGCCTGGCAGCCCGCCGCCGCCAGCGTGCTGCTCGTCCGCGACGCCGCCGACCTCAAGGCCAGCACCGGCCTGCGGGTCGCCTACCTCAACCCGGACGACGACGGGGCGGCCGGATACGACGGGCTGCTGGGCAACTCCCTGGCCACCACCCGCAGGGCCGACGTCCTCAAGGTGGCCGCCACCTTCCTCGCCCTCGGCCGGGCCGGCATCGGCGCGATGCTGGAGGCCTGCCACGACCTCGCCCGGCACGCCGCGGATCGCGTCCGGGCCCACCCGCGGCTCGAACTCGCCGCCCCGCCCGTGCTGACCACCGTCGTCTTCCGCTACCTGCCGCGCGCCGCGTCCGGCGCCGCCGCGCCGCGGCACCCCGGGCCCCTGCTGGACGCCGTGAACGCGATGAACGCCGAGCTGCGCCGCGGCCTGCTGCGCGGCGGCGGCGCCCTGGTCGGCAGGACCGAGGACGCCTCGGGCGCGGTCCGGCTCAAGCTCACCCTGCTCAACCCCCAGGCCACCGCGCACGACGTCGACGAGCTGCTGGCCGCCGTGGACGCCGCGGGCCGGGCCACGGAGGAGCGCGGCACGGCCCGCCTGGGCAGGCAGCGCGAGGCCGGGCCCCCGCGGCCGCCCAAGGCCCGGGAGGAACGCGAGGCACGAGTGGCCCGCGAGGAACGCGAGGAACGCGAGGAACGTGAGGAGCACTGCCGATGAACGACCGTCAGCCCGCAGACGTCCTGGACCTGGCCGCGGTCGGCATCGGGCCGTTCAACCTCTCCCTCGCGGCGCTCGCCGACGGGGTGCCCGGCCTGGCCTTCGCGGCCTGGGACCGGCGCCCCCGCTACGACTGGCACCCGGGGCTGATGTTCGACTGGGCCACGCTCCAGGTGAGTTTCCTGGCGGACCTGGTCTCGCTGATCCGCCCCACGAGCCGCTGGTCCTTCCTCAACTACCTGGTCGAGCACGACCGGATGTACCCCTTCTACCTCGCGGAACGCTTCCACGTCCCGCGCCGCGAGTACGCCGACTACTGCGCCTGGGCCGCCGCCGCGCTGCCCGGCTGCCACTTCGGCACCGAGGTCGAGGCCGTGCACTGGGACGCGGAGCGGGCGCTGTGGGAGCTGCGGCTGCGCCCCACCGGCGAGGGCGGCGCGGCGGCCCCCGCCGTCAGGCACGCCCGCAACCTCGCCCTGGGCGTCGGCACGGAACCCGTCCTGCCGCCGCCGCTCGCCGCGCTCGCCGGCGAGCGGGTCTTCCACTCGGGCGAGTACCTCGGGCACGTCGAGCGGCTGGAGCGGGCGGGCGTCCGGGACGTCACCGTGGTCGGCTCGGGGCAGTCGGGCGCCGAGGTCTTCCTCGACCTGCTGCGCCGCCAGCGCGCCGCGGGCTGGTCGATCAGCTGGCTGACCAGGTCCTGGGGGTTCGCCCCCCTCGACTACTCCAAGCTGGTCCTGGAGTACACGACCCCCGCCTACATGCGGTACTTCCACGGCCTGGCCCCCGAAGTCCGCGACCGCCTCATCGCCTCCCAGTGGCAGCTCTACAAGGGCATCGACACCGAGACGATCGACCTGATCCACGCCGAGCTCTACGACCACCTCCTGGACGGCGACCGGCCGCCGGTCACGCTGCTGCCGGCCACCGCGGTCCTGGACGCGGAACGCGCGGGCCCGGGCGTGCGGCTGACCACCTCCCACGCCGACACCGGCGGCCGGGCCGAGCGCACCACGGGCGCGGTGATCGCCGCCACCGGCTACGCCGCCCGCCGCCCCGCCTGCCTGGAGCCCGTGGCCGACCTCGTCCGCTGGGACGCGCAGGGGCGTTACGAGGTGACCGAGGAGCACCGGGTGCGCACCGCCCCCGAGGTCACCGGCGGCCTCTTCGTGCAGAACGCGGAGCTCCACACCCACGGCGCCGCCGCCCCCGACCTCGGCATCGGCGCCTACCGCAGCGCCCTGATCCTCAACGCGGTCTGTCCGGCCGCCGCCTTCCCCATCCCGCGCCGTACCGCGTTCCAGACCTTCGGCCCCGCCAAGCAGGAGGACCCTGGGGCAGAATTCGGGGCGTGAACGTCCACATCGATCCGCGTTCCCCCCTCGCGCCCTACGAGCAGCTGCGGGCCCAGGTCGCCGCGCAGGCCCGCAGCGGCGAGCTGCCCGTCGGCCACCGGCTGCCCACCGTCCGGGGCCTGGCCGGGGAGCTCGGGCTCGCGGTCAACACCGTGGCCAAGGCCTACCGTGCGCTGGAGGCCGACGGCGTGATCGAGACCAGGGGCCGCCACGGCACCTTCGTCGCCGCCGCGGGCGACGCCGCCGCCCGCGAACTCGTGGCGGCGGCCCAGGCGTACGCGCAGCGCGCGCTGCGCCTCGGCCTCGACCGCGCGGCGGCGGAGGCCGCCGTCCGCGACGCCCTGCGCGCCCACTACGGCTGACCGGCCCCGCGCCCGGGAACGGCCGGGCGGCGTGGCGTGCGGCCGGGCGCGGCCCGGCGGCGTGCCGGCCGGGTGCGGCCCGGTGCGGCCCGGTGCGGCGCTGCCGGGTGTGGCGTTCGCCGGAGCGGGTAGCGGCAGCGGACGGGGCGGGACCGGTTCGGGACGGGACCGGTTCGGGACGGGAGAACGCGGGGGCAGGGAAGCGGGGGCAGGGAAGGGGAAGCGCATGCGCGTCGTGGTGATCGGCTCGGGCATCGTCGGGGCGAGCGCCGCCTACCACGCGGCCGGGCTCGGCGCCGAGACGGTCCTGGTGGACGGGCCCCTCGCGGGGGAGGCCACCGCCGCGGGGGCGGGGATCGTCTGCCCCTGGGTCTCCGCCCACGAGGACCCGCACTGGTTCCGGCTGGCGGCCGAGGGCGCCCGGTACTACGCCCCGCTGGCCGCCGAGCTCGCCGAGGCGGGCGAGCCGGAGTTCGGCTACCGCCGGGTCGGGGCCCTGCGGGTCTCCGCGGACGAGGCCGAGCCGGCCCTCGCCCGCGAACGCGCCCTCGCCAGGCGGCAGTCCGCGGCCGACACCGGCGAGCTCGAACTGCTCGCCCCCGACCGGGCCGCCGAGTTGTTCCCGCCGCTGGCGCCCGGCCTGCACGCCCTCCACATCCCGGCCGCGGCCAGGGTGGACGGGCGGCTGCTGCGGGCCGCGTTGCGGCGGCAGGCCGAGCGGCGCGGCGCGCGGGTGCTGACCGGCCGGGCGGAACTGGTCCGCGCGGGGGACCGCATCGCCGGCGTGACCCTGGCGGGGGAACGCCTCGCCGCCGACGCCGTGATCGCCGCGGCGGGCGCCTGGACGGCGGACCTCCTCGCGCCCCACGGCATCGAACTCCCCCTGGCGCCGCAGCGCGGCCAGATCGTCCACCTCGGGCTGCCCGGCGTGGACACCGCGCGCTGGCCGGTCATCCTGCCCGGCGGCACCGGCCACTACCTGGTGCCCTTCGGCGACTCCCGGGTGGTGGCCGGCGCGACCCGGGAGACCGGCGCGGGCTTCGACCACCGGGTGACCGCGGGCGGGCTGGCCGAGGTGCTGGTCCAGGCCCTCGCCGTCGCCCCCGGGCTGGCCGGGGCCACCCACCTGGAGACCCGCGTCGGCTTCCGCCCCGCCGCCGCGGGCGACCGCCCGCTGCTCGGGGCGGTGCCCGGGCTCGCGGGCCTGGTCCTGGCCACCGGCCTCGGCGCCACCGGCCTCACCATGGGCCCCGTGGCCGGCCGCCTCGCCGCGGCCCTCGCCGTCACCGGGACCGCCCCGTTCGACCTCGCCCCCTACGCCCCCCTCGGCCCCGCCTCGCCCGCGCCCCCGTCCCCCGCCGAACCCGGCACGGCCCGCGACTGAGCCCCTCCCCGCCCGGGGCGTTCCCCGCCCGGCCCGACCGGGCCCCCGCCCCGGAGTTCCCCGCCCCGGCGCGCGAGTTCAGTCCCGGGGGGCTTCGCCCGGCCGCGTGCCGAGGGCGTCCAGGGAGGCCCGCGCGGCCTCGTCGAGGGCGATCGCCCCGGCGGCGATGTTCTCCGCCAGGTGGCCGGGGTCCGCGGTGCCCGGGATGAGGAGGACGTTCGGCGCGTGGTGGAGCAGCCAGGCCAGGCCGACCTGCCCGGGGGTGCAGCCCAGGGAGCCGGCGGCGGCGGTCACGGCCGGCTGCTCGGTCACCTTGGGCACGCCGGGGAAGGCGCCGCCCAGCGGGAAGAACGGCACCCAGGCGATGCCCTCCGCGGCGCACAGCCGCAGCATCTCCTCGTCGCCGCGCGAGGCCAGGCTGTAGGAGTTCTGGACGCAGACGATCCCGGCGGGCAGGGCCCGGCGCAGCCCGTCGAGGGTGACGGCGCTGAGGCCGATCGCGCCGATCTTGCCCTCGTCCCGCAGCGCGGTCATCACCGCGAGCTGGTCGTCGAGGCCGACCACCTGGTCCCCCTCGGCCCGCAGCCCGGGCCCGGTGTCCAGGCGGCGCAGGTTCACCACCGGGATCTGCTCCAGGCCCAGGGAGGCGAGATTGTCCTCCACGCTCGCCCGCAGCTGCTCGGGCCGCTGGGCGGGGCGCAGCGGGAGCGGGCCGTCCGGATCGGGGTCGGCCCCGACCTTGCTGACCACCACGACGCCGTCCCCGGGCCGCAGCGCTTCGCGGATCACCTCGTTGACGAACCCGTCGCCGTAGAACCGGGCGGTGTCGAGGTGGTCGGCGCCCAGCTCGATCGCGCGGCGCAGGAGCGCGACGGCGGCCCGGCGGTCGGCGTGCAGGCGTTCCAGCTGCATCGCGCCGTACCCGATGCGGGAGACCGTGTGGGCGCCGAGCGTCCCGGCCCCTCCGGGGCGTGGCGCGCCGGTGGCGGTGTACTCGGCGGAGGCGTGGGCGGACGAGGGCATGGGAGATCCCCTCCTCATGAGACGATGAACGTAGCGGAGGAGCCTCCGCTTCATCCGGACTATAGCAGCTTTACCGGAGGTGCCTCCGCTTTGAGTTCCGCCGACCCGACGACCCCCGGCGCCGGCCCCGGGAAGAGGCCGCGCACCCCACGCGCCGACGCCCAGCGCAACCGGGACCGGCTCCTCGGGGCCGCCCGCGCCGCCTTCGCCACCGTGGAGGGCACCGTCTCGCTCGAGGCCGTCGCCCGCGCGGCCGGCGTCGGCATCGGCACCCTGTACCGCCACTTCCCGACCCGCGAGGCCCTGGTGGAGGCGGTGTACGCCGCCGAACTCGACGAGGTCACCGGCAGCGCCCCCGCCCTCCTCGGGGAACTTCCGCCGGACGCCGCGCTCAGGGCCTGGATGGGGCGGTACGCCGCGTTCGTCGCGACCAAGCGCGGCATGGCCGACACCCTCCGCGCCGGCTGGGCCTCGGGCCGGATCGCCACCCCGGCCACCCGGGAACGCATCACCGCCGCCCTCGCCCTGCTCCTGGCCCGCGGCGCCGAGGCCGGCTCACTCCGCGGCGACGTCGAACCGGGGGACCTCACGGTGATGCTGATGGGGATCTTCCTCGCCGGCACGGCCGACGGGTCCGCGGCACAGACCGCGCGCCTGGTCGACCTCGTCATGGACGCGCTACGGCCCCCGGCCGCGCCCCCCACCACCGGCTGACCCCGGAAACGACTCGGCCGCACACGACTCGGGCGGCCCGCTTGTCCGGACCGCCCACACCTCGCGGGCCCCGCCGGCGCCCCCACCACGCCGCCACGCCCGCGCACTCCCCGCTCCCCGAAGCCGCCGCGCCCGGGGTTCCCGCCCGGGCCCACGGCTCCCGCCGCGCCCGGGGCTCCCCGCCGCGTTCACCTTCCCGCCGCGGCGCGGGGCCGTTGCCGCCCGGTGCGGCGTGCGGGCCGCACCCGGGCCTCACCCGGGGCCGGCTGCCACCGGGCCACCACCCGCACGGGGCGAGTGGTGCGCGGGCGACTCTCCGCGCGGGGAGCGCCGCCCGGTCCCAAGGGTCAGGGGCGGGACGCACCGCCTCCCCACAGCCAGGCCGTCGTGTCCGGCGGCAGCAGCCCCCCGGCCAGCCGGTCACTGGTCAGCAGCACCCCCCAGTTCCGCGGCAGCGGATAGGGCTCGCCGGAGAAGTTGACCGCGCAGCGCAGCAGCGGGGAACGCTCGAAGGCCAGCACGCCCTCGGGGGTGTCCAGCCAGCGCAGCGTCTCGCCGTCGAACCCCGGCTGCCCCTGCCGCAGCCGCAGCGCCGCCCGGTACAGCTCCAGCATCGAGCCCGGGGTGCCGGACTGGAACTGGGCGCTGAAGTGCTCCCACTCCACCGGCTGCGGCAGCCACGGCTTCTCGCCGCCCTTCGGCCCGAAGCCGAACGGCGCGTCCGAGCCCGACCACGGCAGCGGCACCCGGCAGCCGTCCCGGCCGCGCACCGTGCCGCCGGAACGCGTGAACGCCGGGTCGCGCAGGACCTCGTCCGGCAGGTCCTCCACCTCCCACAGGCCGAGCTCCTCGCCCTGGTAGAGGTAGGCGCTGCCGGGCAGCGCCAGCATCAGCAGCGCCGCCGCCCTGGCCCGGCGCGTGCCGAGACCCAGGTCGGAGGGGCCGGCGTCCGCGTCCCGCTCCCTGGCCGAGGTCACCCGCCGGCCGTAGCGCGTGACGTGGCGGGGCACGTCGTGGTTGGACAGCACCCACGTGGAGGGGGCGCCCACCGCGCCGAGCGTGGAGACGCTGCGGTCGATCGCCTCACGCATCGCGTTCGGCTCCCAGGCCGAGCCGAGGAAGGTGAAGTTGAACGCCGTGTGCAACTCGTCCTGGCGCAGGTACAGCGGGAGCCGGTCCTCGCTGACCCTGGCCTCCGCGACGAAGACCCGGTCCCCCGCGTAGGAGTCGGCGATCTTCCGCCACGTCTGGTAGATCTCGTGCACCGCGTCCTGGTCCCAGTGCGGGTGGTCCTCCTTCCGCCGCTCGTGCTCGAACTCGAACAGCGCGTCGTCCGGCAGGCCGAGGTCGGGCAGCGCCGGGTCCTTGGCCAGGCCGTGGGCCACGTCGATGCGGAAGCCGTCCACGCCCCGGTCGAACCAGAAGCGCAGGATCGACTCGAACTCCGCGCGCACGTCCCGGTTCACCCAGTTGAGATCCGGCTGTTCCGGCGCGAAGAGGTGCAGGTACCACTGCCCTGGCGAGCCGTCGGGCTCGGTCACCCGGGTCCAGGCCCGGCCGCCGAACCTGCTGCGCCAGTCGTTGGGCGGCAGCGAGCCGTCCGGGCCCTTGCCGTCACGGAACACGTACCGGTCGCGTTCCGGCGATCCCGGCTGCGCCGCGAGGGCCTCCCGGAACCAGCGGTGCCGGTCCGAGGTGTGGTTGGGGACGATGTCGAGGACGACCCGGACGCCCAGCGCGTGGGACTCCGCGATCATCTCCTCGGCCTCGGCCAGCGTGCCGAAGACCGGGTCGATGTCCTTGTAGTCCGCGACGTCGTAGCCACCGTCCTTCATCGGGGACGGATACCACGGATTGATCCAGACGGCGTCGACCCCCAGCTCCTTGAGATACGGCAGGCGGGCGCGCAGTCCGGCGAGGTCGCCGACACCGTCCCCGTTGCCGTCCGCGAAACTGCGGAGGTAGACCTGATAGACGACGGCGGTGCGCCACCAGGGTGCGGCCGTTTTGTCGTGAATGCGGGTGCGGGGCACGTATCTTCCATTCCTCTTGCGAGTTGACCCTGGAAAATGCGCGGGTGGAGCGGCTCACCGCGCAAGTGTGCGGCTGTGCTGGTCCGGTTCAGGTCCCGGCCGAGGTAGGGAGACGGTCTGATAACGGGGTCGCGCGACGGGGGCCGCGCCCGTGGTGCCGCGAACTATCAGCTCGGTGGGCACCACCACCCGGGAGGGTTCCTCGCTCGCCCCCGACAAGGCGTCGAGTATCTGGCGGGCGAGCAACTCCCCCTGGTGAGCAACGGGTTGTGCGATCGTGGTGAGATCGAGCAGCTCGGCGGTCTCGTGGTCGTCGAAGCCGATGACCGAGACGTCCTCCGGCACGCGCAGGCCGACCCGGCTCAGCATGCGCAGGGCCCCGAAGGCCATCTGGTCCGATTCCGCGAACACCGCGGTCGGCGGGTCGGGGAGGGAGAGCAGCCGCGACATCGCCGAGGCGCCCTCCTTGATGCCGAGGTGCCCCGGGGCTTCCAGGTCCGGGTCGTAGGGAATCCCCGCCTGGGCCAGCACCGTGCGGTACGTGTGCTGGCGGACGATCGGGGTCGTGAAGCCCCTGGGGTCCACGGGGGCACCGGTGATCATCCCTATCCGCCGGTGCCCCAGGTTGATGAGGTGACGAACGGCGGTGCTCGTCCCCTCGGCGTTGTCGATGGAGACGTGCCAGCAGCCGGGAATGCGGGTGCCGAGCACGGCGATCGGCACTTCCATCGACACCAGCGCCTCGCGCTCGGCCGCCGAAAGCGGCAGGTTGAGCACGATCAGCGCGTCCACGCGGCGACGCAGCGGCATGCGCGCGAAGAAGCGCTCGTGCACCCGCTCGTCGCCCAGGTTGTACAGCAGAATGTCCAGGTCGTTGGCGCGCAGGACCGAGTCGATTCCGGCCACGACCTGGCTGTAGAACCACCGGTTCACGAACGGCAGGACGACACCCACGGTGCCCGTCCTGCCGCTGGCGAGGCTGGAGGCGTGCGGGGAGATCGTGTACGAAAGCTCCTCCGCGGCGCGCAGCACCCGCTCCCGAGTGGCCTCGGAAACATTCGGTAACCCGCGCAGGGCGCGCGAGACCGTGGCGGTGGACACCCCCGCGCGCCTGGCGACATCGATGATGCTGGCGGCCATAACCCTCCGATCACGGCGATGAGCCGAACGTACTGCCGCAAGCCGAGGGAGTGCAATCGCTTACATGAAAAGATCTTGGGTGTTTGCCGAATTGGTGCCCCAAGGCGCCGGCCCGACGGAAGACTCCCAGGTGAAACGCGTGAAACGGATGATGTAAGCGTGTACATGCACGGCCGTCCCGAGGCGCTGACCAGGCATGCTACCCGCGTTGACCCAAGGGCCGCGCACGCGCGCCGACAACTCTGTGGCCAGGGGGAGAGGGGAGAGGATCGGCCCATGAGCAATCTCGACCTGAAACCGACCCCTACCGTCTGTGGGGGCGCCGGGGATTCGGGCCCCGTCCACGACGTGCAGCCGGCGCGGCAGGTGCCCCTCGGCGAGAGCACGGTGGTCCGCCGGCTGCTGCCCCACCTCGGCCGCCGCACGGTGGGCGCCTGGTGCTTCGTCGACCACTACGGGCCCGAGGACATCGTGGACCGCCCCGGCATGCGGGTCCCGCCGCACCCGCACATCGGCCTGCAGACCGTCAGCTGGCTGCACGCCGGCGAGGTGTTGCACCGCGACAGCCTCGGCAGCGCCCAGACGATCAGGCCCCGCGAACTGGGGCTGATGACGGCGGGCCGGGCGATCGCGCACTCCGAGGAGTCCCCACGCGCCCGGGCGCACGCCCCCGTGCTCCACGGCGCCCAGCTCTGGGTCGCGCTCCCCGCCGAACAGCGCCACCGCGCGCCCTCGTTCGAGCACCACGCCGCCCTCCCCGAGGTCACCGGCGGCGGCCTGAGCGCCACCGTGATCCTCGGCACCCTCGACGGCGCCACCTCGCCCGGCACCACCCACACCCCCCTGGTCGGCGCCGACCTCGCACTGGCCGAGGGCACGGACACCCGGCTGCCCCTGGAGGAGTCCTTCGAATACGCGGCCCTGGCGATGGCGGGCGCCTGCGAGGTGGACGGCGTCCCCCTGACCCCCGGCGCCCTCCTCTACCTCGGCAACGGCCGCCGCGAACTCCCCCTCCGCGCCACCACGCCCGCGTCCTTCATGCTCCTGGGCGGCGTCCCCTTCGAGGAACGGCTCCTCATGTGGTGGAACTTCGTCGGCCGGTCGCACGAGGACATCGCCCAGGCCAGAACCGACTGGACGAACGGCGTCCGCTTCGGCGAGGTCCACGGCTACGACGGCCCCCGCCTCCCCGCCCCCGAACTCCCCGCAACTCCCCTGAAACCACGGGGAAGAACCCCCTGACCGGCCCGAACGCCCCCCACCCGGCCCTCGCGTTCCTCCCGCCCCTCACCGTTTCCGGGCGCGTGCGTCCGGCAACGCCCCCACCCGCTGACCGCCCCGCCCGGCTCCCTCCGCCCCCATGGCGGGCGGGGGCGAGCGCCCACGCGGCGCCGCGGCCCCCGGTGCGGCAGGGCGGCCACGCGGGGGTGCGGACGTGGCGCTGGGGGCCGGACCGGTGCGGGCGTTGGCGCTAGGCTGGTCACGCGACGGTGTGGTCCGGTGACAGAGGTGGGGGTGGCTGATGGTTGATCCGCTTTCGCTGGGGGCCGTTTCGGCGGCGGTGACGGCCGCGGCGAGTTCGGTGGGGACCGAGGCCGGGCGGGTTTCCTGGGAATCGCTGGCCTCGCTGGTGCGCCGGGCCTTCGGCCGTGGCGGCGAGGAGGCGGCGGGGGATGCGGAGGGGGCGGCAGGCGCGAGGGTGCTGCCACTTGACCCCTCCGAGCCCGGCCAGCCGGAGGAACTGGCGGCGCTGATCTACGGCAGGATCTTCCAGGACGAGGAGTTCGCGGAGGCCTACCGGAAGTGGTGGCACAGCAGCGAGGCCGTGGTGGGCATGGGCGGCGTCCAGGTGAACAACACGGTCGGCGGGCACGCCCGGGTGCAGCATCTGGTCCAGGGCCAGAACGTCACCTGGCACTCGCACTGAGCGCACCGCAGGCAGAGGCGGAGCAGCGATGACGGACGAGAGGCCGCAGGCCATCCGCAACGAGCTGGCGCACATCGGTGCCCATACGGTGATTCAGGCCGGGGGCGACGTCGTCGTCCACGGCGGGATGGACCGCGGCCCGTACCGGCCCCCGGTGCCCTCCCAGGTGCCCCCCAGTACCCCGTGGTTCGTGGACCGCACCGGGGCGCTGGCCTGGTGGTCGGATCTGCTGCGCGGGACGGAGCAGCGCCCGGCGTGTGTGGCGGTGGTCAGCGGTATGCGCGGTGTGGGGAAGACCGCCCTGGTCCGGCGCATGGCCGAGGAGGCCGGGGGCCGGTTTCCCGGCGGCCAGATGCACGTCGACCTGCTGGACTGGCGTGGCGAGACGGGCCGTGTCGACGTCTCGGGCGCCCTGCGCGGGTGCCTGCGGGCGCTGGGCGTGACCGAGCCCTTCCTCCCGGCCGCCTTGCCGGACCTCATGGCCATGTTCCGCACCATGACGGCACAGTCGAGCGTGCTCGTCGTCCTGGACGAGGTGACCGAGCCGGCGCAGGTGGAGCCGTTCGTGCCCAAGGCGGCCGGCAGCGTCGTCCTGGCCGTCAGCGATGCCCGGCTCGCGGAACTGGTCACCGCCGGCGCGTTGCCCCTGCCGGCGGTCAGGCCGCTGGAGCGCACGGATGCCCTGAAACTGCTGGCCGCTCGGTGCGGCGAAGAACTGGTCGCCGCGGATCGCGTATCGGCCGAGAACCTCGTCGAGTGGTGCGGCGGCCTGCCGCTGGCGCTCGACCTCATCGCCGGGCGGCTGGCGCTCGACCCCGTCCGGACCCTGTCGGATCTCGTCGCCGAACTGGCAGACGACGGCGCCCCTTCGGACGATTCCGCCTTACGGGAGACCCGTGCCGTGACCGCTGCACTCACCGCCGTGTACCGGAACCTTCCCGAGCGCTGCCGGCACCTCTACCGAGGGCTTGCGGTGTTCCCCGGCAGCGAGTTCGACGCGGACATCGCGGCGGTGATCGCGGAGGTGAGCCCGGCCGCCGCCGGCCGGCTCCTGCGGGTGCTGGAGGAGGCGAGTCTGATCACCGCGGCCAGGGCGGGAGAGGAGCGCTATCGCTTCTACGAGCTGGCCAGGACCCACGCACGTGCGCAGGCGGAAGGGCGGCCCGAGGCCGAGCGGAGGGCGGCGCTGCGGCGCGTCGTGGAGTACTACCGGGTGCGGGCCGCGTGCGCCGACCGGGCCGTGATGGGAGACCGGTACCGCGTCACCGAACACGCCACGCTCCTGGCCGGTGTCGAGGACCCCTTCGCCGGCAAGGACGGCGCACCGGCGGCGCTGGCCTGGCTGTCGCGGGAGCGGGGCAACGCCCTGGCCGCGCTGCGTGCCGCCGTGGCCGAGGGGAGGACGCTGTTCACCGCGGCCTGGCAGCTGGCCGAGGCGTTGACCGCGCTCTACCTCAACCAGCGCTTCGTCCGCGACTGGATCGAGTCGGGCGAGCTGGGCATCGCCGCGGCGGCCGGGGAGCCGGACGGCGGAAACAAGCGGGCCGAGGTCCGCTTGAGCTGCCTGCTGTCGCGGCCCCTCGCGGACGACGGCCAACTGGAACGCGCCCGGGAGCTGATGGACCGAGCCGTGCCCCTGGCCGACCAGACCGGCGACCTCGTTCTGCGCGCCTCGGCCCGGGAGTTCCTCGGACGCCTGTGGGAGCGGGACGACCCGGAGCGCGCCATCGCCCTCTTCGAGAGGAGCGCGCGGCTCAACGAACAGGCGCACGTGCCGCGTGGCGTCGCGCTGGCCGAGTACTTCATCGGCTGTGCCGAGACCGCCCGCGGTCGCCACCAGGCGGCCCTGGACCGGCTGACCCGGGCACTGCACCTGTTCCTCGCGCCTGAGGAGGGCGAGGGGGACCGGCGCATGGCGGGTCGGGCCAAGGTCGCCCTCGGCGAGGCGCACCGGGCCCTCGGCGACGAGGAGGCGGCCAGGCGGAGCCTGAGCGAGGGCGCGGAACTGCTGGAGACG
The DNA here is from genome assembly GCF_003626535.1 of Streptomyces hoynatensis. GTDB lineage: Bacteria > Actinomycetota > Actinomycetes > Streptomycetales > Streptomycetaceae > Streptomyces > Streptomyces hoynatensis. The sequence goes on from NZ_RBAL01000004.1 coordinate 72,963, forward strand.
GCGGGCGCGGTGGCCTATGAACTCCCCGCCCGCAGGCTGCTGGCCGGCATGGCGCGGGCCGACGGCGACCGGGGCGCCGAACGCGCACAGCTCGGCCGGATGCTCGACATCCTCACCGCCGGCGGCAGCCCGGACGCCGCCGCGGTACGCGAGCGGCTGGACGAGCTCGACGGCCCACCCTGACGCGCCTTCCGGCTCATCGCTCCGGCCACGGGCTCAGCGACACCTCACGCGCGCGCCCACCCAGCCGTACCCGGAAGGCGCCCGCCATCGGCAGTCCGGCCCGCAGGCACACGTAACCCACCGCCGACAGCACGGCGGGATCGTCGGGTTCCCCCCTCCCGGCCGCCCGCACCGTCCGGCCGTCCCGCGTGAGCAGCAGCGCGCCGCCGTCCGGCAGCCGGACGGCGGCGAGGGCGCAGCCGGGATGGCCGTGCCGAAGCGCCGCCAGGCGCCGCAGCGACTCCTCGGCCGAGGAGACCGGATCGCCGCGCGTCACCACCGACGCGCTCTCCGCCCATCCGTGTCCGCCGTCGGCGAGATCGCTGACGAGGTGGCTGAAGGAGCGGTCCGACTCCTCGCGTCCTGGCCGGGCCGCGGCGGGGAAGCGGCGCACCTCGATCACCCACGCCCCGGCCTCCCGGACCAGGACGCTGTTGATCACCTGCGCCGTGTCCCGGCGTCGTTCGGGTACCGGATCGGCGAACGCCGCGGGGCGGCGGACCGGTGCGGGCGGCTCCGCCAGGTGCAGCAGGCCATAGACGGCCGAGCGCAGGCGCGCCAGGGCCGTTCCCGGGTCCTGGAACGCCAGCCTTGCCAGCTCCCCGGCCGTCTCGGGGCGGTGGCAGGCCAGTTCGCTCTCGATCTGCTCACGCAGTCCCTTGGCCGCGTCCAGGCGCGGCGCTCTGCGCCCGAGCCCGTCCATCGCCGTGCCCGGCACCGACTCCTCGCCGAAGGCCGCCAGCAGCACGGGGCGGCCCAGCGCCGCCGCGTACAGCGTCACGGAGCCGTGGTCGCCGAGAACGATGTCGCCCGCGAGCACGGCCGCCTGCCATCCGGCGAATGGCGGGATCAGCAGCAACCCCGCGTCCAGCGCCGCACGTTGCAGCGTGCGGATCTGCCAGGGGCTGTGCCCGAACCACACGTTGGGATGCAGGATGGCGGCCACCGCATAGTCGTCCAGCGGGAGTTCGGCCAGCAGCCGCCGCGGCAGATCCGGCACGGTCCCGATCAGCGACTGCGTTCCCCAGGTGGAGGACACCACCACCAGCCGCCTGCCGTCGCCCTCCTGGAGCCCCAGAGCCCGCCGGTAGCGCGTGCGCGCGGCACGGCTGTCCAGCAGCCGGTCGTAGCACGGGTCCCCCACGAGCAGCGTCCGTCCCGCGAGATCCGGCCGCGCGGCCGCCAACTGCCCGGCCTGCCCCGGGTGCGACACGGCGTACCAGGACCGTTCGCTCTCCAGCAAGGCGGCCGGGACGACCCCCGACAGACGCCGTCCCGGCCCCCGCGCGTCCGGGACCATCTTGTGGAACCCCACGCCGTGCGGCAACACCAGCACCGGGGCCCGCAGATGCCCGAACGAGGCGTTCTCCGTGGCCGTCAGCACCAGGTCGCACGGGCCCTCGCCCGCCTCCTCCCACCCGATCACCCGCACCTTGTGCGCCCCGAGCAGGTCGAGGACCCCGCCGTTGAACGCCGAAGTGGAGTCGTACCCGAACAGCACCTCGACCCGCGGATCGTCCCCGAACAGTGCCGGCAGCACCTCAAGCAACCGCGTGGACGACGTCACCGTCCGGGCGGCCACAAGCACCGTGCGCTCGGGAAGGAACGTCCGCCACCGGTCAGCACGGGCACCCACCGACACGGCCGGCGCTGAAGCCCCGTTCACGCCGCCCCCGAACGCAACGTCATCCCATCCCGGCTCCCCGGCTCCCCGGCTCCCCGGCTCCCCGGCTCCCCGGCTCCCCGGCTCCCCGGCTCCCCGGCTCCCCGGCTCCCCGGCTCCCCGGCTCCCCGGCTCCCCGGCTCCCCGGCTCCCCGGCTCCCCGGCGTTAGCATAGGGTGTCCTTTCTTGTCAAGTGTGGGTTGCTGTGCCACGTCTTCCTACGGTACGGCCGCCGCCTGCCGGCGCGGCGCCGCAGTGAACTCGCCCGTGGGGATGTCGGCCGGTGCGCGATACGCGACGTGCTGCCCCGCGGCGGGCGCCGCGCGGCGGGGCGGTCCCCTCCCGTGCGGCGGCCTTCCCGGTCCGCCCCGGAGGAACGGGCCGTCCGGCAGGCGCCGTTGGCCCGGGCGTGCTCGTCCCGCCACCCGCCCGCGCCGCTCGTTTCGCAGGCGCCCCGGCCGGGAAGGCCGGACGGAGCGGCCCGTCGCCGCCGTCGGGGGGAGCCTGGGCATGGCAGTGGAGATCGTGTACGAGACGCACGCGACGACCACGGACAACGAGGCCGGCGTCTCGACCGGTTGGCTTCCGGGTCGGCTCTCCGCGCAGGGGCGGCGGGAGGCCCGCGAACTGGGGGAGCGGCGCCGCGGCCAGGACCTCGCGGTGGTCTTCACCTCCGACCTGCGGCGTTCCGTGGAGACCGTTCGCCTCGCCTTCCCGGACGGGCGGCCCCCGATCCGGCAGGACGCGCGGCTGCGGGAGTGTGACTACGGCGAGTTGAACGGCGGGCCGTCCTCGCTCGTCGCCGCCCGGCGGGCCGGTCACCTCGAGGTTCCCTTTCCCGGCGGGCAGAGCTACCGGCAGGTCCTGGACGCCACGGGTTCCTTTCTGCGGGAGGTGGCCCGGGAGTGGGAGGGGAGGCGTGTCCTGGTGATCGCCCACACGGCCAATCTGTGGGCGCTGGAGTGCCTGCTGGCGGGGGCCTGCCTCCCGGATCTGCTCGCGGCCCCCTTCGTCTGGCAGGCCGGCTGGTCCTACACGCTGCCCACCGGCTGGGGCGGGAGAGCCGGCGAGCCCGCCCCGCCGGAACCCCGGCCCGGGTAGGCGCCTCCCGGCCACCGGCGAACGGCAGCGGCCGGGCCGTGCGCGGCAGGCCCGGCGGTCAGCCGTTGAGCCTGGCCGCCTGCACCAGCCGCCCGGTCACCGCGTCGAGGGTCGGCCAGGGCGGGCCCTGCCGCAGCAGGCGGAGGAGTTCCTCCCCGAATCGCCGCCCGTGGGGAAACTGGTCGCCACGCTCCCAGCGCCACGCCGCGACCATCGCGAGAACGAGGTGCCGGCACTCGTCCAGCAGCCCTCGGTCGACGTTCGGGTAGTGCGCGCAGACCGCCTCGGGCACGTGGGCGAGGTCGAACTCGACGGGTCCGCGGCAGCACGTTTCGAGGTCGATGACCAACGGCCCGTCTGCCGTGGCGAGCACATTGCCCGGATGCGGCTCGCCGTGGAGCAGCTGCTCCGCGGCGCCGCGCTCCTCGATCGCCCGCCGCAGGCTCGTCAGGCTGCCGCCGAGGAACGCGCGGTCGCTGTCGGCGAGTTCCGGGGAGAGGTGCGGGTCGGCAACGATCTTCTCCGCATCCGCGATCCGGTCCGTGAACCGCGGGCTCGCCATCTCGACCCGGCGCATGCCGGCGTGCAGCCGCTCCAGCGTCTTGGCGTAGTCGGCCGGTGCGAGTGGGGGCGGCACGGGCTCGTAGTAGGTCCACAGCGTCACGGCGAAGCCCTCGCGCGTGTACACCCGCGGGTCCACCCGGGGCTCCAAGGGGCACACCGGGCAGCCGGCCTCGGCGAGGCGTTGCGCGAGCTCGACTTCGAACTCTGCGACCTCCTGCCCGACCGGGGCGACCCGGGCGAAGACGTCGCACGGCGTCAGCCGCAGCGCCAGCTTGTTCGAGTTGTGCAGGACGGTCGCGTGCTCGGCCGGCAGGCCGAGCGAAGCGGCGACCGACGTCGCAGCCGCGATCGCACGCGTGATGTCGGGCCTCTCCACCCCCGCATGCTGTCAACGAGCGTGACCTGGTGCCAACGGAATTACCGTGGCCCGCGCGGCGGGGCGGCGGCCGGCCGCCCTCCCGGAACCCCGGAACTCCCGGAACCCCGGGAACTCCGGGGGCGAGGGGCGGACGGGCCGGCCGACGGGCCCGCGTCGACGGCGGTCAGGAACCGCGGGTTCGGCGCGTGGCGTCGATGCCCGTCACGGCCGGGCCGGGCGGTCCGCCCTGTCCGGCCGGGTCGCCGCCCAGGCCGCGGCGATCACGGGGCGGTGTACGTCGGCCCGCCGGATGCAGACGCCGATGGTGAGCCGGTCCGGGGCGGGCGAGACGGGCACCTGCCGCAGCCTGGGGCGGAGCCCGCTGTGCCGGAGGACGAGAGCGGGGACGATGCCGGTGCCGTAGCCCAGCGCGACCAGGGTGAGCAGCGCCTCGTGGCCGTCGGTCTCGGCGGCGATGTGCGGGCGGATGCCCAGGCCCCGGAAGTACTGGTCCGCGGCGGTGCGTACGAGTCCCTGCCGTGGCAGGACGAAGGGCTCCGCCGCGGCGGTGAACTCCTCGCCGGCCGGCGCGGAACCGGCCCGGACGAGGACGAGGGGCGTCCTGGTGATCTCCCGGGCGAGCACGGTGGCGGGTATCCGCGCCGGGAGGGCCGCGACGGCGAGGTCGGCCTCGCCCTGGTCGAGTCGGGCGAGAGCGGCCGCGGCGTCACCGGTCCGCAGGGAGACGGTCACGCGCGGGTGCGCGTGGCGCAGGGGGCCGAGCAGGTCGGGCACGAGGGTCTGGCATGCGGTGACGGAGGCGAACACCCGCAGGTGCCCGCTGAGATCGTCGTCTGCCGCGGCGTCGCTGCGGTAGCGGGCCCACAGGTCCAGGGCTTCGGCCGCGTACCTGCGGAAGGCGCGGCCGTGCGTGGTCAGGCACACCCCGTGGGGGCCGCGGTCGAGGAGGCGATGGCCGGTGGCGGCTTCGAGGCGCTGCACGGTCCTGGACAGCGTGGCGGGGCTGACGTGGCAGTCGGCCGCGGTGCGGGTGAAGCTGAGTGTCTCCGCGAGGTGGAGGTAGAGCCGGTACTGGTCGTGGTCCTGCACCTTTCACCTTTCGCAATGCCGCGGTACGCACGTTGCCGTTGACGTAACTCCTGGCGGGAGCATACAAACGGGGCCTGTCACCACGTGCCGGCGACCAGCCGATGCGTGGATACCGGCCGAAGGCCGGAGCGTGAGGAGACCGATGCCCCCCATGGACTACACCGATCCGCAGTGGCGTTCCTCGGCCCTGGTGCTCGTGGACGTGCAGCGGGACGTGCTCGACGACGGCGCCCTCCCGGTGGCGGGGACCCGCAAGGTGCTGCCGCGCCTCGCCGAGCTGGTGACGGCGTTCCGCGCGGCCGGACGCCCCCTCGTTCACGTCGTGCGGCTGTATCCGCCGGGCGGCACCGACGTGGACCTGCCGCGCCGGGCGGCCGTCGAACAGGGCCTCGGCGTTCTGGCGCCCGGCACGCCGGGCAGCCGGCTGCTCCCGGAGGTCCTGGGCGAACGGTGTGCCGAGCTGGATGCGGAACTGCTGCTTTCCGGGCGTCCGCAGTGGCTCGGGGCCGACGAGGTGGCCCTGTACAAGCCGCGTTGGAGCGCCTTCCACCGCACCGTCCTGGAGGACCTGCTGCGCGGGTGGAACGCGAACACGGTGGTGGTCGCCGGCTGCAACCTGCCCAACTGCCCGCGAGCCACTCTGTTCGACGCCAGCGAGCGCGACCTGCGCTCGGCACTGGTGACGGACGCCGTCTCCGGGGCGAGCCCGGAGCGGCTGGCCGATCTCGCCGGGATCGGCGTGCGGCTCACCGTCACCGCGGAGGTGGTGGCGGAGCTGGCCGGGCCGTGACCGGCCGGTCGGGGCGCCGGGGGTGAGCGGGGCGGGCCGCCGTCCCCGCGCCTCAGGCGAGGGGCCGGGGCTCGGGGGGCCTCGCCAGGCGGGCGCAGTGCCGGCAGGCGCGGGCGGCGGCGGCGATCCGGGTGTGGCCGGCCACCGTGAGGAGGGCGAGCACGGCGGCGAGGGCCAGGTGGCCGGTCAGGGCGGCGGCGGTGGCCAGCGTGAGGGCGCCGAGGCCGAGCGTCACGGCCGCGGCGGTCCCGGCCCAGGCGACCGCGAAGGGCAGCCCGCGCGGGAGGGGCAGACGGCGGCCGAGCCCGCCGGTCACGGCCAGGGCCGCGGCGGCGAGCAGCGCCGCAAGGGCCGCGGCGCCGCCCAGGTGGGCGGCGGTCACCTCGGCGGCCGACAGCGGCCGGCCCCCGGGCACCGTCGTCACCAGCTGCCGGCAGAGCAGCAGCAGGGGCGCGGCCAGCGCGACCCGGCGCGCGGTGTGCCTGGCCTGGGCGATCGTCAACTCCCGCTGGAAGGAAGGCGCGACCTCCTCGACGGTGCCGAACTCGCGGACCGCCTCGCGGGCGGCCCGCTCCCGCTCGGCCGGCGTGCCGTCCCCGGCCCGGTCGGCCACCGCGTCGGCGAGCCCGTCCCGCACCTCGGCCAGCATCCGGTTCTTGGCGCGCGCCGGGCCGTGGAGCGCCGCGGAGAGGGCCGTGACATGCCGCTCGACCGGGTCGGCGGAGCTCACGCGGCCGGTCCCGGGGCGGCTGCGGGGCCCTGGCCCGGGTCGAGCACGGACCCGATCGCGGCGGTGAACCGGCGCCAGGCGGTGCGCTCCTCGGCCAGGCTGCGGCGGCCCGCGTCGGTCAGCTCGTAGCAGCGCCGCCGCCGCTCCCCGGCGGAGCGCCAGTCGCTGCGCAGCAGCCCGAGCCGCTCCAGCCGGTTGAGCGCCGGGTAGAGCGTGCCGGTGCGCAACTCGAGGGCGCCGCCGCTGCGTTCCTGGACGGCGGTGATGATCGCGTACCCGTGCAGCGGCCCCGCCTCGAGGACGGACAGCAGCAGGGCGTCCAGGTGTCCCCGAACGGCGTCTCCCTTCATAGGTAGACAGCCTACAGCTCCGCCCGGGGTGTCGTGGTATGTATTGGCTACCTACATGTTGGCTGTCTACTCTCACTCGTGGTTCCTGGAGGACACCCGTGACCGCGTTCCTGCTGTCGATTCACGTCCTGGCCGCGATCCTCGTGGTCGGGCCGATCGCCGTGGCCGCCTCCGCCTTCCCGCGGCACGCCCGCGAACCGGGCCCGGAGGCCGCCGGGCGGGCGGCGTTCCTGCACCGGATATGCCGGGCGTACGCCGTGGCCGGGGTCGCCGTCCCGGCCTTCGGCATCGCCACCGGCGCCTCGCTCGGCGTCCTCGGCGACGCCTGGCTGCTCGCCTCCCTCGCCCTGACCGCGGGCGCCGCCGGGTTGCTGGCGGCGGCGATCCTGCCCGCCCAGCGGCGGCTGCTGGCCGAGCCGCCGGGGGAACCGGGGCCGGCCGCCCGGCTGTCGGCGCTGACCGGGATCTTCAACCTGCTGTGGGCGGCCGTCGTGGTGCTGATGATCGTCCGCCCCGGCTCGTCGACGGGGGCGTGACCCGATGACCTCGCTCCGCGCGCTCCGGGCGGCGGCCGCCGTCGAGGCCGTCTCGCTCCTCGTCCTGCTGGCCAACCTCGCCACCGTGCACGTCGAGGCCGTGGCCTCGCTGGCGGGGCCGGTGCACGGCACCGCCTACCTCGCCATCATCGCGCTCACCGCGCTGACCCCGGACTTCGCGGCCGTCCCCGGCGCCCGGCTGCTCGCCTGGGTGCCGTTCGCCGGCGGCATGCTCGTGCTGCGGCGGCTGCCCCGCGGGGCGCGGCGGCGTGAGGGACCCGCGGCGCGGGCGCCGCGGTGAACCGGCGTGGTGACGGCCGCCGTTGACCCGGCCGTCACCGGCCCGGCGCGGGCCGGCGGGAGGCGCCATGGGCCCGTCCGGCCGGCCGCGTCCGTCAAGGCAGCGGCCGGTCCCCCGGGTGCAGCCCGGGAACCCGCACCGGACCCGTGGCCGGCGGCGAGGACGGCGCCGCCCGGCCGGGGGAGCGCCGGTGGGTCAGGGGCTCGTGGCGCCGGTGGCGCGCAACCACAGCACGAGGTGCCAATCCTGGTCGTTGGCGACGGGGTCTGCGGTGTGGCCCGGGCGGCCGTCGATCGCGGAGGGCATGACGAAGGCGCAGGTCGCCGAGCCGTCTTCGCGGTAGTTGGCCATGTTGGCGCGGAGGATCGCCTCGGCGAGACGGTCGGTGCCCGGGGTGCGGAGGGTGGCGGGCAGGCGCAGGAGGGTGGTGGCGGTCAGGGTGCTCCAGTAGTGGGGGAAGACGTCTCCCCACAGGCGGTTGGCCCCGAACCAGTAGCCGTCCCAGTGGCGGATGGCGATGCCGTGCAGGCGGGCGTGCGGCTGCGGGCCCCCGAAGGCCAGTAGCCAGGGCAGCCGTTCGGATATGGCGTCGTGGAAGACGGCTTCGCCGGTGAGGGCGTGCGCGTCGGTGAGGAGGTCGATCAGCGGGGCCACCATCGACTGCTCGTAGTTGACCTCGTGCGCGGGCAGCCGGCGGCCCCGCGCGACGAACTCGCGGGCGCTGTCGACGAGCCGGTCCCGCAGGGCGGCGGCCCGCACCGCCTGCCCGGCGGCCTGGAGGCTGCCGCACACGGCGGTGGTGGTGGGGGAGCTCCCGATGGACAGGTGGGTGGCGCCGCCCAGTTCGAAGCTGCGCTCAAGGATGCAGGCGGCGCGCGCCAGGTCCTCCTCCCGCCCGTGGACGCAGTACCGGTCGTGGAAGAACTGGGCCAGCCACGGCATGTCGTACAGCCGGGGCTTGATGTGCCGGCTGAAGGAGCCGCGGCGGGGCGCGCCGGTCTCGTCCAGCAGGTGGCGGACGGCGAACCGGGACCAGCCCTCAAGCAGCGGGCCCGGCTCCTCCGGGTCGGCCAGGCCGCGGGCGGCGGCCTGCTGGAGCAGCAGGGGCATGGCGATCCGCTCCGAGCCGTCCGACCAGTCCGACCAGCCGTTGGTCGCCAGCCTCAGCCCGGTACGGGTGTCGACCGGCACGAACGCGTGGGCCAGCAGGCCGGGCCGCTCCACCGGCCGCTGGTGCGCCGCGATGTAGGCGACCCGGCGCCGGACCATCTCCTCCAGGGGCAGGTGGAACAGGACCTCGGTACGGGCGCCTTCCCCGACGTCGAGGGTGTGGGTGCCGTGCACCGACGACTCCACGCGGAAACGGCCCTCGCTCTCCCGGGTCACCTGCACGCCGGGATCGGGGCTGTCCACGAAGGCCGCCTCCACCAGGATCGGCTTCCCGACCTCGGCGGCGTAGGCGGAGAAGGCGGCGGGCGGCCGGGTCGCGGCGGTGAACTCGGCCACCGAGGCGTACCAGCCCAGCTCCCACTCCAGCGTGACCGCCTCCCCGGGGGCCAGGTGCAGCGCCGGCTGGCCGCCGAACGCCTCCGGGTTGCGCGCCCGGTCGGTGACCAGCAGCACCAGATGGCCGCGGACGTGGGAGAGGGACGCCTGGTTGCGGGACTCCACCGCATACGCCCGCAGGGCGCCCTCCCGCACGACCAGGCCCAGGCAGCGGCCCCGGCCCGACATCGGCTGCGCCAGGGCCCACGCCCAGGTGCCGCCGGTGAACAGGTGCGCGTGCACCGCCCGTTCCAGCGAACCCTCCGCGTCGGGGTACCAGTCGGCGAACGGGGTCTGCACGCCGAGTCCGGTGAGCGTAAGGGGTTCTGCGGCGGTGTTCACCACCGCGTACCGCTCGCGCAGCAGCTCGCCGTCCACCCGGCGCCGCACCTCGACGCAAACCCCGGGCAGCGGCGTGTGCACCGCCTCCACGGCGCCGTCCACCACCCGCAGCGCGGCCGGAGCGTGCCAGCGGGCCGCGCCCCGGTCCGTGACCAGGTGGCCCGAGCCCCACTGGTGTTCCAGGGAATGCCACACGGCCGTGGCCGCGTCGTGCAGAAAACCGCGCTCGGGGGCCTGCTCGTCCACGAACTGCGACGGCGCACCCGTGACCGGATCGAGCTCAGCCCGCCCGGAACCGAAGAGAAGTGCCGGGGGAATCCGGGTCTCGACAGGCGGCAACGGCGTGGCCTTTCCCTCCGTGCGGCGCCCGGCCTCGCAACCGGCGCGCCGAAAGCGCTTTCTCAGATCCGCGGGCATGCCGCCGCATCGCCCCGTCCCCACCCGGGGGAAGGCGCGCCGGACGCCCTCAGCATCGCCACCCGGGCGCGGCACCGTCAACCCTGTCGCAACAGAATCCAACAGGAATGTCCAAAGCCGGACAGGGGGATGGAATGAAAGCCGGAGCCGGAGCCGGGGTGCGGGCGCAGGCCCAAGGGCCCGTCACCTCGCGTACAGCTCCTCGACGGCCTCGGCGTAGGCCGCCGCCACCGCCTGCCGTTTCACCTTCAGCGACGGGGTGAGCAGCCCGTTCTCCTCGGTGAACTCGCCCGGCACCAGCACGAACTTCCGGATCGCCTCGGCCCGGGACACCGCCTCGTTCGCGTAGTCCACCGCCCGCTGCACGTCGGCGCGCAGCTCGGGGTCCCGGCACAGCTCCTGGCGCGGCGTGTCGAGGGGGCGCTTGCGCACCGTGAGCCAGTGGGCGAGTGCCTCGGGTTCGAGGGTGATCAGGGCCGCGACGAACGGGCGCCCGTCGCCGACGACCATGCACTGGCCGACCGGCGGGCGGCTGCGCAGCCGGTCCTCCAGGACGCTGGGGGAAACGTTCTTGCCGCCGCTGGTGACGAGGATGTCCTTCTTGCGGCCGGTGATCGTCAGATAGCCGTCCTCGTCGAGGCGGCCCAGGTCGCCGGTGGCGAACCAGGCTCCCTCGCCCAGCGCCTCGCGCGTGGCCGCCGCGTCGTTCCAGTAGGCGCCGAACACCGTGCCGCCGCCGACCAGCACCTCGCCGTCCCCGGCGATGCGCACCGCTGTCCCCGGGATCGGCCGCCCGACGGTGCCAGGGCGCGGGGCCAGCGGCGGGATCAGGGTGGCGGCCGAGGTCGTCTCCGTGAGGCCGTAGCCCTCGTAGACGAGGATGCCGCAGCCGAAGAAGAAGAGGTTCAGCCGGCGGTCCAGCGGCGAACCGCCGCTGATCGCGTACCGGATGCGGCCGCCGAGCGCGGCCCGGACCCGGCGGTAGACCAGCAGGTCGTACAGCACCCTGGCCAGCCGCAGCCCGGGCCCGGGGCCGCGCCCCTCGCCCAGGTAGGCGCGCAGCGCCGCCTGGGCCCAGGCGACGGCGATCCGGTCGGCGCGGTCGAACGAGGCGCCGCGGCCCATCCGTTCGGCCTGCGCCCGGCCGAGGTCGTGGATCTTCTCGAACAGGTAGGGCACGCCGACCAGGAACGTCGGCCGGAACGAGGCCAGTTCGGGCCGCAGCTCCTCGGGCCGGACGCTGGGGCAGTGGCCGATCTCGATCCGCGCGGACAGGCAGGCGAGCTGGATGGTGCGGCCCAGGATGTGGGCGAGCGGCAGGAACACCAGCGTCGAGGGCGTCTGCCTGGCCACTTCCAGGAAGACCGGCTGCAGCAGCTCCACCAGGTTGGCGGCCTCGGCGTGCAGGTTCGCGTGGGTGAGCACGCAGCCCTTGGGGCGGCCGGTGGTGCCCGAGGTGTAGACGAGGGTGGCGACCGACCCGGGGGAGAGGGCGGCGCGCCGGGCGGTCAGCTCCGCGTCGGGCACCGCGCGGCCGAGCGCGGTGAGCCTCGCCAGCGCGCCGTCGTCGATCTGCCACAGCGGCCGCTCCCCGATCACCTGCCGGGCGGTGGCGGCGTGCGCGGCCGTCTCGACGACGACGAGCGAGGCGTCCGAGTCGGTCACGATCCACTCGATCTGCCCGGCCGACGAGGTGGGGTACACCGGCACGCTCTGCCCCCCGGCCGCCCAGATCGCGAAGTCGAGGACGGCCCACTCGGGGCGGGTGCGGGCCATCAGCGCCACCCGGCCTCCCGGGGCGAGACCGGCGGCGATCAGGCCCTTGGCCACGTCCGCCACCTCGCGGGCGAACGCGGCGGCGGTGACCGGCAGCCAGCGCCGCCCGTCCGGCGACTTGCGGCGCATCACGACCGCGTCCGGGGCCTCGGCGGCATTGCGGAAGGGGATGTCCGCGGCGCTGCCCGTGGTGGGCGGCGCCACCAGGGGTGCGGCCCGCACCTCCCGCACCGTTCCGCCGGCCTCGCGCGTCACCTGGTAGGCGACGCGGTCGGCGAGGTCGCCGCGCTTCTTCGCCCGCTTCAAGTCCTGCCTGGCGCCCATGGCACTCCCTGGGGTCGAGGCGGCCCCGGAGGGCCGGGTGTGGCGGTGTGGGGTCGTGGGGGAGAGGAGCGGGGGAAGGGCGGGAGGGCGGCGGCTTCCGTCAGGCGGCCGCCGCGGTGGCCGGCGCAGTGGCCGGGGTGGCCGGGGCTTCGAGGAGGGCGGTCACCGCCTGGCCGCCGGCCGCGCAGATCGAGATCAGCCCGTGGCCGGTGCCGCGCGCGTGGAGCAGCTTGGCCAGGGTCGCCACGATGCGGCCCCCGGTCGCGGCGAAGGGGTGCCCGGTGGCGAGCGAGGAGCCGGTGACGTTCAGCCGGTCCCGGTCCACCGCGCCCAGCGGCTTGTCGCGGCCGAGGCGGTCCCTGCAGAACGCCTCGTCCTCCCAGGCGGCCAGGGTGGCGAGCACCTGGGAGGCGAACGCCTCGTGGATCTCCAGGAGTTCCAGGTCGCCCAGGGTCAGGCCCGCCTGGTCGAGCAGCGCGGGCACGGTGTGGGCGGGGGCCGTCAGCAGGCCGTCGGGACCCGACACGAAGTCGACGGCGCCGGTGCGCGCGTGGCCGAGGTAGGCGAGCACCGGCAGGCCGTGCGCGGCGGCCCACTCCTCGCTTGCCAGCAGGACGGTGGCGGCGCCGTCGGTCAGCGGGGTGGAGTTCCCCGCGGTCATCGTGCCCTCCTGGCCGCCGAACACCGGCCGCAGCCTGGCCAGTTTCTCCGGCGTGCCGTCCTCGCGCAGGTTCTGGTCGCGGCTCAGCCCGCGGAAGGGCGTCAGCAGGTCGTCGAAGAAGCCCTCCGCGTAGGCCGCGGCCAGCCGCCGGTGGCTGGTGGCGGCGAACGCGTCCTGCTCCCGGCGGCCGATGCCCCACTCGGCGGCGGTGCGCGCCGCGTGCTCGCCCATGGAAAGGCCCGTGCGCGGCTCGGCGTTGCGCGGGATCTCCGGCACCACGTGCCGCGGCCGCAGGCCGCCCAGGGCCCGCAGCCGCCCGCCGAAAGAGCCGGCCCGCCTGGCGCGCAACAGCACCTGGCGCAGCCCGTCGTTGAGGGCGAGCGGCGCGTCGCTCGCGGTGTCCACGCCGCCCGCGACGCCGCACTCGATCTGGCCGAGCGCGATCTTGTTGGCGACCAGGATGACGGCCTCAAGGCCGGTGCCGCACGCCTGCTGGACGTCGTAGGCCGGGGTGCGGCTGTCCAGCGCGCTGCCGAGCACGGTCTCCCGCGCGAGGTTGAAGTCCCGGCTGTGCCTGAGCACCGCGCCGGCCACGAACTCCCCCAGCAGCCTGCCCTCCAGGCCGAACCTGGCCACCAGGCCGGACAGCGCGGCGCCGAGCATCTCCTGGTTGGAGGCGGTGGCATACGGCCCGTCGGCGCGGGCGAAGGGGATGCGATTGCCGCCGAGGATCGCCACCCGGCGGGCGACTGCCGCTGTCATGCCCGTCTGCTCTCTCTCCCTGTGCGCTCCTGCTTTACTTCTCAGTAGACTTACCTTCCAGTAAGGAGGAAATCAATGGCCGATCGGTATCTGTCGTTCGCCACCAGCCGCCCCGGCCGCTTCCTCGCCCGCCGCCTGGGGCTGCCGCGGCCGGTCCGGCTGACGCGATACCGGCCGGGTCAGCCGGTGGCCCGCGGCCCGGTGGTGCTCGGCGGTGCGGAGGGTGCCCGGGCCGGCAAGCAGCTGCGCGCGGTGCTCGACTCCTGCGGGGCGCGGGTCGGGGAATCGCAGGGCAGGGAGGGCGGGGGCGAGCAGCGCGGGGAGGGCGGGGGCGAGCAGCGCAGGGAGGGCGGGGGCGAGCGGCGCAGGGAGGGCGGGGGCGAGCGGCGCAGGGAGGGCGGGGGCGAGCGGCCCGGCGCGCTCGTCTTCGACGCCACCGGCATCGCCGACAGCCGGCAGCTCGCCGAGCTGCACGCCTTCTTCCACCCCAGGGTCCGCGCCCTGGCCCCCTGCGGCCGGGTGCTGGTGCTCGGCAGCCCGCCCGAGACGGCCGCCACCCCGGGAGAGGCAGCGGCGCAGCGGGCGCTGGACGGCTTCGTCCGCTCGCTCGGCAAGGAGCTGCGGAACGGCTCGACGGCGCAGCTGGTGCTGATACCCCCCGGTGCGGAGGACGCGCTGGAGTCCACCGTCAGGTTCCTGCTCTCGGCCCGCTCGGCCTACGTCTCCGGGCAGACCCTGCGGCTGGCCCCGGCGGGCGCGGCGGCGCCGGCGGACTGGGACCGGCCGCTGGCCGGCCGGACCGCCCTGGTGACCGGGGCCGCCCAGGGCATCGGCGCGGCGGTGGCCGAGGTGCTGCACCGCGACGGCGCCCACGTGGTGTGCCTCGATGTCCCGGACAAGGCCGAGGCGTTGCGCGCGGCCGCGGACCGCCTGCGGGGCACCGCGGTCGCGCTGGACGTCACCGGCGAGGACGCCGCGCGCCGGCTGGTGGACGGGCTGAGCGGCCCGGCGGCCGAGGGGCTCGACATCGTGGTGCACAACGCGGGCATCACCCGCGACAAGACCCTGGGCCGGATGGACGCCGCCCGCTGGCAGGCGGTCATCGACGTCAACCTGCGGGCCGTCGAGCGGCTGACCGCAGGGCTGCTGCCGCAGCTCCGCGACGGCGGCCGGATCGTGTGCACCTCCTCCATCAGCGGCATCGCGGGGAACGTCGGCCAGACCAACTACGCAGCGAGCAAGGCCGGGTTGATCGGCCTGGTCCAGGCCACGGCCCGCGCCGCGGAGACCGCGGCGCGCGGCATCACCGTCAACGCGGTGGCGCCCGGGTTCATCGAGACCCGGATGACCGCCGCCCTCCCGCTGTTCATCCGCCAGGCCGGCCGCCGGATGAACAGCCTGAGCCAGGGCGGCCTGCCGGTCGACGTGGCCGAGGCCGTCGCCTACCTGGCCTCGCCGGGCAGCGGCGCCCTGAACGGGCAGGTGCTCCGCGTGTGCGGCCAGGCCCTGCTGGGAGCGTGACCGCCGTGCTCGCCGCCTACGCCCGCGCGCTGGTGCCGCGGCGCCGCGCCGACCCCGCCGGGGCCGTGGTGCCCGAGCGGACCGTGGTGCTCCCCGACGTGGCGTTCGGCCGGGACCGGCTGGAGCGCTACGCCCGCCTCACCGGCGACCCCGCCCCGCGGGACCGGGTGCCGGCCTGCTACCCGCACCTGATCGCGTTCCCGGCCGCCATGGACCTGATGACGCGGCGTGACTTCCCGTTCCCGGTGCTCGGCCTCGTCCACACCGCCAACCGCATCGACCAGGTGCGGCCGATCGGCCCGGCGGAGCGGCTGACCTACCGGGTGGGGATCGAGCAGCCGCGCCCGCACCGCAGGGGCAGCACGTTCGCCGTGGTGACCGAGGCCGACGACGGCACCGCCGTGGTGTGGCGCTCGGCCGCCACCTACCTCAGCCGCCACCCGCGGCCCGAGGGCACCGCTCCCGGCCCTCCGGAGGTGGGGGATGGCACGGTGGGGGATGGCGCTACGGGAGAGTGGCCAGGCGCGGAGGCTGCGGCGGCGGGGCATCCGGCGGCGGTGCATCCGGCGGCGGGGCGTCCGGCCGCGGGGCGTTCGGGCGGGGAGGAGGAGCCCGGCGGGGCGTGGGCGGCCGAGGAGTGGACCGTGCCGGCCGCCATCGGCCGCAGGTACGCGGCCGTCTCGGGCGACCGCAACCCGATCCACCTGCACCCGCTCACCGCCCGCCCCTTCGGCTTCCGCCGGGCCCTCGCGCACGGCATGTGGACCAAGGCCCGCTGCCTGGCCGCGCTGGCCGAACGGGGCGCCCTGCCGGAGGAGTTCACCGTGACGGTGACCTTCCGCGCGCCCGTCCTGCTGCCCGCCCTGGTGACCTTCAGGACCCGCGGCGGGGCGTTCGGCCTGCGGGGCGAGGACGGCCGCCGGGAGCACCTGCGCGGCCTGGTGTCCCCCCACCGGGCCTGAGGCCGCCCGGTGGCACCCGCGGTGACCGCGCCGCCCACCCGGCGCCCGCGGTCACCGCGGGGGCGCCCAGACCTCGCCCGCCAGCACGTTGCGCATGCCCACCCAGGTCATGTTCATCAGCCGCAGCGTGACGCCCTCGGGCGGCTCCCCCGGGTGCAGCTCCATCCAGTCGGTCAGCGAGTCGGCCGCGCCCACCAGGGCGTGGGCCACGAAGTCGGCGTCGTCCCGGCCCAGGTGCACCGCGCCGCCGGCGCCCCGCGCGATGCCGTCGCCGATCAGCCCGGTGACCTCGGCCCGCACCGAACGCCTGGCCGCGGCCAGTTCCGCCGCGATGGCCTCGCTCTGCTCGGGCGCCTGCCGGTGCAGCACCACCCAGCTGTCCCGGTGCGCGGCCACGAAGCCGAAGAACGCCGTCAGCCCCGCCCACAGCCGCCTGGCCGGGTCGTCCCCGGCGCCGGCCGCCTCCCGGAACGCGGTGACCAGACGCTGGGTCTCGCGCCGGATGCAGGCGATGAACAGGCCCTCCTTGGAACCGAGATACAGATAGACCATCGGCTTGGAGATGCCCGCCAGGTCGGCGATCTCGTCCACCACCGCCGCGCGGTAGCCCCGCTTGGCGAAGACCCGCAGGGCGGCGTCGATGATCTCCTGCTCGCGCACGCTGCGGGGCAGCCTGCGTCTCGGCCTGTCGATGTCGGTCACCCTTGCCAGCCTATCCACACGTCTTCTAATCTTACTCATCAGTAAGTCTACTTGAGGGTAAGGAATGGATGCGATGCCCGATCCGACGCCCGGCCTCGGCGGCCTGGCCGACCTCGACTTCGCGAGCATCACGCCGGCCGAGTTCGCCGCGCTGGTCAAGAAGCTCTCAGGCAAGGAGATCGCCGAGCTGATGCGCGGCGACCTGCGCACGCGCGTGCTGGCGGAGATCTTCGCCCGGATGGTGCGGCAGTTCCGCCCGGAGAGCGCAGGATCGCTGCGCGCCCTGATCCGCTGGGAGGTGCTCGGCGACCCGGCCGTCGTCTACGAGACCACCATCGCCGACGGCGCCTGCACCGTACGCGAGGGCCGCTCCGACGCCGAGCCGCGGGTGACGCTCACCCTGCGCGACGCCGAGTTCCTCAGGCTGGTCTCGGGCAACGGCAGCCCCGTCACGATGTTCATGACCCGCAAGCTCAAGGTCGGCGGGGACATCGGGCTGGCCTCGGGACTCACCCGCCTCTTCGACATCCCCAAGGCGTGAGGGCACATGAGCGGTTTCTCCCTTGACCTCACCGAGGAACAGCGCGACCTGCGCGACTGGGTGCACGGCTTCGCCGCCGACGTCGTACGGCCCGCCGCCGCCGAGTGGGACGAACGCGAGGAGACCCCCTGGCCGATCATCCAGGAGGCGGCCAAGATCGGGCTCTACGGCTTCGAGTCGCTGGCCGAGATGTTCGGCGACCCGAGCGGGCTGTCCCTTCAACTGGCCAACGAGGAGCTGTTCTGGGGCGACGCCGGCATCGGCATGGCGCTGTTCGGCACCTCCCTGGCCGTGGCGGGGATCTTCGCCGCGGGCACCCCGGAGCAGCTGGCCGAGTGGGTGCCGCAGTGCTTCGGCGACGCAACGGCCCCCAAGGTCGCGGCGTTCTGCGTCTCCGAACCCGAGGCCGGCTCCGACGTGTCCGCCATGCGCACCCGCGCCCGGTACGACGAGGCCCGCGACGAGTGGGTGCTCAACGGGCAGAAGGCGTGGATCACCAACGGCGGCATCGCCGAGGTCCACGTCGTCGTCGCCTCGGTCGACCCCGCCCTCGGCGCCCGCGGCCAGGCGGCGTTCGTCGTCCCGCCCGGCACCCCGGGCCTGGCCGGCAACCGCAAGATCAAGAAACTGGGCCTGCGCGCCTCGCACACCGCGGACGTCTTCCTCGACGACGTCCGGGTGCCGGGCCACTGCCTGCTGGGCGGCAGGGAACGCCTCGAACGCCGGCTGGCCAGGGCCAGGGAGGGCGGCCGGGCCAAGGGGCAGGCGGCGATGGCCACCTTCGAGGTGTCACGGCCCACCGTCGGCGCGCAGGCGCTCGGCATCGCGCGCGCCGCCTACGAGTACGCCCTGGAGTACGCGGGCGGGCGGGTGGCGTTCGGCCGCCCCATCGTCGAGAACCAGGCGATCGCCTTCGCCCTGGCCGACCTGCGCACCGAGATCGACGCGGTGCGGCTGCTGATCTGGCGCGCGGCCTGGATGGGCCGCAACGAGCGCCCCTTCACCGCGGGCGAGGGCTCGATGGCCAAGCTCCGCGCGGGCGAACTCGCGGTCCGCGCCACGGAGAAGGCCGTCCAGATCCTCGGCGGCGCCGGCTACAGCCGGGAGCACCCGGTGGAGCGGATGTACCGGGACGCGAAGATCTACACCATCTTCGAGGGCACGAGCGAGATCCAGCGCCTGGTCATCGCCCGCGCCATCTCGGGCCGCCAGATCCGGTGAGCCGGCGGCGGGGCCGGGGCGTGCGGACGGCACACCCCCGCCCCGTCCAGCGCGAGCCCCGCACCGCGCACGAACGGGCGCCACCAGGCGCGCGTACCCTTGCCGTCCCTCCCGGAGGGGTGGGCGGCGAGCCGGGCCCCCGCCGGGCGCCGCCACCTGCCCCCGCCTCGCCGGGCCGGTCCGAGGGTCGTTACCCGTGGTTAAGCCTTGGCCGGCGCCGGCCCGCCTGTGGTACACCGGAGCCTCCGCCGCCGCCGACCCGGGAGATCTTCATGCGCCGCCTCGCCGTCTTCCTCGCCTCCTCCGACGGGCACGACCCGGCGCACGCCGAACTGGCCGCCGGCGTGGGCACGGAGCTGGCCAGGCGCGGGATCGGCCTCGTCTACGGCGGTGGCCGCCGGGGGCTGATGGGCGCGCTCGCGGACGCCGCCCTGCAGGCGGGCGGCGAGGTCATCGGCGTCATCCCGCGCAGCATGGTCGAGCGGGAATGGGCGCACCAGGGAGTGACCGAACTGCTCGTCTGCGACTCGATGCACGAGCGCAAGGCGCTCATGGCCGAGCACGCCGACGCCTTCGCCGCCCTGCCCGGCGGCCTCGGCACCCTGGAGGAGATCTTCGAGGTGTGGTCCTGGCGCCAACTCGGCTTCCACGCCAAGCCCGTCGGCCTCCTCGACGCCGGTGGCTTCTGGACGCCGCTGCTCGCCGCCCTGCGCGGCATCGCCGACGCCGGCTTCCTTGCCGCCGCCACCCTGGACGACCTCGCCGTCGCCACCGACCTGCCGGGCCTGCTGGAGGCACTGGAGGAGCGGCTGCGCGCCATCCCCCGGCCCGCGCGCGGCGAGAGCCTGCGGTAACGCGGGGGGCCTGCGGCGGGTCCCGCCCGTCTAGCCAGTGCCGGGCGGGGGTGCGGGGCGCTCGCGCGAGGCCCAGGCTCACGGCATCCGGGCCCGCAGGACGGCGATCTCGGGCGCGGGGTCGAAGCCGTGCTCCGACAGCCAGCGGATCGCGCTCAGGCTGCGCACCGACCACCAGGCCCGGATCACGTCGCGGTCGACGTCGGTGCCGTACCCGGCGAGGACGTCATCGAGGTGCTCCTCGTGGCCGAGCGTCAGGGTGGCGAGGTCGAACAGGGCATCGCCCGGGCCCGCCTCGGACCAGTCGAGCACGCCGGTGACCCGCTCACCGTCGACGAACACGTGGGTGATCTGGAAGTCGCCGTGTGCGAACACCGGCGTCCACGGCCGCAGCGCCGCCTCGGCGACCCGGCGGTTGTGCGTGACCACGTCGGCGGGAAGGATCCCGCCGGCGATCAGCATGGCGCATTCGCGGTCGAGGTGTGAGACGGTCTTGTCCAGGCTCTGACCGGGCCACGGCGGCGGCGGCGCGTCGTGCAGCGCCCGCGCGGCGGCGCCCGCCGCGGCCCACGCCCCCGGCGTCGCCTGCGAGGGCTCGCCGAGGCGGCCGAGCGCCACCCCCGGGAGGGCGGCCAGCGCCAACACGGGCGGCTTGCGCCACAGGACCTCCGGGGTCGGGATCGGCGCCCTGGCCATGGCCTCGACCTCGACGTCGGCCCGCGCCTGATCGGCGTCCACCTTCAGGAACACGTCGCCGACGCGCAGGGTCGTGCGTTCGCTGTGGGCGACGACGACCTCGACCTCTGCCATGGCGGCCTCGACCTCTTCCACGCCGGCCATTGTCGCCGGGCGGGCGGCGCAGTTCACCGGGTTTTCCCGCGCCGGGGCGCACCGGGCCCCCGGTGGGGGTGGGGTTTGTGGGTGGTCTGCGTGGTGGGTGGTTGGCCGGGGCGGGAGCGGTGGGCGGTCTACATGGCGGGTGGTCGGCCGGGTGCGGGTGGGTGCGGATGCACGAGGGGGAGGCTGGCTGCGGAGGGGGGTGCCGTGGGTGGCGGGGGGTTGTCCGTCTGCGGGGGTGTGGGGGGTGGGGCGCCGTTCCGGGGTGGGTGGGGGTGCGGGCCGGTGGATACGGGGGTGGCGGGTCTCGTCGCGGCCGGGGTCACAGAGGCAGCTGCTGCCGCGTACGACTTCCCGCCGTGGGGACGGCCGGGCGCCGTTGCTGAGGCCATTCCCGTCGACGAGAGAGGTGAGTTGTTCTTCCCCCGGGATGGCACCCGGCTGCTATTCGGGGGGTTTGCCCTGTGGGCGGCTGGTGCCGTGGGCGCAGGGGGCCGTCGGGTTGGCGTGGACGCAAGTGCAGGGAAAGTGCGCGAGGACCGGAAGGTCCACGGATACGGCTCGGCAGTCACGGCATGTGGCTGGTGTTGGGCTGGGGCTGGGTCAATGACCGTTGGCCGTCCAGGGGAACGGGGTCCGGTCCGGTGCCACCCAGCCCGTGCGGGCGGGAGCGCTCGCGAGCGTTGCCGGGTGGTAGAAGCGGGTGAGCAGGCGCTTGTCGAGGAGCGCGGGGTGGAGGGCGGCGAAGTCGTCGAAGTCCGCGCAGGGCGTTTCGGCGGCGTGGTGGCCCACCAGTTCGACCCAGGCGCGGCTGATGGTGGTGTGGTACTTCTGCGGCGCGCCGGCGTATCGGGCGGTGCGCCGGATGCCGCCGCTGACGAGGGTGATCGCGGCGGGCGTTCCGTATCGGCGCACGGCCAGCCAGGTCAGGTGCACGTGCTGGCGATGCCCGAAGTGCCCGGTACCCGCCATGACTTGGGTCATCAGCTCGTCGAACGGATCGGCCGCACTCACGCCCCCACCTCCGCCAGCGCCCGGAGCACGGCGTGAAAGCCCTCGACGGCTTGGCGCGGCAGCCCGTCGAGGGCGCGGCGTTCCAGTCCGGAGACGGCCTCGGTGACGGTGGCCGCCACCTGCCGCCCGGATTCGGTGAGTTCGATGAGCACGGAACGGCGGTCACCCGGACGCGGCCCGCGGGTGACGTGGCCGCGCCGCTCCAGCCGGTCCACGATGCTGGTCAGCGTGGTCGGCCGGGAGCCGACCGCGGCGGCAAGTTCGGAGGCGGTACGGGGGCGGCCGTCGGCGAGGTTGGCAAGGGCGTTGATCTCGGCGGCGGTCAACCCGAGCCCGGCGAGTTCGGCGGCGAGGACCTGAAGGGTGGCGTGAGTGGCGCGCTGGAGCGCCAGAAGAGGAGAGAGACCTTCCGGCGGCACGTCTGCGGATGTCACGAAAATGGATAGTACGAATTCGTAGTAACTTGCGCAAGTGCCTTCCATCGCCGCCCACCCCCGCCGCCCCGTTTCCTGCTCACCGGTCCCTCCCGGAGACATGACCGGGCACGCGTGCCATGCGTCGAACGTCCCACGAAGCTCGGTGGAGTCTCCGCTTTTCGTCGACGGGAATGGCATCGGCAACGGCGCCCGGCCGTCTCCGCGTCGAGAAGTCGTACGCGGCAGCAGCTGCCTCTGTGACCCCGGCCGCGACGAGACCCGCCACCCCCGTAGACACCGGCCCGCACCCCCACCCACCCCGGGACGGCGCCCCACCCCCCACACCCCCGCACACAGACAACCCCCGCCACCCACGGCACCCCCCCTTCCGCAGCCAGCCTCCCTCTCGTGCATCCGCACCCACCCGCACCCGGCCGACGGCCCGCCACGTAGACCGCCCACAGACTCCGCCCACAGACCCCGCCCCCCGGCGGGAGCCCGGTGTGCCCCGGTGTGCCCCGGCGTGAGCCCCAGGAGTGCGCCCCCCGGTGGTCGTCGGCGGCGGCATTCGCGAGACCGAGGCTCTGCTGCCGCTCTTCGAGCGGATCGTGAACCTGATCCGGCGCCATGCGCCCCAGGCCGCCATCGCGTTCAACACCAGCGGCGGGGACAGCGTCGAGGCGGCACAGCGGTGGCTTTGAAGGCGGCCGCTCCCTTGAGACGCGGTCGGCTCGTACCCGATGCGGTGTGAGTTTCGCGCGGACGCGCGGGCGCGCCGGCTTCGGCGGACAGCCGCTCGTCCGCGCCCCCGGGTGAGCCTTCCCGCCGGGTGGGGGGTGTGGGCCTCCGGCGGGCGGCCCGGTGGGATCAGCTCGTGTGCTCGAAGAAGATGTCGACCGCCGGGGTCTTCCTGCGGAGGAAGCCGCCGAGCTTCACCATCTCGCCGGCGGTGGCCTCGTCCACGACGAAGGCGACGACCACCGCGGGCGTTCCGCCTTCGCTCTCACCCTCGCTTTCCTCGGAGCCCGAGGGCTCCTCGATGGCGTCGACCTTCTCCCGGTCTTTGTCCACCCTGGCGGCGAAGGCATGCGGCTTCTCCGCGCTCGTTTCCGCCTTGAGTTCGACGATGACCTCGTTGTCGAGCAGCAGGTCCGCCCGTTGCCTGGCGCCCGCCCCCGCATAGCTGCGCGCCTGCCGGCTGACGGACAGGTTGCTGTTCGCCCGCAGCCACAGGTACAGCTCGAGCTCCAGCCACAGCTCCCAGCCGCCGTCGCTGTTGTAGGCCGCGGTGATGCGCTGCGCGTTCGCCTGCGCCCACCCCGCGGCGTGCCCGACGAACGTGTTGACCGCCGCTTCGGCGGCGCTCATCTCGTCCTCGGACATGTGTTCCTCGGAGTCCTCGCTCGGCGAGTACGACCCTTGAGAATCCGGCTCTTCCTCCTCGGAGGAACTTCCGTCCATGGCCTTTCCCCTTCCCCTTGGGCCAGGTGTGGGGAGGACTCTGGCACGGTAATGCGGCGCCGGACATGCCTACTTCCGGCCGCAATCGGGGTGGCGCACCCGCCGCAGGAGGCACCCCCGGCTCAGCAGGGGGCGGGCGGCGGCCCGGGGCCGGGTTACTGCCGGTGGCCGGGGGCGGGTGCGGGCTGCGTCTGGGACAGGCGCAGGAACTCCTCCATCGCCGCGTCGACGCCCGCCCGGTCGCCGGTGGCGAGCAGGTCGAACAACAGGCCGCGGACGGCGGCGAGTCCGAGGCGGGCGCGGGCGCGGGCCGTGGCGGGGTCGGCGCCCTGCGCCCGCTCCGCCTCGGCGAGGGGGGCGAGCCAGTCGGTGACGAGGCCGTCCAGGACCGGCACCGCCTCGGGGCGTCCCTGAAGGGCCTGGCCGCAGATCTCGAAGAACAGCCGTTCCTGCGCGGCCAGTCGGGGGTCGGTGAGCCGGTGCCAGAGGCTGCGGGCGGCGTCGGCGGGGGAGAGCGCCGGGTCGTGCCCGAGCCGGGCGAGTGCCTCGCGCTGCCGCTCCTCGGAGGCCCGCACGATCTCGACGAACAGCCGCTCCTTCGAGCCGAAGTGGTGGATCAGCATGCGGTGGCTGGTCCCCAGCGCGGCGCCGAGGCGGCGCAGGCTCAGGCCGGCGATGCCGTGCTCGGCCACGTAGTCGGTGGCCGCCGCGAGGAGTTCCCCGCGGCGGTCCACCGCGCCGTCACCCCCGGGCTCCGCGGGCCCCGCTGCCTCGCCCCGCTCCTCCGTGGCCTGTTCCCGGGCCTCCGTGGCCTGTTCCCGGGGCGCCTCGTCCCGTTCCTGCGCGGCGCGCGGGTCAGGGCCTTGGGCGTTCCGCTGTCGTTTCGTGGACACCGCCCGACTGTACCAAGTGGTTCATGGGTGGGTGTACCGTTCGGTTCATGAGGGCTGTCATCGTGTCGATCGACGTACCGCAGGAGCCGGAACCGGTCTACGAGTTCCTCGACGTCATGGCCAACCACGAGCTGTTCACCGACCACTACCTGACCCACTGGCGGGGCGAAGGGCCCGGCCGCGGGGTCGGGTCGCGGGCCACGGTCACCGCCGCGCTGGGGGGTGCGAAGGCGGAGGTCGGCATCGAGGTGATCGATGCCGAACGTCCTTGGCGCATCGTCGAGGAGAACACCAGCGCGGGCGGGCGCAGGCTGGCCCGCGGCACCTACCGCATCGAGCCGTTGCCCACCGGAGGGAGCCGGGTCTCCTTCGAGTACGCCTGGCTGCGGGCCCCGCTCGCCGACCGGCTGCTGGCGCCGCTGGTGCGGGCCACGATCCGCCGGGCCAACACCGTCGCCATGCGGCGCCTGGCCGCCGAACTGGCCCGCGGCGGCTCGCCGGCCACCCCCTGAGGGCCGAAGGCGGCGCCGCGGCCCGCGGTCAGCCGGCCGGGGCCGGGTTGCCCTGGTGGGTGAACGCGGCCCACAGGTGCGGCTGGTTGAGGTCGGAGCGGGTGGCCTCGCGGCGCAGGAGGGGGTCGGCGAGCGGCGCGGGCGGACGGCGGCCCGGGTCGAGCATCCACAGCTGGGCGGCCCGCAGGGCGTCGGCGGGGGCGAGTCCTTCGGCCGTCAGGCAGTGGTGGAAGACGCTCATCATGACCGCCGTGGCGCCGTCCCGGGTGGCCCAGCGGGAGCCGACGACGTCGGAGGCGCCCCGGGCCACCAGGGCCGTGGCGAGGGTCAGCGCCTCGTCGTGGTCCTGGGTGCTCAGGTCCGTTTCGCAGGCGCCGAGCACCACCAGCGGTCCCGCGGCCCCGGGCGGCCCGGCGTTGGGGTGGTCGAGGATGCGGGCCACGCTCAGCTCGCCGCCCGCCAGCCGCAGGGCGGAACGGGCCGGGCCCGGGCCCGCGAGGGCGTGGCAGGCCAGGTGGATCAGCCCGGGGGGAGGCGCCGCGCCGCCGGGCAGCGCGGCCAGGACCTCCTCGGGGGTGCCGGGCACGTCAGCGGGGGAGCCGGGGAGTTCGCCGTAGCACTGGGCGGCGGGGTAGTACGCCGCCCGCAGGGCCTCGACCTCGATGGCGGACCACACGAGGCTCAGCTCCGGGTCGGCGACCAGCACCTGCCGCCCGGCGAGCGGCAGCCGCGGCCTGGCCGCCGCCCGCAGGAAGTCGGCCCCGGAGGGCGCGTGGCTGAACACCGCCTCCTCGCAGGCGTAGCGGAACCCGGCCGCCCCCGTCCGCGGGCGTGTGCGTGCCGCGTGCCAGGGGACCAGGCCGAGCCGGTCGCAGGGGATCAGCACGATCCGGGGCAGCGCCCGCGGGGCGGCCTGCGGGGGCGCGTGTGGGCCGGCGGTGCGCGGGCCGGCGGCGCGTGGGGCGATGCGCTCCAGGAGCGGCCCGATCGCCGCCGGCCAGGCCCAGTCGCACAGCTCGCCCAGCGCCCGCCGCCACCTCTCCTCGGCCGCCTCGCGCCGGGCCGCGCCCGCGTCGGGGCCCAGGCGCGAGCGCGCCGCGGCGGCGGCGAGGTAGGCCCGCGGCGCCGGGTCGGTCAGGGTGAGCCGCGGCAGGGTCAGCACGGCGGGCGGGTTCCCCGGCCGCACCAGCAGGGCGTGGCCCGGGAGGTGCGCGGCTCCCGGCACCAGGTAGACGAGGGCGTCGACCCCGGCCGCCGTGACGGCCTTCGCGAGCTGCCCCAGGGTAGGGGAGACGACCAGCGCCGCAACGCCCCGGCCGGTGCCCGCGCCGAGCGCGGCGAGGGCGCGGCGGCGCAGCGTGCTCGGGATCGAGGGCCCCGGCGGGGCGTTCGGCCCGAGCAGTTCCATGGCCGGCCTCGGCCGCAGCAGGCCGCGGTGCTCCGCCTGCCGCCACTCCCCGGCCAGCGCCGGATGCCCGGCGGCCGTCAGCAGGTGCGGCACGTTCCGCGAGACGGCTGCGGCGCGCAGCACCATCGCCCGGCCGGTCTCCAGCACCTCGAAGAACTCCCGGCCGCGGCGCTCGGCCGCGGCGAACCTGGCCAGCGACAGGGCGTGGCCCGCGCCTTGGCGCGCCCGCTCCAGGCCGTGGCCGGCGCCCAGTTGCAGCAGCACCTCGGCGGCCAGCTCGGCCAGCGCCGCCCGGCCGGCCTTCAGCGCCGCGTCCACGTCGGCGCGGGCGCGCGCGGTGGCCTCGGCCGGGGTGCGCGGGGTGCCGTCGCCGGGGGAGTGCGGAAGCCGGGAACGCGTGGCGTGGGCCTGGGCGAGCAGCGCGAGCGCCTCGTGGAGACCTCCCCGGCCGGAGGCCGCTGCCAGTGCGCGGGCCCGGGTCAGTTCCGCGATCGCCTGCTCCAGCCGCTGCGGGTCCCGGTCCCGCTCGGCGGCGGTCAGCAACGCCCGCCCCAGCTGCCGGCGGAGGGCGCACTCCTTGTCGGGGTAGACCCGCCAGGCGGCCAGGGCGCCGTGCGTCGCGGCCACCGCCTCGTCGAGGAGGGCGGCGCCGGCGTCCGGGTCGATCTCCGCCAGCAGCGCAAGCACATAGGCCCGCAGCAGGGGGAGGTACGGGCCTGGCAGGGGCCAGTCGACCTCGATCGCCTCCCGCAGACGGCGGCATCCCGCGCGGCGCAGGTCCGCATCGCCGGTCAGGTGGCCGTGGCGGACCAGGGCGTTGCCCAGGGCCAGCGCGACCTGGTGGCGCCTGACGTCGTCGGCGGGCAACGTCTCGTGGAGCCGCGTCAGTTCGTCGATCAGTCCGGGCAAGGCCGAGCCGCCCAGGCCGCGTTCGGCGCGGGCCGTCTCGTGCAGGGCCCGGGAGACGGCGAGGTCGGTCCCCGGGCGCGAGCGCCCGGGCAGGCCCGCGAGGTCGTTCTCGACGGCCCGCCGCAGCTCGTCGGCCGCCTCGCCGTCCTGGAGGGCGCCCGAAAGCCTCCCGGCGTGCGAGAGGGCCGCGGCCAGGTCGAGCCGCGCCCGCCGCGCCGCGGGGGCGTCCGGGGGCAGGGCGTGGAGCGCCGCGCGTATCCGGGTGGCGAGGCGCTCCAGGCGCTCGGGGTCCGCCCGTCCGGCCGGGTCCCGCAGGAGGGCGCCGAGTTCGGGTTCCCCTTCCTCCTGGGCCCGCCCCGGCGGGCCGGTCTGCCCGGCGCCCGCGGCGGGCTGGGGCGGCTGCCAGTACCCGTGGGAGGCCGGCAGGGCGTGCCCGGGAACGAGGGGAAGCACCCTCCGCAGGTCCTCCAGGGTCATCTCCGAGGAGAACACGCGCCGCACCAGCTCCAGGCGGTCCCGGGTGCGGTCCAGCCGCTGCCGCAGGGGCGGCGGGAGCGGGGCGGAGGCGAGCCGGCCGAGGACCCCGCAGGCCTCGGCCAGGTCGGGCGCCGGGGCGTGGGGGCCCTCGCTCCCGCTCCTGCCGAAGGCGAACGCCGCCCAGAGGATCTCCTCGGGGGAGCCGGCCCGTTCCAGCAGGACCCGCTCCGGCACCAGGAGGCTCAGCAGGGCAAGCCGCGCCGCAACGGTGGGCTCCGCGCCGGTGGCGTCCGCCCGGCGCAGCAGGCGCAGCGCCTCGGCCCGGTCCCCCGGCCGCGCGCCGGGGCCGGAGGCGGCGCGGGCGGCCAGCAGCAGGCCGAGGGCGGTCTCCGCGGCGGAACGCGGCGGGGCGTCCCCGGGCAGCAGCCGCAGCAGGGCGGACCAGCGGCCGATCAGCCGGTCCAGCTCCCGCAGCTGATCCGGGCGGAGGTTGACGCCGCGCAGCAGGTCGTCCGCGTACCCGGCGGCGGCGGACTCCCGCACGGCACGGAGCGCGGCCTTCAACTCCCCGGGGCCGGGACGCGGATCGGGGCGCGGGCCGGGACGCGGATCGGGCATGCGGTCCCCCTCGTCGTTCCCCTCATGCATGCCCCCGCCGGGGGAGGCGTCACCCACTGCGCCGGCGCAACGCACTCGCGGTACCGGCCTAGCGGATGCCCCGCTCGGGGTAGGGGCGGTCGTCGAGGACCCGCTGGTAGCCCATGCGGTGCAGGTCACAGCTGGTGTACGCGCCGCCCAGGATCAGTTCGGCCAGGCCCCGGCCGACGCCCAGGGCGTGCATGAAGCCGTGACCGGAGAAGCCGGAGGCGACGTAGAAGTTGTCCAGGTGGCCGGGCCAGTTGCCCAGGATCATGTTGCCGTCGAGACGGTTCTGGTCGTACAGCCCCGTCCAGGTCCTCAGCTCCTCCACCTGGCCCAGGCCACGCAGGCGGTGGGCGAGGGCAGGTGCGACGCGCCGGGCGTAGTAGGTGGGGTCGACGCGGAAGTTCTCGCCCCCTGGGTGCCCGAAGTCGACCAGGCCCACCGAGAGACCGGACAGGTGGGGATGGACGGCCAGGCCGTCGACGTCCTTGAGGAACGGCAGGTGGCCGATGTCGCGGCCGGTCCGCACGTAGTGTTCGTGGCGGCGCATGGGTTCCACGGGGAGCCGCATGCCGAGCCCGGCCGCCAGGCCGGGCGCCCGGGTCCCGGCCGCGTTGACCACGGCCCCCGCGGTCAGCGCCCGGCCGGAGGCCAGGGTGGCGGAGCGGACCGTGTTCCGGGCGACGGTGAAGTCCACGACCCGATCGGTCAGGAAGGCGGCGCCCAGGCGTTCCGCCTTGGCCCTTACCCCCGCGAAGAACGCCTTGGGGTCCAGCCAGCCGTCCCTGACCGAAAGCACCGCCCCGGCCAGGTCGGCGACGTGCAGCTGCGGGTAGCGCGAGGCCAGGGCGGCGGGCTCGATCCACTCGGCGTCGACGTGGTGCAGCCGCTGCGTCTCGAAGTTGTCCGCCAGTGCACGCACGTCCGCCTCGCCCGCGACGAACAGGTAGCCCTGGGGACGCCAGCGCAGGTCGGGCGCCCGGCAGGACGTGGTCCCGGCCCAGTCCTCCCAGTGTCCGATCACCTCCAGGGTGTACTGGGACAGGGCGATGTTCTCCGGGCAGGTGAACAACTGCCGGACGCCTCCGGTGCCCCGGCCGGTTGCCGCCCTCGCATGAGTCGGGTCAGGCTCGACGACCACCACGTCGATGCCCGGGCTCGCCTCCAGCAGGTGCACCGCCGTTGCGCAGCCCACCACGCCTCCACCCGCTATCACCACATCCGGCACGGCTCGTCTCCTTCCGGGCGAGGCCTCGGCCGGCGAGCCCTCTGCCCGCCTGCGGCCTGCCGCGTTCCCCTTCGCCTGCCCCGCCAGACTGCGCCGCCCCGCACCCCGGTACCAGCACGTGCCTATCGTGGGACCGTGACTCCCACGCCACGGCCCGCCGCCGGGCGGGACTTCCCCGGGCAGGACGCCCCTGGGCGGGACGCCGCACCGGACGAGGCGCCGCGCCGGCAGGAACTCGCCGCGTTCCTGCGCGCCCGGCGCGCCCGGCTGGCCCCCGAGCAGGTCGGCCTGCCGGCCCGCCGGCGCCGCCGTACCCCGGGACTGCGCCGCGAAGACGTCGCCGAGCGGGCCGGGATCAGCACGGCCTGGTACACCTACCTGGAGCAGGGCCGGGCCGTGCGCCCCTCACCGGAGGTGCTCGCGCGCCTCGCGGACGCGCTGTGCCTGACGGACCCCGACCGCGCCTACCTGAGGGTGCTGGCCGGTCACGCCCCGCCGCCGCACGGCGCCCCCGGCGGCCCGGGGGCGCGGCTGCTGCAATCCCTGGTCGACCGCCTCGCCGCTCCGGCCTACGTCACCGACGCCGCCACGCGGGTGCTGGCCTGGAATCCGCCGGCCCGCGAGGTGTTCGGCGACTACGCCGCCTGGCCGCCCGAGGAGCGCTGTCTGCTGCGGTTGCTGTTCACCCAGCCGGCCTTCGCCACCGCTCTCGTGGATCGCGACGCGTACGCCGCCCGCGTGGTCCACACCTTCCGCCAGCGCTCCGACGCGCACCTGACCGACCCGGCGGTCATGGCACTGGTCGGTGAACTGGCCCGGTGCAGCGCCGAGTTCAGGCGGCTGTGGGAGAGCAGGGAGCTGCGGCGGGCCGACACCGACACGCTGCTCGTCGACCACCCCGGCGGACGGCTGACGTTCACCATGCTGATGTTCCAGGACCTCGGGGCCACCGGCATTCGCTTCAGCGCCTACCTGCCCGCCGACGCGCACACCGAACGCGCCATGGCGGCTGCCGGCCGCGCGGCGCGACCCGCCCGGGGCACCTGAGCAGGCGGCACCCGCCCGGTGCGCGCGGCGCCGGGCGGATTCGCGCGGAAGCGCCGGGTCGATTCGGCTACTTGTACCCTGCGCCTGTGCATGTGACATCCGAGCAGCGCGGCGACCGGCCGTCGATCGAGGCGTGGGAAGCCGTCTCGCCGTCTGCCCGCCCCATCATCAGGGAACTGCTGGTCACCGGCCCCAGGACCAGGACGGAACTCGCCCGCCGCCTCGGCCTTTCCACCGGCAGCCTGACCCGCCTGACGAAGCCGCTGGTGCGCTGCGGGCTCCTGGTGGAACGGGGGATCGTGCACGACGAAACGCACGGGCACCCGACGCGCCCGCTCGACCTCGTCGCCGGGGACTACCACTTCCTCGGCGTGAAGATCACCGCGGACGGCATGTACGGCGTGGTCACCGATCTGCGGGCCGAGGTGGTCGCGGAGCACGCCGAGCCGCTCGGGGCCCGCACCCCCGAGGCGGTCGCCGCGCAGGTCGCGGCGCTGCGGGACCGGCTGGCGCGGGAGAGCGTGCCGCCCGTGGCCGCGGGGGTGACCCTGGGCGGGAACCCCTCGCCCCTGGGCGGCGCCGGTCAACTCGCCACGTTCGACGCCCCCTTCCTCGGCTGGCGGCAGGTCCCCCTGGAGTCCGTGCTGCACGAGACCCTGAAGATCCCGTGCGTGGTCCGCAACGACGTCGCGGCCCTCGCGCACGGCCAGCACTGGTTCGGGGCGGCCCGCGGGCTGACCGATTTCGCCCTGGTGACCATCGGCGCGGGCATCGGGTACGCCCTGTGCCTGGGCGGCCGGGTGCTGGAGAGCACCGAGGAGGACCTGGTGGAGTTCGGCCACCACATCCTCGACCCCGGGGGCCCGATGTGCCCCGTGGGGCACCGCGGCTGCGTCGGGTCCTACCTGTCGACGGAGGCGATCCTGTCGGCCGCCGCCTACGGGCTGCACCGGCCGGTGCAGCCCGAGGAGATCGCCCGCCGGGCCGGGGAGGGCAACGCCGTCTGCCAGGACATCGTGCGCCAGGGGAGCTGGGCGCTGGGCGTGCTCGCGGCCACCATCGCCAATCTGACCGGCGTGAAGACCGTGCTGATCGCCGGGGAGAGCCTGGAGGTGGTGCGCGCCGGCCGCCGGCACATCGCGGAGGGGATGCGCCGGCGGCGCCTGCACCACCACCGCCCCATCGACATGCGGATGCTGTCCTCCTCCTTCAGCGAGTGGGCCCGCGGCGGGGCCGTGGAGGCGGTCAGGACCTTCGTCGTGGAGGGGCGCTGAGCACGCCCGGCCCCCTCAGCGCCCTTCCCTGAGGCGGAAGGCCAGGCCGAAATCCGCGGGGGCCGCGGTCAGCCGGTGGCGGGGGAGCGGGGCGGGGCCGCAGGACTGGCTGCCGATGCCGTGCTGGGCGTGGTCGAGATTGACCCAGACGACCTCGCCCGGGGAGAGGTCGACGGTGTGCCCGGCCGCGTCGAGTTGTTCGCTGCTCCAGCGGCGGGCGGTGAGCCAGAAGGGCTCCGGGTCGGCCTCGATGCGCAGCGTGGCCTCGCCCGCGGAGAGTTCGGCCCACCGCACGTCGGCGCGCGCGCCGTTCTCCTGCGGGCGCACGTAGGGCGTCTGCAACTCCTCCACGGTCGCCCGGTAGCGGCCGAGGCGGGAGGCGGCGCGGGTGTCGGGGTAGGCCTCGCCTGGGCCGCCGCCGTACCAGGACACCCGGCCGAACGCGGCGGGCAGCCCCAGGCGCAGCCCGAGCCGCGGCAGCGGGCAGGGCCAGTCGCCCTCCGGGGTGACGGCGACCCGCAGCCGGAGCGTGCCCTCCTCGTCCGCGGTCCACCGGTAGGTGGTGGCCAGGGCCAGGTCGCGGGCGTCCGGGGCGACGCGGGTGCGGACGGTCAGCGCCTCGTCCGTCAGGCGCACCTCGTCGGTGCGGTGGCGGACGCGGTGCAGCCCGATCCGCTCCCACAGCACGCTGACCTGGGTGCCCGGCTCCCAGTGCATGCCGATGTCGTTGTCGGTGGGGGCCCGGAAGACGTCCAGGCGGGGGCCCTCGGCCAGCGGCAGGCCGCCCAGGGCGCGCAGCCGCCCGCGCCCGGCGTCGAAGACGGCGGGCCCCAGGGTGATCAGGCCGCCGTCGCGGCGGGGCGCGACCCGGGGGCCGGGCGGCGCGGCGGGCGCGGGCGCGGGGGCGGCGGGCCACTGCCCCCAGGCGACCTCGTGGCCGGCCTCGGCCCAGGCGGTGCCGGCGCGCAGGCAGGCACGGACCGTCCAGACCGCCTCGCCTGGCGGGGCGTCCGCGGGGGCGGCGGGCAGCGGGAGGCGCGCCTTGTGGCCCGGCTCCAGCGGCGGAACGGCGAGGTCCCCGGCGGCGATGCGCCGCCCCTCGACCTCGTAGGCCCAGGTGAAGGCGAGGTGGGAGGTGCCGGCGAAGTCGTGGCCGTTGCGGATGGTCACGCCCTGGGCGGCGTCGCCGGTGATGCGGACCGGCTCGACGACCTTCTTGTACTCGATCAGCCCCGGGGAGGGGGTGCGGTCGGGGAAGAGCAGCCCGTCGCAGACGAAGTTGCCGTCGTGGTAGCCCTCGCCGAAGTCGCCGCCGTAGCCGAAGTACTCCCGGCCGTCCGCGGTCCGGGTGAGCAGGCCGTGGTCGATCCACTCCCACACGAAGCCGCCCTGGCAGCGCTCGTAGGTCTCGAACAGCCGCTGGTAGTCGGCCAGTCCGCCGGGGCCGTTGCCCATCGCGTGGGCGTACTCGACCAGCAGGAAGGGCAGGGAACGGCGGTGGGCGTCGCGCTCCGGGTCGCTCAGCGGCTCCTCCTCGCGGCGCCCGATCCGCTCCACCTCCTCGTGGGGCGCGTACATCCGGGAGAAGATGTCGCTGTCCGGGTACTCCGGGTCGTTCTCGTAGTGCACCGGCCGCGCGGGGTCGCGTGCGCGTATCCAGGCGGCCATGGCGGACAGGCCGCGGCCCGCGTGGCACTCGTTGCCCAGCGACCAGACGAGGACCGAGGGGTGGTTCTTGTCGCGTTCGACCATGCGCCGGGCGCGGTCCACCAGGGCCGGCGTCCAGCGCTCGTCGGCCACCGGGTTGCCCCGCCAGTCGGGCATCCAGCAGAAGCCGTGGGTTTCCAGGTCGCACTCGTCGATGACCCACAGGCCCAGCTCGTCACACAGGTCGAGGAAGGCCGGGTGGGGCGGATAGTGGCTGGTGCGCACGGCGTTGACGTTGTGCTGCTTCATCAGGACGATGTCGCGCCGCATCGTCTCCCGGTCGAGGGCGCGGCCCGTCTCCGGGTGGAACTCGTGCCGGTTGACCCCGCGGAAGAGGACCCGGCGGCCGTTGACCTTCAGCAGGCCGTCCTCGATCCCGACCGTGCGGAAGCCGATGCGCAGCGGAATCCGCTCGCCCGCGGTGACCAGCTCCCCCGCGTACAGGCGCGGCACCTCGGCCGACCAGGGCTCCACCGCGGCCCGCGCCTCCTGCCCGCAGGCCAGGTCGAGGCCCAGTTCCGGCACCAGGACGCGGCCCGGCACGTCGCACTCCACGCGCAGCGTGCCCTCGCCCGTGGTGTGGTCGTATCCGGCGTGCACGAAGTGGTCCGCGGGGGAGCCCGCGGGGCGGTGCAGCAGGCTGACCTCGCGGAAGATGCCGGGCAGCCACCACATGTCCTGGTCCTCCAGGTAGCTGCCCGCCGACCACTGGTGCACCCTGACGGCCAGGACGTTGCCGCGCCGGCGCAGCAGCGGGCCGACGGCGAACTCGTGGGGCAGGCGGCTGCCCTGGAAGGTGCCGAGCTCGGTGCCGTTGAGCCAGACCCGGGCGCAGGAGTCCACCCCCTCGAACCGCAGGAGGGTCTCCCCGTCCGCCGGCCAGTCGCCCGGCAGGTCGAACTCCCGCCGGTGGTCGCCCGTCGGGTTCTCGTCCGGCATCCGCGGCGGATCGACCGGGAAGAGGTAGGCGACGCCGGTGTAGGCGGGGGCGCCGTGGCCCTGGAGCACCCAGTGCCCGGGGACGGTGACCCGGTCCCAGCCGGCGGTGGCGGCCGGGTCGTCTGCGGTGAAGCCGGGGCCGGTTCCCGAGGCGGTCGGCGCGAGCCGGAACGCCCAGCTGCCGTTCAGCGTAAGGCGCGCCGCGTCCGAGGCGCCCCACCAGGCGCGGGGCGGGAGGGTCCCGGGGGTGGGGAGCGGGTTCTCGTAGTAGGGCGGCGCGGGGGAGGGCGTCTCGTCGCGGGGCCGGTCGTCCATGGCTCTCCAAGGGGGAACGCCGGGTCCGCGGGCGGCGGGCGGCGGCCTGGCGCGCCGCCCGGCACGCGATCACCGGCCAGGTTGGCTTTGATGCAGAACCTACCCGGCGGCGTGGCCGGTCCTGAAGGGGGCGATCCGGGAATCCTGGCGGGGAGTTGGCTTGCCTGCGGAATCAACCCGGCGCGGCGGGGCGGGAATCGGCGCCCCCGCGGGCCTCAGCGGTGGCTGCGGTGGGCGGTCTCGGGGCCGACGACCCGGAGGAGTTCCAGCGCCTCGGTGCTCCGGGAGCCGGGCGGCGGCGTGAACAGGCGCAGGCGCTGGTCCGCGGCCTGGGTCTGCAGCAGCTCGAAGTCGAACTCGATGGGCCCGACGGACGGGTGCAGGACGCGTACCCGGCTCTCGCGGCGCACCGCGACCTCGTGCCGCTGCCAGAGGGCGGCGAACTCCTCGCTCGCCGCCTCCAGCCGGCCGATCAGGGCGCGCGCCGGCGGGTCGAAGCCGCGACGGGTCGCGGCGGCGCGCAGGTCAGCGACGTGCAGGCGGCCGAGGCGGTCGTGCTCCCCCTCGGGATAGGCCTCGCGCACGAACGGGTCGGTGAACCAGCGCCACACGACGTTCCGGTCCGGCTCCTCGACGGTGCACACGCAGCCGAACAGGGCCTCGGCCAGGGCGTTCTGCGCGAGCAGATCGCCGAGGTCGGTGAGGAGCTGGGCCGGCGTGTCGCCCAGCCGGTCCAGCAGGTAGCGCAGGCCGGGGCGGATGTGCTCCCCGGCGCGCGCCCCCTCGGGCGGGCGGTGCCCGGCCAGCAGGTACAGGTGGTCCCTCTCGTCCCCGGTCAGCCGCAGGGCCCGGGCGAGCGCGCCCAGCAGCTGGGGCGAGGGCTGGGAGCTGCGCGCCTGCTCCAGCCGCATCACGTAGTCGGCCGACACCCCGGCCAGCTGCGCCAGCTCCTCGCGGCGCAGCCCGGGCGTGCGGCGCCGCGGCCCGGCGGCAAGACCCGCCTCCTCGGGCCGCAGCCGCTCGCGGGAGCGGCGGAGGAAATCGGCCAGCCTGACGCGATCCATCTTCATGCCGTCCATCGTCGCCGACCCGGCCCGCCGCGCGGGCGGCGCAGCCTGGGAGGGCCGGTCCTAGGGAACGGCCTCCGCTCCTCAACGCCCCCGCCGCCCGGCATCGTTCTCCGGCGTCGGACAAGGACATCGGGTCAGGAAGACCAGGAAGACGAGGAGAGAGACATGTCTCACATCACGGCCGGGATCGCCGCGGAGACCACGGCGGCCGGGATCGCCGCGAAGACGGGAACGGGGACCGCGGGGGAGTGCGCCGCGGAGGTCACCGTGGGCGCCGCGCGGGTGCCCTACCGGGTGCGGGGCGCGGGCCGCCCGCTCGTGCTGGTGCACGGGACCAACCGGGGCTCGGCCTCCTGGGACGGCCTGGCGGGGGCGTTCGCCGAGGACAGGACGGTGGTGCTGCCCGACCTCTCGGGCAGCGACGCGGCCCGGGACGACGGGGGTCCGCTCACGGTCGAGCTGCTGGCCGGGCAGCTCGCCGCGGTGCTCTCCGCCCACGGGCAGGGGCCCGCGGACGTGGTGGGGCACTCCATGGGCGCCCCGGTGGCCGCCGCGTGCGCCGCCCTCAGGCCCGACCTGGTCCGCCGCCTGGTGCTGGTCGCGGGTTTCGCCGGCCAGGGCGACGAGTACCTGCGCAACGTGCTGACGCTGTGGCGCGGACTCGAAGGCGACGCCGCCGCCTTCGCGCGGTACGCGATGCTGTTCGCCTTCAGCCGCGAGCACGTGAACTCCCTCGGCCGGGCGGCCGTGGAGGAGCTCGCCGCGGCCTACCGGGTCACGCCGGGCAGGCTCCGGCAGCTCGACCTCGACCTGCGGCTGGACGTCCGCGGCCTGCTGCCGCAGATCCAGGCCCCCACGCTGGTCATCGGGTGCGCCCGCGACACGCTGGTCCCCGTGGCGCACTCCCGCGAACTGGCCGCCGCCATCCCGGGCGCGGCCTACCGGGAGGTGGACAGCGGGCACCTGGTGACGGTCGAGCGGCCGGCGGAACTGGTACGGCTGGTGCGCGACTTCGCCGGCTGATGCCGCGCGGGAGCGGCGCGGGCCGCCGCCGGCGCGGCGCGGGCGCACGGGTCGTCCGGGCGCGGGCCGCCGGTGGCGAAGGGGCCGCCGGAGGCGAGGGACCGTCGGAGGGCGGGGCGGCGGCGAGGGGCGGGCCCTCGCCGCCCTCCGTGCCGATCGAAACTGATCGATCCTGATCGTTCGGTGTGAAGTCTGTTGACCCGCCGGGGCGTTCGGCCGAATGTGAACGGCACGCGCCGCGCGGGCCGGGCACCCGGGAGGGACGCCGGGACCGGCGCGAACGGCGCCCCGTGAGCCCGGCCGGCGAGCCGTGAGCCTCCCAGCCCTGGCGGCCCGCCGGCCGGCCCCTGCCCGCCATGCGACAGAAGGCGCCGCCCACGCCGGCGGCGCGCCCCCCACGAGAGGACCCTCATGCACCTCTTCCATGCCGCACGCGCCGCCGGGAAGGGCCCATCCCCCCGCCGCCCGGCCCGCCCCCGCCACGTACGCCGCGCCCTGGCGGCCACCCTCACCGCGCTGCTCGCCCTCCCCCTGGCGGCGCTGCCGACCGCCTCGGCGGCCGGGCGGGAACCGGCGGCCCGCCCGGCGCCCCTGGCGGCCACCGACTTCCGCGGAGTCAACTGGGCCATGCCGGGAGACAACTTCGAGGACGGCCCCGTCGTGCCCGAGGGGCTGAGCACCTCGGACGACTACGCCACGGTCGCGGCCAAGGCGGCCTCCGTCTACGAGGGCTTCGCGCGCACCATCGGCGCCAACACCGTCCGACTGCCCCTCAACACCTCCTCCGCGCCCGGCACGCGCTGGGGAGACGCCTACGCCGGAGCCGTCGACGCCGCGACAGAGAACGGCTTCCGGGTGATCCTCTCCTACTGGGAGGACGGCGCCTCCTCGGGCGGCCGCATCGTCGACACCGGCGCCTTCGACGCCATGTGGGACGCGGCCGTCCGCCGGTGGCAGTCCAACGACCTGGTGTACTTCGAGCCGATGAACGAGCCCCACGGCTACGGCGCCGGCGAATGGGCCGACCTCGCCGCGGACTGGATCGCCGGCCACCCCTCGGTGCCCAGGCAGCGGATCGTCGTCAGCGGCCACGGCTACAACGGCGACGTCACCTCCGTGTGCGGCGACAGCCGCCTCGACGGCACCTACCTGTCGCTGCACCTGTACGCGTTCCAGTTCGGGGAGATGAGCGAGGCCGCCTGGCGGGACCTGTTCGCCTCCCGCGTCGGCGCCTGCGGCTCCCGCACCGTGCTGGACGAGTTCGGCGCCCCGATGGACGACGGCAGGGACTACAACGCCCAGGACAGCGGCGACAACTTCGTCCGGTACATCCGCGCCGCCACGGACACCGTCCGCTCCCTGCACATGGGCGCGGTCTACTGGCCGGCCCTCGGCGGCAAGCACACCCAGCGGCCCGACCACGACTGGTACTCCCTGTACGCCCTCGGGGGCAGCGGCACCGCACTCACGCTCAGCCTGCGCAACACCAGCATCGTCGACCGGCTCCACCACGCCTGGGCCCTCGACGCGAACGCGCCGGCCGCCGGCTGAGTCCCCGGGAACCGCCCCGGCCTCCGGCCCCGCGGTGGCCGGGGCCCCGGGGCCGCCTCGCCCCCGGCCCGCCCCGCTCCCGCGGACCGGGCGGCGCGGCGGTCCGTGGCAGCATGGGTCCGGTGAGCGAGGGAGAACCGGTGACAGACGGCCCCGACCCGGCCTCCGCGGCCCCGGACGCGCCGGACGCCCCGGACGCGTCGAGAGCACCCGGCGCGCCTGGGACGTCAGGCGCGCCGGGTGCGCCGGCGGGCGCCCGACCCGCCGCCTACGGCTCGGACTTCCTGCAACTGGACGCCGGGAGCGTGCCCGCGGGCGGCAAGGCGGACTGGCTGGCGCGGCGACTGCGGCAGGCGATGGCCGACGGGCGGCTCGCCGTGGGACAGCGGCTCCCCTCCACCCGGGTGCTCGCCGCCGAACTGCAGGTCTCCCGGGGGGTGGTCACCGAGGCGTA
Organism: Streptomyces hoynatensis; assembly: GCF_003626535.1. Taxonomy (GTDB): domain Bacteria; phylum Actinomycetota; class Actinomycetes; order Streptomycetales; family Streptomycetaceae; genus Streptomyces; species Streptomyces hoynatensis. The sequence goes on from NZ_RBAL01000004.1 coordinate 111,493, forward strand.
CCGGCGGCTCTCCGAGGACGGCCAGGTCGAGGGGCGCCGCCGCGGCGGCACGGTGGTGGTCGCCGTCCCCCTCGCCGCGCCCCGGGCGCCCGCCGGGCCGCTCCCCACTCCCCGCCCCGCCCGGGCCACCGGCCGCCGCCCCGAACCGGCCAGGTCAGGCCCGCTGTTCGCCGGCGGGCCGGGCGCCGACGCCTTCGACGCGCTGCGCGCCGCCCCCGCCCGGATCGACCTGGTGCCGGGCCAGCCCGACCTCTCCGCCTTTCCCCGCGCGGCCTGGCTGCGCGCCGAACGGGCCGTGCTCTCCGAGCTGTCCACCGAACACCTCGGCTACGGCGACCCCCGCGGCGCGCCGCGGCTGCGCCGCGCCGTCGCCGACTGGCTGGCGCGCAACCGCGGCATCAGGGTCGAGCCGCAGGAGGTGCTGATCGTCGCCGGCACAGCGCAGGCGCTCACCCTCCTGCACCCCGTGCTGCGGGCGGACGGCCTCACCGGCGTCGCGGTGGAGGACCCCGGCTCGCTGGGCACCCGCCAGCACCTGCAGTACGGCGGCCTGGCCACCCCGCCGGTGCCGGTGGACGAGGAGGGCCTGCGCGTCGACGTGCTGCGGGCCACCGGCGCCGGCGCCGTCCTGCTCACCCCGGCGCACCAGTTCCCCACCGGCGTGGTGACCAGCGGCGAGCGCCGCCGCGAACTCGTGCGCTGGGCGGCGGACGGCGGGCTGATCCTGGAGGACGACTACGACGCGGAACACCGCTACGACCGGCCGCCCGTGCCCGCGCTGCGCGCGCTGCTCGCCGAGCGGCTGTGCTACATGGGCAGCGTCTCCAAGCTGCTCGCGCCCGCGCTGCGGATCGGCTGGATGGTGCCGCCGCCCCGCTACCGCGAGGGGCTGACCGACGCGAAACGCTTCACCGACCTGGGCAACGCGGTGCTGCCCCAGCTGGTGCTCGCCCGGCTGATGGAGTCCGGCCAGCTGGAGCGGCAACTGCGGCTGCTGCGCGGCCGCCACAAGCGCCGCCGCGACGCGATGATCGACGCCGTCGCCGCGCACCTGCCGGGCGCGGTCGTGCACGGCGCGGCGGCCGGCCTGCACCTGACCGTCACCTACGCGCCGCAGGTGCCCGACACCGCGCTCGCCGACGCCGCCCTCGCCCGCGGCGTGAAGTGCCACCCCCTGTCCTGGCACCGGCAACTGCCCGGCCGCCCCGGCCTGGTCCTCGGCTACGCCGCCAGCCCGCCAGGCGCCATCGCCGAGGGGGTGGCGGTCCTCGGCCGGGCCCTGCGCGAGCTGTCCTGACCCGGCCCCGGCCCCGCCGCGGCCTGCCCCGCACCGGCGCGCGGCGCCGTGCAGGAAACCCCGCCGGAACATTGCCGGTTCCGGGCAATGACCTCGATCCGGCTCGCGGGCAGGATGGCCCACGACCCAGGGAAAACCGCGAGGAACGCGCGGGCAAGGTCCGCGCGCTCCTCGCGGTTCCGGCCGGTCGGGCATCGCCTGCGGCCGAGGTTCCCCCCGCGTCGGGTCCTTCGAGCAAAGGCAGGTTCTTCATGTCACTGACCCGTGTGGCACTGGTGGTCACGACCGGCGCGCTGGCCCCGGTCCTCGTCCTCTCCGCCCCGGCCCTCGCCGCCGGGGCGACGCCGCCGGCCGCCGGACCGGCCGCCACGGAGGCCGGTTCGCCCTACGACTCGATGACGGAGGACGAACTCCGCATCGCGATCCTCCGGGTCCTCAACGACCCGGAGAGCGGCGTCGGGGTGCGCCGCGAGGCGCAGGAGGCCCTGGACGGCACCGTCGAGGACATGCGGTACTTCTGGGAGACGGGGATCGTGCTGGCGCAGGCGGAGGACGATCGGGTGGCGATCGCCCGGCTGCTGGGCGACCCGGCGACGGGGATGGGGGTGCGCCGGGAGGCGACGGAGGCGCTGGATGCGGGGACCCCGGAGGCGTTGCGGTACTTCCTGGAGACCGGGATCGTGCTGGCGCAGGCGGAGGACGACCGGGTGGCGATCGCCCGGCTGCTGGGCGACCCCGACATCAGCGACGCCCTGCGCGCGGCGGCGGAGGCGGCGCTGGACGACGGCAGCCCCGAGGCGCTGCGCCACTTCGTGGAGGTCGGGCAGTACGAGGTGTGACGGCGGTGGGCGGCCCCGGCCGCCCACCGGTGCGGTGGCCCGATGCCCCGAGCCGGCGGGAACCGGAGCGCCGCCCGCGCGCCCGGGCGTTCCGGGGGCCCACGCCGCCCCCGGGCCCCCGGGCGCCAGGGCCCTCAGGCCAGGCCGTCCCAGCCCCAGCGCGGGGTGGGGCCGGGCTCGCCGAGGTCGGTGCCCGGCGGATCGGCGGAGACGTCCCTGGCGATGCGGGTCCCCCAGTCGAAGTACTCCATGACCCGGCGGCGCAGCAGCTCGTCCCCGGGGAGTTCCTTCTCCACCGCGGCGGCCATCAGCTCCACCCAGCGCACCCGTTGCTCCTCGGTGATGGACAGGCCGAGGTGGGCCCGCAACAGGCCCTGGTGGCCGCCGAGTTCGCGCGTGTAGGCGTCCGGCCCGCCGAAGATCTCGGCCAGCCAGATCGCGACGCGCTCCGCGTGCGTGGCCGTGAAGCCGGCGAACACCGGCGCGAGCACCGGATCGGGCAGTACCGTCTCGTAGAAGGTGCTCACGAGCCGCCGCAGCGCCTCCAGGCCGCCCACCGCCTCGTAAAGCGTCTCGCCGCGCTCGCTCATGCGGACGCCGCCTCTGCGCGGGCGGAGACGACGGCCGTCCTCGCGTAGTGCTTCATCTCCTCGATGTCGCCTATGTAGGGCCGGATCGCGGCCAGGAAGGGCGGGAAGTGCGGGCCCCCGCGGAAGCCCTGCTCGTGGTCGGCCACGGAGGACCACTCGATGCGCAGGACGTAGCGTTCCGGCTCCTCCACGCCGTTGCTCAGCTCGTAGCCCAGGCACTCGGGCGCCCGGTCCAGATGCGTGGCCGCGGTCGCGTAGTCCTCCTCGAAGGCCGCGCGGCGTGCGGGATCGGTGATGCGGTATCGGATGTATTCGAGCGATGTCACGGCTTGGCCCTCGTTCCCTCGGCGGTGCCCGATCACCGGCGACGCTAGGCGGTGACGGGCCGGCGACCAAGCGGTTTCGTCCTCGGCTGAGAGCGGACGGCCGGTGGGCGGTCAGTGGGCGGCGTTGATCGCCGGGGTGTCCAGCGCAACGCCGGGGACCTGCCAGGCGTCGAGCACCTCGGCGTAGGTGCCCTCGGCCACGAGGGAGCCGAGCGCCGACCTGAGCGCCTCCGCGAGCCCGGAGCCGGGCCCTGGCACCGCGATGCCGTGCGGTCCCGAGCCGAACTGCCGGTCCGTCAGGGCCCAGCCGGCGTCCTCGGGCTGGTAGGTGGCGATGTGGTCGACGACCGCCCCGTAGGGCAGCAGGGCGGCGTCGGCCGCGCCCTCGCCGACGGCGTTCAGCATGCTCTCGATGTCCGGGCCCGCCCGGAAGGCGACGGGTGAGCCGCAGTCGGCGGCGCCCTCCGAGACCAGGTGGCGGAAGTACTCGGCGTCCCAGCTGACGACGGTGCCGCCGCAGAGGTCCCCGAGATCCTCGACGGCCCGGTCCCCGTTCGTCACCAGGACGGAACCCTCCTGGTAGTGGTCGACGAAGTCGATCCCCTCCGCGCCGCGGACCGTGGGGTCGTCGGCCAGCCCGCCGATCGCGATGACCGGGCCCGCGCCCGACTCGGCCGCGTCGCCCAGCCGCGGCACCAGCGCGTCGAAGTCCTCGACCTGCTCGTAGACGAAGTCCACGCCGAGCAACTGCCCGGCGGCCGCCAGCAGATCGGGTTCGAGCCCGGCCACGTTGCCGCCTTCGTCGCGGTAGGAGTAGGGGCGGGCCGCCGTCGCGGCCAGCACCCGGATCTCCCCGGCCTGCCGCACCTCCTCGGGCAGCAGGTGGTAAAGGGGGGCGCCGGGGTCGCCCCGGCCGGCCGCGTCCCCCTCCGCGGCGCCCGAGGGCGGCGGCCCGGAGGAGGAGGCCGATGCGCCGGAGCCTGCGGAGCCGTTTCCCTCCCCGTCTCCCACCGGGGCGAGGACCAGGACCAGGCCGGCGACGGCCAGGACGTTGAGCGCGGCGCTGCCCAGCGTGAGCAGGCGCCGCCGCCGCGCGGGCGCCGGGGCTGCCCCGGGCGCGGGCGCCGTCCCGGGCGGGGGCAGGGGCCCCGCCGTCCCCGCCGTCCCGGGCCCGGCCGGGGGCGCCGCCGGGGTGGCGGGCCACGGCGGCGGGGCGGGAGCGGCCCCGGGGAGGGGCGCGGACCCGGCGGCGGGCAGGTCGAGTTCGAGCACCCGGGAGACGTCCCGGCCGAGCCTGGCGATCAGCGCGGGCGGCAGCCACAGCCCCGTGTCGAGGCTGTCCCCCACCCGCCGGGCGGCGAGCGCCGTGACCTCGGCGAGCGGCGGCCTGCGGTCCGGCTCCTTGCTCAGGCAACGCCGCGCCAGCTCCCGCAGCTCGCCGCCCAACGAGCCGTCGGGTAAGCCGAGTTCGGGCTCCTCGTGCAGGACGCGGTAGAGCAGCACGTGCAGCGTCGGCCGATCCCCGGCGAAGGGGCCGATGCCCGTGGCGGCGTGGACAAGCACCGCGCCGAACGCGAACAGGTCGGTGGCCGCGGTGACCCGCTCGCCGCGGATCTGCTCGGGCGCCATGTAGCCGGGAGAGCCGATCATCGAGCCGGTCCTGGTCAGCACGCTCGCGTCGGCCGCCCGGGCGATGCCGAAGTCGATGACCTTCGGGCCGTCCAGCGTCACCAGGATGTTCGACGGCTTCAGGTCCCGGTGCACCAGCCCGTTCCGGTGGATCTCGCCCAGCGCCCGGCCGAGCCCGTGGGCGAGCGCCCACAGCGCCGGGGCGGGCAGCGGGCCGTGCCGCTCCACCGCCTCCTGAAGGGAGGGCCCCGGCATGTATCCGGTCGCCACCCACGGCGTCGCCGACTCCGTGTCGCTGCCCAGCACCGGCGCCGTCCACCGGCCGCCCACCTGCCGGGCCGCGGCCACCTCGCGGGCGAAGCGCCGGCGGAACTCCGGGTCGGCCGCCAGCTCCTGGTGCACCAGCTTGACGGCCACCGTCCGCCCGCCAGGCGAACGCGCCAGGTACACCCGCCCCATGCCGCCGCTGCCCAGCCGCCCCAGCAGCCGGTACGGCCCCACCGCCGCCGGATCGCCGGCGTCCAGTGCCTCCATGCCCCGTCCCCCTTCGCGCCCCGCGCACCCACCCCGCCGGCCTGCCGCCGCCCGCCGGCCCGCCGTGCGGCCCCTCGGCCGCGGGCGGTCGGCCCATACGGTACCGGCGGCGCCGCAGCGTGACCCACCGGGCGCCCGGACGTCACGGCGGCCGGTGGGTCACGGCGCGCCCCGGCGACGGGGCCGCCACCCGCGAGGGCCGGGCAAACCGCTTGCGGGCGGCGCCTGCCTCCCGCACAGTGACGTGCGCCCGACGGCCACCCCCGCCACGAGAAGAGGCACGCACCGATGCGCACGCTCCACGTCGTCACCCACCCGGAGGCGACCCACCACGTCGAGAAGGTCGTCGGCGGCTGGCACGACTCGCGGCTGACGCCCGCCGGCCTGCGCGCCGCGGGCGCCATCGCCCGGGCGCTGCGGGAACGGGTGCCGCAGGGCGCCGCCGCGGAGCTGTACTCCTCGGACCTCAGGCGCACCCGGGAGACGGCCGAGCGCATCGCCGAAGTCCTCGCCGTGCCACCGGTCCTGGACCCCAGGCTGCGGGAGAAGTCCTACGGGGAGGCCGAGGGCAGGCCGCAGGAGTGGCTTGCGGCGCGCTTCGTCCCGCCGCCGGCCGCCGGGGAGCGCATGGCACACGACGAGGGCGTGCCGGGCGCCGAGACCAAGGCCGCATGGGCCCGCCGCGTCTACGCGGCCATGACGGACATCCTCCGGCGCCCGTGCGCCCACCAGATCGTCGTGACCCACGGCGGCTCGCTGACCCTCGTCGTCGCCGCCTGGATCGGGATGCCGATCGAGTCGCTCGGCCACGTCGCCTTCCGCGCGCCCTCCGGCAGCATCACCACGCTCCACGAGGACGACTTCTTCCACAACCGCCAGGTCCTCGCCCTGGGCGACAGCCGCCACCTCGGCGACCCCGCGACGGCCTCCTGAACCCGGGAACGAGGGGCCGGCGACCACGCCGCCGGCGCCGCCTCGCCGGCGACGCCCCGTCAGGCGCGTCCGCAACTGCCGCCCCGCCGTGTCGCCCTCCCGCCGCGCCAAAGCCCCGCCCGGGGCGGCGACCGTCCGGGCGGGAACGGGACGGGGGCCGGCCCCGGGCGGGGCGGGGGGTGGTGCGGGGGCGAACCAGGGGGACGGGCTAGAAGGTCACGTCACTGCAGAAGAAGTAGATCTGGTCGGCGTGCGAGGCCTTCCAGATCGTGTAGACGACATGGTGGCCGCTGCGCCCGGGCGCGGAGACGTTGACGAGGTAGTGGCTGGCGGGCGCGTATGTGCCGGTCGTGGCCCGCAGTTCCAGGTCGCCCCAGTCCAGGGCGTCCGTCTCGGCGTTGTAGCCCTGCCTGGTCACATACACCTGGAGGTAGTCGGCGCCGTGCAGGGCCTGGTCCAGCACGTCGACCGTGAAGTTGGCGCCGATGCCGGACGTCTTCCACGGGCCGGGGTTGTCCATGGAGTTGTACCGGCCGTCCCCGGTGTGCCCGGCGCTGCACAGCTGGTTGTCGGGGATGAACGCCTGGAAGTCGCCGCCGGTGCCCTCGCGGTACAGGCCGTTCCAGTTCCACATGGCGTTGGTGTCCCACTGCCAGGCCTGCCAGCACATGGGGTCTTCCTGCTCCATGGCCGGGTTCTGGAAGTCGTTGCCCCAGCGCTGCCAGCAGCCGTAGTTGCGGGAGACGGGGTCCGCGGTCGAGCCGTGGGCGGAGGCGGCCGGGCTGGTCCAGGGCGTCACCAGGAGCGCCACGGCGGCCAGCACGGCCGGCAGGGCGCGCAGGGTCAGACGGCGCGCGTCGGTGCGATGATCTCTGAGCGATAACAGCGACAACACTGCGACTCCTCGTCCGGAGAGAGTGGGGGTCCGGGGTGTGGGAGCGCTCCCTTTGACGGGGGCTTTTCCCCGTCGCGGGGCGATTGAAACGTTTTACAAAACCGCCGGGGTTGCCCGGCGGCGGTCGCGCCGCGGCGGGAGGGGGGCGGGCCGGGGCGGGGTGCGGCCGGGCCGCGGGGCCGCGGTGGGGGCGGGCGCGGCGCGCTCAGTCCGCGGAGCCGGCCTCCCCGCGCAGCACCAGGTCGAGCAGGCCGGGGAAGCAGGCGTCGAACTCGGCGCGGCGCAGGCGGTTCAGCCGCTTCGTGCCGACGTCGCGCTGTTCCAGCAGGCCCGCGTCGCGCAGCACCGAGAAGTGCCGGCTGAGGGTCGCCTTGGTCACCGGCACGTCGAAGCTGCCGCAGGGCCGCCGCCAGTCCTCGTCCGCGGCGAGTTCGCGCACCAGGGTCCGGCGCACCGGATCGGCGAGGGCCAGCAATGCCGTCTCCAGCGGCACGTCGGCCGGGTCCGTGTGGACCGGCAGTGCGCGGTGGTGGGTGGCGGCGGGCGGCGTCTCCGCCCGCGCCCGGTTCCGTGCCGGCATGGCTCCTCACCTCTCTGGGCCGGTGTCGTGCGCCGGCCCGGATTGCCGAGTGTTCGATGCTGTGCGTACACTCACGAGTGTTCGTTGCTCGTCGAACATCTTAGTCGACGCGCCGGGCTCGCGCGCGCCCCTGCGTCCTCGGGCAGTCCCCGCACGGAGGAAGAAGACATGGCACCGCATTCCCCGCGCCCCCGGGGCCTTCGGCGGTCCGGCCGCCCCGGCCCGCACCCCGGCCGCACCCTGTTCGCCGCCGCCCTGGGCTTCGTCGTGGTCGTCCTGGACGTCAGCGTCGTCAACGTGGCCGCGGAGGCGCTCGCCGGGGACCTCGGCGGCAGCGTGTCCGGCCTGGAGTGGGTGATCAACGGCTACACCCTCACCTTCGCGGCCTTCCTGCTCACGGCCGGAACCATGGGCGACCGCTTCGGCCCCCGGCCGATCTTCCGCTGGGGCTTCGCCCTTTTCGCGCTCACCTCGCTGGCCTGCGCCGCCGCGCCCTCACTCGGGGTGCTGGTGGCGGCCAGGCTGGTGCAGGGCGTGGGCGCCGCGATGATCGTGCCCTCGTCCCTGTCGCTGGTGAGCGCCGCCTTTCCGGAGCCGGCCCGCCGCGCCAGGGCCGTGAACACGTGGGCCGCGGTCGGCGGGCTCGCGCTGGCGCTCGGCCCGGTGGTGGGCGGCCTGCTCGTGGACGCGCTCGGCTGGCGTTCCGTCTTCTCCGTCAACCTGCCGATCGCCGCCGTCGGCATCCTGCTCACCGGGGCCTTCGCCGCCCCCGCCCCCGCCGCGGGCGGCGCCGCCCGCCGCTCGCTCGACCTGCCGGGACAGGTGCTGGCCGTGGTGGCCCTGGGCGCCCTCACCGGCGCCCTGGTGGAGGCCAACGTCCAGGGCTGGGCCTCGGCGGCCGTCTCGGCCTGCGCCGCGGCCTTCGTGGCGGCGCTGCTCGCCTTCCTGGTCGTGGAGCGGCGCGGCGGCGCCCCGATGCTCCCGCTGCACCTGTTCCGCCGGGCGGCGTTCGGCGTCACCTCGCTGCTCGGCGTGCTGCTGAACTTCGCCTTCTACGGCCTGGTCTTCGTCTTCAGCCTCTTCTTCCAGGAGGAGTGGGCGTACTCGCCGATCGCCGCGGGCCTCGCCTTCCTGCCGACGACGGCCGCCATCGCGGGCGCCAACCTGGCCTGCGGCCCGCTGGTCAGGCGCTTCGGTGCCCGGCCCGTGCTGGTCACGGGCAACGCCCTGGCCGCGCTCGGCTACCTGGGCGCCGTGCCCTTCGTCGGCTCTGCCTCCTACCCGGCCCTGGTCGCGCAGTTCCTCCTCGCCGGGTTCGGCCTCGGCCTGGTCGTGCCGGCGATGACCAACGCGATGCTCGGCTCGGTCCGCCCGGCCCAGGCGGGCCTCGCCTCCGGCGTGCTCAACGCCTCCCGCCAGCTCGGCGGCCTGATCGGCGTCGCCGTGATGGGCCTGCTCGTCGGCCGGGCGGGCCCGGGCCACTTCGTCCCGGGGCTGCGCGCCGCGCTGCTGGCGGCCGCCGCCGCGCTCGCGATCGGCGTCGTGCTCAGCGCGGCGGGCATCCGCGGCTCCGCCCCGGCCGCCAAGGATTCGGCCGCCCCGGCCCCGGTCGCCGCCCGCGCCCCCCGGCCCGCCCCGGCTCCCCGGGACGCCAGGACCTGCGGCGCCCACTGAGCGGGAGCCCCGGGCGCCTGTCTCCCCGGGGGCGCCGCGGCGGCGCGGCGGGCACGGTCCGGGCCGGGTCCGCCGTTCTATCTCCAACCTGCGTTGTTCCTAGAATGGCCGGGTGGAGGAGATTGACGCGATCGCGGCGTTGCAGGACCCGGTGCGGCGTCGCCTGTACGAGTACGTGGCGGCGCAGGGCCGCGAGGTCGGGCGCAACGAGGCCGCCGAGGCGGCCGGGGTGGCGCGCACGCTCGCCGCGCACCACCTGGACAGGCTGGCCGAGGCGGGGCTGCTGGAGACCGGCAGCCGCCGGCTGTCGGGCCGCTCGGGGCCCGGGGCGGGCCGTCCCGCCAAGGTGTACACGCGGGCGCGGGCGGAGGTGTCGGTGTCGCTGCCCGCCCGCGACTACCGCACCGCAGCCGAGCTGCTCGCCGAGGCGGCCGAGCAGGCCGGGCTGGATGCCGGGCTGTGGGCGGCGGCGCGGCGCCGGGGCGAGGCCCTGCGTGGCCCGGCGGCGCCCTGCGGCGGCCTCGAAGAGGCCATGGAGGCGCTGGCCGCCCGGGGTTACGAACCGCACCTGGAGGGCGCCGAAGAGGCCACCGGGGCGCCGGGGGCGCCCGCGCGCGTCGTGCGCATGCGCAACTGCCCCTTCCACGCCGTGGCCGCACGCTTTCCGCCGCTGGTCTGCGGCATGAATCTCGCGCTGCTCGAGGGCCTGTTCGGCACGGAAGGCCCCGTCCGCGCCCGCATGGACCCCCGGCCCGGGGAGTGCTGCGTGGTGGTCGAGAGTTCTAAAAACAACGATGATTGACATAGAAACGGGGGCGTGCTGGGATGAGGCCATGACCGCATCCCTGCCTGCCGCCCACCTCGCCCACCTCAACGTCGCCACGCTCCGGTACCCCCTCGGCGACCCGCGCATGGCGCCGTTCGTCGAGCGGCTCAACCCGGTCAACGCCGCCGCCGACGCCGCGCCCGGCTTCGTGTGGCGGCTCGTGGAGGAGGGGGCGGCCGACGCCACCGGCCTGCGCCCGGCGGGCGAGAACGTCATCGTCACCCTGTCGGTGTGGGAGACCCAGGAGGCGCTGTGGGACTTCACCTACCGCAGCGGGCACCTGGAGGCCATGCGGCGGCGCCGCGAATGGTTTGCCCGGCACGTCGAGGCGCACCTGGTGCTCTGGTGGGTGCCCGTCGGCCACCTCCCGACCGTGGACGAGGCCCTGGAGCGGCTGGCGGACCTGCGGGCGCACGGGCCGTCCCCCCGGGCGTTCACCTTCGCCTCCTCCTTCACCGCGGACGAGGCCGCCCGGCACCTCCAGGCCGCGCCGCCCACGCGGGCCGCGGCGCTCAACTGACCCACGCTGAGGATTGCCCCGGCTGCAAGGGACGTCCCGCAGGACCGGATCCGGCCGCCCGCGGAGCGCCAGTGGCCGTACGGCCTCCGGCCGGGCGCCGGCGACCCTAGTGCGGGCCCACGGGCGCCGGGTGGGCCGCGCCCCCGCCCGGCGCCTTCGCCGCCGTGCCGCCGCAGCGGCCGGCCGGTTCCGGGGAGGCGTGCCGCAGCCAGCGGGCCCCGATCTCGCGGCCGTTGGGGAGGGTGTGGCGCGGCGGCCCGCCGTCCGGGGCGAAGCCGGCGCCCGCCAGCGCCCGCGCGCTGGCGAGGTTCGCCGGCTCGTGTCCCGCCCGCACCACCGCGAGCCCCAGGTGCGCGTGGCCGAACAGGGCGCCGGCGCGGAACAGTTCCGTGCCCATGCCCCGGCCGCGGGCGTGGGGGGCCAGCCAGCCGCCCAGCTCCGCGGTGGCGGGGTCCACCCGCAGGGCCCCGGCGTACCTGCCGTCGTCCAGGCGCACGGCGATCAGCAGCTCATGCGGCTCGGGGCCGGGCCGGTAGGGCGCCTTCCGCAGGCGCCGCCCCCCGGGGATGCGGCGGGAGACGGGATCGCCCGGGCGCAGCCGGAGCAGGGCCTCGCGGATGTCCGGGTCGGGCACGGTGCCGCTGTCCCAGCCGAGCCACCGCTGGGCCTCCTCGTCGGAGGCGGCGGCCATGCAGGCCACGACGTCGAGCACCGTGTGGGGCGTGGCCAGCAGGAGCCGTTCCGTGCGCAGGCTGTGCCGCCGCGGCCCGCACCCGCCGGGGAAGGGGAGTTCGGGCCCCGCGCGCCCGCGAAGCCGGCCCGACCACAGCATGCGCCCTCCCGGAAAGCCGGCGGCCGGCCCGGTCGCCGGCGCGCCGCCGGCCAGGTTCTCACGCCGCCCCGGCGGGCGCGCCCCGGGCCGGCCCCTGGCCGCCCCCGGCTACCCGGCCTCGCCGGCCGGCCCCGCCTCCTGGCCGTGGGTGACGCGGATCTTGGACTGGCCGTGCGGGAGTTCCTCCCAGTCCGTCATGAACCGCGCGCTCAGGCCGTGCCTTTCGGCCAGCGCGAGCAGGGTCTCGGTGCGGTAGTAGAAGTCCTCCCGCAGCACCTGGTGTTCCTCGCCCTCGGTCCGGTTGAAGGTGAAGTCGAACCAGCCGCCGGGCGCCAGCACCCGGCCGACGTGGGCCAGGCACTCCTCGATGACCGGGAGCGGGGAGTGCGAGAAGACGCTGTGCGCGTGCACCACGTCGAAGTGGCCCGCGGGCAGGAAGTCAAGCCGCAGGTCGCGCACCGGGGTCAGCGTGGGCAGCCGGGGCTGGAGGTCCATCCGCACGATCGTGTCCTGCGCGGCGTGCAGGATGTCAGGCGAGATGTCGACGCCGTAGTAGTGCCCGGGCTCCAGGTGCCGGATGAAGCGCCAGCCCGCGCGCAGGTTGCCGCAGCCGATCTCCAGCATCCGGTGCCCGGGCCGCAGCCCGTGGCCGGCCAGGTAGTCGAACTGCAACGCGCCCAGCGCCAGCCACCGTTCGTGGGTGCGGCTGCCGACCGCGGCCTCCGGGTTGGCGCGCGTGTCGGAGCGCATCACCGCCCGGTAGTAGGAGACGTGGTCGGGGGAGCGGTAGCGCAGCCAGGCGTCCCGCGTGGCGCGGGCCAGGTGGCGCGGCACCCGCTGGGGGTGGCGCAGCGCGTAGCCCACCCGGTGGCGGAGGGTGGCGCGGTTGACGGTGAGGTTCCTGCCGGGCACGGGACTTCCTTCCCTTCGGTCGGCGGCGGGGGAACTGCCGGATACGGGCCCCGCGGGCGATGCGGAACCCGCTGTCAGCTTCGGTCCTCGGGCGGCGGCCGGGCGGGCGCGACAGGCTGGGCCGGCGGTGCGGACTGGGGAACCGGATGTCACCCGGTTGGGTATTGCGGTGCGGCGTCGGGCACGCTAGTGCGGTGGCCGGTGGCCCTCGCCCCGGCGGCGGGGCCGGGCCGGGAACGCGGCCGGGCAGGCTCGGTGAACTCCGGCGCCGCGCCGGCGAACGCCGGTGGAGCGCCGGCGAATGAGGTCGGGAGCGTGGACGAGGACGGGGTGCCCCAGGCGGCGGTGGCCGTGCGGGCGAGACAACGGACGGCGCAACGGGCGGCCGAAGGCGCAACTTCGGGGGACGCCGCGGGGGACCCGGCGGCGCGCCGGGAGGGCGGCGCGGGCCGGGACGGCGGGTCCGATCCGGACGGGCGGTGGCTGCGGGCGGTCGTACACGCCGCGTTCCTCCTGCTGTTCGCCTCCTCGCTGGGGCGTTACCTCATCCACCACACCGGCGAGGGCCGCGGCCCGTGGGTGCCCGGGCTGTTCGCGGCCTTCTTCCTGCTGTACGTCCTGGGCCCGGCCCTCGCGCCCCCGCCGCCGCCGGGCGCCCGGCCCGCCGGGCGTCATCTGGCCTGGCTCGGCGCGGTGTCGGCGGTGTGGATCGCGCTGCTCGGCGTCGCGCCGAGCGCCACCTGGTGCGCCATGCCGCTGCTGTTCGCGGGGCTGCACACGCTGCCCGCGCGCCTGTCGGTGCCGGTGGCGGCCGGGCTCACGGCGCTGGTCGTCGCCTCCGAGATCCGGGTGTCCGAGGGCGCCCTCAACCCGAACACGGTGGTCGCCCCGCCCGCGCTCGCCGCGGTGGCCACCGCCGTGCTCGTCCACCTGCAACGGCAGACGGCCCGGCAGCGGCGGCTGATCGGGGACCTGGTCCGCGCCCGCCGCGAACTGGCCGCCACCGAGCGGCGGGCGGGGGTGCTGGCGGAGCGGCAGCGGCTGTCCGCCGAGATCCACGACACCCTCGCCCAGGCGCTGTCCAGCCAGGGGATGCTGCTGCAGGCCGCGGAACGCACCTGGCACACCGCCCCGGAGGCCGCCCTCGGGCACGTCAGGGAGGCGGCGGCGCTCACCTCCCGCAGCCTGGCCGAGGCCCGCAGGTTCGTGCACGCGCTGGCCCCGGCCGACCTGCTGGAACGCGCCCTGCCCGAGGCGCTTGCCGCCCTGGCCGAGCGGGAGAGCGGCCGGGGACTGCGCGTGGAGTGCCGGGTCGACGGCACGCCCGGCGCCCTGCCGGAGCGGGTGGCGGCGGCGCTGCTGCGGATCGCCCAGGGGGCGCTGGCCAACGTCCGGGAGCACGCGGCGGCGACGCGGGCGGTGGTGACCCTGACCTGCCTGGAGGACCGGATCGCGCTGGACGTCGCCGACAACGGCCGGGGCTTCGACCCGGCGGCCCACTTCCCGACCCCCGGGGACCCGGCTCCCGGGGACCCGGCTCCCGGGGACCGGGCTCCCGCCGACCGGGCGGGCGCGGACCGGGCTTTGGCAGACTGGGCGGGCGCGGACCGGACGGGCGCGGACCGGACGGGCGTGGTGGGACACGAGCCGGGGCGTGCGCCAGGCGCCCGGCCGGGGCGGGGGCACGGGCTGCCGGCGATGCGGGCCCGGGCGCGGCAGTTGGGGGGAACCTGCACCGTGGAGTCGGCCCGGGGCGAGGGCACGGTGGTCTCGGTCGCCGTCCCGCTGCGCGCCGCCGGCGCCGCGGCCCCGGGCGAGGAGGAGCGCGCATGACCGATCCCGGTGGGGCGGCCGCCCCGATCCGGCTGCTGCTGTGCGACGACCACGCCGTGGTGCGCGCCGGGTTGCGCGCCTTGCTGGCGAGCGCCGAGGGCATCGAGGTGGCGGGGGAGGCGGGCAGCGGCGAGGAGGCCCTGGCGATGGCCGCGCGGGTGCGGCCCGACGTGGTGCTGATGGATCTGCAACTCGGGGCGGGCATGGACGGCGTGACCGCGACCCGCCGGCTGACGGCCGCCCGGGAGGCGGACGGCGGGGCGGGGCCGCGGGTGCTGGTGCTCACGATGTTCGACACGGACGCCGACATCAGCCGCGCCATCGAGGCCGGGGCCACCGGCTACCTGCTCAAGGCGGGCAGGCCCGAGGAGCTGTTCGCCGCGATCCGGGAGGCCGCGGCCGGCCGGGCCGCCCTGTCGCCGCCGGTCGCCGGCCGGGTCCTGGCGCAATTGCGCAGCCCCCGCCCCGGCCTGTCGGACCGGGAGCGCGACATCCTCCGCCACCTGGCGCGCGGCCTGGGCAACCGGGAGATCGCCCGGGAACTGTTCGTCAGCGAGGCGACCGTGAAGGCCCATCTGAAGCGGCTCTACGGCACGTTGGGCGTGCAGAGCCGGGCGAGCGCGGTGGCCGTGGCAAAGGAACGGCGGCTGCTGCCCTGAGCCCGCGGCGCCGGCTCCCCGGAGGTTCACCGGCCGGCCGCCGCCCCGCCCTCCTCGCGGCCCGCCACGCCCAGGCGGCAGCCGGGCGCCGGCCCAGGGGCGTGGGGGCCGGGGCGTGCGGCCCGCGGGTGGGGGCGTTGACGGGCCGCCGCGGCCCGCCGTTATGCTGCGGGCAGCGTCGCGTGCCGGTGGCGGACCGCGTCAGGCATGGAGGCGCCGGACCGGAAGGCGGTCTCGATGACCCTTTCCCCGCTCCCCGCCCGTGACTGAGGGCGAGCAGAACAGGCTCATCGCCTGGCACCGTGAACTGACCGCCGCCCACCGGCGACTTCGCCGGGCCCTGGCGCTGGCGCGCGAGTCCCTCCACACCGGCGAAGGCGCCTCGGCGCGCGCCGACCTCCTGCTGTACTGCCATGGGTTCTGCGCCGCCCTCGGCGGGCACCACGCCCGCGAGGACGCCGGGCTGTTCCCCGAACTGGCCGCCCGCCACCCGGAGTTGCGGCCCACGCTCGCCAAGCTGACGCAGGACCACGAGCTGATCGCCGCCCTGCTCGGGGAACTGGAGCGCGCGCTCGCCTCCGGCGCCCCGCCCGGCGAGGTGTCCCGGCACCTGGACGGACTCTCCGCGATCATGGAGTCCCACTTCCGGTACGAGGAGCGCCGGCTGCTCGGCCCCCTCGCCAGGCTGGCGCTGGACGCGGACCCCCGGGCGCTCCTCGGCCCGCTCTGAGCCTGCGGAAACCGGGGCGCCCGCCCGCGTAGGATCGGGGGCCGATATCGGTTTCTTCACTGCCGGAGGTGGGCTGCGGTGCGGGAGTTCCAGCGGGGCGCGGTGCGGCTGCACATCCTGCACCACGCGGCCGAGGGGGAGGTCCACGGGGCCTGGCTGACCGGGGAACTCGCCCGCCACGGCCACCGGATCAGCCCGGGAACCCTGTACCCGACGCTGCACCGGCTGGAGGCCGAGGGGCTGCTGGCCTCGGAACAGCGGGTGGTCGAGGGCCGCACCCGGCGCGTCTACCGGGCGACGCCGGCGGGCCGGCGGGCGCTCGCCGAGGACCGCAGGGCGCTGCGCGAACTGGCCCGCGAGGTCCTCGGCGAGGAGGCGCCCTGAGCCGCGGCGCAGGGCCGGTGCGTGCGGCGGCGCACGGGCCGGTGCGGTGCCGGTCCGCGCGGCAGGCGGCGCCGGCGCGCGCTCAGCCGCGGGCGGACCGGGCGCGCCGCAGCGCGTAGGCGGCGGCCCCGGCGGCGAGCACCGCCGCGCCCGCGAGGACGGAGGGCGGCGGAAGCGCGAAGGCCAGGAGGAGGCAGCCGGCGAGCCCGACGGCGGGAATCAGGCGGTGGGGGCGGCCCTCGGCCGGAGTGAGGGTCCAGGCGGAGGCGTTGGCCAGCGCGTAGTAGACGAGCACCGCGAAGGAGGAGAACCCGATCGCGCCGCGCAGGTCCGCCGTGGCCGCGAGGACGGACACCACGGCGCCGACGAGCAGTTCCGCGCGGTGGGGCACCGCGAAACGCGGGTGGACGGCGGCCAGGGCGTGCGGAAGGTGCCGGTCGCGGGCCATCGCCAGGATGGTGCGCGAGACCCCGAGCACGAGGGCGAGCAGGGAGCCGAGCGCCGCGACGGCCCCGCCGGCCCGGACGACGGGGACGAGCCCGCCGGCGCCCGCGGCCCGCGTGGCCTCCGCCAGCGGCGCCCCCGCCTCGGCGAGCCGCCGCGGGCCGAGCACCAGCAGCACGGAGACGGCGACCGCGGCGTAGACGAGCAGGGTGATGCCGAGCGCGAGCGGGATCGCCCGCGGGATCGTGCGGGCCGGGTCGCGTACCTCCTCGCCCAGGGTGGCGATCCGCGCGTACCCGGCGAAGGCGAAGAAGAGCAGGCCGGTGGCCTCCAGCACCCCGCCCACGCCGGCGCCCTGGCCGCCCGCCAGGCGGGCGGTGCCGGGCGGGCCGGAGGCGAGGAGGGCGGTCACCGTGGCCGCGAGCACCACCAGGGTCACCGCGACGATCGCCCGGGTCAGCAGCGCGGACTTGCGTACTCCCGCATAGTTCACGGCCGTCAGCGCCACCACCGCCGCCACCGCGACCGCGCGCGCCTGCCCCGGCCACACGTAGGTGCCGACGGTGAGGGCCATCGCCGCGCAGGAGGAGGTCTTGCCGACGACGAAGCCCCAGCCGGCGAGGTAGCCCCAGAACGGGCCCAGCCGTTGCGTGGCGTAGACGTAGGTGCCGCCCGAGGCCGGGTGGCGGGCCGCGAGGCGCGCCGAGGAGGTGGCGTTGCAGTACGCGACCACGGCGGCGAGGGCCAGGCCGAGCAGCAGCCAGGAACCGGCGGCCCGCGCCGCCGGGGCCGGGGCGGCGAAGATCCCGGCGCCGATCATCGACCCCAGGCCGATCACGACGGCGTCCGGCAGCCCCAGCCGCCGCCGCAGCCGCTCCGGCGCGTCCCGCCCGGGCGAGGGTCCGCCCATCGCCCTCCTCCTCGGCCGCCCGGGGCCTCCCCTACGGACCCCGATATCGACAGACGATATCCGACCCCGGCTCCCGCCCGCCCCGCCCTCCCTTCAAGCCTCGGCGCACAGCCCCCGGGGGCCCCTCCGGAGGGGAACGCGTGCACGCCCCACCCCGGCCGAGGAGCGGGCCCTCCGGCCGGGTCCCGTTCGGCACCCGCCTCCCGCCGGCCTTCACCGGCGGCCCAAGGCGCACCCCGCGCAGTCCCGAGGGCCGCGGCGTTCGCCTCGGGCACGAGCCGCGGCAGCGCCGGTGCAGGTGCAGGTGCAGGTGCAGGTGCAGGTGCCGGTGCTCAGGGGCGGTACGCGGCCGTCGCGATCCTGACGAAGGAGCGGATCAGTGGGTTGCTGTCGCCTTCGTTCCACACCGCCACCACCCGGCTCGGCGCCATGTCGATCAGCGGCACCGCGGCCAGGTCTGCGGGCAGGTCGTGCCCGAGCGGGGCCAGGCCGACCGTGCCGTTCCACAGCACGGCGTGCAGGCATTCCTGGACGGCGCGCACCACGGGCCCCTCGCGCGGCCTGCCGCCGTTCCAGTACGACTGCCAGAGGGGGTCGGTGCCCTGCGGGAACTGGAACCAGCGGCGGTCGTTCAGCTCGGCCAGCCGCAGCCGGTCGCGGCGGGCCAGCGGATCGTCGGCGCGCAGGACCACCCCGACCGGATCGGCCCGCAGCGCACGCACCGTCAGGGCGGTCTCGTCGAACGGCGCCCGAGTCAGGGCGACGTCGACCAGTCCGGCGCGCAGCCCGCAGGTGGGGTCGCTCAGATCGGCGTCGCGGATGCGGATGTCGATGCCGGGGTGGCTTCGGCGATAGACGGCGGCCAGCCGTGACACTCCCGGGTCGGTGCCGTCGCCCAGGATGCCGACGGTGAGGGCCGCGACGCCGGCCGCCGCGCTCACCCGTGCCCGGACGTGGTCGGCGTGGTCGAGGAGGGCCCGCGCCTCGTCGAGCAGCACGGTGCCCACCGCAGTGAGCGCGACGCCGGTGGACGAGCGGGTGAACAGCAAGGCCCCGACATCGGCCTCCAGTTGCTTGATCGCCCGGCTCAGCGGCGGCTGGCTCATGTGCAGTCGGGCGGCGGCCCGGCCGAAGTGGCGTTCCTCGGCGACCGCCACGAAATAGCGCAGGGTCCGTAGCTCCACGCTGCAACGATACCCACGAGGTATCGGCCTTGCGGAAGGGGTTTTGGACACCGGCGGGGCGTCGGCGGTGCACTCGTGAGCATGACCGAAGCAGCAAGGACCAGCGAGCCGCAGGCCGCCCCGCCGTATCGGTGGTGGGGCCCGGCGAGGGCGAGAGGATCGTCCGGGACCTCCGGGAGATGCGCGCCGGTGGCCGGCCGCCGACGCCGCAGGCCACGGCCGGCGCGATGAGCCGCTACGCCACCGAACCCGCCACCGACCTGGCCTGACGCCGACGGGACGGCACGTCAGGCCGCCCTCCTTCCGGCCGGCCGGGGCCGTGGCGCTCCCGCCTCCGGCGTCCGGGTCCCCCGGACGACGGGCCGGGCCTTGCCAGGGCTCCCCGGCAGACAACGCAATCGACGGGCCCCCGCGAACCGGTGGCCCATGAACGGGAAACCATGAACATCGCCTATGGAATCGTCGCGGGGCTGCTCGCCCTCTTCTACCTCTACTCCGGCACGCTGAAGGTGAGCCGGAGCCGCGATCGGCTCCGGCCGATGATGGCCTGGGTCGATCGCGTACCCTTGCCCGTCCTCAGGGCGCTGGGGGCGGTCGAAATACTCGGCGCGGCCGGCTTGATCCTGCCGCCGCTGACCGGCATCGCCCCCTGGCTGGCACTGGCCGCGGCCCTCGGCTTCGTACTCCTGCAGGCCGGTGCGATCGCCGTCCACCTGACCGGCGAAGACCGCCGGATCACGCTCAACGCCGGGCTCATCGCCACTGCGGCCGTGACCGTCTGGCTGGCCACCGGGCTCTGATCGGGCACCGTCCCCGAACCTGCGGATACGACGGTGAAACCGGCCGCCCCACGGCCGCTGCTCCTCTCTCGCGAACGTCGCCCACGCCGCCACTCACCCGCTGCCGGCCGAGGCGTACCCGGCCCGCCGTCCGGGCGCGGGTGGGGCTGCGGGCGGCGTTCGCGCCGGGACTCGCCGCCGACCCCCTGTCCCGCGCGGCGAAGGAGACCGCTTCCGGCACGACGCTGTCCGCCGCACCTCCCTTCCTCCACACTGGGCGTGGACGGGGAAACGGGGGAGTGGAGACGGGCATGGACGGCGGCGACGGCAGACACGGCGGCGGGGCCGGAGGCGGCGGCGGGGCCGGAGGCGGCAGCGGCGGCAGACACGACGGCGGCGGGGACGGCACGGACGCCGAGCCGGCGGTTCCGGCGGCCAGGCGCGGGGAACTCGACGCGCTGCGCGCCCTGGTCGTGCTGGGCCTGGTCTTCTTCCACGCCGCCCTCGTGTTCGCCCCGGACGACGATTTCTACGTCAAGAACGCGGAGACCACCGGCGCCGTCACCGTGCTGGCCGGGTTCGGCGTGGTGTGGGCGATGCCGATGCTGTTCCTCGTCGCCGGCCTCGGCGCCCGCCACTCGGTGCGCCGCCGCGGCCCCGGCGGGTTCGCCAGGGAACGCCTGCTGCGCCTGGGCGTTCCGCTGGTCTTCGCCTCCCTCGCCCTCAACCCGCTGCCGCAGTGGCTGCGGCTCCGGGCCGCCGACCCCGGCTATCACGAGCCCTACTGGCGCTTCTGGCCCCGCTTCCTCGACGTGCACGTGGAGCCGGGCGACTTCCCCTTCGTGCTCGGCGGCCGCCACTTCGAGACCGGGCACCTGTGGTTCGTCGTGCTCCTGCTCGCCTTCTGCCTGCTTCTGGCGCCGGTGGCCGCGCCCCTCGCCGCCTGGGGTGAGCGGGTGGGTGCCGCGCCGGCGCGGCACCCGGTCCTCCTCCTGCTGCCCGCGCTGCCGCTGGCGCTGCTGAACTCGCTGCTTGGCATGGAGGAGGACTTCGCGGGCTGGAACCGCTGGGCCTACCTGCTGTTCTTCCTCTGGGGCTACGCCCTGGCCGAGGACCCGCGCCTGCGGCCCCTCCTGCGCCGCCACGCCGTGCCGGCCGGCGTGCTCGGGCTCCTGCTGTTCGCCGCCTGCGCGCCCGGATTCGTCGCCGGGGACGACCCGTTCACCGACGGCGGCCCGTTCGCGCTGGCCACCAGGGCGCTGTTCGGGGCGGCCGGGTGGTGCTGGGTGCTGGCCCTCCTCGGACTGCTCGACCGGGCCGGGCCGCGCGCCGCCGCCCCCCGCGAGCCGGGCACGCGCCCCCGCCGCGCCGGGCGAGGCGCCAGGGCGCGCGCGTACCTCACCACCGCCGCGCTGCCGCTGTACGTGCTGCACCAGCCGGTGGTGGTGGCCTTCGCCTACGCGGTGGTCGGCCTGCCCCTGCCGATCGCGCTCAAGTACGCCGCGATCGTGGCCGGTTCGCTGGCGGTGATTCTCGTGCTCTACGAGGGGGCGGTGCGCAGGACGCGGGCGACGCGCTTCCTCTTCGGCATGCGCCCCGCGCCCCGCCCCCCGCGCCCGGCCCCGGCCGGCCCCACGACGGCCCCCCGCCGCCCCGCCACCCCACCCGCACGCTGATCGGCGTGCGCCACCGGGCGGCCGGCGGGTCGCCCGCCGCGGGGCGCGCGGCGGAGGGGTCAGGAGGCGGAGGGGTCAGGAGGCGGCGCGGTCCTCGGCCGCGCGGGCGACGGCCTGGGCGAGCCGGCCGCGGTCCATCGTGGAGCGGCCCCGCACGCCCAGTTCGCCGGCCCGCCGGTACAGCTCCTTCTTGCTCAGCCGCGCCAGGTCCTCGCCCCCGCCCGGGGCGGGCCGGTCCTTCCGCTTCCGGCCGCGGGCGGGCCGGTCCCCACGCCTGCGGCCGCCGCCGGCCCGGCGGCGTGCCTCCCGCAACTCCCGTACCTCCCCCGTGCCGCCGCCCCCGCGGGAGGGGCGTTCGCGGCTCCGGTCCACGCTGGCCCGCAGCGCGTCCATCAGGTCGACGACGCCGGTGGCCTCGGGCGGGCCCTCGGCGGCCACGATCTCCCGGCCCTCGGCCTTGGCCTCGATCAGCTCGCGCACCCGTTCCTCGTAGGTGTCGTGGTAGTCCTCGGGGCGCCAGTCGATGCTCAGGGCGTCGATCAGCTCCCGCGCGGTGTCCAGTTCCCTGCCGCGGCCCTCCTTCCGCCCGGGCAGCACGGGGAGTTCCCCGGCCGGGTCGCGGACCTCGTCCGCCCAGTGCAGGGTGTGCAGGACCAGGCACTCGGTCTGGGCGCGCAGGGCGATCAGGTACTGCTTGCCGCGCATCACGAACGTGGCCACGCCCGCCTTCCCCGCCTCGTCCAGGGCGGTGCGCAGCAGTGCGTAGACCCCCGTGTACTCCTCGCCCTTGGGGGCCAGGTAGTAGGTGCGGTCGAAGAACACCGGCTCGATCCGGTCGAGTGCGACGAAGCCGCTGACGTCGATGGTCTGGGACTTGCCCGGGGCGACGTCGTTCAGCTCGCCCGGCTCCACGATGACGTAGTCCCCGCCGCCCAGGTCGTACCCCTTGACGATCTCGTCGTAGGCGACCTCCTCGCCGGTGCGCTCGTTGACCCGCTTGCGGCGGACCCGGTCGGAGGTGCCGCGCTGGAACTGGCGGAAGTGCACGGTGTGGTCCTCCGTGGCGGTGAACAGCTGCACGGGCACCGTGACCAGCCCGAAGGTCAGCACCCCGCTCCAGATCGCCCTGGCCATCGCAGCCTCCTTGCTCTCCTTGCTCTCCTCGTGCTCCTCGCCGTCGCCCGCGCCGGACCCCGGCGCCGTTCGTCAACGCCGCCGCTCTCCGCGGCGCGGCAGTGCCGTTGGCCTCGGCGGCCGTCTCACGCCGCCTGCCCGCCGTCCTGGCGTTCGGCCCGCGCGGTGGCCTCCCGCGCGCGGCGTTCGGCCCGGCTCACCGCCCGTTCCGCCTCCCGCAGCTCGCCACGGGCCCGCCGCTCCCGCTCTTCCGCCCGCCGCCCTGCCTCCTTCGCCTCCCGCAGCTCCCCGGCGAGCCGCCGGGCCTGCCGGCCGGCCTCGTCGCGCTCCGTGCGGGCCCGGTCCGCCGCCTGCGCGGCGGCCTCCCGCCGCTCCCGGCGCTCGCGGAGCCCGGCAGCGGCGCGTTCGGCCTCCCGGCGGGCGCGTTCCCGTGCCGCGCGCCCCTTCTCTCGGCCGTGCGCGCCCTTTTCCGCGGCGGGAGGCCGCGCGTCCGCGGGCCGGTCGCCCTCGGCGGGCGGCCGGAAGCCGGTGGGCGCGCTCAGCGGCCGGGTCAGGCGGCCCGCCGCCCACTGGCCGGCCGCCTGCGGGTCGGCCAGGACGGCGTGGAGGGTCTGTTCGACCTCGCGCTGCGCGCCGGCGCCGATCCGCTGCCCGGCGTCGGCCGTCAGCCGCACGGCCTGCCGCGCCAGCGCCCCGACCACCCGCCGCTGTTGCCCGGACAGCTCCCGCAGCCGCTCCCCGGCCAGCTCCTGGTGTGCCTGCCGCAGCGCCCCGCCCAGCTCCAGCAGGCGTTCCGCCTCCTCGGGCCGCTCGCGCACCAGCAGATTGGCCGCCCAGGCGGCCGGCGTGGGGCGGCGCAGCCTGCCCACGGCCTCGGCGAGGCCCCGGTCGCCCCCGGCCCTGGCCCGCGCCGCGGCCTCGTTCCGCGCGGCGGTGAACCGGCCGGGCCGCAGCCGGTAGAGCCGGTCGGCCACCGCGTCGAGCTCGGTCATCTCCTCCGCCTCCGGGACGGCGCCGCCTCCCGCGCCGCCGCGCGCCCAGGCGCCTGGCGGCAAACCCCTTCACGATAACCCGGTAAAGGGGATATTTCCACCCAAACGGGCGCGCCTCGGGGGCGGGCCGCTCGCGCGCACCGGGTACGCGCGGTGACCGGGCGCCGGCGCGCGCCGGGGGCGGCGGTCAGGCGTGCCGCAGCCAGACGCGGAGCGGGCCGAGCGTGGCGAATCCGCAGGCGAGCGCCTCGTGGAGGGCGTCCCCCTGCTCGTAGCCCACGAGGGGGAGGCCGGGGAAGTGACGGGCGGCGGCGGCGACCGTGGCGGACCACACGGCGGCGGGATCGGTGCCGCCGGACGCGAAGAGGTTGGAGACGCCGACCACCCCCGCGCCGCGGTTCAGCGCGGCGCCGCCCGCGAGTTCCTCCCCGCCGTGGCGGTCGTGGAAGGCGAGCAGCAGCACCGCGGGGTCCGCGAGCAGCGCCGGGCGGAAGACGTCCGGGGGCCGCTCGCCGCCGTGCCACGCCCGCTGCCAGTCGCACAGCCCGGCGGCCGTGGACACCGGCCGGGCGCGCAGCGCCGGGGAGGCGGGGGCGGCGAGCCCCGCCCGCCGGTGTATCCAGCGGGCGGCGAACAACTCGGCGAAGCCGTGCGGGGCGAGATCGAGCGCGGCGAAGCTGTCCTTGACCGCGTACGCGCGCGAGGAGGCGCCCAGGCGGGGCAGCAGGTCGGCGGGGGCCGCGTCCCGGCGGAGGGTGACGGCGTCGGGGAAGTACGCAGGCGGGCGGCGGGCGGACGACCAGGCCCGCGGGCCGAAGGTGCCCCCGATGTGGTGGGAGCGGCAGACCGCGGCACACCAGTCGGCGTTGTTGCGGGCCGCGGCGCGCACCCAAGCCGCCGTCTCCTTCGGGGTCACCGCGACAGGCTCGCAGCCCGCCACCCGAGCCGCACCTCCTTTTCCGGCTTTTCCGGCCGCGCCCGGCGCACTCCGCCGCGTGCCTCGCCGGGTCCGCCGCGTGCCTCGCCGGGTCCGCCGCGTGCCTCGCCGGGTCCGCCGCGTGCCTCGCCGGGTCCGCACCGGCGCCGCGGCACTAGAGTGAAGAGGTGAGCACCCTGCCGGAAGACCCGCCCGCCCGGATGGCCGAGGACGACCGCGACGCGGCCGTGCGGCGCGTGCAGGAGGCGTACAGCGAAGGGCACCTCTCGCACGAGGAGATGGACGAACGCCTCCATCAGGTGCTCACCGCGAAGACGCGGCAGGAGCTCGCGCGGGCCCTGTCCACCCTCCCCGAGGAGCCTGGGGGCGCCACCTCCACGATCGCCGCCCTCAGCGGGCGCATCCGGCGCGGCGGCGCCTGGCGGGTGCCGCGCACCCTCAAGGTGGTGTCCGCCTTCGGCAGGCCGCACCTGGACCTGTCCCGGGCGGTGTTCGAGCACCCGGCGGTCGACATCGAGCTGCAACTCGGCACCGGCCGGGCCAGGATCGTCGTGCCCCGCGACGCGACCGTCGACATCGAGGACCTGCGCACCGTGTGGAAGGCGCCGCGCTACCGCCCCGGGCGCCGCGCCCGCTCCGGCGGCCCGCGGATCAGGATCTTCGGGACCATGGGCATGGGGCGGCTGACGATCCGGCACGCCCGCCGCTGAGGCCCCGCCCGCGCCTCGGGAACGCTCCCCGCTCCCGTGACGGGCCGGACCCGGGCGGCCCCGGCCCGTATGCCCCCGGAGCGGGCGGGCGCGGACCCGGCAACTCCCGGACGGAAGAGGGTCGTTGACCCGGCCCGCACCGGGGAGGGGCTACGCGCCTCTGCGCATCAGCAGATGGCCGCGGCGGAACCGTTCCCCCTCGCACGGCTCGCGCAGCATCCGGCCGATCTCGGCGAATCCGGCCTCGCCCGCCAGCGCCGCGAGCTCGTCGATCGGCCACCGGTAGGCCGCCGTCACCTTGTGGTCGAACTCCGTGACGGGCCCGCCCTCCGACTCGAAGAAGGCGAGCAGGAGGTGGCCGCCGGGCGCGAGGACCCGCCGGAACTCGGCGAAGTACGTGGGCAGTTCCTTCGGCGGGGCGTGGATGACCGAGTACCAGGACACGATGCCCACCAGCTCTCCCCCGGCCAGGTCGAGGGCGTCCATGGAGCCGACCGTGAACCGCAGATCCGGGTACGCCTCCCGGGCCAGCCGGATCATCACCGGCGAGAGGTCGACGCCGAAGACGTCGAGCCCGAGGTCGCGCAGGTGCGCGGTCACCGGACCCGGGCCGCACCCCAGCTCCGCGACGGGACCTGCGCCGCGCGTGAGTTCGGCGAAGGCGGCGAGCACCGCGCGATCCAGGGGGAAGGTGGCGAGATCGTCGCGGGGGAGTTCGGCGTAGACGGTGGCGATGGCGTCGTAGGCGTCGGCGGTGGTGCGCAGGTGGGCGGCATCGTGCGCGGAGCGGCGCGCGGGCGTGGAAGGTTCGGTCACAGGCGAGGACCCTAGAGCATCCGTCCGCGCGCGGCGGCCGAGGCCGTCCCCGCGCACCCCGCCGGGCCCCGCGGCCGGGGCGCTCAGCCCTCCGGGGACCGGCGGGCCCGCAGCGCCCGCACCTTGTGGCGGTTGCCGCAGTGCTCCATGGAGCACCAGCGGCGGCGGCCGGGGCGCGAGGTGTCCACGTAGAGCAGGTGGCAGTCCTCGGCGGCGCAGACGCGGACGCGGTGCCCGTACGGCCCGCTCAGCAGCTCGACGGCGTCGCGGGCCACGGTGGCGAGCAGCTGCGTGCCGTCGGGGGTCCCGGCCCACCGCCGCGTGCCGGAGGGGCCGAGGGCGGGGGCCAGCGCGGGCCGGGCGGCGGCCTCGTTGACGGCCGCCACGTCCCCGGGCGGATGGGGCTCGCCGCGGACGTGGGCGAGGACCACCCGGCACAGCGCGTCGCGCACCCGCCGGGCCTGCGCCACCTCGTCCGGCGAGATCCGCAGTTCCGGCGTCGGGGACAGCCGGGACCGGCCCGCCCAGGCGGCGAGGTCGCCGGGGTGGTGCAGGACCTCGTACCGGCGGAACGGGCCGGGGCCGCCGGTGGTCAGCAGCTCCAGGCACAGCGCGCCCGGGTCGAACCGGTAGGCGGCGCCGGTGTGGGAGCGCAGCACGAGGCCCCGGTGCGCGGCGCCCGGGTCTGCGGGGTCCCCGTTCGCCGGGTCCCCGTTCGCGGGCTCCCCGTCGGCGGGGTCGCTGTTTGCGGAGGAGGGCATGTAACCATTATAAGTAGTTACATGGCACTGAGGTGGAAGCTGGTCATCGACAGCGCGAACGCGCCCGCCCTCGCGGACTTCTGGGCCGCGGCCCTGGAGTACGAGGTGGAGGACCCGAGCGCCCTCGTGGAGCGCCTGCTGGCGGGCGGGCAGCTCGGCGAGGAGGCGGTCCTCGTCCACCGGGGCCGCAGGACCTTCCGCGGCTACGCGGCGATCCGCCACCCCGAGGACCCGTTCGACGAGGTCAGCGGCATCGGCCGCGGCAGGCGGCTCCTCTTCCAGGAGGTGCCGGAGGGCAAGTCGGGCAAGAACCGCCTGCACCTCGACGTCCACGGCGAACCGGGCGGCCTGGAGGAGCTGGTGACCCGGCTGGAGAGCCTGGGGGCGACCCGCGTCCGCGAGGTCGACAAGGGTCCCGCGGGCCACTGGTGGCTGATGCGGGACCCGGAGGGCAACGAGTTCTGCGCCACGTAGGCCCGGCCGGGCCCCGGCTCAGCGCGGGCTGAGCCTGAGGGTGGTCGCCCGGGCCGGCTCCGCCACCATGGGGTCCACGTAAGTGGCGCTGTAGCGGCCGTACTTGGCGCGGTAGGCGGCGTCCAGGCGGTCGTTCAGCTCCGGGTCGGTCGCGGCGGTGAAGGCCACGTCCCTGGTGACGCCCCCGGCCTGCACCCGTCCCGCGCCCCCCGCCTTCGCGGTGCGCCACCAGACCCCGTCGGGCCCCCGGTAGGAGCGCACGTACAGGTCCGCTCCGTCGCGCACCACCCAGATCGGGGTCGGCTCCCGCAGGCTCCCGTCCGCGCGCCGCGGCTGCACGCGCAGCTCGTCGGCCTCCGCGATCGGGGTGAGTTCCTCGTTGCTCCAGGACGTCATCGTGCGCTCCTTCGCGGGTGGGTGCCCGGCAGGTCCCGCCGCCGGTGCGGGGGCGCCGCCCGGGCGGGGTGGTGACCGTGCGGTCATGCTCGCACGCCCTCCGTGCGCGGGCGGGCCCCGCGCGGCGGGAGCGGGGGCGTGCCCCGGCCGGGTCACCCGGTGGGCCGCGGCCCCGGCCTCGCGGGTGACCCCCGGGCGTGGGGGCCCGGCGGCCGGCGGCGATGATGGGCGCGCCACAGGGCGCGGGAAGAGGGCAGGGAAGGGGAGGGCGGAGCCGTGGAGATACGACTGCTCGGCACGGGCTCGGGCGACGGCTGGCCCAACCCCTGGTGCACCTGCCGCTCCTGCACCTGGGCCCGCGCGACGCCCGGGGCGGCCCGCGGGCAGACCAGCGTCCTGGTGGACGGCACCCTCCTCCTCGACACCGGAAGCGCCAGGCGCGCCACCGTGCCCCTGGACACGGTGCGGACCGTGCTGTTCACGCACGCCCACCCCGACCACGCCGATCCGCAGCCCCTGCTGTGGCGGCAGGCCAGGGCGGCCCGCGAGGGCGGGCTGCCCCCGCTGGAGATCGCCGGCCCGCCCGCGGCCCTCGACCTGTGCCGCGACTGGGTGGCCCCGGACGACCCGGTCACCTGGACGCCGCTGCGCGCGGGCGACCAGGCCCGACTCGCCAGCGGCCACCGGGTGCGCGCCCTGCCGGCCAGGCACTGGCCACAGGACCCGCACGTCGGCCCCGCCCTGCTCTACGACGTGGACGCCACCCTGTTCGCCGCCTGGGACACCGGCGCCCCCCTGCCGGAGGCCGAGCACCCCACCTACGAGTTCGTGCTGCTCGACTGCAACAACGGCTTCCTGCCGCCCTATCCGGAACACCACAACCTGGCGGACTTCGCCGCCACCCTCGCTGACCTGCGCGCCCGCGGGGCGATCGGCCCGCACACCCGCGTGGTCGCCGTCTCGCTCAGCTGCGCCAACCCTCCCGGGCCCGAACTCGACGCCCACCTGTCCCGGCTCGGCGCCGAGGCGCCGCCGGACGGCACCCTCCTGGTGTCCCGGCGCGCCGGCTGAGGCCGCCCCAGGGCCCTGCCCCGGCCCGCGCCGCCCCGGCCGGCGCGGGCGGCAACCGGCGTGCGGGCGAAGCCGGTTGGCATGACCGCGCGGCGGCGGCGCGGTAGCCTGGCGGACACGGCACGCGATCAGGGCGTCGTCGCCCCGGGGGACTCCGATGGAACCGCTCGACCCGCAGGACCCACGCCACCTCGGCCCCTACCCCCTGCTGGGCAGGCTGGGCGGCCGGGGCGCCTACCTGGGGCGCACCCGGGACGGCCGGCTGGTCCGGCTCCTCACGCCAGACCGGGCCGCGGGCTTGGGGCCCGCCGGCGACTCGCGAGGAGCGGCGCGAAGGATCGACGCGCTCCGGCGGGTGCGAAGCCGGTGGATCGTCCCGGTCCTGGGCGCCGACCCGGCGGCGGAGGTCCCCTGGGTCGCCACCGCGTACGTCTCCGCGCCCAGCCTGGCGGACGCCCTGCGGCTGACCGGGCCGCTTCCCGCGGACCTGGTGCGCCGGCTGGCGCACGCGCTGGCCGGCGCGCTGGCCGACGTGCACCGGGCGGGCCACGTGTGGCGGGACCTCACGCCGGCCGGCGTGCTCCTGACGGCGGAAGGGCCCCTGCTGGACGGGGCCCCGACGCCTCACCCGGCGCGGCCCCCCGCGGACCCGGCCGTGGCGCGGGACCGGAACCCGGACCGGGAACCGGACCAGGACCAGGATGGGAACCGCGAACCGGACGGGGGCGCCGAGGCGGAGAGGGGCGCGGGAACGGAGGGGGAGGCGGACCGAGGGACCGACCCGGAGGCGGAGTTCGCCGCGGGCCTCGCCGTTCCCGAGGAGCTTTCCGGCCGGCCGCAGGGCCCTTCCGCCGACCTCTTCCGGCTCGGCCTGCTGCTCGCCTTCGCCGCCACCGGAGTGCTGCCCGCCGGCGGGCCAGGCCGGGGTCCCGCCGACGACGCCCGCCGGCTCCCGGCGGCTGAGGTGCCGGGGCTCGGCGGCCTGCCGGACCGGCTGGAGGCGCTGATCCGGCGCTGCCTGGCCGCCGACCCCGCCGCCAGGCCCACGGCCGCCGAGGTGGCGCGGGAGACCGCGCCCGAGCCGGGCGCGGAGCCGTGGCCGCGGGACTTCCTCGACGCCCTCGACGCGCGCCTGCGCCCGTCCGTCTCCCCGCCCGGGTACCCCGCCGGCATTCCCTCTCCGCCGTTCGCCGCGGACGAGGGCCCGCACGACTTCGGCGACGCGGTCCGCCCGCCCCTGCCCGCGGCCTCCGACAGCCGGGCCCAGCAGCCGGCCGGCGCCTACGCCCTCGGGGAACCGGCCGCCCTGCCCTACGCCTTCGACGTCGGCCGGCGGCCCTTCGCCCTGCTCCCCGGGCAGGACGGGGAGCCGCTCGTCCTGCCCCGCGCGGCCCGGCAGGTGCTGGCGGCGGTCGTGGGGGGCACGCTGCTGGTGGCGGCCGTCCTGGCGCTGCCCGAGGCGCACGGCTGGTGGTGGCCCGCCCTTCTCGCCGCCGTCTGGGCCTGCGGCACCTGGTGGGGCATCTCCGCGGCGCGGCGCCCCACCTGGGCCGGGACCCGGCGGCAGGCCGCCGCGCCCGCCGCCCCCGCCGGGGCGGGCCGGGGGCGGGCGTTCCTGCACGGGCTGACCGACCTGGCCTCCTTCGCCCTGCCCAACGAGGCGGCGCCGGGGCGGGAGGGAAGCGTGGAGGCGATGCTGGCGGCGGCCTACGACCGGCTGGGACCCCCGCCGCCGTCCGCGCCGGGCGGCGGCCCGGGTGAGGGCGGCGCAGGCCGGGACGGAGCCGCCCGATGAGCGAGCCCATGCCCTTCCCGGAACCGCCCGCGCCCGAGCCCCCGGCGCAGCCGGGCGGCTGGCAGGACCTCCCGGTGGCCGAGCAGATCGCCTCCTGGGAACGGGCCGTCCCCGGCAGCGCCGAGCGGATGCTGCGCCAGATCGAGGCCGAGTACGAGCACCGCCGCTGGCTCGACCGCGTCGAGATCCGCTTCCGGATCGCCGGGGCGGTGCTCGCGGCCTTCGGCGTCACCGGGCTGCTGTGGACCGCGAAGTACCTCGTCGACCAGGGCGAGCCGGTCGCCGGGGCCGGGCTGCTCGGCAGCGGCGTCGTCGCCCTGTCCGGCCTGGTGATGGCCCGCGACCGGAGCCGGCGGTGAAACGGGCCCGCCGCCGCCCGGCGCCCGCCCGGCCCGCGGTCAGGGCCTGAGGCCGAACTCGCCCAGCAGCTTGGCCAGTTGTGCCTTCGCGAACTCGTACTGGGCGGGGTCGGTGTGGCCCCGGTACACCGTCTCGATGACCATGATCAGCATCAGGTGCACGGTGTAGAGGCGGCGCCGCTCCCGTTCCGTGGCGGTCAGCGGGCCCTTGCCGTAGCCGCGCATGAAGCTGCGCGCGTCGCCCGGCAGCACGTCGGAGGCGGCGCCGGTGAAGCCCGCCTCGAACAGCGGGTCGCCGTACAGGGCGCGTTCGTGGTCGATGAGGCTCACCAGGGAGCCGTCGCGGACCATCACGTTGGGGTCCCACAGGTCCCACTCGACGAAAACCGGCTCGGTCACCTCCTCCAGGCAGTCCCCGCGCTCCGCGAAGAGGGCGCGCACCGCGTCGTAGTCCCAGCCGATGTCGACCCGGCGGCGCTCCCCGTCGCGCAGCACGTCCTCGACCATGGCGCAGAACACCTCGCGCCACCGGTCCCCGCGGGGCGGGCCGCCGAGCAGCGGGCCGAAGCGCTCGCCCTTGATCCCGTTGAGCACCCGGTTGGCCGCGCCGACCGCCTCCTGGCAGGAGGCGTACTCCTCCGGCGAGAGGGAGTCGCGCACCAGGCCCAGGTTGTCGGCGTCGACGTACTGCATGAAGAACCAGTCGGCGTCGCACAGTTCGTGGCTGCCGTCGTGGAAGTGGACGGCGGGCACCGGGACCGCGGTCTGCTCGCGGATCAGCCGCAGCGCCGCGAGTTCGGTGGCCATGGCCGCGCGCTCGTAGGTCATCACCTCGACCCCGGCGGGCGGCGCTATCTTCAGCACCGCCCGCTCGCCGTCGCGCAGGCGGATCAGGTAGGCGACGTTGAACCAGCCGTTGCCGAGCTCCTGGTACCAGCCCTCGCCCGCGGGCACGCGCTCGGCCCCGTAGGCGCGCGCGGCCATCGCGCGCAGGACTTCGGCCGGTTGACGGTTCTTGGTGATGCTCTCGGTCACTGCTCCCACGGGGCCTCCTCGGTGCCTGGCCGCGGCGCACCGTTTCCCGTCCGGGCGCGCCCCCCTACCGTAACGGCGCCCAGGTCAGCGGAGGGCGACGAGGACGTGGCTGTCGCCGAACTGCCAGACCGGGCTGACGTGGTCGAAGCCGGCCTCGCGCAGCAGCGCCACGTGCCGGGACAGGGTGAGGCCGTTGTTGCCGACGGCCGAGCCGGCCGCCCGGCGCCGCTCGCGCTCGGCGAACAGCCCGGTCAGCTCCGGGTCCCCGGCGATCGCGCGCCACCACGACTCCCAGGAATCCCAGGGCTCGCGGGAATCCCCCGACTCGCCTGACGCCCACGACTCGCCGGAGGCCCGGGGCTCGTGCGGCTCGGCCGGCTCCCCGAACCAGCCCTGCCCGCCCGCCCGTTGCGGCCCGCCGGAGCGCGTGCCCTGCCCGTCCCCCCGCTCGGCCGGGCCCCGCCGCCGTTCCCCGGGACCCACGCGGCCCCGCCGCCGGGAGCCGCGCCCGCCGGGCCCGCCCCCCGCCGGCTCGCGCTCGCGCAGCCGCTGGGCCCGGCGGCGGCCCACGTGCCAGGTCACCGCCGAGGTGGGGGCCGCGTCCTGGAACAGGTGGTCGGCGTTGACCAGGACCCCGCCCGGCCGCAGCAGCGCCGCGAGTTCCCGGTAGGTGCGCAGCAGGGCCGGTTCCGGCAGGTAGTGCAGCGCCGTGGTGGCGACCGCGGCGTCGGGGGCGCGGCGCAGGCCAAGCGCCTCGATCCAGCCGTCCTCGCCGATGACGGCCTCCACGTACCGGGCGGCGCGTGCCCGGTGCGCGCGGGCGAGCGCCAGGAGCAGCGGGTCCATGTCCACGCCGACGATCTCGGCGCGGGGCAGCCGCCGCGCCAGCCGCGCGGCCAGGGACCCAGGGCCGCAGCCCAGGTCGAGGACCAGCGGGCGGCGCTGCCGCGCCGTCACATGCTCGACCACGTCGGCGATCACGGTGAACCGCTCCTCGCGGTCGATGGCGTAACGCTGCTGCTGGCGCTCCCAGCGCTCCACCCACAGCCGGGCCCTCGCGGTGCTCACACCCATGGGGACCTGCCCCTTCTTCTGCGCATACGTCCCGAACGTCCCGCGCGCGCCGCGCCGGGGCGCGCGGGACACCCCTTTTGGAAATGGTTTCCATAAGCGGTTCATCGCAGTGTAGCGAGGACGGCCAGGAGCCGGTCCACCTCCCCCGGGGTGTTGTAGACGTGCAGACTCACCCGCACCGAGCCCTCCCGCTCGTCCACCCCCGCCTGGCACAGGCTGTCCGCCCGCACCATGAAGCCGTGGCTGTAGAGGATGAAGCCCAGGTCGTCCGAGCCGATGTCGCGGTGCCTGAAGGTGACGATCCCCACCCGGCGCTGCACGGCCGAGTCCGCCGCGAGGCTGAGCCCGCAGCCGAGCACCTCGTACGGCGCCAGCCGCCTGAGCCCCTCGGTCAGCCGCGCGGCCAGGGCCGTCGTCCAGCGGCTCACCCGGCGCACGCCCGCCGCCTCCAGCCAGTCCAGGGCCGCGCCCAGGCTGACGATCCCGGCCGTGTTCTGGGTGCCGCTCCAGCCGCCGGGGCGGAACACCGGCCCCCGCGCGTTCCGCGCCCACACCGCGCCGGAGCCGGGCAGCGCCAGCGCCTTGTGCCCCGAGAACACCACGAAGTCCACGTCGAGTTCGGCCACGGAGAGCGGCAGGTGGCCGATGCCCTGCGCGGCGTCCAGGCAGATCGGCACCCGCGGGCCGACCACCTCCCTGATCCGGTGGACGTTCATGTCGCCGCCGTACACGTGGTGGACGTGGGTCGCGGCGACGAACCGGGTGCGCGCGCCCACCATCCGGGCCAGCGCCGCCGGGTCGTAGTCACCCGAGGACGCCTGGCAGGGCAGCGGCCTGAGCCGGACGTGCCGGCCCTCGCGGGCGAGCAGGTCCACGGTCTCCCGCCAGGGCACGAGGTTCGCCTGATGGTCCCCGAAGGGCACCACGATCTCGTCCCCGTCCCGCAGCAGCCCGGGCAGCCAGTCGCGGGCGACGGCGCGCAGCCCCTCGGTGGCCCCGCTGACGAAGTGCACGCCGGAACGCCCGGGGTCCGGGTCGCCGAGGAACCGCCGCAGCCGGTCCGCGGTGCGCCCCACCAGCGCGGTCGTCTCATTGGCCCAGGGGTAACTCCCGCGGCCGGCATTGGCGTTGGTGGTCGTCAGGTACCGCTGCACGGCGTCGAGCACCTGGCGCGGCTTCTGCGAGGTCGCCGCGCTGTCCAGGTAGGCCAGGCTCTCGTCGGCGGTGATCTGCGGGAACTGCGCGCGCAGGGCCTCCTGCCAGGGCCGCAGCTCCACCAGGTCGGCGGCGTCCCCAGGGAGGCGGCGCGGGCGCGTGGCGTGCTCGGTCATCGCGGCCGCCTCAGTCCCGCACCAGGGGGGCGCCCGCGTCCCGCCAGGCGATGACGCCCCCGGCCAGGCTGCGGACCCTCTCGTGGCCCATCCGCCGCAGCAGCGCCGCGTACCTGGCGGACTTCTCGCCGACCGGGCAGGCCAGCAGCACCGGCCGGCTGCGGCCGAACGGCAGCCCGCCGCGCAGCAGTTCCCCGAACAACTCGTCCACGATGTTGACCGATCCCGCGATGTGCAGGGCGGCGAACGCGTGCGGGCCCCGCAGGTCCACCACCAGCGGCCGCTCGCGCGCGATCCACTCCCGCGCCCCGGCCACGTCCACGCTGGGCGCGGTGCGGATCTCCTCCTCGCTCAGCGCCTCCCGCGAGTGCGCCGCGGGACGGCCGCCGAGCAGCTCGGGGCGCCGCTGCCTGACGTAGCTCAGGTAGCTCTCCACCCGGTCGCAGACGATGAACACCGCGGTGACCCGCCCCGTGTGGCCCGCCTCCACGGCGCGCAGGTGGCGGACGGCCCCCAGGTAGGCGGCGCCGCTGGTGGGGCCCGCGAGCAGCCCGCACCTGCGCAGCAGCGTGAGCATCCCGTCGATCGCCTCCTGGGAGGTGACCGACTCGACCGCGTCGTAGGCGGCCGGGTCGAACAGGCCGACCTCGCGGACCTCGTCGAGCGTGCGGATGCCGGGGATGAAGTCCGACTTGTCGGCGACCAGGCCCACCACCCGCACCTCGGGGTCCGCCGCCCGCAGCACCCTGGCCACCCCCGTCGAGGAGCCCGCGGTGCCGACGCAGGCGACGAAGTAGTCGGGGGCCCGCCCGCCCAGGTCCTTGAGTATCTCCGGCCCGGTCCCCGTCAGGTGGGCCTCGGTGTTGAGCGGGTTGAAGTACTGGTCGGTGTGCAGGTACGCGCCGCCCTCCTCGGTGAGGTGCCGGTGGAAGAGCGTCAGCGGGTCCTCGGTGTCCGAGGGGTCGAGGCACTCGCTGCGGCCCGGGAGTTCCTCGATCTCGGCGCCCAGCAGGAGCAGCAGCTCCTTGATCTCCGGCACCCGCATCCGGTTGGTGACGCTCTTGAAGGTGAGGCCGTGCAGCCCGGCGAGCGTCGCCAGGGCCTTCGCCGTGTTGCCGCTCGACAGCTCGACCAGCTGGGCGCCGCGCTCCCTGGCCTGCGCCAGCCGGTCTCTCGTCATGTGCCAGGCCGCCCGGTCCTTGACCGAGCCGAAGGGGTTGAGCATCTCCAGCTTCGCGTACAGGTCCACGTGCGCCAGGCCGTGCACGGCCGGATCGATGCGCACCAGCGGGGTGTTGCCGATCGCCTCTGTGATGCTGTCGTACTTCATGCGTCCCTTTCCGATGCCGGGCCCGCCCCCACCGGACGCGCCGTCCGCCCCGCCTCCCCGGCGCCCGCCGCGCCTGGCGGCTCCCCGTCGGCGCCCTCGCCGGCCGGCTCCGCCGCGAGGGGCCAGTACCGCTCGTCCAGGCACCACCGCCAGGAGCCGCCGGAGCGGAAGACGGCGATCTTCCTGGCGCGCGGCTGCAGGGAGGCGTCGTGGGCCTGGAAGTCCATGCAGTAGCCGGCGGTGTTGGCGAAGCACAGCAGCTCGCCCGGCCGCGGCAGCCGCGGCAGGAACACCTTCCTGCGGGTGATCAGGTCGGCCTCCAGGCACAGGTTGCCCGCCAGGTAGACCCCGGCGGCCTCCCCACCGCCGGCCCGCACGGGCCCCTCCCGGCCCACCAGCAGCGGGTCCACGAGGATGCCGTGGTCCTCCAAACTCGCGTCGGCCGCGTTCATCGCCAGCCGCACCAGGTGCTCGTTCGCCTCCGTCTGGCGCACCTCCACGACCCTCGCCAGGGTGGCGCCGCACTGGTCGAGCAGCGCGCGCCCCGGCTCCGCGTACAGCCGGCACAGGTGGTCGAGCAGCAGCGAGGCCAGCGGCCCGCCCAGCGCCGGGGCCGGGCGCGAGAGCAACTCGTCCAGGTAGGCGGCCCCCGCCGGGCGCCGGTGCGCCGGGTACAGCGCGAGCGCCCCGCGCAGCACGCCCCCCTCGGCGCGCAGCCCGTAGCCGTGCCCGCGCCAGGTCAGGGCGGGGCCGGTGCCGAGCACGGCGTTCGTCAGCGCCGTCGTCCAGCGCTCCCACTCGGCGCCCTCCGCCAGGTAGCAGACCCCGAAGCCGCCGCCCACGTCGATCGCCTCGGGGTGCAGCCCTCTGGCGTGGCAGGCGGTCAGGGCCGCGAGGCAGCCCTCGAGGGCCAGCGCCTTCTCGGCCGGCCCCGTGGTGTCCAGGTGGTAGGCAAGGCCCGTCAACTCCAGGGCGCCGCGCTCCCGTTCCAGCACGTCGAGCAGCGCCTCCAGCTCGCCGGCCGGGGTGCCGAAGCGGCTGCGCTGCGAGAGCACCCGGACGCCGGGGGCCGGGAAGTCCCTCAGCCGCAGCAGCACCCGGACCCTGGGCAGGCCGAAGCGGCGCACCAGCGCGGCCAGCGCCGTCAGCTCGCCCGGCCCGTCCGCGCTGACGGCCGCCCCGGAACGGGCCGCGAGCCACAGGAACTCCTCGTCCTTCGGCCCCGTGGCCAGGAGCCGGTCCCCGGTGAACCCGGCCCCGAGCGCGTGCCGCAGCTCCCCGAGCGAGGCGGCGTCGAGGCCGGCGTCCGTGGCGGCCAGCCGCCGCACCAGGGCGCTGGAACGGTTCGCCTTGTGCGCGTAGTAGACCTGCCCGTCGAGGCGGTGGCGGCGGAAGATGGCGCGGAAGTCCGCCAGGTTCGCGGCGAGGCGCTCGGGGAGCAGCAGGTTCAGCGGCGAGCCGAGGGCGTCCACCAGCGAGTGCAGGAACGATCCGTCGTCGAGCAGTGAGCGAAGTGGCGGTTCGAGTCTGGGCCTGAGATACAAGGGCGCACCCACCAGACGTTCTTCCCTCCCGTTCCCCTCCCGCGAACAGACCAGCAAGACGTTACCCA
The DNA here is from genome assembly GCF_003626535.1 of Streptomyces hoynatensis. Taxonomy (GTDB): domain Bacteria; phylum Actinomycetota; class Actinomycetes; order Streptomycetales; family Streptomycetaceae; genus Streptomyces; species Streptomyces hoynatensis. The sequence goes on from NZ_RBAL01000004.1 coordinate 148,306, forward strand.
GGCATCCTCATGACAATCATTTTCTTTCGGGTGTGTACGTCTTCGGCCGCCCTTGCGGCACGCGCCGTCGTGCGCCGGGGCGCGCGGGGTGGGGGATCGGGGGCAGGCCGGGGACGGGTGGGCGCGCAACCGGCCCGCGGCCTGCGGTGGTTCAGCCCGTGGCCCCGGACGCCGGGGCGGGCGCCCCCGGGGCGGGGGCCGCCGGGCCGCGGGGGCGGGAGCCGCCGCGGGAAACGGCGACCCCGGCCAGGCACAGGGCGCCGCCCGCGAGCGTCAGCCACCCGGGGATTTCGTCCAGGGCGAGCCAGGACATCGCCACCACGAGCGCCGGGACCACGTAGGTGGTGGCGCCCATGCGGCCTGCGGTGGTGCGGGCCAGGGCGAAGGCCCAGGTGGTGAACGCGACGGCCGTGGGGAAGACGCCGAGGTAGACCATGTTGAGCGTGGCGGACGCCGGGGCGCCGGCCGCCTCGGAGGCCAACTGCCCGCAGAAGGGCAGGCAGCCGAGGGTGCCGGTGAGGCAGCCGAACAGCGTCACCTGGAGCGCGGAGGCGTGCCGGAGCGCGGGCTTCTGCGCGACCACCCCGCCGGCGTAGGAGACGGCGGCGAGCAGGCACAGCAGGACGCCGAGGAGGGAGGCCCCGCCGCCGTCCGAGGTGGACAGGCCCACCACCACGGCCCCCGCGAAGGACACGGCCATCCCCGCGGCCAGGGCCCGCGGCATCCGCTCGCCCAGCAGCCGGCTGCTCAGCAACGCGATCAGCAGCGGCCCCACGTTGACCACCATGGCCGCCGTGCCCGCGTCCACCTCGCGCTCGCCCCAGTTGAGCACCACCATGTAGCCGCCGAACCACAGCACGCCCGAGCAGGCGATGCCGGGCCACGCGGCGCGCGGCGGCAGGCCCTCGCGCCGCACCAGCGCGACGAGACCGAGGATCACCGAGCCCGCGAGCAGCCGGCCGAGCGCCAGGGCGCCGGGCGAGTAGGCGGAGCCCGCGCTGCGGATCGAGACGAACGCGGAGGCCCACAGCAGGACGGTCACCCCCGCCGCGCCGAGCGCGGCCCACTCCCCAGGCCGCGCGGCGGCCGGCGCTTCAGTCATGCCCAGAAGCTAACGCCCCGTCGCTTCGGAAGGCACCGAATAACGCCCCCCGCGCCCGTGCGCCCCGCCCGCACCCCCGCCGGCGGCGCCGCCCCCCGTGCCGGACTCCCGCCCGGGTCACCCGCCCGGGGCAGGGGCGGGCGGGTGCCGGTCAGTGGCCGCCGAGAACGAGGTCGACGACGTGCTCGGCGATGGCCATGGACGAGGTCGCCGCCGGCGAGGGGGCGTTGCGGACCGCGGTGACCCGCCCGAACCTGTGGATGCGGAAGTCGTCGACCAGAGTGCCGTCCCGGTCGAGCGCCTGGGCGCGCACCCCCGCCCCGGCGCGGGCCACGTCCGCCGCCCCGATCGCCGGCACGTACGCCCGCGCCTCGCGCATGTAGGCGCGCGCGGACAGCGAGCCGCGCAACTCCCGCACGCCGGTGCGCCAGTGCCGGCGGGCCATGCGCCAGGTGCCGGGCCAGGCGGCGAGGGACCGCAGGTCGGCCAGGCGCAGGTCCGAGCGGCGGTAGCCCTCGCGGGCCAGGCCGAGGACCGCGTTGGGCCCGACCTCGACCTCCCCGGACACCCGCCGGGTGAAGTGCACCCCGAGGAAGGGGTACCTGGGGTCGGGCACCGGGTAGATCAGCCCCCGCACCAGGGGCGCCTTGGCGGGCGCGACCCGCAGGTACTCCCCCCGGAAGGGGATGATCCGCGGCTGCGGCCCGTCGCCGGCGAGGCGGGCGACGGCATCGGTGTGCAGGCCGGCGCAGACGATCAACTCGTCCACCCGCAGCTCCCGTTCGCCCGAGCGCAGGCGCAGCCGCCCGCCCTGCCGGGCGATTCCCGTCACCGGGAACCCCAGGCGCACCTCGCCCCCGCCCGCCGCGATGTCCTCCGCGAAGGACCGCGCCACCGCGGGGTAGTCGGTGATGGCGGTATGCGGGGAGTGCAGGGCGGCGAGGCCCGCGGCGTGCGGTTCGATCTCGCGGATGCCCGCGGCGCCGACCCGGCGCAGCCCGGGAACGGCGTTGGCGCGGGCCCGTTCGCCCAGGGCGTCGAGGCGCGCCACCTCCTCCTCGCGGACGGCGACCACCAGCTTGCCGCACTCCCGGTAGGGCAGGGCCCGCTCGGCGCAGTACTCGCGCAGCAGGGCCCGGCCGCGCGTGCACAGCCTCGCCTTCAGGCTGCCGGGCGGGTAGTAGAGGCCGGCGTGCACGACGCCCGAGTTGTGGCCGGTCTGGTGGACGGCGACCCGGTCCTCCTTCTCCAGCACGAGGATGCGCGTGCCCGGGCGCCGCAGGGTGAGCTCGCGGCCGATCGCGAGTCCGATGATGCCCGCCCCGACGATCCCGGTGACCTCGTCAGCCATGTGTGACGACCTTTCGTTCGTGGTGCTGAGGGACGTTCCCGCGCCGCAGTGTGGCGCGGCGGGCGGCGGGGCGGGCGAAGCCGGAGGCGGCCTCCCCGCAGGCCCGCGCCCCCGGCGGTGGCCCGGCGCCCGGGCAGGCGTCAGGTCGCGGTCGCCGCGCGGGTGCCGCCCGGATGCCGGTGGTGGGGGCGGGACGGGGGCGCGAACCGCACGGTGACCGCCAGGCCGCCCTCCGGGCGCGCGGCGGTGGTGAGGGTGGCGTGGTGGGCCCGGGCGACGGCGTCGACGAGGGCGAGGCCGAGGCCGTAGCCGTCGCGGCGGCCGTGCCGGTCGGGCGCCAGCCGCTGGAAGGGGCGGAAGAGGCGCGGTATCTGCTCCTCGGGCACGACCGGCCCGCTGTTGACGACCGTCAGGCTCGCCCCCGCCCCGGTGGTCCGCGTGGTGATCTCCACGTGCCCGTCCGGGTGGTTGTGGCGAAGGGCGTTGTCGACGAGGTTGGCGATGAGGCTTTCGACCAGTCCCGGGTCCCCGGCCGTCACCGCGGGCGCCAGGTGCGCGGCGAGGCGGATGCCTCCTTCTGCCGCCTGGTCGCGGCGGGAGGCCAGCACTCCGCCGGCGATCCTGGCGAGGTCGAGGGCCTCGCGGCGGGCGGCGCCGCGCTCGCTGGTGGCCAGGGCGAGCAGCGCCTGGACGAGCCGTTCCTGCTGTGCGCCGAGGGCGAGGGCCTCCTGGCAGGCCGCGCGGAGGGTGCCGGCGTCGGCGTCCGGGTCGGCGAGGGTGACCTCCAGGAGGGTCCGCAGGCCGGCCAGGGGGGTGCGCAGCTCGTGCGAGGCGTTGGCGACGAAGTGCCGGTGGGCGTCGAAGGAGGCTTCGAGGCGGGCGAAGAGGTCGTCGAGGATGCCGCCGAGTTCGGTCAGCTCGTCGGTGGGTTCGCCGAGGCCGAGACGCCGGTGGAGGTTTCCCGCGGAGATGGCCCTGGCGGTGGCGGTGACGACCCGCAGCGGCCTGAGGAATCGGCCGGCGAAGAACCAGCCGGCGACCAGGGCGACGGGGACGAGGGCGGCGAGCGCGACGGCGGAGCCGACGAGGAGCCGGTGCGGGCCGATCCCCTCCCCGGTGCCGGTGATCGTGCCGGGCGCCTGGCTGCCGGCGGGAACGGCCGACTCGACGCCGGCCAGGGGCAGGGCGACGAAGGCGAGGACCACGATCCCGCCGGCGTAGATGCCCGCGGCGTAGCAGAGCGCGAGCCGGGTCTGCAGGGACCGCCTGGGAAGCGTCCTTGGCTCGCTCATGCCGGCCCGATCCGGTAGCCGCCTTCGCGGACGGTCTCGATCACCGGCGGGTCGCCGAGCTTGGCCCGCAGCCGGTGCACGGTGTGCTTGACCGCGGAGGTGAACGGGTCGGCCGCCTCGTCCCAGACGCGTTCGAGGAGTTCCTCGGCGGGCAGGACCAGACCCGGTGAGGCGAGCAGGCAGGCAAGGAGCGCGAACTCCTTCGGGCTGAGTTCGAGGCGGCGCCCCGCGCGGAACGCCACCCGGCGGGCCGGGTCCAGGGTGATGTCCCCGCAGGAGAGGGTGGGCGGAAGCGGCGGGGTGGCCCGGCGGGCCAGGGCCCTGACCCGGGCGACCAGTTCGGCGAAGGCGAACGGCTTGGGCAGGTAGTCGTCCGCGCCGAGACCGAGCCCGTCGACGCGGTCCTCGACGGTGCCGGCCGCGGTCAGCATCAGCACGCGGCTGCCGCGGCCGTCGCCGGCCAGCCGCCGGCAGATCTCGTCCCCGCTGACCCCGGGCAGATCCCGGTCGAGGATCACCACGTCGTAACGGGTGGCGGCCAGGCGATCCAGGGCGCCGATCCCGTCCAGCACCACATCGACGGCCATGCCCTCGCGGCGCAGCCCGGTGCCGACCGAGCGGGCCAGCACCTCGAAGTCCTCGACCACCAGAACCCTCACAGCGGATCACCCCCGGTCGCACGGGAAGGGCGGCGGGGCGGGCCGCCGGTTCGACGCGTCATGCACTCAACCGTGCCAGGCCGCAGGTCGCAACCGGGTCGCAGCGGCCGCGACCGGGCGGGAACCGGCCGCCGCGTACAACGGCCCGCATGAGACCACAACCAACCGGAGGCCCCCGCCGATGAGCGCCGCAGAGATCGTCGTCACCGGGCTGCACAAGCGGTACCGGGCGACCCGGGCCCTCGACGGGATGTCCTTCACCGTCCGCCCGGGCCTGGTGACCGGCTTCGTGGGGCCGAACGGGGCCGGCAAGTCCACCACGATGCGGGTGATCCTCGGCCTGGCCGCGGCCGATGCGGGCACCGCGCTGGTCGCGGGGAAGCCGTACCGCAGTCTGCGGCACCCGCTGCGCCACGTCGGCGCGCTGCTGGACGCCGTGGCGCCGCACCCGGGCCGCACCGCCCGCAACCACCTGCTGTGGCTGGCACATGCGCAGGGCCTGTCCGCGCGGCGGGTGGACCGGGTGATCGAGCAGGTGGGCCTGACCCCCGCGGCCCGCCGCAAGGCCGGCGGCTACTCGCTGGGGATGCGGCAGCGGCTCGGGATCGCCGCGGCCCTGCTGGGCGACCCGCCGATCCTCATGCTCGACGAGCCGTTCAACGGCATGGACCCCGGCGGCATCGTGTGGATGCGTGGCTTCCTGCGGTCGCTGGCCGCCGAGGGCCGCGCCCTCCTGGTGTCGAGCCACCTGATGAGCGAGGTGCAGGACACCGCCGACCGCCTCGTCGTGGCCGGGCGCGGCAGGGCCCTCGCCGACGCCGGCGTGGCCGAGCTGATCGCGGCCGCCTCCGGGAACCGGGTGGCCGTGCGCACCACGGCCCGGCCGGACGCGACGAGGGTGCTCGGACGCGCGGGCGGCGCCGTGTCGGCCACCGGCCCGGACACCGTGACCGTCTCCGGCCTGCCGGCGGATCGCGTCGCGGCGCTGCTCACCCACGGCGCGGTCCCGTTCTCCGAGCTCACGGCGCACCGCGCCACGCTGGAGGAGGTCTACCTGGAACTCACCCGCGACGCGGCCGAGTTCCGCGCCGCGACGCCCACGGAGGCACCGCGGTGACCCCCGCCGTCACGCCGTACCCGCCCGGCCGGGGGGCCGGCTTCCTCCGGGTGCTGCACGCGGAATGGACCAAGATCCGAACCGTCCGGGGCTGGGTGACCGGCCTGCTGGCGGCGGCACCGATGATGGTGCTGGCCGCCCTGCTCGCCGGGGTCGGCGGCAACCAGGAGGGCGCACCACCCGTTCCGGCCGGGCCGCACGGTGGGCCGGTCACCGACAGCTTCTACTTCGTGCACCGGCCGATGGCCGGGGACGGCAGCATCACCGTCGCCGTCTCCGCGCTCACCAGCAGCATCCCGAAGGGCCCCGGGGACCTTGGGCCCGGCACCGTGCCGTGGGCGAAGGCCGGGCTCGTCATCAAGGCGGGCACCCGGCAGGGGTCCCCCTACGCGGCGATCATGGTCACCGGCGGCCACGGCGTGCGGATGCAGGACGGCTTCGTCAACGACACCGCAGGACCCCCCGGCCCGGTCTCCGCGGAGTCCCCCCGCTGGCTGCGGCTCGACCGCTCGGGCGAGACCGTCACCGGCTACGCCTCCACCGACGGCACGCACTGGACCGAGGTGGGCACCGCGCGGGTGAGCGGGCTCGGATCGACCGCACAGGCCGGGCTGTTCGTCGCCTCCCCGCCCGCCGTGCGCGGCGGCGGCACGGCCGGCAGCGTCTCCACGGCCACCTTCGAGGACCTGCACACCCGGGAGGGCAGGACCGGCGGCCACTGGACGGGCACGCAGGTGGGAGCCCGGTCCCCCAGCTTCGCCGGCTACCCGGAGAACACCTCGGGCTCCTTCACGGCATCCGGCTCCCGGATCACGGTGACCGGTGCCGGCGACCTGGCGCCCGCGGTCCGCGACAGCCTGCCGACCGGCGGCCACCTCAGGGACCTCCTCGCCGGCACGTTCGCCGCGCTGATCGCGGTGACCGTCGTGGGGGCGCGGTTCATCACCGAGGAGTACCGGGACACGACGATCCACCTCACCCTGGCCGCGAGCCCGCGGCGGAGCCGGGTGCTGGTGGCCAAGGCGGCCGTGCTGTGGGCCGTCGCCTTCGCCGCCGGGCTGGTGGGGACGCTCCTCGCGATCCCGCTCGGCGAACGGCTCGCCCGGGGCAACGGCGTCTACCTCTTCCCGGTGTCCTCCGCGACCGAACTGCGGGTTGCCGTCGGGACCGCGGCGCTGCTGGCGACCGCCTCGGTCCTGGCCCTCGCCCTGGGCGCCATCCTCCGGCACGGCGCGGTCGCGGTCGCCGCGGTCCTCGTGGCCACCGTGCTGCCCTGCCTCCTGACCGCCCTCCCGTTCACGCCCGCGGGCCTGTCGAAGGCAGTGGCCACGGTGACACCCGGCGCGGCCTTCGCCGTCCAGCAGACGCTCGTGCCCTACCACCAGGTGGCAAGCAACTACACGCCCTACTACGGCTACTACCCGCTGGCACCGTGGGCCGGGTTCGCCGTCCTGTCCGGCTACGCGCTGGCAAGCCTGGCCGTGGCGGCCGTCCTTCTCGGCCGGAGGGACGTATGAGAACGGCCCTGCACGCGGAGTGGACGAAGCTGCGGACTGCCGCCGGCCCCCGGTGGCTGCTGCTCGGCACCATCGTGGCGACCGTGGCCCTGAGCACCGCGGCGACCTCGATGGCGACCTGCACGGCCGGTGGCTGCGGCGGCGACACGACCAGGCTCGCCCTCACGGGGGTCTGCCTCGGCCAGGCGACCATCGCCATCCTCGCCGCGCAGACGATCGGCGGCGAGTACGGCACGGGCATGATCCGCTCCACCCTGGCGGCGGTGCCGCGGCGCGGCACCGCCTTCGCGGCCAAGGCCGTCGCGCTCACCGGGGTCGTGGCCCTCGGCGGCACGGCCGCCGCCCTCGGGTCGGTGCTCGCCGGGCGGCTCGTCCTGCCGGAGTCCGGCGACCGTGCCCTGTCCCTGGCCGGCGGGCCGACGCTGCGCGCGGTCCTCGGGACGGTCCTCTACCTGGTGCTGATCGGCCTGCTGAGCCTCGGCATCGCGACCGCCGTGCGGGACTCCGCCACCGGCGTCGGGCTCGTCCTCGGCCTCCTGTACGTCCTGCCGATCCTCTCCGCCACCGTCGGCGATCTGCACTGGCGGCGCCTGCTCGAAAGGGCGGCGCCGATGAGCGCCGGGCTCTCCGTCCAGGACACCACGGACCCCGGCGGCCCATCCCTCGGGCCCTGGGCGGGGCTCGGCGTCACCGCGGGGTGGGCCGCCGCCGCGCTGCTGGCGGGCGGCCTGCTGCTGCGCGCACGCGACGTCTAGCCGCCGGGCCCGGCGCCCTTCCCCCGGAACGCCGCCCCGAGCCGCAACGCGGAGGAGACGGGCGGGACTTCGGGATGGGCGGGACCTCAGGATGCGGCGCGCTGGAAGTGCCAGATGAGCTCCACCGGAACTCCGGCGTTGACCGCCGCGGTGGCCTCGGGCACCAGCTCCATCAGGGACCACGGCCACTCCTCCCACGGCCCCACGCCGCCCGGGAGGCCGCGCGGCGCCTCCTGCGGGGTGGCCGCCGCGGAGCGCCCGCCGGGTTCCTCGCAGCGCCGGACCTGCAGCCCCGCCGCGAGCGCGGCGCGCAGATAGTCCCCGACCGGGTGACGGTGGGTCGCCAGCCGCGCCGGCCCGCCGTCCGCCAGGCGCACCGCGGGGATCGAACCCCGCGCCACCCAGTCCGGGTGGATGTCCGAGGTCACGAGGTGCCCGCCGGGGCGCAGCACCCTGGCGAACTCCGCCATCACCGGCGCCAGGTCGGGGACGTGCGTCAGGGCGAGGGAGCAGACCACCAGGTCCACGGCATCGTCGGCCACGGGCAGCCGGTGCAGGTCGCCCAGGCGGAACTCGCCGGCCGGTACCCGCTCGCGCGCCCGGGCCAGCATATCGGGCGAACTGTCGACGCCGACGGCCCGGTGACCGCGCTCGGCCAGCAGGGCCGTCATCCGCCCCGTGCCGCAGGCGGCGTCCAGGGCGAGGCCCGCCGGCAGGCCGTCGAGGATGTCCCCGACCACGGGTTCGTCGATGTCGAAGGCCGAGTTGGGGCCGTCGTAGGTCCGCGACCAGATCCGGTACCCGTCGACCGTGCCCACCCGGGCGACGTCCACGGCGGCATCCGCCAGCGTCTCGTCCTCAAGCAGTCTCCTGATCTCGCCGATCCGCGCGTCGACGAACGCGCGGCCGTGCTCCCCGGTGAACGCGCGCAGCAGGGCGGTGCCCTCCAGGCCCAGCAGGTAGGCGAGCGGATTCTGGTGCATCACGGCGCGACGTTAGCCAGGCCGGCGGCGGCGGCGCCACCGGATTGTCCCTCGCCCGCCGGGAACGCCCCCGGAACCCGCGCCGGAACGCACCCCGGAACCCGCGCCGGAACGCCGGCCGGGGCTGACGGACCCGGGCCCGGGCGGGGGCGGAGTCTTCCACGCGGGCGGCGCGGGCGGGCATTGTCTCCCCCATGAGCGACGTTGCCCTGTACTTCCCGTACGTCAACCTCCCCGGGGACGCCTGGGTCAAGGCCGCCGCCCTGCACTGGCCGCAGCTCGGGCGCATCCGGCCGCAGGACTACGCGGACGTGCGCGACTCGGACACCGTCAGGCGGCTCAGGGACGAGTGCGGCTTCGTCCTGGACGTCAGGCCGGGGCTGCGGGGCGGCAGCTGGGTGGGGGAGGAGGTGCTGACCAGGGCGGACCCCGAGGAGGCCGGGCGCGCGCACCGGTGGCTGAGCACCGAGGAGCAGGTCGACGCGCTGTTCTACGACTTCCTCGACAGGCACCGCCAGGAGCTGATCCCGCGGTACGGGGCCGGGGCACTGGGCGTCGCCTCCCTGCGCACGTGGGACATCCACGACGGGCCGCTGCCGCTCGACCCCCGGCTGCAGAGGGTCGATCCGGCCAAGATCTCGGCCGGGCTGACGCGGCGGCTCGCGGAGGCGGGACTGCTGGTCTCCAGGAGCTACCAGTGGCGCCGCGCCTCCGACGGGAGGGTCCTGTACGCATCCGACCTGGCGATGCACCGTAGCCTGGCCCGCGTCTATCTGGCGGTGCTCGCGGACGTGGTGGCCCGGGAGAACGGGATGACGCCCGTCACCGATCAGGCGCTGATGTGCGCCCTTCCCTCCGGCTGGACGATCGACGCGATGGCGCGGGTCCTGCTCGCCGAGGGGCCGGAAGGCCCCGCGGATGACGGGGAGTCCGGGGGTTCGGACGGCGCGGAGGGCGGCGAGGGGGTGGCCGGGGGGCGGCCGGACCACGGTCAGGTCTTCGCCGTGCTGGCCCTGCAGACCGTGCTGCCGCGCGACCTGGACCTGGTGCCCGTCGAGCGGATCGTCGAGGCACGGCGGCGGCTGCTGCCGGAGCTGATGGCCTATCGGGAGTTCCTCGACTCGCTCACCCCGGACTTCGTCGAGATCAGCCTGGTGCCCGACCCCGAGGTGCGGGCGGCGCGGCTGCGCAACCGGGTGGAGCGGGAGATCGCCCGGCCGCTGGAGACGATGGAACGCGAGCTGGGGCGGCTCGGCCTGCAACCGGTCCGGGCCGTGCTGAGCCTGCAGTCGCTCGCCCCGCCGGCGGCGCTTGGCGTGCTGGCCGGCGCGCTGCACCTGCCGCCCGTGGTCACCGGGGCGGGCGTGGCAGCCGGTTGCCTCGTCGGGGCGGCGAACGGCGCCCTTGACCAGCGCAGGCAGACCCTCGCCGGCCACCCGGCGGGCTACCTGCTGCACCTGCGGCACGAGTTGGGGCCCTCGGACACGGTGGCGCGCATCCGCTCCGCCATGCGGCGGGCAACCCACCGGCGCGGCCCACGGCGTTGACCCCGGGGCGCGCACGGGGCGCCCCGGAAGCGGTCAGAACCGGCCGGCGCGGCGCTCGGCCACCAGCAGCCACAGCAGGTAGACCCCGCCGAGGAGCCCGGTGGCCACGCCCACCGGCAGCGGGAGGGGCACCAGCCGCTGGGTCAGCCAGTCCGCCAGGACGAGCAGCAGGGCCCCGGTGAGCGCGGCCGCCAGCAGGTTGGGGCCCGGGTGGCGGGTCAGGCGCCGCGCCACCTGGGGGGAGGCGAGGGCCACGAACGGGATCGGCCCGGCCGCCGCCACGGCGAGGCCGCAGGTCGCCGCCGCCGTGGCCAGCAGCGCCAGCCGGGTCCGCTCGGGGTGGATGCCGAGGGAGCCGGCCGTGTCGTCCCCCATCTCCAGCAGGGCCAGGCGCCGCCCGAGGCACAGCAGGACGGGCATCAGCACGCAGGCCGCGAGGCCGGCGATGCGCACGTCGCTCCACTGCCGGCCGCCGAGGCTGCCGGTCAGCCAGGCGGCGGCCTGGGCGGCGTCCCCCAGATCGGCCCGGGAGAGAAGGTAGTTGTCCACCGCGCCGAGCAGGGCGGCGGCGCCGATGCCGACCAGGATCAGCCGGGACCCGGCCACCCCGCGGCGCCAGGCCAGCAGGTAGACGGCGGCGGCCACCACGAGGCCGCCGGACAGCGCGCCCGCGGCGACGGCCGTGGCCGACCCGTCGAGGAGGAGGATCACCAGCACCGCGCCCGTGGCCGAGCCGTGGCCAAAGCCGATGAGGTCGGGGCTGCCGAGCGGGTTGCGGGCCAGGGACTGGAAGACGGCGCCGCTCATGCCGAGCGCCGCGCCCGCCAGCAGGCCGTCCAGGGCCCGCGGCAGGCGCAGCTCCGTGACGACGTAGCCGGCCCCGGGCGGCCCGTCGCCCAGCAGGGTGCGCACCACCTCGGCCGGGGTCAGGCCGAACTTTCCGGTGCCCACGGCCAGTACGCCGACCGCGAGGCCCGCGGCCAGGAGCGCCAGGCAGACGGCGGCGTAGCGGGGTGCCGTCCGCCAGGACAGGCCGCCCACGCGCACCGCCCGGCGCCGGCGCCCCGGCCGGCGCGCGGCGGGCGCGGACGTCGGTGCGGGCGCCGGCGCGGGCAGAGCGGCGCGCGCGGGCGGGTGCGCGGGGGCGGCGGGGCGCGCGGCGCCGGGGACTCGGGGCGGGGTCACCGCGCGCTCAGCCTCCGTCCGCGCACGAGAACGATCAGCACGACGCCGCCGACGGCCGAGGTGACCACCCCGACCTCGATCTCCGAGGGCCGGGCGAGGAGGCGGCCGGCCACGTCGGAGAGCAGCAGCGTGGCGGAGGCGAGCAGCATGCTGTAGGGCACCATCCAGCGCACATCGGGCCCGGTGAAGGCGCGCACGGCGTGCGGGATCATCAGCCCGACGAAGCCGATCGGTCCGCACAGCGCGGTGGTGGCCCCGCACAGCAGCGTGATGGCCGCGACGCTCAGCCACCTGGTGCGCGCCACGTGGGCGCCCAGCGACCTCGCGGTGTCCTCGCCGAGGGCGAGGGCGTTGAGCGGGCCGGTGAGCGCCGCGCCGAGCAGCGTCCCGGCCAGCAGGAAGGGCAGGATCTGCACCAGGTGCCCGGTGTCCTGGCGGGCCAGGGTGCCCAGGGTCCAAAAACGCATCCCGTCCAGCGTGTTCAGGTCGAGCAGTTGCAGGCCGTTGACGTAGGCGAACAGGGCCGCGTTGAGCGCGGTCCCGGCCAGCATCAGCCGCACGGGAGTCGCCTGCCGTCCGCCCGCGAGTGCCTGCACGAGGATGGCCGCGGCGCCCGCGCCGGCGAGCGCGAGCCAGGTGTAGGCGGCGGGGGAGTGCAGGCCGAGGAGGCCGATGCCGGTGACGACGGCGGTGGCGGCCCCGGCGTTGACGCCGAGGATGCCCGGGTCGGCCAGGGGGTTGCGGGTGAGGGCCTGCATCAGCGTCCCGGCCAGGCCGAGCGCGGCGCCGGCGGCCAGGCCGATCAGCGTGCGGGGGAGCCGCAGTTCGCGGACGATCTCGTCCGCGCGGGTGCCCGAGGGGGTGAACAGGCCGTGCCACACCTCGCCCGGCGAGAGGGCGCGGGTGCCGATCCCCACGCTCAGCAGCGCCGCGGCGCCGAGCAGCAGCACGGCGGCGGGCAGGCCGTATCCGAGGGCGGCACCGCGGGAGGAGGGGCGGCCCGGCCGCCGGGCGCGGCGGGCGGAAGGACCTGGGGACGGGGGCGCGGAAGGACCTGGGGAACGGCGCGGGGAACGCCGCAGTGAGAGGGGTGAGGACCGGGGCAGCATGTGATTAGGTTAGCCTTACCTAAATTCTCCGGCTCGTGGTGGCCCGTGCCGCCGCATGCCCGGCGAACGACCACCGCAGCCCCGGCGAGGAGCCACCCGTGCCCGCAGACAGAGCATCGACAGGGGGAACGCGGCAGCGCCTTGACCGGCCGCCGCGGCACGCCGGCCCCTGGCGCCCGGTCGAGACCCTCCCGAGCCCCGCCGTCGCCCGCCTCGCCGCCGCGCTCGCGGAAGGCGCCGGGCGGGCGGCCGCGCTGGAGGACTTCTGGTGCGCGGCCCGTCGGGCGGGCACGCCCCTGGTGGAACCCGACCCGCGCGGGGACCCGGGCCGACGGGCCGTCACCTTCCTGTGGCGCGGCGGCCGGGACACCACGGACGTGCTGCTCGCCGTCAACCGGCTCTACGACCGGGCCGATCCGGCGAGCGCCCGCATGCGGCACCTGCCGGGCACCGACCTGTGGCACCTGTGCTACCGGCTGCGCGCCGACCACCTGGGCTCCTACCGGATCGCCCCCCTCTCGCACGGCGAGCCGCTGCCCACCACGGCACCCACCGGCGAGGCCATGGGCCTGCGCGGCTGGCTCGACCGCCGCGGCACCCGCGACCCGCTCAACCCCCGGACGCTGACCACCCGTTGGGGCGGCGCGCCGAGTTCACTCTTCGCCCTGCCGCACGCCCCGCGCACGCCCGGCCCACCGGTGCGCCCCCACACGCCCGCGGGCGCCGTACGCCGCCACCGGCTGACCCTGGCCGGCGCGGCGCGCGAGGTCTGGTCGTACCTGCCGCCCGGCCACCCCGGTCCCGGCGCCGCCGCCGGCCTGGTGCTGCTCTTCGACGGCGACATGTGGTTCCCGCACCTCCGGCTCGGCGAACTGCTCGACGGCCTGCTCGCCGAGGGCCGCATCCCGCCGCTCGCCGTCCTCGCCCCGAGCGCGGTGGACACCGCCACCAGGTTCCGGGAACTCGGCGAGCCGCAGCGGTACCTGCCGCAGCTGACGGAGGGCCTGCTGCCCTTCGCCGCCCGCACCCTCGGCGTGCCCGCGGGGCCCGAGCGGACCCTGGTCGCCGGGCAGAGCCTCGGCGGCCTGGCGGCCCTGTACGCCGCCCTCACCCTGCCCGGCCGCTTCGGCCACGTGCTCGCCCAGTCGAGCTCCCTGTGGTGGGCGCCCCCGGACGAGCCGGGCCAGGAGCCTCCCGGACCCTCCGGCCGGGCCGGCGCCCCGGGCGCGGCGGGCCGCGGCGGCACCCCCGGCGCGGACGAGGCGGAGGGCGCCTCCTGGATGAGCGCGCAATGGGCCGCCGTGCCCCCGCGCGGCACCCGGCTGCGCCTCCAGGTCGGCCGCTACGAGGGGCCCATGGTCGCGCAGGCCCGCAGGCTGCGGGACGTGCTGCGGCAGGGCGGGTACGAGGCCGAACTCACCGTCTACACCGGCGGACACGACTACGCCTGGTGGAGCGCGGGCCTCGCCCGGGGCCTGGCCGACCTCACCGCGCGGTGGGCCGCGCGGTGATCCCCCACACCCGAAGGAACCCCCCAACCCACACTCCCGATAGGACGACCGGCATGCCCGCCACCCCGCGCCCCCTCCGCCGCACCACCGCGGCCGCCACCACCCTCCTCGCCGCCACCCTGGCCCTTTGCGCCTGCGGAGGCGACGAGGAGCAGGACACCGCCGGCACCCGCACGGTGACCGGCGCCGACGGCAGCGAGGTGGAGATCCCGATCGAGCCGGAACGCGTCGTCACCCTGAGCGAGCCGACCCTGGACGCGGCGCTCGCGGTCGGCGTCGTCCCCGTCGGCACCAGCGCGGGCCGCGGCCAGGACGGTGCCTCCGCCTACCTGGCCGAGGCCGGGGGCGGGGACATCCCCGTGGTCGCCACCACCATGGAGCCGGACCTGGAGGCGATAGCGGAACTCGATCCCGACCTGATCCTGGTGGACGAGACCGTCGGCGCCAAGCAGATGGCCGACCAGCTGAACGGGATCGCCCCCACCGTCTTCGCCTCCACCCAGGAGGACGACTGGCGCGAGGCGTTCACCACCGCGGCCGGGGCGCTCAACCGCGCCGACGAGGCGGAACGCGTGCTCGCCGGGCTCGACGCCGAGACCGAGGAGGTCCGCGGCGGTCTCGGCGCCAACGAGGGGGCCGTCACCAGCGTCATCCGCTGGCAGGACGGCGCCCCCAGCGTCGTCGGCCAGGGCCGCGGCCACGTGGGCAGCATCCTGTCCGCCCTGGGCCTGACGCGTCCCGAGTCCCAGCAGAGCGAAGTGCAGGAGCACAGCGTCCCGATCAGCCTGGAGGAGATCGAACAGATCGACGGCGACTGGCTGTTCTTCGGCACCCTCGGCAGCAGGGAGGACGGCGCGGCGGCCCTCGACGAGGCCATGGGCGTCTCCGGCTTCTCCGGCCTGCACGCGGTCGCCCGGGACCACGTGGTCGTCGTCGACGGCTCCGCCTGGAACAGCGCGGGCGGCCCGCTGGCCGCGGGCATCGTCCTCGACGACGTGGCGGCGGCCCTGACGCAACCCGCCGGGTGACCGCGCCTGCCCGGCCCCTGCCACCCCCAGGCCCCGGGGGCCCGCCCGGTCGCCACCCCGAGGCGGGCCCCCGGCTCCCCGCCGGCCCCCGGCCGCCCGCCGTCCCCGGGACCGGGCCGCGCCGCGCCGCGTGCTCAGGCCGCGCCCGGCGCGCGGGGGCTTCCCGGGCGCGGGTGGGCCACCGGCTCCCGCGTCGGCAGGCCCCGCAGCAGCGTGTCCAGATACAGGTCGAAGCGCGGCGGCGCCTGCCCGAGCCCGAGGTCCCGGGTGGGCAGGCCAAGCCACTGGACGAGGCCGAGGGCGAAGACGTACCAGCTCTGCTCGGCCTGCTCCGGGTCCGCGCCGGCCAGCGCGAAGGCCTCGATCACCCGGGCGCGCAACCGCCCGAAGGAGGGCTGGTGGTGGCGGTGCGGCCGGGCCACGTGCGCGGCGTACCCGGGCACCGCGCCGAACTCGTCGTGCATCGCCCAGGCCAGCCTGGCCAGCCAGGACCGCCAGCCGTCCGCGGTGGGGCGGTCCGCGGGCAGGACGCGCTCCACCATCACCTCGCTGATCAGGTCGAACAGTGCGTCCCGGTCGGCCACCCAGCGGTAGAGGGCCGAGTGGGAGACGCCGAGGTCCGCGGCCAGCTCCCGCATGGTGAGGGTGCCGAGGTCGGAGCGCAGCGCCGCGGCGACGATCAGCTCCCGGCTCAGCCGCGCCGGCCGCCCGCGCCGCCTGCCCTCCGCCGCGCCCCTTCGCCCGCCCGCCCCCGCGCCGGGCCGCGAGGGGCCGTTCCCTTCCTCGTTGCTCATCGCGGCGCAGCCTAGTGCGGTGACCGGGAAAAGTTCACCGGCCGGGCTCACCGGGAGACCCGGGCGTACTCGTCGAGGGAGTCGCGGACGAAGGCCGCCGTGTCCCGGCCCCCGTAGGTGGCGGAGAAGCGGGGGTCACGGACGTACAGGCGGCCGAGGCCGCGCAGCAGTTCGGCGCTGCGCTCCCGGTCGCCGTCGGCCACCGGCGTGCCCGGGATCTGCCCGAGCCAGGCCACGTGCCGGGCGGCGATGTCAAGCCGTGGCCGCCGGGGGCGGGCCGCGCGCCGTGCCGCAGCGCGCCACGTGCCGCAACGCGGCCCCCGTCCCGCCCCCGGCGGCGCCCTGCCCTCGGTTCCCTCCGGCCTCCCGGGCCCTCCGGGTTCGCCCGCGGCTCATTTAATGACCGGCGGTCACTAATCCTGTTAGGCTGCCCTTACCTGATCGCCTGGACCTGCGGAGAAGGCGAGTCGGCCGAGGGAGGAGTGCTCATGCCGGAACAGGCGCGCGAGGGCGCGCGGGGAAACGCCGGGAGGAACCCCGGTGGGCAGGGGCGCGGCGCCGGGGCCGCAAGGGGCGCGGGTTCCGCCGTGGGCGGGGCGCCGGGGCGGACGGGGCTGCTCGTGCCCGTCCTGCTCCTCGCCGCCTGCTGCGTGGCCCTGGCGCAGACCGTCGTCGTCACCTCGCTGCCCCTGCTGCAACGGCAGTCGGAGGTCTCCGCCGCCACGGCGGCCTGGCTGCTGACCGCGTTCATGCTGGCCTCGGCCGTGGTCACGCCGGTCGCCGGCCGCGTCGGCGACCTCTTCGGCTACCGGCCCGTGCTGACGGCCTGCCTGCTGTGCCTCGCCGCGGGCAGCGCCCTGGCCGCCGTGGCCGCCCACGCCTCCTGGTTCGGCGGGATGGTGGCCGCGCGGGTCGTGCAGGGCTGCTCGGGCGGCGCCTTCCCGCTCGCCTTCGGCCTGGCCAGGCGCCTGGTCCCGGCGGCGCGGCTGGGCGGGGTGGTGGCGGCGCTGAGCGCGATGTTCGGCGTCGGCGGCGCGCTCGGCATGGCGCTTGGCGGGCCGCTCGCCGACGCGCTCGGCACGGACCGGCTGTTCTGGCTGCTGCTGCTCCTCGCCGCGGCGGCGCTCGCGGGCGTGCGCACGCTGCCCGCGGATGCGGGCACGCCCGCCGGGCGCCGGGAGGGACGCCCCGGGGTGGACCTGCCGGGCGCCCTGCTGCTGGCCGCCGCCCTCTCCGCCCTGCTGCTCGGCATCACCCAGGGCCGCGCCTGGGGCTGGGGCTCGGCGCGCACCCTCGGCCTCGGGGCCGCCGCCGTCCTGCTGGGCGCGGCCTTCGCCCTCGTGGAACGGCGCGCGCCGGCGCCGCTGGTCGACCCGGCGCTGCTGCGCGGCCGGGCCAGGGCGGTGACCCATCTGGCGACGCTGGTGGTGGGCGCCGCCATGTTCTCCGCGGTCTCGCTGATGCCGCAGTTCCTCCAGACGCCGCCGGCCGCGGGATACGGCTTCGGCGCCTCCGCGACCCGCACCGGCCTGGCCGTGATCCCGATGGCCGTGGCCATGGTGCTCGCGGCCCCGTTCGCCGCCCGGCTCTCCGCCCGCTGTGGGGGACGCGTCACCTTCGGCGCCGGGGCCCTCCTCGCCGCCCTGGCCCTGGGCGCGATGGGGACGGCGAACGGGCACCTGTGGGAGTTCACCCTCGAAGGCACGCTCCTCGGGGTGGCCTACGGGCTCGCCTTCGCCTCGCTCGGGCAGCTGGTCGTCGCGAGCGCCGACCGGGCGCACACCGGCGCGGCCACCGCGATCAACGTCATCCTGCGTACGGTGGGCGGCGCCGTGGGCACCCAGGTCTCCGCGGTGCTGGTCACCGCCTCCGTGCCGGGCGGGGGAGGACCGCCCGCGGAGTCGGGCTACGCGGCGGCCTTCGCGGTGGCCGCGGCCACCGCCCTGCTCGCCCTCCTCCTCTCCCGGCTGATGCCCGCCGGCGCCGCGGCCACCGCGCCAAAATGACCCGTGGCCCGGTCCGTTGCGCCGGGCCGGGGACGGGGCCGGCGCGCGGGCCGGGGCGCGCCGCGCGGGCCGGGCGCGTGGGTCCGGCGCCGCGCCGGGGGGCGCCTCAGGCCGGGGCGCCCGCGGCGGCGGCCCCCGGCGCGGCGTCCGGCTCCGGGCGCGGCCCGTCCGGGGCCGGGGCCGGACGCCGCCTGGCGAGGGTGGCGCAGGTCATCAACTGGAGGGTGTGGTACAGCATCAGCGGCAGGACCAGCAGCCCGACGTCCTCGGCGGCGAACAGCACGGTGGCGATGGGCAGCCCGCTGGCCAGGCTCTTCGTCGAGGCACAGAACACCGCGGTCACCCGGTCCTCGGGGGAGAAGCCGAGCCACCGGGCGAGCCGCGCGGTCAGCGTCAGCACCAGGGCGAGCAGCAGCCCGCACAGCGCGAGCAGCGCCAGCAGCCTGCCCGGGGAGACCCGGTGCCAGATGCCCGCGTTGACCCCCTCGCTGAACGCCGCGTACACCACGAGCAGGATCGAGCCGCGGTCGCAGACCGTGGTCAGGGCCCGGTGCCTGGCGACCCAGCCGCCCAGCCAGGGCCGCGCCGCCTGCCCGAGCGCGAAGGGCACCAGCAACTGCACGACGATGCTCACCAGTTGACCCGTCGAGATCGGCACCTGGCCCCCGTCCCCCGGGCCGCGCAGCAGGAGGGCCGCGAGCAGCGGCGTGAGGAAGACCCCCAGCAGGCTGGAGAAGGAGGAGGAGCAGATCGCCGCGGCGACGTTCCCCCGCGCCATCGAGGTGAAGGCGACGGCCGACTGCACGGTGGAGGGCAGCACGCACAGGAACAGCACGCCCCTGGCCAGGTCCTCGCTGAGCACCGCGGAGGGCAGGGCGCCCAGGGCCACCCCGCACAGCGGGAAGACCGCGAAGGTGAACAGCAGGATCGGCAGGTGCAGCCGCCAGTTCCGCAGCCCGGCGAAGGCGGCGTGCGGCGAGAGGCGGGCGCCGTAGAGGAAGAACAGCAGCCCCACGGCGAGCTTCGTGCCCACGCCGACGACCTCCGCGGGCGTGCCGTCGGCCGGGAGGAGCGCGGCCAGGGCGACCGTGGCGAGCAGGGCGGCGATGTACCGGTCGACGCGGCGCAGGCCGGCACGGACGGCGCCGGAGGCGGAGCCGAACCGGGAGCCGAGCCGGGAGCCGAGGGCGGTGGCCGAGAGGGGGGCGGGGACGGGCACGGGAGTTCCCTCCTTCCGGAGGCGGGGCGAGGGCAGGGGGCCGGGGGCCGGAGCGAGGGCGGGGCGGGGCGTGCGGCGGGAGGTGCGGGGGCTCGGGCGGGCGCGCGCCGCCCGCCGCACGCGGGTGCCGCGCCTCGGGGCGGGAGCGGGCGCCCCAGGCGCGTGGGCCGGGAAGGAGAGCGCCCGGAGGGGGCGTCAGGAGGCGGCGGGTGCGCCCGGCGCGCGGGCGCCGGCGGACTCGCCCGGCTTCGCGTCCGCGTCGCCCTCGGGGTCGTCCCCGCCGGTCGCCGCGCTCTCCCCGGTCTCCTCCTCTTCCTCCTCCTCGGCGCCGTCCTCGTCGGGGGCGGCCTGCAGGCCGGTGCCCGCCGAGTCCGTGACGGTCTGCTCGATCGCGCCGCCACCCCCGTCGTGATCGCTGCCGGCGGTGCCCTTGCTGAAGGGGGCGAGCATGTTGAGCGTGCGGTCGACCTCCAGCCAGGAGTCGGCGTTGGAGTTGTCGATGGTGATCAGGGAGGGCCCGTGCGTCGTCTCCATTCCCCCGTCGGGGGCGTCCGCGCAGGCGGTGCCTGCGGCCGCGGAGCCGCACAGCATTCCCACGGCGAGCGCGGCGGTGGCCTGCGCCTTCGGCGAGAGCAGTGTCATGGCGGTGGCTTTCCTTGTCGTGGCGTTCGTGAGGGGCGTCGGGTGGACGGGGGCCGCCGGGCGGGCGAGGGCCGCCGGGCGCGCGGGCTCGGGGACCGGGCGGCCCGGGGCCGGGTGGGGGCGGCGGTCGTCCTGCCGCCGCCCCACGGCCGGGCGGCTCCCGTCCCGGCGTCAGGCGAAGGCGTCCTGAAGCTCGGCCGGGTGGTGCCTGCTGATGTTGCGCTCCAGCAGCGCCAGCGAGCTCCGCACGCCGACGGCCCCGGTCCTGCCGGTGTCGGGAAGTCGGCCGTCGGACTTCTTCAGCTCCTCCAGCGCGGCGTCGATCGCGGTGTGCGCCGCGAACAGGCAGGGCGTGCTGTAGATGGCCACCTGGCATTGCAGTTCCGTCAGTTCGGAAAGCGAGAGCCGTGGCGACTTGCCGCCCGCGATCTGGTTGAAGAGCAGGGGCTTGTCGCCGATGACCTGGCGGACGCGGCGAATCCACTCGACGCTGCGCACCCCGTCGACGAGCACCACGTCCGCCTCCGTCTCGGCGAGCGCCTTCGCCCGGCGGAGGATCTCCTCCTCCTCGGTGGCGTCGGTGCGGGCGACGACCACCATGTCGCGCCTGCTCTCCAGGACCAGGTTCAGCTTCTCCAGATATTCCTCGAGCGGCAGGATCAGCTTGCCGTCCTCGTGGCCGCAGCGGCGCGGGCGCTTCTGGTCCTCCAGGATGATCCCGGAGGCCCCGATCCGCTCCAGCTTCTGCACCACGTGGCAGGCCACCTCGGGGTCCACGTAGCCGTCGTCGATGTCGACGAGCAGGTGGTGCCCGGGGAAGGCCAGCCGCAGCCGCTCCACGAAGGCCACGATGTCGGGCCAGGCGATGAAGCCGATGTCGGGCAGGCCGTAGTGGGAGGCGGCGAAGCCGAATCCGGAAACGAAGAATCCGTCGTAGTGCTGGGCCGCGATGGATGCGGAGTACATGTCGTAGATGCCGATGAGCGGCGTGGTGCCAGGCGAGTGGACGGCTTCTCTCAGCTCACTTCCGTAACGCACAGCGTCTCCTGATGACGAGTCGGTCTTTACGTGGGTCGATCGGCGCGGGCGAGGGCCCTTCACGGCGTGGCGGTCAGCGCGTTCCCGGCATCGGTATGACGGTCCGATGGCGGGATGTTCGCGCGGTGCGGACGACCTGACCTCCTGCTCGGCACGTGGGAAAGTCTTTACTCGTCGAGGGGCACCCCATGGTGATGTGCACGATTTCCCGGCGTCGGCTCCGGTATCCCCGTCCTCCTCGACTCGAACGCCTTTGTCGTGAATTTTCCCTCACTTTGCCAGTAGTTGACGATTGCGCCGAGCGGAGCATCCCCGCCCTATGCTCGGTAACGCCACGGACAATTCGTGTGAGTGAAAAAATGTGACGCTCATATGGTGAGAGAAGAGGGGTGCGGGGCCGCCCGTGGCCGGCGGCCTGCCGGAAAAGGCGCTGCTGGCGCCGGGTCGGCCGCCCCGCAGGCCCGGCCGCGCGCCGCGCCGCCGCCTCCCCGGGACCGGGTACGCCGGGTTCACCCGGGAGGGGGACCTGGCCGTCGCGCCGCGCCCACCCCCGCCCCGGCCCCACGGCCCCCCACGCCCCTGCGCCCGCGGGGAGCCGGCGTGGGGAGCGTGCGGCAAGCCCGGCCGCGACGGCCCGCCCGGCGGCGCCAGGGGCCAGGAACCGCGCCCGCGGCCACGGCGTTTTAGCGGGCGAATCGGCGATCGAACGCGTACGCGGGAGGGGAGCGCGATGACCGTTCGGGAGGAGCAGGGCGAGTTACCCGCCTACCGGGGGATGGGCGCGTTCGTCGACGCCCTGGAGCGGCTCATCACCCAGCCGCGGCGCGAGCGCCGCTGGCTGCCCGTGGTGCTGGTGAAACGGGCCGGCGACCAGCCGCTCGGTGCCGGGCTGCGGGGCTGGCTCGGCGGCGAGCGCCGCCCGCTGACCCCGCACGCCTACCTCGCCGAGCCGGACGGCGGGCGCTGGCCGCTCGCCCTGTTCGACGAGATCACCGCCCAGCTGGCGCGGACCACCCGAGCCTGCGGCGGCGGGCGGCTGCGGCTGCCCGGGCTGTGGCTGCTGAAGACCGTGGCCGAGGCCGAGGAGGCGGTCAGGTCCGGGCCGCGGCACCGGCTGCGCGACCACCTGTACGCCAGGCACCTGGAGGAGTCGGCGTTCGCGCGCGGCCTGTGGCGGCTGGCGGGCGAGGAGCGCGACGACGGGCTGCGCGGCGACGGCGGCGTGCCGGCCGCGCTGTGGAACTTCCTGGTGGGCTGGGCCTTCCAGTCGCTGCCGCGCCGGCTGTTCCTCGCCAGGGCCAGGCGGCGGCTCCTCTGGTTCACCCGCTGGGCCGAGGGGCAGCGCGGCCCCGGCCCGTTCTTCGACCAGCTCAGGGCGCTGGTGCCGCGCGCCGACGAGGCGGGCCGGCTGGAGGACCTGGACCGGGTGCTGGTGCAGGCGCTGGTGACCGACCTGGACCGGGCGGCGCGCGGCCGGTTCCCGCGCCCCTGGCGGCGCCGGCGCGCCCACCGTTTCGTGGTGCTGTTCGACAACGCGGGGGCGGAGCACTCGCGGGTCCAGCGCTTCATCCGCGAGCTGCGCAGCGAGGCCAAGGAGCACCGCGCCACCTCGCTGCTCGTGCTGGCCGCGGGCGTCGAGCGGATCGGCAGGTACCTCCCGGACGTGGAGCGCGAGGGGCTCGGCCAGGCCGCCGACTGGCTGCGCCAGGGCCTGCGGGACCCGGCGCTGGTCGCGGACGTCAGCGGCCTGGTGATCACCCTCCCCAGGGAGGACCTGAGCGCCGACGACCGGGCCACCTACCAGCTCAGACGCCGCCGCCGGCTGCCGGTCAGACGCCCGAGGATCGGCCCCGCGGCCGAACTCGCCCTCGAACTGGCCGGGCTCGCCGCGGCCGCGGCCCTGGCGCTGCTCGCCGCGACGGCGGGGCTGCTGCCGCTGCCCGAGGACGACGGCTGCCTGGGCAGCACCTTCCTCGGCTCGGACGGCAGCTGCGTCGGGGTGCGGGACTCCGCCGTGGTCGACGACCTGGAGGAGCCGGTGCGGCAGGTGCTCGAACGCATCGAGGACGAGAACCGCAGGGTGGACGCGGTCACCGCCGAGCTGACCGCCGACGGGCTCGGCGCCCCGTCGCGGACCGTGATCTCCTTCGCCCCGCTCAGCGGCGGCGCGGGCGCCGAGGACCCGGTCAGGGGCGGCGTGCTGGCCCAGCTGCGCGGCATCGCGCTGGCCCAGCGGTACGGCAACGACCGGGCGCTCGACACCGGGGAGTGGGTCCCGCTGCGGGTGATCGTGGCCGACGCGGGGGACCGCTACCGGGACGCCGTCCCCGTCGCCCGCCACCTGGTCGACCTGGCCGAGGACGACCCCTCGATCGTCGGGGTCGTCGGCATGGGGCAGAGCCGGCGCACCGTCTACGAGGCCCTGGACGTGCTGGACGCGGCCGGCCTGCCCGTCGTCGGCACCGCGGGCACCGCCGACGAACTCCTCGGCCACGGCCGCCACTACTACCAGAACGCGCCGACCAACAGCCGCACCGCGGCGGCCATGGCGGCGTTCCTGCGCTACGCCGAGCCCATCGCGGAGCGGGACGGCACCGCCTCCCGCGCCGAGCAGGTGCTGCTGGTGGCCGACGCCAGGGACGCCTACAGCGGCAGCCTGGCCGAATCGTTCCAGGCCGCGTACGACCCGGAGCGGACGCGCACCCTGCTGTACTCGCCGCGCAACGGGCTGCCCCAGGAGCGGGACGAGAAACTCGTCGAGGGTGAGGAGCAGTCCACCAGGGCAGAACTGGCCCGCACCGTCTGCCGCGCGGTGCGCCAGGAGCCGCACACGGTCCTGGTGTGGACGGCCCGCGGCAGCGAAATCCCGCTGTTCCTGCGGGAGTTGCGCGCGCTCTCCCGGGACTGCCCGCGGCTGACCCTGCTCGGCGGCGACGAGGTCTCCAACATCCCGATCACGAACGAGCAGCCGTGGGCGGAGTTCGAGGGCCTCACGCTCTACTACGCGCTGGACGGCGGCGGCCCGCTGCTGAACGCCGGGCAGGAGGGCACCGAGTTCGCCACCCGGTACGCGGCGGCCTACGAGTCCGCGTACGAGGACGTGCGGCGCACCCTGGCCATCGACCCGCGGCCCGCGCTGGCCTGGGACGCGCTGCGTTATCTGTCCCTCGCGGTCGACGAGGCGTGGGAGGCCACCGGCCGGGTCGGGGAACGCCTCGACCGCACCGCGGTGCAGACCGCGCTGTACCAGGGACTCGGCGGCTTCGACGGGGCCTCCGGCTGGTTCGACGCCCCGGGTGCGGGCGACGGCGGGCGCCGCACCCAGGACCGGCTGGTCCTCATCCTGCGCGCGGCCCGCGGCGAGGAGCCGAGGACGGAACTGGCCTGCGGCGCCGTCACCCGCGACGACACCCGCACCACCTGGGGGGACGGGCCCTGGCCCTGCCCGGGGGACTGAGGGCGCCCCGGCCGTACCCGGGCCTGGGCCGCCGGCCCCTCGCGGCCCCGGCCACCGGCCGCCTCAGGGCCCGGGCCACCGGATGGCACGGGCCCCGGACGAGGCGGCGAAGCGGCCGGGCGGCACGCCCACGTGACGCGTGAAGTGCCGGTTCAGGTGCGCCTGATCGTGGAAGCCGACGGCCGCGGCCACCTCCGCCGGGCGCAGTCCCTCGAGCAGCAGGTGGCGGGCCCGTTCCACGCGCCGCCCGGTGAGGTAGGCGTGCGGGGGCAGCCCGTAGGCCCGCCGGAAGCAGCGGATCAGGTGGGTGGGGTGGGCGTGCAGCAGGGCCCCCGCCTCCGCCAGGGTCACCCCGCCGCGCAGGCGCGCGTCCAGCAGCTCGCGCAGCGCGGCGGCCAGCGGCGCCGCCTCGCGCCCCGGCGTTCTGGTTCGCACAGGAGCGCCCAGGCGTGCCAGGAGGCGCTCGCGGACGAACGCGAGCCGTGACTCCGCCTCGAAGGCGCCGTCCGCCGAGCCGAGCGCGAGGTGCAGCTGGTGGAGGCGCCGCCGCAGCAGCACGTCGGCGTGCACCGGAATCCCCACCGCCGCCCCGGCGAGCCGCTCCGGCAGCACCCGGTCGTCGAGATAGAGCACCCGCTTGCGGAAGCCGGCGGGGGTCACCGTCCGCCCGTCGTGCGGCACCCCGGGCGGCAGCAGCACCACGGCGTCCGCGCCCGTGACGCCGTGCCGGTGGCGGTCCACGGCGAAGTCCACACACCCCTCGTCGAGGATCATCAGGTCCCAGGTGCGGTGGGTGTGCAGCGGGTAGGCGTGGTCCGTGAACCGGGCGTGGAAGACCTCGGCGATCCCGGCCACCGCCGGGCGCCAGGCACTGATCCTGGTCTCCGGCCGCGCCCCGTTCCCGCTCATGCCAGGAACGTACAAGACCCGCCGCCCCGCGCGTGTGCAGGCTCCTGCCATGAGCGATACGAACAAGCCGGGCGCCGTCGTCAACCTGGCGCACAAGCTCTCCCTCTTCAGCGAGCTGTGGGCCCAGAAGAAGATCGCGGGACTGAACGACTACGAGATCAAACTCGCCAAGCTGAAGGGCGAGTTCGTCTGGCACACGCACGAGGACACCGACGAGCTGTTCCTCGTCCTCAGCGGCCGCCTCACCATCCGGCTGCGGGACGCCGGGAGCGCCGGGAGCGCCAGGAGCGCCGAGAACGCCGAGAACATCGAGAACGTCGTGCTGGAGCCGGGAGAGCTCTTCGTGGTGCCCCGGGGCGCCGAGCACTGCCCGGTGGCCGAGGAGGAGACGGCCATTCTGCTGGTGGAGCCGCGGGGGGTGCTCAACACCGGCAGCGCCGGCGGGCCGATGACCAGGCCGGCCGAGCCGCTGGACTGAACAGCCCGCCGCCCGCCGCCCGCCGTTCCCCCGGCCCTCCCCGGCGGGCGACCCTCCCCGGCGGGCGGCGCCCCCGGCGGCCGGGCGAAGACCCGGCCGCCGGGCGGGCCGTGGCCCGGTCAGACCCGGGTGAGCGAGGGCGCCGCGAGGTGGCGCAGGTACTCCTCCCGGTTCAGCGGGTTGCCGTCCGTCCTGGCCCGCCGCGGCGCACGGCCGCGCACCGGCCGGTTCGCCCCCGGCCGGGCGAAGACCGCGGCCTCGCCCCGGCTCAGCCCGGGCAGCGCGGCCCGCACCTCCTGCACCAGCCGGGTCGGCAGCTCCGCGAAGACCGCCCAGGACTCGCCCCGCTCCTCGGTGGCCACGATGTCCGCCCCCCTGGCGGCCAGCGCCCCGGCCACCGCGCTGAGCGTGTCCCGCGGGATCTCGATCTCCAGCGCCTGGCAGGGCTCGTGGACCCGGCTGCCCGCCTCCCGCAGCGCCCGCAGCAGCACCATGGGCGTCAGGTCGCGGAAGTCGGCCGCCTTGCTGTC
This sequence comes from Streptomyces hoynatensis, assembly GCF_003626535.1. Classification (GTDB taxonomy): domain Bacteria; phylum Actinomycetota; class Actinomycetes; order Streptomycetales; family Streptomycetaceae; genus Streptomyces; species Streptomyces hoynatensis. The sequence goes on from NZ_RBAL01000004.1 coordinate 174,535, forward strand.
GGGGGAGTGGTAGCCGACGCGGTAGAGGGTGACCGTGCAGTCCGTCACCTCCCAGCCGTACAGGCCCTGTTCGAGGGTGCGCAGCGCCGCCTCCTCGACGGCCCGGTGGAAGGCGCGCGGCAACGCCCCCCACTCGACGTCGCGGACGAACCGCACGCCGCGGCCGGGCGGCGCCGGCTCCACCCGCAGCCCGATCGTCGCCCAGAAGCGGCCGACGCCCGGGCCCATCTCCTCGCAGAACTCGCCCACGCCGGCCGGCCGTTCGACGTAGACCGGCCGCGGGCGGGCGAAGACGGCCGTCAGGCCGAAGTCCCGCTGCAGCCTCGCGGCGATCACCTCCTGCTGCACCTCTCCGTACAGCAGCACGGAGGTCGCCCCGTCGCTCGCGACCCGCGTCCTGATCAGTGGGTCCTCGTCGGCCAGCCGGGTCAGCGCGGCGTGCAGGCGGGCCTCCAGGCCCGGCCGTCCCGGCCGGACCGTCACCTCAAGCCCCGGCGGCGAGAAGTGCGGCCGCTCCCGGTCCCGGTCCGCCTCGCCGAGGCGGTCGCCCACCCGGACGGCCGCCAGGCCGCGAACCCGCCCGATGCCCCCGGCCCGCAGGCACTCGCGGTCCTGCGGCCCGGCTCCCGCGGAATCCGCGGCCCGCACCGTTTCCAGCCCGGCCACCCGGCCGCCGTACCGCAGGACGGCGCCGCCCGGCTCCCGCCGCCTGAGGCTCAGGCGCTGGCGTGCCCGCACCTCGCCCGAGAAGAGCCGCAGGTAGGCGATCTTCTCCCCGCCCTCGCCCCGCTCGACGGCGAACACGGTGCCGCGCGCGGGCCCGCCCAGGGGAGCCCGCGGCGGCGGCAGGAACGTCCTGATGCCCGCGGTGAGTTCGGCGACGCCCTCGCCGGTCAGGGCCGAGCCGGAGAACACCGGGTGCACCAGGCCGGCCGCGGTCTGCGCGGCGAGCAGCGCGCGCAGTTCCCCGGCCGCGGGGAGGTCCCCCTCGACGAGGCGGGCCAGCAGGCCCTCGTCGTGTTCGGCGAGCGTCTCCGCGGCCCGTTCCCGCGCCCGGGGGTCGGCCCAGGACCGGCGCGGCGCCCTGGCCGCGGCGGTGCCCGCGGCCCGCACCTCGCTCATCGGGACCACGAGGGGGGCGAGCCTGGCCCTGATGTCGGCGAGCAGCGCCTCGTGGCGCGCGCCCATCCGGTCGATCTTGTTGACGAACAGCAGCGTCGGCAGCCGCAGGCGGCGCAGCGAACGCATCAGGACGCGGGTCTGCGCCTGCACGCCCTCCACGGCGGACAGCACGAGCACCGCGCCGTCCAGCACCGACAGGGCGCGTTCCACCTCGGCGATGAAGTCGGGGTGGCCGGGCGTGTCCACGAGGTTGATCTGGAGGTCGCCCGTGGTGAAGGCGGCGACGGCGGAGCGGATCGTGATGCCGCGTTCGCGCTCCAGGTCGCCGGTGTCGGTCTGGGTGCTTCCCGCGTCGACGCTGCCGAGCCGCTCGATGGCTCCGTTGTCGAAGAGCAGGCGCTCGGTGAGGCTGGTCTTACCGGCGTCGACGTGCGCGAGAATCCCGAGGTTGAGAGTGGTTCGGATCACAGAGGAGGTCCCCGGAGGTCAGGTGGGTGGCACAGGGCAGCTCGAAGACTCCGAGGCGACGCCGCATCTCACACTCTCCCTCTACTCGGACCTGCACTCGTGCCCGCACGCGCTCGCGCAGGCGAACCCGGCTCCCGGGCCCGCGCCGGCGTGTGACCCGGCGCTCGCGCCCGCGCTCACCGCCGGGCGGGGGCCGGGCCGGCCCCGCGCGGGCGGCGGGCGGACGCGCAGGGACGCTACCGCAGGCCCGCTCGGGGCGGCACGCCATTTTCCACCCCCGGGCCGGCCGCGACGGCCACCCCCGGCCCCGAGTCGGCGGCTTCTTGCGCCCCCGGGTCGGCGGCCTCCTCCGCCCCCGAGGCGGCGAAGATGACCTCGTCCAGGACCTCGCGGGAACGCAGCAGGTCCCGGATGGTGCGGTCGATGCGCTCGCGCTCGGCGGTGAGGTCCCTGACCAGGCGGGGGGTGGCGATCTCCGAGGGGCCGCCGTCCGCGTCGCGCATGCAGGGCAGCAGCTGGGCGATCTTCCTGCTGCACAGCCCCGCGGCGAAGAGCTCCTGGATGCGGATGACCCGGGCCACCGCGGCCTCGGCGTACTCCCGGTGCCCGCCCGGCGTGCGCTCGGAGGCCAGCAGGCCCTGCTTCTCGTAGTAGCGCAGGGAGCGCTCGCCGACTCCCGTGCGCCGCGCCAGCTCGCCGATCCGCATGGGCCACCTCCCGATTCGCGGCGGCCGGAATCCGCCGGTTGAATCTGACACCAGTGTCAAGTTCTACCGTGCCTGCATGACGAACTCAACCGCGGCCTCCCCCCTCTTCGAGCCCGCAGAACTCGGCCCCCTGACCCTGCCCAACCGGCTGGTGATGGCGCCCATGACCCGCAACCGCGCCGCCGCGGACGGCGTGCCGGTCCCGCTCATGGCCACCTACTACGCCCAGCGCGCCTCCGCCGGCCTGATCGTCGCCGAGGCGACCACGCCGAACGCCGTCGGCCAGACCTACCCCCACATTCCCGCCATTCACGCGCCGCGGCACATCGCCGGCTGGCGGGCCGTCACCGAGGCGGTCCGTGCCGCGGGCGGCCGGATGTTCCTCCAGCTCCAGCACGGCGGCCGGGTCGGGCACCCCGCCAACAGCGGCCTCGCGCCCGTGGCCCCCTCGCCCGTCCCGCTCCCCGGCACGATCTTCACCCCGGGCGGGCACCGGCCCACCGTCGTGCCACGGGAGATGAGCACGGCCGAGATCCGCGCCACCGTGGCCGACTTCGCCGCCGCCGCCCGCAACGCGCGCGCGGCCGGCTTCGAGGGCGTCGAGGTCCACGCGGCCAACGGCTACCTGCTGCACCAGTTCCTCGCGGGCAACACCAACCGCCGCACCGACGCCTACGGCGGAGACGCGCGCTCCCGCGTCAGGTTCGTGACCGAGGTGACGCGCGCCGTGGCCGAGGCGGTGGGAGCGGAGCGGGTGGGGCTGCGGATCTCGCCGGGACTCACCGTCAACGGCATCGAGGAGGACGACACGCCCGCGCTCTACCGTGCCCTCCTCGCCGAACTCTCCGGCCTCGGCCTGGCCTACCTCCACCTCGTCTACGCCGACCCCGGGCAGCCCCTCTTCCGGGAGCTCAGGGCGGCCTGGCCGGGAACGCTGATCGGCAACCCGGTGCTGCCGCGCGACCACATCCCCGCCGACGGCGGCCTGTCCGCCGGGGCCGCGCTGCTGGCCGCGGGCGCCGACCTGGTCGCCCTCGGCCGCCCCTTCCTCGCCAACCCCGACCTGGTCGAACGCCTCCGCACCGGCGCACCGCCGAACCAGGTCCGCGACGCCTACCTGATGTACGTCGGCGGCCCCGAGGGCTACACCGACTACCCCACCCTCGCCCCGGCCCCGGCCGCCCCCTGAACTCCCGCCCCGGCGCGCGCGGGAGACGCGGCGCGCGCGGAAGACGCGGCGCGCGCGGGGCCGCGGGCGCCGGCGCGCCGCAGCCCTCAGGGCCGCTCGCACAGCGCGAGCGCCATCCGCTGCACGGATCTGGTGAAGTGACGCGGCCCGCCCTCCCGCGTCACGGCCCGGACCAGCTCCCCGTCGAACACCGCGAGTACCGCGTGGGCCAGGAAGTCCGCGTCCAGATCCGGCCGGGCCTCCGCCAGCAGCGCGCGCAGGTGGCCCTGCCAGAACCGGTAGCTGGGGTCGGCGAACTTGTCCTCGGCGCACGCCTGCTCGTGCGCCGCGAGCAGCACGGCGTTCCCCTCGGCGATGGCCCCCAGGCCGTCGAGGAAGGCGAGCAGCCGCTCCCGTGCGGGCGCCCCGGGCCCCAGCGGTGGCGGCCCCTCGGAGACGGCGCGGCGCAGCGCCGCCGACCGCTCCTCCAGCAGGGCCTGGAGCAGCCCGGCCCGGCTGCCGAACCGCCGGAACACCGTGCCCTTGCCCACCCCGGCCAGCGCCGCCACCCGGTCGAGCGAGACGTGGTCGCCGCCGCCCTCCGCCAGCAGCCGCTCGGTGGCCTCCAGCACCGCACGGCGGTTGCGCGCCGCGTCGGCGCGCTCGGCCCCCTGCCCGGCCATGGCATCCACTCCCCGCTCAATCGGACCGACGGTCCGCCTATGCTACCGTTCCGGAAACGGACCGCCGGTCCGCTATGGCCGGGGCGCCCCGGCCCGCCCGGGCGCCCCGGCCCACCCCCGACGCCTCCACCGGAGAGAGCCATGGACATGCGCGCACTTCTCGTCGACCCCGCCGCCCCCGGCGCCCTCAGGCTGGGCACCGTGCCGGAGCCCGAGCCGGCGCCGCACGAGCTGCTGCTGGACGTCCGGCACATCTCCCTCAACCGCGGCGAGGTCGCGTTCGCCGCGCGGCGGCCCGCCGGCACCGTCCACGGCTACGACGCCGCGGGCGTGGTGGCGCGCGCCGCCGCCGACGGCTCGGGCCCCGCCGTCGGCGCCAGGGTGGCCGTCTTCGGCGGGGGAGCCTGGGCCCAGCGGATGGCGGCGGCCACCGACGCGGTCGCCGAGGTCCCCGAGCGGGTGGGGCTCCGGGAGGCCGCCGCGCTGCCGATGGCGGGCCTCACCGCGCTGCGCGCGCTGCGGGCCAGGCCCCTCCTCGGGCGGCGGGTGCTGATCACCGGCGCGGCCGGGGGCGTGGGGCGTTACGCCGTGCAACTCGCGGCGCTCGGCGGCGCGCACGTCATCGCCTCGGTCGGCTCGCCTGCCCGCGGCGCTGGGCTCGCGGAGCTGGGGGCGCACCGGGTGACGGTCGGCCTCGACGGCGTCGAGGGCCCCCTCGACCTGGTCCTCGACACGGTGGGAGGCGCGCAGCTCGGCGCGGTGTTCGCGCTCCTCGGGCCGGGCGGCAATATCCAGTGCATCGGCTCGGCCTCGGGGGAGCCCGCGGTGTTCGAGCCGCAGGCGCTGTTCTTCGTCGGCGAGGCCAGGACGCTGAGCACCTATGGCGACATCAGCTCGCCCGGTCCGGATCTCGCCACCCTGCTCGGCCTCCTCGCCGCCGGCCGGCTGCGGCCCGAGATCGGCTGGCAGGGCGGCTGGGAGAGGTACCCGGAGGCCGCCGAGGCCCTCCTGGAACGCCGCGTGACCGGCAAGGCGGTGCTCGACGTCGGCCGGTGAGCGGTGCTCGACGTCGGCCGGTGAGCGCCCTCCGGGACCGCTCATTTTCGGACGCGTTTCGGCCCGGAGCGGGTGGGGACTCGGCAGGCGCGAACCGGCCGGGCCGCGGCGTGCGGCCGGCGGCCGTGCCGGGGACGGCGCCCGTGCGGGGACGGCACCCGCACGAAGGACAGGGAGGAAGCCCGATGGCTCACGTCAGGATGGAAGAAGTGCTCACCGCCATCGAGGACGTGGATTTCCCCGCGGACAAGGACGAACTCGTGGCCGCCGCGCGCTCGCACGGCGCCTCGCCCGGCGTGCTGAAGGCGCTGCGCGGCATACCGCCCGAGGAATACGGCAACCGCGAGGACATCGCGCACTCGGTGCGCCTCGACCCGGACTCCGACCTCGGCCACAGCGCCGCGCAGCGGGCCGAACAGGCGCGCCTCGGCGGCAAGCGCGGCCAGTCCCAGCACCTGCGCGACGTCCCCAGGCCTCCCGTGGAGGAGGAGCTCGACCGCTGAGCCCGGTCCCGGACGTTCCCGGCCCACCCCGGGCCGGGCCGGGAACCGCCCCGCGGGCCTGGGAATTGCCCCGCGGGCTTGGGCGTTCCCGCAAACACCCCGCACGCGCCCCGTTCGGCGGCCGCGCACGGGGGTTTACGCGGCGAACGCCTGTCTTGCCGTGTTCGTCAACCCCGTTGCTGGGAAAGGTGAAACAAGGGACCGGGATACCCAGGCGTCCTTGTGGGGCGTTAGGGTTACCCTGCCCGGACCGGGTGCCGTTGTACGGGTGGGAGAGTCATGAAGCAGATAACAGTGCGCAGCAGGCCGCCACGGGTGCCTGCCATCGACTGCGGGACCAGCGCCAGCAGCGCGCGTCTCGACCGTCACTTGAGCGTGCTCTCCGGCCCTGCGGTGCCACAGCGCGAGGCCGAGGACGCCACCTCCCTGATGCGCGAGCTCACCAGGCGCGACACGGGCAGCGCGCGTACCAGCCGCGGGGCGCGCGTGCACCTGTTCGCGCCGCTGCGGCGCCTGCGGAGGACGCTCTTCGGCGGGCGCGGCTGACCCGGCCCCCGGGCCCGCCCGGCGGCCCGGGGCACACCGCAGGGCGAGGGGCGTCCCACGGGGACCGGGGACGCCGCTCGCCGACGGGGGCGTCACTCGGGGGAGGCGTCCACGGTGACGGCGAAGGAGAACCGGTCGCCGCGGTAGTGGAGCCGCGCGACGTCCACGGCACGCCCGCCCTCGTCGTACTCGACACCCGTGATGTGCAGGATGGGGCTCAGCAACGGCACGCTGAGCAGCCGTGCGGTCGACGGGTCGGCGAGCCGCGCCTGCACGGTGTTGGCGATCCGGTCGACCCGCACCCGCGCCACGTCCCGCAACACCCTGGTCATCGGCCAGCGTTCGAGCGCGGCCGGGTCGATGCGGTCGGCCACCTCCGGGTGGACCAGGTTCTCCGCCCAGTTGACGGGCTCCCCGCTGCTCTCCTCGCGGCGCAGCCTGCGAAAGCGCACCACCTCGCCCAGGCCGGGGAAGTACTCGGCGAGTTCGGCGGGCACCGGCACCGGGCCGTGGTCGAGGAGGGTGGTCACCTCCCCGGACTGCTGCGCCACGATCGTGTCCACCGAGCCGAGCAGCCGGACGGGGGCGCCGTGCCGCGCGGTGGGCTCGATGAAGGTGCCGCGCCGCCGGTGCCTGCTGATCAGGCCCTCGGTCTCCAGCTCCTTGAGCGCCTGCCGCATCGTCAGCACGCTCACCCCGTAGTGCCCCGCGAGTTGCTCCTCGGTCGGCAGCCGCAGGGGGGCGTGCGGCTGACGGCCGAGTATGGAGGCGCGCAGGGACTGCGACACCTGATACCACAGCGGGAGCTTGCGGTTGAGCTCCAGCGAGTCGGGGGCGAAGACGGTCACGAAGGCCCTCCGGGTCGGTGCGGGACGGCGGTCAGGGGCGGAAGTTGCGCTCAAGACCCTGCCACACGCGGTCGTACCCGCGCTGGAGATGCGAGCCGTTCCGCGCCTGGGCGGTCAGCGACACCGGCCACCGCGTCTCGAACATGAACGCCAGGCCGTCGTCCACCTTGTGCGGCGCCAACTCCGCGGCCACCGCGCGTGCATAGGTCTCCCGGTCGGGGCCGTGCGCCGAGAACATGTTGTGCAGCGAGCCGCCGCCGGGCACGAAGCCCTCGGCCTTCGCGTCGTAGGCGCCCTCGATCAGGCCCATGTACTCGGTCATCACGTTGCGGTGGAAGTACGGGGGCCGGAACGTGTCCTCGCCCACCAGCCAGCGCGGGGCGAAGACCACGAAGTCCACGCCGGGCGCGGTCAGCACGGTGAAGATCGAGGGGTCGGGATGGTCGTAACTGATCGAGCCGATCACGTTGAAACGCCGCAGATCGTACAGATACGGCACGTGGTTGCCGTGCCAGGCGACCACGTCGAGCGGCGAGTGCTCCAGGTTCGTCGCCCACAGCCCGCCGCAGAACTTGGCGATCACCTCCACCGGCCGCTCGGCCTCGTCGTAGGCGGCGGTCGGGGCCAGGAAGTCCCGCGGGTTGGCGAGGCCGTTGGCGCCGATGGGGCCGAGCTCGGGCAGCGCGAGGGGCGTGCCGTAGTTCTCGCAGACGTAGCCGCCCGACTCGCCCTCGGGCAGCTCGACGAGGAACCTGACGCCGCGCGGGATCAGCGCCACCTGGCCCGGGGCCGCCGCCAGCGGGCCGAACTCGGTGCGCAGCAGCAGCGTGCCGTGCTCGGGAACGATCAGCAGCTCCCCGTCGGCGTCGCCGAACACCCGGTCGCGCATCGAGGAGTTGGCGCGGTAGAGGTGGATGGCCATGCCCTCCCTGCGGCGCACGTCGCCGTTGCCGCCGAGCGTCCACAGGCCGGCCACGAAGTCGGTGCCGGGCGGCGGCTCGGGCAGCGGGTTCCAGCGCAGCCGGTTCGGGTCGGGCTCGGCCTCGTCGAAGGGCGCCGCCCGCAGCGTGCCCTGGCCGATCCGCCGGTAGGGCGGGTGGGCGGCCGAGGGGCGGATGCGGTAGAGCCAGGAACGGCGGTTGGAGGCGCGCGGCTCCGTGAACCCGGTGCCGCTCACCTGCTCCGCGTACAGGCCGAGGGGGGCGCGCTGCGGGGAGTTGCGGCCCACCGGCAGCGCGCCCGGCACCGCCTCGCTGCTGTGCTGGTTGCCGAACCCGGCCGAGTAGCGGAACGCGAGCGCGCCCGGGGCGGCGGCCGATCCACTCCCGTCGCCGGCCGCGGCCCCGGCCGCCGGGGCGGCCGGGCCGGCCGTGCTGTCCGTCCGCGTGTCCATCGCAGCCTCCTGCCGCCGAAACGAAATCCTTCGTTCGACCGTAGGAATGGGGCGGGGGCAAGTCAACGACCGTGCGCGGTTCTCGCCAGCAACTCGGCCGCCCGCTTGCGGTTGCGGTACGGGCGCAGCGCCTGCCGCATCTCGCGCAGCGCCCGCTCGGCGTCGCCCGAGCGCAGCCGCTCCCGGCCGGCCAGGAAGCCATCCCAGGCCGCGCAGGCCTCGTCGAGGTGGCCGGTGCGCAACAGGAGCTGGCCGAGGCGCGCCTGGCTCAGCGCACGCCCGCGCACGTCTCCGGGGGCGCGTTCGCCGGCCGCGCGCCGGAGCGCACCCAGGGCGCCCGGCAGGTCGCCCAGCGCTTCGAGCACCGCGGAGGTCTGAAAGTGCAGGGCCGCGGCCGGGTACGAGTCGAAAGGCGCCGCCGCGCTGCTCGCCCGCTGCGCCGCCCGCTCGGCGCGGCCGAGCGCCGCCAGCGCGCCGCGCCGGTCGCCGCTGAGCCCGAGCACGACCGCCAACTGGGCCTGCACATACGCCTGGTGCGCCGCGGGGGCCCGGCGCACGCCCTCGTGGGCCGCCTCGGCGAGCTGGAGCGCGGACGGCAGGTGCCCCAGGCGCTGGGCCTGCGCGCTCATCGCCCGCAGCACCACGCTCCAGGAGGTGCGGTCGCCCGACTCGTCGGCCAGCCGGTGGGCGAAGGTGTAGTACCGCTGGGCGACGCCGTGCAACTGCCCGTCCTCGTACATCCTCGCCAGCAGGAACGCCAGCCGCGAGGCCAGCACGAGCAGCTCCGCGCGCACGCGCTGGGGCTGGTGGGCGGCCAGCAGGGGGGTCACGTCGTCGGCCAGGTAGGCGCACAGGGCGCTGCGCGCGTGCCGCCCGCCGTGGGTGTCGATGGAGGCGGCGAAGAAGGCGACGGCGTCGTGCAGGGCGGTGGTCTCGTCGGTGCGGGCCCCGAGCGGCCTGGCCGGCTCGGGGCGTTTCGGGGGCCCTGGTACGGCCGCGTCCGCCACCTGGTACGGCCGCTGGTGCAACGGCAGCCTGCGGCGGGCGTCGGCGTCGGAGCGGCACAGGGCGGCGAACCCGGTGACCGGGTCGGCGAACCCGGTCACCTGCTCGCCGAGGCCGCAGCCGGGTTCCGCGCCCCCGATGCCGCGCGGGAGGGGGGCGAACCCGGCCGCCTGCGGCGTGACCTGGCGTCCGATGCGCCGGGCGAGCGCCTCGGCGGCCAGGTAGGGAACCGGGTGCCTGGGCTGGGTGCCGGACAGCCAGTGGGCGACGGCGGTGCGGTCGTAGCGCAGGGCGGCGCCGATCTCGGCGCCCAGCGCATTGACGGCCCTCGCCAGGGCCTCCTGGGTCCATCCGGCCTCGGTGAGCAGGGCCCTGAGCCGGTGGTTGGGGGCGCGCCGGTTGGTCATGGTTACGTGTTCTCACGCCGGTGCGCGGGCCGACAGGGCGCACGGGGGCACGCGGCGGCAACGCGGCGCCCCAGAGGCGCAAGGGGCGGCGCGCACGTGCTCCACGGTCACACTTTCGAGTCGAATGCCGACCGTTCGGCCACCCTCGCGTGGTAGCCGTGCGGCCCATCGTTGACCGTGGGGCTCATGAACGACCCCTACCTCCGCGCCCTCCCCCCACGCGCAACCCGCCCCACCCGATAACCCCCACCCGGCCGCCCCGCCCCCTTCCCCCTCTCCACCCCACGACCCCCGTCCGCCCAGGCCCGCGCCCCGTGCCCTGGCGACACCTGCGTCACCGCGCCCTGACGACGCCTCGGCCCCCGCGGCGGCGGCCGGCGGCGGTTGGCGAAGGCCGTCGGAGCCGGCCGGCGGCGGCCGTTGGAGGGCGGCAGCCGGGGGTGGCCGGCGGCGGGAGTCGGGGCGGCCGGCGCCCGCCGAGAGGCGCCGGCGGTCGCCGGCGGTGGCCGAGGGCGGGTGGCCGCCGAACCCGCCGACGCCTGTCCCCGCCCCACCGCCCGCGCCGCTACGGGCCGGCCCCCACCGCGGACGCCAACTCCCCGAGGCCGGGGCCGCAGGCCCGGCTCAGTCGTAGTAGCGGGTGACGGTCTCGGCCGCGCACACCGGTTTGTCCCCGCCCTCCCGCGTGACGGTCACGGCAAGGGTGAGCTGCACCCCGCCGGCGACCCGCGAGGCACCGAGGATGGTGCCGGTGGCACGAACCCGGGAGCCGACCGGCAACGGTGCGGGGAAACGCACCCTGTTCACCCCGTAGTTGACGGCCATCGTGACGCCCTCGACGAGCAACAACTGGGGCGTCAGCACGGGCAGCAAGGCGAGCGTGAGGTAGCCGTGCGCGATGGTCGTGCCGAAGGGCCCGTCCTTGGCACGTTCCGGATCGACGTGAATCCACTGGTGGTCGCCGGTCGCCTCCGCGAAACGGTCGACCCGCTCCTGATCGACGGTGAGCCAGTCGCTGATGCCGAGTTCTTCCCCGACCGCGGCGAGCAGCCGCTCGGGTGAGGTGAATCGCCGCGCCCGCGCCATCCGGGCAGGATACGCCCGCTCCACCCGGCCGCACCTCCCCCCACGGAACGATGCCCGCCCGCTACGCCGCGAGCGCCAGCAGCACCGCCGCGAGACCGACGGCCGCCGCGGCGGCGAACAGGGAGGCCGGAGCCGCGCCGGGCGGCCGGTCCCGTGTGAGCGCCTCCATCCGCCGGTGCGCCACCCCCAGGAAGAACGTCCACACCAGTGCGAGGAGCGCAATCCACACCGCCCGCCGCGCCGGGACCCCGTCCGAGACCACCAGTACCCGGGCGGCCAGCAGCACCACCACCGCGAACGTCAGCGTCGTCCGCCGCCACGCCAGCCGGGTCCGCTCCGGCTGCGCGCCCGGGTCGGCCCTCACGGACTCACCGCCACCGCGACGATCACCACCGCCGCCGCCAGCACCGTGGCCACGGAGAGCAGCGCGGGGAACCGGCTCATCGGCAGGTCCTCACCCCGCCGCATCGCCCGCTCCGAGCGCACCCAGTGGTTGACCGCCCTGACCGCGCACAGGGCGCCCGCCGCCAGCAGCAGCAGGGTGACCGCGAGGCGGGCCCCGGTGGGCAGGTCGGTCAGGAACTGGTCCACCGCGATGCCACCGGCGAGCAGGGCGAGAGAGGTGCGCAGCCAAGCCAGGAACGTTCGCTCGTTCGCGAGCGAGAACCGGTAGTCGGGCGTCTCCCCTTCCGTCCGCACCCGCCAGGGCGAGAACCACAGCCGCACCGCTTCCAGGGCCTGTCTGAACATGCGACGAGCCTATGCGTCGCTTTCCGTGCTCTCCCGCCGGCGTCCGAGGTCGCATCCGCGAGGGCTCCGCCGCTCATCCCCCGGACGCCTTCCGCCCCGCCGGCGTTCCCGCGTCCCTGCCGCACCGGCCCAGTTCCCCCACGGGCGCGACCACCCGCCCCGACCGGGGACAGGACCACACGGCCGTGCCACCGGCGACCGTCGCGGCCAGCGGATGGGTGCGGGGGTGGGCCGGGCACTCGGGCCACACCGCGGGCAGACCCTCCTGCCACAGCGCCTCCACCGCCCACTCCTGCACCTGCTCCGCGATGCCGGCGAGGACGAGCGGCTCGGGCCCCTCCTCGACCCGGACGCCGGCCCCGCTCCCGTCCGCGGCGTAGAGCATGTACCAGGCACCCTCCTCGCGAACCTCCGGAAACCCGGCCCGGCACTCCCGCAGATCACACAGCACCGCGCGCAGCGGTCCTGGCAACACCTCCTCGTCCATCCCTTCATCATGTCGCGCCGGCCCGGAAGCACCGGCGGCGGGGAACCGCGCGCCACCGGTGGCGGCGCCCCTGACGGCGCCCGTCCTGCCCGACCTCCTTTCCTGAGCCCGCCTCCTGCCGGACCGCGAGGCCGGACCGCCTCCGCGGCGCCCGCGCCCGGGGAGCCGGGATGCCGCCGGGAAGGCGGCTCCCGGGCGTGCCCGCGGCCTCTCCAGGCGGTGCCTGCGCCACAGGCGAGCGACGCCGCCTGCGGCCCCCGCCTCACCCCGCCATCGAGGCCCGGAGCGGGGCGAGCAGCACGGCCCGCAGCAGCAACGCCCCGGTGGCCACCGCCAGGACGTGCACCGCGGCCGCCACCGCCAGGTTCTCCGGCATCACGGAGTCCGGCCCGCGCCCCGCGATCGCCGCATAACCGGTGAAGGGCAGCTTCCAGGCGCTCCACGCGAACATCGAGCCGGAGCCCAGCCACCCCAGGGCCGTGGGCACCCAGCGCGGCAGCCGCCCGGGCCGTCCGCGCGCCGCCGCCCAGGCCGCCAGGGAGCCGACCGTCGCCCACAGGGCGAAGACCGCCGTGATCAGCCGCCACTCGGCGTTGCGGTCGCCCGGCTGCGCCAGCCCTGCCGTGCCGCCGGCCGCCCAGTACAGCCAGCCCACGCCGAGCGCGAGCCCCAGTGCGAACACCCACCGCCGCCCGACGGCACCCGCCGTGGTCACGGCCCCGTCCCCCAGGCGCCCACCGAGGGCACGCGGCCAGCGGCGCCGCAGATAGGCCGGCAGGGCGACGGCGAGGCACAGCCCGGTGCCCACGAAGCTCGTCTGTATCAGCGCCTCCTCCCAGCCGGGGGCCGAGGCGCCGCTCTCCTCCGCCGATCCGCCCGACGGCCACAGCAGCGAACTCAGCACCGCGTAGGGCAGCATCGCGACGAGGAAGCCGGCCCCGACCCACCCGCAGAACAGCAGGGGCACCGCCGGTATGCGCAATCCCCACGGCCGCACGAGGGCCAGCGCGAGGACCACGCCCGTGGCCGCCATGCCCACCGTCGCCGCGTTCAGCGCGACCCACTCCCCGAGCCCGAGCCCGGAACCGGTGGGGAGCACCCCGAGCAGCGCGCCGGCGACCCAGGACACCTTGATCAGCAGGTACGGCAGCAGCACCAGCGCCGCCGCGTACGCGGCGCCGCGGCCCACCCGGTCGAACCTGTCCATGACGACTCCCTTCCGGCGGCGCCGGCCTCCTCCCGGCAACCACCCGTTCCCACCCGAAACATCATCAAGTGGTGGAGGCGGCCCGCGCATCGGTCCTTGGGATAGGCCCCGTACGTCTTGTGACTGAGGAAACCGCGGCGGCCGTGAGACCAAAGTCGCGTGGGCCGATGCTTTGGCAGCCGGGCCCGGCTTCTTCGGTATCCGGTGCGGACTTCGGCGTTGACGTCGGGACGCGCGGGGACAGAGGATCGGAAACCGTCAGCCGGGGCTCACGCGGAGGGAGGACGAGCATGGCCTACGACACGGATGTCGTGGTGATCGGCGGCGGTCTGGCCGGGCTGGTCGCCACCGCCGAGCTGGCCGCTGCCGGACGGAAGGTGATTCTGCTCGACCAGGAGCCGGAGAGCTCGCTCGGCGGGCAGGCGCACTGGTCCTTCGGCGGCCTCTTCCTGGTGGACTCGCCCGAGCAGCGTCGCCTGCGCGTCCGCGACAGCCACGCCCTCGCCTGGCAGGACTGGCAGGGCACGGCGGCCTTCGACCGCGAGGAGGACCGCTGGCCCCGCCGCTGGGCCGAGGCCTACGTGGACTTCGCCGCGGGAGAGAAGCGTTCCTGGCTGCGGGGGCTCGGCGTCCGGTTCTTCCCGGTGGTCGGCTGGGCGGAGCGCGGAGGCTACGAGGCCACGGGCCACGGCAATTCGGTGCCGCGCTTCCACATCGTCTGGGGCACGGGACCCGGGCTCGTGGAGCCCTTCGAGCGCCGCGTGCGCCAAGCCGTCGAGGAGGGCCTGGTCGAGCTGCGCTTCCGGCACCGGGTCACGGGCCTTGCCCAGGGGGCCGGGGGCGTGGACACGGTCACCGGCGAGGTCCTCGCCCCGAGCGCGGCGCGCCGCGGCACGGCGAGCAACCGGCAGGTCGTGGGCGGGTTCGAGCTGCGGGCTCAGGCCGTGCTCGTCACCTCAGGCGGCATCGGCGGCAATCACGACCTCGTCCGCGCCAACTGGCCGGAAAGACTGGGCACTCCGCCGCGCCGGATGCTCTCCGGCGTGCCCGCGCACGTCGACGGCCTCATGCTGGGGGTCGCCGAGGCCGCGGGCGCCAGCCTCGTCAACCGCGACCGGATGTGGCACTACACCGAGGGCATCGCCAACTGGGACCCGATCTGGCTGCGCCACGGCATCCGCATTCTGCCCGGGCCCTCCTCGCTCTGGGTGGACGCGACCGGACGCCGCCTGCCCGTCCCCCTCTTCCCCGGGTTCGACACCCTGGGCACGCTGCGGCACATCACCGGCACCGGCCACGACCACACGTGGTTCGTGCTCACCCAGAAGATCATCGAGAAGGAGTTCGCGCTCTCCGGCTCCGAGCAGAATCCCGATCTGACGGGCCGCAGCGTACGAGACGTGCTGGGCCGGGCGCGTTCCGGGGCGCCCGGCCCAGTACAGGCATTCCTCGACCGGGGCGCCGACTTCGTGGTGGAGCGCAATCTGTCCGCCCTGGTCCGGGGGATGAACGAGGTGACGGGCGAGAAGCTGGTCGACGAGCAGGTTCTCCGGCACGAGGTGGAGTCGCGCGACCGCGAGCTGGGGAACAGGTTCACCAAGGACCTCCAGATCACCGCGATACGCGGCGCCCGCTCCTACCTCGGCGACCGGCTGATACGGGTGGCCGCCCCGCACCGCCTGCTCGATCCCAAGGCGGGGCCGTTGATAGCCGTGCGGCTGAGCATCCTCACGCGCAAGACGCTCGGCGGGCTCGAGACGGACCTGTCCGGACGGGTTCTGACCGCGTCGGGCGAGCCACTGGAGGGGCTGTACGCGGCGGGCGAGGCGGCCGGCTTCGGCGGGGGCGGGATGCACGGCTACCGCTCCCTGGAAGGCACCTTCCTCGGCGGCTGCCTCTTCAGCGGCAGAACGGCGGGCCGGGCGATAGCCCGCGCGCTCTGACCGGCCGCCCGCCGGAGGTGCGGAAGACGGGTCCCGGAGGGCTGCGGGGCGGCGGCGGGCGTGTCCCGAGCGGCCAGGGGGACCCGCGCCCGGGAGGGCTCGGTGCGGTGGGCACCGCTCTCCACCGTCGCGCCTGGCTTCCGTGCACGCCGCCCGGGGCGGGAGTCGGCTCGGGTCCGGGCGGAGTCGCCCACGGAGGCGGTCGCGCGGACCGGCCTCTCCCCGGCCACCCGAGGGGCCGTCGGGCGGCTGTTCGCGACGCTGGCCGCAACAGGAGTTCTCACCGGCATCAGGAGGTGACGCATCACGACATAGAATCAAACATGTGATCGACGAACGGCTTGGGTTGCCGCCGGACGCGGACGAGCGGACGACGCTGACCTGCTTCCTGGACTTCCAGCGGAACGCGCTCGTGCGCACCTGCGCCGGCCTCACCGACGAGCAGCTCCGGCTGCGGGCGGCGCCGCCCTCCGGCCTCTCGCTGCTCGGCCTGGTGCGGCACCTGGCGGGGGTCGAACGCTGGTACTTCCAGGCGGTCATGGCCGGCACCTGGCCGGGCGGGCTCTACACGCGGACCGACGACCCGGACGAGGACTTCAACGACATCGAGAACGCCACGGGGGCCGCCGCCTTCGCCACGTGGCGCGCCGAGGTCGCGGCCTCCCGGGCCATCACCGCCGAGCGCCCGCTCGATGCGATCGGCGCCGTGCCGGAGTGGGCCGACGAGCGGGCCGGACGCCGGTACTCGCTGCGCTGGGTGCTCACCCACATGATCGACGAGTACGCCCGGCACAACGGTCACGCCGACCTCATCCGCGAGGCCATCGACGGGCAGGTGGGGGAGTAGCGCCCGCCGGCGGCCGCGTGCGCACCGGCCGATGCTGCGGTGCCGGTGCCGGTGCCGGTGCCGGTGCCGGTGCCGGTGCCGGTGCCCGTGCCGGCGGCGGGCCCGGGCGGGGTGCCACCAGCCTCCCGGCGGGCCCCGGGCCATGGCCCGGGTGGTGCGGCCGCTCACGCCGGGGGCGTGGCCGTGTCGGGAGCGAGGGGTTCGGCGCGGGCCGCCAGTCCGTCCAGGACGAGACGGAGGCCGAACCGGTAGGCGTGGTCCGGGTCGTAGGCCGCGCCGTGGGCGCTGCCCGCGGCCGTGCCGACTCGGGTGGCGAGCGGGTAGCGCGCCGGGTCGAGAACGCGTTGCAGCAGCGGGGCGTTCGCGGCCCACCACTCCTCGTCGGACACCCCGCTGTCCCCGCGAGCGGTTCGTGTTTCCTCCGCGCCGCGGGCGGTGGCCCGGACGAAGCTGAGGAGGTGGGTGAGTGCGGCGTCCCGTTCGACGTCGTCGAGTGCGAGTCCCTCGAAGGCGCGCAGCTCGTGCTCGTACTTGGCCATCAGGCCGGGGCCGAGTGGGGGGCGGGTGGTCGGCAGTGCCGCGGCCCACGGATGGCGGCGGAAGAGGGAGCGGTTCTCCTCCGCCACGGCGGTCAGCCGCGTGCGCCAGGGGGTGCCGGCGGGGTGCTCGGTTCGGTCCATCCGCCGGTACAGCTCGTCGAGCATGAGGTCGAGGAGTTCCGCCTTGCCCGGCACGTAGGTGTAGAGGGTCATGGGGTTGACGCCGAGCCGGTCGGCGAGGCGGCGCATCGTGAGGGCGTCCAGCCCGTCCTCGTCGGCCAGTTCGATCGCCGCCTCCACCACGCGATCGACGCTCAGGCCCGGTTTGGGGCCGCGGCCGGCGCGGCCGTGGCCCGGCTCCCGCCACAGGAGTTCGAGCGTGCGGCCCGGGTCGCCCGCGCCACTGCGATCCTTCGCCTTGGGCATGGGCCGATCCTCTCACCCCCGGCCGGGGCGCCCCGGGCACCACCCGGCCCGCAGGGGGCGGCCCCGGCCCTCCCTGACCCTTCGCGGTCCTTCTCCCTCCGCCGTGGTCCTTGATCGGTCTTCCTCGACCGCTCTCGGTCCTCCCCGATCGCCCTCGGTCCTCGTCGGTCCTGCTCGGCCCGGCCGAATGGCATCGTGGGGGAGGCACATCCCGACGGAGGAGAGGCACCGGCATGGCCGTCATCCATCACACCGTCCTCAAGCCGAGCAAGCTGGAGTTGCTCACACCCTGGCTCCCCACGCGACCGTGGTACCGCGGCGGGGCGCAGCCGCCGCGGTTGAGCAAGGCCGGCGGCTTCCGGCTGGACGATCCCGAGGGCGAGGTGGGGATCGAGTTCCTCGTGGTCACCGACGACTCCGCCCCGTCGGCCACCTACCTGGTGCCGCTCACCTATCGCGGCGCTCCCCTCGACGAGGCGGAACACGCCCTCGTCGGCACCATGGAACACGGGGTGCTGGGGCGGCGCTGGGCGTACGACGGCTGTCACGACCCGGTTCTCACCGCCCAGTTGCTCGCGCTGGTCGAGGGGCGGGCCCAGGCCCAGGACCAGAATGTCAGCGACACCCCCGACCGGGAGATCACCCGTTCCTACGCGGGGGAGGGCCGCCTCGCGGCCGGGGCCACCAGGGCCGCAGACGACAGTGAGGGCACCGTCCTGGGCGCGGCGGGCGGACCGGTGCTGCGCCTGCACCGCGTGCTGCGCCCTGCCGAGGACGGCGCGCCGCGGGTTCCCGAGGGGGCGATGGGACACGTCGCCGGCGGTTGGAACCTGCCGGACGGCTCCCGCGCGCGGGGGCTGTTCGCCGTGCTGCACGGCGCGGGCTCCGGGCCGCGCCTGCCGCGCCAACCCTGAGGGGCGCGGCGGCGCCCGACCATGGCCGGGCATCCGGACGCGCGGACAGCCGGACGTCCGGAAGGCCGGAAGGCCGGACGGGCGACCGGCCGGGCCGTGGCCGGCCGGCCGGGCAGGGGCCGCGGCCTGGGGTCAGCGGCGCGGGGTGCGGAGGTGGATGCGTTCGCCCTGTTTTCCGAAGAGGCTGAGCAGTTCGACGCCGCCCCGTCCCGCCGCGCCGAACCAGTGCGGAAGTTGGCAGTCGAACTCGGCGGCCTCACCTGCTCCCATCGTGAAATCGCGACTGCCCAGCCTGATGCGGAGGTGCCCGCGGAGGACGTAGAGCCATTCCCACCCCGCGTGGGCACGCAGGTGGGGTTGTTCGTCGTGTGCCGGGATGGTCATCTTGTAGGCGCGTGGCTCCCCCTGCTGCCGCGACAACGGGATCAGCACCCGGCCGTCCTTCCTGGTGGGGCGTTGCGGCACGCGAGGGTCGAGGACCCGCGGCGCGGCGACGATTTCGTCGAGGGGGATGCCGAGCGCGGCGGTGATCGGCAGGAGCAGTTCGAGGCTCGGCTTGCGCTGGGCCGTCTCCAGGCGGGACAGCGTGCTGGTCGAGATGCCGGTGGCGCGCGCCAGCGCGGCCAGGCTGACGCCCCGTTTCTCGCGCGCACGCTTCAGCCGCGGAGCGATCTGCTCGATCACGGCACCCACGCTCGGCTGCTCGTCCACGGGCCGCAGTCAATCAGCGCGTCCCGGAAACGGCAACGGAGTTCGCCGAAACCGGCCGCCTCCACGGAGCCTCGCGGTGGAGGTGATCCGAATGAACGCGACCACGCGTGAGGCGGGCACATCGGAGGCGGCACCGCCGTGGAAGGTCGTGGTGCCCGGCGGCGGGGCCGCCGGTGTGCCGGGTGGGGGCGTGCCGTCGAGGGCACGGCCGGCGACCCCGGGGTCCGACGCGGGCGAGCCGCGGAACGGGCCCGCCGCCAGGCGCGGGTACCCGGGCCGCGCGGGCCTGGCACCGCGGGAGTTCCCGGCGAAGGGCCGGGAGAAGCCGGGCCGTTACGGCGGAATGCTGCTGCCGGGCCCGGCGGCCGCCGCGCCCCGCACCCCGGAGGGCGGGAACGACCGCACCCCGGAGGGCCAGTTCGCGCCGCGTCTGGGGAACGACCGCACCCAGGACGCCAGGGCGGTGCCGGTCGTCACCGGGCCGGTCGGCGAACTCCCCGTCGTTCCCGGGCTCTTCGAGCAGTGGGGTGCACCGGTGCACCGCCGCCCGCGCTGCCCCGGCGAGGAACTCCACGGCCGCTCGCTGACCTTCTTCCCCCACGGCGAGGAGGCCGGCGCCGCCGGGCGGCAGCTGCCGGCCGGGAACGCGGTCGGCCCGCGGGACGGAGGTGCGCGCCGATGACCACCGTTCCCGAGGAGACCCGCCATGAGCGGCCTTCCGGCGGTCTGCCCGCCGGTGTGTATCTGCTCGGCTTCAGCCTGTTCGCGATGGGCAGTGCGGAGTTCCTGCTGGCGGGGGTGCTGCCCGAGGTGGCGGGCGACCTGGGCGTCACGCTCTCCTCCGCCGGGTTCCTGATCACCGCCTTCGCGCTGGGCGTCGTGGTCGGCGGGCCGCCGTGTGCGGTGCTGAGTCTGCGCTGGCCCCGCCGCACCGCGCTGGTGGCGACCCAGGCCGTCTTCGCGGCCGGCATCGTCGCCGGACTCCTCGGCGGCTACCGGGTGCTGCTGCTGACCAGGGTGATCTCCGGCATCGCCTACGCCGGCTTCTTCGCCGTCGCGTCGGTGACGGCGATCGGCCTGGTGACGCCGGACCGCAACGCCAGGGCCTCCGGGGTGGTGGTCAGCGGGCTCAGCGTGGCCATGGTCCTCGGCGGCCCCGCGGGCACGCTGCTCAGCCATCTCACCCAGTGGCGTGGGGGCTTCTGGGCCGTGGCGGGCCTGACCGCCGCCGGCGCCGCGGGGTGCCTGCTCGGGTTGCCCGCCGCGGACCCGCGGGGGCGCCGGTCCGTTCGGCCCCGGGTGAGGCGGGAGCTGGCGAGCCTGCGCAATCCCCTCCTGTGGGGCATCTACGCGATCACGGTCCTGACCACCGCCGCCTACATGATCACGTTCAACTACCTGGCGGCCCTGCTCACCGAGCTCACCGCCATCCCCGAGGCGTGGGTCCCGGCGATCCTCGCCCTCTTCGGCGTGGGCGCGTTCGCCGGCCTGTCCATCGGCGGCCGGGTCTCCGACCGGCGCCCGCACCTCGCGCTGTGCGCCGGTGCGTCGGCCACGGCGATGCTCTCCGTCCTGCTGGCCGTCGCGATGCGCGAGCCCTGGGTGGTGGTGCCCACGGTGTTCCTGCTCGGCGTCGCCGCGTTCGTGCTGAATCCCGCCGTCTACGGGCGCGTCTTCGCGCTCGCCCCGGACGCGCCGACGCTCCCGGGCGCCACCACCGTGTCGGCCTTCCAGCTGGGCATCAGCCTCACGCCCGTCCTCGCCGCCGTCTCGCTCAGCCGGGAGGCCGCGCTCACCTCGGTCTGCTGGATCGGGGCCGCGCTGGCCGCGTCCGCGGTCCCGCTCATCCTCCTCGACCGGGCGCGGCAGGAACGGGCGCGGCCGGCCGCCGGCGGCTGAGGCGGTCTCCGAGCCGTCCGCCTGGCGCCCCGCGGGCCGAGCGGGCGAGCCGAGGAAACCAGGGCCGGGGAAACCAGGGCCGGGGAAACCAGGGCCGGGGAAACCGGGGGAGAAGCCGGGGGGAAGCCGCGGGTGAAGGGGTTCGTGCCAGCTATATACGTTGTATAGAGTACTGTGTATGGAGTACGGCTCACCTCTGGAGGGGACATGCGCATCACCGCCACCGCCGTTTCGCTGAACGTCGACGACGTGCCGGCCTCCGTCGCCTTTCTCACGCGGCACTTCGGCTTCGAGGAGGTGATGTCGGCCGACGGCTTCTCCTCGCTGGCCCGTGAGGACGCGGCGAACGTGATCTTCCTCAGGCGTGGCCTCGAGGTACTTCCCGAAGGGTTCCGGGAGCAGCGCGCGGCGGGGCTGATCCTCGCCTTCACGGTGGAGGACCTGGACGGCGAGTACGCGCGGCTGCGGGAGGAGGGCGCGCCCGTGGTCTTGCCACTGCGCGAGGAGCCCTGGGGCGAGCGGCTGTTCCAGGTCCAGGACCCGAACGGCGTGCTCATCGAACTGGTCTCGTGGGAGAAGCCGGGGAAGTAGTGAGGCGGGCCCGCGCCGGCCCGCACCACCGTGGGCGCCCGCCCGCGCCCACACCACAACGCAACGCGCCGTCGGCGCACGCGATGCTACGCGTGCGCCGACGGCGCGTGGGCAACCGTTCGCGCCGGCTACGTGCCGGCTACGTGTCGCTTACGTGCCGGCCAAGCGCCGGCCAAGCGCCGACAAGCGCCGGCTACGTTCCGGCCCGCTGCGGCGGCCTGCCGTCCCCCACCGGCACCTTCCCGCCGCCGCGACCACCGGGACCGCCGGATCTGCCGCCCTTGCCGCGGCCGCTGCCGTTCCCGTTCTCGCCGTCCGAGACGGGGCCGATGCGGATCTCGAAGTCGCCGTCGTACTTCTCGTGCCCCGCGATGACGGCCATCTCGACCGCCTCCTCGCCGCGTTGGCCGCGCAGGATCAGCGGGTCGTTCCTGAGGTCCTTCATCAGGGCCGCGCACATCCCCACCATCACCAGCGCGAACGGCACCGCGGCCAGGATGGTGAGGTTCTGCAGGCCGTCGAGTGCCGTGGACCCGCCGTCGCCGATCATCAGCATGATCGCCGCGACCGCGCCCGTGACCACGCCCCAGAAGACCACCACGAGGCGGCTCGGCTCCAGCGTGCCGCGCTCGGAGAGGGTGCCCATGACGATCGAGGCGGCATCGGCGCCGGAGACGAAGAAGATCCCGACCAGGATCATCACCAGCAGCGCCGTCAGCCCGGCCAGCGGGTACTCGCGCAGCATGGCGAACAGTTGCCCCTCCGTGGAGCCCTCGCCCATCAGGTCGGTGCCGCTCTCCTGCTGCCGCATCGCCGTGCCGCCGAAGATCGTGAACCAGATCAGGCTGACCACGCTCGGCACGAGGATCACGCCGCCGACGAACTGCCTGATCGTGCGGCCCCGGCTGATGCGCGCGATGAACATCCCGACGAAGGGGGTCCAGGAGATCCACCAGGCCCAGTAGAAGACGGTCCACGAGGACAGCCAGCCGGCCACGCCCTCGCCGCCGCTCGCCTCGGTGCGCGCCGCCATCCCCGGCAGGTCGTCCAGGAACGCGCCCACGGAGGTCGGCAGCAGGTCGAGCATCAGCACGGTCGGGCCCACCACGAACACGAAGAGGGCCAGCAGGGCGGCGAGCACCATGTTGATGTTCGACAGCCACTGGACGCCCTTCTCGACGCCGGAGATCGCCGAGAAGATGAACGCCGCCGTCAGCACGGCGATGACGGCCACCAGCAGCCCGGTGCCCGCGTTGTCCATCCAGTCCAGTTCCTCGATGCCGCTGCCGATCTGCAGGGCGCCGAGGCCGAGCGAGGCGGCGGAGCCGAAGAGCGTGGCGAATATGGCCAGGATGTCGATGACCCGGCCCACCCCGCCGTTGGCGTGCCGCTCCCCGATCAGCGGCGCGAAGACCGCGCTTATCGTCTGCCTGCGCCTGCGCCGGTAGGTGCTGTAGGCGATGCCGAGGCCGGCCACGGCGTAGATCGCCCACGGGTGCAGCGTCCAGTGGAACAGCGCGGTCGCCATCGCCGTCGCCATCCGGTCGCCGTTGTCGGCCGGATCGGTGCCCGGCGGCGGGGAGGTGAAGTGGTTGAGCGGCTCGCTCACGCCCCAGAACATCAGGCCGATGCCCATGCCGGCGCTGAACATCATCGCGATCCACGACACGGTCCTGAACTCGGGCTTCTCGCCCTCTCCGCCCAGCGTGATCCGCCCGTAGCGGCTCATCGCCAGCCAGAGCGCGAAGATCACGAAGGCCGAGGCGATGCAGACGAAGGCCCAGCCTCCGTTGTGCATCACGCTGTCGAGGGCATCCGCCGAGGCATCGGCCAGCGAGTCGGTGCCCAGGGCGCCCCATAGGACGAACGCCAGCGTCAGGACGGCGGTGACGCCGAACACCACCGGGTCCGTCTGCCTCCCCCGGAACAAGGGGGGTCTGTCGCTCTTCGACCGGGTCACGCCGCGTTCCTCGTCTGGCACGTGCACGCCTTTCCACTCGCTCGCCGGCCGCCCGGCGCGGCCCCGGCCGCTTCAGGCCCGCTGACCGCGGGTCCCGTTCCGCCTCCGGGGCACGTGCGCCGTGCGTCCGTTGTCCGTTCGTTCCACGCCACCCGGCATCGCGCCGGGCGGAAGAAACATTCCTCTGCGGCGCGGCTACCCGGAATCACGTCACGCATGCGAATTATTTTCGAAGCTTTGACCTGCCCTCTTGACGAAGCGTGACCGGTACGCTGCACCCTGCTCTCTCCGTCGCCGGGTGCGCCGGGTGCGCCGGAAGCCGGCGGCCGGCCCTCGCGCATGCCGGGTGGGGCGTGGGCGGCGGGGCGCGGGGCACGGGTGGGGCACGCCCGAGGGTGTCGTGCGCCGGCGGTCGTGGTGAAGGCCGCACGCCCCGTTGACATCCGCCGCGCCGGCTGGCTCCATGGGTGGTCCCGGTGGTGTGGGAGCGCTCCCAGGCAGGGCGCCAGGTGCCCGCGAGCCCCTCCGGAGGACACAGTGAGAGAACGCGAACGACGAGCGCGCCGAGCGGGACGGCCGCCGGCGCCGGGACGCCCGCGGCGGACGGGAGGACGCCGGCTCGCGGTGGCGGCGGTCGTGATGACGGCGGCCGGGCTGCTCGGCGGCGCCCCCGCCCAGGCCCCGGCCGCGGAGCTGCCCTACCGCAACGCCGCGCTGCCGGTGGACGAGCGGGTAGAGGACCTGCTGGGCCGGATGACCCTCGACGACAAGCTCGGGCAGATGACCCAGGCGGACCGCAGCGCGCTCGATCCGCAGTCCGACATCGCCACCTACCGCCTCGGCTCGGTGCTGTCGGGCGGCGGCTCGGCCCCCGCCCAGAACACCGCCGAGGGCTGGGCGGACATGTACGACGCCTACCAGCGGACGGCCCTGTCCACGCCGCTTGGCATCCCGCTGCTGTACGGCGTGGACGCCGTCCACGGCCACAACAACGTCCGGGGCGCCACGATCTTCCCCCACAACATCGGCCTCGGCGCCACCGGCGACCCGGAGCTGGTGGAGCGCATCGGGGCGGCCACCGCGGAGGAGGTCGCGGGCACCGGCGTGGACTGGGACTTCGCGCCCTGCCTGTGCGTCGCGCGCAACGACAGGTGGGGCCGCACCTACGAGTCCTTCGGGGAGGTGCCGGAGCTGCCCACCGCCATGACCACCCTGATCACCGGGCTCCAGGGCGAGACGCTCGGCTCGGGCCCGGCCTCGGTGCTGGCGACGGCCAAGCACTACCTCGGGGACGGCGGCACCGAGGGCGGGGTGGACCAGGGCGACACCCGGCTGAGCGAGGCCGAGCTGCGGGCCGTGCACCTCCCGCCGTTCCGGGAGGCGGTGGCCCGCGGCGTGGGCTCCGTGATGGTCTCCTACAGCAGCTGGAACGGGGAGAAGGTCCACGGCAGCGCGTACCTGATCAACGGGCTGCTGAAGGAGGAGCTCGGCTTCGACGGCTTCGTGGTCTCCGACTGGGGCGCCATCGACCAGCTCGACGGCAGCCCCGGCTTCACGGGGGCCGAGATCGCCCAGGGGATCAACGCGGGCCTGGACATGATCATGGTCCCGTACGAGTACCGGGAGTTCCTGAGCCTGCTGCGCCAGGAGGTGCAGGCGGGCCGCATCCCGATGGAGCGCATCGACGACGCCAACCGCCGCATCCTGACGAAGAAGTTCGAGCTCGGGCTGTTCGAGCACCCGTACACCGACCGTTCGCTGACCGGGACCGTCGGCTCGGCCGCGCACCGGGAGCTGGCCAGGCAGGCGGTGCGCGAGTCGCAGGTGCTGCTGAAGAACGAGGGCGGCGTGCTGCCGCTCGACCCCGGCGCCCGGGTCTTCGTCGCGGGCAAGTCGGCCGACGACATCGGCAACCAGAGCGGCGGCTGGACCATCAGCTGGCAGGGCGGCAGCGGCGAGGTCACCCCGGGCACCACGATCCTCGACGGCATCCGTGCCGCGGCCCTCGACCCCGCGCGGGTCGCCTACGACCGCGAGGGCGAGGGGGTGGACGGCTCGTACGACGTGGCGGTCGCGGTCGTCGGCGAGACGCCGTACGCGGAGGGTGCCGGCGACCGGCCGGGCGGCCTCGGCCTCGACCAGGAGGACCTGGACACCCTCGGCCGGCTGCGGGCCTCGGGCGTGCCGGTGGTGGTGGTGCTGGTGTCGGGGCGGCCGCTGGACGTGGCCGGCCCGCTCGCCGACTGGGATGCGCTGCTGGCCGCCTGGCTGCCGGGCACCGAGGGCGCGGGCGTGGCCGACGTGCTCTACGGGGCCTACCCGCCCACCGGGCGGCTGCCGGTGACCTGGCCCGCCTCGGCGAGCCAGGAACCGATCAACGAGGGCGACGGGCAGCAGCCCCTGTTCCCGCTGGGCTACGGCCTCGGCTACGGCGCGGCGGACTGACCCACCCGGCCCCGGGTCGGCGCACCCCGGCGCGTGTGCCGGCGCGTGCGCCGGCCCCGGGGCGCCCTGCCCCGGCCCAGGTCGGTCGCCCCCCGGCCCGGGGCACGGCGTCCCGGCGCGCGGGCGCGCGGGCGCGCGGCGCCCCGGCGTGCACGTCCCTCGGCGTGCGTGTGCGCGGACTGCCGGTGTGCGGGCACGCCAGGGGCGCGCGGGGCCGTCCGTGACCCCGTTGGGGCATAAGGCATACAAGTCGGGTACGTCGGGTACGTCGGGTAAGTCGTATAGCCGGGCAAAAGGTGTCACAGTGGGTGGTGCGCGCTTCGCAGGGCGCCCGGCAGGTGACGCGATGACCGAATCGAAGGCCCGATCGCCGCTGGAGGAGTGGCCGATCCGTCCGTACGTGTGCCTGGCCCTCAACCGGATGGGGATCTTCGACTGGAACCTCGACGAGGTGCTGATCCACATGGACGGCGGCGCCCTGGAGGTCTTCGACCTGGACCCGGACGAGTTCACCTCGCTGCCCTCCGACCTCGGCAGGCGGGTCCCCGAGGAGGAGGCGAGCCGCCTGTACGCCATGGTCCAGCAGGCCGTGGAGGACGGCAGCGCGGGCTACGGCGCGTACTTCCGGCTCAGACGGCGCGACGGGACGATGCAGTGGACGCACACCCAGGGCCGCATCCTGCGCGACGAGGCGGGGACGGCGCGCCGGATCGTGGGCATCGTCCGGGACGCGGGCGGTGAGCTGCGGCACGTGCTCGCGCGCGAGGCGCAGGACGAGGAGCGGCGGCGGCAGGCCGGCCTCGTGGAGGCGCTCAGCGAGTCCCTGGCGAACGCGAGCACCGTGCGCGAGGTGATCTCCGTGCTGACCGGGGCCCGGGGGATGGGGCGGCTGGGCGCGGTCAGCCTCCAGCTGGCGATGGTCGAGGACGGGCGGGTGCGGCTGCTGGTGCACGGCACCGTCAGGACCCCGGAGTCGGAGGTGACGCGGTTGGAGGACCCGCTCCCGATGAACGAGGCGATGCGCACCCAGCGCCCGCTGTTCCTGACCTCGCCGCAGGAGCTGGTGCGGCGCTATCCGGCGATGCGGCGCCCGGTGGAGGCGCTGAAGGTGACGGCGGCCGGGTACCTGCCGCTGACCGCGCGCGGCACCTCGCTCGGCGGCCTGGGGCTGCTCTTCTGGGGCAAGCGGGAGTTCCCGCCCGAGGAGCGCAACCTGCTGCGGGCCATCAGCGTGGCGATCGCCCAGGGCCTGCGCGGCGCCGTGCTCTCCGAGCAGGAGCACGACCTGGCCGAGAGCCTCCAGCAGGCGATGCTGCCGCGCGGCATCCCGCGGGTCGAGGGCGCCTGCGTCGCGGTCCGCTACCGCTCGGCCCGGGTGGGGCGGGACGTCGGCGGCGACTGGTACGACGTGATCAGCCTGCCCGGTGGCCGCGTGGCGGCGGTGATCGGCGACGTCCAGGGGCACGACACCCGCGCCGCGACCCTGATGGGGCAGCTGCGGATCGTGCTGCGCGCCTACGCGGCCGAGGGGCACCCGGTGGCCGCGGTGATGTCGCGGGCCTCGGCGTTCCTGCGCGACCTGGAGGGCGAGCGCTTCGCGACCTGCCTGTACGTGGAGCACGACCCGGCCACGGGTTCGCTGCGGATGGTGCGGGCCGGGCACCTGGCGCCGGTGGTGCGCGCGGCCGACGGCACCTCCCGGGTGCTCGCGGTGCCGGGCGCGCTGCCGCTCGGGGTGGCGGCGCAGTTCGGCGAGCGGGAGTGGCCGGTGCACGAGGGGCGCCTGGAGCGCGGGGACACGTTGCTGATGTGCACGGACGGGCTGATCGAACGGCCGGGCTGGGACGTGGACGAGGGCATGCGGACGCTGGCCGGGACGCTGAGCGAGGGCCCGGCGGAGCTGGAGGAACTGGCGGACTGGCTGGCCGGGGTGCGCGGCCACGGCCCCGACGAGGACGACATGGCGCTCGTGCTGCTGCGCCGGGACTGAGTCACGGGCGCGCCCGCCGCGCCCCGGCAAGCGGGCCGGGAGGGCAGGGGCGGCACCGGGCGTGGCACGGCCGGGCCGCCGGGGCCGGGGAGCGCAGCGCCGCTCAGGTCCAGATCTCCGCCCACACGGTGCAGCCGTCGACGCCCTCCGCGGAGACGGCGCCCCAGCGCACGGACAGCGCGTCCAGAAGCAGCAGGCCGCGCCCGCACTCCTCGTGCGCCTCGGCCCGGCGCGGCACGTGCCCGTCAAGACCCTGGCCCTCGTCGGTCACCTCGATGCGCAGCCGGTCGCCGCGGAACTCGATGCGGCAGGCCACGCGCCTGCTCGGGGTGTGCACCACGGCGTTGGTGACCAGCTCGGAGACGACCAACTCGGCGGTGTCGTGGGTCGCTTGGGGCAGGCCCCAGCGGTCGAGGAGGCGGCGGGTGAGGTGACGCGCGGTGGCCACCGAGCTGGGAACCGCGGGCAACTCGAAGCGTTCGCGCGGGGTTTGCGTGCGCGGTGCGGCCGCGCGCTGCCCGGGAAGCGGCGTCGTGCCGTGGAGTGGGGACACGGGCGGGGTCGCCTTCCGGAGGGCCGAATCCGTCGTGAGCCGGAACACATGGTCACTATGCGCCGTGAGTGAGACAGAGCGCAAGGGGAGTTATGCAATTCGCAGAAAGAGAATGCACGTCTGCTGATGCCATCACGGGGTGTGGCAAACTTCTCCCGGGGGTGGGGGATTCATGTGCACCGTCTGGGAGGCGTTGTGGCAGAGGCCCGGTCGGGGCCGACCGTGGGACAGATCGTGCTCGGGCTGCGCCTGAGGGACCTGCGCGAGCAGGCGGGCTGCTCGTTCGCCGACGCCGCCGCGGCGTTGAGCGTCAACGCCACCACCGTGCGCCGCATGGAGAAGGCCGAGGTCGGCCTCAAGCCGCTGTACGTCAAGGCCCTGCTGGAGCGCTACGGCGTCCCGGGGGAGGAGGCGGAGGCGTTCCTGCGGCTGGTGGAGGCGGCCAACCGGCCCGGCTGGTGGCACAGGTTCCGCGACGTGCTGCCCGACTGGTTCAGTCTCTACGTCAGCCTTGAGGGCGAGGCCAGCCTCATCCGTGCCTACGAACCGCACTGCGTGCCGGGCCTCTTGCAGACCCCGGAGTACGCGCGGGAGCTGTTCAGGACGGGTTTTCCCGGCGCAGAGGAGGCGGAGCTCGACCGCCGGGTGGCGTTGCGCATGGAGCGCCAGGAACTGCTCACCCGGTCGCGGGCCCCGTTGCTGTGGGCCGTGATCGAGGAGCACGTGCTGCGCCGCAGGGTCGGAGACGCCTCCGTCATGCGGGCGCAGATCGACCGGCTGATCGAGGCGACGGCGATGCCGAACGTCACGCTGCAGGTCATGCCGTTCAGTGCCGGTCCGCATCCCGGCATGTTCGGGCCGTTCCAGCTCTTCAGGTTCGACATCCCGGAGCTGCCCGACATCATCTACGCCGAGAGCCTGACCGGCGCGGTCTACCTCGACGAGCGGCCGGACACCGTGGCCTATCTGGAGGTGCTCGACCGCATGGGTGCGCAAGCCGCACCGGTTCAGGACACCGAGGCGATCCTCGGTGCTATTCGCAAGGAGCTCTGACACCCATGGGTGACGAGAAGCGCCACTCGGCGCCGACGACGGAACATATATACAACGGCATGCCCGCCAGGGAGCTCGGCAACGAGGGCTGGCGCAAGCCGTGGAGCGGCACCAACGGGGGGAACTGCGTGGAGGCGATGAAGCTGGCCGACGGGCGGGTGGCCCTGCGGCAGTCCACGGATCCCGACGGCCCCGCGCTGATCTACACCCCGCACGAGATCCGGGCCTTCATCCTGGGCGCCAAGCGCGGGGAGGCGGACTTCCTCCTGGCCTGAACGCGCCCGCGTACGCCCGCGGCCCGGTCCGCGCCCCCGCCGGGGGCGGGCCGGGCCGCGGCACGCTTGGAGAACTCCGCTTCCCGGCCGAGGGGTTGACCGCCCGCCCCGGGCGGCGAGACGGTGGTCGTCCCGGCCGGGCGGGGCGGCGTGCCCCGGCGAGACGGGGCGGAGGAAAGGGGCGGGGCCGGATGCGGGGTGTGGCACACGACGACCACAGGGCCGGGCTGCGCCTGCGAATCCCGCCCCACTGGACGCTCGTGCTCGACGAACTCGCGGAACCGCTGACCACGGTGCTCCTCCCGCCGCGCGGCGGGAGGCCGGAGGGGGAACACCGCGAGGACCCCGCGGGGCCGGCCGCCGAGCGGGCCCTCTGGGAGGAGGCCACGGCGGCGGTGCCCCCCGCCTCCTTCCGCGCGGACCCCTGGGACCCCGAGCACCCCGAGCACCCCGGGGACCGCGAGGACCCCGGGGACTCCGGGAACCCCTGGGACTGGGAGTCCTCCGAAGACTCCGAAGACTCCGAAGACAGCGAGGACGCCGAGGACTTCTTCCGGGACCTGCTCGACGACCGGGGCCTGTTCGTGGGCAGCTGGGAGGGTCTCGGCGAGGAGCCGCCAGAGGAGGACGGCCTGGCGGAGGGCGCCGAGTGGCTGGCGGCCGCGAACGGGGAGTCCCTGGAGCTCTTCCCGCCCGAGGCCGGCCATCGCGTCGACCAGGGCCGCGGGGAGCTGACGGTGCGCGGGCTCCGCTGCGGCACGGCCTGGTACCGGTACGTCGCGAACGAGACCGGCGCGACGGTCGGCTACCTGCGGGTCCTCGTGGTGCGCCTGACCGGCGGGGCGGTCTCCTTCCTCCTCGGCATCGGCCGGTCGCCCGCGGAGCGACGGCTGATCGACGACTGCCTGGAGAGCGTCGAGCCCCTCGCCTCCTGACCGGCACGCGCGCGGGGCGGACCGGGTCGTGCGCCCCCGGCGGGGCCGGGCCGGACCGCCCGGGCGGGTGCCCCTCCGCGCAACCAGCCGGCCCCCCGCGCAACCAGCCGGGCGCCCGGCGAGTCCCGGTGAGCCCCGGTAAGCACCCGCGCGCGGCGCCATGAAAGGCCAGCCTCAGAAAAATTAAGATTCTCGCGTTGACTCATTAAAAATCTCAAGGTAGACATGAAGCATTGACAGGTCACCGAGAGTAGGGAGCCGACGGTGGACTGGCAGGACCTGACGGACCTGACGCGCGGCCGGCCGTTCCTGGTCGAACGAGTGCGCCTCGCCGACAGCGGCGTCGCGATCGAGGGGCAGTTCGAGCCGCCGCAGCTGGCTCAACTCACCATCGACGACCAGGTGTTCATCGCCGCGTTCGTCCGGGCGCACGGCTCGATCAAGGAGATGGAGCGGGTCTTCGGGGTGAGCTACCCGACGATCAAATCCCGCCTGAAGCGGATCGCCGAGCAGCTCGACTTCGTCGACGTTGCCCCGGAGCCGGCCGGCGCCGCCGAGGTCATCGGCCGCCTGCGCCGGGGCGAGATCAGCGCCGAGGACGCCCTCGCCGAGCTGGAGGGGCGATGATCCCGCAGCTGGTGACGGTGCGCGTGCGCCGGTCCAACGGCCGCCGGGTGCGGGTGTACCTCCCCGTCCTGCCGGTGGCGCTGCTGCTGTCGCCGCTGCTGCTGCTCGCCGTGCTCGGCGGATGCGTCGCGTGCCTCGTCTTCCGCATCGGCCCGGTGGGCGCGCTGCGCGGGGCCGCACGGGTGCTGTGGGCGTCGCCTGGCACCCGATTCGAGGTGGAGCAGGGCCGCACGGCCGTGCTGGTCAGCGTCAGGTGACGCGAGAGAGAAGCTGGGGACACACCATGAACGAGCAGCGCCGTCAGATCCTGGAGATGCTGGCCGAGGGAAAGATCACCGCGGACGAGGCCGAGCGGCTGATCGAGGCGCTCCAGCGCGAGCAGCCCGAGGCGCCGCCGGGAGCCGCGCGCCGGAGGAAGGCCCGCCCCACGTACCTGCGTGTGGTGGTGAACTGGCAGGAGAGCACCGGCGGGGACGGCCCGGGCCGCGTCAACGTCCGGGTCCCGCTGCAGTTGCTGCGCGCCGGGGTCCGGCTCACGAGCCTCGTCCCCCCGCAGGCGCTCACCAGGGTCAACGCGCAGCTGAGCAGGTCGGGGGTGCCGATCGACCTCACCGAGCTGCGGCAGCGGGACATCGAGGACCTGATCGAGCAGCTGGACGAGGTCGACATCGACGTGGACGACCCGGAGGCCAGCGTGCGGGTCTTCTGCGAGTGACGCCGCCGCGGCGGCCGGCCTCCCGGCGGCGAGGCGACCGGGTCCCGGCCGCACACGGAGCTGGCCGGCGCCGGGCGGGGCCTGTGCGTGCCCCCGCCCGGGCGTCCTCCGCCCGCCGCCCGCCGGTGCCTTCGCCGGGTCCGGTCCGGTCCCGGCGCCGGTCCGGGCGCTAGTTGCTGGTGCGCAGGGCGACTTCGCGGACGAAGAGGGTGAAGACTAGGGCCAGCCCTGCGGCCAGGGAGGAGAAGACGAAGATGTCCGCGACGCCGTGGCCGTAGGCGCTCTCGACGACGGTGCGCAGCGGCCCCGGCAGCGCGTTCATGTCCGGGATGCCGCCGCTGCCGCCGCCGACGGCGGCGCCGCCCGCGTCCTGCCCGAGGCCGGCCAGCCCGTCCCTGGTGTAGCTCGTGACCCGGCTGGCCAGCAGGGCGCCGAGCGCGGAGACGCCGATCGCGCCGCCGAAGGAGCGGAAGAAGGCCACCACCGAGCTGGCCACGCCGAGGTCCTGGGGCCGCACCTGGTTCTGGGCGGCGAGCACCAGGTTCTGCATCATCATGCCGAGGCCCAGGCCCATCAGCGCCATGTACAGGGCGATCTCCAGGTACGGGGTGTCGTAGGCGAGGGTGCTCAGCAGGCCGGTGCCCGCGGTCACCAGCACGCCGCCGGTGACCAGCCACCGCTTCCAGCGCCCGGTGCGGGTGATGATCTGCCCGGAGACGGTGGAGGAGACGAACATCCCGCCGATGAACGGGATGGTCATCACGCCCGACATGGTGGCGCTCTGGCCGCGGGCCAGCTGGAAGAACTGGCTGAAGAAGACCGTGCCGCTGAACATCGCGATGCCCACGAACAGCGAGGCCGCGGAGGTGAGGGCGATGGTCCGCTCGCGCAGGAGCCGCAGCGGGATCATCGGGTCGCTCGCCCTGGTCTCGGCGAGGAGGAACAGGGCGCCCAGCACCAGGGAGCCGCCGACCATCGCGAAGGTCTGCCAGGACATCCACGCGTACTTGTCGCCGGCCAGGGTCACCCAGACCAGCAGCAGGGAGACGGAGGTCGTGATCAGCGCCGCGCCCAGCCAGTCGATCCTGACCTCGCGGCGGCTGACGGGCAGGCGCAGGGTCCGCTGGAGGACGAGGATGGCGGCGACGGCGAAGGGCACGCCGATGTAGAAGCACCAGCGCCAGCCCAGCCAGGAGGTGTCGGTGATGACGCCGCCGATGAGCGGGCCGCTGACCGTTGCGACCGCGAAGTTCGCGCCGAGGTAGCCGCTGTAGCGGCCGCGCTCGCGCGGGGGGATCATCGCCGCGAGGATGATCTGGGAGAGCCCCATCAGGCCGCCGACGCCGAGGCCCTGCACCACGCGGACCGTGATGAGCATCCCGGGGTTCTGGGACAGGCCCGCGATGGTGGAGCCGCCGACGTAGATGATCAGGGCGATCTGGATGAGGAGCTTCTTGCTGAAGAGGTCTGCCAGCTTGCCCCACAGGGGCATCGAGGCGGTCATCGCGAGCAGCGTGCCGGTGACCACCCAGGTGTAGGCGGACTGCCCGCCGCCGAGGTCGGCGATGATGTGCGGCAGGGCGTTGGTCACGATCGTGGAGGACAGGATCGCGGTGAACATGCCGAGCATGAGGCCGTAGAGCGCCCGCATGATGTCCTTGTGGGACATCGCGACGGCTCCGGACGGAGCCGGAGCCGTGGTGGCTGCTATGTCGGACGGTAGTGCCGATTCCTTGCTGTCGGTGGTCAAGACTCTCCCCATGGTCAACGGTGTACTTCGACCATACGGCAAGATGCTTACTACACGTAAACGTATTGAAGAAAGCTTTAGCCTTTGTGAAGGCTTGGCGAGCGCTCCCCGGGTGGTGCCCGCGCCCGCGCACCACCACGGCGCGCAGGCGCGCGGACACGGTGGCAGAGCGCCGTCGGCGCGCGTCCGGGCTCGTGGCTCAGGCGGCGGGTGCCGGCAGGCGATCGGGAGGCGGGGCGGGCGGAAAACGGGCGGCGGCCGAAGAACGGCGGAAAACATGCGGCCGAGGCGCCGAAATCAGTCGGGTATCGGCCTGTCCCACGCGTCCCATGCGCCCCGCACGGGGTGAAACCCAGGAAAATGCACAGGGGGCTCCGGCCGGGAAAGGGCCGTTTTCGGGGTCGCCACATTGCCCCCACGAAATCAACGAAGGGGGCACGCTATTGTGCGGGGAATCCGGTGGGAGAGCCGGGGGAGAATAGGCTGGTGAACTCCGCCTTCAGGGCACGTCACACGGCTTGGGGGGTGGGACGGGGAAAGTCTGCCACGGGGCATGGGGAAGCGCAAGGGGCGCTGCGTCCGTTCGGTCACGGGCTGCTGTGGCGACCCCCTGACCAGGTAAGCTCCCGTCCGCAGGCGGGACTTGACGGCCCGCGAGGAGCGCCGGAGCCCATGTGATATGCCTGTGTGCATTGGTTGATTTCGGCGGCTCGATTGGTTGCCGGAGCCGGTCGCGAGGACCGGCCAATGAGTCGCTGCGGACGCGGGAGAGGCATTGTTAAATGTGGGTGGCGCGTCCATGGAATGCTCTGCAATGTCCTGCCCTGTCGCGGCGCGCGGTATATGGTTTAGCGATGAACTTGGCCGGATATCCTCTGGTCTGACGCTTGGCTCTGTCGTGCACGAGGGGTTCTGAGACTGAATGGTGCGTGAGGCCGACGTGCTCGCTCCGCCGTGGCTGCTGTCCGGGAACGATCCCCAATCGCTGCGTCTTACGGCCAGGCGGCTGCTTCCGCTGCTCGACGCCGTGCCCGACCCGGCGCACCCCACCCCGCGCCTGGCCGACCTCGGCCGCGCCCTCGCCCGCCGGCCGGCCGGCCCCTACCGAGCCGCCCTCGCCGCCGCGCACCCCGCCGCGCTGCGCGCCGCCCTCGCCGCCTGCGCCACCCGCCGCCCGGCCCCCGGGCTCACCGAGGGCCGGGCCGCCGACGGCGGCTGCGTCTTCGTCTTTCCCGGGCAGGGTAGCCAGTGGCCCGGCATGGCCACCGAACTCGCCGCCGCGGAACCGGCCTTCCGCACGAGCCTCGACGCCTGCGGCCAGGCGCTCGAACCGCACACCGGCTGGCGGCTCGCCGACGTGCTCGACGGCGCCCCCGGCACCCCGCCGCCGGGCCGGGTCGACGTCGCCCAGCCCGCCCTGTTCGCCGTCATGGTCTCGCTGGCCGCCCTGTGGCGCGCCCGCGGCGTCCGGCCCACCGCCGTCCTCGGCTACAGCATCGGCGAGATCGCCGCCGCCCACGTCGCCGGCGCCCTCGACCTGGAGGACGCCGCCCGCGCCATCGCCGTCTGGAGCCGCGCCGAGGCCACCGTCGAGGGCCGCGGCGCGATGCTGTCCGTGCTCGCCCCCGCCGCCGAGGTGGCACCCAGGCTGGGCGGCGAGCCGGGCGCCCTCACCCTCGCCGCGATCAACGGGCCGCGTTCCGTGGTCGTCTCGGGCGACCGCGCCGCCGTCGACCGGCTGCTCGCCGAACTCACCGCCGAGGGCATCCGCGCCCGCGAGGTCGCCATCGGCCTGGCCGCGCACTCCCCCCACATCGAGCCGCTCGTGCCGCGCATCCGCCGCGAGCTCGCCGGCCTCAGCCCCCGCACCCCGGCGCTCCCCTACTACTCCTCCTTCACCGGCGGCCTGGTCGAGGGCCCGCTCGACGCCGAGTTCCTCAGCCGCCCGCTGCGCGCCACCATGCGCTTCGAGGAGGCCACCGGGGCCGCGCTCGCCGCAGGCCACCGCGTGCTGCTCGAGGTCAGCCCGCACCCCCTGCTCACCGCCGCCATGCAGGAGACCGTGGAGCAGGCCGGCCGGCCCGGTGCCGTGGTGGGCACCCTGCGCCGCGGACAGGGCGGGCCGGAACGCTTCTGGCAGGCGTTCGGCGAGGCCTGCGTGGCGGGCGTCGACCCCGACTGGGACGCGGCCTACGCCGGCTGCGACCCGCGCCCGGCCGAACTGCCGCCCGGCCTCGACGAGCCGCCAGGCCCCCACGAACCCGAGCTCCCCGCCGGCGAGCCCACCGCCGGGACGGAACCGGACCAGCTCCCCGCGCCGGGGGCCGAAGGCGCCGGCGGCGCCGCCGTGCCGGGCCCGCCGCGCCACGACGTGGCGGCCACCCTCGACCTGGTGCGCCAGGAGGTGGCGGCCGTCCTCGGCGCGCCGGACGCCAGGGAGATCGACCCGGACCTCTCCTTCCGCGAACTCGGCTTCGACTCGGTCACCGCCGTCGAGGTGCGCAACCGCGTCATGGCCGCCCTCGGCCTCCACCTGCCCGCCGTCGTCGTCTTCGACCACCCCACCCCCCGGCGGCTGGCCCGGCACGCGCACGCCCTGCTCTCCGGCGAGGCCGCCCCCGGCCCGGGGCCGGCCCGCCCCGCCCCCCGCGCCGCAGCGGAGGAGGACCCGGTGGTCCTCGTCGCCATGGGCTGCCGCTTCCCCGGCGGGGTGGAGAGCCCGGAGGACCTGTGGCGGCTGCTGGTCGAGGAGCGCGACGCCATCGGCCCGCTGCCCACCACCCGCGGCTGGGACACCGAGGGCGCCTACGCCAGCCGGCCGGCGCGGCCCGGGCAGTTCTCCCAGCGCGAGGGCGGCTACCTGGCCGGCGTCGAGGACTTCGACGCGGCCTTCTTCGGCATCAGCCCGCGCGAGGCCGCCGCCATGGACCCCCAGCAGCGGCTCATGCTGGAGACCACCTGGGAGACCCTCGAACGCGCCGGCATCGACCCCGGCACCCTGCGCGGCAGCCTCACCGGCGTCTTCGTCGGCGCCATGCCCGCCGACTACGGGCCCAGGATGGACGAGGGTTCCCGCGTCGAGGGCCACGTCCTCACCGGCACCACCGGCAGCGTCGCCTCGGGGCGCATCGCCTACGCCCTCGGCCTGGAGGGGCCCGCGGTCACCGTGGACACCGCCTGCTCCTCCTCCCTGGTCGCCATCCACCTGGCCGCGCAGGCGCTGCGCAACGGCGAGTGCGACCTCGCCCTCGCCGGCGGCGTCACCGCCTTCGGCACCCTGGGCCCGCTCATCGAGTTCTCCCGGCAGGGCGCCCTGTCGCCCGACGGCCGCTGCAAGCCGTTCTCCGCCGCGGCCGACGGCTTCGGCCTGGCCGAGGGCGTCGGCGCGGTGCTGCTGCAGCGCCTGTCCGACGCCAGGCGCGACGGGCGCGAGGTGCTCGCCGTGCTGCGCGGCTCGGCCGTCAACCAGGACGGCGCGAGCAACGGCCTCACCGCGCCCAACGGCCCCTCCCAGCAGCGCGTCATCCGGCAGGCGCTGGCCGCGGCCGGCCTCGGCCCCGGCGAGGTGGACGTGGTGGAGGCGCACGGCACGGGCACCAGGCTCGGCGACCCCATCGAGGCCCAGGCCCTGCTCGCCACCTACGGCCAGGACCGCGCGCCCGACCGGCCGGTGCTGCTCGGCTCGGTCAAGTCCAACATCGGCCACACCCAGGCAGCGGCCGGAATGGCCGGCGTCATCAAGACGGTTCTCGCCATGCGGCACGGCCTGGTGCCGCGGACCCTGCACGCCGAGGAGCCCTCCCCGTACGTCGACTGGGCCTCGGGCGCCCTGGAACTTGCCACGCGCGCTTGCCCCTGGCCCCGTACCGGCCGCCCCCGCCGGGCCGCCGTCTCCTCCTTCGGCATCAGCGGCACCAACGCGCACCTCGTCCTGGAGGCCGCCCCCGAAGCCGGCCCCGCCCCCGCCCGGGACGCGGCGCCCGCCATCGCCACCGACGGCACCCTGCCCTGGGTGCTCACCGCCAGGTCGCCCGCCGCGCTCCGCGACCAGGCCGCCAGGCTCGCCCGGCACCTGGACGCCCACCCGGAGCTGACCCCGGCCCAGGTCGGCCACGCCCTGGCCACCAGCCGTGCCGCCTTCGAGCACCGGGCTGTCGCCCTGGGCCGGGAGGCGGGCGAGCTGCGGGCCGCCCTCGACGCGCTGGCCGCGGGCGAGCCCGCCCCCCGGCTGACGACCCTGCACGCCCAGGCCGCGGGCGACGCCAGGACCGTCTTCGTCTTCCCGGGACAGGGCTCCCAGTGGCCCGGCATGGGCCTGGAACTCCTCGACAGCTCCCCGGTGTTCGCCGCCAGGATGGCCGACTGCGCCGCGGCCCTGGCCCCCTTCGCCGGCTGGGACCTCCTCGACGTGCTGCGCGGCCGCCCCGGCGCCCCCGGGCTGGAGCGGGTGGACGTCGTCCAGCCCGCCCTGTTCGCCGTCATGGTCTCGCTCGCGGCGCTGTGGGAGTCGCTCGGCGTCGTGCCCGACGCGGTCGTCGGCCACTCGCAGGGCGAGATCGCCGCCGCCCACGTCGCCGGGGCGCTCAGCCTGGAGGACGCCGCCCGGGTGGTCACCCTGCGCGCCCAGGCCCTGTCCGCGATCACCGGCCGCGGCGGCATGATCTCCCTGCCGCTGTCCCGCGCGCAGGCCGCCGACCTGATCGCCGGCTGGGAGGGACGCCTGTGGCCGGCCGCCGCCAACGGCCCGCACGCCAGCGTGGTCGCGGGCGAGGCGGCGGCCCTGGACGAACTCGCCGCCAGGTGCGCACGCGAGGGCATACAGGCCAGGCGCGTGCCGGTCGACTACGCCTCCCACACCCCCCACGTGGAGGCCATCCGCGACCGCCTCCTCGACCTGCTCGCCCCGATCAGGCCGCGGCCCGCGCGGCTGCCCTTCTTCTCCACCGTGGGCGCCCTCGCCGGCGGGCCCCTCGCCGACACCACCGCCCTCGGCCCCGCCTACTGGTACGAGAACCTGCGCCACCCCGTGGAGTTCGAGACCGCCACCCGCGCGCTCGCCGCGGCGGGGCACGGCGTGTTCGTCGAGGCCAGCCCCCACCCGGTGCTCACTCCTGGACTCGCCCAGACCCTGGAGGAGCAGGGCGCCGGGCAGGTCACCGTCACCGGCACCCTGCGCCGCGGGGAGGGCGGCTGGCCGCGCCTGCTCGCCTCGCTCGCCGCCCTGCCGCCCGGGGCCGGGGCCGACTGGGGGGCGTTCTTCCCGCAGGGGCCGGCCGTTCCGCTGCCGACCTACCCCTTCCAGCGCGAGCGTTACTGGCTGGAGGGCGGCGCCGAGCGTGGGAGCGGCCGCGACATCGCGGCGGCCGGGCTGCGGTCCGCCGACCACCCGCTGCTCGGGGCCGCGGTGCGGCTGCCCGAGTCGGGAACCCTGCTGCTCACCGGCCGGCTCTCGCTGCGCACCCACCCCTGGCTCGCCGACCACACCGTGCTCGGCCGGGCCGTGCTGCCCGGCACCGCCTTCGTCGAGCTGGCCGTGCGCGCCGCCGACGAGGCCGGCTGCGCCGAGGTGGAGGAGCTGACCCTGCAGACCCCGCTCGTGCTGCCCGAGCGCGGCGGGGTGAGCCTGCGACTCGTCGTCGGCGAGCCCGACGACTCGGGGCGCCGGACCCTGACCGTGCACGCCCGCCGCGCCGAGGCGGAGGAGGACGAGCCCTGGACCCGGCACGCCACCGGCGTGCTGGCCCCCGGGGCCGGAGCGGCCCAGGCGCCCGCCGTGGACCTGGCGGCCTGGCCGCCGCCGGGCGCGCGGGCCGTGGACCTCGACGGCGCCTACGAGCGTTCCGCCGCCGAGGGCTTCGGCTACGGCCCCGCCTTCCGGGGGCTGCGCGCGGTGTGGCGCCGCGGCCCCGAGGTCTTCGCCGAGGTGGCCCTGGCCGAGACGCAGGCCGGGGACGCGGAGGGCTTCGCCCTCCACCCCGCCCTCCTCGACATGGCCCTGCACGCCCTGCCCTTCGGGGAGTTCGGGGCTCCCGCGCTGCCCTTCTCCTGGTCCGGCGTGCGGGTCGCCGCCTCGGGCGCCGCGGCCCTGCGGGTGCACGCCGCCCCCACGGAGGACGGCGTGGCGCTGACCGTCGCGGACCCCTCGGGCGCGTTCGTCGCCGCCGTCGGCTCCCTCGCGCTGCGCCCCGTCGACCCGGAGCGGCTCGCCGCCGCCTCGGGCGCCGCCTCCGGCTCCCTCTTCCGTCTCGAATGGCGCCCGCTGCCCGCGCCCACCGCCGGCCCGGGCGCTCCCGCCCCCGGCTGGACGGCCCTCGGCGGCGCCCCGCGCGACCCGGCCGCGGCGCCGGCGGACCACCCGGGCCCCGAGGACCCCGCCGCCCTCGCCGCCGCGCTCCGGGCCGGCGCCCCGGCCCCGGCCGAGGTCCTGTGGGCACCACCCCCCGCCGCGGACCCCGGTGCCGGCCCCGCCACGGACCCCGCCGCCGGCCCCGCCACGGACCTCGCCGCCGCGGCCAGGGCCCAGGCCCACCAGGCGCTCGCCGTCCTCCGGGACTGGCTGGCCGCAGAACCCCTCGCCGGCTCCCGGCTCACCGTGCTCACGCGCCTGGCCCAGCCCGTCTCCGGGCCGCAGGAGGCCGCCGCGCTCGACGTGCCGGCGGCCGCGCTGTGGGGCCTGGTCCGGGCCGCGGCAGCGGAGCACCCCGGCCGGTTCGCCCTGCTGGACTGGGACGGCACGCCCGCCTCCCTGCGCGCCCTGCCCGCGGCCCTGGCCACCGGCGAGCCCCAACTCGCCCTGCGCGAGGGCAGGCTGTACGTGCCCCGGCTCGCCCGCCTCCTTCGGGAGACCGCGGCGGGCCCGGAGGCCGCGGAAGAGACGCGGCCGCTCGACCCGGAGGGCACCGTCCTGATCACCGGCGGCCTCGGCACCCTCGGCGTCCTGGTGGCCAGGCACCTGGTGGCCGCGCACGGCGCCCGCCGCCTGCTGCTCGCCGGCCGGCGCCGCCCCTCGGCCGCCGTGGCGCGCCGCCTCCGCGCC
Organism: Streptomyces hoynatensis; assembly: GCF_003626535.1. Taxonomy (GTDB): domain Bacteria; phylum Actinomycetota; class Actinomycetes; order Streptomycetales; family Streptomycetaceae; genus Streptomyces; species Streptomyces hoynatensis. The sequence continues at coordinate 215,180 of NZ_RBAL01000004.1, forward strand.
GAGCTGACCGAACTCGGCGCGCAACAGGTCACCCTCGCCTCCTGCGACGTCGCCGACCGCGCCCAGCTGACCCGGCTGCTGTCCCGGGTGCCCGCCGGGCATCCGCTGACGGCCGTCGTGCACGCCGCGGGCGTCCTCGACGACGGCGTCGTCGAATCCATGACCCCCGAACGCCTCGACGCCGTGCTGCGGCCCAAGGCGGACGCCGCCGCCCTGCTCGACGAGCTCACCACGCGGGCCGGCCGCCCCCTGTCCGCGTTCGTGCTCTTCTCCTCCGCCCTCGGCACCCTGGGCGGACCGGGCCAGAGCAACTACGCCGCCGCCAACGCCTTCCTGGACGCCCTCGCCGCCCGGCGCGCCGCACGGGGCCTGCCGGCGACCTCGCTCGCCTGGGGCCTGTGGGCCGAACGCAGCGGCATGACGGGCGAGTTGGACACCACCGACGTGCGGCGCCTGAGCCGCTCCGGACTCGCGGCCCTGGCCACGGAGGAGGGCCTGGCCCTGCTGGACGCCGCCCTGGCGCGCCCCGAGCCGGTGCTGCTGCCCGCCAGGCTCGACCTGGCCTCGCTGCGCTCCGCCGCGGGGCAGGTGCCGCCGCCGCTGCGCGGCCTGGTCCGCCTCCCCGCCCGCCGCCCCGCGGCAGAGGCCGGCGCCGCCCCGGCGCCCGACGCGCCGGACTCCCTGGCCCGGCGGCTGGCCGCGGCCGGCGAGGAGGGCGGGCAGCGCCTGCTCCTGGGCCTGGTCCGCGGCGAGATCGCCGCCGTCCTCGGGCATCGCGACCCCGAGGGCATCGACCCGGAGCAGACCTTCAAGGCCATCGGCTTCGACTCGCTCACCTCCATGGAACTGCGCAACCGGCTGGCCGCCGCCACCGGCCTCAGGCTGCCCTCCACGCTGGTCTTCTCCCACCCCTCGCCCGCCGCACTCGCCCGCCACCTGCACGGCGAACTCCTCGGCGCCGCCAAGGAGGTGCCGCCCGCCCCCGCGCCCTCGGGGCCCGAGCCCGGCGGCGAGGGCGCCGCAGGGAACGAGCCGATCGCCGTGGTCGGCATCGGCTGCCGCTTCCCCGGCGGCGTCGAGTCCCCCGAGGAGCTGTGGGAGCTGCTCGCCGCCGGGCGCGACACCGTCACCGGCCTCCCCGAGGACCGCGGCTGGGACCTCGGCAGGCTCTTCCACCCCGACCCGGACCGCCCCGGCACGACCTACGCCCGCCACGGCTCGTTCCTCGACTCCGCCGGCGACTTCGACGCCGAGTTCTTCGGCATCAGCCCGCGCGAGGCCACCGCCATGGACCCGCAGCAGCGGCTGCTGCTGGAAACCGCCTGGGAGGCCGTCGAGCGGGCCGGGATCGACCCGGCCACCCTGCGCGGCAGCAGCACCGGCGTGTTCGTCGGCGCCATGTCCCAGGAGTACGGGCCGCGCCTGGCCGAGGCGCCCGCCGGGCTCGGCGGGCACGTCCTCACCGGCACCACCGGCAGCGTCGCCTCGGGGCGCATCGCCTACGCCCTCGGCCTGGAGGGGCCCGCGGTCACCGTGGACACCGCCTGCTCCTCCTCCCTGGTGGCCCTGCACCTGGCCGCGCAGGCGCTGCGCAACGGCGAGTGCACGATGGCCCTGGCGGGCGGGGTCACCGTGATGGCGACGCCAGGCACCTTCGTCGAGTTCAGCCGCCAGCGCGGGCTGGCCCCCGACGGGCGGGTCAAGGCGTTCGCCGAGGCGGCCGACGGCACCGCCTGGGGCGAGGGCGCGGGCCTGCTGCTCGTGGAGCGGCTCTCCGACGCGCGCCGCGCCGGCCACCCGGTGCTCGCCGTCATCCGCGGCTCGGCCGTCAACCAGGACGGCGCGAGCAACGGCCTCACCGCGCCCAGCGGCCCCTCGCAGGAGCGGGTCATCCGGCAGGCCCTGGCCCAGGCCGGGCTCGCGGCCGGCGAGGTGGACGCCGTGGAGGCGCACGGCACCGGCACCGCGCTGGGCGACCCGATCGAGGCCCAGGCCCTGCTCGCCACCTACGGGCAGGACCGGCCCGCAGGCCGGCCGCTGTGGCTGGGCTCCGTCAAGTCGAACCTCGGCCACACCCAGCACGCCGCGGGCGTCGCCGGCGTGGTCAAGATGGTGCTCGCCCTGCGGCACGGCCTGCTGCCCAGGACCCTGCACGTGGACGCGCCCTCCTCGCACGTGGACTGGTCGGCCGGCGCCGTCCGGCTGCTGACCGAGCCCACGCCCTGGCCGGAGACCGGCCGCCCGCGCCGGGCCGCGGTCTCCGCGTTCGGCATCAGCGGCACCAACGCCCACCTGGTCCTCGAAGAGCCTGCCGCCCCGCGGGAGTTGCCCCCAGCGGCGGCGGGGGAGGAGCCCGCCCGCGGCCCCGTGCCGTGGGTGCTGTCCGCGCGCGGCCCCGAGGCGCTGCGCGCCCAGGCCGCCCGGCTGCTGTCCCACCTGTCCGCGGGCCCGGAGGCCGCCCCCGCCGCGATCGGCCTCGCCCTGGCCACCACCCGCACCGCCTTCCCGTACCGCGCGGCCGTCGTCGGCGAAACGGCCGGGGAACTGCGCGCCGGGCTCGCCGCCCTCGCCGGGAACCCCCCGGGCTCAGGCGCCGCCGCCCCCGCCGCCGTCCTCACCTCGGACGCCGCCGTGGAACCGGGCGCACTGGCCTTCCTCTTCCCGGGCCAGGGCAGCCAGCGCGCCGGGGCGGGCCGCGAGCTGTACCGCACGCAGCCGCTGTTCGCCGCCGCGCTCGACGAGATCTGCGCCCACCTCGACGCCCGCCTCGCCGGCGAACTCGGCCGTCCCCTGCGGGAGATCATGTTCGCCGGGCCGGACGACCCGGAGGCGGCCGGGCTGGAGCGGACCCTCGTGGCCCAGCCCGCGCTCTTCGCCCTCGAAGTCGCCCTCTTCCGGCTGCTGACCGGCCTCGGCGTCACCCCCGGCCACCTGATCGGCCACTCCCTCGGCGAGCTGACCGCCGCCCACCTCGCCGGCGTCCTCGACGCCGGGGACGCCGCCACCCTCGTCGCCGCCAGGGCGCGCCTCATGCAGCGCGCCACCCCGGGCGGCGCCATGATCGCCGTGCAGGCACCCGAGGCCGAGGTGGCCAGGGAGCTGGCCGCCGAGGAGGGCGCCGTCGGCATCGCCGCCGTCAACGCCCCCGCGGCCACGGTCCTCTCCGGGGACGCCGAGGCCGCCAGGCGCGTCGCCGCCCGCCTCGCGGAACGCGGCCACCGCACCCGCGAGCTGCGGGTCTCCCACGCCTTCCACTCCGCCCACATGGAGCCGGTGCTCGCGGAGTTCGAGGCCGTCGCCGCCCAGCTCACCTACCATGCGCCGCGCCTGCCCGTCGTCTCCAACCTCACCGGCGCCCTCGCCACCGAGGAGCAGCTGACCAGCCCCGGCTACTGGACCGAGCACATCCGCCGGGCCGTCAGGTACGGCGACGGCGTCCGCACCCTGCACGGCCTCGGCGTCACCACCTGCCTCGAACTCGGCCCCGGCGCCGCCCTCACCGGCCCCACCCAGGAGACCCTGGACGAGGCGGGACGGGGCCAGGCCCTGCCCGTGCTGCGCCGCGACCGCCCCGAGCCCGCCTCCCTGGCCACCGCGCTGGCCTGGCTGCACGTCAGGGGCGTGCCCGTGGACTGGCCCGCCGTCTTCGCCGGGGCGGGACCCGCCCCGGCCGGGCTGCCGACCTATCCCTTCCAGCGCAGGCGCTACTGGTCCCAGGCCGGCGGTCCCGGAGACGCGCGGGCCCTCGGCCTCACCGGCGCCGACCACCCCTTCCTCGGCGCCTCGGTGGCGCTCGCCGAGGGCGCGGGGCACCTGTTCACCGGCAGCCTCTCGGCGGCCTCCCACCCCTGGCTGGCCGACCACGTGGTCGACGGCCGGTGCCTGCTGCCCGGCACCGCCCTCGTCGAACTCGCCCTGCACGCGGGCGCCGCGCACGGCTGCGAGACGCTGGAGGAACTCGCCCTCGAAGCGCCCCTCGCCCTGCCCGCCGGCCACTCCCTCCAGCTCCAGGTGCTGCTCGGCGCGCCCGACGCGGAGGGCCGCCGCCAGGTCGGCATCCACTCCAGGCCCGCCGCCTCCGAGGAGCCCTGGACCCGGCACGCCACCGGCGTGCTCGCCCCGGCGGGCGAGCCGGGGCCCGCGCCGCAGCCGGAGCCGGGCGGCTGGCCGCCGCCGGGCGCCGCCGCGCTCGACGTGGCCGCGGCCTACGAGCGGCTGGCCGACTCGGGCTACGGCTACGGCCCCGCCTTCCGCGGGCTGACGGCGGCCTGGCGGGACGGGTCCACCCACTACGCCGAGGTGACGCTGCCCGAGGAGGCCACGGACGCCGCCCGGTTCCGGCTCCACCCGGCCCTCCTCGACGCCGCCCTCCACCTGCTGCCCCTCGCCGCCGCCGACGCGGAGGGCGGCGAAGGGGAGGACGCCCTGTGGGTGCCGTTCTCCTGGGCGGGGGTCGCCTGCCACGGCGCCCCCGCCGGGACCCTGCGCGTGCGCCTCGACGCGACCGGCCCGCGATCCGCCCGCCTGAGCCTCCACGACCCGGCGGGCAGGCCGGTGCTGACCGCGGACTCGCTGACCCTGCGCCCGCTGCCCGCGGCCCCTGCCGCTCCCGCGCCCGCCGCGGGAGCGGACGACCTGTACCAGGTGGCCTGGCGGCCCCTCGAACTCCCGCCCCCCACCGGCCCGGTGGAGCTCGCCGTCCTGGGCGAGGCGGAGGGCGCCCCGGCCGCCGCCCTGCGCGCCGCGGGCGCCCGGGTCACGGCCTACCCCTCGCCCGCGGACCTGGCCGCCGCCCTCACCGGCGGCGCCCCGGCCCCCGCGGCCGTCCTCGCCCCTGTGGAGGGCGGGCGGCCGGCGGCCGACCCCCGGCCGGTGACCGCGGCGGCCCTCGGCCTGCTGCACGACTGGCTCGCCGAGGGGCGCCTCGGCGGCAGCAGGCTGGTCCTGCTCACCAGCCGGGCCGTGGCCACCCACGACGGGGAGGACGTCGCCGACCTGGCGGCCGCCCCCGTGTGGGGCCTGGTCCGCTCCGCCCAGACCGAGAACCCCGGGGCCTTCGCGCTCCTCGACCACGACGGACAGCCCGACTCGCTGCGGGCCCTGGCCGCCGCCCTCGCGACCGGCGAGCCTCAACTCGCCCTCAGGGCGGGCCAGGCGCTGCTGCCGCGGCTGACGCCGCTCGGCGAGCTGCCCGCGCTGCCGGCGCCCGCGGACGCGGCCTGGCGCCTCGACCTCAGCCGCCGGGGCACCCTGGAGCACGTCGCGCTGCTGCCGCACCCCCCGCTGTCCGCCCCGCTGGCCGAGGGGCAGGTCCGGCTCGCCGTCCGTGCCGCCGGCCTCAACTTCCGCGACGTCATGATCGCCCTCGGCATGGTCCCCGATGCGCGTCCGCCGGGTGGTGAGGGTGCGGGTGTGGTGCTTGAGGTGGGGCCTGGCGTGGTGGGGTTGCGTCCTGGTGATCGGGTGATGGGCCTGTTCACGGACGGGACGGGGCCGGTGACGGTGGCGGATCGGCGGTTGCTGGTGCCGATGCCGCGGGGGTGGAGTTTCACGCAGGCGGCGACGGTTCCTGTGGTGTTCCTGACGGCGTTCTACGCGTTGCGGGATCTGGCGGGGGCGCGGGTGGGCGAGTCGCTGCTGGTGCACGCGGCCACCGGGGGCGTGGGCATGGCGGCGGTGCAGCTGGCGCGGCACTGGGGCCTTGAGGTCTACGGCACCGCGAGCCGGGGCAAGTGGGACATGCTGCGCGGCCAGGGCCTGCCTCCCGGGCGCATCGCCGACTCCCGCACCCTCGGCTTCGAGGAGGAGTTCCGCCAGGCCACCGCAGGCCACGGCATCGACATCGTCCTCAACTCCCTGGCCGGGGAGTTCCTCGACGCCTCCCTGCGGCTGCTCGGCCCGGGCGGCCGGTTCGTGGAGATGGGCAAGACCGACCTGCGCGACCCGGCGGAGGTCGCCGCCGCCCACCCCGGGGTGGCTTACCGGGCGTTCGACCTCATGGACGCGGGCGAGGACCGGGTCCAGGAGATGCTGGCCGAGCTGCGGGAGTTGTTCGAGAGCGGGGCGCTTGCCCCGCTGCCCGCCACCACCTGGGACATCAGGCAGGCCCCTGAGGCGTTCCGGTACCTCTGTCAGGCCCGGCACACCGGCAAGACCGTCCTCACCCTGCCGCCCACCGTGCCCGGCAGCGCCGGCGGTGCCGGGGCCGGGGCGGAGGGGGCGGGCACGGTCCTGATCACCGGCGGCACCGGCACCCTGGGCGCCCTGCTGGCCAGGCACTACGCCGCCACCGGCCGCGCCGGGCACCTGCTGCTGGCCAGCCGCCGCGGCCCCGACGCCCCCGGCGCCGCCCAACTCGCCGCCGACCTCGAAGACCTGGGCGTCCGGGCCACCATCGCCGCCTGCGACACCGCCGACCCCGACGCCCTCGCCGCCCTCCTGGCCGGCATCCCCGCCGAGCACCCGCTGACCACCGTCGTCCACGCGGCCGGCGTCCTCGACGACGGCGTGGTCCTGGCGCAGACCCCCGAGCGGCTGGCCACCGTGCTGCGCCCGAAGGCCGAGGCCGCCTGGCACCTGCACGAGCTGACCAGGGAGGCCGGGCTGCGGGAGTTCGTCCTGTTCTCCTCGGCCGCCGGCACGCTCGGCAGCGCGGGCCAGGCCAACTACGCTGCGGCCAACGCCTACCTCGACGCCCTGGCCGCCCACCGCCGCGCCCACGGACTGCCCGCCACCTCCCTCGCCTGGGGCTACTGGAGCACCGCGAGCGGCATGACGGGCCACCTGGACGGGGTCGACCTGGCCCGCATCTCGGCCACCGGCCTGGTCCCGCTGTCGGACGCGCACGGCCTGGCCCTCTACGAGGCCGCCCGGGCGGCCGACCGGCCGGCCCTCGTGCCCACCGGACTCGACCCGGCCGCCCTGCGGCGGCTGACCGCCCCGCCCGCGCTGCTGCGCGGCCTCGGCGAGGCCCTGGACCGCCGCCGGGTTTCGGCCCGGGGGCCGGAGCGGGGCGGCACCCTGGCGCGGCGGCTGCGCGGCCGGCCGGCCGCCGAGCGGCGGCGCCTGCTGCTGGACACGGTGCTCGCCGAGGTCGCCGCCGTCCTCGGCCACCAGGACGCGGCGCGCCTGTCCCCGCAGGAGACGTTCAAGGCCCTCGGCTTCGACTCGCTCACCGCCGTGGAACTGCGCAACCGGCTCGGCGCCGCCACCGGGCTGCGGCTGCCCGCCACCCTCACCTTCGACCAGCCCACCCCCGAGGCGCTCGTCCGGCACCTGGACGCCTCCCTCGCCGGGGCCGCAGGATCACCCGCGGGCGCCCCGGAGCCCACGGGGCCCGCCGCGCCCGCCGGCGAGGAGGAGCCGATCGCGATCGTCGCCATCGGCTGCCACTACCCCGGCGGCGTGCGCACCCCCGAGGAGCTGTGGGAGCTGCTGGTGGCGGGCGCGGACGTGGTCAGCCCGTTCCCCACCGACCGCGGCTGGGACCTGGAGGCCCTCTTCGACCCGGACCCGGACCGGCCCGGCACCTCCTACGCGGCCAGCGGCGGATTCCTGCACGACGCGGCCGAGTTCGACGCGGCCTTCTTCGGCATCAGCCCCCACGAGGCCGCCGCCATGGACCCGCAGCAGCGGCTGCTGCTGGAGACGGCGTGGGAGACCGTGGAGCGGGCCGGGATCGCGCCCACCGCCCTGCGCGGCACCAGGACCGGCGTCTTCGTCGGCGCCACCTCCCAGGAGTACGGGCCCAGGATGGCGCAGGCACCGGCCGCCCTGGGCGGGCACGTGATGACCGGGAGCACCGCGAGCGTGATCTCCGGCCGCATCGCCTACAGCCTCGGCCTCGAAGGCCCCGCGGTCACCGTGGACACCGCCTGTTCCTCCTCGCTCGTCGCCCTGCACCTGGCCGCGCAGGCGCTCCGGATGGGCGAGTGCTCCCTCGCGCTGGCCGGCGGCGTCACCGTCATGGGCACGCCCGGCACGTTCGTCGAGTTCAGCCGCCAGCGCGGACTGGCCGCCGACGGGCGCGCCAAGGCGTTCGGCGAGGGGGCCGACGGCACCGTCCTCGGCGAGGGCGCCGGGCTGCTGCTGGTGGAGCGGCTCTCCGACGCCAGGCGCAACGGCCACCCGGTGCTCGGCCTGATCCGCGGCTCTGCCGTCAACCAGGACGGCGCGAGCAACGGCCTCACCGCCCCCAACGGCCCCTCGCAGCAACGGGTGATGCGGCAGGCCCTCGCCGGGGCGCGGCTCGCCCCCGGCGAGATCGACGCGGTGGAGGCGCACGGCACGGGCACCGCGCTTGGCGACCCGATCGAGGCCCAGGCGCTGATCGCCACCTACGGGCAGGACCGCGCGGGCGAGCCCCTGTGGCTCGGCTCGATCAAGTCCAACATCGGGCACGCCCAGCACGCCGCCGGGGTGGCCGGCGTGATCAAGATGGTGCTCGCGATGCGCCACGGGCTGCTGCCCAGGACCCTGCACGCGGACGCGCCCTCCTCGCACGTGGACTGGTCCGCGGGCGAGGTCGCGCTGCTCACCGAGGCGAGGCCCTGGCCGGAGACCGGCCGCCCGCGGCGGGCCGCGGTCTCCTCCTTCGGGATCAGCGGCACCAACGCCCACCTGATCCTGGAACAGGCCCCCGAGCCCGCGCCCGCCCCCGAACCCGCCGAGGCCCCGGCCCCGGCGGCCGACCCGGGGGAACGCCCGGGGCACGCGCCCGCCGAGGTGGTGCCGCTTGTGCTCTCCGCCAGGACGGAGCCCGCGCTGCGCGCCCAGGCCGCCCGGCTGCTGGCCCACCTGGACGCCCACCCCCGCCTCACCCCGGCCCAGGCGGCGCACGCCCTGGTCACCGGCCGCGCCGTCTTCGAGGAGCGCGCGGTGGCCGTCGGCGGCGATCGCGCCGAGCTGCGCGCCGCCCTGGAGGCGCTGGCCGCCGGCGCCGAGTCGCCCGCCCTCGCCCGCGGCCGGGCGGCCGGGCGGCCGGGCCGCACCGCGTTCGTCTTCCCCGGCCAGGGCGCGCAGTGGCCGGGGATGGGCGCCGCGCTGCTCGCGCACTCCCCGGCCTTCGCGGCCCGGCTCGCCGACTGCGCCAGGGCCCTCGCCCCGCACACCGGCTGGGATGTGGTGGACGTCCTCACCCAGGCGCCGGGCGCGCCCTCCCTGGAAGGCGCCGCCGACATCGACGTGGTGCAGCCCGCGCTGTTCGCCGTGCACGTCGCCCTGGCCGCGGCCTGGGAGGAGGCGGGCGTCGTGCCGGAGGCCGTGGTCGGCAGCTCGCAGGGCGAGATCGCCGCCGCCTGCGTGGCCGGTGCCCTGTCCCTTGAGGACGCCGCGCGCCTGGTGGCCCTGCGCTCCCGGCTGTTCGCCGAGGAGCTGGTGGGGCACGGTGCCGTCGCCTCCGTGCTGCTGCCCGAGGCCGAACTCGCCCCGCGCCTTGCCGCGTTCGAGGGACGCCTGTGGCAGGCCGGGGTGAACGGCCCCGGCTCGGTCACCCTCGCGGGCGAGCTGCCCGCCCTGGAGGAGTGCGTCGCGGCGCTCACCGCGGAGGGCGTGCGTGCCAGGCTGCTGGAGTCCACCGTCGCCTCGCACACGCCGCAGGTCGAGCGGCTGCGCGAACGCCTCCTGCGCGAGCTGGACTTCGTGCGCCCGCGGGCGGGGCGGGTTCCCCTGTACTCGACGGCCACCGGGCGGGTGCTCGACGGCACGGAGCTGGACAGCGCCTACTGGTACGAGAACTGCCGCCGCCCGGTCGGCTTCCGGGACGCGGTGCGCGCCCTGCTCGCCGACGGCTTCGGCACCTTCGTCGAGTCGAGCGCCCACCCCGTGCTGACCTGGGGCGTCGAGACGACCGCGGCCGAGGCCGGGGCCCAGGCCCTGGCCTTCGGCAGCCTGCGCCGCAAGGAGGGCGGCCGGGCGCGCCTGCTGCTCTCCCTGGCCGAGGCATGGACGGCCGGTGCCCCGGTGGACTGGCGCGGGGCGCTCGTCACGCGGGTCCCCCAGGTCCCCGCCGCCTCGGCCCCGGCCGGCCCCGCCCCGGCGCCCCTGCCCACCTACCCCTTCCAGCGCGAGCGCTACTGGGCGCAGCCGGAGCGGGCCGGGACCCCGGCGGCCGGGGCCGACCCGGCCGAACGGCGCTTCTGGGAGGCCGTGGAGCGGCAGGACCCGCGGGAGCTGGCCGAGGTGCTGCGCGTGGACGATGGCGGGCAGCTGGCCGCCGTGCTGCCCGCGCTCGGCTCCTGGCGCAGGCGCAGCACCGTCCGGGCGCGGGCGGGCGCCGCGCGCTACCGGGAGAGCTGGCAGCCCTGGCCCCTGCCGGAGGCCGGGCCCCGGGCGACGCCTGACGGCTGGCTGCTGCTCGTGCCCGAGGAGGCGGCCGGGCACCCGTGGACCGCGGCCGCGCGCGCGGCCTTCGGCGAACGCGCCACCGTGCTGTCCCTGCCCCCGGCCCCCGCGGGCCGGGCGGAAGGTGCGGACTGGGCGGAGCGGGCCGCCGCCGCCCTTTGCGCCGCCTCGCCCGGCCGCCTCGCCGGGGTGCTGTCGCTGCTCGCCCTCGCCGAGGGCGAGAGCCCCCTCGCGCCCGGGCTCCCGGCCTGCCTGGCGCTGAACGCCGCGCTGCCGCGGGCCCTGGCCGCGGCCGGGGTGGACGCCCCCCTGTGGTACGCGACCCTCGGGGCCCAGGCGGTCGTGGAGGGGGAAGGCCCCGCGCGCCTGGACCAGGCCCAGCTGTGGGGCGCGGGCCGGGCGGCGGCCTTCGCGGCCGTGGGCCGCTGGGGCGGCCTCGTCGACCTGCCGCAGGTGCCGGACGCCAGGACCGCGGCGCTGCTCGCCCAGGCGCTGCCGCTCGCCGCGGCGCGGGGCGAGGACGAACTCGCGCTGCGCGCCTCGGGCGCCCACGTGCACCGCCTGGGGCGCGCGCCCCTGGCGGAAGGCCCCGAGGAGAAGGGCCGGCCCCCGCGCGGCACCGTGCTGCTCACCGGGGCCGCGAGCGAACTCGGCGGCCGGCTCGCGCGCTGGCTGGCGGACCGCGGCGCCGAACGGCTGCTGCTCGCCGCCCGCCCCGGCCCCGAGGCCGGGCGCGCCGCCGAACTCGCCGCCGCGCTGGGCGAGTCGGGCACCGAGGTCGCCGTCGCCCGCTGCGACCCGGGCGACCGCGAGGCCCTCGCCGCGCTGCTCGCCGAACTGCCGGCGACGCAGCCGCTGCGCGCCGTCGTGCACGCCGTCGGCGCACCGGAAGCGGCGCGCGCCCAGAGCGTCGCCGGGGACCCCACGGACCCGGCGGAGTGGGCCGCGGAGCTGGCCGAACGGATCGCCCCCGCCGTGCACGTGGACGCGCTGCTCGGCGAGGCGCCCCTGGATGCCTTCCTGCTGTGCTTCTCCTTCGAGGCCGCGCTCGGCGCCTCGGGCCCGGCGGATGCCGCGGCGGCGGCGGCCCTCGGCGCCCTGGCCGCCGGGCGGCACGCCCGCCGGCTGCCCGCGACCGCCCTCGCCTTCGGCCCGGTGGCGGGCCGGGAGGGCCCCGCCCGCCCGCCGCGGCTGAGCGGGACCACGCCCCTGGAGGAGGAGGTCGCCCGGGAGGCGCTCGCGCCGGCCGCCGCCGCGGAGCCGGGACCACTCGCCTTCGCCGAGGTGGATTGGGAGGTCTTCGCCCGCTCCCTGGGCGCGGTGCGCCCCGGCGGCCTGCTCGCCGGGCTGTCCGGGGCCGGGCGGGGCGCGGAGCACGGGCCGCAGGCGCCCGAGGAGTGGGAGGAGCCCGAGGGCCAGGACGCGTTCCGCGAGCGGATGGCGCGCCTGCCCAGGGCAGAACGCGAGGTGGCGCTCCTGGAGGTGGTGCGCCGTCAGATGGCCGCCGTCCTCGGCCACGGCTCGCCCGAGGAGATCCCGGGCGACCGTGCCTTCAAGGACCTCGGCTTCGACTCGCTGACCTCCGTGCACCTGCGCAACCGGCTCGCCGCCGCCACCGGCCTGCACCTCCCGGCGACCCTGGTCTTCGACCACCCGACGGCCCAGGGCCTGGTGGCGCGTCTCCAGGAGGAGTTCCCCGGCGGGGCGGAGGACGAGGCGCCCTCCGTCTTCGAGGCCCTCGACCGGCTGGAGGCCGCGCTGGCCACGCTGGGCGGCGGGGCCGTGGTGCGCACGCGGGTCGGCTCGCGGCTCGCGGGAGCGCTCGCCAGGCTCCAGGGCGAGGCCGAGCCGGCGGACGCGGCGGGCCGGGAGGCGGCGGAGGCCGCCCCCGACGAGCTGGAGGCGGCCTCCGACGATCAGCTTTTCAAGATGCTCGGCGACGAGTTCGGGATTTCCTGAGCGGACCTGGTTCCGCACGGTTACGAGGAGTCAAGCGGTGGGGAAGAACGGGAACGCCGGGCAGGGCACGGCCCAGGGCGGCGCCGAGGGTGCCGAACAGGCCGCACACGCCGACAACGGTGACAACGAGGAGCGGCTGCGGCACTTCCTCAAGAAGACCATGGTCGACCTGCGTGCCACGCGCGAGCGCCTCGCCCGGGTCGAGTCGGGGCTCGCCGAGCCGATCGCGATCGTCGGCATGGGCTGCCGGCTCCCCGGCGGCGTGGAGACCCCGGAAGAGCTGTGGGACCTCGTCGCCGCGGGCACCGACGCGATCTCCTCCTTCCCCACCGACCGCGGCTGGGACCTGGCCGCGCTCTACGACCGCGAGGAGGGCACCGGACCCGCCGCCCCCGCGGGCGGCGCCCGGGACGGCGACGCGGGCGAGGGGGGGGACGGCGGGGAGGACGCGGGCCGGGCCACCCCGGTCGAGGGCGGCTTCCTGTCCGGGGTCGGCGACTTCGACGCGGACTTCTTCGGCGTCTCCCCGCGCGAGTCCCTGGCCATGGACCCCCAGCAGCGGGTGCTGCTCGAAACCGCCTGGGAGAGCCTGGAGCGGGCCGGGATCGACCCCACCGGGCTGCGGGGCAGCCGCACCGGCGTCTACGCGGGCGCCGGGCCGAGCGGCTACCTGGGCAACGACTGGTTCCTGGCCGGCGAGATCGCGGGCTACGGCCTGACGGGCAGCTCGATGGCGGTCCTTTCGGGGCGCATCTCCTACACCCTCGGCCTGGAGGGGCCCGCGGTCACCGTGGACACCGCCTGCTCCTCCTCCCTGGTGGCCCTCCACCTCGCCGTCCAGGCCCTGCGGGCCGGGGAGTGCGACCTGGCGCTGGCCGGCGGGGTCACGGTGATGGCCGTGCCCGCCCAGTTCGTCGAGTTCTCCCGGCAGGGCGGCCTCGCCTACGACGGCAGGTGCAAGTCCTTCGCCAAGGCGGCCGACGGCACCGGCTGGAGCGAGGGCGCGGCCCTGGTGGTGCTGGAGCGGCTCTCCGACGCCAGGCGCAACGGCCACCGCGTGCTGGCCGTGGTGCGCGGCTCGGCCGTCAACCAGGACGGCGCCTCCAACGGCCTGACCGCCCCCAACGGCCCCTCCCAGCAGCGGGTGATCCGCGAGGCGCTGGCGAACGCCGGGTTGAGCGCGGCCGAGGTCGACGTCGTCGAGGCGCACGGCACCGGCACCCGCCTCGGCGACCCGATCGAGGCCCAGGCGCTGCTCGCCACCTACGGTGCGGGCCGCGAGGGCGCCGCGCCCGTGCTGCTCGGCGCCCTGAAGTCCAACATCGGCCACACCCAGGCCGCCGCCGGGCTCGCCGGGGTGCTCAAGATGGTGCTCGCCATGCGGGAGGGCATCGTGCCGCGCACCCTGCACGTGGACGAGCCGACGCCGTACGTGGACTGGTCGGCGGGCGCCCTGGAGCTGGTCACCGAGCAGCGGCCGTGGCCGGAGACCGGCCGCCCGCGGCGGGCCGCGGTCTCCGCCTTCGGCGTCAGCGGCACCAACGCCCACGTGCTGCTCGAACAGGCCCCCGCCCCGGCCGCGGAGGAGCCGGAGCCGGGTGAGATCCCCTGCCCCCCGGCCGGGTTCTCCTGGATGCTCTCGGGACGCGGCCCGCAGGTGCTGCGGCGGCAGGCCCGCCGCCTGCTCGACCGGCTGGCGGATGCCCCGGGCCTGCGGCCGGGCGAGGTCGGCGTCTCGCTGGCCACCAGGGCCGCCTTCCCCCACCGCGCGGTGCTCAAGGGCCGCGACCGCGCCACGCTGGTGCGCGGCCTCGCGGCCCTGGCCGAGGGCGGGGAGGATGCCGCCCTGACCCGGGGCGTGGCGGCACAGCGGCCCGGCCGCACCGCGCTGCTCTTCTCGGGGCAGGGCGCCCAGCGGCCCGGCATGGGCCGCGAACTGTACGCGGCCTACCCGGCGTTCGCCGCCGAGTTCGACCGCGTGTGCGAGGCGTTCGGCGGGCTGCTGCCGCTGCCGTTGCGGGAGGCCGTCTTCGCCGCGGAGGCCGCGGGCGAGACCGCCGCCCTGCACGCCACCGGCCTGGCCCAGCCCGCGCTCTTCGCCTTCCAGACGGCGCTGTTCCGGCTGTGGCGCTCCCTCGGCGCGGCCCCGGACGCGGTGGCCGGGCACTCCCTGGGCGGGATCACGGCCGCCCACGTCTCCGGGGCCCTCCCGCTGGCCGACGCCGTCCGGCTGGTCGCCGCCCGCGCCTCGCTCATGCAGGCGCTGCCCGCCCAGGGCGCGATGTGGGCGGTGGAGGCCACCGAGGAGGAGGCCGCCGCGGAACTCGCCGGCCCGGGCGGCCCCGTCGCGCTGGCGGCCGTCAACGGCCCCGGCTCCGTGGTGCTCTCCGGCGAGGAGGCCGCCGTGGCGCGCGTCGCGGAGACCTTCGCCTCCCGCGGCAGGCGCACCACCAGGCTCACCGTCTCCCACGCCTTCCACTCGCCCCTCGTCGAGCCGGCCCTCGCGCGCCTGGCCGAGGTCCTCGACGGGCTGACGTTCGGCGAGCCCGAGATCCCCGTCGTCTCCGACCTGACCGGCCGGCTCGCCGAGCCGGGGCGGTTCGCCTCCCCGGCGTACTGGCTGGAGCACGCGCGCCGCCCGGTGCGCTTCGCCGACGCCGTCGCCACCCTCCACGGCCTGGGCGTGACCGCCTTCGTGGAGATCGGGCCCGACGCCCAGCTGACCCCGCTGGTCGCCGACTGCCTCCCCGCGTCCACCCCCGCCCTCGCCGTACCCGTCCAGCGGCGCGGGCGCCCCGAGGCGCAGGCCCTCGACGAGGCGCTGACCGCCGCCTGGCTGCACGGCCTGCCCGTCGACTGGCGCGCCTGCCTCACCCCGGGCGGCCCCGGGGACGCCGCCCCCGCGCCCGCCTACCCGGTCGACCTGCCGACCTACGCCTTCGACCGCAGGCGCTACTGGCTGGACCCGGCGCCCGGGCGCCTGCGCCCCGCCGGCGGCCTGCCCCCGCACCGCATCCTGGGCCCCGCGGTCCGCCTGCCTGGAGGCGAGGAGACCGAGCTGACCGGGCGCGTCTCGCTGCGCGCCGAGCCCTGGATCGCCGACCACGTCGTGCTGGGGAGGGTCCTGCTGCCCGGCACCGCCTTCGTCGAACTCGCCCTGCGCGCCGGCCAGGAGACCGGCTGCGGCGTGCTGGAGGAGCTGATACTGGAAACGCCCCTCGTCGTGCCGGAACAACAGGGCGAGGAGGAGCTGACCCTGCGGCTGACGGTCGGCGCGCCGGAGGCCGACGGGCGAAGGCGGCTGCGGATCTTCTCGCGCGCGCCGGGGGCCGCGGGCGCCGAGCCGGGCGCCGAGCCGGACGCCGACGCCTGGATCAGGCACGCCACCGGCCTGCTCGCCCCTCCGGCCGCGGAGGACCCCGAGCCGTCGGCCGCGTGGCCGCCCGCGGGCGCCGAGCCGGTCGGCACCGGCGACTTCTACGACCGCTTGGCCTCGCGCGGCTACGCCCTCGGCCCCTCCTTCCGCCGGCTCGGCAGCGTCTGGGCGCGCGGCGAGGAGCGGTTCGCGGAGATCTCCCTGGGGGACTCGCTGCGCGCCCAGACCGCCGGCTTCGCCCTCCACCCGGTGCTGCTCGACGCCGCGGCCCACCTGGTGGGCCTCGGCGACTTCGGCGAGGTCGGCCTGCCCTTCTCCTGGTCGGGCGTGCGGCTCACCCCCTCCACCGAGACGGCCCTGCGGGTGCGGATGCGGCCCGCGGAGGGCGGCGGCGTCTCCCTCACCCTGTGGGACACCGCGGGCAAGCCGCTGGCCCGGATCGACTCGCTGGTGCTGCGGCCCCTCGACGCGGGGCAGTTGGCCGCCGAGGTCGGCGCCGAGGCCGGCGGGCTCTTCCGCGTCGAGTGGCGCGCCCTGCCCGAGCCCCCCGCGGCCCCCGCCGCGCCCGCCTGGGCGATCGTCGGCCAGGCCACGGCCCCGGCGGACGCGGCCGCCGCCCACTACCCCGACCTGGCCGCCCTCGCCGACGCCGTCGCCGCGGGCGCCCCGCTGCCGCCCGCGGTCCTGTGGTGCCCACCGGCGCCCGATGCCGCCGGCCTGGCCGCCGGCGCCAGGACCGCCGTGCACGAGGCGCTGGCCCGCGCCCAGGAGTGGCTGGCGCAGGAATGGCCGGCCGCCGCCCGCCTGGTGCTGCTGACCAGGAGGGCCGTCGCGGCGGGCCCGGGCGGCGAGGCGGTGGACGCCACGATGGCCCCGGTGTGGGGCCTGATCCGCTCCGCCCAGGCCGAGCACCCCGAGCGTTTCGCGCTGCTCGACTGGGACGGCACCCCCGAGTCCGGCCGCGCGCTCCCCGCCGCCCTCGCCGAGCTCCAGCGCGGCGCCGAGCCCCAACTCGCCATCCGCGGCGGCCTGTTGTACGCACCCCGGCTGTCGCCCGCGCGCCAGGACGCCCTCGTGCCCCCCGCGGGCGGCCACCCCTGGCGGCTGGACGCGGGCCGCGGCGGCACCCTGGAGGCGCTGCGCCTGGTGGCCGCGCCCGAGGCGAGGGTCCCCCTGGCGCCCGGGCAGGTGCGGATCTCGGTGCGCACCGCGGGCCTCAACTTCCGCGACGTGCTCAACACCCTCGGCCTCCTCCCGCCCGGCAGCGGGAACCTCGGCGCCGAGGGCGCGGGCGTGGTCACCGAGGTCGGCCCAGGGGTGCCCGGCCTGGCCCCGGGAGACCGCGTGATGGGCCTGTGGCCCGGCGCCTTCGGGCCCGTGGCGGTGGCCGACCACCGGATGGTCGCCCCGATCCCCGAGGGCTGGACCTTCGCCCAGGCCGCCTCGGTCCCGGTGGCCTTCCTCACCGCCTACCTGGGCCTGGTCGAACTCGGCCGGCTGCGGGCCGGGGAGACCGTGCTGGTGCACGCCGCCGCCGGGGGCGTCGGCATGGCCGCGGTGCAGCTGGCGCGGCACCTCGGCGCCCGGGTGCTCGGCACCGCGAGCCCGGGCAAGTGGGACTGGCTGCGTTCCTTCGGCCTCGCCGAGGAGGAGATCGCCTCCTCCAGGACCCTCGGCTTCGAGGACCGCTTCCGCCGGGCCACCGGCGGGCGCGGCGCGGACGTGGTGCTCAACGCGCTCTCCGGCGAGTTCGTCGACGCCTCGCTGCGGCTGCTCGCCCCGGGGGGCCGCTTCGTCGAGATGGGCGTGACCGACGTCCGCGACCCCGCCGAGGTGGCCGCCGCCCACTCCGGCGCCTCCTACGCGGCCTTCGTGCTGGGGGAGCTGGAGCCGGAGCGGGTGGCCCGGATGTTCGACACGCTGCTCGGCCTCTTCAGGCGCGGCGCCCTCAGCCCGCTGCCGGTGGCCGCCTGGGACGTGCGGCACGCGCCCGAGGCGTTCTCCCGGATGCGGGAGGGCCGGCACGTCGGCAAGCTGGTCCTCACCCTGCCGCGGACCCTCGACCCCCAGGGCACGGTGCTGATCACCGGCGGCTCCGGCACCCTGGCCGGGCTGCTCGCCAGGCACCTGGTCGCCGCGCACGGGGTGCGCCACCTGGTCCTGGCCAGCAGGCGCCGCCCCATCGCCAGGGAGGCCAAGCGGCTGCGGGACGGCCTGACCGAGCTGGGCGCCGAGCAGGTCACCCTGGCCGCCTGCGACGTCGCCGACGGCGACCAGCTCGCCCGCCTCGTCGCCCGCATCCCGCCGGAACACCCGCTGACGGCCGTGGTCCACGCCGCGGGCCTCCTCGACGACGGCGTCATCGAGGCGATGACCCCGCAGCGGGTGGACGCGGTGCTGCGGCCCAAGGCCGAGGGCGCCGTCCTCCTGCACGAGCTCACCAGGCAGTTCGACCTGGCCGCCTTCGTGCTCTTCTCCGGCGGCGCCGGCGTCCTCGGCAGCGCGGGCCAGAGCAACTACGCCGCGGCCAACACCTTCCTCGACGCCCTGGCCACCCAGCGCGCCGCGGCCGGGCTGCCCGCCACCTCGCTGGCCTGGGGCCTGTGGGCGGAACGCAGCCGCATGACCGAACGCCTGGGCGAGACCGACCTGGAGCGGGTGGGCCGGGTGGGCCTGGCGCCCCTGTCCACCGAACAGGCCCTGGCCCTGTTCGACACGGCCCTGACCCGCCCCGAGCCGGTGCTCGTGCCCGCGCGCCTCGACGCCGCCTCGCTGCGGGCCCAGGCCGCGGCCGGGCGGCTGCCCGCGCTGCTGCGCGGCCTGGCCCGCGACGCCAGGCGCCGCCCCGCGGAGCCGCCCCGCGCGGCCGAGCCCTTCCTCGCCCGGCTCGCCGACCGGCCCGGGGCCGAGCGGTCCGCCGCCCTCCTCGACCTGGTCCGTGGCGAGACCGCCGCAGTCCTCGGCCACGCCGACGGCCGCGCCATCGCCCCCGACCGGCCCTTCCAGGACATCGGCTTCGACTCCCTCACCTCGATTGAGCTCCGCAACCGGCTGGACGCGGCCACCGGCGTGCGGCTGCCCTCCACCCTGGTGTTCGTCCACCCCACCCCGAAGGACCTGGCCGGGCACCTCGCCTCCAGGCTGCCGGTGACCGGCCAGGACTCCCGCCAGGACCCGCCCGCGCCCGAGCCCCGCGGCCAGGCCGCGGCGGGTGAGAGCGTCGGCGAGATCTACCGGCAGCTCACCCTGCAAGGCCGCCTGGCCGAGGCCGACATGCTGGTGTCGAGCGCCGCCGCGCTGCGCCCCCGCTTCCGCAGCCGGGCCGCCGCGCCCGGCGGCGCGGCCGGCACCGGGCACCTGCGGCTCAGCGGCGGCGGCGAGGGCCCGGTGCTGATCGCGTTCCCGCCGCTCGCCCCCGTCGAGGGCCACGTCCAGTTCACCCGGCTCGCCGAGCACTGCCAGGGGCGGGTGGAGCTCTCGGTGGTCCAGGTGCCGGGCTTCCGGCCCGAGGAACCGCTCGCCGCGGGCCTGGACGTGCTCGCCGAGACCCTCGCCGAGTCCGCCCTCGCCTGCGCGGGGCGGCGGCCGTTCGTGCTGCTCGGCTACTCCTCCGGCGGGCTGCTCGCCCACGCGGTGACCGCCCACCTGGAGGCCGCGGGCGAGCGCCCGGCCGGTCTCGTGCTGCTCGACACCTACCTGCCGGACCGGATGCCCGACCGGCTGCGCCAGGCGCTCGACTACGAACTCATCGAACGCAGGCGCTCGTTCGCGGCCCTGGACTTCGCCGCGCTCACCGCGGTCGGCAGCTACGGCGCGCTGTTCCGCGGCCTGCGGCCCGAGCCGGTGCGGGCCCCCACGCTGTTCGTGCGGCCCGCGGACTGCGTGCCGGGCTCGCCCGACCGGCCGATGACGGACCCGGCGAGCCGGGGCGAGTGGCGCGCCGAGTGGCCCGCCAGGCACGACTCGGCCGAGGTGCCGGGCGACCACTGCACGATGATGGCCGAGCACGCCGACCGGACCGCCGAGGCCGTCCAGCGCTGGCTGGCCGCCCTCGGCGCGCCGCGCCCGGCCCACGCCTGAGGGCCACGCCCGAGGGCCCGCGCCACCCGGCCGGACCGCCCGCCGCGGCGGCCCGGCCGGGAACGCCCACCGGACCCTGCCGTCAGACCCGGCCACCCGACCCTGCCGTCAGACCCGGCCGTCCGAACCGGCCACAGTCCCCGGCCACCGGGCGCGCGCCAGCCGGAACCCGCCCGCCCGCACGCGGTCGCGACGCCGCGTTGGGTAGCGTGGGCTGATCGTCGGCCTGCTGGAAGGAATCCCGCGCGACATGAGACTCCGATGGCCGCGGCGCCGCGGACGGCTGCTCGCGGGCGCCGCCGCCCTCGCCGTCGTGATAGGCGGCGGCACCTTCTCCCTCGCCCAGGGCGGGGAGCGGGCGGTGCGCCACAGCGACCAGGTCCTCACCGTCCCCGAGGCACCGGGCAGCGACCGCACCGTCCGCATCGACACCTCCTTCTTCACCGCCGCGGACCAGGAGGGGCGGCGCCCCGCGGTGCTGCTCGCCCACGGCTTCGGCGGCAGCAAGGAGGACCTGCGCGGGCAGGCCGAGGGGCTGGCCCGCGCCGGCTACGCGGTCCTCACCTGGTCGGCCCGCGGCTTCGGCGACTCCACCGGGCGCATCGGCCTCAACGACCCCGACGCCGAGGTCGCCGACGTCAGCCGGCTCCTCGACTGGCTCGCCGAACGCCCCGAGGTGCAGCTCGACGCCGAGGGCGACCCCAGGGCCGGCCTCGCCGGCGCCTCCTACGGCGGCGCCGTCGCCCTGCTCGCCGCCGGGTACGACGACCGCGTCGACGCCATCGCCCCGCAGATCACCTACTGGAACCTGGCCGACGCCCTCTTCCCCGACGGCGTCTTCAAACGCCTGTGGGCCGGCATCCTGTTCACCACCGGCTCCACCGACGCCGGCTTCGGCACCGCACAGGCCGCCCCGGCCGACGGCTCGCCCTGCGGCCGGTTCACCGCCGAGCTGTGCGCGCTCTACCAGCGGGTCGCGACCGCGGGCGAGCCCGACCGGGCGGCCCGCGACCTGCTCGCCGCCCGCAGCCCCGCCGCCGTCGCCGACCGCATCGACGTGCCCACCCTGATCACCCAGGGCCAGCACGACTCCCTCTTCCCGCTCGACCAGGCCGACGCCATGGCGCAGGCCATCGCCGCGAACGGCGCCCCGGTGGCCGTGGACTGGATCTGGGCGGGTCACGACGGCGGCGTCTCGGAGTCCGCGCGCACCGAACGCCGCACCCTCGCCTGGTTCGACCGCTACCTGCGCGAGGACCCGGGCGCCGACCCCGGCCCCGCCTTCCGCGTCACCCGCATCAGCGGCTTCGACAGCACCAACGGCGACACCCTGCTGCGCGGCGCCTCGGGCGACCGCTACCCCGGCCTCGGCGGCGAGGAGCACACCGTCGCCCTCGACGGCGGCGAGCAGACCGTGGTCAACCCGGCCGGCGGCGCCCCGCCCGGCCTCTCGGCCGTGCCCGGCCTCGGCGCCCTCGGCGGCGGCGCCTCGGCCCTCGGCGCGCTGGGCGTCGGCCTGGCCACGGACATCCCCGGCCAGTACGCCGCCTTCGAATCCGCCCCGCTGGAGCGCACCCTCCGCGTCACCGGCGCCCCCACCGTCCGGGTGCACGTCACCTCGGACGCGCCCACGGCCGTGCTGTTCGCCAAGGTGTACGACGTGGCGCCGGACGGCCGGCAGAGCCTGCCCGCGCAGCTGGTCAGCCCCGTCCGCGTCGAGGACGCCCGGGCCGGCCGCACCGTGGACATCCGGCTGCCCGCCGTCGACTACCCCTTCGAATCCGGGCACCGGATGCGCCTGGTGCTGTCCACCACCGACCTCGGCTACGCCTCCCCCCGCGAGCCCGCCACCCACGCCGTCTCCCTCGCCGGGGGCGACCTCAGCGTGCCCACCGCGCCGGGCGTGGCCGAGGGCGCGGCCCCGCTGCCCTGGTGGGTGTGGGGGCTGCCGGCGGCCGCGGCCGCCGCCGCGGCCTGCCTGCTCCTCACCCGCCGCCGCCCCGGCCGTACCCCGGCCCCCGACCCGCACCTGGCCGACGTCTCGCTGAAGATCACCGGCCTGTCCAAGCGGTACGCCGGCGCGGCCGACCGCTACGCCGTGCGCGACCTGTCCTTCCAGGTCGCCCGCGGGCAGGTCCTCGGCCTCCTCGGCCCCAACGGCGCGGGCAAGACCACCACCCTGCGGATGCTGATGGGCCTGATCACGCCGGACTCCGGGGACATCAGGGTCTTCGGCCACGCCGTGGCACCCGGCGCGCCCGTGCTCTCCCGGGTGGGCGCCTTCGTCGAGGGCGCCGGCTTCCTGCCCCACCTCAGCGGCCGGGCCAACCTGGACCTGTACTGGCGCGCCACCGGCCGCCCCGCGAAGGACGCGCACCTGGCGGAGGCCGTGGAGATCGCCGGCCTCGGCTCCGCCCTCGACCGGGCGGTGCGGACCTACTCCCAGGGCATGCGGCAGCGCCTGGCCATCGCCCAGGCCATGCTCGGCCTGCCCGAACTCCTCATCCTCGACGAGCCCACCAACGGACTCGACCCGCCGCAGATCAGGGCCATGCGCGAGGTGATGATCAGGTACGCCGCGAACGGCCGCACCGTGATCGTCTCCAGCCACCTGCTCGCCGAGGTCGAGCAGACCTGCACCCACCTCGTGGTGATGGACGGCGGGCGGCTGGTGCAGGCGGGTCCCGTGGCCGAGATCGTCGGCTCGGGCGACACCCTGCTGGTCGGCACCGGCGCCGAGGTCACCGAGCCGCTGCTGGAGCAGGTCGCGGCGCTGCCCGGCGTGCTCGCGGCCCGCGCCGCCCACGAGGGACTGCTGATCCGCCTGGAGGGCGCCACCCCCGCCGAACTGCTCGTCGAACTGGTCGGGCTCGGCATTCCGGTGCACAGCATGGGCCCGCACCGCCGTCTTGAAGACGCCTTCCTGACCCTCATCGGAGGTGCCTGATGAGCAGGCCCGTCACCACGGCGCTGCCCGCCGCCCCCGGCTGGGCCGCGCGCCGCACGCTGCCGGTGCGCGTGGAGGCCGTCCGGCAGCTGCGCCGCCGCCGCACCCTGGTCGTCGGCCTGCTGCTCGGGCTGCTGCCCCTGGTGGTGGCGGCGGCCTTCGCCGTCGGCGGCGAGCCGGGCACCGAGGGCACGACGACCCTGCTGAACGTCGCCACCTCCTCGGGCCCCAACTTCGCCGCGACCTGCCTGTTCCTCTCGGCGGGCTTCCTGCTGGTGGTGCCCGTCGCGCTGTTCTGCGGCGACACGATCGCCGCCGAGGCCGGCTGGTCCTCGCTGCGCTACCTGCTGGCCGCGCCGGTGCCGCGCGGGCGGCTGCTGGCGAGCAAGCTCGCGGTGGGGCTGCTGTTCAGCGCCGCCGCCATCGCGCTGCTGCCGCTGACCGCCCTCGCGGTGGGCACCGTCCGCTACGGCTGGCACCCGCTGGAGATGCCCACCGGCGGCACCCTGCCCGCCGGGGAGTCCGTGGGCCGCCTCGCGATCGCGGCCGGATACGTCTTCCTCGCCCAACTGGTCACCGCCGCCCTGGCGTTCTGGCTGTCCACGGTGACCGACGCCCCACTGGGCGCGGTGGGCGGCGCGCTCGGCCTCACCATCCTCGGCAACATCCTCGACGCCATCACCGCGCTCGGCCACTGGCGGGACTTCCTTCCGGCCCACTGGCAGTACGCCTGGGCCGACGCCTTCCAGCAGCACGTGGAGTGGACCGGGATGCTCAAGGGCGCCTCGGTCTCCTTCTCCTACGCCCTGGTCCTGCTGGCCCTGGCCGCCCGCCACTTCACCACCAAGGACGTCGTCTCCTGACCCCGCCCGCCCCGCGCCTCGCCGGCGGCCGGCGCGCCCGCCGCGTCGCCCGCCCTGCTCGTCCGCGGGAGGGGGCCACGACCGGGTGGTCCCCTCTCGACGGACTCCCGGCACGCAGGTGCGAGGGTCAGCAGTCCCGACCGGACCGGACGACACGAGGCAATCGCCCGTATGCCGGCCGGGGAGCCGGTCGCCGCCCCTGCTGGAGGTCCTGATGAGCACCTCGCGGCCGACACGTTCGAGTCGGACGAGGAACTGGAGGAGTTCCTCGCGCTCACCTACGCCGAGCGTCACCGCGACGCAGCCTGAGGGCCGCCCACGGCCTCCGCCTCCTCGGGGCCGAGTGAGGTCCGCTCCCCGCCGTGGCGGGGCGGGGAGCGGTTGCGGGGGAGAGGCGGGGGTCAGGGCTCCAGGGAACGGAACAGCTCAAGCCACCGGTCGCGTACGGCCTCCGGCGAGTACGCCTGCACCGTGGCAAGGGCGGCGTCCCCGTACTGGGCGCGCAGCCCCTCGTCGGCCATCAGCTTCCCCATCGCCGCGGCGAGCGCGTCCACGTCCCCCGGCGGCACGAGCAGCCCCTCCTTGCCGTCGGTCAGCACGTCCGCGGGGCCGGTCGGGCAGTCGAAGCTCACCACGGGGAGCCCGTGCGACATGGCCTCCAGCATCACCATCGGCAGCCCCTCAGCCCGCGAACTCAGCACGAACAGCGAGGCCTTGGCCAATTCGTCGTCGAGCCGGTCGGTTCGGCCCATGAGAAAGACGTGATTGTACAAGTGGTGCTGCTCGATGAGTTCCCGCAACTGCCGTTGCCTGTCCCCGGTTCCGAAGATGCGCAGCTGCCAGTCGGGGAATTCGGAGACGACCCGTTTGAACGCCGGGATCAGCAGGTCGAATCCCTTCTGCGGGCGCAGCCTTCCGGCCGCCACGGCGATTTTCGCCGCGCAGGTGGACGGCACCTGCCGCAGCGAGTGCACCGCGTTGGGAATGCGCGTCACCCGGGTGCGCCGGGCGACGGCCCGGTAGTCGGCGCGGTCGCGGAAGGTCAGCACCGCGATGGCGTCCAGCCGCGGATACCACTCGGCGATGGCCGCCCGCACGTCCGGCTGGTGCACCGAGAGGTTCATGTGCTCCTGGCCCACCCGCGTGACGCCGCCGGTGGCGAACCGGGCGGACAGCAGGTTGAGCGCGGGGCGGGTGGTGACGAGGAAGCCGTCCCCGAGCCCGGACAGCCAGGAGATGACGGCCTCCTCGATCCGCCGGTCGAAGGCCCCGTACCCCGACTCGCCCCTGGGCACGTAACGCGGCGGTCCTGCGGCGATCCTGGCGGCGCGCGCGGCGCGGAGCCTGGCGAGCGGCGAGCCGGCCGCGACCGCGGGCCGCGCGCCCGGGCGCAGGTCTGCGAGGTCGCTCAGCCGCACCCGTGAATCCAGCGTGAAGTACGGCCGATCCGCCCGCCGCACCACGCTCACCACGTGCACCTCGTGCCCCGCGGCGGCCATGGCGTTGGCCTGGGTGAACACGGTCCTGATCGTGCCGCCCATGCCGTAGGCGTGCAGCAGCAGGTAACGGATCTTCATCGGGCCGCCCCCGGCTCGGCTGCCCGCACCTCGACGGACAGGTTGTCCTTGATCGTGTAGTAGGGCCGCACCACCGCGGTCAGCGTGCCGGCGGAGACCCGCTGCCCGGGGAAGACCATGATCGACTTCTTGTTCCTGATGTCGTCGAGCACCCGCCCGACCCGCAACCGCGGCCGTCCGCCCGCGCTTTCCGGCGGGGCGAGCCACAGGTCCCAGGTGACCGGGTCCGCGAGCCGGGCCGGGACCAGGTCGGCCACCGGCAGCCAGGCGTCGAACTCCCGCCCGTCCAGGGTCACCGGGTAGCGCAGCGGCCCGGGCCGGGCGGCCGGCGCGGACCCGCCGCCGGCGGCGGTGCTCGCGCCCGGGACCCCCGGGGCCTGTCCGCCCTGCGGTGCCCCGCGCAGGGCCACCAGCAGGACCAGCTCCGTTTCCCCCGCCGGGCCTTCCGCGGGGTGCGCCGCGGGGCCGGGTGCGGGGCGGGGCCCGTGCAGGTGGCCGATCAGCCGCAGCCTGCCGTCCCGTGGCCAGACCTGCGCGAGTTCGGCGTGCGCCTTCACCGGACGGATCCGGCGACGAGATCGGCGTAGCCCCAGGCCGCGCAGATGCCGCGCAGCACCTCGGGGACCTCGTCGGGGGCGGGGAGTTCACGGCCCGGCTGGACCCGGCCGGTGCGGATCTTGTCCTTCCAGTCGCCGAGGCCCTTCTCCATGTCGCCGAGCGCGGCGGCGCGGCCCCGGCCGTAGTCGAGCATCTCCGGCTCCCAGTCGATCTCCAGGAACTCGCACACGGCCCCGAGCGCGGCGGCCGGGTCCGCGGTGAGCTCCTCGTAGCGCACGGTGTGCCCGGGCAGTTCGTTCCTGGCCCGGTCCACGGCCCGCAGGTAGCGCAGGGCGTCGTGCGCGGCCGTCTCCGGGTCCCGCTTGGCGGGGTCGGCCTCGTGCCAGGAACGGGCCACGGACGCCGGGTGGCGCAGCAGGAAGAGGAAGCGCGCGTCGGGCCAGCAGGCGGCGATCCTGCGGTACACGAAGGCGTTGCCCGGGGTCTTCTCGACGATCGCCGACTTGCCCGAGCGCACCAGCTCCCGGTGCAGCACCCGGTCCCACAGCAGGTGTTCGAGGTCGGCGCGCTCCAGGCCGAGGAGGGAGAGGGAGCGTTCGGCGAGCCGGGTCGCGCTGCGCACCTCAAGCCGCCTGAAGTGCAGCTCGTGGGGGGCGTGCAGCCGGGAATGGGCGCCCAGGGTCATGCGCAGCAGCGTGGAACCCGAGCGCACGGGCGCGATGATGAACACCGGGCGCCGCAGCAGCCGATCCACCACGGGATTGGCCGGCGCGCGGTAGACCGGGGCGCTCGGCCGCTCGTCCGGGTCCCTGTTCTCGGTACGCGGCCGGCCCGTGCCCGGCCGAGCGGCCGCGGCCGCGCCGCGCGGAACTCGCCGCACCTGGAATCCGGTGGCGGAACCGAGGGCGGCATTGATTTTTCTTAGCAGAGTCATATGTGAGCGCCGAACACCAACTGGAGGGGGAACAAACGGACATTGATTGCGTCCGTTCATACACCAGCGAGGTGAGTCATCGAAAATCACAGGCGGCGCATATGCGCCGGGCTCACTCGCGCGAGTGAATCACGCGAGTGAGCCCGGCATTTCGCGTGCGGTGCCCGCGGGGGGCGAATTCCCCACGCGGGCGGCCGGCTTCCAGGGGGCCGGAAGCGGCCTCAGTCGTCGTCGAAGATCTCCTCGATGATCTCGCCCGCCACGAGGCCGCCGATCACCCCGGCCGCGAAGCCGCCCACCGCGCCGCCGATGCCGGAGTGGTGATCGTCGTGGTGGTGGTGCGGCTCGTGGTGCCCGCCGCCGAAGAGGCCGTGCCCGCCGTGCCGTTCGGCCAGCTGCCGCACCCAGGAGTCCACCAGGCCGTTGAAGTCGGTGCGGCCCACGTCCTGGTGAGTGACCGTGAAGCGGTTGACGACGTCGTGCCCCGAGGAGAGCAGGCCGCCGCGCTTGTCCGCCTCCAGCACGACCTCGAGCCCCGCGGGGGAGGCCAGGAAGGACACCTCGATCTCGTTCATCGCGTGCGCGTACTGCGGCGCGGGGGTGAGCTCGATCTCCTGGTAGAAGGGGAGGGTCTGCCCGGTGCCGCGGATCCGCCCGTACTCCAGGTCGGCCGACCTGAAGCCGAAGCCGAGCTGCCCGAACGCCTCGAGTACCGCCTCCTGCACGGGCATCGGCCGCACCAGCAGCGGGTCGAGGTCGCCCTTGTCGACGGCGCCGGCCACCGACAGCTCGGTCCGCACGCCGAGCACCACGCCCAGCGGCTGCCCGTAGACCTCGGTGATCGGGGTCTCCCAGGGCACGGGCACCGAGAAGGGCACGGCGTACTGCTGCCCCTCGGCGAGCCGGAACCCCCCGCCCACCTGGGCCCGGTGGAAGACCACCGTGCCCTCGCCCTCGGTGTCCTGGCCCTCGTGTTCCACCCGGGCGACGAAGTCGAGGGTGATGCCGTTGATCTCCACGTCCATGGTGCCGCCCTCGACCAGCACCCGGCCCGTCAGGGCCGTGCCCGGCTGCACGGCCCCGCCGTCGAGCACCGTGTCCACCGAGGGACCACCCACCCCGATTGCCCCGAGCAATCGCTTGAACACCATCCCGGCGCTCTCCTTCGGGTCTGCGCGCGTGTCTCGCGCCGTCGTTTCGCGTCTTCGGCCTGGCACGCCCTGCGGCCTGCCGCAGTGACGTCTTCGGGTGAACCGCCCCAACCGGCGGGCGGCCGGGGCGGTTTCCCCGCGCCACGCTACCGCGCGAAGCGGTCCGTGGCGGCGATGAGCGCCTCGGTCATTCCGTCGTCCGTGGTGCTGTGCCCCGCCTCGTCGATGAGGACCAGCTCGCAGTCGGGCCAGGCGTGTGTGAGCTGCCACGGGGTTCCCAGCAGGTTCCCCGGGTCGAGGCTGCCCTGGACGATGACGCCGGGGATGCCCGCGAGGTTGCCCGCCTCGCGCAGCACGATGCCCTCGGGCAGCCAGGACCCCTTGCTCCAGTAGTGGGCCACGATGCGGGTGAACGCGGTGCGGAAACGCGGGTCGGCGTAGCGCGGGTGGTGCCCCTCCAGGGTGACGTCGATCGTCTCCTCCCAGGCGACCCAGGCCAGCGCGGCGCGCTCCCTGGTGGCCGGGTCCTGGTCGTTGAACAGCCGGTCGTAGGCCGCGGTCAGGTCCCCGTCGCGCTCGGCCTCGGGGACCGGGGCGCGGTACCGCTCCCAGGCTTCCGGGAAGTAGCGGCCGAGCCCGCGGGTCAGCAGGTCGGTCTCGGCGCGGCGGCCGGTGGCGAGACCGAGCAGCACCAGCTCGGTGACGCGTTCCGGGTGCAGTTCGGCGTAGCGCAGGCCGAGGGCGGCGCCCCAGGAGCCGCCGAACAGCTGCCAGCGTTCGATGCCCAGGTGCGCGCGCAGCAGCTCGATGTCGGCGAGCAGGTGGGCGGTGGTGTTGACGCTCATGTCGGTGGCCGGGTCGCTCGCGTGCGGGGTGCTGCGCCCGCAGCCGCGCTGGTCGAACAGCACGATGCGGTAGGCGGCCGGGTCGAAGAACCGGCGCATGCCGGCCGTGCAGCCGGAGCCGGGGCCGCCGTGCAGCACCAGGACCGGCTTGCCGGTGGGGGAGCCGCAGGTCTCCCAGTACACGTTGTTGCCGTCACCGACGTCGAGCATCCCCTGCGCGTAGGGCTCGATCTCCGGATAGCGCGTCGCCATGGCGGGCCTTTCTCTCGTCGGTCTCTCGTGCGTGGCCGGCGGGCTCCCGCGGTCCCCGGGCCGGGGAGCGGCGTGGGGCCGCGGCGCGGAGCCGAAAATATAACAGCGCTGTTAGATTGTGGGCATGGCCTTTTCTCCCCACGCCCCCGACGCCCCCGGGACGCCAGGACCCGCCGACGGCGCCCCCGACGCGCAGCAGCCCCCCGCCCCCGCGGAACTCGCGGGCCCCGGCGGCTTCTCCGGCCTCGGCACCCGGCTGCGGCACCTGCTCGACCTGCTGGAGTCCGAGGTCGCCTCGCTGTATCCGGCCCTCGGCCTGGACGGCTACCGCCCGCGGTTCAGCCCCTTCCTGCGGGCCCTGGACGCGCTCGGGCCGAGCCCCGTGCGCGACCTGGCCCGCGCGGTCTCGGTGACGCACTCGGCGGCCAGCCAGACGGTGAGCCGGCTCGTGGCCCACGGCCTGGTGGAGCAGCGGGTCGGCGCGGACGCCAGGCAGCGGGTCGTGCACCTGACCGACCGGGCCAGGGAGTTGCTGCCGGTCCTGGCGGCCGAGTGGGCCGTCGTGGAGGCGGCGGCCGAGGAGTTCGAAGCGGAACTGCCCTACCGGCTCACCGACCTGATCGCCGCCGCGGAGGAGGCCCTGGCCCGGCGGCCGCTGCGCGCCCGGGTGGTGGACGCGGTCGACTCCGTCCCCGAGGCCCTCCGCCCGCACCTGAAGGCCCTGCGCCCCGGCCCCCCGGCACCGGTGACGGAGGGCAAGGACGAGACGGGAGCGGCGCCTTCGCCCATGGGTACGATGACGTTCGATGACCCGAATAGGTGACAGAGACGGTGCGGAGCGCGGCGGGTTCCTGAGGACCGCCGCGTCCTGCTGTCTGCTGGCCTTCCTCGCCCTGCTGTGCACCGCGGGGCCGCTCGCGCCGCCCGCCGCGGCGGCCCAGCCGCCCTCCCACGCCCGGCTTCAGGACCATCCCAGGCCCTGGCTGGACCAGCCGTCCCCGCACAGCACCTGCCACGACGGGCAGCACCTGCCGTTCGGCCCGCTGCCCTCGCCCCCCGTGGCGCCCCACGTGCCGCTGACCGACGCGCCCTCGCCTGCGTGCCGGGACGCGGCCTTCGCACGGATCGTGGGCCCGGCCCACGATCCGCTCGGGGCCGGGCCCTCCGTCGACCTCCACCGTCTCCAGATCCAGCGCACCTAGATCGGGAAGTCCGCACCGCGCAACGCATCCCCAACCGCCCATCGCTTCGCCGAAGGACTTCCCATGACAGAGAAGAAGACGAAGAAGGCCGCCCTGGCCGACCGGCGCGCAAAGATCGAAGAGGCCCGCCGCAAGGAGCGCGCCCGCGAGCGCCGCGCCAGACTGCTCACCATCACCGCGATCGTCGTGATCGTCGCCGCCATCGTCGGCGGCGCCGCCTTCGCGATCGCCCGCTCGGGAGACGACGAGCCCAGCGCCAAGGAGGGCTCCGAGGGCGCGGTCGAGGGCGAGCAGACCTGGGACGACCTCAGCCGCAACCACGTCCAGACCGACGTCGACTACCCGATGGACCCGCCCGCGGGAGGCGACCACAACCCGGTCTGGATGAACTGCGACGGCGACGTCTACGAGGAGGAGATACCGGACGAGAACGCCGTCCACTCCCTGGAGCACGGCGCCGTCTGGGTCACTTACAACGACGAGGCCACCGAGGCCGACATCCAGACCCTCTCCGACCGCGTCTCCTCCACCACCTACTCGCTGATGAGCCCGAACCCGGACCAGGACTCGCCGATCGTGCTGACCGCCTGGGGCCACCAGCTGCCGCTCCAGGAGGCCTCCGACCCGCGGGTGGCGACCTTCTTCGAGACCTACGTCCAGGGCGAGCAGACGCCGGAGCCGGGGGCCGCCTGCACCGGAGGGAGGGCGGAGTGACCGCCGCCGGACGCCGGTGGCTGTCCGCGGCGAGCGCCGCGGTCGCCGTCGTCGCCCTGCTGCTGATCGCCCTCACCGCGATGGCGCCGGGCGAGGACGGCCTGGAGATCCCCGCCGCCGACTCGGCCGACGTCGGCTTCGCCAGGGACATGGCCGACCACCACCAGCAGGCCGTCGAGATGTCGTTCCTCGTCCGCGACAGGACCGAAGACGAGGAGGTCAGGCTGCTCGCCTACGACATCATCAACACCCAGGCCAACCAGCGGGGCATGATGCTCGGCTGGCTGGACGAGTGGGGCGCACCCAAGACCTCGGACGCGCCGCGGATGGCGTGGATGGCGGGCGGGCACGCCGGGCACGGCGCCACAGGAGACGGCGCCACCATGCCGGGCATGGCCACCGACGAGCAGCTCGACCAGCTGCGCAACGCCGAGGGCCGGGACGCCGAGGTGCTCTACCTCCGGCTGATGACCGCCCACCACGAGGGCGGCATCGAGATGGCCCGGGCCGCGGCCGACCAGGCAGGCACCGAGGTGGTCAGGCACCTGGCCGCCGGGATGGTGACCGCCCAGCAGGCCGAGATCGAACAGATGGCGGACATGCTCAGGGCCCGCGGCGCCTCCTGAGGCCGCGGGCGCTCCGCCCCCGTCACGGCCCGGCGTGCGCGAGGCCGCGCGCCGGGCCACGATGGGCCTCATGAACGCCGGGGAAGGCGCACCCACGGTGCGCGACAACACCGAGGCACGCCGCTTCGAGGCGCTCGCCGACGGGGAGCCGGCCGGCTTCGCCGAGTACCAGCGCTCCCCGGGCCTGGTCGTCTATCCGCACACGGAGGTGCGGCCCGAGTTCGAGGGCCGCGGCGTCGGCGGCTCACTGGCCCGCGCCGCCCTGGAGGACGCCCGCTCGCGCGGCTTGCGGGCCCTCGTGCTGTGCCCCTTCATGGCGGGCTGGCTGCGGCGGCACCCCGAGTACCGCGACGTCGCCATGGACTCGCGGCCCAGGCCCCGCGGCTGAGGGCTCCCGGCCTGGGACTGGGGGCTCCCCGCCCCGGGGCCGGCGCCGCGGCGGGCCGGGGCCAGGACCTCAGCGCAGGCCCCGCAGCCGCTCCATCTCGCGCC
Organism: Streptomyces hoynatensis; assembly: GCF_003626535.1. Taxonomy (GTDB): domain Bacteria; phylum Actinomycetota; class Actinomycetes; order Streptomycetales; family Streptomycetaceae; genus Streptomyces; species Streptomyces hoynatensis. The sequence continues at coordinate 247,097 of NZ_RBAL01000004.1, forward strand.
GGTCGCGCTTGGTGGGCCGGCCCGCGCCGCGGTCCCTGATCCCCAGCGCCGCGGCCTCCGCGCGCGGCGGGGGCGGCGGGCTGTTGTCCAGGTACGCCTCCACGGCGACCGGCGCCCCGACCCGCTTGCGCAGCAGGCGCTTCACCACCACGATCCGCTCCCGCCCGGCGTACCGCAGCCGGACCTCGTCGCCCTCCTTCAGGAGCTGCGCCGGCTTGACCCGCTCCCCGTTCACCCGTACGTGTCCTGCCTTGCAGGCGTCGGCGGCCAGCGAGCGGGTCTTCATCAGGCGCACCGCCCAGATCCAGCTGTCGACCCTGGCCCCGGCGCCGTCCCCGCCGGAGGATGCGCCGGAGCGCACGTCTGAGGTAGCCATGCCCCGACTCTACGGGCCCCGGGAGGGCGGGCGGGATGGACAGGGGGGCGGCGCCGTCAGGCGGGCGTTTCCGCGGCGGCGGTCAGGACCGCGCGCCCGAGGGTGTGACCGGCCATGGTGAAGGCCACGCCGGGGAAGCAGATGCTTTCCGAGCAGGGCTACGCACACCTGCGGGACGCGATCATGCGCGGGGACCACGCCCCCGGCGCCCCGCTCAAGCCGCAGGATCTCGCCAGGGAGCAGGGCGTGAGCCTGGCCGTGGTGCGCGAGGCGCTCGTGCGGGCTGTCGGCGAGGGGCTCGCCGACCGGCTGCCCAACCGCGGTTTCGCGGTGCCGTCCTTCACCGGCCGCCGCTGGCAGGAGATCGCGGAGGCCCGTCGGACCATCGAACCGGTCGTGCTGCGCATGTCGATCGAGCGCGGCGACGTGGACTGGGAGGCCCGCGTGCGGGCCGCCCACCACCGCCTGGCGCGCACCCCGGCGTACGCGCCGGAGGAGGGCGAGTACTTCACCGGCGCCTGGGCCGAGGCGCACCGGGCCTTCCACCGCACGCTGCTGGAGGGCTGCGGCAACCGCGCACTGCTGGAGACCTTCGACCGGCTGTGGACCGTGAGCGAGCTGGCCCGCCGTTGGTCGGCGCACCGCACCCCCGGCCGGGACGGCGCCGAGGAGCACCGCAGGCTGGACGAGCGTGACACCGGCCCGCCGATCCCCTCCTTCGCCGAGGGTGCGACGGCCGCGTTCCGGCGCCGGGCACCGCCAACCGGCGCCAAGGCAACCCGGGTACGCGCCCCGGCGCCCGCTGTTCCCCCGTCGGCGGTCAGCCGCGCACGTGCAGCCCGAATCCCGTGCGGCCCGCCGGCTCCAGTCCCTGCTTCAGGTGCAGCGAGGGGATCTCGTAGTCGCCGAAGTTCTGCGGCCGGAACGCGATCGGCTCGGTCGACTCCAGCGTGAGCAGGCGCTGCTCCCATGCCTTGGCGACGGCCGGGTAGTCCTCGTCGCTCATCCGGTCGGTGCCGTAGAGCACGAACGGCGGCAGCACCTCGATGCCCGGGTAGTAGAGGATGCCGTGGTGGATCGGGAACAGCAGATCCTCGATGGGCCCGTTGATCCCGCGAGCGGCGTAGTGCGACTCAGGGCCGCCTGCGGTCACCGACAGCAGGGCCCTGCGGCCCGCGAGGGTGCCTTCGCCGAAGCGCTCGCCGTACTTGGTGTCGCTGTGCTCGCCGACGCCGTACGCGAAGCGGTAGGTGAACACCCGGTCCACCCAGCCCTTGAGGATCGCGGGCATCGTGTACCACCACAGCGGGAACTGGAAGATGATCGTGTCGGCCCACAGCAGCTTCTCCTGCTCGGCGAGGACGTCCGGGGTGAGCGTCCCGGCGGAGAAGGCCCGGCCGGAGTCCCGGGCGACCTTCAGCGGGTCCGAGGCGTGGGGGCCGTAGTCCGTGGCGTCCACGACCGCCTTCCAGTTCATCGCATACAGATCGCTCACCCGCACCTCGTGCCCGGCGTTCTCCAGGGTGGTCACCGCCAGGTCCTTCAGCGAGCCGTTGAGCGACTTCGGCTCCGGGTGGGCGTAGACGATCAGCGTCTTCATGGGAACTGCTCCTTCGGATCGGATGCCCTCGATCCTGGACGCCACGGCGCCCGGCGTTCAGGGGCTCCATTTCCGTCGGACGGGACTTCCTGGTAACGGCAGGGCCACCCACCCGGGCCAAGCCGGGGCCATACTGGCGGCATGGACGATCTCGCGGGCTTCCTGCGGACCCGGCGTGCCCGAGTCGACCCGGCCGCCGCCGGCATTCCCACCGGCGGCCGGCGCCGGGTCAAAGGGATGCGCCGCGAAGAGGTCGCGCACCTGTCCGGGGTCAGCGTCGACTACTACGTGCGCCTGGAGCAGGGCCGCGCGACCCAGCCCTCCGAGCAGGTCCTCGACGCGCTCGCCCGCGTCCTCGACCTCGACGAGACCGAACGCGGGCACCTCCATCGCCTCGCCCGGCAGCGCCGCCGCCGCCGGAAGGCGCCGGGCGGGCGGGTGCGCCCCGAGCTGCTGCGCGTCCTCGACCTGGTCGCCGGCGCGCCCGCGCTGCTCGTGGACCCCCGCCTGGACGTGCTCGCCGGCAACCGCCTCGCCGTGCTCCTCTTCGGCCACCCGATGCCCGGCCTGAACATCGCCCGGCACATCTTCCTGGAGGAAGCCGAGCGCGGCCTGTACGCGGACTGGGAGGACTGCACCCTCGACGTGGTCGGGCACCTGCGCCTGGCCGCCGGCAAATACCCCGGGGACCCCCGCCTGGCCTCGCTCATCGGCGAGTTGGCGATGGGCAGCGAGCGTTTCCGCCGCCTGTGGGCCCGCGCCGACGTGCGCGCCCGCACCCATGGGCGCAAGGCATACCGGCACCCCCTGGTCGGGCTCCTCGACCTGCACCAGGAGAACTTCGCGCTGCCGGATGAGTCGGGCGTCGAACTGCTGGTGCTGTCCGCGGCCCCCGGCAGCCCCACCGAGGACGGGCTGCGCCTGCTCGCGGGTCTGGACGCGGACGGCGGTGACGCGCATCCCCCGGTGAGCGAGCAGATCCGCGAGTGACTCGCCGCCGGAGCCGGCTTCGGGTACCCCGTCCGGCCTGGCGGCGCGGGCGCGGGTCCGCGCGCGACGCGGGCGGACGCGTCTGACAGAGTGTGCCCCACCATCAGCCGGAACCGGTCGGAGGCATCAAGTGAACGCGCGCATACGGGCGTTGGGACTTGCGGCAGTGGCGCTGACAATGGTGGCGGGCTGCGCGTCCGCCGAGGAGCACGAGCCCGAAGGCGGCGACGCGCGGCCCGTGTCGGACACCAGGAGCCCCGAGCCCCCGCGGGCCCCGGCGCCCGAGGCGGCGCTCACCGAACCCTCGCCGCGGTCGGGGCTGACCGACCCCCTCGGCGAGCCCACCGAGGAGGAGACGGAGCAGGCCGAGAGCGCCCCGCCCACCGGGGAGGCGACCGAGCCGGCCTCCCCGCCCGCCGAGACGGCCGGCACGCCCTCCGGCGAGGGCATGGCCGCGTTCTGCGACTTCGCCCGCACCTACGAGGAGTACTGGTCGCAGGACCTCGAAGAACTCTGCGGCTGACCGCGGCCCCGCCGGACCTGCCCCGCGGCGCACCTGCCGCCGCCGGACCCGCCCCCTCCGGACCCGCCCCCGAAGGCCGGGCCGGGGCGCGCGTCGTGCCGGGCGGCGCCTCAGCCGCGGTACGCCTCAAGCAGCCGCAGCCACACCTCGCTGAGCGTGGGGAACGAGGGCACCGCATGCCACAGCCGGTCCACCGGGACCTCGCCCGCCACCGCGATCGTCGCCGAGTGCAGCAGCTCCCCGACCCCGGGCCCGGCGAACGTCGCCCCCAGCAGCGTGCCCCGGTCGAGGTCCACCACCATCCGCGCCTGCCCCTCGTACCCGTCCGCGTACAGGGCGGCCCCGCCCACGGCGTTCATGCCGACGTCCACCACCCGCACCCGCCGCCCGCTGCGCTGGGCCTCGGCCGCGGTCAGGCCGACCGCGCCCACCTCCGGATGCGTGAACACCACCTGCGGCACCGCCGCCGCGTCCGCGGTCGCCGCGTGCCTGCCCCAGCGGCGGGTGTCCAGCGGCTCCCCCTTGGCCCGCGCCGCGATGGCCGCGCCGGCCACCCTGGCCTGGTACTTGCCCTGGTGGGTCAGCATCGCCCGGTGGTTGGTGTCCCCCGCGCAGTAAAGCCACTCGCCCGCCACGCCCTTGACCAGCAGCGTGTCGTCCACCTCAAGCCAGGAGCCCGGCTCGAGGCCCACCGTCTCCAGGCCGATGTCCCCGGTCAGCGGCGCCCGCCCGGTGGCGAACAGCACCTCGTCCGCCTCCAGTTCCTCGCCCCCCTCCAGGGTCAGCGTGACCGCACCCGACGGCTCACGCCGCAGCGCGGCGACCGAGGTGCGCGGCCTCACGTCCACCCCCGCCGCGCCGAGCGCCCGCGCCACCAGGTCGCCCGCGAAGGGTTCGAGGCGCGGCAGCGGGCGCTCCCCGCGCATCAGCAGCGTCACCCGGGAGCCGAGCGAGCCCCAGGCCGCGGCCATCTCCGTGCCGACCACGCCCCCGCCGACGATCGCGAGCCGCTCCGGCACCCGCTGCGCGTCCGTGGCCTCCTTGTTCGTCCACGGCCTCACCTCCTCGATGCCGGGCAGCGAGGGCAGCAGCGGGCCCGTGCCGGTGCACACCGCCACCGCGTGGCGCGCCGTCAGCTCCCGGTCGCCCACGAGCACCTGGCGCGGGCCCGTCAGCCTGCCGTGCCCGCGCACCAGGTCGATCCCCGCCGAGTCCAGCCACTCCACCTGCCCGGCGTCCTGCCAGTCGGACACGAAGCCGTTGCGCCGGGCGAGCACCGCCGCCGCGTCGAGGCCGCGCCCCGCCACGGCCTCCGCGGCCCCGCCCACCTCCCTGGCCCCCGCCAGCGCGGCGTTCGGCCGCAGCAGCGCCTTGCTCGGGATGCACGCCCAGAACGAGCAGGTGCCGCCGACCAGCTCCCGCTCCACGATCACCGTGCTGAGCCCGGCCGCGACCGTGCGGTCCGCGACGTTCTCCCCGGTCGGCCCCGCACCGATCACGATGACGTCATACACGTCGGCGGCGTCACTCATGGCTGAACTCCCTCACAACGACGACGGGTCAGGCCCACCGTAGGCGCGCGGCCGAGCCCCCGGGCGCAGACCCTCCGGCGCGCGCGGGCCCCTCAGGCGCCGGGCAGCCGCACCCCGGACGGGTCCCGGTCCTCGCGCAGCCCGCGCCACACCGGGTGCCGCAGCCGCCCGTCGCGCGTCCAGGTCCGGTAGGCGACCTCGCCGACCAGCAGCGGCTCGACCCAGCGCGCGCCCCGGGCCCGCTCCCTGGGCACCGAGCCGGCAAAGGGGCTGGCCTGCCTGGCCAGCGGGCGCAGCCGCCCGGCGAGCGCGGCGAGCGCCGCCTCGGTGAAGCCGGTGCCGACGTGCCCGATGTAGCGCAGGCCGCCCCGCTCGTCGTGGGCGCCGAGCAGCAGCGAGCCGATCGCCTCCCGCCGCCTGCCCTCCCCGGGCCGCCAGCCGCCGACCACCGCCTCCTGGGTGCGGAACAGCGGCTTCTTCACCCACAGCCGCGAGCGCCGCCCCGGCAGGTAGGGCGAGTCGAGGCGCTTGGCCACGACCCCTTCCAGGCCGTGCTCCCCGGCGATCTCCACCAGCCGCTCCGGCGCCACCTCGCCCTCCGTGTAGTACGGCGGCGCGGCCAGCCGCTCCTCCCCGCCCTCCCCGAGCCCGAGGCCGGCCAGGCGCTCGCGGCGGCGCGCGTACGGCTCGCCGAGCAGCCACTCCCCGCCCAGGAGCAGCAGGTCGAAGGCGAGGAACGTCACCGGCACCTCGGCGAGCAGCCGCGGCGTCGGGCGGCGCTGGTGGCGGCGCTGCAACAGGCCGAAGTCGGGCCGCCCCGCGGCGTCGGGCGCCACGATCTCCCCGTCGAGCAGCGCCCGGCTGCCGCGCAGCGCCTCGGGCGCGGCCGTCAGCTCGGGGTAGATCGGCGTGAAGTCGTTGCCGTTGCGGCTGGTCAGCCTCGCCTCGCCGCTGTCCGAGACGCGCAGGCAGCAGCGGTAGCCGTCCCACTTGTACTCGTAGCCCCACGCCCCGTGGGGCGGCTCCCCTTCGACGGCCAGTATGGGAGCGACGGCCTCCGGCACCCGCGCCATCCCCCCAGTACACGCCCCGCCGCCGCGCCCGCCGCCGCGCCGCGCCGGGCGCCCGCCGCCGCGCCGGGGTGTCCGCCGCCATGCGGCGTCGCGCGGCGCCATGCCGCGTCGTGCCGCGCCGTGCGCTGTCGTGCGGCACCGGGGCGCGCCATGCCGCGTCGTGCGGCACCGGGCCGCGCCGGGGCCGCCCGGCCTCCGGCCGCGCCCGGCGCGGGGCGCGGCCGGGCAGTGGTCTCACAGCGGCGGCCAGGCGTTCTCCATGAGGCTGACCAGCAGCGCGGGGAAGAACTCACCCGCCGGCGGCGCCCACGGCAGCGCCCCGGTGTCCGGGTAACCGGGCTGCCCGCTCCGCGGGTTGGGCACGCACAGCGGGTCCTGCGAGCCGTCCGACGCCCCGTCCGACTCGCCCGGCGTCCTGATCCACGCGTAGGCGTCGATCCCCGGCAGCGGCGCGGCGGTGGGGCGCTCGCCCAGGCCCGCGTCCTCCTGGTTGCAGGTGTTCGAGGGCCGCGCCCTGCGGTCGAGGCGCCCGCCGTCCACGTAGGCGTCCGCCGTGGTCGCGGGCCCGGGTCCGGTGGGCCGGCCGGGGCCGCCCCAGCCGTTGCGCGAGGTGTCGACGACGATGCCGATGCCCGCGTCGAAGCCCTGGTCGACCAGCGCGGGCCGCAACTCGGCGGCGAAGGACAGCTCGTCGACGAAGCGGCTGCCCGACACCCACCTGGTCTCCTCCACGCGCTGCCCGTTGATCACGTCGTCCCAGTCGAAGTACGGCTCGTCGAGAACGAAGTAGTCGGCGGCGTTGGTGGAGAAGCCGTGCACGTCGGCCGGGGTCGCGCCCTGGGTGTTCGCCGCCTCGTACAGGAGCCTGATGCCCTCGCCGGTGAGACTCGGGTCGCCCATCAGGGCGTGGTCGGCCAGGTCGAGGTAGGGGTAGACGTTGTCCAGCTCGCCCAGCCTGTCCAGGGCGTAGCCGATGCCGTGGAGGTAGTTCCCGTTGGCCAGCATCGTGTCGCAGGCGGGCGTGGCGCCGGGACGCCCGCCGGTGAACGCGGCCAGGGAGGCCAGCGCGTTCGGCTCGACGAACACCACGACCCGCAGTCCCGCGTAGGCCGGGTCGGCGAGGATGTCGGCGATCGGGTCGATGAACTCGTGCTCGTACCGGTCGATCTCGTCGGGCCCCAGCTCCCCGTTCGACCAGAGCGCCCCGCAGTCGCGGCCCGGCAGGTCGTACAGCGCCAGCTGCACCACGCCCGCCTGCTGGCCCACCGCCTCGTCGAGGTGGTCGCGCAGTCCCATCCCGCCCGCGGTGCCCGCGAGGTCGGAGATCGAGTCGAGCCACACGGTGGTCGGCTCGTGCCCCACCTCCCCGCCGCCCGGCACGGAGACGGCGTGCGCGCTGAACTCGGGGTCGAGGTACGGCGTGGCCCCCTCGTACGGGTTGTCCACGCGCCCGGCGTACGGGAGGTCCGCGCGGGCGGCGTACGCGCGGTCCACGCGGGCGGCCCCGTGCGCCTGACCGGGCAGCGCGGCGGCCAGCAGGAGCGCGGCGAGGGCGCCGGCGATCCGGACTCTGCGAAGCGGTCTCACTCCATCAGCTCCCCTCAGACGGCTGAACCGGCGAGCGCTCCCGCGCTCAGCGTAGCGGCGCGGCCACCCTTCGAGAACCCGTTCCGCACGCGCCAGGCCCGCGCCCGGTCCTCGCCCGGCCCGCGCCGCCGGGAGCCGCGCCGCCCGCCCGGCGCGCCGCGAGGAGCGCCCTGCCCTGGTGGGTCCCCTCCCGCGGCCCGCGGTGGCACGGGTCAAGGTGCGTCTTCCGGGTACCCGCGGGCCCATGGCAGAGCGAAACGAGGCGGGCGAGGGCTACGACGCCGGCCCCTGGGTGCCGGCCCGCGGCGGCCTGGCGGCCCTGCGCCGCGCCGCGGCGGACTGCCGCGGCTGCCCCCTGTACCGGGACACCACGGGAACGGTCTTCGGCGAGGGCGAGACCTCGGCCCGGGTGATGCTCGTCGGGGAGGAGCCGGGCGACCAGGAGGACCGGCGCGGGCAGCCCTTCGTCGGCCCGGCCGGGCGGGTCCTGATGCGGGCCGTGGACGAGGCCGGCCTCGACCCGGCGCAGGCGTACGTCACCAACGCCGTCAAGCACTTCAAGTTCAGCACCGGCGAACGCGGCAAGCGGCGCATCCACAAGCCGCCGACCCTGCGCGAGGCGGGCGCCTGCCGCCCCTGGCTCGACGCGGAACTGCGGCTGGTCGACCCCGAGGTGATCGTCGCCCTCGGCGCCACCGCGGGCAAGTCGCTCCTCGGCTCCTCGTTCCGCGTGACGCGGGAGCGCGGCACCCCGCTCGACGGCCCCCACGGCGCCCGCGTGGTGGCCACCATCCACCCCTCCGCGGTCCTCAGGGCCGACGACGCCGACCGCGAGGCGGCCTACGCCGGCCTGGTATCCGACCTCCGCACCGCCGCCACCCTCCTCACCTGACCCGGCCCACGGACCACCCGCCACCCCCGGCAACTCGCCGCCAGACGAGGCACGTTGGGAGAGCCGCCACGCAAACCGGCGCGGGTCAGCCGAGAGCGGCCAGGCCGGTGCTCCAGGGAAAGTTCCCCGCATCGCCCCGCTTCGGCGGGTGCGGCTCGCCGGGGGCGAAGACGACGCGGACGCCCTGCCCGCGGAGTTCCGCCACGGCCCGGCCGACGGCGGGCTGCGCGCCCAGGGCCGTACTCCAGAACGGCATGACCGCCACGGGCACCCCCAGGTGCACCCCTTCCGCGGGCAGGCCGAGGGCGACGGTGTCGGTGATGCCCGCCGCCCACTTGCACGCGCTCGTCGTGGTGAGCGGGGCCACCAGCATCGCCGCGGCCCTCGGCAACGCGTCCGTCTCCTGCGGCAGTTTGTACTGGGAGCGCACCGGATGCCCCGTCAGCTTCTCCAGTTCGGCCATGCGGGGCTGCCACCAGCGCGCGGCGGACGGGGTGAGGACCAGGCACACATCCCACCCCGCGGCCTGCGCCTGCCGCACTCCCTCGTCCACCTGCCGGGCAGGCCCGCCCGCACAGGCGATGAGGTACAGCACCTTGGTCATGCCCGCAGTTCACCCCGCGGACCGGGCGGGCGCAACTCCCCGTCGGGAGCGTGCCGGGCGTCGCGGGCTTTGTAGGCTTGCCCGGTGATTCGCGCGGTGGTGTTCGACGTGGGGGAGTGCCTCGTCGACGAGACTCGGGAGTACGGCACCTGGGCCGACTGGCTGGGCGTGCCGCGGCACACGTTCGCCGCCCAGTTCGGCGCCGTCATCGCTCAAGGCAGGGACTACCGCGAGGCGTTCCAGGTCTTCCGCCCGGGCTTCGACCTCGCCGAGGAGCGCGAGAAGCGGGTGGCCGCAGGGGAGGCCGAGTGGTTCGGGGAGGACGACCTCTACCCCGACGTCCGGCCGGCCCTTGCCGAACTGCGCGCCGCCGGGCTCTGGCTGGGCATCGCGGGCAACCAGACGACCCGCTCGGGCCGCATCCTGCGCGAGCTGTTCGCCGCGGACGTCGACCTGATCGGCACCTCCGACGACTGGGGTGCGAGCAGGCCGGACCTCGCCTTCTTCGAGCGGGTGGCGAGCGCTGTACCGGCGCGCGTCGCGGAGATCCTTTACGTCGGCGACCGGCTGGACAATGACGTACGGCCCGCCGCCGCGGTGGGCATGCGCACCGCGCTGATCCGGCGCGGCCCCTGGGGCATCATCCAGCAGCACGCACCGCAGGCGGACCGCCTGCCGACGATGCGCATCGACTCCCTCTCCGAACTCCCCGAGCGGATCGCGAAGTTCAACGAGACAGCACACTGACCTTCGTGGTCCACCCCCAGCTCCTGCGCCAGGCTCCCACGCCGGGGTGGCGGCGAGGCCATTCGCCGTTCTTGGCACTGATCCTGGGGGTACGGTCCTGATTGTCGAGACCGTGAAGCGGAACAACAGGGGTCGGTATGTCTGACGACACTGGCATGTCCACAGAGGGCATCGGGACCCGCATCCAGGAGCTACGGGCCATCCGCGGTTTCTCCCTGACCGAACTTGGGCGCCGGGCGCACGTCTCTGCCAGCCAGCTGTCCCGGATCGAGACCGGAAAGCGGTACGCCACCGCGGGAATCGTGGCGTCGGTGGCCAGGGCCCTGGGGGTGGGGGTCTCCGTTCTCCGGGGCCAGCCGTACATTCACATGTTGCAGAAGGAGCAGCTGGACGCGTTGCTTGCCCCGATCTCCACTGCGCTGGACAGCTGGGACATCCTGCCGGAGGACGAGCCACCGCCGCGTTCTCTGGATACGTTGGAGACGGACATTCGTCGCATGGTGGCGCTTCGTGTCCGCACCGACTTCTCGGCGATCGCCGAGCAACTCCCCGGGCTGATCGTCGAGGCGGCGCTGTGCGCGCAATTGCACGATCGGCCGGGGCACGACCGTGAACGCGCCTATGCCGTGCAGGCCGAGGTGGCCCGGACGGCGGCGATCGTGGCCTATCGCCTCGGCTTCATGGACCTCTCGCGCTTCGCCCTCTCGCGCATGGCGGTTTCCGCTCCACAATCGGGCGATCCTCGGCAGCTCGCGATCGAACGGTACGAGCGGGCCCACATCACGCACGCCGAAAGCTCCCGGCCGGACCGGGGCGTGACGTTGATGCAGCGCGCCCTGCGGGACCTGGATGACGACGGGCAGGCGGCCACCCGTGCGGTGCGGGGCACCCTCCAGTTGCGCGCGGCGATCCTGGCCGCGATGCAGGGCAACGACAGCGGGGCGGACGACTGGCTGGGGCAGGCACGGGAACTGGCGGACGTGACCGGCGAGACGACCGATTACGCGATGGCGTTCGGGCCTCTCAACGTCGCGCTGAACGAGATGGCGACGCTCGCGAACCGCGACGAACACGCGGCCGCACTCGACGTGGCTGCCCGGGTGGACCTGCCCGAGGGGTACGCCCCGACGCGGGCCGCCGGGTTCTGGATCGAGAAGGCGAAGTCGGAGGTGTGGACGGCGCGGCTGGACGGCGCGCTGGACTCGCTGTACGAGGCCAAGCGCGTGGCCCCCCAGCTGACGCGCTATCACCCGGGGGTGCACGAGACGGTGGGCACGCTGCTGCGCGCCCGGCGTCCTTCCACTCGTCTGCGGGAATTCGCGCAGTGGAGCGGCGTCTAACACGTCGGCTGCCCGGTGTCCAGCGGTTCGCCGTAAATGGCGATGCCATCGGGGCAACGCCGTCGGTATGGCGCCCGGGCAGGCTGTGACCGTCCGTAGACGACGTGTCACCGGAGCCGACCATGACGATGCAGCAGGATTCGGCGTTTCCGCCTTCCGCGGGGCGCCTGTACATCTCTTTGGCGTGTGCGGAGCGGCGTTGTGAGGAGTGCCGTCAGCATGAGGCGCGGGCGCCTGAGCCGGAGAACGGGATCTCCTTCGACCCCTGTAGCCACGCCTGTCATTCCGGGTGGCCGACGCCCGGGGGTGGCCGGTGAGTGGGGAGGTGGTGCGTGGTTCGTCGGGGAAGGGCGGGTGGCCGTTGGTGTGGGGGGCGAAGGGGCTGCCGGTTCCCTTCGTGGCGAAGTGGAGTGGTGAAGAGGTCACTGTGGGTGGGGCGTTGACGGTGCGGCCGGACGGCGGCGGGCTTGCCTACCGGGACGCGGCGGCGGGCGACCGGGATCGGCATGGGGTGTTGTGGGCGCGGGTGGTGCGGGCGCCTGGGGTGGGGCGGCCGGATTTTCGGGTGATGCATCCGGTGCGGCAGCGTGGTGCGATGTTGGGGTTGTTGTGTCAGGTGTGTGGGGGGCCTGCGGATCGCAGTGGGAAGGGCTGGTTGTTCGTGCTGGGGCGGCCTGAGGTGGTGGGGGAGGGGGTGTCGGGGTGGCCGGAGGGGTTGTTGTGTACGAAGCCGCCGGTGTGTGTGCCGTGTGCGCGGAGGGCTGTGCGGTTGTGTCCGCATCTGGGGGAGCCGGTTTTTGTGCGGGTGCGGAAGCCGCGGGTGTGGGGGGTGTTCGGTGGGTTCTTTCTGCCGCGTCCGGGGGGTGGTCTGGTGGCGGGGGAGGACGATTATGTGCCGTATGGGCATCGGCAGGCGGGGTGGTTTCTGGCGAATCAGCTGGTTCTCGAACTCGCCCGCACCACCCGCGTACCCGCGCCGTAACCCCGCCCTCCGCGTGCCCCCGCGCGTAACGCGCCCCCCGCGTGCGCGCGCCGCGACCGCCGCCCCGCGTGCGCGCGCCGCGACCGCCCGCGCGCGTGCGCCGCAACCGGGCGGCCCGCGCCGTGACCGCGAACCCGTATCCCGGGCCGGCCGGGGTCAGGAATCCGGCTGGCAGTGGGGGCACCACACCGTGCCGCGGCCGGCCACGCGGCCGTGTTCCAGGGGAGTGCCGCAGCGGGGGCAGGCCGGGTCCTTGTCGTAGCGGCGGCCGGTCAGCCAGGAGCGCCGGGGCGGGACCCGGCCGGTGGGCACCGCCTCCCGCAGCACCTTCCGCAGGGCGCCGGCGAGCCGCCGGCGTTCCCCGTCGGAGAGGTCCCCCGCGGGGCGGGCCGGGTTGAGGCGTGCCCGCCACAGGATCTCGTCGCCGAGCAGGTTGCCGAGGCCGGCGATCAGCGACTGGTCGAGCAGCGCCGACTTGATCCGGCCGCGCCGCCCACGGAGCAACGCGTCCAGTTCCTCGCGGCCGACGCCCAGCGCGTCCGGCCCCTGGTCGCCGATGACGCGCCCGGCCGCGTCGTCGGAGTCCGCGAACCACAGGCCGCGCAGCTTGCGCTGGTCGCGGTAGCGCAGCCACCGGCCGTCGTCGAGGGCGAAGCCCACCCGGTCGTGGCGGCCGGGCGGCTCGCCCGGGGCGGCGCAGACCAGGCTGCCTGTCATGCCGAAGTGGAGCAGGACCGTCGGCCCCTCGGTGTGGGCCAGCAGCCACTTGCCGCGCCGCTCCGGCTCGGTGAAGCGGCGGCCGGTCAGCTCCCGGCCCAGCCTGGCCGCCGTCACCCCGTGCAGCACGCCCTTGTCGCCGACCTGCACGCCCGTGATGCGGCGGCCGCGCGCGCACTCGGCGAGCGTGCCGCGGAAGCCCTCGACATCCGGCAGTTCGGGCATATCGCCAGGCTAGGTCACCGCGGGACGCTCTTCCACCGGGAGCCGAGGCGGGCGCCCGCGCCGGTCAGCCGATGACCTTGGCCAGCGCCGCCAGGGCCCACTCCAGCTCCTCGCGGGTGATGGTCAGCGGCGGGGCGAGCCGGATGGTGCTGCCATGGGTGTCCTTGACGAGGACCCCCTCGCCCAGCAGCCGCTCGCTGACCTCGCGGCCCGTGCCCAGGGCGGGGTCCAGGTCCACCCCGGCCCACAGCCCGCGGCAGCGGTAGCGCAGCACGCCCTGGCCGACGAGGGCGGCGAGCCCGGCGTCGAGCACCTCGCCGAGTTCGGCGGCCCGCCGCTGGTAGTGCCCGTCCGCCAGCAGCCCGACCACGGCCGAGCCCACCGCGGCGGCGAGCGGGTTGCCGCCGAAGGTCGAGCCGTGCTCGCCCGGGTGCAGCACGTTCATCACCTCGCGCCCGGCCAGGACCGCGGACACGGGCACGATCCCGCCGCCGAGGGCCTTGCCGAGCAGCACCACGTCGGGCCGCACCGACTCGTGCTCCACCGCGAGCGTGGTGCCGGTGCGGCCGAGGCCCGACTGGATCTCGTCGGCGACGAACAGCGCCCCCCACCGCCTGGTCACATCCCTGACGCCGGTCAGGTAGCCGTCGTCGGGAATGATGACGCCCGCCTCGCCCTGGATCGGCTCGATCAGCACCGCCGCGGTCGTCTCGTCCACGGCCGCCTCCAGGGCGGGCAGGTCGTTGTAGGGGACGACGCGGAAGCCGGGGGTGAAGGGCCCGAAGCCCTCCCGGGCCAGCGGGTCGCTCGAAAATCCGACGATCGTCGTGGTGCGGCCGTGGAAGTTGTCCGCGGCCACCACGATCGTCGCCTGGTCGCGGGGCACGCCCTTGACGTCGTAGGCCCACTTGCGGGCGAGTTTGATCCCGCTCTCCACGGCCTCCGCGCCGGTGTTCATCGGCAGCGTCGCCTCCAGGCCGGTCAGCCGGGCGAGGTCCTCGGCGAAGCCGGCCAGCCGGTCGTTGCGGAAGGCCCGCGAGGTGAGGGTCAGCCGGTCCAGCTGGCGGTGCGCGGTCTCGATCAGGACCGGATGCCGGTGGCCGAAGTTGAGGGCGGAGTAGCCCGCCAGCATGTCCAGGTAGCGGCGGCCCTCCACGTCCTCCACCCAGACGCCCTCGGCGCGGGCGACGACGACGGGCAGCGGGTGGTAGTTGTGCGCGAGGGTGGCCTCCTCGGCCTCGATCAGCTCGGCCGAGCCGCGGAGGGTGTCGCGGCCCGGGGCGTGGGCGGCGGGGTGGGTGGCGTTGCTCATGGCCTGATCTCCTGGGTGCAGCACTTGATGCCTCCGCCGGACTTGTGCAGTTCCGACAGGTCGAGGGGGACGGGGACGTAGCCGCGGCGGGTCAGCTCCGCGATGAGCCCGCGGGCGCGCGGGGAGATGAAGACGTGGCGGCCGTCGGACACCGAGTTGAGCCCGAAGGCCAGCGCGTCCTCGCGGCTGCCGAGCACCGCCTCGGGGAACAGCCGCCGCAGCACCGCGCGGCTGCCGGGCGAGAACGCCCCCGGGTAGTAGGCGATGTTGTCGTCGTCGAGGGCGAAGAGCGCCGTGTCGAGGTGGTAGAAGGACGGGTCGATCAGCCGCAGCCCGACCGTGGGCATCCCGAAGAACTCCTGTACCTCCTCGTGGGCCGCGCGCTCGGTGCGGAAGCCGTAACCGGCCAGCACGAAGCCGCCCACCGGCACCAGGTCCCCCTCGCCCTCGCACACCGCCACCGGCTGGTGCACGTCGTACCCGGCCGACTTGAACCACATCTCGTACACCTCGCTCTCCGGCCGCCGCTGCGGCGCGTGGAAGCGGGAGCCGAGCACGCGGCCGGACATGACGAAGGCGGCGTTGGCCGAGAAGACCAGGTCGGGCAGGCCCGGGACCGGCTCGACGCATTCGACCACATGGCCGTGGGCGCGGTAGGCGCGCACCAGCGCCTCCCACTGCTCGCAGGCCAGGCCGGTGTCGATCCGCCGCTCCGGGTGCATCCACGGGTTGATGGCGTACAGCACGTCGAAGTATCGGGGTTCGCAGGTGAGGTAGCGCCTGCGGCGCGGTACGCGCGTTGATGGCACGGAGCGTCTCCTCCCGGTTCCACTGGGTTTCCTTTGACGGTACGGAGGAAAGCGGCCGGGCGACAAGAAACGGAACGTGCGTGTTGGCGCAGTAGTGTTGCGCGTTCCGGCAGGTCAGCGGCTGTTCGTTGCGCCGGATTCCGGCGAGCCGGTGATGAGGTGCGAGAGGACGATCTGACTGACCGTCTTGCGGATGAAAGGCTCGGCCCTGATGCGCTCCAGGACCTCCTCGAAGTGCTGGATGTCCGCGGCCCTGATGTGCAACAGGGCGTCGGCCCCGCCGGTCACCGTCATCGCCGCGGTGATCTCGGGGTAGTCCCGCACCACCTCGGCCAGCCGCCGGGGCGGCGCTGCCCCGTCGCAGTAGACCTCGACGTACGCCTCGGTGCGCCAGCCGAGCGCGGCGGGCAGCACGATGGCGGTGAAGCCGGTGATGATCCCGGCCTCCCGCATGCGGTCCACGCGGCGCTTGACGGCCGGGGCGGACAGGCCGATCGCGGCGCCGATCTCCGCGAAGCTCGTCCTGGCGTTCGCCACCAGGGCCGCAACGATTTTGCGGTCGAGTTCGTCGAGGATCACGGCAGGCCGGGTCATGGGCCGATTTTCCCCCTTTTCACGTGCGACGTCAGCCGGTGCCGGTGAGCGGGCAGGTGGCCAGCGGCTCGTAGCGCGGCTGGGCGCCCGGCACTCCTGGCGCCGGCGGCAGGCTGCGCAGCAGGGTGAACTCCGACAGCGGCCAGGGGCCCCCGGCGAAGTCCGCCAGGCGGGCGGCGTACCGGTCGAGGCCGCCGCGCCAGCCCCGCCGCGGTCGCGCCAGCGTCAGGTGCGGCCGGTACGTCCGCTCCTCGGGCACCTCGGCGCCCGCCCGCCGCCCGGCCGCCGCCGCCGAGGCCGCGAGGCGGGCCAGCCGCGCCAGGTCGCCGCCGAGCCCGGCCCACAGCACCCGCTCGGCGAACCGGCCCCCGCCGGCCAGCCGCAGCTCGTGCGGCGGGTGGCGCCGGGCGGCGAGGCCGAGCCTGCGGCACAGCCCGGGCAGCCGCTCCTCCGGCACCTCTCCGTAGAAGGCGAGGACCACGTGCCAGCCCGCCCGCTCGGTCCAGCGCAGCCGCCCGGCGTCCGGGAGGCGCCGCAACGGGTCGACCGCGGCGCCGAGTTCCTCCAGGGCCCAGGCGGGTGGCAGCACCGCGGCGAAGAGTCTCATCGGGCCACCATGCCAGCCGCCGCGCCCTCGGGGCGGCAGCCCGCAGGGTGTGCGGCGCCCGCGGATCGCCCGATGGACGGAGCGGGAGTGGGCCGCACGGGCCCCGGGCGGGGCAGGTACGGGGGTGGGCAGGGCCGTACGGGCCCCGGCAGGGCGGGGTGCGGGCCGGTAGGGCCGGTACGCGCCTCCGGCAGGGCGGGGTGCGGGCGCGCGGGCGCCGGGCAGGGCCCGGAACCGGTCGTGTGCGACGGCGCAGGCGACGTGTGCTCCCGCCCCGCGCGCGGACATCGCTCCGGCCTCCCGCGCACGTGCGCGGCACCGGCGCGCTCCGGGCCGTGCCCCGGTCGGCGAGTGCCACGCACCTCCCCCGGCCGGCGAACGCCCGCGCGGTCCCGTACCCGATTCCGCCGCGCGGCGCCACGCTCCCCTGCCACTCCGCGGGCCGGCCCGGGTGGCCGCCGGGAGGCCCGGCGGCCCCCACCGGAAAGCGGCCGGGCCACGCGAACCCCGGGGCGCCCACTGGGAGTTGGCCCACGCACCGCCTCTGGCGGCCGGGGCGTGAAATCGGTAGCGTCCGCGGCGTCGCCCGGTGCCGGGAGCCGCAGCAGGCGCCGGGTGTGCCACCCCCACCGCCCCCACACCCACCCCGGGAGTCGTTATGCCACGACCTCGCTGGACCGCGAGACTGCTCCCCCCGCTCACCCTCGCCGCCCTCGCGGGCCTCGCCCCGCTCGCCGCCCTGCCCGCCTCCGGGGCCGAGGCGGCACCGGCCGCGACGGCCGCCCCCGCCGCCGACGTGCCGCTCGACCAGGTGGCGGCCGGCACCGAACTGGTGGCCTCAGGACTCCGGCGCCCGACGGCCATCGCCGCGCCCGACGACGGCACCGGGCGGCTGTTCATCACGGAGAAGTCGGGAACCGTCCGCGTCTACCAGCCGGACACCGGCCTGGCCGCCGAACCGCTGCTCGACCTGAGCGGCCAGGTCGACGAGTCGGACAACGAACGCGGCCTGCTCGGCATCGCCGTCCCGCCCGGCTTCGCCACCAGCCGGGTCCTCTACCTGGCGTACACCGCGCGGCCCGACGGCGCGGTCACCCTGGGGCGCTACCACCTCGACGGCGGGGGCCTGGAGGTCCTGCTGAGCCAGGAGCACTCGGAGAACACCAACCACAACGGCGGGCAGCTCGGCTTCGGCCCCGACGGCTACCTGTACTGGAGCATCGGCGACGGCGGCGGCGCGGGCGACCCGCACGGCAACGGGCAGGGCGTGGACGAACTGCTCGGGAACATCCTGCGGATCGACGTCTCCCGCGGCTGCCCCGGGCTGCCCTACTGCGTGCCCGAGGACAACCCCTTCGTCGACGTCCCCGGGGCCAGGCCGGAGATATGGGCCTACGGGCTGCGCAACCCCTGGCGGTTCTCCTTCGACGAGGCCGACGGCTCGCTGTGGATCGCGGACGTGGGCCAGGGCACCACCGAGGAGGTCGACCACCTCGCGCCGGGGCAGGCCGGGGCGAACCTCGGCTGGTCCTGCCGGGAGGGCCTCGGCGTGCTCAACGAGGACCAGTGCGACGACCAGGCGCAGTACACCGACCCCGTGTTCACCTACCGGACCTCCTTCGAGGGCTGCGCGGTGATCGGCGGGTACGTCTACCACGGGCAGCGGTACGCCTCCCTCGTCGGGGACACCTACCTGGCCTCCGACTACTGCTCCTCCTCCGCCTGGGCGGTACGGGAGCTGGCGGACGGCAGCTACGAGACCGCGAACCTCGGCACGCTGCCCACCCAGGTCACGGCCTTCGGGCAGGCCGCCGACGGGGAGCTCTACCTCGTCAACGACCTGCCGGGGCAGCTGCACCGCCTCACCTTCGAGCAGACCGGGACCGCGGCAGCCGCGGCCACCGGCGAGACGGCCCCGGCCACCCGGTAGCGGCGGACGGACCGGCACGGCCCGGGCGGCCCGCCCGGTCCGCGCCGGTCCGTCGCGGTAGGGGCGGGCAGCACGGCGCTCGGCACGGGCGGGGAACGCACGTGCGAAACGCGGCTGCGGGGGCCGGGCGGCCTGCGGTACCGTGGCGGTGACCTGTCGTCGACGAGAGAGGTGCGCATTGCTCGTCTGAGGTTCGCGATCACCGCGTGGCAGCCCTGCCGCGTGGCCGACGACCTCGGCGTGCCCGCCCCCTCGTGCCGCCGCGCGGTGTTCGCCAGCGAAGCCCGACACCCACCGCGCGACTGCGAGTAACCGACATGTCTCAATCCGGCACCCCCGCCGCCCCCGGCCCCTTCCTGGCCTGCTCCGCCCTCACCTTCCGGTGGCCCGACGGCACCACCCTCTTCGACGGGCTGTCCCTGACCGTGGGCCGGGGCCGCACCGGCCTGGCCGGCGTCAACGGCAGCGGCAAGTCCACCCTGCTCAAGCTCTTCGCCGGCCTGCTGCGGCCCGCCGCGGGATCGGTCAGCTCCGGCGGCACCCTCGCCTACCTGCCGCAGGACCTCACCCTCGACACCGGCCTGCGGGTGGACGCGGCCCTCGGCATCGCCGAACGCCGCGCCGCCCTGCGCGCCATCGAGGCGGGCGACGTGCGCGAGGAGCACTTCGAGACGGTCGGCGAGGACTGGGACGTCGAGGAGCGCGCCGAGGCCACCCTCGGCTCCCTCGGCCTCGGCGGCATCGGCCTCGACCGCACCGTGGGCGAGCTCTCCGGCGGCCAGACCGTCCTGCTGCGGCTGGCCGCGCTGCTGCTGGCGCGGCCCGACGTGCTGCTGCTCGACGAGCCCACCAACAACCTGGACCTGTTCGCCCGCCGCCGCCTCTGTCAGGCCGTCGACTCCTGGCGTTCCGGCGTGCTCCTCGTGGTCAGCCACGACCGGGAACTCCTCGAATGCGTCGACCGCATCGCCGAACTGCGCTCCGGCGCCGTCACCTGGTACGGGGGCGGCTGGTCGGCCTACCAGGAGGCCGTGGCCACCCAGCGGCAGGCGGCCGAACGCACGCTGCGCGCCGCGGAGGCCGACGTCAGGCGCCAGCGGCGCGAACTGGAGGAGACCGGGATCAAGGCGGCGCGCCGCCGGCGGGCCGACGCCAAACTGGACGCCCAGCGGCGCGCCCCCAGGATCGTCGCGGGGGAGCGCAAGCGGGCGGCCCAGGAGTCCGCCGGCCGGCTGCGCGGCCTGCACGAGGAGCGGCTTGAGGAGGCGCGCGAGCGGCGCGAGACGGCCGCGGAGGCCGTCAGGGAGGACGCCGAGATCCGCGTCGACCTGCCGCACACGGCCGTGCCCGCGGGCCGCGCCGTGCTGACCCTGCGCGGGCTGCGCTGCCGGTTCGGCGGGCCGGGCGAACTCGGCCTGCAGGTACGCGGCCCCGAGCGCATCGCGCTCCTCGGGCGCAACGGCTCAGGCAAGACCACCCTGCTGCGGACCCTCGCCGGCGAACTCGCGCCGCTGGCGGGCGAGGCGGTGGCGCACGTGCCGCTGCGGTTCCTGCCCCAGCGGCTCGACGTGCTCGACCCCGGCCTGAGCGTGGCGGAGAACGTGGCCGCTCGCGCCCCCGGCGTGCCCGCCCAGGACATCCGCGCCCGGCTCGCCCGCTTCCTGTTCCGCGGCGCCCGCGCGGACCAGCTCGCCGGCACCCTCTCCGGCGGCGAACGCTTCCGCGCGGCCCTCGCCGCCACCATGCTCGCCGCCCCCGCCCCCCAGCTCCTCCTGCTCGACGAGCCCACCAACAACCTCGACCTGGCCAGCGTGCGCCAACTGACCGGCGCCCTCGCCTCCTTCGAGGGCGCCCTGCTGATCGCCTCCCACGACCTCCCCTTCCTGGAGGCCGTCGGCGTCACCCGCCGTCTGCTGCTCGCCGAAGACCTGAAGGAGATCACCCCGGACGACCTCCCGGCCCTCCCCGGCACCCCCTGACCCCACGGCGGCGGGCCCCCGTCCCGGGCCCGCCGCCCCGGCAGTGCCCGGCCCGTCACGTGTCTCCGACCACTGGACCGCAGTCCAAAGAGCCCGCCGAACCCTCGACCGCTACGGCGACCTGCTGCGGCGGCCAACGTCACCCACGCTGAGAGAGCTGATGAGTCAAGAACCATCGTCACCACGTATCGGCGGCCTGCCGCCGCGAATTGAGCGAAGCCCGGCCAATTGGGCTGTCGAGCACCACGATCTGCTTGCGCTCCGGGAGGCGCTGGACGCCGGAGCCGATGTGGAGGAAGCCCAGTTCGGCTCGCCGCTTCTCCATCACGCGGTGGATGTCGAACGGGACGGAGCCACGCAACGAGGCACACCGCTCCACGTCGACATGACCGCCTTCTTGCTGGCGCGTGGCGCCGACCCGACCCGCCGGTCGAGCAGCACCGGTATGAGTGCCGAGGAGTTGGCCAGGGTCTCGGGCCACTGGCTGGCCATGGAGCTGTTCGAGGCGTGGAAGCGGGAACGCGGCCGGTAGGGCGCCTACCCGCGGAGGCCGCGCCGGGCACCCGTCGCCCTCCGTTTACCCGCCGCCCCGCCGTGGCCCCTGGGCGTGGGGGCGGCGGCGGGGGGTGGGGCGGGTGGGGCGGCCGAAGTCGGCGAGGGTGCCGAGGACCCGGATCAGCAGGGGAAGCGCCTCCCGTTCGGCCGGGTCGAGGCCGTGTTCTATGGCCTCGGCGAGCCACGCCTCGCGGGTCGCCGAGGCGGCCCGCAGGACCTCGCGGCCCAGGTCGGTGGCGCGGATCAGGAGGCGCCGCCCGTCGTGCGGGTCGGGCACCCGCCGCACCAGGCCGCCCTCGGCCAGGGCCGTCACCACCTGGGCCATCGACTGCGGCCGCACGTACTCCGCCGCCGCCAGGTCGCTGGTCGTGCCCGGCGGGCCGTGGACCACGCGGTGCAGCGTCGCGAGGTGCCGCCTGCTCCACCGGCCCGTCCCCGCCTCGGCCCTGAGCCTGCCGCGCAGCCGCTCCACGGCGAGGGCCAGGCGCACGGCCGTGGCCTGGCCCTGACTTCCGTCCGAAAGCGATGTGTTCAGGCAACCTGAACAGATAGCCTGTGGTCCCGCCGTCACCGGTCGCTCCCGCCGCGACGCGCGCCAGGGAACCGGCCCCGCCGGGCGCGCCCGCCGGAGGGTGTGCGGCGTGGCATGCGGGCCGGGACCGTGAGGAAAGCCGAGAGGGCCAGGGGTGAGTGGATGGAGCCGGACGAGGTGACCTCGGCCGTGATGGCCGCGTCGAGACTCGTGATCGCCGTGTCGGCACGGGCGCTGGTGGAGGTGGACGACTCTCTGACGCTCCCGCAGTTGCGGACGCTTGTCGCCCTCGAAGGGCTCGGCCCCGTGAAGCTCGCCACGCTCGCCCAGGTGCTCGGCGTCAACCCGTCCACCGCGCTGCGCATGGTGGGACGTCTCGAAACCGCGGGAATGGTGGACCGGCGGGCCAATCCCGCCAGCCGCCGCGAGGTGGTGCTGAGCCTCACCCCGCACGGCGCCGAGGTGGTCCGGCAGGTGCTCGCCCACCGCAAGCGGGGCGTGGAGGAACTGGTCGCGGAGCTGTCGCCCGAGGTGCGCGAGGGGCTGGTGGCCGGCCTTCGGGCTTTAATCGTCGTGGCCGGTGACCCCTCGATAGAGGTCCCCGGCCCGGCTCCGCTGATCGAGGAACTCCGCGACGACCCGGGCATCGACGTGGTGCTCGGCGCCTGGTGACCCCGCCCTGCCCCCGTCCGGCTCATCGCCGCAGCGCCCCCTCTCCCGTGACGGCGCCGCGCCGCCCCGCCCCGGCCCGGCGCCCGCCGCGGGAGCGGTAGACGACGTAGGGGCGGAAGAGGTAGCCGACCGGCGCGGCGAAGGCGTGCACCAGGCGGCTGAAGGGCCACAGGGCGAACAGCGCCATCCCCAGCAGGGCGTGGGCCTGGTACACGAGGGGCGCGTGCTGCATCGCGGCCACGTCGGGATCGAGCGTGAACAGCGAGCGGAACCAGACGGACACGCCCAGGCGGTAGTCGTACGGGTCGTGTGCGGTCGTGGTCGCGGTGGCGGCGAGGCCCGCGAGCAGCACGGTGAGCAGCACCGGGTAGAGCAGCCGGTCGCTGCGCGAGGTCGCCGCCCGCACCGCGGGCACCCGCAGCCTGCGGTACAGCAGGACGGCCAGGCCAGCCGCGGTGGCCAGCCCGGCCGCGCCGCCCACCAGCAACGCGTTGGCGTGGTAGAGGTCCTCGCCGACGTGCAGCCGCTCGGTCAACGACTCGGGCACCAGCAGCCCGGCCACGTGCCCGGCCGCCACGAACAGCAGCCCGTAGTGGAACAGGGGGCCGCCGACGCGCAGCATCCGGTGCTCGTACAGCTGGCTGGAGCGGGTGGTGAAGCCGAAGCGGTCGTAGCGGTAGCGCCAGGCGCTGCCCGCGACCAGCAGGACGGCCGACAGGTAGGGCAGCACGCCCCACAGCGCCACGTGCAGGTGGTGACTCACTGGTGTCCCTCCGCGGGGTGTCCGGTCAGCGCCGGGACGCCGGGCCACGCGCCGGCCGGCCCGCCCCCGTGGCCGGCGTCGGATCCTTCGGGTCCGGCGGGCCCGGCGGGGTGGGGGAGTCCGGCGGGGCCGGCGTCGAGGCCGACGCTCTCGGCCGGCGGCCCGCCCCTGGCCAGCCGCAAGGCGGCGGCCCGGTCGGCCGGGGAGGCGCCGGGCAGCGTCCGGCAGACGGCGCTCAGCACGTCGGCGTACGGGCTGCCGTGGTCGGCCAGCGCCAGCCGCAGCAGTTCGAGGGCGGCTCGGTGCTCGCGCAGCACCCGCTCGCCCGCCTCGGGGCAGCGGGCGGCGAACTCCAGGGCGAGCGGCAGGAAGTCGGGCAGCTCGTCGCTCGGCGGGGCGAAGCCGTGCGTGCGGTACAGGGAGCGCCACCGCAGCAGCGCCTGCCCGCGGCGGCGGGTGTCGCCGTCGAAGTAGTACGTCAGGTGCAGGGTGCGGCGCCTGCTGCGGTCGAAGGTGGCGACGTAGCGGGCGCCGAGTTCCGTCGGCGGCAGCCCGGCCACCGCCTCGCAGAACCTGAGCAGCAGCAGCGGCTCGCTGCGCGGCCCCGGCAGGGCCCGCAGGGTGGAGTCGATCAGCCGCAGCCGCCCCGGCCACTCCGGGCCCGGGTAGAGCAGCAGCAGCGAGGCGGCCTGCCGGATGGCGGAGTTGATCACCGGGAGCCCTCCGCGTCGCGGGGCCGCCGCGGGAAGAGCCCGGCGGGGCGGCCCTTGCCGTTCCAGTTGAGGAGGTTGATCCGGCCGCGCAGCGCGGCCCCGCTCGGCTCGGCCTCGCGCGGCGGCGGCGTGTGGAAGCCGCCGGCCTCCAGCATCCCCGGTCCCTCGGGGCCCTCCAGGCTGCACCCGGCGGCGGCCCCGTCGGCGTGCCCGGCGTGCTCGGCGGTGTAGCCGGTGGGAATCACGTACCGCTCCTCGTACTTGGCGAGGGCGAGCAGCCGGTACATCGCCTCGATGCCCGCCTCGTCCAGGCCGACGGAGGCCGCGATCCGCGGGTCGCGCTCCTCGCCGAGGTTGATCCGCCGCAGGTGGCTGCGCATCGCCGCCAGCCGGCACAGCGCGGACTCGACGGGCGCCGGGTCGCCGGCGGTGAACAGCCCGGCGAGGTAGCCGACGGGGATGCGCAGCGAGTCGATGGCCGCGAACAGCTTCGCCGGGTCCTCCCCGTCGTGCCCGGTGGCGGTGAGGGCCTCGACCACGGGCGAGAGCGGCGGCACGTACCAGACCATCGGCATCGTCCGGTACTCGGGGTGCAGCGGGAGCGCCACCCGGTAGCGGACGATCAGGTCGCGCACCGGGGAGCGGCGGGCCGCGGTGACCCAGTCGTGGGGCACGCCCGCCTCCTCCGCCGCCCGGGCGACCGCCGGGTCATCGGGGTCGAGGAAGCAGCCCAACTGCGCCTCGTACAGGCGGCGTTCGTCCTGCACGGCGGCGGCCTTGCCGACCAGGTCGGCGTCGTAGAGCATGACGCCGAGGTAGCGCAGCCGCCCCACGCAGGTCTCCGAGCAGACCGTGGGCTGCCCGGCCTCGATGCGCGGGTAGCACAGCGTGCACTTCTCGGCCTTGCCGGTGCGGTGGTTGAAGTAGACCTTCTTGTAGGGGCAGCCGGAGACGCACATCCGCCAGCCGCGGCAGCGGTCCTGGTCCACCAGCACGATGCCGTCCTCCACCCGCTTGTAGAGGGCGCCGGAGGGGCAGACCGCGACGCAGGTCGGGTTGAGGCAGTGCTCGCAGATGCGCGGCAGGTAGAACATGAACGCCTGCTCGTACTCCAGCCGCACCTGCTCGTTCATCCGGGCGAGCACCGGGTCCCCGGCGAGGTGCTCGGGGCCGCCGCCCAGGTCGTCGTCCCAGTTCGGGCCCCAGGTGACCGGCGCGGGGCGGCCGTCGATCAGGGAGCGGGGGGCGGCGGTGGGCACGTCCTCGCCGAGCGGCGCGGTGGTGAGGTTCTCGTAGTCGTAGGTCCACGGCTCGTAGTAGTCGCCGAGGCTGGGCAGGTCGGGGTTGGCGAAGATGCGGGCCAGGCGGCGGGCCCGGCCGCCGGCGCGCGGCACCAGGCGGCCGTGCCTGAGCGCCCAGCCGCCGCGCCACCTGTCCTGGTCCTCGTGCCCGCGCGGGTAGCCCTGCCCCGGCCGGGTCTCGACGTTGTTGAACCAGACGTACTCGGTGCCGGCCCGGTTGGTCCAGGTCTGCTTGCAGGTGACCGAGCAGGTGTGGCAGCCGATGCACTTGTCGAGGTTCATCACCATGGCGACCTGTGCCATGACGCGCATCAGTACGTCACCTCCTGGGCGCGGCGGCGGATGACGGTGACCGCGTCGCGCTGGTTGCCCGTGGGCCCGTAGTAGTTGGGGGAGAAGCACAGCTGGGCGTGGCCGCCGATCAGGTGGCTCGGCTTGATCAGCAGGCGGGTGAGCGAGTTGTGGACGCCGCCGCGGCGCCCGGTGGCCTGGGACTTGGGGACGTTCACCAGGCGCTCGGGCACGTGGTACAGGAACACGGTGCCCGGCGGCATGCGGTGGGAGACGACGGCTCTGGCCACCACGACGCCGTTGGCGTTGACGGCCTCGATCCAGTCGTTGTCGGCCACGCCGACGGCCTCCGCGTCCGGCACGCTCAGCCAGATCACGGGGCCGCCGCGGGCGAGGGTCTGCATGAGGAGGTTCTCCTGGTACTCGGAGTGGATGGACCACTTGGCGTGGGGGGTGAGGTAGCGCACCGTCACCTGCCGCCCGCCTTCCGGGCTCTGCGGCAGGCCCTCGCCGAGCGCCGCCAGGTCGAGTGGCGGCCGGTAGACGGGCAGTTGCTCGCCGAGTTCGGCGATCCAGGGGTGGTCGAGGTAGAAGTGCTGGCGGCCGGTGAGGGTGTGCCAGGGCTTGGCGTGCTCGGTGTTGACGGTGAACGGCGCGTACCTGCGGTCCGGTCCCTCCTTGCCCGACCACTCGAAGCTGGCGCCCGCCTGCATGGGCCGGTTCTGGGTGTCGGAGAAGACCACGCGGTGCTCGGCGACCGAGGCGCCGAGCGCGTCGAGTCCCGAGCCGGGGCCGCAGCGTTCGGCCAGCCGCCGGAAGCCCTCGGCGGCGAGGCGGCCGTTGGTGGTGCCGGAGAGGGCGAGGATCGCCTCGCACAGCTTGACGTCGGTGTCCAGCAGCGGGCGCCCCTGCGCGGCTCCTTCGGCCGCGGTGCCGCAGCGGGCGGCCAGCCACTCGGCCTCGGGTCCCGGGCGTACGGTGACGCCCTTGGCCGTCATGCCCAGTTCCGTGGCCAGCGGGCCGAGGGCCGCCAGCCGCTCGGCCAGGGCCGTGTAGTCGCGCCGCACCAGCGTCACCCGCGGCGCGGTCGGCCCGGCGGGCGGGGCCTCGTCCGGGGTGTCGTGCTGGAGGGCGGTGGCCACCAGGTCCCAGCGCGCGCCCAGCCGCCCGCGGGCCAGCTCGGAGACCTTGGCGGCCAGGCCGTGGAAGATCTCGAAGTCGGTGCGGGCCTGCCAGGGCGGGCTGATCGCCGGGGAGAAGGCGTGCACGTAGGGGTGCATGTCCGTGCTGGACAGGTCGTGCTTCTCGTACCAGGTGGCGGCCGGGAGGACCAGGTCGGCGAACAGCGCGGTCGAGGTCATCCGGAAGTCGAGGGTCAGCAGCAGGTCGAGCTTGCCGCGCGGTGCCTCCTCGCGCCAGGCGACCTCCCGCGGCCTGCTGCCGGGGGGTGCGGGCTCGGCGCTCGCGTTGTCCTGGGCGCCGAGCAGGTGCCGCAGGAAGTACTCGTTGCCCTTGGCCGAGGAGCCGATGAGGTTGGCCCGCCACACGGTCAGCACCCGTGGCCAGTTGGCGGGGTCGTCGGGGTCGGTGCAGGCGAAGCGCAGCCGCCCCGCGGCGAGTTCGCCCTCGACGAAGGCGGCCGGGTCGCCGCCGGCCGCCCGGGCCCGGTCGCCCAGGTCCAGCGGGTTCGCGTCGAAGGTGGGGTAGGCCGGCATCCAGCCCTGCCGCGCCGAACGGGCCACCAGGTCGGCGGTGTGCAGCCCGCGGAAGGCGCCCGGGCCGGTGGCCGCGGCCAGCGCGTCGGCGCCGAAGCTCTCGTAACGCCACTGGCCGGTGTGCAGGTACCAGTAGGGGGTGCCCGCCATCTGCCGCGAGGGCCGCACCCAGTCCGCCGCCGTCGCCAGCTGCTGCCACCCGGTCAGCGGCCTGACCTTCTCCTGCCCCACGTAGTGCGCCCAGCCCCCGCCGTTGACGCCCTGGCAGCCGGTCAGCAGCAGCAGGGAGAGGAAGGAGCGGTAGATGGTGTCCGAGTGGAACCAGTGGTTCGTGCCGGCGCCCATCACGATCATGCAGCGGCCGCGGGTCGTCTCCGCCGTGCGCGCGAACTCCCGTGCCACCCGCACCACCGCGCCGGCGGGCACCGAGGTCAGCGTCTCCTGCCAGGCGGGGGTGCCGGGCGCCGAGGCGTCCTCGTAGCCCGCGGGCCACTGCCCCGGCAGGCCCTCGCGCGCCACCCCGTACCCGGCGAGCAGCAGGTCGAAGACGGTGGTGACCAGCCGCCCCGCGATCCGCCGCACCGGGACGCCGCGCCGCACCACGCCAGGCTCCCGGTCGAAGCAGGGCAGTTCGACCTCGGCCCCGTGCGCGCCGTCCGCCCCGTGCAGGCTCAACCGCGGGCGCAGCCCGCCGAGGTCCAGGTGCCAGCGGCCGGCGCCCTCGGGCTCCCACCGGTCGCCGAGCGTGCCGGCCGGCACCGCGGGCTCGCCCGTGGCCTCGTCGAGGAGGACCGGCATCCAGCGCCGCGCTTCGGCGGAGCGGTCCGCGGCCAGGCCCAGGTCGGCCGCGGTGACGAAGCCGCCGGGGACGAGGCGGCCTTCGGGCCGCTCGTCGAGCGCGACCAGGAAGGGCAGGTCGGTGAAGCGCCTGACGTAGTCCTCGAAGTACGGCACCTGCCTGGCCACGAAGCACTCGCTGAGGATCACGTGGCCCATCGCCATGGCCACCGCCCCGTCGGTGCCCGGGTGCGGGTGCAGCCACTCGTCGGCGAACTTGGTGGCGTCGGCGTAGTCGGGCGAGAGCACCACGACCTTCTGGCCCCGGTAGCGGGCCTCGGCCATCCAGTGCGCGTCCGGGGTCCTGGTCACCGGCACGTTGGAGCCCCACAGCAGCAGGTAGGCGGCGTCCCACCAGTCGCCCGACTCCGGCACGTCCGTCTGGTCGCCGAAGACCTGCGGGGAGGCGACGGGCAGGTCCGCGTACCAGTCGTAGAAGGACAGCATCGGGGCGCCGAGCAGCGACATGAAGCGGGCGCCGACCGCGTGCGAGGCCATCGACATGGCGGGGATGGGGGAGAAGCCCGCGATCCGGTCGGGCCCGTGGGCGAGGAGGGTGTGCACGTGGGCGGCGGCGGCGATCTCCAGGGCCTCGTCCCAGCCGAGCCGCACCAGGCCGCCCTTGCCGCGGGCCGCCTGGTAGCGCCGGCGCCGCTCCGGGTCGCCGGTGATCTCGGCCCAGGCCGCCACCGGGTCGCCCAGGCGGGCCCTGGCCTCCCGGTACATGTCGAGCAGCACGCCGCGCGCGTGCGGGTAGCGCAGCCGGGTCGGCGAGTACGTGTACCAGGAGAAGGAGGCCCCGCGAGGGCAGCCGCGCGGCTCGTACTCGGGGCGGTCGGGCCCGGTGGACGGGTAGTCGGTGGCCTGCGTCTCCCAGGCGATCAGCCCGTCCTTGACGTACACCTGCCACGAGCAGGAGCCGGTGCAATTGACGCCGTGGGTGGAGCGCACCACCTTGTCGTGCGCCCAACGCTCCCGGTACGGCGCGTCGTTGACGGACTGGTCGGTGCGGAAGACGGCCCGGCCGTCCGCGGTGGTGGGCACCTTGCGCAGCAGTTGCCCCGCCTGAAGGAGCCGGTCGGCCGCCGCCGCGGCGGCGCGTTCCGCCCTTGCCCTGCCATGCCACACGACATGGACTCCCCTCGGGAATCTGGCACGCCGGCCCTGCTGCCGGCGCGCGGCTGTGCATCCAGCGCTCCAGACTTCCCTCTCGCCTCGCCTCCCGTGGTCACTTTTCCGCCAGTTTGCTGTATCTGGAAAGTATTTTTCTTGCACTTTGCAATGCTCACCGAAGGGGTTGACGCGTCGTGCGCTGCCTGCGGAAACGGCCCTCGTGTAGGCGCGTGACGCCGCAGCGTGACCGTTCGCTGCGGCCGACCTGCCGCCTCGCCGGAACGCCGGCCGCCGGCGAGCACGTTCCGTGTTCCGGCCCCGCGCCCCCCACCCGCCCCCGCGAACCCGGCGCCGGTCCCGCCGGTCCCGCCGGTCCCGCCGCGGGCACGGAGGGCCGCGATGTTTTCGGCCAACCGGCCCCCGATACAACCTTTCCTTGACCAACGGGGCCCGGGGGCCGGACGGGGCGGGTGGGGGCGGCGTGGACGCCCGGGCCCTGCGTCGCCCCCCGGGCCGCCCGCCCGGGCCCCGCGCCGGCGCGCGACGGCGCAAGCGGTTGCCCCGGCGGGTCACGTACATGAATGCGGGGCCGCGCGTGGGCCCGCCCGCGGCCCCCGCCGGACGGCCCCGTCGAAATCGTCGAAAAAACCTGAGTGAGCGGCGTGTTGGCGAAAGGGTTGACCGGCCGTCCCGGGGGCTTCTACTGTGCACGCACACTTCTCACAGACATGAAAATGGTTCATCCTTGTGAACGGAGCTGTGATGCTGAGACCGACTTCGGCCCGGACTGCCGTGGCCCTGCTGGCGGCCGGTGCGGTCCTCAGCGGACTGACCGCCTGCGGTTCCGACGACGGCGACTCCGGCGGATCGGGCGGGGCCCTGGAGGTGTGGACCCGGAGCGCCGACGCGCCCGCGGAGACGTACCAGAAGGTGTTCGACGCCTTCACCGAGGAGACCGGCATCGAGATCGACTACAAGCCCGTGGTCGAGTTCGACACCCAGATCCAGGGCCGGGCCGCCTCCCGCGACCTGCCCGACGTCTTCATCAACGACAGCGGCTCGCTCGGCACCTACCAGTCCCAGGGCTGGCTCACCCCCGTCGACCGCGACTCCGTCACCGGCGGCGAGGACATATCCGACGAGAACTGGGCGACCACCCAGGGCCTCGACGGCGACTACTACGGCATCCCCTTCTCGCGGCAGGCCTTCGTCACCGTGGTCCGCAAGGACTGGCGGGAGAACCTCGGCCTGCCCGTCCCCGAGACCTGGGAGGACCTCTCCGCCCTCGCCGACGCCTTCGCCACCCAGGACCCCGACGGCAACGGCCAGGACGACACCTTCGGCATGGTCGTCCCCGGCACCACCGAGCGCGGCTACCTCGCCTGGTGGGCCTCCTCCTACATCTGGCAGGGCGGCGGGGACTTCGTCACCGAGGGGGACGACGGCACCTACGAGTCCGCCTTCGACTCGCCGGGCACCGTCGCGGCCGTCGAGTGGATCAAGGAACAGTTCTGCACGCCCGGGCACGTGCAGCCCAACGCCCTCACCTCGACCACCCTGGAATCCCGGCAGTTCAACAACGGCGAGGCCGGCATCTACCTCACCGGCCCCTACAACCTCGCCGCCTACGACGACCAGCCGGGCCAGGACACCTACGAGGTGATCCCCACCCCGCCCGGCCCCGAGGGCACCACGATGCTGGCCGAGGGCGAGAACATCTACCTCGGCGCCGGCTCCGACAAGACCGACGCGCAGCTGAAGCTCGCCGAGTTCCTCATCTCGCCCGAGGCCCAGGAGATCGCGATGGCCGCCGACGAGGCCTCGGAGCCCGTCGTCAGGCTGCCCGTCAACAGCACCGTCGACGCCGGCCAGGTCCGCAACGACCCGCGCTGGGAGCTCGTCCAGGAGCAGTACGACAACGACTCCAGGGCCTTCCCCTCCGCCATCAACTTCACGCCGATCCGGCAGGCGGTCGCCGAGGGCCTCAACGCCCTGATGGCCGACTGCGGCAGCGACGTCGAGGCGGGCGTCGCCGGCATCTCCGAGGACATCGACGCCGAACTCGCCGACCAGGACCTGCTCCCGTGACGGCCCCGGTCACCGAACGCCCGGCGGCGGCCCCCGCGCGGCCGCCGGGCGTGCGCCGCCGCCCGTTCAACTGGCGGCGCGCCCTCACCCCCTGGCTGTTCCTGGCGCCGGGACTGCTGCTCGCCCTGTACTTCAAGTTCATCCCGATGATCCAGGGCATCAGGCTGAGCCTGCACAAGGTGCAGCCCTTCCTCGGCGACCAGTGGGTGGGCCTGGACAACTACCGCACCGTGCTGGAGGACGACCGCTTCCGCGAGGCGTTCCGCCACACCCTCGCCCTCGGCATCGGCCAGACCCTCGGCGCGATCGTCGTCGGCTTCCTGCTCGCCCTCCTCCTGGAGGGCCAGGCCAAGTCGCTGTGGATCGTGCGCACCGCCGTCTTCCTGCCGGTCATCACCGCCATCGCCGTGGTCGGCGAGATCTGGCGGCTGCTGTACCTGCCCACCGGGGACGGCTTCGTCAACACCCTCCTCGGCCTGGTCGGCATCGGCCCCCAGCCCTTCCTCGACAGCCCCGACAGCGCCCTGTGGTCCGTGATGGCCGTCGGCGTGTGGATCGGCGCCCCCTACAACATGGTGATCATCCTGGCCGGCCTCGCGGGCGTCGAACGCTCCCTGTACGAGGCCGCCGCCGTGGACGGCGTCTCCCTGCTCCAGCGCCTGCGGTACATCACCCTGCCCGCGCTGCGCCCGGCCCTCACCATCGTCCTCACCCTGGCCGCCATCCGCGGCCTGCGGATCTTCACCGAGGTCTACGTCCTCACCGGCGGCGGTCCCGCCGGCCGCACCGAGGTGTGGATGACCCGCGTCTTCTCCCTCGGCTTCGAACGCAACGACATCGGCGTGGCCTCGGCCGCCTCGATGCTGCTGCTCGCCGTGACCCTCGTCCTCACCATCGCCGTTCGCCTCCTCAGCCGGAGGGCCGACACATGAGCAACGCCCTCTCCTCCCGCCGCCCCGCGGGAGGGCGCGTCAGGCCGACCCGCTTCGACACCGCGCTCGGCTGGTCGCCCAGCTTCGGGCCCGCCCTCGTCCTGCGCATCCTGCTGTGCGCGCTGGCGGTCTTCGTCTTCGCCGCGCCGTTCCTCGTCATCATCAGCGGCGCCTTCAGCAAGACCGCCCAGGCCTCGCACCTCTCCCTCTTCCCCACCGACTCCACCCTGCAGAACTTCCAGGTCGCCGGCGACCGCGGCCTGTGGAGCTACTTCGGCAACTCGCTGGTCATCGCGGGCGGCGGGCTGCTCCTGCAGATCACCGTCTCCGTGCTCTCCGCCTACGCGCTCGCCCGGCGCAGGTTCCGCGGGCAGGCCATCGTGATGGGCCTGTTCCTGCTCACCATGATGCTGCCCGAGGAGATCATCGCGATCCCGCTGTCCGTCGTCCTCGGCGACCTGCCCGTGCTCCACACCAGCCTCAAGGGCAGCGTCCTCGGCGTCATCCTGCCCGTCGGCGCCTGGGGCTTCTCCGTGCTGGTGATGACCGAGTTCATGCGGGAAGTGCCGCGAGAGATCGAGGAGTCGGCGCGCCTGGACGGGGTCGGGGAGTTCCGCATGCTGTGGCAGATCATCCTGCCGCTGTGCCGCCCCGCCCTCGGCGTCATCGGGATCTTCGGCTACCTGATGATCTGGGACCAGTACCTTCTGCCGATCATCGCCGCCAACAGCCCCGACGACTACACCCTCACCGTCGCCCTCTCCGTCCTGCGGGCCGACGTGCAGGTCGGCTCAGGCGTGGTGCTGGCCGGGGCGCTCGTCGCCCTGGTACCCAGCCTCATCGTGTACTTCTGTCTCCAGGGCTCTCTCGTACGTGGAATCACCGCAGGCGCGACCAAGGGATGACCACCACCATGCAGTTCAACGGAATCCTCTTCTTCCCCGTCACCCCCTTCGGCCGCGACGGCGCCGTCGAGGAGGAGCTGCTCGCCCGGCACATCGGCCGGGGCGTCGAGGCCGGCGCGGGCGGCGTCTTCGTCGCCTGCGGCACCGGCGAGTTCCACGCCCTCACCGTCGCCGAGCTGGAGACCTGCGCCAGGGTCGCCGTCCGGACCACGGCCGGCCGCGTCCCGGTCGTCGCGGCGGCGGGCGGCCCCCTGCCCCTGGTCAGGGAACAGACCGAACGCCTGGCCGCCGCCGGCGTGGACGGCGTGCTCCTGCTGCCGCCCTACCTGGTGGACGCCCCGCAGAGCGGCCTCGTCGACTACGTGCGGGCCGTCACCTCCGC
The DNA here is from genome assembly GCF_003626535.1 of Streptomyces hoynatensis. GTDB lineage: Bacteria > Actinomycetota > Actinomycetes > Streptomycetales > Streptomycetaceae > Streptomyces > Streptomyces hoynatensis. The sequence goes on from NZ_RBAL01000004.1 coordinate 280,315, forward strand.
CACGCAGCTGCCCGTCATCGTCTACCAGCGCGCCAACGTCGTCCCCACCCCCGCGACCGCCGCGGAGATCGCCGCGCTGCCCGGCGTCGCCGGCCTCAAGGACGGCGTGGGCGACATCGAGCTGATGCACCGCACGGTGCGCGCCGTCCGGCAGACCAGCGGCCCCGGCTTCCAGTTCTTCAACGGGCTGCCGACCGCCGAGATGACCGTGCACGCCTACCGCGGCATCGGCATCTCCCTGTACTCCTCGGCCGTGTTCGCCTTCGCCCCCGAGATCGCCCTCGCCTTCCACGGGGCGGTGTCCCGCGGCGACGAGGAGACGGCGGGCCTGCTGCTCGACGAGTTCTACGCCCCGTTCGTCGAACTGCGCCGCCAGCGGCCCGGCTACGCCGTCTCCCTGGTCAAGGCCGGCGTACGCCTGCGCGGCCTCGACGCCGGCGGCGTCCGCGCCCCCCTGGTCGACCCCACCGGGGAGCACCTCGACCGCCTGCGCACCCTCCTCGACCACGGCCTGGAACTCGTGGCCGCCTGACGCCTTCCCGGCGTCGTCCACCCCCGGCCCCGCCACCCACGGCGGGGCCGCACCTTTTCGGGGCAGGGGCGGCACGCGGCCTCCGTGCCATGACGGCATGCCGAGGCCCGTCCGCCCCGCGGCTAAGATCCCGCCATGTCGATACCGAGAGTCCTGAGCAAGGGAGTTGGGGCCGTGCTGCTGTGCGGCACCGCCGCACTGACCGCCGCCTGCGGGTCCGGCGGCGGGTCCGGCGGCGAGGCGGGCCCGGGCGAGACGCAGACGGAATGGGCGGACAAGCTGACCAATGTGGTGGACAGCCTGCCGAGCGCGTGCGCCGGGGTCGGCCCCGAGTGCAGCGGCTACGTCACCGCCCTCGACATGGAGATGAACGACCTGGACGCCGCCATCGCCTCCTGGGACGACGCCGATCGCTACCAGACCGTCCGCGACGCCTCGACGGCCACCCACGAGGCGGCGGACAACTACGACAACCTGCGCTGCATGACCATGTCCCCCTCCGACCTGGACGCCATGACCTGCCAGGCGGACCTGCAGGAGGCCATCCAGCACGTCAACGAGGCCAGGGACCGGCTCCTGAACCCGGACAGCGGCTCCTGACCCCGGCGGAGCCCGGGCCCGCCGGTTCCTCGGCTGTCACCGACCGTGAGTCAGGAGTACCGTTCCGTTTGTCGAGAACCGAACGGAACACGGGAGTCGACATGCCCGACAGCGCTGACAAGTACATCGGAGCCCGAATCGCCGGGTACCGGCGTGACCGCGGGCTCACCCAGACCGGCCTGGCCATGCGGGCCCACGTCTCCAAGTCGCTGGTGTCCAAGGTCGAGTGCGGCCAGCGGGGCGCCAGTCCCGAGTTCATCGCGGCGTGCGGACGGGCGCTGGGCGTGACGCCCGCCGAACTGCTCGGCCAGCCCTACCGGGACGAACTCCGCGCCGACGAGCTGGACCTGCTGATCCAGCCGATCCGCGAGGCGCTGAACCTCTACAATGTCGGCGGGGACCCGGCCCTCCGTCCCCGTACCATCGAGGAACTGGCCGACGAACGCGACCGGTTGAGCGGCCTGATCCACCGCACGGAGCTGAAGGCCGCGGCCATCGACCTCCCGGCACTCCTCGCCGAGACCACCACCGCGGCCCACGAGACCGGGCATCCGCAGGCGTGGGCGCTGCTGTGCGGCCTGAACCGTGTCGCCTTCAACCTCGCCTCCAAGCTCGGGTTTCAGGATCTCGCCTTGCTCGCCGCGAGCCGCACGGAGTGGGCAGCCGCCCGCGCGCAGGATCCCCTTCTCGCCGCCATGGGCACGTGGATGAGTGCGAACGTCTGCTCCCGGTACGGCGAGTTCCGTACCGGGCTGCGGCTCCAGGAACGCGGCATGCGCCTCGCCCAGGACGCCGAACCCGGCATCGAACGGGACGCGGCCATCGGGCAGAAGCACCTCGCCAGCGCGGTGCTGGCCGCCCGGCTGCGGGACGCCGGCGCCGCGGCGGGCCACCTGGCCGAGGCGGAGCGCTATGCGCAGCGCACCGGCGAGGCGACTCCGGAGAGGTGGCTGGGAGCGCACGCCCCCACGAGTAACGACCCGGTCGGATTCCGGGCCCGGGGCGTGCACTGGTACGTCTTCGGCCCGACCAACGTGAAGGCGCACAAGATCGCGGCGCTGGCGGATCAGAACCGGTTCGCCGAAGCGGTCAAGGTCGCCGAATCCCTGCACCTTCCGGCACGGTGGCCGGTGATGCGCGCCGGCCAGGTCCACATCGACGCGGCGCGCTCCTACCTGTGGGCGGGACGGGAGGACGCCGCGTTCATCAGCCTCCTGAAGGCCCGGCGCATCGCCGCTGAGCAGACCCGGTACCACCCGCAGGTGCGGGAAACCGTCACGCAGCTGCGTCGCCGTGAGCGGTCGAGGAGCGGGTCGCTCGCACACTTCGCCGAGTGGGTGGGCATTTCCTGACGACGGCGCGCAGTTGCACAGTTCCGTGCAACTTCCAGCGTGGCCGGGTCGGCACGATGTGACGGTCAGCACAGGGATCGTTACAGCAGGAGTCGACCGTGACGATGCAGCAGGATTCGGCGTTTCCGCCTTCCGCGGGGCGCCTGTACATCTCTTTGGCGTGTGCGGAGCGGCGTTGTGAGGAGTGTCGTCAGCATGAGGCGCGGGCGCCTGAGCCGGAGAACGGGATCGCGTTCGATCCGTGTGCGCATGGGTGTCACACCACCCGCGTGCCCGCGCCGTGACCCCGTGATGGTGCCGCACCGTCGTGCGCTGCCCGGGGGCGGCGGGCGAGCCGGGCGGGAGGGCGCGGCGGTGCGGGGCTAGGCCGCCGGCGGCGCGGCCCGCAACGCCCGCGCGCCGCAGCCCGGTTGGGGCGTTCACACGTCGCGGCGCCGGACGGTGAGCACCGCGACGGCCACCGCGGCCGGCGGCCACAGCACGTACACCGCCCAGGAGCCGGGCACCGTCGGGCGGAGGAACGGGCCCCCGCCGTCGGGCCAGGTGTCGACCAGCCGTTCCCAGGAGGGCTGGATCAGCGCATGCCTGAGGTCCGCCGACCAGCGCCTGTCCTCGGCCAGGAAGGGCGGGAGCAGCAGCAGCGCGGAGGTGGTGACGACCACGGTCGTCGCCACGTGCCGCAGCAGCGCGCCGATGCCGAGGCCCGCCAGGGCGCACACGGGCGCCACCAGCGTGGCCGCCGCGAGGGCCCGCGGCGCGCCGGGCTCGCCGAGCGCCCCGGCCACGTCCGCGCCGTTCATGATCACCTGGACGGAGACGAAGGAACCCGCGGAGACGAGGAGGCCGGCCGCCGTCCACAACACGGCCTGCACGACGGCCTTGGCCAGCATCACCGAACCGCGGGCCGGGACGGCCACCGTGGTCGTTCTGATCAGGCCGCTGCCGTACTCGCCGGCCACGCTGAGCGCGCCCACGCTGCCCGACACCAGGATCAGCGTCATGAAGCCGAGGGGGGTGAACGCGTCCCGCAGGCGCTGCGCGGAGGGCGCGATGCCCGGGTAATCGCCCTTGTTGTCCAGGGCCGTGAAGGTCGCGGCCCCGATGACGAACACCACGAGCAGCCCCAGCAGCCAGGGCGTGGAACGCAGCGACCTCGTCTTGATCCACTCCGCGGCCACCAGGTCGCCGAAGCGGGCCCTCGGCTCGTTTGCGGGCGGGGGAGCGGCGGGTGGCGGGGGAGCGGCGGGTGCGGGGGCGTTCATGCGTCCTTGCCTTTCCTCGTGGGTTCCGCCTCGTCGCGGCGGCCAGGCGCGCGCCCGGGGTCAGGGCGGCCGCCGGGGGAGGGGCGTTCGGCCGCCCCGGGGCCGCCCGGCGTGCGGTACTCGGCGCTGTCCGCGGTCATGTCCATGAACGCCGCCTCCAGGGAGGCGGCGCGGGTGGTCAGTTCGTTCACCTGGAGGCCGTGCCGCAGGGCCAGCGCCCCGATGCGGTCCGCGGCCAGGCCGGTGACGGCGAGGCGTTCCGCCCCGGCCGAGCCCTCCGGCTCCACCGCGGCGCCCTCGGCCACCAGCACGCGGGTCAGCTCGGCGGCCTGCGGGGTGCCCACCACCACCGTCCGCCCCCCGGCGCGCGCCGCGAACTCCCGCACCGACTCGGCGGCGAGCAGCCTGCCCTGCCCGATGACGACCAGCCGGTCGGCCGTGTTCTCCAGCTCCCCCATCAGGTGGCTGGAGAGGAAGACGGTTCGCCCCTCGGCGGCCAGGCGGCGCAGCAGCCGCCGCGTCCAGCGCACGCCCTCGGCGTCCATGCCGTTGACCGGCTCGTCGAACAGCAGCACCGGCGGGTCCCCGAGCAGCGCGGCCGCGATGCCGAGCCGCTGCTTCATGCCGAGGGAGAACCCGCCGATGCGGCGCCCGGCCGCCCTGGCAAGCCCCACCTCGTCGAGCACCTCGCCCACCCGCCGCCGCGGCAGGCCGTTGCCGCGGGCCAGCGCCCACAGGTGCGCGGCGGCGCTGCGCCCGCCGTGCACCTGCTGCGCGTCCAGCAGCGCGCCCACGTGCCGCAGCCCGCGGGGGTGGGAGGCGAACGGGACCCCGCCGACCCGCGCGGTGCCGCCGGTGGGCCGCTCCAGGCCCAGGATCAGCCGCAGCGTCGTCGTCTTGCCCGCGCCGTTCGGGCCGAGGAAGCCCGTCACCTGCCCCGGCCTGACGGTGAAGGACAGCCGGTCCACGGCCGTCTTGTCACCGTACTTCTTGGTGAGTTCGTCGACTTCGATCACGTCGGCCACGGTGCCAGGGCGGCGGGCGCCCGGGCATCGGACCGCCGGACGCAATGCCGGGCCGCCGCTTCCGCCCACGGGCGTAGTCCCGCGGGCTCATGCCCGCGGCGGCCGGCCCGGTTAACCTCGCGGCTATGGACGCGACCCGCAACGCACCCCTGGCGGGGCTGTGGCACCGGCTCGGCCCGGCCCTGGGCTGGACCACCGCCGCCTTCCTCCTCACCGGCCCCCACGTGCAGCTGCTCGCCGTGGCCTGCCTCGACTACCGCAACGGGCTGGCGCCGCTCATCCCCTTCGCCCTGCCGGCGGCCGTGGCGGTCACCCTGCTGCTGCGGCGCTTCCCGCTGCCTGCCCTCGCCCTGCTCCTGACCTCGGCGCTCCTGCCCGCGCTGCTCTCCTTCCCGCCGGACGCGCTGCGCGGGGTATCCGGCAACGAGCTGGTCTTCGAGGAGATCGGGCCCGCCGCCCTCGCGCTGTGCCACATCGCCGCCGCCCGGCCGCCCCGCACGGTCCTCGCCGCGGCCGGCCTCGTGTGCGCCACCCTCGCCGGCTTCGAGACGCTCAGGCTGTGCCAGGGGGTCGCCCTGGCCGACACGCGCGGCCAGCTGGAGGTCGCGGGGCAGTTCGCGTTCGCCCTGCTGGTCGGCCACACCATCCAGCAGCGCCGCGTTTCGGCGGAGGAGGCCAGGGCCAGGGCCACGGAACGCGCCATCACCGCGGAACGGCTCAGGATCGCCCGCGAGTTGCACGACATGGTCGCCCACAGCGTCGGGATCATCGCCATCCAGGCGGGCGTCGGCAACCGCGTCATCGAGACCCAGCCCGCCGAGGCCCGGGCGGCGCTGCGCGCCATCGAGGCCACCAGCCGGGAGACCCTCTCCGGCCTGCGGCGCACCCTGGTCGCGCTGCGCCGCGGCGAGCCGGCGGACGGGCGGGAGCAGCAGCCGCCCGACGCCCCGGCCCCCGGCCTCGCGGACCTGGAGCGGCTGGCCGCCGGCGCCCGCGACGGCGGCGTGCTGGTCGCCGTCCGCACCCGCGGCGAGCCGCGCCCGCTGCCGCCCGACCTGGACCTGGCCGCCTACCGCATCGTGCAGGAGGCCGTGACCAACGTCGTCCGGCACGCCGGCACCGAAAGCTGCCAGGTCACCGTCGACTACGGCAGCGAGGACCTCGGCCTGGAGATCGTGGACGCGGGCCGCGGCGTGCCCGGCCGCCTCCGGGAGGGCTTCGGGCTCACCGGCATGCGCGAGCGGGTCGGGCTGCTGCACGGCGAGTTCAGCGCGGGGCCGCGCCCCCTGGGCGGGTTCCGGGTCGCGGCCAGCCTGCCGCTGGCCGAGCGCGCCGGGGCCCTGGCGGCCCGGTGAGCATCCGCGTCCTGCTCGCCGACGACCAGCCGCTGGTGCGGTCGGGGCTGCGCGTGCTCATCGCGGACGCCGGGGACCTCCACGTCGTCGGCGAGGCCGCCACCGGGGCCGAGGCGGTGCGGCTGGCCAGGGAACTGCGGCCCGACGTGGTGCTGATGGACATCAGGATGCCCGGCATGGACGGCATCGAGGCGACCCGCCTGATCACCGGCGGGGGCGGGCCCACCCGGGTCCTGGTGCTGACCACCTTCGACGAGGACGCGCACGTCTACGGGGCGCTGCGGGCCGGGGCCAGCGGATTCGCCGTCAAGGACATGGCGCTCGACGACATCCTGGCCGCCGTCCGCGTGGTGGCCGCCGGGGACGCCCTCCTCGCGCCAGGCGTCACCCGGCGCCTGATCGCCGAGTTCCTGCGGCACGAGGACCGGGCCGGGCACCGGCCGCCGCGCCGCGAGGCCGAGGGCCTCACCGAACGCGAACGCGAGGTGCTGACCCTGGTGGGCCGCGGGCGCTCCAACGGCGAGATCGCCGGGGACCTGTTCATCTCCCAGGCCACCGCCAAGTCCCACGTGGCCCGCCTCTTCACGAAGCTCGGCGCCCGCGACCGGGTCCACCTGGTCATCCTGGCCTACGAGCTGGGGCTGGTCAGCCCCTCCGGCTGAGGGGCGGCCCGCCGGCGCGCCTCGCCGGTTCGCGCCACCGTGTTTGTGCCGTTCGTGACCGGCGGGCCGGGAGCTGGGAGGGGCGGTGCGGAAAACATGACGGAATATCCGGGCGGGCCGCGGGATGTCCCGGCGCGACCGTGAGTCCGGGCGGAAAATGATTGATTACCGGCACGTTAACAAGTGTCGCTCCGGGGGCTCAAATCCGGCTCTGTTGCCGTTATGGTGCGTTTCTTCTGACCCCGCGAGACATCGTCATGGAAACCCCGCCGACGGGCCAGGCGTTTCTCGGCCTCCTTTTTGTGAAACGCCTCACCCTCTTCCTTCTTATTCTGCACCCGCTTAACATGGGAAAGCTCCCAGATGAAGGGGGCCGCAGGGCCGAAGGGGCGGCACGTACAGGACAGTACGCGTCCCTCGTCCTGGAAGAACGAGCCGTTTTCAGCATCACCGCACCCCCCACGGAAAAGTCCTGCCGCGCGGCCTTTGGTCCGGCCCAGGACGTTTCCCGCAGGCCGTGACCGCATCGGTGGCTGGAATTGGTCAGCCGGCCCCGTTGCCGCGGCGATGCCGCCCTGCCCTGCCCCACAAGGGCCCTTGGGAACAGCCCTGCGTCGCCCGATCCACGCGTGACCGGTTATCGGGTCCCACGGGGACTGCGCATGCCGCTGACAGATGGCCGTATGCGCCGCACCTCGTTTCCGGAAACGTATGTCCGGCACGCAAGACACCGATTGGAGAATCATGCCCGGAGTACTTTTTGCCGGCGGAGCGGTCGCGGCGATGATCGCCTCGGCTCTTGCCGCCCAGGGCGCGCCGTCGGCCCTCGACACGCCCGAGAGCGTGCCCACCGAGCAGATCGAGATCAGCATCTCGACCATCAACGGCTCCGGTTGCCCTGCCGGGACCGCGGCCGTCGCCCCGTCCGCCGACAACACGGCCTTCACCGTCACCTACAGCGACTACCTGGCCCAGGTGGGCGTGGGCGCGACCCCGACGGACTTCAGGAAGAACTGTCAGCTGAACCTCGACGTGCACATTCCGCAGGGCTTCACCTACGCGATCGCCTCGGTGGACTACCGCGGCTACGCGTACCTCGCGGACGGCGCCTCCGGCCTCCAGCAGGCGCAGTACTACTACCAGGGCTCCCCGGAGACCGCGACCTCCAGCACCACCTTCGCCGGGCCGTACGACGACAACTGGCACACCACGGACTCCACGGAGTACGCGGACCTGATCTGGGCCCCGTGCGGCGAGGACAGGAACGTCAACATCAACACGGAACTCCGGGTCTACCGCGGCACCTCGGACACCACCAAGACGACCAGCCTGATGACCATGGACAGCACCGACGGCTCGGTCAGCACCACCTACCACCTCACCTGGAAGGAATGCTGAGCACGCCGTCCGCCGGCGGCTGAGGCCGCCGGGCCCGCTCCGCCCCGCCGTCCCGGTGAGCGGCGCGGCCCGGCAGCCGCCTGCCCGCCGGCGGGACACAGTGGGAAAAAGGGGGACCACCCCCCGAGTGCGGAGTGATGTTTCCGCTTGCCGTCTGTCCACCGCAGAGTCGGAAACATCACTCCGATCCGGCCCCGAAGGGCAAGCGCCGTAGCAACCGGCGCTCTCCTACCGGGCCTTGGCATGCACCGTACCAGGAACGGCGCCTCCCCTCCGCCTGGCGGCGTGAATGTGACTCACGCTGCACGGCCTCATCCTTCTCGTGGACCGCGCGCGCCCCTCGTGGCCGGCGCGGTCCATCGACCACCGATTGGAGAACCCATGCCCGGTGCTCTCATCGTCGGCGGCGCGCTCGCTGCCCTGTTCGCCACCTCGACGTCCGGCCAGCTCGCCTCCCCGCCGTACTTCGAGGACGCGCCCTCCGACCACATGGAGATCCAGGTCGTCACCGTCAACGGATCCGGCTGTCCCGAAGGCACCACCGCGGTCGACGTCTCCGAGGACAACACCGCCTTCACCGTCACCTACAGCGACTACCTGGCCCAGGTGGGCGTGGGCGCGACCCCGACCGACTTCAGGAAGAACTGCCAGCTCAACCTGGCCGTCCAGGTGCCGCAGGGCTTCACCTACGCGATCGCCTCGGTCGACTACCGCGGCTACGCCTACCTGGCGGACGGCGCCTCCGCCATCCAGAAGGCGAGCTACTACTTCCAGGGCTCGCCCGACACCGCCCAGTACAGCCACCAGTTCACCGGCGCCTTCGACGACAACTGGCTGGCCACCGACGTCACCGACATCGAGTCCCTGGTCTATGCGCCCTGCGGCGAGGTCAGGAACTTCAACATCAACACCGAGCTGCGGGTCAACCCCGGCACCTCGGACACCAGCGAGACGACGAGCCTGATCACGATGGACTCGGCGGACGGCGACCTCTCCACGACGTATCAGCTGTCGTGGATGGAGTGCCCCGAGGACTGACCGGAGCGCCGGGAGACCGGCACTCGCGGACGGCGCCCGCCCGCGTCCCGGCCGCCGCGACCAGCCAGGCGCGGCGGCCCCCCTCCGGGCCGCGGGCGGGCCCGTGCCCCCGGGCCCCGTCGTTGGTGTCGAACGGCCGGCCGGGTTAGGTTGTCCGGCGTCGCACACACCAACGGAGGCGAGTGCATGACCGACCAGGCGGCGGAGCCAGGACCCGCGGGGCTCTCGAAGATAGACATCACCCGGCCGCACTCGGCCCGGATCTGGAACTACCTCCTGGGCGGCAAGGACAACTACGAGGTCGACCGGGCGGCCGGCGACCGCATCGTCGCACTCGCCCCCGGCATGGTCGACATCACCCGCCACTCGCGTGCCTTCATCGGCCGCGTCGTGCGCCATCTCGCCGGTACGGCGGGAATCCGCCAGTTCCTCGACATCGGCACCGGGCTGCCCACCGTGGACAACACCCACGAGATCGCCCAGCGGGTGGCCCCCGACTGCCGGATCGTCTACGTCGACAACGACCCCCTCGTCCTCGTGCACGCGCGCGCCCTGCTCACCAGCACCCCCGAGGGCGCCTGCGACTACCTGGAGGCGGACGCCAGGGACCCGGAGAAGATCCTGCGCGCGGCCGCCGCCACCCTCGACTTCAGCCGGCCGGTCGGCCTGATGCTCATGGGCATCCTCGGCCTGGTCAGCGACTACGACGAGGCCCGCGGCATCGTCGACCACCTGCTCGCGGCGCTGCCCGCGGGCAGCTACCTCGCGCTGAACGACGGCACGGACACCGACCCCGCCTACGTCGAGGCCATCCGCCGCTACAACGCGGGAACCCGCGCCGTCCCCTACACCCCGCGCAGCCCCGAGCAGATCGAGGGCTACTTCCGCGGCCTGGACCTGCTCGAACCCGGCATCGTCTCCTGCTCCCAATGGCGCCTGGAAATCGCGCCCTTCGGCACCCCCCAGGAGGTCGCCTGCTACGGCGGAGTCGGCCGCAAACCGTGAACCTGCCCTGGCCTGGCCGACACCCCCGGTAGCCGCGCCGCCCCCCGGCGGTGCGCTCTGTGCGTGCCGGTGCGCTCTCTGCGTGGTGGCGCGCCCACTGTGTGGCGGGGCGCCCTTTGCGTGGTGGCGCCCCCTGCCGGGCGGCGGCATGGCATGGGGGTGGCATTGCCGCCGTCCGGCCGGTGACCCGGCCATGCCCCGGCGCGCGGTGTCCGCTCCTCGGCGGCCCCCGGGGCTGGGGACCCGGCGCCCGGTGCGCAAGGGGATCGCGCCCGGCGGAGGGGCTGGTGGCACCATGAGGTGCCATGAGGTGCCAAGGGGTGCCATGGGCGGGCATGGTGGTGCCATCGGTGTGCCGTCCGGCGCCATCCGGCGCGCCCGGGTGCCGTCGGGGGCGGGTCGAGCGCGGCTCGCCCTGGTCGGCCGCGCCCCCTTGGTCTCCGCGCGTTGGCGCTGCCGTGCTCCCGCTCCTGTCGTCGCCAGGGTGCGGGCCGGCGTGGTGCCATGGTGGCGCAGGGCGCGTTCTCGGCGTAGGTGCAGGTGGCCGGGCCGTGCGAGGGTGCTCCTCGGGCAAGGTGCCACGGGGGCTTGCGCATGGCGCCATGATGGTGCCATCATGGCGTCATGGACCTCACGCCGTATGTCGACACCCTCCGCCGCGAGCTCGCGGTGGCCGCCGAAGCCGGCGGGGAAGACGCCCGCGAGCTGGCCGAGCGGCTCACCGCTCCCCTGGAGTCGGCGACCCGCCTGACCCTGCTCAACGTGCTCTCCGCCGCGATGGACGAGATCACCCGCGAACTCGCCCCCGGCTCCGTCGACGTACGGCTGCGCGGCCTCGAACCCGACTTCGTGGTGACGCCGCCGCCCGCCGGCGGCGGCGCCCCGGCGGAGCCGCCCGCGCCCGTCGAGTCGGCCAGGGCCGCGGCGGCCCCGGCCGACGGCGACGAGAGCGGCACCGCGCGCGTCAACCTGCGCCTGCCCGCCCACCTCAAGGCGCGTGCCGAGGAGGCCGCGAGCCGCGAGGGCCTGTCGGTCAACGCCTGGCTGGTGCGGGCGGTTTCGGCCGCGGTCGAGGGCGGCCCCCGGCCGCGTGCCGCGGAGAAAACCCCGACCGTCGGGCAGAGCTTCACGGGCTGGGTGCGCTGAGCGCGCCCCGCCCCCACCACTTCCGCCGCCTCGCTCGGCGCTTCACCCACACCGCGTCCCACCAGCGGGGACGCTCTCACGACCCAGAAGGATGGGACCGCCATGCCTACTTTCGACACCCCGGAACCGATCTCGGTCACGGCGCACGTGGAGGCCGGCTCGCTCCGGCTGATCGCGGGCGACCGCCTCGACACCGTCGTCGAGGTGCGGCCTCGCGACCCCAAGCGGGACGTGGACGTCCGGGCGGCCGACCAGAGCGAGGTCACGTACGCGAACGGCACGCTGACGATCAGAACGGCCAAGCAGCGCCACCTTTTCGGCCGCACCGGCACCGTGGACGTGACGGTCGAACTGCCCACGGGCTCGCGCCTGGAGATGACCGGCGCCTGGGCCCAGGTGCTCGGCGAGGGACGGCTCGGCGAGGTCGGCGTGAAGACCTCCGCGGGTGACGTGCGGCTCGACACCACCGGCCCGCTGCGGCTGACCGCCTCCCACGGCTCGATCACCGTGGACCGGGTCGAGGGCCTGGCCGAGATCACCACCAGCTCCGGCAGCATGCGCGTCGGCCTCCTGGCCGGCCCCGCCGTCCTGAAGAACTCGCACGGCAGCACGATCGTCGGCGCCGCGACCGGCGACCTGCGGGTGAGCGGCGCCAACGGCGACATCGAGATCAGGCGCGCCGAATCCTCGGTCACCGCCACCACCGCCCACGGCACCCTGCGGGTGGGCGAGGTGGTCCGCGGCTCCGTCCAGCTGGAGACCTCCTACGGCGCCATCGAGGTGGGCGTCCGCGAGGGCACGGCCGCCTGGCTCGACGTCAGCTCGGGCGCCGGCCAGGTGCGCAACGCGCTCGCCGCCTCCCCGGCCCCGGACAAGGCCGAGGACACCGTCGAGGTGCGCGCCCGCACCCGGTTCGGCAACGTCGACATCCTCCGCGCCAGGGCCTGAGCGCCCGCGCGCCCTCCGGCGCCTCGACCCGGCCGCCGCCCCAGTCAATTCCCCCTTCGAACGGGAGGGCCCATGCCTTCTTCTGTCATGCCCACGTCCAGGCAGGGTGATCGCCCCGCGCCGACCGCCGTCTCCGCCGTCGGCCTGCGCAAGGCGTACGGCGACAAGACCGTCCTGAACGGCATCGATCTCCGCATCCCGGCCGGCACCGTCTTCGCCCTCCTCGGGCCGAACGGCGCCGGCAAGACCACCACCGTCAAGATCCTCAGCACGCTCATCCCCGCCGACGGCGGCCGGGCCCAGGTCGCGGGCCACGACCTGGCCACCTCCCCGGCCAGGGTGCGCGCCGCGATCGGCGTCACCGGGCAGTTCGCCGCCCTCGACGACCTGCTCACCGCCGAGGAAAACCTCCTCCTCATGGCCGACCTGCTGCGCCTCCCCGCGCGCGAGGGCCGCGCCCGGGCGAGGGAACTGCTGCAACGGTTCGCCCTCGCGGACCTCGCGCACAAGCGGGCCGCGACCTTCTCCGGCGGCATGCGGCGCCGGCTCGACCTCGCCATGACGCTGGTCGGCGACCCGCGGGTGATCTTCCTGGACGAGCCGACCACCGGACTCGACCCCCGCAGCCGCCGCACCGTGTGGGACATGGTGCGCTCGCTGGTCGCGGGCGGCACCACCGTCTTCCTCACCACCCAGTACCTGGAGGAGGCCGATCAACTGGCCGACCGGATCGCCGTCCTCGACGGCGGCCGGATCGTCGCCGAGGGCACCGCGGAGGAACTCAAGGCACGCATCCCCGGCAGCCACGTGCGGCTGGTGTTCCCCGACTCCGCCGAGTACGCCCGCGCGGCCGCCGCCTTCCCCGGCGCGGCCCGGGAGGAGGAGGAACTCGCCCTGCGCGTGGCCGGGGACGGCAGCCTCGACGCGCTGCGCGCCCTGCTCGACCGGCTGGACGCCGCCGGCGTCCGGGCCGCCGGCCTCTCCGTGCACACCCCCGACCTGGACGACGTGTTCCTCGCCCTGACCGGCGAGGGCACCGCCCTCGCCACCCCCACCGGCACCCCGCTTCCCGCCGAGGAGAACCTGCGTTGAGCACCCTCACCTACGCCGTGCACGACTCGATGACGATGCTGCGGCGCAACCTGAAGCACGCGATCCGCTATCCCGCCGTCGGATTCGGCAGCGCCATGATGCCGATCCTGATGCTGCTCCTCTTCGTCTACGCCTTCGGGGACTCGATCGGCGCCGGGATCGGCGGCGGCCGGGACGCGTACCTGGAGTATCTGACGCCCGGCGTCATCATCATGGGGGTCGCCTCCGGATCGATGTCCACCTCGGTCGCGATCTGCGCCGACATGACCGAGGGCGTCATCAACCGCTTCCGCACCATGGACATCACGCGCTCCTCGTTCATGACCGGCCACGTCCTCGGCAGCGTCCTCCAGACGATGGGCTGCATGGTCCTGGTCGTGGGGGTCGCACTCGGCGTCGGCTTCCGGCCGGCGGCGAGCCCCCTGGAGTGGCTGGCGGCGGCCGGACTCCTCGCGGCCATCGCCTTCGCGGTGACCTGGCTGTCGGTGGCGCTCGGCCTGATCTCCAAGACCGTCGAGTCCGCGAGCAACAAGCCGCTGCTGATCCAGTTCCTCCCCTTCCTCGGCTCGGCCTTCGTGCCGGCGGACTCGATGTCGCCCGGCCTGCGCTGGTTCGCCGAGCACCAGCCGTTCACGCCGATGACCGAGACCCTGCGTGGCCTGCTCTCCGGCTCGGAGATCGGCAACGACGGTTGGATCTCGCTCGCCTGGTGCGCCCTCATCGCCCTGGTCGGCTTCCTCTGGTCCCGTTCGGTCTTCCAGCGCACCACCGAGCGTTAGACCGTGTCGTTCGGATCTTCGTGGACCGGCCCCACGAAGATCCGAACGGCCTTCTCGTCGTGCGCGCGCGGCACCCGCACGACGGTGACGGGTGAGGCGCGCCGGTCACCATTCCGGAGCCTTTCCCGTCGGGGCCGAGGCGCCGCCGGGCGGGGAATGCCGTGGACCTCCCAGCGGTCCCGAAGCGCCGTCCTACGCCACGTCAGGGCGTGTCATCAGCGGTGACCGCACGTGCAGTTCCAGGCTCGGGCCGGTCAGGGGCAGGGTGCTCCAGGTCGCCGTCGCGGTTCCCGTGCCGGCGTCGACGGCCAGCCGAACGCGGTGCGGGGTGGTGATGACGAAGAGATCGGCGACGTAGGTACTGCCCTGCCAGGCGCCGGCCGCCGCGATCGGCCGGCCGAGCGGGGCGCTCTCCCGCCAGTCGCCGTGGCCGACCTCGACATCGAAAAGCGACTCGAAGCGCACGAGCCATCCGCCGTCGGTGGGGGCGACGGTGACGCGCGTTCCGTCGGGCAGGGCCGACCCCTCGGCCGAGGCGTCGAGTTTCGCGCTGACCGCGCGCCCCGGGGCGGCCGAACCCGGCACCGGCTGCAGCGACAGCCGCTGCAGCCGGTCGGCGAGGAGCGCGTCGTCCCGCGCGCCATCCGCGTGACCCACGCCGGGCAGCAGGCACTCCCACACCGCGTCGAACACGTCCTGGGCCTCTCCCTGGGCGGTCACGGCGACGACCAGATCGTGGGACGGGATCACCACGCACTGCTGCCCATAGGAGCCATGGCCGTGATAGCCGTGACGCGACATCCAGAACTGGTAGCCGTAACCGCAGGAGAAGTCCGCCTGATTCGACCCGTCCAGAAGCCACTCGCAGTCGATGTGCCGACGGGTCGCCAGCTCCACCCAATCGCGGGGAACGAGCTGCCGGCCGCCCCACCTGCCTCCGCGCCGCAGCAGTTCGCCGAAGGCAGCGATGGCCTCGGTCGTCAGGTGCAGCCCGTGGAACCCGAAGGCGGCGCCACTGGCCACCCGGTCCCACTCGGCGTGGTCGATGCCCATCGGCGTGAACAGGCGCGCGTCGAGGAACTCCGGAAGACCGCGGCCCGTGACCCGCTCCACCATCCGGGCCAGGATGTAGGTGGTCGAGTTGTCGTAGACGTGCCGCGTTCCCTCGGCCGTGGCGAACGGCAGGCTGAGGAAGCCCTTCACCAAATCGTCGGGTTCCCGCTCCCACGCCTCGGCGAGGCTGTCGGTGGCGTGCCCGGACGTCATGGAGAGCAGGTGATGCACGGTGATGCGGCGACCCTGCTCCGAGACGCCGGCCGGGACGCGGTCGGGCAGCACGTCCACCACGCGGTCGTCCAGCGAGAGCAGCCCGTCGCCGATCGCGAGCCCCACGGCGGTCGAGGTGAACGACTTGGTCAGCGAGTAGAGAAGGTGCGGCCGGTCGGCCGAGTACGGCGCCCACCAGCCTTCGGCCACGACGTGACCGGCGTGTACGACCATAAGGGAGTGGCTCTCCCCTGATCGCGCTTCGAGCCTGTCCAGCATTGCGGCGATCGAACGGGACGATATCCCCGAGGCGGCCGGCGCCGAACGGGGAAGCAGGGGGCGCTGAGACGGCATCCCGGCTTTCTAGCACATCCCTTTCGAACGCGCCGCCGACCGACCGCACATCTTCCCCGTGACACAACGGCTTCGCCGTCACGAAGCAGGAACACCGAGGGCCCTCACCGGCGTTCGGCAGCCCACCACGTCCTCGGGCGACCCCCCCGACGCACGCACGTGCCCGCCCTCCGGCGGCCACGCGCGCGGCCCGAACGAAGAGGCCGGGCGCGGAGCAACGGGGAGCGGCAGCGGGCCGACGACCACCGTGCACCGTGGGTCAGAGCGAGGACACCGGGGCCGTGTAGGTTGAGGCGGTGCGCCGCCGGGGCGCGCGGTGAGCGGAGACACGCACGATGGACGAAGGACGGCTGACCCCGGAGCGCTTCCAGGCGGAGCGCGGGCGCCTGCGGGCCGTGGCCTACCGGATGCTCGGCTCGCTGAGCGAGGCGGAGGACGCGGTCCAGGAGACCTGGCTGCGTGCCTCCCAGGCCGACCTCGGCCCGGTGGAGAACCTCACCGCCTGGCTGACGACGGTGACCGGCCGGGTCTGCCTCAACCTGCTGCGCTCGCGCCGCACCAGGCGTGAGGAGCCCCTCGACGAGCAGCCCGCCATCCCGGTCGACGGCTCCGGGCACGGCGCCGACCCCGAGCAGGAGGCGATGCTCGCCGACTCGGTCGGCATCGCCCTGCTGGTCGTCCTGGACGCGCTCTCGCCCACCGAACGCGTCGCCTTCGTGCTGCACGACCTGTTCCAGGTGCCCTTCGACGAGATCGCCCCACTGATCGAACGCACCCCCGCCGCCACGCGGCAACTGGCCAGCCGCGCCCGCCGCCGCGTCCGGGGCACCACGGCACCCGCCGGGGACCTGAGCCGCAGGCGGAAGATCGTCGAGGCCTTCCTCGCCGCCAGCCGGGCCGGGGACTTCCAGGCGCTGATCTCGCTCCTGCACCCCGACGCCGTCCTCACCGCGGACCGCTTCGTCGTCCCCACCCCCGAGCCGATCGTGCTCCAGGGCGCCCACCAGGTCGCCGAGAGCGCGACGGCCGCGGCCGGTCGCGCCCGCCTCGCCGGGCCCGCGCTGCTGGACGGGGAGGTCGGCCTCGCGATGGTCTGGCACGGCCGCCTCGGCCTGGTCCTCACCTTCGACTTCTCCGAGGAGGGAATCAGCCGGATCGACGTGATCGCGGACCGGGAACGGCTGGCGCGGATCGACCTCGCCGTCCTGCCCGGCTGAGGCCGCCCCCGCACCCACCGCGGGCCCCACCGCCCCGGCCGCCGCACGCCACCCCGCCGCACGGGCTCGGCGAGGAGGCCGGTGTGCGGGCTGGGGTGCGGGCTGAGGTGCGCGGCCGGCCGGGTGCGCGCACCGGCGGGGGAGGGGCTCAGCGCCCCGCGTCGTAGGCGGCGACGACGCGCTTGGGCGCCTTGTGCCGCCAGGCGCGCACGACCAGTTCACGCAGCCGGTCGCCGGAGACCGCGGCCAGCTCCACGCGGAGCCCGACGAAGATCCGGCCGTGGGGGCCGCCCGGC
The DNA here is from genome assembly GCF_003626535.1 of Streptomyces hoynatensis. GTDB lineage: Bacteria > Actinomycetota > Actinomycetes > Streptomycetales > Streptomycetaceae > Streptomyces > Streptomyces hoynatensis. The sequence goes on from NZ_RBAL01000004.1 coordinate 297,642, forward strand.
CGCCACACCTCCGCGTAGTGCTCCGGGTCCTCGGCCACCGCCCGCGCCGCCTCCTCCTGGGCGACCGCCGCCACCGCGGTGGTACCGTCGCGCTCGATCCCCGCGAAGGGCCTGCCCTTCACCTTGAAGCTCGGCTGCCCGAAGTGGGTGGCCTCCTCGACCTCCGGCAGCCCGTTCACCCACTCCCGCAGGTCCTCCACTCCCCACATGACGGCGGCTCCCCTCCGCTCTCGGCTCAGCTCACGAAACGTATCTCGGGAAAGAGCGGGGAGGGCCCCTCCCACAGCGATTCGTCGCCCCTGCCGAGCAGCCGGGAGGCGAAGAAGCCCGCCACATAGGCGCGCTGGGCGGCCACCGCCCGCCCGGCGGGGATGGTCCCGATCGTCTCGGCGACCGCCTCGGCCGGCAGGCCCAGGCGGGGGGCCAGGGACGGGAGCATCCAGGCGGCGTCGGTGAACGTGGCATGGCGCGAGCCGCTCAGCGTCAGGTCGGCCCGTGGGCCCGTGCTGTGCTCCCACAGCGCCCCCCAGGAGGGCACGCTGTGGTGGTCGTGTCCCTCCATGCCCATCAGCAGCACGGGCCCTTCGAGCCCGTCCACGGCGACCGGGGAGAGACCGCCGGGCTCGGTGTCCTCCTGCACGTAGGCCAGGACGCCGTCCAGGTCGGCCGCGGCCGTCAGGCGCGGGTCGTCGTGCATGGCCTGCAGGGCCGTGAAGCCGCCGGCCGACTGGCCGAACATGCCGATCGCCCCGGTGTCCACCGCGTGGCGAAAGCGCCAGGGAAGCTGACCGCCGCCCGCGGGCAGCGCGGTCAGCTGATCGAGCACGAAGCGGGTGTCGGCGACCCGGACCGCGGCCGTCTTCCGCAGCAGCTCCGTGAGCGTCCCGGCCTCCGCGGCCGCCTCGGCCTCCGCGGGCAGCACGCTGGTGAGCACCCGCCCGCCGGGGAACTCGACCGCGGAGACCTCGTAGGTGTGGTCGACGGTCACCACCACGTGGCCGCGCGAGGCCAACTCGTCGGTGAGGGTGGTGCCGAAGGAACGCGGGTCGAGGACTCCCGGCGAGTACAGCACGACGGGGCGCGGGCCGTGACGCCGGTCGAGCGGGGCGTCCTCGTACGCGAAGGTCCTGGTGCCCGCCCAGTCGACCGCCCCGGCGGGCAGCAGGCCGGCGAAATTGTTCAGCTGGTCGAAGGCCGCGGCCTCGCCCGCCGTCAGCTGCGGGGCGCGACGCAGCCCCGCGACCTCGCGCGCCGGGTACCGGAGGCTCACCATCAGCTCGCGGTAGGGCACCTCGGGCACCCACGGGTCCGGACGGCTCCGGTCGACGAGCCGGACCGAGACCGTGCCCACCGGGAACGGCCCGCTCGGTCTCGGCAGCGTGGCCCGCGCAAGACCCCCGGCTGCGGCCCGCTCCCCGCCGCGCCCCCGCCTGCCGGCGGCCCGGGCCACCGCCGGCGCCAGCCAGGCCGCCGCCGCCAGCGCCCCGGCCCCCGCCAGCACCCCGCGGCGCCCCGGCCGCCTCCCTGCATTCCTCACACCACTTTCCCGCATGCCTCCACCCTGCATCCCAGGAGCCCCTCCGCACACTGATGCCAGCCCCCGTCTTTCTCTGAAGAAAACCCCAGGCCCGCGCCTCATCCCGGCCCGCCGGCCTCACCGGCCGGAACCAGGACACGTGTCTCCGGGCCGGGACGGCGCCCGATCGGTCGAGACCAGGACGAGAGCGGGGCGAGGCCAAGACGAGAGCGGAGCGAGAACCGGAGGAGAACCGAGGAGAACCGAGGAGAACGAAGGAGAACGGAGGGGAACGCAGGAGAACGCAGGAGAACGGCGAGAACGGCGAGAACGGGACGGTAACGGCGAGAGCGTGGGGCGAGAGAGAAGAGGCCGAGGCACTCCGGGAACACCGGGAAGCATCCCGGATCATTGCGGAACGCGCCGCGCGATCGTCCCGGGAACAACCGTGGATCAGGCCCGAAGCAGTGACGGTTCAGCGGAAGATCGGCGGGGGAGTCAGGCGAGATCGGCCGGGATCAGGCGGAAACCGGCGGCATCAGCCGGGAACAGCCAGGAACGGCCGCGAACAGCCGGGAACGGTCCCGATCGGCGGGGAACAGGCGGGGAAGCGTCCGGATCGTCATGGGACGCCCGGGACGGGCCCACGCCGCTCCGGGAGGCGGCGCCCGGCAGGCCCGGCGGGTGCCGCGGAGGGCCGGGAAGGGCCGGGAAGGGCCGGGAAGGGCGCCGGTCAGGGCCGGTGGCGGTGCGGGCCCGGCTCGGGTGGCGCATTTCGCGGGGCGGGCCTGGAGGGTTTTTCCACCGAACTTCTAGGCCGGGCAAGAGGCTTACGCGGGGGAGGCGATCATATACACTCCTGAGTTGACGACGTGTGGCCGGGTGAGAATGTGAGTGATCCCAAGCGCACTTACCGTTCCGTTTGAAGGAAAACGCATGAATAAGAACGGGCGTGACCTCGGCGGGCCCATAGCCATTGTCAATCGTTTCGCGGTGCGGGGCGATGCCCGCCGTTTCGAGGAGGAATTGCTGCGGCACGCCCGGCTGGTCGGCGACCAGGAGGACGTCGACTCCGTGCTGACCCTGCGGCTGGTGCGGCGTCCCGGGGCCTATGTGCACGTGACCTTCTGGCGCACGCTCGGCGGGTTCATCGAGGCCGTGCACCGCCGCTCCTACCTCCGCCGGGCCAGGCGCCTGGGCGGCCTGGTGGAGACGGCAGCCGACCAGGCGGTCAGCGTCCGCAGCGCCAGGGGGGAGCGAGCCGGGGAGATCGCCGCCGCGGCGCGGGTGCGGGTGACGCGCTACCGGGTGGCGGGCAACGGCCGCGCCTTCGAACGGAATCTGTGGGACCGCGGCGACCTGCTCGCGCGCCAGGGGGCAGGCTGCGGCAGCCAGGTGCTGCGCTCCGCCCTGTGCCCGCAGTGCTACGTGGGCCTCGAATGGTCCCAGCACCGCGAGGAGTTCGAGGGCGTACTGCGCAACGAGCACTACCGCAGGCTGAGTTCGCTCATCGCCGAGGCGGCGGAGGCGGAGGTCGAGGACTCCCTCCACCTCGCCGGCCGGCCCGGCGCCCCGGTGCCGGCCGACGCGTCCCCTGCCCTTCGGGGGACGGGGCCCCGGCGCCCGGAGGGGGCCGGGGGAGCGCCGGGGCCCGGCGGCGGGTGAACGCCGGGGGCCGCGGCGGCGCGCGGTCCCGTGGCCTGCCGCGGGGCCCGGCGCGGAGCCGGCAGGCCGCGGCGCCTCACGGTATCCAGCCCGCCTCCGTGGCTATGCGCACGGCGTCCACCCGGTTCCTGGCGTTGAGCTTGGTGACGATGGTCGTCAGGTAGTTGCGCACCGTTCCCTTCGACAGGTAGAGGCAGCCCGCTATCTCCGCGGCATCCGCGCCCTGGGCGGCGAACCTGAGCACTTCGAGCTCCCTGGGGGACAGCGGATTCTCCTCGGAGTCCCAGGCGGCGAGCACCAGTTGGGGGTCGATGTAGCGGCGGCCCGCGGCCACCGCGCGTACCGCCTTGCTCAGCTGCTCCGCGGGGGCGTCCTTGAACAGCAGGCCACCGACGCGGGCGCGCAGCGCCCTTCTGAGCGTCCCCGGCTGGCCCATGGCGGTCAGGATGAGTGTCTTGCACCCCGGGAGCCGCTCGTGCAGGGCGACGGCGGCGGCCAGCCCGTCGCCGCCCGGCATGACGATGTCGAGCACCGCCACGTCGGGCTGGGAGCGGAGGGCGGCCGGCAGGACGGCGTCGGCCCGGCTGACCGAGGAGACCACGCGCAGGTCCGGCTCAAGTTCGAGGAGCGCCACGAGGGCGCCCCTGATCATGTCGAAATCTTCAGCCAGCAGTACTTTTACTAATCGCACCAGTTCCCCCATTGAGCTCTTCCACCGTGGGCGCCGCGCATGCCGGGATTCCGCCTTCGACGGGGATCTCGGCCACGAGCCGGAAGCAGTCGCCGCTCACCCGTGCGTGGAGGCGTCCCCCCACTGCGGCAAGGCGTTCGGTGAGGTTCTCGATGCCGGCCCCGGCGTGCGGGGTGGGCGCGCCTTCTCTCGCACGGACACCATCGTTGACCAGCATAAGGTGAATGCCGTCCGCCCGGCAGTACGCCCTGAGGACGCACTTCTGGGCATTGCTGTGGCGGATGATGTTCGTCACTCCCTCCCGCAGGACGGTGGCGAGCAGCGCGTCGGTGGCGGGGGGCAGCGACTCGCACTCCTTGACGTCAACCTCCGTGGCGATATTGGCCGCTTCGAGTACTTGCGCCGCCGCTCGCGCCTCATTGGCGAGCGACAACTTCCGATATCGGCTGGAGAGGGTGCGGATGTCGGCGAGCGCCTGGCGGGAAATCCGGAGCATGGAGGCGAGTTCGGCGCGCGCCAGTTCCGGGTCGACGGGAATCAGCCGATGGCTGAGTTCACCCTTGAGAGTGATGGCGGAGACGCTGTAACCCAGCAGATCGTGCAAGTCCCTGGCCAGCCGGAGGCGTTCCGCGGCGACGGCGCGGTCGGCCAGGGCGGCCCGGCTCTCGTGGGCCTGCGCGGTGAGGGCGGCCAGGCGGCCGACGCCGTGCAGCACGAGCGCCACGACGGCGGCGGCGCAGCAGGTGCGCGCGAGGGGGAGCAGGTCACCGCCGAAGAGCAGGAGCGGGACCGCGATCAGCCCGCACAGCGGCCCGGCGGCCCCGGGGGGCAGTGCCAGCAGCGCGGCGCCCGCGGCCGGGCCGCACATCAGCGCCCAGTCGAGGCCGAGCCAGGGCAGGGGCAGGCAGGTGAGGAGAAGCTGGGCGGCGAGCGCGAGGGGGTGCGCGGCATTTCCCGTGCGCCTACCCGAGGCGCCAAATTCGTACTGGATGAAGATAATAAGAAATGCCAGAGCGGCGCAGGAGGAGACCCGAAGGGAACTGGCGTCCGGCCGGGCCGTGTGGAGGGCGGCCAGCGCCCCGCAGCACCCCGTGACCGCGGCGGCCAGGCGGCGGGCCAGCCGCCGGGCGGAAGCGGCGGGGCCTTCCTCCGCGCCGGTGGCCCGGGATTCGGGCGGTGCGGCGGGATCGCCGGGAAACGGGTTCGGATGACGCTGGTTCATGCTGCCGCCGAGGGGGAGTCCGTCCGGTATGCGGGGAACAGCCTGCCATGAGAATCTCCTGGCCGGAGTGCGATATTCCGATCGAGCGATGACGTCCTTGCGGAAAGTGTGGTTTTCGTGCGCGAAAGGCGCGGGTGCGCGTCGCGGAGGAACGCGTGCGCGCCGGATCGCACGCCGGTGCGAGCAAGGATCGAGGGGGGCGCGAGCGAGGCTCAAGGAGGCATTGGCGACTGCCGGGTTCGTGGGCTGGAAAGACTTCTCTGCAGATCTGTAGAACGTATATGCCCACATGAGATTTTCATGGCGGTGCTCATGACTCACGCACTGGGGACCGGAAGCCGCATCTGTGAGGCTCGGTGAACGTGAGGTTTTCAGTGCCGAACGCTTCGGGGGCGCTGCACAGTGAGGGACAGTGAGGGAAAGGCACCCGATGGAGATCAACGTACTGGGGCCCTTGGCGGCCCACGACCGCGGCGTGTCGATCGTGCCGAGCGCGGCGAAGCCGCGGCAGCTGCTCGCGCTGCTGGCGCTGCACGCGGACCGCGTGGTGACCGTGCCGACGCTCATGGAGGAGATCTGGGGGGAGTCGATCCCGCGCAGCGCGGCGACGACGCTGCAGACCTACATCCTCCAGCTGCGCCGCAAGATCGCCGCGTCGCTCGGCGGTGATCCGGGACGCCACGCCAAGGACGTCCTGGTCACCAGGCACGGCGGATACGTGCTCCGGGTGCGGCCTGGGCACCTGGACTACGAGGAGTTCGACCAGCTCGTCGGGGCGGGACGGCGCGCGCTCGAGGCAGGCGACGACCGGGCCGCCTCCGAACAGCTCGGCAGGGCGCTCGCCCTGTGGCGCGGGCCCGCGCTGGTGGACGTCAGGGTGGGCAGCGTGCTCGAACTCGAGGTGCTGCGCATGGAGGAGAGCCGGATGGCCGCCCTGGAGCGCAGGATCGAGGCGGACCTGCGCCTCGGCCGGCACGGGGAGCTCATCCCGGAGCTCCAGGTCCTCGCCGCCAGGCACCCGCTGCACGAGAACTTCTGCGGGCAGCTCATGGTGGCCCTGCACCGGGCGGGCAGCTCGTGGCGCGCGCTGGAGGCGTACCAGCGGCTGCGCGGCACCCTCGTCTCAGAGCTCGGCCTCGAACCCTCCCAGCGCCTGCAGCGCATCCAGCAGGCGGTGCTTTCCGGCAAGATGGTCGCCCCCTGAGCCTGCCGGGAGGGCGGTGGACGCCGGGCCGCGGGGGAGCGGCGCCCACCACGGCCGACGCACGACCGGGCCCCGGCGCTCTCGGCGCCGGGGCCCTCGTCGGTGCGGCGGGGCCGGCCCAGCCCCGCCGCGGCCCTCAGAAACGGGGGGCGGCCGAGGGCGCCCGCAGGTCCCCGAGGTAGGGGTGCCACAGGTGGGTGGGGTCGTTCTCCACCGCCTCCACGATCTCCCGCATCGCGGTCAGCGCCTTCGGCTCCTGCTCCTCGTCGTAGACGTCGCCCTGGAGCATCTTCAGCACGTCCAGGCGGTACCTGTCGTCCTGCACGAAGGCCGTGAACAGGATGTTCAGCCGGTAGTAGATGGTGATGAACTCGTACCAGTTCCGCACGCCGCGGCGCAGCTTCGTCTCGTAGGCCGTGAAACGCCCCTTGGTGAAGTCGCCCGCCTCGGCCGCCGCGATGATGTCGTAGGAGGCGAGCCTGGCGCTGTTGAGCGCCACGCTCACCCCGCTGGAGAAGATGGGGTCGACGAACCGCGCCGCGTCGCCGATCAGCACGAAGTTGTCGCCCGTGATCTGCTTCATGGCGTAGCTGTAGTCGCCCTCCGTCTTCAGCGGCCGCACCTGCTCGCAGTTCTTCAGGACGTCCAGCAGCTCCGGGCGGCTCGCCACGGTCTCCCAGAAGAACTTCTCCCGGTCCCCGCCGTACTCCTTGAAGCGCTTCTTCTGGCTCACCACCCCGATGGACGTCACCGTGTCCGTGATCGGGATCTGCCACACCCAGGTGTCGCTGACCGGCAGGAAGTGGATGAAGATGTAGTCGGCCTGGGCCTTGTCGACGGCCAGCGCCTTGCGGTCGAGCCCGTCGAACCAGGCGTGCACCGCGTACTGGTTGAAGATCGGGTCGGGGACCTTGAACTTCTCCTGGGTGCCCAGGTGCGTGCGCCGGCCGCTGGCGTCCACGACCATCCGCACCGGAACGGGCGTGTTCCGGCGGCCCACCTGCAGGTTGAGCACCGGCAACGGGCCCGAGAAGTCCACCTTGCCGACCCGGACGCCCTGGTGGACCTGGGCGCCCAGGCTCTCGGCGTGCTTCAGCAGGATGTGGTCGAACTTCCCCCGGTCCACGTGGAAGGTGTAGTCCCGGTCGACGCCCGGCTGATCGCGCTCGTTGAAGAGGATCTCGGCGGCGCGGAAGTCGTGGTCGAGGCCCCGGAATCCCAGGTGGTCGATGGGGCGCCGCTCGGCGGAGGTCCACGCCGCCCCGTACTTCTTCGGGAAGTTCGCCTCCTCGACCTTGGGCATCACCCCGGTCTCCAGAAGAACCGGGGTCGTGGCCGGCACCAGCGACTCCCCGACATGCTCCCTGGGGAAGTTCTCGCTCTCGAAGACGGCCACGGACAGCCCCGCCTTGGCCAGATATGAGGCGGCCGTCGAACCGGCGGGGCCGCCGCCGATGATGCCGATGTCGAACTCTGCGTCCACGACGCTCTCCTTCTGGTCGGACCTGCTGGTTTCTGACCCGGTGATCGAAAATGCGGCCGGATGACGGCCGGCCGCGGCCCGGGCCGCGGCGGAACGGCGGCTCAGGCCGGCTGCAGCGCCAGCTTGTGGACCGTGTCGGTCATGGCGCGCAGACTCGCGAAGTGGCGGCCGGTCAGATACGTCGGCGGAATCGTCACTTTCAGCTCGTTCCTGATGAACGCGAGCAGCAGCGAGGTGTTCATCGAGGTGAGCACCCCCCATTCCAGAAGGGGCGAGTCAGGCGTGAGTTCGGTGGCCGCGGCGTCTTCCAGGAAGTTTTCCTGGATGTACTGGCTGAGCGCCTGGTAGATGGTCTCTCGGTCGGGTGCCGTCACGGATTTCTCCCGGGATTCGCGGGCTGGCAGCCGGTGGTGAACTCGGCCATCCGAGAGTGCTTCAGGGCGGTGGAGGACGGCTTGGCTCGCGCTCAGGAAACGCACCCGGCACGCGCGGGCGCGCGCATCCGCGAAACGGGTCCGCACACGCTCGCGCACCCGGCGGCGGCCCCGGCGCCTGGCGGGCGTGTGCGGAGGCGGCGACGGGGGCGACGGGGGCGACGGGGAAGGGTGCCGCGGGGCTGCGTGAGGGGCGTGCTCGCGGGGGCGTGCGCGCAGGGGTGAGCCGAGGGGGGAGCGGCCCGTGGCCGGCGGCGAGGCGGGCGCGGCCGGCGCGTGGGCCCGTGCGCGGGCACGGCGCCGAGGCGCGGCAGGACGCGTCAGGGGCGCGCAAAGGGCCCGGCGCGCCGGGGCGTGGGTGGCCCGGCGCGCCGGAAGAGGCATCGCGATCGGCGCGTTCGGCTCAGGACCAGGCGCCGGCCCGCCAGGCGCCGACGGCGCGAGAGCCGGGCGCGCGCGTCATCCGGTACGCCGGCGAGGACCAGCGGGCGCCCGGCTCCGGCGCGGGCCGCTCGCCCGCCGCGGCCAGGGCGGCGAGCAGCGCGGTGACCGCGGCGGCGAGCTCCTCCTCGCCCGGATTCCCCCGCAGCACCCGGATGACCCCGCCCGGCCGCGTGCCGCCCCCGGAAACCCCCGCAGTCCCGCAGACCCCGTGGATCCCGGAACCCCCGGAGCCGCCGGGGCCCTCGCCGCTCACAGCGGGATGTTCCCGTGCTTGCGGGGCAGCCGCTCCCCGCGCTTGTCCCGCAGCGCGCGCAGCGCGGACGCCACCTGCTGCCTGGTCTCGTGCGGCATGATCACCGCGTCCACGTAGCCGCGCTCCGCCGCCAGGTACGGCGTGCACAGCGTCTCCTCGTACTCCGCGAGCAGCCGTTCCCGCTCCGCCGCCGGGTCCTTTGCCGCCGCCAGGGCCCGCCGGTGCAGCACGTTCACCGCGCCCTCGCCGCCCATCACCGCGATCTCCGCCGTCGGCCAGGCCAGGTTGAGGTCCACGCCCAGATGCTTGGACCCCATCACCCCGTAGCCGCCGCCGAACGCCTTGCGGGTGATGACCGTGACCATTGGCACCGTCGCCTCGCAGTAGGCGTAGATCATCTTCGCGCCGCGCCTGATGATGCCGAGCCGCTCCTGCTCCACCGCGGGAAGGAAGCCCGGCACGTCGACGAAGGTGAGGATCGGCACGTGGAACGCGTCGCACAGCCGGATGAACCGGGCCGCCTTCTCGCTCGCGTCGATGTCGATCGCGCCCGCCGCGCGCATCGGCTGGTTGGCGACCACGCCCACGGAATGGCCCTCGACGCGGCCGAAGCCGCAGATCATGTGTGGGGCGAACAGCGGGTGCACCTCGACGAGTTCCCCCTCGTCCAGCACCGTGTGCAGCACCCGCATCATGTCGTAGGGCCGGTTGCGCTGGTCCGGGATCAGGCTGTCGAGGGCGAGGTCCGCCTCGGTCGGCCCGGCCACCGGGGCCGCCGGATAGACCGGCGGCTCCGCCATGTTGTTGGACGGCAGGTGCCCGAGCACCAGGCGCACGTAGTCGAAGGCGTCCTTCTCGTCCTGCGCCAGGTAGTGCGCCGCGCCGCTGGCCGCGTTGTGCCCCAGCGCGCCGCCCAGCTCCTCCCGGCTCACCGAGTGGCCCGTCACCGCCCGCAGCACCTCGGGCCCCGTGACGAACATGTGCGAGACCCCGTCCACCATCACCACCAGGTCGGTGATCGCCGGGGCGTACACCGCCCCGCCCGCGCAGGGGCCGATGATCAGCGAGATCTGCGGGATCACGCCCGAGGCGTCGACGTGCCGCCGGATCAGCTCGCCGTAGTAGGCCAGCGAGACCACGCCCTCCTGGATGCGGGCGCCGCCCGAGTCGTTGATGCCGATGATCGGGCAGCCGGTGCGCAGCGCCAGGTCCATCACCTTGACGACCTTCTCGCCGAAGACCTCGCCGAGGCTGCCGCCGAGCACGGTGAAGTCCTGCGCGAACACGCACACCCGGCGCCCGTCCACCGTCCCGTAGCCGGTGACCACCCCGTCGCCGAAGGGCCGGTTGCGATCCAGCCCGAAGTGCCGGGCGCGGTGCCTGGCCAGCGCGTCGAGCTCCACGAAGGAACCCGGGTCGAGCAGCGCGTCGATGCGCTCGCGCGCCGTCAGCTTGCCCTTCTCGTGCTGCCGCCGCGCCGGCTCCCCCTCCGACTGCGCCGCCAACGCGGCCCGGCGCCTGGCGAGTTCGGCGAGCTGCCGGGCCGTGCGCCCGGCCTCCCGGCCGGCCCCGGCGCCGCCGCCCGCCCCCGCCGCCCCGGCCCCGGGGGCCGTGGGGGCGGTCACGGCCGCTCCCCGCCGGGCGCCGCGGGCGCCAGCTCACCGGCGAGATAGCGCTCCCGGCAGGCCCGCCGCTGCACCTTCCCGCTCGACGTCTTGGGCACCGAGCCGCGCCGCACCACCACCACGTCCTCCACGTCGAGCCGCTGCCCCTCGAACACGGCCTCCCTGATCCGCTCGCACAGCGCCGCCACGCCCGTCTCCCGCACCACCCGGCCGTCCGCCTCCACGACCACCACCAGCCGCTCGAAGGTGCCGTCGTCCACCGAGAACGCCGCCGCGCAGTTGGGCCGGAGGCCCGGGTCGGCGCGTTCCGCCGAGAGCTCGATGTCCTGCGGGTAGAAGTTGCGGCCCTTGCGGACGATGACGTCCTTCAGGCGCCCGGTGACGAACAGTTCGCCCTCGTGCAGGAAGCCCAGGTCGCCGGTGCGCAGGAAGGTGCGCGGCGCGGCGTCCCCGGCCGCCCCGGCCGCCGGGTCGGCGAGGGTGGCCCGGAAGGTCTCCTCCGTCTCGCGCTCCTTGCCCCAGTAACCCGCCGCCACGCACGGGCCGGCGACCCAGATCTCGCCCACGCGGCCGGGCGGGCAGGGCTCGCGGGTGAGCGGATCGACGATCCGCAGCGTGGTCTCCCCGACGGCGACGCCGTTGCCCACCAGCTCCACCTGCCGCGTCCCCGGCCCGGTGGCCGGCTCGACCCGGTCCTCGTTCAGCGCCTCCACCGCGAGGCGCAGCACCACCGGCCGCCGGTCGCCCGGACTCCCCGTCGCCTTCAGGGTGTTCTCGGCCAGGCCGTAGCCGGGGCACATCGCCTCGGGCCGGAAACCGGCCGGCGCGAAGACCCGGGAGAAGTCCTCGATCACCGGCCACCTGACCGGCTCCGCGCCGTTGGCCGCCACCCGCCAGGAGGACAGGTCGAGCCCGGGCGGGAGGCCGAGCCGCCGCGCCTCGCGCACGCACAGCTCGTAGGCGAAGCTCGGCGCGGCGGCGTGCGTGCCCCGGAAGCGCGACATCGCCTCCAGCCACCGCCCGGGCCGCCGGATGAACGCGTCGGGCGCCATCAGGTAGGCCGGAGCCCCGGCCCACAGCGGGAGCACGATGCCGAACAGCATGCCCATGTCGTGGAAGTGCGGCAGCCAGGAGACGAACGTGCCGGCGGGGGCGCAGGGCCACAGCAGGTCCGTCTCCCTGACGTTGCTCAGGAAGTTGGCGTGGGTCACCATCACGCCCTTCGGGTGGCCGGTGGAACCCGAGGTGTACTGGAGCAGCGCCACGTCGCGGGGCGCGGGCAGCGGCTCGCGCCAGTCCCCCGGCGCGAGGTGTGCAAGCTCGTCCCCGGCCAGCAGCGTCAGGCCCTCAAGGAGGGGCGAGTCGCCGAACCTGGCGAGCAGTTCGGCGCGCGCCGCGGCCGTCGTCAGCACCACCCGCGCCCCCGCGTCCTCGGCGGTCCTGCGCAGCCGCTCGATGCCGAGCAGCCGCCGCGGCACCGGGACGGGCGCGGCGGGCACCCCGGCGTACATGCTGCCGAGCAGGCCGCGTACGAAGTCGAGGCCCGGCGGATACATCAGCACGACGGCCGACGCACCCCGGCCGGGGCCGGGCACGCCCGCGGCGCGCAGCGCGGCCGCCACCCGGCCCGCGTCCTCGTCGAGCTGCCGGTAGGTCAGGGCCCCGGCGGGCTCCTCGCCCTCGGCGAGAAAGGTGTAGGCGATGGTGTCCGGATGGCGCGCGCTGCGCAGCCGCAGGGCTTCCGGGAGGGTCTGCACCTCCGCGGGCCGTGGCGGGCGTGCCGCAACGCGCGTCGCCGTCCCTGTGCCGGCCCAACTTGCGTCCATTCTCATACCCCCTCGTGGAGGATTCGGTCGGTGGCCCCGGGTACTGCTGCCGGCGCGTGCGGCGGCCGGGGCCCGGTGGGCCCGCCGCCCCCCGCCGGGGCCGCCCGGTTTCGGGCGGCGGGCCCCGGCGCCGGGTTCGGCCCGGTCCCGGCGGGGTTGCGCGCGCGGTGCGGCGCGCGTGTGCCCCGCGCCGCCGCGCGCCCTCGCGCCCCGCGCCGCCCGGGGCGTGGCGGCCGGGCGGGCCCGGGGGCCGTGGCCGGCGGCGTCGTCCCGCACGCTATGCGCGGGCCGTCCAGAGGGGCTTGCGGCCCGGTCGGGCGGCGGTCGACCGGCACCGCGGCCGCCCGTGCCCCGGAGGCGGCCCCGGGCGGAACGGCCCGGGGAACGGCGGTGGTCGCGGCGCCGGGCACGGTGCCGGGCACGGTCGTGGCCTCGGTGCCGGGCAGGGCGCCGGTCGCGGTGCAGGGCACCGTCGTAGCCGCGGTGCCGGTCAATGCGAACGCCCGCGGTCGATCAGGTCGTTGGCGGCGCTGATCTCCTGGTCGAGCAGCGCGAGCAGCTCGTCGCCCCCGGCGCCGTCCGCCGGCCCTGGCACCAGGCCCTCGCCGGCCTCCTCGCCTGGCCCCGCGCCGGGATCGGCCCCCGCCGGGTCCGTGGGCGGCGCCTTCGCCGCGTCCGTCTCCGGCGCGGGCTCCGCTCCCGCCGGGTCCGCCGTGCCCAGGACCTCGGTGCCCAGGTAACGGGCCATGGCCTCGCTCGTGGGCTGCTCGAAGGCCAGGGTCGCCGGGAGCTCGCAGCCGAACCTGCGCTCCAGGCGCACCTTGAGTTCGAGCGAGGTGATGGAGCTCATCCCGATCTCGAAGAAGCCCTGGGCCGGGTCGAGATCGGCCGGGGACTCGACGCCGAGCACCACCGCCACCTCCTCCAGCACGCAGTCAAGCAGCAACTCGTCGTGCTCCCGCGGCGGCAGGGACCGCAGCCTGGCCAGCAGCTCCTCGGCGCCGTCCGGGGTCGCCGCACCGGCCGCCGCCATCTCGTCGAACAGCGGCCACGGCAGCGACTGCCGGTACAGCGGAAGCAGCAGGCTCCAGTCGGCGAGCGCGGCGGCCACCGGGCCGCGCTGCCCGGCCAGCGCCAGGTCGAGCAGCCGCAACCCGGTGCCGGGCGGGATCGGTTCGAGACCGCTGCGGGTCAGCAGCGCCCGGCTCGCGTCGTCCAGCAGGCCGACCTCGTCCCACGGCGCCCAGGCCACCTCGCACACCGGCAGGCCGAGCGCCGCGCGGTGCGCGGCCAGCGCCGCCAGCAGGCCGTCGGGGGCCGCCTGGCGGCAGGCTCCCGCGGCGCCCCACAGCGAGGCGACCGAGCCGAAGAGGACGAACAGGTCGAGCTCCAGGCCCTCCTCGGCGCAGGCCTCGTGCAACAGCCAGGCGCCACGGGCCCGTTCGGCCAGCAGCTTCCGCAGCTCGGCCGCCTCCGGCAGGGCCGCGGCGGGCTGGTCCAGGCGCCAGTCGACGCCAAGCCAGACCACGCCCCCCACCGGCGCACCCGCCCCCTCGGCCTCCTTCAGCAGCCGGGTCACCGCGTCCGCCGCGGCGTTCTCCCCAGGCGCGCCGGCCTTTCCGTGCTCCCCGCCGGCGAGCCGCCCGGCCGCGACCACCCGGCCCGCGCCGCGCGCGGCCAGCCAGTCGGCGGCCCTGGCGGCGAGTTCGCCCTCGGCGCCCGCCACCAGGTAGGTGCGGTCCCGGCGCAGCGCGACGGGTTCGAGCACCGGTCCCGGCGCGGGGTGGCGCACCACCCGGGCGGCCAGGCGGCGCCCGCCGCGCAGGGCGAGGTGGTCCTCGGCGGGCCCGGCGCCGCCTGGCCCGGCCTCCCAGCCGGTCAGTTCGGCCAGGATCGCCTCCGCCTCTGTGGCGGCCGCCGTCTCCGCCTCCGTTTCCGTCCCGGTCCCCGCCGCGGCCAGGGGGCCGGGCGGCACGGGCCGCGGATCGAGGTCGAGCACGCCGCCCCACACCGGCGGCCGCTCCACCCCGGCGACCGCGGCCAGCCGGTGCACCGGCGCCCGCAACGGGGCGCAGGGCTCGCCCGGGAACACGGCGACCGCGCCCCGGGTCACGCAGTGCACGCGCGCGGGGGCCGGGCTGCGCCCGGTGACGGCGAACGCGGCGGCGGAGGCGGCCAGCAGCGAGGCCGCGGCCTCGGCCGCCTCCGCGAGGCCCGCGGGGTCCGGCCCCGCCTCGGGCAGGGCGTCGGGCAGATCGAGGGCGGCCAGGTGCACCACCCCACGGTGGGCCGCGCCCTCCGCGCCGGCGCGCAGCGCGCGCGTCACCCGCTCACGCACCTCCCCGGGCGCCGTCGCGGTCACGGGAACCACCTCGTCCCCGCGCTCCCGCAGCAGCCGGACCAGGGCCTCGCCCACGCCGCCGCGGTCGCAGACCACCACCCAACTGCCTGTCGTCCGGGCCCGGTTCCCCGCCTCCCCGGCCTCGGCAGCGGCCTCGCCTGCCGCCTCGGCAGCGGATTCCCGGGCGGTGCCGGAGGCGGCCACCGGCGCGGGCGAGGAGGCGTGCCCTGCGGCCTCAGGGGCGGGAACCTCCCGCCAGTCGAGCAGGTAGAGGCTGTCCGCCAGGCGCCGGTGCTCGGCCGGGTCGAGCGCGATCCCCGGCGCGGGCGCGAGGCAGACCTCGCGCAGCTCCGCCACCGGCGCGCCCGCGGGCGTGCTCAGCCAGACGTCGGCGCGCACCTCGCCCTCCGCGCCCGGCAGCAGCCGCGCCCCGATCCGCACCGCGTCCCCGGCCGGGCCGAAGGCCGCCAGGGAGCCGATCCGCGCCGGCACGAAGCCCGCGGCCGCCTCGCCCGCGAGCAGCCGCGGCAGCAGCAGCGCCGCCTCCAGCACGTCCGGCCGCAGCCCCCAGCGTTGGGTGGCCGGGCGGCAGGCGAGCTCCACCTCCACCGCGTCCGGCCCGCGCCAGGCCGACACCGCGCGCGGCGCCGCCTCGCCGCCCGTGCAGGCCGCGGCCGACCAGGAGACGAGGGCCTCGTCCGGCGCGGAGTGCGCCCGCGCTCCGCCAGGCGCGAGCGCCGGGCGGCCACGCCCCGGCACCGCGCGCCCGGAGGCCAGCACCCGGAAGGGCTCCCCTGCGGGCTCCCCGGGGCGCGCGTGCAGCGTGAAGGCCCACTCCCCGCCGGGCCGCGGCTCCAAGGCCAGCTGCGCGAGGCAGCGCTCGGCCTCGAAGGCCGCGAACGGCCGCGGCAGCAGCACGTCCACCAGCCGGTGGGCCCGGTCCTCCCGCTCGGCCGCCGCCCGCGCCATCTCCAGCCAGCCGGCGGCGGGCAGGCGGCGCACGCCCTCCACCGGGCCCGCCCCCAGCGCGTCCGCCAGCTCGGCCCCGATCTCGGTCTCGAACAGCCGCACCCGCCCCGGCGTTTCGAACTCGCGCCCGAGCAGCGGGTGCGCGGCGCCCGGCCGGCCCACCGCCGCGGGGGCGCCCGCGGCGGGCCTGGCGTCGTGTTCCACCCAGTAGCGCCGGTGCTGCCACGGATAGCGCGGCAGATCGGCCTGCCGCCCGCCGCCCGGGTGCAGGGCCCGCCAGTCCACCCGGCGGCCCCGGGCGTGCAGCGTGCCGAAGGCCGTCAGCAGCGTGAGCGCGGAGCTCTCCTCCCGCAGCAGCGAGGGCACCAGCACGCCGCCGTTCACTCCCGCGGCGTCCAGCTCGTGCTCGATCGGGGTGAGTTGCAGGGGATGCGCGGACAACTCCACGAAGGTGTCGTGCCCGTCGGCCGTCAGCGCCCTGACCGCCTCCGCGAAGCGGACCGGCAGGCGCAGGTTGCGGCCCCAGTAGCCGGCGTCCAGTTCCTCGGTCACCGGACGGCCGGTGACCGAGGAGTACATCGGGACGGCGCAGGGCGCGGCGGCGAGTCCGCTCAGCCGCTCCTCGAGCCTGACCCGGAGCGGCTCGGCGAGCGGGCTGTGCGCGGGCCCGCCGGCCGCGACGGACCGGAAGAAGACGTTGCGCCGCCGCAGGCTCGCCTCCAGTTCGGCGAGGGCGGCGGTCTCGCCCGACACCACGGTGGAGCGGTGGCTGTTGACGACCGAGACCCAGGCCCGGTCCGCGAACGAGGCCAGCTCCCGCTCCGTGTGCTCGGCGTCCAGGCCGATCACGGCCATGCCCCCGCGGCCGACCAGGTCCCGCAGCAGCCGCGTCCTGTGGGCCATCACCCGCGCCGCCTCCGGCAGGCCGAGCGCCCCGGCGCACAGGGCCGCGGAGACCTCGCCCATGCTGTGCCCGACGACGGCGGCCGGCTCGACGCCGAGCGCCCGCCACACCGCGACCAGCCCGTACTGCACGGCGAAGAGCAGCAGCTGCTGGTCGAGTTCGTCGTCGAGCTCGGCGGCCCTGGCCAGCCGGCCGGCCACCGACCAGTCCAGGTAAGGGGCGAGGGCCGCGTCGCAGCGCTCGATCGCCGCGCGGAAGATTGGGTCCTCGGCGATCAGGTCGCGGCACATGCCGCGCCAGTACGAGCCGTGCCCGGAGAAGACGAACACCGGCCCGTGCCGCGGCTCCTCGCCCGCCGTCCCGGCGGCGATGCCGTTGCCGGTGCCGCCCTCGGCGAACGTGCGCAGCCGGGCGGCGAGTTCGCGGCCGTTGCGGCCGACGGCCACCAGGCGGTGGTCGAGATGGCCGCGGCGCAGCGCCGCGGTGTAGGCGACGTCGGCGGGATCGGGCGCCGCCGGTTCCCGCGCGGGCCCCGCCCCCGAGGGCTCCCGGCCCGGCCGCCCCGCCCCGGACGGCTCCTGCGCCGCCGGATCTTCTGCCCCCAGGGCCTCCGCGTCCGGCCCCTCCCCGGCGAGCAGGTCGGCGAAGGCGCGGGCCCGGTCGGCCAGCGCGGCCCTGGAGGCGGCGGAGAGCGGCAGCGCGACCATCCCCGAGGCGCCGCGGGCGGCGAGCGCCGTGCGGGCGGCGGGCGCGGGCGGCGCGGCGGGCTCGGGCGGCCGGGCGGCCGGCTCGGGGGCCTCGGCGAGCACGACGTGCGCGTTGGTGCCGCTGAAGCCGAAGGCGCTGACGCCGGCCACCCGGCGTGCGCCGTGCCTGGCGAAGGGCGTGGGCGCGGTCGGCACGCGCAGCGGCAGGTTCTCCCAGGGGATCTCCGGGCTCGGCTCGCGGAAGTGCAGGTGCGGCGGGATCTCCCGGTGCCGCAGCGCGAGCACCGCCTTGATCAGGCCCGCGATGCCCGAGGCGGCCTCCAGATGGCCGATGTTGGTCTTCACCGAGCCGACCAGGCAGGGCTCTCGGCCCTCGCGCCGCCCCAGCGCCCCGCCGAGCGCCTGCAGTTCGATGGGGTCGCCGAGCGGGGTGCCGGTCCCGTGCGCCTCCACGTAGCCGACCTCGGCCGGGTCGACGTCCGCGGCGGCCAGCGCCCGGCGCACCAGGTCCTCCTGGGCCGGGCCGTTGGGCACCGTGAGGCCGCTGCTCGGCCCGTCCTGGTTGACGGCGGAGCCCAGCAGCAGGGCCAGCACCTCGTCCCCGTCGGCGAGCGCGCGGGACAGGGGCTTGAGGACGATCACGCCGCAGCCCTCGCCGCGGGTGTAGCCGTCGGCCGCGGCGTCGAAGGTCTTGCAGCGGCCGTCGGCGGCGAGCGCCCCCGAGACGCTGGTGGAGCGGTGGATGGTGTCGCTGAGGATGAGGTTGACGCCGCCGGCGAGGGCGATCTCGCTCTCGCCGGCGCGCAGGCTGGCCGCCGCCAGGTGGACCGCGACCAGCGAGGAGGAGCAGGCGGTGTCCACGGCGAGGCTCGGGCCGTGGACGCCGAGCAGGTAGGAGAGCCGGCCCGCCGCGGCGGTGAAGGAATTGCCCGTGCCGTAGAAGGCGTCCACGTTGTCCGGGTGGCTGGTGACGATCTGGGCGTAGTCGGTGGAGTTCATGCCGAGGAAGACCCCGGTGCGGGTGCCGGCGAGCGCCGCGGGCGGCTGCCCGGCGTGTTCCAGGGCCTCCCAGGCGACCTCGAGGAACATGCGCTGCTGCGGGTCCATCACCCGCGCCTCGCGCGGCGGGATGCGGAAGAAGGGCGCGTCGAACTCGTCCACCCCGTCGAGGAAGCCGCCCTGCCACACCCGCGAGCCGCCGAACCTGCCCTCGGGAACGGGCCCGATGGCGTCCACGCCCTCCCGCAGCATCCGCCAGAAGCCCTCGGGGCCCGTGCCGCCGCCGGGAAAGCGGCAACCGATGCCCACCACGGCCAGCGGCTCGGCGGCCGCGGGCGCTCGCGACGCGGCGTGCGCCGGAGCGTGCGCCGCGTCCCGCGCGGGCGCCTGCGCCTCGGCCGGTGCGGGCGCGGGCGCCGGGAGCGCGGCGGGAACGGGCGCCGGAACGGGCGCCTGCGGTGCCGCGGCTTGCGGCCGCGGTGCCGGCTCGTGCGGGGCGGGCACCGGGGCGGCGGGGAGCAACTCGTCGAGGTAGCCGGCCAGGCGCTCGACCGTGGGGTGGTCGAAGCCGGCGGTCTTCGGCACCCGGACGCCAAGCGACCGCTGCAGCAGCCTGGCGAGCTCCACCGCCCCCAGGCTGTCCATGCCGAGTTCGGCGAAGCCCTGCCGGCGCGGCGGCAGGGCGCCCCCGGACAGCCCCAGCACCTCGGCGGCGTGCGCGGCCACCAGGTCGGCCAGCGCCTCGCGCCCCGGCCGCGGCGCACCGGCCCGCGCACTCCCGCCGGGCGGCGCGTCCTGGGCCCTCTCCCGCGGCGCCACCCCGGCGGCCGCCCCGGCCGGGGACGCGGTGCGCCCCGCGGGAGGCGGCGCGGCCTCGCCCGCCGCGGCGGCGGCGCCGCACGCCTCGCCCCCGCCGGCCGGCGGGTTCAGCCGCAGGTCGGCGACCTCGCCCAGGAGGCGGCCCGCCGCGTCGAAGACGCGCAACTCGCCGCGCAGCGCGCCGAGTTCCGGCACGCCTCCGGCGGGGCCCGCCGCGGCGGGCGCGGCGGCGGGCCCGGCGAACCAGAGCCGCTCGCCCTGCCAGGGATAGCGCGGCAGGTCCCGGCTCAGCCCGCCGCGCGGGCCGACCGCCTCCCAGTCGATCCGCGCGCCGCTCGCGTAGAGGGCGGCGAGGGAGGCGCGCGCGGTGCGCACGTCGTCGGTCTCGCGCCGCAGCGAGGGCAGGAGCAGGCCGTCGAGCCCGGCCTCCTCCAGGCACTGGGCGAGCGGCTGGGCCAGCACGGGATGCGGCCCGATCTCCAGGAACCTCAGGTGCCCGGCGGCGAGCATCCGTTCCACGGCCGGGGCGAAGAGCACGGGTGAGGAGACGTTCCGCCCCCAGTGGCCCGCGTCCAGGGCGGGCGCCTGCGCGGGCAGCGCCCCGTCGGGGCCAGGCGTGGTGGTGAACAGCGGTATCCGTGCGGCCTCCACCCGCAGGTCCGCGAGCCGCGCCGCGAGCTCCCCGCCCAGGGGCGCGAGCCGCGGGTGGTGGAAGGCGTAGCCGCCGGGCAGCAGGCGGCAGGTGGCGCCCCCGGCCCGCACCAGGTCGGCGAACTCCGCGACGGCCGCCTCCTCGCCCGAGACGACCGTGCTCCGCGGGCCGTTGACCGCGGCGAGGCCCAGCCGTTCGCCGAAGGGCGCGGCCAGCTCGGCCGCCTCGTCCCGCGGCAGCGCCGCCGCGGCCATCCGGCCCCTGGCCGCCTCCGCGGTCAGCAGCCGCCCGCGGAGCACCGCGATCCGCGCCGCGTCCGCCAGGCCGAGCGCCCCCGCGACGTGCGCCGCGGCGAGTTCGCCCATGCTGTGCCCGGCCACGGCGGCGGGCGCCACGCCCCAGGAACGCCACAGGGCGGCGAGCGCGACCTGCACCGCGAAGATCACCGGCTGGGCGAACTCGGTGTCGGTGAGGCGGGATCGGTCCGGCTCGGCCCGCAGCTCGGCGAGCACCGACCAGCCGGCCGCCTCGCGGATCACCTCCTCGCAGGCGTCGAGCGCCTCCCGGAACGCCGGCTCCCCGGCGTGCAGGTCCAGGCCCATGCCCGGCCACTGGCCGCCCTGGCCGGAGAACACGAAGCAGATCCCGCTCCCTGCGCCCTCGGGGTCGGTGCCCTCGTACGCCGGCGCCTCCTGCGGCGGGGCCGCGGGCTCCGGCGCCTCCAGGAACGCCCCCAGCTCCCCGGCGAGTTCGGCCGCATCCCCGCCGGTCACCGCCAGCCGGTGCGCGGCGTGGTGGGTGCGCCGGGTGGCGGCGGTGGCCACGTACGCCTCCAGCGCGCCCCCCGCGCCCTGGCCGAGCGCCGTCAGCCGCTCGCGGTGCGCGGCGGCCAGCTGCCGCAGGGCCGCGCCCGACTTTGCGGAGACCGGCAGCACCAGGCAGCTCCTGCCCTCCCTTGCCGTGCCGCTCCCGGACCCGGCCTCCCCGGCCGGTGGCGCCGCGGAGGGCCGGGGCGGGGACTCCAGCAGGACGTGGGCGTTCGAGCCGCTGAGGCCGAAGGCGCTCACCCCGGCGATCCGCGGCGCGCCGTCGGGCCCCGGCCAGGGCACGGTCGCCGCGGCCTCGGGCACGCCGAGGCCCCAGCCCGCCCAGTCGATGTTCGGGTTGGGTTCGCGCAGGTGCAGGTGCGGCGGGATCTCCCCGTGCCGCACGATCAGCGCGGCCTTCAGCAGGCCGGCCAGCCCCGCCGCCGCGTCCGTGTGCCCGAGGTTGGTCTTCACCGAGCCGATCAGCAGCGGGTTCTCCCTCGGCCTGCCCTTGCCGAGCACGTCGCCCAGGGCGTAGGCCTCGATCGGGTCGCCGAGCGGGGTGCCGGTGCCGTGCGCCTCGACGTAGCCCACCTGGCCCGGCTCGATGCCCGCGCTGTGCAGCGCGGCGCGCAGCAGCCGCTGCTGGGCGGTGGCGCTGGGCACGGTCAGGCCGGCGCTGTTCCCGTCGTGGTTGACCGCGGAGCCGCGGATGACGGCCAGGACGTCGTTCCCGTCGGCGAGCGCGTCGCCGAGCCGCTTCAGCACCACCACGGCGCAGCCGTCGCCCCGGACGATGCCGTCGGCGCTCGCGTCGAACGCCTTGCAGCGCCCCTCGGGCGACATCGCGCCCGCCTTGCACATGAACACCGTCAGCTCGGGCGCGAGCAGCAGGCTGACCCCGCCGACGAGCGCCGCGTCCGACTCGCCCGACAGCAGGGACTGCCGGGCCAGGTGCACGGCGATCAGGGAGGAGGAGCAGGCGGTGTTCAGCGAGAGGCTGGGGCCGTTGAGGCCGAGGAGGTAGGAGAGCCGCCCGGAGGCGAAGCTGGTCTCCTTGCCCGTCGCGTACCAGGGGTCGATCGCGGCGATGCCCGCCTCGTGCGCGTGCCGCAGGTAGTAGTCGGCGCCCAGGCCCCCGGTGTAGACGGCGGTGCGGCTGCCGAAGAGGTCGCCGGGGACGATGCCGGCGTCCTCCAGGGCCTCCCAGGCCACTTCGAGCAGCAGCCGCTGCTGCGGGTCCATCTGCCTGGCCTCGCGCCGGGAGATGCCGAAGAACGCGGCGTCGAAGCGCTCGATGTCGGGCAGGAACCCGCCCCAGCGGGTGTGCATCGTGCCCGGGCGGTCCGGGTCGGGGTCGTAGTACCGCTCCAGGTCCCAGCGACTCGGCGGTACCTCGGAGATGGCGTCGGTGCCGCTGTGCAGCAGCCGCCACAGGCCGTCGGCCCCCGTGCCGCCGCCGGGAAAGCGGCAGCCGGCGCCGACGACGGCCACTGCCTCCTCGCCGCCAAAACTCATGGTTCCTCCGTAGCGGAGCGGTGGTCGTGTGGTGGATGGCGCGCGCGGATCTACCGTCTCCCCGGCGTCTGGAGCGGACCTCGAAGCCGGGTCAAGGGTCCGCGCGGCGCCACGCGGGACCGCCACGGGCCGCGCGGGACCGCCACGGGCCGCGCGGGACCGCCGTCGGCCACGCCGCCGGCCCTGGCCGGGAACGCGCCGGACCGGGAACGCGCCTCGCCGGGAACGCGCCGGCGCCCCGCCGTCCCGGGGGCTTCTCCGGGACGGCGGGGCGCGGCGACGGGCGGCCGGGCGGGCCTACAACTCGCCCGCCTCGGCCCGCGCGGTCAGCAGGCGGCGGTCCAGCTTGCCGTTGTCGGTGCGGGGCAGCTCGCCGATCAGGGAGAGCCGGTCGACGATCATGTACGTCGGCAGCCGTTCCGCGCACCTGCGCTTGACCGCGAGCAGCGAGGGGCCGCGCTCGCCCGCGGGGACCACCACGGCGTGCAGCCTGGCCCCGAGGCCGGTGCCCGTGACGAGGACCGCGACCTCGGCCACCTCGTCGAGCGTGGACAGGGCCGCCTCGATCTCGCCCAGCTCGATGCGGTGGCCGCGCACCTTCACGAGGTGGTCGCGCCGCCCGGCGTAGTGCAGCACGCCCGCGGCGTCCCGGCGGACGATGTCCCCGGTGCGGTAGGGCCCGCGCTGCGGCTCGCGGCCCCAGTAGCCCAGCATCACGGTCGGCCCGGAGACCAGGAGTTCCCCCTCGGCGCCCTCCTCCGGGTCCAGCCACACCCGGTCGCCCGAGCAGGCCCGGCCGATGGGCAGCGGGGCCTCGCCCTCCAGGTCGGCCTCGGTGAGCTCGTAGGAGGTGCAGACGTTCGTCTCGGTGGGCCCGTACCAGTTCAGCAGGCGGGTCTTGGGCCACTCCCGGCGCAGGGCGCGCGCGTGGTGCGGCGCGAAGGGCTCGCCGGCGAAGACGCAGGCGCGCAGCGCGGGGGGCGGCGGCCCGTCGAGCAGCCCTCCCTCGCGGATCATCAGGCTCAGCGCCGAGGGCACCGAGTACCAGACGCTGATCTCCCGCTCCCTGAGGAAGGCCACGAGCTGCGCCGGGGCGTAGGCCATCTCCTGCGGCACCAGGTGCACCGAGGCGCCGGTCAGGAAGGCCGCGTACAGGTCGAAGACGGACAGGTCGAAGTTGAACGGCGCGTGGTTGGACAGCCGGTCCTCCGGGCCGACCTCCAGCTCGGCCGCGGCCCAGGCGACGAAGGCCAGCGCGTTGCGGTGGCTGAGGCACACGCCCTTCGGCTCCCCGGTCGATCCCGAGGTGTACAGGATGTACGCCGGGTGATCGGGGCCGCAGGCGTGGGGCGCGGGGGCCGTCAGCCCCTCGGCCGCGGCCCGCAGTTCGGCGAAGCCGCACAGCGCGGCCTCCGCCCAGCCCGCCGCCGCGGCGCGGCGCAGCGCGTCCTCGTCGGCCACCACCAGGGCGGGCCGCGCGCTGTGGGTGATCAGCGTCAGCCTGGGGGGCGGGTTGGCGCCGGTGACCGGCACGTAGACGGCGCCGAGGCGCAGCGCGGCCTGCATCACGGCGATCGCGTCGAGGCACTTGTGGCTCCAGATCACCACCCGGTCGCCCGGGGCGACGCCGCGGTGGGCGAGCGCGGCGGCGTACCGGCCGGCCAGCGCGTCCAGTTCGCCGTAGGTGAGGCACCCCTCGGGGCCCTGGACGGCGAGCGCGTCCGGGGCGCGGCGCGCGGAGGCGGCCAGCAGCGCGTGCAGGGGGCCGTCCGCCCCGGGGGCCTTGGCGGAGATCACAGCCCGAGCTCCTTCGCGATGAGTTCCCGCTGAATGTCGGAGGTGCCGGAGAAGAGGACCGAGGGGACCGCGTCGCGCAGCGCCGCCTCGATGCCGTCGGCGCTCTGGTAGCCGCGGCCGCCGAAGACGCGCACCGCGTCCAGCGCGCTGGCGAGCACCCCCTCGGAGACGGCCAGCTTCGACAGGGCGATGGAGAGCCTGGCGTCCTCCCCCCGGTCCATCTCCCAGCAGGCGCGGTAGAGCAGGAGCCTGGCCGCCTCCAGACGCAGCTTCATCTCCGCGATGCGGTGCGAGACGGCCTGGAACTGCGCCAGCCTCCTGCCGAACTGCCGCCGCCGCCTGGCGTGCGCCACGCACCGCTCAAGCAGCCGGTCGGCGAGCCCGAGGTAGCCGGCGAACAGGCAGGAGCGCTCCCAGCCCATGGAGTACTGGAAGATCAGCCCGCCCTGTCCCTCCTGGCCCAGGACCCGCTCGTTGGGCACGAAGCAGTCGTCGAACCTGATCGCGCCCGCCGGGCACTGCCACAGGCCCATCTTTCCGAAGGGCTCGCCGACCGTGAGCCCCCGGTGGCCGCGGTCCACCGCGAAGCCGGTCACCGAGAAGGGGCCCGCCTTGGGGTCGGTGGTGGCGTAGGCGACGTAGACGTCGGCGGCCGGCCCGTTGCTGACGAAGCTCTTCTCGCCGTTGAGCACCCAGCCGCCGTGCGTCCTGGTCGCGGTGACCGCGAGGCTGCCGACGTCGGAGCCCGCGTCGGCCTCCGTCATGGCGTTGCCCGCGATCAGCTCCCCGGAGCACAGACCCGGCAGCACGGCCCGCCGCAGCGGCTCGCTGCCGAACTCGGCGATGGGCATGGCGCAGGCGAACAGGTGGGCGCTGGCGCCGAAGACGAGGCCGGTCTCCGCGCAGCCGCGGCCGAGCGCCTCGATCAGGCGGGCGCTGTCGAGGGCCCCCAGGCCGCGGCCGCCGTAGCGGGCGGGCACCGGGGGGCCGAGCAGGCCGAGATCGCCGAGCTTGCGCCAGTCCTTGCGGGTGTAGGGCTCCGTGCCCGGCTCCCTGGGCGGGAACGCCTCACGGACGGCCGTCAGCGTCTCCTCGTACCTGGCGCGTTGCTCAGCGGTCCAGTCGAACTCCACGCTCTCTCCTCTCCCCTCCGGCCACGGGCCGGTCCCTGGTCGTCACGTCGCTTCGCCCATGGCGGAGCATCACGGTCAGCAGCGGTGAGGTCATGGCGGTGGTGACGAGCGCCATCATCACCATCGCGGTGAACAACTCGGTGTCCAGCAGGCCGAGGTCGAGCCCGATGTTGAGGATCACCAGCTCGGTGAGGCCGCGGGTGTTCATCAGCAGGCCGAGCGTGGCCGACTCGTGCCAGCCCATGCCGCTCATCCGGGCGGAGAGCAGGACCCCGCCCAGCTTGCCCAGGCAGGCGGTGGCGATGATGAGCAGCATGTGCACGGCCCCGGTGGCGGTCATCGAGGTCAGGTCCACCGAGAGGCCGGTCACCACGAAGAACACCGGAAGCAGCAGGCGCCCGGCGTGCTCCAGCGGCACCCGGGCCGCCTGGTGCAGGAGTTCCGTCTCGGTGTGGCGGGGCATGACGAGGCCGAAGACGAAGGCGCCGAAAATGGGGTGGAGCCCGATCTCCGAGGTGAGGTAGGCCGAGCCGAGCGCCCCGGCGGCGGCGAGCGTCGCCAGGTGGTGGCCGGCCCGGGGCGCAAGGCGGGCGAGCCGGGCCAGGCAGGGGCGTACCACCGCCAGCATGACGGCGATGAACACCGCGCCCCAGCCGATGACGTCGAGGAAGCCCCCGGCTCCCGAGGCGGTGGCCAGGGCCGTGACGACCGCGAGCAGGCACCAGGCGAGCAGGTCGTCCAGGGCGGCCAGGGCCAGGGCCTGGGCGCCGAGCCTGGTCTGGTGCAGGCCGCTGTCCCAGATGATCCTGGCCAGCACGGGGAAGGCGGCGATGGACATGGCGGTGCCCATGAACAGGGCGAAGTCGGCGAAGTCGAGGCGGTGGCCGTCCACGGTGTCGTAGGAGCCGAAGAGCAGGCCGGCCAGGCCCACGCCCAGGCTCAGCGGGAGGGCGGCGGCCGAGAACCAGACGACGCCCGTGGTGCGGCCCCGGCCGCGCAGCGTGTCGAAGTCGAACTCCCAGCCGATGATGAACATGAAGAGCACCAGGGCGATCTGGGCGACCACCGACAGGTAGCCGCGCACCCCGCCGGGGAAGAACTGTTCGGGCAGGTCGCCCGGCAGGAGACCGAGCAGGCTTGGCCCCAGGCAGATGCCGGCGGCGATCTCGCCGATGACGGCGGGTTGCCGCAGGCGGCGGGCGAGTGCCACGAAGAGAGTGCCGACGGCGAGGACGAGCGCTATGCCCCCGATCGTCGTGGTGGTGACCCAGTCCAGGTCGGTCGCTGCGAGGGACACGAGAGCTCCAGGAGGGTGGGCACGGCGGGCCTGACGTCTCGGGAGGGTCCTGGGCGTCATCAGCAGCGTCGGGAAAGGGACTTGAGGGCGGGTCAAGGCTCACCGGAGTGAATGCGGGCGTCGCGCGCCGGAGTGGGCGCCCCGCGGCGCTCAACCTGCCGCATGCGCCCGCCCGGTTCGCGGTGGGCCGTGGCGGACCGTGGCGGGTCGTGCCCCGCCGCCCGGCCCGGAGACCGGCCGCTCTCGACCAGGAATCCAGATCGCGTTGCCACGCTCGGTGCGGGGGGCCCGGTGATCCACACGCGCCCCGCGGATCACGCCGCGGCCACCCGGCCGCGCACCGCCGGGCCCCCCGCGCCCCGTTCGAGCCCGAGCCGACGAGACCCGGCAGAGGCCGAACGGGCGCCCGGCCGCCCCCGGGCCCGCTCACCAGCCGGCGCCCGTCAGCACCGGTCGACAGCAGTCAGCGTCAGACGGCAACCGGCGACAACGGCCGACAACGGGCGACAACTGTAGATATCGGCCAATTCAGGTGCATGCCGACTAAGTCCGCGGGATCAGGACAGAACTGCCACAAGCCGACAGGCCCGACAGGAAATGGTGTGGGATGACGGAAGCGGAAGTCGACTACCGGGCGCGCCTCGGCCAGGCGCTGCAGACCATCAGCCGATTGCGGAGCTTCCTCGCCGAACGCGAGCTCACCGACCAGCGCCGGACCTCGCCCATCGCCGTGATCGGCGCCGCCTGCCGCCTGCCCGGCGGCGCCGACTCGCCCGAGTCCTTCTGGCGCCTGTTGAGCGAGTGCACCGACACCGTCCGCCGCTTCCCCGAGGAACGGGCCGACGCGACGGCCGTCTTCGACCCCGACCCCGAGGCCCCGGGCAAGGCGTACAGCATCCACGGCAGCTTCCTCGACGCCTCCCACGACGTCGCCGCCTTCGACGCCTCCCTCTTCGGCATCACCCCGGACGAGGCCGTCGGCATGGACCCCCAGCACCGCCTGATCCTCGAACTCTCCTGGGAGGCCCTGGAGCGCGCCGGCCTGCCCCCCGACGGCCTCGCCGGCAGCAGCACCGGCGTCTTCCTCGGCGCGAGCACCAGCGACTACGTGCGCATGCGCCAGCAGCTCAGCCGCCCCGAGGACGTCAACCCCTACCAGGTCTTCGGCGAACCCGCCTTCCTCGCCGGGCGCATCTCCTACCAGTACGGGCTGCGCGGCCCCGCCCAGGTCGTCGACACCGCCTGCTCCTCCTCGCTGCTCGCCGCCCACCTGGCCTGCCGCAGCCTGCGCGAGGGCGAGTGCGACCTCGCGCTCGCCGGCGGGGTCAACCTGATGCTGATGCCCTACGGCTTCGTGCTCGTCAGCAAGGCCGGTGCCATCGCCCCCGACGGCCGCTGCAAGACCTTCGACGCCTCGGCCGACGGCTACGGCAGGGGAGAGGGCGGCGTGCTGCTCGTCCTCAAGCGGCTCGCCGACGCCACCGCCGACGGCGACCCGGTGCTCGCCGTCATCCACGGCAGCGCCGCCAACCACGACGGCCGCTCCAGCGGCCTCACCGTCCCCAGCGGCAGCGCGCAGCAGGAGGTCGTCAGGGCCGCCCTCGCCGACGCCGGACTCACCCCCGACGACATCGGCTACGTCGAGGCCCACGGCACGGGAACCGCGCTCGGCGACCCCATCGAACTGCGCGCCCTCGACGCCGCGCTCGGCCCCGGCCGCCCCGCGGACCGCCCCCTGCTCGTCGGCTCGGCCAAGGCCAACGTCGGCCACCTGGAGGCCGCCGCCGGCGCCACCGGCCTGCTGAAGGCGGCGCTCGTCCTCACCCACCGGCAGGTCCCCCCGCAACCCTGGTTCCGCACCCCCAACCCGAACCTCGACTGGGACCGGCTGCGCCTGCGGGTGCCCACCGCGCCCACACCCCTGCCGGCCGGCGAGGGCGGCCCGTACGCCGGCCTCAGCTCCTTCGGGGCCAGCGGCACCAACCTCCACATGGTGCTCGGCGCACCCCCGCCGCGCACCCCGCACGAGGTGCCCACCCGCCCGCACGAACTGCTGGCGCTCTCCGCGGGCTCCGAGGCCGCGCTGCGCGCCCTGGCCGCCCGTTACGCCGACTGGCTGGGGGCCGAACAGCCGCCGCTCGCCGCCCTGGGACACGCCGCCGCCCTCGGCCGCGCCCACCTCCCGCACCGGCTGGCCGCCGTCGCCGCCTCCGCCGGCGAACTGCGCGAGCGGCTCGGCCGGTTCGCCGCGGGCGAGCCCGCGCCCGGCCTCGTCCACGGGCGCGCCGCCGCCACCCGCCGCGCCAAGGTGGCCTTCCTGTTCACCGGCCAGGGCAGCCAGTACCCCGGCATGGGCCGCGGCCTCTACGCCTCGGAACCCGCCTTCCGCGAGGCCATCGACCGCTGCGCCGGCCTGCTGCGCGCGCACCTCGACCGGCCGCTGACCGAGATCCTCGGCTACGCCGGCGGCCGGGACCACCAGGACGTTTCGCGCGGCCGGGACGGCCGGGACCCGGCCGGCGGCACACAAGCCCCTGACGCCGCGGACGGGGCGCAGGGCGGCGCCCTGCTCGACCGCACCGCGTACACCCAACCCGCCCTGTTCGCCGTCGAGTACGCGCTCGCCGAGCTGTGGCGCTCCTTCGGCGTGGAGCCGGGCGCGGTGCTCGGGCACAGCGTGGGCGAGTACGTCGCCGCCTGCGTCAGCGGGGCCCTCGACCTGCCCGA
This sequence comes from Streptomyces hoynatensis, assembly GCF_003626535.1. GTDB lineage: Bacteria > Actinomycetota > Actinomycetes > Streptomycetales > Streptomycetaceae > Streptomyces > Streptomyces hoynatensis. Next base: position 326,674 of record NZ_RBAL01000004.1, read on the forward strand.
CGCGCTGCTCCTGGTCGCCACGCGGGCCAGGCTGATGCAGGCCCTGCCCGAGCCGGGCGCCATGATCGCGGTGCCCCTGCCGGAGGAGGAGGCGCTGGCCGAGGCCGCCGCGGTGCCCGGGGCCGCGGGCCGGCTCTCGGTCGCCTCGGTCAACGGCGCACGCGACACCGTGCTCTCCGGCGCGGCGGAGGCCGTCGACGCCCTCGCCGCCCGCCTGGCGGAGCGCTCCGTGCGGGCCAGGCGGCTGCGCGTCTCGCACGCCTTCCACTCCCCGCTCGTCGAGCCGGCCCTCGACGGGCTGCGCGAGGCCGCGGCGCAGGTCACCCCCCGCCCGCCGCGGATTCCCCTCGTCTCCAACCTCACCGGCGCCCCCCTCACCGAGGCGGAGCTCGCCGACCCCGGCTACTGGGCGCGGCACGCCAGGGAGGCGGTCCGCTTCCGTGAGGGCATGGCGACCCTCGACCGCCTCGGCTTCACCGTCTTCCTCGAAGCAGGGCCCGGCCGCACCCTCCTCGGCCTCGGCTCGGGCTGCCTGCCCGAGGGCGGGCGGCAGTGGATCGCCTCGATGCGCCGCAGCACCGAGGACACCGAGCAGATCAGGAACGCCCTCGGCCTCCTCTACACGCTCGGCCTCAGGCCGCACTGGCCCGCCGTGTACCCGCCGGGACCCTACGACCCCGTCGGCCTGCCCACCTACGCCTTCCAGCGGGAGCGTTACTGGTTCACCGAGCGCCGCCCCCTCGCGCTGGGGGAGCCGGGGGCGGAAGGCGCCGCCGCGGACGGCGCCCGGGAGGCGGCGGGCGCAGGCGAGGAGGCGACGCGGCCCGCCCTGCTGGAGCGGCTGCGGCAGGCGGCGCCCGGCGACCGCGGGGCCCTGGTCGCGGACCACCTGCGGGCCCAGCTCGCCCAGGCCCTGTGGACCCCCGCCGAGGAGATCGGCGCCGACACCGACCTGCTCGGCCTCGGTCTGGACTCCCTGCTGTGCATGCAGGTCGTGACCGCCTGCAAGCGGGAGCTCGCCGTCACCCCCGCCCTGCCGCGGCTCTTCGAGGACCCCACCCTGGACGCCTGGGCCGCCCACATCACCGGCCTCGCCGAGCAGGAGCACGCGCTGCCAGGCGCCGCCGGCGGCCCCGAGCGCGCCCTCGCCGACTGGACCGACCCGGCCAGGCTCGCCCGCGAAGGCGAACTCCCCGAGGACATCAGGCCCGGCGCCCCCACCCGCGCCGACTGGCGGAACCCGGCCCACGTGCTGCTGACCGGCGCCACCGGCTTCGTCGGCGCCCACCTCCTCGACGAGCTGCTGCGGTCGACCCGGGCCACCGTGCACTGCCTGGTCCGCTGCGAGAACCCGGCCGAGGGACTGGCCAGGCTGCGGCGCAACGTCGAACGGTACGTGCCCTGGCCGAAGGACGCCGAGCGGCGGATCGAGGTCCTGCCGGGCGACCTGGGCAAGCCGCTGCTGGGGCTCGGCGAGGCCCCCTTCGACGCCCTCGCCCACCGGCTCGACGCGATCTACCACAACGGCGCCCTGGTCAACTTCGTCCACACCTACCGCCAGTTGAAGGCGCCGAACGTCGGCGGCACCCAGGAGATCCTCCGCCTGGCCTGCCGCGGGCCGCTGACCCCCGTCAACCACGTCTCCACCTTCGCGATCTGGGGCGTCCCCGAGGACCTCACCACGGTCTTCGCCGAGAAGGACCCGCTCGACCGCGCCGGGCGGCTGGTCAACGGCTACGTGCAGAGCAAGTACGTCAGCGAGCACGTCGTGCTGGCCGCCCGCGCCCGCGGCATCCCGGTGAACGTCTACCGGCTGGGCCAGATCACCGGGCACTCCCGCACCGGCGCCTGCATGAGCAACAGCTTCACCACCGCCGTCATCGCCGGCTGCGTGCAACTGGGCAGGGCGCCCCTGCTGGACATGCTGGTGGAGATGACGCCGGCCGACTACGTCTGCCGGGCCCTGGTCCACATCTCCACGGCCACGCGGGAGTTCGGCGACGCCTTCCACCTGGTGAACCCCGAGCGGATCGCCTTCAACGACATGATCGGCCACCTCGTGCGCAGCGGCTGGGCGGTGGAACAGATCCCGGGCGAGGAATTCCTCGCACTGCTGCAGGCGGACATCGGCGTGAGCGAGGGCAACCCGCTGCACCTGCTCGTCGACACCATGCGGGAGATCGTCCACGCCGGCCAGGACTCCATGAGCTACCGCGTGGACGAGCTGCGCCGCGCCCTCGCGGGCAGCGGCATCGACTGCCCGCCGCTCGACGAGCGGCTCCTCGACACCTACACGGCCTGGATGGTCAGGGAGGGCATGCTGCCCGCCCCGGCCGAGCCCGGCACGACGCAAGACCAGTGAGCGGAAGGAACAGCTTGAGCATGCCAGCGAACACCACAGGGCCCGGGGACGCCGAACGGCACGACGTGATCGTGCTCGGCTCGGGACTGATCGCCTCGATCCTCGCCGCGGCCCTGGCCAGGCAGGGCATCGGCGTCGTCCTGGTGGACGGCCCCACCGACGGACGGCTGGTCCGCGGGGAGATGCTGACGCCGCCCGCGCCCGTGCTGCTGCGGACCATCGCCGCCCGCTACGGCCTGCCCGAGGTCGCCCACCTCGCCTCCTTCGACGAGCTGAGCGAGGCCACCGGACCCAGCAGCGGCCGGGAGCGCTGCCACAGCTTCCTCTACCACCGGGCGGGCCGGCCCCTCGACCCCTCCGAGGTCCTCCAGCTCAACCCGCCGGACGTCCCGCCCGAGCCCAACCTCTACCGCCCGGACGTGGACGCCTACCTGCTGCGGACGGCGCTCGCCCACGGGGCCCGTGCGGTCCTCGACTCCCCGGTGCGGGGCGTGGAGGTGCGCCGGGACGGGGTGCTGCTCACCACGGGCAGCGGCCGGCGCCTCCTCGGCGGCTACCTGGTGGACGCCTCGGACCGGGACTCGCCCTTCGTGGCCGCCCTCGGGCTGCGCGAGGAGCCGACCGGCCTGCGGCTGCGCACCCGCTCCCTCTACACCCACATGTCGGGCCTGACCGAGGTGGGCAGCGTCTACGGCGGCCCCTCGTTCGCCCCGCCCAGGCCCTGGGAGGAGGGCAGCGTCCACCACGTCTTCGCCGGCGGCCACCTGTCCGTCTACGGCTTCGGCAACCACCCGCGGGCCACGCACGGGCTGAGCGCCGTGTGCCTCACCCTCGACGTCGACCGCCACCCGCGGGGCGAGTCGCCCGAGGCCGAGTTCTCCGCCTTCCTCGACGCCTACCCGAGCGTGGCTCCGCTGTTCGCCGCGGCCAAGCCCGAGGCGCCCTGGGAGGCCACCGGGCGGCAGCAGTACTCCTCGGCCAGGACGGTCGGCGAGCGGTGGTGCGTCATCGGCGAGGCCGCGGGATACGTGGACCCCTTCTTCAACCGCGGGCTGATCACCGGCCTGGAGCAGGCGAACGGCCTGGCCTGGCGGCTGATCGAGGCGGCGCGGGCCGGGCACTTCGGGCGGGACAGGTTCGCCCCCCTGGAGCGCATGGGCCGCGAGCTGCTGGCCGCCCAGGACGGGCTCGTCTCCATGATGCTGGCCTCCACCCACGAGCACATCACGTGGCGCACGGCGCTGTCCCTGCTGGAAACCGGGCTGCGCTTCGGCCAGTTCGTGCCGGCCGGGGCCGTCGGCGCGCTGCTCGGCACGGGCTCGGACGCGGAGCTGCGGAAGCTGGAGGAGATCGACCACTACGGCTCGGTCTTCCCGGGCCACCACGGCTACAACGAGCTGCTCGCCACGGCCCGCGAGGAGTTCACCGCCGCCGCGGCGGGCGAGCGGGACCCGGGGGAGACGGCGGCGGGGGTGCTCGCCCGGCTGCGCGGGGCGGACTTCGTCCCGGACTTCTTCGTCCTCGACACCGTGGACCGCTTCCCGCCGCAGCTCGGCCCGGCCGACATCCTGCGGCTTGAGGAGTGGGCGCGCAACGGCGCCCCGGCCGACGTGGCCGCCATCGCCCTGTCGGCCGTGGCCACCGTGCGCGGCCGCATGGCGGCGCAGGGCTGAGCCGCCCAGGACCCGGGCCGCGGGGAGCGGAAGCCCCGCCGGGTCCGGGAGAGGGCGCGTCCGGGACTCCCCCGGCCCGGGCGCGCCGTTCACGGCCGCCGCCGCGGCCGCCTGGGGCCGGCCGGAAGAGGCCGCCGCGCACCACCGCCTGGACGCCCCGCCCCGCCTCCCCGGCCCCCGAGAGACCCCCCCGAGAGAAATCCCCCGAGAAACCCCCCAAGAGACCCACGAGAGAAACCCGAGAGAAAGCAGAACAATGAGCGGACAGCACTTCGACGTCATCGTCGTGGGAGGCGGCCCCTCCGGGTCGAGCACGGCGGCACTGCTCGCCAAGGAGGGCAGGAGCGTCCTCCTGCTCGAACGGGAGAAGTTCCCCCGCTACCACATCGGCGAGTCCCTCATCCCGGGCATGTGGCCCACCATCGAGCAACTCGGCCTGCGGGAGCGGCTGGAAGGGATCGGTTTCGTCAAGAAATACGGCGGCAGCCTGGTGTGGGGGCGCGGCCTGCCGCTGTGGCACTTCTCCTTCAAGGAGGGCGGCCCCTACCCCTACACCTTCCAGGTGCGCCGCGCCGACTTCGACCTGCTGCTGCTGACCCGGGCCAGGGAGCTGGGGGTGCGGGTGATCGAGGACGCCACGGTCAGGAACCCGCTGTTCCAGGACGGCCGGATGACGGGCGTCGGCTACCAGGTCCGCGGCGGCCCCCTGACCGAGGCGCACGCCGACGTGGTCGTGGACGCCTCGGGCCAGCAGCGCTGGCTCGGACGCTACTTCGACATGGTCGAGTGGCAGGAGGACCTGCGGAACTTCGCCGTGTGGGCCTACTTCCAGGACTGCGCGCGGGAGGAGGGGGAGAAGCAGGGCAACATCCTGGCCGAACGCAGGCCGGGCGGCTGGATCTGGTTCATCCCCTTCAGCGACGGCACCACGGGCGTCGGCTACGTGACGCCCACCAGGCTGCTCGGCGAGTCGGGGCTGAGCCCGGAGGAGCTGTTCGAGGAGCAGGTGGCGGCCTCGCAGCAGGTGTCGAAGATGGTCGCAGGAGCGAACCGGGTCAGCGGCTTCCGCACCATCAAGGACTGGTCGTACACCTGCTCCCGCTTCCACGGGCCGGGCTGGCTCGTGGTCGGGGACGCGGCCACCTTCGTGGACCCGCTGCTGTCCACCGGCGTGACGCTCGCGCTGCGCGGCGGCACCACGGCCGCGGCCACGGTGGCGCGGATTCTCGACGAGCCGGAGGACGCCGTGAAGGCGGGGGAGCGGTACGAGGAGGCCTACCGCCGGTTCGTGGACCGGCTGTTCGGCTTCGTGCGCGCCTTCTACGACCAGACGAAGGGCCGCGACGACTACTTCGACGACGCCCAGAAGATCCTGGGCAGCGGCGGGCCCTCGCCGCAGGCCGACTTCGTGACGCTGGTGTCGGGGCTCGCGGGCATCGAGGAGTTCTACGAGGGCGGGGAGTTCGTGTGAGCCGTGCCGCCACCCGGGCCCCGCGGCCCGGGTGGCGGCCGTCGGCCGGCGCGGCTCAGTCGCGCGGGCCGATGCCCTCCAGGGTGAAGGTGCGGTTCCACTCCTGCAGCCATCCGCGGCCGAAGCCGTCGGCGCCGGCCAGGGAGGAGGCGCGCGCGTCGAACCTGCCGGTCTCCGGGTCGAAGGCGAAGTCGGCCGGGTCCTGCCCGCTGACGCTCAGGGAGTCGAAGCCGGGGCTGAACGTGGCGACGGTGTCCCCGTCGGCGTCGTCGTTGTAGGCGAAGCCGCCGGTGGCGATCAGCACCGAGCGGGTCAGCACGTTGTGCGAGGGCACGTACACCGAGTCGGGGTTCTCCCAGACGTAGGAGTCGGTGCACTCGGCGGTGCCGACCTCGGTGCAGACCTCGCCCGAGGAGTCGGCGGGCACGTACCAGTCCCTGATGTTCGGGTACTGCCGCGCGTAGTGCCGGTACCAGCGCTCCACGTTGGCGGCGGTGTTGGTGAAGCCGGTGCCGTCGCCGGCCTTCAGCATGTCGTTGAAGCGCTCGATGACGACCTTGGCGTTGGAGACCGGCAGCCTGCGCCCGCCCTCGTGGTAGAGCTTGTCGTGGCCGACGGTCTCGACGTTCCGGAAGACGTTGTCCGAGGCGACGTTGCTGTGGCCCGAGTTGTAGAAGAGGCCGTGCTCCATGTCGGCGAAGTAGTTGTGGTGGACCACCATGCCCGACATGCCGTCGTCCATGTAGATCGCCTGGTTGTTGCCGGGCACGTCGCCGAAGTAGTTGTAGGAGATCTCGTTGTTCAGGTAGGTGAAGTCCCGGCCCGAGTAGATGATCCCCTGGTCGGAGGCGTTGGTGACCAGGCGCTCGAACCTGTTGTGGCTGATCACCATGTCGTTGCCCATGATCTGCACCGCCATGTGCGGGGCGTCGTGGACGTAGTTGTACCGGAAGGTGTTGCCGACGCCGTAGAGGTAGCCGGCCGGGGTGTAGGTGGCCAGCTTCGAGAAGTTGTAGATCTCGTTGTGCTCCACGACGTTGTCCCCGCGGGAGAGGGAGTCCCGGTCGCCGCCGGCGAGGAACACCCCGCCGCCGCCGAGGTCGTGCAGGCTGCTGTCGACCACCCGGTTGCCGTGGCCGCCGCGGCTGGTGGTGTACTCGGCGACCGCGGTGATCGCGTCGCTGGCCTCGCCGATGGTCACGGCGTCGAGGCTGACATTCTGGATCTCCAGGTGGTCGAGGGTGCAGGACTCGGCGTCGAGCAGCTGCACGCCGCTGCTGGTCGAGCCGTTGAACCTGAGGCCACGCAGCGTCACGCCGGTCACGTTCTCCAGCGAGAAGAACGGCTTGTCGAAGGAGGTCAGGGTGATGTCCTTGCCCTCGATCGTCCCGCCGGGCGGCAGGTAGTAGAGGACGTCGTTGCCCTCCCAGCGGTCGATGTAGTACTCGCCCTCGGTGTCGAGCTCACCGAGGACGTTCTGCGCGACGAACGAGGTCCACTTGTCGGTGGCGGCGTACATCGTGGGGTACTTGGTGCGCACGTTCCAGCCCGCGGCCTGGCCCTCGTCGTCGAGGCCCTCCTGGCCGATCGAGTAGATCCGCACCCGGTCGTTGCCGTAGTTGTTGCCGAAGTACCCGGCCAGCCAGCCGTCGGTCTCGTAGGTGGTGTTGTCGATGTCCCGTTCGGGCTGGTTCGTCGCCGACTCGGCGGACGGGTCGGTGGGCGGCGCCCAGGTCGTGTACCGCTCGGCGACCTCGGGGCTGGTGACGGTGTACACCGGCCCCGGCAGTTGCAGCATCTCCTCGTAGGGCAGCGTCGTGCCGTCCGCGGTCTTGTCGGAGAAGTAGTCGCGCGCGCCGCGGAACGGCTCGGCCACGCCGAGCGAGGTCTTGTCCATCGTGGCGTCGCCGTTGGGGTACTGCGCCAGCGTCTGGGCCTGGTCGTCGGTCATCAGCTCGGGGGCGAAGGGCTGCGCCTGCCAGTTGAAGCCGTTCTTGTTCAGCGAGCCGGTGGGTATGCCCTCGGCGCCCAGGTCGTAGACGTAGACCTGGTCGTAGACCGAGTCCTGGACCCGGGAGCGCGAGGACCACCGCGGGTCGTCGGCCGCGCTTCCGGTGAGGTCGGCCAGCCGCTGGAAGTGGGCCGGGTCCAGGGTCCTGGCGCCGGTGAACTCGACCTCCTCGCCCTGGTAGGCGGCGTAGGTGACATAGGAGTTGCCGGCGCCTTCGAGGGCGATGGTGCTCGACGTGTCGTACACGCCCTCGCGGATGTAGACCGTGCCCGGGTGGTGGGCGCTGGTGCGCCCGGCCAGGGCGTCCCGCGCCTCCTCCACGGTGGGGAACGGGTCCTCCAGGGTGCCGGCCGCTCCCTGGCGGCCGTCCGCCGAGACGTAGACGGTGAGGTCGTGGCCGCCTGCCGCGGCCTCGCCGGCCAGGGCGGAGGGGATCGCGGCCGTGGCGGCGAGCACCAGGGCGGCGGCGAGGGCGCCTTGCGCCCTCCGTCCCCGGCTGCCGCTCCGATGGGCGCGCTGGCGCCTTCCCGTGATTCTTCGCATGGTGCTGTCTTTCTCTCCGTTGAGGCTCGCGGGCCGGGGCCGCGGCTCCCGCGTCGGTGGCGGCCGGCCCGGCGGCATAGCACACGTCATACATGTGTTTTGTGATGACCGTAGTCCCGTGGGGAGGCGTATTTCAACGGTCGTGCGCCGGGCGGTTGTCGGCGGCGCCGGTGTCGCGCGCCCCGGCGGCCTGCCCGGGGGGCGCGGCGCGGGCGCGCGGGGCGCGGGCGCGTACGGCGGCCGGGCAACGCGTCAACCCCCGTGCGCCGGCACGGGGGTTGATGGGAATTCTCGCAGGTGGCGGCCGGTCAGGGCTCTCTCGGGCGGCGCCTGGCCCAGGAGTTGGTGATGTGCTCGCGCATCGCCAGGGCGGCGGCGTCCGCGTCCCCGGCCAGGATGCTGTCGTGCACCCGGGCGTGGGCGAGGTGCGTCAGCTCCAGGTCGTCGCGGGTGGGATTGCCGCTGTACTGGGAGGTGTGCAGCGCCCGGCCCTGGAGGCTGGAGACGATCGCCCGCCCGAAGGTGTCCCCGGAGATGCGGTGGATCAGGTCGTGGAAGACGATGTCGGCGGCGGCGTACGCCTCGGCGTCGTCGAGCAGCCCGGCCAGCGTGCGCAGTTGGGCGGAGAGCTGCGCCGCCTCCGCGGACGTGACGCGCCGTGCCGCCTCGGCGGCCATCGGGCACTCCAGCGTGGTGCGGATCTGGATCAGGTTGTCGAGGTAGCGCAGCCGGTCCTTGCGCTGGAAGAGGGCGTCGAGGATCTGCGGGTCGAGCAGGTCCCACTGGCTCTGGTCGAGCACGATCGTGCCCAGGCCCTGCCGGGCGGCGACCAGGCCCTTCTCGGCGAGCGCGGTGGTCGCCTCGCGTACGACGGTCCGGCTGACCTGGTACATCTCGCACAGCGTTCCGGCCGGCGGCAACGCGGTGCCGGCCGGATACTCCTCGGTGACGATGGCGGTGGTGAGGCTTCGGACCACGGCGGCGGCCAGCGGCGGCCGGTGCCGCGGGGGAGGGGCCGACGAATTCGGAGCTGAGGGCCGTGTGCTCATCGGGATTCTCCGTCGTTTCCGGGGTCCGCCATGCCCCTCCCGCGTGGCCCGTGGGCGGTCCGCGCCGTCACGCAGGGGAGTTCGGGAACCTCATACAGAAGTTGCCAGACTATCGCAGCTTAACCAAGGTCAGTCATATGATAAGTTACGACCTCGGCCGCGGGTCGCCGGCCGCCGGGTCGGCGGTCGGCCCTTGCCCGCCGCGCGTCGAGCGAGGAGCAGATGCCGATGAAAATCACGGGCTACCGCAGCCTCAGGACCGTCCACCGCTGGGGGCGTCCCGTCGGGGACGCGAACGGCTTCCTGGCCGGTGGCGTGACCGAGGTGCCGGTACTCCTGCTGGAGACCGACGGCGGGCTCACGGGCGTCGGCCTCGGCGCGCACGGGGACATCGCGCGCGTCTTCCCCGCCGTCGACGGCGCCGACCCCAGGGCGGTCACCGCGCTCTACGACCGCATGCTGGCCCACGTCTTCAAGAGCGGCCACGGCGGCTCCACCTTCGGCACCCTCGGCGCCCTGGACATGGCGCTGTGGGACCTCAAGGCCAAGATGGCGGGCGAGGCGCTGTGGCGGACCCTCGGCGCCCGGGACAGGTTCGTCCCCGGCTACGCCTCGGGGCTGGAGATCGCCCTGGACGACGAGGCGCTGCTCGCCCTCTACGAGCCCTGGGCGGAACGCGGCTTCACCGCCGCCAAGATCAAGGGCGGCCTCGACGTCGACCGCGACATCGCCAGGCTCACCGCCGTCTCCGGCCTGCTGAGCCGCAACACCCGCCGCCCCGCCCTGATGCTCGACGTCAACGAGAGCTGGGGCAGGCACCAGGCGGTGCGGCTGCTGGCCCGCGTCGAGGAGAGCGTCGACCTGACCTGGATCGAGGAGCCGGTCCGCCGCTGGGACGTCGCCGGGCACCGCGCGGTCGCCCTCGCGGCCCGCGCCGCGGTCGCCACCGGCGAGAACCTCACCGGCCTCGAACAGTTCTGGCCGCTGCTCGCCGGGGACGCCGTCGGCGTGGTGCAGACCGCCAGCGTCTGGGGCATCACCCACTTCCTGCGCGTCTCCGCCCTCGCGCTGGGCCGCGACCTCCCGGTCAGCCCGGTCGGCTACAACGTCAACCCGCTGGCGCACGCCGCCGCCGCGGTGCCCAACCACCTGGTCACCGAGGTCCAGGACCTGGCCCTGCCGGTCGGGCTCACGGCAGACCAGAGCGTGGAGGAGGGCGGCATCGTGCTCGGCGACGCGCCGGGGCTCGGCATCGAGGTCGACGAGGCGGCCATCGCCGCCCTCGGCGCCGCCCGCGAGGAGGCCGACTGGGCCCGCCCCGAGGGACCGCACGTCAGGCCCAAGGACGCCGGGCTGCGGCTGATACCCCGCCCCGTCCCCACCGCCCCCCTCGGGCAGGCGACATGAGCGGGCCCGGCGGCGCCCCCGCCCCCCGCGCGCCCCGCGGCGAAAGGCCCCGCGCCACCTTCGCGATGCGGCCCGCCTCCCTGCCCGGGCAGCTCTTCGCCCCCGCCACCCTGGAACGACTGCGCGGCCTGGTCGACCTCGACCCCGAACTCGTGCTCACCGAGTACGACTCGGACCGGGCCCGCGAGGCGCTGGCCGGCACCGAGATCCTGCTCGCCGGCTGGGGAGCGCCCCCGCTCACCCCCGCGCACCGGGCCCCGCGCCTGCGCGCCGTGGTCTACGCCGGGGGCGTGGCCGCGACCTGCCTGAGCGACCCGGCGGCCTTCGCCGCCCGCGGCCTGGCCGCCGCCAACGCCCGCGAGGCCAACGCGCTCCCCGTCGCCGAGTACACCCTGGCCATGATCCTGCTGGCCAACAAGCAGAGCTTCCTGGCCGAACGGCTCCACCGCGAGCGCCGCGGCCCCCTGGACCGCGAGCGCGAGCTGACCGACGCCGGCAACTACCGCCGCACCGTGGGCATCGTGGGCGCCTCCAGCGTCGGCCGCGCCCTCATCCGGCTGCTGCGGCCCTTCGACCTGGACGTCCTCCTCTACGCCCCCGAGGTGACCGAGGAGTCGGCCGCGGCGCTCGGGGTGCGGGCCGCGAGCCTGGAGCGGCTGATGCGCGAGAGCGACGTCGTCACCCTCCACCAGCCGCTCACCCCGCAGACGGCCGGCCAGATCGACGCCGGGCTGCTGGCCCTCCTGCGCGACGGCGCGACGCTGATCAACACCGCCCGCGGCGGGGTCCTCGACCACGAGGCGCTGCTGCACGAGCTGCGCACCGGCCGGATCTCCGCCGTGCTCGACGTCACCGACCCGGAACCGCTGCCGCCCGGCAGCGAGTTCTGGGACCTGCCCAACGTCCGGCTCACCCCGCACATCGCCGGATCCATGGGCCGGGAGCTGCACCGCCTCGGCGCGCAGGTGGCCGCCGAGGTCGCCCGCTTCGTGGCGGGCGAACCGTTCGCGCACCCGGAGGTGCTCGCGTGAGCCACCGGGAGCGACACGTGGAAGCCGCCCGCCGCGCGGCGGGCCCGAGCGCAGGAGGAACGGTGCGCGTACGCCGCAGGGGACGCGGCCCCGAGCTGACCGAACTCGGCTTCGGAGCCGCCCAGCTGGGAAATCTCTACCGCGCGACGACGGACGAGGAGGCGGCCGGGGCCGTGGCCGCCGCCTGGGAGGCCGGCCTCAGGTACTTCGACACCGCGCCGCACTACGGGCTCGGCCTCTCCGAACGCCGCCTCGGCGCGGCCCTGGCCGGGCGCCCGCGCGCCGAGTTCACCGTCTCCACCAAGGTCGGCCGCCTGCTGGTGCCCAGCCCCGGCACCTCCCACCTCCCGGACGAGGGCGGCTTCGAGGTGCCGGCCGCCCACCGCAGGACCTGGGACTTCAGTCGCGACGGCATCCTGCGCTCCCTGGAGGGCAGCCTGGAGCGGCTCGGCCTCGACCGGGTCGACATCGCCTACCTGCACGACCCGGACGACCACTGGGAGGAGGCCTCGACCAGCGGCATCAACACCCTGATCGAACTCCGCGAGCAGGGCGTGGTCGGCGCCATCGGCGCCGGGATGAACCAGTCCGAGATGCTCGCCGAGTTCGTCCGGCGCTGCGACATCGACCTCGTCATGCTCGCCGGGCGCTACACCCTGCTCGAACAGGGCGCCCTGGAGGAGCTGCTGCCGCTCGCCCTGGAGCGCGGCGTCGGCGTGGTCGCCGCAGGCGTCTACAACTCGGGCCTGCTCAGCGCCCCGCGACCGGCCGCCGACGCCACCTACAACTACCAGCCGGCCTCCGCCGGGCTGATCCGCCGGGCCCACGCCCTGGCCGACCACTGCGAGCGGCACGGCGTCACCCTGCCCGCCGCGGCCGTCGCCTACCCGCTGCGCCACCCCGCGGTCGTGTCCGTCGTGCTCGGCACCCGCGACGCCGGCCAGCTGAAGGCCAACGTCGCCCGTTACCACACCCCGATCCCCGAGGAACTGTGGGAGGAGCTCGCGGCGGCCGGCCTCATCCCCGCCCCCTCCGCAACTCCCGCGCCCCCCGCGCCCGCCGCATCCACCGCACCCCCGGCCGCCCCCGCGGCCGACAGCACCCGCGAACGCCGAGGAACACTCCCATGACCCCCTCCGACCCCCGCGAAAGCCCGCGCGCGCACGCCGCGCGGGCCGACGTCCCCGACGTGGCCGCCCTCGCCAGGTGGCTGCGCTCCTGGGTGACGGAACGCGGCGCCATCAACGGCTTCCACAACCACAGCGTGTGGGGCACCAACCCCTTCACCTTCCTCGACTTCACCAGCGGGCACGCCGCCTTCTCCGCGCCCGCGCTCGGCGGCCTCGCCCAGGCGCTGGCCGCGCGCGAGGACGAGCGGGGGCTGGCGCTGTGGCGCTCGATGATGCACTACCAGTCCCACGCGCTGCAGCCGGACGGGCAGTACCGGCACGTCGGCTTCCAGGTCGGCGAGTCCGCCACCTCGGGGCTGATCCACAACGCCGTCGGCAGCCTCGGCCTGCTGCTCGGCCTCACCCACGCCCGGCACCTGCTGCCCGCGGACGAGGTCGCGCACATCCTGGCCACCGTCCGGCGCAACCTCGCCGCCTGCGAGGTCTACGGCGGCGGGCGCCCGGACGAGTCGGGCACCTGCAACCAGGACTACGCCAGGGTCTGGGTGAAGCTGCTGTACACGCAGCTGAGCGGCGAGGACCACTTCGCCGCGCAGATCCCCGAGGACCTCGACGCCCTCATCGCCCTCTACCACCACCGCGGCGTCCCCGACGAGGACAGCGCCGGCGCCTTCCGCACGGTCCAGGACCGCGAGCGGGGCGGCATCCTCGAACCCGCCGAGTACTACGGCCTGATGACCGCGCCCCTGGTGCTGGCCTCCCGGGTGCTGGGCGAGCCGCGGTACCTGGCGGAGGCGCGGCGCCTGTGCCGCCACGTCGCCAGGTCGGCCTGGACGGACGAGGACGGCCTGACCCGCTTCCACCGGTACTGGTACGTCAAGAACCGCCGCGCCCACCGCACCGACACCCCGATGCTGATCGCGGGCATGGGCCTGACCCTGTACGGCGTCGGGCAGGTCCTCGCCGAGGGCGAGGACCCGGAGCTGGCGGACTTCCTCGCCCGCTGCCTGCGCACCTACGCCACGCACCAGACGCCCGCGGGCTACTTCACCTCGGCCACCGGCTGGCACAACGAGGCGGACGTCGCCCCGAGCACCGCCTGGCACGCGCACGACCTGATGTTCCTGGTGGACGCGCTCGGGTGCGGCGAGTCCTTCTGGGACGAGGTGTTCGCCGTGCACGACCGCCAGTCGGTGCTGCTGAGCGACCGCGCCTTCTGGGCGGAGGACGGCCCGCACTGGTGCATCCTGAGCCCGCTGACCGCGGGCGACCTGCACATCTACGGACGCAAGGACCGGGACACCTTCACCCGCGAGTTCTTCGCCTGGACGGATCGCGAGCCGCTGCCGGAGGAACTCCGGTACCCGTCCGCGCCGATGTTCTTCGTCGCCAACGACGGCATCCACCGCGTCGACGAGAGCGACCGGCCCACCGACGTCTCGGTCATCGGACCCCTGCCCTACAAGGGCCCCTTCTGAACGTCCAGCACCCCCTACCTCTACCGATCGATATTCACCTTTCTTCCCCCCTTTTTTTCGTCTTCGTCCTTTCGGAAGCGAGCGCATAGGAGACAACGATGTCAGTACTGAGATGGGGACGCGGGCACATCGCCCTCGCGGCCGGAACCGTCTCGCTTCTCGCCCTCGCCGGGTGCGGGAACGGCGGCTCCTCCGGCGGCGGCAACGCGGACGGAGAGGTCGGCGGCGAGGTCCGCATGCTGGTGAACCTCACCGACAACCTCGACCAGTCCTACTGGGAGGACCTCGTCGCGCCCTTCGAGGAGGCGACGGGCGTGGACGTGAAGATAGAGGGCCCGACCGGCGCCAGCGTGGCCGAGACCTTCCCCCAGCAACTCGCCGCGGGGAACGCCCCCGACGTCATCCAGTCGATCTTCCCCGACGACGACACCATGCCCCAGCTGCTCGACCTCAGCGACCTGCCCTGGGTGGAGGGCACCCCGATGGTCGACGACTACGCGATCGACGGCGCCCGCTACGTCGTGGGCATCGGCTCGCAGACCCAGTCCCTGGTCTTCTACAACAAGACGGCCTTCGAGGAGGCGGGGATCACCGAGACCCCCACCACCTGGGACGAGTTCACCGAGGACCTCGGCAGGCTCAAGGACGCCGGCTACACCCCGATGCAGACGGCGGGCCAGTTCGAGACCGGCCTGCAGCTGCAGCAGCTGTTCCACCCCACGCTCAACACCAGCCACCCGCAGTGGCAGTCCGCCGTCGCCGACGAGGAGCTGAGCGCGGGCGAGGCGTACCTGCCGATGTTCCAGCACTACGCCGACTGGCTGGACGCCGGCTACATCGCCCAGGACGACGTCGGCCTCGACCCCTCCAGCGCGGACGGCAACTTCATCGGCGGCCAGGTGGGCGTCTACCCGCAGGGCAGCTGGTTCGTCGCCACCCTGGAGGACGCCGGCGAGCTGCCCTTCGAGGTGGGCGTGTTCTCCCCGCCGGTCGACGCGGGCCAGGACTACCCGGGGCCGCAGGGCGCCACCATGGCCGACCCCTACATGATCAACGCCGCCACCGGCAACATGGCCTCGGCCCAGGCCCTGGTCGAGTACCTGGTGACCGACGAGACCGCCATCGAGACCCAGCTGAGCGCCGACGGCGTCTTCCGCCAGGACTCCGGCGTGCAGCAGACCCCGATCGGCGAGCAGGTCCAGCAGATCCTCGACGAGGCGCCGGAACTGGTCGCCGTGGGCGAGGGCTTCGGCGACACCAGGCTCCCCGTCACGGGCTTCAACCCGAAGTTCACCGAGATCGTGCAGGGCCTGTACACGGGGCAGTCGCCGCAGCAGGCCGCGGACGCCCTCGACGACTGGATCAGCGAGAACCGCTGAGATGGCCAGGATCATGACGAAGCGCACGGCGCCCCGGCGGCGCGTGTGGCGGGAGGCGACCGTGCGCGCCGGCATGGTCGTCCCCGCCCTCGTCCTCTACGTCGGCCTGCTGGTCGTGCCGGTCGGGTACGCGGTCTACTACAGCTTCACCGACTACAACGGCTTCCCGAACCAGGTGCCGGAGTTCATCGGCTGGGACAACTACAAGCGGGTCTTCCAGTCCTCCGACATCACCGACTCCATGGTGGTCACCGGCACGGTCGCCCTGGCGGGCGCCGTGCTGGTGAACCTGGCCGCCCTCGGGCTCGCGCTGCTGCTCCAGCAGACCAACCGGTTCAACACCTTCGGCCGCGTGGTGATGTTCTACCCGCACGTGCTCAGCGCGCTGGTCGTCGGCTTCCTGTGGCAGGCGATGCTGGGCCCGCAGGGCGTGGTGAACACCATGATGGACAAGGTCGGCCACTCCTCGCTGCCCTTCCTCTCCAACCCGACCTGGGCCCTGTGGAGCATGATCTTCGTGATCGCCTGGTCCCTGTTCGGGGTGCAGCTGGTGCTGTACCTGGCCGGGCTCCAGACCATCCCGGCCGACCTGATCGAGGCGGCCAGGATCGACGGCGCCGGCCGGTGGCAGACCTTCCGCGCGGTGACCTGGCCCGCCCTGGCGCCCACGGTCACGGTCGCGATCATCACCTCGGGCATCTCGCTGCTGAAGACCTACGACGTGGTCGTCTCGCTCACCGGGGGTGGCCCCGCCGGGTCCACCCAGACCCTCGCCTACTCGATCCTCGCCGTGTCCTTCCCCGGCCGGAAGATCGGGCTGGCCTCGGCCGAGGCGGTGGTCCTGATCATCGCCGCCGCGGTGCTCGCGTTCACGGTGCTCGCCCTGCGGCGGCGGGCGGAAGAAGGGGCGGAATCGATCGGATGACTCGCTCACCCCGCCTGGCGGCCATGGTGCGGATCGCGTTCCTCTCCGTGCTCTCCGCCGCCATGCTCATCCCGATGTACATATTGGTCATCAACGCGTTCAAGAGTCAGCAGGACATCCTCAAGAACCCGTTCACGATCGACCTGTCCGCGGCCACCACCGAGTACCTGACGGCCGCGTGGAACAACCCGGACTTCAGCATCCCCAAGGGCTACCTCATCACCCTGGGCCTGGTCGCCTGCGTCAACGTGATCTCCATCGGCCTGTGCGTCCCGGCCGCCTACGTGCTGGCCAGGACGCCCAAGCCGCTGTTCCGGCTGATCCTGATGTTCTTCGTGGCCGGCATGTTCATCCCCACGCAGGTGATCCTCATCCCGGTCATCTTCGTGCTGCGCAGGCTGACCCTCATGGGGACCTTCCCCGGGCTCGTCCTGTTCATGACGGCGACGACCATCCCGTTCACGTTGTTCGTGTTCACCGGCTACATCAGGGTGCTGCCCCGGGCCCTGGACGAGGCGGCGGCGATCGACGGGGCGGGGCGCTGGTACACGGTGTGGCGGATCGTCTTCCCGCTGATGCGGCCGATCGTCGCCACCGCCTTCATCCTCAACTCGCTGAGCGTGTGGAACGACTTCGCCAGTCCCCAGGTCATCCTCGGCCCGGGCAGCGGCATCTACACCGTCACCACCGGCGTGTACGCGGCGGTCGGCCAGTACTCGGCCGACTACACGAAGGTCTTCCCGACGCTGCTGCTCGCCGTCATCCCCATCCTGATCATCTTCGTGGCCATGCAGCGCCACATCATGCGCGGGCTCGCGGCCGGATCGATCAAGGGCTGACCCGGCCGCCGCCCCCCGCGCACATCACGGCCCCGTAGGAGACGCGGGACCCGCTCCTGGAGGTGTCAAGACTGTGAAACCCGAGATGCCCGGGATACCCCGGACGCCCGAGCCGGCCGGCCCGGCGCGCGTCCCAGGACCCGCGCCCGCCTTCGGCCACGAAGGCGTCCCCGGCGACGGAGGCGTCCCCGGCCACGGAGCCGGCCGCCGGACCGCGGGAGGCGCGCGATGACCGCCGCGCTGGTCACCGGCGCGGGCGGGGGGCTCGGCAGGGCCATCGCCGTCCGGCTCGCCGCCGACGGATACGACGTCGCCGCGCTCGACATCGACCCCGAGTCCCTGGCCGGGACCGTGGCCGAGATCGAAGGGGCCGGGGGCCGTGCCCTCCCCCTGGAGGCCGACCTCGCCGACCCCGCGGCCGTGGAGGCGGCCGTCGAGCACACCGCCGCCGTGCTCGGCACGCTGGGCGCGCTCGTCAACAACGCGGCCGTCTACCCGGCCACGCCCTTCCTGGAGGTCGAACTCGCCGAGTACGAGCGGGTGGTGGCCGTCAACCAGCGCGCCTACTGGGTGGCGGCCCAGGCGGCGGCCCGCCGGATGGCCGCCGCACAGGGCGGCGCCATCGTCAACATCGCCTCGATCACCATGCACGGCGGCTGGTCCGACCTCGCCGCCTACGTCTCGACCAAGGGGGCCGCCGCCGCGTTCACCAGGGCCCTGGCGCGCGAACTGGGCGTGCACCGCATCCGCGTGAACGCCGTCTCGCCCGGTGCCTTCCCCACCGCGGCGGAGGAGATCCACCCCGACCCCGAGGGCTACGAGCGCTTCGTGCTGGACCGGCAGGCCCTCAAGCGCCGCGGCCGCCCCGAGGAACTGGCCGCGGTCGTCGCCTTCCTGCTCGGCCCCGACGCCTCCTTCGTCACCGGGCAGTGCCTCGAAGTCAACGGAGGGTGGGTGATGGCGTGAACCTCAACGGACGCGCACTCGACCGGGCCGCGCTGGCCCGTCTTGCGGGAGACGTCGGCGCGGCCGGCGGCGTGCGGGCGGTCGTCCTGGACGACGGGGCAGAACGCGGCATCCGCGCCCTGGAGTTCCGCACCGGCGGCGGCCTGAACTTCGACGTCCTGGTGGACCGGGCGATGGACCTGGGCAACGCCGAGTTCCGCGGGCAGGGCTTCGGCTGGCGCTCCGCCACCGGCTTCCGGCACCCGGGACTGCACGAGTACCGCGACGAGGACGGCCTCGCGATGATGCGCAGCTTCTCCGGGCTGCTGGTCACCGCGGGCCTGGACCACACCCTGTTCACCGCCGAGGTGGACGCCTCCCGGTACCGCTACCCGCACCGGGCCACGGTCTGGAACGGGCTGCACGGCCGGGTGGCCAACATCCCCGCCAGGCTGCTGGGTTACGGCGAGCGGTGGACGGAGGACGGCGGCTGCGTGCTGTGGGCCGAGGGCGAGGTGCGGCAGGCGGCGATCTTCGGCGAGCACCTGCGGCTCACCCGCAGGATCGAGGCCGACCTGGGCGGCGCCGAGATCCGTCTCACGGACACGGTGCGCAACGCGGGCTTCGACCCCACGCCGCACATGTACCTGTACCACATCAACGTCGGCTGGCCCTTCCTCGACGAGGGCGCCCGCTACGAACTGCCCGTGGAACGCACGCTGTGGCAGTCGGACAGCGTCGCCGAACAGGGCGTCTCCCACGTGGAGATGCCGGCGCCGCAGCCCGGCTTCGTGGAGCAGGTCTACGAGCACGTGCCGGTCGCCGACGCGGCGGGCCTGGTGCGGCCACGGCTGGTCAACGAGCGGCTCGGCGTCTACTTCGAGCTGGAGTACGACACCGCGGAGTTCCCCGCGTTCTTCCAGTGGCTGCACCTGCGGGAGGGCGCGTACGCGGTGGGCTTCGAGCCGTCAACCCACCACGTGGCGGGGGAACTCGCGGCCCGCGAGGACGGCTCGATGACCTTCCTGGAGCCGGGGGAGGAACGCAGCTACCACACGGCCTTCCGGGTCGGCACGCTGTGAGCCGCGGGCCGGCCGCCCCGGCGGGGGGACCGGGCGCCGCCACGGCGCCCCGCCCGGCCCGCCGGGGCCGCCGGCCCCGCGGAACCCCGGGGAGCCGGCCCGCCCCCGGCGGCGCCTGGACCCTGGCGCGCGGCGCGGGGCCGCGCTAATGTTAGCGCTAACGGCAGCGCTAACGAATCGGGACCGGCCTGCCGTCACCCCGGCCGCCCTACCCCCGTCCCCCGGCTCTCCCGACCCCTTGACTGCCCCCTTGAACCCCCTCCATCGGAACGGTGCATCGATGACGGCCTACCGCGGACTCACCTGGGACCACCCGAGAGGAACCGAGGCGCTGCGCCGGGCCGCCGCCGAGTTCTCCACGGGGCGCGGGGACCCCGGCGGACCCGGCCGGCACGGCGACACCCTCGTCTGGGACGCCCAGCCCCTGGAGGACTTCGAGGCGCGCCCCATCGGCGAACTCTGCGCCCGCTGGGACCTGGTCGTCCTGGACCACCCGCACCTCGGCGACGCCCTCGCCGAGGACTGCCTCCAGCCCCTCGGCCCCCTCTTCGGGGCGGCACCGCTCGCCGAGTGGCGGGCCTCGGCCGTCGGCGCCTCGGCCGAGTCCTACACCGCCGAGGGCGAACTGTGGGCCCTCCCGATCGACGCCGCCACCCAGGTCGCCGCCGCGAACCGGGCCCGCGTGCCCCACCTGCCCACCACCTGGCGCGAGGTCGAGGCCCTGGCCGCCGCCGAGCCGGTGGCGCTCTCGCTGGCCGGACCCCACGCCCTGCTCACCTTCTTCTCGCTGTGCAACGGCCTGGGCGAGGCCCCCGACCCGGCGCCGGGCTCCGGCCTCGTCTCCCGCGAGACCGGCCTCGCCGCCCTGGACCTGATGCGCGGCCTGGCCGCGCGCGCCGCCCCCCGCACCCACCGGCTCAACCCGATCGCCCTGCTCGAAGGGCTCGCCAGGGGCGAGATCGCCTACTGCCCCCTGGTGTACGGCTACTCCGGCTACGCCGCCCGGAGCGCGGGCTCGCCCGTCAGGTTCGGCGACGTGCCACGCCTGAGCCCGGGCGGCCCGCTCGGCTCCACGCTCGGCGGCACCGGGCTCGCCGTCTCCCGCCGTGCCGCCGTGTCCCCGGCGCTCGCCGCCCACCTGCGCCGGCTGATGTCCGCCGAGACGCAACGCGCCTTCCTGCCCCGCCACCAGGGGCAGCCCGGCCGCCGCGAGGCCTGGCTCGACCCGCTGGTCGACGAGGCCTACGGCGGCTTCTACTCCGGCACGCTGGCCACGACCGAACAGGCGTGGGTGCGCCCGCGCCACCCCGGATACCCGGCCTTCCAGGCCGCCGCCTCCGCGGTGCTGCGGGAGGCCGTCACCGGGGGGCGGCCCGCGGCGGAGGCGCTCGCCGAGACCGTCCGGCTGCACCACGCGGCCACCCGCGAACTGCCCCGCGCCTGAGCCCGGTTCGCGGCCACCCACGTCCCACCCACCCGAGGAGTCGCCCGCCATGGAGAGCACCCTGGAAGAGCTGCGCTGGTCGCTGCGCGACCACGTCGCGCTGATCACGCTGAACCGGCCGGAGAAGCTGAACGCCGTCACCTCCGCCATGTCGGCCGAGCTGACCAGGATGGCCGACTGGTGCAACGAGGCGGACGAGGTCAGGGCCGTGGTGCTCACCGGCAGCGGGGACCGGGCGTTCTGCGCCGGCTCCGACATCCGCGAACTCGACACCTACGCCACCCCCTGGGACTTCCGCAACCGCTCCGACTACTGCGACTCGCTGCGCCGCCTGCGCAAGCCCGTCATCGCCGCCGTCAACGGCCTGGCGCTCGGCGGCGGCCTGGAGACGGCCCTGGCCTGCGACATCAGGATCGCCTCGCGCACCGCCCGGTTCGGCGCGCCCGAGATCAAGCTCGGCTGGATCGGCGGCGGCGGCGTCTCCGCCCTGCTGCGGGCTTCCGTCGGCGCGAGCAACGCCGCCCTGATGCTGCTCACCGGCGACCCGGTGGACGCGGCCACCGCGGAACGCCGGCTGCTGGTCAGCGAGGTGACCGAGCCGGAGGACCTCCTCGACCGGGCGATGGAGATCGCCACCACCATCGCCGCCCGGGCCCCCATCGCCGCGGAGACCGCGAAGACCAACCTCAAGGCGGCGGCGAGCGTGCCGCTCGACCAGGCCCTGGCCTACGAGCGGGACCTGCAGACCGTCTGCTTCGCCACCGAGGACGCCGCCGAGGGGCGCGCGGCCTTCCGCGAGAAGCGCACGCCCACCTTCCACCGCAGGTGAGCCGGCGCCCCGCCGCCGCGCCCCGCCGCCCACCGCACGCCGACGAGGAGACAGCAGCCATGCCCGCCACCACCCCCGCAGCCGCCCTTGCCCCCCACCCGGGCACGGACCGACTGCGCCTGACCGCCCGTGAGACGCTCCCCGAGGACGGCACCGCCGGCACCCTGCTGGCCCGCGTCTGGAACCCGGCCGTGGGCGGCCCCTCCCCGGCCGCCGTCCGGGCCGAAGGCGTCTTCGACGTCTCCGCCTCCTTCCCGACGGTCGCGGAGCTGTGCGAGCAGGAGGACCCGGCCGCCGCGCTGGCCGCCGCGCCCGGCGTCCTGGTGGGCGAGGTCGAGGAACTGCTCGCGACGACCACCCGGCGGCCCGGCGACCCCTCGCGCGCCCACTTCCTGGCCCCCACCGACCTGCAGCCCGTCAAGGCCGCCGGCGTCACCTTCGCGGTCTCCATGGTGGAGCGGCTGATCGAGGAGCGGGCCCTGGGCAACCCGGAGGCCGCCGCCGAGATCAGGGCGAGGATCGGCGAGGCGCTCGGCGGCGACCTGCGCACCCTGCGCCCGGGCTCGCCGCAGGCCGCCGCGGTCAAGCGGCTGCTGGTGGAGCGCGGCGAGTGGAGCCAGTACCTGGAGGTCGGCATAGGCCCCGACGCGGAGATCTTCACCAAGGCGATGCCGCTGTCCGCGGTCGGCACCGGCAGCCGGGCCGGGGTGCTGCGCGAGTCGGAGTGGAACAACCCCGAGCCCGAGGTCGGCCTCGTCGTCTCCTCCCGCGGCACCGCGGTGGGCGCGACGCTCGCCAACGACATCAACCTGCGCGACATCGAGGGCCGTTCCGCGCTGCTGCTGCCCAAGGCGAAGGACAACAACGCCTCCTGCGTGCTGGGCCCCTTCGTCCGGCTCTTCGACGCGACCTTCGGCCTGGACGACGTGCGCTCCACCACCGTGCGGCTTGAGGTCACCGGAACCGAGGGCTACCGCCTCGCCGGGGAGTCCGCCCACAGCGAGATCAGCCGGGACCCGGCCGAGCTCGTGGCCCAGCTGATGGGGGAGCACCACCAGTACCCGGACGGGGTGGTGCTGCTGCTGGGCACGATGTTCGCCCCGGTCGACGACCGCGACGTGCCCGGCGGCGGCTTCACCCACCGCGTGGGCGACATCGTGCGCATCTCCGCCCCCCGGCTCGGCACCCTCGCCCACGAGATCCACCACAGCCAGGACTGCGCCCCCTGGACCTTCGGCACCCGCGCCCTGATGGCCAACCTGGCCCGCCGCGGACTGCTGTCCTGAGCGGCCGCCGCCGGGGGCCTCAGCCGCGTGCGCCCGTCGCCGCGGGCACGTCCCCGGCGGCGACGGTGAACCGGCGGCGGCGGTGCCGCGGCCGCTCCACCTCGTCGAGCAGGGCGACGGCGAAGTCCTCCATCGATATCGCCGAGGTCCCGTCCGGGCCGGTCAGCAACTCCTCGCCGCCCAGGCGGTATCCGCCGGTCCTGGTGCCGGGGTGCAGCAGCGCGGGCGGGCTGAGATACGTCCAGTCGGCGGCCTCCTCCTTGAGGCAGGCCCGCAGCTGCTCGGCGCAGGCCCGGGCGATGGGCCGCAACCCCGCGGGGAAGGAAGGGTCCTCCCACAGCGTCAGCCCGCCCCGGCCCGGGAGGGCCAGGGTGGCGGCCCCGCCGACGAGCACCAGCCGGACGCCGGCCCGCGCGGCCCCGGCGAGGAGGCCGCGGGTGGTGCCGGCCAGCTCGTGCTCCGCCCCGGCGGCCGGCCGCGTGGCCCCGACCAGCACGTCCTGACCCACCGCGAGCAGCGCGACCGCCGCGGGGTCGGCGGCGTCGGCCCGGCGGAAGGTCACGCCCGGCGGGTGCGCGCCGGGCGGGGCGGGGGAGCGGCCCGCCGCGGTGACCCGGTGGCCGCGGGCCGCGGCCTCGGCGACGATCCGGCGGCCGACCTCCCCGGCCGCGCCGATGACGGTGATGCGCATGGTCCCCTCCTGAACGACGGCGGGCGGCGGACCGCCCGGTGCGACGCGAGCCACGCGACAGGACATCGCGCGAGCGCCGCAGCTCTCTCCATCCGGCTCTCTCGGCCTGGCTCTCTCAGCGTTGATTCTCTCAACACCGATTCTCTCAGTGCTGACTTTCTCAAAGCTGAGCTAACTCAGTGCTGAGAACACTAGCGGACGTCATCACGCAGCGTCAAACGGTTCAGCGTTGAGAGACCTCGCGTGCGCCCCTGTTCGCGCCCCACGCTCCCGCCCGCCCGGCGGCTCGCGCGCCCCCGCGCCCCGGCCCCGGGGTGCGCGGGCTCAGGCCGCTCTACCTTCTTGAGCGGGTTGATCGAGCCATTCGTAAGGTTGGGTCGCCCAGGGGTGCTGGGTGTGGCTATCAGGCCGCTGCCGTCTCGTGGCTGCCCTCGCTTCGCCGCCCAGCGCCCCACGACGACTCGGCCGCCGATGAGGAAGTGCGAACAAGTCGCTGTGTAGAGCAATGCCGGCGAGGTCGTCCGTGGCACGAACAGCACGAACAAGCACGTCAGGAGCATGATGAGCCGGATATGGGCGGGGATCGACAGCGGCAAGGGCCACCATCACGGCCTTGTGCTGGACGCCGACGGCAAGACGCTGCTGTCGCGGCGGGTCGCCAACGACGAGCCCGAGCTGCTGAAGCTGATCGGCGATGTCCTCGACCTGGCCGACGGCCGTCAGGTCACCTGGGCCATCGACATGACCGGCGGGGAGCCGGCACTGCTGCTGGCCCTGCTGGTCAACCACGGGCAAGAGGTTCTCTACATGCCCGGACGGCTGGTGAATCGGGCCTCCGACGGCTACCGCGGCGAGGGCAAGACCGACGCCCGCGACGCCTACGTCATCGCCGACCAGGCCAGGATGCGCCGTGACCTGCGGCCCGTCCGCCCCGGCGACGAAGCCGCCGTTGAGCTGAAGCTGCTGACCGGACGCCGGGCCGACCTGGTCGAGGACCGCACCCGCGTGGTGAACCGGCTGCGCGGCACCCTGCTGAGCATGTTCCCCGCACTGGAGAGGGCTTTGGACGTGACCAACGCCGGCCCGCTCAAGCTCCTGACCGGCTACCAGATCCCGGCCGCGATCCGCCGGGCCGGCGTCGCTCGGCTGACCAAGTGGCTGGCCAACCGCAAGGTCCGCAACGCCAGAGCTCTGGCCGAAGCGGCGGTCGACGCCGCCGAGCGCCAGCACACCGCCGTCCCTGGGGAGAAGAACATCGCGAAGCTGGTACACACGCTGGCCGAGGAGGTGATGGCCCTCAACGAGCAGGTCCGCGGGATGGACAAGCTCATTGAGGGCCGGTTTCGCGAGCACGAGCTCGCCGACATCGTCCTGAGCGTCCCCGGCATCGGCACGACTCTGGGCGCCGAGTTCCTGGCCGCCGTCGGCGGCAGCCTGGACGGCTTCGACTCGCCGGACACCCTGGCGGCCTTCGCTGGCGTCGCCCCCGCACCACGTGACTCGGGCAAGGTCAGCGGCAACCTCCACCGGCCGGCCGTCTACCACCGCAGACTCCAGCGCGTCTTCTACACGTCCGCCTTGGTCAGCGTCCAATTCGACCCGAACTCGCGGAAGTTTTATGACCGTGAACGCGCTGAGGGGAAGAAACACGTCCAGGCCGTGCTCGCCCTCGCCCGCCGACGCGTCAACGTTCTGTGGGCGTTGATCCGTGACCGACGGTGCTACCAAGTTGCACCTCCAGTGACTGCGACTGCTTGACAACAGCATTAGGAAGCGGGGGACGCCGGGGACGCGGGGGACGCGGGGGCCGTGCCGCGCAGGGCGGGCGCGTTCTCGTTCACGATGGTGAGGCGGGGCACCGCGCGCAGGCGACCGGCCCGGATGAGGGCCGGGTCGAGCCCCTCGACGGCGCAGTGCATCACCTCGTAGGCGCCGCGCGCGCCGGCCAGGATGCGCCCCGAGTCGATCTCGTGCCGCTTCACCTCGGGCATCCACGGCAGCGGCGCCAGGTCCAGGACGAAGGGCGCCTCGCCCGGCTCCGTCATCCGCCGCTGGAGCACTCTGCGCTCCTGCCGGTAGCGGAGCACGGCCCGCTCGTAGGCCGCTCCCAGGCCGGGGCGGATGCGGTCGAGGTGGCGGACGACGTAGCGCCTGGTGGGCAGCAGCCGCTCGGCCGGCGGGCGGATCGGGCGGGTGCTCAGCGACAGCACGTGGGTGCAGCCGTCCTCCAGCGCCAGCCGGTAGGGGTGCGGGGTGAGCACGCCCCCGTCGAGCGCCCGGCGGCCGCGGAAGTCGGCGGTCCCGCGCAGCGCGATCGGCAGCCAGGCCCCGGCGAGCAGCGCGGCCCGCAGGTCCTCCCGCGAGGAGAAGCCCGAGGCCACCTCGGTGCGCAGCTCGTCCACCAGGGTGACGGCCACGTGCAGCGCGGTGGGGGAGGAGATGACCTTCTCGTAGCCGAGGGGCTTGCCGTTGTCGATGATGTCGAAGACGTAGTCGAGGTCGAGTATGTGCCCGCGCAGGGCCCGCCGGAAGTCCACGAACCTGCGGGTGGTCAGGTCGTCGTAGTAGATGGACAGGGGATACCAGGAGCCGCCGTCCAGGAAGTAGGCGCTGTTGATCGCGCCGGCCGAGGTCGCGTAGACGGCGTCGAACGCCTGGCTGAGCCCCAGGTCCTCCAGGGCGCAGAGCATCGCGGCCGAGACCACCCCGCGTATGCCGCCGCCCTCGACGGCGAGCCCGATCCGCAGGTCGTCCGCCGGGCGCGCCGCCGTGTGCCCCCGGTCGCGGCGGCGCCGCAGCGCCTCCAGGACGGGGTGGCCGGCTGTCCACAGCTGATCGACGGTCATACCGCCATTTTAGGAAGTCCCAGGAAAATCGGGAGCTTTAATCGGACTTCCCCGAACCGGCCCCCGGGCCGCGCGGCCCCGGCCGGGCGGCCCCCCGGCCCCGGCCTGGCCGCCCCGGGAGCGGCCGGTCCGCGAGGCGGCGCGGGCGGCCGTTCGGGCGTTTCCCCGGGCCGGGCCGGGACCCGGCCGGGTGAGCCTCAGGCGCTCTCCCGGCGGCGGATCTCGAAGCCCAGGTCCACCGACCTGGCGGCCGGCTCCTCCCCCCGCATCCGCTGCAGCAGCAGGGTCGCGGCGGCGCGCCCGATCTCCGCGTTCGGCAGGGCCACGGTGGTCAGCCCGGGACGGAGCATGCCGGAGAGCTCGAAGTCGCCGAAGCCGGTCAGCGCCAGCTCCTCCGGCACCCGCAGCCCGCGTTGCGCGGCCGTCAGGAGGGCGCCGCCCGCGTAGACGTCGGTGGAGAAGACCAGCACGTCGGCCTCCGGGTGCGCCGCGCGGGCCAGGTCGAGCAGGCGGGCGCCCGACTCCAGCGTCAGCGGCAGCTCCGGCTCGTCGACCACCCGCGGCGTCCGGCCGGGCCAGAACCGCTCCGCCGCGCGCCGGAAGCCCGCGAGCCGCCGCAGCGCCCGGTGGTCGCCCGCGCGCAGCGAGCCGACGAAACACGGGCTGCGGTAGCCCTTCTCGCGCAGGAAGGACACCATCGCGAACATGGCCTCCTCGTTGGAGAAGCCGACGAGGGTGTCCACCGGGGTCGTCGTCCAGTCCCAGGTCTCGACCACGGGAACGCGCGAGGCCCGCAGCATCGCCACGATGCTCTCCCGGTGCACGGCGCCGGTCAGGCAGATGCCGTCGGGGCGCCTGCCGAGCAGCGAGCGGATCAGCTCCTCCTCGCGCGCGTCGTCGTAGTCGGTGTAGCCGAGCAGCAGTTGGTAGCCCTCGGGGGCGAGGACCGCCGAGAGGCCGGTCAGCGTCTCGGAGAAGATCGAGGCCGAGAGCGAGGGGATCACCGTGGCGACGATCTTGCTCCGGTTGGAGGCCAGGTTGCGGGCGGCCAGGTTCGGCACGTAGCCGCTCTCCCTGATCACCGCCTCGACCCGCGCCCTGGTGTGCGGGGCCACCTCGTCGGGGATGCGCAGCACCCGCGAGACGGTCTGCGAGGACACCCCCGCGAGGGCGGCGACGTCCCGCAGGGTCACCGTCCGCGTCGAGGCGCGCCGCGGCGCCCGCTCCTCCGGCTGCTGTGGCCCAGGACCGCCGACCATCGCGCTCCGCTCTCCCGTGTTCCGCCCCGTTCCCCGCCGATCGGCTCACTCTACGCACCCGCAGGGGACCGCCGTGCCCCCGGCCGCGCGGCCCCGCGGAGGCCCCTTCTGTTAGCGCTGCCGATAGCGCTAACATTCTACCCGTCCCGCCGCCGGAACCCGGCCGTGCGGCCCGAGTGGCCGCCTCGGCCGGGCGGCCGGCGGGGCGCGGGGCGCCGCGAGCCGTCGAGGCGCGTCCCGGCAGCCGGGGGAGTCCGGCTCGTCCGGCCGGTCCAGTGGCCCGGCCGCGTTCAGCCCATCGCAGCAGTCGAGGTGACGATGAAGGTTCTCGAAGGCATCCGGGTCCTCGACCTGTCGATCGCCATGTCCGGCCCGTTCGCGGCGATGAAGCTCGCGGACCTGGGCGCCGACGTCATCAAGGTGGAGCCGCCCGCGGGGGAGTGGCAGCGGCACGCCTCGGCCGGCGGCGCCCGCGGCAAGGAGGTCAACGCCTCCTTCCTGTCGCTGAACCGCAACAAGCGCAGCCTGTCGATCGACCTCAAGTCCGAGGCGGGGCTCGCCGCGCTGCACCGGCTGGTCGGCACCGCCGACGTGTTCCTGCAGAACTACCGCCCCGGCGTGGCCGCCAGGCTCGGCGTCGACTACGAGACGCTCCGGGCGCTCAGGCCCGACCTGGTGTACGTGTCGATCTCCGGTTACGGCGAGAGCGGCCCCTACGCCACCCGCCCGGGGCAGGACCTGCTGCTGCAGGCCATGAGCGGCGCGCTGTTCAGCGCGGGCGCCCCCGGCCGGCCCCCCGCCGCGGCCCCGTACTTCCTCGTGGACGCGTTCGCCGCCTACTCGGCCTTCGAGGGCGCCCTGGCCGCGCTCTTCCACCGGCAGCGCACCGGCGAGGGGCAGCTGGTGCGGGTCAACATGCTGGACGCGATCATCAGCGCCCAGATGCAGGAGATCACGGTGCACACCGTCGGGGGCGTGCCGCAGTCGCGCGCCGCGGGCATCCACGCGCACAGCTACATCCGCGCCCCCTACGGCATCTACCCGACGAGCGACGGCTACCTGGCCCTCTCCTTCGCGGAACCCGCCGTCCTGGCCCGGGTGTTCGAGGAGCCGGGACTCGCCCCCTTCGACGCCGAGCGCGACGGGTTCCGGGCGCGGGAGGAGATCTCCGCCCTGGTCGAGAAGCACCTGCGGCGGCGCCCGACCGGCCACTGGCTCGAGGCGCTCGGCGCGGCCGGGGTGTGGTGCGGCCCCGTCTACTCCTACGAGGACCTCCTCACCGACCCCCAGGTGGCGCACAACGGCTCGTTCGTCACCTACGAGCACCCCACCGAGGGAAGGGTGACCACGCCGGGCTTCCCCTTCGCGCTCAGCGCCGCGCCGCAGACGGTGGAGCGGCCCGCCCCGGTCAACGGCCAGCACAGCAGGGAGATTCTGCGCGAACTGGGCATGACCGAGGAGGCCGTGGCGCGGCTGGAGAAGGACGGGGTGGTGGTCTCCGCCCCGCCGCGGTCCTGAGGAGGCGCGCGCGAACCCCCGTCCGCACCCGCCGCACCACCCCCGCCCGTCCGCACGTCCGGCCCACAGGTCCCGGCCCGCATCCGCGTCCCGCCCGGGCCGCCAGAGGAGGAGAAGCATGTCCAAGCCCCGCCGCGTCGCCTCGGTGATCCACCTCAGGCCGGAGAAGGAGGAGGAGTACCGCCGCCTGCACCGCGAGGTGTGGCCCGAGGTGCTGGCCACCCTCAGCCGGGCCCACATCACGAACTACTCGATCTTCCTGCACGGCGACACGCTGTTCGCCTACTACGAGTACACCGGCACCGACTACGAGGCGGACATGGCCACCATCGCCGCCGACGAGCCGACCCGCCGCTGGTGGGAGCTCACCGACCCGTGCCAGCGTCCGGTCGAGGGCGCGGCCGAGGGCGAGCGCTGGGTCGAGATCGAGGAGGTGTTCCACCTCGACTGAGGCGGCGCCTGACGGCCCCGCGCACAACACCGCGCACAACACCGCGCACGACGCCGTACGCGAGACCGCGAAGCGCCCGCCGCCCCCGCCGGGGCCGCGCCGGACGGGCCGGGAGACCCGGACGTTCGGCCGGAAACCGACCGGGGCGCGAAACGCCCCAACCGCCCCCACGCGCCCCGGCGCACCCACATCGCACACCCGCGCGCTCCGCCGCGCCCCTGCCAGAAAGGCCCGCCCATGAAGTTCCTCCGCATCGGCCCCGCCGGAGCCGAGCGCCCCGTGCTCGCGGACGGCGCCGGAGGTTACGTCGACCTCGGCCCCGTCACCGCCGACATCGACGGCGCGTTCCTCGCCTCGGAAGGACCCGCCAGGGCCGCCGCGGCCCTCGCCGGGGGAAGGCTGCCCCGCATCGACGTCGCCGGCCTGCGCGTCGGCGCCCCGATCGCCCGCCCGGGCAAGATCGTCTGCATCGGGCTCAACTACTCCGACCACGCCGAGGAGACCGGCTCGCCCCACCCCGAGGAGCCCGTGGTCTTCATGAAGGCGCCCGGCACCGTGGTCGGCCCCGACGACACCGTGCTGATCCCGCGCGGCAGCGAGAAGACGGACTACGAGGCGGAACTCGGCGTCGTCATCGGCGCACCGGCCCGTTACCTGGACTCCCCGCGGGAGGCGGCGGCCGTCATCGCCGGCTACGCGCTGTCCAACGACGTCTCCGAGCGCGCCTGGCAGCACGAGCGGGGCGGCACCTGGGACAAGGGCAAGTCCGGCGAGACGTTCAACCCGCTCGGCCCCTGGCTGGTCACCCCGGACGAGCTGGGCGACCCGCAGGCGATCGGCCTGCGCACCCGGGTCAACGGGGAGCCCCGGCAGGACGGGAACACCGCGCGCATGCTCTTCGGCGTCCACCATCTCGTCTGGTACCTCAGCCAGTTCATGGTGCTGGAGCCGGGCGACCTGGTGAACACCGGCACCCCGGCGGGCGTGGCCTTCGGCGCCAACGACTTCCCCTACCTCGCCGAGGGCGACGTCGTCGAGATCGAGGGCGACCGGCTGGGCCGCCAGCGCCAGGTGATCGGGCGCGCCTGAGGAGCCACCGGCGCGGCACCCCTCCGTCCCGGCCGGGGCACCCTCCGGCACATCCGACACAATCGCCTTCGGCCGCAACCGCCTCCGGAAGGAAGCACCATGAACAGCGAAGTTCCCAGCCCAGGCCGCGACCTGGCGGGCCTGACCGCCCTCGTCACCGGCGGCGCCTCCGGGATCGGCCTCGCCACCGCCCGCCTGCTCGCCGCGCGCGGCGCCCGCCTCGCCGTACTCGACCGCGACCCCCGGGTGCTGCCCGAGGCGGAGCGCGCCGAACTCGGGGCGCTGGCCTGCGACGTCACCGACGACGAGG
The DNA here is from genome assembly GCF_003626535.1 of Streptomyces hoynatensis. GTDB lineage: Bacteria > Actinomycetota > Actinomycetes > Streptomycetales > Streptomycetaceae > Streptomyces > Streptomyces hoynatensis. The sequence continues at coordinate 357,722 of NZ_RBAL01000004.1, forward strand.
CCGTGCGCGCCTCGGTCGCCGCCGCGGCGGAGCGCCTGGGCGGCCTGGACATCCTCGTGAACAACGCCGGCATCGGCGCCCAGGGCACCGTCGCGGACAACGACGACGAGGAGTGGCGGCGCGTCCTGGACGTGAACGTCCTCGGGATGGTCCGCGTCACCCGGGCCGCCCTGCCGCACCTGCGCCGCTCGAAGGCCGCGGCCGTCGTCAACACCTGCTCGATCGCGGCCACCGCGGGACTGCCGCAGCGCGCCCTGTACTCCGCCTCGAAGGGGGCGGTCCTCGCGCTGACCCTGGCCATGGCCGCCGACCACATCCGCGAGGGCATCCGCGTCAACTGCGTCAACCCGGGCACCGCGGCCACGCCCTGGGTGGACCGGCTGCTCCAGGCGGCCGAGGACCCCGAGGCGGAGCGGGCCGCGCTGAACGCCAGGCAGCCCCTGGGACGGCTGGTCACGGCGCAGGAGGTCGCCGCCGCGATCGTCTACCTCGCCTCGCCCGCCTCCGGCTCCACCACCGGCACCGCGCTGCCGGTGGACGGCGGCATGGCGGGCCTCAGGCTCCGGCCGCCCGCCCCCGAGGCGGCGGGGTGAGCGCCGGGGCCTGGCGGGTGGACGCCCACCACCACCTGTGGGACCTGGCCCTCAGGCCGCAGGAGTGGATCGACCCCGAGGCCATGGCGCCCCTCGCCCGCACGTTCACCATGGCGGACCTGCGCCCCGAACTCGCCGCCGCGGGCGTCGGGGCGACGGTGTGGGTGCAGGCCTCGGCCTCGCAGGAGGAGACGGCCGAGTACCTGGCCCTGGCCGCGGAGGAGCCCCTGATCGCGGGGGTGGTCGGCTGGGTCGACCTCACCGCCCCCGACGTGGCCGACCGGATCGCCGCGCTCCGCGCCGGGAAGGGCGGCGAGCGCCTGGTGGGCATCAGGCACCTGGTGCAGAGCGAGCCCGACCCCGGCTGGCTCGACCGGCCCGAGGTGCGGCGGGGCCTGCGGGCGGTGGCTGCGGCCGGGCTGGCCTACGACCTGCTGACCAGGCCGCCCCAGCTCCCGGCCGCGGTGCGGGCCGCCAGGGAGCTGCCGCAGCTGCGGTTCGTCCTCGACCACCTCTCCAAGCCGCCGGTGGCCACCGGCGACGCGGGGGAGTGGGAGGCCGCCCTCCGCGGGCTTGCCGCCTCGCCCAACACCTTCTGCAAGCTCTCGGGACTGGTCACCGAGGCGGGCGAGGGCCCCTGGCGGGAGGCGGACTTCGCCCGGTACGCGGACGCCGCGCTCGACGCCTTCGGGCCGGGACGGGTGATGTTCGGCTCCGACTGGCCGGTGTGCCTGCTCGCCGCCTCCTACGCCGAGGTCGCCGGGCTGGCCGGCCGGCTGACCGGGCACCTCGCGCCGGCGGAGCGGGAGGCGGTGTGGGCCGGGACGGCCCGCCGCGCCTACGGCCTCCACCTCCCCGCCGGGGCGGGCGAGTTCCCCGCCTCGTGAACCGGGCGCGGCCCGGGACAGGCGGCGCGCGCCGCCTGTCCCGGGCCGCGCCCCGGCGCCATGACCCGTGACGTCATCGACGCCCGCACCTTCCCGCGCCAGTCTGGTGCCACCACGCAAGGGAGGGAACGGATGTTCTTCGAGACGCACGACGGCACGCGCCTGGCCTACGAGGACTACGGCGAGGGCGAGCCGATCGTCTTCGTCGCCAGCGCGATGCTCAATGCGGACATGTGGGAATACCAGATTCCCTCCTTCGCCGAGCGCGGCCACCGCTGCATCGCCTTCGACCGCAGGGGCCACGGCAGGTCGGACCGCCCGTCCACCGGCTACGACATGGATTCCACCGCCGACGACCTGGCCGCGCTGCTCGACCACCTCGACCTGACCGGGGTCACCCTCGTCGGGCACTCGCTCGGCGGCGCGGAGATCGTCCGCTGCCTCGCCCGCCACGGCTCGCGGCGGGTGGCGAGGGCCGTGCTGATCTCCGCGATGCTGCCCTTCCTCAAGCAGACCGAGGACAATCCGCTCGGCGTGCCCGAGGCCGCCTTCGAGGCGCAGCAGGCGGCGATCCGGGCGGACCGGCCCCGGTGGATGCGCCGGCAGGCGCAGGCGTTCTTCGCCACGCACCTGGGCACCCCGGTCGGCGAGGGGCAGATCGCGCTCACGGTCGCCCAGTGCCTGAGCACCTCGATCTGGGCGACCCTCGCCTGCCAGCGCGCCGTGTTCCACACCGACAACCGGGAGGCCGTGCGCGGCGTGGACGTGCCGGCGCTCGTGGTGCACGGGGCCGCGGACTTCTCGGCGCCCGTGGCGGCGACCGGGCGGCGGACGGCCGAACTGCTGCCGGGCTGCGTGTACAAGGAGTACCCGACGGGCGGGCACGGCATCTACGCCAGCCACACGAGGAGCTCAACGCGGACATCCTCGCGTTCCTCAAGGGCTGAGCCCGGCCCGGCGGCGGGCAGCCCCCGCGCCCGCCAGCATACGTATGTCATCATACGAATGCTGTCAGTTCCTCCGACTGGCTACAGTTCTCGCACAGGGGAACGCTCAGCGGAGGCCCCCGCGGGCACGCCGAGGGCCACACAGCCGACGCCGGAGGGGATGCGATGGGACGGTCAGACACCGGGGCCGCAGGAGAGGCACAGGACGCGCCGGCCACGGGCGCCGCCGGGATGCCGGGGGCCGCCGGCGGGAAGCGGCCCGCGGCGGCGCTGCCCACCTTTCCCAGGCGACCGGCGCGGCTGGCCCACGCCGTGGTCGAGGTGCTGGTGGACCGCATCGCCGGCGGCGATTTCCCGCCCGGCTCCTCGCTCCCCACCGAGCCGGAGCTGTGCGAGCGCTTCGGCGTCAGCCGCACCACCATCCGCGAGGCGGTCAAGAGCCTGGAGGCCAAGGGGCTGGCCAGGGCGCGCCAGGGCTCCGGCACCACGGTGACCGCCACGGACAGCTGGAACCTGCTCGATCCCGTGGTGCTCGCCGCCGCCGTCCGGCACGACGACGAGCTGGTCATCCTCGACCAGCTCGTCGGGGTCCGCTCCGCCCTGGAGTCGCAGATGGCCGGCCAGGCCGCGGCCCACGCCACCGAGGAGGAGCTGCGCGGCTTCGAGGAGACCCTGGCGCTGCTGGAGCGGCAGACCGCGACGCCGGAGCTGTTCACCGAGACCGACGTGGAACTGCACGAGCGGATCATGACCGCCTCGGGCAACACCCTGGGCCGTTCCATCGTCAGGATCGTGCACGCCCAGGCGCGCAAGACGACCCTCTACACCGGGATGCCGGACGAGGCGGGCTGCCGGGCCGCCAACGAGGAGCACCGGCGCGTGGTGGAACTCCTGCGCGCCCGCGACGCCGAGGGCGCCGCCCGGGCGATGACCTCGCACATCGAGGAGGCGTGGGGCCGCCGTCGCGCCCCGGCCGCCGCCGGCCGCGGAACGCCGAAGCCCCCGCCGCCCGGCGCCTGAACCCACGGGCCCCGGCGGGCGATCGGGCCCGCGCGCCACCCGGCCGTGGCGCCCTCACACGCCCCAGAGGTTCGGGTGCGGCCGGGCGGCCGGGTCCTGCGACCAGGCCAGCCGGGCCTCCACCTGCGGGCCGAGCAGGGCGCGCAACCGGTCCACGGCCCAGGCGTTCCAGTAGACCGCGACCGGGAACTGGGGCAGCCGGAAGGCCGGCAGCTCCACGGGAAGGGCGTCGGGGCGGAACACCGCGCGCTCGATCTCGCCCGTGGGCGGCCGGGGCGCGGAGGAACGCGCCGGGTCCAGGCAGTCGACGACCTTCTCGACCACGTACACCACGTGATCGAGCTCCGCGGCGTCCCCGGGCTTCCGTGGGCCCGCGCCCCGCACCCGGCGCACGGGAACGAGGCGGCCGGCCGAGAGCAGCTCCTCCCGCAGCAGCCCGGCGACGCGGGCGCTGAGCACGGGGGCGTCGGGGTAGCTGCTGGCGAACTCGGAGGCGGGCCAGTGCTCTTCCCCCACCCACTCGGCGCCGAAGACCTCGGGGATCTCGCCGGCGCCGGTGAACTCCCAGCGTTTGAGCCGGACGAGCGAGTCGTCCAGGCGCAGGGTCCTGAAGTCGCCGAGCGAGGCCAGCAGCCGGTAGGTGGCGAGCGGGGCGCGCGGTGCGCCTGGCGGCGGGGCGGCGGCCCCATCGGTGCCGGTACGGGTGACGGTGGGGGCGTGTGGGCTGTCGCCGTGGGGGTCGCGGGTCATGTCCTTCTGGTCCGTGTTCCTGTCGGTCGGTGCGGGCGCTGCCGCCCGGCGGTTCGGGTGGGTGGCCGGCGCGGTGCATTCCGGGGGGTGGCGGGGGAGCGGGCCCGTGGCGGGCCAGGACCCGCCGGGGTCAGGGCCCGGTCCAGAACGCGTTCGCCCGGGGGCGGCCGGTACGCAATTCTTGCTGGATCTGGCGCCCGATGCGGCGCAGTTCGCTCCGCAGGTCCTGCCGGATGGCGGCGTTGGTGTAGTTGAGGGCGACCCGGTTGGCGACGAAGTTCTGCAGATGCTGGTCCAGGCGGTTGAGGTAGGCGGTGCGGTGGGTGAAGTTGTGCGGGCGCGGGTGGCGCAGCACGATGCCGTTGGCCGCCTCGTTGATGTCGACCCCGTACCGCCGCAGCAGGTTCCTGGTGCTGGCGGCGTTCCCCAGCCTGAGGTTGCCGGGCACGATGTGGGCCGCGGCGTGGCCCGGGCGCACCGGGCGGCCGTCCCTGCGCAGGGCCGACCGCAGCCGCCTGGCGTTCTGCGCGCAGGTCAGCAGGCCGAGGTAGTCGATCCACCGCAGCGGGTTCAGCACGTAGCGCAGCGGGTTGGGCCCCGCGTCGATCCCCACCGGGTCCGGGCTGAGGTAGGCGGCGGTGGCGGGGTCGTAGTGCCGCAGGCAGTTGTAGTGCAGCCCGGTCTCCCGGTCCTCGTACTGCCCGGGGAAGCGCAGCGGGGTGTACGCCGTGGCGCCCGCGGCGCGGCCGGTCAGCCCCCACAGCGTGGCCTCGGCGCGCCAGGCGACCTCCCCGTCCTCGCCGACCAGCTCCGTCGGCGTGCCGACGAGGTCGCCGACGATGGCGAAGAACCGCTCGTCCACGACCTCCTGCGGCGCGTCGGCCAGGGTCGTGCGTTCGAGCTGGGCCAGCGGCCTGGTGTCCTCCCGCTCCCAGGTGACGGTGACCTGCTCGCGGCCGCCGGGGGCCGTGGTCGTCTGCTCCACGAGGTGCGGCCCGTCCCAGGCGAACCTGGTCTCCTCGGCGACGCCCTGCCCGCCGGGGCCGAGGCGCTGCTTGGCCACCCGCCGCCCCAGCGGGTCGTAGCGGTAGCGCCAGCGGGTGCCGTCGGGCGTGGTGACCGCGGTCAGCCGGTCCTCGCCGTCCCACTCGAAGCGCCAGACGTCGGGCTTCCGCGACAGCCGCTTCCTGCGGCGCACCACCACCCGGCCCGCCGCGTCGTACTCGTAGGTCACGGCCCCGGCCCGGGTGACGCGGTTGCCGCTGAGGGCCCGGTCGCCCCTGGCCTCGGGCAGCGGGTGCCGGTCGGGCCAGTCGGCCCGGGTCTGGTTGCCCGCCGCGTCGTAGGCGTAGCTCTCCCGCCACCCCTCGGCGCGCACCGCGGTGACCCGGCCCTCTTGGTCGAGGCCGAAGCTGCGGCGGCCGCCGGCCAGGTCCTCGACCGCGGTGGGGCTGCCGTCGGCGCGGTAGGTCCAGGAGCGGCGGGCCAGGGTCCGCCCCCGCGCGGTCAGCGTCTGGGCGGTGAGGCGGTGTTCGCCGTCCCAGGAGTGGCTGAGGACCGGCCCTTCCCGGCCGATCCCGGTGGTGGTCTCGCGGCCCGCGGCGTCGTGGGCGAAGGTGAGGCGGTGCCCTTCCGCGGTGAGCAGGGTGCGGTTCCCCGCCGCGTCCCAGGCGTAGGAGGAGGCGACCCGCCCGGGGGTGGTGCGCCGGGTCGGCCGCCCCAGCGCGTCGTAGGCGAAGCTCACGGTCCGGCCGTCCACGGCCTCGGCCAGGACCCGGCCCAGCGGGTCGTAGCGGCAGGTCAGCGTGGCGTCGGGGCCGGCCGCGCGCAGCAGGCGACCCGCCGCGTCCACCTCGTACGTGGTGCTGCGGCCGTCCACGGTCTTCCCGATCTGGTTGCCCACGCTGTCGTAGCGGAAGGACACCGTCTGGCCGGCCGCGTTCGTCCGGGAGACCAGGCGCCCGGCCGCGTCGTGGGCGTAGCGGTGGGCGTGGCCGTCGAAGTCGGACTCGAAGACCAGGCGGCCGGCGGCGTCGTAGGCGTAGTCCCAGCTCCGGCCGCCGGGGCCGGTGACCCGGGTCAGGCGCAGCTCGGTGTCGTGGGTGAAGGTGTAGCCGGACTCGCCCGGGCCGGTGCGCCCGGCGAGCATCCCGAAGGGGGAGTAGGCGAAGCGGGTCACCCGGCCGAGGGGATCGGTGTGGGAGAGGCAGTTGTCCTCGCCGTCCCAGGTCCACTCCTCGGTGGCGCCCTCGGGGGTCGTCCTGCTCGCCGGGTGGCCCTCGGGCGTCCAGGTGTAGCGGGTGGTGCCGCCGAGCGGGTCGGTGACGGCGGTGGTCCTGCCGTGGGCGTCGTAGCAGAAGCGGGTGACGCCGCCCAGCGGGTCGGTGGCCGAGGTGGGCCGTCCCGCCGCGTCGTTGGTGAAGACGAACCTCCCGCCCTCGGCGTCCACCAGCGTGCGCAGGGCGCCGGTCGCCTCGCGGGTGAAGGTGGTCGTGGTCCCGTCGGGGGCCGTCACCGACAGGCAGTTGCCCCGCTCGTCCCACTCCTGCCGCCACACCGCCCCGTCGTGCGCGGTCAGTTCCACGGGGAGGCCGAGCGCGTTGTGCCTGGCCAGGGACGCGGTGCCGTCGGGGAGCCGGACGGCGGCGAGGCAGCCCGCGGCGTCCCACTCCATGCGGACGGTGTGGCCCAGGGCGTCGGTGAGGGACAGCAGCCGGTCGTAGCGGTCCCAGGTGCGGTGCACCCGGTGGCCGAGCGGGTCGGTCTCGGTCACCAGCCGGTAGCAGTCGTCGAACTCGTAGACCGTGGTGTGGCCGAGCGAGTCGGTGAACCGGGTGCGGCGCATCCCGGCCGCGCCGCCCTCGCCCGCCCGCCCCGCTGCCCTGCCGCCCTCCTCGTAGGCGACCCGGCTGTTCAGGAAGCCGCCGGTGCCCTCGGTGGCCACGCACCGGCCCTCCGCGTCGTAGACGTACCGGTACCGGTCGCCGTTGCGGTCCTCCCAGCCGGTGAGGCGGTGGGCGGCGTCGTACTCCAGCAGCTGCGGGCGGTCCGCGGAGTCGTACAGCGCCGCCAGGTTGCCCTGCGCGTCGTAGCCGTAGCGCAGCAGGACGGGTTGCTCCGGGTCGCTCAGCAGGCGCAGTTCGGTGATCCGGCCGCCCTCGGTGGCCAGGCCCAGCACGTAACCCCCGTCGTGCGCCAGCGCGGTGGGCTCGCCGCCCGGGCCGTACTCGACGCGGATGCGGTTGCCGTTGCGGTCGGTGAGCGCCGCCAGGGGGAGTTCGCCGCCGCGGCGTCCCGGCACCGGCGCGAAGTGCAGCGTGTGGCCGGTTTCCGGCTGGTGCACGGTCAGCGGGGAGCCCGGCTCGCCGTCCCAGGACAGGCCCCAGCGCGGGCCCTCCACGGGCAGCACCGGCTCCCCGGCCTGCGGGCGCGGATAGTCGAGCACCATCCCGTCCTCGGTGACGAAGCGCAGCCCCGCCTCGTCGAGCACCAGCCGCTGGTCGAGCGTGGAGGCCCAGGAGGGGCCGAACCAGGTGCCTTCCCGCAGGCTCGACCGGTGGTGGCGCCTGAGCACGAGGGGCAGCACGCCCGGCAGTTCGACGTCGACGGCGTCCAGCACGACCTCGCCGGTGGCCATGTCGATCGGGTCGGTGCGGCACACCAGGGTGTCGCCGCCGCGGCCGAGGCGGCGGATGCTCTGGCCGAGCCCGCGGATGCCGCCGCGCAGGCCGCGCAGCCCGGTGGCGGCCGCCGCCCGGATGCCGCGGGCCAGGCCGCCGAGGGTCGTGAGGCCCCTCATGCCGGGGATGCAGCCGAGCGCGGCGAAGGCGACGTCGAGCAGCGAGGCGTCGCCGCGGGCGAACTTCACCAGGGTGTCGGCCAGCACGACGACGGCGGCGGCGAGCACGACCAGCGCCAGCGGCCCGCCGATGATCAGGGCGATCACGCCGAGCACGGCCACCACGACCTTGCAGACGGCCACCAGGGTGTCCCAGGCGTCGGACAGCCAGCGGCCCAGGTTTTCCCAGAAGGAGCGGTTGTGGATGCCGGCGTCGGAGGCGGCGTCGATGTCGCGGGCGCAGATCCGGGCCGCCTCCTCGCGCATCTCCAGTGCGTCCTGCGCGAGTTGCCGCGCGGCGGCGAGCCGGTCCTCGGCGGCGTGGACCTGGGACTGTGCGGCGGCCGCGGCCTCCTGGGCGGCGGCGTGGTCCCGGGTGGCCGCCCTGACCTGTGCCTCGTCCGGGGGCGGGGCGTCCTGCCCGCCGCCCTCACTCAGGCGCGAGGCGGCCTCGGCGGCCCGGCCGACCCAGTCCTCCGCCTCGCCCAGCCTGCCGCGGGCGCTCGTGAGCTCGCCCTGCGCGGCGATGGCGCGTTCCAGCGCCCGGTCGGCCATGCCCTGGGCGGTGAGGAGCTTCGGCCAGTAGGTGTGCAGCGCCTGGGCGCACAGGTCGTAGGAGACCTGCAGCTTCGTCAGGTTGCCCGGCACGGTGTCGAACTCGGCGCGGAACGTCTCCGCCGCCAGGCCGGCCCAGTCGAGGACCGCGCGGTCGGAGGCCATGCCGCGGATCTTCCCCAGGGCCTCGCCGACGTCGTCCGCGAAGGACTGCAGCGACTCCGCGAGCTCCCTGACGCGCTCGGGGTCGCCGGGCGCCGGATCGGAGTCCATGTCCACCGGGCTCCAGTCGGACGCGCGCACCACCGCGGCCACCCCCCCTGCCTCGCGCGCGCCCTCGTGGCGCGCCTACGCCCCTGCACACTCGGTATTCGTGGGGCTACCCAGGGAGGCGGGTGCGGCAGGCTCCGCGGAGAGGGCGCACGGCCGCGCCTGGGGGGCGCACGATAACTGCCATGCGCCCCCCAGGGCGCTGGGGCCGCCCGGGGCACTCGCAGCGCTCGGGCCGCTCGGGCCGCGTGGGCCACGGGGGTGCGCGCCGGGCGCCCCGGCCCCGCCGCCGGGGCGCGCCCTCACCGTCCGGGACGCTCGCGGAGCCGCCGCGCCTCCGCGACGGCCTCCCGGGCGCGGGCCGCGCGGCCGGTGTCGCCCAGCCGCCTGGCCACGCGCAGGCAGCCCAGCAGCGGCAGCAGCCGCACCCCGCTGCCGCGCAGCCGGGAGATCTCGCCGAACGCCGCGTCCAGCCGCGCCGCGGCCCGACCGGGATCGGCCGCGGTCAGCGCGGCCACCTGCGCCGTGAGCACCCGCGTCTCCCAGCTCTCCGGCCCCCCGGGCGCCGGGGGCGGCGGCCCCAGGGGGCGCAGGACGTAGGCGCGCAGCGCGCAGTGGGCGGCGGTGCGCCGCTCGCCGACCGCCTCGTAGACCTCCGCCGCCCGGCGGGCCAGGCTCGCCGCCTCCGCGGCGTCGCCCGCGAGTTCGGCCGCGTGGGCGGCGAATTCCAGCGCCCCGGCCCGCCCCCGCTCGTGGCCCATCTCCTCGAACACCTCGCGGGCGGCGCCCAGCATGGCGCGCGCCGCCGCCGGCTCGCCCGCGAGCTGGTGCAGCACGGCGGCCGAGCAGCTGACCACCGCGTGCAGCAGGGGCGCGTCGGCCACCTCCGCGCGCAGGGCGAGGCAGCGGGCGAGCGCGGCCGGCACCGGGGTGTCGCCGTACAGCAGGAAGAGCGAGAGGTTGCCGTAGATCTCCGCGGTGCCCAGGCCCGCGCCGAAGCGCCGCATGCGCCGGTAGGCGGATTCGAGGAGCGCCTCGGCCCGCGGGTAGTCGCCCGCCCTGGCCGCCCGCAGCCCGTCCCAGGTCTCCAGCCTGGCCACCGCCGTCGGGTCGCCGCCCTGCTGCCGCGCCAGCTCCCGCAGCCGCGGGTCCTCCCGCCCGGCGAGCACGGCCCCGGTCACCAGCAGGTGCAGCCGCGCCGAGGCGTTGCCCGGCAGCTCCGAGACCTCGGCCACCCGCGCCAGCGCCTCCGCGGTCCTGCCGACGGCGGCCAAGGCGTACGCGTGCGGCGCGGCCACCTCCAGGCCCAGCGCCCCCTCGGCGCCGCCCCCCTGCGCGGCCAGCTCCCCGGCCCGTTCGCACAGGTCGACGGCGCGGCCCACCTCCGAGCGCGCGAGGGCCTGGCGGGCGGCCGCGGCCAGGGTGCGCACCGCGAGCCTGGTCGCCGACGCGTCCCGTTCCGAACCCGGGTCGAACTCCCGCCAGTACCGCTGCCCCTTCACCGCGTGCAGCACGGCCAGGTCGAGCACCTCGGGCTCCTCGCCGACCGCACGCCGCAGGCGCTCGGCGAGCGCGACGTGGACGGCGGCCCGGTCGCCCAGCACCATCTGTGCGTAGGCCACCTCGGCGGCCACCCGGTTGCCGAGCAGCCCCGCCGCCTCCAGCTCCTCGAGGGCGGCGTGGAACTCCTGCTCCGGCAGGTCGCACACCGCGTCCAGGTCCCCGGGGGCCAGCGCCTGGCCCGCCGCCCCCACGCAGGCAAGGACGTGCCGGGCCGGGGCGCTCAGCGGCTCGATGCGCGCGCCGAGCGCCGCCTCGGCCGAGGGCGCCACCTCGTCCACGATGCCCTCGCCCGCGAGGGCCGCAAGCTGTTCGAGGAACAGGGGGTTGCCCCGGCCGCGGCGCACCAGATGGTCGGTGTGGTCGGTGTGGTCGGTGTGGTCGGCACGGCCGGTGCGGTCGGTGTGGTCGGTGTGGCCGGCGGGCCCGTCGGCCGAGTGCAGCGCCAGGTCCCCGCCGAGGGCGTCGAGCAGCGCCCGCGCGTCCGCCTCCCCGAGCGGCGGCACCCGGAAGTCCCGGGCCGCCGCGAAGCCGGGCGGCTCCGGCCAGCCGGCGTCCCGCCCGGCGAGCACGAACACGACCGGCCCGGTGCCGCCCCTGGCGGGTTCGAGCAGCAGGCGGAACGCGGGCGAGGCGTAGGGGAAGTCGTCGACCAGCACCACCACGGGCCCCTGGGTGCGGCTGGTCTCGGCCAGGCCGCGCCTGACGCCCCACGCCAGCTCCCCGACCGAGGGAATCGTGGGAATCGAGGCAACCGGGGGGTGCGGGGAAGCGGGACTCCCGCCGCGCCGCGGCCCGCGCGCCCCCGCCAGTTCCCTGCGCAGCCGCTCCAGCCGCAGCGCCTCGTGCTCCCGGTCGCCCGGGCCGCAGGCCACGCGCAGCACCCGCGCCGCCGTGCCGTCCGCCGCGAGCCGGTCCGCCAGCCGGTCCAGCACGCGCGACTTCCCGCTGCCCAGCTCCCCGCGCACGGTCAGGACGGTGACCTCGGGGCGCCGCAGGGCGGCGGCCACCTCCTCGCCCAGGCCCGCGAGCAGCCAGGACTGGTTGACGAACGTGCCCCCGCGGTCCCCGGGCGCCCGCCCCGGCGCGGCCCGCCAGGCACGCAGCGGCCGGTCGAAGCCCTTGGCCGCCACCGGGGGCACCGCCTGGCAGGCCACCCGGTCGCGCACCAGCAGCCAGGTGCGGACGTCGAGCAGCACCCCGTCGGGCGGGGCCGCGGCCTGCAGCCTGGCCGCCCGGTTCATCACCGCCCCGATGGCGAAGGAGGAGTCGCGGTCCGTGGTGACCGCGCGGCCCGAGGCCAGCCCGAACCTGACGGACAGCCGCACCCCGTACCGGCCCGGGTCCCCCGCCGGGTGCCTGGCCCGGCCGCCCTGCGGCAGGCCGGCGTCCCCCGCCGCACGCCCGTCATACCGGCCGCCCGCGCCGCCCCCGCCGCCCGTTCCGTCCGGGGCGCCCGCGCCGCCCTGCCGTGCCAGCCGGGCCAGCGCCGCGAAGGCGCCCTCGACCGCGGAGACGGCGTCCTCCTCGCCGGCCGAGTCGGCGCCGAACACCCCGACGACGGCATCCCCGATGAACTTCTCCAGACGGCCGCCCGCCGCGCTCAGCGCCGCGGAGACCTCGGCGAAGTAGCCGGCGAGTATGCCGTGCCACACCTGCGGGTCCAGCCGGTCCGCCAGCCGCGTGGAGCCCGCGATGTCGCAGAACGCGACGGTGACCAGGCGCAGCCTCGACGGCTCGGGCGGCTGCGTCAGACTGCCGCCGCAGCGCATGCAGAACATCGCCACCGCGGGGTTCGCCGCGTGGCACGAGCCGCACTCCAGCTCGGTCACCACACGACGCCACCCCCCTCCAGGCTGTGTCCCTCCACGTCGCCCGCGGCGTCGTCGAGCTTCCGCCTGATCCGGGCGAGCACCCGGATCTCCTCGTCGGTCAGCGAGTCGAGCGCAGCCAGCTGGTCGTCGCCGAGTGCCTCAAGATCGAGATCGAGGCCGAGGCGCGCCAGACGGGACCGGTCGGTCACGGTGATGCCTCCAGTTCCGTTCGCAGTGCGGAGAACAGCTCCACCAGCCCCTCGGCGGTCGCCAGGGCGCCGGCGGTCAGCACGCGCCGCCCGCGCTCCCCCGCGGGCGGCCGCGCCAGCAGCGCCTCCAGGGCGGCCCTGCGGCCGGCCGGCGGCGCGACGTGCCCGGTCAGGGTGCGGAACGCGCCCGGCGGCAGGCCCGTCTGCCGCGCGAGCGCCGCGGCCAGGGTGCGTCCCGGCCGGTGCCGTTCGAGCAGCGCGATGTGCCCGAGCAGCGCCACGGGGTGGGCGTGCCGCAGGTAGTAGTGCTGCGCGCCCACCAGCCTGGCCGTGGCCGGGCACGGGACCCGTTCGGCCAGCGTCCCGGGGTCGCCGCCGGCCGCCGCGTAGTCCGCGGCCACCCAGGAGCCGTGGCCCCGTTCCTCGTCGAGCTGCCCGGCGAACCAGGCGGCGAGCCCCGCCTCGCCGAGGCAGGCGCTGCGTTCCGCGGCCTCCTCGAGCAGCCCCGTGGTGGCCCGGGTCAGGTCGTGGGTGGTGGCCAGCCAGAGACGGTAGGCGGCGGGCGTGACCACCGCGCGCCACATCGGGCCCGCCGCCCGCGCCAGGCCGGGGGCGAGCAGGTCGAGGAGCGCCGGCACGCTCATGGACGCGCCGCCGGGGTGCCGAGCGTGGCCAGGCGGCGCAGGGAGGCCAGCGCCTCCGGGTCCCGCGCCGCCCGCCGCTGCGCCAGCCAGCACGGTTCGCACACCGAGCCGTACCGGCCCTCGACCACCGTGGAGAGCCCCACCGGGCCCGCGGCGCCCATCAGCCGCAGCACCGGGTCGGCGCGGAAGGCGCGCAGCGCCTCGCGCAGCCCGGCCGCGTCGGACACGCGGCGGCGCAGCGCGGCGGGCCCCCCGCCGGTGAGCACCGTCTCGTTGCAGCAGGCGGTCACCAGGCCGTCGTAGCGCACGGTGGGGGCGTGCAGCAGGGCGCAGGGCGCGAATGCGCCGAGTGGGCGGCGTGGTGGGCGCCGCGGGAACAGCCGCGCCCCCCGCCCCGCGGGCAGCGGTGGCACGAGGCTGTGCTCGGCCGCGGGGTGGGGCAGCGGCGGCGGGGCCCCCTCGGGGCCGGCGAGGGTCTGCACCACCAGGTGGCACCCGGCCGCGACGACGGCCCGCGCCGCCCGCGCCGCCGTGTCCCCCTCCGCCTCGCCCCCCGGTCCCACCCCGGCCGCCGCCCGCCCGCCGTCGAGCGCGGCGGCGTGGAAGGCGTCGGTGCTCAGGTAGACGGTCCCGGTCAGCTCCAGCACCCCGCGCACCCAGGCGGGCACCGCGGAGCGCGCCCAGAAGCCGCTGGTGAAGACGAGGACCGCGGTGCCCGCGGCGTGCAGGCGCCGCACCGCGTACGTCAGCCCGCGCCGTTCCGCGAACGGCTCGCCGCCGGTGATCGCGACCGCCTGGAGCCCGGGCAGTTCGGCGAGGGCGTCCACCAGCCTCGTGAAGAGGTCCCAGTCGCGGATCGTGGGCCCGCCGGGCAGCGAGTCCACCGAGCAGTGCGCGCAGCCGACCGGGCAGCGGTCCGTCAGGAAGAGCGCCACGGTGGCGCCGGGCGTGCGCCGCAGCCGCGTCGCCTCGGCGTGGGTCAGCCGCCTCACGGGCCCTCCCAGCCGAGTTCGACCGCGTCCCGGAAATGCCCCGCGCCCCAGCGGGCCGCCAGGTCGCGGGGCCTGGTCCGGCCGAGCAGCGTCTCGACGGCCGTGGCGAAGGCGGGGGAGACGCCGGGGGCCCCGGTGAGCGCGACGCAGGTGCCGCAGTAGTCCGCGCAGCCCGCGGCGCCCGCGCGCCGCGCGGCCTCCAGGGGGCCCAGCGCGCGCACCGCCCGCAGCACCGGGTCGCCGAGCGCCCGCCGCCGCAGCTCGCCCCAGCCGTCGCGGGCGGCGTGCCCGAGCACCAGGTGCGGCGGGCGGTGGCGGCGCGCCAGGCTCTGCCGGGAGCAGGCGAACACGGTGCCGTCCGTGTCCACCAGCGGCCACAGCGCGAACTCGCACGGGTCGGCCCCGCCCGCCCCTGCCGCGCCACCGGCCAGGGCAACGGCCCCGGCCGCCCCCGCGGCGCTTCCCGGGGCGACTCCGCCGCCGTTTCCCCGGTCGTCTCCCGCGGTGGGCGCCGCGGCGGCGTGGCCGGTGGCCCCGGCGAGGGCCGCGGCCCGGCCGGTGGGCTGGAGGCGGGTGACCAGCGCGGGCACCCGCCGCCCGAACCGCCGCCGCAACTCGGCGAGCACCGCCGCCGGATAGCCGTCCTCCGCCGCGGTGAGGTGCACGCTCACCGCGGGCACCAGGTCGAGCAGGCGGCCGAGCGCGTCCAGCACGTCCGCCCGCGGCACCTGCCGCTCGTGGAAGGCGTCCATGCTCGCCGAGAAGTGGTCCAGGCCGGCGCACGCCTGCCGCACGCGCGCCGGCAGCCGCCCGCCGCGGGCGAAGTACATGCCGCTGAGCACCGCGGAGGTGGCCCCCACCGCCCGGGCGCGCGCGGCCAGTTCGGCGACCAGCGCGGGCCGCAGCAGCGGCTCCCCGCCCGACATCCACAGCAGCTCGGGCCGCTCGTCGCGGCGGAAGGTGCCCGCCAGCCGCAGGAAGGGCGCCGCGTCCCCCTGCGGGGCGCCGGGCCAGGAGCCGGTCGCGCAGTGGGCGCAGCTCAGCGGGCAGCGGTCGGTGAGCGCCAGCAGCAGCCCGGCCGCGGGGCGGGTCCGCAGTCGCAGCACGTCGGCCAGATGCACCTGCCTCGCCCCCCTCACGCCAGCAGCTTGACCATGGCGTTCACCAGGTCCTGCGCGGCGGCCTCCTTCTCCGGGCCCAACTGGTCGAGCAGCGCGGCCAGCTGGGACACCGCGCCGCGCGGCGCCGCGCGGCGCGCCCTGGCCCTGCGGTCGGCGAGCAGCAGCGCCAGCGCGGCGCAGCTCTGGTTGGCCAGCTCGGTCAGCAGGTCGATCGCGGAGATCTCCCCGACGCCCTCGAGCCGCGGATCGAGCACTTCGAGCACCCCGAGGACGTCCCCCTGGTGCTCGATCGGCGCGGCCAGGATCGTGTCGGGGACCAGCCCGGTCCCGGCCGCGAACTCCCGGTTGAACCGCTCGTCCGTGGCGACCCCCCGCACCACCAGCGGCTCCCCGGTGTTGGCGACCCAGCCGGCGATGCCGGAATCGGACGGAATGGCGACGCCGAGCAGCCGGTCCTCGCCCGGGCCCGAGGAGGCCTCGAAGACCAGGGCCTGCCGCTCGTGGTCGTACAGGCACACGGAGGCCGCGGCGGCGGCGAAGGACAGCCGCGCCAGCCGCACCGTCGACCGCAGAATCTCGTCGTGCGTGCTCAGGTTCATCCTCGGCTCCTCACCTGTCGGCCCTCGACGTTGTCCGCGACGGCGGCGAGCACCTGCCGCAACTGGGGCGTGCGGAACCGGGGATGGCGCTCCAGAATCCGCGCGCACAGGCCCGCCACGTGCGGGGTCGCGAAGCTGTTCCCCGACACGACCTTGGTGCCCCCGGCGGGCCAGGGCACCTCCACGTTGACGCCGGGGCCGAAGACGTCCACCGGGGGACTCGGGTTCAGCTCGACGTACTCCGGGTCGGCCACGGCGTGCGAGCCGACGGAGATCACCGAGGGAAAGCGCCAGGGATAGCTGATCACCGGGCTGTTGTGGGCCGCGGAGACCAGGGTCACGCCCGCGAAGTACGCCCGGTCGGCCAGGTCGTGCAGCCGCTCCTTCAGCGGCTGCTTGCGGGTGGACAGGCTCATGTTGACCAGGGGAAAGCCCCGGTCGACCGCCCATTCGAGGGCCGCGAGCATCGCCTCCCCGCTGCCCCTGAGGTTCCTGGTGAGCACCCGCACGCTGGTGATCTCGCAGCCGGGCGCCACCCGGTGGAGTATCCCGGCGCAGGCCGTGCCGTGCCCGGCGACGTCCCCGGCCGTGTCGGGCACCACGGACCACGGCCCCTCCGGCTCCGCCTGGGCGGCGGCGAACAGCGCCACCCCCCTGCCGACCAGCGGATGGGTGGCGTCCACCCCGCTGTCGATGACGCACACCCGCACGCCGCGCCCGGTCGCCTCCCCCCACGCCCAGGCCCGGTCCACCGCCTGCGGCAGCGGCACGACCCCGGGCGGGACGGTGGCGCCCGTCGAGGTGTGGGCGAACCGCACGGTGCGCACGGCTCACCCCGCGCCCACGGGCACCAGGCCCAGGTCCGCGGCGGCCGCGTCCATCCGCTCCGCCCAGTTGAACCTGACGCTGGGACAGGGCATGTGCCCGGCGCGCCACAGCTTCGGGCAGCCCCCGCCGCACACCGGCAGCAGCGGGCAGCGCCCGCACTGCTGGCTGCCGTCCCCCACCTGCTCGTACCAGTCGTCGAACTCCCCCCGCGGGCGCGGCGCGGCGCCCGTCAGCTGGTCCACCGTGGCCACCACGCCCTCGCGCGCCGCCCCCGGCACCAGCGGGTGCTCGGAGCAGGAGTACACCCGCCCGGCCGGGTCCAGGATCTCCCGCCGCGTCGAGGTGGCCACACACGTCGTCCGCTTCACCACGTTCGGCATCGTGGGGAAGCCGAGCCCCAGCGCCCTGGCCAGCCGCAGCCACCCGGCCTCGCGCTCCGCGTACCGCCGCGCCCCGATCTCCACCGCGGACACGTCGTTGCCCCAGGAGTGCACGGGCATGGGGTGGACCTCGACCTGCGGGCTCGCCAGGCCGAAGCAGGCCAGGTCGGCCAGCAGGTCGGGGACGTGCTCCTCGTTCTCCTCGTCGACGTTGATCCTGATGCCCACGCGCAGCCCGGGCACGGTGCCCTCGCGCACGGCCCTGGCCAGCACGCCCACGGTGCGGTGGAAGCTGCCGCGGCCGTTGCGCTTCAGGCGCCGCCTGTCGTGCACCTCCTGCGGCCCGTCGAGCGTCACCTCGAGCGCCTCCACCCGCAGCTCGTGGTGCAGTTCGCGCAGGGTGCGGTCGGTCAGCAGGCTGCCGTTGGTGACCAGCCTGGCCCGGTAGCGCGTGCCGTGCTGTGCGGCGGCGGCGAGGAAGCGGCCGGTCATCTCCCGCACGACGCGCAGCGCCAGCAGCGGCTCCCCGCCGAACCAGGTGACGACGACCTCCTCGGTGGCCGGGTCGGCGAGCAGCGCCTCGACCCGGGCGGCCACCCGGTCCACCCGCGCGCGGTCCACCGGCGCCTTGAAGTGCTCCTGGCCGCAGTAGCCGCAGGCCATGTTGCAGTAGCTGGTCGGCATCACGGTGACCGCCCGCGAGCCCGCGGCGTCCGAACCCTCCCGGTAGGCGCCGAGCACCGCCGCCAGTTCGTCCTCCGCCTCGTCCACCACGGCCTGCCGGGCGGCGAGTTCGCGCAGCCGCTCCTCGCCGAGGCCGCCGAGTTCGCCGCCCGCCAGGCGGGCGGCGGTCTCCGCGTCGAGCGCGAACAGCCGCGCCTGCCGCGTCGAGTACGCCATCCGCACCCGGCGGCCCGCCCCGTCCCGGTACTCCCGCTCGCCGAGCAGGAGATACCGGCTGCGCACCCAGCTCATGACCACTCTCCAGACGCCGATATCAGGTCGATGCACAGGTCGGCCGCGGCCTCGCCTGGGGCCTGCCCGCGCGGAACGGTCAGCCGCAGCGCCACGCCCCGCCGCACCTCGTTGACCGGCCCGGGGGCGGCCGAGTAGCCGCCGCCGAGCCGGCGCGCGCCGAACCTGAGGGCGCTGGCGGCGTGCGCCAGGTGCGTGTGCACCGCCCGGCGCAGGAAGTGGCGCAGCACGGGGTCGGGGCACTCGACCGCGGTGGCCCTGCCCGCCTCGACGGTGACGGCGACCGGCCGGCCGGCCAGGCGCGCGTCCCAGGCCGTGGGGCGGTTCACGGCGAGCGCCCCGTCGGCGAGGAACACCCCCTCGGCGTGGGCGAGCGGGGCCTCGGCGGCGCCGGCCGGGCTGGTGGGCGCGGCCGGGGCGGTCGCGCACCGCAGTTCGTGCCCGCCGCCGCGGACCAGCAGTTCCGGCCGCAGTCCCGCGATCAGCCCGGCGACCTCGGCCGCGGTGTCCTCCTCCGGCTGCCACAGGTCGAGCGGGGAGAGCTCCTCGGTGCCGGCCAGCTGCGTCGCTCCCTCGGGCAGCCGCAGCGTCGCGTCGTGCAGCACCAGCACCGCGGTGCCCGGCTCCGCGGCGGCCCGGGCGGCGCGCTCCACGGCCCAGGGGCGGGCCGGGCCGAGGGCGCGCACCCGGGAGGGCAGGCCGTATGCCCTGGCGTACGCGCTCAGCCAGGCGGCCTCGGCCGGCCGGTGCGGCGCGAAGAGGATCGTCAGGCGGCCGGCTCCCCGGCCCAGGGCCGCCCGCAGCAGGCCGTGCGCCGCCGCCCGCCGGCGCTCGCCGGCCGCGGCGCTCACGAGGCGCCCTCCGCGGCGGCCACCTTCTCCGCGGCCGGTTCCCCGGCCGCGGTGCGCGACAGGGGCCGGATCGCCAGCAGGCCCGCGGCCGCCATCAGCAGTGCGCTGAATCCGAAGACGGTGTCGATCCGCCCGAAGTGCACCCCGAGGAATGTTCCGTCCAGGTCCCGCAGCGCGGTACTCGCGAGAAAGCCCGTGACGGACATCGACAGAATGGACGCGAGATACGTGGCGGGGTTCAGAACGGCGTTGACCCGGCCCAGCAGGTGCCGCGGAGTCGCGTGCAGAACGAGGGGGCCGACGACCACGTTCACCACCGCGACGGAAATGCTCGCGAGCGCGAGGAAGGCGAGTGCGGCCCACAGCGCGGACTGCCGCGAATAGAACAGGACGGCCACTCCGGTGAGAAGGATTCCGAGTGCGAAGACGCGGGTCTCGCCGAATTTTCTGGCGAGGGTCGCGGCGAGCAGTGAACCGAGAATGCTGCCCACCCCGAAGGCGGCGTTCAGGGTGCCGAGCCAGCTCGCCTCCGTGTGCAGATTGTCGGTGACGAAGAAGACGTTCAGCACGTTCAGCGCTCCCACGCCGAACGTGTAAACGAAGACCGTGCCGACGACGACAAGAAGTGTTCGGTTCCGAACGAAAAAGCGCAGTCCTTCGACGAATTCGGGCCAGAACGCGGACTCCCCGCCCGCGCCGTCCCCCTCGCCGTCCCCCTCGCCGACCCGCTCGCCGTCCCCCGCACCGCCCGCCGTGCCCTCCGCCGCGCCCTCCGTCCCGGTGCCCGGCATGCGGATCATGCGGATCGCCGCGTAGGACACCAGGAAGGAGGCGACGTTGATCAGCAGCGCCCACTCCTCGCCCGTGGAGAAGAGCAGCGGCGCGGCCAGCGGCGGCCCGACGATGGCCGCGGTGCCCGAGGTCGCCGTGAGCAGCCCGAACGCCCGGGTGTGGTGCCCGGCCGGCACGACCTGCGCGATCAGCGAGAACCTGGCCGGGTTGAAGAAGCGGGAGGCCGAGCTGGACAGCGCGACCATCGCGTAGATCAGGGCGATCTGCACCCACACCGGCCAGTCGCCGCCGGCCAGCGGGATCACCAGCAGCACCGCGACGAAGGC
The DNA here is from genome assembly GCF_003626535.1 of Streptomyces hoynatensis. Classification (GTDB taxonomy): domain Bacteria; phylum Actinomycetota; class Actinomycetes; order Streptomycetales; family Streptomycetaceae; genus Streptomyces; species Streptomyces hoynatensis. The sequence continues at coordinate 377,673 of NZ_RBAL01000004.1, forward strand.
GGCCCGCAGCAGGTCGGTGACCATCATGACCCGCCGGTGGTCCCACCGGTCCACGTACACCCCGGCCACCGGCCCGACCAGCAGCACCGGCACGGCCGCCGCGATCAGCACCCCGCTCACCGCCGCCGGCGCCCAGGACTCGCCCGCCGCCACCGTCGTGCCGATCCACAGCAGAACGGTGGTGTTGAACACGTAGTCGCCGACGACCGAGACGGCCTGGCTGAACCACAGCCGCTGCCATTCCCGGCTGCGCCACAGCGACGCCCCGGTCTCCACGGCGGCGCTCACCGGGGGCCTCCCGCGCCGCTCACCACGCCGTTTGCCCGGCCCTTCGCCGCGTCCTTCGCCGGGCCGTTCGCCTGCGCCGCCTGGCCGTTCACCGCGTCGAGCAGGGCGCCGGGCGTGCCGGCCGCCGGCCGCAGCGCCCCGGCCAGCGCGGCGAACCCGCCCGAGGCGGCCAGCTCCTCCAGGCAGGCCGCGAAGGCGGCGCCGCGCTCGGGCAGCAGCCGGGCCGCGTCCACGCCCGCGAAGGCCGGCGGCAGGGCCTCGCGCAGCTCCTCGCGCCGCTCGGCCGCCAGGTCGAGCGCCTTGCGCAGCACATACGCCCAGGTCACCGGGCGTAGCGCGAGCGACAGATGCAGCGAGGGCGCGTCCTGGGCCGTGGCGGCGTGCACGAAGCCACGCGGCAGGTACAGGCAGTCCCCCACCCGCAGCGTGGCCTCAAGCACCGTCCCCTCCTCCGCCACGCCGGGGCCCGACTCACGCAGCGGCCAGCGCCGCGACGGCCGGCTCACCCGCCAGTGCTTCGCCCCGGAAAGCTGCCGCACGAACACGCTGGCCGTGTCGTGGTGCGGCGCCACGCCCGGATGCCCGGCCGGGGTGAGGAAGGCCGAGCAGTAGGTGTCGTAACCGGTGGCCGCGGACACGGAGTCGGCGAAGGCCGCCACCTGCGGCAGGTGCGACTTGAGGTCCTCGAGGATCAGCGTCGCCCCCTCCCGCACCCGCCTGGCCACCTTCGCCCCGTCCGCCACGCGCGCGGTGGAGGAGCGTCCGTAGCGGCCGGGCGCGGCGAGCGCCACCGGCGGAACCGGCCGGCCGTCCACGACCAGCCGCACGGACGGCAGCGGAAAACCCCGGGCCAGCAACGCGTCGACGCTTTCCAGGGAGAGCACGTCGCGTAAGTCGTCGAGGCCGGTGCTGAGAACGGGATTTCGCTCCCACGCGGATTCAAGGATCTTGATGTCCTCGACGAGGCGGAGCATGCAGTCCATAGCCCTCCCTTGAGGGTCCGACCACGATCTCGCGGGTATCGCGGGTAGAGTACGCCCGCCCCCGGGGGCCAGCAAGCATTGACAGTGTCGATCGGCTGTGCAACCCGTGTGTGCGCCACGCGCGCGCGGAAAACCGGAACCCGAAACCCCAACCGTCCCCGGGAATCGGGGAATCGGGGAGAGCAGGGGAAGCAGGGGAATACGGGAAAGCCGGGATTGCGCCGCCCCGTCGACGCCGCGGAGCGGGCCGGAATCATGAGCCGCGGCAGGCTTGACAGCCCCCCGGGGAGGCGGGAATCTGTGCTGTGCCGCGTCTCTGGAAGCGGCGCTCTTCATGTGACGCGCGTACATCGTGAATTCTGACCCGGATATCGGGATCGCGTCGCAGGCACTCATTGCGATCAACGCAATTGCAACCGTTTCAAAAGACACCGAGTTCGTCTGTGCGAAGAAAGGGGAGCCCCATGAGCGAAAGCGAAGCGCCCGAGCCCACCCAGGAGGAGCTCGACGCCGGCCAGGCCGAGGTCGAGGAGGCCGACGTCGAGGGCCACTCCATCAGCGAGGAGCTTGAGGTCGACGCTCCGGTCCTGGACGTCAACTTCGGCTGCTGACCCGGGACTTCGCGGGGGCTCCGAGGGGGGCCCACGAGCCCGGGGAGGCCGGGGAGCCCGGTGAACGCCGGCCGGCGCGCGGGCGCACCACCCGCGCACGCGCCCAACTCCGCGGCGCGGCGGCCCGCGAGCGCAGGCGCCGGTCCCGGACACCCCGGAACAGCACGAGAGATCCAGCGCGACAGACGGTCATGCGGCGGCACCTCGGCCGCCGCATGATCCAGGGCCGGGCGGCACGGGCCCGGCGGCCCGCCGACGAGGGAAGGGACGCGCTCTTGACCGGCACGATGACCAGGCGCGAGGCGCCACTCGGCTTCCTCTCCGACGTCCAGCGCCCGCCCGCCATGGGCGCCGCCGCGCTGCGCGAGGCCGCCGCCCTCCTCGCCGGGAGCCGGCCGCAGGACCTGTTCCGCGCCTGCAACCTGCTCGCCCTCGTCCACTTCAGGACCGGGTCGGCCCACCGCGCCCGCCGGCTGTGCCTCGACCAGATCGCCTGCGCCCTCGCCCACCGCGGCCGCCCCCGATGGCCGCGCCTGGCCGCCCTCGCATTGCAGCCGCAGATCAACCTGATCCGCCTCAAGGGCTACGCCCCCGACCGCGTCGACGAGGCCCTGCGCGACCTGGCCGCCCTGGAACCCCTGACCTTCGGGCGCGGCGTCCGGCTGCCCGACCTGTCCTTCGGCGAGGACACCGCCCGGCAACTGACCGAGTCCGCCGGCCTCGACCTCGACCTCGTGCGCAACGTCCTGGTCCACGACACCTGCGGCATCCTGTGGCGCCACCGCCTGGACGACCGGCTGCTCGCCGAGGCCGCGCGCCTGGCCGCCCTGTGGCCGGAGAGCCCCGCGCACACGCGGGTGCAGCACGCCGCCGAGGCCCCCTGGCTGGTCGACGCCCTGGCCCGGCCCGAGGTTCCCGCAACCGCCCTGGACGGGGCGCGGAACGCGGCCGGCCGGCTGGCGTACGTGCGGCTGCTGCACGTGGCCGACCACGCCGCCCAGGCGGGCCAACGGGACCGCGCCACGCGGCTGGTGGAGACGCTGTCGGCCAACCGCGCGGCGCTGGCCGGCCCCTTCGCCTCCCCGCTCACCCCGCTGCGCTGGCTCGGCTCCCTCGCCCGCACCGCCGAGCGCCTGCAGCGGCCCGACCTGGCCCACGGCCTGCTGCGCGAACTCGCCGGCCGACCGGAACTCCCCGCCGACCGCGCCCTCCACCGGCTGGTGCGCCAGGGCCTCGGCGACCGCGAGCCCCCACGGACCCCGGACGGCGCGGCGGCCCCGCCCGGGGGCGCGGCGGCCCCGCCCACCGTCGAGGAGCTGACCGAGGAGGCGGAAGACCGGCTCGCGGCCCTCGCCGCCGCCCGCTGAACCCCCCCTTCCCCACGGGGCGGGTGAACGGGTTCCCCACGGGGCGCGTGAACGGGCGCGGGCACGGACCGGCGCAGGTGCCGGCGGGCCAGGAGACGGCGGAAAGGGAGGGACATGGCGGAGATCGCCGGCAAGGGCACCACGCACGACCAGCCGAACGAGCCGCGGAACGACCGGGGGAACGACCGGGGGAACGACCGGGTGGACGGCCCGGGAGACGCGCTCCGGAACGGCCGGGTGGACCAGCCGCCGGACGAACTGCCGGACGAACTGCCGGACGAGCGGACCGGCTACGGGGCCGGCGCCGGGTCCTGGGGCGCGGCGGCCGGAGGCGCCGACGCACCGGCGCCGCAGACGCCCGCCCAAGCACCGGAAGGAGAGCCGCTGTTCGCGGTGGACCCGCTGGTCGTCGAGTCCTGGGGCGGCGCCCTCGTCGTGTCGAGTCCGCGGCTGCGCAGGCGGCTGCGGGTCCAGCCCTGGGTCGCCCAGCTGCTGCTCGCCGCCAGGACCGGGCTTCTTCCCGGCGAGTGGGAGGGCGAGGCGGGGCGCCGCGAGGCGGTGCGCACCCTGGCCGAGGCCGGGTTCCTGGTGCGGGAGAAGGAACCGGCCGGCGAGGCGGAACCGCCCTGGGACGACTGGGGCGTGACGGCCTGGAGCCTGCACAACCGCACCCGCGACACGCCGTTCGTCGGCGCCCGCGGGGACGATCCCGAGCGGCTGCGCAGGACCCGCGAGGCCATCACCTCGCGCCCGCGGCCCTCCAGCGTGCGGCGGGCCGCCACCGACCGCATCCTGCTCCTGCCCCGGGTGCGGACGCCGCTGAGCACGCCCTACCGCGAGGTGCTCGAGGCGCGGCGCACCCACCGGGACTTCGAGGAGCGGGAGATCGGCCTCGACCTCTTCTCCGACATGCTGCACTACTGCTTCGCCCCGCTGCGCTTCGCGGACGCGGGGGAGATGGGCGTGCTCCAGCTGCGGGCCCCCGCCTCGGGCGGCGCGCGGCACGAGACCGAGGCCTTCGTCTTCCCGCTCGCCGTCCGCGGGGTGCGGCCCGGCCTCTACCACTACGACAACATCAGGCACGGCCTCGTGCCCCTCGCCGCCCCGGGCCCGGACTCGCCGGGCGACGCGGCGGATCCGGAGACGCTGCGGGCCCGGCTCGAACGCCTCACCCACGGCCAGGGCTTCTTCCGGCACGCGGCCTTCGGCGTGCTCACGGCGGCGGTGGCGCGCCGCATGTCGTGGAAATACCGGCACCCGCGCACCTACAAGCTGCTGCTGCAGAACGTCGGCCACGTCGCCCAGGTCTTCTCCATGACCGCGACCGCCCTCGGCCTCGGCGCCGCGATCACCGGCGCCATCCGCGACAGCGAGGCCGACGCGCTGCTCGGCCTCGACCAGCCGGGGGAGTTCACCACCTTCGCCCTGGCCTGCGGGGTGCCGCGGCTCGGCGCCGACGGGCTCCCGCTGTCGATCCGCACCCCGCGCGAGGCGCCGGAACGCTGGTGAGCCGGCACGACGGGCCGTTCGCACGACTTCGGGATGACGGCGTGTCACCGAGCGGGGGACGGGAGGTTCACACGGGAGAGGGATGGCGAGACGAGTGCGCGCCTGACGACTCTGTGTAGTCGAAGGGGGGCTTCGGGCCCGCGGACACACGGAGGGGGAAGCGCACATGGACAAGCACACGCCGACGAGGCCGGGCCCGCCGCGGGCCCGTGGCCGGCGCCGGGCCGCGCTCGCCGCGGCGGCCCTCGCAGGGCTGCTGTGCACCGGCCCCGCCGCACCCCAGGGCCTGGCCGAGGGCCCGCCCGACCTGGACGTGCTGTTCGTCGGCGCCCACCCGGACGACGAGTACCAGAGCCTGGCCACCTTCGGGCAGTGGGGGGACCAGGGCCTGGCCACCGGCGTGGTGACGATCACGCGGGGTGAGGGCGGCGGGAGCGCCACCGGCGCCGAGGAGGGGGCGCGGCTCGGCGCCGTCCGCGAGGCAGAGGAGCGGCTGGCCGTCGCGCACGCCGGCATCGACGCCGTCTTCCCGCTGGGCCGCCCCGACTTCTGGTACACGCTGTCCGCGCCCCTGACCGCCGCGGTCTGGGACGAGCGCGCCACCCTCTTCCGCCTGGTCCGGCTGATCCGCGCCACCACCCCGGACACCCTGGTCACGATGGACCCGCGGCCCTTCGCCCAGCACGGCGGCCACCAGGAGGCGGCCAGGCTGGCGATCGCCGCCTTCCGGCTGGCCGCCGACCCCGCCGCCTTCGGCGGACGGCTCGCCGCCGAGGGCCACCGCCCCTGGCGCGTCTCCCGGCTCCTTACGCAGCACTGGACCTTCGAGGGGCCGCGCGGGCCCGGCTGCGCCGCCCACCACGGCAAGGACCCGCACACCGGGCTGCCCGTCACCGGCTTCTGGACCGGCGCCCCGGCCCCCCGCCACGGCACCACCTGGGCGCAGGCGGAGCGCGAGGCGGCCCGCGAGTACGCCACGCAGGGCTTCGCCTCCCTCCCGCCGACCGTCACCACCGACCCCGGGCACCTGCCCTGCGAGTGGTTCACCGTGCTCGCCGAGGGCGGAGAGCCGATCCGCGCGCCGGTGCGCGAGCAGCCCCACCTCCTGCCCGCCTACGCGGAGTTCCGGGACTGGGCGGTCCGCGCCGGCCTGCCCTGGCTGGCCAACGAGGCGCAGCCCGCGTACCCGGCAGGCCCCTCCGCCCCGGTGCCCGAGTCCACCGCACCGCCCCTGACCGACGGGGCCGAGTCACCCGGCGAGTACCCGGGCCCGGCCCTGCCGCTCGCCCACTGGGAGGGCGAGCGCTGCGCCACGGCGGCCGACTGCGCCGCCACCGCCCGGCTCGCCTGGCACGGCGACGCCCTCCACGCCCTGGTCCGCGTCGCCGACGAGGCGCGCGGCGCCGCCCTCGACGCCGCCACGGACTGCAAGCGGCACTGGCGCACCGACGCCGTCGAGCTCGCCCTCGACCCGCGGGGCACCGCCCGGGACACCTCCACCACCTTCAAACTGGGCGTCCTGCCCTTCACCGCACGGGGCGCGCCCTGCGCGGCCCGCGACGCCGACCAGTGGCAGGGCCCCGCCGCCCTCACGGCCCCCGGCACCCGCGTCGCCGCCCGGTTCGGCCCGCACGCCGGGCCGAGCGGCCTCCCCGGCTACGCGGTCGAGATCCGCGTCCCCTTCGCCAACCTTCCGGCCGCCGCCGACCCCGCCCACTTCCGGCTCAACATCCTCGTCTACGACTCCGACACCGCCGACAGGACCGGTCAGACCCGGCTGGCCTGGTCGCCCTTCGGCAGCGCCCAGGCCGACCCCCTGGCCTGGGGACACGCCCCCCTCACCGGCTACCTCCCACCACCCGGCCGCCCGGAGACGCCGGCACCCCCGCGGATTCCCGCCGCGGCCACAGGCAGCCGGGACTCACCGGCCTCCGCGGGCCAGGGGCGGCGCACGGCCGCGCCCCCGGCCGGCGGCCCCCGCCTGCCCCGGTAGCGGGAGCGGCCCGGGGCGAGGGCAGGCGCCCGGCCGGAAGCCCGGCCGGGCGCCGCGCCCCGGCCCCGGAAACGACTGGCTGCGGCAGGGGATGCTGTGAAAGACGGGCCGGCTGAAGCTGAGGAATTTCTCGCTGATGCGCGCCGTGCCGGAGTGGGTCCGGCAACACGACCCGCAGACCGGCCAGTCGACCGACCGGAAGACCCGCCTGCGGGATCACTGCTACAAGGAAGCCCGGGTGACGGGCCTGAAGCTCCTGTCCTGGCTGACCGCGAAGCCGGAAGACCAGGCCGGGGCCGGAAGGGCGGCCGGGACCGCCCCCGTCTTGTCCTGCGGGCGGTTCGGCCAGGACGAGGACGGGTTCGTCGACCGCTGGGGGCCGAACGAGGAGGCGTGTTCCTAGTGCTGTGACCGCATGGGTGCGCCGGTAACACCTGGCCGCGCTGAGGTCGATCCGCGCGGGCGTCCTGACCGGCGGCGAAGGCGAGAGCTGCCTCCTGGCGATCGAGCGATAGGGTCACCCGCATGCGGTCCTGGCGCAGGCAGAGGGCCAGACGGTCGGGGAGGCCGAGTGACCGGATGGCGGCGGTTCGAGCGGCAAGAGGCCACGCTCGAATACTGGGAGATCCGCCAGGAAGGAATCCGCTGCTTCCTCAGGTGGGGCTCCGACCGAACACCGGGCAAGGCGAGCACGTCGATTCTCGACGACGAGGAGCAGGCGCAACGCCACGCAGCACGCAAGATCAACGACCGCCTCCGCAAGGGCTTCACCGAGGTCGACCCGCCCCGCGACCCGGCGGAAACCGAGGCAGAGACACCGGTCCTGGACGTCCTCACCAGGGCCACCGGCCCCCACGCCCCACGACCCCGGTACCTGCCGGTCGACGACTTCGACGAGGTCTACAGCCGTGCCCACACGCCCGGTCATCCGAGGGGCTTCCACGAGTACTACGTACTGCGCGACCACGGGCGCAGCGCGATCCGCTTCACCGTCCGAGCCGGCAGCCACCAGGCCGGCGTCGTCGCTCCCTTCCTGGAGTTCCTCTGTTCCAGGCGTGATCTGGCCTTCGACGGCCGGTCCCACCACAAGGTGACCCTGCCGGGCCCGGTGGGGTCTTTCGGCCACGCGCTGCTCTGTTCGCCGGCACTGGGACGGGCGTGCGCCGCCTACCCGGCCGTGGCGGCTCGTGTGGCAACGGCCTTTCCCATTTACCACTGCGAGATCGGGGACGAGGACCCGGAGGTGCTGGTCGACGCCCGTATCCACGGTCACGCCGCGCTGCCCTACGGCGACTGGGACCGATCGCCGCAGCCCGTGGTGGACCTGCGCTTCGACGTCCAGCCGTCGCCCTACCGACGCACGCAGGCGTTCAAGGCCTACCGGTCCGCCGACCTCAAGAAGCTCATGGACGTGCTGCCGCAGGCATCGCCGCAGAGTTGGGTGGAAGTGCGGTCCTTCCGAGGCGAAACCACACGTCTTGAACCCGGCAGGATCCCGCCCTTCGCCGACTTGCTGTCCTTCCTGGTCAACTGAGACACAGGGGCCCGGTCCACCCCGTCTGCCTCGGCCCCCGATGCCTGCCGAAGGTCGGTCCACGCCGGTGAACCTTCCAGGTCACGGCACTAGCCGAGTTCGAGGGTGGTCGTGGCGAAGATCCCGTACACGTCGATCTCGGGCACCTGGCCGGTGTACATCCGGGCACACTCGAAGGTCGGCACCAGGCCGAGGCGTTCGACGAGGCCCACGGCCGCCGGGTTGACGTCCGGCACGTCCAGGACCACGGCCGTGCCGGGCGCCCGGGCGGCGATCCCGTTCAGCAGGGCGAGCCCCACCTCGGGCGAGGCCGCGTACAGCGGCCCCACCCGCACCCCCGCCGCGGCCGGGCGGGAGACGGCGAGGCCCGCGAGTTCGCCGTTCCTGATCGCCACGAGCGACACATGCGCGGACAGCCCGAGCCACAGGGAGAGGAAGGCGTTCCGCTCCGCGGGGAAGAAGCGGCGGTCGTAGGCGGCCAGCCGGCCGAAGGGCACCGAGCGGCCGTCGGCCAGCGCGATGTCGGCCGGGGCGGGCTCGCCCGAGGGCACACCCTCGTACCGCACGTGGTTCCAGGCGCGGCGAAATCCGGACCTGCGGTAGTTCTCCTGCTGGGCCACCACCCCATCCAGGCCGATGTTCCGCTCGCCCAGGCGCCGCACCGCGGCCTGCCAGATCCGCAGCCCATAGCCCCGGCCGCGCAGGGCGGGCCGGACCAGGTAGAAGCCGAGGAAGCCGTAGTCCTCGCCGTAGCGCACCGCCGAGAGGGAGGCCACCGGTTCCCCGCCCAGCCGGCCGAGCAGGAAGCCGCCCGGGTCGGCGGCGTGAAAGGGAAGGAGGTCGCTGCCGCCGGGGTTCCAGCCCTCGGCCCGCGCCCATTCGCGGAACCTCGGCAGCTCCCCGATGCCCGCCTCGCCGATCGTGTACTCCTCCATGGCCCCTCCGCACCGTGAGAACCGCCTCGCCGCCTCCGGCCGTTCGGCGGGCGCGTGCGAGCCACCGAGGCCACAGGCTAGGGCGGCCCGGCACCCCGGCCGTGCCCCCGGAGCCCCCCGCCCGTGCCCCCGGAGCCCGGGCCGACGGCGGGCCGGGCCCGGCCCGCGGCCCGGGCCCCTTCCCGCGCCGGTCCCGGGCGGGCCGCCCCGGCTCCGGCGCACCGCGGAGCGCCGCTGGGGAACGCCGGAACGAGGGGGAGTGGTCCGCCGCAGAGGTTGACGCGGGAGACCGCAGTGGGACGATGGGAGCGCTCCCACTGCTCACCGGCTGCCGGCCACCGCCGCGCACCCGCCCCTGTCCCGCCGCCTCGCGACCCTCCCGGGCCGCCACAGGCCGCCCCGGCGCCCGCCCGCCGTCGGGCCCCTTCCCCGCTCCTTCCTTTCCTTCTTCCCTCCCTCCCATGGAGCCGCCTCATGAGACACCTCGCTCAATCCCCGGGTCAGGCCCGGAGGTTCTGGGCGGTCGCGGCCGTGCTCTTCGCCGCCGCCCTGCTGTGCGTGGCCGCGTTGCCGCCCGCCTCCTCGGCCGCCCCCGCCTCGCCGGGCGGCGCGGCGGTCGCCGCCGCGCCCCAGGAGGAATTCGTCGGGAACGCCACCCACTTCGACGGCCTCGGCTCGCCCTACGGCGGTTGCGGCATCCCCCAGTCCGAGCTGGAGACGCAGGACTTCGTCGCCCTCAACGTCTTCGACACCCCCGGCGACTACACGATGTACTCCCGGCCCGTCCCGCCGGAGCAGGCCGGCATCATCGGCGCCTGGGACAACGGCCACAACTGCGGCCGGTGGGTGCAGGTCACCATCGGCGACTACTGCACCGGGGTCAACGACGGCGCGGCCGGGCAGGCGTTCTGCCGCAACGGTTCCTGGGTCGAGGACGCCTACAACGGCGCGACGCTCACCATGCTGGTCGCCGACAGTTGCGCCGATCCCAACGCCTGGTGCCGCGACGACCCCCACCACCTCGACCTGGCCACCGCCTCGCTCAGCCGCTTCACACGGAACGGCGCACCGGTCACCGGGCTGGCGGACCACTGGAACAACCGCCAGGTTTCCTGGAGTTACGTCCCCGCCCCGAACTACTCGGGCGACATCCGCATCGGCTTCGTCCAGGGCGCCCAGCGCTACTGGCCGGCCATCGCGGTCTCCCACCTGCCCAACGGGGTGCACGCCGTCGAGTACCTCGCGGACGGCGCCTGGCACGAGGCGTCCGCCAACAGCGACCTCGGCCAGACGGCCATTCTCGAACCCACCGAGGAGGGCGGCACCGACTACACCATCCGCGTGCGCGACGCCGACGACGCCTACCTCTTCGACGGGAGGACCTACCACTTCTCCCTCCCGGCCTCCTGCTCCGCCACCTGCTCGCAGGCCTACACTCCCGCCACCTACACCACGCAGGACGGCACCGAGCCTCCCACCGACCCCACCGACCCCCCGGCCGATCCCACGGACCCGCCCACCGATCCCACCGACCCGCCGGTCACCCCGGCCACCCAGTGCACCGCCGGCTGGGAGATCACCGGTTCCTGGTCCCAGGGCTTCCAGGTCGACGTGACCGTGCGGAACTCGGGCACCGAGCGGATCGCGGGCTGGGCCGTCGGCCTCGACCTGCCCGCGGGTACGCGCATCACCAACGTCTGGAACGCGGCCGTCGACTCCGGCGCCGCCGCCACCACCGTCCGCAACGTCTCCTACAACGGCTCCCTCGCGCCCGGCTCCTCCACCGGCTGGGGCATGACCCTGGAGGGCACGGACCAGGACCTGGGCACGCCGACCTGCACGGTCACCTGAGCCACCGGCCCCGCCCCGGCGGCACGTGTCCGGCCCACCGCACGGGCGGGCCGGACACGGCGGCTCCGGATTCCCGGATCACTCAGGACCGGGCCACCGGAGCCGAGTCCCTCGGGACCGGATCACCAGAACCGAGTTCCTCGGGACCGGATCACCAGAACCGAGTTCCTCGGGACCGGGTCACCAGAACCCAGTTCCTCGGGACCGGGTCACCGAAGCCGAGTCCCTCGGGACCGGATCGCTGAGGACGGCTCAGCAGCCGATCGGGGAGGAGCCGACGGCGACGTCGTCGAACCACAGCGTGTCGTCGCCGCTCGCGTAGCTCTCCCAGCCCAGGCGCAGGCCGGTCGGGCGGGGCGGCGTGGTGCGGCTCAGCCACTGCTGGTCGATGTCCATCGTCGGCACCCCGTCGGAGTGCAGCCCGGGCACCTGCTCGTCGTTCAGCCAGGTGTCCAGGTTGGGCGCGCTGGTGTCGATGGCGAACCGCAGGCACTGCCAACTGCCCGTCGGCAGCGGCTCGCTCTGCGCGACCCCCGCCGGGCTCTGGGCGGGGAGGGTGGCGTCGTCGGTCTCGCGGTTCCACTGCAGGGCGCCGTTCTGGCCGCCGATGCGCAGCGCCCGGCCGCCCTGCGAGGCGTCGGGCATGGACACGAAGGCCACGTGGGAGGTGGGCAGCGCGGTGGTGTGCCGCACCCACATCCGCAGGTACATGACGGGCCCGACGGAGGACAGGTCCTCGGTGGTGGCGACGAACATGTGGTTGCAGTAGCCCGCCTTGCCGTCCACGCGCAGCGACCTGCTGCCGCTGTGGGCGACGGCGGTGTCGACCGCCGCGGCCCCGGTGCCCTGGCAGTCGGGGGCGCTGATCTGCCAGTCACCCGAGGGGGTGCTGCCCGTCTGGTCCTCGAAGCCGGAGCAGAGGGCGGCGCTTCCGCAGTCGGCCGGAGGATCGGTGGGCGGGTCGGTGGGGTCGGTGGGCGGGTCCGTCGGATCGGTCGGCGGGTCGGTCGGGGTGCCGACCTGGCCGTCGCAGGTGACGCCGTTGAGCAGGAACTCGCCTGGCGTGGGGTTCGCGGACTGCCAGGTGCCCTGCATGCCGAAGTCCACCGAGGCGCCGGTGCCGAGGCTGCTGTTGTAGCTCTCGCCGACGGCCACGACCTCGGAGCCGGTCTGGGTGACCCGGGCGTTCCAGGCGGAGGTGACCCGCTGGTCGCCCGCGTAGGTCCACTCCAGCTGCCAGGAGGAAAGCGGATCACCGAGGTTGGTCACGTGCACGGCCGCGGTGTAGCCGCCCTGCCACTGGTTGACCGTGTACTCGACGGAACAGCCGGCCGTCGCGCCGCTGGCGGGCAGCGCCGCGAGCGCGGGCGCGATCAGGATGACGGCGAGGACGGCCCACAGCCAGGGCCGGGCTCTCAGACGGGGGAGGGCGATGCGCACGGAAGGCTCCTTCTGCGTGTACCGGATGTGAAGGTGGGAGCGCTCCCATGAAATATGGGTGTGTGACTGTGTACTGTCAATGCTTCCGGTGTGGGCCTCCGCGGCTCCCGGCCGGAACCCCGCCGCCGCTTCCCGGCGGACCCCCGGCCCGAACCGTCCGCCGGGTGCCCGCCGGGCGGGCGGCTCTGTACCTACTAGTATGTACGATCTCGGTGGGTGCGCCCTCGGCCGCGAGGGGCGGTGCCTGGGCGCGCCCGAACGAGGACGAGTTCGCGAGACGAGGAGTTCACCGCATGCCTTTTGTGCGTATCGACGCGTGGGGTACGGAAGCCGGCCGGCTGGATGCGCTCGGGCGGGCCGTGCAGGATGCCGTGGGGGAGACGCTCGGCTGCCCACCGGAGGACCGCTTCCAGGTGCTGACCGGCCACGACGGCAGCGCAAGCAGCCTGCGCTGGGGCGACTACTTCGGCATCCCGCGCGACGAGGGGATCGTCTACGTCGCGATCACCATGCGCTCCGGCCGCACGGACGACCGGAAACGGGCCCTGTACCGGCGCATCGCCGAACTCGCCGAGCGGTACGCGGGCACGGAGCCGCGGAACGTCTTCGTCACCGTGACGGAGAACGCGTCGATCGACTGGTCGCTCGGCTACGGCGAGGCCCAGTACGCCCCGTCTCCTGCGCCCGACTCCCCGTCGCCCGGCGCCTCTTGACAGGCCGTGGCGGGCCCGGTCGGATGCCTTGACGCTCCGTTCGCAGTTCACTTCGGGAGGTACTGATGCGCAACGTCCGCCGGGCCGCCGTGACAGGCGCGGCCGTCCTCGGCCTGTCGCTGTTCGCCGGAAACGCCGAGGCGACGCCGGGCAGCGGCGTCGAGGCCGTCACCCTCGCCGGCACGACGGTGGACGGGCGGGACTACGTGCTGCGGGAGATCACGGTCCAGCCGGGCGGGGGGACGGGGTGGCACTTCCACGACGGAACGCTGTACGCCTACGTCCGGCAGGGGAACCTCAGCCACTTCGACGCCTCCTGCGCCTCGGACGGCGAGTACGCCGCGGGCGCCACCTTCGTCGAGCCGAGCGGTGCCGACCACGTGCACATCGGCCGCAACCTCGGGGACCGGCCGCTCGTGCTCGACGTCCTCTACGTGCTTCCCGCGGGCAGCCCGCTGTCGGAGGACGCCCCGAACCCCGGCTGCCCCTTCGAGTGACCCCCGGCCCGGCGCCTTCCGGGTGCCGCGCACGGCGGCGGCCCGCGACCGTGGGTCGCGGGCCGCCGCCACGACGCTCCTCGCGCGCCTCCCGTCTCCGGGGGCGCGCGCGGCGCCCTTGTGCACTACCGCCCGCGGAAGATCGCCTTGCTCACCTTGTCCGGGCCGTCGAACCGCTGCTCCTTCAGGTGGGACAGCCGGTTGACGAGGGCGTCGTCCGCCTTGTTCGCACGGGCCTGCTCGACGAGGTCGTTCTTCTTGGCGGGGTAGTCCATCCCGCTCAGCGCCTTCTGCAGCGCGATGGGGTTGACCTCGGCCATGGGATGCTCCCTTCCCTTCGGGTACGCGGGCGCGCGCCCCGGGGTGCGGCCGGAACGCCACGCGCTCGGGCATGCATACGCGCCGCGGGTACCCGGCCGACCCACGGCAAAACAGCGCGCGGAACGCCTCGCGGCGGGTCCGGCCGGCACGGCGCGGGCGGGGGCGTGGTCCCGGCGGGGGCGTGGTCCGGGCGGCGGCGTGGCGCCCGGGTCCGGCCGGCGCGGCGCGGGCGCGGGGGGCCGGGGCGGGCGTGCCGCCGGGCGCTGCCGGAAGCGGCGTTGCCCTCGCCGGCCGCCTCGTTGCGCTGCCGTGGACGGGGGCCGCCCCTTCCCGGACCGTCACCCCCCGTGGGCACCGGTCCCCGGCTCGGAAACCCGGGTGTGGTCGCCGGACGGTCGGCCTAGGTGTTCTGTCCACGGAGGTTGGTGACACCTGGTCGATCGGGCGCCCCGACGAAACGGCTATGTCGCTCGGACCGTCGTGAGAGCTGGGCGGATGCGTCGATCCACCGACTTCACGACGAGAATCGCGCCGGTCTCACTGCAAGGTAGTTTGTGACGCGCACTAATCGGTACAGTGGTCGCATGACCAGCACGCGACCGGCGGCAGACGCGGTCGACATCCTTCCCGCGAACGCCCAAGTTGACGCCCTCGTTCAGCTGTCGTTCCGTGTGCACCAGATCCTCGGAAAGATCGGCGCTGAGCAGGACCTGTCCGTGGTGCAGATCCGGATGTTGGGTGTGCTGCGCGACCGCGAGCCGAGCATGCTCGCCCTGGCCGGCCACCTCGGGCTGGACAAGTCGTCGACCACCGGGCTCGTCTCCCGCGCGGAGAAGCGCGGCCTTGTCCAGCGAGCCCGGGACCCTCATGACAGGCGGTCCGTCACCGTCAGCCTCACCGCCCACGGCCGCGCCCTCGTCAATGCTTGCGCGCGCGACGTCGAGCGGGAGATCAACGGGCTCGTCGCCCCGCTGCCGGACCACGCCCGCCGGCAGCTCGTGCGTCACATTTCCGAGATCCTCGCCCCTCCCGGCGACGGCTGACCACCCCGCGACCTGCCGTGTGGGACGACCGCACGTTGGCCCGTTCGGCGTCCAGCGCATAACGCAAGGACCAGGCAAAACACCTATTTGACTTAGTGCGTGCCACAAACTATCTTCGGAATTAGTTTGCGGCACGTACCAAATGGCGTGCCGGGCCCGTTACCGGCTCACATGCCGGCCCTCAGAGGGGAGACGCGCATGCACGCGGCCGTTGTCCGATCCTTCGATGCTCCGCCCCGTTTCGAGACGTTCCCCACCCCCTCCCCACAGGGAGAGCACGAGATCCTCGTCGACGTCGTGGCCGCCGGACTGCACCCGCGTGTCCGGTCCGCAGCCAACGGCTCTCACTACACCTCCGGCGGCTCACTGCCCATGGTCCCCGGCATCGATGCCGTGGGCCGCACCAGCGACGGGGAGCTGCTGTACTTCGTCGCCTCCGACGGCGCCGTGGGCACCATGGCCGAGCAGGCCGTCGTCGACCGGCGGCGCGCCATCACCCTGCCCGCGGACACCGATCCCATCGCGGTCGCGGCGGCGATGAACCCCGGCATGTCCTCCTGGGTGGCCCTGCGCAGCCGACTGAACTTCCAGCCCGGAGCCAGCGTGCTCGTCCTGGGCGCCACCGGCAACGCCGGACGCCTCGCCGTGCAGATCGCCAAACTCCTGGGCGCCGAACGCGTCGTGGGGGCGGGCCGCTCGCCCGAGCGCCTGCAACTCCTCAAGGACCTCGGGGCCGACGCAGTGGTCCCCCTCAACGGCAGTGACCAGGAGATCGCGAACACGCTCGCCCGCGAAGCTGCAGACGTCGACGTCGTCATCGACTACCTGTGGGGCCAACCCACCGAACAGGCCATCCCGGCGATCCTCAAGGCCCGCACCGACCGATCAAAGGCGCTGCACTGGGTCCAGATCGGCTCCATGGCCGGCCAGGACATCAGCCTGCCCTCCGCGTTCCTGCGCGCAGGCAACCTCAACCTTCTCGGCAGCGGTCAGGGATCCGTCGGCACCCACGCCATCCTGGCCGAACTGCCCGCGCTCGCCCATGAAATCAGCACCGGCGCGCTAACCGGCGAGTCGGTGGCCATGCCACTGCGTCAGGTGCACGAAGCCTGGGGCATGCACATCTCGCCCAGCCAGCGCATCGTCCTGACCAACAACTGAGGCCCACCTCCATACACGCCCCCAAAGTTGCAAACCGCCGTCGCCCAAAGTCACGCAAACGCGGACGGCGCCCACCTCGCGGCCGGGTGCACGAGACACCACTCGTGACCCGGCCGTCGTCATCCCTCGATCCGGAAAGACCTACGCCGCCCACATCACAGCCCGCGTCGCACGCCGACCCGGACCGAGAGGCGCCTCATCAAAATCCGTGTACTGCGTCGCTGGGGCCCAGCTCGCATCGCCTACCTGCTTGGGCTCAGCCCTTCCACCGTGCACCGCATACTCAGCCGCTACCACATCGCCCGACCGTCGCATCTGGACCGAGCCACAGGCCGCGTCATACGACGCTACGAGCACGCCGCACCGGGCGGCTTGGTACATGTCGACATCAAGAAGCCCGGCAATATACCCAACGGAGGTGGTCACCAGGTACTGGGAGGTCAGGCCGGCCGCAAGAACCGGATCGGCGGGGGCTACAGCTACCTCCATAACGCCGTAGACGATCATTCCCGCCTGGCCTACAGCGAGATACTCGCCGACGAGAAGAAGGAAACCGCCGCCGCGTTCTGGAGCCGGGCTCAGAACTTCTTCGCCGAAGCCGGTATCACCGTCCAGCGCGTCCTTACCGACAACGGCTCCTGCTATCGCTCGCGAACCTGGGCCAACGCGCTGGCCGAGGCAGGGATCACCCACAAGCGCACTCGCCCATACCGCCCACAGACCAACGAGAAGGTCGAACGCTTCAATCGCACCCTCCTCAACGAATGGGCCTATGCCAGGCCCTGTCTCAGCGAGCAAGAACGCCGAGACGCATACCCCGCATGGCTACACCACTACAATCATCACCGGAGACACACCGCCCTCAAGGGGCTGCCACCCGCCAGCCGTGTCCCCAACCTCTCTGGTCAGTACACCTAGGCTGCCCTCGGGGGAAGACGTTGCGGCGTATCGGCCGCCCCCGGAGGGGAGACGCACCGGAGATGACCAGTCGGCTGTTTGCGATCTGCTTCCACGCGATCCGGCCCGCGGACCTGGCGCGGTTCTGGTCGGGACTGCTGGGCTGGGAGCCGGCCGAAGGCCCGGGGGGCGACCTCGCGATCCTGCCCCCGGACGCCACCGGGTTCCGCATCCGTTTCCTGCCGAGCCGGGAGCCGAAGAGCGGCCGCAACCGGGCGCACTTCGACCTGACGAG
The DNA here is from genome assembly GCF_003626535.1 of Streptomyces hoynatensis. GTDB lineage: Bacteria > Actinomycetota > Actinomycetes > Streptomycetales > Streptomycetaceae > Streptomyces > Streptomyces hoynatensis. Next base: position 395,111 of record NZ_RBAL01000004.1, read on the forward strand.
CGCCTCCCCCGAGGATCAGCGCCGGACGGTGGCCAGGGCCCTCGAACTCGGCGGGAAACACATCGACGTCGGCCAGCGACCGGAGGAGGGGCACGTGGTGCTCGCCGATCCGGAAGGCAACGAGTTCTGCGTCATCGAGGCGGGCAACGAGTTCCTCGCGGGCACGGGCCTCATCGGGGCGCTGGCCTGCGACGGTACGCAGGAGGTCGGTTACTTCTGGAGCAAGGCGCTGCGCTGGCCGCTGGTCTGGGACCAGGATCAGGAGACCGCGATCCAATCGCCGCACGGCGGCACGAAGATCACGTGGGGCGGCCCTCCGGTGGCGCCGAAGCAGGGCGTGAACAGGGTGTACCTCGAACTGGCGCTTCCCGCCGGCGCCGAGGCGGAGGCGGAGGCCGACCGCCTGGTCGCGCTCGGCGCGACGCGCCCCCGCACCGGCGGGGGCGAGGACGGCCGGATGCTGCTGCTCGATCCCGACGGCAACGAGTTCTCCGTACTTGGCCCCCCGCACCACCCGCCGCGGGACCGATAGCCAGGCGTTGCCGGGCCGACCGCCGGGCGCCCCGGCGCGCGCCCGCCCACCCGGAACGCACCGCCGAACCGCCTTGGTGGCCCGGCCGGTTCAGCCCCGGAGGGTGGCGAGTCAGCCGGTCAGCAGGCGGTTGACCTCCTCGGGCCGCTCCTGCTGGACCCAGTGGCCGCAGCCGGCCAGGAGGTGGGCGGCCGACAGGCCGGGCAGGGCGGCCGCCACCGCGCACGTCGATCGCCACCGCCCGGCGGCCGGCCGCGGCGGGGGCCGGGAGCCGGCGGCGCCAGGAGTACCAGGACTCGGGGAAGCCGTGCACGAGCAGGACCAGCGGGCCGGTGCCCTGCTCGACCAGGTGCAGGCGCCCGGCAGGGGCCTCGACGGTGCGGTGGCGGAACTCGGCGGTCGGCTCCGGCCGCATGGGCTGCTCCTCGGTGTGCGGCGGACGCGCGCTGCCCCTCGATCATCCGGCGCGGCGCCCACCCGACGCGATCAGCCTTGCCGGTCTGGCATAGGCGCAGGCCGGACGGGGGGAGCGTCCGTGGGGGGATGGCCGCCCGGGAAGGCACACTCGCAAGTCGCCACTCCGCCAGGGAGGTTGCCGTGTGGGACCCCGGCCTTGCTCAGGGCTCGCGGAAGGCGGCGACCACCCGGTCGATCACGGTCGCCGTCGTGTGCAGGTCCTCGGGGGCCACGCCCTCCACGGCGCGCGCCAGCCGTTCCCTGCCGATCGCCTCGAAGCGGGCCAGAGCTTCCCGGCCATCTTTCGTGGCCGAGGCCCGGCGGACCCTGCGGTCTCCCGCCTCCGCGCTGACCTCCACCAGTCCCCGCGCCTCCAGGTTGCGCACCTCACGCGTCACATGAGGCGCCTGCACGCGCAGCAGTTCCGCAAGCCGGCCTATGCGCACCGGCGCGGGCTCCCGCGCGAGGACGCGTAACAGGGCGAGGGAGGCGCGGTCCAGGGCGATGTCCACCTCGGCCCGCAACTGGAGGTGGGTGCGGTGCCCCGCCATCAGCCAGGAGAGGGCGGACAGGGATCGGTACAGCTCACCGAGCGCGGCGGGCTCGGGAGTCTCGGAGTGCTCCACAGGGGGATGATGCCGTACCCCGCCTTCCCCGGCCCCCGTTCCGGCGCCGTCGGGTACGCCGGCGGGCCCGGCGCCGGGCCGCGGCCCCCGCCGCGTGCCCGGCATGGCCGGAAAGGGGCGGAAGGCCGTGCCAAGGGCCCAAGGCCCCATGCCGGTTCGGGTAATCGCGGTGCTACCTTGCGTAGCGCGAGGTTACTTTCGTTAAGTAATCAAGCCGGGACTGCGCGCGGCCGGGCGGGAGCCCGTGCCGGGTTGCGGGCCGGCGAGGCCCGCGAGAGGCCGGCGGGCGCAACGGGGGTGACCCCCACGGCCGCCCACCGGCGCGAGGGAGGCCGCCGGCGCGCCCGAGGCGGCGGCGAGGCGGAAGGAACGGACACGAGAGGCGCACAGGCAGTGGAGATGCACGAGACGCAAGGGTTGCGAGAGACCCGGGAAACCCACGAGAGCCAGGCAGGCCCCGAGGCTCGGGAGGCACGGCACCGAGAGGCGGCAGCCGCGGTGGAACGGCCGGAAGGAGCGCACGAGCCACACGAGTTGCACGAGTTGCACGAGCCGCGAGTGCCCCGAGTGCCCCGAGTGCCCCGAGTGCCCCGAGTGCCGGGAGAGGCGCCGGAGCCGGGAAAGGAGCCGGGGCTGCCCGGCGCTCCGGGGGCGCGCGCGGAGGGAGCCGCGCTGCGGATCGTCGCGGACCGCGACCTGTGCTGCGGCTCGGGGCAGTGCGCGCTCGTCGCCCCCGGGGTGTTCGACCAGGACGACGCGGACGGCACCGTCCTCGTCCTGAAGCCTCGGCCCGGCCCAGAGCGCCGGGCCGAGGTCGAGGAGGCGGTGGAGATCTGCCCCTCGGGAGCCATCCGGCTGGCCTGACGGCCGCCCGGCCCTTGCCCATCCGGACGCCCGCGCCCCGGGCGTTCCCCACCGGAAGGACGGCAAGCACGAGATGACCGAGACCCCGACCGCCCCCCTCTACCCGCCGCGCCGGGCCCGAAGCTGCCCCTTCGACCCGCCGCCGGAGATCGCGCGCCAGGCCGCGACCGCGCGGCTGAGCCGCGTGCGCCTGTGGAACGGATCGACCGCCTGGCTGGTGACGCGGCACGCCGACCAGGTCGCCCTGCTGCGGGACCCGCGGATCAGCGCGGACAGCAGGCACCCCGGATTCCCCTACGTCAGCCCCGCCGGGGCGGTGACCCGGCGCGAGAACCGGACGTTCATCTCCATGGACGAGCCGGAACACCTCGACCAGCGGCGGCGGTTCACCGCCGACTTCTCCGTGCGCCGCACCCGCGAGCTGCGCCCGGCCATCGAGCGGCTCGTCGCGCGCCTGCTCGACGACATGGCCGAGGCCGGCCCGCCCGCCGACCTCGTCAGGGCGTTCGCGCTGCCGCTGCCCTCCCTGGTGATCTGCGAACTCCTCGGCGTCCCCTACGCCGACCACGCCTTCTTCCAGCGCCTCAGTTCCGTGCTGGTGGACACCACCTCGGGCGCCGAGGCCGCGGTCGCCGCCTCGCGGGAGCTCGGCGAGTACCTCGGCGACCTGGTCGAGGCCAAACTCGCCCGGCCCGGCGACGACCTGCTCAGCCACCTCGCCCGGGACTACCTGGCCACCGGCCGCAGCACCCGCCGGGAGTGCGTGAACCAGGCCAGGCTGCTGCTGGTGGCGGGGCACGAGACCACGGCCAACATGATCGCCCTGGGCACCTGCCTGCTGCTGCGGCACCCGGAGCAGCTGGCGGTGGTGCGCGAGGGCACCCCGGAGCAGGTGGAGAACGCCGTCGAGGAGCTGCTGCGCTACCTCAACGTCGTGCACCTGGGCAGGCGCCGCGTGGCCACCGCGGACATCGAGATCGCGGGCGAGGTCATCAGGGCGGGGGAGGCCGTGATCCTCCCCGGCGAGACGGCCAACCGCGATCCCGGGGTGTTCCCCGAGCCCGACCGGCTGGACCTCGGGCGCCGGGCCCGCCGCCACCTGGCGTTCGGCTCGGGCCCCCACCAGTGCCTCGGGCAGAACCTCGCCCGCCTGGAACTCCAGCTCGCCTACCCGGCCTTGCTGCGCCGCTTCCCCGGCCTGCGGCTGGAGCGGCCGCTGGAGGAGATGCGGTTCCGCGAGGACATGGTGATCTACGGGGTGCACGAACTGCCCGTCGCCTGGTGACGGCCTGGTGACGGCCGGGTGCCGGCCGCCCGGCCGGCCGCGGCGCGGCACTCGCGCCGGGAGGCGTTCACCCGGGCGGCCGGTGTCCCTGGCCGGCCCCGGCCGGACGGCGCACCGGCGGCCTGGCGCACCGGCCCACCGGCGGTTCGGCGTCCCGGCGGCCCGGCGTTCCCGCGCCGGCCCCGGGGCGCCGCTCCGGAATGCGGCTTTCCTGGGCGAATGGGACGATGCGCGTATGGCTACCGGCGCGTTCACCAGCGACCTCACGCTGCGCATCAACGGATCGGACCACGCCCTCACCCTGGACCACCGCGTCACCCTGCTCGACGCGCTGCGCGAGCACCTCGGGCTCACCGGCACCAAGAAGGGCTGCGACCACGGCCAGTGCGGCGCCTGCACGGTGCTGCTCGACGGCGAACGCGTCAACAGCTGCCTGCTGCTGGCCGCCTCGGCCGCCGGCGCCGAGATCACCACCATCGAGGGCGTGGCCGCGCTCGGCGGCGAGGACGGGCTGCACCCCCTGCAACGCGCGTTCATCGAGCACGACGGCTTCCAGTGCGGCTACTGCACGCCGGGGCAGATCTGCTCGGCCCTCGGCGCCCTGGCCGAGGCCGCACGCGGCTGGCCCAGCCACGTCACCGCCGACGTCGCCGCGGGAACGGACGCGCCCGCCGCGCTCGACGCCGACGAGGTCCGCGAGCGGATGAGCGGCAACCTCTGCCGCTGCGGCGCCTACGCCGGCATCGTGGACGCCGTCCTGCAGGCGGCAGGCGAGACGGCGGGGAGCGGCCGATGAAGCCCTTCGGCTACGCCCGTCCCGCCACCCCGCACGAGGCCGCGACCCTGCTCGCCGAGCGGCCGGGGGCCACCGCGCTGGCCGGCGGCACCAACCTCGTCGACCTCATGAAGCTCGGCGTGGCCACCCCCGCGATGCTCGTCGACCTCAACGACCTGCCCTACGGCCGCATCGAACACCGGCCGAGCGGCGGGGCGTTCCTCGGCGCGACCGTCCGCAACAGCGCGCTGGCCGGAGACCAGGGCATCAGGCGACGCTTCCCCCTCCTCGCCCAGGCCGTGCTGGCCGGCGCCTCGGGCCAGCTGCGCGCCCGGGCCACCACCGCAGGCAACCTCCTCCAGCGCACCCGCTGCGTGTACTTCCAGGACGTCGGCAAGCCCTGCAACAAGCGCAGCCCGGGCAGCGGTTGCGCGGCGATCGAGGGCAGCCACCGCGACCTCGCGGTGCTCGGCACCTCGGACGCCTGCGTGGCCGGCCACCCCTCGGACATGGCGGTGGCGCTGGCCGCCCTGGACGCGACGGTGCGGCTGCACAGCGGCGTGCACCTGCCGCTCGACGACTTCTACGTGCTGCCGGGGGAGCGGCCCGACCGGGAGACGGTGCTGCGGCCGGGGGACCTCGTCGAGGGCGTGGAACTGCCCCCGCCGCCCAGGGGGGCGGTCATGCGCTATGAGAAGGTGCGCGACCGCAGGTCCTACGCGTTCGCCCTGGTCTCGGTGGCGGCGGTGGTGGCCACCGAGCCGGACGGCAGGCTGCGGGAGGTGCGCCTGGCCCTGGGACAGGTCGCCCCCAGGCCCTGGCGCGCGCGGCGGGCCGAGGACGCGCTGCGCGGGCGGCGGCCCACCGCGGAGTCGGTGCGCGCCGCCGCGCGGGAGGAGTTCGCGGCGGCCAGGCCGCTGCCGGGCAACGCCTTCAAGGTGGACCTGGCCGTCGACCTGCTCACCAGCGTCGTCCTCGGCCTCGCCGGAGCGGAGGAGACGTGACGCGGATCGAGCGGCCGGCGGGGGTGGCCGGGGCTGACCTGCCCCGCATCGAGGCCCGCGAGAAGGTGACGGGCGCCGCCCGCTACGCCGCCGAGTACCGGCTGCCGGGCATGACGTACGCCTGGGTGGTGCCCGCCGCCGTGCCGCGCGGCCTGGTGCGGGCCGTGGACGCCACCGCCGCCCTGGCCACGCCCGGGGTCCTGGCGGTGCTCTCCCACGACGGCGGCGGCCGCAACGCGGCCCCGCGGCTGCGGCCCCAGGCGCCCGAACTCGCCCTGTTGCAGGGCCCGGAGATCGCCTACCGCGGGCAGCCCGTCGCCATGGTGGTGGCCGAAACGCCCGAGGGCGCCCGCGAGGCCGCCGCCGCCGTCGAGGTGCGCTACCAGCCCGAGCCGCACCACGTCCTGCTGAGCCGGGACGAGCCGGACAGCTACGTGCCCGACACGGTCAACGCCGGCTACCCGGGCACCGTCGAGACCGGCGACGTGGACGCGGCCCTGGCCCAGTCACCCGTCGTCGTCGACGTCACCTACACCACGCCGCCCCAGCACGCCGCCCCGATGGAACCGCATTCGGCCACCGCCGCCTGGGAGGGCGGCACGCTCACCGTGTACCACAGCGACCAGGCGCCCTGGCGCACCGCGGTGACGCTGGCCGAACTCTTCGGCGTGCCCACCGAGGACGTCCACGTCATCGCCGACCACGTGGGCGGCGGCTTCGGCTCCAAGGCGATGGTCAGGCCGCCCACCGTGCTCGCCGCGCTCGCCGCGAGGGCGGTGGGGCGCCCGGTGCGGCTCGCGGTCACCAGGCAGCAGATGTTCACGCTCGTCTCCTACCGGACGCCGACGGTGCAGCGGCTGCGCCTGGGCGCAGGACGGGACGGCCGCCTGCGGGCGGTCTGGCACGAGGCGCTCCAGCAGAGCTCCCGGCTGACGGAGTACTGCGAGCAGACCGTCACCCCCACCCGCGTGATGTACGCGACGCCCAGCCTGCGCACCGTGCACCGGCTGGCGCGGCTGGATGTCCCCACGCCCTCCTGGATGCGCGCCCCCGGCAAGACGCCCGGCATGTTCGCCCTGGAGTGTGCGATGGACGAACTCGCCCACGCCCTGCGGATGGACCCGGTGGAACTGCGGCTGCGCAACGAGCCGGACCTGGAGCCGGGCAGCGGAACGCCGTTCAGCAGCCGGAACCTGACCGGCTGCCTGCGCGAGGGCGCCGCCAGGTTCGGCTGGGCGGACCGCGACCCGGCGCCGGGGCCGCACCGGGCGGGCCGGTGGCTGCGCGGCACCGGGGTCGCCGCCGCGATGTACCCCGGCTACCTGCGGCCCTGCACCGCCACGGCCAGGGCCGAGCCCGGCGGGCGGTTCACCGTCCGGGTGGCGGGCGTGGACATCGGCACGGGGGCCCGCACGGCGCTGACGCAGCTGGCCGCCGAGGCGCTGGGCGTGCCCCCGGACGGGGTCACGGTCGAGATCGGCCACAGCGCCTACGGGCCGGCCCCCGCCGCGGGCGGCTCCGCCGGGCTGGCCTCCTGGGGCACGGCGGTGCACAGGGCCTGCCGCGCCCTGCTCGGCCGGCTCGCCGCGGCGGGGGGCGAGGTGCCCGAGGGCGGGATCGAGGAGCGGGCCGGCACCGGCGAGGACATCGAGTCCAGGCCCGAGTTGTCCCGGCACTCCTACGGGGCGCAGTTCGCCGAGGTCGCCGTGCACGCCGTCACGGGGGAGGTGCGCCTGGAGCGGATGCTCGGCGTTTTCGCCGCGGGACGGATCGTCAACCCGCGGACGGCGCGCTCCCAGTTGCTCGGCGGAATGTGCATGGGGCTGTCGGGGGCGCTGCACGAGGGGCTCGAAGTGGACCCGCGCGACGGGGACTTCGCCAACCACGACCTGGCCACGTACCACGTCGCCTCGCACGCGGACTTCCGCGGCGCCGAGGTGGTGCTGCTTGAGGACGAGGACCCGGGGCTGAACGAGATCGGGGTCAAGGGCATCGGCGAACTCGGCATCGTGGGCGCCGCGGCCGCGGTCGCCAACGCGGTGCACCACGCGACCGGCGTGCGGGTGCGCGACCTGCCGATCCACCCCGAGGACCTGCGCACTCCCGCCGGAGGCTGAGGCGGGCCCGGGACGGGAGGGGGACACGGCCCCGGGGGCGGGGACGCGGAGAAGGGCCGGGGCGGAGGCGAAGCAGGGGCGAAGGAGGGGGGATGGGGCCCGGAGGGGAGGGGGCCGGAGGAGGGGGAGGGGGTCCGGAGGAGAGGGGAGGGGCCCGGTGGGGAGGCGGGCTCCGGGCGGGACGGCGAGCCGTCGATCCGGCCGGGGGCGGCCGGCCCCGAGGCGGCCTCGGGCGGGCGGGATCGCGCCGGGTGGCGCCGGTGGCCGGGCGGACGCGCGCCGGGTCGCGTCAGGCGCGGGGGGCCTGGGGGCGCAGGCCGTCGAGGAGGACCGTGAGGAACGCCTCGTAGAGCGTCTGCGCGGCGGGCCCCGCGTCCGCCCCCGCGCGCGCCACCGCGGAGGTCGCCTCGCCGACCATCGTCATCACCGCCTCCGCCGCTATGTCCGTGCGGATCGCGCCCTGTTCCCGCGCCCTGGCCACGAGGCCGTCCTCGACCTCCCGCAGGGCCGCCCGCTGCTCGCCGGTCGCCGGCAGGTCGAGCCCGCGCAGCTGCTCGCCGACCCGCAGGTGGGCGGACTGGAAGGCCATCGTCTCGGCGAGGAAGCCACGCAGCGCCCGCTCCGCGTCCGGCTCCTCCAGCGCCTGCCTGCCCCGCCGCACCAGCGGGCCGAGCAGGTCGGAGACGGCCGCGTCGAGCAGCGCGTCCTTGCTGCCGAAGCTGCGGACCACCGTCGCGGCCCCCACGCCGGCCTCCCGGGCGATGGCCTCGACCGTCACCGCGCCGTCCGCCCGGGCGAGCAGCGCCTTGGCCGCGTCGAGCACCAGCCGCCGGTTGCGCACGGCGTCGGCGCGGCGGCGTGGATCACGTCTCCCCGTGGGGCTTGACATGTGGAACGCGCCTTCCATATCGTTAAGTGAAACGAGTGTTTCACTTGGCTCTTCGGTCAGCCTATGAGAGCAGGGGGACCCATGCAAGCACGATCCACGGCCGCGGTGGCGAGCCCGGCGGCGGCCCGCGCCGCGGGGCGCGCGGGGGAAAGCGCCGCGGGCCGAAGCGAGTACGCGTCGGGGACCAGGGGGAAGGGGGCCGGCCGATGAGGGGGCGGGTGCTGATCGCCGGGGCCGGCATCGCCGGCCTGGCCCTGGCCTTCCGGTCGGCAGGCCACGGCTTCCGCCCGGCGATCGCCGGGCGCCCCCCGGGCCCCGCCCGGGGGGAGACGGGGCGGCCGTCCGCGCGCGGGCGATCGAGGCGGGCGCGCGGACGGGGCTCATGGGGCTCGTGGGGAGCGTCGGGCGCAGGGCCGCCGAGGCCGCCGGGACGGCCCTCGTGGAGGGGAGTCCGAAGGGGCGCGTCTCCCTTTCCGGTGACGCCCGCCCGGCGCCTCGGGCCCGGCCGGGAGCGGCCCGGGCCCCCGGAGGTGGTGCCGAGCGTCCTGGCCAGTCCGTCGACGTCGAGTTCCTCGCCGAGGTGCTCCTCGACGAGAGCGACAAGCTGGTTGAGTGCCGGGATCACGGGGCCTCCTTCCGGCGGCCACCCTGGCAGGAGGCGCACCGCCCCCACCCGACCGTCGCGGTCCGATGCGATCAGGCGGCACGGCCGGCGCGAAGCCGGCGCCCGCCCACCCCGCCGGGCAGGCACCCGCCACACCCCACACATCGACAGGGCAACAAGTCGACAGAGAAAGGAGATCCGCGCGACGCCCCCGGCGGGCCGGCCCGGCACCGCGCGCACCAGGACCTGCCCTGGCGGCGCATCCCTCCCCGCGACCTCGCCCGTGATCACCTCCGCACGCCTGGCCGCTCCGGCGGCGGTCAGGAGGCGGCCGCGGGCGCCGCCTGCGGTGGCGCGGCGCGCTCCGGCCCGGTGGGCGGGGCGGCTGGGGCGAGCCCCGAGAGGGCGGCCAGTGCGGCGTGGGAGGCCGTGCCGGGGGCGGCGGTGTAGGCGACCAGCCGCTGCCCCGGGGCGGTGGGCGCCGCGAGCACCGTGTACTCCAGCGTCAGGCGGCCGCACCGCGGGTGGCGCAGCTCCTTGCGGCCCTCCACCTTGTGGCGCAGTTCCCTGGCGGCCCACAGCCGGCGGAACTCGGGGCTCTCGGCCCGGAGACCGGCGATCAGCGTGGCGAGCGCCGGGTCGTCGGGGCGATGCCCGGCGGCGGCCCGCAGGTGGGCCACGGAGTCCGCGGCGATCTCCGGCCAGTCGACGAAGAGTTCCCTGGCCTCCGGGCTGGTGAACACGTAGCGCACGTTGTTGGGGCGGCGCGGCCCCTCGACCAGGTGGCCGAACAGGGCGGCGGCGGCCCGGTTCCAGGCGAGGACGTCGCTGCGCTCGTCGATCACGTAGGCGGCGGTCGGCGGGAGAAGCAGGTCGAGCATCCGGCGGGTGCCCGCCTCCAGCACGGTGGACTCCGGCTCCGGCGACGGCTGGTGCGCGAGTGCGAACAGGTGCCGACGCTCCTCGGGCGGCAGCCGCAGCGCCCTGGCCAGCGCCCCCAGCACGCCGGCCGAGGGGTACGCCGCGCGGCCCTGTTCGAGCCTGACGTAGTACCCCGTGCTGACCCCGGCCAGCCGGGCGACCTCCTCGCGGCGCAGCCCCGAGGTGCGCCGCACGCCCCCGGTCGCGAGGCCCACCGCCTGCGGCGAAAGCACTGCCCGGCGCGACCGCAGGAACGCGCCCAGCTCCCGTGCCCTCGGGCTCTGCCCGGCCATCCGGCACCCCTTTTCCTCGACGTTTTCCCTCGACGTTTTCCCTCGATGTTTCCCCCGGCTTTTCCCCCGACGTTTTCCCCGGCGTTTCCCCCGACGTCGCACCGACCTTGCCCCGACCTTCCCTGCTGTGAGGGTAGCCCCGGCGGGAACGCCCCGGTCCCGGCCGCCTCCCGGTCCCCGGCCCCGGCCGCCTCCCGTCCCCTTCCCGGTTCCGTTCTCGTCCCCGGCCCGGTCGCGTCCTCGTCCCCGGCCCTTCCCCTCCCGGTTCCGGGTCCCGGCCTCGTCCCGTCCCGGTCCCGGTACCGCCTGGTCTCGGTCCCGGCCTGGTCCTCGCGTGGCCCCCCAAGCGCCGGGGGCCCGGGGAGGGCGCACGCGCCGTCGTCCGCGAGGTCCCGCACGCGGCGGCGGGTCCCACGGGGCGCCCGCGGTGGGCCGCCGGGCGCTCGCGGTGGGCCGGCGGCGCCGGGCGGGCGGGGCATGGCCGTGACGTACTACATGACCCTCGGCGGGCCGCAGACCCGGGTGTTCCTCGGCCTGCGCGAGGACGCCGACGTGGGCAGGTTCCGCGCCGAGATCGAGCGGGCCGTGTCCGAGGGCGTCCCGATGCGCCCCGAGGACCACGTGCTGACCTTCCCGGCCGAGCGCGGGCAGCTGTTCATGATCCCGGCGGGCACCCCGCACGCCAGCGGCGCCGGGAACCTGGTCCTGGAGATCAGCGCCACCCCGTACCTGTACAGCCTGCGCTTCTACGACTGGCTGCGCCCGGACGCGGAGGGCAACCCCCGCCCGCTGCCGTACGAGCACGCGCTGGCCAACCTGGACACGGAGCGGCGCGGGGCGGCCGTCGCCCGCGACCTGGTGCCGCGCCCGCGCACCCTCAGGGAGGGCCCTGGCTGGCGCGAGGAACTGCTCGGCAGCCTGGAGGAGATGTTCTACGAGGTCCGCAGGTTCGCCGTCGACGAGGGCGCGGCGGCCGAGGACGACACCGCGGGCCGCTTCCACGTGCTGAACGTGGTGGAGGGCGAGGGCGTGGTGGTGGAGACGGCCGCCGGGGACCGGCACGACCTGTCCTTCGCCGAGACCCTGACCCTGCCGGCCGCGGTGGGCGCCTACCGGCTGCGGCCGCGCGGCGGCCCCGCGCTGGTGGTGAAGGCGCTGGTCCGGTGATTCCCGTCCTCGACATCGGCGGCACGCACGTGACCGCCGCCCTCGTCGAACCGGCGGCGGGCGGGCCCCTGGTGCGGGCCCGCCGCCGCCACCCGCTGGACGCCCACGGCGCCGCGCCGGAGATCCTCGCCGCGATCACCGGCTGCGCCGCGGCCCTGGCGGCGCCCCCCGGCGCGGTGTGGGGCGTGGCGGTGCCCGGCCCCTTCGACTACGAGCGGGGGGTGGGGCGCTTCGCCGGGGTGGGCAAGTTCGACGCCCTGCGGGGCGTCGACGTGGGGGCCGCGCTGCGCGCCGGCCTGCCGGGGCCGCCGGGCGCCGTGGTCTTCCGCAACGACGCGGAGTGCTTCCTGCTGGGGGAGTGGCGCTCCGGGGCCGCCCGCGGCATGTCCCGGTGCGTGGGCATCGCCCTCGGCACCGGCGTGGGCTCGGCCTTCCTCGGCGAGGGCCGCGTGCACCGCGCAGGTCCCGGGGTACCCCCCGAGGGCCGGGTGGACCTGCTCACCCTGGGCGGGCGCCCGCTGGAGGACTCGGTGTCCCGGCGCGCCATCCGGGCCGCCTACGGCGAGGCGGGGGCCGACGTGCACACCATCGCGGAGCGGGCCAGGGCCGGGCAGGCGCGGGCGAGGCGGGTCCTTGACGAGGCGTTCGGCGGACTTGGTACCGTCCTCGGGCGCCGCGTGGACGGCATCGTGGCGGTGCCCGCCGGCGCCGACCAGCGGCACCTGGCGGCGGCCGCGGCGCAGGGCGTTCTCGTGGTCTGCGCCAGCCGCCCGCCCGCCGGTTTCGAGGCCGACCACGTGCTGGTGGACGACTTCGGCGGGGCCAGGGACGCCACCGGGCGGCTGATCGGGCTCGGCCACCGCAGGATCGGTTTCCTCGGCCCCCCGGCCGGGGTCTACACGAGCACGGAGCGGCTGCGCGGCTACCGGGCCGCGCTTCAGGCGGCGGGGCTGCCGGTGGCGGAGCACCACCTCAGGCAGGGGCAGCAGGAGATCGGCCAGGCCGAACGGGCCGCCGCCGAACTGCTCGCGCTGCCCGACCCGCCGACGGCCCTGTTCTGCTCCAACAACCGCAACACCATCGGCGCCTTCCGCGCGGTGTCGGCGGCGGGCGGCGAGACCGCGCTGGCCGGCTTCGACGACTTCGAGCTGGCCGACGCGCTGGGCGTCCCGCTGCTGATCCAGGCCTACGACAGTGACGAACTGGGCCGCGAGGCGGGCCGGTTGCTGCTCGGCCGGCTGGCCGGCGGCGCCGGGGACCAGCCGGCGCGCCGCACGGTGCTGCCCACCCGGCCGGTGCAGTACGGCGTGCCGCGCCCGGTTCGGACCGGCTGAGGGCCGCCCCGGCCGCACCGGCGGGGTGCCGGTGCGGCCGGGGCGGCCCTGGGGTGCGTGGGCGGGGAGCCGCCCGGGGGGATCAGGCCGTGTTGTTGGCCAGGGCCAGCAGGCGGTCGCGCGAGCCGTTGAACTTGTCGCGGTCCACGCCGCCGGAGACGCCGCTGACCGAGCCGGAGCTCGTGTACTGCCAGACCGTCCAGACGGAGAAGCCGCCGGGCAGGGTCGGGCTGCCGGCCGAGGTCCAGTGGGCGACCCACAGCGGGGACTTGGCGGCCATGCCGCTCCAGCTGCCGGTGCAGGTGTTCCACCAGCTCGGCGAGGTGTAGATGACGATGTCCCGCGAGGTACGCGACTTGTACGTGTTGTAGAAGTCGGTGATCCACGAGCGCATCGCGGTCTGGCTCAGCCCGTAGCAGGTCGCGCCGTAGGGGTTGGACTCGATGTCCAGCACGCCGGGCAGCGTCAGGTTGTCCCGGGACCAGGCGCCGCCGTTGGAGGCGAAGTAGTTGGCCTGGGTCGCGCCGCTGGACGCGTTCGGCAGGGCGAAGTGGTAGGCGCCGCGGATCACGCCCGCGTTGTAGGCGCCCACGTAGTTGGAGTTGAAGGAGCTGTCCTTGTAGCTGGTGCCCTCGGTCGCCTTCATCCAGGCGAACTGGATGCCGGCGTTGCGCACCGAGGTCCAGTTGATCGCGCCCTGCCAGTGCGAGACGTCGATGCCCTGGACGCCGCCGCTGCTGTCGAGAGGGATCACCATGGCGTCGTCCGCCGCGGCGGCGCCCTCGTGGATCATGGTGCCCGCGCCCATGAAGGCCTGGCCGGGACGCAGGTCGCCGACGCGCGCGGGCGCCGGGTTGCCGGCGGGTTCGGCGGCCGAGGCGGCGGTGGGGGTGGTGACGAGGAGGGCGGCGAGCGCGCTGAACAGCGCGCCCACGGCCGCTGCTCGCAGACGGGTCCTCGTGGTGAGAGATCTGTGGAAGAGCATCCGATGTTCTCCTTGGCACAGAGACGGGGGGACGAACTCAGCACTGAGTTGACCGGAGCACGTCATAAAGTGACGCACGTAGACCCGGGCCAAGGGAAGGGTTTCCGGCTGCTCTCTATGGTCTAGCCCTGTGCTCTGGCGTTACGCCTGCGGCAACAGGGAGTCCCGCCGGGAACTTTCACAGTCTGACACTCGCTCGACACAACCCGGCCGACTCCGCCGGGCTCCTCCGCAATCTGCGCGAAACCCCGCAGCCCCGAGCGAATCGCACACGCCTCCGCTCGCGCCCCGCCCGCACACCGGGCGGTCGGGAGGTGAGCGGAGGCATCCGAAGGCGCAGAAGGGCGTGCGGAGGCGTGCGGGGCGTACGGCCGCGCACGGCGGGAGCCGCCGGCGGGGAGGGCGGCACCCGCCGGGGGCGCCGCCGGCTCAGCCGAGGGCGCCCGCGGGGCGCCGGGTCCTGCCGAGCAGGTAGCCGGCGAAGATCGCGGCGGCCGGGGCCAGCGCGATCAGCAGCCAGGTGACGCCCTCGGCATTCTCCGTCCAGCCGTCCCACATGTCGGAGAAGTTGTCGAAGAACAGCTCGAAGGGGCTCTTCGCGCCGTCCGACGCGTCCGAGGAGACGACCGCCATGGCGAAGGTCTGGCCCAGCAGCATCGAGCCGAGCGCCAGCGCGCCCGCCAGCCAGTAGTACCCCGCCTGCCCGGCCGCGTACTTGCCCATCGGGATGCCGACCAGCGCGCCCACCGCGGCGGCCAGCCAGGTGAGTTGGGTGATCTTGATCTCGCTGTCCCCGTCCTCCATCGCGTCGCGGATCAGCGAGTCCAGGTCCACCACCGAGCCGTTGAGGTAGCCGTAGAGCACCACGAGCAGCAGGGCGGCCCCGGCGGCCAGGGCCACCCCGAGCCCGGCCTGCGAGCCGGTGGGACGCACCGGCACCGGCGCTCCGCCCGGCGGCGGATAGCCGTAACCCGCGGGCGCGGGCGGCGGGCCGAAGCCCGCCTGGGGCGGCGGCCCGAACCCCGGCTGGGGCTGGGGCTGCGCCGGGTATCCGTAGCCGGGCTGGTTCGGCTGTGGCTGCTGCCAGGGCTGGCTCATGACTCCCCCTGTGAACGAGACGACGTTGCCTGCGGTGCCGGGCGCGCCCCGGTCACGAGTACACGACGGCGCAGACCAGCACGGACTCGCCGTCCACGGTCCACCACCAGTAGGTGTTCTGATCGGTCGAGGACTGGCGGCACTCGTCGCCGGTCGGGTTTGCCGGGGCCGAGTAGACGCTCGTCACGTTGTAGAGCTGGTTGTAGGGCGAGGGGACCTCGGTGGCGGCGCAGTCGAACCAGCTCATCAGGTTGGCGCTGCCGTCGGGCATGCCGAGGAAGCACTGCCCGACCGCGAACTGGCGGGTGACGCACAGCGCGACCGTCTCCAGGCCGCTGCTGTAGTACAGGTAGGAACGGCCCGCGTCGGTGGGGCAGTCGGAGGTGTCGCCCGAGGTCTGGGAGACGCGCACCCCGGCCGCCTCGTCGCTGCAGGAGACCACCTCGGGCACGTCGCTGGCCCACTCGGTGTCCGAGATCATCCAGTCGTTGAGGCAGTCGCCCGCGGTGATCGACCTGAAGTGCTCCAGCGTCGGGTCGGTCTGCGTCGGGGTGGGCGTCGGCGTCGGCTCCGTGTAGACGTCGCCGCCGTCCGAGGTGCCCCCGGAGCCCGGGTCACCGCCCCCCAGGTCGTCCCCGGTGCCGCCGAGCCCGTCGTCGACGTCCTCCCCGCCCAGGCCGTCGAGATCGGGCATCTCGCCGGGCCCCGGGCCCAGGGCCGCCGGGCCGGAGCCGCTGCCCAGGGCGTCCGCCCCGGTGGCCTTCGCGAGCCCGAAGGAGCCGGCCACCACCAGGGCGACGACGAGCGCGAGGATGGCGAACCGCTGTCCCTCGCTTGCGCCCTGGGACCCCGCGGGGGCCGCGGGCCCCCCGGGACCCGCCCCCGCACCCGGCCAGCCCTGTATACCGCTCATCGCTCCCCCGTGGAAAGTTCCCTGCGTTTGTCCTGCACAGGCCAGGCTAGCAACCCGTGTTGCCCTCGGCGCACGTGCGGCGGACGGCCCCCGGCGGGGCCGTGCGGCCCGCGCCGTGCCGGCGAACGCCCGTGGTGCGCCTCGGCGTTACCGGCCCTGCCGGGCAGGACGCGGCTGCGCGCGGGGCGGTTCCCGGCCCGGGCGGGTTTTCCCTCCGGGCCCGCGCACCGCCCCCGGGCACCCGGAACGGGCGCCCGGGGGAGCGGCCTTACAGTGAGGAGAAACGGTTCGCTGCCGGAAACGGCCGGCGTTCCCGTGCCCGAAGCGGCGCGGCCCGGGCTCGCGGGGCCCGAAGAGCTCGCGGGGCCCGAAGAGAGGAGAGGGCGGTGGAGAGCGCGAAGAGCCGCGCCGAGGACGACGATCGGGACGCGGCCGGGCGCCAGGCCGCCGGGGGCGGGCCCGCGGTGCCCGCGCCGGAGCGGCAGCCGCTGTGGCGCCGCTGGGTCATGGACACCGCGCCGCTGCGCCACCGGCCCTTCCGCCGCCTGTGGTCCTCCACCAGCGTCACCGCCATCGGCAGCCAGCTGACCGCGGTCGCCGTCCCCAAGCAGATCTACGACATCACCGGTTCCTCCGCCTGGGTCGGCTACGCCAGCTTCGCCGGGCTGCTGCCGCTCATCGTGTTCGGCCTGTGGGGCGGGGCGATCGCCGACAGCGTGGACCGGCGCACCCTGCTGCTGGTCACCAACGCCGGCATCGCCGTCACCTCCCTGCTGTTCTGGCTCCAGGCCCTGGTGCACGTCGACTCGGCGGGGCTGCTGATGGTGCTGCTCGCCGTGCAGCAGGGCCTGTTCGGGATGAACTCGCCCGCCCGCACCGCCTCCGTGGCCCGCCTGGTGACCGAGGAGGAACTGCCCGCGGCCAACGCCCTGCTGTCCACCGTGGGCGGCACCGGCATGATCCTCGGGCCGCTGCTGGCGGGCTCGCTGATCCCCGTCCTCGGCCTCCCGGTGCTGTACCTCGCCGACGCCGTCGCCCTGGTGGCCACGCTGTGGGCGGTCTGGATGCTGCCGCCGCTGCCGCCCCTCGACGGCGGCGGCAGCCGGCGCGCCGGCTGGGGGGAGGTGGTGGCGGGCTTCCGCTACATCGCCGCCAGGCGCGTGCTGATGATGTCCTTCCTCGCCGACATCGTCGCCATGGTCCTGGGAATGCCGCGGGCCCTGTTCCCGCAGCTGGCCGCGGGGCGGTACGAGCCCTGGGGCGAGGGCTTCGCGCTCGGGCTGCTCTTCGCGGCCATCCCGGTGGGCGCGGTCCTCGGCGGGCTGCTGTCCGGGACCTTCTCCCGGATACGGCGGCACGGGCTCATGGTGGTCGCGGCCGTGGTCGCCTGGGGGCTCGCCGTGACCGGCTTCGGGCTGAGCGGCAACCTGTGGTGGGCCGCCGCCTTCCTCGCCCTCGGCGGGGTGGCCGACATGGTCTCGATGGTCTTCCGCAGCGCCATCCTCCAGTCCGCCGCCACCGACGAGATGCGCGGCAGGATGCAGGGCGTCTTCACGGTCGTCGTGGCGGGCGGCCCGCGCCTGGCCGACCTGCTGCACGGGCTCGGCGGCTCGGCCTTCGGCCCGGGCGCCGCCGTCACCGCGGGCGGCCTCCTCACGGTCGCCACCATGCTCGCGCTGGCCGCCGCCACCCCCGACTTCCGCCGCCACGCGATCTGAGGCCGGCCACGCGACCCGGCGCCCGCCGGGACGGCGCCCGCCCGCCGGGCGGCGCGGGGAAGGGGCGCGCGCCTCAGCCGTCGAGGTCCACCCGGATGGTCAGCAGGCTGGTGCCGAAGGCGCGGACCGCCGCGCTGTTGAACCGGGGCAGGGAGCGCAGCCGCGCCCTGGGGTCGTCCTCGGGCAGCAGCCGCGCCGTGCCGGTGTGCCAGTGCCCGCCGACCCGCACCCGCACCCGCGGGTCGGCCTTGATGTTGCGCACGTACTGGGCGCGTTCGCCGTGCTCGGCGACCAGCCAGAAGGCGCCGCCGATGATCCGGCCGCCCACCGGGGTGCGCCGCGGCAGGCCCGAGACGCGCCCGGTGGTCTCCAGCAGGGTCTGGAAGGGCAGCCGTGCCAGCACGGGGTTGCCGACGCGCCGCTGGAACAGGGTGACGGCCCGGTGCTTCAGGTGGTGACGGCGCGGCATGGGCCCTTCTCTTCCCTCGCGTTCTTCGCTTCTTCCCGCGGCGCGTGCGGCGCGAGCCGCCCCGGCCGGGTCCCCGTGCGGCGGCCGGGCCTTCCCCGTCCGGCGCCGGCGGTACTCCGGCGCGCCCCGCCGCCACGGGGGACGTTACCGGCATCCGCGGGGTCCGCGCACGGCCGGGCGCGCGAGGGCCCCGGCCGCCGCCTCGCGGCGGGCGGGCCGGGGCCCGGGCGCAATCCGGTGCCGCGCGCTCAGGCCAGGGAGGCCAGGGCGTCGTTGAAGGTCTTCGACGGGCGCATGACGGCGGTCGCCTTGGCCGGGTCGGGCTGGTAGTAGCCGCCGATGTCGGCCGGGGAGCCCTGCACCGCGATCAGTTCCTCGACGATCGTCTTCTCCTGCGCCGTCAGGGTCTCGGCGAGCGGCGCGAACCGCTCGGCAAGCGAGGCGTCCTCGGTCTGCCGCGCGAGCTCCTGCGCCCAGTACAGCGCCAGGTAGAAGTGGCTGCCGCGGTTGTCGAGGCCGCCGACGCGGCGGCTGGGCGACTTGTCCTCGTTGAGGAAGGTGGCCGTCGCCCGGTCCAGGGTGTCGGCGAGCACCTGGGCGCCGGCGTTGCCCGTGGTCCTGGCGAACTGCTCGAAGCTGACCGCAAGCGCGAGGAACTCGCCGAGGCTGTCCCAGCGCAGGTAGTTCTCCTTGACCAGCTGCTGCACGTGCTTGGGCGCCGAGCCGCCCGCGCCGGTCTCGAACAGGCCGCCGCCGTTCATCAGCGGCACGACCGACAGCATCTTGGCGCTGGTGCCCAGCTCCAGGATCGGGAAGAGGTCGGTCAGGTAGTCGCGCAGCACGTTGCCGGTCACCGAGATGGTGTTCTCGCCGCGGCGGATGCGCTCCAGGGAGAACGCCGTCGCCTCCCGCGGGGACATGATCTCGATGCGCAGGCCCTCGGTGTCGTGCTCGGGCAGGTAGGCCCTGACCTTCTCGATCAGCCGGGCGTCGTGGGCGCGGGACTCGTCCAGCCAGAACACCGCCGGGTCGCCGGTGGCGCGGGCGCGGGTGACGGCGAGCTTGACCCAGTCCCTGATGGGGGCGTCCTTCGTCTGGCACATGCGGAAGATGTCCCCGGCGCCGACGGCCTGCTCCAGTACCACGGCCCCCGACTGGTCGACGACGCGGACGGTGCCGGTGGCCGGGATCTCGAAGGTCTTGTCGTGGCTGCCGTACTCCTCGGCCTTCTGCGCCATCAGGCCGACGTTGGGCACCGAGCCCATGGTCGCCGGGTCGAAGGCGCCGTGGGCGCGGCAGTCGTCGATGACGGTCTGGTAGACGGCCGCGTAGCTGCTGTCGGGGATCACGGCGAGGGTGTCGGCCTCCTGGCCGTCGGGGCCCCACATGTGACCCGAGGTGCGGATCATCGCGGGCATGGAGGCGTCGACGATGACGTCGCTCGGCACGTGCAGGTTGGTGATGCCGCGGTCGGAGTCCACCATGGCCAGGGCCGGGCCCTCGGCGAGCTCGGCCTCGAAGGAGGCCCGGATCCCGGCGCCCTCGGGCAGCGCGTCCAGACCGTTCAGGATGCCGCCGAGCCCGTCGTTGGGGGTGAGGCCCGCGGTGGCCAGGACGGCGCCGTAGGCGGCGAACGTCTTGGGGAAGAAGGCCCGCACCACGTGCCCGAAGATGATCGGGTCGGACACCTTCATCATGGTGGCCTTCAGGTGCACGGAGAACAGCACGCCCTCCGCCTTGGCCCTGGCCACCTGCGCCGCGAGGAACTCGCGCAGCGCGCCCACCCGCATGACCGAGGCGTCCACCACCTCGCCGGCCAGCACCGGCACGGACTCCCGCAGCACGGTGGTGGCGCCGTCGTCCCCGGCCAGCTCGATGCGCAGGGTGCCGGCCTCGGCGATGACCGCGGACTTCTCGGTGGAGCGGAAGTCGTCGGCGCCCATGGTGGCGACGTTGGTCTTCGAGTCGTGGCTCCAGGCACCCATCCGGTGCGGGTGGTTCCTGGCGTAGCCCTTGACGGAGGCGGGCGCGCGGCGGTCGGAGTTGCCCTCGCGCAGCACCGGGTTGACCGCGCTGCCCTTGACCCGGTCGTAGCGGGCGCGAATCTCCCGCTCCTCGTCGGTCTTCGGGTCGTCCGGATAGTCGGGCAGGGCGTAGCCCTGGGCCTGCAACTCGGCGATCGCGGCCTTCATCTGGGGGATGGAGGCCGAGATGTTCGGCAGCTTGATGATGTTGGCCCCCGGCGTCCTGGCCAGCTCGCCGAGTTCGGCGAGGGCGTCGTCGATGCGCTGGGACTCCTCCAGGTACTCGGGGAAGACGGCGATGATCCGCCCGGCCAGGGAGATGTCGCGGCTCTCGACGCCGACCCCCGCCGCGGCGGCGTACGCCTGGACCACGGGCAGGAACGAATAGGTCGCCAGGGCCGGGGCCTCGTCAGTGTGCGTGTAGATGATGGTCGAGTCAGTCACCGGTACTCCGCTTCGCGTCAACTTCGTCTCGACATCAAGATATCTCGTGATCGACCGTGCCCGACACCAACCCCCGGGTGGCGTCGGCGCGCCCCGGGGCCGCGGGCCGCTCCCCGGGCAACGGTCCGGTGATCCCGCGGCGACGGACCGTGTCACCCGGCCGCCGCCCTCCCCACTACAGTGGCGTCATGGTGACGATCCGCGACGTGGCAACCGATGCCGGAGTCTCGCGCAGCACGGTCTCCTACGTCCTGACGGGCAACAAGCGGCTGAGTCCCGCCACGGTCGCCAGGGTGCGCGCCAGCATGGCCAAGCTCGGTTACCGGCCCGATCTCGCCGCGCGTGCCTCGGGGCGGGGCAGGACCGGCGTGCTCGGGCTGCTGGCCCCGGTGTCCGCGGCGGGACCCGAGTCAGGGGTCGAGGTGTTCATGCACTTCGTCAGGGCGGCGACCTACGCGGCCCGGGCGCGCGGCCTCGACCTGCTGGTGATGGGCGGCAAGGACCAGCGGCTCGGGGCCGGCCTGCTCGCCGACGCCCTCGTCGTCATGGACGTGCAGCGCCAGGACCCGCGCCTGGGGGCTCTGCGGCGCTCGGGACTGCCCGCGGTCCTGATCGGGCTGCCCGAGGACCGGCACGGGCTGAGCGCGGTGGACCTCGACTTCGAGGCGGCCGGGCGCGCCGCGGCGCAGCACCTGGCGGAACGGGGGCACCGGGAGGTCGCGTTGCTCGGCATGCCGCGGCGGCACGGCTTCGCGTTCGCCTTCGCCGAGCGCTTCCGGCACGGCTTCGAGGCGGAGGCCGCGGCCCGGGGGCTGGCCGCCCGGCACCTGCCGTGCGAGCCCGACGGGGAGGGCGTGGGGGACTGGCTGGACACCCTGGCGCCGGAACTGCCCGGGCTCAGCGGCCTGGTCGTGCTCAACACGGACGCCCTGCGGCCCCTGCTCGACGCCCTCGGCCGCCGCGGCCTGGTCCTGCCCCGCGACTGCTCGGTCCTGGCCGTCTCCCCCGGGGAGCTGGCCGCGCGCGGGCCGCGCCCGGTGACGGCCGTGGACCTGCCGGCGGCCGAGCTGATGGCGCGGGCGGTCGCCCGGGTGCTGGAGGAACTCGCCGGCACGGCCGAGGCGGGGGCGGTGGACCTGCTGCCCCCGGTGCTGCGCGACCAGGGCTCCACGGCCCGTCACGTCCCGGGCGTCAGCCGCGGCGTCTACGCCTGAAATCCCCCGCCCGGCAAGCGCGTTCCTCGACGCCGGCGCCTTGCCCCGCCGGGCCCCGCCTCCCCTCACGGGCCCGCCGCCCCGGGCCGGGGCCGCCTCCCCGCGCCGGGCCCGCCGGATGCCGTAACGGCCGGGGGCCGGGGGCGCCGCTCAGCGGCCGCGGGCGAGGGCGAGGAGGGTGGCGGCGGCCCCGGCCGGCGGGGCCTCGGGGCGCCACACCGCCCGGAAGCTGCGCCGCAGCGGGGCGGGTTCGCCCAGCGGCACGGCCACCAGCCGCCGCCCGGCCAGTTCCTCGCCCACCACCAGCCGGCTGACCACGGCGGGCGCCACCCCGGCGGCGGCCTCCGCCTTGATCGCCGCGGCCGAGCCGAGTTCCGCGGCGGGCGCCGCCGGCTCGCCGAAACGCCGCAGCACCTGCCACAGCGCCTCCCTGGTGCCGGAGCCGGGCTCCCTGGTGATCAGCGGGGTGGCGGCCAGGGTGCGCAACGGCAGCGGGCGCCGCCGCCCGGCCCAGGGGTGGCCCGGGGCCACCACCACGACCAGCTCGTCCGAGCCGACGACGCGACTGCGCAGCCCGGCCGGGGCCTGCGGACCCTCCACGAAGCCGAGGTCGGCCCCCTCCCTGACCAGCTGCGCCACCTGCTCCGAGTTGCCCACCTCCAGGGCCACCCTGGTCCCCGGCTCCCGGTCGCGCAGCGTGATCAGCCAGCCGGGAATGCGGTGGTCGGCGATCGTCAGCGAGGCGGCGACCCGCAGCCTGGCGTCCCCCTCCGCCCTGGCGTGCAGCGCCGAGACCCCGCCGACCAGCGCCCGGGCGGCGGCCAGCACCGGCACCGCCCACTCGACGACCGCCGCGCCGGCCGTCGTCGGGCGCGAGCCGGTGGGGCCGCGCTCCAGCAGCACCAGCCGCAGCCTGCGCTCCAGGGCGCTGATCCGCATGCTCGCGGCGGGCTGGCTGATGCCGTGGCGCCTGGCCGCCTCGCCCAGGCTGCCGGTCTCGGCCACCGACACGAGCAGGTCGAGGACGTCGAGTTCGGGCGTTCCCGGGGGCAAGGGCATAAGGCCAGCTTATGGACACCTCCGGAAAAGGGCTCTACCGGGCCCCGGCCTGGGCGCCGATCATCGAATCCGTCCCACCGGGACCCCAAGGGGGGCACGCCGGTAGCCCGCGAGCGCCGGCCGGACGCCCCCGGCGCCGGGAGCAGCGCGGAAGCGCCGGGACACCCCCGGGCGCCCCCCAGGGAGGGCCCGGGTGAACCCGGGCGAACCCGGGAGAACCCGAGGCGACAGCGGGAAGGGAGCGGCCGTGGACGCCACCGCAGGCGGCAGGAGGCGCGTCCCCGGGCTGCTCCTCGCCGCCGCCCTCGCGGCGCCGGCGGTGGGCCTGGGCGAACTGGCGCCCGTGGTGGGCGGCCCGGTGTGCGGGCTGCTCCTCGGCGCGGCGCCGGGCGCCGCACTGCGCCTGCGGCGCCCGGCGGCCTACGCCCGCTGCCTGCCCGGACTGACCACCGCGGGCAAGGGCGTCCTGCAGAGCGCGATCGTGCTGCTCGGCCTCGCCCTGCCGCTGGGCCGCGTGCTCGACGCGGGCGCCCGCTCGCTCCCGGTGCTGCTGTCCACCCTGGGCGTGGCCCTGGCCGGGGCCTGGTGGCTGGGGGGCCGGCTGCGGCTGCATCCGGAGACGCGGGTGCTGATCGGGGCGGGCACCGGCATCTGCGGGGCCTCGGCCATCGCCGCGGTCGCCTCCGTGATCCGCCCGGCCCGCGAACGCACCGCCTACGCGCTGGGCACGATCTTCACCTTCAACCTGGTCGCCGTCCTCACCTACCCCGCCCTCGGCCGGCTGCTCGGCCTGACGGAGCACGGCTTCGGGCTGTGGGCCGGCACCGCCGTCAACGACACCTCCTCGGTGATCGCCGCTGCCTCCGCCTTCGGCAGCGGCGCGGTCGCCCTGGCCGTGGTCGTCAAACTGGGCAGAACTCTGATGATCGTGCCGCTGTGCCTCGCGCTGCACCTGTGGCGCCGCCCCGGGCGCCCGGCCGGAGAGCGGCGCGGGGCGGCCGGGGCGCTGCTGGGCGCCTTCCCGCCGTTCATCCTGTGCTTCCTCGCCGCCTCAGCGCTCGCCGCCGCGGGCACGGTGCCCGGCGGCCGGGCGCAGGTGACGGCGCTCAGCTCCGCGCTGGTCACCGTGGCCCTCGCCGGCATCGGCGCCACCCTCGACCCGGGGGCGATCCGCGCCGCGGGCCCGCGCCCCCTGGCGTTCGGCGGCGCCCTGGGCGCGGCGGTCGCCGTCAGCGCCCTGGCCGTCCAGGCCCTCACCGGGCAGACCTGAGCCCGCAGCGGGGGACCGGCCGGAAGGGGAGCCGCCGGGGCCCGGCGGCGCTCAGACGCCGGTGCGGTGGAACTCGTCCACCCGCTCCGGGGGCGGGACGGGCTCCACGCCGTGCGCCCCGAGCTGGGCCGCCAGCTGTGCCGCGTACCCGGCGAAGGCACGCACCAGCGACTCCAGGCCGAACAGCCGCTCCCTGAGCCGCGCGTTCTCCTGGTCGACCCGCTCCACGCTCGCCCTGAGCACCGCCAGGTCCGCCAGCCGCCCCTCCGGGCCCGCCGCCGTCTCGGCCACCCGCTTCTGCGCCTCCGCGCCGATCACGGCCGCCGCCCTGGTCGCCCGCGCCGCGTACCAGCCGCCGAGCACCGCGCCCACCGGTCCGCCCACGGCGGCCATCGTCGTCCAGAAGCCGCTCATCCGGCCGTGCCCTCCCGGGCGGCGGACGCCGTCGGCCCGGGCCGCGGGGGCGGCGCGTGCTCGGGCGTCGCGCTGGCCCACAGGCAGACGCCGACGTGCGTGGCCGAGTAGTAGGCGGCCAGCCACAGGCCGCGCGGGTACTCGCCCGAGCAGGCCGCCGTCAGGTAGGCGGCCAGCCACATCATCGGCGGCGTGAGGGCCGCGGCGAAGCCCAGCCAGTCGCCGCGGCTGCGCACGCACGCCGCGAGCGCCGCCAGCAGCCCCGAGACGACCCACAGCCAGGCCCAGGCCCGCAGCGGCGCCACCTCGGTCAGCAGCGTGAGCCCCCGCGGGTTCGGCGCCGGGTCGAAGCGGAACTGGAAGCCCCACACCACCTCGCCGAGGCCGACGAGCAGCAGGAAGCCGCCGCGCCGCCCCAGGTGTGCGCGCGCCAGGCGCGCCACCCGGCCGGTCACCGGCCGCCGCCGCACGGCGGGGCGGCCACGGGCGCGGCCGCCCGCTGTGGGCCCTGGGGCCAGGCGCCGGGGCAGGCGGGTTCCCAACCGGCCTCCCCGGCCGTGTCACCGACGGCGTTGCGGACCGTGCCGGCCATCGCGCACCTCCCCGACGCGGCGCCACCCCGGGCGCCCTCCCGAACCTTCGCTCACCCGCCTGATACCCGCCGCCGGCGGGCAGGCCGCCGGCCCGCGCCCCGATTACCGCGAACGTGTGCATCCCCGGCCGGGGCCGGCGCGGGCGGCCGGGGCGGCGGGGGTGGCGGCGCCTCGGCGCGGGCACCGGTGCCGCCACGCCAGGCGGACCCGGGGCGAGGTTCCGGCCCCGCCTCGTCCCCGGGGCAGGGGGTTGGCGAACTCCCCGTCTCGCGCCCGGCGTTGGCGAACGTGGGTCCCGGCTTCCGCCCCGCGGGCGGAACAAGGACGTTTACCCGGCCGCCGAAGATGCCACCCGAGAGGGGCCATGGCAGAGCAGACAGCGCACGCAGCGGAACGAGAAGACGACGGCGGCACCGGCGAGGGCGCGCAGGCGCGCGAGGGCCGGGAGCGCGGCGGGAGGGCCGGGCACCGCCCGGCGGCCGAGGGACTGCGCAGTGCCGGGGCCGGGCCAGGGGGCCAAGGGGGCGTCCGCCTCCGGGCGGCCCTCGCGCACCCCGGCCCGCCGCCCGGGAGGTGACCGCGATGACTGACGCGCTGCGCAAGGACGCGGCACGCGCCCCGGGTTCGCCGCGCGGGCGGCTCCTGGGCGGCCCCGCCGCCGAACGGCTGAAGGAGGAGGCCGCGGCCTTCGCCACCGCCCAGGCCCGGCGGCTGCGCGTCTCGCTCGGCCACCGCCGAGGGCAGGGGACCGGTCCGCGCCGCCCTCGGGGCCGGGGCGGCGCGGGTCAGGGACACCCTGGGGAGTGGCGTCGCGGAGCGCGCGAAGGACACGGCCCGGCGGGCGGTGTCCCGCCGCCGCGGCGGCTTTGGGGAGCGCTTCCTCACCCTCGTGGAGAGCCTCGACGTCGGCGTCGCGGTGCGGGAGGCGTACGGCCGGTGGACGCGGCTGCAGGAGTTCGGCGCCTGTGCCCGCGGCGTGCAGGGCGTCGAGCGGGTCGACGGGACCGGGAGCGACTGGCGGGCGGAGATCCTGTGGTCGACGCGCAGTCGGCAGGCCGAGGTGACCGAGCAGGTGCCGGACGAGCGCATCGCCTGGACCGGCTCGGGAGCCAAGGGCACCACCAGGGGCGTGGTGTCCTTCCACCCCCTCGGCGAGCGGCTGACCCGGGTGCTGCTGGTGATCGAGTACCACGCCAGGGGGGTGCTGGAGAAGGCGGGTGCCCTGTGGCGCGCCCAGGGGCGGCGGGTCCGGCTCGACCTCAGGCGGTTCGGGCGCTTCGTGACCCTGCGCGGCGAGGCCACCGGCGAGTGGCGCGGGGAGATCCGCGAGGGCGAGGCGGCGGAGGGGCCAGGGGAGAGCGCGGCGGGGGAGGAGTACGAGGACTGGCCGGAGGGCGAGGAGCCGGAGGAGGACCGCCCCGAGCGCGCGGCGTACGCGGCGGGCGACGCCGGGGAGGCGGGGGACTACGGGGAGGCCGGCGAGCGGGACGAACTCGACGAGGCGGAGGAGCCGGACGAGGACGTCGGCGAGGAGGCAACCGCGGCCGGATACCCGGAGGACACGCAGGACACAGAGGACACACGGGACACGGAGGACGCACAGGACACAGAGGCCGCAGAGGGCCCGGAGGACGCGGCGGGGGCCGGGGAGGCGGAGGAGGGGGAAGAGCCCGCGGACCCCGGTGAGTTCGGGGACGCCGGGGAGAGCGAGGACCGAGAGGGAGCCCGCTGAGCCGCCGGGCCCCGCGGGGCCGCGGGGCGGGGACGGCGGGCGGATCGCCCTCGACCGGGACACGGCGGAGCTGCGCCGGCGCTACGGCCTGCGCCCCGAGGACCTGAACCTCGACCTCGGCCCCCTCGGCCCGCTCCTCCCGCCCGCGGACGCAGCGGAATGAGCGGCGGCGGAAGGCCACCGCGGCCCGCCTGGGCCGGGCGGGTGAAGTGGAGGACGGCCGCCGGATCGGCGTTTCGCCTGGTGCGGGCGTGGTACTCCGGGGCTCGTGATGCTTCTGCGGTCCTTCGGGGTCTACGCGCCCCAGGGCGACACCGCCCTCCTGCTGAGTGCCCTGAGCCAGTTCGGGGTCCGGCCGGGGAGCAGGGCCCTCGACGTCGGCACCGGCTCGGGGACGGTCGCGCTGTCCGTGGCGGGCGCCGGGGCGGCCGAGGTGTGGGCGGTGGACGTGTCCCGCCGGGCCGCGCTGACCGCGCGCCTGAACGCGTTCCTGCACCGCAGGCGGCTGACCGTGCGCCGCGGCGACTTCGGCGAGTGCGCGGGGCAGGGCCGTTTCGACCTGGTGACCGCCAACCCGCCCTATGTGCCCTCCCGTTGTGGCGCCCTCCAGGCGCGGGGGGTGGCCAGGGCGTGGGACGCGGGGCCGCGCGGGCGGGACGTGCTCGACCGGCTGTGCGCCGCCATGCCGCGGCTGCTCGCGCCCGGCGGCACGCTGCTGCTGGTGCACTCCGCGCTCTGCGGGGTGGCGGCCACCCTGACCGGGCTGCGCGCGGAGGGCCTCGATGCGTCGGTGGTGGCCCGCCGCGCGCAGCCCTTCGGCCCCGTGCTCCTCAGGCGGGCGCGCTGGCTGGAGGAGCAGGGCCTCATCGCCGCGGGGCAGCGCCACGAGGAACTGGTGGTGGTCCGGGCCGACCTGCCGGGGGCGCCGGGCGGGCGGGCCGCGGTGCCGGCGGAGCGCGCGGCCGGGGGAGCGGCGGGCATGAGGCGGCCGGGCGGCGCCGGGTGAGCGGGCGGCGGCAGGAACCCGAGCCGCGGCGCGTCACGATCGACCCGCGCGGCCCGCTGCTGATCGAGGGGCCGGTGGAGGTCGTGCTGGCGGACGGCAGGACCGTCCGTTCCGATCGCTTCCTGGTGGCGGTGTGCACCTGCCGCCGCAGCCGCGCCTACCCGTGGTGTGACACCAGCCACCGGCGGCGCTCCCGCCCGCCTTCCCGGCGCGCCGCGGCGGGTCCGGGAGGCGGGGAGGAGCCGCAGCCTGGCGCCGGGGCGGAGGAGGCCGGCTGAGCCCGGCGCCGCGGCGCCCGCGCGAAGCGCGGAGCGCCGGCGCCCGGGCCCCCGGCGGGTCAGGGCCCGAGGTCCGCGGGCAGCGGGCGGCGCAGGGAGCTCTCCCCGCGCCGCCAGGCGCCGAGCAGGCGGTCCGCGAGCCGGCCCTCCAGGTACTCCGTGGCCTGGACGCCGAACACCACGTCGGCCGCCAGCTCCGGCTCCCCGGCGAGCAGTCCGCCGACCACCTCCCGGCGCATCACCTGCTCGTGCACGGCGTCCGCCTCGATGTGCTCGGTGAAGAACCGCACGCAGGCCGGGGCCGCGCCCACCCGTTCCAGCGCCGCGGCCAGCCGCCGCGCGCTGGGCGCGGTGGTGATCTCGGCCGCCGCGAAGTGCCCGACGAGCGCGCCGCGCAGCCCCCGGTGCAGCCCGCACAGCGACATCAGGTTGACCAGCGCCAGGGGTTCGGCCGGCACGTCGTCCAGATAGGCCAGGTAGCCGTCGTCGAGACCGGCCGCGGCCAGCAGCTCCGCGTACAGCCGCGCGTGCATCCGGTCCTCGCGGCCGCCGCCGAACTCGTCGTACTCCACCGCCACCAGCGCGGCCTTGGCCCGCCCTTCGAGCCGGGGGATCGCCCAGGCGTGCGGGTCCGCCTCCTTGAGGTGGTAGATCGAGCGGTGCACGAAGTACTCGCGCAGCCTGGGCCAGTCGCCCTCCGCGTGCAGGTGGGCGGACAGGCCGGTGTCCTCCGCGGGCGCCACCAGCAGCCCGTCGAGCGCGGCCTCGGCCTCGTGTCCCCCCGGCACCGCCTGCCGGAGCGCGTCGTGGAAGGCCCGTTCGAGGGCCTGGCGGAAGCGCAGCAGCTCCGCGTCCCACTCCCAGCCGTCCGCCACCCCGGGCAGGCCCCGGTAGTGCAGCTCGTAGCAGGTGTGCAGCGCCAGCTGGAGGTCCTCGCCCCACGGGTCGGCGGCGGCCACCCCGGGCCAGGGCGGGGCCTGCGCCCCGGGATCGGCGCGCAGCGCGTCCAGCACGGCGGCGGACAGCGGCCCGCGCGCCTCGGGCAGCGCGGCCGGCCGCGCCCGCGCCCGGTCGGGCCGGGGTGAGACGAGAGCCATCGCACCTCCACGGGTTCACGCACGGCACCGGGGCAGGCGAGTGCCCCCCACGCCCGCGCGGAAACGCCACCCCCAGCGGGAAACCCCCGCCCGCCGACGCCCGCCCGGGCCGGCCGGGGCGCCGTTCCGCGGGGCGCCCGGTGGGTGCCCGTGCGCCGCGCGGGTCCCCGGGCCGGGGCGCCGCCGCTCAGGTGTCCGGCGCGGTCCCGGCCCTCGGCCGGCCCGCGGCGATCAGGGCCGTGCCCGCGGCGCACATGGCCGCCGCGACGAGGAAGCCGTGCCCCGCCTCCGCCTCCACCAGCGGCCCCACGGCCGCGGCGCCCGCGGTGAGCCCGGCCGAGGAGGCGCCGTTCAGCCAGCCGAATGCCTCGGTGGCCAGCTCGGGCGGGGCCGCGTCGTCCATCGCGGAGAACTGCGCGGTCAGCGCCGGGTTGAGGGCGAGCCCGGCGAGCAGCAGCAGGCCCGCCAGCACCCAGGGGTGCGGCGCGAGGGCCAGGAGGCCCCAGCCCACCGTCAGCGCTCCCGTCCACACCAGCAGGTCGCGCCGGGGCCGCGCCTCCTGCCGCCTGCGCCCCCAGAGCAGGCCCCCGGCCACCCCGCCCACGGAAAGCAGCGCGATCAGCACCCCCGCCGCGTCCGGCCTGCCCTCCTGGTCCGCCGAGGAGACCAGGGACACCTCGATGACCGAGATGCTGCCCGTCAGCAGGAAGCCCACCGGGAGCAGCGCGCGCACCCGGCGGCTGCGCAGCGCGCCCAGCCAGTGCCGCTCCCGCGGCCCGCCGGGCGCCCCCGGCAGCAGCCGGGAACCCGTCGCGAGCGCCCCGCAGCCGGCCACCGTGGCCACCGCGGCCGCGATCAGCGCGAGCCCCGGGCTCGCCGACGCGGTCAGTCCCGCCACCACCGCGGGCCCGGCGATGAACACCACGTCGGTGACCATGGTCTCGTAGGCGAAGGCGGTCGCCCGCAGCGCGGAGCCGGCGAACATCCGCGACCACTGGGTGCGCATGACCGCCGAGACCGGCGGCAGCAGCGCCCCGCTCGCCGTCACCGCGAGCAGGGTCAGCGGCAGCCCGCCCGGCCCGTCGCCGAGGGTCACCCACGCCTCGGCCGAGAGCACCGCCGCCTCCCCGCCGCCGGTGACCAGCAGCACCGGGGCGGGGCCGAGCCGGTCGGCGGCCCTGCTCCACAGCGGCGTGGCCACCGTGGAGGCCGCGGTGAACAGCGCCGCCGTGGCGCCCGCCGCCGCGTACGAGCCGGTGACCTCCACGGCGGTCAGCATGAAGACCAGCCCGAGCATGCCGTTCGCCAGCCGCGCCAGCAGTCCGAAGCCCGCGGGCCAGGCCACCCCGGGATGCGCCAGGAACGGCCCGTACTGCCCGAGGAGGCCGCCCGCGCCGGGCGCGGCTGCCTCCCGCTCCCTGGCCCCCGCGCTCTGCTCGCCGCTCGCCTGCCCGGTCATGCGCCTCCTGCCCTTCCAGGGTGGTTGCCGTGGCCGCCGCCCGCGGCGGGCCCGGTGCCGTCCCCCGCTTCCTTCCCCCGCCACTCGCGCCCCGCTCGCGTGCCCCGCTCGCCCGCGGCGCCCGGCCCGCGGGCCGCGCCGGGCGAAGGCGCCGGGGCGGCCCCGGTCACCCGCCCTCCACCACCCCGGCCCAGCGGGGCCCGGGCGCGGCGCCGGCCGGCGCGGGGGCGGGCGGTGCCGGGGCCTGACCGGGGCCGCGGCCCGCCAGCCGGAAGCCGAGCAGTTCCCCGATCGCCGTGTCGACGCGCCGCAGCACCTCGGGCGCCGGCGCCCCGTCCGCGGGGAAGTCGCCGCCCGCGCACACCACCGAGGTCGGCACCGGCCAGCCGCCCAGGGCCCGGACGACGGCCTGCAGGTGGTCGACCGCCCCGTGCGCGCCCTGCACCTTGGCCGCCACCGAGACCACCAGGGCCGGCTTGCCCTGGAAGGCGCCCATCGGCAGGTGGTCGAGGAGGTTCTTCAGGGCGCCGGAGAAGCTGCCCTGGTACACCGGCGTGGCCAGCACCAGCGCGTCGGCCCGCGCCACCTCGGCGCACACCGCCCGCACCGCGGGCCGCCGGGCGAGCGCGCCCGAGGCCCGCGCGTCCACCTCCATCGCCGGCAGCCGCAGCGCCTCCGGCCCCAGGCAGGTGCCGCGCACCCCGGGGCGGGCGCTGCCTGCCCGTTCCAGGACCGCCCGCGCCGCCCGGGCCGTCTGCGACTCGCGGGCCGTGCTGCCCGGCACGGCGAGCAGGCGGAACTCCCTCCCGCCCGGCGCTCCGTTTCCTTCGCTCATCGGGGCCTCCTGTCCCGCTCGAAGAAAGGTCATCACGGCCGGGCGGCCGGCACGGCGCCCCAGGCCGCGCGTGGCGAGAACTCGGCCGGAACGCCCGACCAGTCCTCCCGCAGCAGCCCCGCGGCCACCCCCCGCGCGGTGTGCCGCGCGGTCAGCAGCCCGTGCCCGGCGTGGCCGGTGGCCACGAACACGCCAGGCGCGCCGGGGAGTTCGCCCACCAGCGGCCTGCCGTTGCGGGTCGTGGGACGCAGCCCGGCCCGCGTCTCGCACACCTCGGCCTCCGCCAGGCCGGGCACGGTGCGCAGCGCGAACGCCAGGAGCCTGGCGGTCCCGGCCAGCGAGGTGCGCGCCGCGAACCCGGCGTCCTCCTCGGTCGCGCCGACCACCACGGAGCCCGAGGGCAGCGGGGCCAGGTAGAACCGGGAGGACAGCACGCACCGCGGCGGCCTCTCGCAGCGCAGCACCACCAGCTGCCCCCGCTGCGGCGCCACCCACGGCGCGGCCGCCGCCCGCCGGGCCCCCTCGCCCGCCGGGCCCCCGGCAGGAACGTCCGCGGCGTCCGCGGCAGGACCGTGCGCCGGGGCGCCGGCCGGGGCGCCCCGCGGCCCCGGCCCCGGCAGCAGGCGGCCCGACCAGGCCCCGGCCGCGATCACGACCCGCCCGCCGCGCACCACCTCGCCGCAGTGCAGCCGCACCCCGGGCCGCCCGCCCCGCTCGGCCGGGCTCACCTCCACGGCCGCGCTGCCCTGCCGCCAGTCCACGCCCGCCGCCAGGCCGCCGTGGCACACGGCCTCCAGGTAGGCGCGCCCGTCCACCATCAGCCCCTCGGGCGAGCGGAACAGGTCCTGCCCCTCGGGCACCCGCGCCCCCGGCAGCAGCTCGCGCAGCTCCGCCGGGCCGATGCGTTCGCCGAGCGCGGGCCCCGCCGCCGAGGCCAGGACCGCCGCCGCCTCCGCGGCCGGCAGGCAGCGCACGATCGGCTCCCGGCGGCTGAACGGCGGATGCCCCGCCGCCAGCCGCGCCAGCTCCTCCGCCAGGGTGCCGCGGGCCGCGTCCAGCCAGCCGTAGAGCACCGGATCGCCCAGGTGCCGCAGCGAGGGCACGGCCACCCCCGCGGCGTGCCCGGTGGCGTGCCCCGGCTCGCGGCCGGCGTCCACGACGAGGACCGCGGCCCCCGCGAGCGCCAGCTCCTCGGCGAGGCAGGCGCCGACGATTCCCCCGCCCACCACGACGACGTCATAGCGCCGAGATTGAGGCACGTGAGCTCCTTTCGAGTTCTTCCGCGGCCGGCAGGAGGAGCGAGGCGCTCCGGACGTCCTGGTCGGCGCAGGTGTCGGTGAGGGCCCCCGCGCCGCCGGCGACGGCGCGCAACAGGCCAAGCGGCGTTCCGCCGAGCCGCACGGCGAACCACCCGTGGCCAGGCGCCGCCCGCGCCAGGCACCGCAGGCTCATCCGGCCGCCGGGGTGGTAGCGGCGCAGGCCCTCCAGGCAGCGCACCAGCTCCACGGCCTCCTCGGGGGCGGCGACCTGCGGGCTCTCCAGCCGCAGGCGCAGCGGCGCGGGCCGCGCCAGGGCGGCCAGGTCGTGGTCCCACACCGCGCGCCCCACCGGCAGCCCGCCCGCCGGCTCGCGCGCCGGGAGCGCGAACCGCCCCCGGTCGATCCACAGGTGCCGGGCCAGGCCGGCCCCGGCGTCGTCCACGGCGGCCTCCCGGTGCACGTCGGGCGGCAGTTCCGCGAGGCTCAGCGGCGGCAGTCCCCGCCTGCCGTCCAGGCCGCGGGCCGCGGGCGCCTCCAGGGCCAGCCGCGCCCCGGCGGCGAGCGCGGCGGCCACCGGCGGCCGCAGCAGCAACGGCCGCCGCCGCCAGCCGTGCGGCGGCTCTTCCCGGCGGGCCAGGTGCCCGGCCAGCTCCGCCGCCCCGTCCAGGAGGCGGGCGAGGACCGGCGCGGGCTCGGCGCCCCTGGCGCCGAGCAGCACAGGACCGGCCGCGGTCTCCGCCCTGGCCAGCGCCCGCACGCTCAGGCCCACCACGCCGCCCGCGCCGCCGTCCACGCCGCCCGCGCCGTCTGCCGCGCGCCCCAGGACGGTCAGGTGCACGCTCTGGCAGACCGCCTCGGGCCGCCCTCGTTCGGCCAGGCCGGCGAGGAGGGCCGGGAGGTGCCGCGCCACCGCCTCCTCGAGCGCCGCCCCCAGCCGGGCCGCGCCGGGGCAGGCGCCTGGCGGCACCCGCGCCGAGGAACGCACCCGGCCCTCCTCGCGCACCAGCCGCAGCACGTCCGCGGTGCGCCGCGCCGGCGCGCCCGCCCCCGCAGGGGGCGTCAGCACGGCCGTCACCCGGCCCCGCAACTCCCCGCCCCCCGGCGGCCCTCCGGCCCCGGGAGGCGGCTCACCAGCGCACATCGACGGCCTCCCCGCCGAACCACAGGCCGCTGTTGCCGAAGCTGACCACGAGGGGGAACTGCCCGAGCTTGCCGCAGCCCTTCCTGGCCCGGCCCGCGCACCCCACCTCGGGCGCGCCCGGCCGCAGGGCGGCCAGCACGGCGAGGCCGTTGCCCGCCAGGGTGCACGGGCCGGCCCGCCGCGGCCCGCCGCCTTCCCCGTGCAGCAGCGCCAGCGGGACGTCGAACTCGAAGTCGCCGGTCAGCAGGTTCATCCACCGCAGCTGCACTCCGCGCGGCGCCAGCCACGGCCCCTCGGGACGCTCCTCGGGCACCCCGGCGTGCCGGGCCACGGTGTGCCGCATCCGGGGCACCGCCGGGTGGCGGTAGTCGAGCCGCCGCGCGCTGCCGGTGGCGGCCGCCGGGCGAGCGGCCCCCGGCGCGCCTCCCGCGCGGGAGGCCGCCGCGCCGCCGTGCCGCGCCGTGGCCAGGTCGGTCAGGGCCTCCGCCACCACGCCGCCGCGCAGCATCGCCGCGGTGCGCACCGGGGTGCCCTCGTCGTCCACGCCGACCACCAGGCCCGCGCCCGGCGCCCCGGCTCCGTCCTCCACCGTCAGCCACCCGGGCGCCACCGCGCTGCCGAGCCGCCGCGCCAGGTACGAGGAGCGGCCCGCCACGATGTCCCCCTCCATCGGATGGCCCACGAGCTCGTGGAAGAACGCGCCCGCCCGCCCGGGTTCCAGGACGACGGCGCACCGGCGCGGCGGGCCGGGCGCCCTGGGCAGGGCCGCGATCCGCAGCGCCTCCCGCGCCGCCAGCTCCACCCGCCGCGCACTCTCCCGGGGGCGCGCCGGGTCCCAGTGGGCGCTCTCCGCGCACACCGTGCCGTCCGCGGCCTTCGCCTGCACCTCCACGGTGCGCATCGACCGCTCGTCGAGCACCACCCGCCGCGCGTCGCCCACCGCGGCGAGCTGGTGGTACGCGGCCCACGTCACGGTCAGCCCACCGTCCAGGGACAGCGCGCGCAGCTCCCGCTCGGCCTCCTCCCCTGGGCCCCCGCCCGCCTGCCCGCACCCGCCGGGGCCGCCGGAGAGCACCTCGCGCACCACGGCCCCGGCCTCCCGCGACAGCCGCGCCACCCGGGAGCCCAGCAGGTCGGCCCCGTCCGCGCACAGGTGCCGGGTGCCGGTGAGCGGGCGGTGCTGCTCCACGCAGGCGCCGCGCCGCGTGACGCGCTCGGACCACCGCAGGGCCCCCTCGGCGTACCGGCGCACCGAGCGGACGGTGCTCTCGGCGAAGACCACGTCCGGCGGCGCCTCAGCCCGCGAGCGCCGCATCCGCCGGCTCCCACCGCACGAAGACCGGCACCCGCAGCTCGGCGGGCTGCCGCGCCCCGACGTTCCACCAGGTGTCCCTCAGGCCGGGCAGCACCTCCGAGCAGGTCACCTCGGCGCCGGGCAGCCGGCACAGGTCGTCCACGCCCAGCGGGTCGGTGAAGTCCACCAGCAGCGGCTTGGTCTCCCGCGGATGCCGCAGGAACACCTGGTCCGGCATGCCCTCGGCCCGCTGCCACACCCGCGCCGCGCGCCAGCCGGCCAGGCCGCGCCCCAGCGGCGGCAGCGGCAGGCGCCACCGGCGGCGCTGGACGACCATGCCGCCGAGCACCACGCGCGGCGCCCTGCGGCGGCCCGGCGCGAAGTCCACCGGCACCAGGCAGGGCAGGGACAGCGCCCGCGCCACCACGCTGCCCAGGTCGCCCGGGTACAGCTGGTAGCGCCGCCCGCCGTGCAGCACGCTCGCCCCGTCCGCCGCGACCTCCACCGCACAGGCGGGCACCACCTGCTCGGGGGGCTTGGCCGAGACGCCGGACAACTCGATGGACAGGCCGGGGAGTTCAGGCGTGATGTGCCGGTTGCGGCGGCGCCCGACCACCGTGGCCATCCGGCCGGTGTCCAGCCAGCCGGGCAGCCGCGCGCAGAAGTCGAGGAAGTCGCGGGTGCCGCCGGGGCGGGCGTCCGCGGTGAAGCCGCCCACGATGGTGCTGCTGTCGTCATGGCACTCCGAGAGCACCCACTGCCCCCCGCCCGGCGGGCCGCCCGCCACCATCAGGTCGAACCCGGGCCAGCAGGCCCACTGTTCCCCCTCGGCGGGGCGCAGCCGGGACCACAGCGGGGCCAGGCGCGCGGCCAGCTCCTCCGGGTCGAGACGCAGCTCGTCCACCCCGCCCGGCTCCCCGCGGTCCTCGCCCTCCTCGCCGCCCACGCCGTCCACGCAGGCGGCGAGGACGCGAGATAGGGCCTCCCGGCGCTCGGTGACCGGGGGCACCTCGCGGGCCACGAGCTCCACCAGGCCCACCCGGCGCCCGCCCGTGGCGCGCACCACCGCCTCCCGGGCGTCCGCCTGGGCGAGCAGCGCGGCAAGCGTCATCACCGGGAGCACCGCCTCCAGCGCCCCGAGCAGGGAACGCGCGGCCGGCGCGCCGAAGGCGACCCGGCCGGTGAAGGGGCTCGACCTGTCCTCGTTCACCACGTCCCGGTCGGCGTAGTGGCTGCCGCCCGCGCGCTCGGTGGCGCAGCCCGCCCGCGCCACCCGCTCCCGCACCCGCTGCCGCGCCTGGAGGGACGCGGGCCAGGACGCCTGTGCCGCCGTGCCGAGCAGGGCCTCCAACTCGGCGACGAGCGGCGAGTCCGGGTGCTGTTCGCGCAGCCAGCGCACCCCGTGCGTTTCGGTCGATGCGGGTTGCGGCCAGGGCCGCAGGGCGGGCGCAAGCCGGGCCAGGGCGGCGGCGACCGCGCGGGGCGCGCCGCAGCGCCCGGCCAGCTGCCGCGGGGTCAGCGGCCCCGCCAGGGCCTCCCAGACCAGCGCCGCCTCCTCGCCCAGCGGGATGCGGCGCCCGGTCAGCACGCACCGCAGGTCCCCGCCCTCCCGGCGCCACAGCGGATCGCGCGCCCAGGCGCGGTCCCCGGCCGGGCGCGTGCGCCGCAGCGACTGCGCCAGGTCGCGCACCACCCAGTGGCTCAGCCGCAGCGTGCACTCCTCAGGCCCTGGCTCGCCCACCCGCAGCGGCTGGTCGAGGAAGGGGTCGAAGGAGGCCACCAGCACCGGCCCGTAGAAGGAGACCGTCTCGGTCTTCGCCAGCAGCCGCCGCAGGTAGCGGTGGGCGGTGCGCATCCGGCCGCGGGCGCCGCTGTTCATCGCGGCCCAGGGCTCGTCGGTGACGAGGGTCCGGCCGGGACCGAAGGCCAGCCGGTAGAAGGAGGGGCCGGAGAGGGACACCGCCTCCCGCATCCGGGGCGTGAACGCCGCCCGCGTGGCGGCGACCGCACGCTCCAGCGCCCGCTCGTACTCCGCCCGCACCTCCTCCTCGGCCGCGTCCGGCGCGTCCCGCAGCGGCGTCGGGCCGCCGAGCCGGGACAGCGGCCCGACGTCGAACCCGGTCGGCCGCAGCAGCAGCACCGGATGCAGGGCGTAACGCAGGGTGCCGCCCGGGGTGCGGGT
The DNA here is from genome assembly GCF_003626535.1 of Streptomyces hoynatensis. Lineage (GTDB taxonomy): Bacteria > Actinomycetota > Actinomycetes > Streptomycetales > Streptomycetaceae > Streptomyces > Streptomyces hoynatensis. The sequence goes on from NZ_RBAL01000004.1 coordinate 432,462, forward strand.
GCGGCCGGACAGCACGGCTTCGCCGGTCAAGAGCCCTCCTTCGTGTCGTGGCCGGTCAGCTGCACCCGCAGCTCGCAGGTGTAGCGGTAGCCCGCCGGGTCCCTCAGCCACAGCCCCTCGGGCCCCGGCCACATCGCCTCCGCGGTCAGCCGCTCGGCGCCCGCCGCCACGTGCGCCACCAGGTCGGCGGCCAGCACGGACTCCAGGTCGACCAGGTAGGGCTTGCGCTCCCCGCTGCTGCGGCAGTACACGAACCTGCCGGTCACGGCGGCGGCCCGGCGCATCTGCAGGAACCGGGCCGCGGGAGAGCGCAGCCGCCACTCGGCCGGGTCCCAGGTCCAGCGGGGGCGCTGGTAGAGGACGCCGCCCACCCGCACGGCCGGCACCGCAGGCTCCCGCCCCTGGGCCCCGAAGGCCGCGTGCAGCACCTGCGGGTGCGAAAGCGCCGCATAGGGCGGGTACTTGACGTAGTCGCTCAGCGGCAGGTAGGCGTACAGCCGCCGGCCGGCCGCGTCCCGCAGCTCGGGGCCCTGAGCGCCGAGCCGGACCGACAGCTCCTCGGGCCGCAGGGCCAGCGGGTCCCCCGCCTCCTCGGCCGAGGGGCGGCGCAGCAGAATCCGGCGGCCGGGGAAGCGGTAGTAGCCCTTGTTGCGCCGCCCGGTGTCGAACGCGGCCACCTCAGGGTGCGCGGCCGACCACTCCCGCGCCGCCGCGCCGAAGGCCGCCCGGTCGGGGCACATCGTGGCCAGCCAGCCGTCCGTGAGCAGGTGGTGGTGCAGCCTGCTCAGGGCCAGCGGCGCCGTCGCCAGCTCGGCGGCCGAGGCGGCGCTCAGGCACAGGTCGAGCAGCGCGTACCTGTCGCCCGGCAGCGCGGCGGCCCGCCGGCCGAGACGCTCGGCCTCGGCCCGCCACCCCTCGCCCGGGTAGCCGGGGGCGTGGCCGGCGGCGAAGCGGCTGCCCTCCGCGTCGAAGGCGGCCCGCGTCGCCTCCGCGTAGGCGGGCAGCGGCAGGGAGTCCTCGCCGGGCAGCGCCTCCCGCACCAGGCGGGATGCGGCCTCCTGGGCCGCGGCGCCGTGCGCCGTGGACAGTTCGAGCGCCGCGGCCAGCCGCTCCTCCCAGGAACGCGCCACCTCCTCGCCGACCTCGAGGGAGAAGGGCGAGGCGCATTCCTCGTAGAACACGGCACGGTCGGCGTAGACCCCGCCCGCGGCCCGCCGCGCGGGCACCCCGGTGGCCCGGGTGAAGCAGTCCTCCAGCTCCTCCACCAGGGCCGGCTTCTTCGCGAACTCCGCCTCCTGCAGGGCGGTGAGCAACTCCTCGACGGCCCGCAGCCGCCCCAGCCAGTGGTCGCGCGCCCCGGAGGCGGGCAGCGCCGCGAGCGCGCGCTGCATCGTGGCCAGCGGGCACAGGTCCAGGGGGCCGGGCCCGATGCCGAAGACCACCTCGCCCGCGGTGACCATCTCCCGCAGCAGCGCCGCCGTCTCGCGCGGCGGGCGGCCGAGGGCCGCGGCCAGCGCGGGCAGCGGGAGGCCGCCGCGGGCGAGGGCGGCGAGCACCCGGTCGCGCTCCGGCGCGGCGGCGGCCGTGGCCAGGCGGCGGAAGGGCAGGTGGGCGCGCAGCGCCCGGTCGGCGGCGACGGCCCGCGCCAGCTCCGCCGCGGCCCAGGAGGACAGGAACACCCGCCGCGCGCGGGGCCGTCCGGCCCGCAGGGTGACCTGCCGGCCGGGGACGACCGTGCCGTAGGCCATGGGCCCGAAGAAGCTGACCGTCTCGTTCTTCGCGCACAGCCGCTGGACGTAGGTGTAGAGCTGGCGGCGCACCCGGCGCCAGCGGGCGTTGAGGGGCCGCGGCCGGGAGAAGGGCACCAGCATGTTGTGGTAGGCGTCCGGGTTGGACAGGAACACCGCCTCGCGCAGCTCGGTGCGCTCCAGCAGGCGGCGCAACGCCTCCGAGGCCGCGCCCTCCGCCTCGGCGAACGCCGCGGCGTACCGCTCCAGGGCCTCGGTCCAGGCCCTGGCCGCCTCCCGGTAGCGGGGGTCGCGGCAGCCGGGCAGGGCGCCGGGCCGCGCCTGCAGCACCGGCTCCGCGACGGCCGGGTGCGGCAGCCCGCAGCCGGCCGCCGCCGCAAGCAACTCCCGTTCGCGGCCCAGTACCTCGCGCGCCGCGGCGAGCAGGCCGGCCGGGGCGCCCAGGTCCTCCAGCCAGTCGAAGGGCAGCCCCGCGTGGCGCAGCACGAACACCGGGCCCAGGCTCCAGGAACGCCTCATGCGGCCTCACCGCCGCTCCGCACCGCCCTGACCCGGCCCAGCTGCCGCAGCAGCTCCTCGCGGCGGGCCGGCGCCAGGCGCCCCAGCAGGGCCGAGGCCCGCGCCCCGCCGTGCCGCAGCCGGTCCACCACCGCGGCGGTGTGCCCGGAGAGCCGGGTGATGCCGCCGCCGCGCAGGCTCACCAGGAACCGGCCGGGCGGGCCGCCGTCGGGGGCGAGGTGCTCGGTGCCGACGGCGCGCGCCGCCGGGTCCCAGCACCAGGAGCCGTGCACCCGCGGCCACCGGCTCGGCTGCGTCACGGCCGCGGCGACCCGGCCGGGGAAGAGGTCGAGGCCCGCGGCCCGGCCCGCGAGCAGCTCCCCGATCAGCCGCTGCCGCCACGCGTACCCCCCGGGCCCCCCGGGTCCTGGGGAGCCCGGCCCCGCCTGCCCGCCCGGCCCTGCGGATTCGGCGGCGGCAGCGGGTGCAGCGGGTTCATCGGGTGCACCGGTGTCATCGGTTTCGTCGTCGTACGGCAGCCACCTGGCCAGGTCGGGCAACTCCGCGGCGGGGCGCGGCGGAACGGCCCAGGCGTGGGGGGTGCCCGGCAGCGGCAGCCGGAACGGCCGGAAGCCGGCCAGCCGCACCGGCGCGCGCACCTCCTCCGCCACCAGCCGCTCGTACTCCACGGCCGGCACGCCGGGGGCGCCCACCAGGACCTCCACCGCCACCGGCACCCGGGCCGCCAGCGGCGGCACCACCGCCGCCAGGTCCACCGGGTGGCCCCGCTCGCCGACCGCGCGGCCCCAGGTCCGCAGCCCCGCCACCGTCACCACGAGCCCGGCGCAGCGCGCCGTCGCCCCCGCGGGCAGCCGCGCCACGGACTCCGCGTCCAGCCACCCCGCCCAGGGGCCGCGGGCGGGGCACTCGGCGGCCCGCGTCACCCACACCACGGGGTCCGCGTTCCCCGGCCCGCCGCACCCGCCGAGCAGCAGCCGCCGCGCCCGGGGCGACAGGCGCGCCCGGCCGGGCGCGTCCAGCCGCGCGAGCGCCGCGTGGTGGCGGGCCACGAAGCGCCCGGTGAGGGTCAGCGTGGCCGGGGGAGCGGCGGCGGCCAGGGCGAAGGCGAAGGGCAGCTGCCGGTCGGAGTCCACCACCACCTCGGCCGCCCCGGCCGCCGCCACGGCCCGCGCCGCCGCCGCCACCTCGGGCGCGAACAGGGCGCTGCCCGCGGCGGCCCGCAGCACGTCCGCGCCGCGCTGCGTGCTGCCGTGCCGCAGCCACAGGTCGTCCAGGGCCGCCGTGATCTCCGGGTCGCCCGCGCTGCGGAGCCGCAGCGCCATGCCCACCGCGCGCAGCGCCGTCGGGTCGGGCAGCTCCGCCTCGGCGAGCGCGTCGGCGCAGGCCCGCAGGAACAGCGCCCGCTCCGCGCGCCCTTGCGCCGCCGGGCCGCCCGGCCGGTCCAGGCGGGCGGCCTCCCCGGCCAGCCCCGCGGGATCGGCCAGGCGGCCGACGAACGCGCCGGCCGCGTCGAGGAGTTCCTCCCCGGCGGCGAGGGCGGGCGCGAGGGTCGGATCGCCCAGCGGCGGCAGGACGACCAGGCGCGACGGCGCGGCGGGGGAGTCGGCCGCTGCGGTGGCGTCGGCCGTGCGGACCAGGCTCACGAGTCCTCCCTGGGGGCACCCACGTAGACACAGCGGAACTCGGCGGCGAACCTCGCGGACCCGTCGGCGAGCCAGGACTGCTCCTCGCCCGGCAGCGCCTCGGAGAGGTCCACGTGTGCCGCGCCCCTGGCCAGCCTGGCCAGGCATTCGAGGAGCAGCGGGCACGCCGCGTCGACGTACACGGGCTTGCGCTCGTGCGGCGCCTTGGCGAAGAACCGGGCGGGCACGCCGTGCGTGCGCAGCAGGGCCCTGGCCGCGCCCAGCAGCTCGGCCGGCCTGGACGCCGGGGGCCAGGCGGCGAGTTCGGCGCTCGGCAGGCGCAGGCGGCGCCGCGCCCACACGAGGTTGCCCCAGCGCAGCCGCGGCATCCGGGGGAGCGCCGGGAGCGCCGGCGGCCGGATGCGGGGCAGGGCAAGCGCCGTGTGCAGGGCCGAGTCGAGTTCCCCGTTGTGGAACACCAGCTCTCCCTCGTGGTCGGGGGACCGCAGCCCGGCCCGCCGGCCGTCGCTGTGCACGAACAGCCGGTCAAGCGCCACGCGCGGCCCCGGGTCCCGCACGGGCCCGAGTTCCAGCAGCAGCCCGGGCAGGCGAAGCGGCGGCAGCCCGGTGGTCCGGCGCGCCACCACGTTGACCGCAGGGAAGCCGGACAGCGCCCGCGACAGCAGCCGGTCGCGCTCGGCCAGCGCGCCCGCCGCGTCCGGGTGGAACTGCAGCGCCCAGGGGGTGAGCAGCGGGGCGTCGTGGATGTCGCCGAGCACCAGCGGCGTCCGCCCCGCGCGGTAGGCGGCGAGGTCCGCGGTGACGGCCATGACGTCCACCGAGCACAGCAGCGGCCACCGGGCCGGCGGGGGCGGCGCCAGCCGTCCGCGCAGGTCGACCTCGGCGGCGTCCCGATCGGCCTCCCGCAGCGCCCCGGCGACGACCTCGGGCAGCCACGGGTCGGCGGCGAGCGGCAGGCCCGCGCAGCGGCGCATCGCGGCGAGCAGCGGGAAACGTCCCGGGCCGAGGTGCGCGGCCACCTGCCTGTTGTTCGCCTCGCGGGTCAGCTCGGCGGCCCGGCCCAGCAGGTCCAGCACCGCGGGCACGGCCGTGCGCAGGTCGTGGGCGAGGCCGCCGCCGAGGGTGAGGTCGAGGGTGCCGGCCGCGGCCTCGTGCACGATGACCCGGTCGTTGTAGAACCGGCTCCTGCCCCCGGCGGCCGGCGCCCGGCCCGGCACCCGGGCGGCCAGCTCCGCCTGGATCTCCGCCTTGCGCCCCGGCGCCGCGGCGGGGTAGCGGTCCAGGAGCTCCACGACCCGGCCGAGGCCGTCCGCCAGCCCGGGCGGCAGCGGGGGCCGCCGCCCGGCGCGCGCCGCCAGCCAGCGCGTGGGGTCCACCGCCGTCGCGTCCGGCTCCGCGTCGTGGGTGAGCACCCCGCGGGAGCGCGCCGTGCCCAGGGCCGCGACGGCCTCGGGCAGGTCCAGGCCCGCCCGCCTGGCGGCGCCCGCGAGCGTGCGGCGGCCGTCCGCGGCCGCCACCAGGGCCCGCACCGCGGGCTCCCGGCAGGCCGCCGCCGCCTCCCGCAGCGTCTTGGGCCGCGGGACCAGCGCGGCGGCGAAGTCGCCGCTGCCCGCCACCGCCTCCTGCAGGCCCTCGAACGCCCAGGCCGCCAGGTAGGCCCGCCGCTCCCGCAGCGCCAGGTGCCCCTGCCAGGAGAACACCGCCTCCTCGGCCTGGCCGGGGTCGACGGTGGCGTAGTTGACCGGGCCGAAGAAGCTCATCGTCTCGCACTTGGCGGCGAACCGCTGGACGTACGACGCCACTTGGCGCCGCAGCCGGGCCCGGCCCGCCCCGTGCCGCGCCAGCTCCCGGTACACCCCGGGGCCCGAGCAGACGACGGCGTCGAGGAACCGCTCGTCCGCGGCGAGGGCGGCCAGCGCCTCCCGCTCGCGCCGCGCGTCGCGCTCGGCGGCAGCCGTCAGCTCCTCCCTGGCCGTGGCCAGCGCGCCCGTCGCCTCGTTCCACCGGGCGTGCCACTCTCCGGGGAAGGCGCCCGAGGGCGGCAGCGGGCGCAGTCCACGCAGCCGCGCCGCCTCGCCGCGGGTGAGCCTGCGCAGCGGGGTCAGCTCCCCGGCCAGCCGCCGCGCCCGCGCCTCCCGTTCGTGCGCGGCGTCGACGCCGCGGGCCGTCTCCTCGTGCCGCAGCAGGTGGGTCAGCTCCCAGGGGAAGCCCGCGGAGCGCACCACGAGCTGGGGAAGCAGCGTCCAGTCCGTCATGCCCCGCCTCGCCTGATGAGTGCGAGCCGCAGCTCCGAGGTCACCGGCTCGCCGTTCCTGGCCAGCCACAGCCGGTCCGGCGCGGGCAGCATCTCGGTCAGCGCGATCGCGTCCGCCGTCCCCGGCAGCAGGCCGCGCAGCGCCTCCACCGCCAGCGGGGCCGACAGGTCCACGCACACCGGCTTCGGCTGTCCCGGCACGTGCGCGTACACCCAGCGGGGCAGGCCGAGGCGGGCCCGCAGGCGCTGGACGCCGAGGAACGCCTCCCGGGTCCCGGTCCGGCCCCCGTGCCCCGTGCCGCGCAGCTCGGCGGGCTCGACCAGCCAGGAGGCGCGCTGCATCACGACCTCGCCCACGGTCACCCGCGGCCGCCGCCGGCCGTCCCCGGCCGGCGGCATCCGCACCGCGGGCGGCGCGAAGGCGAGCAGGTGCACGTGGTCGTCCTCGCCCGCGTACAGCACGAGTTCACCCCGGCCGTCCCACAGCCGCACCCCCTCGCCCTCGGCCCGCACCGTCAGCTCGGTGACCGGCACGCTGCGCGCGCGGTCCCGGCAGGCCGTCGCCGTCACCTCGACGAACCTGCCGGGGAACCACTCGCCGACCAGGCCCTTGTGCCGCCGCCTGCGGATCACGGTCGCCATCCGCGAGGCCCCGCCCCACGGGGACAGGTCCCGGGCGAAGTCGGCCTGGAGCGCGCCTGGTTCCTCGGCGAACAGGCCCTGGGAGCCCCAGGCGAACACGTAGGGGTGCACCTCCCCGAGGACGAACGTGCCGGGCCGCCCGGCCTCGTCCACGCCCACCAGCACGTCGGGGCCGGCGAAGCGGGGGCGGTGATCCGGCTCGCCGAGGGCGCGCAGCTCCCGCGGCGTCAGCCGCGCCCGGCCGTCGCGGGTGCGCGCGAGAACGAGCGCGGCGAACTCCGCGGCGAACGCCCGCGCCTCACCGGCCCAGCGCGCCAGGGCCCGCGGCCCCGCGGCCCCCGGCGGGCCCTCCGCTTCCAGGGCCGCGCGCGAGCGGCGCACGAACTCGGGGTAGGGCATGGCCGCCACCCCCGCCGAGCGCAGCACCTCCCGGGCGAAACGCTGGTGGGCGGCGTGCAGCAGCTCCCCGTACCGCGCCCCCACGTCGAGGGCCGGGCCGAGGGCGGCCTCCAGGCGCCGCCTGGTGTCCTCGCCCATCAGGACAGGACTCAGGTCGCCCTTGGCGTCCAGGTAGGCCACGGTCCTGTCGGCGTACATCCGCCCGCCGGCCCGGCGCGGCGCCACCCCCGCCAGCTCCTCGAAGCCGCGTTCCAGGCGGTCGAGGGCCCGCCGGCGCGCCAGGTGCCCGCCCGCGGCGCCGTATTCCTCCACCGCACGCCACAGGTCCGCCAGCCGGGCGGGCCAGGGGGTGTCCGCGGCGTACCTGCGGGCGTCGGCCAGGAGTTCGGAGAAGGGCCGGTCGGTGGTGGAGGCCGGCTCCGGCCGGCGGCGCAGCGCCCCCACCGACTCGAAGCGGTCCAGAATCCGCGAGACCTCGGGCAGGGGCAGCCCGGTGGCCCGGGCGACGTCCGCCGCCGACGCGTCCCGGCCCACCGCCGCGGCCACGGCGGCCGAGGCGCCGGACAGGCCCACGGAACGGCCGGTGGGCAGGGTCAGCACCCGGCCGTCGAGCCGCGCCGCGGGCAGCCAGCGCACCGGCAGCCGCTCGCCGACCCCCGGCGCCTCGGCCAGGCGGGCGGCGAGCGCGCACACCGCCCAGAAGGCCATGAACGGGCGCACCTCGGTGACGCCGGAGGCCGTCTCGGGCCCCAGGCGCACCCCGTCGATCCCCGGCGCGACGCGGCCGTGCACCAGCGGGCCGAAGAAGCTGGACGTCTCGTTCTTGGCGGCCAGCCGCTGGAGCACCAGGTACAGCCGCCGCGCCATCGCCCGCTCGCCGGAGCGGCCGGGGCCGCTGGTGGCCAGCCAGCGGCGCACCCCGTCGTACAGGTCGGGCGTCATCTGCAGCACCGCGTCCAGCACCTGCGGGCCGAGCGCCTCCCGCAGCCGCGCCTCGCGCCCTGCCTCCTCCTTCGCCAGGGCCGTCCACAGCTCCTCGCGCGCCGCGGCCTGGGCGGTGAGGGCGGCGGCGTACGCGTCGAGCGGGCCGTCCAGGTGCGGCAGCAGCGCGCGGGCCTCGCCCGCATCCACGGGCAGGCGGCGGCCGATCCGGTTGCGCAGCGTGGAAAGCCGCCGCAGCCCGGCCCGGTCCCCGGCCCGGCGCCGCTCGCCCACCGCGGTGCGCATCGCGTCCCCGAGCAGCCGCTCGCGGGTCTCGTCCAGCTCCCGCGTCGCCTGCCGGTACGCCGCCGCGGCGTGCCCGGCCGCGGGGTCGCCCGCGTGGTCAAGCAGCGGGAAGCCGAAGCCGGCGCGGCGCAGCACGAACCTCGGCACCATGTGCCAGGGCCCCGCCTCGGGCGCCCCGGCGCTCGTCGGGGCCTGGATGGGGCGTTCCATCGGGCCCCCTCAGAAGTTGACGAGGTCGAAGGGGCGGTTCAGCTTGGTGCGGGCCGCGGGCAGCAGGGCGCGCAGCTCCCCGGCGGGCGCGGCGCACTCCACGGCCTCGGCGAGCGTCCCGGCCCTGGCGGCGTGGGTGCGGCTGGCCCGGGCCAGCCGTGCCACCTCCTTCCCCGGGCGGCCGCCGCCCGCCAGGGCGAGGGCGGTGCGGGCCAGCGCCATCCGGTAGGGGTCGCCGAGCCGCTCGGTGGCGTCCGCGGCCTGCGCGAAACGCTCCGCGGCCTGCCCGCCGCGGCCCGCCTCCAGGAGCAGGGCGCCGAGTTCGAGCGCGACCTCGGACTCGTGGAAGTCGTCGGCCAGGCCCGCGCAGTGGCGCAGCGAGGTGCCGAGTTCCTGCCCCGCGCCCTCCCGGTCGCCGCACCTGAGCCTGAGCCCACCGGCCCGGTAGGCGTGGTGCTTGAGGAACTTGGGGTCGTCGGTGCCGGGGCCGCGGCTGAAGCGCTCCCAGGTCTCCAGGGCCTTCTCCGGCTTGCCCGCCCGCTCCTGGAGCACGCTGATGTTCGACACCAGGTTGACCCGCAGGTGCACCGAGCTGGCGTCGTCCAGGCCGTCCAGGCAGCCAAGGGCCCGTTTCTCGTGGGCCAGGGCCCCGGCCATGTCCTTGCCGGAGAAGAGGGTCAGCGCCTTCAGGTTGTGCAGCCAGCCGCGTTCCCTGCGGATGCTGTCCGCCTCGCGCGGCGCCGGGCGCAGCGCCTCCAGGCCCGCGTCCACCTCGGCCGCGGCGCCGCGCAGGTCGCTGTGCCGCTTGGTCAGGGTGAGCGCCGTGTACAGGTGGGACTGCGCCCGCAGTTCGGGCGAGAGCGGCGCCTCGGTCTCCCGCATGGCCCTGAACCGGCGCACCGCGTCGTCCTGCCGGCCCCGGAACGTCGCCTGGATGCCGAGGGCCTTCAGGAGGAACGCCCGGGCGTCGGCGGCCGTGCGCAGGATCGCGGGCTCGAACTCGATGGCCTGGTTCTCCCCGCCCGCCGGGTGGCGGTCGGCCACCTCGGCGGCGACGGCGGCGACCTCGTGGCCCGACAGGCGCTCCGCCGCGGGGAGGCAGGCGGCGGCGGCCGCGGCCATGCCCTCCCAGTTGCTGACGTAGAAGGCGAGGCGGCAGTAGGACATCGCCGCCGAGACCCGCGCCACCGGCCCGAGCGCCGTATCGAGCGCCGCCGCGAACAGCAGGTCCTCCTCCCGCGCGGCGGCGCCCCCCGGCCTCGGGTGGGGCCGGGGCGGCAGGGACGGCAGCCGCGCCGGGTCGGCGTCGAGCCCGATCAGGCGCAGGCAGCGGGCCCGTTCGGCGCGGTAGTCGGCCTCGGGGAACTCGGCCGCCTCCCAGGCGGTGGGCGGCTCCACCCGCAGCCGGCCGAGGCCGGTGGCCCGCGAGAACTCCACGGCCCTGATCAGCCCGCGCAGGCTGACCAGGTCGGTGAGCGCCGCGCCGCGCAGGAACAGCGTCGCGTCCAGGCTCTCGGAGGCCCGGCACAGGGCCATGGCGGCGACCGCGAGGACCCGGAAGGTGCGTTCGCACTCGCGGTGCAGCCGCCGCTCGGACGCGGAGAGGGCGACCGCGGCGAGGGGCGGGGGGCTCGCGCCGTCCGCGCGCGGGGGCCGCAGGACTCCCCACTCGGCGGGGTAGCGCCGCGGGAGCGCGCCGAAGTCGGCCCCCGCGTCCGCGACCGCGTCGAGTGCGCGCGTCAGACCCGCGAAGGCGGCGGATCTCCCGGCCCTGATGTCAACGTCCACGATGTCTCCCAGAAGGCGTCCGCGTGCCGTCGGCGCTGCCGAGGCTGAGGGCGGAGACGAAAGGCTGGAGGGCGACCCGGAAAGGGAAGCCACGAGGGGAACTGCCGAGAAAACGGCGCGGCGTGAGGGAATGCACGGAAGGCCGGAAAACGGCCGTGACGGGTCGGCGCGAGTCGGCGCTGAGACTGAAGAGGTACGGAGGGGGAACCGGCCGGGGATCGATTGAGGCCGGACGGGACCGGAACACGACCGGGCGGTGCCCGGGGTCGGGCTCGAAGAGCGCCCGCATGGGGTCGGAAAAGGGTCGGAAAAGGGTCGTAGAAGGGCCGGGAACGGGCCTGAGCCGGGCGGGAACGGTGGGGAGTTGCGTGGGAATGCGCCGGAGCGGGACCGAAACGGGACCGAAAAGGGACCGAAAAGGGGCGGGCAGGGGATCGGAACAGGACGGAATCGGGACGGCGCCGGAATGGGCGGAATGGGCGGAGGGGGTGGAACGGGCGGAAGGGGCCGGGCGAAGGGCGGGCAGGGCCGGAGGCGGAGGCCGGCTTCATGGCAGCGGGGTCGCGGCGGGGCCCGTTGGCGCCCCGCCGCGCCCGCCGCGCCGCCCGCGTCTCAGACCTGGGCCAGTGCCAGCGGCGCGATGCTGCTCTCGACCTCGTCGAGGGCGAACTCGATGTCGTCCAGCTCTTCGATGTCGTCCAGCTCATTGAAGTCGGTGGATTCCGCCGAATTCTCCGAGGTCGCGGGAGCCGCTACTTCCGGCATCTTCGTTCACCTTCCTTTCGCTCTCCGGTCGGCGGATGCGGTGGTCCCCTGAATCCGCCGCCGATATGTGCGTGCCGGTGCGAGCGAGGCGCTCGTTCTCGCGAAGGCGGGCACGATATGCAATCCAGGCTGGCAGTCGTTCCCGCGCGCGGCAATAGTGCCCGGCGTCCCCCATCAGGGTGAACGCTCCGGGCGGCATTCCCCGTGGTCATAGGCTTGTATGACCCGGCCGCCGATTCCTTTTCGGTGCCGACCGGAATTCTCCGGCCTGGGCGGAAAATCCACGGAAAGGCTTTCCTTCGCGCCTGCCTGGCGGCGGTTCCGCGGCCGTGCGCCCGCCGTGCCTGCGCTCTGCCTCCGCCGTGCCCCCGCCCCGCCTGCCAGGTCCCTCCCCGGGCGCCCGGCGGCGCCCGGGGCACGGCGGGGCGCGCGGCGGCCCGCGGGGCGCCGCCTCCGGCCCGGGAGGGACGCGGGGGAGCGGCCTAGAATCTGGGTATGTCCACGACGTCGCCGCCCCGCTCCGACAGCCGGTCCCGCAGCGAGAAGCCGGGGCGGCAGGGCCGGCCAGGCCCCGGGGGGCAGGCCGGGCAGCCGGGGCAGCAGGGGGTCGTCGGCGCGCTGCGCAAGGGCCTCGAAATCCTCGACCTCTACTCCCGCGAACGCCAGGAGATCGGCATCGGCGAGATGGCCGAGGCGCTGGGCATCCACAAGTCGAGCGCCTCGCGCCTGGCCGCCACGCTGGCCGGCTCCGGCTATCTGAAGACCGCGCACGCCCCCGGCACCTACCGCCTCGGCCCGCGCCTGGCCGCGCTCGGGGAGATCGCCGGCAGCAGGGCGGGCCTGGCGGAGATCGTCATGCCGCACCTGGAGGAGCTGGTCGCCGCCACCGGCGAGACCGGCCACCTGGCGGTCCTGGAGGGCGCCGAGGCCTCCACCGTGGGCGTCGCGGACGGCTGGCACACCGTGCGGATGCACAGCTGGGTGGGCAAGCGCTCCCCGGCGCACTGCAGCTCCATGGGCAAGGCGCTGCTCGCGGGCCTCGGACCCGCGGCCGTCCGGGAGCTGCTCGCGGGGGCGGAGCCGGCCAGGCCCACCGCCAACACCCTGCACGAGCTTCCCCGCCTGCTGGACAACCTGGAGAGCCTGCGCTCCGGCGGCTTCGGCCTGGACGACGAGGAGCTGGAGTACGGGCTGCGCTGCGTCTCCGCCCCCGTCTTCTCCGCGGACGGCACCGTCGACGCGAGCATCTCGATCTCGGGCCCGACCCAGCGGATCACGCACGCGCGGGTGCCGCGGATCGCCGAGCACGTGCGCTGGCACGCCTGGCGGGCCTCGCAGGCCCGGGGCGCCGTGCGGGTGCCCGAGGGCTGGGCGCCCCCGCCGGCCGCGCCCCCCGCCCCGCTGGACTGGCTGCCCAGGGAGCGGTGAACGCCGGCGCCCCGCGCGCCGCCCGGCGCGCGGGGCACCTCCCGCCCCCGGGGGTCCTGCCCCGGGGCCGGGCCCGTTCAGGAGCCGGCCGTGCCCGCGATGTCCTCGGCCGCGAGCAGTCCCATCACCATGCCGACGGCCAGCGTGGCGCCGGGGCCCGGATAGCCGTCTCCCGCCCAGAAGGCCGCTGCGTTGCCGACCGCGTACAGGCCGGGGAGGGGGCCGTCCGCGCCGAGCACCCGGCCCGCGGTGTCGGTGGTGAGGCCGCCCTTGGAGCCGATGCAGCCGGAGTGGACCCGGGTCGCGTAGTAGGGCGGCCGGTCGATCGGCCCGAGGTTCGGGTTGCCCTCCTGCCAGGGATCGCCGTAGTAGCGGTCGTACGGGTTCTCGCCGCGGTGGAACTCCTCGTCGCGGCCCTGCGCCGAGAACGCGTTCCAGCGCGCGACGCTCTCCTGCAGCCCCTCGGCGTCCACGCCGATCCGGCGGGCGAGCTCCGCGAGGGACCCGGCGGACACGATGTGCCCGGCGAGCGGGCCCGAGGGGGTGAGCCCGGGGAAGGGGTAGCGGCTCCTGAAGCCCTCGTCGAAGATCAGGTACGCCTCCCGGTTGGGCGTCCTGCCCAGCTCGTCGAGCCGGTGCATGGCCTTGCCGAACTCGTTGTACGGGGCCGCCTCGTCGATGAACCGCCGCCCGGCCGTGTTCACGATGACGGCCCGGGGCGTGCCGCGCTCGCGGACCAGCCCCCTGGGGTAGTCGCGCCCGTCCAGCTTCTCGCCCGGCACCTGCGCCATCGGCATCCACCAGCCGTCGTGGACGTTGGCGGTGGGCGCGCCGAGCCGGTCGGCCAGGTCGAGGGCCAGCCCGGTGTTGCTCGGCGCCGCGGCGGAGACCCCGAGGCCCGCGGGCAGCAGCTGCTCACGCAGCCGCGGGTTGCCGTCGAAGCCGCCCGTGGCGAGCACGACGGCGCGGGCGCGGATGTGCTCGGTGCCCGAGGGGGTCCGCACCACCACGCCGCCGACCCCGTCGCCGGCCCGCAGCACGTCGACGACCCTGGCGCCGGCCCGCAGCCTCGCGCCCGCCCGCACCGCGCCGTCGACCAGGGCGGCGGCCAGCGCGACGCCGCCGGTGCGGCCGCCCGCGGCGTACCGGGCCCGCAGCCTCTCGTGGTCGAAGTGCGCCGGGTAGCGCCACTCCTCCCACTCGGCGTGCCGGATCGGCACATAGCCGGGGGCCTCGCGGACCCGCGCCGCCTCGGGCACCAGGCGCCCGAGGTCGAGCACCTCCATGTCGAAGCAGCGGCCGCCGACCGTGGCGCCCGCCAGGTGGGGGTGGTAGTCGGGGTAGTGGGGGCACACGGCGAAGCGGTGCGGGGTGGCCTCCTCGACGAACTCCCGCATGCGCGGCGCGTGGGCGACGAACGCCTCGACGAACTCCGGCCACCTGGGGTCGAAGAGCTGCGACAGGTAGGTGCGCGCCGCCTCCGGGCTGTCCCCGGCGTTCTCCGGGGTGCCGTTGACCGGCACCCACACCCGGCCGCCGGAAAGCGCCGTGGTGCCGCCGAACTCGTCCGCCGCCTCCAGCACCAGGGTGCGCAGGCCCGCGCGCGCCGTGCGGACGGCGGCGGTGAGGCCCGCCGCGCCGCTGCCGGCCACCACCACGTCGTACGCGGTGCCGTCCGCGGTCTCCCCGGCCCGCCGGGCCTCGGTCTCGGTCATCAGCTCTCCGTTCCGCCTGGTTCTGCGTGATCTCGCCGGTCTCGCCGGTCTCGCCTGTCGTGCCGGTCTTGCCTGTGCCGGTCCGCCTCAGAGGTTCAGCACGACGAGGCGCGGGTCCGTCATGTCGTGCACGGCGTACTTCGGGCCCTCCTGGCCGTGCCCGCTCTCCTTCACGCCCCCGTAGGGCATCTCGTCGGCGTGGTAGCTCGACGTGTCGTTGATCATCACGCCGCCCACCCGCAGCCGCCGCGCGGCGCGGAAGGCGAGGTCGAGGTCGTGGGTGAAGATCCCCGCCTGGAGGCCGTAGGGCCCCTCGTTCACCAGGCGGATGGCGTGGTCGACGTCGTCCACCGGCACCAGGGAGACCACGGGGGCGAAGATCTCCTCGTCGAGCACGCGGCTGCCGGGGTCGGGGTCGACCAGCAGCGCCGGGGTGAGCAGCGCCTTGTCCCGCTCCCCGCCGAGGGCGAGCCGGGCCGAGGGGCGGGCCTGCGCCACCCAGGCCGCGGCGCGCTCCGCCTCGGCCGGGTCGATCAGCGGCCCGAGGCTGCTGGCCGGGTCCCGCGGGTCGCCCGCGACCAGGGTCTGGACGCGTTCCCTGGTGGCCTCGGCGAGGTCGCCGAGGCGGGAGCGGTCGACGAGGAGGCGCTGCACGCTGGTGCACACCTGCCCCGCCTTGCGGTACCCGGCCCTGGCGACGAGGGCGGCCACCCGCTCGACGTCGGCGTCGGCCGCCACGATCGAGGCGCTGTTGGAGCCGAGTTCCAGCTGGGTCCTGGCCAGGCCGGCCCGCGCGCTGATCCGGCGGCCGACGGCCGTGGAGCCGGTGAAGGTGTAGAAGCGGACCCGCGGATCGCCGACCAGGGCCTCGCCGAGGTCCTCGCCCGTGCCGCACACCAGCTGCAGCAGCCCCGCGGGCAGGCCGGCCTCGTGGAAGGCGCGCACCGCGTGCACCGCGCTCAGCGGCGTCTTCTCCGCGGGCTTGAGCACCACGGCGTTGCCGGCGGCGAGGGCCGGGCCGATCTTGTGCGCGACGGTGGAGAGCGGGGCGTTGAAGGGGGTGATGGCCACCACGACGCCGACCGGGACGCGGAAGGTGAACGCCAGCCGCCGCTCGCCGCCCGGCGCCGATATCGGGACCTGCTCGCCCGCGATGCGCACCGCCTCCTCGGCGCTGAGCCGGTAGATGCGCGCGGCGCGGGCAAGTTCGCCCCTGGCGTCGGCGAGGGTGAAGCCGGTCTCGGCGACGTAGTCGGCGACCACGCGCTCGCCCTCGGCCTCCAGCGCGTCGGCCACCGCCCGCAGGACGCGGGCCCGCTCCCCGGGCGGGGGCGGCTCCGCGGCGGCGCGGCAGGCCCCGTCGACGGCGGCCAGGACGTCCGCCGGGGTGGCCTCGGCGACCTCGGCCACCGGCTCCAGGGAGTACTTGTCCAGGACGGCCAGGCGGCGGTTCCCGCTCCGCCAGGCGCCGTCGAGATAGAGGCCGCTGGGGCGTTCGGCTGCTGCCACGCGCTCGTCTCCTTTGACCCTTCGCCACGGCCCGGTGGGCCGGTTGCGCCGCACGATGTCGGCCTTTGTGGGCGTCTGCTGCCTTTGTCGAGGTGGTGCCGCCGCGGTCGCTTTCCGCCGGAAGGCCCGCTGGGTGGCGGTCCGCTTGACGGCTTCCGTTATCGTTCCCTACGATCTCGCCCTACGCAAGTCATTGCGGAATACGCAACGGAGGAGACCCGCGGATGTCTCAGTCAGGCGCCGAACTGATCGCCGAATACCTCGTCCGCGAGCGGGTGCCCTACGTCGTGGGGCTCTGCGGCCACGGCGATCTCGGCCTGCTCGACGGTTTGTTCGACCGGCAGGACCGGCTCAGGACCCTCTCGGTCCAGCACGAGTCGATAGCGGGCTTCATCGCCGACGCCTACTACCGCGTCGCGCACCAGCCGATCGCGACGTTCACCTCCTGCGGCCCGGGCTCGGCGAACCTGCCCGTGGCCCTGGGCTCGGCCTTCATGGACGACTCGGCCTTCCTCGCCATCACGGGCAACGTGGCCACCACGCAGTTCAACCGCACGCCCTTCCAGGAGACCGGCCGCTACTTCCAGGCCGACTTCCCCAGCGTCGTGCGCCCCTACGTCAAGCGCAGCTTCCAGGCCACCCGCCCCGAGCAACTGCCCCTGATGCTGCGGCAGTCCTTCGCGCTGATGCGGCAGGGCCGGCCGGGCCCCGTGCACCTGGACGTCCCCCTGGACGTCTTCGTCGAGCACACCGCGGAACCGCCGGCCGATCCGGCCACCTGGAGCACCGGCGCCCGGCCGCGGCCCGGCGCCGCCGAGGCGGAACTCGACCGCGTGGTGGAGCTGATCGAGGCGGCCGACCGCATCGTCCTCGTGGCCGGCTCCGGCGTCGAGGGCTCGGAGGGCGAGGCGGCCCTGGCGCAACTGGCCCGCGAGCAGCGCCTCCCGGTGGCCACCTCCCCGCTCGGCAAGGCCACCTTCCCCACGGCCGACCCCCTCGCCCTCGGCCCCACGGGCCGCAACGGCACCTACGCCGCCAACCGGGCCGCCCGCGGGGCCGACCTCGTGCTCGCCTTCGGCACCCGTTTCGACGACCGCGCCACCAGCTCCTGGCTGCACGGCTACACCTACGCCTTCCCCGAGGCCAGGCTGGTGCACGTCCACATCGACGCCGCGGAACTCGGCCGCAACTTCCCGCCCACCGTCCCCATCCAGGCGTCCCCCGCCACGGTGCTCGCCCAGCTCGCCGCCCGCCTGCGCGGCAGGCCCGTCCCCTCCTCCCGCGACGCCTGGCTGGCGGCCGTCGCCGGCTGGAAGCGCGAGTGGGAGCGGCACGTCGCCCCGCACCGCGCCGCGGACGCGGCGCCCCTGCGCCCCGAGCGCGTGGTCGCCGAGCTGCGCGCGGCCCTGCCGGACGACGGCGTGCTGCTGAGCGACGTGGGCGTGCACCACAACTGGCTGGTGCAGGAATGGGAGGTGCGCGCCCCGCGGACGTTCCACCAGAGCTGGGGCTTCGCCTCCATGGGCTTCGGCGTGGGCGGCGTCATCGGCTCCTGGCTGGCCGCCCCCGAGCGCAAGCACGTCGCGGTGGTCGGCGACGGCGGGTTCCTCATGCTGCCGAGCGCCGTGGCCACCGCCGTGCAGTACGACATCCCCGTCACCTGGCTGGTCTGGAACAACGGCGGCTTCCAGTCCATCCGCGACCAGCAGCGTTCCTACTTCGGCGCGGACCGCGAGCTGGCGACGACCTTCCTGCACGAGGCCACCGGCGCCCCCTACCGGGCCGACCACGCCGCCCTGGCCCGCGCGATGGGCGCCGAGGGCCTCACCGTGGAGGGCGTGGGGGACCTGGCGGGCGCGCTGGAGAAGGCCATCTCCTCGCCGCGCCCGACCGTCGTCGACGTCCGGGTCGACGACGCCGTCGGACTCCCGGCCGCCGCGACCTGGGAGTTGCCCCCGCTGCCGCACCCGGCGCCCGGATTCGGCTGGCCGGACGCATGAGCGCCACCGTGCGGGCCCTGGTCAAGTCGGCCCCGGGGGAGGGCCACGTCTCCCTCGCCGAGGTGCCCGAGCCCATCCCCGGCCCCGGCGAGGCGCTGCTCGAACTGGTCTACGCCGGCATCTGCCACACCGACCTCAACATGATCGCGGGCGCCTACGGCCCTGGCTCCGGCTACCGCCCCTCCTACCCGGTGGTGCTCGGCCACGAGTTCACCGCCCGGGTGGTGGCCACCGGCCCCGGGGCGGAGGACCTCGCGCCCGGCACCCGCGTCGTCAGCGGCTGCCACCTCACCTGCGGCGCCTGCCGCTGGTGCGCCTCGGGCCGCTCCATGCTGTGCGTCCGGCGGCGGGTGATCGGGCTGGACGCCGACGGCTGCTGGGCCGAGCGGTTCGTCATGCCGCGCCGCAACCTGGTGGCGCTGCCCGGCACCGTCTCCGACCGGCTCGCCGCGCTCGCGGAGCCCTTCGCCGTCGGCGCCCACGCCGTGGACCTCGCCCGCGTCGAGCGGGGCGAGCGGGTGGCGATCGTGGGGCCTGGCACCGTGGGCCTGCTCACCCTCGGCGCGCTGGCCGGACACGAGGTGACGGTGGTCGGCCGCCGCGCGGACGCCAGGCAGCTGGAGCTGGCGCGGGAGTTCGGCGCCACCCGCCTGCTCCGCACGGAGGAGGCGGAGGCGGCGGCCGGCACCTTCGACGCGGTGTTCGAGACGGCGGGCAGCGCCGCCGCCGCCACGCTCGGCGCCCGGCTGCTCGGCCCGGGCGGCAGGCTGATCTGCGTCGGCCTGCCCACCGGGCCCGCCACCTTCGACACCGCCCAGCTGGCCTGGCAGGAGCGCTCCGTCCTCGGCTCGCGCGCCTACGACCTGTCGACCTGGCAGTCCATCCCCGGCCGGCTGGCGAACGCGCCGCAACTCGAGGCCATCGCCGGCCACACCGTGCCGCTCGGCGAACTCGGCCGCGCGCTCGGCCTCATCGCCTCACGCCGGGCGACCAAGGTGCTCCTGCACCCCTGACCCCTTTGCCCCACGGGAGCCACCATGAGCCCGCACCGCGGCCACCGCCCCTCACAGCGGCACCGGAACGTGACCGTGCACCGAACGCCAGGCGAGCAGCGGCACCACGCCCTCCAGCACGAGCGACCGGAAGTGGCCGGACGCCCGGTGCCTCTCGAACGCCTCCCGGTCCGCGTACCGCTCCACCAGCGTGACGCGGTCCGGGTCGGCGCGGGAGACGAAGCCCTCGAAGCTCACGCAGCCCGGCTCCGCCCTGCTCGCCTCCTCCAGGCGCGACAGCAGGGCGAGCACCTCCTCCCGTGCGCCCGGCCTGATCTGCCACTCGGCGAGGACGAGGAACTGGCTCATGCCCGCATCCTCCCAGCCGCCGCCCCGCCCGGCGGCCCGGGGGCCCGCCGGTGAGCGCCCCCGGCCTCTTCGCGCCGCTCGTGCTGCCGAGCGGCGAGGTGCTGCGCAACCGCGTGGTCAAGGCCGCCATGGAGGAGCAGCTGGGCGCCGCGGGGCTGCTGCCCGACGCCAGGCTGCACCGGCTGTACCGGCGGTGGAGCGCGGGCGGGGCGGGCCTCCTCCTCACGGGCAACGTCATGGTCGACGGCCGGGCGGCCACCAGCCCGGCCGGGGTCGCCCTGGAGGCGGGGAGCCCCCTCGGGCCGTTCGCCCGCTGGGCCGAGGCCGCCCGCGCGGGCGGGGCGCGAGCCTGGATGCAGCTCAACCACCCGGGCCGGCAGGTCAGGGCCGACCAGCGCGGCATCGTCCTCGGC
This sequence comes from Streptomyces hoynatensis, assembly GCF_003626535.1. Taxonomy (GTDB): domain Bacteria; phylum Actinomycetota; class Actinomycetes; order Streptomycetales; family Streptomycetaceae; genus Streptomyces; species Streptomyces hoynatensis. The sequence continues at coordinate 452,083 of NZ_RBAL01000004.1, forward strand.
CCCTCGGCGGTGGCCGTGGACGCGCCCGGTTTCGCCGCCCCGCAGGCCATGGACGCGCACGACATCGGCAGGCTCGTGGCCAGGTTCGCCCACACCGCGGCCCTGGCCTGCGAGGCCGGCTTCACCGGGGTCCAGGTGCACGCCGCGCACGGCTACCTGATCGGCCAGTTCCTCTCCCCGCTGGCCAACCGGCGCGACGACGCCTACGGGCGCGGTCCCGAGGGCCGGGCGCGCCTGCTGCTGGAGATCCTCGACGCGGTGCGGGCCCGGCTGCCGCGCGGGGCCTCGCTCGGCGTGAAGCTGAACACCGCCGACTTCCAGCGCGGCGGCTTCGGCCCCGACGACGCGGAAAGGGTGGTGCGGCTGCTCGGGGAGCACGGCGTCGACCTGCTCGAACTCTCCGGCGGCAGCGCCGTGCGCCCCGCCATGCACGGCGCGCGGCTGCCCGCCTCGACGCGGGCCAGGGAGGCGTTCTTCCTCGACCTGGCCCCTCGGCTGGCGGCCGCCGCCTCGATGCCGACGATGCTCACCGGCGGCATCCGGGCCCGGCCGGTCGCCGAGGGGGTGCTGGCCCGGGGGCTGGACGCGGTGGGCGTGGGCACCGCCCTCGCCCTCGTCCCCGACCTGCCCGAGCGCTGGCGGCGCGACCCCTCCTTCGCGCCCGCCCCGCCCGCCTGCGGCGAGGAGAGCCCCGAGCGCCTCGCCGCAGGCACCCAGGCCACCGTCCGCTGGCTGCTGCGCCGGTGGGCGCGCCCCGAGCCGGGCACCCCCCGGGTGCCGCCGCCGGGGCGCGCCATCGCCGTCGACCGGGCCCGCCGCACCCGGCTGCTGCCGCGGTACCACGCCTACCTGGCCTCCCGCCGTGGCGAGCCGCGGGTCTGAGGCGGGGCGCCGCCCGCCGCCGCGGCCCACCGCCTGTTCCCGGGCCGCCGCAGCCGGGGCGTCACCCCGGCGCGCCCGGGCGCCGCGTCCCCCAAAAGAACGCTGCATTGTGCTTGACGCAACGGGTTGCGCTAGATACAACCTTCTCGGTAGACAACGGTATACAAGGCTCGACACCCCGGCACACCAGGAGATCCGCATGCCCCCCGCAACGCCCCACCCCACCCACCCCGCCCCGGGAGCGGCCGCCGGCGCGCCCGGGGAACGGGCCGACGTCGTCGTCGTGGGAGCGGGCAACGCGGGCTTCTGCGCGGCCCACGCCGCCGCCGAGCGGGGCCGCCGCGTGATCCTCCTCGAACGCGCCGCCGAGGCCGAGGCCGGGGGCAACAGCTACTACACCGCAGGCGCCACCCGCATCGTCCACGCCGGCCTCGACGAACTGCGCGAGTTCGTCGTCCCCGACGCACGCCACCCACTGACCACCGTCCCCGCCTACACCGCGGAGGACTTCGGCGCCGACATGGCCAAGGTGACCGAGGGCCGCAACGACAAGGCCATGACCGAGGTCCTGGTCGCGGAGAGCCAGGACACCGTCCGCTGGCTCGTCTCCCTCGGCCTCGCCTACCGCCTCATGTACGAGCGCCAGGCCTACCGGCGGCCCGACGGCACCTACCTGTTCTGGGGCGGCCTGCACCTCGGCAACGTCGGCGGCGGCCAGGGCCTCCTCGCCGACCACACCCGGGTCGCCAGGCGCCTGGGCGTCGACATCCGCTACGGCCACGGCGTCACCGGCCTGCGCACCGAGAACGGCCGCGTCACCGGCGTCACCTGCACGAGGCCCGACGGCACCCGGGGCACCCTGGCCGCCGACTCCGTCGTCCTCGCCTCCGGCGGCTTCGAGGCCAGCGCCGAACTGCGCGAGCGGCACCTGGGACCCGGCTGGGCCCGCGCCAAGGTCCGCGGCACCCCGGAGAACACCGGGGAGCTGCTGATCGCCGCGCTCGAACTCGGCGCCGCCAAGGGCGGCGACTGGTCCACCTGCCACAGCGTCCAGTGGGACGCGTTCCTGCCCGAGAACGAGAGCAACCGCGAGCTGACCAACCGGCTCACCCGCCAGAGCTATCCGCTGGGCGTCATCGTCAACCGCGAGGGCCGCCGCTTCCTCGACGAGGGCGCCGACTTCCGCAACTACACCTACGCCAAGTACGGCCGGGAGATCCTGCGCCAGCCGGGCTCCGTCGCCTGGCAGATCTTCGACGCCGCGCTGCGCCCCATGCTGCGCACCGAGGAGTACGACATGCCGGGCATCTCGGTGGTCACCGCGGACACCCCCGGCGAACTCGCCGACGCCGCGGGCATCGACCGCGCGGCCTTCGAGGACACCCTCGCCGCCTTCAACGCCTCCATCGACCGCAGCGTCCCCTTCGACGCCACCGTCAAGGACGGCCGCCGCGCCGCCGTCCACCCCCCCAAGTCGAACTGGGCGGCGCCCCTCGAAACCCCGCCGTACTACGCCTACGCCGTCACCTGCGGCATCACCTTCACCTTCGGCGGCCTCAAGGGCGACCTCGACGGACGCGTGCTCGACGGGCAAGGCCGCCCCATCCCCGGCCTCTTCGCCTGCGGCGAGGCCCTGGGCGGCCTCTTCAGCGGCAACTACCCCGGCGGCTCGGGACTCACCGCAGGAATGGTCTTCGGACGCCGGGCCGGACGCGCCGCCTAGCGAGCGCCCCGCGTCCACCGCCCACCGGCGACCGCCCACCACCCCCTCGACGACCGCCCGGCCGAAGCGGCGCAAGCCATCCCCCAACGAAGTGGAGAGCCATCGTGTCAGACACCACGGAGCGGGCGTACGACCCGAAACAGGCCAGGCGCGCCTTCGCGGCCGGGGCCGTCGGCACCGCCGTCGAGTACTACGACTTCTTCGTCTACGGAACCGCGGCCGCCCTCGTCCTCAACGACCTCTTCTTCCCCAACGTCGACCCCGTCATCGGCACCCTCGCCGCCTTCGCGACCTTCGCCGTCGGCTTCATCGTGCGCCCCATCGGCTCGGTCGTCTTCGGCCACATCGGGGACCGCATCGGACGCAAACGCTCCCTGGTGCTGTCGCTGCTGCTCATGGGCATCTCGACCTTCTCCGTCGGCCTGCTGCCCGACTACGGGGCCATCGGCATCGCCGCCCCGATCCTCCTGGTCACCCTGCGGCTGCTCCAGGGCGTCGCCCTGGGCGGGGAATGGGGCGGCGCCACCGTCCTGGCCTCCGAGTACGCCAGGGAGGACAACCGCGGCTTCGTCGGCAGCCTGGTCCAACTCGGCTCGCCCATCGGCCTCCTGCTGTCCTCCGGCATCTTCGGCCTCGTCGGCCTGCTGCCCGACGCCGCCCTGGAGTCCTGGGGCTGGCGCCTGCCCTTCCTGCTCAGCTCCGTCATGGTCGCCATCGGCCTGTACATCCGGCTCAACCTCATGGAGTCACCCGAGTTCGTGCGCGCCAGGGCCGCGGGCGAGATGACCTCCAAGGTCCCCGCGATCGACGTCTTCCGCTACTCCTGGCGCGAGCTGCTGATGGCCATCGGCATGCGCTTCGCCCCCGACATCGGCTTCTACGTCTGCGGCACCTTCCTCGTCAGCTACGGCGTCGACAACGTCGGCTACGACAAGGGCGAGATCCTGGCCGGCGTCTCCATCGCCGCCGCCGTCGAGATCTGCACCATCCCCCTCTTCGGCAGACTCAGCGACCGGCACGGCCGCCGCACCCTGTACTTCATCGGCTGCACCTGGTTCGCCGTCATGGCCTTCCCCGTCTTCGCCCTGGTCAACACCGGCGTCGCCCCGCTGGCCTGGCTCGGCATCGTGCTGGCCCTCGCCGTCGGCCACGGCATGCTCTGGTCGATGGCCGCCTCCATCAACTCCGAGCTGTTCCCCACCAGGTACCGCCTCACCGGCGCCAACTTCGGCCTCAACATCGCCAACATCGTCGGCGGCGGCCCGGCCGCCCTCATCGCCGGCGCCCTGGTCCTGTGGGCCGACTCCTCCTGGCCCGTGGCCCTCTACGTCGTCCTCGCCGCCGTGATCAGCTTCGCCGCCGTCCTGCCCGCCCCCGAGACCTCCACCCGGCGCCTCGCCGAGGACTACTCCACCGCCGCCAGGCCCGCGAAGGCCGGGCGGGCCGACGTCCCCCGGCCGGCCGGCCGCACCGCACTCAGCAAGGGGACCGCCAAGTGACCACCCTCGTCACCGGGGGAGCCGGCTTCGTCGGCCGCCCCCTCGCCGCCCACCTCGCGCGCCGCGGCCACCGCGTCCTCGCCGCCGACCGCCTCTCCGCGGCCGAGGCGCTCGCCGGCCTCCCGGGCGAGGTCGCCTACCGGCAGGTCGACGTCGCCGACCGCGCCGCCGTGGCCCGGCTGATCGAGGACACCAGGCCGGAGATCGTCGTCCACACGGCCGCCGTCGTCGGCGTCGCCGCCAGCGTCGGCGCCGGCGTCATGCCCACCGTCCAGGTCAACATCGCCGGCAGCGTCAACCTCTTCGAGGCGCTCCACCGCGTCGGCGGCGTGCGGCGGCTGATCGACCTCTCCTCCGAGGAGTACTACGGCGACTTCGCCACCGACCCCCTCCCCGAGACGGCGCCCGCCGCCCCCGTCTCCCCGTACGGCATCTCCAAGTTCGCGGTGGAACGCCTCGGCCGCTTCTACGCCGAAACCGCGGGACTGCCCTACGTGGCCGCCCGCCTGTGCTGGGTCTACGGTCCCGGCTTCCCCCGCACCCGGCTGCCCGCCCCCTGGCTGGACGACATCGCCGCCGGCCGCGTCAGCATCCTGGAACGCGGCGGCGACCAGCGCATCGACTTCACCCACATCGACGACGTCGTCCAGGGCCTCACCCTGCTCGCCGAGGCCGGCACCCTGCGGCACCGCGCCTACCACCTGGCCACCGGACGGGCCGCCACCCTCCACGAGATGGCCGGCATCCTGCGCCGGCTGCGCCCCCAGTGGCGCGCCCGGGTCGGCGACGGCGGCCTCGAACTCGCCCCCGGCGTGCCCGCCGCCCGCAAGGGCGCCCTCGACATCACCCGCGCCCACGAGGAACTCGGCTACACCCCGCGCGTCTCCCTGGCCGCCGGCCTGGAGTCGAACCTGCTCCTCGTCGAGGCCGCCCACGACTCCGCCCACGACTCCGCCCGCCGCCCCGGCCCCGGCGCGGACCGGGCCCCCGCCCAAGACCCGGCCCCGAAGCCGGACTCGGGCCGGGGCGCACGCGCCGACTGAGAGGAAGAGACATGCCCCACCCGCCCGCCCCGCTCGCCCTCGGCGGCACCACCTACAGCTGGATGCACCAGGCCACCCTCACCGAGGCGCTGCGCGGCCTGGCCGAGGCCGGCTTCACCCAGGTCGAGCTGACCACCGCCGCCCCGCACCTCCAGTCCGGCGCCGCCGGAACCCTGGAGCGGCACGCCCTCGTCCGCGAGCTGCGCGCCCTGGGCCTCACCCCCACCTCGGTGAACCCCGGCTTCCTCGACATCAACCTGCTCAGCCCGAGCAACGAGTTCCGCGCGCTCAGTCTCCGGGCCATGCTCGACGAGCTGGAACTCGCCGCCGACCTGGGCGCCCCCTACGTCATCGCCATGCCGGGCCGCAGGCACGCCCTCTCACCCGCCCCGGACGAGGCCTGCCGCTGGTGGCTCGACCAGGCCCTCGACACCCTCGTCACCCGCGGCGAGGCCCTCGGCGTCGCCCTCGCCCTGGAGACCAACCCCTACGGCTACCTCGGCAGCGCCGCCCAGCTCACCGAGATCGCCGACCGCGTCGACTCGCCCTGGCTCGGCATCGCCTACGACGCCGCCAACACCCTCACCGTGGAGAACGTCGCGGACGGGGTGCGCACCGCCGCACACCGCCTGAAGATCGCGCACGTCAGCGACACCTGGCGGGACCGCTGGGTACACACCTCGCCCGGCCGCGGCGAGGTCGACTTCGCCGCCTACGCCGACGCCCTCCGCGAGGTCGGCTACACCGGACCCACCATCTACGAGCTGATCGACATGGAGCCGCCCGGGCCCCGACTGGCCCGCGACATCGCCACGTTCGGGCAGTACGGTTGGACCACGGAAGCCGTCGGGGACCTGCCGGCCGCGCCGCGCCGCCGGCCGGCGGCCCAGGGGGAGGGGAGCTGACCGATCGCGACCAGCGTCTACGAGCAGATCCGCGAGGCGATCATCTCGGGGCACCTGCTGCCCGGCAGCCCGCTGAGCGAGAAGTCGCTCGCCGCCGAGTTCGGCATCTCCCGCACCCCCGTGCGCGAGGCCCTGCACCGGCTGGAGGGCGAGCGGCTGGTGGAACGCAGCGGCCGGGCCGTCACGGTGCGGCGGATGACGCCCGAGGAGATCCTCGACATCTACGAGGTCCGCACCACGCTGGAGGGCGCCGCCGCCCGCAGCGCCGCCACCCGCGCCACCGCACTCGACCTCATGCGGCTGAAGGCCGCCCAGGAGGCGATGCGCGCCCAGCGGGGCGGGGACCCCTGGGAGCGGGCCCGCCTCAACCGCCGCTTCCACCAGGCGATGTGGGAGGCCAGCCACAGCCTCACCACCCTGGACCTGCTGGAGCGGCTCAACTCGCACCTCTTCCTCTCCGCCAAGACGATGCTCGGCGTCGACGAGCGCTGGCAGACCGTCCTGCGCGAGCACGACGAGCTGATCGCGGCGATCGAGTCCCGCGACCCGGACGCGGCCCGCCGCATAGCCGAACACCACATGCTCGGCGCCCGGGACGTCCGCATGCGGCTGTTCGCCCACGACGCCCCCACCGGCCGGGCCGCCGCCTCCTGACCGGGCCGCGGCCCTCCTACCCGCGCCCGGGCCGGCCCCAGGCGCGGTCGTCGACCGCGAGGAACGGCTCGTCGACGACGGTCACGGGGGTCAGCCCCGTGAAGGCCGCGACCTCCCGGTGCAGGTGTGACTGGTCCGCGTAGCCGCCGTCCGCGGCGACGCCCGCCGCGTCCTGCCCGGCGACCAGGCGGTGGACGGCGTGGTCGAAGCGCACCAGCCGCGCGGCGTGCTTGGGCGACAGGCCGACCTGCGCCCGGAACCGGGACCACAACTGCTTGCGGCTCCACCCGAGTTCGGCCGCGAGGCGCTCGATCCGAATCACGCCCCGGTCGGCCGCGATCCGGCGCCAGGCCCAGGCCACCTCGGGGTCCACTCCGGGCGCCGCCGCGCACCGCCGGGCGAGCCAGGCGTCCATCCACGCGAAGCGGGCCGCCCAGGAGGGCAACTCGCCCAGCCGCCCGGCCAGCCGCGCCGCATCCCGCCCCCACAGCTCGTCCAGGGACAGCGCCGCACGGCCGAGGTCGGCCACGGCACCGCCGAGAACGGCGCGTGCCACGACCGGCGACAGCCGCACCTGGAGGCACGCGAAGGCGTCGGCCCGCAGCGCGGAGAGGCGTTCGCCGTACCCGAGCCCGGTGACGAAGCTGCCGTGCTGCCGCCGCCCGGTGGCGTCCTCCACGGCGATGGTGCCGCCGAACACCAGCACCAGGGCCACGGCCGGATGCGGGACGAGCCGCAGACCTGGCGGGGTGATGCCGCGATCGCGGAACCCGGCCATGGCGACCCCGGGCACGCGCAGGGGACGCGCGGGAGAGGCGACGTCCCACAGCAGGCCGTCCGCTTCGCGGTCCATCTCCCCATCCTAGGCGCGCCGTACCGGCGGAACATTCGTCCAAGCCGCCCGCCCGCGCCGGCGGCCACAGTGCCCTCATGACCACTTCGGACCACACCTCCATCCCTCCCGGGACCTCCCCGGACGCACCGTCCCCCGCCACCGTCGAGACGACCCTGTCCCTGGCCGACGGCGAGATCCACGTCTGCCTGGACGGCCCGCGCGAGGCGCCCGCGCTCCTCCTCATCCACGGGACCGCCGCCTCGGCCCGCTCGTGGGAGCCGTTGCTTCCGCTGCTCTCCGGCTCCCGCCGGGTCGTCCGGATCGACCTGCTCGGGTGCGGCCGGTCGGGCAGGCCCGACGGCGCGAGCTACGCGGTCGAGGACCAGGCCCGCCGGGTCGGCGAGGCGCTCGACCGGCTCGGCGTCGGGCCCGCCGGCGTCGTCGGCCACTCCAGCGGCGGCGTGTTCGCCACCGCGCTCGCCGCGCAGCGGCCCGACCTCGTGACGTCGCTCGTGCTCATCAACACCGGCCCCCACATGGCCGCCTACATCGCGAAGGAGGTCCCGCTCCGCGCGGCCTCCTGGGCGGACCTGACGGACGACCAGGTGCGCCTGGCCATCCGCGACGGGTTCCACGAGGGCTTCGAGATCCCCCAGGACTACGTGGACCAGTTCCGGGACATCGACTTCGAGGCGTTCGGCGCGACGAGCCAGGCGATCCGCGCCTACCTCCACGAGCGGCCGCTCCCGGAACGGCTGGTGCCGCTGGGCAAGCCGCTGCTCGTGCTCTTCGGCGAGGAGGACCGCAGGTGGCGCCCCGCGTCCGCGGCCGACTACCGCGCCGTCCCGGGCGCCACGGTCACCATGCTCCCCGGCCTGGGCCACTCGCCCAACCTCGAAGACCCGGCGCGGACCGCCGCCCCCCTGCTGGCCTTCACCGAGGCCCCACGCTAGGGGGCGGCCGTCGCCGGCCGCCACCGCGCCTGCCGCCCACGTCACTTGCGCACGCCGGAACGAGGGGACCCGGGTCGCCGGCCTGCGCCGGGGCGTGCGCCGGGGGTGTGCGCCCGTGGGCCGGCCAGGCACCGCGGGGCGGGCCGCCGCCTCCCGCCCCGCCGCCCCACGGGCCGGCGCCCTGCGGGCCGGAACGGTGGCGGCGGGCAGGGGAAGGAGCCGCGGTTCCGTGCGCCGGGGGAGTGGGGCATAGTGCGGGCATGGCGGAACGTGCGGCGGGCGGGGCGGGCCGGGGCGCGGACCCGGGCGCGAGGGGGCCCGGGGCGCGCCACGGCGGCGAGGCGGGGCCGGGCGGGGCGTCCGCGCAGGCCGAGCGGATCGTCGCGCTCGACGTCGCGCTCGGCGCCCGGGGCGCGGCGCCGTTCGCCAGGCGCGTCCTCGCGGCGGCGCGATCCGCGCACGGGGCGCCGGGCGGCGGGACGCCGGAGCGCGGCGCGTGCGGTGAGCGCGGTGCGGCCGGTCAGGACGGGGCGGCCGGTCAGGAGGGCATAGCCGCGGCGGCCAGGCTGTACCAGGTGGCCGGCTGGACCCTGTTCGACGCCGGGGAGCACGCCGCCGCCCGCCTCCTGTACCGGCGTGCGCTGGCGCTGTGCCGCGGCCTGGACGCCGCCGGAGCCTCGCCGGAACTCCTCGTGCGCTCGCTCATGAGCATGCAGGAGGAGCAGCTGGGGCGGCCGGAACGGGCCCTGCGCCTCGCCTCCTCCGCCCTCGCGCGCGAGGACCTGCCGCCGCGGGTGGCGGCGATGTTCCACCTGCGACGGGCCCCGGCCTACGCCCGGCTCCGGCGGCGCGACGACGCCCTGCGGTCACTTCGCACGGCGCGGGAGCTGCTCGCCGAGGGGCCGCGCGCGGACGACCCGCCCTGGGCCTGGTGGCTGGACCAGGGGGAACTGCTCGGCCACCACGGGCTGGTCCACGCCGCCCTGGGGGACCCCGAGGCCGCGGCCCCCTTCCTCCACGAGGCGGCGGCGCCCGGCGGCGGCCCGGCCTACCGCGCGGTGTTCGCCACCGGGCTCGCCCACCTCCTGGCCGGGCTCGGCGCCTGGCGCGACACCGCCTCCTGCCTCTCCGCGCTCGCCGAGTCCTCCCGTCCCCTCGGCTCGGCGCGGGCCCTCGCCTCGCTGGCGGGCGCCCTCGCCCTGGTGGAGTCGGGCCGCGGCGTCCCGCGCGGGCTGCGCGACACGGCGCACCACCTGGCCGCGTGCCACGCGCCGGCGTGGCGAGCGCTGCCCGCGCCGGCCGGCTGAGCCCTCCGCGCACCGCCCGAGGGGACGCCCCGGGCGCGGGCGGCAGGGGAGTCGCCCACCCGCCGCGGCGGACCAGACCTCAGCGCCCCGCGGCGCGACGGTCCAGGCACGGGCGGCTTCGCCCTCGCCCCGGCCGCCCCCGGCACGGCCGCCCTCGCCCTGGCCGCCCTCGCCCCGGGCGGCCCCGGCCCGGGCGGCCCGGCCCTCACCCCGGGCCGTCTCCCAGGGGGAACCGCTCGCGGAGGAAGCGCCCCAGGTCGGCCCGTACCCGATCGAGGGCGCGCAGGGTCCCGGCCGCCTCCTCGGCCAGCCGGTCCAGCTCGCTCCCGGCCGCGCCCCCGGCGACCAGCCGCCGCAGCCGCGCCCGGTGCGCGGCCATCCACTCGGCCCGCGCCTGCGTCGCCTGCTCGAAGTCCTGCAGCAACTCGGGGCAGTAGACGTGCATCATGCTGCGCAGCGTGCGCCGCGCGGCCTGCCGCCTCCTGGATCGGCTCCACCGCTGCGCCACGGGCGGTGCGGGCGAAAGCAGCCCCTCGATGTCGCTCATGGGCAGGGGCACGTAGCGCCCGTCCGTCTGTGACGGCGCCCCCTCCGGGCAACCCCCGGCACGGACCGCCTCCACCGCCTCCCAGGTCTGCCGCGCCGCCACACACCACTCGCGCAGGATCTCGTGCAGTTCCAGCAGCGCCTCGTGCATATGCGGCCAGGCGGGCCTGCCCGCGGCGCCGCGCGCCACCCCGGCCAGCACGCTGCTCCCCGCCCGGGCCACCGCGCCGGCCTCAGGACCCGTCACCACGCCCCGCTCCCCCCGTCCAGGTACCCGCTCCCCTACCCGCACCCCGCCGGGAACAACCTGGCCTCGACACCGCAGCCTGCAACGGCGCGGCAGGCGGGAAACGCCCTCCTCCAGGGCGGCGAGGATGTCAAGACTCCTTCGTTCCGAGGTTCACCGCCGAGAGCAACACCCCACGCCAGAACCGACCTCGTCGAGCGGGTAAATGCCCGCTACGCGTTCCGCGCCGCCCGCAGGGCCGTCAGGCGCCGGGTGCCCACCTCGCGGGCCCGGTCGCGCAGGCCGGCGAGGGCGGCGGGGCCGGCCGTGAGGTCCGAGAGGGCCCGCAGGTCGCGCAGTTGCTCCTCCTGCTCGCCGGTGTAGTGGGGGCCGGTGGGCTCCTTCGGGCCGGCGAAGAGCGCGTCCAGGTCGAAGCCCGCGAATTCCGCGGGTCCTGCGGGATTCTCCTCGCCGTCCAGGATCTCGCCGAGGTGCAGCAGGCCGTCCGACAGGTGGGCGAGGGTGTCGGTGGCGTCCGCGACGAAGAGGGCGCGGCAGGCGGTGTGCAGGGCAAGCACGCCGTGGAAGGCGTACTTCGCCACGCCCTGCGGCGTGTCGGGACCGGCGAACTCGGGCAGCGCCTCGGCCCAGGCCAGCACCTGCCCGGCGTAGTCCGCGGGCGGCGCCTGCGGAGCCCACAGCGTCTCCAGCCGGGACAGGAAGAAGCGGGCGTCCGCCCCGCGGGCCTCCTGCTCCTCCCAGACCCAGCGGACGCAGGCCGCGGTGCGCTCGATGCCCGCCGCCGCGAAGAGCCGCCGGGCGTCCGGCGCGCCCGTGGCGGCGAACGTGGAGAGTTCCGCGGAGAGATTCACCATTCGAACGTCCTCGGCATCGTGTCCCCCTGTCCGATCAGGTCCCCCGTGACCCTGCCGCCCACGGCGCGGATGGCCGGCGCGCAGAATTCGGTGCACACCTGCCGCGAGGCCCCGCCCGCCATCAGCTCGAATCCGTTGACGTGTGCGAAGAGCACGGCGTTCTGCTCGGCGTGCATGCCGGGGATGTTCGGCACCGCGAACTCCGGGGGCACCCGGTTGGGGTCGAGCATAGCGCGCTGTGCCGGGAGCAGCCCGTCGCCGCTGGCGGCCACCAGGTCCACCTCGCCCCTCGGGGTGCGGACCCGGACGACGGCCACTGTCTGGAACCTCTCCCGCACGATCTGCGGCGCCTGGTCGGCGAAGTCGTCGGCCCGCACGCGGAGTTGCTCGGCCAGGCAGGGCGCAAGGCCCAGCGGGTCGCCGAGGGCGAACGGATCGTCGACATAGCGATACGGGTGGGGGGAGCCGTGGAGCCCCAGGGGATCGGGGCTCAGGTACCACCCGACGGCCGGGTCGTAGGAGCGGAAGAGGCTGTGGTGCAGGCCGGTTTCCGCGTCGTGGTACTGGCCGGGGAAGCGCCACGGGCACGCCACGGCGCCTTCCGCCGGGTCCGCCGGGTCCGCCGGGGCCCCCGAGGCCCCGGGGGTCTCAGGGGTTTCGGGGGTTTCGGGCGCCTGCCCGGTGAGGCCGGTCCCGGCCTGCCAGGCGATCTCGCCGTCCTCGCCGATCAGTTCGGTCGCGGTGCCCACCAGGTCGGTGACCAGGGCGTAGAACCGCTCGTCGACCTCCTCCTGCGGCAGGTCCCGCGGGCCGCGGCGCTCGATCTGGGTGAGGGGCCGGTGGGAGTGCGGCTCCCAGTCCCAGGTGGTGGTGGCCACCTCGGGGCGGTCGGCCCGCCAGTGCCGTTGCTCGGCGATCCGCGTGGCGTCCCAGACGAACCGGAACTCCTCCAGCACGCCGCCGTCCCCGCCCAGCCGCTGCTTGGCGATGCGCCGGCCCAGCGGGTCGTACCGGTAGCGCCAGTGGCTGCCGTCGGGGGTGATCACGTCGGTGAGCCGGTCGGCGGCGTCCCAGGCGTAGCGCCACTCCCGCACCCCGCCGGAGAGCAGCCGCCGCCGCGCCAGGACCACGCGGCCCTGCCCGTCGTACGCGTAGGAGACCCGTCCGGCCCGGCGCAGCCTGACCCCGTCGGTCTCGTACGGGACGTGGCCCTCTCCCTCCGCCTCGCCGCCCAGGCGGGCGCCTGAGATGTTGCCTGCCGCGTCGTACGCGTAGGACTCCCCGGGGCGCCCGCCGCCGCGCACCGCGGTCACCCGCAGGTCGGCGTCCCGCTCGATGCGGCGCGGCTCCGCCTTCTCCAGCCCGGCCGCCCGGCCCGTCGACTCCGCCAGGGACCGCAGCCGCCCCCCGGGCCCGTAGCCGAACGCCCGCCGGCGAACCCGACCTTCCCCCGCGGGCAGCCGCTGTTCCGTGAGGCGGCCCAGGGCGTCCCAGCTCTGGTCGATCCGGCCGCCCCCGGGCAGCAGGCGGTGGGCCTCGCGGGGCCGGGAGGGGGTTGCCGTGTAGCCGAAGGCGAGGGTGCGGCCTGCGATGTGCAGGGCGGCCGGCAGGTCCGCCTCCGTCCACTCCCAGCGCGACTCCACCCCGGCCGGGGTGCGCCGGTAGACGGCGCGTCCGGCCGCGTCGTAGCGGAAGGCGATGGCCTGGCCGTTGCAGCGTTCCTCCACCACGCGCCCGGCCGCGTCGCGGAGGAAGTCCAGTTCGGCGTCGGCGTTGACCGCCCGCACCAGCAGCCCGCCCGGGGTGTAGGTGAACGCGGTGGTGTGCTCGCCGTCCGTCTCCGCGACGATGTCGCCGCGCGCGTCGTACGTCCGGCGCAGCGTCTGCCCCGCGCCGTTGGTCTGCGCCACGCGCTGCCCCGCGGCGTCGTAGGCGTACTCGACCCGGCGCCCGGAGAAGTCGGTCTCCGCCACCAGGCGCCCGGCCGCGTCGTAGGCGTAGGACCAGGTCAGGCCGAGCGGGTTGACGACGGCGGTGAGGCGCAGCTCGCTGTCGTGGTGGTGCTCCCAGCGCGCGCCCCCGGCCGTCTCCATGGCCACCGTCCGGTCGAAGGCGCCGATGGTGAACCGGGTGCGGCGCCCGGCCGGGTCGACGTGCTCGATCTGATTGCCCTCGGCGTCGTAGCGCCACCGCTCGGTGACGCCGTCGGCCGTGGTGCGCGAGAGGAGAGCCCCCTCGACGCTCCAGGACATCCTGGTGACCGGCACGTCCTGGCCCGCGGCGACAACGGCGACCACGCGGCCGAAGGCGTCGCGCCGGTGGTGGAGGTCCAGGCCCTCCGGCCCGCGGACGCGGCAGTGCAGCCCCGCGATGTCGTTCTCGAACGCGAAGGCGCGGCCCGCCGCGTCGACATGCCGGGTGACGGCCCCCCGCGCGTCGTACTCCCAGCGCTCCACGGCGCCCGCCGGGTCCACCCTGGCGAGGAGGTTGCCGCGCTCGTCGTACTCCCTGGTCCAGGTGGCGCCGTCCGCGTCGGTGACCCCGGTCGTCAGCCCCAGTGCGCCGACCCGGAACTCGGTCCTGCCGCCGTCGGGCGCCAGGACGGCGACGCGGTGGCCCCGCTCGTCGTACTCGTACCTCGTGGTCCGGCCGAGGGGATCCGTCAGCGACAGGAGGCGGTCGTAGCGGTCCCACGCGCGGTGGGTGTGGTGGCCCAGCGGGTCGGTCTCGGTCCGCAGCCGGTAGCAGTCGTCGAACTCGTAGACGGTGCTGTGCCCGAGGGAGTCGGTGAAGACCGTGCGGCCGGTCCCGGCGTCGTAGGCGACCTGCCCGGCCAGTGCCCCGTCCGTGCCCGTCGTGGCCACGCAACGGCCCTGCTCGTCGTACCGGTAGGCGTAGCGGAAGCCGTTGCGGTCCACCCAGCCGGTGATCCGGTGCCGGTCGTCGTAGTGCAGCCGCAGGGGCCTGCCCGAGGAGTTGTACACCTCGGACAGGTCGCCGCGCCGGTCGTACCCGTAGCGCAGCAGGACGGGTTCGCCCGGGGCGTCGAGGAGCCGGATCTCCCTGATCCGGCCGCCGGTCACGGTCAGGCCGAGCCGGTACCCGCCGTCGTGCCGCAGCTCGCCGGGCGCGCCCGTCTCGTCGTGGACGACGGTGATCTCGTTGCCGTTGCGATCCGTCAGCGCCACCAGGGGCAACTCGGCGCCAGGGCGCCCGGCCACCGGCGCGAAGCGCAGGGTCAGCCCGGCCTCGGGCAGGCGCACGCGCATCGGGGCGCCCGGCTCCCCGTTCCAGTCCAGCGCCCAGCGCGGCCCCTCCACCGGCAGGACCGGAACGCCCTCGGACGGCCGGGGGTAGTCCAGGACCATGCCGTCGTCGGTGACGAACCGCGCCCCCGCCTCGTCGAGCAGGAGGCGCTGGTCCAGCAGGGAGGTCCACGAGGGCCCGAACCACAGGCCCTCCCGCAGGCTGCTGCGGTGGTGCCGGCGCAGGACGAGCGGCAGCACCCCGGGCAGGTCCACGTCGATCGCGTCCATCACCACGTCCCCGGTGGCCATGTCGATCGGGTCGGTCCGGCAGAACAGGGCCCTGCCTTGCCGCCCGCTGCGCCGCAGCCCTTGGCCGAGTCCGCGGATGCCCTGCCGGAGCCCGCGCAGGCCGGTGCGGGCGGCGGACAGGCCGCCGCGCAGCCCGCGGGCCAGGCCGCCCAGCGTGGTGAGGCCCTTCATCCCGGGGATGCAGTCCAGGGCCGCAAAGGCGACGTCCCACAGGCTGGCTTGGCCATTGGCGTATTTGATCAATGTGTCGGCGAGGACGACGAGGGCGGCGGCGAGGACGACCCAGGCGAGGGGGCCGCCGATGATCATGACGACGATGCCGAGGACGGCGACGATGGTCTTGCAGACGGCGACGATGGTGTCCCAGTTCTCCGTCACCCAGTGGACGGCGTCCTCCCACCAGTGCCGGTTGTGGATGCCGGCGTCGGAGGCCTCGTCGATGCCCTGGGCGCAGATCCGGGCCGCCTCCTCGCGCATCTCCAGGGCGTCCCGCGCCAGTTGACGGGCGGCGTCCAACTCGGCCTGGGCCGAGTCGAGGCGGGACTGCGCGGCCGAGGCGGCGCTCTCGGCGGCCTGCGCGTCCCGCGTCGCCGCCCGCACCTCCGCCTCGTCCGGCGGCGGAACGTCCTCCCGCCGCCCCTCCCGCTGCAGCCGGTCGGACTCCTCGCCCGCCCGCGCCACCCAGTCCTGCGCGTCGGCCAGCTGCCCCTGCGCCAAAGAGAGGTCGCCCTGGGCGGCGACGGCCCGGTCCAGGGCGCGGTCGGCCATGCCCTGCGCCGTCTGGAGCTTCGGCCAGTACGCCTGAAGCGCCTGGGCGCACAGGTCGTACGACGTCTGCAACTTGCCGAGGTTCCCGGGGACTTCGTCGAACTCCGAGCGGAACGCCTCGGCCGAGAGACCGGCCCAGTCCTGCACGGCCCGGTCGGAGGCCATCCCGCGGATCTTCCCCAGGGCCTCGCCCACGTCGTCGGCGAAGGTCTGTAACTCGTCGGCCAGATCCCTGACGTCCTCCGGGGCGCCGGGGGTCGGGTCGGAGTCCATGCCCACCGGACTCCAGTCGGACGCACGCGCCATGGCCGGCACCCCCCAAATGTGCTCACTGGTCCCGTTTTTTCACGGTAGCGGTGGCCGAGGGGGCGTACAAGGGTGCGAACGTCCGGGCTTTGCACGGGAATTGTCCGCAACCGGTCACGACCGCACGCGCGGCGGCAGGCGCCGCACCTCCGCCCAGACGGTCTTCACCCGCGCGTCCGCCACCGTGCACCCCCAGCGGTCCGCCAGCGCGTCCACCACCAGCAGCCCACGGCCGCCCGCCGACTCGGGCGCGGGCGGCCTCAGCAGCCCGGCGGTCGCGGGCGGGAACCGGTCCGGCCGGGCGTCGGAGACCTCGATCCGGACCAGGCCCGCGGACAGGCGCAGGCCGAAGGTGAAGTCCCGGCCGGGAACGCGGCCGTGTGCGACGGCGTTCGCCGCCAGCTCGGCCGTGATGGAGGCGACGGCACACGACAGGGGAGTGGCCGGCGCGATCCCGGCCCGGCCCAGCTCCCGGACGGCCAGCAGCCGGGCCAGGCGCGCCCCGCGCGGGGTCGGCCGCAGCCGCGCGGCGAAGGAGTGCGCGAGCGTGCCGGGGCGGGGGTGAGGGGTGGTGGGGTTCATGCAACGTCACCCTTCCGTCACGCAGCGCCATCGGCCAGGGAGCCGAGGACGACGGTCCCCGCTTGTACGGGTCGGGCGGGTTTTTGTACGGGCCGCCGGGCGTGACGCGGCCCGCGCCGGTGCGGTTGAACCCTTCGCCGTACCACACGACGCAGGGGGTGGAAACCGATGGGACATTGCCGTCCGAAGGCACGCAGGAGCGAGGAGGAACGCCCGGCCATCTGGGTCGGCTACGGCAGGCTCGTGAAGCTCTTCCGCGAGCGTGCCCGCCTCACCCAGCAGGAACTCGCCCAGCAGGTGGACTACTCGCCGGAGCAGATCGCCTCCGTCGAGCAGGGCCGCCGGCCGGCGAAGACCGCCTTCACCGAGGCCGCCGAGCGCGTGCTGGAGGCCGGGGGCGTGCTCGCGGCCCTCCAGGAGGAGGTGGACCGGGCCCGCCTGCCCGCCTTCTTCCGCGACTTCGCCGCCCTGGAGGCCGAGGCCCTGAGCCGCTTCTCCTACGACCCGCTCCTGGTGCCTGGCCTGCTGCAGACCGAGGAGTACGCGCGGGCGGTCCTCCTCGGCCACTGCCCGGCGCTGCCGGACGACATCGCGGAGCAACAGCTTGAGGCGCGCGTTTCCCGGCAGCAGGTGCTGACGAGGGCGCCGGGCGTCGAACTGTCCTTCGTCATCGGGGAGTCGGTGCTGCGCAATCCGGTGGGCGGCACCGGCGTCATGCGTGAGCAGTGCCGGCGCATCGCCGAGGTGAGTGCCCTGCGCAACGTCGAGATCCAGATCATGCCGGCGATCACCGGCTTCCACCCGGGACTTGACGGCCCGTTCGTCCTGGTGGAGACCACGGAACATCGGCGCTACGGATACGTGGAATCCCAGGAGGTCGGGACGCTGGTCACAGATCCGGCCGCCGTCAGTTTCCTCGGCCTGAGGTATGGGAAGCTGCGTTCGCAAGCACTCAGTGCCGTTGATTCCGCACAGCTCATCGAAGAACTGGCAGGAGAACTGTGACCATGGAGCGCTTGGACAGTGAGACGGAGCCGCGGTGGCGCAAGAGCAGCTACAGCGGTTCCGGTGGCGGCGACTGCGTTGAGGTTTCGGCCGCCGCGGCCGTCATACGGGTGCGCGACTCGAAGAACGCCGACGGCCCCCAGCTGCGGTTCGGCCGTGAGGGCTGGGCGGCCTTCCTGGCGCAGACGGCCCGCTGAGGCGGGCCGGGCAGGTGCCGGCCGGGAGGGCGGCCGGCACCTTCGCGACTGCCCGGGCGGGGGGCGTTCGGCCCGGCCGCCCGGGTGAGGTGCCTCAGCCGCGGGCCATGGTGGGCCGGGGCGCGGTGCCCATGCCCTGGCCGATGTAGAAGGAGGGGTGCGGCGGCTGGTTGTAGGCGGTGTTCTGCCAGGCCAGCCCGGTGCGGTACATCCGGTCCTGCAACAGCGTGGTGATCCGCAGGTTCGTCTGGATGGGCGTGGAGTAGATCCGCAGCGCGGAGTTGTCGCCGGTGCGCCAGACCACCTCCTCGCGCCAGTCGCCGAGGATGTCGCCGGAGAGGACGGGGGTGGCCTTGGTGCCGTTGTTGGAGGCCACGCCCGAGCCGGTCAGCAGGCGGGTGTCGCCGCCGGTGCCGTACTTGTCGATGTGCGTGCCGTCCAGCAGTTCCCGGGTGGTGTCCCCGTCCCACCAGGACAGGAAGTTGATGCTGGAGGGCTCGCGGCCGACGGAGTTGCCCGCCAGGTTGCGCAGGGTGGTGTCGGAGGCCGACCAGAACTCGGCCCCGGAGTTGCCGGAGTAGATGTCGCCCGCGACGCCGCGGCCGTTGTCCGCGCCGCCGGCCGTCTGCCAGATCACCTGCCCGTTCTGCGGGTCGATGCGCAGCGAGGAGGGCTGGCTGGTGGACTCGGACACCTTGAAGTACTCCAGCCCGGGGTTGCCGGGGTCGAAGTCGCCGAGGTGCTGGGCGTCGCCGTGGCCGGTCTTCGTCGTCCACAGGCCCCAGCCGTTGTCGTCCACGGCCATGGCCCCGTAGACGATCTCGTCCTTGCCGTCCTGGTCGACGTCGCCGATGGACAGGCTGTGGCTGCCCTGCCCGTCGAAGCCGCGGCCGACGTTGGTGGAGCTGTTGGTGTCGAAGGTCCAGCGGCGGGTCAGCGAGCCGTTGCGGAAGTCCCAGGCGGCGATGACGGTGCGGGTGTAGTAGCCGCGGGCCATGATGATCGAGGGGTGGGTGCCGTCGAGGTAGGCGGTGCCGGCCAGGAAGCGGTCCACCCGGTTCCCGTAGTCGTCGCCCCAGGAGGAGACGCTGCCGCGGGCCGGGACGTAGTCGGTGGTGGCCAGGGCGGCTCCGGTCTCGCCGTCGAAGACGGTGAGGTACTCGGGGCCCGAGAGCACGTAGCCGCTGGAGTTGCGGTAGTCGGCGCTCGCGCTTCCGATGACGCGGCCCTGCCCGTCGACGGTGCCGTCCGCGGTCTTCATCGCGACCTCGGCGGAGCCGTCGCCGTCGTAGTCGTAGACCTGGAACTGGGTGTAGTGGGCGCCGGAGCGGATGTTGCGGCCCAGGTCGATGCGCCACAGCCGCGTGCCGGAGAGGGTGTAGGCGTCCAGGATGGTGTTCCCGGTGTAGCCCGACTGCGAGTTGTCCTTGGCGTTGGTGGGCTGCCACTTGAGGACGAACTCCAGGGTGCCGTCGCCGTTCAGGTCGCCGACGGAGGCGTCGTTGGCCTCGTAGGTGTAGCCGGAGCCGTTCACCGTGCCGCCCGCGGGCGCCTGGATCGGCACGTCGTAGTAGCCGGGCCGGAACTGGATGGCGTGCGGGGACCAGTCCTGCTCCACGCCGTCGATCACCGCCCGGACGCGGTAGTCGGCGCTGTTGGGGGCGCCGGCGTGGAAGAAGTTGGTGGAGCCGGTGATGGGCTGGTCGTTGACCTTGAGGTCGCCGCGGTAGACGTTGAACGCCACGTCGTCCGGGTCGCTCGCCAGCCAGCGCCAGCTCACCAGGTTGCCGTCGGCCGTGTGTACGCTGACCAGGCCGCGGTCCAGGGCCTCCAGCTGGGAGGCCGCGGCGGTCACCTCCTGTGCCGTGGCGCCCGCCGCCCCGGCCGGGGCCTGCGCCAGCGCGGCGTCGGTGCCGCCGCCGGCGAGCAGGGCGGCGAGGGCGGCGCCGGCCAGCGTGCGGGAGGATCTGAAACCGCGCCGATGCGTGCCTCGTCTGCTCAAGAGCACGTTCACTCCTCTGTGGGGGGTTGGTGCGGGGCATGCCGGAACACCCCCGCCAAACGGAAGGGTTTCGTGCGCGTGGCTTCGTTGTAACGATTCATTTGTAGGGGCTGTGACGGTCGCAGGCAATCGGCGTGCGTGAGGTTTCTGACGCGGTTTCAGCGCCGCGGCGGCCCGCCCGCGCGCGGCGGGGTGAGACGGCTCCCCGCGGGCGCGCGCGAGCCGCCCGGTGCCGCCTGCCACTCGATGGGGTGAAGCCCGTTTCGCGGGTCGCCGCGTCAGGTAGCCATGCGCGTGCGGACCGTGCGCGACGGGCCGCCTGCGACGAGGAGAGAGGGCACCGCATGAGCCACACGAACCGTACGGACGAACCCGACGCCGAACACTCCGCCGTCTACGTACCGCCGGTCCTGGCCGAGGCCGGGACCTTCGCCGACGAGACCCGTGGGTACGGGATCGACGCCGTCGAGGGCGTCGACAGCTACTTCGACAACCCCTGAGCGCCGCGTCGTTCGGAGCTTCGCGGCGCCGTACGGCGGAAGGGCGGTGGGGAGGGCGTCCGGTGAGCGCCCTCCCCACCGCCGTGCGCCACACCCGCCGGCGCGCACGGGCCGCCGCGCGCGCCGGCCCGCCGGGGCCGCAGCGGACCCGCCGCGAAACGGCCGGAAATTTTTTGGGAAAGGGTGACGGGACGGTGTCGCGGAGGGGTGCGACCGTCGACCGCATGACGCTCACCGATGAGGACTGCCTCTCCGAAACCCTGGCCTTCAACGCGGAATTCGAGGCGAATGCCGCGCGCCGCCCGGCCCGCGGGGCCAGGCCGGACCCCGCCACGCTCGCCGCCCTGCGGCGCAACCGGCTCGGCGGGGACGCGCCCCCGGTGCGACTGCCGCAGGCCCACGACCGCGTCGTGGCCGGCGGGGTCGGGGTCCGGGTGTTCGTGCCGGAGCGCGTGGCGGGCGTGTACCTGCACCTCCACGGCGGCGGCTGGGCGTTCGGCTCCGCGGACGGGCAGGACGAGCGGCTGTGGCGCCTGGCCACGGGGGCCGATCTCGCCGTGGTGAGCGTCGACTACCGCCTCGCGCCTGAGCACCCCTTCCCCGCGGGACCCGAGGACTGCGAGGCCGCCGCCCGCTGGCTCGTGGAGTGCGCGGCCCGGGAGTTCGGCACCCGGCGGCTGCTGATCGGCGGCGAGTCGGCCGGCGCCCACCTGAGCGTCACGACCCTGCTGCGGCTGCGCGACCGGCACGGCATCACCGGCGCCTTCCGCGCGGCGCACCTGCTCTTCGGCCCCTACGACCTGTCGATGACGCCCAGCCAGCGGGCGTTCGGCACCCGGCCACTGCTGAGCAACACCAAGTCGCTGCGGGGCAGTTACGAGCTGTTCACCCCCAGGATGGGGGCGGAGGAGCGGCGTGCCCCCGAGGTCTCGCCGCTGTACGCCGACCTGTCCGGCCTGCCGCCCGCCCGCATCGTGGCCGGCACCGAGGACCCGCTGCTCGACGACTCGCTGTTCCTGGCCGGGCGGTGGGAGAGGGCGGGCGCGCCCGTGCGCCTGAGCGTCGTCGCCGGCGCGATGCACGGCTTCACCCTCTTGCCGTTGACCGTCACGGAGCGTGAGCTGCGGCGGGAGCGGGAGTTCCTGGCCACGGCCGGGCGGTAACGTCGGCCCCATGAACCGCACGGCCCGGCTCTACGCGCTGGTCGAGGAACTGCGCGCGGCGGCGCCGCGACCGCGCACGGTGGCGGCGCTCGCCGCGCGCTTCGAGGTGGCCGGGCGCACGGTGCAACGCGACCTTCAGGCGCTGATGCAGGCCGGCGTCCCGGTGCGTGCCGTCACCGGGCGCGGCGGGGGCTGGTCGATCGACCCGGAGATGACGATGCCCCCGGTCCGGTTCACCCCCGAGGAGGCCGCGGCCGTGGCCGTGGCGCTGGCGGCGGCCGGCGCCGGTGCCCCGTTCGCCTCCGCGGCCCGCACGGCGGCCCAGAAGCTGGCGGCCTCGACCAGCCCTCCCGCCTCCCAGGCCGCCCGCGAACTGGCCGCCCGCATCGTCGCGTTGCCCGCACAGACCGACCCGGCGGTCCGCGCCGCGGTGGAGGAGGCGCTGACCGGGAACGCGGTGCTGCGCCTGTCCTACGTCGACGCGGCCGGGCGCCCGAGCGAGCGCGTGGTGGAGCCGGCCGGGCTGCTCACCGCCGGGGGCCGCTGGTACCTCATCGCCTGGTGCCGCACCCGTCGGGCCGGCCGGGGCTTCCGGCTGGACCGGGTCCTCGCGGCGGCCCCCACCGGCGAGCGGGGCAGGAGCCACGACCTGGCCGCGCTCCTGCGCGGCTCGGTCGCCGAAGGCGCGGCGCCGGCCGCGTCCGGCGCCCCGCTCGCGCCCCCGGCCTGAGGGGGCCCGCGGCGGGCCCCGGGCGCCTCACCGCGCGTTCGCGGGCGGGCCCGGGGCCTGCTCGCCCGCGTGCTCCCGCAGGTGGGCGGGGTGGGGATGGGCCTCCAGGTCCCGCAGCCAGGCCTCGGTGCCCAGCGTGCACTCCAGACCCGCGGCGCCCACGCCGAGCACCTCGGGCGCGAGGAGGGCGCGGCGCAGCAGGCCGGGGTCGGCCAGGCCCGCCGCCACCAGACGGGAGTCCCCGGCCCAGGCGGCCAGGTCCCGGCGCCGCGCGGTCAGGCCCGCCCGCCACTCCTCGTCGCAGTGGTCCTTCGTGGTCCGCGCCAGGATCGCCTCGGGAACGATTCCGCGCATCGCGGCGGCCAGCAGCGGCTTGTACCCGGCGGGGTGGCCGGTCTCCTCCGGCCTGGCCCGCAGGCAGGCCTCGACCACCGCGTCGTCGCAGAACGGCATGTCGATCGGCAGCCCCGCCCGGGCGGCGGCGCCCGCGATCTCGCCCCCGCGCGCGCCGGCGCTCTGCGCCCGCTGCGCCCAGGCGTGGGTGCCGCGGTCGGGCGCCAGGGCGGCGAACGGCCCGGCCGCCGCCTCCCGCAGCAGCCCGGCCAGCAGGTCCACGGCGTGGCCCGTGGCCCACGGGGGGAGCGAGAGCGGCGTGTTCCAGTCGCAGCGGGGCCCCTCCGGGCGGGCCGCGGTGGCCAGGGAGTGCGCCTGGGCGACGAGCCAGCGCTCGGGGGAGCGGCGGCCGGCCAGCTCCCGGAGGGCCGCCCCCAGCGGCCACCGGGCGCGGGCCCGGTGCGCGGCCAGGTGCCGCAGGCCCGTCACGGGGTGGCGGCGCACGAGGCGGTGCAGGTAGGCGGCCGGCGCGGTCACCACGTGGTCGCCGCCGTGCCCGGACAGCCGCCGCCGCGCGCCGTGTTCACGCAGCAGGCGCACCAGCTCGCCCTGCTGCGCCCGGTCGCGCAGCAGGGCGGTGGGCGTGTCGCCCGGTTCCTCCCGCTCGTTCAGGCCGGTGAAGTGGCCGGGGAGTTCGGCGGACCGGAACACCAGGTGGGTGAGGCCGGGGAGGGCGCCGGCGGCCAGGCGGGCGTAGGCGGCGTCCTGGTTGGTGGGCGCCGACCAGTCGAGGGTCACGGCGACGAGCCTGGCGCCCGCCTCGGCGGCCAGGAAGCACAGGGAGGTGGAGTCCATGCCGCCCGACAGGTCCGCGCCCCACACCCGGCCGGGCGCCACCCGGGCGGCGACGGCGCCCCGCAGCGCCTCCCGCAGCAGCGGCGCGGCCTCGGCCAGCGGCAGGTCGGACGGCGGCGGGCGCCACCAGCGCGGCGCCGAGCAGGAGCCGTCCCGCCCCAGCCGCAGGGCGTGGCCCGGCGGGACGGTGGCGACGCCCGCCCACATCGCGCCGTGCTCCAGGGGATACGGCAGGGGCGGCACCAGGCGGGCGGCCAGGCGCGCGGGGTCCGGCCGTGCGCCGGTCAGCCACGCCAGGGTGCGCGCGCGGTCGGCCGCCACGGTCACCCCCGTGACCTCGGCCCGGTACAGCCGCCGGTCGCCGGTGGCGGTGCCCCGCCCGTAGACCTCGCCGTCCACGGAGGCCAGCAGGTGGAAGCTGCCCCGCGCCCCGGCCACGGCGGCGGGCACCTCGGCCGCGGTCCGCACCGCCGCGGCCCGCGCGCCCAGTTCTCCGGGGGTGAGCGAGCAGACCCCGGCCACCGCGAGCCGCACCGGGCCCGCCTCCGCGGTGATCATCTGTTCCTGGCCCCAGCAGCCGACCAGCCAGGGCCTGCCCGAGGCGTGCGGCAGCACGTGGCAGGCGCGGGAGGTCAGGCGCCGCGCGAGGCGCGAGGCGGGCTCGCGGTCCGGCAGGACCACGAACCAGCAGCCGTCGCAGGGCGCGTCCGCCGTCCCGGGAGATCCCCCCACGTCCTCGGCTCCCCTCGCATCCCGGCCCCCGCCGCCCCCGGGAGGGGGCCGCGGCCGGGGCCTCCGGCTCTTCGCACGCCCGGCCGCCGGGCGCCGGCGCTTCCGGCCCCCGGAGCGGCCGGGGCGTCGGTGAATAGGTGACCCGGGGCCGCGCCCGCAAACGGCGAATCCCCCGCGCGGGCGGCCCTGCGAACGCCCTTCCGGGACGCGGTCCTGCCCGGGGCGCCCGCGGCCCCCGGGGGCTCCCCGCCCGCGGCCCGCCCCGGGGCTACCCGCCCGCGGCGCGCTGGAGTTGCGCCAGGGTGTGTGCCGCCTCGCGGGTGGCCGGGTACAGCTCGCGGTAGAGGGCGTACAGCCGGTCGTAGGTCGCCGCCGTGGCGGGGTCGGGTTCGACGGTGTGGACGATCGGGTTCCACTCGGCGAGGTCGGCGGGGCCGGAGGCGAGGCCGGTGCCGAGCGCCGCCAGGAACGCGTCGCCGTAGGCCGCGCCGATGGTGTGCCGGGGCAGCTGCTGCGCGCGCCCCGTCACGTCGCTGACGATCCGGGTCCACAGCTCCCGCGCCCCGCCGCCGACCGCGACCAGCCGCCGCAGCTCGCCGCCCGCCTCGGCCATCACGTCGAGGTTGTGCCGCACCCCGAAGGCCGTGCCTTCGAGGGCCGCCCGGTACAGGTGGCCGCGCCCGTGCCGCAGCGTGAGCCCGTGCACCAGGCCGCGGGCGTCCGGGTCGAAGAGGGGGGTCCGCTCGCCCGCGAAGTACGGCAGCATCAGCAGGCCCTCGGCGCCGGGACCCGCGGCGGCCGCCTCGGCGACCAGCGTGTCGAAGCCGGCGCCGGTCAGGTCCCGCAGCCAGCCGGTGACCGCGCCCGAGGTGGCCATCCCCGCGGCCAGGCAGTACGTGCCGGGGAACGCGCCCCTGGTGGACCACAGGCGCGGGTCGGGGGCCGCCGCCGGCACGACGTTGACCAGGAACATCGTGGTGCCGTACATCAGCATCAGGTCGCCGGTCCCGACGGCGCCCGCCGCCGTCGCCTCGGCCCAGGCGTCGACGGTGCCCGCGACCACCGGCGTCCCGGCCGGCAGCCCGGTGGCCGCCGCCGCCTCGGGCGTCACCTCCCCGGCCACCTCGGAGGGCCACACCAGGCGCGGCCACTCCAGGCCGGGCGCGATCTCCTCGCACCACTCCCAGATCCAGGCGCCGCGCCGCAGGTCGTACAGCGGGGTGCACTGGCTGGCCGAGTGGTGGTCGAGCACGTAGGCGCCGGTGAGCCGGTGCGCCAGGTAGGAACTGGCCATGAACCAGCGGCGGGTGCGCCGGTACACCCCGGGCTCCTCCTCCCGCAGCCAGGCCAGCTTGGGGCCGACGGCCTGACTGGTCAGCGGGGAGCCGCAGCGCGCCATGACCCGCTCGTCCCCGTACCGTGCGCGCTGCGCCGCGATCTGCGCCCCGGCCCTGGTGTCCACCCCGTAGAGGATGGCCGGGCGCAGCGGCGTGCCGTCGGCGCCCGCGGGCAGCAGGCAGGGCCCGATGCCGCTGACGCCGACCGCCCCGACGGTCTCCCCGGCCGGGACCTCGGCGAGCAACTGCGCGGTCAGCGCGGTGAAGTCGGCCCACCACACCCCGAGCGCGTCGTGCTCGACGTGGCCGGGGCGCGGCGTGGCGGTCGCGTGCTCCCTGGCGGCCTGCGCGAGCAGGGTGCCGTCCGGGCGGACGAGCACGCCCTTGGAGCCTGAGGTGCCGATGTCGACACCGAGAAGCAGCGTCATGAGGGGACTCCGGGTCGGAGTGGTCGGGAGTGGTCCTGATCGATCGGGAGGGAGCGGGACCGGGCGGAAGGCGGGTGGTGGGGGAGAAGCGGGGCGGCGCGCGGCTCCGGCCGCGCGCCGCCCGGGGGTCAGGCCGCGGAGCCGAACCCGTCGTAGACCACGCCCAGTTCGCGGCACACGGCGCGCAGGGCCTCGACATGGTCGCCGGGGACGGCGTGGATGTGGTTGGAGCCGAAGCGGCCGAGGAACTCCTCCGCGGGCGTGTCCAGGCGGGCGAAGGCGTGCGGCCACTCGCGGTCGGAGGCCCGCATCAGCCGCTCGTTCGTCTCCTCGTCGTAGGTCTCGAAGGAGCCGCGCATCACGTGCATCCGGTACCGGCCGTCCAGCCGGGTGAGCCGGGCGAAGGTGAGGTCGCCTGGGGCGGCCAGGTGCTGCACGGAGGCGCCGCCCGCCGGGAAGTAGAAGACCTCGGGCAGGAAGCTGACGCGCCGCAGGTTCTCGGCGGGGTCGGCGGACCGTGCCGCGTACCAGGTGGCGTGCTGGCCGGAGTTGGCCAGGTCCCAGATGCCGCGGTCGGCGTGGTAGTGGCGCACGTCGGCGAACAGTACCGGGTCGCCGGTGAGCAGCTTCAGCAGCTGCATCGTCAGGGCGCCGTCCATGTCCGCCTCGGTCGCGGTGACGTGGGTCTCCTTGGGGCCCTCCCAGTCGTAGGGGTCGTTGAGGAACGCCTCGGCCACGTCCATCGTGCAGAAGTGGGTGGTGAGCTCCGGCTGCCCCTTGATGCCGGAGAAGTCGAGGTGCCACTCCTCGATCAGCTCCCGCACCGCGTAGTAGGCGCGGATCTGCCGCTCCAGCAGCTCCGGCGTCAGGCGGTCACCGTCGTAGTGCACCCCGGCGGCGTGCTTCTCCAGCCAGGCGCGGGCGGCGCGCACCCGGGAGGCGTCGGCGTGCTCGGCGCGCCGCACGATCTCCCACTGGTCGATCTCCTCGACGTCCACGCCGAACTGGCGCATCCACTGGTCGGTGTTGGCCACCGCGGTGTACATGCCCATGGGGCGGCCGCCGATCCGGCCGAAGGTGGAGCCGCGCAGCCCGGTCACCGCCGCGGCGGCCCGCACCTGGGTGAGTATCCGCTCCTTCACCTGCGGGTCGGACAGGTCGCCCCAGGCCCTGGAGTGGACGCGGCCGATCTGGTCCAGGCCGCCGGCGCCGGCCAGCAG
Organism: Streptomyces hoynatensis; assembly: GCF_003626535.1. Lineage (GTDB taxonomy): Bacteria > Actinomycetota > Actinomycetes > Streptomycetales > Streptomycetaceae > Streptomyces > Streptomyces hoynatensis. The sequence continues at coordinate 479,246 of NZ_RBAL01000004.1, forward strand.
GCCGACCATCCCGGGGAACTTCGGGTCGAGGTTGCCCAGGAGCAGCAGGGGCCCCGGGGTGGCGTCGGCGGCCAGCATGGTGAAGTGCGGGAAGGTCCACACCGAGTGGTGGAAGATCGTCAGGTCCACGTGCCGATCGGCCAGCCACCTGGCCTGGCTGGTGGCCAGCTCGTTGGAGCAGACCTGCTCGGGGGCCTGGACCACCTCGTGCCCCGCCTCCCGCAGCATGGCGGCCAGCTCCTGGCCGGCGCGGGCGATGTGGTCGGTGACGTCGCGGTGCACGAAGTCCCTTCCGTCGGACAGGGACAGCAGGCCGATGCGTGCCATGGGGGTTCCTTTGCGAGACGTGCGCGCGGCGAACGCGCGCCGGGGGAGGATCACTTGATGCCGGAGGTCTTGATCGACTCGACGATCTGCCGCTGGAAGGCGAAGAAGAGGGCCAGCATCGGCAGGGCCGCGACGGTGGCGGCGGCCAGGACGTAGTTCCAGTTGGAGCCGTACTGCTGCTGGAACGAGGAGATGCCGAGCTGGACGACGGTCAGATCCGGGTCGGTGGTGGCCACCAGCGGCCAGACGAAGGCGTTCCAGTTGGCGAGGAAGAAGAACACCGTCAGCGCGGACAGGATCGGCCGCGACATCGGCAGCACGATGTTCCAGTAGACCCGCCAGTGCCCGCAGCCGTCCATGATCGCCGCCTCCTCCAGCGCCCGCGGGAAGCTCAGGTAGAACTGCCGCAGCAGGAAGATGCCGAAGGCGTTGAAGATGGCGGGGATGATCAGGCCCGCGTAGCTGTCCAGCAGGTGCAGCTGCCGCGCCACCAGGAACAGCGGGATCAGCACCACCGGCGCGGTGATCAGCAGCGTGGAGAAGATCAGCATGAACGCCGTCTCCCGGCCCGGGAACCGCAGCCTGGCCAGCGCGTAGGCGGCCATGGAGTGGAAGAGCAGCGCCACGATCGTGATCACCGCGGAGATGAAGAAGCTGTTCCACAGGTAGCGGGCGAAGGGCACCTCGGAGAAGACGTACACGAAGTTGTCGAAGGTGAACTTCTGCGGGATCAGCCGCCCGTCGGTGACCGTGTCGCGGGTCTTGAACGCCGAGGTGACCATCCACAGCACGGGGAACACGCTGATCAGCGACGCGATGATCGCCAGCACGGTCAGCGGAAGGCGGCCCCTGGCCGTCGCGGAGCCGCGGCGGCGGGCGGGGGAGAGGGGCGTGCGGCGCGCCCCGGTGCCCGGCGTGGGCGTGGCCTCAGTCGTCATGGTCGAACCTCCCGCCTCGGGTGAGGGCGAAGATCAGCGCGGAGAAGGCGACCATGATCAGCACCAGGAAGGAGCCCATCGCCGCCGCGTAGCCGAACTCGCCGAAGCCGAAGGCCTGCTGGTAGATGTAGAAGATCGCGAGCGAGGTGCCGTTGGCCGGGCCGCCGTTGGTGAGGACGAACACCAGGTCCAGGCCGCCGGTGAGGGCCGCCACGGTCGACATCAGCAGCACGAAGAAGCTGGTGGGGCGCAGCAGCGGCCAGGTGATCCGGCGGAAGGAGGTCCACGGCCCCGCGCCGTCGATCCGCGCGGCCTCGTAGTACTCCTTGGGTATGTCCTGGAGCCCGGCCAGGAAAATGATCATGTAGTAGCCCATCATCACCCACACGGTGACGGCGATGACGGAGCCGAGGGCCAGATCCGGGTCGCCCAGCCAGGAGCGGCCCTCGAAGCCGGCCGCCCGCAGGGTCCGGTTCACCAGGCCGGTCTGGTCGTCCAGCATGAACTTCCACAGCTGGCCGACCACGACCAGGCTGATGACGTAGGGCAGGAACAGCGCGGTGCGGTAGGCCGCGAGCCCGGGGAGCCGCTGCTTGATCAGCAGCCCCAGGCCCAGGCTGACGCAGAACAGCACCGGGACCAGGACGAGCACGTAGATGCCGGTGATCCGCATGGAGTCCCAGAACAGCGGATCGTGCATCATGCGCTCGTAGTTGCCGAGCCCCACCCAGGTGTACGAGCCGAAGCCGCTGACCTGGTAGAAGCTGAGCAGGATCGACAGCACCATCGGGAGGGCGACGAAGATCAGCAGGCCGATCGCGTCGGGCGCGAGGAACAGCCCGGCGGCCACCCACTCGCGGTGCTTGCGCGAGAGCCTGCGCCGCCGGCCCTTCGCTGCCGGACGCGGCACGGCGACGGCCCGCGTGGTCGTGCTCGTGGTCATACCAGGCTCGCCCCCTCGTAGCTGCGGGTGTACGCCTCGATGGACTGCGCGGCCCGCTCGGCCTCGGAGTCCACGCCGCGGCCGGCCAGCATCGTTCCCTGGATGGCGTCGGAGATGGCCTTGTAGACCACCGGCGGGTAGCGCGGCTCGGCCCGGCCGCCGGGCGCGATCTCGTCGCGGAACTTCTTCATGGCCCAGAAGTCGTAGCCGCCGGCCGCCGCGCCGCGCTCCAGCGCGGTCAGCCGGGGCGCCACGTCGGACTTGGCCTCGGTGCACCAGGAGACCATCCGGTCGATGCACTCCTCGGTCATCCGGCCCAGCGCCCAGCCGCAGAACTCGGCCGCCACCTCCGGGTTGCGGCCCAGGCTGTTGGCGCAGAAGGACCAGCCGCCCAGCGCCGTGGTGTACTCGCCGCCGGGTGGCACCGGCAGCTTGAACACGCCGTAGCGGAAGTCCGGCGCGTAGGAGCGGAAGCTGGACACCTGCCAGATGCCCTGCTGCCAGATGGCGACGTTGCCGCCCCGGAAGGCGCTGATGACGTCCCCGGCGGCCGGCAGGGTGCGCGGCGCGATGCCGTGCTCCACGGCGTCCTTCCACAGCTGGAGTGCCTGCCGGGTGGCCCGCGAGTCGAAGGCCACGTTCCCGTCGCGGTCCAGCACCTCGCCGCCGCCCTGCCACAGGAAGGGGTACCAGGTGAAGTTCTGGTAGTAGCCGGGGTTCGTCTCGAAGACGAGACCGGCCCTGGTGTCGGTGCGCAGCCGGTCGCCGACGTCGAGCAGCTGGTCCCAGGTGGTGGGGATGTCGCCCTCGGACAGGCCGGCGGCCTCCCAGGCGTCGACGGAGTAGTAGAGGGCCAGCGGCTCCACCTCCATCGGCAGGGCGTAGACCTTGCCGTCCACGGTCCGGCTGTCGAGGTTGTCGCCGTAGTCGTCGATCACCTCGCGGTCCACGTACGGGGTGAGGTCCGTCAGCACCCCGCCGTTGTAGTACCGCAGGAAGTCGCCCGGGCTCAGCAGAAAGATGTCGGGGCCGCTGCCGGCGGCGAAGGCGGACGGCAGCTTGAAGCCGTTGGTGTAGGTGGACTGCGGCACGTAGACGAGCTCGATCTGCGTCTCGTGCCCGGCGTTCCAGGCGTCCACCAGGTCGATGAACCACTGGGCCTGGCGCTTGACCGCCGGGTCCGGGGTCTGCTGGGGCGCGTAGAAGTTCCAGAACTGGAGGGTGTTCCCGCTCGCGCGGGCCGCCCCGCAGCCGCTGAGCAGCGCGGAGGCGCCGGCCGCGGTGGCCATCACGCCCGCGGCGGTCAGCAGGCCGCGGCGACTTGGGCCCTTTCGCCCGACGTCGTTGTCGTGCTGGAGCATGGTGCGTGCTCCCGTCTTCCGTGAGTGGTCGTTCGTGTGCGTGGGGGCTGTGCGCCGCCCCGCGGGCGGGGCGGCGCGCGGGCCGGTCAGTCCACCTCGAGGTCGAGCAGGCCGGGCGCCGGCGGACGCGAGCCGGGGGAGCTGGGCGCGTCCAGGTAGAACAGCGCGGTGGAGGCGATGTCGTCGCTGGTCGGCCGGTAGCGGTGCGGCAGCCCGTTGCCGTGTCCCGGGCCGATGCCCAGGCTCTGCACGGTCACCCGCAGGTCCTCAAGGAAGCGGATCGGGTCGGGGATGTGCCAGCGGTACATCCCGAAGCGCTGCTGGCTGGCGTACAGCCCGTCGGGGCGCAGGATCTGGTTGAGCCCCAGGTAGGGCGTGGTGTAGGCGGTGTAGCCCTGCCCCGGCACGTCGAAGTTCCAGGCGCCGCCGAAGTAGTCCTCGGTGCCGGTGCCGCAGATGGTGGGGAACTCGGCGTCCCCGTCCAGGTAGAACTTCAGCTCGCCCTCGCCCCACCAGCCGGGGCTGTTGACGCCCCAGGCCAGGTAGGTGCCCACGTAGTGGCCGGCGCCCCGCACGCCGTCGAGCAGCGTGTGCACCTCGCCGTAGGGGACGGGGTGGCTGCGCCGCCACTGGGCGTGGAACCAGGCGCGCTGCGTCTCGTCCTCCTCGTGCGGGGCGAGTTCGTAGTCGATCTGGTAGTAGAGGGTGACGGTCTCGGCGGAGAGGTTCTCCAGGGTGATCCTGGCGGCGCTGCGGAAGGGCATCGGCCAGTAGGCGTTGAACCCGCCGTTGGGGTTGGCGGCCACCGGCTCCGAGGAGACCTGGCTGAAGGCGTTCCAGCCGTTGCAGAAGAAGTCGCCCAGGGGGACCTCGACCGCGGGTTCCGCCTCGTCCTCCCAGTACATGCGCAGCAGGGTCCCGCGCCAGGCGCGGTGCGGCGCGGTGGTGCACCACAGGTGGCGGATCGTGCCGGGCCCGGTCAGCTCGGCGAGGGTTGCGGTCTCGCCGGCGGGGATCTCGATGCTGGGCGAGATCTTCCACCCGCGCCCGAGCAGGCTCGCCGCGCGGGCTCCGGTGCCCTCGGTGGCCATGCCACCGGCGGACTTGGCGCCGGTCGGGTTCTCCGCGCTGACCGAACGCGTCACCGCGCCGGTCCTGCCGGCCAGGCCGGCCAGTCCTGAGGACGTCATCGTACGTGTCACCCCGAGCTTCAGTTCGTGAAACCGATTTCAGACCAGGCGTCCAATGAAGAGGGGCCGTGAACGAGGCCCTGTGGATAACGCCTTGAAATCCTTTTCACGGGAACATAGGGTCGCCTCCAGAGCGTGTCAAGGGTCGGGAAGGAGAACACGAGTGAGGATGCGCCGGGTGCCATGACGACGATCAACGACGTGGCGCGGGCCGCGGGCGTCTCGCCCGCCACGGTGTCCCGGGTCTTCAACGGCGGCCGGGTGACGCCCGAGCGCGCCGAACGCGTCCGGCGCGCCGCCGCCAGGCTCGGCTTCGCGCCCAACCGGGTCGCCCAGTCCCTGCGCAAGCAGCGCGGGAGCGTCATCGGGCTGGTGATACCCGACATCGAGAACCCGTTCTTCACCTCGCTGGCCCGCGGGGTGGAGGACGCCGCCCAGCGCACCAACCTCTCCGTGGTGCTGTGCAACACGGACGAGGACGTGGACAAGGAGCGCCGCTACCTCGACGTCGCGGTCGCCGAGCAGATGGCCGGCGTCATCGTGGCCGCCGCCTCCCGCACCCGCACCGACCTGTCCGCCCTGGCCGCGCGGGGCATGCCGGCCGTGGCGGTGGACCGCCGCCCGCGCGGGGCCCTGGTGGACGCGGTGCTGGTGGACAACCGGCACGGCGGCGAGGCCGCCACCGAGCACCTGCTGGAGCGCGGCTACCGCCGCATCGCCTGCATCACCGGGCCGCAGGGCGCCTCCACCTCGGAGGAGCGGCTGGCCGGCTACCTCGACGTGCTGCGCGAGGCGCCGGGCCACGGCGAGGAACGCGCCCGGGCCTACACCAGGTACGCCGACTTCCGCGTGGAGGGCGGCCGTTCCGCCATGGCCGCGCTGCTGGCGATGGACGAGCCGCCGGACGCGGTGTTCGTCGCCAACAACCTGATGACCGTCGGCGCCCTCCAGGTCCTCGCCGAGGCAGGCCGCACGCCGCCCGGCTTCGGCGTGCTCACCTTCGGCGACGTGCCCTGGGCGCCGCTGGTGCGCCCGAGCCTGACCACGGTGGAACTGCCCTCCTACGAGCTGGGCCGCGCGGCGGCCGACCTGCTGCTGGAGCGGGTGGCGGGAACGTCCAAGCCCCTGCAGACCGTGGTGCTGCGCACCTCGCTGCGGGTGCGGGACAGCACCGCGGGCCCGGCCGACCCCGTCCTCACCCCGCCGCTGGGCGCGCCGGCTCCGGCGTAGCGGGGCCGCGGCGCCGGGGGCGCGGCGGGCCTGCCGGTTCGGGAGACTGCCGGTTAGGGGGCCTGCCGGTTTTGGGGCCGGGCGGTTCGGGGCCGGGGCCGGGGAGTTGTGGGCCCCGCGGCGGCGGCTCTGGAACGATGGGCCGGTGGCAACCATTCACGACGTCGCGCGCCTGGCCGGGGTGTCGGCCGCGACGGTCTCCCGGGTGACGAACGGCCGGGGGAACGTCGCCCCCGGCCTCGCCGAGCGGGTGCGGCGGGCCATGGCCGAGCTGGACTACCGGCCCAACGCCGCGGCCCGCAAGCTCCGCCGCAGCCCCGGCAGCCTGTGGGCGGTCGTCATCTCCGACATCGGCAACGCCTTCTTCACCTCGCTGGTGCGCGGCATCGAGGACGTCGCCCAGGAACGCGGCTTCTCCCTCGTGCTGTGCAACAGCGACGAGGACCCGCGCAAGGAGGGGCAGTACGTGACGGCGGTGCTGGCCGAGCGGATGGCCGGGGTGATCATGTCCCCCTGCGCCGGCTCCGGCCAGGCGGCCCGGCTGGTGGCCGGCGGGGTGCCCGTCGTCGCCATCGACCGCCGGCTGCCCGGGCCGGAGGCGGTGGACACCGTGCTGGTGGACAACGAGGCGGGCGCCCGGCGCGCGGTGACCCACCTGTTCGAGGCCGGTTACCGCCGGATCGCCTGCGTCACCGGCCCCCGTGGCGTGCCCACCGCCGAGCAGCGGCTGGCCGGCTACCTCGGCGCGATGGCCGGCCACGGCCTCACCGACCCGGGGCCGCTGGTGCGGCACGCCGACTTCCGGGAGGGCGGCGGCTACGACGCCATGGCCGAACTCCTGCGGCTGCGGCCCGCGCCCGACGCGGTGTTCACCGCCAACAACCTGATGACGGTGGGCGCCCTGGAGTGCCTGGCCGACCACGGGGTCACCGTCCCCGACCGGATGGGGGTGGTCGGCTTCGACGAGATCCCGTGGGCCACCCTGGTGCGCCCCTCGCTGACCACCGTCGTCCAGCCCACCCGCGAACTCGGCCGCACCGCCGCCCGCCTGCTCGCCGACCGCCTGGCCGACCCCGCACGCCCCGCCACCACCACGGTGCTGCCCACCGAGCTGCGCCTGCGCGACAGTTCGGTGCGCACCGGCCCGGCCCCCCGGGGGACCGGCCGGGAGACGGCGCCGCGGTGAGCCGCGGGCCCCGCCCGCCACCCGCTCGCCACTCGCCGCCCGCTCGCCACTCGCGCACGCGGACCTCCCGCCGTCCCCGGCCGCCCCTCCCGTAACGTCCCGGCCACACGCGCGGTCCTGCCGCAACATGGCGGCCACACGCGGCGAGAGCCGCCGAAACAACCGGCTCCTACGGTGCACAGCCATGGATGCACCGCTGTATACACCGCCGTCGACACCGGCCCGCAGGGGCGGCAACCGCCGCGAGGAGACCTACGCCGAGCTGCGCCGCCTGCTGCTGCGGGGCGAACTCGGCGGCCGTACCCGCCTGGTGGAGGTGCAGCTGGCCGAGCGCCTCGGCGTCTCCCGCACGCCGGTGCGCGAGGCGCTGGTCCGGCTGGTCGCCGACGGCCTCGTGGAACGCCACGCCGACGGCTACTACGCGACCCGCCCCAACCTCGCCGAGCTGCGCGACCTGTACGAGCTGCGCATCACCGTCGAACTCCGCGGCATCGCCCGGGCGCTGGAATCCGCCGCGGTCGTGCACGACGTGGCCCTGCTTGAGCCCCTGCGCGACCACTGGCGGGCGCTGCGCGGGGACCTGCCCGAGCCCGACCCCGGATTCGTGCTCCAGGACGAGGACTTCCACCACACGCTGCTGCGCTCCTCGGGCAACCCGCGGCTCACCGAGACCCTGGAGTCCGTCAACGTCCGCATCCGCCCGGTCCGGATGTACGACTACCTCACCGAGGACCGCATCGAGCGGACCGTCGCCGAACACCTCGACATCGTCGAACACGTCCTCGCCCACCGGCTCCCCGAGGCGCTCACCGCGCTGCGCCGGCACGTCGGCGAATCCCTGGACGTCGTCGAACAACGCGCCGCGCGAGCCCTGTCACAGATGGCGCTGCGCCGCGGCTGAACCCCAGGAGGCACCCATGGCGCTCCCGCCTCAGGACACCGTCACCCTCTCCCCGCCCGCCCCCGGGCCCGCCGGCCGGCCCGCCTCGCCCGGCGACGAGTTCGAGGACCGCCCCGTCCCGCTCACCCACCGCCGCCCGCTGCGGTCGGTCTCCTCGGTCTGGTTCGGCTTCCCGATGGTCCTCACCAACGCCGTCTTCGGCGGGGTCATCGTCTTCAACCTGGGCTTCGCCCGCGGCATGGCGGCCATCCTGCTCGGCTGCCTGATCCTCGGCGGCTACGTCGGCGCCCTCAGCCACCTGGCCGGGCGCACCGGCGACACCTTCGCCCGCATCGCCGCCGTCACCTTCGGCGGCCACGGCGCCCGGCTGGCCTCGGCGTTCCTGGCCACCGTGGTGATCGGCTGGTTCGCCTTCCAGGTCGGGCTGACCGGCGCCACCCTGCACGCCGCCCTCGGCTGGCCCACCAGGCCCACCGTGCTGCTGGCCGGGGTGCTGTACGTGGCGGTCGCCTGGGCCGGGATCCGCGCCCTCTCCGTGATCGGCTGGATCGCCGCGCCCCTGTACCTGGTGCTCGGCGCCGTCGCCATCGCCCTGGCGCTGCGGGACGCGAGCCCGGGCGACGTCCTGTCCTACGAGGGCCAGGCCCCGGCCGGAGGCGCCCTGGCCTTCGGCGCCTGCGTGACGATGGTGGTGGCGGCCTTCATCGACTCCGGCACGATGACGGCCGACTTCACCCGCTGGTCCCGCAACGGCCGCGAGGCGGTGCTCGCCGCGCTGACCGCCTTCCCGGTGGCCAACCTGCTCGCCCTGCTGGTCGGCGCCGTGGTGGTGGGCGCCGGGGCCGCCGCGGAACCGGCGACGGCGGGCGGCGACTTCCTCGGCCTGCTCACCGGCCGGGGCGGGCTGCTGACGGCCGCGGCCGTGGTGTTCGTCTTCGCCAACCTCGGCTCGGTCTCCGCCCACTGCCTCTACAACGCGGCGGTCGGCTGGGGGCAGCTCACCGGGGTCACCATGCGCCGGCTCGTTCCCTTCATCGGCCTGCTCGGCCTCGCCGTGGCCCTGGCCGGGGTGTGGGAGCACTTCGAGACCTGGCTGACCCTGCTGGGCGTCTTCGTGCCGCCCATCGGCGCGGTGCTCCTCACCGACCAGCTGGCGCCGGGCGCGGCGGGCCGGCCGGCCCGCCGCGGGCTGCGGCCCGTGCCCCTGGCGGCCTGGGCCGTCGGCGCGGCCCTGGCCACCCTCGTCCACTACCAGGGGCCCCAGTACTGCGAGGCCGCGGTCGGCCTGCTCGCCGCCGCCCTCGTCCAGTTCGCCGGCGCCCGCCTCGGCCGCGCGCCCCGCGGCCCCCGCGCCGCCACCCGGGACAGCGCGCGCGGCACGGCCCCCGCCACCGCGCGCCCGGCCCCGTAGGCCACCGCGCGCGGCACACACCACGCGCCCGACCCGCCCGACCCGCCCGACCCGCACGACCCGCACGACCCGCACGACCCGCACGACAAGAGGAAGTGATCCCGTGGCCACCATCGACGCCACCCCCTATCGCTGGCCCTACGACGGCGAGTTGACCGTCTCCAGGACCGCGCTGCTGTGCATCGACTGGCAGACCGACTTCTGCGGCCCCGGCGGCTACGTGGACACCATGGGCTACGACATCTCCCTGACCCGCGCCGGCCTCGCCCCCACCGCCCGCGTGCTGGCCGCCGCCCGGGCCGCCGGCCTGACCGTGATCCACACCCGCGAGGGCCACCGCCCCGACCTGTCCGACCTGTCCGACCTGCCCGCCAACAAGCGCTGGCGCTCGGGGCGGATGGGCGCCGAAATCGGCAGCGCGGGCCCCTGCGGGCGGATTCTGGTGCGCGGCGAACCCGGCTGGGAGATCGTCCCCGAGGTCGCCCCCGTGGCCGGGGAGACGGTGATCGACAAGCCGGGCAAGGGCTCCTTCTACGCCACCGACCTCGACCTGCTGCTGCGCACCCGCGGCATCACCCACCTGATCCTCACCGGGATCACCACCGACGTCTGCGTGCACACCACGATGCGCGAGGCCAACGACCGCGGCTACGAGTGCCTGCTCCTCTCCGACTGCACGGGCGCCACCGAGCCGGAGAACCACGCCGCCGCGCTCAGGATGACCACGATGCAGGGCGGCGTCTTCGGCGCGGTGGCCACCAGCGACCGCCTGCTCGACGCACTCGGCGCGCTCGCCGCGCCGCGGGAGGCCGCGTGAGCGCCGTCGAGCGGGTGCGGCGCACCCTGGCCCTGCTCGCGGACAACCCCCGCCCCGAGGCGTGGATCGCGCTGCGCGAGCCGGAGGAACTCCTCGCCGAGGCCGCGGCGCTGGACGCGGCGGGCGGGGAACTCCCCCTCGCCGGCCAGGTGTTCGCCGTCAAGGACAACATCGACGTGGCCGGCCTGCCCACCACCGCCGGCTGCCCCTCGTACGCCTACCACCCCACCGCCTCCGCCCCGGCCGTCGCGCGGCTGACCGCGGCCGGCGCCCTGGTCGTGGGCAAGACGAACCTCGACCAGTTCGCCACCGGCCTCGTCGGCACCCGCAGCCCCTACGGCGCGGTGCGCAGCGCCCACGACCCGGACCGGATCAGCGGCGGGTCCAGCTCCGGCTCCGCGGTCGCGGTGGCGCTCGGCATCGTCGACTTCGCGCTTGGCACCGACACCGCGGGCTCCGGGCGGGTGCCCGCGGCCTTCCAGGGCATCGTCGGGATCAAGCCCACCCCGGGACTGGTGCCGACCGAGGGCGTGGTGCCCGCCGCCCGCCCCTTCGACTGCGTCAGCGTCTTCGCCGCCACCCTGCCCGCCGCCGAACGGGTGGCCGCGGTGCTGGCCGCCGACCCGGGCGCCTGGCCGGCCGAGGCGCCGCTCGCCGCGCCCCCCGCGCCCGCGGTCGCGGTGCCGCGCGCCGCGCAGCTCGGCGCGCTGAGCCCCGCCTGGCGGGCGGCGTTCGACCGGGCCGCCGACCGGCTGCGCGCGGCCGGGGCGCGGGTGCAGGCCGTGGACATCGAGCCGTTCCTGCGCGCCGCGCGGCTGCTGTACGAGGGCGGGTTCGCCGCCGAACGGTACGCCGCCGTCGGCGAGTTCATCGCCTCGGGCCCGCCGGGCGCCGACCCCACGGTGGCGGCCATCGTGACGGCGGCGGGCCGGCTGCCCGCCCACAGGTACGCGGCCGACCTGGCGCTGCTTGAGCGGCTGCGGCAGGAGGCCATGGAGCGGATCGAGGGCTGCGCGGCGCTGCTGCTGCCCACCGCCCCGGAGCATCCGACGCTGGCCGAGGTCGCCGCGGACCCGGTCGGGGTCAACAGCAGGCTCGGCACCTACACCAACTTCGTCAACCTGCTCGGCCTCAGCGCCGTCGCGGTGCCCGCGGGGAAGGTGCAGGGCGGCCCCTTCGGCGTGACGGTCGTCGCCCGCGGCTTCGCCGACCGGGTCGCCGCCGACATGGCCGAACTGCTGACGACCGGCCGGCCGCCGTCCGGGCCCCGCGCCTGGGGGCCGCCCGGGCTGCCCCTCGCGGTCTTCGGCGCCCACCTCGGCGGCCAGCCGCTCAACCACCAGCTGACCGGCCCCGGGGGCCGGCTGCTCGGCGAGGTGCGGACCGCCCCGCGCTACCGGATGGTGGCGCTTGCGGGCGAGCCGCCCCGGCCCGGGCTGCTGCGCGTCGCCGAGGGCGAGGAGGGCGCCTCGGTGCGCGGCGAGCTGTGGTCGCTGCCGCCCGCCGCCCTCGGGCACTTCCTGGACCGGCTTCCCGAGCCCATGGCGCTGGGCCGGGTGCTGCTCGACGACGGCCGCACGGTCACCGGCTTCCTGTGCGAGCCCCACGCCGCCCAGGCCGCCCCCGACATCTCCGCCCTCGGGGACTGGCCCAGCCACCTGCGCCGCCTGGCCTCCGCGGCCCGGCGCGCGGCGCCCGAGCCGTCGCCGGCCCCGAACACCCCGCACCACCCAGGGAATGCCACATGACCAGAACAGAAGCGACCGCCGGAGAGCCGGCACAGAAGAAGAGCGCACCCACCACCCCCGGGGCGGCCCGCCACCCGGTCGACGAGCGCCTGCCCCCGGCCCGGCTCGGCGCCCTCGGCGCCCAGCACGTCGCCGTCATGTACAGCGGCTGCGTCGCCGTGCCGCTGGTGTTCGGCGCCGCCGCCGGGCTCGACACCGCAACGATCGGGCTGCTGGTCGCGGCGGACCTGCTGGTCGCCGGGCTGCTGACGATCGTGCAGAGCCTGGGCATCGGCCGGCTCTTCGGCGTCCGGCTGCCGGTGGTGGCCGGGGCCTCCTTCACCGCCGTCACGCCGATGATCACCATCCACGGGGAGTACGGGCTGCCCGCGGTGTACGGCGCGATGCTCGCCGCCGGCGTCTTCGGCATGCTGATGGCCTGGCCCTTCGCCCGGCTGGTGCGGTTCTTCCCGCCGGTGGTGCGCGGCACCGCGGTGACCGTCATCGGCCTGTCCCTGGTCGGCACCGCGGTCGGCCTCATCGCCGGGGACGATCCCACCGCCCCCGGCTACGCGGCCAAGGACCGCCTCGCCCTGGCCGCCGGGGTGCTCCTGCTGATCGCCGTCCTGACCCGCTTCGCCCGCGGCTTCCTGGCCCAGATCGTGGTTCTCGCCGGCCTGGTGGCCGGCACCGGCGCCGCCGCGGCCCTCGGCATGGCCGACTTCTCCGCCGTGGGAGACGCCGACTGGCTCGGCTTGCCCGAGCCCTTCCACTTCGGCGCCCCCACCTTCCCGGTGGCCGCCGTCGTGTCGATGTGCGTGGTGATGCTGGTCGTCTTCGCCGAGTCCACCGCCTACCTGATGGCCGTCGGCGACATGACCGGCCGCCCGGTGGGCGTCGGCGACCTGGCGCGCGGCCTGGCCGCCGACGGGCTGTCCGCCGGCCTCGCCGGCGCGGCCACCTCCTTCCCCGACACCGTCTTCGCGCAGAACGTCAGCCTGGTGCGGATGACGGGCGTCCGCAGCCGCTACACCGTCACGGCGGCCGGGGTGCTGCTGATCCTGCTCGGCCTGTGCCCCAAGCTCGGCGCGGCCGTCGCCGCCCTGCCGGGGCCGGTGATCGGGGCGGTCAGCCTGGTCATGTTCGCGATGGTCGCCCTCACCGGCATCCGCACCCTCGGCGAGGTCGCCTACGAGGGCACGCACAACGGCCTGATCGTCGCGCTCGGCCTGGCGGCCGGCATGGTCCCCGCGGTGGCGCCCGGCATCTACGCCGGGTTCCCCTCCTGGTTCCGGATCGTCGCCGGCGGCTCCATCTCCAGCGCGGTCATCGTCGCCTTCCTCCTCAACCTCTTCTTCCACCACCTCGCCCCCGCGGCGAACCCGCCCAAGGAGCCGTCATGACCACAGTCGACCTGCTGCGCGTCCCCACCGCGGGACCCGAGGACACCGGCGCCACCCGCGCGCTCGCCGCGGCCGGGCACACCACCGCCGACCTGCTCGCTGTCGTCGGCAAGACCGAGGGCAACGGCTGCGTCAACGACTTCAGCCGCACCCTCGCCGCCGCCCGCTGGGAGCCGCTGCTGCCGCCCGAGACCGTCACCGTCTTCTCCGGCGGCACCGAGGGGGTGCTCAGCCCGCACGTCAACCTCCTGGTGGCCGACCCGGGGCCGCACCCGGGGCACGACCGCGGCCTGGTCGGCGCCGCCGGCCGCACCCGCGCGCTCGCGCCCGCCGAGGTGGGGCGCGAGCCCCAGCTGACCGCCGTGCGGGAGGTCGTCGCCGGGCTGACCGCCCGGCTCGGCCTGACGGCCGACGAGGTGGATCTCGTGCTGGTCAAGTGCCCCCTCCTCACCTCGGAACGGGTCGCCGCCTGCCGCGCGGCCGGCGCGGAACCGGTCACCGAGGACACCTACGAGTCGATGGCCCGCTCGCGGGCCGCCGCCGCCCTCGGCATCGCCGTGGCCCTGGGCGAATGCACCCCGGACGAGGCCAGGCACGCCCTGGCGGAGGGGGAACGCGGGGGCCGCGGCGGGCCCGCCGAGGTGTGGTCCTCCCGGGCCTCCGCCAGCGCGGGCGCGGAGCTGACGGACTGCCACATCCTCGTCCTCGGCACCAGCAGGGCCGCCTCCGGGCCCCTGCGCGCGGTGCACGGCACGATGCGCGACGCCATCGACCTGGCCGCCCTCACCGGCCTGTTCGAGCAGGTCAGGGCCGAGGGCGGCGAGGTCGTGCAGGTCTTCGCCAAGGCCGAGGCCGACCCGGCGGGCACGGTGCGCGGCGCGCGGCACACCATGCTCACCGACTCCGACCTGCACTCCACCCGGCACGCCAGGGCCGCGGTCGGCGGCCTGCTGTCCGCCCTCGCCGGGCACACCGCGCTGTACGTGTCGGGCGGCGCCGAGCACCAGGGCCCGCCCGGCGGCGGCAGCGTCACCGTCGTCTACCGGGTGCCGCCCGCGGCGGGGCTGGCGTGACCGCGCCGCGCCTGGTCCTCGTCCACGGCGCGGCCGTCACCCCCGCCGTCTGGCGGGAGGTGGTGCCGCACCTGGCCGGATTCGAGGTGATCGCGGCGCGGCGGCCCTGCTCCGGCGACCTGGACACCGAGGTCGCGGCGCTGGCCGCAATCTGCGCGGGCGCCGTGGTCGCCGGGGTGAGCGGCGGCGCCACCCTCGGCCTCGAACTCGCCGCGCGCGGCGTGCCGTTGCGGGCCGCGGTGCTGCACGAACCCGCCGCGGGACCGCTGGCCCCCGGGCTGCTGGCGCACGTGGCAGAGGGTCTGCGCACCGGGGGCGTGGCCGGCTTCGGCCGCGCCCTCTACGGGCCGGCCTGGCGGCCCGCGGACGCGCCCGCAGGAGCGGAGGCCGAGGCGGTGGTGGCCCGCGAGTTCGCCATGTTCCGCGCGTTCGAACCCGCCCCGCCCGCCCCCGGCTGCGGCCCCGTCCTGCTCACCACAGGCGCCCACTCCCCGCCCCCGCGGCACGCCGCGGCGGCGGCCCTGGCCGCGCACTGCGGCCTGCCCACCGCCCTGGTGCCCGGCGCCGGGCACGCCGCCCACCTGGAGAACCCCGCCGCCTTCGCCGCGGCGATCCGGGCCCACGCCGCGCAGGCCGGGGCCGGGCCCCCGCGCGGCCCGGGAGGGGTCCCGGCGGCGCCCGCCGATGATGGGGCGCCCGACCGGTGGCCGTGAGGAGAATCCGCGATGACGCCCGTGCAAGTCGACTGGCTGACCCTGCTGTTCTGCGCCCTTGGCCTGCCCGCCCTGCTGATCGGCTACTCGCTGGGGCGCTCGGCGGTCCGGCGGGGAGAGCCGATGCCCGGCCGGGCGAAGGCCACCCAGGGAGTGGGCATGGCCCTCCTGCTGTCCGTGGCCCTGATGCACATGCTCTGGGGCGGCTAGCGACCGGCCGCCCCGGCGGCGGGGGAGTCCGGCGCGCGTCCGGCCGGAACGGGCCGTCCCGGCGGGGGAGTCGACCGGTCCGGCTCGTCCCGGGACCGGGGTCCTGGGACGAGCCGGGGGCGGCGAGGGGTGGCAGGGGCGGCGAGGAGCTAGCCCTTGACGCCGCCGGCGAGGGGGCCGCCGCGCCAGTACCGCTCCAGGGAGACGAAGGCCAGCGCGAGGGGCACCACCGACACGAGCGAGCCGGCCACCACGAGACGGGTGAGGTCGGGGTCGCCGAGCACCTGCGTGTTCCAGCTGAACAGCCCGAGGGTGACGGGGTAGAGGTCGGAGTCGGTCAGCATGATGAGCGGCAGGAAGAAGTTGTTCCAGATGGCGACGGACTGGAAGAGGAAGATCGTCACCAGGGCCGGCCGGACCAGCCGCAGGACGATCGCGAAGAAGATCCGGTACTCGCCCGCGCCGTCCATCCGGGCGGCCTCGATCAGCTCGTCCGGCACCGCGGCCTCCACCTGCACGCGGGCCAGGTACACGCCCAGCGGGCTGACGGCGCTCGGCACGAGCACCGCCCAGTAGGTGTTGGTGAGTTCGGCCGAGCTGAAGAGCAGGAACAGCGGCAGGGCCAGCGCGGCGGGCGGGACCAGCACCCCGGCGAGCACCACGCCGAAGGCCGCCTCCCGGCCCCGGAAGCGGTGCTTGGCGAACACGTAGCCCGCCATCGCCGAGAACAGCGTCGCGAGCGCGGCGCCGAGGCCGGCGTAGAGGGCGGTGTTGACCAGCCAGCGCACGTAGACGCCGTCCTCGTGCGTGAACAGGTCCTTGAGGTTGCCGAACAGGGCCAGGTCGGAGAACCACAGCCCCGGCGTGACGGCCAGGTCGCCGCGGGACTTGGTCGACGCGACGAACAGCCACCACAGCGGCAGCAGGAAGTATCCGGCGGCGGCCGTCAGCACGACGAGCGGCGCCAGGGAGCGCAGCCGCCCCTGGGCGGGCGGGAGGGCGGCCGTCATCGGTTCCGCCAGGCGATCCGCATGAACACGGTGGACAGCACCGCGGTGACCACCGCGAGGATCATCGAGATCGCGGCCGCGTAGCTGTAGTTGTTGGCGCCTGCCTCGTTGAAGGCGGCCAGGCTCGGGGTGTAGTCGCTGGTGATGCTGCCGGTGAGCGTGCTGAGCACCTGCGGTTCGGTGAACAGCTGCAGGATGCCGATGATCGAGAACACCGTGATCAGCACCAGCGCCGGGCGCAGCAGGGGGAGTTTGATGTGCCGCACGATCTGCCAGTCGCTCGCCCCGTCCACCCGGGCGGCCCGGTACAGGTCGCGGTCGATGGTCTGCAGCGCGGTGACCAGGACGATCATGTTGAAGCCGCAGTAGGTCCAGGTGACGACGTTGGCAATGGACCACAGGATCGCGTGCGTGCCGAGGAAGTCGACGTCGATCCCCAGGCCGCCCGGCCCCTCGGTGAACGGGCTCAGGCCGGGGGAGTACAGGAAGCCCCACATGAGGGCGGCCACCACCGAGGGCACCGCGTAGGGGGCGAAGTAGATGAGCCGCATGAGGCGCTGGAGGCGGGCGGACCTGGTGTCCAGCAGCAGGGCGAGCACCAGCGCCAGCGCGACCATCAGCGGGTACTGCACGACCCCGAAGAGCAGCATCCGGCCGATGCCGCGCAGGAACTCGGAGTCGCCGAGCGCCTTGGTGTAGTTGCTGAGCCCGCCGAACACGTCGTGGGGCGTGCCGAAGGGGCCGTCCCGTTCGACGACGAAGAAGCTCTTGTACAGGGCGTACCCGGCGGGGACCAGGTAGGTGGCGAGGAAGAGGAGGGCGAAGGGGGCGAGGAATCCGGCGATGGCCGTGCGGGACCGGCGCCGGCCGCCCCGGAGGGCGGCCGGGCTCGCGTGGCCGGTCAACGTTCCGTCACCGTCAAGGACTGGGCCTGAAGGTCCTCGACCGTCTCCCGCTGGGTCGCGTCCAGCGCGTCCCGGAAGCTCTGGGCCCCGTCGAGCACGCCGGCCATCTCGTCCTCCAGGGTCGAGAAGGTGGTGCTCATGGTGGGGCCCCACACCCAGTCGTGGTCGATGTTGCCGGCGGCCTCGTTGATGACCTGGTAGATGTCCCGGTCGCCGAAGAACGGCTGGGGCCCGGTGAGGGCGGGCAGCCGGGTGCCGTCGGCGGCGGCCGGGTAGGCGCCGCCCTCCTCGTTCAGGATGGCCACCGACTCGGGGTGGGTGTTGAGCCAGAGGGCGAACTGGGTGGCCTCGTAGGGGTGGTCGGAGCCCTCGAACACGGCGTAGGTGGAGCCGCCCCAGTTCGCGCTGGCCTGGGCGCCCTCCTGCCACTGCGGCAGGGGCGCGACCGCCCACTTGCCCTCGGTCGAGGGCGCGCCCAGCTCGATCAGCTTGCCGCCCCACGCGGCGCCGACCCAGCTCAGGAGCTGGTCCTCGGCCAGCGCCCGGTTCCACTCCTCGGTGAAGGTGGGCACCTCGCTGAGGTCGCCGTTGTCGATCATCTGCTGCCACAGGTCGGCGACCTGGCGGGTGGGCTCGTCGTCGATGGTGACGGTCCAGCCCTCGTCGTCCCAGTCGAACCACCGGGCGCCGTTCTGCCAGGCGAGGGCCGCGAACCAGCCCCCGAAGTCCACCGGGGCGAGGTTGGTGAGGTGGGCGCCGTTGCCGCGCGCGGCCACCTCGTCGGCCGCCTGGGCGAACTGCTCCCAGGTGCGGGGCACCTCGATGCCGTACTGCTCGAAGAGGTCGGCCCGGTAGTAGAGCACCATCGGCCCGGTGTCCTCGGGCACCGCGTAGACCGCGTCCTGCTCGCCGAAGGTGACGAGCGGCCAGGTGTAGTCGACGAACTGGTCCCGGGCGGCGGCGGCCCCGCACGGGCCGATGTTCTCCAGGGCGTTCTGCAGCCGGTAGTCGGGGAGCCTGTCGTATTCGATCATTCCGAGGTCGGGGGTGCCCCGGCCGGCCCTGATGGCGTTGTTGTAGTTCTGGTAGGTTCCGGCCCGTCCGTCGGGCACCTTGCTGAGGTTCACCTGGATGTCGGGGTGCTGCTCGTTCCACAGCTCCACGGCGTGCTCGATTCCGGGCACCCAGGACCAGAAGTCGATGGTCACCTTCTCGCCTGACGGGGCGCAGGCGGAGCCCGATTCCGAGGCGTCGTCCCCGCCTCCGCACGCGGCCAGCGCGAGCAGGGACAGAACGAGCATTGCGATCAGTGGCCGTAAGCGGCGCCTGGGCGTTGACACCATCCCGCAGTGACTCCGTCTCTCCACGAGCCAGCGGCCGGCTCGAGGTCGCAAAAACGGTAAGATCATGCTGTGGACGCGTCAAGAGTGCCCTGTTCAGGGGCGTTGTCCGATGTCTCAGTGGGACTTTTTGCCTGACGCCCGATCCGGGGCGCCCCGCGAGAGGGGCCGGCGGCACGGAAGGGATGGGGAAGGAACGGGCGAGAACCCGGAAGAAACGCGGAAGGAACCCGGAAGGAACCCGGGAGAAAAGGGGCGCGAGGCGGGCGCGGGGCCGCTGAAAGCCGCGAAACCCGGCCGTTTCCGGAACGCGCGTGGAGGTGTGCCGCCGTCTCCCGGGGCGGGCAGGCGAACGCCGCCGCCGGGCGGCGGGCCCGGCGGCGGCGTGCCGGTGTGGGGATCGGTGCCGGTGCGGTTCAGAGTCCTTCGCGGACGGCGGTGACGAGGAAGGTGAGGATCTCCTCCTCGACCATGGGGCTCGGGCCGACCTCGGTGCGGTAGCCCTTGTCCCGCAGGAAGCCGCAGATGAGGTCGAGGCGGCCGTCGAGGTCCTGCACCTCCACGATGAGCCGGTCGATGCGGGGCCAGTCGGCCGCGTCGATGCCCAGGAGCACCTCGTACTCGGCGCCCTCGACGTCCACCTTCAGCAGGTCCACGCGGCGCCCCGCGGGCAGGCGCCGGGAGAGCCGGTCGACGGGAACGTGCACCTCGTAGCCCTGGTGCTGCTCGATCGTGTCGTCCTCCGGGTAGAGCCGCAGGCACACGTCGATCTGGAGCTGCTTTTGCTCGGGATAGCGGGTCGAATTCCCCGGCAGCCTCGGGTAGTGCGTGAAGACCACGTCGTTCTCGGCCTTTTCGCCGAGCGCGCAGTCCTCGACCGTGATGCCGGTGAGCCCATGCAACGCGATGTTGCGCCGAAGAATGTCGCGGGTCACCGGAATGGGCTCGAACGCGATGATCTCGGCGGTCGGATAACGCTGCTTGGTGTAGAGGCTGAACATGCCGATGTTCGCCCCGACATCGAGCACGAACGGGTCGTCCGGCAGCGAAAACGAGTCGTAGCAGCCGTGCTCGTACATTTCCTTGTACAGGTATTCCGCCTCGGTCGGGCTCTCCGTGTAGAGCTCAAGACCATTCGGGAGGGACGCCAATTCCACTGAAGCCGTCAATGTGTACCATCCGCTCTCACAGCCGGTCGCATGCGTCGAAGATCCGACGCCTGCGATCCTCCGTCGCTCCTGGCGCTTTGTCAACTTCCCTTACGCTTGCGCTACTTGGCGTGTTTTTCCGGCGCGGCCGAGTGGTTGTGAGAAAGGCAACAAAGGGTTTGGCGGGTGAACGCCTTTCGGGCCCGGACCGGCGCCGCAAAAGTCGTGTCCCGGTGGGACGCTGGCCCGTTCCCCGGCCGAATCCCCGGCTGCCTGGCGCCCCTTGCCCCAAGGGGCAGCGAGCCGTGCCCCGGGCCCGTCCGGCGCGGAGCTGGACGGCTCGCCTGCCGTGCGTCACGCTGGCCTGAGCGCAGGAGAGGTGCCGGTCACGTTCCCGGGGGGTCGCCGATGCACAGCCGTGAGCACGGGCCGCACGAGGACGGCGCCCGCCCGGCCAGGGCGCTGCCGGGGCCGGGCACCGCCGAAACCGCCCACCTGCTGCGCGCCGCCGTCGCCGGACGCGGGGACGTGCTGGGCCCCGCCGGGCTGCGCACGCTGCAGCGCACGGTGGGCAACGGCGCGGTGGGCAGCCTGCTCCAGCGGTCGGCCACGCAGGAGAACGACGGGCAGGAGCCGGGCGGGCGGGAGAACGGCGGGCGGTCCCTGGTCCACGGCGTGCTCGCGTCCGGCGCGGGACGGCCGCTGGACGCCGGCACCCGCGCGGACATGGAGGCCGGGCTCGGCGCCGACTTCTCCGACGTGCGGGTGCACACCGGCGCCGAGGCCGACGCCTCGGCCAGGGAGATCGGGGCCCACGCCTACACCGTGGGCAACCAGGTGGTCTTCCGGCAGGACGCGTACGCGCCCGCCACCCCCGAGGGCCGCAGGACGATCGCCCACGAGCTCGCCCACGTCGTCCAGCAGCGCAGCGGACCGGTCGAGGGCACCGAGGCGCCCGGCGGCATCCGGATCAGCGACCCCGCGGACCGCTTCGAGCGGGAGGCCGCGGCCCGGGCCGAGCAGGTGGTGGAGGCCCCGGGGCCCGTTCGGGCCGAACCGGCTCCGGCCGGACCCGCCGGCGCCGCGGCGCAGCGCCTGGAGGCCGCCCCCGGCGAGGAGGAGGAAACGGAACCCGCCGTGGCGCAGGGCGCCTTCGCCCAGCGGACAGCCGGAGAGGCGGGGGAGGCAGGGGAGGCAGGGGAGGCGGGGGACGCCGAGGAAGCGGAGGAAACGGCCTGACGAGCCGGCCGGGAAGGCTCAGCCCGCGGCCCCCTCGGCCGGAGCCAGGCCGCCGCTGAGGAAGACCGCCTCCTGGCAGGCGGAGGGCTCAGGGCCGCCCACGGGCACCCCCACCTCGCGGCAGTCGAGGGAGACGCTGATCGTGGCCCCGCCCGGGATCACGATCGGGGTGACGAAGTGGTAGTCGGAGTCGCGGAAGTTCTCCATGGCGAGGTTGAACAGCGTGGCGCCCTGACTGGAGAGCACCAGGCTGCCCGCGTCGCCCTGCGGGTTCTGCGCCACGATGTCGGTCAGCCGGAACACCTGCCCCTCCGGCACCTGGTACACCGTGCTCTCCGTGGCGCCGCCGCCGACCGCGTCCGCGGCCTCGCCCCGCGCGCTGGTGGGCGTCGCCGCCGAGCCCGCGCCCTGGGCGCCGCCCGTGCCGCCCTCGGCGCCGCCGGTCTCCCCGCCGCCGCCCGTGGCCGCCCCCGCCGAGGCGCCGCCCTGCGCGGCGCCGCCGTCCTCCTGCCCGGCCCCGCCGGTGGCGCCGCCGCTGCCCTGGGTCGCCGCCTCCTCCCGTTCCCGCTGCTCCTCCTGCATCTCCTCCTGGGCCTCGGCGATGACCTCGGGCGTGACCGCCTCGCGGGCGGCCGAGCGCACGGTGGGCCGCAGCACCGAGAACCACAGGCCCACCGCGAGTGCGATCGCCGCCGCCGCGGCCAGCAGCGCCCGCGGGAGCCAGCGCGGCAGCAGGGGCTGCTGCTCGTACGTGCCGTCGAGCAGCAGCGGTTCGTGGAAGGGAACCCCCTCCGCCTCCACGGGGACGGCCACCACCTGGAAGGGGTGCAGCACGGGGGCGCCGCGCCACAGCCGCTTGGCCGGCCGCACCCGCAGCCGGGCGAACGTGGCCTCGCCCGGCGGGACGTTCAGCTCTTCCGGCGCGCAGGAGAGCCGGACCCGGCCGCCGTCCTCCTGGGCCGTCAGCCGCACGGTGACCTGCGTGTTGCCCCTGCCGTCCACGGCGATCCGGTGCCGGCCGCGCCGGGGGCCGCGTGAGCCGCGCGGCACCAGCTCCCCCGTGAGCGAGGTGAAGGGCAGCACGGTGACGGTCGCCTCGGGGACCACCGTCTCGCTCAGCCCGCTCGTCGGCACCACCCGCACGCCGAGCGGCACCGGGCCGGGGGCGACCGTGTGGTCCCGGGGCGGGCGCAGGGTGACCGTCGCCGACTCCGAGGCGCCCGGATACAGCGACAGCGACTCGGGGGCGACCGTGGTCCACGCGGCGCAGGGTCCCGCCACCTCGAACCCGACTCGCTCCACGGTGGTGCCCGAATTGAGCACCCGGATGCCGAGCACCGCCTCGCCGCCGGGCTCGACGGTGAGGGAATCGAGGTCCAGGCTCGCCGATACAGTCATGACCTGCACGGTACGAGCGCCCCCGCGCGGGACAGCGGCCGGACAGGAACCCTTTTGGGCAACGTGGGTTTCCCGCTTTGCCATACTCAACTACCCCCGCCGGCCGTAAAGTTTTTGTGAGCCTTCGCCGAAGTCGCGGTGTCGGTCCGTCACTTCTGCGTTTTGGGCGCTATAGCGGCCGATCTGGCGTGAGGGGATGATGCATGAACCTGACTGGGGGGGAGCGGGTGAGGGTGGATCTTCGCAGTGCCGATCCCCTCTCCCATGCGGGCGCGACGAGTCAGCTCCGGGCACGCCCGGAGATCCTGCTCGTCGAGACCGACGGGGGTGGCGACCCGCAGGTCGTCATGGTGATCGAGGACACCGTCGACGAGGACGTGCTGCGCATGCTGCGCCGCATCCGGCAGAGCACCCCGGCGCGCGGCGTGCTGATCATCAGCCACATCGACGAACAGCAGTTGGTCAGCGCGGCCGAGTGCGGGTTCATCGGCGTGCTGCGGCGCCGTGAGGCCACCTCCGACCGGATGGTGCGGGTCATCTCGGCCGCCGCCAGGGGCGAGGGGTACGTCCCGCCGGACCTGCTGGGCAGCCTGCTGGTGCAGGTCGGCCGGATGCAGGGACAGGTGCTCGGCCCGCGCGGCCTCAACCTCACCGGCCTCTCGGTCCGCGAGACCGAGGTGCTGAAACTCGTGGCCGAGGGGTACGACACGGCCGATATCGCACTGAAACTCTCCTATTCCGAGCGGACCATCAAGAACGTGCTGCACGCCGTCATGGTCCGGCTGAACCTGCGCAATCGCTCGCACGCCGTGGCATATGCGCTGCGCCACGGACTGATCTGACGTTCTCTCCGGCCGTTTCGGGCATCTCGCATTACCCGAAGGCTTGGCTTCAACCCCGCTGCGGCCGGGGAAACTCCGCGCCACCGTAGAGGCCCTGGGCCTGCCGTTTTTCGAATGGGGTGTCACGTGCGCGTGTTGCTGCGTCCGCACCGGGCGGCCAGGTGGGGAAAGGGCGGGCTCGGTGCACTGTTCGCCTTCCTGCTGCTGGTGACGGCGGCGGTGTGGGTCACCACCGGGCGCGGCGCCGCCGAGCCGGGCGACGTGGTCGATCCGCCGCTGGTCGCGGAGCACCTGGACCCCGGCGGCACCCTCGTCGTCGACAAGCGGGTCGCCACGCCGGTGGTTCCCTCCCGGCCGGACGTGGTGCTGCTGGTCGACGGCAGCGGCAGCATGGGCAACGTGCTGGAGGAACTCGGCATCAGGGAGAACCTGAACGCGATCACCGGCGGGGTGCTCGACGCCCAGCCCGACGCCCGCTTCGCCGTCGCCACCTATCGCGACCTCGTCGACCAGCAGCTGGCGTTCGAGGTGCTCCAGCCGCTCACCCAGGACACCGAGGCCGTCCGCGCCGGGATCGAGGCCATCACCCCGACCGGCGGCGGCGACACCCCCGAGGACTGGGTCAACGGGCTGTGGCGCGTCGCGGGCGGCGCCGCCGGCACCTTCCGCGAGGGCTCCACGCCGATCATCGTGCTGGTGGGGGACGCCTCCAGCCACGACCCCAGCGACGGGCACACGATGGAGGACGCCATCGCGGCGCTGAACGGGGTGCACGCCCGCGTCGTCGCCGTGGACGTGAACAGCCCGTACGCCGACGGGCTGAACGGCGACCACCCCGCGACCGGCGAGATGCCCCTCACCGGCCAGGCCACCCGGGTCGTCGAGGCCACCGGCGGCTCCCTGCTCACCGGCATCGACTCGGGCGCCACGGTCGGCGCGATTTTGCGCGGCCTGACCAACCTGCCGGTCACCGTCGGCTACCAGATCCTGGCCTGCGATCCCGCCCTCACGGTCACCCTCGACCCGGTGAGCCGGACGGTGACCAGCGGCGAGACCGCCGCCTTCACCGAGACCATCCGGCTCTCCGGCGACGCGCCCCAGGGACAGGTCGTCAGCTGCACGCTCCAGTTCCTGCTCGACGGCCGCGCCCCCTCCGCCGACGGGATACCGGACTACTACCAGGAGCGCATCGACATCACGGTCGACGACGTCGAGCCGCCCGTGGTGACCGTCGACGACCGCATCGTGGACGCCGCGGGCGAGGCCGGCGCGACGATCGACTACCCGGCCACCGCCGTGGACGCCGTCGACGGCGACCTCGCGGTGACCTGCGTGCCGCCCTCGGGCTCGCTCTTCCCCGTCGGCGACACCGAGGTCACCTGCACCGCGACCGACGCGGCGGGCAACACCGGCACCGACACCGCCACGTTCACCGTCCTGCCGCCGGACCCGCCCGACCCCTCCGAGACGCCCGACCCCTCGGAGACACCCCAGCCGAGCCAGTCGCCCGAGCCCACCGAGCCCGGCACGCCGCCCGCCTCGCCGCCCCAGGGCCGCGAGCCCATGGCCGACGTCGCGGTGAGCGTCAGCCTGGAACCGCAACCCGGCTACACGGGAGACACCGTCACGGCCACGTACACGCTCACCAACGCCGGCCCCGACGCCGCCGACGTCCTGCTCACCACCGCCTGGCCCCGCCTCACCGGCGAGGAGGCCACCCCGGGCGACCGCGCGCTCGGCGAGCCCTCCGGCTGCACGGCCGGGGCGCCCTGCTCCCTCGCGCCGGGCGACCGGCTCACGGTGACCCAGACGGCCCGCTACGACCTGCCGGTCCGCGGCCCGGTGACGGCAAGGGTGACCGGCAGGCCCGCCGACCCGGACCCCGGCGACAACGCGGACTCCGCCCGGCTCACCGTCCTGGAACCCGAGCTGACGGTCACCCCCGCCGTCGCCGAGCCGGGCGAGGTGGTGATCGCCCGCGGCCGGGACTTCCCGCCCCGCGCCACCGTCACCCTCGACTGGGACCGCGGCATCACCGCGGCCCGTTCACCCCTCCGCGTCGGCCCCGACGGCACCTTCGAGGCGCAGGTGCCGATCCTGCGCCGGGACCTGCTCGGAGAGCGCACCCTGACCGCCACCGTCCCCGGCCACGACTTCCCCCGCCCGCCGGCGGACGCGGTCCTGGTCGTCCCGCGCGCCCTCCAGCCGCCGGACTTCGCGGGCCGGGGCTGAGCACGGAGACAAGGAGCCCGCCCGTGATCCACGAGGTCGACGAAGCACTGCGCGCCCTGTTCCGCGCCGAGGTCATGGCGAACTCGCCGGTCGGCATCGTGTTCGAGGCACCCACCCGGGACTGGGCCGCCAAGGTCAACGCGCCCACCATCGACGTCTACCTCTACGACATCAGGGAGGACACCAGGCGCCGCGGGCGCGGCCTGCTCAACGAGTACGACGCCCGCGGCGCCGTCGTCGCCCGCCGCCGCCCGCCCACCTACTTCACGCTGTCCTACCTGGTCACCGCCTGGACCAGGCGCCCCGAGGACGAGCACCGCCTGCTCTCCGCGGTGCTGTCCTGCCTGCTGCGCCACGACGCCCTGCCCGCCGCCCACCTGACGGGCGCGCTCGGCGAACTCGGCCTCCCCGTGCCGATGACCATCGCGCTTCCCCCGCCGTCCGACCGTTCCTTCGCGGACGTGTGGAACGCGCTCGGCGGCGAACTCAAGCCCTCCCTCGACCTCGTGATCGGCGTCCCCGTCACCGACTCGCCGGTCTTCCCCGCCGGACCCCAGGTCACCGACGAGGGCCTGCGGATCGGCCTGGCCGGCCTGCCGCCCACCCCGCCGCCGCCCCCGTTCCCCGAGACCGCCCCCGCCCTGCCCGTCTACGGCAGGCCGCCCGGCCCTCCCGCCGCGGGCGAGGACGGGGAGGACCCGCCGGCGCCGCCCGGGCGCCGCCGGGGGATCGCCTCCCGGGTCGCCGAGGGCCGCGGTTCGTGACCGGCACCGGCCACGCCGCCGGCGCCGATCCAAGCCTGCGCCATCTGCTGGCCCGCGCGCTGCTGGTCGAGCAGCGCGTCCGGCGCGCCGTCGACGCCAGGCGGCGCGAGGACCCGGCGCCCGACGATGCCTTCCGCGGCCTCTACCTCAACGAGGAGCACGTACGCCGGCTGCTTGACCACGGCCGCCCCGCGCTCCCGGCCCCCGACGCGGCCGGCGCCGCGGGGCAGGCCGAGGCGGAGGCGGCGGCCACGACGGCGGCCGGGCCCACCCGGCTGCACGGCCTCGCCGCCGCCTTCGCCCTCACCGCCCTCGACGTCGAGATCCTGCTCATCGCCCTCCTCCCCGACCTGGACGACCGCTTCGAGAGGTTCTACGGCTACCTCAACGACGACGTCACCCGCCGGCGCCCGAGCATCGGGCTCGCCCTGGGCCTGTGCGGCCTTTCCCCCGCCGACGCCGCCGCGCGGGCCAGGCTGGACGCGGGCGCGCCGCTGCGCTCCGGCGGCCTGCTCCTCGTCGAGGACCAGGAACGCCCCTTCCTCGGCCGCGCGTTGCGGGTACCCGACCGGGTCACCGCCCACCTCCTCGGCGAGGACACGCCCGACCACCGCATCGCGGACCTCCTGACGGCCGGCGAGGAGAGCCCGGCCTTCGGCGCGGACGGCGCCCCAGGCGCGCCCCTGGACCCCTCCCTGGCCGATGCGCTGGCCAGGTCCCTGAACGGCGGGCTCCGCCTGGCCTATCTGCGCGAGGAGCAGGGCGGCGCCGCGGCCCCGCTGGCCGCCGCCGCCCTCGCCCGGGCCGGCCGCCCCGCGCTCCGGGCCGACCTGGAGCGCCTCGCCCGGGACCCGCGGCCGGCCGAGGCCGTCGGCGTGCTCGCCCGCGAGGCCCGCCTCACCGGCGCCGGACTGGTCGCGGGCCCCGTCGACGCCCTCGCCAGGGAGCACCGGGACCAGCTCAGGGCGCTCGCCGACGCCGCGCTCCCCTCGCTGCCCGTCCTGCTGGTGGGACACGTGCCCTGGGACGCCGGCTGGTCCCTGTGGCCCCCGCTGGTGCTGCACGCGCCGCCGCTGCGGCCGGCCGCGCGGGCCGGGCTGTGGCGCCTGGCCTACGACGGCCCGCCCGCCGAAGGGCTCGACCTCGGCCGGCTGCTCTCCCCGTTCGTGCTCACCCCCGGCCAGGTCTCCCGCGCCGCCCGCAGCGCCGCCCAGGAGGCCGTGCTGGCGGGCGGGCGGCTGACGGAGGAGCAGGTCAGGGCCGGGGCCAGGGCGCAGAACGCGGCCGGGCTCGACCGGCTGGCCCGCCGGATCGAACCGGCCGTCGGCTGGGCCGACCTCGTGCTGCCGCCCGATTCCCTGGCGCAGCTCGGGGAGCTGACGGCGCGGGCCAGGCACCGCGACCGCGTCCTGGGGGAGTGGGGCATGCGCCCGGGCGGCGGCAGGGGGCGCGGGGTGACCGCCCTGTTCGCCGGCGACTCGGGCACCGGCAAGACCATGTCGGCCGAGGTCATCGCGGGCGATCTCGGCCTCGACCTCTACACGGTCGACCTGGCCACCGTCGTCGACAAGTACATCGGCGAGACCGAGAAGAACCTCGAACGCATCTTCACCGAGGCCGCCGGCATCAACGGGGTGCTGCTGTTCGACGAGGCCGACGCGATCTTCGGCAAGCGCTCCGAGGTCAAGGACGCCCACGACCGCTACGCCAACGTGGAGAGCGCCTACCTCCTCCAGCGGATGGAGACCTTCGACGGCCTGGCCATCCTGGCCACCAATCTGCGCGCCAACCTGGACGACGCCTTCACCCGGCGCCTGGACCTGGTCGTCGACTTCCCGCTGCCCGACGCCGCCCACCGCCGCACCCTGTGGCGGCGCTGCCTGGGAGCGGCCCTGCCCCAGGCCCCGGATCTCGACCTGGACTTCTGCGCCGAGTCCTTCGAACTGGCCGGCGGCAACATCCGTTCCGCCGCCGTCACCGCCGCCTACCTGGCCGCCGAGGCGGGCCGCCCGGTCACCATGGCCGACCTGATCCACGGCGTGCAGCGCGAGTACCAGAAGCTGGGCCGCCTCACCCTGGCCGCGGAGTTCGGGCCCTACCTGGACCTCCTGGCCTGACCCCTGCCGCCGCCGGGCCGGCGCCCGCCCCGGGTCACCTGCGGCCGAAGAACTCCACCTCGGCCAGGGCGAGCAGCCGGCCGTCCCCGGTGCCGAACGCCGAGTCCACGGTGATCCGCACCCGGTCGACGTCCGCCCCGTGGACGGAGAACGTCTGCGCCCCCGGCTCGTCCTTGAGGCTGAGCGTCTCGGTGGCGACCTCCTCCGCGCCGCTCAGCAGCGTCACCGTGAGGGAGGCCGGCCGCGCCTGGCGGAGGAACTCGTCCTGGTTGGCCGAACTGCCCGGCGTGACGAGGATCGTCCGCACCTCGACGGGCTCCTCGAACTCCGCCTCCAGGTACTCGCCCGTCGCCTCACCGGGAGCGTCCGGCGCCCAGTACCGGTTGTGGAAGCCGTCGAAGGCGGCGGCGGCCGTGTGCTCCCCGGACTCGCTGGAGGCGCCCACCCGCGCCGGGTGCAGGGCCTCCTGCTCCGTCGTCTGCTCCACCGCCTCGGAGAACAGCTCCCGGATCGGGTCCCGCGCCAGCCAGCCGCCGAGCAGCAGCGCCACCAGAACGCCGGGCAGGACGAGCCGGAACAGGCGCCGCCTCCTGGTCTGCGGCCGGGAGCCCGCGCTCAGCCGCTCGGGGGCGCGGCGGCGGAAGATCCGCCGCCACCACGGAAGGCGGGGCGGGGCGGCAGCGGCGGCCTCGGTGAGCAGCCCGCCGCAGCGCCGGCACAGCGCGCGGCCCCGCTGGTTCTCCGCCGCGCAGTGCGGGCAGCGCACCGGCGGCGCGGCGGCCGGTGCCTTGGGCGCCTCGGCCGACAGCTGCTCGGGCCGGTGCGCGGGCCCCTCGCCTTCCGCCTGGGGTGCCCGCTCGCCGGGGCGCCGGGGCGCGACGGCCGCACGTTCCGCGGCCGGAACCCGCGGGGCCGTCGGCGGCGCCTGCGCCGCCGGGTTCGGCTGCGCCGCCGGGCCCGGCCGGGTGGCCGAAGGCGGTGGGGGTGCCGGGGCGGCGGGGACGCCGGGCGGCTCGGGCGCGGCCGCCACCGGCGGCGCGAGGGCGGCGGGCCCCGGCGTGGCCGCCTGCCCCGCCTCGGTGGCCTCGCCGCCCTCTTCCCAGTCCAGGAAGCCCCGGCAGGAGACGCAGAACTGGGTGCCGGCCGGATTCCGGTGCCCGCAGGAGGTGCAGATCACGACGCTTCGCCTTCCTCGTCCCGCCCGATGTCCTCTGCGACGTCCCGTGCGATGTCCTCTGCGATGTCCCGCCCGACGTCCCGCCCGATGCCGGGTGCGACGTCCCGTGCGGCCCCGGGCGCGTGCCGCGGTGCGGGGCCGTCGCCTCCCCCGCCGTCCCCGCCTTCCCCGGCCCCGGGGGCCCCGCCGAGCGGCAGGATCTCCACCCGGGAGGCCACGTGCGCGGGCGTCTCCTCGGCGACCAGGTGCTCCAGCCGGGCCAGGTCCACCCGCCCCGGCTCCGCCACCCGCAGCGTCACCGTCACCGAGGGCCGGGCCGAGCCCGGGGCGGGGCTGCCCGGCGAGGCGGACCAGGCGGTGCCGCCGCTCTCGGTGATCTCCGGCTCCGCGCCGGTCTCGATGCGCACCACCGCGGCCAGACCGGCGCGGGTGCCGCGCATCCGGTGCCGCAGCACCGCGCCGGAGACCACCGCCCGCCGCTGGGTGAGCGGCCGTTCCCCGTCGACCTCCACCGCCACCCAGCCCGCGATCCAGGCCAGGAAGTCCTCGGGAGCGGTGCGGGGATGCAGGTAGGCCGGCAGGTTGTCCAGCGTCAGCAGCACCGGGGCCAGCACCTCGTCCAGGGCGCCGAGGAAACGCCGCAGGAAGTCGTGATCGGCGTACACGGCGGGCAGTTGCGCCGCCAGCGGATGCGGCGAGGGAAGCCCGGGAACGAGGCCGCGCACTAGGCCCCCCTCACCCGGAGCTGGTGCTCGTAGGAGAACACCAGCGCGTGCCGGTCCAGGTCGATGCGGCTGGCGGCCTCGGCGCGCTCCCCCGTCACGGGGTCGGCGGGGAAGAGCCGCACGTCCTCCACCAGGTCCACGCCGGGCACCCGTTGCAGCACGGCGAACACCTCGCCCGCGTGCACCGGCCGCCCGAAGGGCCAGCCCTGCCCCTCGGGGCCGCCGGTCAGCGGATTGAAGTAGCCGTACAGGGCCGCCAGCGCCTCGTCGCGCAGCACCTCGGTGGCCTCCCCCCGGGCCGCCTGGACCCTGGCCACGACCGTCACCCCCCGGTAGAACGGCGGCTCCACCACCAGGCGGGTGCCCAGCAGCCGCCGCTCGTCCAGGTACGAGGCGATCATCGCGAGGGTGTTCTCCGGCGGGATCAGCTCCTCGAACCTGATCCGCCCCTGCGCGTCGGCGCGGCCCGCCGGCACCACGAGCAGCCGCACCACGCCCTCCTCGCCCGGCGCCGCCGCGCCGCCCGCCCCCGCCTCCCCGGCCGGGACGCAGCACACCCGCGCCGCGTCCGGCGCGACCTCCCGGGCGAGTTGCTCGTAGTCGTGGGGGACGACGGCGCGGTGCAGCGTCCGCAGGGTCATCGGGCCCCGCAGCCGCGCGTTGTCCACCGTCTCCCCGTCCACCCCGCCCAGCGCGGCGCGGCGGTTGCCCACCCGCGCCACATAGGGCAGCGAGCTGCGCAGGATGCGCAGGGCACCGGCCGAGACGTTGCCGCGCCGGCCGCCGCCCGTCAGGTAGCCGCGCACCCGGACGGCCGCCCGCTCGGGCGGGATCGCCCCGAACAGCGCCACCGAGCCGTCGGGCCGCCGCACCGCGGGCCCGAAGTCCACCCGGCCCGCGTGGGGATCGAGCGTGAAGTGCCGGTCGGCCGGGCCCGAGTGGGCGAAGTCGTCCACCCGGGTCCAGGCGACCCAGCGGGTGCCCTCGGCCACCTCCACGGTGAACGGCTCCTCGCCCAGGACGACCGGCGCCCGCTCCAGGGGGAAGCTCTGCCCCGGCAGGCCGTCGGACGTGCCGAGCACCTCCTCGGTGACGGGCTCGGCGTGCGCCGCCTCCACCGTGCCGCCGATGCTGAAGGCGGTGGCCCTGCGGATGGTGGGGGAGACCACGTAGGCCGGCTGGCCGGCCGCGGCCCGCAGCAGCCGGCAGCGCACCCAGCCCGCGGAACGCCCGGCCGTCACCGAGGCGGCGTGCCGCCGCGGCAGGTGCAGGACGAGATCCCCGGCCTTGTTGAAGCCGCCGGTGCCGTCCGCCTCCACCTCGCAGGGCTCCCAGCTGTCCCCGTCCCACGCCTCCCACAGCAGGGGCGGCCGGCGCGGGTCGACGCCGACCCCCTCGACGGCGCAGTCGAGACGCAGCACCAGAACCCCGCCTGGCACCGGCCGGCTCAGCCCCAGATACAGGCAGTCGCCCGGCGTGCAGGCGGGCGAGAAACAGGGCACGTCGCGCCCCAGGTCCAGCTCCTCGGTGCGGTCGGCCACCTCGCCGCCGAGCGGCCACACCACCATCCGGTCCAGGGTGCAGGGCACCACCACCAGCTCCTGCGCGGTGGTGAAGACGATCGCCTCCTCCTGCTCCGTGCGCGTCGTGGCGACCTCCGTGCCCGCGGCGATCACCACCGGCTCGGGCTGCGGGGCGGACAGCCAGAACGTCACCTCGGTGCGGGCGGCCGTCGGCGGGAACAGCCGCACGCCGATCAGGTCGAGAAAGGCCAGGTAGTTCTTGTCCGGCACCCGGTTCAGCCGGTAGAGGAGCTGGTCGACCATGGTGGCGAAGGCCTCGATCAGGGTGACGCCGGGGTCGGAGACGTTGTGGTCGGTCCACTCGGGGCAGCGCTGCTGCACCAGCCGCTTGGCCTCGTCCACCAGCCCCTGGAAACGCCGGTCGTCCAGGTTCGGGCCGGGGAGCGTCATGGGCCCTCCGTAAGTTGTTGGGCGGCCCGGGAGGGCCGGATGTGGCTTATGGGTCCTTGCCTTCAGTGGCTGACTAGGAGTGGCCGTCCGGCTCTCCGGGGCGCCCTGGCTGCTGATTGAGATGTGCGCGCT
>NZ_RBAL01000050.1 GCF_003626535.1 Streptomyces hoynatensis
CCGAGGGGGTAGTAGGTGAGTGATGGGGTGACGCAGGAAGGTAGTCCAGCCCGGGCGGTGGTTGTCCCGGGGTAAGGGTGTGGCCCGAGTGGTAGGTAAATCCGCCGCTCATGTAAGGGTGAGGCCTGATGCGGAGCCGATTGTGGTGAAGTGGATGATCCTATGCTGTCGAGAAAAGCCTCTAGCGATGTTTCATGGTGGCCCGTACCCGAAACCGACTCAGGTGGTCAGGTAGAGTATACCGAGGCGTTCGGGTGAACTATGGTTAAGGAACTCGGCAAATTGCCCCCGTAACTTCGGGAGAAGGGGGGCCGCTTCTGGTGATGGCACGTTGCTGCCGGAGCTGGGGGTGGCCGCAGAGACCAGCGAGAAGCGACTGTTTACTAAAAACACAGGTCCGTGCGAAGCTGTAAGGCGATGTATACGGACTGACGCCTGCCCGGTGCTGGAACGTTAAGGGGACCGGTTAGCTGTGAGGCGAAGCTGGGAACTTAAGCGCCAGTAAACGGCGGTGGTAACTATAACCATCCTAAGGTAGCGAAATTCCTTGTCGGGTAAGTTCCGACCTGCACGAATGGCGTAACGACTTCTCGGCTGTCTCAACCATAGGCCCGGTGAAATTGCAGTACGAGTAAAGATGCTCGTTTCGCGCAGCAGGACGGAAAGACCCCGGGACCTTTACTACAGCTTGATATTGGTGTTTGGTTCGGTTTGTGTAGGATAGGTGGGAGACTGTGAAGCTCGGGCGCTAGCTTGGGTGGAGTCGTTGTTGAAATACCACTCTGGTCGTGCTGGATGTCTAACCTGGGTCCGTGATCCGGATCGGGGACAGTGTCTGGTGGGTAGTTTAACTGGGGCGGTTGCCTCCTAAAGGGTAACGGAGGCGCCCAAAGGTTCCCTCAGCCTGGTTGGTTATCAGGTGGTGAGTGTAAGTGCACAAGGGAGCTTGACTGTGAGACTGGCGGGTCGAGCAGGTGCGAAAGCAGGGACTAGTGATCCGGCGGTGGCTTGTGGGAGCGCCGTCGCTCATCGGATAAAAGGTACCCCGGGGATAACAGGCTGATCTTCCCCAAGAGTCCGTATCGACGGGATGGTTTGGCACCTCGATGTCGGCTCGTCGCATCCTGGGGCTGGAGTTGGTCCCAAGGGTTGGGCTGTTCGCCCATTAAAGCGGTACGCGAGCTGGGTTTAGAACGTCGTGAGACAGTTCGGTCCCTATCCGCTGCGCGCGTTGGAGTCTTGAGAAGGGCTGTCCCTAGTACGAGAGGACCGGGACGGACGGACCTCTGGTGTGCCAGTTGTTCTGCCAAGGGCATGGCTGGTTGGCTACGTTCGGGAGGGATAACCGCTGAAAGCATCTAAGCGGGAAGCCTGCTTCGAGATGAGGGCTCCCACCCACGTGATGGGGTAAGGCTCCCGGTAGACGACCGGGTTGATAGGCCGGAGATGGAAGCCTTGTGAGGGGTGGAGTTGACCGGTACTAATAGGCCGAGGGCTTGTCCGCAGATGCTCGCGTCCACTGTGAA
>NZ_RBAL01000051.1 GCF_003626535.1 Streptomyces hoynatensis
GGAGTCTCAATGATGAAGTCAAGCCGCCTGCGTGACTGGCGGGGCGGGGGTGAATACCCGGTTGTCGCGCAGGAGGACCCACAGGACGCTCGCCCGTCGGCGTGCGAGGGCGATGATGGCCTGGACGTGTTTGCAGCCCTCGCTGCGCTTTTTCAGGTAGAAGTCCCGGTTCGGTCCCTCGCGGATGATGCTGGTCTGCGCGGACATGTAGAACACCCGTCGCAGGCGACGGCTGTAGCGCTTGGGCCGGTGCAGGTTACCGGTCCGCCGGCCGGAGTCGCGTGGCACGGGCACGAGCCCGGCGGCCGAGGCCAGGTGACCGGCGTCCGCGTAGGCGGTCAGGTCGCCCGCGGCGACGACGAACTCGGCGCCGAGTATCGGGCCCATGCCTGGCAGCGATTCGATGATCTCCGCCTGCGGGTGGCTCTGGAACGTCTCACGGATCTGCTTGTCGATGCGCTTGAGCCGGTCGTCCAGGGCCAGGATCTGAGCGGCCAGGTCGGCGACTATCTGGGCAGCGATGTCCTCGCCGGGCAGCGCTGTCTGCTGAGCCTGGGCGGCGTCCAGCGCGGTCGCCGCGACCGCGTCGGCGCCGCGCACACCGCGGTTGGCCAGCCAGGCGGTGAGGCGGGCCCGACCGCGGCGGCGGATGGCGGCCGGGGTCTGGTGGCCCGTCAGCAGCACCAGTGCGCCCTTGTGGGCGGAGTAGTCGAAGGCCCGTTCCAGGGCGGGGAAGATGCCGGTCAGCACGTCGCGGAGACGGTTGATCATCCGAACTCGGTCAGCCACCAGGTCGGAGCGGTGGGCGGTCAGCAGCGCGAGGTCGGCGGCCAGCTGGGCGGGCACGTCGATCGCGGCGAAGTCCCGGCGGTGGCGGGCGGTCTCGGCGATGACGTAGGCGTCACGGGCGTCGGTCTTGGCCTCGCCCCGGTAGGCCCCGGCCATGCGGTTGACGGTGCGGCCGGGCACGTAGACGGCCTGCTGGCCGTGGGCCGCAAGCAGGGCCAGCAGCAGCGCGGAGGACGTGCCGGAGATGTCCACGGCCCAGTGGACCTCGTCGGCCAGTTCCAGGATCTCGCCGAGCGCGGTCAGGATCGCCGACTCGTCGTTCTCGATCTTCTTCGACCACAACGTGGCGCCGGTCTCGTTGACCACCGCCGCCCAGTGATGGCCCTTGCCAGCGTCGATGCCGGCCCAGACCTGCCGCTTGCTCACTCGCTCCTCCTCGCACCGCATGAACTGCCCTCGGCCCGAGGAACACCCCGCTGTCATCTCCGTAATCAGCGACCGCACACAGCGCGCACATCTCAATCAGCAGCCAGGGCGCCCCGGAGAGCCGGACGGCCACTCCTAGTCAGCCACTGAAGGCAAGGACCCATAAGCCACATCCGGCCCTCCCGGGCCGCCCAACAACTTACGGAG
>NZ_RBAL01000052.1 GCF_003626535.1 Streptomyces hoynatensis
GGGGGGGGGGGGGGGGGGGGGGGAGGGGGGGGGGGGGGGGGGGGGGGGGGGGGGGGGGGGGGGGGGGGGGGGGGGGGGGGGGGGAAGCGGTCGCCGCGGACGGCGTGGATGGTGGCGGCGGCGAGGTAGGTGAGGAGGTAGAGGCCGGCGAAGGCGCTGTAGGTGCTTTCGTCGTCGGGGACGAATTCGATGAGGACGACTTCGAGGATGGTGAGGGAGCAGTAGAGGGCGAGGACGGCCCAGTCGGTGGGGCGTTTGCGGTGGAGGGCGAAGCGGAGGTAGGGGACCCAGGCGAGGAGGCCGAGGGACCAGAGGGGGAAGCTGGCGAAGGTCCAGCGCAGGACGAGGGTTTTGCGGTCGGCCGGGGGGTGAGGGGTGGCGGGGCCCGGCTGGGGGGTGGGTGGCGGTGGCCCGTACATGGTCTCCCCCCTGGGTGCCTTGCCTGGTGTGGTGGTGGGGCTGTGGGTGTGGTGGGGCTGTGGGTGTGGTGCGGATGAGGATGATATCGGGCGGGTGCGGGGGGTGTTGGGGTGCCGGGTGCGGGGGGTGGTGGGGGGCCGGGGGTGGGTCAGTCGCCTGGGGGGAGGGTGCCTTGGGTGAGGGCGTCGATGGTGCCCTGGGTGAGGCGGCGGCCGAGGTCGGCGGCGTGCTGGAGGGTCGTTTCGAAGGTGGCGAGTTCGGCGAAGCGGCGTCCGTAGCGTTGCTGTTCTGCGAGGGGGATGCGGGGGACTTTCAGGCGGCGGATGTCGATGCGGGTGGCGCTTGAGGCGTAGCTGCTGGCTTGGCGGGTGTTGTGGCTGGCGCGGAGGAAGCCGGCGAGGAACCAGGGGTCGAGGGCCTGGGGGTTGGGGCGGAGGAGGGCGGTGTGGCGCTCGGGTGGGGTGGGGGGCGGGGTGGTGTGGTCGATGACGTGGGTGGTGGGGGTGGTGTCGGTGTCGTGGATGAGGGGGACGAGGACGTCGCCGGGGCGGGTGGGGGGGAGGGGGTCTCCGGTGGTGGTG
This sequence comes from Streptomyces hoynatensis, assembly GCF_003626535.1. Classification (GTDB taxonomy): domain Bacteria; phylum Actinomycetota; class Actinomycetes; order Streptomycetales; family Streptomycetaceae; genus Streptomyces; species Streptomyces hoynatensis. The sequence continues at coordinate 1,002 of NZ_RBAL01000052.1, forward strand.
GGGAGGTGGATGTCGAGGGCGCCGGTGCGGGCGAGTTCGCCGAGGGCGCCGGTTGCTCTGCCGCGGCTGTGACCGGAACCGCGTCGTCTAGTCCCA
>NZ_RBAL01000053.1 GCF_003626535.1 Streptomyces hoynatensis
GTGGGTGCGGAGCAGACGTTGGAGGGTGTGGGTGTTGAGGGTGTGACGGTGGGGTCGTTGCGGCGGGGTGAGGGTGGCCCGGCGCGGTTTGTGCGGTCGCTGGCGGAGGCGTGGGTGGCCGGGGTGCCGGTGGAGTGGGGGGCGCTGTTCGCCGGTTCCGGTGCGGTGCGGGTGGACCTGCCGACCTACGCCTTCGACCACCAGCGTTACTGGCCCAAGCCCACCGAAGCGACCAAGGCCACGACCACCGCCGACCCCGTGGACGCCGCACTCTGGGAGCTGATCGACGGAGACCAGGACCGGATGGCCGCCGCCCTCGACCTCGACGGGGACACCGCCGCCCTGGTCGCCCCCGCGCTGTCCGCCTGGCGGGAACGGCGCCGGGCACGCGCCACCGTGGACTCCTGGCGCTACGGGGACTCCTGGGCCCCGCTCTCCGAGCCGGAAACCGCGGAGCCCGCAGGCCGGTGGCTGGTCGTGGTGCCGCGCGGCTGGAAGGACGACCCCTGGCTGCGGTCCGTCGTGGCGGAACTCGGCGAGGAACTCACCCTGGCCGAGGCACCCGCCCCCGACCGGGCCGCGCTCGCCGAGAGCTTCGCCGCATACGCCGGCGAGGACTTCGCCGGCGTGCTCTCCCTGGCCGCATTCGCCCAGGAAGAAGGCGAGCACCCGGCCACGGACGTGCCCCAGGGACTGGCCCTCTCCCTGACCGTCGTCCAGGCCCTCACGGACGCCGAGGTGACGGGACGCGTCTGGTGGGCCACCCGCGGCGCCGTCTCCATCGGCGGGAACGACCGGGTGATCGAGCCGGGTCTTGCGGTTCTGTGGGGTATGGGCCGGGTGGCGGCGCTGGAGATGCCGGCCCGTTGGGGTGGCTTGCTGGATCTGCCGGTGGAGTTCGATGCCCGTGCGGGGCAGCGGCTGCGGGCGGTGCTGTACGGGGAGAGCGGCGAGGATCAGGTGGCGGTGCGCTCTTCTGGGGTGTTCGGTCGTCGTCTGGTGCGGTTGCCGGTGGGGGTGGTGAAGCGTCCGGGTGGCTGGGTGCCGTCGGGGACGGTGCTGATCACGGGTGGTACCGGTGGTCTTGGTGGGT
>NZ_RBAL01000005.1 GCF_003626535.1 Streptomyces hoynatensis
CGGCAACCTCGACTCCCGCGCCGGCGCCGAAGTCCTCGACTTCCTGCGCCGCTCCGTCGACGACCTCGGCCAGACCATCGTCATGGTCACCCACGACCCCGTCGCCGCCGCCTACGCCAACCGCATCCTGTTCCTCGCGGACGGGCACATCGTCGACGACATGCGCTCCCCCACCGCCGACCAGGTCCTGGACCGCATGCGGCGCTTCGACGCCCGCGGGAGGGTGTCGTGACCGTCCTCAAGACCTCCCTGCGGAGCTTCTTCTCCCACAAGGGACGGATGGCCCTCTCGGGCCTGGCCATCGTGCTCTCGGTCGCCTTCGTCTCGGGGACGCTGGTCTTCAGCGACACGCTGAACAAGACCTTCGACGAGTTCTTCACCGACCTCTCGCCCGACGTGACCGTCGGCGCCGCGGGCGGGGACGAGGCGCAGGACACCGGCCGGGCGCGGACGATGCCGGGCTCGCTGGTGGACGAGGTGCGCGCGGTCGAGGGCGTCGAGTCGGCAGAGGGCCTGGTCCTCGACCAGAACGTGACGGTGGTGGACCGGGAGGGTGAGGCCGTCGGCCCCACCTCGGGGGCGCCGACGATCGCCGCCGACTGGGGCCCGTCCATGCAGGACTCGATGGACCTGGTGTCCGGGCACGCGCCACAGGGCGCGGGCGAGGTGCTGATCGACCAGGACACGGCGGAGCGGCAGGACGTCTCGCTCGGCGACGCGCTGGACATCGTCGCGGTGCCCGGCACCTACCACGTCAAGGTCAGCGGCATCACCAAGCTGCACAGCACCAACCCGGGTGCGATGTACGTGCTGCTCGCGCCCGAGGTCGCGGCCACCGAGCTGCTCGGCGAACAGGACGCGATCACCTCGGTCTACGTGACGGCGGCCGACGGCGTCTCGGACGAGGAGCTGAAGCAGCGGGTGGCCGCCGCGATCGGCGACGACTACGAGGTGGACAGCCGCGCGGACAACAGGCAGGACATGAACGAGGACGTCGGCGGCTTCCTCGACGTGATCAGGTACGCGATGCTCGGGTTCGCCGGCATAGCGGTGCTGGTCGGGATCTTCCTGATCGTCAACACCTTCTCGATGCTCGTCGCCCAGCGCACCCGCGAGATCGGCCTCATGCGGGCCATCGGCTCCAGCCGCCGCCAGGTCAACCGCTCCGTCCTCATCGAGGCCCTCCTGCTCGGCCTCATCGGCTCGGCGGTCGGCGTCGGCGCGGGGATCGGGCTCGCGGTCGGCCTGATGCAGCTGATGAACTCGGCCGGGATCAACATGGACACCTCGCAGCTGACGGTGTCGGCGACCACGCCGGTGGCCGGGCTCACGGTCGGCGTGCTGGCCACGGTGCTTGCGGCCTGGCTCCCGGCGCGCAGGGCGGCCCGCATCTCCCCCATGGCGGCGCTGCGGGAGGCGGGCACGCAGGGCATGGCGCGCGCCGGCCGGGTCAGGGGCGCCCTCGGGCTGCTGCTGCTCGGCGGTGGTGGCGCGGCGCTCGTCGCGGCGGCGAGCGCGGGCGAGGCGGCCGAGGGCTCTTCGTTCCTCGGCATCGGCCTGCTGCTGACCCTGGTGGGCGCGATCGTGGTCGGCCCGCTGCTGGCCGGGATCGTGGTGCGCGTGGTCAGCGCCGCGCTGCTGCGGGCCTTCGGCCCGATCGGGCGGATGGCCGGGCGCAATGCCCGGCGCAACCCGCGCCGCACGGGCGCCACCGCGGGAGCGCTGATGATCGGCCTGGCGCTGGTCGGCTCGCTGTCGGTGGTCGGGTCCTCGGTGGTGGCCTCGGCCGAGCGGGAGCTCGACGACTCGGTGGGCGCGGACTTCATCATCGACACCTCCCAGCAGCTGATCACCCCGGAGGCGGCGGCGGCCGTCCACGCCACGCCCGGCCTGGAGCACGTGACCGACTACTCGATCGTCAAGGTGGAGCTGACCGCCGGCGGAGAGTCCTCCGAGCAGGAGGTGACGGCGGCCGACCCGACCTACGCGCAGGACATGCGGGCCAGGACGGTGGAGGGCGAGCTGGCGGACGCCTACCGGCCCGATCACCTGTCGGTCGGCGAGTCCTTCGCCGAGGACCACGGGCTGCAGGTGGGCGACGAGGTGACCGCCCGGTTCGCCGGGGGCGACACGGCGACGCTGACGCTGGCGGCGATCACCTCGGAGGACACGCTGATCGACCACGGCGCGATGTACATGTCGCGGGAGACCGCCAGGGCGCATCTCCCGGCCGAGTCCATGCCGCTGAACATGGTGATGTTCGCGACGGCGGAGGACGGCCACGAGGCGGAGGCGTACGCGGCGCTTCAGGAGGCGCTGCAGCCGTACCCGCAGTTCGAGGTGTCCGACCAGGCCGACTACAAGCAGCAGTTCAAGGACGAGATAGGCCAGCTGCTGAACATCGTGTACGCGCTGCTCGCGCTGGCGATCATCGTGGCCGTCCTCGGCGTGGTGAACACGCTGACCCTGTCGGTCGTCGAACGCACCAGGGAGATCGGCCTGATGCGGGCCATCGGCCTCTCGCGGCGGCAGCTGCGGCGCATGATCCGCCTCGAATCGGTGGTGATCGCCCTCTTCGGCGCCCTGCTCGGCCTCGGCCTCGGCATGGCCTGGGGCACGGCGGCGCAGCGGGTGCTCGCGAGCGAGGGGTTCAACGTCCTGGAGATACCGTGGCCGACGATCGGCGCGGTGTTCGCGGGCTCGGCGGCCGTGGGCCTGGCCGCGGCGCTGCTGCCGGCCTTCCGCGCGGGCCGGATGAATGTGCTCGGGGCCATCGCGACCGACTGAGCGCGCCACCGCGGCCGGGCGGGGCCCTTCGGGGCTGCCCCGCCCGGCCCTGGCTCGCGGGGACGGCCCTGGCTCGCGGGGACGGCCCGGGTCCGCAGGGCGCACGGGTCCGCGGAGGTGCGGCCGTCCGGTCTCCGGGGCCGTGGGGGTCCTGTCCGCAGGGGCGTCGGGGCCGGGCCTTCCTGGGGCGGCCGGCGCTCAGTCTCCCGAGGGCGGGGTGAGGGAGCGGCTGCGGTCCCGGGCGGCCTCGATCGCGGCGATCAGGGCGGCCCGCACGCCGTGGTTCTCCAGCTCGCGGATGGCGCTGATGGTGGTGCCGCCGGGCGAGGTGACGGCCTCCCGGAGCTTCACCGGGTGCTCCCCGCTGTCCCGCAGCATCACGGAGGCGCCGATCGCGGCCTGCACGATCAGGTCGTGTGCCTTGTCCCGCGGCAGTCCGAGCAGGATGCCCGCGTCGGTCATCGCCTCGACCAGGTAGTAGAAGTAGGCGGGTCCCGAGCCGGACAGCGCGGTGGCGGCGTCCTGCTGGGCCTCCGGAATCCTGAGGGTCTTGCCGACGGCGTCGAAGATCTCCTCGGCGTGGGCGAGGTGGGCCTCGGTCGCGTGGCGCCCGCCGGAGATGACGGACATGGCCTCGTCGACGAGCGCGGGGGTGTTCGGCATGACCCGCACCACGGGGATGCCCTCGGTCAGCCGCGACTCGACGAAGGCCGTCGTGATGCCGGCCGCCGCCGAGATGACCAGCCGGTCGGCGGGGGTGTGCGGGGAGAGTTCGTCGAGCAGCGTGCCCATGTCCTGCGGCTTGACCGCGAGGATGAGGGTGTCGGCCGTCTTGGCGGCCTCGGCGTTGGTGACGGCCTCCACGCCGTGGCGCTCCCTGAGCGCCTCGGCGCGCTCGGCCCGGCGGACGGTGACCAGCAGGTCGGCGGGGGCCCGTCCGGCGCGGAGCAGTCCGCCGAGGATGGCCTCGCCGATCTTGCCGGCGCCGAGGACGGCGATCTTGTGGTTGTCGGAACTCATGGCGGCCCGCCTTGTGTGTCGAGGGTGCTGTCGGGGTGCTGTCGGTGCCGTTGGTGCTGCCGATGCTGTCGGTCGGGGGCCGGCCGCCGGCCCCGGTGCCGGCCCCCGCGATGCTCGTCGTGTTCGTTTGTCGCCGGTGTGCCGCGCTCGGGGTGTGCGGTTGCCCGTTCGGGTTGCGGGCCGCTTCCCGCTGCCTGCCGCGTCGGCGGCCGTGCCGGTCCCCGCGAGGGGGTGGGTTCCGGCGCCCGGGCGACGCGGTGGCCCGGCCCGGTGGCGCGGCCCGGCGGCGGTTGCGGAGTCTGCCCCCTGCCTCCGGCGGCGCGCGCGGCAGCCGCCCGCCATCCTCGCACGCGGCCCGGCCCGCTCGGCCCGGCGGACGCCCCTGCCGGGCGGGGCGGCGTTCAGCCGCGGGGCCGCACGGCCACCGAGAGCCGCACCCTGTAGTCCTCCCGCACCCGTGCGTCCGGGAAGACCCGAAGGAGCGCCGCCTCCTCCTCGGCGAGGAGTGCGGCGCGCTCCCCGGGGGCGAGCACCGAGATGTGGGAGTGGGTGGCGAGGTTGGCCAGGTGGGTGGCGAGCGGCACGGTTCGGTGCCAGGGCACCTCGCGGTAGTGGGCGCTCACCCCGGGGGCGTGGCTGCGGACGAGTTCGGGCAGCAGGCGGGTGCGGTCGGGGCGGCCGTCCAGCGAGGGGAGCCGTTCGCGCAGCCGCCGCTCCTGGGCGTCGCGCCAGGCGACGGAGCGGTCGGGGGTGTTCCACCAGGTGGCGAGCGCGCCGCCGGGCCGCAGCACGCGCAGGGCCTCGGGAAGGGAGCGCAGCGGGTCGGTCCAGTGCCAGGCCTGCGCGTAGGTGACCAGGTCGAAGGAGCCGCCGGCGAAGGGCAGGGCGTCTCCCGAGGCGCGTACCAGGCGAATGCCGGGCAGCCCGGCCCGCAGCTGGGCCGCCATCCCGGGCCCCGGCTCGGCCGCGGTGACGCGCGCCCCGCGCTCCCACATCGGCCGGGTGCCGAGCCCGGTGCCCGCGCCTATGTCCAGGACGTCGGCGCCGCGGAAGGCGCGCCCGGCGAGTTCCTCGACGGCGTCGTACAGGGCGGGGGGATAGCCCGGGCGGGAGGCGGCGTACTCGGCGGCGATGGCGTTGAAGGAGGTGGCGAGCTGCGCGTGGTTCATGCCCTTATCGTCCCCGGCTCGTCAATGGCCGCGCCTCCGCGGCCGGGTCTCCTCCCGCCCACCGGCGCGGCCGGTGCCGGCCGGGGGCGGCCGCCCGCGCGCCGGCTCGTTCGCCCCGGCGGGGGCCGTCCGGCGGAGCGTGTTCGCCCGGGCCTTCGCGGCCGAGGCGCCCCGGCCGGGGCCTTCTCAGCCGCGGCGGGGGCGCCTCGGGGTGCCGCTGGGGTGTTTGCGGGGGAAGCCGTCGTTGGCGTACTCCCCACGGGGCGACGGCAGCAGCCGTCGGACGAAGCGGTGCAGGCGGCGCTTCATTCGGGTCGGGTCTCCTTCGGAGGTCAGTCGAGCTCGCGCATCATGCGTTCCATCGAGTCGACGGATTTCCGGGTCTCGCTCAGTTCGTCGGTGTAGCGGCGCAGGATCTCGGTGTTGTCCTCAAGCAGTTCTGCGTACTTCACGGTAAGCCGCTTGTACTCGTCCTCGCGCGTTGCGAGCATCCTGGCGCGCCATGTCGCCGCGAACTGCCAGACGACCACGATGAGCAGTGCGAAGACTCCGGCCGTGCCGAGCCCGGCGGCCCAGACGCCCGCCGGGTCCTCCGCCATCGTCGTCATCGAGTCGCTCACTGGCCCCTACCTTCCAGTTCCGAGTGGGCCTCTTGCCGGCCTTGCCTCAGGGTCTCGGCCGCCGCCGCGATGGTCTGCGGGGTCAGCTCGTAGATGAACGGTGCCACGTCGAAGAACTTCATCGCCTTGCCGTCGTCCGACAGTTCGAGGGAGCCGGTGACCAGCCCCGCGGCCTCCAGCCGCTGGAGGTGCATGTGGAGCAGCGGGCGGCTCATCCCGGTCTCGCGGGCGAGCCTGCTGACGTAGTTCCGCTCCACGGCGAGCGCGGCGATGATCCGCATGCGGTGCGGGTTGCTCAGCGCGGAGAGGACCTTCAACAGCTGTTCCCCCGTGGATGAGGTGTCCTCTTCGGGCATCACGCCCCCATTTCCGTTCTTCGGGTGCCTTGGCAGCGTCTCAGCGCGTCCGACCACCTGTCAAGAAGAGTTGACACGTCCCCGGGGCAACTCAGGGACCCGTCTCAGGGGCCGGTCAGGGATGAGTCAGGGTCGCCGGAAGGCCGGGCCCTCGCCGGTGGGCGGCGCGCGGGCTCAGCGCCTGCGGCGCTCGCGGCGGCGCGCGGGGTTGCCCGAGCGCCGTACCGTGCGGCGCTTGTGCCTCTCCACGGCGGCCTCGTAATCCGCGCGGCGCAGCCGCTCCCCCGGCGCCTCCGCGAGGCTGCGCAGCGTGTACGCCAGCAGCAGCCCGACGAAGCCGACCACCTTGATGGTGCGGAACTGCGACTCGTCGGGGCCGTCCGCGGGCTGCGCGCGCACGTAGCCGCTCCAGGCCCTGGTGAACGCCAGGGCGGTGCACAGCACGAACGCGAGCACCACCAGCGTGCCGAGCCAGCCTCCGCTGCCGGTGCCCACCAGGCCGACGTAGCCGAGCCACAGCACCAGGACCCCGGCCAGGGTCAGCAGCGCGGCGCCGGCCGTCAGGGCCGCCCGCCGCAGCCCGTAGTGGCGCGAGTGGTCCACCCACGAGGTGCCGTAGAACCGCAGCGGCTCGGGCCGCGGCCCCTCCTCCCGCTCGGCGCTCCCCGGGCTCTCGGGGCCCTGTGGGCTCTCCTGCCTGTCGTGCCTCCCGGCCTCGTCGTGCTCACCGGCCGCGGGCGACTGCGCGAACTTGGACATGCGGTCGATTATGGCCGCCTCCGGGACAGGCACCCACCCCAGTACGCTGTCCCGGGCCCAGCGCGCACGAGGGGGGCGGAGGCCATGACCGGGAGCAGCGGAGAGGTCCCCGAGCGGCTCGGGGACTACGTGCTCGAACGCCGCCTCGGCAGCGGGGGCATGGGCGTGGTCCACCTGGCGCGCACCGTCGCCGGCCGGCAGCTGGCGATCAAGGTGATCCGCCACGAGTACGCCGAGGACCCCGGCTTCCGGGCGCGTTTCCGGCGCGAGGTGGCGGCGGCCAGGCGCGTCAGCGGGGCGTTCACCGCGCCCGTCGTCGACGCCGATCCCGAGGGCGACCCGCCCTGGCTCGCCACCCTGTACGTCCCGGGCGGCTCCCTGGCCGACCGGGTGGAGCGGGACGGGCCCCTGGGCGGGCCCGAGGCGGCCCGGATCGGCGCCGAGCTGGCCGAGGCGCTGCTCGACATCCACCGCTGCGGCCTGGTGCACCGCGACCTGAAGCCGGGCAACGTCCTGCTGGCCGGGGACGGCGTGCGCGTCATCGACTTCGGCATCTCGCGCGCCCTGGACGACGGCCGGCGGCTGACGGAGGACGGGGCGGTGCTCGGCTCGCCGCCCTTCATGGCGCCCGAGCAGCTGACCGGCGGGGCCGAGGTGACCTGGGCGGCCGACGTCTTCGCGCTGGGCGCGGTGGTGGCGTACGCGGCCACCGGCCGCAGCCCCTTCGAGGCGGGCCGGCAGCCGGGCGGCGACCCGCTGGCCGTGGCCTACCGGGTGGTGCACGAGGAGCCCGAGCTGTCCGGGGTGCCGGCGTCCCTGCGGGACCTGGTGGCGCTGTGCCTGGCCAAGGACCCGGACGAGCGGCCCGAGGTGGCCGCCGTGCTCCGGATGGCCGCCTGGGCGGGCAGCCGGGCGCAGGCCGCGGCCATCCGGGAGTCCCCGGCGTGGCAGGGCGGGCAGCGGCACGGGGGCCGGGCGCCTGCGGGCGCCGGGCGCGAGGAACGGGACGGGAGCGCCGGGGCGCGCGGCGCCCGCGTGGGGAGCGAGGCCAGGCGTGCGCGCGGGCGCCGCCGCGCGTGGCTGGTGGCCGCGGCGGTGGTGGCGCTCGCCGCGGCGGGCGGCGGCGCGTTGCTGGCCCGGCAGGCCGGCGGGGAGGGCCAGGCCGGCCCCTCGCGGGACGCCTCGGACGACCCGGCCGGAGGGGGCGCGTCCGCCACAGGTCCCCCGCGTCCCTGGGAACTCGACCTCCGGGAGCACGGGGTCCTGGACGCCGCGACGGCCGGCCTGCGCTGCGCCCCGGCCGGCGGCGACCTGCTGTGCGGGGCGGGAGCCGAACTGGCGGTGCTCTTCGGCCCCGAGGGAACGGAGCGCTGGACCCACGGCGGCCCGCGGGACGCGCTCGGCGGCCCGGCGCCCCTGGCCGTCGGCGACACCGTGTTCGCCCGCTCGGACAAGGGCGTGGTCGCGCTGGCCCGGGAGGACGGCGAGGAACGCTGGGAGATCGACGCCCCCGAGCTGACCGGCTCGCTGGTCGCCACCGACCGCAGCCTGGCCCTCCAGAACGGCGACAGCACCCTGCGCTTCTACGCCCTGGACTCCCCCGAGCCGCTCGGCACCTGGGAGACGCCGGGACGCTATGTGACGGCCACCCTGGGCAACGCCGACCGGGTGCTCGTGCTCAGCCGCGACGCGGGCTCGGGGGGCGACCTCGCGCTCACCCTGCTCGGCGACGCGGGCCGGGAGCTGTGGCCCGGGCCGGTGCCGCCCCCGGCCGAGGCCGCCGGGGACCTGCGCCCGCTCGGCATGGACGCCTCGGCCGGGTACTTCGAGGAGCTCGACCCCGAGGTTCCGGTCGTGACCGCGGTGCTGCGCCTCGACCTGCGCGACGGTTCCTGGACGCGCACGGAGCTGCCCGAGGCGGCCGAGCAGCGTTCCGTGCTCGCCGACGGCCTCGTCTACGTCTCCACGGGCGCAGGACGGCTCGCGGCCGTGGACCCGGCGGCCGGGGAACTGCTGTGGCAGGCGGACCTCACGGAGGCCGAGCCACCGCTCTCCGAGCCGGCCGTGGCGAACGGCCTGCTGTACCTCTCGGACGCCGAGGGGCGGCTGCGGCGGGTGGACGCGGCGGACGGCGAGCCGCGGGGCGTGGGCGAGCCCCATCCGGGGACCCCGGGCCCCGGCAGCGACGCCTGGGCGCCGCCGCCGGTGATCGAGGACGGCGTGGCCTACGTGGTCACCCTGGGGAACACGCTGTACGCCATGCCGCTCGGCGACTGACTCCCGGCCCGCCCGCGAGGGCCCGCACCGGAACCGGCCCGCACCGGAACCGGCCGGCCCGGCGCGGCTCCCGGACGCGGCTCCCCGGACGCGCGGCTCCCGGACCGGGCCGGGCCCGCCCGGCGCGCCGGCGCGGCTCAGCCCTCGAGCCTGCTGATGTCCCGGACCGCGCCCTTGTCGGCGCTGGTGGCCATCGCGGCGTACGCGCGCAGCGCCGTGGACACCTTGCGGTCCCGCGCGACCGGCGCGTACCGGCCGCCGAGCGCCTCGCGGCGCGCGGCGAGCTCCTCCTCGGGGACCCGCAGTTCGATGCGGCGGCCGGGGATGTCGATCCGGATCGGGTCGCCGTCGCGGACCAGGGCGATCGTGCCGCCGGCCGCCGCCTCGGGCGAGACGTGGCCGATGGAGAGCCCCGAGGTGCCGCCGGAGAACCGGCCGTCGGTGATCAGGGCGCACTTCTTGCCCAGGCCCCGGCCCTTGAGGAAGGCGGTCGGATACAGCATCTCCTGCATGCCGGGGCCGCCGCGCGGGCCCTCGTAGCGGACGACGACCACGTCGCCCTCCTTGACCCGCTTGGCCAGGATCGCCTCCACGGCCTCCTCCTGGGACTCCACGACCACCGCGGGGCCCTCGAAGGTCCAGATCGACTCGTCCACGCCCGCCGTCTTCACCACGCAGCCGTCCTCGGCGAGGTTGCCGTACAGGACCGCGAGGCCGCCGTCCGCCGAGTAGGCGTGGGCGACGTCCCGCACGCAGCCCTGCTCGGCGTCGGTGTCCAGCGACTCCCAGCGCTCGGACTGGGAGAAGGCGCTGGCCGACCGCACGCAGCCGGGGGCGGCGTGGAACAGCTCGACGGCCTCGGGCGAGGGCGAGCCGCCGCGGATGTCCCAGCGCTTGAGCCACTCGGCGAGCGAGTCGGCGTGCACCGCGTGCACGTCCTCGTTCAGCAGCCCGGCGCGGTGCAGCTCGCCGAGGATCGCGGGGATGCCGCCGGCGCGGTGCACGTCCTCCATGTGGTACGAGCCGTTGGGGGCGACCTTGCAGACGCACGGCACCCGGCGGGAGAGGGCGTCGATGTCCGCCATGTCGAAGGAGACCTGCGCCTCCTGCGCGGCGGCGAGCAGGTGCAGGATCGTGTTGGTGGAGCCGCCCATGCCGACGTCCATGGCCATCGCGTTCTCGAAGGCCGCCCGGGAGGCGATGGCCCGCGGCAGGACCGTGGCGTCGTCCTGCTCGTAGTAGCGCTTGGTGATCTCGACCACGGTGCGCCCCGCGCCCTCGTACAGGTCGCGGCGGGCCGTGTGGGTGGCGAGGACGGAGCCGTTGCCCGGCAGCGCGAGGCCCAGGGCCTCCACCAGGCAGTTCATGGAGTTCGCGGTGAACATGCCGGAACAGGAGCCGCAGGTCGGACAGGCGGCCTCCTCGATGCGCAGCAGGTTCTCGTCCGAGGTCTCCTCGGAGACCGCCTCGGACATGGCGCTGATCAGGTCGAGGTTGGAGCGGACCGTGCCGTCGACCAGCGTGGCCTTGCCTGCCTCCATGGGGCCGCCGGAGACGAACACGGTGGGGATGTTCAGCCGCATCGCCGCCATGAGCATGCCCGGGGTGATCTTGTCGCAGTTGGAGATGCACACCAGGGCGTCGGCGCAGTGCGCCTCGACCATGTACTCGACGGCGTCGGCGATCAGGTCGCGGGAGGGCAGCGAGTAGAGCATGCCGCCGTGGCCCATGGCGATGCCGTCGTCGACCGCGATGGTGTTGAACTCGCGGGGCACGCCCCCGGCGGCCGAGATCGCCTCGGAGACGATCCTGCCGACCGGCTGGAGGTGGGTGTGGCCCGGCACGAACTCGGTGAAGCTGTTGGCCACCGCGATGATCGGCTTGCCGAAGTCCTCCCGCGCTACGCCCGCGGCACGCAGCAGCGCGCGTGCGCCCGCCATGTTGCGGCCGTGAGTGACGGTGCGGGACCTCAGTGTCGCCATGGTGTCTGGCCCTCCCTGCGAGGCTGTCTGGCTGACTTTCGAGGCTACGCCCCTCGCCCGGTTCCCGGGACGTCGATTTCGGGATACGAGACACCTCCCTAGGCGCCCCGACGCGCCCCCGCAAGCCCCCGGGCGCCCCGTCGCGAGGTCTCGCGGGCTTGCGGGGCGCGGGCTCACCGGGCTTGCGGGCGCTTGCGGGCTTGCGGGCTCGCTCAGCCGAGCGGCGGGTTCGCGGCGGGCGCCGGGGGCGGGTCGGCCGGGTGCGGGGCGAGCAGCGGCAGCGGCCTGGCGCCGGGCGGCAGCCCGGTCTGGGCCGCGAGCCGCGCGGCGCACAGCTCCGCCAGCCGGTCGTAGCCCTCCTTGCCCATCAGCTCGGTCAGCTCCGCCCGGTAGCTGACGTAGAGGGGCTCGCCCGCCCCGTGCGCCGCGGGCGCGCCGGTGCACCACCAGTGCAGGTCGTGACCGCCGGGACCCCAGCCGCGCCGGTCGTACTCCCCGATCGACACGTAGAGCAACTGCTCCCCGTCGGGCTGCTCCACCCACTCGTACGTCCGCCGCACCGGCAGCTGCCAGCACACGTCGGGCTTGGTCTCCAGCGGCTCGCGGCCCTCGCGCAGGGCCAGCGTGTGCAGCGCGCAACCCGCGCCCGTCGCGAACCCCGGGCGGTTGAGGAAGATGCACGCCCCCTGGATGCGCCGCGTACGCCGATCGCCGCCCGCCTCGGCCGCCTCCCCTTCGGCCTCTTCGGCCCCTTCGGCCCCTTCGCCCCCTTCGATCTCTTCCCCCTCTTCAGCGTCCTCGCCGTCCTCCGCTTCGGGCTCCTCGACCTCGACCCAGCCGCCCTCCTGGGCCTCCGCGTGGAACTGCCAGGTCTCGGGCGTCAGCCGCGCCGCGTGCTCGGCCACCCGCCGCTCGTCCTCCTCGTCGGAGAAGTGCGCGCCGAGCGAGCAACAGCCGTCGGTGGCGCGCCCCGCGTGGATGCCCTGGCAGCCGCGCCCGAAGACGCACTCCCAGCGGGAGGTCAGCCACGTCAGGTCGCAGCGGAACACCTGCTCGGGATCGGCCGGGTCGGGGAACTCCACCCAGGCCCTGGGGTGGTTGAGCGCCACCTCCTCCCCGGCGGCACGGCGGCGCGCGCCGTCGAGCGGCTCGGTGAACGAGCCTCGCGTGCGGGTTGTTCTGCCCAGCTTCGCCCTCTTCGTCTTCGCCACCTGGCCAGAGTAAGGGGACGGTAGCGTTGACCCCCATGAGGCTCGGTGTTCTGGACGTCGGTTCCAACACGGTCCACCTGCTGGTGGTCGACGCGCATCCCGGCGCGCGTCCGCTGCCCGCCTCCTCGCACAAGTCCGAACTGCGGCTGGCCGAACTCCTGGAGGCGGACGGCTCGATCGGGACGGCCGGGGTCGACCGGCTGGTGAGCACCGTCCGGGAGGCCCTGGAGGCCGCCGAGGAGCAGGGCGTCGCGGCCCTGCTGCCCTTCGCCACCTCCGCGGTGCGCGAGGCGGGCAACGCGGACGAGGTGCTGCGCCGGGTCGCGGAGGAGACCGGCGTGGACCTGCAGGTGCTGTCGGGCCCCGACGAGGCCCGACTGACGTTCCTGGCGGCCCGCCGGTGGCTGGGCTGGTCGGCCGGGCGGCTGCTGATGTTCGACATCGGCGGCGGCTCCTTCGAGGTCGCCCTCGGCATCGACGAGGAGCCTGACGTGGCGGTCTCCCTGCCGCTCGGCGCGGGCCGGCTGACGGCGGCCAGGCTGCCGGGCGACCCGCCCGCGGCGGCGGACGTCCGCGCGCTGCGCCGGGAGGTGCGTACCCAACTGGCCGGGGTGATGGGCGACTTCACCAGGTACGGCCAGCCCGACCGCGTGGTGGGCACCTCCAAGACCTTCAAGCAGCTGGCCCGCGTCACCGGGGCGGCGAGGTCGGCAGAGGGCCTGTACGTGCGGCGCGAGATGAGCCGCTCCGACCTGCGGACCTGGGTGCAGAAGCTGGCCGAACTCCCGGTGCGCGAACGCCGGCAGCTGCCCGGGGTGTCCGAGGGCCGGGCCCGTCAGCTGCTGGCCGGGGCCGTGGTGGCCGAGGCGGCGATGGACCTGTTCGACATCGAGACGCTCGAGGTCTGCCCGTGGGCCCTGCGCGAGGGCGTCATCCTGCGCCGCCTCGACCACATGCCGGGCGACTGACGGCGCTCAGGCGGTGCGGCGGCGCAGCGTGGCCGCCCCCAGGCCGAGGACGCCGAGCGCGACGGCCGCCACGATGAGCACGTCGCGCACGTAGTCCACGGTGAGGTCGGAGTGCTTCAGCACCTCCGTCATGCCGTCCACCGAGTAGGACATCGGCAGCACGTTGGAGACGTATTCGAGCACCGGCTGCATCGCGGAGCGCGGCGCGAACAGGCCGCACAGCAGGATCTGCGGGAACAGGATCGCCGGCATGAACTGCACCGCCTGGAACTCGGAGGCGGCGAAGGCCGAGACGAACAGCCCGAGGGCCGTGCCGAGCAGCGCGTTGAGCAGGGCCACCAGCAGCAGCAGCCAGGGCGAGCCGGCGATGTCGAGGTCGAGGAACCACAGCGCCACGCCGGTGGCGAGGCCGGCCTGGAGCACGGCGAAGACGCCGAAGGCCAGCGCGTATCCGAGGATCAGGTCCGCCTTGCCCAGCGGCATGGCCAGCAGCCGTTCCAGCGTGCCCGAGGTGCGTTCCCGCAGCGTGGCGATCGAGGTCACCAGGAACATGGTGACCAGCGGGAAGATGCCGAGCAGCGAGGAGCCGATGCGGTCGAAGGAGCCGCGGTCGGAGTCGAAGACGTAGTACAGCAGCACCAGCAGCAGCACCGGCACGAGCAGCAGCAGGGCGATGGTGCGCGGGTCGTGCCGCAGCTGGCGCAGCACGCGCAGGGCGGTCGCGAGGATGCGGGTGGCACTCAAGGTGCTCAGCCTTCTTCGTTGTCTCGGTTGTCTCGGTTGTCTCGGGGGTGTCGCCGGGGGTCTTCGGGCTCCCGGTGGTTCTGGTGGTTCTGGTGGTCTCGGTGCTCCTGGTCCGCGGGGTCCCCGGGGTTCCGGGGGTCTTCCCTCCCGCCGTCGCGGCGGGCGGTGTCCTCCTCGACGAGCCGGAGGAACGCGTCCTCCACCGTCTCGCTTCCGGTGCGCCGGCGCATCTCGTCCGGCGTGCCCTCCGCGAGGATGCGGCCGTCCCGCATGAGGATCAGCCGCTGGCAGCGGTCGGCCTCGTCCATGACGTGCGAGGAGATCAGCAGGGAGGCCCCGCGCTCGGCGGCCAGCCGGTGGAAGAGCCCCCACAGGCTGCGGCGCAGCACGGGGTCGAGCCCGACGGTCGGCTCGTCGAGGACCAGCAACTCGGGGGTGCCGAGCAGCGCCACGGCCAGGGAGACGCGCGAGCGCTGGCCGCCGGAGAGGTTGGCGACCAGGGAGCCGGCGTGCGAGGTCAGGTCCACGTCGGCGAGGGCCGCGTCCACCTGCCGTTCCCGCTCCCGGCGGGGAACGCCGAGCACGGCGGCGTAGTACGCCAGGTTCTGCCGGATGGTGAGGTCCGCGTAGACGGAGGGCGCCTGGGTGACGTAGCCGAGGCGGTGCCTGAGCGAGGGGCTGCCCGCCGGGCGCCCCAGCACCTCCAGGGTGCCCGTCACCTTCGCCTGGGCGCCGACGATGGCCCGCATCAGCGTCGTCTTCCCGCAGCCCGAGGGCCCGAGCAGCCCGGTGACCGAACCGCGCGCCACCGCGAAGTCCAGCCCCTTGAGCACCGGCGTGCGACCGCGCACGACCCCGAGGTCGCGCGCCCGCACCGCCTCCCGGCCCGCCGCGGCGGGCCCCAGGGCGCCCTCGCCCCCGCCTTGCTCGTCGTCCGGGATTTTATTCATCATGTGTTTAATAATCCTCGTGAGGCTTCCCACGGTCAAGGCGGAAGGGCCGGGGGTTGCGCTTAGGCTGGGCGCCGTGGCACATCAGGCACCGGCTCCGCTCGCGAAGGTCGCCCTCTCGACGGCCTCCGTGTACCCGGAGAACACCGCTTCCGCTTTCCGCATAGCCGGGCGTCTCGGCTATGACGGGGTGGAGGTGATGGTGTGGACCGACCCGGTGAGCCAGGATCTGGACGCGTTGCGCCGGCTCTCGGAGCGGGAGGGGGTGCCGATCCTGGCCGTGCACGCCCCCTGCCTGCTCGTCACCCAGCGCGTGTGGTCGAGCGACCCGTGGCGCAAGCTCAGCCGGGCCAGGGAGGCGGCCGAGGCGCTCGGGGCGAGCACCGTCGTCGTGCACCCGCCGTTCCGCTGGCAGCGCGGCTACGCCCGCGACTTCGTGGCGGGGATACGGCGCATGGCTGACGAGACGGACGTCAGGTTCGCGGTGGAGAACATGTACCCCTGGCGGTACCGCGATCGCAGGCTGGAGGCCTACGCGCCCGGCTGGGACCCGACGGACGAGGACTTCCCGCACTTCACGCTCGACGTCTCGCACGCGGCCACCTCGCGGTCGGACGCGCTGGCGATGGCCGACCGGATGGGGGACCGGCTGGGGCACGTGCACCTCTCGGACGGCTCTGGCTCGGGCAAGGACGAGCACCTGGTGCCGGGGCACGGCACCCAGCCCTGCGCCGAGCTGCTGGCGCGGCTCGCGGCCTCCGGCTACCGGGGGCACGTCGTCGCCGAGATCAACACCCGCCGGGCGGCCTCCTCGGCGCAGCGCGAGGCCGACCTGGCCGAGACCCTGGACTTCACCAGGCGGCACCTGGCCGTCCCGGGGGGCGGGGCGGGGGCCGCGGGGCGCCCCGTGCCGGCGGAGGAGGCCGGGCCGTGAGCCCGGCGGCCCCCGCCGCGCCCGCGGGCGGCGGGCCGCGCCGCGGGCGGGGGCGGCCGCGGCGGGCCGACGTCGCCGAACTGCCCGCCACCCGGGACCGCATCCTGGCCGCCGCGCGGGAGGTCTTCGCGGAGCGGGGCTACGACAAGACGTCCATCCGGGAGATCGCCAGGCTCGCCGACGTGAATCCCGCCCTCGTGCACCACTACTACGGCACCAAGGAGCGGATCTTCGCCGCCGCCGTGGCCGCCGCGGCGGCCCCCGCGACGGCCGGGCTGCCGGTGGCGCAGCAGTTCCCGCCCGAGGAGACCGGCCTGGCGTTCACCCGGCTCTTCTTCGGCGTCTGGGAGAACCCGGCGACGCGCGGCCCCCTCCTCGCGCTGGTGCGGTCCGCGGTGAACAACGAGACCGCCGCCGGCATCTTCCGCGGCTTCGTCACCTCGCAGCTGCTGTCCCGGGTCACCGGCGGGCTCGACCTGCCGGACGCCGAGCTGCGGGCCGAACTCGCCGCGGCGCAGCTGGTGGGCACGGTCATGCTGCGCTACGTCATGCGCTTCGAGCCGCTGGCCGGCGCCGACGCCGAGGAACTGATCCGCCGCCTCGCCCCCGTCGTCCAGCACCACCTGACCGGGCACGGCCTCCACCCACCGCACTGAACGCGCCGGCGCACCGCGCCGCACGCCCGGCACCACGCAACCCCGGCGCGCCCCCGCGCCCTGATGGCGCCCACACCGGCGCGCCCCTGCCCCCCACGCCGCGACGTCCGCGCCCGCGCCCGCCGGGGCCGTACGCGGGGGGCCCGCGCCCTTTCCACGCGCCCCGTGGCGCCGCCGCACGCCGGGGCGAACGCGGGGGCGCGGGCGGGAGCGCACGCGGGGGCGCGGGCTAAGCCCCGCCCCCGCCGGACGCGGCGGGGTCCCCGCCCTCGGCCGGCGGCGGGTCCTCCGGCGGCGGCTCCTCGCCCGGCGGATCGGTGGGCTCCTCCGGGGCGGCGCCCTCGCCCTCCACGGTGACCACCGTGGCCGCGGGGCTGAGGGTGACCCGGGCCTGCCAGGCGCCCGCCGGCTCCCGGGCCCGGTCCACGGAGACCTCGATCACCTGCGTCTCCCCCGGCCGCAGGGTTCCCGAGGAGACGCTGAGGAGCAGCCAGTCCGCGTCCGCCTCCGCCGTCCAGTCCACGGGCGCGCCGCCGGAGGCCGTCAGCGTGATCCGGGTGCCCGAGTCCGTGGTCACGGCCTCCGCGCTCAGCCGTCCCGGCGCGCCCTCCTCGCCCGGGCCCTCGGCGGTACCCGCGCCCCGTGCCGCACGCTCCGGGGCGCCGTCGGGGGCGCCTCCGCCGCCGTCCGCCCGGTCACGCGCCTCCCGCCCGCCCCGCCGCTCCGCCGCCTCGCCGTCGGCCCGCCCGCCCTCGGCGCCGGCGGCCTCCGGCCGCGGATCGCCCTCCCCCTGCGCCGCCACCTCGGAGCCGGGCCCGAGGCCCGCGCCCGGATCGTCCTGCGCGGTCACGGCCGGCTCCTCGTGCCCGCCCGCCTCACCGGTGACGGGCGCGCCGCGGCAGGCCGCCCACAGCGCGAGCACCGGGGCGGCCAGCACCGCCGCCACCACCGTCGTCGTCACCGCCCGGCCGCGGAGCTTCTCCCGGCGGGCGGCCCGGTCCCGCGCGGCCACGGGGAAGCCCGCCCGGTCGCAGCGCGGCGTGTACTGGGCGCGGGCCCGGAGCACCGCCAGCCTGGCGGCGTGCACCGCCGCGCGCGGCGCGGGCAGCACGACGAGCCGGGTGCGCGAGCCGGGCGCGGTGCCCGGCCAGCCCACGCCCACCATGGCGCGCTGGGCGACGAGCCGGCAGGCGGTGCACTCGTCCACGTGCCGCACCAGTTCGCCGCGCAGCCTGGGGCCGAGCAGCACCCGCCGGTCGTCGCCCGCGAGCGCCGCGGTGGCCGGGCAGCCCGCCGACTCCACGGCGGCCAGCGCGGCGCGGG
This sequence comes from Streptomyces hoynatensis, assembly GCF_003626535.1. Classification (GTDB taxonomy): domain Bacteria; phylum Actinomycetota; class Actinomycetes; order Streptomycetales; family Streptomycetaceae; genus Streptomyces; species Streptomyces hoynatensis. The sequence continues at coordinate 17,757 of NZ_RBAL01000005.1, forward strand.
TCCGCTCCACCTCGCAGGCGGCCGTGGTCAGCAGCGTGTGTGTCGCGGACTCCGGCAGTCCCAGCACGCGCGCGATCTCCCGCACCGACAGCTTGTGCCTGACCGCGAGTTCGAGCGCCTCGCGCTGCTCGGCCGTCGTGCCCGCGGCCTCCGGCCAGGAGAGCGTGGCCAGTTCGCGCCTGCGGCGGCCGGCGTCGGCGTCCTCGCCCGTGGCCACCGGTCCCGCGGCGCCGCCCTGGGCCACGGCGAGGCGGCGCAGGCAGGCCCACCTGGCGAGCGCGTACAGCCAGCTGCGGCGCAGCTCCGGGGCGGCGGGGCGGCGGCCGCGCTCGTGCTGCCGCTCGGCGAGGGCCACCGCCTCGCCGAGCGCCGCGGTGGCGGCGTCGTGCTCGCACATCAGCGACAGGCAGTAGGTGAACACCCCGTCCAGGTAGGCGTCCTCGTAGGGGGCCTCGCCCGGCCCGCGCCCGGCGGCGTCCGGGGCGTTGCCGGCCCCGGGGACATCCAGCGGCCTCGTGGGCCGGGTGGCCGCGGCGGCCGTGGCCTTGCCGCCCGGCTTGGCGGCCCGGCCGGCTTTGGCGGCCCGGCCGTTCCTGGCGGCTCGGTTCCTTCGGGCGGCTCTGGCGGTGGTGGCGGACGGGGAGGGCTCCATGGCCTCGGCGGAGTTCGAGGGGCGGGAAAGGCCGGAAAGGGCGGGCGAGTGCCACGGGTCCGCGGAGTTCTCCGGGTTCTGCGGGTTCTGCGGATTCTGCGAACTCGTGGGGCTCATGAGGTCTGTGGGGTGTGCGGGGTGCCCGGCCTGGGGGGCCGGCGGGGGCTTCGGGTTCTCCGGCGAGGTGCCGGGCTTGGGGGCTTTCCTGGACTTGGGGGGCTTGGCGTGCCTCGTGGGCCGGGCGGGCGGGGTGGGGGTGGAGCGACGCGCTGGGCCCGGTGCGGCGCCTGTCGAGCGGTCGCGGCTTCGGGTCGTCACGCTGGCGACCGTAAGCGCCAGGCGGGCGGCCACCGCGGCCGCCGACCCGAGGTTCCACCTATCGGGTGACGCCTGGGGACCGGTACGGGCGGGTTGGCTGTCAGACCCGGGCGATAGCGTTCCGTACATGGCCCGTAAGACTGATCGACCCGCCTACCGCTGCTCCGAGTGCGGCTGGTCCACCGCCAAGTGGCTCGGCCGCTGCCCCGAGTGCCACGCCTGGGGCACGGTGGAGGAGGTCGGCGGCGTGCCCGCCGTGCGCACCGCCCCGGCCGCGCGGGTGGCCTCCCCGGCCCTGCCGATCGGTCAGGTGGACGGCGCGCAGGTGACCGCGCGCGGCACCGGCGTCCCCGAGCTCGACCGGGTGCTCGGCGGCGGCCTGGTGCCGGGGGCGGTGGTGCTGCTCGCCGGCGAGCCCGGGGTCGGCAAGTCCACGCTGCTGCTCGACGTCGCGGCCAAGGCCGCCTCGCCACACCACCGCACGCTGTATGTGACGGGCGAGGAGTCGGCGGCCCAGGTGCGGCTGCGGGCCGACCGGATCGGCGCGATCCACGACCACCTGTACCTGGCGGCCGAGACGGATCTGGGCGCGGTGCTCGGGCAGTTGGACGCGGTGAAGCCCTCGCTGCTGATCCTCGACTCGGTGCAGACGGTCGCCTCGGCCGAGATCGACGGCGCGCCGGGCGGGGTGGCGCAGGTCAGGGAGGTGGCCGGCGCGCTGATCCGGGCCTCCAAGGAGCGCGACATGGCCACGCTGCTGGTGGGGCACGTGACGAAGGACGGCGCCATCGCGGGCCCGCGGCTGCTGGAGCACCTGGTCGACGTGGTGCTCCAGTTCGAGGGGGACAGGCACGCGAGGCTGCGCCTGGTCCGCGGCGTGAAGAACAGATACGGGGCCACCGACGAGGTCGGCTGCTTCGAGTTGCACGACGAGGGCATCACCTCGCTCGCCGATCCCTCGGGCCTGTTCCTGACCCGCCGGGACGAGCCGGTGCCGGGCACCTGCCTGACGGTGACGCTGGAGGGGCGCCGCCCGCTGGTCGCCGAGGTGCAGTCGCTGACGGTGGCGAGCCAGATCCCCTCCCCGCGGCGCACCACCTCGGGCCTGGAGACCTCCCGGGTCTCGATGATGCTCGCCGTGCTCGAACAGCGCGGCCAGATAGCCGCCTTGGGGAAGAACGACATCTACACCGCGACGGTCGGGGGCGTGCGCCTCTCGGAGCCGGCCGCCGACCTGGCCGTCGCGCTGGCGCTGGCCAGCGCCGCGAGCGACACCCCGCTGCCGAAGAACCTGGTGGCGATCGGCGAGGTGGGGCTGGCGGGCGAGGTGCGGCGGGTGACGGGCGTGCAGCGGCGGCTGGCGGAGGCCGCGCGGCTCGGCTTCACCCAGGCGCTGGTCCCGGCCGACTCGGGCGACGCGCCGCGGGGGATGCGGGTGCGCGAGGTCGCCGACATCGGAGAGGCGCTCAGGGTCCTGCCCGGGCGCCCGCCCGCCCGGGAAGCGGAGTCCCGCGGGCGTGAGGAGGTGCGCCGGTAGACTCGTGTGCACTCAGCGCAGATTCGTCCTCCGGAGGAGTGCATGGCAGCCAGCGACCGGCCGGGGACTCCCGGCAGGGCCGGGGGTGGCTCCGGGAGCGACGGCCTGCTGCGCGCTGCGCTCAGCGCGGTGGCCCCGGGGACCCAGCTGCGTGACGGTCTCGAACGCATCCTCCGGGGGAACACGGGGGGCCTGATCGTGCTCGGCGTCGACCGCACGGTCGAGTCGCTGTGCACCGGCGGCTTCGTGCTCGACGTGGAGTTCACCGCGACCCGGCTGCGCGAGCTGTGCAAGCTGGACGGCGCGGTGATCGTGGACAAGGACATCTCCCGCATCGTCAGGGCGGGCGTGCAGCTGGTGCCCGACCCCAGCATTCCCACCGAGGAGACCGGCACCAGGCACCGCACGGCCCAGCGGGTCTCCATCCAGACCGGCTTCCCTGTGGTCTCGGTGAGCCAGTCGATGCGGCTGGTCGCGCTGTACCTGGACGGCCAGCGGCGGGTGCTCGAGGACTCGGGCGCGATCCTCTCGCGCGCCAACCAGGCCCTGGCCACGCTGGAGCGCTACAAGCTGCGCCTGGACGAGGTGGCGGGCACGCTGTCCGCGCTGGAGATCGAGGACCTGGTCACCGTGCGGGACGTCGCCTCGGTCGCCCAGCGCCTTGAGATGGTGCGGCGGATCGCCGCGGAGATCGCCGAGTACGTCGTCGAGCTCGGCACGGACGGCCGGCTGCTCTCCCTGCAGCTGGACGAGCTGATCGCGGGCGTGGAGCCGGAGCGGCAGCTGATCGTGCGGGACTATCTGCCGGAGGCCGGGGGGAAGCGCTCGAAGCGGGTCGCCACCGCCCTCGCCGAGCTGGACACCCTGGGCCATGCCGAGTTGCTCGAACTGGCCACCGTCGCCAGGGCGCTGGGGCTCGGCGCGGGCGCCGAGGCGCTGGACTCGGCGGTCTCGCCGCGCGGCTTCCGGCTGCTGGCGAAGGTGCCGCGGCTGCCCGGGCTGGTCATCGACCGGCTGGTGGACCACTTCGGCGGGCTGCAGAAGCTGCTCGCCGCCAGCGTGGACGATCTGCAGGCCGTGGACGGCGTGGGCGAGACCCGGGCCCGCTCGGTGCGCGAGGGCCTCTCCCGCCTGGCGGAGTCCTCCATCCTGGAGCGTTACGTCTGACCCGGTGCTGCCTGGGCACCGCCCGCTGCGAGCGGCGTGGCCGCCGCCCCGCCCACCGGTCGTGCCGCGCTCCCTCGCGCGGCGCCCCACGGCCCGGCCGCACCCGGCCCGCGCCTCCCGCAGGCGCCCCTCCCACAGGCACCCCTCCCACAGGCACCCTCCCGTGGGCACGCTTCCCGGCGGGCACGCCTCGCCCACGCATCCCGCCCACGCGCCCCGCCTGCTCCTCCCGCCCGGTGGGGCGCACGTCCCGCCCGCCGGGGCCCTGCGCCCGGTGGTCCGGGCCCGCAGTCACGCGCCGGGTCCCGCGCCCGTGCGCCGTGCTCCGCTGCCACGCGCCGCCCGCGCGCCGCCGGGGGCGGCGCCGCGGGTGTTCCCGCCGGCCCGGTGGCGGTTGCCGCCAGGGGGCGTGCCGGGCCGGGGCGGGAGCCGGTTCAGTCCTCGTCGAGCAGGAAGGGCGTCTGCACCACGGGGAAGCCCGTCAGCTGGGCCTCCGCCAGGTAGGTTCCCGGCGCCGCGGGCTCGCCCGCGGGCCCGTCGCAGTCCTGGGGCGTGGAGTGGCGCCGGTCCCAGTCGAAGCTGCGGGTCACCGCGCCGCCGGCCGCGATGCCCACCCAGTCGGAGGAGGCCCCCTCCGGGCAGTCGGCGGAGGACCACACCTGCTCGTCGGCGGCGTCGGCCAGGGTGACGGTCAGCGCCGCGTACCCGAGGTCGAGGCGGCAGGCGGACCCCGATTCGTTGTGCGCGGTCAGCAGCAGCCGCGGCTGCTGTTCCGGCGAGTAGTCGTTCTCCGCGCTGCTCAGCGTCAGCGACACGTCCGCGGGCAGGCAGTCGGCCAGCCCCGCCGGGTCGATGCCTACGGTGTCGCCGCCTCCGCCCGCGGAACCGTCGGCCGCCGCGCCGCCGTTCGAGCCGTCCGCGGCGCCGGTGCCCTCCTCGCCACCCGCTCCTGCCTCGTCCCCGGGCTCCCCGGACTCGGTGGAGGAGGTGTCACGGCCGCCCGGGCGCTCGTCTATGAACGACTCCGATGGGGTGGGTCCCGGGGTGATCGACTCGGCCGGCCCGCCGTTGCCGTCGTCGTGCCCGCCCGTCTGCTGCTCGTCGTCCCCGCCCGAGGGGCGCAGCGCCCAGACGATCAGCAGCACGACGATCACGACGGGTAGCAGCACAACGGCCCTTCGCCGCCAGTAGATGGAGGACGGCAGCGGCCCGACCGGAGTGCGCAGTGATCCCACGCGGAAACCTTACGAGACATCAGCGGGGCCTCGTTCCCCTCCCCTCCGCTTCCCCTGCGCCTCCCCCGTCGTCAACACGCGCGGCCGTGACCGCTTTGTGCCGTGCCCGCGGCATGCCAGGATCGCCTTGCCATGACTGCGACGACTCCCACGACTGTTCCGACGGCGACGGCCGACCCCACCGTCCTGCACGCCCCCGTCATCGACTGGTTCGACAAGAACGCCCGTGACCTGCCCTGGCGCCGCCCCGACGCGAACGCCTGGGGGGTCATGGTCAGCGAGTTCATGCTTCAGCAGACCCCCGTCAGCCGCGTGCTGCCGGTCTACGAGGAGTGGCTCAAGCGCTGGCCACGCCCCGCCGACCTGGCCGCGGAGGCGCCCGGCGAGGCCGTGCGCGCCTGGGGCCGCCTCGGCTACCCGCGCCGGGCGCTCCGGCTGCACAACGCGGCCGCCGCCATAGCGGAACGGCACGGCGGCGACGTGCCCACCGACCACCACCAGCTGCTGGCGCTGCCGGGCGTCGGCGAGTACACGGCCGCCGCGGTGGCCTCCTTCGCCTACGGGCAGCGGCACGCGGTCCTCGACACCAACGTCAGGCGGGTGTTCGCCCGCGCCGTCACCGGCACGGAGTTCCCGCCGAACGCGACGACCGCGGCCGAGCGCAAGCTCGCCAGGATGCTGCTGCCCGAGGAGCCGAGGACGGCGGCCCGCTGGGCGGCGGCCACGATGGAGCTCGGCGCGCTGCTGTGCACCGCGCGCACTCCGGCGTGCGGGCGGTGCCCGATCGCCGACCTGTGCGCCTGGCGCCGGGCGGGTTCACCGGCGCACGCGGGCCCCCCGCGCCGCACCCAGACGTACGCCGGAACCGACCGGCAGGTGCGCGGGAAGCTGCTTGCGGTGCTGCGCGAGGCGACGGCGCCGGTGCCGCGCCTCCTGCTCGACCGGGTCTGGGGTGACCCGGAGCAGCGGGCCCGCGCGCTGAACGGCCTGGTCGGCGACGGGCTGGTCGAAAGGCTCCCCGACGGCCGCTACCGCCTGCCGGGAGCCGGCTGACCCGGCCCCCTCCCCGTCCCCGCCTCACCGGCCCGCTTTCCGGACCCCGTCCCGCCCCCGCTTCGGCCCGCCTACCGGTCCCCTACCCGACTCCCCGAACCCCACCCCCGTTCCGCCCCGCCCCCGCCTCCTTCCCGCTCGCCCCCTCCCCTGTTCCCCGGCACCCTTCCGATCCCGGTCCCCTTCCGGTCCCGGTCCCCTTCCCCTCCGCCTCCGTCCGGTCCTGTCCCGCCCGGCCCGCTCCCCCGACTGCGTTCCCCTTCCGTCCCGTTGTCCGTCCCGTTGTCCGCCCCGTTGCCCGTTCTGCCGTCCGTTCCGTTGTCCCGCCTTCCGTCCCGTTGTCCGTTCCGCTTCCGGTTCGTCACCTCTCCGCGGTTTCCGGCTCGTCCGCGGGGTCCTGGCGCCTGCCGAGCGTGGGCCTGGGAGCGTCGGCTCCCACCCACGGCAGCACGGCCCTCGCCTGGGCCCCCTGCGCCCAGAGCCCGATCATGAAGGCGGCGGCCGCCTCGAGGAGTCCCGCTCGCTCGAGGCCACCGCCCGCCACGGGCACGCAGCCGAGGTCCGCGACCAGGGTGCCCACCAGGGCGAGCGCCGTCTCCTGGTCCCCACACAGCGGCACGCCGAGCGGCACGCCGTCGAAGACCGGTGGCGTCATCCGCCACACCTCGTCCGGGCAGAGGTTGAACGCCTTCACCACGTGCGCCCCCGGCGCCGCCGCGGCGATCCGTTCCGCCATCGAGGGGCCGCCCTCGGTGGCCAGGCGCACCGTGCCGGGCACCAGCGGGTTGGTGCAGTCGATCAGCGTGCGCCCGCGCAGGGCGCCGCCTCCCGCGCCCACCGCCGCCAGCACCTCCAGGGCGGCGTGGTCGGGCACCGCCAGGAGCACCGCCTCGCCGAACGTCGCGGCCGTGGCGAGGCTCTCCGCTCCCGGCCCGGCGCGCCGCGGGTCGCGCGCCCCGGACAGCACCTCGTGCCCCGCCTCCCGCCACCGGCCGCCGAGCGCCTGCGCCATCCTCCCGGCGCCCAGAATCCCGATCCGCATGCGTGCTTCCTCCCTGTGTCTCGCCTGTCTCTCGCCTGTCTCTCGCCCGTCGGCCCCGCCCACGCATGCCGGCCGGCCGTTGCCGCCGGCGGCCGTGCGGTGCGGGGCCTCGTGGACGGTGCCGCTTGGCCGGCGGAGCACGAAGGTAGAAGATCCGTCATGCACCATTCGGTGCCCGACGCCCGCCTCGGGGGCGGGACGGACGGGCCGGGGCCGGGAAAGGAGGCGGCGTGCCGGAGTTCATCGCGGACTGCCAGGCGAGGCTGGCCCTCGACCTGCTCGGCAACACCTGGAACGGCGTGGTCCTGTGGGCGTTGCGCCGGGGCGCGCAGCGCCCCCACGAACTGCGCCGGCGCATCGGCGGGATCAGCCCCAAGGTGCTCACCGAGACGCTGCGCAGGCTGGAGCACAACGGCCTGGTCGCCCACCGCCGGTACCGGGAGGCGCCGCCGCGCGTGGAGTACGCGCTCACCGGGCTGGGCCGTTCGCTGCTCCCGGCCATCGAGGCGCTCGGCCTGTGGGCGGTCGAGCACGCCGAGGAGGTGCTGGCGGCGCAGGACCGCGCGGAGCAAGGAGCGGGCCGCGCGGGCTACGCCGACGCCGGCCAGGCCGACGGCACCGGCCACCCCGGGGGCACCGGCTACGCCCCGAAGTCCCAGACCTGAACGGCGACCGGCTCCTCCGCGTCGCGGCCCGCGGAGCGGTACGTCGCCCTGGCCGCCTCGTTGTCCGCGTCGACGGCCACCCACATGCCGTAGCAGCCCCTGCTCCTGGCCAGGTCGGCCAGTGCCTCGACCAGCGCGCGGCCGATGCCGCGCCGCCGGTGCGCCTCGTCCACGCCGAGCTCGTACAGGAACATCTCGGTGCCCTTGTCCGGGTGCGTCGTCTCCACGCCGCTGACCATCCCGGCCGGCTCGCCGTCCACGTAGGCGAGCAGCAGGTGGTGGCCGGGCTCCGCCAGGAAGCGTTCCGCCCACTCCGCGTGCACCGGGCCGTCGAACAGCCCCTGCGCCGCCACCAGTTCGGCCACCGTCGCCGCCCGCCGGATCTCCATGCAGGCACGGTACGCCCCCGCGTCGCGCGCCGCCCCCACCCCCTCGCCGGCACCCGGGCCGCCGGCCAGGCGGGCGCGCCGTGGCGGCCTGGCCCTACATCCGGTCCGCGGCGAGGAAGGGCAGCACCCCGGCCAGCACCTCCCCGGAACGCGCCCACCCTGCCTGGTGGTCGGCGCCGGGCAGCGAGAGGAACTCCGCCCCGGCGCGGCGGGCCGTCTCCCGCATCGGCTCGTGCCAGGGGTCCTCCGTCCCGCAGTACAGCAGCGTGGGGAGGGGGCTGGCGACGAGGGCCGCGTCGAGCCCGCGATCCCGGGAGAACGCCTCGTAGTTGGCCCGCAGGGCCGCGGGCGAGGCGGCCTCGCAGACGGCGGCCGACCCCGGGTCGGCGTACGCGACCTGCAGGAGGAGGCCGTACGGGTCGGTGTCGGCGGGGAGCCGGTGCAGGCGGAGCTCGTGGCGGACCGCCGAGGCGAAGCCCTCCACCGGGTCCCAGGCCCCGGCGACGACCCGCTCGCAGCGTTCCGGGGCGTAGCGCACCAGGCCGAGGACGGTCAGGGCGCCCATCGAGTAGCCCCACACGGCGGCCCGGTCCGCGCCCAGGTCGTCGAGCACCGCGAGAACGGACTCGGCGCGGCGTTCCAGCGCGTAGGCGGCCGGCTCGCCGGGAGCGTCGCTCGCGCCGAGGCCGAGCGGGTCGACGGCGACGACGGTGTGGCTCTTCCGGAGGATTTCGGTGTAGCCGAAGGCGGCCCACCCGGCGCCGGTCTGGAACATTCCGGGGTGCAGCAGGAGGAGCGGCCCTTCACCGTCGACCTCGTACGCGATCCGGTGACCGTTGCTGCGTGCGTGCGGCATGCTCCGCTCCTCACCTCTCCAGCCCGGCCTCCGGCCAGGACTGTTACCACTTGTAACGGGAGTCATCCTGGGGCAGGCTCGGGGTGCCGCGGAAGGAGGCACTTTCATGTCGCGACGGAACACGGCGGTAACGCACCAGGTCACCGGGCCGCCCGCGAACGAACGCGGCGCCGCCTCCGGGGCGGCGGGCCGCGCCCACCCCCGCACGAACGCCGCCGGTCCCCTCGCGGACCCCGCCGGCTCCCTCCCTGACCCGGCAGACTCCCTCGCGGACCCGGCCGGCTCCCTCGCGGACCCGGCCGGCCTCGCGGACTGCCCGCTGCGGGAGGTGCTGGCGCTGATCGGCGACAAGTGGAGCGCCCAGGTGCTGGTGGTGCTCGGCGCGGGACCGCACCGGTTCACCCAGCTGGAGCGGGCGATCGAGGGCATCAGCCGCCGGATGCTGACCCTGAGCCTGCGCAACCTCGAACGCAACGGCCTGGTGACCCGCACCGTCCACCCCGACACCCCGCCCCGGGTGGAGTACGCGACCACGCCGCTGGCGGAGGAGATCCGCGCCCCGCTGGAAACGCTCGCCGAGTGGTCGCAGCGCAACCGCCCCACCATCGCCGCGGCCCGCCACCGCTACGACGCCCGCCGCCCAACCCCCGCGGCACGCTGACCGGCGATCGTACGGCGGGCCCCCGGGGGGTCACCCGTTGCCCTGCGGCCGGCTGTCAGAGGGCCGCGTTACCGTTCCGGTGCGGCGGAGCGTCCGTGCCCAGCGCGTCCGGTGCAGCGGTCGCGAAGAGCAGCGGCGACGCGGGGAGCAGTGAGTGACCGGGGAAGCGGTGAGCGCGAATGAGCCCGTTGCACGACTACATCGACGGCTGGCGGCGGCACGATGTTGCCGCCGTGCTGGCCACGCTCGCCGAGGACTGCGTGGTGGTGGAGAGTTACGGTCCCGTCTACCGCGGGCGGGAGCGGGTCGCGCAGTGGATGCGTGCCTGGTTCGGCGCCGGGGGCACCGTGGACGGGTGGGAGATCACCGGCGAGGCGGCGGCGGGGGACACGCTGGTGGCCGAGTGGGTCTTCTCCTGCACCTGGGAGGGCAAGCCGGCGACGTTCGACGGCGCCTCCGTCGCCCGGGTGCGGGAGGGCCGCATTCGCTCGCTGCGGGAGTACGCCACCACCGCTCCGCTCTACGAGTGGACCGGCACCTGGCGCGGCTGAGGGGGCTGGGGCGCCAGGGAGCGGACGAAGGCGCCTACGCGCCGGGCCCGGGCGGTGTGGCGGGGTCCCGCTCGGCGACGAGGCCGGGGAGGGCGACGGCCTTCGGCCCGCCGAACGCCGCCCCGGCCGCCTCGACGGCCGCTGCCGGGTCGGTGCCGGGCCACAGGTGGGTGAGCAGCAGCCGGGCGGCGCCCGCGGCGGCGGCGTACTCCCCGGCCAGGCGCGCGGTCATCAGGTAGGGCGCGTCCTCCTCCGGAACGCGCCGTACGTACGTCGCCTCGCACAGGAACACGTCCGCCCCCTCGGCCAGCCGCAGCAGCTCCGGGGTGGGCCCCGTGTCGCCGGTGTAGGCGACCACCGCCCCGCCCGCGGCCACCCGGAGACCGGCGTTCGGCAGGTGGTGGGGGAGCAGCCGGGTCTCCACGGCGAAGGGGCCGATCTCCAGGCGCTCCCCCGGCGTGAACTCGCCCAGGCGGTAGGCCGGCTCCAGCATGCCGGGCCGGTCGAGCGCGAGCACGGCGTCCAGGGCGCCGTGCGGCGCGAAGACCGGCAGCCGCGGCGGCGGTTGGTCCCGCAGCGCCCGCGCGCGCAGCAAGGGGTTGAGGTCGGCGCAGTGGTCGGGGTGGCCGTGCGTGACCAGCACCGCGTCGATCCGCTCCGCCGCGCCGTGCGTCAGGAGCGCCTGGAGGGTCCCGTAGCCCGGGTCGAGGAGGAGCCGGAACCCCGCGTGCTCCACGAGGTAGCCGCTGCGGGCCCGCTCCGCCGTCGGCCATGCCCCGCTTCCGCCCAGCACCACCAGCCGCATGCCGCCACGGTAGGCGACCCCCCGCGCGGCAGGAACCCGGGGGCAGGAACCCCGGGGGGCGGCCGGCCCGGCCGACCCTCCGCCGGCGGGCCGGCCGCCGCCCGCTCGCCCGGAGGTCAGCGGCCGAAGGGGCGGGCGTGGCAGTCGGCCAGGTGGTCGTTGACCAGGCCGCAGGCCTGCATCAGCGCGTAGGCCGTCGTCGGGCCGACGAAGCGGAGGCCGCGCCGCCGCAGCTCCTTCGACAGCGCGGTGGACTCCGGGGTGGTGGCCGGGATGTCGCCGTGCGCCTTCGGGGCCGGCCGCCCGGCCGGGTCGGGCGCGAAGGACCATATGAGCTCGGTGAGCTCGCCCCCGGCCCAGTCGGCGAGCACCCGGGCGTTGGACAGCGTGGCCTGGATCTTCAGCCGGTTCCTGATGATGCGCGGGTCCTCCAGCAGGCGGGCGGCGTCCTCCTCCGTGAAGGCCGCCACCTTCTCGATCACGAACCCGGCGAAGGCCTCCCGGAACCCCTCCCGGCGCCGCAGGATGGTCAGCCAGGAGAGCCCGGACTGGAACGCCTCCAGGCACAGCCGCTCGAACAGCGCGTCGTCCCCGCGCAGCGGGCGGCCCCACTCGGCGTCGTGGTACTCCCGGTAGTCCTCCGGCTTGACCCCCCACGGGCACCGCAGCAGCCCGTCGGGCCCGGCAACGGCCTGTGTTTCGTCCATGGGAGGCAGTCTGCACGAGGCCACTGACAGTCGGCCCCGGCGAGGGCGCCCGCCCGCGTTCGGCGCCCGCGTCCTCGCGGGCGTCCCGCCACCGCCCCCGGCGCCCCGACGGCCCCCGCCGCCCCGCCGTCCCACGGCGACCCGACGCTCCGGAGCCTCGCCGCGCCCACCGCGCCCACCGCCCCCGCCGAAGTCTCCGTGCGGCCCCGGGCGCCCGGGGCCGGAACGGCCCGTCCCTCAGGCCACCTCGCGCAGGTAGAGGGCGCCGCAGGTGTGGCAGCTCAGTTTGGGCCAGGTGCCCCAGTCCCCGTCGGGCCGCGTCTCCGCCTCCGGCTGGAGCACCCGCCCGCACATCGCGACGTTGCCGTCGCCGCGCACCATGTGCCAGGTCCGCACCTCGTGCCCGGGAGACTCCTCCTCGCCGCTCGCGCCCACGTGCTCGTACTCGGCGCGCATCGTGTGCCGCATGCCTTCCGCACCTCCGCTCGCTCACGCCTCCCTCCCATCCTGGGCCCGCCCCCGCCGCCCGGCGAACCGGGCCGAACCCCCCCGTCACACCGGCCCCCCCTGGCCCCCGGAGCACCCGCGCCCCTCCGGCGCCCCGGCCGCGGCGCCCTGCCCCGGCCCCCGGCCCCCGGCCGCCGCACCCCGCCTCCGCCGCCTCTCCGCCGCCCCCACAGCGGCCCGCAGACGTCGCGAGACGCGCGCACTCTCTTGACAGGTCCCCCTCATCACCCGCAGCATCCTCACGGGTATGGGAGCGCTCCCACTCCTTCCGGGAATCGAGGTGCGCACAGTGAAACACCGACACAGAGCGGGCTGGGTCCGCAGGCTGGCCGCGGGCGGGCTCACGCTCCTGCTCGCGCTCGGCGGGGCCGCGCTGACCAACGGCAGCGCCCAGGCCGCCCCGGGCGACGGCCCGTGGTCCACGGACGGCGCCCAGATCGTGGACGCGGCGGGCAACCCGGTCCGCATGACCGGCATCAACTGGTTCGGCATGGAGACCGACACGTTCGCGCCGCACGGCCTGTGGGCGCGGAACTACCAGGACATGCTCGACCAGATCAAGGAGCTGGGCTACAACACGCTCCGCCTGCCGTACTCCAACGAGCTCTTCGAGGCCGGCTCGGCGCCCAACGGCATCGACTACACCAGGAACCCCGATCTCCAGGGCCTGTCCGGCATCGAGATCATGGACAAGATCATCGACTACGCGGGCGAGATCGGCCTGCACGTCTTCCTGGACCAGCACCGTCCCGACTCCGCCGGGCAGTCCCCGCTCTGGTACACCTCGGGGCTCAGCGAGCAGCGCTGGATCGACGACTGGGTCATGCTGGCCGAGCGCTACCGCGGCAACGACACCGTCGTCGGCGCCGACCTGCACAACGAGCCCAACGGCGCCGCCACCTGGGGCAGCGGGAACCAGTCCACGGACTGGCGGCTGGCCGCCGAGCGCGGCGGCAACGCGATCCTCGCCGCCAACCCGGACTGGCTGATCATCGTCGAGGGCATCGAGTGCTACCAGGGCGACTGCAACTGGTGGGGCGGCAACCTCCAGGGCGCGGCCTCCTACCCGGTGCGCCTGAACGTCCCGCACAAGCTCGTCTACTCGGCCCACGAGTACGCCACCTCGGTCTACCCGCAGCCCTGGTTCAACGACCCGTCCTTCCCGAACAACCTCCCGGCCCGCTGGGACAAGTACTGGGGCTACCTGGAGAACGCGGACACCGCCCCGGTCCTGCTCGGCGAGTTCGGCAGCACGCTCACCGCCACCAAGGACCAGCAGTGGCTGGCCGAACTGCTCGACTACATGGGCACGGGCAGCGGCGGCATGGACTTCACCTACTGGACGCTCAACCCCAACTCCGGTGACACCGGCGGCATCCTGAACGGCGACTGGACCACGGTCGACCAGAACAAGCAGCGCTTCCTCGACCCGTACCTGATCCCCGTGGGGGAGGTCGGCGATCCCGGCGACCCGGGAGACCCGGGCGATCCAGGGGACCCCGGCACGCCGGCGGCCTGCGACGTCACCGTGCAGATCGCCAGTAGCTGGAACGGCGGCTACCAGGCCAACCTCACCGTCACCAACACCGGTACGAGCCCGATCGGCGGCTGGCGTCTCGTCTTCCCGCTGCCGAGCGGCCAGCAGCTGAGCAGCGGCTGGAACGCGAGCTTCACCCAGTCCGGCCAGAGCGTCACCGCCACGAACCTGGACTGGAACGCCACCATCCCGGCCGGCGGCAGCGTCTCCTTCGGCTTCATCGTCAGCGGCTCGACCGACACCGCGCCCTCCTCGTTCACGCTCAACGGCAGCACCTGCTCCTGAGGGTCCGGCGCCCGAACCCGGCCGTCTCGCCTGAGCCCGGCCACCTCCCGGGAGCCCGGCCACCCGCCGGGAATCGGGCCGCCTCCGGCGCGTCCCGGTGTCCGTGCGGCGCCCCGCGGCAGGGCCGTGCCGCCGCCTCGGTCCCCACCAGGGTCCGGGGCGGCGGCCCCGCATAGGCTGAGGCCATGGACGTCTCGGGGGGTATGGTCCTGCGGCTCGCGTCCAGCGTGGTGACGCCGCTGGTGAAACGGCTCTTCAGGACCGGCGAGCCGGGGGCCGGGCTGGTGGCGGGGCCGGTGCGGCTCTCCGCGCTGGTGACCTTCCGCGGCGAGAAGCAGACCCTGACCGAGGCCGAACTCACCCGGCTGGCCCGGGCCCTGGTCGACCGCGCCGCCCGCGACCTGGACCCGCACGACCCGCTGCCCGAGGGCGAACGGGCCTGCGTGGCCGAGGCGTTGGCGCAGGCCCTGCTGGGGCTGGGCGAGCTCGGCATGGACGACGTGCAGGCCGTCCGCCTCGGCCACCGCGAACTCGCCCGCCGGCTGCGGGAGGCACGGCCCGGCCTGCCGGAGGGGCACCTGCTGGCGCGGGACGCGGAGCACCTGTTCGAGGCCCTGCTGGACGTCGCCTGCCTGCACATCCTGAACTTCTTCACCCAGCGCTCGGCCTTCGTCGCCCGCACCCTGGTCGAGCAGAGCCGCCTGCTGGACCGCCTGGTCCGCACGGCCGACCTCATCGCCGAGCGCCTGCCGCCGCGTTCGGTGGAGGACGCCGCCTTCGAGAAGCGCTACGCCGCCTACGTCGGGCGCGAGCACGGCCGCCTCACGGTCCACGGCCTCGACCTGGAGCAGTCCCGCCGCTGGCCGCTCGACGACGCCTACCTGAGCCTGGAGACCCACGACCAGCCGGAGGCTCCGCCGCGGCGCGCGGAGGTGGCGCTCGCCTACCGGCCCCGCGTGCTGCTGCGCGGCCTCGCCGGCTCGGGCAAGACCACGCTCGTCCAGTGGCTCGCCGTCGCCGCCGCCGGGCAGGACGTGGACAGCGGGATACCGGACCTGTTCGGCCACGTGCCCTTCGTGCTGCCCGTCCGCACCCTGACCCGCGACGGCCGGTCGCTGCCCTTGCCCGGCGCCTTCCTGTCCGCCGTCGACTGCCCGCTGGCCGGGGCCCAGCCGGAACGCTGGGCCGACCGGGTCCTGGCCGCGGGGCGCGGCCTCCTGCTCGTCGACGGGGTGGACGAGATCCCCGAGGAGGAGCGCGAGGGCGTCCGCCGCTGGCTGCGCCGCCTGGAGTCCTCCTACCCGGGCAACCGCTGGCTGGTCACCGCACGGCCCTCGGCGATCGAGCGCGACTGGCTGGGCGCGGAGGGCTTCGCCGAACTCACCCTCGCCCCCATGGGCCGGGACGACGTGGGGGCCTTCGTGCACCGGTGGCACCGGGCGGTCGGGGCGCAGGAGCAGCAGGAGCGCGCCCTGCGGGAGCTCCTCGACCGGCGCGCCGACCTCGCCGCCCTGGCCACCAGCCCGCTGATGTGCGCCCTGATCTGCGCCCTGCACCGGGAGCGCAACGGCCACCTGCCGCGCGGCCGCAAGGCCCTGTACGACGCGGCGCTGACGATGCTCCTCGAACGCCGGGACCGGGAGCGCCCCGACCCACCGCGCGGCGGGCTCGACCTGGACACCGACACGCAGCTCTCGCTGCTCCAGAAGCTCGCGTACTGGCTGATCACCAACGGCCGCGCCGAGCTCAACGCCGAACTGGCCGCCCGGCTGCTCGCCCAGGCGCTCCCGGCCCTCGGGGGCGGGCAGGCGCTCGGCTCGGGCGCGGAGGTGCTGCGGCACCTGGTGGAGCGTTCCGGGGTGCTGCGCGAGCCGATGGAGGGGGCGGTCGACTTCGTGCACCGCACCTTCCAGGACTACCTGGGGGCGCGGGAGATCGTCGAGTGGCAGCACTTCCCCGCCCTGGTCGAGAAGGCGCACCTGGACCAGTGGGAGGACGTGGTCCGGATGGCCGTGGCCCACGCCCAGCCGCTCCAGCGGGGCGAGTTGCTCACCGCCCTGCTGGAGCGCGGGGACCGGGACCAGGAGCACCGCACGCGGCTGCACCTGCTGGCCGTCGCCTGCCTCGACCAGGCCACCCAGCTCGCCCCCGAGGTGCGGGAGGCGGTGGCCGGGCGCGCCGCCCGTTTCCTGCCGCCGCGGGTTCCGGCCGAGGGCGTCTCGCTGGCCGCCGCGGGGGCCGTGGCCCTCAGCGTGCTGCCCCCGCCGGACGGGCTCGGGGACCAGGAGGCGGCCGCGGTGGTGCTGGCGGCGGTTCGCGTCGGCACCGACGCGGCGATTCCCCACCTGCGGCCCTTCCGGAACCATCCCTCGCCCGAGGTGCGCCACCGGCTCGCCACCTCCTGGTACCGCTTCGGCACCGAGCGCTACTTCGAGGAGGTCATCGCCCACCTGCGGCTGGACGGGGAGGTGACGCTCCCGGTGACGAGCCGGGAGGAGCTGCGGCTGCTGGAGAGGATGCGCCCGCGGCCGCGGCGGGTGGACCTGCGGGGCGGCTTCACGACCTGGGACATCGCCACCCGCCTGGCCTCGCTGCCGCTGACCGCGCTCGGCCTGCGGGAGTGCCGGGAGCTGGGCGGGGTGGGCTTCGTGCGGGACTTCCCCGAGCTGACCGGCCTGCTGATCGACGCCTGCCCGCAGATACGCGACCTTTCCCCCCTGGCCGGCACCGGCGTGCGGACGCTGAGCCTGCACGCCGACGCGGCCTCCTGGCGGCCGCAGGGCCTGGCCCGCCTTCAGGCCCTGGCGGAGCTCACCCTGGGCCGCCTCTTCCCGCTCGGCGCGCTGGCGGAGCTCCCCGCCGGGGCGCCGCTGCGGGCGCTGACCCTGCCCGCGCGGCCGCCGGTCCTGACCGGCCTGGCGGCCTGGCCCTCCCTCACGCACCTGGGGCTGCAGCACTGCGCGCGGGCGCTGTCCGCGGCCGAGGCGGTGGCCCTGGCGGGCCTGCCCCGGCTCGTCTCCGTGAGCCTCAGCCTGCCCGTGCTGCGTTCCCTGGCCCGCGCGGGAGTGGTCCTGCCCGCGGTCGAGGCGGTCACCTGCCTGTCGCACGAGGGGCCGCGGCCCGAGGACGGGGACCTGGCGGCCCTCGCCGCCGTGTTCCCCGGCCTGGCGCGGCTGCACCTCGTCGGATGGCAGTCCCTGGGCGCCGCCCCGCTCGCCGGGCTGCCCGGGCTGCGCGCGGTGCGGTGCAGCGAGCCGCTTCCCCGCCCGGCGGGCCTCCCCGCCCACGTGGAGTTCCTCGCCCCGCCCGCCCCCCGCTACTGACCGGGCGGACACGGGCCGGGCGGGACACGGCACCGGGCGGGACACGGGCGGGCGGGGCCGAAGGGCCGGGAACGCGACGGCGCCCCCGCCCGGGTGGGCGGGGGCGCCGTCGGCGTCGGGGCGGGTCAGTCCTTCGACAGGTTCGGGCCGCCCTTGGCCGCCTGCTCCACCGGGGGAGCGTCGGGCAGCGCGGACTTCTCCTCGCCGCGGAAGGTGAAGACCTTGTCCTTGCCCTCGCCCTCGGTGTCCACGACCACGATGTGCCCGGGCCGCAGCTCGCCGAAGAGGATCTTCTCCGAGAGCAGGTCCTCGATGTCCCGCTGGATGGTCCGGCGCAGCGGCCTGGCGCCGAGCACCGGGTCGTACCCGCGCTTGGCCAGGAGCTGCTTGGCCTCCGTGCTGAGCTCGATCCCCATGTCGCGGTCCTTCAGGCGGTCGTCCACCTGCGCGATCATCAGGTCGACGATCTTGATGATGTCGTCCTGGGTCAGCTGGTGGAAGACCACCGTGTCGTCGACGCGGTTCAGGAACTCGGGGCGGAAGTGCTGCTTCAGCTCGTCGTTGACCTTGGCCTTCATCCGGTCGTACCCGGTGGCGACGTCGCCGGCCACCGCGAAGCCCATGTTGAAGCCCTTGGAGATGTCCCGGGTACCGAGGTTCGTCGTCATGATGATGACGGTGTTCTTGAAGTCCACGACCCGGCCCTGGGAGTCGGTCAGGCGACCGTCCTCCAGGATCTGCAGCAGCGAGTTGAAGATGTCCGGGTGGGCCTTCTCCACCTCGTCGAAGAGGACCACGGAGAACGGCTTCCTGCGGACCTTCTCCGTCAGCTGGCCGCCCTCCTCGTACCCGACGTAGCCGGGCGGGGAGCCGAAGAGCCGGGAGACCGTGTGCTTCTCGCCGAACTCCGACATGTCGAGGGAGATCAGCGCGTCCTCGTCGCCGAACAGGAACTCGGCCAGCGTCTTGGACAGCTCGGTCTTGCCGACGCCCGAGGGGCCCGCGAAGATGAACGATCCGCCCGGGCGCTTCGGGTCCTTCAGGCCCGCCCTGGTGCGGCGGATGGCCTGGGAGAGCGCCTTGATGGCGTCCTCCTGCCCGATGACGCGCTTGTGCAGCTCGTCCTCCATCCGCAGCAGCCGGGAGGACTCCTCCTCGGTCAGCTTGAACACCGGGATGCCGGTGGAGGCGGCCAGGACCTCGGCGATGAGCTCCTCGTCCACCTCGGCGACGACGTCCATGTCGCCGGACTTCCACTCCTTCTCCCGCTGCGCCTTCGCCGCGAGCAGCTGCTTCTCGTTGTCACGCAGCGAGGCGGCCTTCTCGAAGTCCTGCGAGTCGATCGCGGACTCCTTCTCCCGGCGCACCCCGGCGATCTTCTCGTCGAACTCGCGCAGGTCCGGCGGTGCGGTCATCCGGCGGATGCGCATCCTGGACCCGGCCTCGTCGATGAGGTCGATCGCCTTGTCGGGCAGGAACCGGTCCGAGATGTACCGGTCGGCCAGCTGGGCGGCGGCCACCAGCGCGGCGTCGGTGATGGAGACGCGGTGGTGCGCCTCGTACCGGTCGCGCAGGCCCTTGAGGATCTCGATCGTGTGCGGCAGCGAGGGCTCGGCGACCTGGATCGGCTGGAACCTGCGCTCGAGCGCGGCGTCCTTCTCCAGGTACTTCCGGTACTCGTCGAGCGTGGTCGCGCCGATGGTCTGCAGCTCGCCGCGGGCCAGCATCGGCTTGAGGATGCTGGCGGCGTCGATCGCGCCCTCGGCGGCGCCGGCGCCGACGAGCGTGTGCAGCTCGTCGATGAACAGGATGATGTCGCCGCGGGTGCGGATCTCCTTGAGCACCTTCTTCAGGCGCTCCTCGAAGTCACCGCGGTACCTGGACCCGGCGACCAGGGCGCCGAGGTCCAGCGTGTACAGGTGCTTGTCCTTGAGCGTCTCGGGCACCTCGCCCTTGACGATGGCCTGCGCGAGGCCCTCGACGACGGCCGTCTTGCCGACGCCGGGCTCGCCGATCAGGACCGGGTTGTTCTTCGTCCGGCGGGAGAGCACCTGCATGACCCGCTCGATCTCCTTCTCGCGCCCGATGACCGGGTCGAGCTTGGATTCGCGCGCGGCCTGGGTGAGGTTCCGGCCGAACTGGTCGAGGACCAGGGAGGTCGACGGGGTGCCCTCGGAGGGAGCGCCCGCCGTGGCGGCTTCCTTGCCGCCGGAGTAACCGGACAGCAGCTGGATGACCTGCTGGCGCACCCGGTTCAGGTCGGCACCGAGCTTCACCAGGACCTGGGCCGCGACGCCTTCGCCCTCGCGGATCAGGCCGAGGAGGATGTGCTCCGTACCGATGTAGTTGTGGCCGAGCTGGAGGGCCTCGCGGAGCGAAAGCTCCAGCACCTTCTTGGCCCGGGGAGTGAACGGGATGTGCCCGGACGGTGCCTGCTGGCCCTGCCCGATGATCTCCTCCACCTGCTGGCGGACCGCCTCAAGCGAGATCCCGAGGCTCTCCAGGGCCTTAGCGGCGACACCCTCACCCTCGTGGATCAGGCCAAGAAGGATGTGCTCGGTGCCGATGTAGTTGTGGTTGAGCATCCGGGCCTCTTCCTGAGCCAGGACGACAACCCGCCGCGCACGGTCGGTGAACCTCTCGAACATCGTTAATCGCTCCTCAGAGCGGTCAGGCAGTAAAGGGGTCGGTCCCCTCCCTGTCCTTCCGCAGCTTAGTCCCGCAACGGGGGACCGCTCATTCCAAACTGTCTACTCCTGCTCCGGCCGGCGTGCCCCGAACAGGCGACAACAGTTCCAACCCGATGGTGCGAGACGATGTTCCCGCAGGCCAAGTGCTGGCGCCCCGGACGGCTACGC
The DNA here is from genome assembly GCF_003626535.1 of Streptomyces hoynatensis. GTDB lineage: Bacteria > Actinomycetota > Actinomycetes > Streptomycetales > Streptomycetaceae > Streptomyces > Streptomyces hoynatensis. Next base: position 37,905 of record NZ_RBAL01000005.1, read on the forward strand.
CGTTGGCGAACACCCCCGGGCGGCACAGGCCACGCGGCCACCGCCCCCTCATCCAATAGGGCCCCCTCTCTCCTTAGGGAACTGCCTACCCCTCAAGGCTGACACTCCATGCCGTACCAGCCACGGACATCCGCTACCGGCGAACGCGGCCACCCCGGCCGTCCTCGCGCTCACGCCCCGCGGCCGGGAGCCGACAGGGCGTAACTCTTCCGTACTCGGGCGGGCGGGTTACGGCATGACACTCGTGATTCCCCGTCCGCGCCGCGGCAACCCACGTCCCGGCGCCCTCGCACACCCGCCCCGCGCCCCCGGCCGCCCCGGCCGCCTCCCCTCGCCGCCCCCGGCCCCGGCGCCCTTCCCCCGGGCACACCTCGGGGGGCCCGCCCACTGGGCGTGGCCCCCCGGACATGGTTGGCGTCAGTGCCGCGGCGGTGGAGCCGGCCGGCCGGCCCCGGCGCGCGGCACCCGCCCGCGACTTCAGGCGCCGGCCTTCTCGTAGGCCTCGCGAATGTTGGCGGGAACACGGCCCCGGTCATTGACCTCGTATCCGTTTTCCTTGGCCCAGGCACGGATTTTCGCGGTGTCCTGGCTCCCCCCGGTGCCGCCGGAGGGGGCGGCGGCCCGGCCGCCACGGCCCCGCGCGGCGCGCCCGCCGCCGGCCCGGCGCCCGGCCTTGACATAAGGCTCAAGGGCGCTGCGGAGCTTGTCCGCGTTTTCAGAGTTGAGGTCGATCTCGTAAGTCTTGCCGTCCAGCGCGAACGTAACGGTCTCCTCCGCCTCGCCGCCGCTGAGGTCATCGAGGAGAAGGACCTGAACCTTCTGTGCCACCGGGCTACTCCTCATTCATAGTCGCTGAATACACATTAGGTGTAGTGCGGTGTAATCAAACCGCCATTGCCGGGAAAACACAAACCTCGGGTCAGGATTAAGGAGCACCCCATAAGACACCATGGGACGATCCGGACATAACCACCACTCGCTGTGTTCAATCAGAGATGCCTCGGCATCCGACTGTTACCCAAAGTGCCGACCTTCACGCGTTCCGGACCGGTGAACTCGGCGATCCCCACATCATAGGAACGCCGAGCTCGCCCCGAGGCGCCGGCGGAGTCGGTCTCCCGGGCATCACAGACATCGCGCGGAGACATCAGGGGAGACAACCCGGGAGACAACAGGAGACTTCAGGGGGACGGATCGGAAGGGCAACAAGGGCCAACACGGAGAGAGTGGCCCTTGGCGCCCACCTCGCCGATCCGGGGAAGCCGGACGCGGTGAAGAACTCGGCTTCGAAGGTCAGACAGAAAAATGGCCCGCCGAGCGGGCGGCGCACCCCGGGATCTCCGCGGCGTACCCCGGGACCACCGCTTCTTCCACGCCCGGCGCCCGCTCCCCGCCATTCCCGGCGCCCGCCGCCCCGCCACGACCTGGCCCCACCCGGGCCGGGCCGTCCGCGCAGAGGGCGCCACCGCCTCTCCCGCCGGGCCCTGCCCCTCCCGCCGCCCTCCGGCGCCCCAGGGGCGGCTCCGGCGTACCGCCGCGCTCCCGGCGCCCCACGGGCGTTTCCCGGCGTTCTCCGGCCTTCTCCCGGCGTTTTCTCCCCGGCCTCCCGCCCGTGCCCCCGGCCCCGCGCCCCGCCGCTCCCCTCGCCCGGGCCCGCCGGGGGACGCACCCGCCGCCCACACATCGCTTCCGCGGCGATCCCGCGGTACGGAACTCGTGAATGCCCGGTTAAAGGCCCGCGCCCCGGCCGCCGCGCCCGGTTCCCGGTGACTCGCCCCGGCGAGGATGCGCCCGGCGAGTGGAGATGCGTAGTCTCAGGACGGCGGACAGTGACTTCCGCGCGCCTTCCCCGGCGCTTCCCAGGCGCTTTCCGGCGCGACGCCCCGGCTAACGGCTTCCGGCTTCCTCCCGGCCTTCGAGACGGCCTTCGGCAGGACCTTCGGCCGCGCCTTCACCGGCCCCTTGGCGCCGCTCTTCGCGTTCCCCTTCGGGGGCGGTCACCCGCACCCCCGCGACATCGACGACGCGCAGCGCGTCCCGCAAAGCCTCGGTCTGCTCGGCGGACATCATCCCGAAGAAAGCGACGAGCGCCGCCGCGGCGTTGTCGCTCTCCGCCCAGGCGTCATTCATCAATGCCGCCGAGTACGCCGCGCGAGTGGAGATGGCCTCATAACGATAGGCCCTGCCCTCCTGCTCGCGACGGACCCAGCCCTTCTGATGGAGGTTGTCCAGGACGGTCATCACCGTCGTATAGGCGATCGAACGCTCCCTGCGCAGATCTTCAAGAACTTCTCGCACCGTGACGGGACGGTTCCACTCCCATACACGGCTCATCACCGCGTCTTCCAGCTCTCCCAATGGTCGGGGCACAGATGCAGAATAACCGCGCGAGAACAAAACGGACAGATGTGGCGATCCGGGCTCGGGGCCCGGGCGGCGGCCCGGCCGGAAGCGGCCCCGCTCCGGCAGCCGGCGGCGCCTTGGCCGCGGCGGGCGGGCCGTGGCAAAGGCGGGTGGCGGCGGAGGGGCGGGGCGGCGCCCGGCGGGGCCGGCTCAGGCGTCGGGGTGCCCGGCGCGCTCCTGCGCGGCGAGGGCGGCGTCCACGGCCGCGTCCTCCTTGGCCTTGTTGGCGCCGCCCTGCGAGCGGACGATGGTCACGATCAGCCAGATGAAGCCCACCGCCATCACCAGCGGGGGGAAGAGTGCGACGATGTAGTCCACAGCGATCGGCCTCCAGGTGCGCGCTCGGCTAGCCGCCGCCCAGCCTACCGACCGCCTTGGGCGGAGTTCTCCCCACTCCTCCCCTCGCCGCTCTCCCCCCTGCCCTCGCGGCTCTCCCCGCGGCCCTCGCGGCCCTCGCGCTCGCGGTCCCGCGCCTCCCCCGGCGGGGCCGGCGGCGCCTGGGGGCGCTTGCGGTGCGGCGGGAAGACCTCCGCGGGCGTGGGGACCGGCCGGGGCGCCTTGGGCCGGCGCTGCTGCTCACCGTTCTCGTCCCCGTCACCGCCTGGGGTGGGGGACCCCTTGGACGTAACCATAAACCGACATTAAGTGGTAAGCAGACAAATCGCGCGGAGCGCGCCCGGCCCCGGCGTGTTCCCGGGTGTTCCCCGGAGCCGGGGACCCGGCGGGAGGCCCCGGCCGGAAGCAGCCGGTCCGGGGCCCGCTCAGGAGCGGGAGACGTTCCGCTCGTAGACCAGGCGCAGGCCGATCAGCGTGAGCCAGGGCTCGTGCTCGTCGATCACCGTCGCCTCCCGCAGGACCAGCGGCGCGAGGCCGCCGGTGGCGATCACGGTGACGTCGTCCGGGTCGTCCGCCAGCTCCCGCGACATCCGCTCCACGACCCCGTCCACCTGCCCGGCGAAGCCGTACAGGATGCCCGACTGCATCGACTCCACGGTGTTCTTGCCGATCACGTGCCGCGGCCTGGCCAGCTCGACCTTCCGCAGCTGGGCCCCGCGCATGCCCAGCGCCTCCACCGAGATCTCGATGCCGGGCGCGATCGCGCCGCCCGCGTACTCGCCGCGGGCGGAGACGGCGTCGTACGTCGTCGCGGTGCCGAAGTCCACGACGATGCAGGGCCCGCCGTAGAGCTCGACGGCGGCGACCGCGTTGATGATCCGGTCGGCGCCGACCTCCTTGGGGTTGTCGGTGAGGATCGGCACCCCCGTCTTGACGCCGGGCTCGACCAGCACGGCGGGGATGTCCCCGTAGTACCTGCGGGTCACCTCGCGCAGCTCGTGCAGCACGGAGGGGACCGTGGAGCAGATCGAGATGCCGTCGATCCCGTCGCCCAGCTCCTCGCCGAGCAGCGGGTGCATGCCCATGAGCCCCTGGAGGAGCACGGCCAGCTCGTCGGCCGTCCGGCGCGCGTCCGTGGAGATGCGCCAGTGCTCCACGATCTCCTCGCCGTCGAAGAGGCCGAGGACCGTGTGGGTGTTGCCGACGTCGATGGTGAGCAGCATGGTCAGTCGCGCCTCTCCTGGCGGAGGTCGAGGCCGATGTCGAGGATCGGCGCGGAGTGGGTCAGGCCGCCGACGGCCAGATAGTCCACGCCGGTCTCCGCGTAGGAGCGTGCGGTGTCCAGGGTGAGGCCGCCCGATGCCTCCAGGGCGGCGCGGCCCGCGGTCAGCGCCACGGCCTCGCGCACCTGCCCGGGGCTGAAGTTGTCGAGCAGCACCAGGTCGGCCCCGGCGGCGAGCACCTCCTCCAGCTGGTCGAGGCGGTCCACCTCCACCTCCACGGGAACGCCGGGGAACTCCTCGCGCACCCGCCGGAACGCCTCGGCGACCCCGCCCGCGGCGAGCACGTGGTTGTCCTTGACCAGGGCCGCGTCCGACAGCGACATGCGGTGGTTGACGCCGCCGCCGCAGCGCACCGCGTACTTCTCCAGGGCGCGCAGCCCCGGCGTGGTCTTGCGGGTGTCGCGGACCCGGGTGGGGGTGCCCTCCAGGGCATCGGCCCAGGCCCGGGTGAGGGTGGCGATGCCGGAGAGGCGGCACAGCAGGTTGAGCGCGCTGCGCTCGGCGGTGAGCAGGTCCCGGGTGCGGGTGGTGACGCTGAGGAGCACCTGCCCCGCCTCGACGCGGTCCCCGTCCGCGACGTGCCGCTCGACCTCCAGGTCGTCGGTGCACACCACGGAGAGCACGGCCTCCGCCACGTGCAGGCCGGCGACGGTGCCGGCCTGGCGGGCGGTGAAGTCGCCGGTGGCGACGGCGTCTTCCGGCACGGTGGCCACCGTCGTCACGTCCACGCCGTTGTCGAGGTCCTCCTCGACGGCGAGGTGGGCGACGTCCTCCACCTGGACCGGGTCGAGACCGGCCGCGGCGAGCAGTTCGGCGAGGTCGGGGTCAAGACCGCACTCCAGGGGGTCGAACTCCCCGGCGTGGCCTTCCGCCCCACAGGCGCAGCCTGCGCCGCAGCCGCCGGCGGCGGCCCCGGACTCGGCGTCGCCCGGGCGCGTGCCGATGGGCAGCAGGGTCAGCTCCACGCGCTGCGGGGGTGGGCTCTGAGGGCTGGTCACGGGTTCTCCGGATTCTGCTGGGCGGCGACCGCCGTCGGCGGGAAGGCGGGCGTCTCGGTGGTGCGGATGTCGAGGATGGAGCCGGTGGGACCGGGGCGCAGGGTGAGCACGAGGTGACGCCGCCAGCGGGCATCGTCCCGCTCGGGGAGGTCCTCGCGCCAGTGGGAGCCGCGCGTCTCCGCCCGCTGCGCGGCGGCGGTGACGAGCGCCCTGGCGACGAGATGCAGATTAGCGGTCTCCCAGGACTCGGCGCCCGGCTCGGCCGGTTTACGATCGTCCTCGGCCAGGCCGAGCGCGTCGAGGGCGCGCGCCGCGGCTTCCAGGCTGGCGGCGGAACGCAGCACGCCGGCGCCCTCGGTCATCACCCGCTGGATCGCGGCCCTGGCCTCGGGCGGCGGCAGGGGGGCGGCCGCCGGGCCAGGGGCCGCCGCGGGCGCCGCCGCGGCGGCCGGGGAGTCACCCGCGGCGCCGGCGTCGGCGGCGATCGCCCCGGCCAGGCGGGCGGCGAAAACCAGCCCCTCAAGCAGGGAGTTGGAGGCCAGGCGGTTGGCGCCGTGGACGCCGGTGCAGGCCGTCTCGCCGCAGGCGTACAGGCCGGGGATGGTGGTGCGCCCCGACCGGTCGGTGCGGACGCCGCCCGAGGCGTAGTGCGCGGCGGGGGCGATGGGGACGGGCTCGGTCACCGGGTCGAAGCCGTTGGCCCGGCAGGCGGCCAGGATGGTGGGGAAACGGCGCCGCCACAGGCGCTCACCGAAGTGCCTGGCGTCCAGGTACATGTGGGAGACGCCCTGTTCGAGCATCCGGCGCGTGATGGCCTTGGTGACCACGTCCCGCGGCGCCAGCTCGGCCAGTTCGTGCTGCCCGCGCATGAACCTGACGCCCTCGGCGTCCACCAGCCGGGCGCCCTCCCCGCGCACCGCCTCCGAGATCAGCAGCTGCTGCCCCTCGGCCTCCGGGCCCAGGTAGAGGACGGTCGGGTGGAACTGGACGAACTCCACGTCGGACACCTCGGCCCCGGCGCGCAGCGCCAGGGCGACGCCGTCGCCCGTGGAGACCGGCGGGTTGGTGGTCGCCGCGTACATCTGGCCCATGCCGCCGGTGGCGAGCACCACGGCCGGGGCGTGCACCGCGCCGACGCCGTCGTGGCGGCCCTCCCCCATGACGTGCAGGGTGACCCCGGCGGCGCGGCCCGAGGCGTCGCGCAGCAGGTCGAGGGCGAGGGCGTGTTCCACCGTCTCGATGCCGGCCGCCCGCACGGCGGCGACCAGCGCCCTGGAGACCTCGGCGCCCGTGGCGTCGCCGCCCGCGTGGGCGATCCGGTGGCGGTGGTGGCCGCCCTCCCTGCCGAGCGCGAGGCCGCCGTCCTCCTCCAGGTCGAAGGCGGCCCCGAGCGCGATCAGCTCCCTGACCGCCGCGGGGGCCTCGGTGACGAGGGTGGCGACGGCCGCCTCGTCGCACAGCCCGACGCCAGCCACGAGCGTGTCGGCCAGGTGCTGGTCGGGCGAGTCCCCCTCGCCGAGGGCCGCGGCGATGCCGCCCTGCGCCCAGCGGGTGGAGCCGTCGTCGAGCCCGGCCTTGGTGACGATGACGGTGCGGCGCCCGGCCGCGGCGCAGCGCAGCGCGGCGGTGAGCCCGGCCACGCCCGAGCCGACGACCACGACGTCGGCCTCGATCGCCCAGCCGGGCGCGGGGGCGGGCAGCGCCACGGGCATCGGCAGGGGAACGGAGGCGAGCACGCCGGCCGCCGGGGTTTCGCTCATGCCGCACCTCCGAAGCGCAGGCGGACGTTGTCGATGAGGCGGGTGGTGCCGACCCTGGCCGCGACGGCGAGCAGGGCCTCCCCGGCGAACGCCCCGGACACCGGCGTGAAGTCGGCCGGGTCCACCAGCGCCAGGTAGTCCAGGCGCAGCGGCGGGTCAAGGCGGGCGGCCTCGCCGAGCACGGCGCGGGCCGCCGCCTCGGCCGCGGCGGGGGTCGCCGGCGCGGCCTCCGCCTCGCCCGGGGCGCCGGGGGGCGGCCCGGCGACGAGGCGGCGGGCGGCGTCGAGGGCCCGGGAGAGGGCCAGCGCGGTGCCGCGCTCGGGGCCGGACAGGTAGGCGTTGCGGCTGGACTTGGCCAGGCCGTCGGGCTCCCGCACGGTGGGCACGGCCAGGATCTCCACCGGGAAGTTCAGGTCGCCCACCATGCGCCTGATCAGGGCGAGCTGCTGGGCGTCCTTCTCGCCGAAGGTGGCGACGTCCGGCTCGGTGAGGTGCAGCAGCTTGGCGACGACGGTCAGCATGCCGTCGAAGTGGCCCGGCCGCGAGGCGCCTTCGAGCACCTCGCCCATCGGCCCGGCCGCGATCGTCACCCGCGGGCGGCCCGAGGGGTACATTTCGGCGTCCGAGGGGGCGAAGACGAGGTCGGCGCCCGCGGCGGCGGCCACCTCCAGGTCGTGGTCCAGGGTCCGCGGGTAGCGGTCGAAGTCCTCTCCCGCGCCGAACTGGAGCGGGTTGACGTAGACGGTGACGAGGACCTGGCCCGTGGGCCCGACGCGTTCGCGGGCGGCCCTGATGCCCGCCGCGTGGCCCTCGTGCAGGGCCCCCATCGTCATCACCACGGCGCGGGTGGCTCCCGGCCGGTGGTGGGCGCGCAGCTCCTTCGCGCGGTGCGCCAGGGGTATGGTCATGCCTCTCCTTCCGCGGCGCCGTCCGCCAGGACGCCGAGCAGTGCCTCCGCCAGCTCCGGCTTGAGCAGGCCGTGGTCGAGCGCACGGTCGGCGGTGGTGCGGGCCATCGCGAGGTAGCCGGCCAGCGCGTGCGGGGCGTGCCGGCGCAGCTCGGCGATGTGGGCGGCGACCGTGCCGGCGTCCCCCCGGGCGACGGGCCCGGTGAGGGCCGCGTCGCCGGAGCGCAGCGCGTTGTCGAGGGCGGCGCCGAGCAGCGGGCCGAGCATCCGGTCGGGGGCGGCCACCCCGGCGAGGCCGAGGAGTTCGAGGGACTGCGCGACCAGCGTCACCAGGTGGTTGGCGCCGACGGCGAGGGCCGCGTGGTACAGCGGCCGGTCCCGCTCCTCGATCCACTCGGGCTCGCCGCCCATCTCGATGACCAGGGCCTCGGCGGCGAGCCGCAGCTGCGGGGGCGCGGTGACGCCGAAGGAACAGCCGGCCAGCCGCTGCACGTCGACGGGGGTGCCGGTGAACGTCATCACCGGGTGCAGCGCGAGCGGCAACGCGCCCGCCCGCAGCGCCGGGTCGAGCACGGAGGCGCCGTACCGCCCCGAGCAGTGCACGAGCAGCTGCCCCGGCCGCACCGCGCCCGTCTCGGCGAGGCCGCCGACCAGCCCGGGGAGGGCGTCGTCCGGCACGGTCAGCAGCACCAGTTCCGACCTGGCGAGCACCTCGTCCGGGGCGAGGAGCGGCACGCCGGGCAGCAGCGCCTCGGCGCGGCGGCGGGAGGCGTCCGAGACGCCGGAGGCGGCCACCGGCCGGTGCCCCGCGAGCCGCAGCGCGGCGGCGAGCACGGGGCCGACCCGTCCGGCGCCGACGACGCCGACACGCAGTCGCGCGGGGCGGTCCTGCGCCTCGGTGGCCCGGGGGGCGTTCGGGGCGGCGTTCACGGCGGGGTGCCTTTCTTCTGCCGTTCCGGTCCGTGTGTTCGGTACCGGACGTCGGTCCATGCTACGGCCGCCGGCCGCCGCGGTGGCCGGGAGCGTCCCCGCCCGGGCCGTTCAGCGGCCCTGGGCCCTGACCAGCCCCGTCTCGTAGGCGAGCACGACCGCCTGGACCCGGTCGCGCAGGCCGAGCTTGGCGAGGATGCGGCCCACGTGCGTCTTGACCGTGGCCTCGGAGACGAAGAGATGGGCGGCTATCTCGCCGTTGGACAGGCCCTGGGCGATCAGCAGGAGCACCTCCCGCTCCCGCTCGGTGAGCTGGTCGAGTTCGGGGTGGGCCGCCGGCTCCTCGACCGGCAGCAGCGACATGAAGCGGTCCAGCAGGCGGCGGGTCGTGGAGGGCGCCACGACCGAGTCGCCGCTGTGCACCGACCTGATGGCGCCCAGCAGCTCCTGCGGCGGCACGTCCTTGAGCAGGAAGCCGGCGGCGCCCGCCTTCAGCCCGGAGAACGCGTATTCGTCGAGGTCGAAGGTGGTCAGGATGAGCACCTTGGGCTCACCGGGGCCGCCCGCGCCGCCCTGGCAGATGCGCCGGGTGGCCTCCACCCCGTCCAGCCGCGGCATCCGCACGTCCATGAGGACCACGTCCACGGCCGTGCCGCGCAGCACCTCCAGGGCCTCGGCCCCGTCGCTCGCCTCGGCCACCACCTCCATGTCGGGCTGCGCGGAGAGCACCATCCTGAAGCCCGTGCGCAGCAGCACCTGGTCGTCGACCAGCATCACGCGGATCGGCATCTGTCACTTCCCTGGAGAGTTCGGTCCCGGCGCGGGGGTGGCGGCGTCGGTCGTGGCGAGGCGCGGCGGCGGCCTCACCCGTGCCCCGACAGGGGCAGTGTGGCGCTTATCCGGAAGCCGCCGCCCGGCCGGGGCCCTGCCACCAGCACGCCGCCCACCATCCCGACCCGCTCCCGCATGCCGATCAGGCCCTGGCCGAGGCCGTCGGCGCCGCGCTCCTCGTACAGCTCGCGCTGGGCGCCGCGCCCGTCGTCCTCGGCGAGCACCGTCAGCGCCTTGCCCCCGTACTCCAGCCTGACGGTGGCCACGACGCCGGGGCCGCCGTGCTTGCGGGTGTTCGTCAGCGCCTCCTGCACGATGCGGTACGCGGTCAGCTCCACGCCGCTGGGCAGGGGGCGCGGGGCGCCGTCGATCCGGAAGTCGACGGAGAGCCCGGCGTCGCGCACCTGGTCCACCAGGTCGGCCAGCTGCTCGACGCCGGGCTGCGGCACGTAGTCCTGGGCGGTGGTCCCGCCGTCCTCGCTGCGCAGCACGCCCAGCAGGCGGCGCATCTCGGTGAGGGCCTGGCGCCCGGTGCCCGAGATGGTCTCCAGCGCGTCGCGGGTCTGCTCGGGGGCGCTGTCGAGCATGTAGGCGGCGCCGTCCGCCTGCACCACCATCACCGACACGTTGTGCGCGACGACGTCGTGCAGCTCGCGGGCGATCCTGGCGCGTTCCGCGGCCACCGCCATCCTGGCCTGCGTCTCCTTCTCCTGCCCCAGGCGGTGGGCGCGTTCCTCCAGCTCGGCGTAGTAGGCGCGGCGGGTGCGCAGCGAGTCGCCGAGCACCCAGGCGAGGCAGAAGGCGGCGGTGAGGAAGACCGCCGAGACGACGGCGCCCGCGGTGCTCTCGTCCTCGCCCTGCTGGGGCCAGCGGAGCTGGGCGAGGGTGGGGGCGACGAGGGCGCCGGCGAGTGCCAGCCTGGAGGGCCGGCGGGGCGGGCGGGAGGCCACGGTGAAGATGATGACGAGGAACGCGAAGTTGGCCGGCATCGGCGGCACGTCGGCGATCAGCTGGAAGACCCCGGTGAGCCCGGCGAGCACCAGCATGGGCTCCGGCGTGCGGCGGCGCAGCAGCACCACGACGCACAGGGCGAGCACCGCGACGACGGCCGGGGCCTCCGCGCCCCGGTACTCGGTCTCGCTCTCCGGCAGGGAGAGCAGCACGACGGAGAGGAACAGCAATACGAGCGCCCAGCAGCCGTCGACCCAGGTCGGGTGACGGCGGATGAAGTCGTAGAGCCGGTTCACGTAACCCAGAGTAGGCATTCTGTGCGCGTCGGGAGTCAGCCGAAGGGCCGATACGTGAAGGCATCAACTACTCCTCAAGGTGGACGGTGATCGTGCGGGAATCGGGGACGTGGCCCCTGCGCTGGCGGGCCGCGGCGGAGCGGGCGCTGTACGGGCCCGGCGGGTTCTTCCTCCGCCAGGCGCCGGGGGCGCACTTCAGGACGGCGGTGCACGCCTCCCCGCTGTTCGCGGAGGCGGTGGCCGAGCTGCTGACCCGGGTCGACGCCGCCCTCGGCCGCCCGCCGCGCCTGGACTTCGTGGACCTGGGCGCGGGCCGGGGCGAGCTGGTGGCCGGGGTGCTGGCCGCGCTGCCCGCCGGGGTGGCCGCCCGGCTGCGGCCCTGCGCGGTGGAGCGGGCGCCGCGCCCGGCGGGCCTCGACGAGCGGATCGCGTGGCGGGCCGCGCCCCCGGCCGGCGCGGTGGGGCTGCTGTTCGCGAACGAGTGGCTGGACAACGTGCCGCTCGACGTGGCCGAGGTCGACTCCCGCGGCACGGCCAGGTACGTGCGGGTGGCGGCGGACGGCGCCGAGAGCCTGGGCGAGCCGGTGTCGGGCGCGGACCTGGACTGGCTGCGCCGCTGGTGGCCGCTGCCCGCGGAGCCCGGGCTGCGCGCCGAGCTGGGCGGGCCGCGCGAGGCCGCGTGGGCGGGGGCTGTGGCGCGCGTGTCCCGGGGACTTGCGGTGGCGGTGGACTACGGGCACACCCGCGGGGAGCGCCCGCCCTTCGGCACGCTGACCGGCTACCGCGAGGGGCGGCAGGTGCGGCCGGTGCCCGACGGCAGCTGCGATCTGACGGCGCACGTCGCGCTCGACGCCTGCGCGGACGCCGCCGCCACGCTGCGGACCCAGCGCGCCGCGCTGGCCGCGCTCGGCCTGCGGGCCGCGCGCCCGCCGCTGCGGCTGGCCGCGGCGGAGCCCGCGGCCTACGTGCGGGCCCTGGCCCGGGCCGGTGAGGTTGCGGAACTCACCGACCCGGCCGGCCTCGGCGGGTTCACCTGGCTGTGCCGGCCGGTGGGGACGGCCGACCCCCTGGCGTAGCGCGGGCGCGGGCCTGCGCGCCCCACGGCGTGGCACGGGCGCCGGGCGCCGCGCCGCCCGCCCGCGGCTGCCCGTGCGGCTACTTGTCGATGTCTCCGACCACGAAGAAGAACGACCCCAGGATCGCGACCATGTCGGAGACCAGCGTGCCGGGCAGCAGCTCGCCGAGGGCCTGGATGTTGTTGAAGGAGGCGGAGCGCAGCTTCAGGCGGTGGGGGGTCTTCTCCCCCTTGGAGACGAGGTAGTAGCCGTTGATGCCCAGGGGGTTCTCGGTCCAGGCGTAGGTGGCGCCCTCGGGTGCCTTGAGCACCTTGGGCAGCCGCTGGTTGACCGGTCCCGCCGGCAGCCGGGCCAGCCGGTCGAGGCAGGCGTCGGCCAGGTCGAGGGAGTTCTCCGTCTGGTCGAGCAGCACCTCGAACCTGGCCAGGCAGTCGCCCTCGGCGCGGGTGGCGACCCGCAGCACGTCCCCGAGCTCCCCGTAGGCGAGGTACGGCTCGTCCCGGCGCAGGTCGAAGTCCACGCCGCTGGCCCGGGCGATCGGGCCCGACACCCCGTAGTCCCGCACGACGGCCGACTCCAGTACGCCCACCCCGCGGGTGCGCGCCCGGAAGACCTCGTTGCCGAGCACGAGACCCGACAGCCGCGGGAGTCCGGCGCGGACCGCGGCCACCGCCTCCCTGACCCGGCCCGTCCAGCCGGCCGGCACCTCCTCCTTGAGGCCGCCCACCCGGTTGAACATGTAGTGCATCCGGCCGCCGGACACCTCCTCCAGCACCTGCTGCACGCTCTCGCGCTCGGTGAAGGCGTAGAAGACCGGCGTGATGCCGCCGAGTTCCAGGGGGTAGGAGCCGAGGAACATGAGGTGGCTGAGCACCCGGTTCAGCTCGGCGAGCAGCGTGCGCAGCCACACCGCCCGCTCCGGGACCTCCATGCCGAGCATCCGCTCGACCGCGAGCACCACGCCGAGTTCGTTCGCGAAGGCAGACAGCCAGTCGTGCCGGTTGGCCAGCACGATGATCTGCCGGTAGTCGCGCACCTCGAACAGCTTCTCGGCGCCGCGGTGCATGTACCCGACGATGGGCTCGGCCTGCGTGATCCGCTCCCCGTCGAGCACCAGGCGCAGCCGCAGCACGCCGTGCGTGGAGGGGTGCTGCGGGCCGATGTTGAGCACCATGTCGGTGCTGTCGGTGCTCTCGGCCCCCGCGCCCACCCCGACGACCGTCTCCGTCATGCCCGCCAGTTTCTCACCGGCGCCCCGCGCCTGGTTCCGCCAGGCCGCCCTCCCTCTAAGCTCGTCGGCATGGACAGGGCAGCTGAGGCACCTCCCGCCGGTGCGGGCGGCGAGGTATGGCAGCCGGTGGAGCCGGCACTGCTCACCATGCGGCGGCTGCTGCTCGTGTGCTGGCTGGCGCCGCTGGCGCTGGCCGCCGGGGTGCTGCCGCCCCTGCTCGGCGGCCCCGCCCTGGCGCTGCTCGCCCTTCCCCCGCTGGCCGCCCTGCCCTGGGGCTGGTGGGCGCTGGGCCGGAACTGGGCCTCCTGGTGCTACCTGGAGCGCGACGACGACCTGCTGATCAGGCGCGGGGTGATGTGGCAGCAGCTGACCGTGGTGCCCTACGGCCGGATGCAGCTGGTCGAGGTCACCTCGGGGCCGCTCGACCGCAGGTTCGGCCTGGCCAGGCTCCAGCTGCACACGGCCGCCGCCGCCACCGACGCCACCATCCCCGGGCTCGCCCCCGCCGAGGCCGAGCGGCTGCGCGACCGGCTCACCGAGCTGGGCGAGGCCCGTTCGGCCGGGCTGTGAGCGGGGAGAGGCGGCCGGACGTGGGCACCCCGAGCGCCGAGGACGGCCCCGGCACCCCGGGCACGCCGAGCACCCCGAGCACCCCGAGCACCGAGGCCGCCGTGAGCACCCCCGGCCTCCCCGCCGGAGGCGCTGCTCCCCACCCCGCCGAGGCCGCCGGGGCCGCCGCGGAGCTGCCCGCCGGCCAGGGCAAACGGCTGCACCCGGTGACCCCGTGGCGCCGCGCCTGGGCCCCGCTGACCGGCATGTCCGCGGTGCTCGCGCAGAACGCGGAGCAACTGCCCGGCTGGCTGGGCTCGCTCGGCCCCGGGCGGCTGCTGCTGCTCGCGCTCGGCCTGCTCGCCTGCGGCAGCGCCTACGGCTTCCTCTCCTGGCGGGTGACCCGCTACCTCGTCACCGACACGGAGCTGCGGATTCGCACCGGGCTGCTGTTCCGGCGCACCGCGCACCTGCGCCTGGACCGCATCCAGTCCATCGACATCACCCGCCCGCTGCTGGCCAGGGCCCTGGGCGTGGCCAAGCTGAAGATGGACGTGGTGGGTTCGGGCGAGGCGGACGAGCTGGCCTACCTCGGCGAGGAGGAGGCCAGGGCCCTGCGCGCCGAACTCCTCGCCAGGGCGGCGGGGATCGCCCCCGAGGCGGTTCCCTCCGCGGGCGAGGCCCCGGCCCGCGAGCTGCACCAGGTGGACCCGGGAACGCTGGTGCGGGCGCTGGCGCTCACCGGCCGGGTCTGGGCCCCGGTGGTGGTGACGCTGGTCGTGGCGCCCCTGCTGTGGTGGTTCAGCGACAGCCTCTTCGCGACGGCCGCCTTCCTGCTGCCGATGCTGGCCGCGATCTGGCGCGCGGGCCTCGGCACCTTCCTGCTCCAGTACGGCTGGACCGTCAGCGAGTCGCCCGACGGGCTGCGCCTGGACCACGGCCTGCTCCAGCGCGACCACGCCACCGTGCCGCCGGGCCGGGTGCAGTCGGTGCGGCTGGTGGAGCCGCTGCTGTGGCGGGCGCGCGGCTGGGTGCGGGTGGAGCTCAGGGTGGCGGGCGAGGGCACCGAGTCCGGGCTGCTGGTGCCGGTGGCGCCCCGGCGGCTGGCCGCGGACCTCGTCGGCCGCATCCTGCCCGGCCTGGACATCGAGGGCACCCTCGCCGCGATCACCCCGGTGCCGCGCCGGGCCCGCTGGGCGGCACCGGTCAGGCGGGTCGGCTACGGCCTGGGCGTGACCCCCTCGGTCTTCGTGGCCAGGAGCGGGCGGCTGCGCCGGGTGCACGAACTGGTGCCGCACGCCAAGGTGCAGAGCGTACGGCTGACCCGCGGCCCCTGGACGCGGCTGCTCGGCCTGGCGCACATCCACGTGGACCACGGCGCGAACGGCACCGCGAGCGCGCGGCTGCTCGACGCCGCGCAGGCGGAGCGGGAGGTCGCGGCCCAGGCCGTCCGCTCCCGGCTCGGCCGCAGGACGGCCGTCCCCGAGCGCTGGCTGACGGGCGGCGGGTAGCCCGCGCGGGCGGGCCGCCGCCGCGGCTCAGGCCTTGCCGCCGCCGAACTGGATCAGCTTCAGCAGGGCCTCGGCGGCCGTCTTGACGTGCCCCATCTGGCCCGGCAGCACGAAGCCGACGCCCCGGGCGCCCCAGCCGGGCGAGACGTTGTACTTGGTGCCGTTGACCACAAGCGCCAGGGTCTTCCCGCGGGTGAACCGCACCATCGAGGCGCTGACCTGGGACACCGGCGCGCTGTCGATGGGCTGCTGGTCGCTGCCCAGCAGCGACAGCACGCCCTTGTCGACGGTCACGAACCCGTGCTGGGCGACCGGCCGCAGCCCCTTGCCGATCTGCACCTGGTCGAAGACGTACTCCGGCTCCTGCCCGGTCATCGCGCGCCAGCCTCCCGTGCCTTGCAGTGATGTGCGGTCGATATGCGGTCGATATGCGGTCGATATGCGGTCAACAAACTGTCACCATGCGGCCGGCATGCGGTCGTATGCCGTCATCCACGGCCCTGTGCGTCCCTGCGCCGGAGCGTCAGCGACCCGGCCATCTCGCCGGCCGTCGCCAGCATGGCGTTCCCCGGCACCGGACTCGACCAGCTGACGGTCATCTCCACAATTCCGTCACCAAAACCGGGCGGCACGCCTTCGGACCGGGTGGCTCAGACCGTCTCGTGTGCCGCGAACTCCGCGGACTCGGCGGGCCGCAGGGTCAGCGACTCGGCCATCTCGTCCGCCGTCTCCAGCATCGTGTTGCCGAAGGTCGGGCTCGACCAGCTGACGGTCAGCTCCACGACCCCGCCGGGGTAGCTCTTCGGGATCACGTAGTAGGAGACGTACTCCATGACCAGCTGGCGCTCGTCGCCCGGCACGTCGTTCAGGACGAGCTCGTGCACCCGGCAGGCCGGACCCGCGGGGAGCTCGACGACCTTCACGTCCGGCTCCTGGAAGCGGTACGGCTGCGGCTGGCGGGCGAGTTCCGCGATGGCCTCCGGCGTGCGCTGCTCCGGCGGCGCGTCCCAGGGCGCGACGAACGCCGTGATGGGCAGCATCGGCCGCAGCTCGGAGGGATAGGCCGGCGCGAAGACGATGACGGGCGAGGCGTTGCGCTCCAGGGCGCGGTCCCTGATCGCCTTCAGTTCCACGTACGCCTCCTCGGCGTACGCCTGGTCCAGTTCGCCGCCGCGGTCGGCGATCTGCTGCGCGGCGCGTTCCGCCACGTCCTCGGCGCTCATGTCGAGCTCGATGAACCCGCCCTCGGGATAGTCGAACCCGGCCACCCACTCGGCCACGGCACCTCTTCCTTTCCTCGCCTTGTGGCGTCTGTTGTGTCACCGGCGCGCCCGTGCCCGGGGCCGGCGGCCGGCCCCGGGCACCGCGGCGCTCACTGGACGGCGGCCTCCTCGGGCCGGTAGGTGAAGTCGCCGACGCCCGCGGCGTCGCCCGGGAGCGGGTTGTCGCCGCCGAGCGAGATGCCGTTCCAGTCGACGAGCGAGCCGACGCCGTCCTTGAAGATGAGGCCGCCGAGCCCGGAGGCCGCACCGGCGCCGCCCGCCCCGAGGAACGCGCCGCTGGCCCCGGCGAAGCCGCTGATCTGGGCGCCGTTCTGGGCGGCCCGGCCCAGCGAGAGGGCGTCGGCCGCCGCGCCCGGGTTGGCGAACACCGAGTGCGCGCCCGCGTGCAGGGCACCGCCGACGCCCGCCGTGCGGAAGGCGTTCGGGATGTTCCTGAGCCCGGCCAGGCCCTCGACGCCGGCCTGCCGCCAGGCGCTGCCGCTGAAGATGGTCCGCATGCCCTCGCCGAACTCGCTGGCGATTCCCCGCGGCCCGAACGCGGCGCGGCCCCAGCCCATGATCCCGGAGGGGTTGCTGAACCGGCTGGCGATGACGTTGGCGCCGTGCAGGCGGCCGGCCGTGCTGCCGATGATGCCCTCGGCCCTGGCGGTACGCGCGGCCCGGTTGCCGAACTGCATCATGCCGCGCAGGCTGCGGAACGCCGCGAAGCGCGAGGACTGGCCCGCCGCCCGCAGCGCCGGGGTGACGGCGCGGCCGATGCCGAAGGTGACGATGCCGACCAGGTCGAGCGCCGCGCCCAGCCAGTCGCCCTTGAGGATGTTGCCGAGCAGCGAGAAGCAGCTGGCGATGAGGGCGATGGTGCCGAGCACGGCCGCGAGCGCCTGCCCGATGACGGGTATCCAGCCCACGAGCAAGGCGAGGACACCCGCGATGGCCGCGATCTTGCTCGCCCATTCCCCGATCGCGATGAGGATGTTCTTGAGGCCGTCGAAGAAGGTCTTGAAGCGGTCGCTCCAGCCGTCCTTGAGGCCGTCGTCCCCGATGAAGTCGCCGATCGCGTTGGCCGCGGCGTCGGCGGCGTCGTCCTTCATCGTGATGAGGTTGTGCAGCTGGTTGCGCAGCCCGTTCAGCCGGGCCTGGGCGTCGTTGAGGTGGCCCTGCGCCTCGTCGAGGTCGCTCTGGGCCTGCTCGTTCTCCTCGTCGGTGCCGCCCTCGGTGTCGATCGAGTGCACCCGGTGCGTGTAGACCTGGATGTCGTCCTGCACGCTCAGCGCCTGGGTGCGCAGGTCCAGGCTCTGCTCCTGGGCCTCCTCGAAGGTCGGCCAGTACCCTGCCAGGGCGTTGGCCGTCGCGTCGTAGCGGCCCCACGCCTTGAAGACGTTGTCGGAGAGCTCGGTGGCCTTCTCCCGGAAGGCGTCACCCGACTCGCCGCGCCAGCCGTTGCTCGCGTTCGTCACGTTGCCCAGCAGGGTCTTGGCCCGCTCGATCGCGTCCGCCGTGCGGCGGTAGCGCGCCGCCGCCTCCCGCACGAGCTCCCAGTCCCCCGGAATCGGGTCCCTGCCGTCCTCGGTCAGTGGACTCCAGTCGGCCGGCCTCCCCGCCATCAGCCGTTCCCTTCGAGCGAAGCCACCAGTTGGTCCTCAATGCCGTCGAATGCCTCGCCGGCCTCCTTCGCCTTGTCGGCGAAGGCCTTCAGCGTGTCCATCAGCGCCCGCCGCTTGTGGTGCCAGTTCTCCGCGAACTCGCGTACCTCGTGCGCCAGATGGTCGTTGCCCACCTCGTCCGCGTAGTCCGAGGCCAGGTCCTCGGAGTCCTCGAACTCGGCCGCCACGAAACGTAGTTGTGCCCCCAGCTCGGTCACTTCCGAGGGGGTTACTTCTATGTCGTGACCCATTTCTCAGCTCCTACGGTGCTACGACCACCGCAGCGATCCCGCGATGGCGTCGAACATATCCACCAGCGCGTCCGCCAGCTCCGGTATCGGTGTACTGAACGTCAGCAGCAGCCAGGCCCCCGTGTTGGGCACTGGTAGGTAGAAGTCAAGCAATGTATTGGGACGCTCTTCCGGCTGTCCCAGTTCCTTGGAATCGGGGGACAACTCGGTCCGCCGGCACCGCACGGCGGGCCCCGAGGGCAGCTGCACCACCGAGACCGCGGCGCCCTCCCCGTGCTTGTCCCGCAGCCCGTCGGCCAGCATCTCCGGCGGAAGCTGCACGCCCGGGTGCTCCGGGTCCTCCGGCTCCGAGGACACGAGCAGGGTCGCCGGGATGGGCACGGCGCCGACGCCCTGGGTGGACAGGTAGAGCTCGATCCCCTCCCGGGAAGCGGCCTGTTCCACGACGTTCGCCAGCAACTCGCCCAGCTCGTGCCGCTTGGCGGCGTCCTGGTCGCGGTTCGGGTAGGTCATGTCGACCAGGGTCTTGACCGAGCGCTCGCGCTTGGCCTCGGAACCCAGCGGTATCCGGAACCAGTCGGTCGGCGTGAGCATCCGGTAGCGCGACGGCGGCCGCAGCTCCCGCGGCAGCTCGGGCTCCGGCCCCTCGTCCAGCGCCTTCTGCGACGCGTGATCTTCCGCCAGCACGCGGAGTTCCCCCTGCCACGTGGATTATGTGTCGAACCAGAGAATGACCGTATCTCGCCGGTCAACGCCGAGGCAACACGCGTTCGCAGGGGGGTCCTCAGCCGATCTCGGTCAGGCCGCCGCCCTCGCCCTCCCCGTTCCCCGGGCCCTCGTTCTCCTCGCCCATCCCGCCGTCCTCGCCCTCCTCACGCTCGACGAGCACCGGCGAACCGTGGTGCGACCACAGCTTCCAGGCGCCCTCCGCGGTGCGGCGGAACAGGTTGGTCGCCACGACGAGCCCGCCGACCAGCGGCCCCGTGGAGCCGTCCGCCTCGGCCGGGCCGCCGCTGAGGATGTTCTCGGTGCAGGTGACCAGGGCGGTGTCCCCCGCCACCGAGACCTCCACGTCGGTCAGGAAGAACTGGATGTACTCGGTGTTGGCCATGATCAGCGCGTAGGAGCGCATCACCTCGCCGCGCCCGCTGATGACCGGCCACCCCGGGTGGACGACGCTGATGTCCTCGTCCAGCCACCGCTCCGCCACCGCGTCCAGGTCGCCGCGTTCGAGCGCCTCGTACAGCGCGGCGTTGGCGGCGGCCACCGCCTCGGAGTCGGAGGCCGGCGTGCTCATCGCGGCTCTGCCCCGGCCGCGGCGACGGCCTCGGCCACCCGGACCGCGTCGGCGCTGGCCCGCACCTCGTGCACCCGCACCGCCCAGGCGCCGGCCGCGGCGGCCAGGGCCGTGACCGCGGCCGTGGCCGCGTCGCGCTCGCGGGCGGGCGGGGGGCTGCCGCCCGGGCCGGCGAGCACCCGGCCGAGGAACCGCTTGCGCGAGGCGGCGATCAGCAGCGGCCTGCCCAGTTCCGCGCGCAGCCGCGCCGCCGCGGCCACCAGCGCCAGGTCGTGCTCGGCCCGTTTGGCGAAGCCGAGGCCGGGGTCGGCGATGATGCGGTCCGCCGCGATGCCGCCGGCCACCGCCGCGTCCAGGCTGCGCCGCAGCTCGTCGATCACCTCGCCGACGACGTCCGCATAGCCGGCCCGCTCGTTCATGTCGATGCTCTGCCCGCGCCAGTGCATCACCACGAAGGGCACCCGCGCCTCGGCCACCGTGGGCACCATCCGCCCGTCGGCACGGCCGCCGCTGACGTCGTTCACCAGCCGGGCGCCCATGGCCACCGACCGCTCGGCCACCGAGGCGCGCATCGTGTCCACGCTCACCAGGACGCCCTCGGCGGCCAGCTCCCGCACGACCGGGATCACCCGGCGCAGCTCCTCCGCCTCGTCCACCCGGGTCGCGCCGGGCCGCGTCGATTCGCCTCCGACATCGATCAGATCGGCGCCCTGGGCGACCAGGTCGAGGCCATGTTTGATCGCGGCCTCCGGGTCGAACCACCGGCCGCCGTCGGAAAACGAGTCGGGTGTGACGTTGACCACCCCCATCACCGCGCAGCGGTCCCACCCCGGGAGTCCTGTCACCTGGCCGTGCGAGAGGGTCATGGCACCAGAGTAGGGGCCACACCCCGGCCCCGCCGGGGCGAGGGGAACAACGCCGGGGCGGGTGGCGCTGTCCCCGCAGGGCCGGGCTTCGCAGGTAGATTCGAATGCCCCGGGCGGGAGCCGGCACCCCGGGTCCGGCCGGCCCACGACCACGCGACGACCCCCGCCGACCGGACAGCGACCAAACACCGACCAGACAGCGATCGAAAGCGCCTGGCCACCGAGCAGACAGCGAGCACACACCGACCAGACAGCGAGCAGAAAGCAGCGAACGGACGTCAACCGGCGTGCGGAGACGAACTCCGCCGGCGAGCCCCTTCGTCCCGCGGACGAACCCCCCAACGGGCCGCGGCCGAACGTGACCCCGAGCGTGACCGTGGGTAAGTGACCCAGAGCCGCGAAAACGGGCAACGCGCAGCAAATCAGCGAAACCCCGAGCACAGAGAACCCGAAGATCCCGGCAAGGCCGGGACCAGACGCAGGACAGAGACGAAGGGAAGTGAGCGCCGTGGACCGGATCGCGCTGCGCGGACTGCGAGCCAAGGGCTTTCACGGAGTCCTGCCGCGGGAGCGCGCCGAGGGCCAGCCGTTCGTGGTCGACGTGGACCTCGGCGTCGACACCAGGGCGGCGGCGGCCCACGACGACCTCGCGCGGACGGTCGACTACGGCCTGGTGGCCGAGCAGGTCACCGCCGTCGTCACCGGCGAGCCGTGCGACCTGCTGGAGACGCTCGCCCAGCGCATCGCCGACCAGTGCCTGAGCCACGAGGCGGTGCACGAGGCGATCGTCACCGTGCACAAGCCGCAGGCGCCCATTTCGGTGCCCTTCGCCGACGTGACCATCACCATCAAGCGGAGCCGAGCATGACCCCCATGAATGCCGCGTCATCCCCCGATCCCACCGTCCAGCCGGTGCCCGCATCCGTCGTCCGCCAGGTGGACGCGGCGGACGCCACGTTGCACAACCCGAAACGCGCCGTCCTCTCCCTCGGCAGCAACCTGGGCAACCGCCTGGAGACGCTCCAGGGCGCCGTCGACGCCCTGGAGGAGACCCCGGGCCTGCGCGTGAAGAAGGTCTCGCCGGTGTACGAGACCGCGCCCTGGGGCGTACCCGAGGGCAGCCAGCCCTCCTATTTCAACGCGGTGGTGGTGGTCAAGACGACGCTGCCGCCCTCCTCCCTGCTGGAACGCGCCCACGCCATCGAGGAGGCGTTCGAGCGCACGCGGGACACCCGCTGGGGGCCGCGCACCATCGACGTGGACATCGTGGCCTATCAGGGGGTCGTCTCCGACGACCCGGCGCTCACGCTGCCCCATCCCCGGGCGCACGAGCGGGCCTTCGTCCTGGTCCCGTGGCACGATGTCGAGCCGGGCGCCGAGGTTCCCGGCCGCGGCCCGGTCGCTGAGCTGCTGGCGGACCTGGCCGCACAGGGGGTCACCCGCCGCGCGGACCTGACGCTGATCCTGCCGGAGTGACCGGCCCCACCGGGGCGGCACCGGGCAGGGGCGGCGGCCCCGGCACGACCGCGGCCCCCTGAGAGAACGGCACAGGCACCATGCACCACCCGACAGACGGCACACCAGGCACCACGCACGGCACGGACGGCAACGCCTACGGCACCCCGTATGGCACCCCATACGGAACTCCGCACCGGACCGTGCGCGGGAACTCGCAGGAAGACTCGCAGGAAAACTCGCAGGGAAACTCGCAGGAAGAGGGGCGCGAACAGCGGTGAATCAGCTGCGGATCAGGACACTGGCCGGACTGTGCGTCGTGGCCTTCGCCCTGGCCTGGGCGGTGGCGGGGCTGTGGGAGTCGCTCGACCGGACGCTGCCCGCGGTGCCGCTGCTCGCGCCCGTCATCCTCGGCCTCATCGCGGTCGTCCTGCTCGTCACCGCGCTCTCCCTGCGCTCCCGGCTGCGCGCCTGGCGCGAGCGGCGCCCCGACGCGAAGCCGGTGGACCGGCTGATGGCGGCCCGCGCGGTCGTCTTCGGGCAGGCCAGCGCCCTGGTTTCGGCGCTCGCCTGCGGCCTGTACGGCGGCTTCGGCCTGTACCTCGCGCTCCACGAGTGGGACGTCCCCAACCGCAGGGACCAGGCCCTGTACGCGCTCCTGGCCGTCGTGGCCTCACTCGGGGTAATCGCCGCGGCCCTCTTCCTGGAACGGGTCTGCCGGCTCCCCGACGGGGACGACGAGGGCCGGGGCAACCGCAACGGGCCCATAGGCTCCCCGATATGACCCGGCTCCCCGGACGACGGGGCCCGGGACGCCGGCCCCGGGAGGCCGCGCCCCGGCCCGCCCCCAGGGCTCACATGCCGGCGATCTCCAGCTTCACGGCCGCCCGTTCCACATCCCTGGCGTCGGCGTCGATCGACCTGCGCAGCGCCTCGTGCAGGCTGGCCGGCGTGAGCACCCCGAGGAAGCGGTCGCGTTCCCCCGGGTCGAGGACGGCGATCCAGCCCGCGTCGTACTGCAGCATCGTGCTGAACGCCTGCTTGAGCGAGGCGCCGAGCGGCAGCCAGGCATCCATCCGCTTGGCATGCGCGGCGACGCTGCCCGGCAGTTCCCGGCCGCTCTCCGGTATCGGCACCCAGCCGTGCAGCGCGTCCCGCTCGTCGAGGACGACGGCCCAGCGCACGCCGTCCTCCCGCATCCGCGAGGCGGCCAGCGCCATCGGGTCCGCGAGGTGCACCACCGGCGGCTGTTCCAGGTCGCCCTTCTCCACCGGCGTCACCGACAGGCGCTTCAGCCCGCGGTCGCTGCCGACGAAGGAGGCCACGTACGCGTTGGCCGGCGCGCCCAGCACGGCCGCCGGCGTGTCGAACTGCTCGATCCTGCCCTGCCCGTAGACGGCGATGCGGTCGCCGAGCCGGACGGCCTCCTCCATGTCGTGGGTGACGAAGAGCACCGTCTTGCGCACCTCGGCCTGGAGCCGCAGGAACTCGCTCTGCAGCCGCTCGCGCACCACCGGGTCCACCGCGCCGAAGGGCTCGTCCATCAGCAGCACGGGCGGGTCGGCGGCCAGCGCCCTGGCCACCCCGACCCGCTGCCGCTGGCCGCCGGAGAGCTGCTCGGGGTAGCGGCCGCCGTACACCTTGGGGTCGAGGCCGACCAGTTCGAGGAGTTCGGCGGCCCGCCGGCGCGCGTCGGCGCGGCGCCAGCCGAGCAGGTGGGGGACGGTCGCGGTGTTGTCCAGCACGGTGCGGTGCGGGAAGAGGCCGACCTGCTGGATGACGTAGCCCATGCGGCGGCGCAACTTCACCGGGTCCCAGGTGGCCACGTCCTTGCCTTCCAGCAGGATGCGCCCCGAGGTGGGCTCCTCCAGCCGGTTGACCATGCGCATGGTGGTGGTCTTGCCACAGCCCGAGGGACCGACCAGCGTGACGAGTTCGCCTTCGCGAACCTCCAGGTCGAGGTCGTCCACGGCGACGGTGCCATCGGGGTAGCGCTTGGACACGTGCTCGAACCGCAACATGTTCATCATTCTGTCAGCTTTAACGGCTAGGGTGCTGGAGCATGAGTGCGCACGCCCGGAACTGTCTGGCGGCCAACGACTGGATCTGCGGCGAATACCTGCGCAGCCGGAGCGAAGAGCTGACCGACGCGACCGTCGAGCACATCGTCATCACCCTCAGCGCCGTCGGCCTGGCGATCCTCGTCGCCTTCCCCCTCGCGCTGCTGGCCCGGCGCTGGCGGATCGCGGCCGGCGGCATCCTCAGCCTGACGACCGTCCTCTACACGATCCCCTCGCTGGCGATGTACGCGCTGCTGCTGCCGGTCTTCGGCATCTCGGCATCCATCGTCGTCACCGGCCTCGTCCTCTACTCGCTCACCGTCCTCGTGCGCAACATGCTCGCCGGGCTCCAGGCCGTGCCCGAGGAGGCCCGCGAGGCGGCCAGGGGCCTGGGCTACGGCCCGGCCAGGCTGCTGTTCGCCGTCGAACTGCCCCTCGCCCTGCCCGCCGTGATGGCCGGGGTGCGGATCGCCACCGTCTCCGCCGTCTCGCTCACCACCGTGGGCGCGATCGTCGGCCACGGCGGCCTCGGCAACCTCATCTACAGCAGCCTCGACAGCTACTTCAAGGCCCAGGTCCTCACCGCCTCGGTGCTCTGCGTGGCCCTCGCCGTCGCCGCCGACCTGCTGCTGCTCCTCGTGCAGCGGCTCCTGACCCCGTGGGCCAGAGCCGGTGGCGGCGGGCGGCGCACCAGGCGGCGCCCGGGCCCGGCCCCGGCACCCCGCGCCGAGGAGGTGGCCTGAGATGAACCTGAGCGTCATCCCCGACGCCTGGTCCTGGCTGACCACCGCGGACAACTGGTCGGGCAGCGGCGGGGCCGCGCACCGGCTCAACGAGCACCTCTACCTGACCGCGGTCTGCCTCGTGCTGTCCTGCGCCATCGCCCTGCCGCTCGCCCTGTGGCTGGGGCACGGCGGCGGGCGGCGGTTCGGCGGCGCGCTGGCGATCAACATCTCCAACGCCGGGCGCGCGGTGCCCACCTTCGCCGTGCTGGTGCTGCTCACCCTCGGCCCGCTCGGCACCCACGGCGACCTGCCGACCGTCATCGCCCTCATCCTCTTCGCGGTGCC
Source organism: Streptomyces hoynatensis (assembly GCF_003626535.1). Taxonomy (GTDB): domain Bacteria; phylum Actinomycetota; class Actinomycetes; order Streptomycetales; family Streptomycetaceae; genus Streptomyces; species Streptomyces hoynatensis. The sequence goes on from NZ_RBAL01000005.1 coordinate 62,892, forward strand.
GCCGCTGCTCACCAACGCCTACGTCGGCATCTCCCAGGCCGACCCGAGCGTCGTCCAGGCCGCAAAGGGCATGGGCATGTCCCACCTGCAGGTCCTCGGCCGGGTCGAGATCCCCCTCGCCTTCCCGCTGATCATGACCGGCGTGCGCACGGCGGCCGTGCAGATCGTCGCCACCGCCACGCTGGCCGCCCTGCCGGGCGGCGGCGGCCTCGGCCGCATCATCACCGCGGGCTTCCGCACCTACCGCACCCCGCAGGTGGTGGCCGGCGCCGTGCTCGTCGCGCTGCTCGCCCTCGCCGTCGAGGGCGTGCTCGCGCTGGCCCAGCGGCTCCTCGACCCGGGCCGCAGGCACCGGGTCCGCGAGGCCGCGCCCGCGCCGGCCGGCGAGGCGCCCCACGAGCCGCCCACCGGCCGGCCCCGACCCACCCGACCCCTCACAGGGAGCACCCAGTGACCACCACTGACACGTCCGCCACCGACTCGCCCCGTCCGAGCGGAAGCACCGGAAGCACCGGAAGGGCGCCCGGTGGCCTCGGCCGCGCCCTCCTCGCCTTCGGCAGCGTCGCCACCCTCGCCCTGACCCTGGCCGCCTGCGGCGGGGACAGCCTGGAGGAACAGGACAGCGGCGGCTCCAGCGGCGGCGGCAGCGGCTCGGAGGAGCCCGCCGGGGGCTCGCTGACCATCGGCGCCGCCAGCTTCACCGAGTCGACGGTGATGGCCGAGCTGTACGCCCAGGTCCTCGACGAGGCCGGCTACGACACGACGGTCACCACCGTGCAGAACCGCGAGCTCTACGAGCCCGACCTGGAGGACGGCAACATCGACATCGTCCCCGAGTACGCCGCCACCCTGGCCGAGTTCCTCAACGCCCAGGTCAACGGCGCCGACGCGGAGCCGGTCGCCTCCCCCGACATAGCCGACACCCTCGCCGCCCTGCGGGAGCTCGCCGAGCCGAGGGGCCTGACCGTGCTGGACGCCGGGGACGCCGTGGACCAGAACGCCTTCGCCGTCACCGAGGACTTCGCGGCGGAGCACGACCTCAGGACGCTCTCCGACCTCGGCGAGGCCGGCGTGCCGGTGCGGCTGGCCGCCGGCGACGAATGCCCGGAACGGCCGTTCTGCGAGCCCGGCCTTGAGGACACCTACGGCATCGAGGTCACCGAGATCGACCCCAAGGGCGTGGGCACCGTCCAGGCCAAGCGCGCCGTCGAGCGCGGCGAGGACGACATGGTCCTGGTGACCACCACCGACGCCACCCTGGAGGACTTCGGCCTGGTGCTCCTCGAGGACGACCGTCACCTGCAGCTCGCCGACAACCTCGTCCCCGTCCTCAACACCGAGAGCGCGGGCGACGAGGAGATCGCCACCGCGCTCAACGGCCTCACCGAGACCCTCACCACCGAGGACCTGATCCAGCTCAACCGGCAGGTCGACTCCGAGCGCCTCAAGCCCGAGGACGTGGCCCACGACTACCTGGAGGAGCACGGCCTGATCGGCGGCTGAGCCCGGCCCGCACCGGTCCCCACCGGCTCCCGGCGCCCCCGCGCCGGCACCGTCGGCGCCCCTCACCGACCGGTACATAACCACCAGGGAACAACCGCCGGGTACCCTCCCGCGCAGCCGCGGCGTCACGGTAGGTTTCGCCCATGGCACGTGGACGTCACCGTAACGCGGCACTGCACCGAGTGCTGATCCCGGCCGCCCTCGGCGGCTCGGCGCTGCTGTGCGCGGCGGGGGCCTGGCTGGTGGGCGGCGAGCCGGGCGACCGGGACGCCCTGGTGCCGCGCGTCCTGGTCGCGGTGGCCGCGTTCGCCGCGGTGGCCGGCGCGGCCCTGCTGCGGCGCTGGGACCTGGAGGCGGGCCGGCAGGTGGCCCGGGAGCGGGCCGCCAAGGCGGGGATGAGCTGGCAGGTCGAGGAGAGACAGGCCGAGCTTGAGGAGGCCCAGGAGCTGGTCGCCGCCCTGGAGGAGAAGATAAGGGGCAAGCGCGCCGACCTCGGCCGGCTCCGCTCCGAGCACGCCGACCTGCTGCGCCGCTACGCCACGGCCGAGAGCGAGCGGGCCAAGGCCCTGGAGGGCCGCCGCCGGCTGGCCATCGAGGCGGCGGAACCCGCCAAGGCGCTGCCCGCCAGGGCCACCGACCACCGCGCGGCGAACGGCGCCCCGACCCCCCTCACCTACCTCCAGGCGTACGAGGCGCTCAACCGGCTCTCGCGCAACGCCGCCAGGCAGCGCGAGGCCGAGGCCGCCTCGGCCTACCGCGAGAGCGAGCCCTACGTCCGCCCGCGGCCCGAGGCGCTGCCCGAGGGGCAGCGGCCACGCGGGCTGCCCGCCGCGCCGCAACGCACCGGCGGCTTCGACTTCTTCGGCACCGGCAAGGTCGCGGGGCAGCGCAGGGCGCGCGAGGAGACTAGCGAGCGAGGATGAGGCTCATCGCCTCCGCCCTGGTGGCGGGGTCCCTGAGCTGACCGCGCACGGCGGAGGTCGTGGTCTTGGCGCCCGGCTTCCGCACCCCGCGCATCGTCATGCACATGTGCTCGCACTCCACGACGACGATGACCCCGCGAGGCTCCAGGATGCGCATCAGCGAATCGGCGATCTGCGTGGTCAGCCGCTCCTGCACCTGCGGCCGGCGCGCGAACACGTCGACCAGCCGCGCCAGCTTCGAGAGCCCGGTGATCTTGCCGCTGGTGGAGGGGATGTAGCCGATGTGGGCACTGCCGACGAACGGCACCAGGTGGTGCTCGCAGGAGGACATCACCTCGATGTCCTTCACCAGCACCATCTCGTCGTGCCCCAGGTCGAAGGTCGTGGTCAGCACGTCCTCCGGCTGTTGCCACAGACCGGCGAATATCTCCCGGTACGCCCGCGCCACCCGCGCCGGGGTGTCGCGCAGCCCCTCCCGGTCCGGGTCCTCGCCCACCGCGAGCAGCAGCTCGCGAACGGCCGCCTCGGCGCGCTTCTCGTCGAACTCGCCGATCGCGCCGCGCAGCGAGTCCCGCTCGCCAAGCGTCACTGGGTCAGTCATGGGCACCTCGCTTCTCGTCCGGCGCGCCCATTCGCACATACGGCCGCGCCCCTCACCATAACGTGAGAGGCGCGGCGGGTGATTCCTGAGGCGGGCCGGTCAGTCCTCGGTGCGGCCGTCCTCCACCGGCACCGCGTGCTCCAGGGTGCCGTTGGCCAGGTTGATCTCCTTGGTGGGGAAGCTCACCGGCGGCCGGGTGGAGGGGGTGCGGCGGGCGGAGCCGGTCCAGGCCGGGCGGCTCGGCCGCTTGACGACCCCGGCGAAGATCTCGGCGAGCTCCTCCTTGTTGAGGGTCTCCTTCTCCAGGAGGGCGAGCACCAGGTTGTCCAGGACGTCCCGGTTTTCCACCAGGATCTCCCAGGCCTCGTTGTGCGCGGCCTCGATGAGCTTCTTCACCTCGTCGTCCACGAGCCCCGCGACCTCTTCCGAGTAGTCGCGCTGGTGGCCCATCTCCTTGCCGAGGAACGGCTCGGAGCTGTCGGAGCCGAACTTGATCGCGCCGAGCCGCTCCGTCATGCCGTACTGGGTGACCATCGCCCTGGCCGTGTTCGTGGCCTTCTCGATGTCGTCGCCCGCACCCGTCGTCGGGTCGTGGAAGACCAGCTCCTCGGCCGCGCGGCCGCCCATCATGTAGGCGAGCCGGTCGAGCATCTCGTTGCGCGTCGTGGAGTACTTGTCCTCCTCGGGCAGCACCATCGTGTAGCCGAGGGCCCGGCCGCGGGAGAGGATCGTCACCTTGTGCACCGGGTCGCTGTTCGGAGAGGCCGCCGCGACCAGGGCGTGCCCGCCCTCGTGGTACGCGGTGATGATCTTCTCCTTCTGGCTCATGATCCGGGTGCGCTTCTGCGGACCGGCCACGACGCGGTCGATCGCCTCGTCGAGGAACTTGTTGTCGATCAGCTTGGCGTTGCCCCGGGCGGCGAGCAGGGCCGCCTCGTTCAGGACGTTGCTCAGGTCGGCGCCGGTGAAGCCGGGGGTGCGCCTGGCCACGGCCGCCAGGTCGACGTCGGGCGCGACCGGCTTGCCCTTCTGGTGGACCTTGAGGATCTCCAGCCGGCCCTGCATGTCGGGGCGGTCCACCGCGATCTGCCGGTCGAAGCGCCCCGGGCGCAGCAGCGCCGGGTCGAGGATGTCGGGGCGGTTGGTCGCCGCGATGAGGATCACGCCGCCCTTGACGTCGAAGCCGTCCATCTCGACGAGCAGCTGGTTCAGCGTCTGCTCGCGCTCGTCGTGCCCGCCGCCCATGCCGGCGCCGCGGTGGCGGCCGACCGCGTCGATCTCGTCGACGAAGACGATCGCGGGCGCGTTGGCCTTGGCCTGCTCGAACAGGTCGCGGACCCGGGAGGCGCCGACGCCGACGAACATCTCGACGAAGTCGGAGCCGGAGATCGAGTAGAACGGGACGCCCGCCTCCCCCGCGACCGCGCGGGCGAGCAGCGTCTTGCCGGTCCCCGGCGGGCCGTACAGCAGCACGCCCTTGGGGATCTTGGCGCCGACGGCCTGGAACTTCGCGGGCTCCTGAAGGAACTCCTTGATCTCCTGGAGTTCCTCCACCGCCTCGTCCGAGCCGGCCACGTCGGCGAAGGTGGTCTTCGGCGTGTCCTTGGTGATGAGCTTCGCCTTCGACTTCCCGAAGTTCATCACCCGGGAGCCGCCGCCCTGCATCTGGTTCATCAGGAACAGGAAGACGATGATGATCACCAGGAAGGGCAGGATCGAGAGCAGCATCCCGACGAACGGGTTCTGCGACTTCGGCGAGACGGTGTAACCGTCCTTCAGCTGGTCGTCCTGGAACTTCGACTGCAGCATGTTGGCGATGTCCTCGCCCTGCCCGTCGATGTAGTCCGCCTGGACCTTGCTGCTGCCGTCGATCTCCTGGCCGTCCTTGAGCTCGACCCTGATGGTCTGCTCATCGCCGGTGGTGAGCTCGGCCGACCTGACATGGTTCTGGCTGATCGCCTGTACGACCTCGCCGGTGTCCACGTGCTTGTAGCCCTCGGAGGAGCTGAACACCTGCATCAGCAGAATCACGGCGAGGACGGCCAGCACGATCCACATCACTGGCCCACGGAAATAGCGCTTCACGTCTATCCATACGGGGCGGCGCGCCCCGTCCCTCCTGCCACATCCAGGCACAGCCCCCGGTCGGGATCTGCTGTGCGCGCGGTGTCCTTGTCATCTCCAACGGTAGGGGATCGGCCCGTGTTCCCGGCTATCCGCTATAGACGTGCGGGGCGAGCGTACCGACGAAGGGCAGATTGCGGTACTTCTCCGCGTAGTCGAGGCCGTAGCCGACGACGAACTCGTTCGGAATGTCGAAGCCCACCCACTCGACCTCGATGTCCACCTTGGCGGCGTCCGGCTTGCGCAGCAGCGTGCACACCCGCAGCGAGGCGGGCTCGCGGGAGCCGAGGTTCGACAGCAGCCAGGAGAGCGTCAGGCCGGAGTCGATGATGTCCTCGACGATCAGGACGTGCCGCCCCTTGATGTCCGCGTCCAGGTCCTTGAGGATGCGCACCACGCCGGAGGACTGGGTGCCCTCGCCGTAGGAGGACACCGCCATCCAGTCCATCGTCACCCGCGAGGACAGGGCACGCGCGAGGTCCGCCATGACCATCACCGCGCCCTTGAGCACCCCCACCAGGAGAAGGTCCTTGCCCGCGTACTCCGCGTCGATCTTCACGGCAAGCTCGGCGAGCTTGGCGTCGATCTCTTCCTTGGTGATGAGCACCGACTCGAGGTCGGCTCCCAGGTCCTTCTCTCGCACCCGCGCCACTGCTCCGTACTGGCCTCAACCGTTCGCCTGCTGGAGGAACAGTCTGCCACCCTGCCTGCTGGCCTCCACGCGGCCGGGCAGGTTGAGCGGCCGCTGCCCCCGCCAGGCGGTGATCAGGCGGTCCGTCTCCTCGATGTGCCGGGCGAACAGCGAGCCCGCCGGGGCGCCCGCGGCGATGGCGGCCCGGCGCAGCACCCGGCGCCGCACGGCGGGCGGCAGCCGGTGCAGCGCGGCGATGTCGAGGGTGCCGTCCGGGCGGGTGGCGGCCCGCTGCGCCTCGGTGGCCCAGGCGTCGAGGGCGTCGGCGTCGTCCCTGGAGAGCTGGGCGGTGCGGGCGAGCGCGTCCACCACGCCCCTGCCGAGCGCCTTCTCCAGCACGGGCAGGGCCTCGTGCCTGACCCGGGAGCGGGTGTAGGCCGGGTCGGTGTTGTGCGGGTCGTCCCAGACCGGGATCGACTGCACCAGGCAGGCCTTGCGCGTGGTCTGGCGGTCGACGCCGAGGAAGGGGCGGCGGTAGCGGTGCGCGGCGGCGGGGGTGCCGGACAGGCCGCCGGAGACGGCGGCCATGCCCGAGAGCGAGCGGGTGCCCGAGCCCCTGGCGAGGCCGAGCAGGACGGTCTCGGCCTGATCGTCCCTGGTGTGGCCGAGCAGCACGGCGACGGCGCGGTGCCGGTCGGCCGCGGCGTCGAGGGCGGCGTAGCGCGCCGTGCGGGCCGCGGCCTCGGGGCCGCCCTCGCGGCCCACCTCGACGGGGACGACGTCCACGGGGTCGAGGCCCAGCTCGCGCAGCCGCTCGGCGACCTCGCGGGCGCGGGCGTCCGAGCCCGGCTGGAGGCGGTGGTCGACGGTGACGGCCCCGGCCCTGACCCCGGCCCGCGGGGCCTCGAAGGCGACGGCGGAGGCGAGCGCCATGGAGTCGGCGCCGCCCGAGCAGGCGACGAGGACCAGCGGGGCGTTCTGCGGGGAGTCCGGCGCGCCGGCGCCCCCGGGGCGGGCGGCCGGGACCTGGGAGCCCGGCGGGGGCTGGGGGGCGGGCCAGGCGGCGGGGGCCGGGGGCACGGGGGCCGCGGCGGGCGCGGTCCGGCCGGACGAGCCGGGGGAACCGGGGGAGCCGGAGGGGGCGGGAAGGCCCGGGGGCGGGGAAGCGGGGGCGGCGGGGAGGCCGGGAGCGCCGAATGCCGCGGCGGCCTCGGCGGGCCGGGTGGGCCCGGTGGGCTCGGGAAGCTCGGAGATCAAGCCGGGGAGATCGCGCAGGACGTCCTGGAGAACGCGGCGAACCGCCAGGCGTATCGCGGCGACCGCGGGGTGGGGACCCATATCCGAATCACTTCTTTCTGCGGGGCTCGGGCCGTGCGGGGACGGGGAGCGGAGTCACGCTGAGTGCGTAAATGGTGACAGAGAAGGTCTGTTACCCGAGCATCGCACGCCAGGCATGCCGCGACGGTCCCTCGTAAGAGTGATTTTGGGTGTGTTTTGGCCGCTACGCGGCACCGGGCCGCATTCGTGCCACCCACCGCTCGGGGTGGGAGATCTCCTCCTTGGTCGGCAGCGTGTTGGGCGAGGTCCACACCCGGTTGAAGCCGTCCATCCCGGCGCTCTCCACCGCGGCCCGCACGAAGCGCTCGCCGTCCCGGTACTGGCGCAGCTTGGCGTCCATGCCGAGCAGCCGCCGCAGCGCCCGGTCCAGCCGCCCCGCCCCGGTCTGGCGGCGCCGGGTGAACTTCTCGCGGATCTCGGCGACCGAGCCCACCACCTCGGGCCCGACTCCGTCCATCACGTAGTCGGCGTGCCCCTCGAGCAGGGACATCACGGCGGTCAGCCGGTCCAGGATCTCGCGCTGGCGCGGGGTCTGGACGAGGTCGACGATCCCCATGCCGCCGCCCCGCTGCGCCGCCGCCTCCTCGGCCTCCGCGGCCTGGGCCGCCTCCTCCTGCGGCTGCCCGCGGCCGGTCATCGACTGGACCGCCTGCCGCAGCCGCTCCACCAGCGTGCCCGGGTCGACGTCGGCCTCGCCGAGGAACGCCTGGATCTCGCTCTCCAGGTGGTCGCGCAGCCAGGGCACCGCGGTGAACTGGGTCCGGTGCGTCTCCTCGTGCAGGCACACCCACAGCCGGAAGTCGTGCGGCTGGACGTCGAGTTCGCGTTCCACGTGGACGATGTTGGGCGCCACGAGGAGCAGCCGGCCCGCGCCCTGCGCCTGTCCGCCGCTCCCGGCGGGGAGCCCGGGCGTGGCCGGGGCGAAGGTCTCGTACTGGCCGAGCACCCGGGAGGAGAGGAACGACAGCAGCATCCCGACCTCGACGCCGGTGACCTTGCTGCCCATGACCGCGAGCGCGGTGCCGCCGGGCGTCGCGGCCCGCCGCTGCCGCATCCGCGTCATCAGGGGCTGGAGCACCTGCCGGAAGCCCGCCACGTTGGCGCGCACCCAGCCAGGGCGGTCCACCACGAGCACCGGGGTGTCCGCGTTCGCGGCGCGCAGGCCGGTGAAGGCGCGCACGTGGTGCTCCGAGGCGATGGCGTGGCGGCGCAGCTCGGCGACGACGGCCCGCGCCTCGTCGCGGCTGACCTCCGGTCCCGGCCGCGCGATGCGGGCCGCGGTGGAGACCGCCAGATTCCAGTCGACCAGGTCCGTGTCGCCGAGGCTCGTCATGCCGTCAACGGTACGGTGCCCGCGCCGCAACCGGATAGGCCGGAGACGGCGGGCCACGCGCCGCCCCGCCGCCCGCACCCGGCCCGGGCGGCGCCCTCCGGCGGCCACGCGGCACGGCGGCGGGCGCGGCGCGCGCTGCTGCGGACGGGTGAGGCGGGCGCCGCCCGCGGCTACCCGCAGGCGCAGCCGGCCAGGGTGCCGGCGGCGGCGTCGAGGGCGGCCTCCGCCGCGGCGGCGTCGGCGGTCCCCGAGGCGAGGAAGGCGAAGGCGAGCACCCGGCCGTCCCGGGTCATGACGGTGCCCGCCAGGGTGTTGACGCCGGTGAGGGTCCCGGTCTTGGCGCGGACCGCGCCCGCCCCCGCGTCGGCCGGCGCCGCGGCGGCGCCCCCGGCCACCGGGTCCGTGTCCCGCGCCGCCCCCGCGTCCCCGTCGAAGCGGCCGGCGAGCGTGCCGGTGAACCCGGCGACGGGCAGGCCGGTGAGGACCGGGCGCAGCTCGGGCCGGTCCGGGTCGCCCGCGGCGACCAGGGCGCGGGTGAGCAGGTCGGCGGTGAGGCGGTCCTCGCGGTCCAGGCCGCTCGCGTCGGCGATCCTGACGCCCTCGTGGGGCAGGCCGAGGGCGTCCAGCTCCTGCGCCACGGCCCGCCCCACGCCGCGGAAGTCGGCGCGCCTGCCCTGGGCCAGGGCGGTGTGCCTGCCCAGCGCCTCGGCCAGGTCGTTGTCGCTGTTGGTCAGCATGCGCTCGACCAGGGAGCCGAGGGGCGCGGAGCGGTGGATGGCGAGCTGTTCCGCCTCCTCGGGGTCCTCGGGCGCGGCGTGCCTGGCGGGCCGGCCTTCGACCCGCAGCCCGGCCTCGGCGAGATCCGCGGCGAAGAGCTCGGCGGCGTCCTGTTCCGGGTGGGTGGCGCGGGGGGTGGGGCCGGAGGTGCTGCCGTCGAGGCGCCCCTCGTTGACCTGGAGGGGGGTGATGAGGGCGATGTTGTCGTTGACCCCGAGCGGGTGACGCTGGCCGCCCCCCGCGTAGAGGGACACGTCGTAGGCGAGGGAGGCGCCGGTGATCCCGCGCTCGGCCAGGGCGGCGGCGGTGCGCCGGGCAAGGCCGGCCAGGTCCGCCTCGGTGAGGGTCGGGTCGCCGCCGCCGACGAGGACGACCCGCTCCCCGTCGGCGTCCCAGCGGACGGTGGTGGCCAGGCGATGGTCGGGGCCGAGGGCGTCGAGCGCGGCCAGGGCGGTGACGATCTTGATCGTGGAGGCCGGGACCCGGCCGCCGCCCGGGTCCTCGGCGTAGAGGCGCTCGCCCGTGGTGAGGTCGAGGACGGCGGCGGTGACGTGGTCGCCGAGGGCCGGGTCGCCGAGCAGCGAGCCGAGCGCGTCCGTCAGCCCGGCGGGGACCCCGGCCCCCTCCGCGCCGCCCTCCCCGGCTTCGAGGGGGACGAGGACGGGCTCGGCGGCCGGTAGAGTGCTCCCGATCCGTTCCGTGTCCATCCGGTCACCGGTCGCGTCCGCCGCGGCCTGCCTGCGCTCGGCGCTTCGCTGGCCGGCGTCCCAGGGCCCGGCCAGGGCCACCGCCCCGGCGGCGACGGCCAGCCCCGCGGCCGCCGCGCCCACGGCCAGCCGCCAGGTGGCCCGGTGTTGACGCAGCGCGTCGCGGATCTCTGCTGCCCTGCGCACAGTAAGGACCAGCCCCTTTCGCGAGCGGACACCTCCGTGAGGGACACTTAACCACCTGTCGCGTGCATTGATCGGTTAAGGAGTGCCCTCGTGGAGTTCGACGTCACCATCGAGATTCCGAAGGGTTCGCGTAACAAGTACGAGGTGGACCACAAGACGGGCCGCATCCGGCTGGACCGGCACCTGTTCACCTCGACCGTCTACCCCGCGGACTACGGCTTCGTGGAAGGAACGCTGGGGGAGGACGGGGACCCGCTGGACGCGCTGGTGCTGCTCGAAGAGCCGACGTTCCCCGGCTGCCTGATCCAGTGCCGGGCGATCGGCATGTTCCGGATGCGGGACGAGGCCGGCGGCGACGACAAGCTGCTGTGCGTGCCCGCCTCCGACCCGCGGGTGGAGCACCTGCGCGACATCCACCACGTCAGCGAGTTCGACCGGCTGGAGATCCAGCACTTCTTCGAGGTCTACAAGGACCTGGAGCCGGGCAAGTCGGTCGAGGGCGCCAACTGGGTGGGCCGCGCCGAGGCCGAGGCGGAGATCGAGACCTCGTTCAAGCGGGCCGCGGAGTCGGGCGGCCACTGAGCCCCGCCCTCCCCGCGCCGCGCCCGCCGCACCGGCGTGCCGCGGCGTCCCCGTGGCCCGGCGCCCCCGTGGCCCGGCCGCGGGGGGTCGATTGGCGGGCGGCGCGCCGCGTGAGAGCCTTGGGGGCAGAGCCCTACCGGCTCCTGGACGAGGTGCGCCGTACCCAGCCCCACGACAAGACGGCGCGGGGAGTCCTCCATGGCATGGGTTGTTCTCGTGGTCTCCGGCGTGCTCGAGGCGGTGTGGGCCACGGCCCTCGGGAAGTCGGCGGGGCTCAGCCGCCTGGTGCCCGACGTCGTCTTCGGCGCCGGCCTCGCGCTGAGCATGGCCGGCCTCGCCTTCGCCCTGCGGACCGTGCCGGTCGGCACCGGCTACGCGGTCTGGGTCGGCACGGGCGCGGCCTGCACCGCCGCCTACGCGATGCTGGTGGGCGACGAGCCGGCCAGTGTGCTGAAGCTCGCTCTCCTGCTGGGGATCGTCGCCTGCGTGATCGGGCTGAAGCTGGCCGAATGACCCCGCCCGGTCAGAAGCCGCGGGTGCGCTTGGCGCCACGGCGGCCGAGCGGGGCGGCCTGGCCCGGAATCCGGATGAACAGGCGGGCCATCTCGCCGCCCAGGTTCACCCCGATGGCTATGGCCAGGGCCAGGGTGACGGCGGTCAGCAGGTTCTGGATGCCGGCGTCCACGTTGCCCTGCGCGAAGCCGAGCAGCCCGAGGTAGACCGCGCTGCCCGGCAGCAGCGGGCCGATGGCCGCGGTGACGTAGGGCAGCGACGAGGTGGACCGGTACCTGGCCAGCAGCTGGCCGAAGAGGCCGACCATCCCGGCGCCGACGGCCGTCGCGGCGAACGGCGAGAGCCGGGCCGTGTCGTGCATCGCGCCGTAGATCAGCCAGGCCACCCCGCCGTTGAGGGTGGCGGGGATGACGCTGGGCCGCGCCTGCTGGAGCAGCACGCAGAACGTCAGCGAGAGCAGCAGCGCGGCGCCGAGCTGGAGCGTCGGGCGGGTGGCGCGGTCCAGCACGTCGGGGTCGAGGCTGACCCCCGAGGTCTCGCCGACGTAGAGCACGGCGAGCACGCCGCAGACGATGCCGACGCTGAGGTAGACCACCTCCAGGAGGCGGGCCGAGGCGGTCAGGTAGTAGCCCGTCAGGCCGTCCTGTACCCCGGCGACCAGGGCGCGTCCCGGGATCAGCGCGAACAGGCCGCCGGTGATCATCGCGGCCGCCTGCCGCTCGTCCGCCCCGCTCGGGTGCACGGCGGCCCACAGGACGCCGACCATGGCCGGGGCCATGGCGGCGGCGACGAACTGGTAGAACTCCGGCACTCCGCGGCCGGCCGCGAGCCAGGCGAGCCGGTCGCCGAGCATGGCGCCGACCGCGGCCAGCAGGAAGACCTGCCAGTGGCCGCCGACCAGGGTGCTGGCGGCCCCGGCGAGCAGGCCGCTGGCCAGGGTGAGCTGCCACTTGGTGAACGGGTGCCGGTTGCGCCTGATGGTCGCCAGGCGCCCGTACGCCTCCTCCAGGGTGACCTCGCCCGAGGAGATGTCGTCGACCAGCCGGAAGACGGCCGCCAGCCGGGTGTAGTCGGTGCCGCGGCGGCGGACGGTGCGGCTGAGCGAGACCGGCGGGTCCACCAGGGAGGGCTGGTGGGTGACCGAGATGAGGGTGAAGGTGACGGTGACCTCGCTGCGGTCGAGGCCGTAGGCGTGGGCGACGCCGAACATGGCGGCCTCGACGTCCTCGGCGCCCTCCCCGCCGGCGAGGAGCAGTTCGCCGATGCGGAGCGTCAGGTCGAGCACGCGCGGCACGGATATCGGGGCCTCGTCCTCGCCCTGCGGCACCCGCTCCGGCGCGGGCCGCTCGGCCAGCGGGAGCCGCACCAGGCTGCGCATCCGGTCCTGCCAGGGGGCGTTCCGCAGCCCTGCGGGCGCGGGTATGCCCTGGGCGGGCGTGAACTCGCTGCGCGGCGCGGGCCGCGGCGCCACGGTCAGCCCCTCGGGCACGGCGAACTCCGAGGTGGGGTGCTCCTGCTCGGCCGCGGGTGCGGCGAGTCCCTCGGGAATGGCGAAGCCCGAGGTCGTCTCCTGGTCCACCGGCTCTTCGACCCCAGGACGCCTGCTCTCCCCGGCCACGCCCGCCGTACTCCTCCCTGTCGTGGCCGGTCCCGCCCCAGCCCCTCACCGCGAGGATAAAACCACCCGGAGTGCCTCCGGGTACCTCCGCGGCAGGGATCACACACCCTCTTTCCCGCGGGCCCGCGCGGGACTTTCGCCCCCGCCCGGCCTCCCGCCTGGCGCCGGGTGGCGGAGGCCGGGGTGGGAGACTCGTGATCTCCGCCTCCGGCGTGGGCGGGCGGACGGGCGCAGAAGGGCGGCTGGTCGATGTCGGTCATTCGGCTCCTGGTGCTGGGGGCGGTGCGGCAGCACGGGCGGGCGCACGGCTACCAGGTCCGCAACGACCTCGAGTTCTGGGGCGCGCACCGCTGGTCGAACGCCAAGCCGGGGTCGATCTACCACGCGCTGAAGCAGATGGCGAAGGAGGGCCTGCTGCTGGCGCACGAGACGGCCCCGAGCCCGGCGGGCGGCCCGCCGCGCACCGAGTACGAGCTGACCGCGGCGGGCGAGGAGGCGTACCTGGAGCTGCTGCGCGCCTCGCTGCGGGCCCACGACCAGCGGATCGACGTGCTCACCTGCGGCGTGGGCTTCCTGGTCGACCTGCCGCGGCGGGAGGCGGTGGCGCTGCTGCGGGAGCGGGTGGCCCGGCTGGAGGCGTGGCGGGAGGAGGTGGGCGCGGAGTGGACGCCGCAGGACCCGCCCGCCGGGTGGGGGCACATCGGGGAGATCATGCGGCTGTGGGTGCACCACGCGGAGTGCAGCGCGGAGTGGACGCGCGGCCTGATCGAACGGCTGGAGCAGGGCGCGTACGTGATGGCGGGTGAGGGGGAGCGCAGCGTGGAGGTGCTGCCCGAAGGCGAGCCGAACCCCTTCGGCTGAGGCGCCGGCCGGCGGGCCTGGCCCGCGGCCCCGGCCGGCGGTCAGAGCGCGCGGCGCAGCTCGGTCAGCAGCTGCCGGGTGGCGGCGACGTCGAGGGCCGACTCGGCCAGGCGGTCGAGCACGTCCTGGTAGGCGGCGACCTCCTCGCCCTTGTCGAGGTACAGGGCGCCGGTGAGCTGCTCCAGGTAGACCAGGTCGGGGATCTCGTGCTCGGCGAAGCGCAGCAGCGTGAACGCCCCGGACTCGGCGACGTGCCCGCCCTGCGCGAACGGCACCACCTGGAGGGTGACGTTGGGGTACTCGGAGTAGGCGAGCAGGGCCCGCAGTTGCTCGTCCATCACGGCGTGGCCGCCGTACTGGCGGCGGAGCGCGGCCTCGTCGAGGATGCAGTGCAGGTGCGGGGCGTTCTCCGAGACCAGGAGCTTCTGGCGGCCGAGCCGGAGGGCGATGCGTTTGTCGACCTCGGAGCGGGGCAGGCGTCCGCGGTGACCGCTGACCATCACGGCGTGGGCGTAGGCCTCGGTCTGGAGGAGACCGTGCACGAACTGCAGCTCGTAGGTGCCGATGCGCTCGGCCGCGGCCTCCAGGCCGATGTAGGTCTGGAACCAGCTGGGGAGGACGTCGTTGTAGTTGTGCCACCAGCCGGCCTGTCCCGAGGCGCGGGCGAGGCGTAGCAGGGGCTCGCGTTCGTCGTCGTCGGTGACGCCGTAGAGGGTGAGCAGATCGGCGACGTCGCGCGGCTTGAAGCTCACCCGGCCGAGCTCCATCCTGCTGATCTTGGACTCGGAGGCGCGGATCGAGTAGCCGGCCTCCTCCCGGGTGACGCCGCGCTCCTCGCGCAGCCGCCGCAGCTGGGAGCCGAGCAGGATGCGGCGAACCATCGAGCCGCCGGCCGAAGCGGGGACGCTTCGCACGCTCGTGCTCCCCACGATCTGTTCGGTACTCATTCGCACACACCCTCCACTTCCGACGAGACGAAGTCTGCCATCTTCACGTGCCGTTGGGTGCCCACGTGATTACAGTCAATCAAAATTTTTCATGCACGTGCATCTGCCCTTGCATTTGCCGTGAGCGTTGGGAAGCATGAGCCCTGCGCGCTGGGAACCGGTGCGTCAGCACGACCCTGCCGCGATCACAGCCGGGGCAGGCACGGGGGATGGCTTCGGGTATGTCAGCCCTCGTACGAGACGAGTGCCGTCGCCGTAAGCCAGGAGTGCCGCGTCATGGGAACCAAAGGACTGCCCATGCTCGACCAGTTAGGGCAACCGTTCCCACCCGTCGACCCGCGGACGCTGGCCGGCACCGCGACCCTCGGCCTCTCTCCCCGGCCGGAATCGGTGCGCCGCGCCCGCGACTTCACGCGCAACACCCTGTACGGCTGGCGGCTGCCCGAGCAGTTCGACGCGGTCTCGCTCGTCGTCTCGGAGCTGGTGACCAACGCGCTGCGCCACGGCCTCGCCACCCGGCAGGTGCCGGCGCAGGGCCCTTCGCCCTCCCGCGCGCCGCAGACCGCCCCCGCCGCTCCCGCGGTCCCGGCACAGGCGGTGTCTTCCGCATCCCCGGGCGCGCAGACGGCGGCCGTCGAGCTCGAACTCATGCTGTGCGCACGCCGGTTGATATGCGCGGTGCAGGATCCGAGCGCCTCGGCCCCGCGCGTGGGGGACATGGACGGCGCGGCCGAGTCGGGACGCGGACTCCACCTGGTGGAGTGTTTCAGCGACGGCTGGGGCTGGCGCCGGCTGACCGGCGAGCGGCGCGGCAAGGTGGTCTGGGCGGTCTTCCAGCTCGGCTGACGCCCCCGATGCGCCCCCTGGGCGCCCGTCAGCCGATGGCGGCCCCTTCAGCCGATGGCGGCCCCTTCAGCCGATGAGATGGTCGAACTCGCCGTCTTTCACACCCCGCAGCAGTGCTTCCACCTCTGCCGGGGTGTAGACCAGCGCGGGCCCGTCGGGGAACCGTGAATTGCGAACGGCTACGTCCCCGCTGGGCAGTTTCGCGAACTCCGCACAGGTGCCCTGTGAGTTGCTGTGGCTGCTCTTGAACCACACCACGTTCCGGAGCTCATGTGCGGCCATGCCGTTGTAAGCGTCGGGCAACGGTCTCTCCCGGGTCGCGCGAGTGGTGCAACGAGAGCCCCACACGCACGCGTGGGACTCAACTACCGCCGATCATAACGTCGTTCAATTGCATCTGCACGGGATAATGCACGTGCACGACGCGCTGTCGCCGTTCCGTCACGGCAGCGGCACAACAATGCCCCTCTAGCCCTGCTTGAGACGCGGTGGGCCGCCCGGTGGTTCCCGCGCGAGGCGGCGCGCCGCCAGGACCGCGGCCCGCGCGCGGGTCGCGCGGGCGCGGCCGGGCGCCCGCGCAGCTCAGCCCCACATCTCCGGCTCCGGCTCCGGCTCCGGCTCCTGCGCGGCCCAGTCCTCCTCGGGCCAGTCCTCCCCCGCCGCCCGGGACCCCGGCCTCCCCTCCGGTCCCCCGGGTCCCTCCGGCCCCTTGAGCCCCTTGAAGCCCTCGTGCCCCTCGTGCCCCTTGAGCCCCTCGGGTTCCCCGGGGGCCGGCCGTGCCGTGCCCTCCTGCCATTCCGCCAGGACGGCGAGCACGCCCTCCCCGTACGTGGCCAGCTTCTTCTCGCCGACGCCCCCGATGCCCGAGAGCGCGGACAGGGAGGCGGGCCGCAGCGTGGCGATCTCCCGCAGGGTGGCGTCGTGGAAGATGACGTACGCGGGAACGCCCTGCTCACGGGCCTGTTCCGCGCGCCAGGCGCGCAGCGCCTCGAACAGCGGCAGCAGCTCCTCCGGCAGGTCCTCGGCCGCCTTCGCCCGCTTGGCGCCCCGCTCCGCCCGGCCCTGCGCCCCGGGCGCCGCGGCCTGCCGCGCCTCCTTCCGCAGCGGCACCTGCCGCCGGCCGCGCAGCACCTCCGCGCTGCCCTCGGTCAGCACAAGCGTGCCGTACTCGCCCTCCACCGCGAGCAGCCCCTGGGCGAGCAACTGCCGCACGACACCGCGCCATTCGGCCTCGGCGAGTTCCTGGCCCACGCCGAAGACCGACAGCTGGTCGTGGTCGAACTGGATCACCTTGGCGGTCTTGCGGCCGAGCAGGATGTCGATCACCTGTCCCGCGCCGAACTTCTGCCCCCGCTCCCGCTTCAGCCGCACCACCGCGGAGAGGACCTTCTGGGCGGCGACGGTGCCGTCCCACGTCTCCGGCGGGCTCAGACACGTGTCACAGTTGCCACAGGTCTCGGCCCCCTGCTCCTGTCCGAAGTACGCCAGCAGCTGGGCGCGGCGGCAGCGCGCCGTCTCGCACAGGGCGAGCATCGCGTCCAGATGCCCGGCCGCGCGCCGCCGGAACGCCTCGTCGCCCTCCCCCGACTGGATCAGCTTGCGCTGCTGCACCACGTCCTGGAGCCCGTAGGCCATCCACGCCGTGGAGGGCAGCCCGTCGCGCCCGGCCCGGCCCGTCTCCTGGTAGTAGCCCTCGACCGACTTGGGCAGGTCGAGGTGGGCGACGAACCGCACGTCGGGCTTGTCGATGCCCATGCCGAAGGCGATGGTGGCCACCACCACCAGGCCGTCCTCGCGCAGGAACCGCGACTGGTGCGCGGCGCGGGTCGCCGGGTCGAGGCCGGCGTGGTACGCCACCGCCTCGATGCCGTTGCGGGTGAGGAACTCGGCGGTCGCCTCGACGGCGCGCCGGGACAGGCAGTACACGATGCCCGCGTCGCCCTGGTGCTCCTCGCGCAGGAACGCCAGCAGCTGCCGCTTCGGGTCGGCCTTCGGCACGATGCGGTACTGGATGTTGGGCCGGTCGAAGCTGGCCACGAAGTGCCGCGCCCCGGCCAGGCCGAGCCGCTGGGTGATCTCCTCGTGCGTCGCGCGGGTCGCCGTGGCCGTCAGCGCGATCCGCGGGACCTCGGGCCAGCGCTCGCCGAGCAGGGAGAGGGACAGGTAGTCGGGGCGGAAGTCGTGGCCCCACTGCGCCACGCAGTGCGCCTCGTCGATCGCGAAGACCGAGATCTCGCCGCGGCCGAGCAGCCCGAGCGTCGCCTCCAGGCGCAGCCGCTCCGGGGCCAGGTACAGCAGGTCGAGCTCGCCGGCGAGGAACTGGGCCTCCACCACCCGGCGTTCCTCGAAGTCCTGCGTCGAGTTGACGAAGCCGGCGCGCACGCCGAGCGCCCGCAGGGCGTCCACCTGGTCCTGCATCAGCGCGATCAGCGGGGAGATCACCACGCCCGTGCCCCGCCGCACCCGCGCGGGGATCTGGTAGCACAGCGACTTGCCGCCGCCGGTCGGCATCAGCACGACCGCGTCCCCGCCCGCGATCACGTGCTCGATGATCGCCTCCTGCTCGCCGCGGAACGCCTCGTACCCGAAGACGGAGTGCAGGGTGCGCAGCGCCGCGCTCACCGCGGCCTGGCCCCCGGCGCCCGCCTCCCGCGCCGCCGCCTGTGCCGCCGCCTCGCCCGCGACCCACTCCGGGGCCTTCGCCCCGCCCGTCGCGCTCGTCGCACTCATCAGCTCCGCCGCCCTTTGACCTCTCGCCTCAACCGCCACGGCCACCATAGGCGCCGGGAAGGACACGGCAGGGCCCGTCCGCGGATTCGGCTCAGGACGCCCGGGCGAGCAGGTCCTCCACGTAGGGGAAGCGTGCCACGGCCGGCTCGGTGGCGAAGAAGGTCTCCGCCCTGGCCATCGCCCCCTCGTCGGCGAGCACGTCGCCCGGCCTGCTGCCGCTGCCGAGCAGCACCCCGCCGAACCGCATGCCGAAGTAGGCCGCCGAATGGTGCAGCGTGCCGATCAGGGGCGCGGCCACCTCCGGCTCCCGGTGGGCGTGCGCGGTGACCCCCCACAGCGTGCGGCGGGCCATCTCCGCGCGGAAGGAGACGCCGGGCAGCCGCAGCCAGCCCGACCAGTGGTCCAGCAGGCGCTTGGTGGGCGTGCTGACCGAGTACCAGTACAGCGGCGAGGCGATCACCAGGTCGGTGGCGGCGAGGGTGGCCGCGAGGAGCATCGCCTCGGCGCCCTCGGGGGCGGGTGGCTCGCCGCCGTGCCGCCGGTCCTCGAAGTCGGGCAGGGGGTGCTCGGCCAGCCGCAGCCACCGCTGCGCCGTCCCCGCGGGCAGCCGCCCGGCCGCCTCGCGGGCGAGCAGTTCGGTGTTGCCGCCGGGCCGGGTGCTGCCGAGCAGGAAGAGGAAGGAACGGGCGCCGCTCATGAGATCCCCCGGGGGGTGGGCGCGGGCCGGCCCGCGCGAGGACGTGTGCCTGCGGGGCAACGCGCCGGCCGCCGGGGGCATTCCGCGCCGGCGCGCGGGTGCGGCGGGCGGCCCCCGCCGGGGCGGCGGGGGCCGCGGAGGCCGCGGAGGCGCCGCGGGCGGCAACTCCCGCGCCGGGCGCGTTCGGTGGGGCGCCACGCGCCGGGCGCGCCGGGACGGGCGCCCGGGCGCCGGGCGCGTTCAGGTGGAGACCGGGTCGAGCAGCTCGTCGAACGCCGAGGGCAGCCGCCGCCACTCCTCGCGCCCCGCCGCGTACTCGCGGTCGGTCAGCAGGCAGGAGGCCAGCAGGCGGCGCAGCCCGGCCGCGTCGAGACCCGGGGCGGTGAACACCAGGTGCTGCACCCGGTCGCCGAGCTCCGGGTCCCAGTCCATCGCGGCGGCCACCTGCCGCACCGGCGGCACCAGCTCCCAGGCGCTCTCCGGCAGCGCGGCGAGCCAGGGACCGGCGTTGTCCACGGAGAGCGCGCCCCCCGCGGCGTCCCAGGCGACCAGCGTGTCGGGCCGGTCGGCGAGCCAGAAGCGGCCCCGGCTGCGCGGCGCGGCGCAGGTCAGCTGCTCGAGCGCCGCGTACAGCCGTCCCGGGTGGAAGGGCCGCCGGTGGCGCCAGACGAGGGTGCTGACCCCGTGCTCCTCCGCCTCCTGCGGCAGCAGCGCGCTGGCCGGGTGCTGCCTGGCCGCCGCCGCCTCGACGTCGAAGCCGCCGGTGGCCAGGCGCGGATAGGCCTGGTCGGCGACGTGCACGCGGGCCGCCGTGGGGTGCAGCTGGGTGAGCAGGGCGCGATCGGCCTCGGCCGCCGTCTCCCGCCCGCCCACGAGCGCGAGCACCGGCGCGTACTCCAGCTGGCGCGCCCAGGTGTCCGCAACCGTGCGCTGGTCGGTCGCCGAGGCGGCGAGGCCGGCGTCGGTCAGGTCGTCCCCGCAGGCGAGGTACGGCAGGACGAGCGCCGGGTCCACGGCGGTGACCACCCCGGCCAGCCGCAGCCGTTCCCCGGCGTTGGCGGCGATCACCTCGGCCACCGAGCGCGGCTCGACCGAGTCCCACAGCTCGACGACCGCCAGCTCGCACATGCCGTCCTCGGCGATCCGGGTCAGCTCGGGCACCAGGTCGGCGCGCACCGCGCAGCAGGCGCACTCCTCGCCCACCGGGGTCTCCGCGCCGCGGACCACGCCGTCGGAGTCGCGGACGGTGCGGACGACACGGCCGCGGGCGGTGGCCTCCGCGAGGTCGTGGTAGAGGGCGAGGCTGCCGGGCACCGCCCGCAGCAGCCGCCACACCGCGGCCCGGCGGGCGTCGGTGTGCAGCCCGCCGACCAGGACGACGGGAAGCATCAGCGGCCCCCGCCCTCGGACCCGCCGCGCCTGCCGTAGCGGCGCTCGAAGCGCTCCACGCGGCCCGCGGTGTCGATCACGCGCTTGGTGCCCGTGTAGAAGGGGTGGCTGGCCGAGGAGGTCTCGACGTCGACCACGGGGTAGGTGTTCCCGTCCTCCCACTCGATCGTCTGGTCACTGGTGGCGGTCGAGCGGGTGAGGAAGGCGTAGCCCGCGGCCCGGTCGCGGAAGACGACCGGGTGGTAGGGCGGGTGGGTTCCGGACTTCATGGGACTGTCCTCGCTCTCTGCGCACTGTGCGGCCTTGCCTCACGCCGTGGCCCGATGCCCGTCCCTGCCTCGAAGGCCCGCGCCCCGGGCACGGCCGGATACGAGTACCCCGTGCTCGCGGTGTTCCCCAGCCGGCGGCCGCCGCGATGTGGGCCATGCGGGTCATCCGGCCGCAGCCAGCATACAGAAACGGGAACCATTTTCACTCGATTCCGGTCGTCCTCCGGGTGCGCCCCGGGGCGGCCGAAGCCTCCCGGAAAGCGCCGAGCGCCCGCGCGCACCACCTCCCCCACCGGCGCGCGGGCGGCACGCGCCTCCCGGTCGCCCCGCCCCGCGCTCACCCGTACACCCGTGCGCTCGGCCGCCGCCCGCCGATCCGGTGAACGGCACGCGGCCCGCCCCCGCGCTCCCGCCGGGCGCGCGGCGCCCCCGGTACATGGAGACCGTGAAGAACGGACGGCTCCACGGACCGCTTTCCCTCCGGACGCACCCCGGGCTCCCCACACGACGGCACCCACGGCGCGGCCGCAGGCGGGCCGCCGCGCTGCTCGCCGCAGCGGCGCTCGCCGCCGGCTGCGGGGGCGGTTCCGGGGAGGAGCGGGTGTCCGCCTTCACCGGCGAGCAGGCCGGCCTGGCCCGGGTGGTCGCCGTCAAGGTCGGCAACGCCCCGAAGGCGCGCCCGCAGACCGGCCTGGACGCGGCCGACCTCGTCTACGTGGAGGAGGTGGACGACGGCCTGACCGGCTTCGCCGCCCTCTACTCGGGCGAGCTGCCCGACCTCGTCGGCCCGGTGCGCGGCGTGCGGGAGACCGATCTGCGGCTGCTGCGCCAGTTCGGCAGGCCGGCCCTGGCCTACGCGGGCGTGCAGAGCATGCTCCAGCCGCGGCTCGACAAGGCGCCGCTCTTCGCGGTGCCGGAGAGCGCGGCCTCCGGCGCCTACGAGCGGCACGACGACCGCCCCGCCCCGAACGACCTCTACGTGCACCCCGCCGCGGTGCTCGACGCCGCGCCCGACGCCTCCCCGCCCCGGGACGTCGGCCTGCGCTTCGGCAAGGCCCCGCGCGCCGGGGGCGAGGTCACCAAGCACGTCGAGGTCTCCTACCCGCACGCCGGCCTCGCCTTCGACTGGGACCGCGAGCGGGAGGAGTGGCGGATCTCCCTGGACGGCGAGCCCGCCGACCTGTACGCCACCACCGTCGTCATCCAGTCGGTGACCGTCGCCCAGTCCCGTTTCCACGACGCCGAGGGCGGCTCCACGCCCTTCAGCGAGACCGTCGGCGCCGGGGAGGCCACCGTGCTGCGCGAGGGAATGCAGTTCCGCGCCAGGTGGTCGCGCGAAAAGGCGGGCGACGTCACCGAGTTCACGACTCCTGGCGGGGACCCGTTCCGGTTCGCTCCCGGCCGGGTGTGGGTGGTACTCGCCCCGCGCTGAGCCCCCGGGTCAGGAGCAGCGAGACCAGCAGCGAGGCGGCCGCCATCGCCGCCATCGCGCCGGCCGGGCCGAGCGGCACCGCGACCGCGCCCGCCAGCGTGGCGCCCACCGCCTGGAAGAAGAGCAGCCCCGCGCTGTGCAGCCCGAGCGCCTGCCCCCGGTTCTCCTCCGGGGTCAGCGTCACCAGCCGCTCCGTGAGCAGCAGACTCGCCCCGTAGCCGAGGCAGGCGAGAGTCACCACCGCGACCGCGAGCCCGAGCGGCAGCCTGAAGGGCAGCGCGAACAGCAGGAAGGGCGCGGCCAGCAGCAGCCGCAGCGGCGTGATCAGCCGGGCCCGCAGGCGCGGGGGCACCAGCCGCCCCACCGAGGCATCCCCCAGCAGCATGCCGAAGGCCGCCGCCGCGTAGAGCACCGAGGCCGAGCCGGGCGCGTACGGCACGAACAGGGCCTCGCAGCCCACGATCAGGCCGTTGGGCACCCACAGCGCGAGGTAGACGACGCGGCGCGCGGGCGAGGACCACAGCAGCCGGTCCACGCGCCAGGTCTCCGCCACGCTCGGCCGCCCCGCCGACCACGGCGGCCTCGGCCGCAGCCCGAGGAGGACCGCGGGCACCGTCGCCGCGAACAGCGCCGCGGCGAGCAGCAGCGCCCCGCGCGCCGAGAGGGCGGCGATCAGGGCGCCGCCCAGCGCGGCCCCGCCGATCTGGGTGAGCCCGCTCGACACGTTGAACACCGCCCGCGCCGGCACGTAGCCGCCCTCGGGCACGATCCGCAGCAGGAGGCCCCAGCGGACCGCGCCCGCCACCGAGTTGACCAGGCCGAGGGCGAGGACCACGAGCAGCAGGCAGCCAGCCGGCAGGCCGGGGACGGCGAGCAGGCACGCCCCGGCCGCGAACAGCAGGCCCGAGGCGGCCAGCGCCGCCCGCGGGGGCAGCCGGTCCGCCGCGGACAGCAGCATCGTGGCGCCGATGACCTGCGTGAACGAGGCGCCGAACATGCTGACCGCGGACAGCAGCGGCGAGCCGGTTGCCCCGTAGACCAGCGTGGCCAGCGCGAGGCCCTGCACGGTGACCGCGGCCACCTGCGCGGTGGTGGCGAGGAAGAGCGGGAGGAACTCGGCGAGGCGGAACAGCTCTCGGTAACTGCGCACGCCCGTCAGTGTGTTGCGGCGCCCAGCGGAGGGGTTAGCTTTTCGGGCGGAGGCGAAACGTGGGCGTGTGGGTGATCCCGGCCGACGTGCTGGCGCGGGGCAGGTTCGCGGTGTCCCCGCTGTCCGAGACGGTCGCCGCGCTGCTTGCCCTGGCGCGCGGCGAGACGCGGCCCGGGCGCGAGGACTGGCTGCGCGCGCACGCCCCCGCGTTCCGCCGGCGGCTCGCCGCCGATCCCTTCGCAGCGGGGTTCGTGCGGGTGGCGCTGCCGCCGCGCTGGCTGCCCGACCTGCTGGTCACCCCGCCGCTGCCGGGCGACCGCACCTTCCACGACGAGCTGCGGCGGGTGCGCGCCACCCCGCCCGAGGCCGCCCTGGCGGACCTCGCCGAGGGGCTGAACGGGCCGCCGCCCGCCCGGCTGTGCGTCCCCGACCTGCCCGACCGGGTGGCCGGGCTGCTCGACTGGGTCTGGACGCACACCGTCCGCCCCGAATGGCCGCGCCTGCGGCGGCTGTTCGAGGCCGACATCGTCTCCCGCGCCCAGGCCCTGGGCTCCGGCGGCTGGGCCGCCGCCCTGGACGGGCTGCGGCCCGGCATGCGCTGGCTCGGCGACGGCCGGCTGCGGATCAACGCCAACCCCTACCCGCCGCGCGAACTGTCCGGCGCGCAGCTCCTGTTCATCCCCACCACCACGCCGCGCGGCTGGGTGGGCTGGGAGGAGCCGCGCCGCTACTCGGTGATCTACCCGGCGACGGGGCTGCTCGCCGGCCCGGAACCGGCCGGGCCGCCCGGGGCCGCGCTCGGCAGGCTCCTCGGCCCGGCCAGGGCCGCGGTGCTCGGGCAACTCGGCTCGCCGCTGAGCACCACGCAGCTGGTGGCGCTCACCGGGCTCTCCCTCGGCTCGGTCGGCGGCCACCTGAAGGTGCTGCGGGAGGCCCGGCTGGTGCACCGCCGCCGCTCGGGCCGCCTGGTGCTCTACTACCGGACGGCCCTGGGCGAGGCCCTGGCCACGGGACGCGAGGCGGGCCCGGCCTGGGACGCGGTCCCCGGGGAGCCGGGCCCGGGGGACCGCCCGCGCGGGAGGGCGGCGGGGGACCGCCCGCGGGGGGAGGCGGCCCGGCCCGGTCGGGAGACGTAGGACGATGGTCCGGGAGAGGGGCCGATGCGGCGGGCGGGCCCTGCCGGGTGGGATGGGGGCGTGAGGGCCGAACAGGACACGCCGCCGCCCGAGGTGCTCGCCCGCCTGACGCAGGAGCCACGGGCCTGGCTGTGCACCGTGCGCGCGGACGGCTCCCCCCACGTGACGCCCGTCTGGTTCGTCTTCCGGGACGGCCGCTGGTGGATCGGGACCGACGGCCGCGCGGTGAAGGTGCGCAACATCGACCGGGACCCGCGGGTCTCGCTGAGCCTGGAGGACGGCCGGCTGCCCGTGGTGGCCGAGGGCGTGGCGCGCGTGCACCGGGGCCCGTTCCCGCCCGAAATCGTCCGGGCCTTCCAGGCCAAGTACGCGTGGGACGTCACCGCCGTACGGGACCCGCGGGGCGGGCGGGTGCTCCTCGAGGTTCCCGTACGGCGCTGGCTGCTCGCCGGAGTGGCGCAGTGAAGGCCGGGGCGCGGCGCGTTCTGCGGGGCGGGGCGCGGCGCGTTCTGCGGTAACGGCCCGCCGCCGTCGGCAACCCGCCGGGTCAGGCCAGCAATTGGCCGCCGTCCATGGTGAGGACGGTGCCGGTGATGTAGGTGTTGGCCATCAGGGTCAGCGCGGCGGCCGCCGCCTCCTCGGCCGTGCCGAAGCGGCCGAGCGGGGTGCTCGCGCCCGCCGCGGCGAGCCGCGCCTCCGCCTCGGGGCCCTCCGCCGGACCCCCGTTCAGCAGCAGCCTGCGCAGCAGGGGCGTGTCCACCGAGCCGGACCGGACCGCGTTCACCCTGATCCGGTCGGGGGCGAGTTCGACGGCGAGGGCCCTGGTCATCGCCTCGACCGCGCCGACGCTGCCGATGGCCGCGGCGGCGCCGGGAATGGGGCGGATCAGGTAGGTGCCGGAGAAGAAGGTGAGCGAGCCGCCCGGCGGGAGCCGGCGGGCCGCGACCCTGGCCACCGCGTAGCTGCCCCACAGCCGGCTGTCCACGGTCTCCTCGACGGCCTTGCGGCCGGCCTCCCGGATCGGCCCGCCCCCGATGCCGCCCGCGGTGACCAGCACGTGGTCGATCGCGCCCGCCTCGTCCCAGCCGGCGGCGAGCGCCTCCTCGTCCTGCACGTCGGCGGTGAAGGTGCGCACGCCCGCGGCATCCGGGCCGCCCGGGCCCGCGGCGGGACCGCCGGCCTCGCCGGCCGTCGCCGCCGCCCCGTCCGTCGCGAGCGCCTCGCGGGCGGCGTCGAGCCTGGCCCGGTCGCGGCCGGCGAGCACCACCCGGGCGCCGAGTTCACGCAGCAGGCGGGCGGCGGCCAGGCCGATGCCGGAGCTGCCGCCGACGATCAGCACGGACTGCCCGGCCAGGGCCGTCGGCAGCGGCGAGCGCACTGGGAGGGCGGGCGGTGCTTCGGGCACGGCGCCGGGGGCGCCGGGGAGGTCGGAACCGGCCTCGGACGTGGGCTCGGACACGGCATCGGACATGGCATCGGACATGGCATCGGACATGGCGGACACTCCTAAATCAACCAGTTGGTTTAGAACAGATGAGCAGAGCCTCACACGCGGGGGGCAATAAAGTCAACCGGTTGGTTTAAAGTGGGGCGGCATGAGCACTACGCGTTCCCCCTACGACGCGGAGGCGACCCGGAGGCGCATCTTCGAGGCCGCCGCAGCCGAGTTCGCCGCCCACGGCCTCGCCGGCGCCAGAATCGACCGCATCGCGGCCAGGGCCGAGGCCAACAAGCAGGCGATCTACCTCTACTACGGCGGCAAGGAGAAGCTCTTCGCCGCCGTGGTGCAGGTCAGGATCGAGGAGCTGTGCCGGGCCGCCAGGATCGACCCGGAGGACCCCGCCGCCTCCGCGGAGCGCCTGTTCGACGCGTACGCCGAGCGGCCCGAGGTCGTCCGGCTCGTGCTATGGGAGGCCCTGGAGACGCGGGACGGGCCGGCCGCGGGCGAGGAGGCCCGGCGGGCCGAGTACCGGGAGCTGATCCGCTCGCTGTGCCGCGACCCCGGCCGGGAGCGGGAGGCACAGGACTGGCTCCAGACGCTGCTGAGCCTCGTCGCGTGGAACTTCGCCGCCCCCCAGGTGACCCGGATGCTGCTCGACGAGCCGACCGACGAGGCCGCCCTGCGCCGGCGCCGCGCCACGGTCACCGCCCTCGCCGCCGCGCTCCCCCGCCCCCGGCGCGGCCACACCCCCTGAACCGGCGCGCCCCCGCGCGCCCGCCCGCACCCGTCACGCCCCGGGCGCACGCCGCACCCCGGGCGCACGCCTCGGCGCGGGGACACCCGGCCGGGACCGCCGCGGGGGCCGGACGCGCCGCCGCGGGCCCGCGAGCCCTTGACTTCAAGTTAAGTTGAGGCCATAGAGTCTGGCGGCGTGAGTATGGAAATGGCCGCCTGGCATCAGCTCTACAGCCAGCGGCACGCCAAGGACGACCAGCGTCCGTTCGACCGGAAGACCCTGCGGCGGATCGGCGCCTTCGCGCGCCCGCACCGCGGCGAGCTGCTGTGGTACCTCGTGCTCAGCGTCGGCTCCGCGCTGCTGGCCGTGGCCACGCCGGTGCTGGCCGGGCGGGTGGTGAACGCGATCTCCGAGGGCCGGTCGCAGCACACCGTCGTGACCCTCGCCGTGCTGATCGCGGCGATCGCGGTGGCCGAGGCCGCGGTGGGGCTCACCGGGCGGTGGCTGTCCGCGCGCATCGGCGAGGGCCTGATCCTCGACCTGCGCACCACCGTCTACGACCACGTGCAGCGGATGCCGATCGCCTTCTTCACCAGGACGCGGACGGGCGCCCTGGTCAGCCGCCTGAACTCGGACGTGCTCGGCGCCCAGCGCGCCTTCAGCAGCACCCTCTCCGGCGTGCTGAGCAACATCGTCATGCTGCTGCTTGCGCTGGCCGTCATGCTGCGGATCTCCTGGCAGATCACCCTGCTCGCGCTGCTGCTGCTTCCGGTGTTCGTGCTGCCGGCGCGGCGGATGGGCACCAGGCTGGCGCGCCTGTCGCGCGAGGCGGCGCACCACAACGCGGTGATGTCCGCGCAGATGACCGAGCGGTTCTCCGCGCCCGGCGCGACGCTGGTCAAGCTGTACGGGCGCCCGGAGGAGGAGTCGCGGGAGTTCGCCGTGCGGGCCGGGCGCGTCCGGGACATCGGCATCAGGACCGCGATGCTGCAGATGCTCTTCGTCACCGCCCTCACCCTCGTCTCCGCCCTCGCCCTCGCCCTCGTCTACGGCCTCGGCGGCTTCTACGCCCTGCGCGGAAGCCTCGACTCGGGCGCCGTCGTCTCGCTCGCCCTCCTGCTCACCCGGCTGTACACGCCCCTCACCTCGCTGGCCAGCGCCAGGGTCGAGGTGATGAGCGCGCTGGTGAGCTTCCAGCGGGTGTTCGAGGTGCTCGACCTGGAGCCGCTGATCGCCGAGCGCCCGCGGGCCGAGGCGGTGCCCGAGGGGCCGGTGTCGGTGGAGTTCGAGTCGGTGGACTTCGCCTACCCGGCCGCGGACCGGGTCTCGCTGGCCTCGCTCGAAGAGGTCGCCACCCTGGACACGCGGGGCGGCGAGCAGGTGCTGCACGGGGTCTCCTTCCGCGCGGAGCCCGGGCAGCTGGTGGCGCTCGTCGGCTCCTCGGGGGCGGGCAAGTCCACCATCGCCCAGCTCGTGCCGCGGCTCTACGACGTGGACGCGGGCGCCGTGCGGGTCGGCGGGCGGGACGTACGCGACCTGACGGCGGCCTCGCTGCGCCGGACGCTGGGCATGGTCACCCAGGACGGGCACCTGTTCCACGACACCATCGCCGCCAACCTCAGGCTCGCCCGGCCCGAGGCCACCGAGGAGGAGCTGTGGGACGCGCTCGGCCGCGCCAGGCTCACCGAACTCGTGGCCGCCCTTCCCGACGGACTGGAGACGGTGGTGGGGGAACGCGGCTACCGCCTCTCCGGCGGCGAGCGGCAGCGGCTGACCATCGCGCGGCTGCTGCTGGCCAGGCCGCGGGTGGTGATCCTCGACGAGGCCACGGCCCACCTGGACGCGACCTCGGAGGCGGCGGTCCAGGAGGCGCTGGGCGAGGCCCTGGCGGGGCGCACCTCGCTGGTCATCGCGCACCGGCTCTCGACCGTGCGCGCCGCCGACCAGATCCTCGTCGTCGAGGGCGGCCGGATCGTGGAACGCGGCACCCACGAGACGCTGCTCGCGGCCGGCGGGCGGTACGAGGAGCTGTACCGGACCCAGTTCGAGCCGGGAGAACGCCCGGCGGACGCCCGCGGACCGGCCGGGGCCGAGGCGGCCGAGGCGGGGGCGGCGGCGGACGAGACGGCCGATGCGGCCACCATCTGAAGGAACCTGACGCATCGTCTCCGCCGGTCGGCGTACTCCAGCGGGCGAGGCATCGATCCGGCATTCAGCCTGATCGTATGACCCTCACCTTTGATCACCTCCGCCGCTGCACCGTGGCCGCGGACCTCGGCGCCGCCCGCACCCGCGTCTACCTCAAGAACAACGGCCTCGTCGTCGACGAGCCCTCGGTCGTCGCCGTCAACACCAAGACCGGCGCGCTGATCGCCGTCGGCACCCCGGCCGAGCGGATGGCGGGCAGGACCCCGGCGAACATCCGCGTGATCAAGCCGGTAACGGGCGGCACGGTCGTGGACATCGACATGGCCCAGCGCATGCTCCGCGCGCTGGTCGGCACGAAGCTGCGGCGCGCCTGGCGGCGCAGGCCGCTGTTGCGCGCCGCGGTGTGCGTCCCCCACGACGCCGACCCGCTGGCCAGGCGCGCGGCCCTGGAGACGATGGTCGGGCTCGGGGCCCGGCGGGTGGAGCTGGTGGACAGCCTGGTGACGGCCGCGGTCGGCTGCGGACTTCCGGTCGAGGAGCCGGAGGCCACCATGATCGTGCAGTGCGGCGCCGCGCACACCGAGGTCGCCGTGCTCTCGCTCGGTTCGATCGTGGCCGCCGAGAAGGTCCCGATGGGTGGCGAGACGATCGACCGGGCGCTGGTGCAGCACCTGCGCAACGAGCACGAACTGATGCTGCCCACCCAGGCGATGCACCCCCTGCACGAGGCCCTGGCCGGCACGGCCGACCCGCTCGCCGAGGTGTCGGGCCGGGACGTGGCCACCGGCCTGGCCAGGACGGTCCGCGTGAACGCGAGCAGCCTGCGGGCGGCCGTGCTGCCGCCGATGACGTCGCTGATCGACACGATCCGCGCGGTGCTGCACCGCTGCCCGCCCGACCTGGTCGCCGACCTGGCCGACCGTGGGGTCATGCTCACCGGCGGCGCGGCGGGCATGCCGCTGCTGGACACGGTCATCAGGGAGCACACCGGGATGCCGGTGAACGTCGCCGAGGAGCCGGGGCTGTGCGCGGTACGCGGGCTCGGCGCCATGCTGGAGGGCAGGGTCAGGCCGCGCGTGCTGATCGAACCCGAACTCCAGGTCGCCGTCTCCGCCCCGGCCGGCTCCCGCTCCCACCGGGAGGAGGCCGACGAGCCGGGTCGCGGCGAGCAGGCGAGCGCCGAGCCCGCCGGCGGCGCCTGACCGACCGCGCGGCCGCCCCCGCCACGCGGCCCCCGCGCCTCGCCCGGTCCCCCTCCGCCCCGTCCGCGCGCCCGCGTTCCCCGCGCCGCCCATGCGCCGTCTCGCGCGCCGTCTCCGGGCGCCCCGGGGCGGCCCCCGCGCCCCCTCTCGCGCCGGACGCGGGGAAGGGGGCGTTCCCCTGCCCGCCCGCGTACCCGGCAGGCGCCGCGGACCCGGCACCTGCCGGAGGCCCGCCATGGCGAGACGGCGCGGGGGCGGAGGCGGGTCAGGCCCGTGGCGGAAGCGGGGCAGGCGCGGCGGAGGCGCGGCAGCGGTGGGGCGGTGGTGCGGGGGCGCGCTACGCGGCCGGCTCCGGCACGGGGGCCTCGACCGGTCCCGGCGCCGCCTCGGCGGCACGCGGCCTGCCGAGCAGGACGACGAGAGCCGCGGTGAGGACGGCCGCCACGCCCGCGGTCACGTACACCAGGTCGAGCCCGGCCGCGAAGTCGGCCGGAGTGCCCGAGGTGCCGCCGCTGACGCGGGTGGCGAAGAGCGTGCCGAGCACCGCGACGCCGAGCGCGTAGCCGAGCTGCCGGAAGGTGTTGACCGCGCCGCTCGCCATGCCGGCCCGCTCCGGCGGCGCCGCCTGGAGCGCGGCCGAGACCAGCACGGGCACGGCCATCCCGACTCCCACCCCGCTGACGATCAGGCCGGGCAGCAGCACCGACCGGCCGGAACCGGCCGATATCGCCGTCAGCGCCAGCGTCCCGGCGCCGATCAGGAAGAGCCCGCCGCCGACCGCGGCCCACGCGGGCACCCGCTGCCACAGCCGCCCGCCCGCACCGGCCGTCACGAACGCCGAGGCCGCCATCGGCACCACCGCCAGCCCCGCCCGGATCGGGCTGAGGCCCAGGACGTTCTGCAGCCACAGCATGGTGAAGGTGTAGTGGGCGAAGGCCGAGGCGGTCAGCACCAGGGCCGCCGCCATCAGCGCGGCGAACGAGGGCCTGCGCATCAGGGCGAGGTCGAGCAGCGGGGCGGGCGAACGCAGTTCGACCGCGACGAAGGCGGCCAGGGCGAGCGCCGCGGCCGCGAGCGCCCCCACGGTGCCCGCGTCGCCCCAGCTCTCCTCGCCGCCCCTGATCAGGCCGTAGGTGAGGGCCCCGGCGCAGGCCGTGAACGTCACGGTGCCCGGCCAGTCGATGCCGGCGCCCTCCCGCGGGCCGTGCGACTCGGCGACCGTGCGCCAGGTGATCAGCAGCGCGAGGGCGCTGACCGGCAAATTCACCAGGAAGATCGCCCGCCAGTCCACGTACTCGGTCAGCACCCCGCCCAGCAGCACGCCCACGGCACTCGCCGCGCCGCTCACCGCGCCCCAGACGCCGAACGCGACCCCGCGGTCGCGGCCCCCGTAGGCGGCGGCGAGCAGCGGCGCATTGGTGGCCAGGGTGGCCGCGGCGGCGAGGCCCTGCACCGCGCGGGCGGCGATCAGCACGCCCGCGTTCGGGGCGAGGCCGCACACCAGCGAGGCCAGCGCGAAGCCGGACAGGCCCAGGACGTACACCCTGCGGCGGCCGAACCGGTCGCCCGCCGCGCCCGCCGCCATCAGCAGCGCCGCGAGGGCGAGGGCGTAGGCGTCCATCACCCACTGCAGGTCGGAGAAGCCGGCGTCCAGGTCGCCGGCCATCTGCGGCAGCGAGGCCACCACGATGGTCACGTCGATGAGCAGCATGAAGTTGCCGAGGCAGACCGCGAACAGCGGCCACCACTTACCGTTCCCTCTGGTCATGGGCCCAGCCTCCGAGGGCGAGGGGGATCTCTCCAGCCAACGGCCCCTCCATGGCGCTATCCGACATCCCCTAGCCTTGACGGCATGCTTTTCGACATGATCGACCGGCAGCTCATCCACGCGCTCCAGCTCGACGGCCGGGCGCCGTTCTCGCGGATCGCGCAGGCGCTGGGCGTCTCGGACCAGACGGTCGCGCGCCGCTACGCGCGGCTGCGCTCGGCCGACGCGGTGCGGGTGGTGGGGCTGACCAGCGCGGTGGCGCTGGGGCAGGTCATGTCGGCGGTGCGGCTGCGCTGCGTGCCCAGCGCAGCCGAGGACCTGGGCATGGCGCTGGCCAGGCGGGACGACACCATGTGGGTCTGCCTCCTCTCGGGCGGCACGGAGATCACCCTCTCGGTGAAGGCCAAGCCGGGCGCCACGCTCCTCTCCCGGCTGCCGCGGGCCAAGGGCGTGGTGCAGGTGACCGCGCAGACCGCCCTGCACCTGTTCTTCGGCGAGGCCCTGAGCCAGGTGAACAAGTCCGGCGTGCTGACGCCCGGCCAGATCGCCATGCTCCGGCCGCCGCCGGTGACCGGCAGGCCGCTGGCCGACATGACCGAGCAGGACCGGCTGCTGGTGGCCGCGCTGAAGGACGACGGCAGGGCGCCGGTCGCCGACCTCGCCGCCGTCACCGGCTGGTCGCCGACCACGGTGCGGCGCCGCATCGCCGAACTGCGCGCCGACGGCACGCTGTACTTCGACGTGGACTACGACTGGGCCATCTACGGCCTCGGCGCCAGGGTCGCCATGTGGCTCTCGGTGCCGCCGTCCAGGCTCGCGGAGACCGGTGAGGCCCTGGCGGGGCATCCGGAGGTCGGCTACTGCGTGGCCACCACCGGGCCGACGAACCTCATGGCCTCCGTGATCTGCCGCGACATCGAGTCCCTGTACACCTACCTGACCACGCGCGTCGCGGCGCTGCCGGCCGTGGAACGCATGGAGACCGCGCCGGTGGCCAGGGTGCTCAAGGGCGCGGCGCTCCGGGGCCTTCGGCCCCAGCCGGCCGTCTCCCGCTGAACGCCGGCCGCCGCCGAAGCCCGCACCGGCCACCGGCCGCGCCCGGCCCTTCGGGCGCACGCCGGGCCTGCGGGGCGGGTGGGCCGGGGGCGGCGGTGCCGCAAGGGCGCGGCGTGGCTTGCTCGCGCCGCCACGCCGGGCCGCGCTCCCCGGCCGGCGCCGGGCGGCTGGCGACGATGCAGGCATGAGAGCAGCTTCGGAGAACGCGGCACGCATGCCGGAACACCCCTTCCTCGGCTATCTGGTCTGGGCGGCCCTGCTCGGGGCGCTCTTCGTATGGGAGGCCATCGGCCTGGCGCGGGCGGGCGACTCCTTCCCCACGTTCAGCCAGGCCCTCGACGCGCTGATGCGGTACCAGCTCGGGCGCTGGGTGCTCTTCGCCGCCTGGCTGTGGCTCGGCTGGCACGCCTTCGTGCGGGGCTGGCACTTCCTGCTCAGGGGCCCGGTGGAGTGAATGACCGCCGCGGTCACTGCGGCCGGGTACCTGCTGGTGATGGCCCTGCTCGCCACCGGGCTCAGGCTCATGCCAGGCCGCGCCCGGCCCCCGCGGCGCACCGGAACCGGCCTCGGCCGGCCAGCGCTGCTGCGCCAGGCCCTGGCCACCGCGTGCGGCGGCTGGCTGCTCCTGACCGCCGTGGCCGCGGTATTCGCCCTCGTTCCGGGGGGCTTGGGGGGCGGATTTCTGTGGGCGGCGGCCAACGGCACGGCGCTGCTGACCGGCCTCGCGCTGCCGCTGTTCCTCGCCGCCAGCCTGGCCGAGACGCGGCTGCGCGAGAGGCGTGCGCGGCGGCTGAGGCGCTGACATGCCGCGCGGCCGGGCGTGGTGTCATGGGGACGGGCAGGAACAATTCCAGATCACCGTGAACGTTGAGCGCGAGAGAAGGCGTGAAGGTTTCATGAGCACGCACTACGACGTCGTCGTCCTGGGCGCGGGGCCCGGGGGTTACACCGCGGCGGTCCGGGCCAGCCAGCTCGGGCTGCGGACGGCCGTCATCGAGGAGAAGTACTGGGGCGGGGTGTGCCTGAACGTCGGCTGCATCCCCTCGAAAGCCCTGCTGCGCAACGCGGAGCTCGCCCACATCTTCCACCAGGAGCGGCAGCTCTTCGGCATCCGCGTCGAGGGCCAGGTGACCTTCGACTACGGCGAGGCGTTCCGGCGCAGCCGCAAGGTCGCCGAGGGCCGCGTCAACGGCGTGCACTACCTGATGAAGAAGAACAACATCACCGAGTACGACGGCCGCGGGACCTTCACCGACCCGCACACGCTGCAGGTGGCGCTGAGCGCCGGCGGCACCGAGACGATCACCTTCGACAACTGCATCATCGCGGCGGGCGCCACGACGCGGCTGCTGCCGGGCACTTCCCTCAGCGACCGCGTCGTGACCTACGAGGAGCAGATCCTCAGCGAGGAGCTGCCGGGCAGCATCGTCATCGCGGGCGCGGGCGCGATCGGCGTCGAGTTCGCGTACGTGCTGCACAACTACGGCGTGAAGGTGACCATCGTCGAGTTCCTCGACCGGATGGTGCCGCTGGAGGACGCCGAGGTCTCCAAGGAACTGGCCAGGCAGTACCGCAAGCTGGGGATCGAGGTGCTCACCTCCACCCGGGTGGACGCCATCGACGACTCGGACGCGTCCCGCCCCGTCCGCGTCACGGTCACCAAGGGCAACGGCGAACAGCAGGTGCTCGAGGCCGACAAGGTGCTCCAGGCCATCGGCTTCGTTCCCAGGGTCGACGGGTACGGGCTCGAGAACACCGGGGTGCAGCTGACCGAGCGCAGGGCGATCGCGGTGGACGGCCGCCTGCGCACCAACGTGCCGCACATCTACGCCATCGGCGACGTGACGGCCAAGCTGATGCTCGCGCACGCCGCGGAGTCGATGGGCATCATCGCGGCCGAGACGATCGCGGGCGCGGAGACCATGGAGCTCGACTACCCGATGATCCCGCGGGCGACGTACTGCCAGCCGCAGGTCGCCAGCTTCGGCTACACCGAGGAGCAGGCGCGGGAGCGCGGCTTCGACGTGAAGGTCGTGAAGTTCCCCTTCACCGCCAACGGCAAGTCGCACGGCCTCGGCCAGGCGAACGGCTTCGTGAAGGTGATCAGCGACAACACCCACGGGGAGCTGCTCGGCGCCCACCTCATCGGCCCCGAGGTGACCGAGCTGCTGCCGGAGCTGACGCTGGCGCAGCAGTGGGACCTGACCGTGCACGAGGTGGCCCGCAACGTGCACGCCCACCCCACGCTCGGCGAGGCGGTCAAGGAGGCCATCCACGGCCTCGCGGGCCACATGATCAACATGTGAGAGCCGCCACCGCCCGGCCGCCGTCGGAACGTTCGCGCCGGCGGCGGCCGGCGGCGCGCCGGGGCCCGGAGGGCGGCCGGACGCCCGAAGCACGCCACACGGGGCGCCACACGGGGCGCCGGGCGGGCCGGCCGGCGAAGCCGCCGGGACTTGCGCCCTTAATCCTGGACGTCTAACATCCAGGTTATGCGGATGAACGAGGGCGTCGAATGGGCCCTGCACAGCTGCCTGAACCTCTCCTGGCTCGAGCCGGGCGAGGCGATGACCGCTGCCAGGCTCGCGGCGTTCTACGACCTGCCGGCCGCCTACCTCAACAAGCAACTCCAGGCGCTGGCCAGGGCGGGCATCCTCACCTCGACCCCGGGGCCGCGCGGCGGCTTCCGGCTGGCCCGCGCCCCCGAGCGGATCACCCTGCTGGACGTGGTGACGGCGATCGAGGGAGCGACCCCCGCCTTCCGCTGCGAGGGCGTGCTGCGCAACGGCCCCGGCGGCCGGGACGACGTGGACTACGCGAAGCTCTGCGTCGTCTCCCAGTCCATGCACCGGGCCGAACTGGCCTGGCGCAAGGAACTGGCCGGGCAGACGCTCGCCGACGTCAAGGCCACCGTCGAGCGCAGGTACCCGGAGACGCCCGCCCGCACCCGGAGCTGGTTCACCTCCCCCCGCGCCTGACCACGGCCCCGGCGCCGGGGCCTCACTCGTACCCGAATTCTGGATATCTCTCATCCAACTAGTCCTTGAAACTCAGAGGAGTCCGACCATGGCACGCATCAGCCTCCGCAAGCCCGCCGCCAAGGGCATCCAGGCGCTGCTCGATCTCGAGGCGTATCTCAAGAACAGCCCGGTCCCCCAGGAGACCCTCGACCTGATCCGGCTGCGGGTCAGCCAGATCAACGGCTGCGGCTACTGCGTGACGATGCACGCCCGCGAGGCCAAGGAGAGCGGCCAGCGGGACGAGCGGATCTTCGGCGTCGCCGCCTGGCGCGAAACCCCGTTCTTCACCGACGCGGAGCGGGCCGCCCTGGCCCTCGCCGAGTCCGCCACCCGCCTCGCGGACAACGCGGAGGGCGTGCCGCAGGACGTCTGGGACGAGGCCGCCGCGCACTACGACGAGGAGTCCCTGGCCGCCCTCGTCATGGCCATCGCCTCCATCAACGCCTGGAACCGCCTCAACGTGAGCGTCCGCAACCTCGCCACCGACTGATCGGCCCACCCGGCGGCACCGCCCGGCGGAAGCCACCCCCCCGGGCCCCACTCGGCCCCACCCCCGGCCCGCGCCCGCCCCGGACGCGGGCCGGGGTTCAGGACCGCCGGAGACCGGCCCGGCCCCCGGGTGGCGTGACGGGCACGCCGACGCGCAGACTCAGCGGGCTCCCTCTCTCTCCTCGTGGAGGCGGGCACAGGTGCGGCTGAGCAGGCGCGAGACCTGCATCTGGGATATCCCCAGGTGCTCGGCGATCCTGCTTTGCGTCATCTCACGGAAGAAGCGCAGGCAGAGCAGCCGCCGCTCGCGCTCGGGTCCGGCCGGCACCTCGGCCAGGCGCGCGAACTGCCTGCTGGTGTCGGGCGCATCGTCGTGCCGTCGGCGCCGGGTGCGGCCACCCGGGTGCGACGTCGCCGGGGTGGTCGGCGCAGGCGACGTGGATCGTGCCGTCCCCCTCACAGTGCCCCTCGCATTCGTCGGAATCGTCGTGGTCACGCGGTCTTCGAAACCGCCGGCGAGGCCGTAGCGGTCTTCGGGGACTCGGAGGGCAGAGGCCCCGAGGATCGCGGCACCTCTCCGGCGACGAAGCACGGTCGCTTTACACCGTTTTGCTCTGGTTCGCCCGGGGATGCCCTTGCCCATGACCGACACTCCGCGTGATAAACGCTCCGGTTGCCGGTGGCGGCCGGCGACAGCAAGGTGAAGGAGAGCCGGCACAGGAAAGCCGGGCTCGGCAGGGGTAAGGAAGCCGGAAGGCCGGGTACCCTGACCTTGATAGTTATAAATTCAACTATCTTCCGTCTCTGGGAGTCACCATGGACGTCCTGGTACTCATCGGCCGGATCGTTTTCGCCAGCCTCTTCTTCCTCTCGGCGATCAACCATCTGACCAAGGCGCGGGCCATGGGGGCCTACGCGCGCTCGAAGGGCATTCCCGCCCCGGAGGCCGCCGTCTTCGGCTCCGGCCTCCTCATGCTGCTCGGCTCCCTCAGCGTCGCCTTCGGCATCTGGCCCGACCTGGGAGCCCTCCTGCTGCTGATCTTCCTGCTCCCCACCGCCTTCCTCATGCACAACTTCTGGGCGGTGGCCGATCCGGCGGCCCGGCAGAACGACATGCTCCACTTCCACAAGGACCTCGCCCTCGCGGGCGCCGCCCTCGTCATGCTCGGCACCTTCGCCGACCTGGGAGGGGATCTGGGCCTCACCCTGACGAAACCGCTCTTCGGATAGCACCGCGGCTCACCACCTGAATCTCGTCTTCGCCCGGCGCGCCGGGCGGCCTCCGAAACGCCCGCGTCCATCGGGCCTCACCCTCCACGACCACCCCGGCCCGCCCGCCCGTTGCCCGCTCGGGCCAACCCCACTCGAACGAGTGAACGGAGACGGGTTGGGGAACACCGGGCAGGGGCCTCCCGTTCCATTTCCGAACGAACGGGACGAAGGGGGGACCGGTGAATCTGCTCGACCTGCTGCTGCTCGTGGCCGTGGTGCTGTCCGCCGTGCCCGGCTACCAGCGAGGGCTGCTCGCGGGGGTGGTGGCCCTGGCCGGCTTCGTCGGCGGGGCCGCGCTCGGCGTGTGGCTGCTGCCGTACCTCGTGAAGCCCACGGACCCAGGCTCGGCTCCGGCCACCCTGCTCGCCCTGCTCGTCGTACTGGTCCCGGCCGCCGCAGGACAGGCCCTGGCCTGGCCGCTCGCGCTGCGGCTGCGGCGGGCCGCCAGATGGACGCCGGTGCGCTGGGCGGACGGCGCGGGCGGCGCCGCCTTCAACGCCGTGGGCGTGCTGCTCGTCGCCTGGATACTCGCCAGCGCCCTGATGCCCACCCCGGCCCCCGGCCTGAACCGGGAGGTCCAGGACTCCTGGGTGCTTGGCCGGGTGCAGGAGGGGATGCCGGACCAGGCGCCGACCTGGTTCAGCCGGGCCACGAGCGCCCTGACCGACGCCGGCTTCCCGCAGGTCTTCGACCCCTTCGCGAACACGCCGACGGCGGATGTGCCCGCCCCCTCGGGCGACAACGTCACCCCGGCCGCGGTCGAGGCGGCCCAGCGGAGCACCGTGAAGGTCACCACGACCACGGGGCTGTCGGGGCAGGAGGGCAGCGGCTTCGTCATAGCCGACGACCGGGTGATGACCAACGCGCACGTGGTGGACGACGCCAGCGCGGTGGCCGTCCGGGTCGGCGGCACCGGCCGGCTGCTCAACGCGACGGTCGTCCTCTTCGATCCGGAGACGGACGTCGCCGTGCTGAACGTCCCCGAGCTGGACGCGCCCACGCTGCGACTCGCCGGCGACGCGGAGCGCGGCACGCCGGCCGTGGTCGCCGGCTACCCGGAGAACGGCGGCCTCGACCTGCGCGCGGCGACCGTCGCCCACCGCACGGACGCACGCGGCCAGGACATCCACGGCGACACGATGGTCACCCGGGACATCTACGCGATCCGCGCCCTGGTCCGCCCGGGGAACTCCGGCGGGCCCCTGCTGACCACCGAAGGGGAGGTGTACGGAATGGTCTTCGCCCGCTCGGTGACCGACTCGGAGACCGGTTACGCCCTGACGGCCGACCAGATACGCGGCTACATATCCCAGGCCGGCTAGACGCGTGGTCCGGGGGCGCCGCGGTCGGGCTCACCGCGGCCGGGCGAGCCGGGGCGGCGGGGGGAGCCGGAGCGCGGGCGGTTTCGCCGGTTGCCGCGGCGCGGCGCCGCGGGAGGAGTGGCTGCCAGGTGCCCGCCGCCGGGCCGCCCGTCCGCCGCGCGGCCCGGACGTCCTTCAGGCGGCCGTGGTCTCGGGGGCGAAGGCCTGGGCGACGGCCAGGCTGTCCTCGTAGACGTGGTGCCGGGTGATCAGCCCGTTCTCGACGGTCAGCCGCAGGGCGAACCGGGAGCGGTAGGCCCGGCCGGTCGACGCGGCGGTCTGCCGGATCTCCCCGAACAAGATCGCGTCGGTGCCCGTGACCAGCACCTCGTCCACCGTGGTGGCCGCGCCTTCCGGCAGGTGGTGGGCGGCGAGGCTGCGGTAGTGGTCGGCCGCGTCGCCGCGGCTGGAGCGGTGGCGAATCCACGGGGTGGCCGCGCGCCCGTGTTCGGCCTCCGGCCAGTCGAGCTGCCAGTCGGCGCCGTCGGCGTACAGCTCCGCGATGTGCTCGGGGTCGCCCGCGCCGATACGGCGCAGCAGTTCCTCGGCTACGGAACGGGTCTCCACGGTCGTGGTGTCGTCGGGGGTGGTCATCGCGTGGCCTTTCTCCTGCGCGGCTTTCGTGCGCGCCTCGCCGTGGGCGTGGCTTCCGTGCCGCCTCGCCGTGGGCGCGGCTCGGCCAGTCTCGCGAGCATCGGCGGCGGTGGCGATGACCTCCGGGGTAATGGTGCTCAGCCGCGGTTGCCGCCGGCGCCGACGGGAGACGAGGGCCCGACGGCGGCCTTGGGCCGGCGCGGAAGACGGCCGGCGCGGAAGGCGGCCGGCTTCGGGGGCTACCGGGGAATGGCCGCCGCCAGCAGCGTCTCGATCCGGTCGTGTGTCCAGTGGCCACGGGCGCCGGGCCGGGTGGCCAGGTAGGCGGCGGCGCGGGCGGGGGTCCAGCCGTGGGCGGCGATCAGGCCGGTGCCGAGATGGCGCAGGTAGGCGGCCGCCGGGGCGACGAGGCCGACCTGGTCACTGCGCCAGGGCGCAGTGAAGGTGAACACCGGGTGGCCTTCGCGTTCGCCCAGGCACACCAGCGTCTCGTACCGGCCCCGGCCGAGGGCCGCGCGCCCGGCCCGCAGCGCCTCGGTGAGGTCGAGGTCCCTGCCCGGGGCACGGCCCATCTCCTGCGCCGCGATGTCGGAGAACTGGCCGAGGGTGAGCAGGTGCGCGTGGGCGGGCACCGTGCCGCCCGGGACGTCCGGGTCGTAGAAGGCGCGGCCGCCGCCCCACACCGGTGACTCGGTGGCGAAGTACAGCACGCCGGGCAGCGTCACCGGCACCGAGCGGGAGGGCGGGCGGGGGTCGCGGCAGCCGGGGTGGCGGCGCGCCCCGCCCGGCGGGGTGCCGCCGCGCAGGTAACAGTCCAGCCGATCCAGATGCATATTCGACCCATACGCCGCATACCACACCCGCCGCGGGGAAAGCGATGGTGATCTCTGAGGGAACTCTTTGCCGCCGAAGGCCAATTGACGGTTCCTTCCTCAATACTCACTCGGGTCGGCCACCCGGCCACCGCCTCAACAGCCGTCCCGGGAGGAATCGTGGCGCACCTCAGCCGCCGTCACACCATGTCCGCCGTCGGTGTCGCGGCAGCCGCCCTGGTCGGCGGCCTCGCGACCCCGGCCGTCGCCCATCGGCGCGGCCCGCTCAAGCGGGCCCACGCCCACAACGACTACGAGCACGAGCACCCGCTGTTCGACGCCCTCTCGCACGGCTTCGCCAGCGTGGAGGCGGACATCTGGCTGGTGGACGGGCACCTGCTCGTCGCCCACGACGAGGTGGACCTGGACCCGAGCCGCACTCTCGAGTCGCTCTACCTCGACCCGCTGTTCGAGCTGGTGCGCCGCAACCACGGTTCGGTGTTCCGCGGCGGCCGGCTGCCGCTTCAGCTGCTCATCGACATCAAGAGCGCGGGCGACCCGACCTACCGGGAGCTGGCCCGGCACCTGCGCCGCTACCGGCCGATGCTGACCGAGGCCACCCGCGGCCGGGTGAGCACCGGCGCGGTCACCGCGGTGATATCCGGGGACCGGGCGGCGCGGGTGCCGATGGAGGAGGAGATCGCCTCCGGCGCCGTCAGCCTGGCCTTCTACGACGGCCGCCTCGCCGATCTCGGTTCCGGCGCGCCCGCCTCGTTCATTCCCCTGATCAGCGACAACTGGACCTCCTCCTTCACCTGGCGCGGCGAGGGGGAGTTCCCGGCCGAGGAACGGGAGTTGCTGCGCGACCTCGTCGGCCGGGCACATGCGGCCGGGCAGCGGGTCAGGTTCTGGGAGACGGTGGACGTGGCCGGCCCGGCCAGGGACGCCGTGTGGGGCGAGCTCCTCGCCGCCGGGGTCGACCACCTCAACACCGACGACCTCGCCGGCCTGGAGGACTTCCTGCGCGCCCACGACCGGGGCCGCGGGCGCTGACCGCCGTTCCCTCACGTTCCCCGGCCGGGCCGCGACGGCCGGCAGGCATCATGGACGGCGAACGGCAGGCCGGGGACGGGAGGGCGCAGAGCATGGCGGAACAACCGCGGGCGGATCAACCGCAGGCGGAGGAGCCACGGGCGGATCAACCGCGGACGGGGGAGCCGCGGACGGGGGGCGTGGAGCTGAGGACCGAGCGGCTGGTGCTGCGGGGCTGGCGGGACGAGGACCTCGACCCGCTGGCCGCCATGGACGCCGACCCCGAGGTGATGCGTTACATCGCCGACGGTTCCGTGCGCAGCCGGGAGCAGACCGCGGCCACGCTGGAGCGGATGCGGCAGGGCTGGGAGGAGGCGGGCTACGGGCTGTTCGCGCTGCAACTGCGCGAGACGGGCGAGTTCGCGGGCTGGACGGGGCTGGCCGTGCCGCGGTTCCTGCCGGAGGTTCTGCCCGCTGTGGAAATCGGCTGGCGGCTGCCGCGTGCCCTGTGGGGCCGGGGGCTCGCCACCGAGGCCGCGCGGGCCGTCCTGGAGTTCGGCTTCGCACGGGTGGGTCTGGAGGGCGTCGTGAGCATCTGCCGGGTGGAGAACCGGGCCTCCGCCCGCGTGATGGAAAAGCTCGGCATGCGCCTCGACCGCGAGACCGAGTTGCCCGTGCTCGGGCTGCGGGTCCGGGTGTGTGCCCTCTCGCGCGCGGAGTACGAGGCGAACGGCGGGGTCCCGGCCTCCGGTGAGCCCCGCTCCGCGCGGGGCGCGTGAGCCGCGCGCGGTCGGCGCCGGCGCGGTTCGGTCGGCGGGGGCGGGCGTGTTCAAGCCCCCGGCGAGGGGCGGCTCTCGGGCGGAGCGGCCCTCGTCGGCGGGCGGCAGGGAGCGGTCGGGCGGCAGGAGCCGTTCGGGGCAGGAGCCGTTGGGCGGCAGGAGCCGTTGGGCGGCAGGGAGCGGTCGGGCGGTGCGCCGGGCGGGGGCGCCCGGCGGGCCGGGCGGGCGCCGGTCAGGCGCGCAGGGGCAGGTCGTCGATCCAGGTGTAGCGGGTGCCGCCGCCCTGGGTCGACTGAAGTTCGTACAGGCCGTCTCGGCTGTGCCCGCCCTCCTGTCCCAGACCTTCCTGGCGGGCGGCCAGCATCAAGGGCAGTGGTGCCCGGTCGGTGATGACGAGGTCGATCGTGCGGCCGTGGCGGGGGCCGCCCTCGAAGCGGACGTTGATCACGTGGGGCTTCGCCATACCGCAAGTGTGACGGCACGCCGCGCCCGAAACGTCCGGCCCGTCGCGGCGGACCCCCGCTGCTCAGGCAGCTTGCCGGGGCCGCCGCCCAAAACTCACCCGAACGAGCTAAGGCCCCGCGCCCGGAAGCGCCTCAGGGCGCCGGGCGCAGCACCGAGCGCTGGCGGCCGAGCCCGGTGATCTCCAGTTCCACCACGTCGCCGGCGCTCAGATACGGGAAGCGGCCGGAGAGCGCGACGCCCTGCGGGGTACCGGTGTTGACGACGTCCCCCGGCTCAAGCACCAGGTACTGCGACAGGTCGTATATCAACTCGGCCACGCCGAAAATCATGTCGGCGGTCGTCGAGTCCTGCCTGGGCTCGCCGTTCACCCAGGAACGCAGCCGCAGCCCGGTCGGCTCGCCGGCCTCGTCCGGGGTCACCAGCACCGGGCCGAGCGGGTTGAAGGTCTCGCAGCTCTTGCCCTTGGACCACTGCCCGCCGGACTCCTCCAGCTGGAAGGCGCGTTCCGAGACGTCGTTGCTCAGCGCGTAGCCGGCGACGTGCGCGAGGGCGGCGGCCGGCGACTCCAGGTAGCGGGCGCGGCGGCCGATGACGACGGCGAGTTCCACCTCCCAGTCGGTCTTCTGTGAGCCGCGCGGGATCAGCACGTCGTCGTACGGGCCGACGACCGTGTTGGGGGACTTGTAGAAGAGGATGGGCCGCTCCGGCGGTTCCGCGCCTGACTCGCGCGCGTGCGCCGCGTAGTTCTGCCCGATGCACAGCACCGCGGAGGGCCTGGCGACGGGTGGGCCGACGCGCTCGCCGCCGATGTCGGTCTCCGGCAGCGCGGACGCCGGCGGGACGATCCCGGGGTCCTCGGCCAGGGCGGCCAGGAAGCGCCCGTCGATGTCCTCCGTGACGGGACGCAGGTCGTAGTGCCGGTCGGACGAGACGAGGACGGGCCGCTCCCGGCCCGCCTCGCCCACACGCATCAGCCGCATGGCGGGGTGGCTCCCTGTGATCTCGTGGTGGCGTTGAGGTGGGGTGTGGTTT
The DNA here is from genome assembly GCF_003626535.1 of Streptomyces hoynatensis. GTDB lineage: Bacteria > Actinomycetota > Actinomycetes > Streptomycetales > Streptomycetaceae > Streptomyces > Streptomyces hoynatensis. The sequence goes on from NZ_RBAL01000005.1 coordinate 106,392, forward strand.
CTGGATCGGGGTCTCGGCGGTCCCGGCGGTCCGCGGGGCCCGCCGTTCGCACAGGTGCACCAGGCACTCTCCCCCACACGGGCGCCCCGCTCAACCTCCGGCCCCTCGATGGCTGCCCCCACCACCGCGGGCGCAGAGGGCGCGCGGAACGGCGCAAAGTGCCTCGTCGGGGGCTGCCGGGCACCGGTGCCGCGCCCTTACGATCGGGCCTGTCCCCCCGAGACCGGCGAAAGAAGGAGTCACGTGTGCTTGTTTTCCCCGGACTTGTGGCGACAGCCGCGGCCCTCTCCACGGCACTCTCCCCCGCGTCCCCCGCGCTGACCGCCTCCTCGGCCCCGGCCGTCGGCGCTCCCTCCAGCGCCTCGTCGGCCTCCGGCACACCGGCCACCGCCCGGCCGGCCGGCGGCTTATCGGCCACCGCCGCGCCGACCAGCGCCGCACCGACCACCGCCGCGCCAACCAGCGCCGCCTCCGCCGCGGGCGCGGCGTACGCCGACTTCAACGGCGACGGCTACCCCGACCTCGCGGTCTCCCATGCCCTCGCCAGCGTGAACGACCGGCCGGGCGCCGGGGCGGTCGTGGTCTTCTACGGCTCGGCCGGCGGGCTGAGCGCGGCCGGGAGCGCGGTCCTCTCCCAGGCGAGCCCGGGCGTGCCGGGTGCGGCCGAGGCCGGGGACCGGTTCGGCGGCGCCACCGCGAGCGCCGACCTGGACGGGGACGGTTACGCGGACCTGCTGGTCGGCTCGCCCGGCGAGGCGGTGGGCGGCGTCGTGCTGACCGGCGGAGTCACCGTCCTCTGGGGCGGCCGGAGCGGGCTCAGCGGCGGCGCGGTACTCGCCGCCTCGGGCCCGGACCTCCCCGAAGGCGCCGAGGAGGGCTGCCGGTTCGGGGCCGCCCTCTTCACGGGCGACGTGAACGGCGACGGCTCCCCCGATCTGACCGCGGGCAGCGACTGCGGAGCCGGCCACTTCACGGGCCCGTTCACCCGGACGGGTGAGCCGGCGGGCGAGAGCCGGGACGCGCTGACGGGGCCGGTACTCGGGGGCGTCGCGGGCAGTCTCGACGGCGACGCCGCCGCGGAACGGGTGCTGCTGCCCGGGCCCGACGCGGGCGACCCGGGCGGCCGGGTCTACGTGGACGACTGGCGGCAGGGCGCGTTCGTGCGCACGGAGCTGACCGGCGCCGACGGGCTGACCGGCGCGATCGCGGACGTCGACGGCGACTCCTACGGCGACCTGGTGCTCGGCGACCCGGTGGACCGGGTGGGGCGCGGCACCGGCGGCGAACTGACCGTCTGGTACGGCGGGCCGCGCGGGATCGACCCGGCGCAGACCCCGACCAGGTTGCGGCAGGACGTGGGCGGGGTGCCGGGCTCGGGCGAGCCGGAGGACGCGTTCGGCGCGGCGCTCGGCGTGGGCGACACCGACGGCGACGGCTATGCCGACGTGGTGGTGGGGATTCCGGGCGAGGACGTGGGCGACACGCAGGATGCGGGCGCCGTGGTGGTGCTGCGCGGTTCCGCCGCCGGCCTGACCGGCGAGGGCGCGCTCGCCCTGCACCAGAATGCGGCCGGGGTGAGCGGCGCGGCCGAGTACCTCGATCTCTTCGGGCGGCAGACGCGCCTGGCCGACTTCGACGGCGACGGCGCGGCCGACCTCGCGGTGGGTGCGCCGGGGGAGAACGAGGAGGGTTGTGCGTGGTTCGCCGAGGGGCGCGCCGGTTCCGGGATCACCACGGCGGGTTCCTTCGGCGTGTGCGCCTCGGCCGTCGGCGGGCTCACGCCGTACGGGGCGGGGTTCGGTGAGGTGATCGCGCCGTAGCGGGCAGTGGGGGCCCTGCGGCGTCGCGAGGTTGACGGCGCGCGAGGCGTGTGCGGCGCGCGAGGCGTTGCGGAGTCGCGGGGTCCCCGTGCGTCGGTGGGGCGGGCGCCCGCGTGCGCCCGCTACCGCAGTTCGGGCTGCTGTCCCGTGGTGGTGGACGTGTCGATGAGCGCGAACCCGGCGCCCATCGGGTCGGCCACGGTGGCCAGCCTGCCGTACGGGCTGTCGATGGGGCCGTCGATCAGCCGCCCGCCGAGCCGCTGCACCTCGGCCACCTTCGCGTCGCAGTCGGAGACGGCGTAGTACACCTGGGCGTGCGGCCGGGCCTCCGCCGGGGCGTCGGCCGGGATCGCGAACCGGCCCGCCACCGGCGTTCCCCCGACGCTCCACACCTTGAAGTCGAGGCCGGAGGGGTCGGCGAGACCCCTCGCGTCGATCGGGAAGACCGCGGGGTAGAAGGCGTCGGCCGCGCCGGGGTCCCTGGTGTGCACCTCCGCCCAGCAGAACGAGCCGGGCTCGCCCTGCCTGCCGAACCCGTGGTGGGCGCCCTCCTGCCAGACGCCGAAGAGCACGCCGCCGGGATCGCGCGCGATGAGGACCCGGCCGAAGTCGCCGACCTCCATGGGCTCCATCAGCAGCTCGCCGCCGTTGTCCCGGATCCTGGCCGCGGTCTCCCTGACGTCGGGGGAGGCGAAGTACAGGGTCCAGGCCGGCGGCACGGTGTCCACCTGCCCCGGCATCTGCGGGGCGAGCGCGGCCACCGGCTCGCCCTCGGAGTACGCCTGGGTGTAGCCGCCGTACTTGTCGGAGGCCGATTCGAACGTCCAGCCGAACAGCTCGCCGTAGAAGCGCTTTCCGGCCTCCAGATCGGGCAGCGTGACGTCGGCCCAGCAGGGCGCCCCCTCGGGAAAGTCGGGCATGGGTTCTCCTCGGGGTCTCCAGGGACTCCTGGCCGTGTGGACGGCGCGCCGCGCTCGCGCCGGCGTACGCCGGGCGGCCGCGCACCGCGGTTCCACGCTAGCCACCCGGGCCTCATCCCGCAGGGCGAGGCGGGGCGGCGAGGCCGCGCGGTGACGAGCCGCGCGGTAACGAGCCGCGCGGTGACGAGCCGCGCGGTGACGAGGCAGGGAGACGAGGCAGGGAGACGAGGCGGGAGGCCGACAGGCGGGCGAGGCCGGGTGGCGCCCAAGGGCGTACGGCCGGCGCCCGCGTGCCCGGCGGCCTCGCGCGCGCCCCCTCAGCGCCGGTGGAAGAAGGTGGTGCCGACGGGGCAGTGCGGGGCGCAGGCCCACAGGATGAAGACGTGCCCCCAGCGGTCCCTGACCAGGCCCAGCCTGAGCCCGGAGGCCCCTAATCGGCGCCCGCACCGCACGCAGGCGATTCCCATCTGCTGGGCCGGCGTGAGCCGGTCGAGGTCGGGTAAGTCCCCCGCGGGTCTCCCGACGGGGATCATCGCGACACCACCCACATGGCGTCCCCTCTCCCCTTGCCGATGCCCCCTTACTGGCCGAAGGCGGCGTGGGAGAGATACCCGCTAACGGGCGCTCGCATCGCGTTGAGACATCACCCAGTCCGCAAACGTTGCCGATCCGCGATAATCCGGTCGTTCGTCGGTCAATGCGCCGGCGCGCAGGGCCCGGCCCGCGCGCCCCGGAACGCGCACCGGAAGCAGGAGCGCGCGCCGTCCGGTCAGGGAGCGCCAGGTTCGCGCGAGCGCCCGCGCGTTCACCACCTCGGGCCCGGCGACGGTGACCCGACCGCGCGCCTCAGGCCCCTCGGCGACCTCCGCGACGACCGCGGCCACCTCGGCCGCGGCGACCGGCTGGAGCAGCGCCCCCGGCACCGGCAGCACCCGCCGGCGCCCGGCGGTGGTGAACATCCTGCCGACCAGTTCGTGGAACTGGGCCGCCCTGACGATGCTCCAGGGCAGCGGCCCCTCGGTGACCAGCCGTTCCTGTTCCTCCTTCACGCGGTTGTAGCCGACCGGCACCCGTTCGCAGCCGAGCAGCGACACGCAGACGTGGTGCCGCACGCCCGCCGGCGCCCCGGCCGCCAGCAGGTGGCGGGTGCCCTCGACGAGGGTCAGCCGGGCACCCTTCGCCGAAGAGGGGTTGTTGGCCGCGTCCACCACCACGTCGCAACCGGCCAGGGCGTCCGCGAGCCCCTCGCCCGTGGCGAGGTCCACCCGGTACTCGGCCGAGCGGCGGCTGAGGACCCGCACCTCGTGGCCGTGCCTGCGCAGTTCCCCCGCCACCTCGCGCCCGAGCGTGCCGGTGCCCCCGGCGACGGCCACGGTGAGGCGTGCGCCCCGGCGCGCACCCGGGCGGTCGGCCGGGGCGTCGGCCGCGCGGTCGGCCGCCTCGCGCGGTCCGGCCACCGGTTCGGCTCGTTTCGGGTCGCTTTCCATCCGCCCGGTTTCGCGATCGGTCGTCTTACGGTCGTCACTCGTCATGCGAACCAGACGGGAGGCGGCCCCCCGGCGTGACAGTTCACTCCGATGCGGTGGCGTCTCGCTCCGATGCGGTGGCGTCCGGCGCCTGTTCCTGGGCTCTCGGGCCGGGCAGTTCCGTCCCGCCCGGCCGCTCCGGCTGCCGCGCGCGCCGGTGTCTCGCGCCCGCCGGAAGTTGCGCGGTCGCCGGAAGTTGCGCGGTCGCCGGAAGTTGCGCGGTCGACTGCGACGCGCCCCCGGCTCCCGGTCCACCCGGTCCCCGGGCCCCGTCGGCCCCCGGCCCACCCGGCCGGCCCGCCGCACCGGTCGGGGCCGTACCGGTCGGGGCCGAACGGGAGCGGCCCGTGCGGAAGGGGGGCGCCGCGCCGAGAAGGCGGCCGGCCGGCGGGAGGAGGGCGAGCAGCAGGGCGGAGGTGAGCGCCGCCCCGAGGACGGCGCCGGCCAGGACGTCGTGCGGGTAGTGCACGCCCACGGCGACCCGCAGGGCCGCGGTGGCGAGCGCCAGCGGCGCGGCCAGGGCGGCGCCGAGCCGCGGCGCGGCCCACAGCAGTCCGGTGGCCATTGCCGCGGCGAGGGCCGCGTGGTTGCTGGGGAAGGAGAGGTCGTCCGCGGGCGGGCAGGCGGCGAGCGATTCGGCGTCCGGCAGCGCGCGGCAGGGCCGGTCCTCGTCCACGACGAGCTTCAGCGCCTCGCTCGCGGCGTACGCCCCCGCGGTGCCGACGGCGGCGAGGGCGGCGAGCGGTCGCGGCTCCCTGCCGCGCAGCGCGGGCAGGGCGGTCCATGCCGCCAGCAGCGCGAGGGCCACCAGGAGACCGTCGGAGGCCAGGTCGAGTGGGCGGCCGAGCCCGTGCGGCAGGCCCCGGAGGGCGTCGGTGACCTGGCGGTAGACGGTCGCCGAGGCGCCGTCGGTGACCTCGATCCGCCCCGGGTCGCCGAGGCCGCCGGGGGCGAGCCAGGCGACGAGTGCGCAGCCCGCCGCGAGCACCGCAGACGCCGCCGCCCAGCGCGCCACGGCGGGGTGTGTGTCGTTCATGGGCCAGGGAGCCTAGGCGTGCGGCGGGCCCGGGGCTTCGGCCGAAAGGGAGAGAGACGCCCTGACGAAAGTGGGAATCGGGACGGCCGGCAGGCAGCGAACCACTGGGGTTGACATGCCCTCAACAGCTGCCAGGATGAGTGAAGCTGGGAGGTGCTGTTCGATTCTGTTCCGTCAGCCGATCTCTGGAGGTCCCCCCATGGACGGACGCACCGATCGCAGAACGTTCCTCACCGGCGCCGCCGCAACCTTCGCCGGAGCCGCGGCGGCAGGCATCGGCCTCGCGGGCGCCGCGCGGGCCGACACGTTCGAAACCGTGCTGGACACCACCTCGTTCGCCGGCTACCAGGCGTTCGAGGCGCACTGGAACTACCTCTACCCGTGGGGCTCCGACCACAACGGGACCGCGCGGATGTACGGGAGCACCTCCGACCACAACCACGTCTACCTGGAGCCGGGCGGGGTGCTCACCCTCAAGGCCGCCCGGATCACCTGGGACGAGGGAACGAGCAGTTCCTCGCCGCACCTGCCGATCCACTACCACTCGGGCGCGGTGCACCTGAAGCACCAGGTGCTGGTGAACAGCCAGTTCCCCAACTACGAGGTGAAGGGCGAGTTCCAGGCGCCGAGCGCGCCGGGGACCTGGCCCGCCTTCTGGCTGACCGGGGTCAACAGCTGGCCGCCGGAGAGCGACATCCTGGAGTTCAAGGGGGACGCGCGCAACTGGTTCAACACCTTCCGCACCTCCTCCGACGTGGACAGCACCATCGTGTCGGTCTCCTCCCCCGGGAGCTGGCACGAGTACCGGGCGTGGATCACCAAGGTCAACGACGCGGACGTGGACATCCACTACTACCTGGACGGCACCTGGAAGGGGGCGCACCGCGGCGCCGGCTTCGTGGGCAAGCCTCTGTGGCTGATCTGCAACCTCCAGATGGAGGGCTCGTCCGGCAGCTCCGGCCCCTCGGGCGAGACGCTCTACCACGCGCGCAACGTCTACGTCGGCCGCTCGCGCGCGAGCTGAGCCGCCCGCCCCGGCGCGCCCCGGGCGCCGGCGCGCGACCGGGCGCACGAGTGGCAGTTGCGCCCCGGTGCGGGCCCGTCCCGCCGCGCGCGCCGCCGCGGCCGGACACTCGCCGGGACGGGGCGGCGTCCGGCCGCGGGAGCCGGGCGCGCAGCCCGCGCCGGATCGCGCCAGTTCGACGACAGCCGTAGTTCGACAATGGCCGTAGTTTGACAAGCGTCAAACTTTGGCGTTCAGTGGGACTCGCGATCCGGCGCACAGCCGAGTGAAAGGTGCGTGGCATGGTCAGGGTGGTGCGGTTCCACGAGCACGGCGGGCCAGAGGTGTTGCGGGTGGAGGAGGCCGAGCCCGGGAAGCCGGGCGCGGGCGAGGTGCGCATCCGGGTGGACGCGCTCGGGCTGAACCGGGCGGAGGCGCTGTTCCGCGCCGGGACCTACGGCCAGCCGGTGCGGACGTTCCCCGCGGGGCTCGGCTACGAGGCCGCGGGCGTCGTCGAGGCCCTCGGCGAGGGGGTCACCGGCCTCGCCGAGGGACAGCGGGTGAGCACGATCCCGGCCTTCCGGATGAACGACTACCACGTGTACGGCGAGGCGGCGATCGTCCCGGCGCACGCGGTCGTCGACCGCCCGGAGAACGTGGACGCGGTGACCGGCTCGGCGGTGTGGATGGCCTACCTCACGGCCTTCGGCGGCCTGGTCCACACCGGCGGGCTGCGGCCGGCCGAGACGGTGGTGCTGACCGCGGCGTCCAGCAGCGTGGGGCTCGCGGCCATCCAGCTCGCCCGCCGCCTCGGGGCCAGGCCCGTCGCCACCACCAGGACCGCGGCCAAGCGCGAGCAGTTGCTCGCGGCGGGCGCGGCCGAGGTGATCGTGACGGACGAGGAGGACGTGGCCACCGGGGTGCTCCGGGTCACCGAGGGCCGCGGCGCCGACCTCGTCTTCGACGCGGTCGCGGGCCCCGGCGTGAGCGAGGTGGCGCGCGCGACGGCGCACGGCGGCAGGATCGTGCTCTACGGCACGCTCGGCGGCCAGACCATCGAGGCCCCCGCGCTCAGCTTCCTGCGTTCGGGGGTCCGCCTCAGCGGCTACAGCATCACCGCGGAGACGACGGCCGACGCGGGCAAGCAGCGGGAGGCCACGGCCTTCGTCACCGCCGGCCTGCGCGACGGGACGTTCCGGCCGGTCGTCGACCGGGTCTTCGAGGGGCTCGACAGCATCCGGGAAGCCCACCGGCACCTGGAGTCGAACGTGCAGATCGGCAAGATCGTCGTCACCGTCCCGCGCTGACGGGCACCGACCGCGCGCGCCGGGCGCGCCGTCGCACACCCCCGCGCGCCGTCACCGGCCGGCACCTGCCGCCGCGCCCGGTCGCCTGCCGTCGCGCACCGCCGCGTGCGTACCGGCCGGGCGCCGGGCGCGAAGCGGCGGAACACCGAACGCCCGGGGAGCGCGAACGTCCTTGCGCGCCCCCGGCGTTCAGGCCTGGCGGCCCCCGGCGTTCAGGCCTGGCGGCTCCCGGCGCTCCGGCGTCGCGCCTTCCGGCGGTCAGGCGTCGCGCCTCGCCAGGAGGAGGGTGCCGAGCAGCAGGGCGGCGGCGCTGTACGCGAGGAGCACGCCGAGCCCAGGCCAGGGGGCGATCGGCAGCCGGTCCAGGCCCCTGGTCGACTGGATCGCCAGCCCGGCCGGCATCGGGGAGAACTCCTCGATGCGTTCCCGCCACCGCTGGTCGCCCATCAGGGAGGCCAGCACCGGCGCCAGGTACAGCAGGGAGAGCACCAGCGTGAGGGCCGCCGCCGTGTCGCGGACGACGGCCCCGACGCCGAGCGCGAGCAGCGCCACCAGCACCAGGTAGAGCACGGTGCCCACGGCCGCCCGCAGCGTGGGCCCGTCGGCGAGCGAGAGCCCGGGATAGCCGTTCGCCGCGGTGAACCCGCCGGCGGGCAGGATGCCCCGGCCCGCGGCGAGCGAGCCGAGCACCGCCACCGTCCCTGCCACGGCGACCGCCGCCGCGAGCACCCCCGCCTTGGCGAGCAGCACCGGCACCCGCCGCGGGAAGGCGGCCAGCGTGAGCCCCATGAGGCCGGTGCCGTACTCGCCGGTGATCACCAGGACCGCGAGCACCGCGACCGCGGCCTGCCCGAGCCTGACCCCGTCGAGGCTGAGCCGCGTGGTGTCCTCGAAGCACTCGGCGGGCGAGGGGCACTGGGAGACGTCCACGGCGGCCATGGCCGCGGCGCCCGCGCCCACCGTCAGCAGGACCACGGCGGGCAGCAGCCAGCCGGTGCTCGGCACGGTCCACAGCTTGGTCCACTCCGCGCGCAGCGCCCGCCTCACGCGTCCCGCCTCCGCATCCGCGCGTACGCCGCCGCGAGCACCACCGCCGTGTAGCCCGCCAGGACCGCCAGGCCCGCCCAGGGGCCGATCGCCGTGTCGTAGCGCCGCACCGTCTGCTGAATCGCGAACCCGGCGGCGGGGGTGAGGCGTTGCAGCCACTCGGCGGCGTTCAGCGGCAGCCCGCCGGCCAGCAGCCTGGGCACCAGCAGCGGCAGCAGCACCAGGGCGATCGCCGCCGCGCTGTGCCGCACCAGCGCCGTCACGCCGAGCGCGAGGACCGCGACCAGCCCGAGCAGCAGCCCGGTGCCGAGCACGGCGCGCAGCACCGGCCCTTCGGTCAGCGAGACGCGCCCGGCCCCGTCGAGCATCGGCCCCGCCAGGAGCACCGCGGCCGCCGCGGCGACCGCCCCGGCGGCCCCGGCCACCGCGCCGAGCACCGTGGCCTTCGCGGCGAGGACCCGGCCGCGTCCCGGGGTGGCGGCGAAGGTGAGGCGGATCATGCCGCGCCGGTACTCGGAGCCGAGGAAGAGCACCGCGAGCGCCACCACCGCGACCAGCCCGGCGAGGGCGCCTTCGAGGAGGTTCCTTGCGCTGTCGTCGGCGAAGCCCGGGTCGAGGCCGATGTCCCCCGCGCCCCGCAGCGTGAACGCGTCCGGGCCCAGCCGCGTGGCGGAGCCGCCCGCCGCGAGCGAACGGGCCCGGTCCTGCCACTCCCCCGCCGCCGCGCCGCTCTCCGGCCGCAGCGTGACCCCGTCGAACGTGGCCTCGGCCTCCGTCGGTTCCTGCGAGATGCTCTCCCCGCCGAACTGCCGGTCCACGTGCACCTCGTCGGGCGAGGCCACGAAGAGCCCGGCCTGTGCCGTGGCGGGCAGCCCGGTGAGGTCGACGCTGCCCACCCTGCTCCAGTTTTCGCCGTCGGCCGACTCGTAGCCGGTGACGGTCCGGCCCTCGCGGGTCAGCCGCAGCCAGCGCGGCACCGCGGCCTCCGCACGCTCGCCCGCCACCTGCGTGAACCCGGTCTGGAGCCTGACGCCGTGCCCGGGGGTGGCGACGAGCGCGGCGTAGGTGCCGCCGGCCTCGTCGCCCGCCCTGATCATCAGGCCCGCCTTGGCCCAGTCCTGGGTGCCGGTCAACTCGGTCACCCTGGCGACCAGTTCGCCGTCGCCCGGCAGCGGCTGGTACAGGAAGTGACCGCCGTCCCGAATGCGGAAGTCCGCGGAGGCCCCGGAGTCCGCGGGGTCCTCGCCCCCTCCGGCGACGGCGCGTTCGCTGCCGTTCGCGGTGATCAGCGCGATCAGCACGGTCAGCACGACCGCGGCGAGGAGGGTGAGCACCCAGCGCGGGACCGACCTGAACTTCGTCCACTCCGCGCGCAGCAGGCCGCCGAACCCGGGCGTCCCGTCCGCGAAGTTGCTCCGGTAGGGCACCACCCCGGCGCCCGTTGCCGCATCCGCGCCCCTGTCCGCGCCTGCGCCCGCGCTGACGACGGGGGCCGCGCCCCCGTCCGCGCCTGCGCCCGCGCCGGCGCCCGGCCGCTCGCCGCTCACGACCCGTCCTCCGCCCGCTGCCCGGCGGCCCGGTAGTCGGCCGCGTCCCTGGTCAGTTCCATGTACGCCTCCTCCAGCGAGGCCCGGTGACCGGCGAGTTCGGTGAAGGGCACGCGGTGCTCGCCGAGCAGCTCCACGATGCGCTCGGCCGGGAGGCCGGAGACGGTGAGCGTGTCCGCGTCGAGGGAGGCCACGCGCGCACCGGCCCGGGCCAGCACGGCCATGGCCCGGCCGCGGTCCCGGGTGCGCAGGCGGGTGTGGCCGCCGGAGGCCGCGTCGAGCAGCTCGCGCACGCCGGTGTCGGTGAGCAGCCGGCCACGGCCGAGCACGAGCAGGTGGTCGGCGCTGTCCTCCAGCTCGCTCATCAGGTGGCTCGACACCAGCACGGCCCTGCCCTCGGCGGCGAGCGAACGCAGCAGCCCGCGAATCCAGCGCACGCCCTCCGGGTCGAGGCCGTTGACCGGCTCGTCGAATATCAGCACCGGAGGATCGCCGAGCAACGCGCCCGCGATGCCGAGCCGTTGCCGCATGCCGAGCGAGAAGCCGCCCACGGCGCGGCGGGCCGCCGAGGCCAGGCCCACCTGGTCGAGCACCTCGGTGACCCGCCGCGCCGGCAGCCCGCCCGCGTGCGCCAGCCACAGCAGGTGGTGCCGCGCGGACCGCGCCGGGTGCGCGGCGGAGGCGTCGAGCATCGCCCCCACCTCGCTGAGCGGCTTGCGCAGGTGCCCGTAGGGGCGCCCGCCGATCAGCGCGGCCCCCTCGTCCGGTCTGTCGAGGCCGAGTATCAGCCGCAGCGTGGTGGACTTGCCCGCGCCGTTCGGGCCCACGAATCCGGTGACCTGGCCGGGCCGCACCGTGAACGTCAGGCCGTCCACGGCCACGGTCGGGCCGTAACGCTTGCGCAGGCCGCGCACGTCGATCGTCGCTTCCAAGCTCATGGCCCGGAGGCTACGGACGCGGCGGGGCCCTTCGCGTCCCACGGGCGTGCCGACTTGGGGGCCACGGGGCAGGGGACGGGCGCCCGGTCTGTCCCTCCTGAGAGCTACTCGTGTGCCCCCGGCCAGGGGGATTCGGCGGGAGGGCGGCGCGGCAAGAATGTGAGCCATGAAGCAGCCGAGTGCCCTTGGAGAGCGCCTGGCCCACGCGGGCCGGGCCGCCGGCCTGGCCCGCGTGGGCCAGGCGGCCGCGGCGGCGCTGTGCCCGGCGGCCGTGGCGGAGGCCGTGCTGCGCGCGGACGGCGCGGTCGGTGTCCTGCCCTTCGCGGTGATGCTGGCCTTGTGCACGACCGTGCCCGTGGCCTTCTTCGCCACGTATCCGCTGCCGGCCGCGCTCGCGGTGACCGCGGCGGAGCTGCTGACCCTCCCGCTGGCCACCGGGCCGAGCCTGGTCGGCGCGGTGCCCGCGCTCGGCCTGTGGCTGCCGCTCGGCCTGCACAGGTGGCGCGCGGCCAAGGCCGCCGCCAGCCGCAGGGCCGAGTCGGCCCGGGCCTTCGAGGGCACCCTGCTGGAGCTCACGGCCCGCGGCGAACGGGCCCGCATAGCCCGGGAGTTGCACGATGTCGTCGCCCACCACATATCGATGATCTCGGTGCAGGCGGAGACGGCCAGGCTGACGACGCCCGGCCTGCCGCCCGAGGGTGCCGCCCGGCTGCTGGCCATAGGCGACACGGCGCGGACCGCGCTGACCGAGATGCGCCGGCTGCTCGGGGTGCTGCGCGAGGACGCCGACGGACCTGAGCCGGGCAGGCGTCCGCAGCCGGGGCGCGGCCGGCTGCTCGACCTGCTGGAGCTCGTCGACGAGAACCGCGCCACCGGCGGTGGCCGGGTGCGCCTCATCGTCCACGGCGCGGAGACACCGCTCGACGACGGCGTCGCGCTGACCGCCTACCGGGTGGTGCAGGAGGCCCTGACCAACGCCCGCAGGCACGCGCCGGGGGCCGCGGTCGACGTCGAGGTGGGTTACGCACCCGGCCAGGTGCGGTTGCGGGTCCGCGACATGGGCCCGGGTCTCCCGCCGGGCCCGGCGGCGGGCGGCGGGCACGGGCTGCTCGGCATGCGGGAGCGGGTGGCGGCCGTCGGCGGCAGCGTGCGGGCGGGGCCGGCGCCCGGCGGGGGGTTCGTGGTGGAGGCGGCGCTGCCGGCGGGGGCGGGGCCGTGAGCGCCCCCGGGCCCGGGCAGCCCGTGCGGGTCGTGATCGCCGACGATCAGGAGGTGGTGAGGGCCGGGTTCGCCGCCCTCCTCGGCACCCAGCCCGACCTGACGGTGGTGGGCACGGCGGCCGACGGGGCCGAGGCGGTCGAGCTGTGCCGGGGGCAGCGGCCCGACGTCGTGCTGATGGATGTCCGGATGCCGCGGCTGGACGGCATCGAGGCGACGCGGCTGCTGACGTCGGGGCCGAGGCCGCCGCGGGTGCTGATGCTGACGACGTTCGACCTGGACGAGCACGTCTACGACGCTCTGGTGGCAGGGGCCAGCGGCTTCCTGGTCAAGGACGTGACGGCCGAGCGGCTCTTCGACGCGGTTCGCGTGGTGGCGGCGGGCGAGGCGTTGCTCGCGCCGAGCGTCACCAGGCGGCTGATCGGGGAGTTCGCCCGCCTGCGGCCCCGGCCGGCCTCTCCCGCGCTGGGGGCGCTGACGGTGCGGGAGCGGGAGGTGCTGCGGCTGGTGGCCGAGGGCCTGTCCAACGGGGAGATAGCCGCGCGGCTGTCGGTCAGTGAGGAGACCGTCAAGACCCATGTCAGCCGGGTGCTGCGCAAGTTGGGCCTGCGGGATCGCGCCCAGGCGGTCGTCGCCGCCTACGAGTCCGGCCTCGTCGTGCCCCGTTCCCCGGGCTGAGCACCGCGGAAGCCGGGCCCGCCGCCCGGTGCAGAGCCCGCCGCCCGGTCCGGGGGTGGCGGACCGGGCGGCGGGCCGGGGCGGGCGCCGGGCGCGGCCCCGGCGGCGCGCGCCGGGGCCGGGCGGGCCGGGGGCTCAGGACACTGTGGCGCGCCTGAGGGCGATGCGGCCGGGGATCACCGTGGCGGCCAGGGCGATCACGAGGGCGGTGCCGGCGATCGCCAGATAGGTGAGGGGAGCGAAGGAGGGGGATGCCTCGCCGGTCATGCCGATGCTGAAGGAGGTGAGAGTCGCCAGCGAGACGACGGTGCCGAGCAGCACCGCGACCAGGCCGACGCCCAGGGCTTCCAGGCGCAGCATCCGCAGCACCTGCCGACGCGTGGTGCCCACCAGGCGCAGCAGGCCGAGTTCGCGCGAGCGGTCGGCCGTCGACATGGCCAGGGTGTTGACGGCGGCGATGGTGGTGAAGGCGAGGATCAGGCCCATGCCGAGGTAGACGACCTGTGCCTGCGACTCCCGCTGCTCCGCGCCGGCCTCGGCCACCCGGGCGGCGCCCCCGGTTTCCAGTCCGGGGAAGTCGGCGAGCGCCTCGGCGATCCGCTCCTCGGGGAGGTCGGTGGCGAGCAGCACGGTGTCGGCGAGCGGGTTGTCCACGTGGGCGGCGAGCAGGTCGTGGTCCAGCGTCAGGTCGCCGAAGCCGAGGCTGCGTTCGTAGACCGCGGCGACCTGGAGCGTCACCGGCGTGCCGTCGCCGAGCACGAGCTTCCACTCGTCCCCCGGGTGCAGCCCGTGGCTGTCGGCCACCACCTCGCTGACCGCCACGCCGTCCGGGCCGAGCCGGTCGAGGGAGCCCTCGGTGACGCCCAGGTCCATGGTGTCGGTCAGGCCGGCGCCCGTGGTCACGCCCTGGACCGCGTACTTGTCGAGGCCGGGGGTGCGGACCGTGCTGTGCACGATCTCGGTCACCGCGGACACGCCTTCCAGCGCGCGCAGGTGGTCGGCGGCGGCGCCGGGCACGCCGGGGCCGTTCGCGGCGGCCACCACGCGGTCGGCCACCACGCCCTGCCTGGCCTGCCGCTCCGCGGCCTCGCCGAGCGTGGTCTGCGTGAACAGGATGGTGCCGGCCATGGCCACCAGCAGGGTGAGGGGGGTGAGGACGGAGGCCAGGCGCCTGGCGTTGGCGGCCGAGTTGTGGGCGGCCAGGTGGCCCGTCACGGCGAAGAGCCGCAGGGGCACCCCGAGGAGGGCGAACGCGCCGCGCGCCAGGGCCGGGCCGAGCAGCGCGACCGCCACGCACAGCAGCAGGACGGTCAGGTAGGTCACCGGCGTGGAGGCCGGCTCGACCCGCAGCAGGGACAGGACCCAGAGCAGCACGGCGCCGCCCGCGAGGACCAGCAGCCCGGCGACGAGCCGGCCGGGGCCGAGGCGGCGTGGTTCCGCGGCGGCCTCGGTCAGGGCCTGCGCCGGGCGGAGCGCGGCGGCGCGGCAGGTGGAGACGCGGGCGGCGAGCCAGGCCGCGAGCAGCGTGGCGAGGACGGCGGCGGCCGCCGGGAAGGGGCTGCGGACCTGGCCGAGCGTCTCGGGGACGGCGCCGAGTTCGACGAAGCGCCGGTAGAGCGGTCCCGAGAGGGCGAAGCCCGCGGCGGCGCCGACCGGGCCGGCGGCCAGGCCGACGAGCAGCGCCTCGCGCCCGATCAGCCGCCGCACCTGGCGCGGGGTGGCCGCGATGGCGCGCAGCAGGGCGATCTCCCGGTGGCGGGCGCGTGCGGTGAGGGCGAAGGTGCCGACCACCACCAGGATCGCGACCAGCAGTCCGGTGCCGCCGAGCGCCGCGCCCATGCTGACGAGTTCGACCCGGGCCTGGGCGGCGTCGAGGAACTCGGCCTCGCCGCGGCCGGAACCGGTGTGGACCTCGGCGGGGGTGCCGTCCAGGGCCTCGGTGAGGCGGTCGGCGAGTTCCTCCGTGGAGACGCCTTCCGCGGGGAAGACCCCGAGCACGGCGTCCTGACCGTTGTGGCCGGCCAGCCGCCTGGCCTCGTGGCCGGTGAAGAAGAGGGCGGACTGCTCGGCGATGTCGCCCTCGGCGATGCCGCTCACCGTGTAGCGGGCGGGGGCGGCGGTGGACTGCACGGTCACCTGGTCGCCCACCTGCGCCCCGGCGTCGCGGGCCAGTTCCCGGTCCAGGACCACCTCGTCGTCGGCCTCGGGGGCCCGTCCCTCCGCGAGGGTGAAGGGGGTCAGGGCCGCGGAGGACCAGGCGTGGCCGAAGGAGCGATCGGGGTCCTCGCCCGCCACGACCGCGGGGAAGGACAGGTCGGCGAGCACCTCGCCGACCCCGGGCACGGCCGCGACCTCCCCGGCGGTGCCGCTGGGCAGCCAGACCCGCTCGTACACCGGCTTGGCCTTGTGCTTGACCTTGCCGTGCTTGTGGGTCTCGTGGTGCACGTTCTGGTCGGCGGCGATCACGACGGGGGTGGCCGCGTAGCGCTCGGTGCGGATCTCCCCGCGCAGGCCGGTCTCCAGGAGCGAGCCGCAGGCCGTCACGAGCGCCGCAGCGCAGGCCAGCGCGAGGAAGGCGCCGGCGAATCCGGCCTTGCGGGCGCGCAGTGTCTCCAGTGCGTACCGGAACATCAGGCCCACGCCCCCAGGTGCGTCATGCGCTCGGCGACGCCTTCTGCGGTGGGCGCGGACATCTCGTCGACGATTCTGCCGTCGGCGAGGAAGAGGACGGTGTCCGCGTAGGAGGCGGCCACCGGGTCGTGCGTCACCATGACCACGGTGCCCTGCCGCTCGTGGACGACGTCCCGCAGCAGGCCGAGGATCTCCCGCGCGGTGACGGTGTCGAGGGCGCCGGTCGGCTCGTCGCCGAAGACGACGTCGGGGTCGGTGATCAGCGCCCTGGCGATGGCCACCCGCTGCTGCTGGCCGCCGGAGAGTTCGGCCGGCCTGGCCTCGGCCTTCCCGGCCAGGCCCACGCGTTCCAGGATCTCCGCCACCCGGGCCCGGTTCGGCCGCTGCCCCGCGAGCCGCAGCGGCAGGCCGACGTTGTGCCGGACGGTGAGCGAGGGCACGAGGTTGAACGCCTGGAAGACGAAGCCGACGCGGCGGCGGCGCAGCCGGGTGAGGCCGTTCTCGTTCAGCTCGCCGAGGTCGGTGCCGCCGATCCGGACGGTGCCCGAGCTGACCCGGTCCAGGCCGGCCGCGCAGTGCAGGAAGGTGCTCTTGCCCGAGCCGGAGGGGCCCATGACGGCGGTGAAGGTGCCGGAGGGTATGGCCGTGCTGACGCCGTCGAGGGCGCGGACGACGTTGGCGGAACGGCCGTAGATCTTGGTGACGGAGTCGAGGCGGACGGCGGGTGTCATGGCTGTCATGAGGGGTCTCTCGGTTTTCTCGCGGCCGCACACGGCTTACGGGTACGGTTTTGCTGTTTTTTTTCGGGATGTTAGAGGTTTCAGAGGGACAAGAGCGCTGATGTTTCAGAAGTGAGATGCGGGGAAGGCGAGGAAGCGGGTGAGGACGGTGCGGGCGTCCGGCGGGGTCAGGTGGTCGGGGCGCTTGTAGCGGTTGAGGAGGGCGATGTACTCCTCGAACAGCTCGCGGAGTTCGTCGAGGGTCAGCCGCACGGTTCCCCTGGAGTACGGGAAGCCGTCCTGCCACGGGTCGGCCTCGCCCTCGGCCGCCGCACGCTGGGCCGCCTCCTGGAGTTCGTCGAAGAGCCTGAGGTCCGAGGCGTAGGCGAGCCGGTTCATCTGCCGGACGACGGCGCTGGTCTCCGCGTCGCGGCGGCTCGGGGGCGGGAACCGCAGGTCCTGCGCGACGGCCCGCCACCAGCGTTCCCGGCCCTGCCCCCGGCCCTCGACGACCTCGACGAAGCCGTGCCTGGCGAGTTCGCGGACGTGATAGCTCGTGGCCCCGGTGTTGAGGCCGAGTTCCCTGGCGAGCATCGCCGAGGTGGCGGGCCCCTTCCTGGCCAGCCACTCCAGGATCTTCAGGCGCCGCGGCTGGGCGAGCGCCTTCAGTCCGTCGAGCGAGGGCGTCTGCCGCGGGGGCGGGGGAGAAGGCGGGGACGGGGTGTCCGGCGCCTGGTGGGGGGCGCCGTCGGCCGGGCCCGGGGGGTTCGCTGCCATGTGCACAGGCTCTTATGCACAGGTACGTGTGCACGATCCGGCGTCCCACCGGATGAGGGCTGGGGATAACCCCACCTGCCGCCCCGCCTGCCCCCCGCCTCCGCCCGGCCGGCAGGCTCCGCACGAGGGCCCGTGGCGGCGCGGTGTCAGGATGTACTCATGTCCTCGCCGAGTACCACCGGGCCCAACGGGCCCACCGCGCACCCCACATCCGCCACTCCCCTCCCCTCCCGCCCCGGCGCGCCCTCGGACGCGCCCGCCCCCGGCAAGCCGGTTGCCGCCCTGGCGATGAGCCGCGGCGGCGCGCGGCAGTTGCTGAACGAAGCGGCGGTGGCGGCCTTTGCCGAAGCGACGGATTTGCGGTACCCGCCGCTGCTTGACGACTTCGGCACCGAAGAGGCCCGCGCGATCCTGGCCGAGGCCGAGGTCCTGATCACCGGCTGGGGGTGCCCGCCGGTGGACGCCCCGGTCCTGGCCGCCGCGCCCCGGCTGCGGGCGATCGTGCACGCGGCCGGCACCGTGCGCCTCCACGTCACCGAGGCCTGCTGGGAGCGGGGCATCCTCGTCTCCTCCGCGGCGGCGGCCAACGCGCTGCCGGTCGCGGAGTACACCCTCGCCATGATCCTGCTCGCCAACAAGCGGGTGCTCGGCATCTCGGCCGACTACGGCCGCGGGCGGGAGCGCCGCAACTGGGCCGCGGAGGGGGAGGTCCTCGGCAATTACGGCCGCACGGTGGGCATTCTCGGCGCCTCGCTGATCGGCCGCCGGGTGCTGGAACTGCTGCGGCCCTTCGACCTGCGTCCGCTGCTGCACGACCCGTTCGTCTCGCCGGAGGAGGCGGCGGCGCTCGGGGCCGAGTCCGTGGGCCTGCGGGAGCTGTTCGAGAGGAGCGACGTGGTCAGCCTGCACGTTCCGCTGCTGCCCTCGACCCGCGGCATGGTGAACCGGGAGCTGCTGTCGGCGATGCGCGCGGGCGCGACGCTGATCAACACCGCGCGCGGCGCGGTGCTCGACCAGGACGCCCTGG
This sequence comes from Streptomyces hoynatensis, assembly GCF_003626535.1. Lineage (GTDB taxonomy): Bacteria > Actinomycetota > Actinomycetes > Streptomycetales > Streptomycetaceae > Streptomyces > Streptomyces hoynatensis. The sequence continues at coordinate 124,586 of NZ_RBAL01000005.1, forward strand.
CCGAGTTCGCCGCCGCCGGGCGTGTCAGCGCCGTGCTCGACGTGACGGAGCCGGAGGTGCTGCCGCCCGGCCACCCGCTGTGGGACTGCGAGAACGTGCTGATCAGCCCGCACATCGCCGGCTCGGTGGGCAACGAGGTGCAGCGGCTCGCCGAGTACGCCGCCGCCGAGGCGGCCCGTTACGCGGCGGGCGAGCCGTTCGCTTATCCCGTGCTGCCCTCCCGCCGGGACCTCACCGCCTGAGCGGACCCGCCCACGGGCTCCCCCCGGCCCCGCCGTTCGGGCGGGGGCCGGGGCGAGCCGGCGACAGGGCCGACGGGGCCGACGGCACGGGCTGGGCCGACAGGGCCGACGGCACGGGCTGGGCCGACGGGGCCGACGGCACGGGCTGGGCCGACGGGGCCGACGGCACGGGCTGGGCCGACGGGGCCGACGGGACAGGCAGGGCCGACGGGGCCGACAGGCTGGGGAAATCCCTCGCCGCGGCGCACCTCGCCCGGTACGGTCGCCGGGTGTTCCCGCTGCCGGGAGCCCCGGCGAGCCGGGAGCGGCCGCCCGGCAGCTCCGACCGAGAGGAGGGGTGCGCCCATGGCCTGCCGTATCAGTGCACTCGTGCTCGGTTGCCGCGACCCGGAGGCGCTGGCGCGGTTCTGGTGCGAGGTCCTGGACTTCGTGGTGCTCGACCGCGAGGAGGGCACCGTCGAGATCGGGGCGCGCGAGGGCTTCGGGGGCCCCCAGCCGACCATCGTCTTCAGCCGCCGCGACGAGCCGAAGAACGGGACGCTCCGGCTGCACTTCGACGTCAACGCCACCGACCGCGATCAGGACGCCGAGCTGGAACGCCTCTTGGCGCTGGGGGCGCGCCCGGCCGACATCGGGCAGAGCGGCGAGGAGCCCTGGCACGTCCTCGTCGATCCCGAGGGCAACGAGTTCTGCCTGCTCAGGCGCCGCCTCGACCCGCTCTGACCACCCTGGCCCACGCCCCCTGCGATGCACGCCCCCGGCGCACGCCCCCGGCGCAGGTGGCCGGCGCACGTGACCGGCGTGCGCTCAGCGGGCTGCCGTCCGCGCGGGGGCGGTCGCCCCGGCGGCCGTCGCCTCGACGGTGGCAGCGCCGAGGGCGGTCGCGCCGGCCGGGGCCCCGGGCTCGCCCGCCGCCGTGGCCTGTTCGGGCTTCCGGGCCGCGGCGTCCTGTTCTGGGGCCTGGGCCGCGGCGTCCTGCCGGGCCCGGCGCGGCAGGAGGAAGCCGAGCAGGAAGGCCACGGCCAGCAGCCCGAGCGCGAGCAGCGTCACGTGCCGCCCCGCGGTCACGAACCCGGCGCCGGGGCCCGGCTTGCCTGCCGCGGAGAAGAACACGGTCCCCAGCACCGCCACGCCCAGGCTCGAACCCAGCTGCTGCACCGACTCCAGCAGGCCGGCGGCCGAGCCCACCTCGTGGTCGCGGATCTCGCCCATGACGATGTCGAAGAGGGGCACGAAGATCTGTCCCATGCCGAACCCGTAGACCAGCAGCGGCAGCGCCAGGTCCGCGCCGTCGAGGCCCATGCCGGAGCGGTCGAAGACCAGGTAGACGCCGCCGAGTCCGACCGCCATCAGCGTCAGGCCCAGGTGGAGGATGCGCCGCCCGAGGCGGCCGCGCATCGCCGCGCCGAAGCCGGAGCCGAAGAACGCGCCCACCGCCCAGGTCGCCATCGCCACGCTGGCCTTCGCCGGGCCGAAGCCGAGGCCGAGTTGGAGGAACAGCCCGAGGGCGAGCGAGAAGCCGACCACCGAGCCGAAGAAGACCAGGGTGAAGGCGACGCCCGAGGTGTAGGAGCGCCTGGTCAGGACGCTCAGCTCGACCAGCGGCGCCCGTCCGGCCCGCCGCCGGCCCGCCTGCCGCGCGGCGAAGGCGGCGAGCCCCGCGACCGAGCCGGCCGCCGGGGCCAGCAGCCAGGCGGGCCAGCCCAGTTCGCGGCCCTGCACCAGCGGGAAGACCAGCAGGAACATCGCCGCCCCGGCCAGCAACGCCCCCGGCACGTCAAGGCGCAGTTCGCGCGCCCCGCGTGAACGCGGCAGCGCACGCGCCCCCGCGCTCAGGGCGAAGGCGCCGAGCGGCAGGTTGATGAGGAAGACCATCCGCCAGCCGGTGCCGAAGAGGTCGGCGTCCACGAGCACGCCGGCGACGACCGGCCCGAGGATCGTGGAGAGGCCGATCACCGGCCCCAGCGCGCCGAAGGCCTTGCCGATCTCCTGCGGCGGGAACAGGTCGCGGATCAGCCCGAAGGACTGCGGGATCATGATCGCCGCACAGAGTCCCTGCGCGACCCTCGCCCCGATCAGCGCCTCGGGCGACCAGGCGAGCGCGCAGGCCACGGAGGCGGCCAGGAAGCCGGCCACGCCGAGCAGCGCCATGCGGCGGCGGCCGAACATGTCGCCGAGCCTGCCCCCGGTCAGCAGGCCGACCGCGAGGGCCAGCGTGTACGAGGCGGCGATCCACTGCAGTCCGGCCTCGGAACCGCCGAGGTCCTCCCGGATCGAGGGGGCGGCCACGTTGACGACCGTGGCGTCGAGCAGGTTCATGATCATCGCGGCCAGCACGGCGAAGAGGCCGAGCCAGCGGTGGTCCCGGCGCCCGGGCGCCTCGGTGAGTTTCTCCATGGCCACAGGCTTTCAGCCGTACCGGAACGAATCGTTCCTAAAGCCCGCGGCAGAATCGACGGCATGCTGGAGACATCGGCCCGCCTGCTGCGCCTGCTCTCCCTCCTGCAGACCCCCAGGGAGTGGAGCGGCACCGAACTCGCGCGGCGCCTCGGCGTGACCACCAGGACCGTGCGCAACGACGTGGAGCGGCTGCGCCGCCTCGGCTATCCGGTGGACGCGGCCAGGGGCCCCCTCGGCGGCTACCGGCTGGGCGCCGGGAGCAGCCTGCCGCCGCTGCTGCTCGACGACGAGGAGGCGGTGGCCGTGGCGGTGGGCCTGCGCACCGCCACCGGCGGCTCGGTGGCGGGCATCGAGGAGTCCTCGCTGCGCGCCCTGGCCAAGCTGGAGCAGGTGCTCCCGCCGCGGCTGCGGCGGCGGGTCGGGGCGCTGGGTGCGTACACGGTGGCCGCGCCGCCGGACCGGGGCCCCGCGGTCTCTCCCGAGGTGCTGACCACCCTGGTCACGGCCTGCCGGGACCGGGAGCGGCTGCGGTTCGACTACCGCGCCCACGACCGCACCGCCAGCCGCCGGGACGTCGAGCCCTACCGCCTGGTCAACCGGGGCCGCCGCTGGTACCTGATCGCCTGGGACACCGCCCGGGAGGACTGGCGGACGTTCCGGGTGGACCGGATCGAGCCGAAGGTGCCCACCGGGCCGAGGTTCGCCCCCAGGCCGCTGCCCGACGAGGACCTCGCCGCCTACGTCACCCGCGGCGTCGGCTCCGCCGTGGTGCGCTACCGGGCGCGTGTCCTCATGTACGCGCCCGCGCAGGAGATCGCCGAGCGCCTGCCCGCGGGCGTGGGGCAGGTGGAGGCGCTGGGGGAGGGCTCCTGCGCCGTGACCTTCGGCGCGTCGAGCGCGGCGTCGCTGGCGGTGTGGCTCGGCGCGCTCGGCGTCGACTTCGACGCCTCCCAGGCCCCGGAACTCGCCGCCGAGTTGCGGCTGCTGGCCGAGCGCTACGCCCGGGCGTCCGGCAGCGCCCAGGGCCGCCCCGCAGGAGGGGAGTCCCTGCCGCCCGGGGGAGCGGGCGGATAGGCGTGCCGGGGCCCGGCCGCCCGCCGGGGCGCGCCGCCCGCCGCGACGGCCGGGCCGGGAACGGGCGGCGCGGGCCGTCAGCTGCCGCGGATGGCCCGCTGGTAGGCACGCAGCGCGTCGGGGTCGTCGATGCTGCCGTGGTGGTGGTACTGGCGCCAGCGGCCCTCCTCGTAGCGGAAGTACCGGCTGGTGCGGATGTCCAGCGGGGTTGTCGTGCCGTCGGCGGTGGTGTAGCTGCCGGTCTCCCGGCCGGCGAAGACGGCGTGCCGCTCGCCCAGGTAGGCAACCGCGTCGCCGAAGGTGACCCGGACGGTGACGGGGCCGTGGAAGATCCGGGCGTAGAGATCGGCGATGGCGTCCCCGCCCCGGAGGATGCCGCCGACCGGATTGTTCAGCTGGGCGAGGGGGTGCGCGGACCAGTCGGCGCCGAGGGCGTCGAGATCGCCGTTGTTCAGGCTGTAGTAGAAGGTTTCGAGCGCCGCCTCGGCCCCCCTGTGGGAGGGGTCTCCCGTCTCGGCAAGCCGGTTGCGCGAGGCAGGCCCGAAGGACATGTCCGTCTTTTCGATCATGCCGCGGTCAACTCGCCCGCGCTCCCTGTCATTCCGCCGCCGGGGCGGCCGGGCGCCCGGTCCTGGGCGGGTGACGGGGGCCCTGTGCTGCCCGGCGTGCCGCCCGGCCGGAACTTCCCGGCGTTCGCGCGCTTTGTACGGTGGGCGGGGAATCGGCCGGGAAGCGCCATCCCGCCCCGGCCGAAGACGAGACAGACGAGACGACGGAGTGATGGGCATGGCCCTGTGGGACCGCATCAAGGAGTCGGCGTCCACGATGCAGACGCAGCTCAACGCCAAGAAGAACGACCTGAAGAGCGGCGCCTTCCGCGATGCGAGCATGGCGATGTGCGCGCTGGTGGCGGCGGCCGACGGCTCGATCGACATCACCGAGCGCCGCCGGGTGGCCCAGCTGATCGCCTCCAACGAGGTGCTCCAGAACTTCCAGGCGGACGATCTCCAGCGGCGTTTCGAGGCCAACCTCGACAAGCTGGTCGCGGACTTCGAGTTCGGCAAGGTCGGCGTGCTGCAGGAGATCGCCAAGGCGAAGAAGAAGCCGGCCGAGGCCCGGGCGGTGGTCCAGATCGGCATCGTGATCGGCGGCGCCGACGGCAACTTCGACCAGACGGAACGCGGCGTGGTCCGCGAGGCCTGCTTCGCCCTGGGCCTCCCGCCCGCCGAGTTCGACCTCTGAGCCGAAGCAGCCGGCCGCGGGCGGGCGGCCCGGCGCACCGCCGCGCCGGGAGTGCCGCCCTCCCGCGGGCCGCCCGGGCCCGTCGGCCCGCTTTCCCGGCCGCCGCGCCTCGGTGTCCCCGGGGCCGTGGCCGGTCCCGGGCCGTGGCCGGTGTCGGGGCGCGGCCGGTGTCGGGGCGCGGGGCGGTGGCCGAGGGGCCGGCGTCCCTGTCGGTGCGGCCCTGTAGATTGCCGGACACAGGCATTCGAGACGCGTCGGCCGGGGGCGTCCTTGCCGCCCGCGGCGCGAGAAAGGCAGGGTGACGGTGGGAGTCTCGCTATCCAAGGGCGGCAACGTCTCGCTGACCAAGGAGGCCCCGGGGCTGACCGCGGTGCTCGTCGGCCTGGGCTGGGACGTGCGCACGACCACGGGCGCCGACTACGACCTCGACGCCAGCGCGCTGCTGCTCGGCGACTCGGGCAAGGTGCTCTCCGACAGCCATTTCGTCTTCTACAACAACCTGACCAGCCCCGACGGCTCGGTCGAGCACACCGGCGACAACCTGACCGGTGAGGGCGAGGGCGACGACGAGGTGATCAAGGTGAACCTGGCGGCCGTTCCGCCCGAGGTCACCAGGATCGTCTTCCCGGTCTCCATCCACGAGGCCACCGCGCGGGGGCAGAGCTTCGGCCAGGTGCGGAACGCCTTCATCCGCGTGGTCAACCAGTCCGGCGGCGCGGAGATCGCCCGCTACGACCTGAGCGAGGACGCGGCCACCGAGACCGCGATGATCTTCGGTGAGCTGTACCGGCGCGACACGGAGTGGAAGTTCCGCGCGGTGGGCCAGGGGTACGCCTCGGGGCTGGCCGGCATCGCTCAGGACTTCGGCGTCAACGTCTGAGCCGCCCCGTGGCCGCCGGGCCGGCCGGCGGCCACCACCGGCGTTCCCTCGCGCACCGCGCGGGTGACCGGGGTGCGTTCCGCGATGTCGAGCAGCCGCGCGCGCTGGGCCTCGCCGAGGGTGCCGAGCAGGTCGATCCGCCGGGTGATGCGGTGCGCGCCGCCGGGGCCCTCCTCGTAGGCGAGGTGCACGCGGACCCCTTCGAGCGGCCAGCCCTTGCGGCCCGCGTACATGCGCAGCGTGATGGCGGTGCAGGAGCCGAGCGCGGAGAGCAGCAGGCCGATCGGGCTCGGGGCGGTGTCGGCGCCGCCCACGGACTTGGGCTCGTCCGCCGCGAGCGGATGCCGCCCCGCGCGGATCTCCACGCGGTAGTCGGCCGCCGTGCTGGTGGCGATCGCCGCCGTCTTCCTGGTGTATCCCGCCTGCGTGGCGCGGTCGGCGCCGGCGGCTTCCCCGGGTGTGCCCATCCTCGTTCTCCCCTTCCGCGGGGCCGCGGCCCCTTGGTGACCGGCCCCGTCCGCGACCGCTCCCTACCGGCCCTGTCCGCGACCGCTCCCGACCGTTCCTGACCGCTCCCGTCCGCGACCGGCCCTGTCCGAGACCGGCCCTCTTCCCTACCGGCCCCGTCCGCGACCGGCCCGGTCCCGGCCGGCCGCCTCCGTGCCGACCGGCAGGGGGTTCCCCGCGGCGGGGCCCGGCATGCCACGGCGGCCCCGCGAGCCGGGCCGCACCCATATAGTTTATGCTTCAACGTCTGGTGCGGGAGATCCGCACCGGCCCGCCGCCACCGCCACCGGCGGCCCGCCGTGAACGCGCGCACGTGAACGAGAGGGAGCCCAAGCCCATGAGCACGCCCGTCAAGCTCGCCGTCATCTACTACTCCTCGACCGGCTTCAACGCCGAGATCGCCGGCGAGGTCGCCGATGCCGCCAGGAAGCAGGGCGCGGAGGTGCGCCTGCTCAAGGTCGCCGAACTCGCCCCGCAGAGCGCCATCGAGTCCAACGAGGCCTGGGCCGCCCACGCCGCCGCCACCGCGGACGTGCCGGAGGCCACCCAGGACGACGTGGTGTGGGCGGACGCCGTGATCTTCGGCTCGCCGACCCGCTTCGGCAACATCTCCTCGCAGCTGAAGCAGTTCCTCGACACGCTGGGCGGCGCCTGGGCGCAGGGCCTGCTCGCCGACAAGGTCTACAGCGGCTTCGTCACCACGGCCACCCGGCACGGCGGCCAGGAGTCCACGCTCCTCGCCCTGTACAACTCCTTCCACCACTTCGGCGGCGTGGTCGTGGCCCCCGGCTACACCGACCCGGTGAAGTTCGTCGACGGCAACCCCTACGGCACCTCGCACGTCGACGCCCAGGGCGGCAACCCGATCGGCGACGAGACCCGCAACGCCGCCCGCCACCAGGCCGAGCGCGTCGTGCGGATAGCCGCCGCCCTCAAGCGCGGCCTCGCCGCCTGAGCCGCCGAGAAGGCGCGGCGGACCGCGGCCCGGCCGCCGCGCCCCTCGGCCCCCCCGGGGTGCGGTCGGCCCCCGCGGCACCTCCGGCGTTCCCGGCGCCCGTGGCGCGTCCCCGGCGCCCCCACCCGCGCGCCGCACCGGCGACGCGCGGGCGGCGGGCCGTTCCCCGGCCCGGGCGCCCGTCCGCCAGGCTGCTGGGTACACGCCACGCCGCGCGCGCCGGCGCGCCGGAGCACCCCCCGGCGCGCCGGCCGGGCGCGCGGCGACCCGACGAAAGGAGCCGGCGGCGGCCATGAACCGCAGGAACGCAGCACCCACCGGCGCCTCTTCGGCCGCGCGCGGCCGGACGCGCCCCACTCCCACGCGGCAGGCCCGCCGTGGGTGAACTGATCCTGGTCCGGCACGGCGAGACCGAGTGGAGCGCCACGCACCGGCACACCAGCTACACCGATCTGCCCCTCACCCGGCACGGCGAGGAACAGGCCAGGTCCGTGGCGCCCCTGCTGGCCGGCCGCCGCATCGCCCGCGTCCTCAGCAGCCCGCTGCGCCGGGCGCTGCGCACCGCGGAGCTCGCCGGGCTCCCGGAACCCGAGCCCGACCCCGACCTGCACGAGTGGGACTACGGCGGGTACGAGGGCATCACCACCGAGGACATCCACCGGGAGCGCCCGCGGTGGGACCTGTGGACCGACGGCGTTCCGCCGGGGCCGGAGGGGCACCCCGGCGAGCGCCCCGAGGAGGTCGGCGCCCGCGCGGACCGGGTGCTCGCCCGGCTGGCCCCGCTCCTCGACGAGGGCCGGGAGGGCGAGCGGAGCGGCGACGTGGTCCTGGTGGGCCACGCGCACTTCCTGCGGGTGCTCACCGCCCGCCGCCTGGGCCTGCCGCCCGCGGCCGGGGCGCTGTTCCTGCTCGACACCGGAACGGTCAGCCGGCTCGGCCTCGAACACCACCGCCCGGTGATCACCGCCTGGAACGCCGGCCGGCCCTGAGGGAAGCGGCCCGCCGGGGCGGGAGGAGCCGCCGGGGCGGGAGGGGCGGCCGCGCCGGGCGGGGCCGCCCGGCCGATCCGGGGCGGAAGGCGGCCGGGGCCCGCGCCGCGGGAAGTGGGGCTCGCCGCGCCGATGAGTTCCGGGCGGGAGGCGGGTCTCAGCATGCAGGGAGCACGCCACTCGACCCGAGGAGCACACCATGTCCCGCATCACGCCCACCCTCTGGTTCGACGACCGGGGCGAGGAGGCCGCGCGTTTCTACGTCTCGGTCTTCCCGAACTCCGGGATCACGCGGATCACCCGCTACACCGGCGCGGGCCCCCGCCCCGAAGGCGCGGTGATGACCGTGGACTTCACCCTGGACGGGCAGCCGTACACGGCGCTCAACGGCGGCCCCGAGTTCACCTTCAACGAGGCGATCTCGCTGTCGGTGAGCTGCGCGGACCAGCGGGAGGTCGACCACTACTGGGCCGCGCTCTCCGAGGGCGGCGAGGAGGGCCCCTGCGGCTGGCTGAAGGACAGGTTCGGCCTCTCCTGGCAGGTGGTGCCGAAGGAGATGGAGGAGCTGCTGGCGGACGAGGACCGGGAGCGCGCCGGGCGCGCGATGGCGGCCATGCTGAAGATGGGCAAGCTGGACGTCGCCGCGCTGCGGGCCGCGGCGGACGGCGCCTGAGCCGGCCGCGCCCCCGATCGGCGGCCGGCCCGGCGCCGGCGGCCCCGGACCGGGTCCGGGGCGCCGGGGGGAGGGTCCTAGGACGGCAGCCGCACCGACTGGGCGTGACGGAAGAAGTCGGTCGGGTCGTAGGCCTTCTTGACCTGCTGCAGGCGCGGGTAGTTCTCGCCCCAGTAGAGCGTGTACCAGGGCACGCCGGAGGTGTTGTACGCGGGGTCGGCGATGTCGGTGTCGGGGTTGTTGACATAGCACCCGTCGAACCGGTCGCCGGGCACCGGGTAGCCGCCGGTGTCCGCGAAGACCGCCGCGTACAGCTCACGCAGCCAGGTCAGGTTGGCCTCGTCCTCGGCCGGCGAGGTCCACTGGGCCTCGAACTCGGCGAAGAGCACCTCGTCCCGGTGGGCGGTGGCGGTGGCGGTCCTGGAGAGCTCGTTCATCCGGCCGCCGGCGCCCGCGATCTGGGCGAAGGAGTTCGCGTTGGAGTAGTCGGTGCGCAGCAACTGCTGGTAGATCGTGGCCAGTTGGTCGTCGGTGAAGCCCGTCTTCGTCCAGACGGTCTTGATGGCGCTGCGCAGGGAGGGGTCCATCATCGAGGTGGCCGCGCTGATCGGCAGCAGCTTGCTCGCCGTCAGCCAGGCCAGGGGGCGGCCGGCGAAGGGGGTGGTGATGCCGGTGCCCGCGGTGATCTCGGCCCCGTAGTCGGCGAGGAAGCCTGCGGCGTCCGGCAGCCCGCCGTCGACCTGGGTGACCAGGGCCATGCCGCCGCCGGCCCGCTGCCTGGCCAGGATGATGCCGGAGAGGCCGAGTGCGTCGCTGCCCGGCTCGCTGTTGTTCCGGTACCAGTCGGTGTAGTTGTTCAGCAGCCGCACGAACTGGTCCTCGGACAGCGTCGCCCAGGGCACGGCGACCGAGCTGAGCAGCACGCTCTTCGGCGGGGCAGGCAGCTGGGCGGCCGGGTCGGAGCCGGCGGCGTCGGGGGAGCGGAACCAGTAGCGGGTGATGACGCCGAAGCTGCCGCCGCCGCCACCGGAGATCGCCCACCACAGGTCGTGGTTCGTGTCGCTCGCGTTGCGGCAGGCCACCACGGTGCGGGCGCGGCGCCTGCTGTCCACCACGACCACCTCGACGGCCGAGATGTAGTCGGCGACCAGGCCGTGCTGCCGGGTCAGCAGGCCGAAGCCGCCGCCCGTGGCGTGGCCGCCGATGCCGACGGAGGGGCAGACCCCGCCGGGGAGGGTGACGCCGAAGTCCCGGTAGAGGGTCTCGTAGATCTGCCCGAGCTGGGCGCCGGCCTCGATGCAGAACGCCCGGCGGCTCGCGTCGTACGAGATCCGGTTCATGGTGGAGAGGTCGATCACGACCTGGGTCTGCGCGTTGTAGACGAAGTCCGCGAAGCAGTGCCCGCCGCTGCGCACCGACACCCGCTTCCCTGCGCTCGCGGCCTCCTGCACGACCTGGAGCACCTGTTCCGTGCTGCTCACCAGGCGCACCGCCTCGGGCTGCGCCACCCACCGCTGGTTGATGCCGCGGACCAGCTCCTCGTAACGGGCGTCGTCCGCGGTGACGCTCACCGGGCTGGGCAGCGTGCCGCCCTCCAGGGGGCGGAAGCCGGACTCGGCCGCCGTCGCGCGGGACGCGGCGGCCCCGGCAAGTGCCGCCCCGCCGGCGGCGCCCACCCCGCCCTTGATGACGCTGCGTCTGTTGATGCCTGCCATGTCGTACCTCCGTGAGCTTCGCTGTGAAACCGTCCCCGCGGGATGCGGGCGGCGCCCGCGCGCCGCCCGCCGACTGCCGCGGGGCGGGCGCCTGGTGAGGGATCGGGCGCCCGCCGGCCGCCCCCGTGCCGAGGCACGCGGGCACGCCGGGAACGCGTGCCTGACTGTGTGGTGAACCTGGTGAGGAAGCGCTGGGACAACGCCGGCCAGGCGGGGCCGTGGGTGGCCGCCGGATGCCGGGCGCCTGCCGTGAAACGCCGGGAGTACCGCCGAAGGAACCGCCGAGTGCACCGCCGAGAAAAGCCGTCGGGAACAACGTCAGAAAGAACCGCGGAACGAACCGCAGAACGCGCGGGTGAACGCATCGGTGAACGAGCCGGACGAGGCCCTGCGGAAAGTCCCGCCGAACGAGCGCGGAAAAGGAAGGGGAAAAGATAGGAAAGGGGGAAGGCGGGAAAGGGAAGTCGGAGGGGCCGGGGGATCGGGGGCGGCCCGGGCGCCGTCACGGCCCCGCCGGCGCCGGGCGGACCGCGCTCAGCCGGGCGTGGGCGGCCCGCATGTCACGCCGGGGAGAACGGGCGGGCGGGAGTACGGGATTGCCCGCGGAACGCCCCACCGGCGCCGCGCCGCCTGCGTCTCCCAGCTCACCGAAACTCCCCCCTGCCTACGGACGAGAAAAGGCGCCGTCCCACGTGCCCGAGAGTGCATACTCGCCACATCCGCACGGCGTGAGCACGTTATGAGCGCGCCTCCGCAAACGTCAACCAGTCGTCCACGCAATGCCCCCACGCCCCGCCCCCGGCGCGCGCCTCGGGCACCGTCGCCCGCCTCCCGCCCGGCGCCTGACCTGCACGGCTCCCGGAAAAGCCGGTGACATTGCCGGCCCGGGGCGCGCTAAGTAAACATAAAGCGAAGCTGAATCACGCGTTCATCATCTTCACGTCCGTCAACGCCCGCGGTCCGGCGCGGGGTTCGGCGGCGGCGGGGGCCCCACGTTTGGCGCGGCGGGTGAGGGTAACAGCGAAGTAACGACAACCCGGCACGAGGGATCTCTGCGAAGGGGAAGTCGCATGACGACAGTAGTGATCATCATCCTGGCCGTGGTCGTCCTCGCCCTGCTCGCGCTGCTGCTCGCGCCGTCCGCGAACCCCGCGGCGGCCGGCAGACTGCAGCGCCGCTTCGGCCCCGAGTACGACCGGACCGTGGCCAGGCACCACGGCGACACCAGGGCGGCGAGGAAGGACCTGGCGGAACGCCTGCGCAGGCACGGCGGGCTGCACACCCGGGCGCTGGGCGCGGAGGAGCGGGAGCGCTACCACCGGCGCTGGGCCGGGGTCCAGGAGAGGTTCGTGGACTCGCCGGGCGGCGCCGTGGCCGAGGCGGACCACGTGCTGACCCAGCTCATCCACGACCGCGGCTACCCGGCCGACGCCTACGAGGAGCGGATCTCCGCGCTGTCCGTGCACCATCCGCGGCACGTCGAGGGCTACCGGAGGGTCCACGCCCTCGCGGGGCGGGAACCGGCGGACGGCTCGGTGACGGAGGAGCTGCGCGCGGCCGTGGTCTCCGCCCGCGCGCTGTTCGAGGACCTGCTCAGCCCGCAGCCGCAGGACGAGAAGGACCGGCAGGACCGGCCCGAGCGCCGGACGGCCAGGCTGCTTCGGCCCCGTGGCCGCGGCGAGCGCGCGGCGGCGTCCGGGGCGCAGGCCCGCCCGCAGGCCGGGGAGGGCGCGGCGGGCCAGGAGGCCACGCCGCCCGCTCGGGACTCCGGCGCCGGCCGGGCCGCAACGGGCCGGGAGGCGTGAGGAGATGAGCGCACACACGCGGGGCGCGGGCAGGGAGCGGCCCGGCACCGGGCAGGCCCCCGGCACCGGCACCCGGTCCGGCGCGGAGAGCGAGCCCGGGCCCGGCGGGCGGTCCGCCCCACCGGGCGAGGCGGCCACGGGCCCGGGCGGCGCCGCCGCGGAAACCGGCGGCGATGCGGCGGAGACGGGCGGCGGCGTCACGGAGACGGGCGGCGTCGCCAAGACGGGCCGCGGGGCGGCAGGAGAGACGGGCCGCGGGGCGGCGTGGACGAGCCGTGCGGCCGGGGCGGCGGAGGCCGTGCCGGGCGAGGCCGCCGGCCCGGCGGCGGGCGCCGAAGTCCCGCGGCCCGCCGCGGGAGCGGCCGGGGAGGGCAGCCTCCTCCCGGCGGCCGAGGCGGCGCGGCTGCGGGCGAGCCTGCGGCGGGCCGTCGTCGGCTTCGTCGACGGACCGGCCCAGGCGGTGGTCGAGGCCGACGCCGTCCTGGAGTCCGCCGTGACCCACCTGACCGAAGCCCTGCGGGAACGCCGGCTGGCGCTGCGCACGGCCTGGCAGGCGGAGTCGGCGGAGTTCGGCGACGGCGCCCTCGGCGCCCTGGGCACCGAGGAGGCCCGGCAGTTGCTCCTCGACTACCGCGACACCACCGAGCGCCTGCTGGGCGCCTGAGGCGGCGCCGCGCGGGCGGCCCCTCTCAACCCGGCGGTCCCGGTGCCCCACACACCGGGACCGCCGCACGCGCGCCGGCGCGCCCGGCCCGGCCTCCCCCGCCGGCCCGCCCGGCCCGCCCCGTGTGCCCCACGGCCCCGTCTTGCGCAACTCCCCGCCCGGCTACGCGCCTTCGCCACCGCCGGGACCCTCGCCGCCGCCGGGGCCTTCGCCCGCGTCCTCGCCGCCGATGCCGAGGTCGCGCCGCATCTCGCCGCGCAACTCCCGGATCAGGCCCCGGGCCGCCTCCAGGTGGGCCCGGACCGCCTCCGGGCCGTCCCCGGCGCGGCCCGCGCCGCCGCCCAGCCGCTTGACGACGCCGTAGGCCGAGCTGAGCCTGCGGTTCGCGGCCACCGCCGCCGCCAGCACCGCGTCCGGCACGATCAGCTGCGCCTCCGCGTACGAGGCCAGGTACCCGGCGCGCACCTCGTCGAGTTCGCCCGTCGGCACCCCGGGCACCCCAGGACCGCCCGGCGCCCCAGGACCGCCCGGCGCTGCGGGCTCCCCCGCCTCGGGCGGCAGGTGCTGAAGCGCCTCCCTGAGGGCGGCGAAGTAGCGGCGGGCCGCCTGGTTCAGCGAGACGTAGGCGGCGCGCCGCAGCTCAAGCTCCCGCTCCCGGGCCCTGGCCGTCTCCTCCGCGCGCCGCCTGCGCTCCGTCTCCCGCCGCTCCAGCGCGAGCGCGCGCTCGCCGCTGCGCTGGGTCAGCCAGGTGGCGCAGAGCGTCCCGCACACCCCGATCACCGCGGCGATCAGTGCCTCCACGGACGGCTCCCTCCCCTCCCGCACGCCGGCGCCCGGGAGCGTACCCAGGCGCGAGCCGATTGCCGCGCGCCCCTCACCCCCGGGCCGAAGACCGGTCGCCCGTACGGCAGTTGAGCCCGCCGGGCGACCGCGGTCCCCATTGTCCCGCCCGTCCCCCTCGCGATACCCCGCCTTCCCTCTTCACAGGGAGTAACGCCCGTGCCTTCGTTCGGTAATCTGGGAAGCATGCATCGCGACCCGGCGAGCGGCGAGGGGGACCCCGGCCGCGACCTCCTGGACTCCGCCCTCAGGCTGCTGCGCAGCGACTTACCGAGGGCGAGCACCGTCCGCGTGGTGAAATCCCTCGCCGGCGGCTACTCGGACGCCCGCGTCGTGCTCTGCGACATCGGCAGCGTCCCGGGCCGGGACGCCGACGGCGCGCTCAACGGCCAGTACATCCTCAAGGCCGGCTTCTCGACGCGGCGGCCCCAGGCCGCGGCGCACGGCGCGTTCACCGAGCCCCTCGGCGAGTTCGGCCGCACCCGGGTCCCGCGGCTGGCCTACTCCCTGCAGGACTCGGGCACCAGCCTCGACGTCTACGACATCGCCGGCTTCAGCCTCGACCGGGTCCGCTCCGCCGATCACGTGGACGCCGAGGACCGCGAGGAGGTCTGCGCCCGGGCCTCCCGCCAGCTGCTCCGCGCCCAGCTGGACGCCGCGGGGCCGCCCGGCTACCAGGGCAGTGTCGGCACGGTCCTGCGCGAATGGCTCGGCGAGGACTTCCCCGGCAACCAGCGCGGCGCCCGGGTCCGCGAGGCCGCCGCCCAACTCGACGGCGGCGGCCGGGTCTTCCGCTACGAGGGCGAGCTCCTGCCGAACCCGCTGGTCCTCTTCGACCCGGCGCTCGGCATCGCCGACGCCCCCCTGCCCTGCTTCCGCGGCCCCACCCACGGCGACCTCCACCTGCGCAACCTCCTGGTCCGCGGCTCGCTGCCGACCCGCGACCTGGCGTACTGGCTGATCGACGTCAGCTGGGACGCCCCCGCCCCGCTGCTCTACGACCACGCCTATCTGGAGCTGTCCGCGCTGCTTTTCGGGCTCGGCACCTCCACCAGCGGCCGGGTGCTGCCGGTGCTCGCCAGGCTCGACGACGAGAGCCTCACCGTCCCCGTCGAGCTCGACCTCAACGACGTGGGCCTGGTCACCCTGCTGCGCCGGATACGCGGCGAGGCGGCGGCCGTGCTGGAGGAGCGCGAGGCCAAGCGGGTCGACGTCTGGCGGCGCCAGCTGCTCATCGCCAGGATCGCCGCCGGGCTCAACTGGGCGGCCAAGCCCCTGGACGACCTGGCGCTGCGCCGCGCGGCCCTGATCAGCGCGGGCTGGGCGGCCCGCCTGCTGCTGCGCGAGAGCCACCCCGCGCAGTGGGTCGAGCTGGCCAGGGGGGAGCGCCTGAGCACCGTGGGCCTGGCGACCGGCGCCAGCGCCACGCCGGTGACCGCCGAGGAGGCGCTGCGCCGCTGGCGCCCGTTCCACCAGGCCGGCGGCGCCATGGACCTGTTCCTCGTCGCCGACGCGGTGGCGGGCAAGCCGGAGCTGGCGGCCCTCGCGCACTGCGGCTGGTCCGCGGTGATCGACCTCGACCCGGACAGCGACGAGAGCGGCCTCGCCGGCGTCGTCCGGCCCGAGCTGGCAGAACGCCGCCACGTCAGCATGTTCGGCGCCAACCGCCCCCAGGTGCCGCCGGCCGGCGCGACGAGCTGGCTGATGGCGGCGGGCTGGCACTCCCGGGACGAGCCGGCCGCCGAGTCCGACGCCGACTGGCGCCGCGGCGGCCACCTCCAGCGGGTGCGGCGGCTGGTCGACGACACCCACGAGGGCACCCCGCACCAGGCCGCGGCCGTGCTCTGCCTGCGCTCGGGCCGGCGCGACCGGGAGATCGACCGCGTCGCCGAGTACATCGACGAGCGGTACGGCGGCATCGCCGTCCGCCTCGACCTGGCCCAGGCCCCGGCGGTGGGCGGCATCGACCTGGACGCCTTCTTCAGCGTGGTCGCCGAGTCCCTGCCGCCCGCGGACCGTTCGGCGATGCCCTCCCTGCCCGCCCTGGACGGCGGGCGATGGCACCTCAGCTGGTCCGACCTGCACCGCCTCTCGGTCGACCTGGAGGTCCTGCACTCGGAGATCCTTTCCGACAGCCAGTCCTCCGCCCAGCCGAGGGACGGGTTCTGGCGCGGCCGCCCGCCCACCTGGCAGGAGCTGGAGGCGCGGGTGGACGTGGCGCGCAGCGCCTACCCCAGCCTGCTGGAGGAGATCGAGCAGCGCCTCGGCGACCACCAGCTCGCCACCGTCCGGCTCAACCACTCCCCCGGCGCGGGCGGCACGACCCTCGCCCGCCGCGTCGCCTGGGACCTGCACCGGGCCTACCCGACCGTGCTGCTGCGCACCTACTCGGAGACCACCGCCGACCGCATCGACGAGATCTACCAGGAGACCGGCCGGCCGGCCCTGGTCGTCGCCGAGTCCGCCGTCCTGCCCGAGTACGACTGCGACGAGCTGACCCACTCCCTCGCACAGCGCAACACCAGGGCCGTCCTGCTGTGGGTCAACCGCACCAACGTGGCCCGGGACCGCAGGCAGGGGACGCACCAGGTGGTCGACCCCCTGAGGTCCCCGGAGCGAGAGCGGTTCCTCGACGAGTTCCGGCGCCGCGCCACCACCGACCGGGCCAGGCAGCGGCTCGACGACTTCGCCGCGGGCACCGCGAACGTCGTGGCCGCACAGGAGCTTTCGCCGTTCTTCTTCGGCCTGTGCGTCTACGAGGAGCGTTTCGAGGGCATCGCCTCCTACGTCCGCAACCACCTCGCCGAGCTGAGCCCCCGGCAGAAGGAGCTCGCCCGGCACCTGGCTCTCATCACCCGCTACGGCCAGGAGGCCGGGCTGCCCGTCGACATGGTCGAGTCGTGGATGGGGCGCGAGCGCCCCCGCTTCGCCGAGCTCTCCGAGGCGGATTTGCACGACCTCCTCGGCCCCGACCTGCGCCACCTGGTCGTCGCCAGGGGCCGGACCCTGCGGCTGCTGCACCCGCTGATCGCCGAGGAGGTGCTCAAGGGGGAGGCGGACGGGGCGCGGTACAGCCTCGGCCAGATCTCCGTGGACTTCATCAGGAAGACGACCGAGTACCTCGGCCCGGACAACAGCACCACGGCCTTCCTCCTCAACGAGCTGTTCATCCGCCGCACCAGCTGGTCGCCCGAGAAGCGGAAGGCGGACAACTTCTCCGAGCTGGTCGAGAGCATGCCGGAGGAGGCCGGCGCCCGGGTGTTCGAGCAGCTCACCGAGCAGTGCCCGAACAACGCCCACTTCTGGAACCACCGCGGCAGGTACGACATCTACAAGGTGCGGGCGGACTTCGGCCGCGCGGAGGGCTACGTCCTCAAGGCGGTCGAGAAGTCCAAGGGCCGCGACGCCACGCACCTGCACACGCTCGGCATGGTCCGCAGGTTCTGGATCGAGAACGAGCTCAAGGAGCTCGCCAGGGACGGCGGGAAGCACACGCCCGAGGAGCTGCTCGCCTCCGTGGAGCCGCTGTTCGACCGGGCGATGGAGGCGTTTGCCGACGCCGCCAGGCACCAGCGGAACACCGACTACACCTGGTCGACCCCGATCCAGCTGATCGCCCACGTCGTGGAGCGCCTGTGGCGCGCCTCGGGCGAGGGCAGCTTCGCGGACTTCGTCGCGGGCAACGCGCCCTCGGCGCTGTGGGCCACCGAGCAGCTCGCCCGCGCCGAGGAGCTTCTGGACAACCTCCGCAACACCAACGCGGAGGGCAAGTACTACCACCTCCTCAACAACCAGCTGACCGAGCTGTACGGGGACATCGAGCGGCTCGTCGAGCAGTGGCAGGAGCTCAGGCGCCGCGGCCGGCAGCACCCGGAGGTCGACCTCGCGATCGCCCGCACCCTGTACGCCCAGTCCGGGCGCGACTGGTCGCGGATCTCGGAGGAACAGGCCCGCACCATAGCCGAGATGGTGGAGGGGTCGGTCACCAGCGGCCGGGCCACGGACGCCGACCTCAGGCTGTGGTTCCAGTCCTACCGCAGGCTGCCCGAGTACAGCGAGACGAACGCCATGGAGCGGCTGGGCTGGTTCGCCTCGGAGAAGAACAGCCTGGACGCCAACTACTACCTGTACATCCTGCACTTCCTCATCTGGCTGCGAGGAGACGCCCGCGACCAGGAGCGCATCCGCTACTACCTGGAGGAGTGCAAGCGCCTGGGCCGCCAGCACCGCAGGCAGTGGAGCTTCGAGTGGCTCGGCAAGGAGTCCCGCCCGCACCCCCTGGTGCACTTCAGCGAGCTGGGCCGCCAGCGTTTCGGGCCCACCAGCTTCTGGAGCCACCCGCAGCCGCTGGCCCGGGTGCGCGGGGTCATCGAGGAGATCCACGGCCCGCAGTCGGGGCGGCTGCGCATCACCAACGGCCGCCTTCCCGCGTTCTTCACCCCGCGCAACCGCTTCCGCGAGACCCGGGACGTCAACGCGGCGGTCGAGTTCTACCTCGGCTTCAGCTACGAGGGCCTGCGCGCCTGGGAGCCCACCTACCCCGGTGAGGTCCCCGAAGCCCTCGCCCAAGCCGAGCCGCTCCGCCCTCCGGCCCCGGCGGCCCCCACCCCCGCCCTCAGCCTCGGCCGCGCGTCCGCCCCCGAGCCCCCCGGGCCCCCCGGGCCCCGAGCTGCCGCACCGGCCGCGCCCGAACCGGCAGCCGCCGCACCGGAGCCGGCCGCGCCCGCCGCCCCCACGCCCACGCCCGCCGCCACGCCCGCGCCCGCGGCCCGGGTCTCCCCGCCCACCACGCCGGCCGCCGCCGAGCCGCCCTCTCCCGTCATACCCGTCACGCCCCCACCGCAGGTCACACCTCCACCGCCGGTCATGTCCCCGCCGCCGCCCGCGGCGCGCCCCCATCGGCCCGACCCGGCGGTGCTGCGGTCCCTGGCCCCGCGGCACAAGGGCCAGGGCACCCCGGAGGACTTCCAGCGCGCGATCCTCGATCTCCTCCAGCGGGCGCGCGCGGGCGGCCGCCCCCTCACCTCCCTCGAACTCGGCGACGCACTCCAGACCCTCTTCGGCCCGGAGAGCTACCGGCGCTTCCGCAGGGAGTGCGGCAGGGGGAAGCTCAGGCGCGCCGTCGAGTCCGTCGGCTTCCGCACCGTCCCCACCCCCCAGGGCTTCGACGTGGACCTGCTGTGAGTCACCGGGTGTGAGTCACCGGGCGGCCGGGCCTGCCCCGGCCGCGGCCTCCCCGCGGAACAGCGCCTCGAACTGTGCCCGGCCCTCCCGCTCCAGCCAGGCGCGGAAGGTGAGCAGCCCCGGGTGCAGCCGCCGCAGGGCCGGGATGTCGGCCTGCCAGCCGCCCCGCTCGTTGGCGAACCGGTATCCGGCGAGCGCGTCGGGGTCCTGTCCCTCCAGGGTCTCGCGCGGAATCGGGCGGTAGGCCACCGGGCCTCCCGTGGCCTCGGTGATCGCCTGGCACACCTGGGGCATGGTCAGCTGGTCACCCGCGAGTTCGAGGCTCAGGCCCAGGTAGGTCTCCGGGTCGCCGAAGGCGAGCGCGGCGAAGGCGCCGATGTCGCGCACGGCGATCAGCTGCACGGGAACCTCCGGCAGGAA
This sequence comes from Streptomyces hoynatensis, assembly GCF_003626535.1. Taxonomy (GTDB): domain Bacteria; phylum Actinomycetota; class Actinomycetes; order Streptomycetales; family Streptomycetaceae; genus Streptomyces; species Streptomyces hoynatensis. The sequence goes on from NZ_RBAL01000005.1 coordinate 144,176, forward strand.
CACGTCGGTCAGCAGCCCGCCGCGCACTCCGAGCCGCGGGTCCGACTGGTTCTCCATGAACCTCACCGGCCGGAGCACCGTGGCCGGCAGCCCGCGTTCCCTGAGGTGGCGCTCGATGCGCCACTTGCTCTCCCAGCGCCGGATGCCGCTGTCGCGCTCCGCGCCCCCGACCGAGGAGTAGACGAGGTGCCGCACGCCCGCCCGCAGCGCCGCGTCGGCCACGTTGACGCCGAGGCGGACCTCGTCCTCGGGGGTGAACCCGCCGGGAACCCCCCGCTGCCCCATGGTGGGCTGCACGCTGAACACCCCCTCGACGTCCCGCATGGCCGCGTCGAGCGAGGCGGGGTCGTCCATGTCCCCCGGCACCAGCACGGCCCCCGCCGCGGCCAGGGCCCGGGCCGCCGGGGAGTCCTTCCGGCGGACCAGGGCGGAGACCGGGTGCCCCGCGGCGAGCAACTGCTGTGCCACGGCGCCCCCTTGCAGGCCGGTGGCCCCGGTGACGAGCACCGGCCCCCGCCGCGGCACCGGGGACGGCCGCCCGGGACCCGGCGCCGGTTCCGGCCCGGGCCGCGCCCCCGGCCCGGAGTGCCGAGGGGATTCCGGACGCGGACGGGACTCGGCACTCGGAGGGAACTCGGGATGCGGACGGGACTCGGGATGCGGATGCGGCACGGCGGCCTCCTCACAAGAGCGTTCCCGGCCCGCGCGCGCCCCCCGGCGTGCCGCACGGCACGGCCGCACTGGCACGCCCGGGGGGCGCCGGGCAACGGGCAACCGACAAACGGGGACTCTCCCCGCTTTCGTCGGCTAACATACGGGGACCGTCCCCGCTTGACAAGCGGAACCGGGGACGGTCCCCGTTCGACGAGAGGAGGCGCCGTGCCGAAGACCGCGGGCGGCCCGCCGGCGCCCGGGCGCCCGCTGCGCGCGGACGCACGCCGCAACTACGAGCGGCTGCTGGCCGCCGCCCAGGCCACGTTCGCCGAGCACGGCATCGACGCCCCCCTCGACGACATCGCCCGCCGCGCCGGCCTCGGCAACGCCACGCTCTACCGGCACTTCCCGACCCGCCAGGCGCTGCTGGAGGCGGTCCACCGGGACCGCATCGAGGAACTGCTCGCCCAGGCCCGGCAGTTGCTCGACGCCCCCGCGCCGGACGAGGCGCTGATCGCCTGGCTCCGGGCCGTCGCCGGCCACGGCAGCGCCTCCCGGGGCCTGACGGCCACCCTCACGGCCGCCCTCTACGGCGAGGGCGGCAGCTCCTGGTGCCACGGGGAGATCCTGGCCGCGGCCACGGCCCTGCTCGGCCGCGCCCAGCGGGCCGGCACGATCCGCACCGAGGTGACGGCCTCCCACCTGCTCAGGCTGGTGCACGCGATCACCTTCGCCGTCGAGCGGGAGCCGGACGCCGCGGAGCAGGCCCGCACCCTCGTCGGCCTGCTGCTTGACGGCCTGCGCTCCGGGCCGCGCCCGCCGGCGCCCCCCGGCTGACCCCTCCGGCACCGCGCCCCCCTCCACGCGCCCAACAGGCCGCATGCGCAAGGGGTGTTGACACGTTTCGGCGCGCTCCTATCATCGAGAATGTCCGAGCAATCGATCACCATTCGATATATCGGACGACACCCAAGGACGCCACCCCCACCCCCCACCCCGCACTACCGAAAGTCCACCCGCACTTCCGCCCCCCTACCCCGCCCCCACAGGCCGCCGCCCCCGCCCGCCGGATGACATGACCACGACATCATCTCGTTCGCGGGTGGGGACGCCGCCGACCCCACGGCCGGGAACCCGAAGACGTTCCCGCGGGCCGTGGCCTCGCCAACCCCCATCACCAGGGAGGTCCCATGCTCACGTCGCCACCGGCAGCCGCCGGTTCCCGGCGGGCCAGACCGCTCGCCATCGTCCTGCTGGTCCTCGCCATGGGCGCGGTCCTGCTCGGCGGCCAGGCCGCCGCCACCGCCCCCGCGGCGGCCCCCGCCGCCGACGCCGGCGCGGCGGCGGCCTCGCTCCCCTGCGACATCTACGCCTCGGGCGGCACCCCGTGCGTGGCCGCGCACAGCACCACCCGGGCGCTCTACGCCTCGTACAACGGGCCGCTGTACCAGGTCAAGCGCTCCTCGGACAACGCCACCCGCGACATCGGCCTGCTGAGCGCCGGCGGATACGCCGACGCCGCGGCCCAGGACGCGTTCTGTTCCGGGACGACCTGCCTCATCAGCGTCATCTACGACCAGTCGGGCCGCGGCAACCACCTCACCCAGGCCCCGCCCGGCGGGTTCTCCGGCCCCGCCCCCGGCGGCTACGACAACCTCGCGGACGCCACCGCCGCGCCGATCACCGTGGGCGGCCACAAGGCGTACGGCGTCTACGTGTCCCCCGGCACGGGCTACCGCAACAACCACACCTCCGGCATCGCGACCGGTGACCAGCCCGAGGGCATGTACGCCATCTTCGACGGCACCCACTACAACGGCGGCTGCTGCTTCGACTACGGCAACGCCGAGACCAACAGCCGCGACAACGGCAACGGCACCATGGAGGCCATCTACTTCGGCAGCAGCACGACCTGGGGCTACGGCCCGGGCAACGGCCCCTGGGTCATGGCCGACCTGGAGAACGGCCTGTTCTCCGGGGTGAACCGGGGCTACAACGCGAACGACCCGAGCATCAGCCACCGGTTCGTCACCGCCATCGTCAAGGGCGGCCCCAACCAGTGGGCCATCCGCGCAGGCAACGCCCAGTCCGGGGGCCTGTCCACGTACTACAGCGGGCCGCGCCCCAACGCCTCCGGCTACAACCCGATGAAGAAGGAAGGCGCCATCATCCTGGGCATCGGCGGCGACAACAGCGTCGGCGCCGCCGGCACCTTCTACGAGGGCGTCATGACCTCCGGCTACCCCACCGACGCCACCGAGAACGCCGTCCAGGCCAACATCACCGCGGCCGGCTACGCGGTGCCCTCGGGGGGCTCGGCCTCGCCGACGCCCGGCTCCCGGATCTCGCTGCGGGCGACCACCTCGTGCTGCACCGGCGAGTACATCCGGCACGACGACGCGAACAACGTCGCCATCGCGGCGACCTCCGCCTCCAGCCCGGCCGCCGAGCGCGCCGACGCCACCTGGATCGTCCGCGCCGGCCTGTCGAACAGCGCCTGCGTCTCCTTCGAGTCCGCCGACAGTTCGGGCCGGTACCTGCGCCACTACAACTACCAGCTGCGCCTGGACGCCAACGACGGCTCCTCGCTGTTCGCGCAGGACGCCACCTTCTGCCCGCAGTCGGGCCACAACGGGCAGGGCTACTCCTTCCAGTCCGCCAACTACCCGAACGACTACCTGCGTCACTACAACTACCAGGTCTACATCGCCTCCAACGGCGGCTCCCACGACTGGGACAACAGCGCCTACTGGAGCGACGACACCAGCTGGGTCGTCACCCCGGGCCTGGGCTGAGCCCCGGCCCCACCCGCTCCCCCACCCACGCGGGGCCGCGCCGTCCCCCGACGACGCGGCCCCACCCGCTGCGCCACCGCACCGGCCGCCACGCCCTGAACCGCCGCCGGGCGAACCGATGTCCGGTCGGGCCGGAGCCCGGCGAACCGGTGCCCGGCGAATCCGTGCCGGGCGAATCGGCGCGCGGCGGTTTCGATCCGGTGGCCGCGGCTCATGCTTCCGGGTGCGGAACTCGGCAGTCGAACATCGTGCGGTGGAGCAGAGCCAGGACCGGATCAGGTGCACGGTCCCCCCACGTGCCCAGGACGACGCGACGGAGGGGAAATCGGCTGCGGTCCTCATGGACCGCGGCGTGCCCGCCTCTGCCCTGGTGCCTGCTGCCCGCGGCTGGGAGGGCGGGGATTGCTGTCGCAAGGGGTGTGGGAGGAGATCGTCCGGGAGGGCTGGCAACGGCGTTACGCGGCGGGGGACATGATGCTGCGGCAGGGGAGCCCGGGTACGCATCTGCTGGCCTGTACGGCCGGGCTCGCCAAGGTCGTTCAGCACCGCCCGGACGGGGCCGTCCTGTGGCTGGCCTTCCGCGGCCCGGGCGAGTTGCTCGGCGAGGTGTCCGTCCTCAGCACCCGCGGTGAGCCCCGCAGCGCGGACGTCGTCGCCGTCACGGAATGCGTGACGCAGGTCCTGGACGCGGCCAGGTTCCGGCGCTTCGTCGAGGAACGCGGCCTGGGCGCCGACCTGTTGCAGCAGGCGATGGACCGGACGCGCGAATCCGACGAGTACCGCGCCGAGTTGGTCACCCTCTCGGTGAGCGAACGGCTCGCCCGCACCCTCCTGCGCCTGTCCGTCCTGGCCGATTCCCGGCAGCTGACCGGCCTGACCCAGGAGGAGCTGGCCCAGGCCGTCGGCGGTTCCCGCAACGGCGTCGCCGAGGGGCTGCAACGCCTGCGCGCCGCGGGCGCGGTGGAAACCGCGCGCCGGGTGATCGGGATCACCGACCTCGGGGTCCTGCGGCGGTGGGCGGGCTGCACCTGCCGCCCGGCCCCCGGCCGGAACACCCCGGGCCCCACCGGGCGGGCGCGGCCCCCGGTGCCGCCCTGCCCGGTCTGCCGCCGCGGCTTCGCGCCCTGACACGGGGTGCGGCCCGCGGGGGTGCGGCCCGCGGGGTGTGACCGCCCTCACGGCCCCAGCGCCCACTGGTGGGCACAAGCCTTCGCCGCCCGGCGCGAGGATCGGCGACGTCCGGCCGGGCTTCGCCCGAACTCCCAAGAGAGAAGCGAAGGTTCATGTCCACTCCCCTCCCCCCATCCATCCCCGTCCCCAACGCGGTGAGCCGCCCGCTCCCCGGCTACCGCGCCCTGCTCGCCGTCGACGCCAAGGACTTCACCGGCCTGGCCGCGATCCAGCACTCCGCGGTCAGCATGGTCATCACCGAGCTGGTGGACCGCGCCCTCACCGAGGCCGGCCTGGCCGAGCTGAAGGACGCCAAGAGCTTCCCGGCCAGCACCGGCGACGGCCTCGTCTTCGGATTCGACCCGAGCTGGCTGCCGTTCGTCGTCTTCCCCTTCTTCCGGGTGCTCGACGGCCTCCTCGGCCGCCACAACGGCCAGTTCGTCACCTCCCGCCTGCGGCTGCGCGCCAGCGTGCACGTCGGGCCGCTGCCCGAGGCCGACGGCAACGGCACCGCGCGCAACGACACGCACCGGCTGCTCGACTCCCGGCCGGTCAAGGCGATCCTCGCCGCCCCCGGCAGCGAGCAGACCACCCACCTGGCGGCGATCCTCTCCCACCGGGTCTACGAGGACGTGGTGCTCGGCGGCTACACGGGCCTGGACCCCGACCACTTCATCGAGGTCCCCGCCACCGTCGAGGGCAAGCAGTTCGCGCAGCGGGCCTGGCTGTACATTCCCTCCCCCTCCGGCCACCTCCTGCGCCACGGGATCGTCGCCGCCCTCGGCGAGGAACGCCCCGCCGAGGCCGCGGACCGGGAGACCGAGCCCGCGGAGCGGAAGGCCGGACGCGCGACGCGGAAGCCCGGGCGCGCCGCCGCCAAGCGGCCGCGGCCCAGGCGGGAGATCAGCCAGCGGGTCGGGCAGGGCAACGCCATCGGCGGCGACGTGAGCGGGAACGTGTCGAACACCTTCGGCGCCCCGGAGTACGACGACCCGGAGGAGGACCTGTGACCGGCGAGCCGGAGCCAGAGCCCGAGCCCGGGGAGGACGGCCCCCGGCAGCACGTGGGCCAGGGCACCGCCGTCCTGGGCGACGTGAAGGGCGACGTCAACGTCCACATCGCCGCCGCGGCGCAGGACGCCGCCGCCGAGAAGGTGGTCAAGCCCCGCTTCCGGGAGGGCCCCTACCCCGAGGAGGACGTGGCCAAGCGGCTGCGGGCCTTCGTGGAGCCGCCCTCGTTCGCCCGCGCCCGCGAGGTACTGGCCAGGCGCCGCGTGCTGCTGCTCGTCGGCGCCGCGGGCACCGGAGCCGGCACCGCCGCCTTCGCGCTGCTGCGCGAACTACCCGGCGAAACCGGCCGCCTCATCGGCCTCGACCCGCGCGACGACCCCACCGGGCTGGAACCCAAGGGAAAGGGCAGGCGGTACCTCGTCCCCTGGCTGTCCCAGGACTCCGCGGAAGCCCTGACGGAGGTGGCGCTGACCGCGTTGCAGGACCGGCTGGAGCGGGCCGGCGCCCACCTGGTCGTCGTCGCCGCCCCGACCCTGCGGCTCCCGGCCGGGACGGCCCGCTGGCAGATACGCCACGAGCCGCCGCTCCCCGCGGAGGTGGCCCGCGCCCACCTGCGCACCCTGGGGCTGTCCGAGGATCACCTCTCCCTCGCCGCGGCGCACCTGGGCGACCCACAGGTCAAGGCGTACCTGGACGGCACCAGGGACCCGGCCGCGGGCACCGAGGTGGCCGAGGAGCTGAAGCACGTCGCCCTCGGCAGCCGGACGTTGCACGAGGCGCTGCTCAACCTGACCCGCACCGCCGAGGACGAGGCCACCGAGACGCTGCGGGAGGCGCGCAAGGACCCGGCGGCGCTGGCCCTCGCCACCTCCATCGCCCTCCTCGAAGGCCAGGACCGCACCGTGATCGCCCGCTGCGCCGCCGCGCTGCGGCCCCTGCTCGACCCCACCCCGCCCGAGCCGCCCCCCGCCGGTCCCAAGGGGCTGGCGAAGGCCGAACCCGACGTGCTCGGGGACGACTTCACCACGCGCCTGGACCGGGTCAACGCCGACCCGCTGCCGCGCGTCGTCGACAGCGGCAGCCGCTATTGGTACCGCTACTGGGTGGAGCCGATCGCGTTCCGGCGCCGCCACCAGGCCGAAACCATCCTGTCCCGGCTGTGGCTGGACCACGAGGGCATCGCCGAGGCGATCCTCCACTGGCTGCGGAAGGCGTCCACGCGGTACGCGCCCGGCCTCGACTACACCGCAGGGCAGGCGATCGGCCGCGTGCTGCGCCGCGCCACCGGGCCCGACGTGCTGCAACGGCTGGAGCCGCTGGCCGAGTCCCCCGAGCGCTGGCGGCGCCGGCTGGTGGCCTACGCGCTGAACGAGGCGGCGCGGGACGGGCTGCTCGCGGGCGCCGTCCGCGACCAGCTGTGGACCTGGAGCCGGGCCAGGAACGAGCACCTGCGCGCCACCGTGGCCGAGACCTGCGCCGGCGGCTTCGGCCTGGTCCGGCCGGACCGCACGCTGCGGATGCTGGACCGCCTGCTGGACGGCCCCGCCAGGTCCGTCGTCCGCCGGGGCGTCTCCCTGGCCATCGCCGTTCTGCTCACGGAGGGCCAGAACGCCGCCGCGGTGACGGAAACGCTGACCCGGTGGATGGCCAGGCCGGAGAAGTCCGGACAGCGGGACTACGCGCTGGGCGCCGCGCCGCAACTGCTCTCCGACTTCCTCGCCCTGGACGCGGGCGAGCCCGGCCCGCTGCTCCCGCTGGTGCGCGAGTCGCTGGACGACCCCAAGGCCAGGAGCGCCGTCATGGACGCGCTGCTGCGGGCGGAGCGTTCCCCGCACCCCGGCACCAGGGCCCGCGCCACCGCCCTGGTCACCGCCCTGGCCGCCACCGCGGGCGGGCGGCGCGGGGTCCGCGCCCTGCTCGTCGCCCGCCTCCGCAACCAGGCCGGTAACGGAAAGCTCACCGAAGGGAATCTCGCATGAACGCGCCGCTCGTGGAACCGCTGACCGCCTCCCCCTTCCGTTCCGTCCTCCACCTGCGTTTCGGCGCGAACCCCAGGCCCGACCGGGCCCTGGTCCTGATCGCAGCGGACGGCAGGGCCCTGGTCGGCGTTCCGGCCGGGGGATGGGGCGGCTTCGACTACCCGCGGCCCGGACTGCTGCGCGTGCTCGGGAGCGTGTTCCCGCAGTCCGGCTGGGTCTCCCTGTCCGAACGCCCCGACTGGGTCGACGTGGCGGCGCCCCGCGACGGCACCCTGCCGCAGCCCGTGATCCGGCACTCGGTGAGCTGGCAGGTGTGCGACCCGGTCACGGTGGTGCGCAACCGCGTCACCGCCGAGCAGGTGCCGCACTGGATCGCCGCCCACCTCGCACGCAACGGCATGGGCACCGGCGGCCCGCACGTGATGAACGAGGCCGGCATCGCGTTCCGCGTCCTCGAGCAGCCGGCGGCCGAGCAGGACGAGACCCCGCCGCTGCCATTCTCCTGGGACAGCGGCACGCTCAACGCGTTCCGCTTCTTCCGCGAGTTGATCAGCGAGGACCCGCGGGGCCTGGCCGCCCTGTGGCTGCTGTACCACCCGCAGAACGCGGAGGACGTGCTCAGGTGGACGGTGGACCACCGGAAGCTGCTGCTGCCGCCGGACCCGGCCGAGCCGGGACCGGACAGCTGGGAGCGGTCGCTGGCGACCGCACTGCGCGACCTGACCCCGGCCGACCGCGCGTACGTCGGGGTCAACATGGCCAGGCTGCTGAACGATCTCGGGGTACCCGAGGCCGAGGAGGCACTGCACCGGCTCGGAGACGGGTAGCCGCGGCGCGGTGGCGGAGGCGCCCGCCCCCGGGCGCCCCGCCCCGGACCGTGCCCGCCCCGGCCGGGCCGACTCCGGCCGGGGCCGTTACGGCGTCACGCGGGTGGTGCGGGTGAGTTCGACGACGAGCTGATTGGCGAGGAACCAGTCCGCCTGCGGGTGGCCGAAGGGCAGATCGGCGTCCTCGCTCCCGGCCAGGCGACCGCCGCGGCCGGGCACGAAGAAGCCACCGAACACCCCCCACACCCGCGGCTTGCGCACCCGCACGAACGCGGGCTCCCCCAGGTGCGGGCAGTGCGCCACCGCCACCCCGGCACACGGCTCGCACACCGGCGGCTTCGTGCACAACGCCCCCTCAGGCCAGCCCGGCACACCGTCCTCCCGGCCAGGGCGGCCCAGCACGAACAGCCAGCCCTTGCCGTTGCGATCCGCCGGCCCGCCACAAACCTGGCAGAGCCGCTCAAGCATCGCCCGCCGCTGCCGCGCCGGATGCATGCACCGGAACTCCGGCTGCCCACCGCCCGGCTCCTCCGTCAACCGGGCCCACAGCACCCCGTGCCGATCCCGATCCCCCGGCCGCTCGTCCCGATAGCCCAGCCCCCGCCCATCCGCCCTGACGATCAGATCCCGATCGGTGACGACCACCTCCCCACTCCAGCGCACGACATACGGCACGGGCAGCCCCTTCGGCCCCCAGGTACGCAGCGAACGGGCAGGCACGGTCATGAGTCGGAGTCCTCCGGTGAGGCGGTGAAGTGGAGTTGCGCCCTCGCGCACGACGGGCATCGGGCCGGGTACTCGGCCGCCGTGACGTCTCGAAGGGCCAAGGTGATCAGCTCCCCGCAGACGCAATGCCGCCGCGGCGGAGAGTCCGCCAGCCCCGTGGCCGCATCCGCCACGTACGCCCGGCGCGTACGCGGCCCGCCCGCGCAAGTGCCGTTCACCGGCTCTTCTCCTCGGGCTGCGTGGCGAGGAGCCGACCGATCTCGCGGTGTAGCTCGGCGGCCTCGTCACAGGTCATGACGAGCGCGCCATCACCCACATGCTCACCATCGTTGAGCACCCACAGCGGCAGCGCGATGCGTCCAGCCTCGGTGCGTTGCAACGGCCTGCTCGGCAGGCGCTCGATGCGCACGCCTTGGGCAGGATTGGCCGTCGTTCCTTTGTTTCGCCCGCTCCGGTTCTTCTGAGTTGCCATCATGTCGCTGATGGTGACGGCAAAATGGCGGTGCACCCCGGAAACTGCTTCCGGGGTGCACCGGTTTCCGGGTCAGGCCGCGGCGACCACGCCGACGTGTTCGGCCAGACTCCGCAGGTCATCGCGGAACTCGGGCCGCTCGCGCTTCATCAGGCCGAGAATCGCTTCACGCACAAGGGGGAAGTACCGGATCTCCTCGGGTGACGCCTTCCTGATCTTGTCCAGCATGTAGACAGTGGCGAAGTCGTCACCCACCAGCCGGTTCGCGTGCATGACCTCCACGAGGTACCGGGTGGTGCGCTCCAGCGGCAGCACGCCGCCCGCCTGCGGGACGCTCACGTTGTCCGCCAGACGCAGCGCCTCTGCAGCATCACCCTCCTCGGCGGCGAGGTGGACGGCGTGCATACGTACGTTGGTGGGCCCGAACGCGGTGTGCCAGTCGTTCCGGTCATGGCCGATGCGATCGGCGACCCGCGCTGCCTCGCGGAGAAGGTCCCATGCGGCAGGGGCGTTGGTTGCCCGGACTGCGGCGATCACGCCGACCAGGTGCAGCGCACCGAACGCGCTCAGGTGGTCCGGGGCGGCGTCGTCGCCGGGCCGCACGTGCGCGATCGTGGCGCGCGCCAGCTCCAGAGCTTCGGCGACGTCACCACTGGAGAGCAGGATGCCGGCGAGGTTCCAGGCTGCGGCCGCGATCAACGTGGGGTCGTCGGTGTCGTCTGCGATCTGCATCGCTCGGTCGGCGGCGAGGAGGGACAGCCGCCGTTCACCGACGCGCCGCAGGTAGACCTGGTGGAGATGGAGGAGGCTGACGAGTTCGCGTGCGGCTTGGCTCTCCTGCTCGCCGGTCGCGGCCCGGAGCGTGGAGTACGCCTCGGCGAGCAGCCCCGGAAGCATGTCGCCCACGGGCCCGTACCGTTCAGTGCGGGTCTCGTAAATACGCCACGCGTCCCGGATACGGTCGCCCAGCTGTTGCGGGGTGAGAGGTTCTCCCTGGAGGGTGTTGCCGAGAAGGCTCGGAGGCGTGTTGAGGGCGCGGCGGATGCGCGGCACGGCTGGATGCTCGGGGGCACCGGCGACGTTGACGCTGACCGCGGGCCCGATCAGGTCTCCGAGATCGGAGACGCCGAGGACGCGTCCGATGTCGAGCAGGAGGGAGAGCCGGTCCACGGGGATGATGTCCCGCTCGACCTTGCTGACCCAGTCCTCCGAGCGTCCGACCAGACCTCCCAGAGCTGCCTGCGACTTCCCTGCTCGCTGTCGGTAGTACTTGATGCGCTGACCGATCGTCAGCTGAGGTACGTCAATCATGTGGGAATCCCCTTTGGGGCTGTGTGCACTCCCCGCCAGGGTAAGTCCGTTCAACGGCGTCGGCTGCGATACTGGCGGGCGTCATCCCTTCGGGGTGCACTCCACACGGCCTCGCCACCGGCGGGGCCGTTGTGCTCTGCGGTCGAAGAGCCGGGGCCCGCCGGGATTTCGTGCGGCAGGTGGTCGGCGCGGTCGCGAACTCACAGGCGGGACAGGGCGGTTCAGGGGTGCCTGCCCGGGGTCAGGAGGGCCGTTTCCGCGGGGGAGATGTCCAGGCGCAGGATCTCGGTGCCCGCGGGGCGGAAGAGGACGACCTCGCCCGGGCTCAGCGCGGCGGTCACGCGGGCCGCGTCCGCGCCGAGGAGGCGGCCGGTGGCCTCCGCGAACCTGGCGTCGAGGGCGAGCAGCGCGTCGGGGGCCGTCCAGAAGAAGGAGCGGCGTGGCGCGTCCCGGGTGACGTGCAGGATCGTGCGCCAGGCGCCGTTCGCGAGGGTGACGGACGGCGGGCGGCGCAGGTCGCAGACGAGGGCCTGGGGGCCGCCCTCCTGGCTGGGCGGGGCGGCCGGTCCCGGGGGCCAGCCGGCGACGCCGTCGGCGACCGTGAGCCGGCCGCCCGCCACCTGCGCGATGCCGTGCCACTGGGCGGGCACCCGGGTGGCGGCGGTGACCCGGGCGCCGACGGCCAGCATCCGGAGGCCGAAGAGGCGGCCGAACAGGGACTCCCCGAGCACCGCGATGCGGGCCGGGCCCGGGCCCGCGGGCAGGGCGACGACCCGGCCCTCGCGGTTGGTGCCCAGCTGGACGCCCGCCTCGGCCCAGGTCAGCCTGAAGTCCGCCGGGGGCACGTCCCGCCAGTGGGCGACGGGGAGTTGCGGGTGCTCGCGGCGGTTCATCGGGGCGCTCCGGGGGAGACGAGGCCGGCCGTCTCGGCCGGCGAGCGGAAGGGGTGGGCCACCGGCAGGGTGGCGAGCAGTCCGGCGCGCTGGTCGGTCGGCGTCTCGCGCAGGATGCCGGAACGCAGCAGGCGGGCGCGTTCCTCGGCCGCGTGCTGGGCCCGCATGCCGACCACGCGCACCGCGGTCAGGGCCCGCAGCGCCCCGCCCTCGCGGGTCAGGGTGGTGGCGGCGACGACGCGTTCCGCGGTGCAGCCGGCCAGGGCGTGCAGCAGGCGCGTCCACTCGACCGGCGAGTCCAGGGGCGCGGCGAGGCAGCAGTGGGTGAAGTCGATGCCGGCCCAGCTGTCCGGCAGGGACCGCCCCTCGCCCGCCGGGTCGCCGACCTGCCGCAGCAGCTCGCGCAGTTCGGGGGCGCCGAGCGGGGTGGTGGGGGCGCCGGCGGCGGCGAGCCGGGCGCGGATGCGGGCGGTGGCGGCGGCCGTCGCCGCCCGGGCGCCCGCCAGACCGCCGCCCCGCCGCTCGGCGGCCTCGGGGGCGCCGAACGCCTCGTAGCGCAGCACCAGCCAGGAGCGCACGGCCAGCGGCCGGGGCCCGCCGGGCAGCGCCCGGTAGGCGATCGTGGGCCGGTACCCGTACTGGAGGTCCCAGGGCGGCGGGCCGAACTGTTCGACGAGGAGCTGGGCGGCGGCGGGCCGGGCCGGGTCCGTGTCGAGCCACGCGCCCAGCAGGGCGGCGGGCAGGTCGGGGAGGGTGCCGGCGGGGAAGGCGAGGACCGCGGCGCAGCCCCGGCCGTCGGACAGCACGCCGAGCCCTGGCGCGTCCGCGGGCAGGTTCCGGTCGGCGACCTCGGTGACGTCCAGCACGGGCAGCAGCGTGTGCGCGAGCCCGAGGTGGTCCTCCCCCGGCTCCGGGATGCCTGCCGGGGTGGCCGCCTGCGGGAAGGGCTCGAGGAGCCTCCGGTCGGCGTGGACGCCCCGGCGCCGCAGCAGCCCGGCGGCGAGGGCGAGGGCCCCGGCGGCGGCCAGGGCGCAGCCCCCAGGGCCGCCGGCGGCAAGCCCGGCGAGGAGCAGGCCGAGGCCGCCCTCCACCGCCACCACCCGGCCCCGGCCGAAACCGCCGCGGCGGCCGGGCCGAGCGGCACTGCCGGGCCGAGCGGCACTGCCGGAACGGCCGGGGCGAGCGCCGGGGTGAAAGAGGCGGGAGAGGCGGGAAGGGTGGGAGGGGTGAGAGGGGTGGGAGGGGCCGGTGGGGCGGGTGGGTGTGCTCGTGCGGGTCACGGTGCCGTCTCCTCGGTGTCCTGGCCGGCTTCGCCGGCGGCCCCCGCGCCGTCTGCCGCGCCGGCCTCCCCGCCGTCCCCCTCGGCGGTGCGCTCGCGCAGTTCCCTGGCGGCGTCCTCGGGGTCGAGGACCGGCCCCCTGGGCAGCAGGTCCACGAAGGCGCGCGGCATCGAGGGCGCCGCCCGGTGGTCGTAGCGCAGGCGTTGCACGGCCTCGGCGGAGGCGAACGGGTAGGCGATGCCGGCGTCGGTGATCAGGGTGTGGGTGCCGCCGGTGCCGCCCGAGGTGGTGGCGAGGACCAGGGCCCCGGCGCCCGGCGGCAGGTAGACGGCGTCGAGCAGGCCGAGCCTGGCGCCGTTCGCGGAGGTCACCGGCGCGAGCCCGGCCGGCTCCGGCATCCTGCCCGGCAGGTGGACGGTGGCCCGCCAGGGGGCGTCGCCCGGCTCGCTGCCCGGCGGGGTGCTCACGCACACCGGCTGCTCGCGGCCGGGTTCCGCGGCCCGGGGCAGGGCGTCGGGCCAGGCCGCGTCGCCCGGCGGCGGCTCCGCGGAGCGCGGGGCCGCCGCCGCCTGGGTGCCGTCGAGCGCGTGGTCCGCCCCGGCCGTGGCGCCGAGCAGCGCGTACACCAGGGGGGAGACGGACACCAGGCCGTCCGGACGCACCAGGTAGTACTGCGGGTTGGCGCCCTGGAGCCCGGTGTGGGCCAGGTCTCCCACCCGGGCGGGGAACGGCAGGGCCACCTGCGGTTCCGCGCCCGCGCCGCCGGGTTCGGGGGCGGTGATCGCGGGGCCCTCGGGCACGGTGGCCAGCACCTCGGGCGGCAACGGGACCGGGCGCACGCGCTGGAGGCCGAGCAGCCCGCGGACCGCCTCGGTCAGGGCGTGGCGGCGGCCTTCGGTGAGCAGCCACAGCCCGCCGTCGTCCGTCTGCGCCAGCAGGGTGACGCCCGCCGCGCCCTCGCCCGGCGCCACCCCGGGCACCGACACGTACAGGGCGGTCCTGGTGGGCGAGCCGCCGGTCTCGGCGGGGATGACGCACAAGGTCCAGTCGCCGTCGAGGAGCCGGCCCTCGTCCGGCAGCGCGTCGGGGGCGCCCGGGATGCCGACGGGCAGTCCGCGGGGCGCCGCGTCGAGGGTGGCCTGCCGCACCCGGGTGAGTTGGCCGCCGCCGACCAGCAGGGCCGAGCTGAGGTTGAGCGCCGGGTGCACGGTCCCGTCGCTGACCACGTAGCTGTCGCCGTCCTCGCCGACGACGACGGCCCCGGCGGAGGGCAGGGCGGGTCCCCGGCCGCCGCCCAGCCAGCCGGCGATGCCGAAGCCCGCCATGAGCAGGACGGCGAGGACCGTGCCTGCGGCGAGGGTGCGGTTCAGCCGGCGGCGCGGATCGCGGGCGGCCTCGTCGGCGCCGCGCAGGAGGCTGGTGCTTCTGCGGCGCGAGTCGTAGGCGTGGGCGTCGGCCCGTTCGCGTGTCGTGGCCATCGGTCAGCTCCCCTTCCTGCCGCGCGGCGAGGTGGTGGAGGCGGGGACGTCGCCGCCGTCGAGCAGGCGCAGGGCGGGACCGGCCGGCCTCGCCGGGACGGGGGCGGCCCCGGTGCCGGGCTCCGCGGCCCCGGTGCCGGGCTCCGCGGCCCCGGTGCCGGGCTCCGCGGGCCCGGCCCGCCAGTGGCGGGCGGCGGCGCGGCGGATCGCGGGCGTGCCGAGCAGGCTGAGGGCGCAGGCGAGCAGCAGCACGCCGCTTGCGGCCAGGGCCCTGGCGGTGGCGGCGTCCACCAGGGGTTCCTCGCGCGGGACGGCCTGCACGGGGACGCTGCCCTGCGTCCCGTCCCCGGCTTCCTGCGCGGGGCTCGCGCCGAGGTGGGTCAGGGCGCCGAAGGGGTCGACGATCCCGGCGCCCGTGGCGTCGTTGCGGCCGCCGCCGACCGGGGAGGCCGACTCGGTGAGCCGCCGCGCCACCTCCTGGGCGGAGAGCCGGGGGAAGCGGGACCGCACCAGCGCGGCCACGCCCGACACCTGCGCGGCGGCGAAGCTGTTGCCGGCCACGGTGCGGTAGCCGGAGCCCCCGGGGGCGGCCACGGTCAGGTCCTCGCCATAGGCGGACAGGTCGATCCACTCGCCGGTGTTGGAGGAGTCCATGGGCAGTCCCGCGTCGGTGACCGCGCCGACGGCGAGCACGCCCTCGTAGGCGGCCGGGTACATCAGCCCGCCGCCGGGGCCCGCGTCGCCCTCGTTGCCCGCGGCGGCGACCACGACCACGTCGGCGGCGAGCGCACGCTCCACCGCCCGCCGGATGGCCCGGTCGTCCGCGGGCCGGCCGAAGGACAGGTTGAGCACGCCGACGTGCGCGTCGACGGCGTCGTCGATGGCGCGGGCGATGGTCTCGGGCGGCAGCTGTTCGACCGAGCCGTCCAGGCGCACCGGGTAGACGGTGGCGGCGGGCGCGACGCCGGTCATCCGGTCCCCGGCCGAGCGGCGGGCCGCGATCAGCCCGGCGATGGCCGTGCCGTGGCCCGAACAGTCCTGCCGGGGCGGCGGCGCGGTGCGCCGGGTCTGGCGTGCGGTCGCCTCCGCGGTGAACTCGCTGCCCCTGGTGACCGCCTCCCCGCCCAGGTCGGGGTGGCGGGCGTCGACGCCCGAGTCGACGACGCCCACGAGGACGCCCGCGCCGGTGGACAGGTCCCACGCCTGCCGCAGGCCGAGTTGGTCGATCAGCCGGTAGGGCCCGGCGTTCTCCGCCAGGTCCCCGCCGGTGACCTGGGTGCGGCAGGGGGTGGCCGCGGCGGGACGGGCGAGCCCGGGAACGGTCAGCGGGGCGGCGAGGCCCACGAGCAGCGCCAGGGCGGCGGCCCCGGCAACGCGGGGCAGGCGCGCGGGGCGGGCCGGGCGGGCCGGGCGCGCGGGGCGGCCCGGGCGCGCCGGGCGGAAGTACCGGGCGCGTTCCGGGGGTTGGGGCGGGCGGGCCGGACGGGCGGGGCCGGCCGGGTGCGCGGGCCCGGCGGGTGTGGTCCTTCGCATCGGCCTCACGCCCTCAGGTCCAGGAGGGCCGGGTAGACCTCCCACACGGCCAGGCAGAGCGGCACGACGGACAGCAGGAGCGTCCCTTCCAGCAGGTCGATGGCGCGGGAGAGGCGGGGGTTCAGCCGGGTGCGGCCGGTGAAGAGGCCGACGAGGCCGGCCGCCAGGGCGATCAGCAGCGCGCCGGGCAGGGCCACGCCCAGCATCGGGACCGTCTCGCCGAAGCGGCCGGTCACGTAGGCGGCCGCGGCGCCGCCCGCCGCGAGCAGGGCGCAGGTGAGGGGCACGGCGGCCTGGGCGGGCCCGGCGAACAGGCGGGTGCGCGTCAGCATCAGCAGCGTGAGCGCCGCGCCGAGCACGCCGGGCCACAGCCGGCCCGAGCCGAACAGCACCACGGCGCCGCCCCCGGCCACGAGGTGGCTGCCGGCCTGCATCCCGAGCAGCAGCCGGCGGGCGGCGGCGATCCTGGCGCGCAGCCGGTCGTAGGCGAGCTGGCTGGGCAGCGCGTCCAGTTCCTCCACGGTGGCCGCCACCTGCGGGCCCGGGATGCCGGCGAGGCGCACCGCGACCGTGGGCCACAGGGTGGTGAGGGCCAGGGCGAGCGGCGCCGCGATCGCCGCGGCACGCGCCGGCGCCACGTCCCACACCGCGCACACCAGTGCGCCGGTGGCGGTGAGCGGCCCGGCGGTCACCAGGGCGGCGAAGGCGCCGTCGCCGCCGTCGGCCAGCAGCGGGCCCACCGCGCCGATCAGGGCCAGCACCCCGCAGGCGAGGAGGAGTTGCCCGGCGGTGGCGCCGCCGAGGATGCCGGTGCCGCCGCCGAGCAGCCGGACGGCGCCGAGCATGGCGGGCGGGGCGGCCAGCACGGAGGCGAGGACGCCGGCCCGGGTGTCGCCGAAGGCGCGGGACAGCAGGAGGCCGAAGGACAGCGCGCACACGGCCGTGGCGAGGCCGAGCCAGCCGGGCAGCGCGCCGGGCGCCGCGTCGAGCGCGGCGCAGGCCGCGAGCACGGCCAGGGTGGCCAGCGCGCCGGTGGCCCCGCGGACGGCGGCGGCGGGCAGCCCGCCCCCCGCGCTCCCCCGGCCGCCGCCCCCGCCGGCACCCCCGGCAGCCCCGGCGGTTCCCGCGCTGTTTTCCCCACGGAAGTCCCCGCGGAAGTCCCCGCGCAGGTCCCTGCGGACGTCCCCGCGCAGGTCCCCGCGGATCTCCCGGCCCATGACCTCCACGACGTCGTCGTACAGCGGTGGCGTGGTGTCGTCGCTGCCCCGGCCGACGAACAGCAGGTCGCCCTCGCCCACCCCTTGGGCGGCGAGCGGGGCCGCGGTGTCGAGCCGGGTGCCGTCGGCGCGGCGCAGCACCCAGCCGCCGTGCCCGACCCCGCCGTCGGGCCCCGGCTCCTCGCCGGCGTGCCGCAGCAGGGCCGGCATCAGCCGGGCCAGCGGAACGCCGGCGGGCACGGCGAGGTCGGCGCGGCCCGCGGGTCCCGCGAGGCCGATGCGCACGAACGTGGCGCCCGCCTGCGTCGCGGGCCGGTGGGTGAGGCTGCCGCTCATGACGGGTTCCCCCTGGGGTCGTCGAGGGTGGTCAGGGGCGAGTCGGCGCGGACCAGCTGCACCGGTACGTTGCCCAGCTTGCGGTGGAGGAGCAGGCCGCGGCCCTTGCGGCGCTGCGCCGGCTTGATGCCCCAGATGGGCATCTCGTCCTTGGGGATGCTCAGCAGGACGGCGGGCGTGTTGAGTTCCTTGAGGCGGCCGAGGACGGGCTCGGCGACGGCGCGCGCCGAGCCGCCGGCCTGGCGGGTGAGGAAGAGGTGGAGCCCGATGCCGCGGGCCTGCGGGAGCAGGTCGAGGAGCGCCTTCAGCGGGTTGCCGCGCGAGGTGGCGACCAGGTCGTAGTCGTCGACGAGGAGGTAGATCTCGGGCCCGTGCCACCAGGAGCGGTCGCGCAGTTGCTCCGGGGTGACGCCGGGGCCAGGGAGGCGTTTGCGCAGCCCCTCGACGAGGCCGCCGACGACCTCGTGGGAACGTTCGAGGCTGGTCGAGTAGCCCAGCAGCCCCGGCCCCTCGAACTCGCGGAGCATCGTCATCCGGTGATCGAGAATGATCAGTTTGGCCTGCTCCGGGGTGTGGTTCTCGGTGATCTGGCGGGCAATGCCGCGCAGCAGCGAGGTCTTTCCCGACTCGCTGTCGCCGATGACGATCAGCCCGGTGTCCTCGCCCGGGGTGAGCCGGACCGGTTCGAGGCGGTTGCCCTCCACCCCGATGACCACGCCGGGCCGCCCGGCCGGGTCCGCCGGCACCTCGGCCGCGTCCAGGCTGGTCGGCAGCAGCCGCACCCCGGGGGCGCGGCGGCCCGGCCAGCACTCGGCGAGGTGGCGCACCAGCCCGGCCACGCCCTCGGCGAGCCCGGCGTCGGAGCGCACGCCGTCCACGCGGGGGACCGCCGTGAGGAAGTGCAGCTTCTCCTCGGTGATGCCGCGGCCCGGGCGGCCGGCGGGGATGGTGCGCTGCGCCTTGCGGTCCACCTCCGAGTCCAGCGGGTCGCCCAGCTTCAGCTCCACCTTGGTGCCGATGAGGTCCCGCAGGCCCATGCGCATGTCCAGCCAGCGGTTGCCGGTGACCACCAGGTGGATGCCGTAGGTGAGCATCCGGCCGGCCAGGGCGGTGAGGGTCTGCTCCAGCTCCGGATAGCTCTGCCGCAGCACCGCCCAGCCGTCGACGATCAGGAAGACGTCGCCGTGGGGGTCCTCCCGGCCGGAGGCCGCGGAAGGGCCGTCGGCGAAGCGGCCCTCGGCGCGGGCCGTGCGGTACCCGGCCATCGACTCGATGCCCGCCTCGCGGAACAGGGTCTCGCGGCTTTCGAGGATGCCGAGGACCTCGGCGACGGTCCGGTTGATCACCTCCGCGTCGAGGCGTCCCGCGACGCCGCCCACGTGCGGCAGCCCGGCGAAGGGGAAGAGGGCGCCGCTGAAGTCCAGGCAGTAGAACTGCACCTCGGCCGGGGAGTGGCGCAGCGCCAGGGAGCCGATGAGGGCCCGCACCGCCGTGGACTTCCCGCTGCGCGGGCCGCCGACCACCGCGACGTGGCCGCCGGCCCCCGCCAGGTCCAGCTCCAGCGGGTCGCGGCGCTGGTGGAAGGGCCGGTCGACGACGCCGATGACGGCGGTCAGCGGGGCGTTGCCGCCGCCGCGGCCCGGCCGTTCCCCCGGCGCGGCGTGGAGCGCGTCCAGGGGCTCGGGCTGGTCGAGTGGCGGCAGCCAGACCTGGTGGGCCTGCGGCCCCTGCCCGGCCATCTGGCCGACCATCACGCCGAGCACCGTGGTGCCCAGATCCTCGCCCTCCCCGAACTCGTCGGGCTCCGGCTCGGGTTCGGGCTCCGGGGGGCGTTCGTCCACGGGGACGGGCAGGTGGCCGGCGCGGAACGGGCGGACGTCCGCGCCGCCGCCGAGCACGGCCTGCCCCGGGTCCTCGCCGGTGCGGTGGGGGCCGGAGACGTAGGCGGCGCGGAAGCGCCTGAGGGTGGCGGTGTCCGTCTTGAGGTAGCCGTGCCCCGGGGCGCTGGGCAGGTGGTGGGCGTCGGGCACGCCGAGGGCGGTGCGGCTCTCGCCCTCGGAGAAGGTCCGCAGGCCGATGCGGTAGGACAGGTGGGCCTCAAGTCCCCGCAGCCGGCTCTCGTCCAGCCGCTGGGAGGCCAGCAGCAGGTGCAGGCCAAGCGAACGGCCCAGCCGCCCGATCTGCACGAACAGGTCGGCGAAGTCCGGCTTCTGCGCGAGGAGTTCGGAGAACTCGTCGACGACGATGAACAGGCTGGGCAGCGGCGGCAGGTCGGCGCCGCGCTGCCTGGCCCGCTCGTAGTCCCGCACCGAGACCAGGTTCCCGGCGGCCCGGAGCACCTCCTGGCGCCGGTTCATCTCGCCGGAGAGGGCCTCCTTCATCCGGTCGACCAGGGTGAGGTCGTCCTCCAGGTTGGTGATGACGGCCGCCACGTGCGGCAGTTCGGCCATGCCGGCGAAGGTCGCGCCGCCCTTGAAGTCCACCAGCACGAAGTTCAGCTGGTGCGGGGAGTGCGTGGCGGCCATGCCGAGCACCAGGGTGCGCAGCAGCTCCGACTTGCCCGAGCCGGTGGCGCCCACCAGCAGGCCGTGCGGGCCCATCCCGTTCTGCGCCGACTCCTTGATGTCCAGCTCAAGCGGCCCGCCGTCGGCGGAAAGGCCGATCGGGACGCGCAGCCGGTCCCGCATGGGCCTGGTGCGCCACAGGGTGTCCAGGTCGAGGCGCCCGGCGTCCTGGATGCCGAGCAGGCCCGGCAGCGTGTTGACGGCGGCCGTGAGGTCCTCGGCGTCGCCGGTGCCCGCCGAGTCCGGGCGGTACCGGGCGAGTTGCATCGCGAGGGCCTCCGCCTCGGCGACGGTCAGCCCGTCGGCGGTGCCCAGCTCCTCGCGGGTGTCGCCGCTCCGGACGGCGAGCGTGCCCTCCCCGATCTCCAGACGCACCCCGTGCGCCTCGGCCAGCGCCTCGGCCTGCCCGTCCACGTCCAGCACCGTGACGTGCTGCATCCCGCCGGGGTCGAGCAGCGCCTCCCCGCCCGTGGCCAGCCCGCCGTCCAGGACGACCAGCAGGTGCGGCACGTCGGGGTCGGGCGCGGCCCCGCGGCTGAACCGGGTCCGCCGGGTCAGCTCCGCGCCCAGCCACTCCTCCAGCACGGCGAGGCTCCGGTGCATCATCCGCACCGGGCCGACGTGGTCCAGCTCCTCCGGGTGGTGCACGTGCGGCAGCCACTTCAGCCAGCCCCACTCGGGCGCCTCCACGTCCCGGGTGCACACCACGATCCGCAGGTCCCTGGGCGAGTGGAACGTCACCGCGTGCGCGAGCATCGCACGCACCAGCGCCCGCGCCGCCTCGCGCCCCTCGCCGTCCGTGACCGACACGGCCGCGAAACGCCGCAGCGCCACCTGCACCGGCAGCCCCGGCACCACCGCGTACGCCTCGATGAACCGCTTGAGGGCCACGGTGCACAGCGGTTCCAGGTCCTCCACGTGGGCGGTCTCCGCCGCCTTCAGCGGGGTCGCCAGGTACCGGGGGCCGGCGCCGACCCGCACCACCCCGAAGTCCGCGTCCCCGCCGCGGCGTTCCCACAGGCGGCGGCTGTCGGCCACGCACCACAGCAGCCGCGGGTGCGGGGCGCCCCACTCCAGCGCCTCCCGCTGGGCCTGCGCGGTGCGCCGCACCTCGGTCCTGGTGCGCTCCAGGTAGCGCAGGTACTCGCGGCGCTCGTGGCGGGCCTGGCTCTTCACCGCGCCGCGCTGCCGCAGCACCGAGCCGGCGATCATCGCCACGCTGGAGACCAGGAACATCGCGCCGATGACGTAGCCCAGGGTGCCGCGGCCCATGGTCAGCATGTAGAGGACGGAGCCGAGTCCGCTGAGCGCGGGCAGCGCGCTCAGCCACACGTTGCCCTCCTCCGCCTTCGGCAGCAGCGGGGGCGGCTTGAGCACCAGCTCCTCCTCGGGCACCACCGGCGCCGCCGCCCGCGCCGGCCGCCGCACCACGCGGGTGGGGGCGTTCACTGCCGGCCCCTCAGGCTTTCCCGGTACTCGCGCAGCAGCCGGTCGGCCTCGTCCTCGTCGAAGTCGTTCCGCACCTCGTCCCAGCCGAGCATGCCGGCGCGGCCTTCGAGGAACTCGTCGCCCAGCTCGCCGAGGGCGCGTTCGAGCGCGTGCCGCCGGTTCGGGTCCCGGTGGCTGCCGATGGCGTCCCACTGCTCGGGGCTCAGGTCCCAGTCCCCGTGGGTCTGCGGAATGACCCGGGCCGCCTCCCCCTCGTGCATTCCCCGGTATCGGGCGTCCCGCGCCGCGTCGTAGATCCGGTTCAGCTGCTCCGCGCCGCCGCGGTTCTCCTCCCAGTAGCGCCGCAGGTTGTCGTTCCGCTCGGCGGTGGCCTCCGGTTCCACGCCCGGCAGGTCGGCCAGCCCGCTCGTGACCCCGGCAATCGCGCCCCAGGGGCCCGGGGCCTCCCCGACCACGCCGAGCACGCCCTTGAAGATGTCGTAGGTGTCCGCCGACAGTTCGTCGCCCCGCTGCTCGACCCGGTGCAGCGTGTCCAGGGCGGCGTTGGAGACGGCACCACTCAGCTTGCCGAGCATGCGCATCTCCGTGTGATCGTCCCCCGTTCCTTCGGCCTGCCGGAAAACCCTGCCTGCCTCTTCCTCGATGTACGCGTCGACGTGGGAGGTGAAGTGTGCCGCGGTCTCGGCTTCGCCGTTCATCAGCACCGAGAAAATGTTCTGTTGTGACGGAGGGGGATAGACGCCGTCCTCCGCCTGCATGGCGCGCAGGTTTTCCGGGTGCCCCACGACGTCCGCGAGCGTGAGCTCGGCCCGCGCGGGAATGTCGTACTGCCCTTGGATGATCGCGTCGGAATTGTCCGAGACGAACCGCATCAGGGTGTCGCGCGCGGTCCGCTTGAACGCCTCGCCCTGCGTGAGGGTGGGGCCGTCGGGCAGGGTTCCGGAACGGATCAGGTCGCCCACGGCGGCCCCGTTGTCCGCCCAGGACGCCGTGGGAGCGGCGTCGAAGAGCCGGCCGATCCGGTTCTCGTCGCTCAGGAATTCCGCGGCCGCGGCATCGTTCTTGGCGGCGAGCGAGAGGAGTTGCGGACTGCCTTCGAGCGGGTCGGCACCGAAGGCCATGCGCTGGTACTGGAAGTCCTCCTGGGCGTTGAGAGAGGCGTTGATCAGCGCCGTGCTGAATTCCTTGCTCGGAGTGAGCGTGGCATGGCTCATGAGGTCGCCGAAATCGTCGAAGCGCTCCGCCTGCTGCCGCACGCCGAACGCGCCCTCGCTCTGGTGGGCGGTCAGTCTCTCCTTGACGAACTCCCGTATGTCGTCGAGGGGTTCCGGACCGGTGGAGGCGGCGATGACGCCATTGGCCAGGTACCGCTGAGCCTGCTCGTAACGAGGGCCGAAGAGCTGCCCGGCCTTGAGCAGGTCGTCGGTGTCGAGCGTGCCGAAGAACGCGTTCAGGTACGCCTGTTGCTCGGGCGTGGGCGGCTTGGCGCCGTGCGGCCCCTGGCCGTCCTCCGCGATGCTGTTCAGCCCGGCGCTGTAGCGGGCCAGCAGTTCGGCGTCGGGGCTGCTCTGGCCGATGAGCTTGCCGAATTCCTCGCCGTTGAAGGCGGCCATCTCGGGGCTGCGCCAGATGCCGAGCGGCCCCTGCGAGGTGTCGAAGCCGGCCTCCTCCAGCTCGGCCCCGTACTCGGCGAGCTTCTGCCGGTACTGCCGGATGGCGTCGGTGATCTCGTTGTCGGCCCAGTATGCGTCGTCCGCCGTCATGTTGAGGTAGGCGTCGCGGATGTCGGCCGGCAGGTTCGCCGGCGGGGCCCAGCCGCCGCCCGAAGGCACTCCCTGGTACTCCACGCCGTCGAAGTCGAAGACGGGCGCCCTGGCGCCTCCGAACGCGTTCGGCAACTGCACGGAGGGAAACACCTGCTGGGCGGGCGCCTGCTGGGCGGCGAAGAACTCCTGCGCGCTCCGCCACGCCGCCGCCGCCCGCGCGACGTTGCGTTCGAGGATGGGCTGCATGCCGCTCACGCCCCCGGCCCCGTCGATCTGCGCGTCCACCTCGTCCCTGGCCTGCATGGCCCGGTTCATGGCGCGGACGACCATGCGGACGACGTTGTCGATGCCCTCGCCGTTGCCCTGGAGGCCCGCGGCGGTGATGTCGATGCGGTCGTCCTCCACGAACGCCGCGCCGTCGTGGTGGGCACCGGCCTGTTGCCCCATCCGCGTGGCGCGTTCCGCCAGGTCACCGGCGCTGCGCGCCTCGTGGGCGGCCCGCGCGAAGATCGAGGCGGTGTCCGCCATGTGCTCCGTGTCCACCTCGGCGGCGAACTCCTCGCGATGGGTCCACGGCTTCCCGTTGCCCACCGCCTCCACGTCGGCCCGGTCGAACGACATGTCCATCGCGGACCCCGCCCCCTACATCCCGTCGGCGATCGCCCGCGCGACCGCCGAGTTCGCCTTGCCGAGGGCCGACTGGGCGGCGGCGTCCGTCTCCTCGCCGATGTCGGCGGTGCGCTGGTCCGCGCCGGCCATGTTCTCCCGCCCCTCGGCCGCCTGCCGCACCTCGCGGGCCTGGCGGTCCCGGGTCGCGTTCAGCGAGGCGACGAAGGCGTCGGCGCCCCCGAAGCCGTGGGCGTCCGGCCGGGCGTTGCGCAGGTAGCGGCCCGTGCTCTCCGCCGCGTCCGCGGAGTCCAGGCCGACCCGCGCCGACTCGCGAAACTCGTCCGGGAGGTAGTACAGCTCGTCGCCGGACATGGACGTTCCCCCTTTCCTGGCGTTCCTGGCGTTCCTGGCGTTCCTGGTGTTCCTGAATTGCTCGGCATTTCCCGAATGTTCCGGATGTCCCGGCGGGGGGCGGCGCCGGTGATCGGCCGGCGTTCCCGGCGCCGCCCCCGCCGGTTTCGCTACTCGCCCAGCACGCCGCGGGCGGCGGTGCGGCGCGCGGACCAGACCTCCGGGTCCTCGGTCAGGTCGGTGGCCCGGCCCGCGCGCCCCGGCTCGTTCGCGCCGCCGCCCCTCGACCGGCCCCCCGCGCCGGTCGAGGCCGGCGGCGGCAGGATGGGCCGTCCCCCCTGTGCCGCCTCGCGCATCGCGAACCGGCCGGCCACCGCGGCGCGTTGCCGCAGGTTCCGCTGCGCCTCCCGCAGCACCTGCGACTGCGCGGGGCCCGGGTGCGCCACGCTGGGCGGCAGCACCCCGCCGTACAGCCCGGCCAGCCCGCTGCCCCCGCCGACGGCCCCGCCGCCCCCGAGCGGGGCGAGCCCCACCCCGGTGGCCATGGCGCCGGGCCCGGTGCCGAGCCCGGACAGGCGGGTGGCGTACTCGGTGGCCTCCCCGAACGGCAGCCCGGTGACCGGGTCGATCCACCGGGCGGAGGCCGGGTCGAACTCGCGGCCGGTCGCCGGATCGACCAGGTATCCGGTGTTCGGGCTCTGCACCCAGCCGCTGAACTCCCCGCTGTCCGGGCCGAGCACCGACAGGTTCGACGGCTGGTCCCCGCCGAGGGTCTGCACGATGCCGGGCGGCGGCGTCCCCGCGATCAGGCCGTCCCGCTCCGCGTTCGGGTCCCCGGCGGCCGGGCCGGCCGGCGAGCCGGGCCGTTGCGCCGCGGACGGGTCCTCCGCCCGCCGGTCGGAGCGTGGCACGTCCCGCACCGTGACGTCGGCTTGGACGGGAACGCCGCGTTCCGGCGAGGGCGGGGGCTCGCCGCCGGTCACCTTGGCGAACTCGTTGCTCAGCTCGTCGAGCAGGCTCCTGGCCTCCGCGAGCAGCCGCTCCTGTTCCTCCTCGCCCCGGAGGGCGGCGCTCACCATGGCGGGGCTGATCGCCTCGTCGCCCCGCAGCTCGACCTCGGCCTCCTCGTACGCGAACAGCAGGGCAAGCGCCCGCTCGGTGGCGCGGGCCGAGGCCGTCCCCGCGAGCCGCAGCTGGCCGGCGATCCGGTGCGCCAGCGCGCTCGCCCCCTCGGCCCAGCCCGCCGTTCCCCTGAGCCGGTCGGCGAGTTCGGCCAGCCCGACGCCGGGCTCGGCCTCGGCCTCCCCGGCCACGCCCGCGAGCCGGTCGCGCTCCGCGGTTCCCGCTGTGGCCAGGGCCAGCCATCCGTCGGCCGACGCGTGGATCGAGACGTGCTCGGCGCTCAGGATGCGGTTGATGACGGCCATGAACTCCTCGTCCTTCGCCATCGCGCTCACTCCCCCTCGCTCGCCGGGGGCGGCCCGCCCACCGCGCCGGGCACGGACCCGACGGCCTCGCTCGCCGTGATCAGGCGGTCGTGCGCCGCCTGATCCGTCTCCTCGGCGATCTCGGCCATCCGGTAGGCGCTGTCGCTGATGTCCTGCACGGTCAGCCCGGTCCGGGTCAGCTCGTCCAGCATCGCGGCGGCGGCCGAGAGAAGCGCCTGCTCGGCGAGTTCGCCGCCCGGCACCTGGCCGAACAGCCCGCGGGCGTTCGCGAGTCGCTGGAACGCCTCACGCATCGCGGCGAGTTGCTCGCTCTCCCGCACGCGGTCCCCCGCGCGCAGCGCCGCGCCGCGGTTCAGGTCGAGGGCGCCTGATTCGGCCATGGCTCAGCGCCCACTCCCCATGGCCGCCCGCACCATCGCGGCGCCACCCTCGTTGCCGATGGTCTGCACGTCGCGCATCGCCGTGTTCTGCGCGGTCACGCCCTCGTCGAAGCCGGCCGACTCGCGGTGGAACTGCTCGTCGCGCTCGTTGAGCACCTGCCCGATGCTCGCGTCGACCTGGCCCTGCTCGACCAGGGCGAGCAGCTGGCGATGCACGTTGTTCCAGATCTCGTTGTACTCGTCCTGCTGGCTCCTCGTCTGCGACTGGATGCTGTCCAGCCCCTCGTTGGTGAACCTGATGAGGTCACCGCCGTACGCCGTCATGGTGCTGTTCCCCCTTCGGTCGCGTGCGTGTCCACGCTGTGGTCTGCTCCGTTTCCGGCCCCGGCCCGCTCGGTGCCGCGGGCGGGCGCCGGTCAGATGCCCTGGGCCACGCCCAGGTCGATGCGGATGCCGGAGGTGTCGACGCGGTTCAGCGCGCTCTCCGCGTCCGCGTCCGTCTCCCGGCCGGTGGCCGCCGTCAGGCCCAGGTCCTGCGACAGCCCGTCCAGCGCGTTGGCCAGCGCCTGGCCCGCGCGCCCCAGCTCCTGGTAGGTCGCCTGGGCGCGGCTGGTGCCGCCCCCCTGGTAGGCGGCGATCACGTGGTCGCTGTGCGCCCCGATCCCGTGGGCCACCGCCTCCATGTCCGTGTACGCCTGCTGGATGATGCTCATGACCCGCTCGACCTCTTCGGGTGAGAGCTTCACCTCGTCGCCGTTCACCACTTCCCCCTCACTCGGCTGTGCCGCTTTGCTGTGTCGGCGCGCCGCCCACGGGGCGGCACGATGAGGCCCGCCGGGCGGCGCGATGGGGCCGGCCGGGCGGCTTGCGGGAGCCCGCCTGGCGGCATGAGGGAGTCTGTGGCGGCCGGAAGGCGCCGGGCAACGGGCGCCGCCCGTCCCGGACATCCGGCCGCCGTCCTGCCTGGCCGGCGCCCTGTCCGGACGGAAATCCGGACGGCGCGGACACCCCGGACGGCCCGCGGGGGCAGGGAGGCGGCTCCCGGGCGGGGGCGGGGGAGAGCCGGGGCGGCGTCAGGGGGTGGCGTCGATGAGGAATGCCTGCGCGGAATCCCCGGTGCAGTCCCCCAGCACGGCCTCGGCACCGGCACCGGCCTGGGCACCGGCATCCGCGTTCGCGTCCGCGTCGCCGGGCTCGGCGTCCTCCGCGAAGGCCAGGCACCGGCCGCTCTGCTCGTGCCGCAGCAGATAGGCCGTCTCGCCCGAGGCGGCGCCCGGGCCTGCCACCGGCTCCAGCCGGAAGTGCTGCTCCGGCCGCCGGGCGGAGCAGTCGGCCCGGTTGACGGGTTCGAAGAGGCCGGCGGCCGGGCCCTCGTCGATGAGGGTGAGGCAACCGTAACCCTCGGATGGCTTGTACCACTCCACGAAGTACCAGTCCTCCGTGCCGACGGCCCGCAGGTAGGAGCGCGGCCGGCCGGCCGTGTCACAGGGCCCCTGGACGGCGACGGCCGACGCGTACGCGCCGCCGCGCTGGCGGCCCTCGGTGAGGCACAACCCGGGGGCATCCGCGGGGTGGATGACGACCTCGCCGTCCGGAAGGGGCAGGGAGCGGGACCCGGCCGCCGGCTCGCCCTCCGGCCACCAGGCCCACGCGCCGAGGGTCGCCAGCGCCGCCAGCCCGGCCCCGGCGGCCCACAGCAGCGGCCCACGGCGGCGCCGCGCCGTGGCGCCGGCCTCCCGCGGGGCCGGGGCGGCGACCCGTTCCCTGGCGGCCAGCCACTCCCGTACGTCCTCCTCGCCGCCGCCGCAGGCCCGGACGAACGCGGCGAGCAGCTCGGGGCGCGGCAGGGTGGACCGATTCAGCACGTCCGCGAGCGTGCTGCGGGGCAGCACGTCGCCCCGCTCCTCGGCGCGTTCCCCGAGCTGACGCAGCGACAGTCCGGAATGCTCCTTCAATGCCCGCATGATCGCGACGAGTTCGCCGACGTCCTGTGCGACAGCGGGGGAGGGAGCCGGGCCGCCTGGTGTCATGGGCCAATCCTCCGGGCCCGCCCAGCGCATGAGCAACCCCACTGAACCCACCGGAAGTTGAGCAACCAGCCATCCCCCTCCCGCCGCGCGCCCGCCCGGCCGGGGGTGCGGGGACGGCCGGTGCCGCGGGCGGCCACCGAGCCGGGGCCGCCGGGGGCCGGAGGCGGCCGGAGGCGGCCGGAGGCGTATAAAGACCTACGCCTCACGGGGCCGCGGCCACCCCCGCGCCCCCGTCCCGCGGACATCCGCCGAAGGAGCACCGCATGCTGCGTCCCCACCGGGGCCACCACCCCGTCGTCCACCCCGATGCCCATGTGGCGCCCACCGCCGTCCTCGCCGGGCAGGTGACCCTCGGCGCCGGGGCGGCCGTCCTGGACGGGGCGGTCATCACCGCCGAGTCGGCGCCCGTGGAGATCGGCGCGGAGAGCATCGTCATGGAGAACGCCGTGGTGCGCGGCGCGGGTTCACACCCGGCGCACGTCGGGCGGCACACGCTGATCGGGCCTGGCGCCCACGTCACCGGCGCCCGCATCGGGGACGAGTGCATGATCGCCACGCACGCGAGCGTCTTCAACGGAGCCCGCCTGGCCGACGGCGTGCTCGTCGCCATCGGCGCGATCGTGCACGTGGGCACCCGCCTCGCGGAGGGAGCACGCCTGCCGATGCAGCACATCGCCGTCGGCGACCCGGCCGAGATCTTCCCCCCGGAGCGCGCGCCGGAGGCCCACCAGGCCGTGGAACGCATCGGCTTCACCCGGCAGGTCTTCGGCCGCGACACCGGCGCACTGTCGTTCCGCGAGACCATGGCCTGGCTCTGCACCACCTACGCCGGCTCCCTGCGCCGCCACGCCCAGGACCCCACCCCCGGGCCCTGACCCGCGCCCTCCGCCCGGCACGGGGGTTTTCCTTGCTTGAGCAAGCAGGTACCGTACCGGCGTGACGACCGAGACCCGGGGGCTCCCCGCACCGCGGCGCCCCGCGGACGACGCGCAGGACGACCGCTGGTGCATGGCCGTGCGGCTGCTCGGCCGGGTGGAGAAGCAGTTGGACGAGGCGCTCCAGCGGGGGCACGGCCTGCCGCTCTCGGAGTTCCGCGCCCTGTGCGCGCTGAGCCGCGAGGACGCCGGACCCGCCCTGCGCATGGGCGAGTTGGCCGACCGGATCGGGCTCAAGGACAGCACGGTGACCCGCCTGGTCGGCCGGCTTGAGGCCCGGGGCCTCGCGGCGCGCGCGACCACCGCGGAGGACGGCAGGGCGGTGGCCGCGAGCATCACCCCGGCCGGCCGGGAACGCCACGCCGAGGCGGCCCCCACCTACCGCGCGGTCCTCGGGGAGGCCCTGGACTCCGCGCTGGGCAACGTGTACCTCGCCGACCTCGCCGCCTGGGTCCTCACGGGCGAGTCCGCACGGACCGGCGGCCCCGCCCCCGGGCCCGGCCGCCCGAAGGGAACCGCATGACCACCGTCGCCGACCACTACGAGGACCTGCTGGCCGCGCACTACACGTGGATGCTCGGCGGCGACATCGAGGCGGTGGCGGCGGCCCAGGCCGAACTGCTCCGCGGGCTCGGGCTGTCCCGCCGTCCCGGGGAGCAGGCCACCGCGGTGGACCTGGGCTGCGGTCCTGGTCCGCAGACCCTCGCCCTGGCCCGCCTCGGCCACGCCTCGGTGACCGCCGTCGACACCAGCGCCACGCTCCTCGCGGAGCTCGTGGCACACGCGGGGCGCGCCGGGCTCGCGCCGGCCGTCCACCCCGTCCACGCGGACCTCCGCGGCGTGCTGCCCCGCACCGTCGCCCCGGGCTCGGTCGCCACCCTCGTGTGCATGGGCGACACCCTGCCGCACCTGCCCGGCCGGCCGGACGTGCAACAGCTGATCGCCGACATCGCCACGGCGCTCCGCCCCGGCGGGAGCTTCGTCGCCACCTACCGGGACCTGACCCGTGAACTCCGCGGCCACGACCGCTTCCTTCCCGTCCGCAGCTGCGCCGACCGGATACTCACCTGCTTCCTCGACTACCTCGACGAGGACGTGGTCCTGGTCCACGACCTGCTGCACACCCGCCGCGACGGCGCCTGGCACCTGAAGACGGGCAGCTATCCCAAACTCCGCCTGGCCCCCGCGTGGCTGGCCGCCCAGTGCCGCGCGGCCGGCCTGGAGATCCGCCACGACGAGGCGACCCCCTCCGGCCTGCGCCTCCTGCACGCCGCCAAGCCCTGACCCCCCGCCCGCCAACCGGATTCCCGGCGACCGGCCGGACTCCCGGCGACCGGCCCCATTTCCGCCCACCGGCCGGATTCCCGCCCACCGGCCGGATTCCCGGCGACCGAACGAACGACAGGAGCAGGCCGATGACCTTTCGCCTCGAAGGACCGCCGCTGGAAGGCTCCCTGGTGCGGCTGGAGCCACTCGGCCCGCAGCACGCGCCGGGCCTGGCCGCGGCGGCGGAGGAGGACCGCAGTTCCTTCTCCTACACCTGGGTCCCCACCGCCGCGGAGGCCGGCGCGTACATAGACGCCCAACTGGCCCGCGCCGCGGCGGGCAGGCTCGCCCCGTACGCGCAGGTGTCGGCCCGGACGGGACGCGTGCTCGGGGCCACCGCCTACTGGGACCCGCGGACCTGGCCGGAGGGGGACCGCCTCTTCGCGATCGAGGTGGGCTTCACCTGGCTCGCGGCCTCGGCCCAGGGGACGGGCGTGAACACGGAGGCCAAGTACCTCCTGTTCCGGCACGCCTTCGAAACCTGGGGCGTGGCCCGCCTCGACCTGAAGACCGACGCACGCAACGCCCGCTCCCGCGCCGCCATCGCCTCCGTCGGCGCCCGCTTCGAGGGCGTCCTGCGCAACTGGTCCCGCTCCTGGGCCCCCGGCGAGACCGGCCGCCTCCGCGACTCCGCGATGTTCTCCCTCACCGCGGAGGAATGGCCCGCCTGCCGCGCCCACCTCGAATCCCGCCTGCACACCCACCACCGCACCGAGGTCGCCTGAACCACCCCGCCTCCCGGTCCGGCGGGCGGGCCACGGAGAGCCGCGCGAGGGAATCGAACCCGCGGCCTCCGCACCACGCGCCGGCCCCCCGCGATGGCGGACCGGGCCGACGGCCGCTACCGAGCGTCGCGTGCCGAGCGCGGTGCGCGGCCCCTGGCCGGATACCGCCGCTTCCGTCCCCCCGGATCTCACCGGCCACGTGCGGGTACGGTGTCCGTTCCCTGGAGACCCACCGGTAATCTGAACATATTGACGCCCGGTGTGAGGGAGAGGGCTCTTCGGTCGGACTCAGGTCGGTGGCCTGAACGGGGCGGAGGTCTCCCGCTTGCGGGAGGGTCCATGAGGACCGCCGTCCCCGGCGGTCACGGAAAGTGGCCGGGCCTTAGTGACGTACGCGGTGCTTGACCCAGGAAAGGCTGAGCAGTGGCCATATCGCAACAGGGCGAGAGCAGCCCTCCTCTCGACACGTCCGGCGACCGGCTGGACAGGGGGGTCCTCCTCGTAGCCGGCGTGATCGTGCTGGGCGGGATCATGTCGATCCTGGACATCACGGTGGTGTCGGTCGGGCTGCAGACGTTCCAGAAGGAGTTCGACGCGACCTCGGCCCAGGTGGCCTGGACGATGACGGGCTACACACTGGCGCTGGCCAGCGTCATCCCGCTCACCGGCTGGGCCGCCGACAGGTTCGGCACCAAACGGCTCTATCTCCTCGCGATCATCCTGTTCGCCGCCGGCTCCGCCCTGTGCGCCGCGGCCACCTCGCTGGAGATGCTGGTCGCCTTCCGGGTCGTCCAGGGACTCGGCGGCGGCATGCTGATGCCGCTGGGCATGACGATCCTGACGCGCGCCGCGGGCCCCGAGCGGATCGGCCGGGTGATGGCGGTGCTCGGCATCCCGATGCTGCTCGGCCCGATCTTCGGCCCCATCCTCGGCGGCTGGCTGATCGACGCCGCCTCGTGGCACTGGATCTTCCTGATCAACCTGCCGATCGGCGTGGTGGCGCTGGCCTACGCGGCGAAGGTCCTGCCCAAGGACCAGGTCCAGCCGTCGGAGAGCTTCGACTGGCTGGGCATGGTAATGCTCTCGCCCGGACTGGCGACCTTCCTGTACGGCGTCTCGTCCATCCCGGAGACCGGCACCGTCTGGGACGCCAAGGTGCTGGTCCCCGCCGCCATCGGGCTGGTGCTCATCATCGCGTTCGTCCCGTGGGCCCTGAACCAGCGCAACCTCCACCCGCTGGTGGACCTGCGCCTGTTCCTCAACCGGGACATGACCATCGCGGTGATCGCGATGTCGCTGTTCGCCATCGCGTTCTTCGGCGCCAGCCTGCTGATCCCGCTCTACTTCCAGCAGGTGCGCGGCGAGTCCGCCCTCGACTCCGGGCTCCTGCTCGCCCCGCAGGGCATCGGCGCGATGATCACCATGCCGATCGCCGGAATGCTCGCCGACAAGATGGGCCCCGGCAAGATCGTGCTGACCGGCATCGCGGTGGTCACCGTCGGCATGGGCATGTTCACGCAGCTGGATGCCGGCACCTCCTACGCCTACATCATCGCGGCGCTGTTCGTGATGGGCCTCGGGATGGGCGGGGCCATGATGCCGATCATGGCGTCGGCCCTGGCGACCCTGAGGGAACACACCGTCGCCCGGGGCTCGACCCTGATGAACATCGTCCAGCAGGTGGCGGCCTCCATCGGCACCGCCCTGTTCTCGGTGCTGCTCACCAACGGCATCAAGGACATCACCGCAACCACCCCCGACGCGATAAACGACCAGATGGGCGACGCGTTCGCCTCCGTGTTCCTGGTCGCGGCCATCCTCGTCGCCACCTGCCTGATCCCGGCCGCCCTCCTGCCCCGCAGGAAGGTCCAGGCCCCCGACCCCACGGTGATGATGGGCCACTGAGCCGCCCCGCCCCCGCCGGCCGGAGCCACGAACCCCGGCCCCACGCGGCCACCGAGCCGACCACAACGAGGCGCCCCCGACCCACCGGGGGCGCCTCGTGCCGTCCGTACGAAAGCCCGAAGCCCCCGGCCCGCGCCGCCCCCACGCCGGCCACAGGGCCGAGCCGGTCCCCCATCCCGGCAACTCCACCGCCCAACCGACGGCGACCTCAGACGAGTTGGGCAACTGCGCCCCCTATCACGGAGTTTCCCCGGCACCCAGGACCGGCCGGGCCAGACGGCAGGCGAGGCAACGACCGCAACGCCCGAAGGAGGGCGACACACCGAGTGGGAGACGCCTTCACGCCCCACCAACGGAACGCAACCGAGACCGGAACCGAGACTCCGGACGGCCGCGCGGCCGATACGCGACGCCGCCGCCGCATCCACTGACGCAGAGAACCCCAGGCCAGAACGCGCTGACCTGGGGTTCTCAGATGAGCCGCCTGAGGGAATCGAACCCTCGACCTACGCATTTACGAGCCCCCACAAGATCGTGATGATGAGGTGTGAACCGTGCTCGACGCCCCGATGCCCCCAGGTCAGCGGCGGCCCAGTCTGGTGGTCGAGCCGGGCCATGGTAACCACTCCTACCTCGTCCGCTCACGCATCGCTCACGCGTCGAGCTGAGGGGACGGGGACGTCACCTGCTCAACCTCGACCTGCCGTCCGACTCAGGGGACGCAGCGGCTTCGCCGTCCACAAAATGAGCAGCTCCTTCTTGCGTTAAGGTAGCGGCGTCGATCCCAATGCGGACAGAGCGCGACAGCGGAAGGACACTCAGCCTTGAGTTCGAGCAGCAGTGGCCAAGAGGAGAAGGTACGCCAACGCGTACTCACTGACCTCAAGAAGCTGGGCTGGAAGGACAGCCGACTTCAGTGGCGCCCGGAGTGGCGAGTTCCAGCAAGTCCACATGAATTGACCAAGCGTGAGCGGGGCCAGGCATTCAAGGTGCTCGGTCGAGCTGACCTCGCCGCATTCGCGGACGACTCCCGAGAACCACACGCTCTACAAGTGCTGTTCGAGTTCAAGGCGCCATCAATCTCCGAGGGGAAGGAACAGCTCAAGAGCTACCTTGCCATGGAGCCAGTTGTCCGGATGGGCTACTGGACTAACGGCGACGAAAGCCTGGCCATCTACAAGTCGCACACCAACGACTGGATCGAGGTCAAGAACGCGCCACTGCCGCATCCCGGCGATGATCTCACTGCTCCTCCAAGAACGCCACCGACTTGGCACGATCTCGTCGTTCCAACTGAGGGGCAGCTATCAGCTGCACTGCGACGCCTGGTTGCCACCGTAGTCGTCGGCGACACGCGTTCAACTCGCCGCGAGGACCAGCTCCGAGAGCTGCTCCATGTCGTGCTCGTAAAGGTCGACTCGGACGCCTGGGCGTCAAACCCCAAGAATCACCTCAAGCCAGTCCCGTTCAGGGTTTACGGAGACCAGGCTTCGATGGTCCAACTCACCGCAGACCAGATTCAGCGGCAGTTCAGAGAATACTTCGCCAAGCAGAATAATCGAGTATTCAACCCGGACGACCGCAATGAAATCTTCTTGAATGAAGAGACCATTTTCGCGGCAGTTGACATACTTTCACCATGGCGGATCCTGGGAGACCAGGTTGACTTGCTCTCCAAGGCGTTTCAGATCTTCCGCACGAAAGCGCTCAAGTCCGGCGAAGGGCAATTTCTCACCCCCCAACGCGTCATCCGCCCATGCGTTTCGATCATGGAAATTACATCGCGCGACAAAGTGATCGACCCTGCATGCGGCACCGGAGGGTTTCTTATCGAAGCCCTGCGACAAGTTCAGGAACACGAGTTCCCCGGGGAGAGCGAAACTTGGCGGCTGGTTAAATTCGCGAACGACAACCTCTACGGGATCGATCTAGACCCATTGAGCGTCAAACTGACTCGCGCAATGATGATCGCAATGCGCGATGGCTCTACACATGTGCTGCTCGGCGACGCCATCCGTCAGCACAATTGGCCTTCAAAGTTCCCGCGACTCAAGCAAGAATTGGGTGGCAAGGACACATTTGTGGCGGAATCTTTCACGGTCGTTCTCACCAACCCACCCTTCGGGGAGGATCTCAAGGTGAGGGCGTCAGACGCGAGGGCATCTGGATACACGATCGCCAGAGCGGCCGCGACTGGCAGAAAAGACTTTGTCGATCTGGAGATCGGCCTGGTTTACCTGGAGCTGGCACACCGCCTGCTCCAGGTAGGAGGGCGCGTTGGGATCGTGCTCCCAGAAACATATTTCTTCTCATACAAATATCGATGGCTTCCCTCCTGGCTCGAGGGAAGATTCGCTTTGCGCGGCATGTTCAATATCGCAATGGAAGCCTTTGAGGAATTCTGTCGCGCAAAGACGAACTTCTACGTCTTTGAAAAGGTCGGGAACGGGCCACATGATGGTCCTGCATGGGAGTCCAGCACAGGGGAGAATTGCTAATGCCCGCCATCAACGCACCATCGTGGTTCTCCGAGGACACAGTTACTGTTTCCACGGCACCAACGTGCGGCCTCACTAAGGGAGGCCGGCTCCTGCCTCTACTTGATTCACAAACTGGTGCGCCAGTCTGGAGACAGGATCCGGAAACCGGCGAGCTGACGCCAGCAATCAACGACGTACTACTCGACGACGCTCTGGCTCTGCGCCGCGGTGAACGGACCGATACGATGCGCGACATCCCGGCATCACAGGTAAATCCGCGGACCCGCGTCCCCGTCTACTACGACCGGCGTTACCATGAGCACTTCTCTGCCGAGATGCGGTCATCACGCTTCCAGGGTTTCCGCGGCGCCACGCTTGCCCAGCTGGCGGAAGACAGACTAATCCGGATTCGCAATGGACACGGATCACCATCGTCTGGTCAGCGGATCGGAAACGTTCCCTACATTAAGGTTTCTGACCTGCGGGCCGGGTTCGTAAACATCAACCCTACAAACCGTGTGCCGCGCTCTATCGCGAGATCATTTTGGAAGGGCGGCGATTCAGGACTCCAAGCATTCGATATCCTTTGCCCAGAACGCACGAGCAAGAATATCGGGGACTTCTGCGTCTTGATGCCCGGCCAGGAACAACTCCTCCTGACCAAAGAAATCATCATCATGAGGCCTGGCCCTCGCGCAGAATTCGACTCCTTCTACCTGCTCTGGGCGATGACCCTCAAAATCGTCAGAGAGCAATGGAAGCGCGTGATTTTCATGCAAACGAATCGTGAAGATGTCGGTGATCGCTTCCTGGAGATTGAGATTCCAGTACCCAAGAATCCAGAAATTGCCGCGCAGGTCTCGCAACCGTTCCGCACGTACTACCAGACCGTGGCCAAGGCACGGACCAGTCTCGGTCAGTATCTCGCCGATTCCGGCGAACATCACTTCTTCGTCTCAGGCGCCGAGAACGACATCGAGGCACAAGAGTAGGCAGGCCAGGACTGATGTGCCGTAGAGCCCAGCCAGGACTGGTGGTTTTCTCTTTTCTGGCTGGAATCTAGAGCGACCATCTCGACTTTCGTAGGCTGAGAAGGCCCGCAAGGCCGCACGGAAGGCGAAGCGCGAGGAGAAGGCCCGCAGGGCGGCGAGGAAGGCCAAGCGGGCCGAGAAGGCCAAGGCCACGGGACGGAAGAAGCGCGGGCGGAAGCCGGGGAAGCGGAAGGACTGACCAGGCCCGCTCACGCATCGCTCACGCACGAGGGGTGTGGGCGCCTTCGGAGTGATGGCCCGCAAGCCGAGGGAACGGGAAAAGGCCAGGTCAGAGGGGACTGACCTGGCCTTTCCTCGAGCCGCCTGAGGGAATCGAACCCTCGACCTACGCATTACGAGTGCGTCGCTCTGGCCGACTGAGCTAAGGCGGCGAGGCGCTGGTCACCCGGGAGGGTGCAGCGCTGGTTAGTCTACACAGGTTTGGGGGGTGCACCTGTGCGTTTGCGGCTGAGGAGGAGGGCGTCCGTGGCCTCGCGCAGGGTGCGGACGTGCTTGGCCCAGCGGCGGCAGTCGAGACAGGTCGCCAGGTGGGCGTCCAGCTCCTCGGGTGTTACCTCCGGAGGGAGACGGTCTCCCTCGGTTCGTGCCGATATGGCAGCGCGGAAACGGATGCACGGCATGGGTACATCATCGCAGGTCAACAGCGGGTGAACACCCGGGAGGTGGGGCTCTCGGACCGGGCGGGCGAGGCCGTGGGAAGCCCGCAGGTGGGGCCCGCGCCCGGCCCTCGCGGGCGGCCGCACGGGGCGTGCGCGCGGGAGGCGTGACGGGGGTCCGGGAACACGGCGTGACGGGGGACGGACAAGGCCGGAGGGGCGGGCGAGGGCCGGAGGGCGTGACGGGGGATGGAAAGGCCGGAAGGGCGGACCGGGGCCGGAGGAGCCGGAGGGGCGGACCGGGGCCGGAGGAGCCGGAGGGGCGGGCGGGGGCCGGAGGGGGTGGCGGGGGAGATCGGACGGCCCCCGGCGGGGTGTGCGCGCCGGGGGCCGTGGCGGAGGCCGGGTGGCCGTGGCGGGCGCCGCCTGCCGTCGGGGCGGACGGGCGGCGCCGCGCGGCTAGCAGGTGGTGCCCTCCTCGGGGGTCTGGCCTTCGAGCAGGTAGGCGTTCACGGCGGCGTCGATGCAGGGGCTGGTGCCGCCGTAGGCGGTGTGGCCGTCGCCGTCGTAGGTAAGGAGTACGCCGGAGGACAGCTGGTCGGCGAGGCCCTGGGCCCAGGAGTACGGGGTCGCCGGGTCGCGGGTGGTGCCGACGACGACGATGTCGTTGGCGCCCTCGGCCTCGATGGTCACCGGGGCGCCGGTCGGCTCCACCGGCCAGGCCGCGCACTGGAGGGTGGCCCAGGCGAAGTCGCGGCCGAAGGTGGGGGACGCCTCCTCGTAGGCCGGCAGGTTCTCCTCGACCTCGTCCTCGGTCGCGTTGCCCGCGGGGCTGTCGAGGCAGCTGATGGCCGGGAAGGCGAACATGTCGGTGCCGTAGGAGCCGTCGGGCTCGCGGGAGTTGTACTCGTCGGCGAGGGCGAGCAGCTGGTCGCCGTTGCCCTGGCTGATCGCGGCGCGCAGGGCCTCGCGCAGCTGCTCCCACATGTAGTCGGAGTACATCGCCATCGAGACGCCGGTGGAGGCGAGGGATTCGGTCAGCGGGCGGTCCGGGTCGGAGGTGGGCAGCGGCTCGGCGTCGACCTGCTCGAAGAAGTCGAGGAGGCGCTGCGAGGCGTCGTCCCCGCCCTGGGTGCCGAGCGGGCAGTCCGGCCTGGAGGCGCAGTCCTCGGCGAAGGAGCGGAACGCGGTCTCGAAGCCGCCCGCCTGCTGGCGGTCGGTGTCGAGGGTGGGGAACCGCGGGTCGATCGCGCCGTCGAGCACCAGCCGCCCGACGCGCTGCGGGAACAGGCCGGCGTAGACCGCGCCGAGCTTGGTGCCGTAGGAGAAGCCCACGTAGTGGAGCTGGTCGTCGCCGAGGAGCGCGCGCAGCACGTCCATGTCGCGGGCCGACTCGATGGTGGAGATGTGGCCGAGGAGGTCGCCGGAGTGCTCCGCGCAGGAGGCGGCGAACTCGTCGAAGGAGGAGAGCAGGGTGTCGATCTCGTCCTGCGAGTCGGGGGTGCGGTCGTTCAGGGTGAACTCGTCCATCTGCTCGCCCGACATGCACTGCACCGGCTCGCTGGCCCCGGTGCCGCGCGGGTCGACGGCGACCACGTCGTAGTGGGAGGTGACCTCGGAGGAGAAGATGTACGAGGCGGAGTCCTGGGCGAAGTCGACGGCGGAGGCGCCGGGTCCGCCCGGGTTGACCAGGAGGGAGCCGATGCGCGACGACGGGTCGGTGGCCTGGGAGCGGGTGACGGTCAGCTCCAGGTCCTGGTCGGGGTCGACGTTCTCGTAGTCGAGGGGGACCCGCATCGTGGCGCACTCGAAGCCGGCCTCGCAGGGCTGCCAGCTCAGCTGCTGCTCGTAGTAGGGGTCGAGCTCCGCGGGGATCTCCTCGGGGAGGGCCTCGAGCACGGGAGCGTCGGGGGCTTCCGGGGGCGGGGTCTGCTCGCTGCCGCTGGGGGACTCCGAGGGCGCCCGCTGGTCGGGGCGGTCGTCGGACGAGCAGCCGACGGCGCCCGCCAGCAGGGCCGTTGCGGTACAGAGGGCGAGGACGGGCTTGCGCATGGTTCCCCCGTGCGTGGCGTGTGGGCTGGTGAGGTGGGAAGCCTGGTGGCTCAGCGCAGCGCCATGGTCATCGCCTCTACGGCGAGGAGCGGCGCCACGTTGCGGTCCAGGGCTCTGCGGCATTCGAGGACGGCCTCCATCCGGCGCAGGGTGCGCTCGGGTCTGGAGGAGGCGGCCACCCGCTCGACGGCGGCCGCCGTCTCCCCGCCGGCGAGCGCGACGCCGGTGCCGAACTGGCGGGCCAGCACGTCGCGGTAGAAGGCGGTGAGGTCGGTGAGGGCCAGGTCGAGGGCGTCGCGCTGGGTGCGGGTGGCGCGGCGCTTCTGGCGCTCCTCCAGGTCCTTCATGGCCCCGGCGGTGCCGCGCGGCAGCCGCTTGCCCTCGGCGGCACCGAGCGCGGCGCGCAACTCCTCCGCCTCCTTCTCGTCCAGCTCGGCGGCGAGTTGCCTGGCGTCCTCGGCGGCGGCGTCGACGAGCTCCTGGGCGGCGCGCAGGCAGCCGCCGACGTCGCCGACGCGCTCGGGCAGCCTGAGGACGGCGAGCCGCCTGGCGCGGGCGCGCTCGTCGGTGGCCAGGCGCCTGGCGCGCCCGACGTGGCCCTGGGTCGCCTGGGCGGCGGCGAGCGCGACGTCCGGCTCGATGCCGTCGCGGCGCACGAGGACGTCGGCGACGGCGGCGACGGGCGGGGTGCGCAGCGCGAGGTGGCGGCAGCGGGAGCGGATCGTGGGCAGCACATCCTCGGTCGAGGGGGCGCACAGCAGCCACACGGTGCGCGGGGCGGGCTCTTCCACGGCCTTCAGCAGGACGTTGCCCGCGCCCTCGGTGAGGCGGTCGGCGTCCTCCAGGACGATGACCTGCCAACGGCCGCCCGCGGGGGCGAGCTGGGCCCTGCGGACCAGTTCGCGGGTCTCCTTGACGCCGATGGTGAGCAGGTCGGTGCGCAGCACCTCCACGTCGGCGTGGGTGCCGATGAGGGAGGTGTGGCAGCCGTCGCAGAAGCCGCAGCCCGGGGCGCCGCCGAGGGCGCGGTCGGGGCTGACGCACTGGAGGGCGGCGGCGAACGCGCGGGCCGCGGTGGAACGCCCCGAGCCCGGCGGGCCGGTGAACAGCCAGGCGTGGGTCATGGCGGAGCCGGCGAGGGCGGCCTCCTCGCCGCGGCCGGCGGCGGTGACGTACGCGTCGGCGCCGCGCGCGGCGGCGGCGAGCTGCGCGGCGACCCGGTCCTGGCCGACCAGGTCGTCCCACACCGTCATCCTCTTCACCCCTTCCGGCTCGCCTCGCGCTTCCGACGTGCGCCCGACCATTGTGCGCCAGGGCACCGACAGGGACGCGCGGGCGCCGGGCGGCTCGGCCGTTCGGCTGCCTACACGCGGATCGGCACCGCGGTGGTTCCTGCCCGCCAGGGCGAGGAGGCGGGCGGGGGTGTGCGGGGAGGGCGTGCGCCCGGCGCGCGTCAGCGGGCATGACGGTGTGCACGGGGCGGGCGGGGCGCCCGCCGCGCCTCGGCGGCCATCGCGGCGCCCGCCCCCGCCGTGACAGCGGCCCCTGCCGTGACAGCGGCACCCGCCGCGGCGGCGGTGCCCGTTCCGGCTCGGTGCCCGTTACGGCCCGGCACCCGTCCCGGCTCGGGTGTCGCCGCCGGACGTGCCGGCTAGCGGCGGTTGCCCTCGCCCGGGGCGCCCGGGGTGTCGGGACCCTCCGGGTCCTCCTGGTCCTCGGGGCGGTAGCGGCCGAGGAGTTCGTCGGCGAGGGTGGGGAGGTCGTCCAGCGGGGTCTCCTCGGCCCACTGGGGCCGCGGGGGTGCGGCGTCGTCCGGGCCCGCCGCGTCCTCGGGGATGCGGGGCAGCGGCCGGGTCTCGCCGACCTCGCCGCCCGCGGCGTACGGCGCCCCCGGGGCGCCGCCCGGCTGGT
Organism: Streptomyces hoynatensis; assembly: GCF_003626535.1. GTDB lineage: Bacteria > Actinomycetota > Actinomycetes > Streptomycetales > Streptomycetaceae > Streptomyces > Streptomyces hoynatensis. The sequence continues at coordinate 185,436 of NZ_RBAL01000005.1, forward strand.
CGGGCCTGGGGATCACCGCGGTGTCCTCGTCGTCCGGGGCGCCGGGGGCCGCGCCCGGGCGCGGAAGCTGCTGGGTCTCGGCGTTGTCGGCCGCGGCCAGCCTGGCCTCCTCGGCCCGTAGCAGGGCCTCCTCGGCCTTGCGCTGCTTCTCGCGCCGGCGCTCCTCGGCCTGGGCGCGCAGCCGCGCCTCCTCCTCGGCCTCGCGGCGGCGGCGTTCCTCCTCCTCGCGGCGCAGCCGCTCCTCCGCCTCGCGGCGGCGGCGCTCCTCCTCGGCCAGCCGCCTCGCCTCCTCGGCGCGCAGCCGCGCCTCCTCGGCCCGGCGCGCCTCCTCCGCGAGCCTGCGCTCCTCCTCCTCACGGCGCCTGCGCTCCTCGGCCTCGGCGCGCAGGCGCGCCTCCTCCTCCAGGCGCTCGCGCTCCCGGCGCGCTTCCTCCTCCTTGCGCTGCCTTTCCTCCTCGGCCCGCCGCCTGGCCTCCTCCTCGGCCCGGCGCCGCGCCTCCTCCCTGGCGCGCAGCTCGGCCTCGGACAGGGGCAGCATCTGGTCGAGCCGGTGCCTGGCGGCCCTGGTGACGGACTCGGGGTCCTGGCCGGCGTCGATGACGAGGTAGCGGGCGGGGTCGGCGGCGGCCAGGGCGAGGAATCCGGCGCGCACCCGCTGGTGGAACTCGCTCGGCTCCGACTCCAGGCGGTCGGGCGCCTCGGTGAAGCGCTCGCGGGCCGTCTCGGGGGACACGTCGAGCAGGACGGTGAGGTGCGGGACGAGGCCGCGCGTCGCCCAGCGCGAGATCCGCGCGACCTCGGTGGAGGAGAGGTCGCGCCCCGCGCCCTGGTAGGCGACGGAGGAGTCGATGTACCGGTCGCTGATGACGACGGCCCCCCGCTCCAGGGCGGGCCTGACGACGGAGTCGACGTGCTCGGCGCGGTCGGCCGCGTACAGCAGGGCCTCCGCGTGGTGGGACAGGCCGCCCGAGGAGACGTCGAGCAGGATGGAACGCAGCCGCTGCCCGATGGGGGTCGCGCCCGGCTCCCTGGTGACGACCACCTCGTGGCCCTTGGCGCGAATCCACTCGGCGAGCGCCTCGACCTGGGTGGACTTGCCGGCGCCGTCGCCGCCCTCGACGGCGATGAAGAAGCCGTGGGGCGCGGGGGCCGAGGCGGGCTCCGCGGAGCGCGCCGGGGTGCGGACGGCCGCGGCGAGGTCGCGGCGCAGCGAGACGCCGCGCCGGTCGTCGGTGCGGCCGAGCACGATCGCCGCGACGGGGAGCAGCAGGACGCCGACGATGACCAGGGTGAACGCGGCCCCGCCCTGGTCGATGGTGAACCGGCCGCGTTCGACGCGGTGCGGGCCGATCAGCGCGGCGGCCAGGGGGGCGGCGACGGCGCAGAGCGCGACGGCGATCCTGACCACGGCGTGCAGGTGCCTGGTCAGCCTCGGCCGCCGGAACTCCTCGGTCTCCTGGTCGAGCAGCACGTGCCCGGTCTGGGCGGCGATCCCCGCGGTGACGCCGGCGGCGGCCGCGATGAAGAGCACGGTGGCCGGGTCGGAGACGAGGCCGACGCCGAACAGGCCGATGCCGGTGAGGGCGAGGGCGAGGGCGAACAGGCGACGGCGCGAGAGGGCGGGCAGGGTCGCGGGCGCCAGGCGCGTGCCGGCGGCCACGCCCCCGCTGAGCGCCAGCACGAGGATGCCGTACTCCACGGGGCCGCCGCCGAGTTCGAGGACGTGGAGGGCGGCGAGGGAGACGGAGGCGGCGCCGGCGCCGGCGAGGGCCGCGCAGCCGAGGACGAGCACGCCGATCGCGCCGGTCCTGCCGCGGTCGGGGGTGGTGCCCGCGGTGGGGCGGCGCAGGCCGTCGAGCGGGGAGACGGGCCGGCGCGGCTCGGCCTGGGGCAGCCGCAGGAAGTACAGCACCGAGATGGCCGCGGCGAAGAAGCCGGCCGCCACGTAGGAGGCCAGGGCGGCCTGGTGGGTGCCGAACCAGTCGAGGCCGGTGGCGAGCAGGTTGCCGATCAGGCCGGCGGCGATCAGGGTCGCGGCGGCCACCGGCAGCGCGAGGTAGCCGCTGCGCAGCCACAGCCGCCGCAGCGCCTCCTGGTGGTCGGGCAGCGGCCTGACGGCGGCGCCCTCGGGCGGCGGCGGGGGCAGCAGGGCGGGGGCGACCCCGTCCCTGGCGATGGTCCAGACGCGTTCGGCGAGCCCGGTGACCACGACGGTGGCCAGGAGGTAGGCGTAGGCGCTGTTGGGGGTCCAGTCGATCCACAGCGGGGCGATGATGAGCAGGACGGCGCGCAGCGCGTCCGCGCCGATCATGGTCCAGCGGCGGTCGAGGGGCCCGGCGGGGGCGAGCAGCCCGGCGAGGGGCCGCAGCAGCACGACGCCGGCCAGCGCGGTGGCGGCGATCCTGGCGGCCACGGTGACCGTGACGGCCAGGGCCAGGCCGCGGTACTCCCCGCCGAAGAGCGGCTCGCCGCCGTCCTCGGGCACGTGCAGGGCGGCCTGCACGGTGAGCAGCACCAGGGCCAGCAGCGCGAGAGCGTCTCCGATGCCTCCGGCGAACTGCGCCTCCCACAGGCGGCGCAGCGAAGGCACCTGGAGCAGCGCCCTCCTGGCGCGCTCGCGGGAGTCCGCGGCGAGCGCCTCGTCGGTGGCGCCGCGGGCGGGGTCGACAACCTCGGGTTGCTCTGCTCGCGTCATTCGGCCAGCGTAACCGTAGCGGGGAAAGGGGAAACCACCTCCCCGAACATTTGCCCGGGGAACGCGGCCGGTTGGGGCGGTGGCTACTCCGCCTCCGCCGCCGACGTGCCGCCCGGCGCCTCGTCGGGGCCGCCGGCGGCCGGCCTCTTCGCGGTTGCGGACTTCGCGGCGGCCGTCTTCCCGGCCGCGGCGGTCTTCGCCGCGGTCTTCTTGGCGGCCGATTTCTTGGCCGGGGCGGCCTTCTTGGCTGCCGCCTTCTTCGCCGGCGCCTTCGCCGCGGTCTTGGACGTCTTCGCCGTCTTCGCCGTCTTGGCCGGTGCCTTCTTCGCCGCCTTCTTGGCCGTCTTCTTCGCCGGGCCCTTGGCGCGCTTCTCGGCGAGCAGCTCGTACCCGCGCTCGGGCGTGAGGGTCTCCGGGTCGTCGTCGCGGCGCAGCGTCGCGTTCGTCTCGCCGTCCGTGACGTACGGGCCGAAGCGGCCGTCCTTGACCACGACCGGCCTGCCGGTGACCGGGTCGCTGCCGAGCTCCTTCAGCGGGGGCCTGGCCGCGGCGCGACCGCGCTGCTTGGGCTGGGCGTAGATGGCGAGGGCCTGGTCGAGGGTGATGCCGAAGATCTGGTCCTCGCTCTCCAGGGAGCGCGAGTCGGTGCCCTTCTTCAGGTACGGGCCGTAGCGGCCGTTCTGCGCCGTGATCTCCTCGCCCGACTCCGGGTCGGTGCCCACGACGCGGGGCAGGGAGAGCAGCCGCAGCGCGTCCTGCAGGGTGACGCCGTCCAGCGACATCGACTTGAACAGCGAGGCCGTGCGGGGCTTCACGGCGTTCTTGCCCGTCTTCGGGGTGCCCTCGGGCAGCACCTCGGTCACGTACGGGCCGTAGCGGCCGTCGCGGGCGACGATCTGCCGGCCGGTCTCCGGGTCGGTGCCGAGCTCGAAGTCGCCGCTCGGCTTGGCGAGCAGCTCCTTGGCCAGGTCGACGGTCAGCTCGTCGGGCGGCAGGTCGTCGGGCACGTCGGCGCGCTTGCCCGGCTCGCCCGGCGCGCTGCCCTCCTCGGGCGGGGCCTCGACGTAGGGGCCGTAGCGGCCCACGCGCAGCACGATGCCCTCGCCGACCGGGAAGGAGGAGATCTCCCTGGCGTCGATCGCGCCGAGGTCGGTCACCAGCTCCTTGAGGCCGCCGAGGTGGTCGCCGTCGCCGTTGCCCGCGTCGGCCGCGCCGCCCGCGCCGTCGCCCTCGCCGAAGTAGAAGCGGCGCAGCCACGGCACGGCCTCGGCGTCGCCGGTGGCGATGCGGTCGAGGTCGTCCTCCATCTTGGCCGTGAAGTCGTAGTCGACCAGGCGGCCGAAGTGCTGTTCGAGGAGGTTGACGACGGCGAAGGAGAGGAAGGAGGGGACGAGGGCGGTGCCCTTCTTGAACACGTACCTGCGGTCGAGGATCGTGCCGATGATCGTCGCGTAGGTGGAGGGGCGCCCGATCTCCCGCTCCTCCAGCTCCTTGACGAGGGTGGCCTCGGTGTACCGGGCCGGGGGCTTGGTGGCGTGGCCGTCCGCGGCGATCTCCCGCGCGGTGAGCGGGTCGCCCTCGGCGACCTGCGGCAGCCGCCGCTCGCGGTCGTCGAGCTCGGCGTTCGGGTCGTCGGCGCCCTCGACGTACGCCTTGAGGAAGCCGTGGAAGGTGATCACCTTGCCGGTGGCGCCGAACTCGCAGTCCCGGCCGTCGGCGCTGACGCCGCCGACCCGCACCGCGACGGACTGCCCGACGGCGTCCTTCATCTGGGAGGCGACGGTCCGCTTCCAGATCAGCTCGTAGAGGCGGAACTGGTCGCCGGTGAGGCCGGTCTCCGCGGGCGTGCGGAAGCGGTCGCCTGAGGGGCGGATCGCCTCGTGCGCCTCCTGCGCGTTCTTGACCTTGCTCGCGTACACGCGGGGCCGGTCGGGCAGGTAGTCGGCGCCGTACAGCTGGGTCACCTGGGCGCGGGCGGCGGCGACGGCGGTGGACGAGAGGGTGGTGGAGTCGGTCCTCATATAGGTGATGAAGCCGTTCTCGTACAGCCGCTGGGCGACCTGCATGGTCGTCTTGGCGCCCATCCCGAGCTTGCGGGAGGCCTCCTGCTGGAGCGTGGTGGTGCGGAAGGGCGCGTACGGGGAGCGGCGGTACGGCTTGGCCTCCACGGAGCGCACGCCGAACGCCGTCTGCGCCAGTGCGCCGGCCAGTGCCCTGGCGCTCTCCTCGCTGAGGGCCTGCACCTGTCCCGGGTTGCGCAGCTCGCCGTCGGAGCCGAAGTCGCGGCCCTGCGCGACGCGGCGGCCGTCCACGGAGACCAGCCGCGCCTCGAAGGAGCCCTCGTCGGGGACGGTGACGAAGGTGCCGGTGAGGTCCCAGTACTCGGCGGACCTGAACGCGATCCGCTCCCGCTCCCGCTCGACCACGAGGCGCGTGGCCACCGACTGCACCCGGCCCGCCGAGAGGCGGGGCATGACCTTCTTCCACAGCACGGGCGAGACCTCGTAGCCGTAGAGCCGGTCGAGGATGCGGCGGGTCTCCTGGGCGTCGACGAGGAGCTGGTTGAGCTCGCGGGGGTTGTTCACCGCCTGCCTGATGGCGTCCCTGGTGATCTCGTGGAAGACCATGCGGCGCACCGGGACCTTGGGCTTGAGCACCTCCCTCAGGTGCCAGGCGATGGCCTCGCCCTCGCGGTCCTCGTCCGTGGCGAGATAGAGCTCGTCGGAGTCGGCAAGCAGCTCCTTGAGCTTCTTGACCTGGTCCTTCTTGTCGCTGTTGACCACGTAGAGCGGTTCGAAGTCCGCCTCCACGTTCACGCCGAGGCGGGCCCAGGGCTCGCTCTTGTACTTCGCCGGCACCTCGGCGGCGCCGCTCGGCAGGTCGCGGATGTGCCCGACGCTGGCCTCGACCACATAGCCGGGGCCGAGGTAGCCCTTGATCGTCTTCGCCTTGGCGGGCGACTCGACGATCACAAGTCGCCGTCCGCCGTTCGCGGTCTCGCTGGTCGGGGACAACTTCTGCTCTTCTCTCCAGCCCGGGGAAAGTACTGACGGTGCGGAGTGTGACGGTACATCCCTGCTGCGTGTCAAATGGGAAAACCCCGCAACGCATCTCGAACGGTAACCCGAGACTCCCTGTTCCCGCCGCCCGGCGGCACCCGAGCATTTGTCCGTGAGCAGTCACCCACGGTGCGGGCCCACGGCAGGGGCCCGGCGCCCGCTCAGCCGGCCGGCAGCAGAAAACCCTGCTCGACCAGGGGACGCAGCCACTCCGGCGCCCGGTCACGCAGCGTGGCCGGCTCCTCGCCGAGAAGCTGCGCGATGGCGTCCACGATCGCGCCCGCCGGGAGTGTCCCGTCACAGCTGCCCGCCAGTCCGGCGCCCACCGTGTCCATGGCGCGGGCGCGCATCATGCCGTGCCGCTGCCGCAGCACCACCGCCTGCGGGTCCTCGGCCCCCGGCTCGCCCACCTGCTCCTGCACCACCCCCTCGGCGAGCAGGAACCGGCCGGCCAGCAGCTCGGCCCCGGAACGTCCCCGCAGGTAGTCCTGGCGCCGGAAGTGCGCCAGGACGGTGTCGCCGAGCGGCTGCTCCACGGCGTGCGGCCAGTCCTCCACGACGAGGGAGGACTCGGCGTGGCCGGTCCTGCGCAGCGTGATCCAGCCCAGGCCGACGGCCTCGGTGCGGCGGGCCGCGAACTCGTCCAGCCAGGCCGCGTACGCCGCCCGGTACGCGCCCGGCTCGCCGCGGTGGGCGCCCGCATCCCGCAGCCACAACTCGGTGTACTCCGTGACGTCCTGCACCTCACGCTGCACGATCCAGGCGTCGCAGCCGGCGGGCACCCAGGCGGCGACGCGCTCGCGCCAGTCCTCGCCCGCGACGTGCTGCCAGTTGGCGAGCAGCTGGCAGAAGCCGCCGGGGGCCAGGTGGGAGACGGAGCGCTGGACCAGCGTGCGGCACAGGGCGTCGCCGCCGAGGCCGCCCTCGCGGTAGGTGAGCCGCTCCGCCGCCCCGCCCGGCGCCGTGGGGGAGATCACGAAGGGCGGGTTGGAGACGATCAGGTCGAACGCGCCGGGCCCCGGCACCTCCGCAGGCCGGTGCGCGCCCGGCTCCCCTGCGCCGGGGGCGGGCCGCTCCAGCGGCTCGTAGAGGGAGCCCTGCCTGAGGTCGGCGGCGGGCGCCCCGGACAGCGCGAGGGTGAGCGCGGCGACGCGCAGCGCGCGGGGATTGACGTCGGTGGCGGTCACCCGCTCGGCGTGCTGGGCGGCGTACAGGGCCTGCACGCCGCAGCCGGTGCCCAGGTCGAGGGCGCGGCCCACCGGGCGGCGCACGGTGAGCTGCGCCAGCGTGGTGGAGGCGCCGCCGACGCCGAGCACCACGTCGGCCTCCCGGCCCTCGGCCCCGGCGGGGCCGCCGACGGCGCAGCCCAGGTCGGCGACGATCCACCAGTTCCGGCCGCCCTCCCCGGCGTAGGGGCGCACGTCGACGGTGGCGCGCACCTGTGCGCCCCCCTCCGCCGGCCGCACCCAGCCGTCGGCGAGGGCGGCCTCCAGGGGCAGGGCGGCGCGCGCCGCGGCCAGGGGAACGGGCTCCTGCAGCAGGAAGAGGCGGGTGAGGGTGGCGAGCGGCCCGGTCTCGCCGCGGACCGCGCGCAACGCCGGCACGGCCTCGCCGCGGGCGAGGGCGGCGTAGGCGGGGGCGCCGAGCAGGTCGAGGAGCCCGTCGGGCGTGAAGGAGGCGGCGAGCAGCGCCTCCCTGAGGCGGGCGGTGGCGGGGCCGGGAGCGGGAAGACCGGGAAGGTTCACCCGCTCATTCTCGCGGCCACCCGGCCCTGCTTCGGCGGCCGCCCGGCCGCGGCTGCCGGCGGCCCGCCTGGTTCCCCGTTGCCGTGGCCGCCCGGGGGGTTGGCCGCGGTTGCCCGGGCCGCCCGGATGGGTTCGGCCACCGCGTTCCGCGCCGGTTCAGCCGCCGAGTTCCGCGCCGCCGTCCTCCTGGGCCGGGTCGGCGCTCTCGCCGCCGTCGGCCTGCTCGCCGCCGTCGGCCTGCTCGCCCCCGTCGGCCTCGCCGCCTTCCGACTCGCCGCCTTCCGACTCGCCGCTTCCGCCGGCCGCGGCGTCCCCGGCCTCCTCGCCCGGGGAGGCGGAGGAGCTCTGGCAGCCCTGCTGGCGGGCCATCGCCTCGCCGAGGTCGCCGCCCTGGAGCTCGTTCAGCGCCTCGTCGCCGCTCTGCCCGAGCCCTTCGAGCCGGCCCGCGACCTCCTGCAGGCCCTCGGCGAAGTGCGCGTGGTCCGAGGTGTCGAGCGCGCCGACGTTTTCTGTGAGCTCGGCGTAGGAGTCGGAGATGTCGCGCAGTTCGGTGACCGCGTCCTCGCGCAGCTGGGCGCCGTCGTCGACGGGCGGGTCCCCGGCCTGGTCGACGGCGTCGGCGAGGGAGGCGTACGCCTCGGACATGTCCTGGAACGCCGCGGCGTCGGCCTCCTGGACCTCGGCCGGGGAGCGGTCGTCGCTGCTCGCCTCGGCAATCGCGGCGTTGGCGGCCTGGATCTTCTCGACCTGGGGCCGCACCTGATCGCAGATGTTCTTGGCCCACTCGTTGGTCTTCTCGTCGCTGTCGCCGCAGGCGGACAGCGTGAGAACGAGCGTCGCGCACCCGGAGAGCGCCACCGCGAGCTTCTTCTTCACCGTTTCCCGTCCCTTCGTGCCGCTAGGCCGCGTCGACCTAGGGCGGGAACTTACACGCCGCGAGTCCCTCGTCAGAGTGAAGCCGAGGCGACAGACGCCTGGAATGCCGGGAATTGCCACCGTTTGCACCACCGGAAAAGGGGCCCGAATGTGGCCGGGGAAACGTCGTGTCGACACGCCGACCCACCCCCCGGCCCGCCCCGGCCCGGCGCCCCGGACCGGCGCGGCCCGGGCGGGGTGGCGGCTCAGTCCCGGCCGGACGGCGCTCGCGGGGCAGGGACGAGGGGGCCGAGCGCCCGGCGCAGTTGCCCGGCGCGTCGGTAGTGCAGGCCGGTCATGCCCAGGGCCACGGCCGCCGCCACGTTCTCCGCGGTGTCGTCGACGAACAGGCAGCGCGCCGGCGGGGCCCCGGCGCGCTCCGCCGCGATGTGGTAGACGCGCGGGTCCGGCTTGGCCGCGCCGATCCGGGAGGTGTTGACCACGTGGTCGGCGACGTCGGACAGGCCGAGGGCGGCCAGGTCGGCCTCCAGGCGGGTGGTGGCGTTGGACACCAGCACCACCGGCACCCGGCGGCGGACGGCGAGCAGCAGCCCCCGCACCTCCTCGTCCACGCGGGCCGCCTGCCTGCCCCACTCCGCGACGAGTTCGGCGGCCCTGTCGGCGGAACCGCAGGCCCCGGCGAGCGAGGCGGCGATCGCCACCCGCCACTCCTCGTCGGTCATCGCTCCGGTGACGGCGGCGAGGGCCGACTCGCCGTGGAAGGCGGTCGCGAACAGGGTGCCGGGCGGCAGGCCGTACTTCCGGTCGAGGCCGGTCATCCCGTCCGGGTCCCACAGGCGCAGTACGCCGTCGATGTCGCACAGCAGGGCGTCGCAGGGCAAGGCGCTCACGGGCACTCATGCTAGGAACCCCGCGCCTTCGCGGTAACCCCGCGCGCAGCCACGCGAGAGGCACCCGGCGCCCGCGCCCGCGCGCCCGCCCACCCGCACCCACCGCGGCCCGCACCCCGGCGCGAGCACAGACGCGAGCGCCGAGCGGGCCGGGGCCGGCCGGGGGCGCGGGGCGCGGACGCGCGGGTGCGGGCCCGGACGCTTGTGCCGGTGTGCCGGTGTGCGGGTGCGGTGCGGAACGAGCGGGTGCGGAACGGGCGGGTGCCCGGCGTGCAGGTCCGGGACACAGGTACGCGATACGGGTCCGGGACACAGGTACGCGATACCGGTGCGGGATGCGGTGCCGTGGGACGGCCGGGGTCTGCTCAGGGCGTGACCGCCGGGGAGTCCGCCGCGCGGCCGGCCCCGGCGGCCGGCTCCGCCTCGTCCACGGCGATGCCGCGCCGCTTCGAGGCGTAGACCGCGCCGACGATCACCAGCACGGCGATCACCGCGATCAGCGCGCGCAGCGGCGCGCTGGCGTCCTCGCCGTAGGTGAGGGTGATCACGGCGGGGGCGATCAGCAGGGCCACCAGGTTCATCACCTTCAGCAGCGGGTTGATCGCCGGGCCCGCGGTGTCCTTGAAGGGGTCGCCCACGGTGTCGCCGATCACCGTGGCCGCGTGCGCCTCGCTGCCCTTGCCGCCGTGATGGCCGTCCTCGACCAGCTTCTTGGCGTTGTCCCAGGCGCCGCCCGAGTTGGCGAGCAGGACGGCCATCAGGACGCCGGTGCCGATCGCGCCGGCCAGGTAGGAGCCGAGGGCGCCGATGCCGAGGCTGAAGCCGACGGCGATCGGGGCCATGACGGCGAGCAGTCCCGGCGTCGCGAGCTCGCGCAGCGAGTCCCTGGTGCAGATGTCGACGACCTTGCCGTACTCGGGCTGCTCGCTGAAGTCCATGATCCCCGGGTGCTCGCGGAACTGCCTGCGGACCTCGTACACCACGGAACCCGCCGACCGGGAGACCGCGTTGATCGCGAGGCCGGCGAAGAGGAAGACGACCGCGGAGCCGATGACGAGACCGACGAGGTTGTTGGGCTGCGAGATGTCCAGGCTGAGCCCGGGGCCGCCCACCGCCTGTGGCCCCACGTCGGCGACCGCGTCGGCGATGGCGTCGCGGTAGGAGCCGAACAGGGCCGCGGCGGCCAGCACCGCGGTGGCGATGGCGATGCCCTTGGTGACCGCCTTCGTCGTGTTGCCGACGGCGTCCAGGTCGGTGAGCACCCGGGCGCCCTCGCCCTCGACGTCGCCGGACATCTCGGCGATGCCCTGGGCGTTGTCGGCGACCGGGCCGAAGGTGTCCATCGCGACGATCACGCCGACCGTGGTGAGCAGGCCGGTGCCGGCCAGCGCCACGGCGAACAGGGCCAGCATGATCGTCGACCCCGCCAGCATGAACGCGGCGTACACGCTGAGCCCCACCAGGAGCGCCGTGTAGACGGCGGACTCAAGGCCGACGGAGAACCCGGCGAGCACCACGGTGGCCGGGCCCGTCCGCGAGGTCTTGCCGATGTCCCGCACCGGCCGCCGGCCCGGCTCGGTGAAGTAGCCGGTGAGCTGCTGGATGAGGGCGGCGAGCACGATGCCGATGGCGACGGCCGCCAGCGCGAACAGCCGCGGGTCGGCGTCGTGCGCGGCGATCTCGGCGTCCTCGACGCCATCGAGTTCGGCGAAGCTGCCGGGAAGGTAGAGGAAGGCGACGGCCGCGACCAGCACCAGGGAGATTCCGGCGGACAGGAAGAACCCCCGGTTGATGGCCGTCATGCTGCTGCGGTCGCCGCGGCGGGGGGAGACCAGGAAGATCCCGGCCATGGCGGTGAGCACGCCGATGGCGGGGACGAGCAGCGGGAAGGCGAGGCCCGAGTCGCCGAAGGCCACGGTGCCCAGGATCAGGGCCGCGACGAGGGTGACCGCGTAGGACTCGAACAGGTCGGCGGCCATGCCGGCGCAGTCGCCCACGTTGTCGCCGACGTTGTCCGCGATGGTCGCGGCGTTGCGCGGGTCGTCCTCCGGGATGCCCTGCTCGACCTTGCCGACGAGGTCGGCGCCCACGTCGGCGGCCTTGGTGAAGATGCCGCCGCCGACCCGCATGAACATCGCGATCAGCGCGGCGCCGAGGCCGAAGCCCTCCAGGACCTTGGGCGCGTCGGCCGCGTAGACCAGCACGACGCAGGCGGCGCCGAGCAGGCCGAGGCCCACGGTGCACATGCCGACCACGCCGCCGGTGCGGAAGGCGGTGCGCATCGCCTGTTCGCGGCCCGCCTCACGGGCCGCGGCAGCCACACGGACATTACTTCTCACCGCGAGCCACATTCCGAGATATCCGGTCGCCGCGGAAAAGGCCGCGCCGATCACGAAAAAGATCGAACGGCCGATGCGCTGTCCCCAGTCATCAGCCGGTAACAGCAGAAGCAGAAATACCACCACCGCGGCGAACATGCTGAGGGTGCGCAGTTGCCTGGCGAGGTACGCGTTGGCGCCCTCCTGTACCGCGGCGGCGATCTTCTTCATGCCCGCCGTGCCTTCGTCGGCCGCGAGAACCTGTCTCACCAGCACGAACGCGAGGGCTATCGCGGCCAGGGCAACCACCGCGACGAGCAGGACAAGGCCCCGGTCGCCACCGGTGAGTTCGGCGGTCCCGGCTGCCTGCGTGACGTCTGGATGTGCTGCCATTCGTCCTCCTTGACGCTCGGGCGCGGTCCGAAACGGACATACGTGGCCGGAGTGTAGGCAGGCAAACGACATCCAAGAAGGGGCCGGGAAAGGGGAATTATTCGCCCCGGAACCCGACGATCTTTCGCGCGCATATCAGCGCGAAGATCCAGAAAAGAAATTCTCCTGATCAGGACAGGGAAGCGGTGGCCGTCGGCCAGCTCATCCTGATCTTTCCGCCGTACGCGTCGGAGATCACCTCGACGTCGTCGACGAGGCCGCTGATGACGGCGAGCCCCAGCTCGTCGGTCTCCTCGGCGGCCTCGGCCGCCGACTGGTCCCTGGGGGCGGGAACGCCGCTGGGCGCGTCGTCGCCCACCTCGATGGAGAACGACTTCTCGCCCTCGGTGAGCATGACCCGCACGGGAGAGGTCAGGCCGTGCACGGCGTGCAGGCCGACGGCCCTGCTGCACGCTTCCCCGACCGCGAGTCTCAGCTCGTCGAGCACCGACTCGTGCACCCCGGCGCGCCTGGCCACCGCCGCGGCCACCAGCCGCGCGGTGCGGACGTGCTCGGGGGAAGCGCTGAAGCGCAGTTCCACCGTGGCCATGCCATCCCCCTAGATCGTGCGAACACGCCGCCCCGGCATGGAGCCCGGGGCGGTCCCACATGATGGTCCCAGCTGACGCCTCGCCCGGGCGCCCGCAGGCGCCTCAGTCGGTGGCCGCGATGGCCTCGTCCACGGACTCGTGGATGGGGAACACCTTGGTCAGGCCCGTGATCCGGAAAATCTTGAGAATCCGCTCCTGGTTGCACACCAGACGCAGCGAACCCTCCTGGGCGCGGACCCGCTTCAGGCCGCCGACCAGCACACCCAGCCCGGTGGAGTCGAGGAAGTCAACGCGCTCCATGTCCACCACGAGGTGGTGGTTTCCGTCGTTGACCAGCTCCACCAGCTGTTCGCGCAACTTGGGCGCGGTGTAAACGTCAATCTCGCCGCCTACCTCGACGACTGTGCGGTCGCCGACGGTTCGGGTCGACAGGGACAGGTCCACGGACTCCTCCAGCACCTTGCTATCGAGCGGTCGCCCCCCATGGAATGGCAGCCGCCAGGGCATTCAACCACTTACCGCCTGCCCAGGACGACGTCTTACAGCCATTGTCCGTCGGACCAGTGACAGACTCGACGCCGATGTCCTACGAACCGGAAGCCCGTCACCGCCCGCCGCCGCAGGCCGTGCTCGAACGCCTGTCCAGCCATCGGGACCGGACGGCACGTGTCACTCACACGGAGCACGTGCCCGCGCGGCCCGGCAGGCATGCCGAATGGCCGGAGGGCATATCCGGCGACGTCCTGGCCGCGATCCGGGCCGCCGGCATCGAACGGCCGTGGGCGCACCAGGCCCGCGCGATCGGCCACGCGCTGCGCGGCGAGTCGGTGGTGATCTCGACCGGCACCGCCTCGGGCAAGTCGCTCGCCTATCAGGTCCCGGTGCTCACGGCGCTCGCCGGGGGGCACCGCGACACGGCCAGGCCGGGCCCCCGCCCGGCGACCGCGGTGTACCTGGCGCCGACCAAGGCGCTCGCGGCCGACCAGCTGCGCGCCGTGCGCCGGCTGGCCGCCCCGCTCGGCACCGCCGTCCGCCCGGTCGCCTACGACGGGGACACGCCGCCCGAGGAACGCGCCTGGGCCCGCGAGCACGCCAACCTGCTGCTGACCAACCCGGACATGCTGCACCGCTCCCTCCTCCCCGGGCACCGGCGGTGGTCCGCCTTCCTGCGCGCGCTGCGCTACGTGGTCGTCGACGAGTGCCACGTCTACCGCGGGGTTTTCGGCTCGCACGTGGCCCAGGTGCTGCGCCGCCTGCGCCGCGTCTGCGCCCACTACGGCGCCGACCCGGTCTTCCTGCTGGCCTCGGCGACCACGGCGGAGCCCGGCCTTGCGGCCGGACGGCTGACCGGGCTGCCCGTCGCCGAGGTCACCGAGGACGCCTCGCCACGCGGCGAACTCGTCTTCGCGCTGTGGGAGCCGCCGCTGACCGAGGCGCGCGGCGAGCGCGGTGCCCCGGTCCGCAGGACCGCGACCGCGGAGACCGCCGAGTTGCTGACCGACCTCACCGCCCAGGGAGTGCGCACGCTGGCCTTCGTCAGGTCCCGGCGGGGCGCCGAGCTGATCGCGCTGATCGCCCAGGAGCGCCTGGCGGAGGCCGACCGCGCGCTGGCGGGGCGGGTGGCGGCCTATCGCGGCGGCTATCTCCCCGAGGAGCGCCGCGCCCTGGAACGGGCCCTGCACGGCGGCGAGCTGCTCGGGCTCGCCGCCACCACCGCGCTGGAACTCGGCGTGGACATCGCCGGCCTGGACGCCGTGCTCCTCGCCGGCTATCCGGGCACCAGGGCCTCGCTGTGGCAGCAGGCCGGGCGCGCCGGGCGGCAGCGGCAGGGGGCGCTGGCGGTCCTGGTGGCCAGGGACGACCCGCTCGACACCTATCTGGTGCACCATCCCGAGGCGCTGTTCCGCAGGCCGGTGGAGAGCACGGTGCTCGACCCGGGGAACCCCTACGTGCTGGCCCCCCACCTGTGCGCCGCGGCCGCCGAACTCCCCCTCACCGAGGCCGACTTCGCCAAGGAAGCGGGGCTCTTCGAACCGGCGGCGGCCGGGCTGCCGGCCAAGCTGGCCGACAGGTCCCTGCTGCGCCGCAGGGGCACGGCCTGGTACTGGACGCGCCGGGAGCGCCCCGCGGACCTGGTGAACCTCAGGGGCGGCGGAGGCGAGCCGGTACGGGTGGTCGAGGCGGCCACCGGCCGGCTGCTTGGCACCGTGGACGCCGCCGCCGCGCACGGCACCGTGCACGAGGGCGCGGTGCACCTGCACCAGGGCCGCAGCTACGTCGTCCGGACCCTCGACCTCGCCGAGGCGGTCGCCCTCGTCGAGCAGGACGACCCGCCGTGGTCCACCTCGGCCCGCGAGGTCACCGAGCTGTCCGTGCTCGAAACCGACACCGAGGTGCCCTGGGGGGACGCCCGGCTGTGCTTCGGCTCGGTGGAGGTCACCCACCAGGTCGTCTCGTATCTGCGCCGCCGGCTGCTCACCGGCGAGGTCCTCGGCGAGACCCGCCTGGACCTGCCGCCGCGCACGCTGCGCACCAGGGCGGTGTGGTGGACGGTGACCGAGGACCAGCTGGACGCCGCCAGGATCGCCCCCGAGATCCTGCCGGGCGCCCTGCACGCGGCGGAACACGCGGCCATCGGCATGCTGCCGCTGTTCGCCACCTGCGACCGGTGGGACATCGGCGGGGTCTCCACGGCCCTGCACCCGGACACCCTGCTGCCCACCGTCTTCGTCCACGACGGGCACCCGGGCGGCGCGGGCTTCGCCGAACGCGCCTTCCACACCGCGCGGCAGTGGCTGGCCGCGACCAGGGACGCGATCGCCGCCTGCGAGTGCGAGGGCGGCTGCCCGTCCTGCATCCAGTCCCCCAAGTGCGGCAACGGCAACGACCCCCTGCACAAGCGCGGCGCGGTCCGCCTCCTCACCGAGCTGCTGCGCCCGCACGGCCCCGCCTGAGCCCCGGCCCACCGCCGTCGGCGCCCGCCCCCCTCGGGCCGCCCCCGGCGCGCCGCCCCTTTCCGCCGCCGCGCGCGTCTCCCCTTCCGCGCCGCTGCCTCTCCCGGCCGCGCCCGCGCCGCCCCGGGCCGGGGCGGCGTCAGGCCCGGGGGCAGGCTCCGCCGCCGGCCCGGCCCGTGCCCTGGCGTGCGCCCGGTAGGGGCCCGCGGCCGCCTCGGCCGTCAGGTCGGCGGTCTCTCCGCCCACCTGGCAGCGGACGACGCGGGCCCCCTGGGCCCTGGCGACCCGGTGGGCGAGGCCGCAGGCCGCCTCGGGCCCGGCCAGGGCCAGGTCGGCCGCGGCCAGGGCCGCCAGGTCGGCCGCCGCCGCGGCCCGCTGGCGCGCCGCCATCACCTGGCCGAGCGCGAGGACCACCCCGAAGACCAGGCAGAGCGCCACCGCACACAGGGCGGCGAACACGGTGGCCGAGCCCCGGTCTCCGCCGGGCGCCCTGCGCCTACCCCTCCGCATGGGCCACCGCCTCCCCGCCGAGCCGCAGGGCGAGCGGGCCTGGCCCCAGGGTGCGGGCCGTCACCCGCACCCGGTACAGCCCGCCCTCCCGCTCGACCCGCACCACGGCCCCGCCGGGCGCCGCCGAACGGGCCACGTCGGCGACGGCCGCCGCCTCCTCGCCGCGGGCCGCCGCCCGCGCCCCCGCCCTGGCGGCGTCCGAGCACCGCAGCTGCACGGTCACGGCGGCCAGGCCCCACAGCAGCATCCCGAGCAGCAGGACCAGCGCGGGCACGGCGAGCGCGGCCTCCGCGGTGACGTAGCCCCGGTCACGGCCGCGCGCTGAGCGCTCGCTCCAGCAGCCCCTGCAGCGCATCGGTCACCGCCCCCGAGGTGAGCACCTGGTAGAGCACGAGCCCGAAGGCGGAGGCGGCGATGGTGCCCACCGCGTACTCGGCGGTGCTCATGCCGGCGTCCCTCCGGGGCCCCGTCACCAGCCGCAGCCGGCGCCTGATCAGTCCCATGGCGTGTTCCTTCCTTGTCGGTTGCCGACGTCGACCGACGTGCGGTCGAAGCGGCGGATGAAAGCGAGCAGTTGACGTGGCGAATGAATCGGATGAATCGGATGAGTCGAAAGAAGGCGGACGAGGACGCGGGAAGCGACGGCGGGCGCCGGTGGACAGCGGGCGCGAAGGGCCGCCGGACGCGGGTGTGCCCGAGTAGGTGGCCGCTCGCCCGAGCCGCTGCCGGGCGGCGGACGCCCCGGGGAGGCCGGCGCCCGGGCCGGAGGCGGGGGCGGGCGCCCGGGGCGGGTGGGAGGCCGGGTCACAGCAGCCGCCAGGCCAGGCCGAGCACGACGGGCGCCACCCCGATCAGCAGGAAGGCGGGCAGGAAGCACAGCCCGAGGGGGCCGGCCACCTGGACGGCCGCGCGCCTGGCGCCGACCTGGGCCGCCCGCCTGCGGCGGGCCCTGGCCTGCGCGGCCTCGGCGGCCACCGCCCGCACCATCGGGGCGCCGCTGGTCTCGGCCAGCTCCAGGCGCCGCGCCAGCCCTCCGGCCCCGGGGTACCGCCCGAATCTCCCCCAGACCTCGGAGGGATCGCCGCCGAGCCTGAGCTCGGCCGCGGCTCTCCGCAGGCTTTCCCCGAGCGGCCCGCCGAGCGAGGCGCCCACCGCCCCGGCCGCCGCGCCCGGGGCGGCCCCCGCCGCCAGGCAGGCGGCCAGCAACTCGGTCGCCAGCGGCAGGCGGTGATCCGCCGTGGGCCGGCCGCGGCGCCGCAACGGGGTCGGAATCAGGCGCGCGGGCACCGGCCGCTCCCCGCGCAACGCGGCCAGCCTGCCGAGGAGCCGGCGTCTGGCGCTCAGCCGGCACACCCCGGCCAGCGCGAGGAGGGCAAGCAGCGTGGCGGAGAGCGCCGCACCGGACTCGGCACCCGCCGCGCCCGCCACCACCGCGGGCCAGGCGGCCGCGGACGCGCCGCTCACGACCCGGCCCGTTCCGCCGCGCGGACGATCGCCGCGACCCAGGCCAGCCCGGCCCATTCCAGCGCGGTCCCCAGCAGCAGGCAGCACAGGCCCAGGGGCGTGCCGAGCAGGATGCGCAGCGGCTCCACCCCCATCGCCGCGCCGAGCAGCAGCCCGAATACCGGCAGCGCCGCCAGCACCAGCGCGGTCGCCCGCGGCCCGGCCAGCTGGGCCCGCAGCTCCTCCTCCTGGTCCCGCTCGGCCCGCAGCGCCTCCGCGACCCGGTCGAGGCCCGAGGCGAACGAGGCGCCGCCGTCCACCGCGACCTCCCAGCAGGCCGCCACGCCGCGCAGCCCCTCCGCGCCCGGGCTGCTCGCCGCGGCGCACAGCGCCGCCGGGACGTCGCCGCCGTACCTGGCGGCGGCCAGCACCGCGGCGCCCTGCTCGCCGAGCCCGAGCCCGCCGGTGCCCACCGCGCTCAGCGCCTGACCGGGCGGCCGTCCCCCGCGCACCTCCCCCGCGAGCGAGCCGCAGAGGTCGAGCACGGCATCCCGCCTGCGGTCGGCCGCGCGCCGCTCACGCGCCCGGCGCCACCGGCGCACGGCGAGCGGGGCCAGCGCCGCTGCCGCCGCCACCGGCAGCACCGACCCGCCCCACAGGGCGAGCAGGCCGCCCACGGCCAGGCAGGCGAGCAGCACGCGCCGCTCCTCGTGGTCCCCCGGCCACCACGCCGCCCCGAACCGCGCCCGGCCGACCCGGCCGCAGCCCGCCGTCAGCAGCCGAACCCGGCGCCTCCCCCGCGGCCCCTCCGCCAGGGCCCACGCCCCGGCGCCGGCGCACAGGGCAGCCGTGAACTGCGCGAGCGCCCCGGTCACGGCTCGCCACCCCCGCCCTGCGCGCACAGGAACGCCAGCCGGTCCCAGCCGGGCTCGCGGCGGAAGCCGCTCGCCGTCCAGCGCGCGGCCGGGACCGTGCGCACCAGGCCGTCGGCGGCCCGGTCGAGGACGTGGACCTCGGCGATCCTGCGCCGTCCCGTGGCCCGGTCCCTGGCCAGGTGCAGCACGACGGACAAGGCGGAGGCCAACTGGCTGTGGAGGGCGGGGCGCGACAGGCCCGCGGCGCTGCCCAGCGCCTCCAGGCGCGCCGGAACATCGGCGGCCGCGTTGGCATGGAGCGTTCCACAGCCTTCGTGGCCGGTGTTGAGAGCGCCGAGCAGGTCGGTGACCTCGGGGCCGCGGCACTCGCCGATCACCAGCCGGTCCGGGCGCATCCGCAGCGCCTGGCGGACCAGGTCCCGCAGGATGACGCGGCCCGCGCCCTCCTGGTTGGCCGGCCTGGTCTCCAGCCGGACCACGTGCGGGTGGCTGGGCCGCAGCTCGGCCGAGTCCTCCACCAGCACGATCCGCTCGTCCTCGGGCACGAGCCCGAGGAGGGTGGCGAGCAGGGTGCTCTTGCCCGAGCCGGTGCCGCCCGTGACGAGGAAGGAGAGCCGGGCGGCGAGCACCGCGCGCAGCAGCCGCTCGCCCCCCGGCGGCACGGTCCCCGCCTCGGCGAGCTCGGCGAGGGTGAACGCCCGCGGCCGCACCACCCGCAGCGACAGGCAGGGAGAGCCGACCACCACCGGGGGCAGCACGGCGTGCATCCTGGTGCCGTCGGCCAGCCGGACGTCGGCCCAGGGCCGCGCGTCGTCCAGCCTGCGGCCCGCGGTCGCGGCCAGCCGCTGCGCGAGGCGGCGGATGGCCGCGGCGTCCGGGAAGCGCACCCCGGCTCGCTCCAGGCCGCGGCCGCGGTCCACCCAGACGTCGTCGGGGCCGTTCACCAGGACGTCCGTCACCTCGGGCTCGGCCAGCAGGGGCTGGAGCGCCCCGGCGCCCACCAGCTCCGAGCGCAGGGCGCGGACGACGGCGAGCACCGCGCTGTCCCCGAGCAGCCTGCCCTCGGCCCGCAGCGCGGCGGCCACCCGCCCCGGCGTGGGCTCCGCTCCCTCGGCGGCCAGCCGCAGCCGCACGCCCTCCAGGAGCTCCCGCAGCTCGTCGGGCTCGATCGGCCCGAAGCCGGCGGCGCTCACGCGGCGGCCCCCGCGGGCAGCGCGCGCTCGAGCAGCGCGGCGGAGAACCTGGCCAGCACCCCGCGGGGGCGGGAGCCGGGCGGCTCGCCTGCGCCCGCGGCCGCGGACAGGCCCGGCTCCTCAGGCAGCTCCCCGGCCAGGGGCAGGTCGAGCAGGCGGCTCAGCTCGGCCGCGGGAATGCCGTCGCCCGCCATGACCCGGGCGACCAGCCGCAGGTCCCGCACGAGCGGCCCGGCGGCGGCCACCACCCCGCGGGCCGCGGCCACCGCGCGCAGCTCGCCCGGCACCACGAGCAGGCCGAGATCCACCTGCCCCAGCGCCTCGTCGACGGCCTCGTCCCTCCTGCGTGGCAGATCGAGCACCACCACGCCGCCGCCGCGCCGCGCCGCGCCGAGCACGGAGCGCATCGCGTCCGCCGGGACCCGGGTCACGTCGGACCTGTCCCAGCTGAGCAGGCTCAGCCCGTGCGGCCGGGGCAGCGACTCGGCGAGCGCCGCGCAGGAGAGCCGGCCGCGCGCCGAGACGAAGGCGGGCCAGCGCGGCCCCGGCAGCCGCTCGCCGCCGAGCAGCAGGTCGAGGCCCCCGCCGAGCGGGTCGCCGTCGACGAGGGTGGTGCGCCTGCCCTGCCTGGCGGCGGTGACGGCGAGGGCGCAGGCGAGCGAGGAGGCTCCCGCGCCGCCCCGGCCGCCGAGGACGCCGAGGGTCAGGGCGGGCGGCCCCGGGCGCTCCACGGCGTCGGCGATGCGGTCGGCGAGCCAGGGCTCGTCCCCCGGCAGCCGGAGGACCTGCTCGGCGCCCAGCTCCAGGCCGCGGGCCCAGATCGCCGGGTCCTGCGGCCGGTGCCCGACCAGTAGCACCCCCGGGCGCCTGCCCGGCCAGCGGCTCGCCTGCGGCCTGGCCGCGGCGCGGTCCTC
Source organism: Streptomyces hoynatensis (assembly GCF_003626535.1). Taxonomy (GTDB): domain Bacteria; phylum Actinomycetota; class Actinomycetes; order Streptomycetales; family Streptomycetaceae; genus Streptomyces; species Streptomyces hoynatensis. The sequence continues at coordinate 205,891 of NZ_RBAL01000005.1, forward strand.
GCCGATCAGCACCAGGGGCGCCCGCTCCCAGCGGCCCGCGGTGGGCGGCTCGCCGTGCACGACCTCGGCGTCCGCCCCGGCGGCCGCGCACAGGCGCAGCAGGTCGTCGAGCAGCAACTCGTCCTCGGTGAGGATCAGGATGGCCTCGGCCGCCGCGCCGGCGCCCCCGGCCGTCCGCGCCGCCCGGGCGGCGCCCCTCGTCCTTGCGGCGCCCGCCGTCGCGCCGCCCGTCCCCGCCGCGGTCCTCCCCGCGGCCCTCGGCTCTGTGGTGTCCAACACTGCAACCCCTCTCCCCTCGGCGCCTCACTCACCGCGCTCGCCCGATCGCCGAGCGCGACGGAGGCATGTCCCCAGGGTGCGGCAACCGGCCATCCCGAGTGGATCTTGGTCGGAATCTGTGGACAACCCACCGCCTGTGGATAACTTCCTCACCCGTTCGACTGACCGGCGGCGTGTCGCCGCGCCGGCCCGGCGGCCCCCTCGGGGAGCGGAGCCGCCCGGATGGACGGCGGGCGCACCCCCGGGCCGAAGAGGCGCACGCCCGGGCTGAGGAGGCGTCACATGAACACGAAGGGTGACCGAGCGCGGGAGAAGTGCGGGGGTCCGGGGCGGCGTACGCCGGGGGCGCGGCGGGGAGGCGCAGGCGATCGGCGCGGCCCTGACATGGCCCCGGACATGCGACGACCCCCGCCGGGGGGGAGAGCGGGGGTCGTCATCCACGGCCGACTCGGGGGGGGAGGAGCCGGACCGGGTTAGCACGGTCGCGAACGATCCGTGACTTCCATGGTGTACCCGAGAGCCCTCTCAGGCAAACCCAACGCCCACAGGGTACGCCGAATGGCGGGACCGTATGCTCAGCAGGTGGAAACCCTGCCCCAGCCACGCGCCGCCGCGTTCTTCGACCTGGACAAGACGGTCATCGCGAAGTCGAGCACGTTCACCTTCAGCAGACACTTCTACCAGGGCGGACTCATCAACCGGCGCGCCGTCCTGCGCTCCGCCTACGCGCAGTTCGTCTACCTGCTCGGCGGGGCCGACCACGACCAGATGGAGCGGATGCGGGAGTACCTCTCCGCGCTCTGCCGCGGCTGGAATGTGCAGCAGGTCAAGGAGATCGTCGCGGAAACCTTGCACCAGGTGATCGACCCGATCATCTACGACGAGGCCGCCTCGCTGATCGAGGGGCACCACGCCGCGGGCCGCGACGTGGTGATCGTCAGCTCCTCGGGGGCGGAGATCGTCGAGCCCATCGGCAGGCTGCTCGGCGCCGACCGGGTGGTGGCCACGCGCATGGTCGTGAAGGAGGGCTGCTACACGGGCGAGGTCGAGTACTACGCCTACGGCCCGACCAAGGCGGAGGCGATCGCCGAGCTGGCCGAGTCGGAGGGCTACGACCTCAAGCGCTGCTACGCCTACAGCGACTCGGCCACCGACGTCCCGATGCTGGAGTCCGTCGGCCATCCGCACGCGGTCAACCCCGATCGGGCGCTGCGCCGCGAGGCCGTGGCGCGGGGCTGGCCGGTGCTGGCCTTCGAACGCCCGGTGCGGCTGCGGCAGCGGCTGCCCTCCCTGGCCCTGCCGCCGCGCCCGGCGCTCGCGGTGGGGGCCGCGGTCGCCGCCGCGGCCTGCGCGGCGGGCCTGGTCTGGTACGCGAGCAGGCGCTGGGGCGGGCGCGGCGGCCGGGCGGTCGGCGCGGCCGCCGCCTGACCGCCGCGGCTCAGGCGCCGCGCTGGAGGGCCTCGCAGACCGCCGTCGACTCCCGGGCGCCCAGTTCCACCGCCCGCGCGCAGTGCACGATCCACGCCCCCACGCCCTCCCGCGTGCCCTGGGCGTAGCCCGCGAGCGCCCGCAGGTAGGCCGTACGCCCCAGCTCGGCGTGCCCGACCTCGGCCGGGGCGACGGACTTGGGGTCGAGTCCCGCGCCGACCAGGACGATCCGCTCGGCGGCGCGTGCCACCAGCGCGTTGTGGCTGCGGAAGGGGCGCAGGGCGAGGAGTTCGCCGTGCACGATCGCGGCCGTCACCGGCGCGGGCGCCGCGGTGCCGGCGACGATCAGGCCGGTGAGCGCCTCCAGCCTGGCCGCGACCTCGGCGGCCCCGGGCTCCGGCGCGCCGAGCCCGGCGAGTTCCGCGAGCGCGGGCTCCGCCACCGGCTCCCCGGCCAGCCGGGGACGGCCCACGGCCTCCGCGCCGCCCGGCGCGCCCGAGCCCGGCGCGCCCCCGGCAAACGCACCGCGCGCCGGCGCGCCCCGGCCCGCCGAGGCGCCGGCCGCCACCAGGTGCAGCCTGGCGAGCGCCCGCGCCGGGGAGACCCGCCAGACGCCGAGCAGCCCGCCCGCCTCCGCGTTCAGCCGCAGCGCTGCGCCGACCGTTTCGCTCTCCTCGTCGGCGCCGAAGTCGCCGCGCCTGCGCACCTCTTCGAGGGCCCAGTCGGCGCCGGACAGGGCGGCCGAGGCGCGGGCGCCGCGCAGGGCCGCCTCGGCGGCGACCTCGGGCGCGCGCCGGCGCAGCACCCGGTGCCCGTAGACGCGGTCGACCGCCGCCCTGGCCGCGTCGACCGCCTCCCGCACGCCGGGGAGTTCGGTCAGCGGGGCGAGCGGGTCGCCGGCCGGGGAGCCCCCGCCCCCGGGGGCACGTGGCTCGCTGCGCGGGTCGGGGTTCATGGCCACGCAGCCTAGTTGCTGCGCTCGGGGCGGTTCACCGCGCAGGAAGGCCCGCAGGGGCGGGGCAAACCACACGTTCGAGTGGGCTTAGGCCGTTCGTGGCCACGGGTGCGGGGCGCGTGGTTACGCTGTTGAACATGAAGATCGCTTTCGTCGGCAAGGGAGGCAGCGGGAAGACGACGCTGTCCTCGCTGTTCATCCGGTATCTGGCCGCGCGGCGCATCCCGGTGACCGCGGTGGACGCCGACATCAACCAGCACCTGGGCGTGGCGCTCGGCCTCGCCGAGGAGGAGGCCGCGGCGCTGCCCGCGCTCGGCGCCAGACTGCCCGCGATCAAGCGCTATCTCCGGGGGGACAATCCGCGCATCCTCTCGCCCGAGAGCATGATCAAGACCACGCCGCCCGGGGCGGGTTCGCGCCTGCTGCGGCTCGGCGAGGGGAATCCGGTCTTCGGCGACTGCGGCCGCGAGGTGGCGCTCGAGGGCGGCACCGCGCGGCTCCTGGTCACCGGCGGCTTCGCCGAGGAGGACCTCGGGGTGGCCTGCTACCACTCGAAGACCGGCGCGGTCGAGCTCTGCCTCAACCACCTGGTGGACGGCCGGGACGAGTACGTCGTGGTGGACATGACGGCCGGGAGCGACTCGTTCGCCTCGGGGATGTTCACCCGCTTCGACATGACCTTCCTGGTGGCGGAGCCGACCAGGAAGGGCGTCTCCGTCTACCGCCAGTACAAGGAGTACGCCCGCGACTTCGGCATCGGCCTGCGCGTGGTGGGAAACAAGGTGCAGGGAGCCGAGGACGTGGAGTTCCTGCGCGCCGAGGCGGGGGAGGACCTGCTGACCACCTTCGGCGACTCGGACTGGGTGCGGGCCCTGGAGCGCGGCAGGCCGCGGCCGTGGGGTGAGCTCGGCGCCGCGGCCGGGCGGGCGCTCGGCACGCTGTACGAGGCGGCCGACGCCGCGTACGCCCGCCGCGACTGGGAGCGCTACACCCAGCAGATGGTGCACTTCCACCTGAGGAACGCGGCGAGTTGGGGCAACGAGCGCACCGGGGTCGACCTGGCGGCGCAGGTCGACCCGGCGTTCGTGCTCAGCGAGTCCGCGGGCGGCGCGGCGGGCGCCGGGGCGGAGCCTGACCGCGCCCCCTCGGCGCAGCCCGCCTGAGCCTCACGGCCTCACCGCCGGGAACTGCTCCCAGCCCCCGGCCGGCGCCTGCCCGACGTCCAGGCCGCGCAACTGCTCGAGCACGGCGGGGTCCTGGGCGTCCAGCCAGTCGACCAGCTGGTGGAAGGAGACGCACTCGACGCCCTCGCGCGGGCACAGCTCCTTGATGGCGTTCTCGACGGCGTTCATGTAAATCCCGCCGTTCCAGTCCTCGAAGTGATTGCCGACGATCAGCGGCGCCCGGTTTCCGTCGAAGGAACGCTGGAATGCCTGCATCAGCCCCTGGTACATCTCGTTCTCCCACTCCGGGTATTGGGCGGGGTCGCCGTCGCCGGGGCCGGACTGGTTGTACATGAAGTTGTAGTCCATGGACAGGGTCTCGTAGCTGTGGCCGGGCACCGGGATGGACTGGAGGGAGAGGTCCCAGACGCCGTTCTCCTGGCGGGGCCACACCTGCCGCGCGGTGCCGCTTGAGTCGTAGCGGAATCCGGCTTGGCTCGCCGCCTGCAGCAGGTTCTCCTGGCCTTCGAGGCAGGGCGCCCGGCCGCCGATGAGCTCGGTGTCGTAGTCGAACGGCAGCGGTTCGAGGTCGTCGAAGCCCGTCGTGGTGCGCCAGTGCTCGACCATCCACGTGGCCTGGTCGATCTCGCTCAGCCAGTCGTCGACGGACCAGCTGCCGACGCCGTTGTCCCCGCAGAAGTGGCCGTTGAAGTGGGTGCCGATCTCGTTGCCCTCCAGCCAGGCGCTGCGGACCTGTTCGAGGGTGGCCCTGATGTGGTCGTCGTTGAGGAAGGAGATGTCGGAGGCGCCGCGTTCGTGGCCGGGCGGCCGGTAGAGGTCGCGTTCGCTCTCCGGGAGGGTGTAGATGCCGGAGAGGAAGAACGTCATGTCCGCGTCGTACTGTTCGCCCAGTTCCCTGAAGTGGGAGAAGAGGTGGTTGCCGTCCTCGCCGGCGCCGTCCCAGGAGAAGACGATGAACTGCGGGGGCGCCTCGCCCGGGCGCAGCGCCTCGGGGACCGGCTGGTGGGGCTGGGGCCCCGAGTCGGCGGTCGAGCCGTCGCCGAGGAGCTGCGGCCCCGGGTTGTCCTGGCCGCCCTCCTCTGCTCCGTCTCCCCGACCGTGGGCCTCCCCCTCGTCCTGGCCACCCTGGGCGCCCTGCGCGCCGGCCCCCGCGCCGTCGCGATCGCCCGTGCCCGGGTTGTCCTTCGAGCCGCCGCAACCCGAGATCGCCAGGGCCAGCGCGGCCGCCACCGCCCCTCGTACCGCCAACCTCCTGTGTGTGACCATTTTCGGTCCTCTCGCCACTGATCAGGTGCCTGGATCTGCGTGCTCCGCACCGCACATGTTCCTGTCAGTATTAAGAGATGTTTGTATGACAAGCGGTTCCCGTGACGGTTCCCAGGGCGATTTACCTCGATCGGTGCAGCGCACCGGCGCGGCTAACCCCCCGAACAGAGCAGCCCTTTACCTGGGATTGCCCTTCGATTACCGGGAGTTGGGACAGAGAAGAGACGGCCCGCGTTTCGCCGCCCCACCCGGCTGACCCGGCCCGCCGCGGCGGCCACTTCCCCGCCCGGCATTCACCTCCGCCACCCCGTTCCGTTTCCCCATCTCCCCCGCGCCTCCACGATTCCGCGACATCCACCGGGCGCATACCCCCCCACATCCGCCCGCGCCGCCCGCACGCCTCCCGAGCCCGGGGGCGGCGGCACGGCCGGACCAGCGGCGGGCGTGATAGGTCTACACCAGCGCTCCCGCCGCCCTTGTCAAAGGGCAACCTGACTGATGGGGTGGGCCGTGGGACACAGCTGAACGCCGCAAGGGAGATGTCGTGAGTAAAGAGAGCCTGGCCAATCTCCTGACGGAGGAGCGGAGGTTCGCTCCGCCCGCCGAGGTGGCCGCAGACGCCAACATCACCGCCGCCGCCTACGAGGTCGCCGCCGAGGACCGGCTGGGTTTCTGGGCGGAGCAGGCCCGCCGCCTCAGCTGGGAGCAGGAGCCGACCGAGACCCTCGACTGGTCGAACCCGCCCTTCGCCAAGTGGTTCGCCGACGGCAGGCTGAACGTCGCCTACAACTGCGTGGACCGCCACGTCGAGGCCGGGCACGGCGACCGCGTGGCGCTGTACTTCGAGGGCGAGCCCGGCGACTCACGGGTCCTGACCTACGCCGACCTGCAGCGCGAGGTGTCCAAGGCGGCGAACGCCCTGACCGAGCTCGGCGTCGCCGCGGGCGACCGGGTGGCGATCTACCTGCCCATGATCCCCGAGGCCGTGATCGCGATGCTCGCCTGCGCGCGCATCGGCGCCCCCCACTCGCTGGTCTTCGGCGGCTTCTCCGCCGACGCCCTGGCCACCAGGATCGAGGACGCCGACGCCCGCCTGGTCATCACCGCGGACGGCGGCTTTCGCCGCGGGCAGCCCTCCGCGCTGAAGCCCGCCGTCGACGAGGCGCTGACCCGGCCGGGCGCCGCCCGGGTGCGCAGCGTGCTCGTGGTGCGCCGCACCGGCCAGGAGACGCCCTGGACCGAGGGCAGGGACGTGTGGTGGCACGAACTCGTCGACCGGCAGTCCGAGGAGCACACCCCGCAGGCGTTCGAGGCGGAGCACCCGCTGTTCATCCTCTACACCTCGGGCACCACCGGGAAGCCGAAGGGCATCCTGCACACCTCGGGCGGCTACCTCACCCAGACCTCGTTCACCCACCACGCGGTCTTCGACCTCAAGCCGGAGACCGACGTGTACTGGTGCACGGCCGACGTCGGCTGGGTCACCGGCCACTCCTACATCGTGTACGGCCCGCTCTCCAACGGCGCCACCCAGGTGCTGTACGAGGGGACGCCCAACACCCCGCACAACGGCCGGTGGTGGGAGATCGTGCAGAAGTACCACGTGACGATCCTGTACACCGCCCCGACCGCGATCCGCACCTGCATGAAGTGGGGGGACGACGTACCGGCCGGCTTCGACCTGTCCAGCCTGCGCATCCTCGGCTCGGTGGGCGAGCCGATCAACCCCGAGGCGTGGGTCTGGTACCGCAAGCACATCGGCGGCGACCGCACCCCGGTGGTCGACACCTGGTGGCAGACCGAGACCGGCGCCGTCATGATCAGCCCGCTGCCCGGCGTCACGGTGGCCAAGCCAGGCTCCGCGCAGGTGCCGCTGCCGGGCATCAGCGCCACGGTCGTGGACGACGAGGGCAGGCCGGTGGCCAACGGCTCGGGCGGCTACCTCACCCTCACCGAGCCCTGGCCCTCGATGCTGCGCACCATCTGGGGCGACGACCAGCGGTTCGTCGACACGTACTGGTCGAGGTTCCCCGGCCAGTACTTCGCCGGCGACGGCGCGAAGAAGGACGACGACGGCGACATCTGGCTGCTCGGCCGGGTGGACGACGTGATGCTGGTCTCCGGGCACAACATCTCGACCACCGAGGTGGAGTCGGCGCTCGTCTCCCACCCGAAGGTGGCCGAGGCCGCCGTGGTCGGGGCGACCGACCCGCAGACCACGCAGGCGATCTGCGCGTTCGTCATGCTGCGGGGCACGGCCGCCGAGGACGAGGGCCTGGCCGACGAGCTGCGCGCGCACGTGGCCAAGGAGCTCGGGCCGATCGCCAAGCCGAAGCGCATCCTCGCCGTGGACGAGCTGCCGAAGACCAGGTCGGGCAAGATCATGCGGCGGCTGCTGCGGGACGTCGCGGAGAACCGCGAGCTGGGCGACGTCACCACCCTCACCGACACCACCGTCATGGAGCTCATCCAGCGCAAGATGCCCAGCGCGCCGAGCGAGGACTGAGCCGGTAACGCGCGCGGGGGCACGCGCCCGCCCCGGCCGCGCCAGGGCGCGCGCCGCAGCGCGGGAAGGCGAGGACGGGGGACGAAATGCCAAGGGGCGCCCGGGTGATGACCGGGCGCCCCTTATAGCATTTGGGACATCACTCCCCAGGGCGACCGCGAGTGTCAACGGCTGACGCGCCACCGGCACCCCAGTACTGTCACCAGCACAGACCACGCGTCGGCACACCCGGCACCCAGCACATCGGAGAGCGGCTCCGGCGAGGTCCCGGGGGGCCCGGAGAGGAAAGAGGGAGAACGCGATGACCGCAGCCGACGAGGGCCGCAGCCTCGGAGAGCTGGTCGCCTCGGCCACCGCCGAGCTTTCCGGCCTGGTGCACGACGAGATCGCGCTGGCCAAGGCGGAGGTCAGGCGGGACGTGCGCAAGGCCCTGTTCGGCAGCGCGGCCGGCCTCGCCGGGGCGCTGCTCGCGCTGTTCGCGGTGCCCCTGTTCAGCTTCGCGCTCGCCTTCTGGCTGCGGAACTGGTGGGGCGTGCCGACGGCGGTGGCCTGCGCGGTGGTCGGCGGCCTGTACGTCGTGATCGCCCTGGTGCTGTTCCTGCTCGCCAGGGCCAAGTTCGGCGGAATCGCGCCGCCCGAGCGCTCGATCAAGTCCGCCAGGGAGTCGGCTGCCGTACTGTCGAACGTAAGGCCGCATCCGCGTACCGTCTCCATGGACAAGGCAGGCTCGGCCACATGACGATCGCCGAACAGTCCGGCATGCGGTCCTCGGTCATCCTCCGGGACGGCCCCTGGACCCACCGCGACGTCGCCGCCAACGGCGCCCGCTTCCACATCGCCGAGGCCGGCGAGGGCCCGCTGGTGCTGCTGCTGCACGGCTTCCCGCAGTTCTGGTGGGCCTGGCGGCATCAGCTGACCGCCCTCGCCGACGCCGGCTTCCGGGCCGTGGCCATGGATCTGCGGGGCGTCGGCGGAAGCGACCGCACCCCCCGCGGCTACGACCCGGCGAACCTGGCGCTCGACGTGACCGGCGTGATCCGCTCCCTCGGCGAGCCGGACGCGGCCCTCGTCGGCCACGACCTGGGCGGCTACCTGGCCTGGACGGCGGCCGTGATGCGGCCGAAGCTGGTCAGGCGGCTGGCCGTCGCCTCCATGCCGCACCCGCGCAACTGGCGGGCCGCCCTGCTGCGCGACCCCAAGCAGACCGCGGCCAGCTCCTACATCTGGGGCTTCCAGCGGCCCTGGCTGCCCGAGCGGCAGCTGGCCGCCGACGAGGCGGCGGCCGTGGGCAGGCTGCTCGAGGCATGGTCGGGCCCGCGGGGGCCCGAGCCCGAGGACGTCGAGGTCTACCGCAGGGCCATGACCATCCCCTCCACGGCGCACTGCGCGATCGAGCCCTACCGCTGGATGGTCCGCTCGATCGTCCGGCCCGACGGCATCCAGTTCAACCGCAGGATGAAGCGCCCGGTGCTGGTGCCCACCCTGCACCTGCACGGCTCCCTCGACCCGGTGCTGCGCACCCGCAGCTCGGCCGGCTCGGGCGAGTACGTCGAGGCGCCCTACCGCTGGCGGCTCTTCGACGGCCTCGGGCACTTCCCGCACGAGGAGGACCCGGTCGCGTTCAGCGGCGAACTCGTCGACTGGCTGCGTGACCCCGAGCCGGACCGCTGACCGGCCCGCCGCGCCTGGCACATGCCAGACGCATACGCCGGGCGAGTTCGCTCCCGGGAGGTTACTGACCTTGGACCCCGGGCAGGGACGAGGGTATGGGCTGGACGCACGACTACCGTGACGTGGCACGTGAGCGAGGCGGCAATGGCGCCGCCACCCGGGAGCAGGGCGCCGTGCGGCGCCTCCAGAGCGGCACCCTGCCGGACCCGATGATCGGCTTCCCGGACATCCTGCGCCGCCGGGCGCGCTGGGTGAGCGCGCGCCTGCGGCACCCGCGCGGCTAGCGCCACGGAACGCCGGTCCTGCCGGGCTCACATCGCGCAGTCCTGGCTGTCCACCGGCTCGTCGGCGGCGCGGCCCCTGGTCGCGGCCTCCCGCACCTCGTCGCTGGTCAGCGCGTATCCGGTGTGCTCGTCGTCGAGGGACTTGGCGAAGATCACGCCGAACACCCGGCCGTCGGGAGTGAGCAGCGGGCCGCCGGAGTTGCCGGGGCGCACCGTCGCGTACAGGGAGTAGACGTCGCGGCTGACCGCGCCCCGCCGGTAGATGTCGGGTCCGTCGGCCTGGAAGCGCTCGCGCACCCGGGCCGCCCGCACGTCGAAGGGCCCGCTCTCGGGGAAGCCCGCCACGATCGCGTCGTCCCCGGTGACGGCGTCGCCCTCGCTGAAGTGCAGGGCGGGCGCGTCGAGTCCGGGCACGTCGAGCACCGCGATGTCCCGCTCCCAGTCGTAGAGGACGACGCTCGCGGTGTAGAGCCGTCCCCGGCCGCCGATCTGCACGGTGGGCTCGTTGACCCCGCCGACGACGTGGGCGTTCGTCATCACCCGCTCGCGCGCGAAGACGAAGCCGCTGCCCTCCAGGACCTTGCCGCAGCCGGTGGCCGTGCCGACCACCTTGACGATGGAGCGGCGCGCCCGCGAGACCGCGGGGCTGTCGGCGAGCCCGGGGTCGGGCGGCGGGACCCGGGTGATGGGCTCGGCGGTGAAGGGCGAGAAGACCTGCGGGAAGCCGTTCTGCGCCAGGATCGCGCTGAAGTCGGTGAACCAGGTGTCGGCCCGCTCGGGCACCACCTCGGAGATGCCGAGCAGGATGCGCGAGTCCCGCACCTCGCGGCCCACCGTGGGGAGGGTGGTCGTCGCGAGGGCGGAGCCGATCAGCCAGGCCACGGCGAGCATCGCCAGCACGTTGACCAGGGCGCCGCCGGTCGCGTCGAGGGCGCGGGCCGGGGACCAGGTGATGTACTGGCGCAGCCGGTTGCCCCAGTGGGTGGTGAGCGCCTGCCCGACCGAGGCGCAGACGATGACCACGACCACCGCCGCCATCACCCCTGCGCCGCCGGGCTCCGCCCCGTCGCTCGCCTCACGCCACACCACCGGCAGGGTGTAGACGGCGACGAGGCCGCCGCCGACGAAGCCGCTGACGGACAGCACGCCGACGACGAAGCCCTGGCGGTATCCGACCACCGCGAACCACACGCCGGCGAGCAGGAGCAGAGCGTCGAGCACGTTCATGCCCGCCACCGTCTCACGCCCCGTGGTCGAGCGAGACCTCCCGGTCACGATCCCAGGGAGACTCCCACCCCGCGTAGTGGAGAATCCGGTCGATCACGCCCGCGGTGAAGCCCCACACGAGGGTCCCGGCGACCTCGAAGCAGGGGCCGCGGTACCCGCTGGGGTGCACGGCCGTGCCGCGGCAGCGCCGGTCGGCGAGCTCGCTGACCGGCACCCGGAAGACCCGTGCCGTCTCGGCCGGGTCCACGGGCCCGACCGGCGAGGGCTCGCGCCACCAGGCCAGCACCGGGGTGACCACGAACCTGCTGACCGGGATGTAGAGCCGCGGCAGCGTGGCGAAGACCCGCACGCCCGCGGGGTCGAGGCCGGTCTCCTCACGGGCCTCGCGGAGCGCCGCGCGCACCGGCCCCTCGCCCTCGGGGTCGCCGTCCTCCGGGTCGAGGGCGCCGCCGGGGAACGAGGGCTGGCCCGCGTGTTCCCGCAGGCTGGAGGCCCTCTCCAGCAGCAGCAGCTCGGGGCCGTTCGCGCCCTCGCCGAACAGCACGAGCACGGCCGAGGGCCGCCCGCCGTCCGCGGGCGGCAGCCAGCGGCTCAGCTGGTGCGGCTCGATGGTGGCGACGGCCAGGGCCAGGGGCCTGAGCCAGCCGGGCAGCTCTTCCGGGCCCGACACGAGGATGTCGGCTTCGTGCGCGCTGGTCATGTGGCCTCACGGTGGGCGGGGGCGGCGGGTCTGGGGCGGCGGGCTGCGGTACCGGCGGGCCGGCTCGCCGGGGGGGCGGGCCGCGTCGCCGGCGGGCCGGGCGGCGCGCGGGGGCGGCCGCGGGGGTCAGGCGGCGGGCGCGGGCTTGCCCGGGTAGTCGGCCGGGGGGTTGAGCCGCTGGCCCGGCTGCCCGGCCAGCTCGTATTTCAGCAGCTTCTTCGCCTTCTCCGGATCGGTCTCGCCCTCGCCGAAGGAGGGGCACAGATGCGCGACGGGGCAGGCGCCGCACGCGGGCTTACGGCTGTGACAGATGCGGCGGCCGTGAAAGATGACGCGATGGGACAGCAGCGTCCAGTCCTTCTTCGGGAAGATCTCCGCGACCTCGGCCTCGATCTTCTCCGGGTCCTTGGACTCCGTCCATCCCCACCGGCGCGCCAGGCGCTGGAAGTGGGTGTCCACGGTGATGCCCGGCTTGCCGAACGCGTTCCCCAGGACGACGTGCGCCGTCTTGCGGCCCACGCCGGGCAGGGTGACCAGGTCCTCCAGGCGGCCTGGCACCTCGCCGCCGAACCGGTCGCGCAGCGCGGCCGAGAGCCCGAGCAGGGCCTTGGCCTTGCTGCGGAAGAAGCCGGTGGGCCGGACGATCTCCTCCAGCGTGGCCGGGTCGGCGGCGGCCATCTCCTCCGGGGTGGGGTAGGCGGCGAAGAGCCTCGGAGTCGTCTGGTTCACCCGCAGGTCGGTGGTCTGCGCGGACAGGACCGTCGCGACCAGGAGCTGGAAGGGGTTCTCGAAGTCCAGCTCGGGGTGGGCGTAGGAGAAGACGTCGGCGAGCACCCGGTCGATCTTCCTGGCCCTGCGGACCATGGCCAGCCGGCTCTCCTGCCGGGCGCCGGCCGGGCTCCCGCCCTGCCGCGCCCGGCCGGCGGAGGCCCGTTCGCTCTCAGCTGAATCCTGGCTTGCGCTCACCCGCACGGCCCTTCCTCGTCACGTTCGTTCACCCTGCCACCTCGCGCATCCCCGGGGCCCGTTGGCCACCCGGCCAGCGTAAACGGCCCCGCCGACATTCGTCCGGTGTCCGGCCGGGGCACGGCCGGAACCAGCCCCTGCCCTCGGGGTACCCGTCCCGGTAAGTCAAACTTGTGACTGATAGCACTGCCGAGGCGTCCGGCATCATGAGGACGTGACCCGGCCGACCACGGCCGCCACGGCCGTCCATAGGAAAGGGAACTCGTGGACGACGTTCTGCGGCGCGCCCCGCTCTTCGCGGCGCTCGACGACGAGCAGGCCGCTGAGCTGCGCGCTTCCATGACCGAGGTGACTCTGGCCCGCGGCGACACGCTCTTCCACGAGGGGGAGCAGGGCGACCGGCTCTACGTGGTCACCGAGGGCAAGGTGAAGCTGCACCGCACCTCCCCGGACGGCCGGGAGAACATGCTGGCCGTCATGGGCCCCGGCGAGCTGATCGGCGAGCTCTCCCTCTTCGACCCGGGCCCCCGCACCGCCACCGGCACCGCCGTCACCGAGGTCAGGCTGCTCGCCCTCGGCCACGGCGACCTCCAGCCCTGGCTGAGCGCCAGGCCCGAGGTGGCCGCCGCGCTGCTGCGCGCCGTCGCGCGCCGCCTGCGCCGGACCAACGACAGCATGTCCGACCTGGTCTTCTCCGATGTGCCCGGCCGCGTCGCCAAGGCGCTGCTCGACCTGTCGCGCCGCTTCGGCGTGCAGTCCGAGGAGGGCATCCACGTGGTGCACGACCTGACGCAGGAGGAGCTGGCCCAGCTGGTCGGCGCCTCCCGCGAGACGGTCAACAAGGCCCTGGCCGACTTCGCCGCCCGCGGCTGGCTGCGCCTGGAGGCGCGCGCCGTCATCCTGCTCGACATCGAGCGCCTCGCGCGCCGCTCGCGCTGAGACGCACGCCGCCCGGGCGGGCCGGTTCACGGCTCCCCGGCGGTCACGGCTCCCCCGGCGGTCACGGCTCCCCCGGCGGTCACGGCTCCTCGGGGGGTATGGCCGCCTCCTCGGGCGGCGTCCCGGCCGGTTCCGGGAGGGCGTCGCGTTCCCGCAGGTAGTCGAGCTGGGCCCGTACCGAGAGCTCGGCCGCCGGCCACACCGCCCGGTCCACGTCCGCGTAGACGTGCGCCACTATCGCGGCCGCGGTGACGTGCCCGGCCGCCACCGCCGACTCCACCTCGGCCAGCCGCCTGGCCCGGTGCGCCAGGTAGTGGTCGATGGCGCCCACGGCGTCGGCGAGCACCGGCCCGTGCCCCGGCAGGACGGTGCGCACCCCCTCCTCCTCGGCCAGCGCCCGCAGCCGGCGCAGCGAGTCCAGGTAGTCCCCGAGCCTCCCGTCCGGGTGCACGACCACGGTCGTGCCGCGGCCGAGCACCGTGTCGCCGGTCAGCACCGCCGCGTCGGCCGTCAGCTGGAAGGACAGCGAGTCCGCGGTGTGCCCCGGCGTGGGCACGACCCGCAGTTCGAGGCCGCCGGTGGTGACGACGTCCCCGGCGCCGAGGCCCTCCTCGCCGAGCCGCAGCCGCGGGTCGAGGGCGCGCACCGGGCTGCCGGTCAGCTCCGCGAACCGGCCCGCGCCCTCGGCGTGGTCCGGGTGCCCGTGGGTCAGCAGGGTCAGGGCCACCCGGCGCCCGGCGCGTTCCACGGTGTCGATCACCCGCCGCAGGTGGGCCTCGTCCCGCGGGCCCGGGTCGACGACGACCGCGAGCCGCGAGCCCGGCTCGGCCAGCACCCAGGTGTTCGTGCCGTCCAGGGTCATCGGCGAGGGGTTGGGCGCCAGCACGAGCGTCGCGCGCGCCGTGACCTCGCCGTCCTTCACCTCGGGTGCGGGCGCCCCCGGCTGCCCGGCCGCCTCACTCATCCCTCTCCCGCCTCCGCCGCGTGGTCCGCTCGGCTTTCCCGGTCCGCCCGGTCTTCCAGGGCCGCCCGGCCTTCCCTGCTTGCTCGCCCGGGGCCCGGCGCCCCCGGCCGGCTCCGCCCGCTCTCCTTGAGCTTCCCGAACTCGTCGTACCCCGGCCAGTCGAGCACCACCCGGTCGCCGTCCAGGCGGGCGGTGGCCATCACCGGCTCAGGCCGGCGGCCGGCGGCGGCCGCCAGGGCCCGGGCCGCGGTCGGGTATCCGGAGACCTCCCGCAGGGTCGCCAGGGTGGGCGGCAGCATCGACAGCTCGCCGCGCCCGCAGGCGGCGAGGGCGTCGGCGGGCCGCACCCAGGCCGCGTGGTCGGCCTCGGTCGAGGCGTTCCTGGTGCGCTGGCCGGCGGGCAGCGCCGCGAGGAAGAACCAGGTGTCGTACCGCCTGGCCTCGAACTCCGGGGTGATCCAGCGCGCCCACGGGCAGAGCAACTCCTCGCGCACCGCAAGCCCCCGCCGGGCGAGGAACTCGGCGAACGACAGCCGGTGCCCGGCCAGCGCGGCGCGGTCCGCCTCCCAGCCTGGCCCGGTGACGTCGGCGACCACGCTGCCCGGGGCGGCCCCGTCCGCGGGGCCCGCGAGCAGCACCCCGGCCTCCTCGAAGGTCTCGCGCACCGCGGCGTGCAGGACGGAGCCGTCCCTGGCGTCGACCGAGCCCCCCGGGTAGGCGTACGCGCCCCCCGCGAAGGCCATGGTGGTGCGCCGGCGCAACATGAACACCTCGAGACCGCCGGGCCCGTCCCGCAACAGCAGGACGGTCGCCGCCACGCGCGGGGTCACCGGCTCCAGCTCGCCCCTGGCGAGCGCGCGAATGCGGTCCGGCCAGTCCGCCGGGTACCACCGGCCGTCGGTCGCTGCCATTCCCCGGATGCTACGCGCGTCGCCCGCCGGCGGACAGGGGTGCCCGGCGGGGCGGCCCGGCCCCCCGCCCGCCCGCGCGGTGGGGCGGGCGGGGCCGGGCGGGCCGCGGGCGGGGCGCCTTTCAGCCGCGCCGCTCCAGGATGCCCCGGACGAACGCCGCCTGGCCGACGTGCTGGGTGTCGTCGTTCACGACGCTGACCAGCCGGACGCCGAGGGTGACGTGCGGGGTCCAGGAGGTGTCCACCACCCGGGCCAGGTCCTCGTCGGCGAGCCCGGAGACGTACCCGATCGTCCGCTCGTGCACCGCGTCGTAGTAGCCGAGCAGCAGCTCGGCCGTGAGGCCGCCGACGGCCGCCACGTCCTCCGTGGTGTGGCCGTAGCCGGTGTCGCGGGGCGGGAGGCTCAGCCCGAACCGCTTGGCCCAGCCCTCCGAGGTCCAGATCTGGGGGGTCCCGGCCACGTCGGCCACGTGGTCGTCCTGCACCCTCGTCAGGTGCCACACCAGCCAGGCGATCGAGTTCGCCTCCGCGTCGAGGCGGGCGGTGAGCTCCTCCTGGCCGAGTCCCTCGACGACCTCGTGGACGGACTCCCTGACCCGGCCGAAGGCGTCGACGAGCAGGTCTGCGCTTGCGGTCACGGTGCTACTCCTCGTGTGGGCGGCGTGCTTCGCTCCCCCTGATCAGCTTGCCGCGGGCGCCCGTTGTTCCCGCCCCCGGCGCGCAGGCCGACCCGTACCCCCGCGTTGCGCCCCGCGGGGCGCCCCGGTGGGCGGCGACAGGTCTGCTGCCGGCCGCCCGGATGGCTGGGAAAGCCCCTTACGTGTCCTGAGCGGTGACGGGCGTGCCGCAGAGCGCGTGGTCGACGAGACGACTGGCGGCTTGCTCCTGCCGGAGGGTGTTGCCGGGCGAGTCGCCCAGGGCGGTGGACATCGAGACGGTGACGGTACGGCCGCCGTCGCGGGTCGCGCCGTTCAGAGTGATGTAGCCACTTTCGCCGCCTTCGTGGCCCCAGTAGCTGCCGCCGCAGGACAGCGGCCGGTTGACCAGGCCCAGGCCGTAGCGCCCGTCCGGCCAGAACGCCCGCATCTCCTCGTTGACCGGGACGGTGTCCTGCATCTCGGCGAGCCGTGCCCGGGGCAGCAGCTCGCCGCCGAGCAGGGCCTGGAAGAAGCGGTTGACGTCTGCGGTGACGGAGACGTAGCCGCCGGGGTCGGGGACGATGACCCGGGTGACGTCGGCCCGTTCTCCGGAGGGGTAGACCTCGTAGGCGTTGGCGTGGGGGCGGCGGAGGGTGGGGGTGCCGCCCGGCAGGTAGGTGTGGTGCATGCCGAGTGGTCGCAGGATCCGCTCCTCGACCTCCTGGTGCCAGGGGTGGTTCGTGACCTTCTCGATGATCATGTCGAGCAGGACGTAGCCGGTGTTGGAGTAACCCCACCCGTCGCCGGGCGCGAAGTCCGGGCGGTGCCGTATCGCCCGCGCGACGATCTCCTGGGGGGTGTAGGTGTCGTACCGGTGCGCGTAGTACTCCTGCGGCGTGGCGAAGCCGGGAAGATCGTCGTGGAGGCCGCTGGTGTGCCGGAGCAGGTCGCGGATGGTGATCCGGCGCCCGTCGTTGCCGTTGCCGTGCACCAGGCCGGGCAGCCGGCGGTCCACGGTGTCGTCGAGCGCCAGTTTTCCCTCGTCGACCAGTTGCAGGACCACGGTGGCCACCAGGGCCTTGCCGGTGCTGGCCATCCGGAAATAGCCGTTGCGGGGCACCGGACGGCCGGTGCCCACCTCGGCGACGCCGCTGGTGGCGACCAGGTCCCGGCCGGCGCCGGTGGTGACCCGTGCCTGGACGCCGGTGATCCCCAGCGCCCGGATGGCCTCGGTGTCCCGGCTCAGGTCGTCCTGCCCGTATCCGGGCGCGGCCGCCTCGTGCTCGTCGGCGGGCAGCCGGGAGGCAACGGCCGTGCCGACGGCGAGCGCGGCCGCGGCAACGACCAGCCAGCGGCGGTGCCGCCGCCGTGCCGGCCGGGCGGGCGAGGGGGTGTTCCGGTGGTGCGGAGCGGAGGCCGGGTCTGTGGATGCCATGCCTCCACGCTAGGTAAGCGAGGAAACGCCGATCGCTACCGCAGGCTCCCGAACCAGAGGTACAGCCAGCTGTAGTGCGCGCGGGGCGCACGGTCTCCTAGGGTCAACGCCCTGGGGTCTGCCACAACACCGTGGGGGTCCTCCACCGGCCTCCTGAACGACCTGGGAAAGCGACACGAGTGCTCGGCATACTCCGCGCGGCCCGCGCACAGGGGCACACGACATGGCGTAGCGGGCGTTACCTGCTGGGCACCGTGGTGGCCGCGACGGCGACGCTCGCCGCGGCGCCCCTGCTGTGTCTGCCGTCGGCGGCCCGGCCCTGGGCGGAGCGTCATCGCCGGCGCGCCGGGAAGCTGCTGGGACGGCCGGCCGAGCCGCGCCCACGCGCCGCCCTCCGCACCCTCGGGTGGCTCGTGACCCAGGTGGTCACCGGTCTGCCGGCGGGCGCCCTTGCCCTGCTCCTTTTGGGCAGCCTGTTTCTCACCCCCCTCATCACCACGCTGTGGTGGGCCCTTCCCACGGCGCCGTGGCTGCCCGTGGCCAGCGACCGCATCACCGGCTGGGGCACCGCGTTGCCGCTCGGCCTGACCAATCTCGTGGTCCTGGCGGCGCTGGCCGCCCTCACCCTCCCGCCACTCGCCCGGGCGCACGCCCGGTGCTGCCTCGCGGTCCTGGCGCCCTCACCCGCGGAGCACCTCGTCGAACGTGTCACCGCACTCACCCGGACGCGTGCAGACGTTCTCCAGGCGCACAGTGCGGAACTCCGCCGGATCGAAAGGGACCTGCACGACGGCACCCAGGCGCGGCTCGTGGCCATCGCGATGCGGCTCGCCGTGGCCGGCGAAAGCTTCGCCGCCGACCCCGACGCGGCCGCCGCCCTGGTGCGGCAGGCCCACGCCGAGACCGAGGACGCGATGACCGAGCTGCGCTCCGTCATCCGCACCATCTATCCGCCGGTGCTGGCCGACCAGGGCCTCGCCGGCGCGCTCGGCACCCTGGCCACCAGGGCCGGGGTGCCGACCCGCATCGACGTCGGCCCGCTCGGTGAGATCCCCGCGGCGGTCGAGGCCGTCGCCTACTTCGCCGTCACCGAGGCGCTGGCGAATGTCGCCCGGCACAGCCGGGCCTCCAGGGCCTCGGTTCGGGTCAGCCGCGACGGTGCGGTGCTCCGTGCGGAGATGTCGGACAACGGGACCGGCGGGGCGGACGCCGCCCGGGGGTCCGGCCTCGACGGAATGCGCCGCCGCGCCGCCGCGCTGGACGGCACCCTGGAGATCAGCAGCCCGCCGGGCGGGCCGACCGTCATCACCGTGGAGCTGCCGTGCGCGTAGTGATCGCCGAGGACAACGTCCTGCTGTCGTCGGGGCTGAGGCTCCTGCTCAACTCCCAGGGCTTCGAGGTCGTCACGATCGCGGCCGACGCCCCGGGCTTCCTCGCCTCCGTCGAGACCCACCGCCCGGACGTCACCATCGTGGACGTGCGGCTGCCCCCGGCCTTCCGCGACGAGGGCATCCGGGCCGCGGTCCGGGCCCGCCGCGACCATCCAGGACTTCCCGTCCTGGTCCTGTCGCAGTACGTGGAACAGGAGTACGCCGGCCGTCTCCTCGCCGACGCCAGGGGCGGCATCGGATACCTGCTCAAAGACCGGGTGAGCCGCGTCGCGGAGTTCACCGACGCCCTGCGCCGGGTGGCCGGCGGCGGTACCGCCATGGACCCCGAGGTCATCGCCCAGCTCCTCGCCGCACGTGGCGATCCCGTCGATGCCCTGACCGCACGCGAGCGCGAGGTGCTCGCGCTGATGGCCGAAGGTCACGACAACGCGACCATCGCCGAGCGGCTCGTCATCACCGGCAACGCCGTCCACAAGCACATCGGCAACGTCTTCCTCAAACTCGGCTTGTCGGCCGGCGACAGCGGCCACCGTCGCGTCCGCGCCGTCCTGGCCTACCTCCGTCGCCACGGCGGCACCGCGCCCTCCCCGACGACCTCCCCTCCGCTGGCCTGAACAGCGCTGCCCCCCAGGCACCGCCGGCTCACCGTGCTCAAGGCCGGCCGCGCGCGGACCCACGCCGAGTCCGGCAAGAACGCAGGCACGCGAGGAGCAGCCGGCAGCGCGCGGCCACCTGCGGCGGACCGTCCCCGGTCAGGCGCGTGGCAGGTCGGCCCAGACCGTCTGGCCCCAGCCGTTTCCCGGCTCGGCCACCCCCCAGGCCGTGCTGAGCGAGGCGACCAGGCAGAGCCCGCGGCCGTGTTCCTCCCAGGGGCCCGGGCTCCTCGTCTCGGGGGAACGCCTGCCGCCGCCGCGGTCCGTCACCTCGACCCGCAGCCAGTCCGGCGCGTCCCGCAGCCCGCAGCTCATCGACCGGCCCGGGGTCCCGGCGTGGAGCAGCACGTTCGTGGTCAGCTCCGATACCACGAGCGCCGCCGTCTCGACCGTCTCCGCGCCGACGCCCCAGCGCCCCAGGGTCCGCCGCACCCAGCCGCGGGCCAGCCCGACCGAACGCGGCTCGACCCGCAGGCCGATCGCCAGCACCCGCACCTCGGGCCGCGGGCCCGGCTCGGGTCCCGGCTCCGGCGGGAGCGGTAGGGGGGAAGCCATGGGGACCGACCGCCTTTCGGGTGCCGCACGCACGGCCCACGCCCGCCCCCGGCGGCCGGGCACGCCCGCCCCCGGGCCCGGCGGCCCCGGCCCGGGGCGCGCCCGGCCGTGCCGCATCGGCGTGCACGGCGCCCGCTTCACCGCTTTTGTGCCGCAAAGGCGCGCGCGGGTGCCCCACTATGGCACTCCCAACTACCGCCCGCAATGGGCGACTTGAGATCCGCGCCGCCACCCGCCCGCAGTGCGCCGACGCCGGGCGCGGTGGCGCGGGAGCGGACGGCCACCCGGCCGGGTGGCCCGCCGGGCGGCGGCCCGAGGGCGGCACCGGAAGGACCGCAAACACTGCCGGAACACGGCAATGAAACGATCCGCCTCCCCATGTGAACATCTCCTCACACGCCGGAGACCAGCGGCGGGCGAGAGGGGGCAGCACTATGGCGTGGTTTCTCGGAACCGGCATCGTGGGGGTGGTGCTGCTCACCCTGTCGCTGGTCTTCGACGGTGTGCTGGACGGCGCGTTCGACGGCGCGCTCGACGGCGTCTTCGAGGGGTGGCTGTCGTTGCCGGTCCTCGCCGGATTCGCGGCGATGACCGGCTTCGGCGGGGCCATCGTCCTCGGCACCACCGAGGCGGGTCCCGCCGTCGCCACCGGCGGGGGCGCGCTGGCCGGCCTGGGCACGGCCTGGCTGACGTACCGCCTCAGCCGCGCGCTGATGCGGGACCAGACGGCGGTGACGCCCCGGGGGGCCGACCTGGTGGGCACCGCGGGCAACGTGGTGACCGCCATCCCGGCCGAGGGCTTCGGCGAGGTCCTGCTGCACCTCGCGGGCCAGCCGCTGAAGCTGGCGGCCCGCAGCGCGGGCCCCGTGGCCCGCGGCACCGAGGTGTGGGTGGAGGCGGCACCGACGGCGACCTCCGTCGTCGTACGCCCCGTCGACCGCTGACCGCCGCCCTGCTCCAGGCCCCCGACCGCACCTGCCCGCCACCGGGCAGACCGACGCACCGGCCACACCCGGCCGCCCACCGGCCGGACCGACGCACCGGCCACACCCGGCCGCCCACCGGCCGGACCCGACGCGTCCGTCGCGCCCGGCGCATCCGTCGGCGCCCAGACCCCACCCCAACCCCAACCCCATCCCACCCAACCCACCCACACCCCACCGACCCACCATCACCACACGAATGCGGGGGTACCGCCATGAGTCCCGTCGTCGCGGCGGCCGTTGGAGCCGTCGTCCTGCTCCTCCTGATCGCGCTGATCGTCGTCAGCCGCTACAAGGTGGCCGGGCCGAGCGAGGCGTTCATCGTCACCGGGCGGCGCGGCAAGAAGGCCACCGACCCCGCCACCGGGCGGATCTTCACCGACAACAGCGGGCAGAAGGTCGTCGTCGGCGGCGGCGTCTTCATCGTGCCCTTCGTGCAGCAGCGGTTCACCCTCGACCTGTCCTCCCGGCACATCCCGATCGCGGTGCGCGGCGCGGTGACGCTGCGCGGCATCAAGGCGCACCTGGAGGGCGTCGCCATCGTCAAGGTCGGCGGCACCGAGGACTCGATCCGCGCCGCGGCGCAGCGCTTCCTCATGCAGCAGGACGGCATCGTCGGCTTCACGCAGGAGGTGCTCTCCGGCGCGCTGCGGGCGATCGTGGGCCGGATGTCCGTGGAGGACATCATCCGCGACCGCGCCGCGTTCGCCGGCCAGGTGGCGGAGGAGGCCGAGGCCAGCCTCTCCGGCCAGGGCCTGGTGCTCGACGCGTTCCAGATCCAGGACATCACCACCGAGGGCTCCTACCTCGAGGACCTCGGCCGCCCCGAGGCGGCCCGCGCCAGGCAGGAGGCCGACATCGCCGAGGCCGAGGCGCGCCGGGCCGCGGAACAGGCCCGGCTGAAGGCCGAGGAGGAGATCGCCGTGGCGCAACGCACCTTCTCCCTCAAGCAGGCCGAGATCAAGGCGGAGACGGATGCGGCGGCGGCACGGGCCGCGGCGTCCGGGCCGCTGGCCGAGGCCGCCCGCCGGCAGGAGATCCTCACCGAACAGGAGAAGGTGGCCCAGCGGCAGGCCGCGCTGAAGGACCGCCAGCTGGACACCGAGGTGCGCAAGCCGGCCGACGCCCGCCGTTACGCGGCGGAACAGGAGGCGGAGGCCAAGCGCGTGGCGCGGGTCAAGCAGGCCGAGGCCGAGCGGCTGGCCGGGATCGCCGCCGCGCAGGCGGAGGCCGAACGGGCGCGGCTGACCGGCGAGGGCGAGAAGCAGCGCCGCGGCGCGCTGGCCGAGGCCGAGGCCATCGAGGGCGTCAAGCGCGGCGAGGCCGAACGCGCCCGCCGGGCCGCGATAGCCGAGGCCCTGCGGCTGGAAGGCGAGGCGGAGGCGGCGGCGATCGGCGCCAAGGGCGCGGCCGAGGCGGAGGCGATGCGGCAGCGGGCCGACGCGTTCGCACAGTACGGCGACGCGGCGGTGCTGCAGATGCTGGTCGAGGTGCTGCCGCAGGTCGTCGCGAAGGCATCCGAGCCGCTCAGCGCCGTCGACAAGATGACCGTGATCTCCACCGACGGGGCCGGGCGCATCCCGCGCGCGGTCGCCGACAACGTCACCCAGGGCCTCGAACTCCTCGGCTCCGCCACGGGGATCGACCTCGCCGAACTCCTCGGCAACCTCACCCGGCGCAACGCCGGCGAGGCGGCGCCGGAACGGCCGCGGGACGCCCGGCACAACGGCCAGGTCGAGATCACCAACTGACGCGCCCCGCCCGGCCCGTGGCAGCACGGGCCGGGCGTTGGGCGGGGTACCGCTTGGGGGGCCGGCGAGGATACGGGGGGGCGCTCCGCGGGGGCGGCTCCCCGGTGCGGTTCGCGGGGCGGTTCGCGGGGCGGGTCGCGGGGCGACCCCACGGGGGCGTCCCGCGGCAGGTTGCCGCATGGCAGGCCGTCCCAGGGCGGGGGCGCAACCGGCCGCCGCGGGACGCCGGTCAGAGCTCCTGGCCCGGCCAGCCGAGCAGCCGGGCCCCGATGACCGCGGTCTGCAGGGTGTAACGGTGCACGGGGTCGGCCGGGTTGACGCCGGTCAGCTGGTGGATGCGCGCCAGCCGGTAGGTCAGGGCCCGCACGCTGAGGGCGAGGCGGCGGGCCGCCTCCGCCGAGGTGCAGCCGGACTCGAAGTAGACCTCGAGCGTACGCAGCAGGGGCTCGGCGCCGCCGCGGGCGCCGCGCAGCGGGCCCAGGGCGCTGAGCACGAGGTCGGCCATGGCCTGCCGGTCGCGCGTGAGCACCGGATACACCAGCAGGTCGACGGCGCGCACCACCGGCTCCTCAAGCCGCAGCCGCTCGGCCAGTTCCAGCGTGCTCAGCGCCTCCTCGTACGAGTGGGCCACGCTGCCGGCCCCCGGCTGCGGGCGGCCGATGGCCACCCGGCCGCCGGTCGCCGCGTGCGCCTGCCTGGCGAAGAAGGCCAGCACCTCCTCCTGCTGGCCCGGCGCGATGCAGATCAACTGCCCGTTCTTGGTGGCCAGCAGCACCCGGCGGTCCCCGAAGCGGGCGATCAGCGCGGTGCTCACCCGGCGGGTGACGGGATGGGTGTCGTCGTACGCCTCGGGCCCCTGCGCCACCGCGACCGCATGGGCCCGGGCCAGCACCAGGCCGAAACGCTCCGCCCGTTCGGCGAGCCGGCCCAGGTCGCTGCGGCCGTACAGCAGGTCGTCGATGAACTCCCGCCGCGCCGCCTCCTCCTGCCGCACGGCCAGCCGCTGCGCCCGCTCGTACCCTTCCGCGAACGCGTCGACGGCCTGGGCCACCGCCGCCAGCACGCTGTCCGCGGAACCGGCCCCCGCGGGCCACACCTCCCGCGTGACCTCCAGATGCCGCCGCACCAGGCCGCGCAGGTCGTGCCCGTCGTCGGCGGCCCGCTCCCCGAGGCTGCGCCGCTGCTCCAACTCGTCGCGCGTCGGCCGCCGCCCGGTCGCCCCGACCTCCGCGAGCATCTCGGCATACCCCCGCAGGTACGCCCGCCCCGCCTCGCCCTCACCCACCACGACCCCCGCCTCCCGAACTCCCCGTCGCACACCCCGGCCACGCCCCACACCACTCCCGGCGCGGCACCCCCTCCAGCCTGCCAGAACACGGCAACAACCAGTGGCGCCACCGGCCGGGCCGCAGGCCGGACGCGCCGGCCGGGGGAGGCTCCCGGCCGGCACGCCGTGCGGGGAGACGCCTCGCCCTCGCGGCCCGGGTCGATCGCGCGGCGCTTGCCCCACCACGTGCGGGGACGGCCCGCGGAGCAGTCCGCGCTTCGGCACGGCTCCACGGGCGGCGGTGCGGGGGCACGTTCGGCGGAACCCCGGGAGTAGGCCCGAGAGGAGTTTTCGGCAGCGCTGCGGGAGCACTCCGGAAGAACCCCGGGAAAATAAGGCCATGTTGCGGCTGGGGATCGTCGACGACCATCCGGTGGCGCGCCGGGGGCTCGCGGCCATTCTGGGCGAGGACCCGGAGATGGCGGTGGAGGCGTCGGCCGCCCTGCCCGCCCAGCTGCCCGACCCGGCCGGCCTCGACCTCGTGCTGTGTGACCTCTACCTCGGGGACGACGTTCCGGCCGTGGCGTCGGTGCGGGCACTGGCGGCCGTGACCCGGGTGCTCATGGTCTCGGCCGCCAGCCGCCCCTCGGACGTGCTGGCCTGCGTCGCCGCCGAGGCCGCCGGTTACGTCACGAAGGACGCCGACGAGGCGGCGCTGCGGGAGGCCGTGCGGCAGGTGGCCGCGGGGGGCTTCCACGTCTCGCCGCAGCTGGCCGGCATCGTCGGCGCCGCCTCGCGCAGCGCCTCCGCCGCCGGCCGCGCCTCGCTGCTGTCACCCCGCGAGGAGGAGGCGCTGGGCTGGATCGCCCGCGGGATGACGCACGGCCAGGCCGCGCGCCGCATGGGCGTGGCAACGTCGACGGTGGACACCTACATCCAGCGCATCAGGGCTCGGCTGCACCTGGGCAACAAGGCGGAACTGGCCTGGTTCGCCCGCAATCTGGCGGAGGCGATGGGGGAGGGAGCCCGGGATGGCGGAGCGGCGCTCGCGACGGGCGGCGGCGACCCGCGCACCGGAGACGAGGGCTGAGGCGACCGCCGCCCGCCCGCGGCCGGGTGGCGGCGACGCGGCAGGGCCCGGCGGCGATGTGGCAGGGCCCGGCGGCGACGGGCCGGCGCGTGGCACCGCGCACGCGGGGCTCCCGCAGCCGCCGGTGCGCCCCCGGTCCGGGCCGCCCGCGCCCGGTGAGGCAGGCGCCCGGGTCGTACGGATGGAGTGGTGGGCGCTGCTGGCCGGCCGGGCCGCCGCCCTGCTCAACGTGGGCGTCGCGCTGGGTACCGGAGCCGGCGGCGGGCAGGTCTTCGTGCTCGCCGCGGCGCTGGCCGCGGCGCTCGCGCTGGAGTCGGCGGCGCTGGTGGCGGCCTTCTCGCGGTGGGGCCGGTTGCCGCAGTGGGCGGGCTGGCTTGACCTCGCGGTGAGCTGTGCGGCGCTGGTGGCCAACGCCGCGCTCGTGCACGGGCAGGACGTCCACACGTGGGGCTTCTTCGCCTACCCGTACACCCTGGTCGCCTCGATCGCCTGCGGGGTGCTCCTGCGCGGGCCGTGGCGGATCGGCGCGGCGCCGGTGTGCCTGGCGGTGGTGTACGCCGTCAGCGACCACCTCTCCAGCGGGCAGCCGTGGCCCAATGCCGTTCCCAACGCCGCCAGTTACCTCGGCATCGCGCCTGTCGTCGGCGCGGTGGCCTGGCAGTTGCGGCGGATGGCGGCCGAGTTGGACAGCTCGCGGGCGGTCGCGGCGGAACTGGCCGCGCGCGAGGCCGTGGTGCGGGAGCGATCCCGGCACGCGCGGCTGCTGCACGACCGGGTGCTGCAGACCCTGGAGACGCTCGGCAAGGGCGCCTGGATCGCCGACCCGTGGATGCGCGACCAGGTGCGGGCAGAGGCCGGCTGGCTGCGGTGGCTCGTCGAGCGCGGTCCTGAGGCGGTACGGGTGGACGGGCAGGTCCCGGCCGAACGGGCGGCGCCGGACGGGCAGAACGGGCACGGCGGGCAGGCCGAGGCCGCCGGGCTGGAGGCCGGGCTCCAGGCACTGGCGCAGGAGCGGGTACGGCAGGGGCTGCGGGTCACCGTGAACCTGCCGCCGGCCGGGGCCGACTTCTCGCGGGTACCGGGTCCGGTCGCCGACGCCCTGCTCGGCGCCTGCTACGAGGCGCTGACCAACGTGGGCAAGCACGCGGGCGTCGACCGGGCCACGATCTGGGCGGCCGTGGACGGCGACGAGGCGGTGGTCGGCGTCGTGGACCAGGGAAGCGGGTTCGAGCCGGCAGCGCGCCCGGAACGGGCCGGGCTGTCCCGGTCGATCCGCGGCCGCATGGCGGAGGTGGGCGGGACGGTCCTGGTCGACTCGGCCCCCGGCGAGGGCACCAGCGTGGAACTGCGCGCCCCGCTGCCCCCGCCCCCGGTGCACGAGGGCGGCTGAGCGGACTTGGCCGCCGCGGCGGCCTGGGCTCACGAGGTCCCGCGCGGTACAACTCGCCCGTTTCGCAACGCCGTTGTCCCCTAAATTGAGACGTGGCCCGGCACCGCGTGCGGCCCGTACAACACCGGGTATGGACGCCTCGGATCTGGCCCGCCGCCTGCTCGGCCCGGCCCTCACCGCCAACGGCACCCCGCGCGCCTTCCCCCTGCCAAAGGAGGCGCTCGGCCGCGATCCCGCCCTCCGGGCGGCCTGGGCCTCGTGGCAGGAGTGCCCTGGGCGCCCCGAGTCGGTCACCGCCTTCCGCGTCGCCCTGGAGGAGGCGCTGAGCCGCGACGAGGAACTGCGCCGGCTGGCGTTGGCCGCGACGGCCCCGCCCACACCCCCGTCCCGGCCCCCCGCGCCGCCGCCCCGGCCCCCGCTGCCGCCGCCTTCCGCCTCGCTGCCGCCGCCTTCCGCCCCGACGCCGCCGGGCCCGCCGTCGTGGCGCCGCGCGAGTCGCCCGGATCGCCCCGGCCGCCCGGGTCGCGCGAGCCGCGCGAGGAGGGCGGCGGTGCTCGCGGCGGCCGGGGCACTGCTCGCGGCCGCGGCCACGGCCCTCGCGATGACCGGCGGCTCCCCTGCGGGCGGCGGGGACCGCACACTCCACCACACCTTCGACATCGCCGGTACGACGGACAGCGACGCCGTCCACGCCGACATGTCCCTGACCATCGGCCCGGCCGACCCGCACCCCGCCTGCGGCACGCCGGGCGCGGACAGTGCCGTCTACCCGGTGACGGTGTCCCTCCACAACCTCGACGCCCAGGGGTGGACGGACGCCGACGACCGCGCCACCTGGCCCGGCCTGCAACTGGCGCTGGCCGGCACGGACCGCGACACCCTCCCGTCGGCCGACGACAGCGACCCGTTCGCCGTGGCGGACCGGGGCTGCCGGGCGTTCGGCGACGTCTCCGCCGAGCTCACGGACCTCCCCGCCTACGGAAGCGCCGCCCTCCACCTGGAAGTCCGGGCCCCGCGCTCCGTCCCGGCGCGGCAGATGGAGATCATTGCGCTGCTGCAGGCCGACGGGTCCGTCGAGCCGACGACGGACGACATCGGCGTGTGGGAGGTGCGGTTGGACGGCACCGAGACGAGGCGGTACTCCACCCCGGGCCCGGACGGCACCGCGAGCCGTGAGACGAACGGGCCCGCCGCCCGCACGGCCTGCGTCTCGCTCGGCGTCGCCGCGGACGGGACGGCCACCGCCGAGGTCAGCGGCCTGCAGGACGGCACGGTCTCGATGGTCGTCGACAACGAGGGCGGCGACAACGACACCCCGGTCCTCACCACGCACGTCGCCCCCGGCCCCGGCCACCAGGTCGAGGCCGTCGCCTACGCCGAAGGCCACCTCGCCGGGAGCGTCCTGCTGCACACCGGTGACACGGCACGCGAGGCCTACCTGTGCATGGAAGGCGACGGCACCGAGATCCGGCGCGCATACGGCGGCTACGCCATCGACGGCATCCCCCAGCCCATCGGCATCGCGATCGACGAGACACCGCGGGAAGAACAGGCCCCGGACGGCGAAGGCGCCGTCACCGCCTTCCCCGTCGAGGGCGCCGGCACCGCCTACGGCGGATCGGCGGAACTGCTCAAGTCGGACGAGGACGGCAACGACGACGTCGACGGCGAGCTGTTCTTCGACTCCCCGATGTCCGGCTGACATGCGCGACGCCGGCCCGGATCGCACCGACCACAACGGCCGGGACGCCCCGAGGGCCGCGCGTCCACGAGGCTCATCGCCCCGGCGAGAGCCGGCCGGACCTCGTCGGCGTTGACTGCCCAAGTCCACGGCCCGGCGCCCGCGGTTCGGCCCGAATCCGCCGGGCCGATTCGGCACCGGCCGGCGTGCCGGCGAGCTCTCGTGGGCTGCGTCCTGATGAGTGGATCAGCGCAGGCCGGCGAAGAGATCGTTCTCGGGTACGGCCGCGCCGGTGGCGTCCCGGACACGGACGAAGGTCTCCACGCCCATCAACTCGCCGAACCTCTCCTTGCCCATCCTGAGGAAGAAGATGTTCTCGCCCTGACTGGCGTGCGCGGCCAGCGCATCGAACTTCCGGCCGCTGAACGCGGTGGTGTCCACCCACGTGGTGATCTCCTCGTCGGGGAGGCCGATCTCGGCCATCGCGGCGGCCTCGGCAGGAGCCGGCTCCGGCAGGTCCGGATGAAACTCGCGCATGATCTCACCGAACCGCTGCATCATCGAGCGGGGCGTCGTGGTCCAGTACACCTTCGGTGTCAGCGCGATCGTCTCCAGCGCCGCCATCGTGATGCGGTGGGCCTGGATGTGGTCGGGGTGGCCGTAGAAGCCGTTCTCGTCGTAGGTGACGACCACATCGGGCCGGTAGTGCCGCATGAGTTCCGCGAGTCGGGCCGCGGCTTCCTCCACGGGGGTCTGCCAGAAGGCCCCGGGAGCCTCGTTGCTCGGCCAGCCCATCATCCCGGAGTCGGCATAGTCCAGCGTCTCCAGATCGCTGACCGCCAGAACCTCACAGCTCGCCTTCAGTTCCTGCCGGCGCATCGAGGCGACGGCCGCCGGATCGTGCCCGGGATCGCCCGGCTTGACACCCCCCGGTCCGTCACCGCAACGGCCGTCGGTACACGTCACAAGAACCGTGCGGATGCCTTCCGCCGCGTACCGCGCGAGGATTCCTCCGGTTCCGGTGGCCTCATCGTCGGGGTGGGCGTGCACCGCCATGAGCGTCAAGGGCCGGTCGGTCATCAAGCAGTCCTCCTGCGGAAATACGTCCTGGTCCGAATGCGCGGCGGGCGGACCGCGATCCCGGGGCCCCGATCCCGGCGGGGCGGATGGCCTCGTGGTCTCCGAGTTGCCCGCCCCGTGCCGCGCCGATCCCTCGGCCAAGGCAACAGCGCCGGCCGGAGCCGCTGTTCCCCGTGCGGCTGCACATCTCGCCGCCAGGCCGGTTCCGACGTCCAGTCGGCAGCAGGGCGCGCTCCGGCTCTTGGCAGCCCCCCGCGAATAACCGAACCGTTCGCGGCGTCGTCCGCTCAGGCGGACATGGGGCCTGCTCCTCAGCCGTCGGCCCTGATCCGGGAGGCGGCTCGGTGAACACGGCGAGACATGGCGGAACTCGCCTCGGTGTCCGTCCTGCAGCGAGTACGGGCGCCAGTCGAGGGAGGAGGAGCCGCGCAGGGTCCGGGTGTTCCGCCGGGCCGGCTCGCTCCCGCCCGGGAGCCGGATGCACAAGCCGGCTCCCCAATGGCTCCCAAGGCATCCCCGGAAACGGATCAGGGCCCTGGTCCTCAGTGAGGATCAAGGCCCTGATCTGATACTCCACAGTCGGGGTGGCGGGATTTGAACCCACGGCCTCTTCGTCCCGAACGAAGCGCGCTGCCAAGCTGCGCCACACCCCGGTGTAGCGAGCCCTACTCTAGCTGACCTGCTCCCGTACGGGAAATCAGGTTTCGCGGGGGGTGAGGGTCAGGAGGGTGGCCTCCGGGGGGCAGGCGAAGCGGACCGGGGTGTAGCGGTTGGTGCCGCAGCCTGCGGAGACGTGGAGGTAGGAGCGGTTGCCCTCGGACTCGTGGGTGGACAGGCCCTTGACGCGGGCCGGGTCGAGGTCGCAGTTGGTGACCAGGGCGCCGTAGAAGGGGACGCACAGCTGGCCGCCGTGGGTGTGGCCGGCCAGGATCAGGGGGTAGCCGTCGGCCGCGAAGGCGTCCAGCACGCGCAGGTAGGGGGCGTGGACCACGGCGAGGGAGAGGTCGGCGGCCGGGTCGGGGCCGCCGGCGACCTCGGCGTAGCGGTCGCGGCGGATGTGGGGGTCGTCCAGGCCGGTCAGCGCGATCTCCGTGGTGCCGATCTTCAGGCGGCCGCGGGCGTTGGTGAGGTCGGCCCAGCCCGCCGCGTCGAAGGCGTCGCGCAGCTCCCACCAGGGGTTGCGGGGGACGTTGCGCGCGGGGGGCCTGCCGTTGAGCCCGTAGCGGCCGGAGGCGCGCTCGGCGAGGTAACGCGCCGGGTTGCGGAACCTCGGGGCGTAGTAGTCGTTGGACCCGAAGACATAGGCACCGGGGAACTCCAGCAACGGGCCGAGGGCGTCGAGCACCTCGGGGACGCCCTCCGGGTCGGAGAGGTTGTCCCCGGTGTTGATCACGAAGTCCGGGCGCAGTCCCGCGAGGGAACGCAGCCAGCGCTGTTTCTTGCGCTGACCGCTGACCATGTGGATGTCCGAGACCTGCAGTAAGCGCAGGGGCGGCATCCCGGCCGGCAGCACCGGCACGGTCACCCGCCGCAGGCGGAAGGAGCGGACCTCGTAGCCCGCGGCGTAGCCGACGGTGGCGGCGGTCACGGCGGTCACGGCCAGGGCGGCGTTCAGGGGAATGCGGTATCGCGCGCGCATGAGGCCATCGTTTCACGGCTGTCACAATGGTCTGCATGACCACCTTCAAGTCCCGGATTCAGAACGACCTGACCGCGGCGATCAAGGCGCGTGACGAGCTGACCTCCGCCACGCTGCGGATGGCGCTCGCGGCGATCACCAATGAGGAGGTGGCGGGCAAGGAGGCCCGTCGGCTCTCGGACGAGGAGGTGCTCAAGGTCCTCGGCCGGGAGGCGAAGAAGCGGCGCGAGGCGGCCGAGGCCTTCGAGAAGGGCGGGCGCCCCGAGCAGGCGGCGCGGGAGCGCGCGGAGGGCGAGGTGCTCGCGCGGTACCTGCCGAAGCCCCTGGAGGACGCGGAGCTCGCGGAGCTGGTCGACGCGGCCGTGGCCGAGGCCAGGGCCGGCGGCGCCGAGGGCCCGCGGGCGATGGGCGCGGTGATGAAGATCGTGAACCCGAAGGTCGCCGGGCGGGCGGAGGGCGGCCGGGTGGCCGCGGCCGTCAAGAAGGCCCTGGCGGAGGGCTGATCGGGAGGACGGCGCCGGCCCGGCGGGGGATCGCCGCGGCGGCCCGGACGGGGTGAACGGCCGCCGGATCGGGCGGCGGCCCCGCGGCCCGGGAGGAACGCGGCCCCAGACATACGTGGCCCCGGACGAACGTGGCCCCGGACGAACGCGGCCCCGGCCCCCCGGCGTGGTGCCGGGTGCCGGGGCCGGTGTCGTGTCGGCCGGGTGGGCTTACGGCCAGTTGCCGCCGTTCCCGTTGCCGTTGCCGCCGTTCCCGTTGCCGCCGGGCAACCCCGGGAGGTCGGGCCAGCCGTCGTCCCCGCCGTCGCCGGCCCCGCCGGCGTCGCCCCCGCCGCCGGCGCCGCCCCCGTTCCCGCCGTTGCCGCCGTTGTCCCTGTCGTCGTCCCCGTTGCCGTGGTCGTCGCGGTCCTCGTCGTCGTGATCGTTGCCGCGCGGCACGTTGACCTCGGCGAAGGAGGACGGGGGAACGCCCTGCAGCGCGCCGGTCATCGCCTGGCGCCAGATGGGTCCCGCGACGCCGCTGCCGCTGGCCTTCTCGACGTAGCGGCCGCCGATGTAGAGGTCCTCCATCGGGAAGGGCTCCGCGTCGCCGCCCACCCGGACCGCCGTGGACACCTCGGGGGTGTAGCCGACGAACCAGACGTCCTTGCGCTCGTCCGTGGTACCGGTCTTGCCGGCGTTGTCCCGGTCGGTCAGGCCGACCTGCGAACCGGTGCCGTCCTCGACGACGCCGCGCAGCATCACGGTGACGCTGTCGGCGGTGTGCTCGGACATCACCCGGTGGCAGTCCGCGTCGGGCACCTCCAGGTCCTCGCCGTCCGCGTTGGTCACCCGGGTGATGGAGACCGGGCTGCAGTACGTGCCGTGGTTGGCGAACGTGGCGTAGGCGTTGGCCATCTGCAGGGGGGCGATGGTCTGGCCACCGAGGGTCAGCGTGGGGAGGACCTCGAGAGGCTGGTTGTCGCCGCGTTCCACGCCCATGTCGGCGGCCAGGTGGGCCACCTCGCACAGGCCGGCGTCCCGTTCGAGGTTGGCGAAGTAGGTGTTGATCGACTGGCCGAGCGCGTCGGTCATGTCCCAGGTGCCGCGCTCGCTGTCGAGTTCGTTGCTGACCTCCCAGGTGCGCTCGCTCGCGGAGCCGAGCTCGTTCCCGTCGCAGTCCTCGTAGTCCGCCATGGGGATGGAGGTCTCCGAGTCGGTGTGGTAGGTCTGCGCCGGGCTGATGCCCTCCTCCAGGGCCGTCGCGGCGACGATCGGCTTGAAGGTGGAGCCGACCTGGAAGCCGTAGGCGGAACCGCCCATCTCGTGGGAGACGTTGAGGTTCAGCTGGGTCTGGTGCTCGTCCGCGTTCAGGCCGTAGGGGCGGCTCTGGGCCATCGACAGGATGTGGCCGCTGCCCGGCTCGACCTGGACGACGGTGGCCGCCGCCTCGTCGTCCGGGTTGGCGCCGTCCGTCGCGGCCTGGTTGGCGGCCTGCTGCGCCTGCGGGTCGAGGGTGGTGGTGATGGTCATGCCGCCCAGGTCCCACAGGGCCTGCCGCTCCTGCTCGGTCTCGCCGAAGACCGGGTTGCTCAGGAACTCCTCCCGCACGTAGTCGCAGAAGAAGCCTGCGCCGTCCTCCGCGGTGATGCAGCCGTTGCGCGGCTCGCTGAGGTTCAGGCCGAGGTCGTGCTGCTTGGCCTCCTCGGCCTCCGCCTCGCTGATGTCGCCCTCGGCGGCCATGTGGTCGAGGACCGTGTTGCGCCGGTTGAGCGCCGCCTCCTCGTTGACCGTCGGGTCGTAGGCGCTCGGCGACTGCACCAGGCCGGCCAGCAGGGCGCCCTCCCACAGTTCGAGGTCGGCGGCGTGCTTGGAGAAGTAGCGCTGGGAGGCGGCCTCGATGCCGTACGCCTGCTGGCCGAAGTAGGTGATGTTGAGGTAGTTCTCCAGGATCTCGTCCTTGGTGAGCTCCTGCTCGACCTGTATGGCGTACTTCATCTCGCGGATCTTGCGGCCGACGCCTTCCGCGCCGCTCTGCGAGGTGGCCTCGTCGATCGCCGCCTGGTCGTCGCCGGCGGCCTCCACCAGGACGTTCTTCACGTACTGCTGGGTGAGGGTGGAGGCGCCCTGCTCCACCCCGCCGGACTCGACGTTCTGCGTGAGCGCGCGGATGATGCCCTGCAGGTCGATCGCGCCGTGGTCGTAGAAGCGGGCGTCCTCGGTGTCGACGAGCCCCTGGATCACGTAGTCGGACATCTCCTCGAGCGGGATGACCGTCCGGTTCCGCGAGTAGACGTCCGCGATCTTGTTGCCCTCGGCGTCCAGGATCGTCGTCTTCTGGCTGAGCGGGGGCCGCTCCATCATGGCGGGGATGTCGTCGAAGCCCTCCATCGTGCCCGCCGCGGCCAGTCCGAGGGCACCGACGGCCGGCAGGGCCAGGCCCGCGAGCACCGCACCGGAGACGACGCTGACGCCGAGGAACTTGGCAGCCTGCTGCGTCGCGCTCAGTCCGCCACCCGGCCGTTTCCTACCCATGGCGCAAGCCTACGTTCTCAAACGCCGGACAGTGGTCCACCTGTTCGCCTAAGCTGCCTGACGGCCCGCGAACGCGACGGCCCGGGCGGCCCTCCGGGGCCGGATGTCGAACGCCTTCGAGTGAGGCGGTCGCGGAGGTCTCGCGAAGACGCGAGACAGCGCGCGGAGACACTGTGCCCTCCCGAGCACCACTCCCGCAACCTGCGCCTTCTCCCTCACCCACGCGGGTGATCTCGCCACGCGCATAGTCCGAACGGGCCATTCAAGATTAGGCCCCATGGGGGTGTTGTGGGGTGCCTGCCTTCCGTAACGTCCTCAACTGGCAAGGGACGAAACGCCCCTTGCCGCCGTGGGGGAGCCTCGATTCGGGAGAGGACGGCACCGGCATGAGCTGGGTTAGCGACTGGAGTGCGCAGGCGGCCTGTCGCACGACTGATCCGGACGAACTGTTCGTACAGGGCGCGGCGCAGAACCGCGCCAAGGCCGTCTGCACCGGGTGCCCGGTACGGACGGAGTGCCTTGCGGACGCGCTCGACAACCGCGTGGAGTTCGGTGTGTGGGGCGGGATGACGGAGCGCGAGCGGCGCGCGCTGCTGCGCAGGCGCCCCACGGTCAACTCCTGGCGCCGGCTGCTGGAGACGGCGCGTTCCGAGTACGAGCGCGCGGCCCGCCCGCATGGCGAGGCCGCCGAGGCCACGGGCGGGGAGCCCGCGGAGTTCCCCTACGCCCAGTACGCCAACGTCGGCTGATCCTCCCGCCGCCTGTGCCGGCCCTCCCCCGCGGCCGCGGGGGACGCGCCCGCGGGCGCACGCCGGGGCCGCGCGTACGCGGCGCCCGCGCGGGTGGGAGGGGCGTGCGGCGGCTAGTCCGCGCCGGAGGCCAGGCGTTCGCCGATGGCGCGCAGCCCCGCCAGATCGTGTACGTCGCCGGGCAGGGCGGCCACCTCCACCATGGGCACCCTGGGGTGCACCGCGGTGAAGCGGGCCCGCATCCGGCTCTCGCGCGCCACCTGCCGCATGCGTTCGGCGTGGACGCGCAGCAGCCCGGCGGCAAGGCCGTCGGTGTCCTGGCGGTCGGCGGCCTCCTCGGGCTGCGCGGGCCGCCGCGGATCTTCGGTTGTCTCCGCGGTCTGGGGGGTCCTCGGTGTGGGAGGGGCGTCCGCCGGGGGATGGGGCTCGGGAGAGGGACGGGCGCTCCGCAGTCGATCCTGCCCCCGCGAGTGATCCACAATGCCGCCCGGGGCAAGATTTTTTGCCCCGGGGGCCCCGGGCGCACCGCCGGCCCCGCCGGCATCCCCGGCCGGCCCGGCGGCGGCCGGCCCCGCGGGGTCGAGGATCTCGGCCGCGGCGAGGGCGCGTTCCGCGCTGAGCCGGGCCGCGGCCGAGGCGTGCACCCGGTTCAGCACGAGCCCGGCCAGCGGCATCCGGTCGGCGGCGAGCCGTTCCACGAAGTACGCGGCCTCCCGCAGCGCGTCCCGCTCCGGGGCGGCCACCACCAGGAAGGCCGTCCCCGGCGCCTGGAGCAGCCGGTAGGTGGCGTCGGCCCTGGTGCGGAAGCCGCCGAACATCGTGTCCATGGCGGCGACGAAGGTCTGCACGTCCCGCAGGAGCGCCGTTCCCAGGACCTTGCCGAGGGTGCCGGTGAACAGCTGCAGCCCGGCCATGCCCAGGCTCATCACCTTCCGGCCGGCCCGGCCGCCCGCCTTCGCCGGGGCGGTCAGCACCCGGATGAAGCGGCCGTCGAGGAAGGAGCCGAGCCGCTGCGGGGCGTCGAGGAAGTCGAGGGCGGAGCGGCTCGGCGGGGTGTCCACGACGATGAGGTCCCACTCGCCGCGGGCCGCGAGCTGGCCGAGCTTCTCCATCGCCATGTACTCCTGGGTCCCGGCGAAGCCGGCGGAGAGCGACTGGTAGAAGGGGTTGTCCAGGATCGCCCTGGCGCGCGCCGGGTCCGCGTGCGCCTCCACGATCTCGTCGAACGTCCGCTTCATGTCGAGCATCATGGCGAAGAGCTCGCCCCCGGCGGCCGGGTCCGTGCCCGGCACCGGCCGCGGCACGTTGTCCAGCTCGCCGAGCCCCATGGACTGGGCGAGCCGGCGCGCGGGGTCGATCGTCAGCACCACGACGCGGCGCCCGCGCTCCGCGGCCCGCAGGCCGAGCGCGGCGGCCGTGGTCGTCTTGCCGACGCCGCCGGCGCCGCAGCACACCACGATCCGGGTGCCGGGGTCGTCCAGCAGCGGGTCCACGGGCAGGCGCGGCACCTCGTCCGTGATGTCGGTAATGTCGGCAATGTCGGCGATATCTGCGATATCCGTGGTGTTCGCCGGGCTCGCCTGACCCGTGGGGCTCGTCGGGCTCACCGCGCCTCGCCTCCCTGCCGTCCCTCCCGCGCGCCGCCCCCGTCCGGCGCCTTCCGTCCCCCGCCCGCCGCGCTCGCCGCCGGGCGCACCGCCGCGCTCGCCGCCGGGCGAGTCGCCGCGCTCACCACTGCGCTCACCACCGCTGCTCCCGCAGCAGCCTGGCCAGCCGGTAGAGCCCGGCCAGGTCGACGCCCTCGGCGAGCAGCGGCAGTTCGTGCACCGGCAGGCCGAGTCCCGCGAGCTCGGCGCGCTGGGCCGCTTCGAGGGCGAGCCGCGCGGCGTACTCGCGGCCCTCGGCGAGCAGCGGCCCGGCGAGTCCCGCGGCGCCGCCGAGGCCCGCCCTGGCCAGTGCCTCGGCCAGGGCCGCGGGGTCGCCTTCCGGCCGCGGCGGGGCGGCGAGGACGGGCGGGCGGACCATGTTGACCGCGACCACGCCCACCGGCAGGCCGGCGGCGCGGAGTTCGGCGATGCCGTCCGCGGTCTCCTGCACCGGCATCTCCTCCAGCAGCGTCACCAGGTGCACGGCGGTCTCCGCCGACTTCAGCACCCGCATCACGGCCTGGGCCTGGTGGTGCACCGGGCCCACCCTGGCCAGCCCCGCGACCTCGTGGTGGACGCCGAGGAAGCGGGCGATCCGCCCGGTCGGCGGGGCGTCCATGATCACCGCGTCGTACGCCCAGCGGCCGTCCTGGCCGCGCCGCCTGACCGCCTCGCACGCCTTGCCGGTGAGCAGCACGTCGCGCAGCCCGGGGGCGATGGTGGTGGCGAAGTCGATGGCGCCGATGCGCCGCAGGGCCCGGCCGGCGCCGCCGAGCTTGTAGAACATCTGCAGGTAGTCCAGCAGCGCCCGCTCGGCGTCGATCGCCAGGGCGAAGACCTCGCCGCCGCCCGGCCCGATGGCGATCCTGCGCTCCTCGTAGGGCAGCGGCTCGGTCTCGAAGAGCTGCGCGATGCCCTGCCTGCCCTCGACCTCGACGAGGAGCGTGCGCCGCCCCTCCTCGGCCAGGGCGAGCGCGAGGGCGGCGGCGACGGTCGTCTTGCCGGTGCCGCCCTTGCCGCTGACCACGTGCAGCCTGCGCCCTGAGCTCACTTAGGCGAGCCTAGGACACCCCGCCCCCGGGGCAGGAGGCGGACTTCGGTGACTCCGGTCACCGAACGCCTGCCCGCCCCCGCCCCCGCCGGGCGCGGCGCCGTTAGAGTCTGGGGCATGACGAAGTGGGAATACGCGACCGTGCCGCTGCTCGTGCACACCACCAAGCAGATCCTGGACAACTGGGGTGAGGACGGCTGGGAGTTGGTGCAGGTGGTGCCGGGGCCGAACCCGGAGCAGCTGGTGGCCTACTTCAAGCGCGTCAAGGCGCAGGGAGGCCCCTCGTGAGCGCCGTGGAGGAACGGCTCGGCGCGCTGGGCCTGACGCTGCCGCCGGTGGTCCCGCCGGTCGCCGCGTACGTGCCCGCGCTGCGGACCGGGCCGTACGTGTACACCTCGGGGCAGGTTCCGCTGGTGGACGGCAAGCCGGCCGCGACCGGGAAGGTCGGGGCCGAGGTGACCGCCGAGCGGGCCAAGGAGCTGGCGGGGATCTGCGCGCTCAACGCGCTGGCCGCCGTCAAGTCCGTGGCCGGCGACCTGGACCGGGTCGCCCGGGTGGTGAAGGTCGTCGGCTACGTCGCCTCGGCGCCTGACTTCACGGGCCAGCCGCAGGTGGTCAACGGCGCCAGCGAGCTGCTCGGCGCGCTCTTCGGCGAGCGCGGGGAGCACGCCCGCAGCGCGGTGGGCGTCGCGGTGCTGCCGCTCGACGTGCCGGTGGAGGTCGAGATCCAGGTGGAGCTCGCCGATGACTGACCCGGCCGGCCGGAACCCGGAACCGCGCCCCGGCGGGGCCCCGGGCCGGGACCCGGGCACCGCACCCGCCTGGGAGCAGCGTTTCCTGGCCCCGCGGGTGAGCCTGCCGCAGTGGGCGCTGCACGCGCCCGCCCGCTCGCTGTTCGTCTCCAACGCCACCGGCACCTTCGAGCTGTACGCCTGGGACCGGGCCACGGGCGCGCAGCGGCAGGCCACCAGCCGGCCGAACGGGACGGCGCACGGGACGCTGAGCCCGGACGGCGAGTGGATCTGGTGGTTCGCGGACACCGACGGCGACGAGTTCGGCGTCTGGCAGCGGCAGCCCTTCGGGGGCGGCCCCGACGAGCCCGCGGTGCCCGGCCTGCCGCCCGGATACCCGGCGGGGCTCGCGCTGGGGCGGGACGGCACCGCGGTCGTGGGCCGGATGACCGAGGAGGAGGGGACCACGATCCACGTGGCCCGTCCGGGGGCGGAGCCCGTCGAGATCTACCGGCACCGCCAGTCAGGCGGGGTCGGCGACCTGTCGCAGGACGGGCTGCTGCTGGCCATCGAGCACACCGAGCACGGGGACGCGATGCACTCGGCGATCCGGGTGACGCGCCTGGACGGCAGCCCGGTGGCCGAGTTGGACGACACGAAGGGCGGCACCGAGGAACTGGGCCTCGCGGTCCTCGGCTTCGCGCCCGTCGAGGGGGACTCCCGGCTGCTGATCGGCCACCAGCGGCGCGGCCGCTGGGAGCCCGCGGTGTGGGACCCGCTGACCGGGGAGGAGACCGACCTGGGCCTGGAGCTGCCGGGCGACGTCGGCGCCCGGTGGTTCCCCGACGGCAGCGGCCTGCTGATCGACCACAGCCACCACGCGCGCGACGAGCTGTGGCGCTACGCGTTCGAGGGGCGCAGGCTGAGCCGGGTGACGACGCCGCCGGGCACCATCGGGGGCGCCACGGCCAGGCCCGACGGCAGCACCGAGTACCTGTGGTCCTCGGCGGCCGAGCCCCCGCGGGTGCTGTCGACGAGCGGGCGCACCGTGCTCGACCCGCCGGGCCTGAAGGCGCCGCCCTCCCTGCCGGTCGCCGACGTGTGGGTCGAGGGCCCGGGCGGGAAGGTGCACGCGCTGGTGCAGCGCCCGGCGGAGGGGGAGGGCCCCTTCCCCACCGTCTTCGACATCCACGGCGGCCCGACCTGGCACGACAGCGACGCGTTCGCCGCGGGCCCGGCCGCCTGGCTCGACCACGGCTTCGCGGTGGTGCGGGTCAACTACCGCGGCTCCACCGGCTACGGCCGGGAGTGGACGGACGCGCTGCGGCACCGCGTCGGGCTGATCGAGCTGGAGGACATCGCGGCGGTCCGCGCGCACCTGGTGGACACCGGCCTCGCCGACCCGGCGCGTCTCGTGCTGACCGGCGGCTCGTGGGGCGGGTACCTGACGCTGCTCGGCATCGGCACCCAGCCCGAGTCCTGGACGGTGGGGGTGGCCGCGGTGCCGGTTGCGGACTACGTCACGGCCTACCACGACGAGATGGAGGCGCTGAAGGCGATGGACCGCACGCTGCTCGGCGGCACCCCGGAGGAGGTGCCGGAGCGGTGGGCGGCCTCCTCGCCGCTCACCTACGTGGACCGGGTGCGGGTGCCGGTCTACATCTCGGCGGGGGTCAACGACCCGCGCTGCCCGATCCGGCAGATCGACAACTACGTGGCCAGGCTCGCCGAACGCGGGGTCGAGCACGAGGTCTACCGGTTCGACGCGGGCCACGGCTCGCTCGTGGTCGAGGAGCGGATCAAGCAGGTGGCCCAGGAGATCCGCTTCGCGCGAAGGCACCTGGGGCTGGACTAGCGGGCTCGGGGACGAGGCCGAGCGCGGCGTCGCGCCCGGCCTCGACCTCGCGCCGCAGCAGCCGGTACCACATGAAGACGGCGAAGCCGGCGAAGACGAACCACTCGGCGGTGTAGCCGAGGTTCTGGAAGGCCTGGGCGTCGAGCCCGGTGCCCTCGGGCGCGGTGGGGGGCACGGCCCGCATCGGGGGCTCGGCGTCCCGGACGGTGAGCCAGGCGTCGGTGACCTCGTAGGGCAGCACGTTGATCAGGGAGGCGGCGCCGATCACGCCGAGCTGTCCCGCGGGCAGCCCGGTCGTCGGGCCGGGCACCTTGCCGGCGGACTCGGCGGCCTGGAGGGCGCCGGAGACCGTGACCAGGCCCTCGGGGGGCGCGGGCACGGCGGCCGGGTCGGCGTCCCCCGGCAGCCAGCCGCGGACGACGGGCAGGGCGGGTCCGCCGTCCTCGGGCCGCAGCGGGGTCAGGACGTAGAAGCCGCGTTCGCCGTCCAGGGTCCGGTGCGGCACGAGGAGCTGGTGCGCGGCGTCGTAGCGGCCCCGCGCCGCGGCCTGGTCGCCGACGGTGTCGGTGGTGAGGGGCAGCAGTTCGGCCAGCGGGCGCGGCGCCTCGTGCGAGGTGGCCTGCCGCTCCTGTTCGCGGTGGTGGTCGACCCGGTCCTGGAACCGCGCCAGCTGCCAGAGCCCCGCGACGAGGCAGACGGGGACGGCCAGCGCCACGAAGACGTTGATCGCCCACCAGCGTGGCGTCAGCAGGAACCGGTACACGGCCTCAACGGTACTTCCGGCGCGCGGCCCTCAGACGGCCGGGGCCTGGAGAACGCCCGTACGGTAGACGGTGCCGGCGCAGGCCCCCTGGAGCCGGAGCGAGGCCGCCTCGGGCTCGCCCGCGGCGGGGGTGTAGCGCAGCAGCACGCCCTGCTGCGGCTCGGGTTCCTCGCCGCCGTCGCCGCCGCCCGCGTCGCCGCCCGAGCCGTCGCCCGGGTTCTCGGTGCTTCCGTCGTCCGGTGGCTCGGTGCTTCCGGTGTCGCCGCTGCCGCCCTCGTTGCCCTCGCCCGGGGTGCCGGTCTCCCCTGACGTGCCGCCGGTCTCGCCGCTGCCGCCCGCCGACTCCCCCCCCGTGCCGGTGTCCGGGGTGGGGTTCTCGCCGGTGTCGCTCAGCGTCTCCTCGCCTGCGGTCTCGCCGGTGCCCAGCTGGGTGGCGAGGCCGGAGCCGGAGTCGACGACGCAGCTGCCCACGCCGTCGGGCACCCAGGCGAACCGCACCTCGTACGCCTCCCCCGGCGGCAGCACCAGCTCCTCGTAGGTCTCGTCCGGGGTGGGCAGCCCGGTCGCCCGGTCGCCCGGGGTGCGCTCGACGACCTGCACCTGGGTGGCGAAGGCGGAGGGGTTCAGGGGGAGGACGGCCAGCTCGCCCCGGCCGGAGACGCGGCAGGGGTCGTCGGAGACGTTGACGAGCCGGAAGTAGCCGTAGACGTTGCCCTGCGCGTCGGGCGCCTGCGTCGCCGTCTCGGCGGCACCGAGCTGGGCGCGTTCGCAGGTCGGGGCGGAGACGACGAGGTTCGAGGGGTCCTCGGTGTCCTCCCCGCCGAGGGGGGACTCGTCGGAGCGGTCCTCGCCCTCGCGGCCCGGGGTGGAGCCGTCGGCGTCCCGGGGAAGGGTTCCCGGGTCGCTCGGGTCCGTCTCCCCGCTCCCGGCGCCCTCGCGGGACCGGTCGCCGTGGGCTCCGGCCGCGGCCTCGTCGCCGCCCCCGACGACGCCCTCGGCGGCGGAGAGCATGACCGGGGTGCCCAGGCCCAGCACGGCGAAGGAGGCGGCCACGCCGAGCAGCACCTGACGGCGCCTGCGCCGCCTGGCGGGCACGGCGTGCCGCAGGTGCTGGAGCGAACCGGTGGCCGGCTCGATGCCGCCGACCGCCTCGCGCAGCAGGCGCCGCAGCTCCGCCTCCTCCCCGGCGGCCTCGGGGTCGTGCGGGTCGCCGAGGTCCGTTTGCTCGTGCGGGTCGCCGGGGTCCCCGGGGGCGTGCGGGCCGGCGGGGGGCGCGAAGGGTGCCCGGTGCACGCGGTCGAGCAGCGCGTCGAGGGCCGAAGGGGGCGCGGCGGCCGCTGCCGGCTCCGCCTCCGCCCTATCCGGCTCCGCCCCCGCCTTCGGGGCCGCCTCCGCCCTATCCGGCTCCGCCTTCGGGGCCGCCTCCGCCTTCGGGGCCGCCTCCGCCTTCGGGTCGGCCTTCCGGTCTGCCGGGGCGGCGGGTTCCGGCTCGGGGGCGGGGCGGTGGGGCAGTGACTCGCGGGGACCTGGGCCCGGTTCGCGGTCGCTCATCTCGCCGACTCCAGGGCGGCCCGCAAGGCGGCGATGCCGCGCGAGCCGTACGCCTTGACCGAACCGGCCGAGATGCCCAGCGTCCTGGCCACCTCCGCCTCCGTCATGTCCGCGAAGTAGCGCAGCACGAGCACCTCGCGCTGGCGCCGCTGGAGGCCGCGCATCGCCTTGATCAGGTCGGCGCGCTCCAGCTGCTCGTACGCGCCCTCCTCGGCGCTCGCCATGTCCGGCAGCGGCTTGGTGAGCAGCTTCAGGCCCAGGATGCGGCGGCGCAGCGTGGAGCGGGAAAGGTTGACGACGGTCTGCCGCAGGTAGGCCAGGGTCTTCTCCGGGTCGCGCACCCGGCTGCGGGCGGAGTGGACGCGGATGAACGCCTCCTGGACCACGTCCTCGCAGGAGGCCGTGTCGTCGAGGAGCAGGGCGGCGAGCCCGAGGAGCGAGCGGTAGTGCGCCCGGTAGGTCTCGGTCAGGAAATCGATGGTGGTGCCTTCGGCCGTCGCCACGTCCGCGGCCTCAGGGCTGCCCTGGGCACGGGAGGGGGAGGGCCGCGAGGCGGGCAGGGGAGCGATCACGGGCATGCCCCCGCCCCGGCCCGGGTGCGGGAGTCGTCGCGGGCGTGCTGCCGTGATACCAAGGACCTCTGCCACGCCAGTTGGACACGCTCTCCCCCGCAAAGGTTGTACGGTGCGGGCAGGGCGATGGGTGCCGGCATCCGCGCCCTCACATCTGTCACCTGCCCCCAATGTCTCGCGCTTTGCGCGCCTGGTGAGGCGGAAGGGCCTCTAAAGACGCTCCCCGCACCGCAGTTGGTTGTTCAGCGGTGCGGGGAGTTGAAATCGTGCCCCGGGCAATTGGTCCGGAGCAAGCCATCCGGCCCTACGAATTGGTCACGAGAGCTTCACATCCGGCCAATACGTGACTATTCCCCGGCCGGGTCCTCGTACGGTCCCCGGCGGTTCCCCGTGCGGCCCCGGCCGGGCGGGGGCGGCTCAGCGCCCGGTGCCCCCGTAGACCACGGCCTCGTCCGTGTCGCTGTCGAGGCCGAACGCCGTGTGGACCGCGCGCACCGCGGCCTGCACGTCGTCCTTGCGGGTCACCACGGAGATCCGGATCTCCGAGGTGGAGATCAGCTCGATGTTGACCCCCGCGTTCGACATGGCCTCGAAGAAGGTGGCGGTGACGCCGGGGTTGGTCTTCATCCCCGCGCCGACCAGGGAGATCTTGGCGATCTGGTCGTCGTAGCGCAGGGCCTCGAAGCCGATGAGCGGGCGGCGCTTCTCCAGGGCGTTGATGGCCTGGCGGCCCTCGTCCTTGGGC
This sequence comes from Streptomyces hoynatensis, assembly GCF_003626535.1. Classification (GTDB taxonomy): domain Bacteria; phylum Actinomycetota; class Actinomycetes; order Streptomycetales; family Streptomycetaceae; genus Streptomyces; species Streptomyces hoynatensis. The sequence continues at coordinate 249,403 of NZ_RBAL01000005.1, forward strand.
AGCGTGAAGGAGATGTCGGTCAGGCCCGTGGCGGCGGCGGAGACGTTCTGCACGACCATGTCGATGTTGATCTCGGCGTCCGCGATGGCCCGGAAGATCTTGGCGGCCTCGCCGGGCTTGTCGGGCACGCCGACGACCGTGATCTTCGCCTCCGAGGTGTCGTGGGCGACGCCCGAGATGATTGCCTGCTCCACCGGTTGACCCCCTGGCGGTTGGTTGCTTACCCAGGTGCCCTTCAGGCCGGAGAAGGACGACCTCACGTGGATCGGGATGTTGTAGCGGCGCGCGTACTCCACGCAGCGGTGCAGCAGCACCTTCGAGCCGGAGCTGGCAAGCTCCAGCATGTCCTCGAACGAAATCCAGTCGATCTTGCGGGCCTTCTTGACCACGCGCGGGTCGGCGGTGAACACGCCGTCGACGTCGGTGTAGATCTCGCACACCTCGGCGTTCAGCGCGGCGGCGAGCGCCACGGCCGTGGTGTCGGAGCCGCCCCGGCCCAGCGTGGTGATGTCCTTGCTGCTCTGCGAGACGCCCTGGAAGCCGGCGACGATGGCGATGTTGCCCGCGTCGACGGAACTCTGGATGCGGCCGGGGGTCACGTCGATGATCCGCGCCTTGTTGTGCACGGCGTCGGTGATGACGCCGGCCTGGCTCCCGGTGAAGGACTGCGCCTCGTGGCCGAGGGAGCCGATGGCCATCGCCAGCAGCGCCATGGAGATCCGCTCGCCCGCGGTCAGCAGCATGTCCAGCTCGCGGCCCGAGGCGACCGGGGACACCTGACCAGCGAGGTCGATCAGCTCGTCCGTGGTGTCGCCCATCGCGGAGACCACGGCGACCACCTGGTTGCCGTGCTTCTTGGCCTCGACGATCCGCTTGGCGACACGCTTGATGCCCTCGGCATCGGCGACGGAGGAGCCGCCGTACTTCTGCACGACAAGGCCCACCTGTGCTCGCTCCTCGTTCTCTCACACTCCGTGACCGAAAGGACGGTCACGGCCGGATGAATTCTACCGAGCGGCACCGACCGCCGCCCGCCAGCGTGCACCCCTGCCCGCACCCGCGGGACCACACACGAAAACGCCGCGGAAACGTGCCGGAACTCACACCGTCACCGCGCCGCGGCGAGCGTCGCCCCCGGCCCCGGGGCGGATCGGCCGGACGGGCAGCCGAGTGGGGAACCGGCATATCGGTGCATATGGTTCTCTCATGGGAGTAACCGATCCCGGCGTGCGCCCTGCGGGGCCCGGCACGGACCCCGAGGTGCTGGAGTCCGGCCTCGAATGGGTCGTGCGCGAGTCCGGCGCCTCGGTGGGCGGCGTCGCGCTGCTCGACCCCGAGGAGCGGGTGCTGCGCATGGCGGCCCTGGCCGGGCTGCCGCCCGACATGGCCGCGCCCTGGCTCAGGATCGGGCTCGACGAGGACGTCCCGCTGGCCCAGGTGGTGCGCAGCGGGCGGCCGAGCTGGGTGCCGGTCGGGGACCTGCCGCGCCGCTACCCGCAGCTCTCCCTCCTGCTGCCGTACCCCTTCGCGCTGGCCGACGTCCCGATCTCCGCCGGCGGCACCTGCTGGGGCGCCCTCAGCCTCTTCTTCCCGAGCAACCACCCGCGGGAGCTGTCCCGCCGGCAGTGGGCCGTGCTGGAGGCGGGGTGCCGCCGCATCGGCACGATGCTGTGCAGGGCGGCGGAGCAGGGCCGCCCGGTGCGCGCCGGGGACAACCCCCACCTGTGCCGCCCCCGCGGGTACGTCCACTCCCCCGAGGCCGCCCAGGCCGCGGCGGAACTGCTCGACCTGCTGCCCGAGGGGCACTGCCGCCTCGATCTGGAGGGCCGCGTCACCTACGGGGACGCCGCCGCCGCGGAACTGCTCGGGACCGACCTGCGCGCGCTGCTCGGCAGGCCGCCGTGGCAGGCGCTGCCCTGGCTGACCGACCCGGTCTACGAGGACAGGTACCGCTCGGCGCTCTTCAGCCGCAGGGCGACCTCGTTCACCGCCCTGCGCCCCCCGGACCGGGCGCTGCGCTTCCAGCTCTACCCCGGCGCTTTCGGCTTCAGCATGCGCATCAGCCCGGCGCCGCAGGCCCCCGCCGAGCGCCGGCCGCCGGCCGAGAGCCGCGCGCCCGTGGGGGCGAACGCGCCGGGCGAGGGGCGGGCCGAGGGGGGTGCGCCGGGCGAGGGTGCGCCGGGCGAGGGGGGCGCGCAGGCCGCCGGGGGCGTGACCGCCGCGCCCGGCGGGGGAGTCGCGCCGGTCGAGGGGGTGGAGCCGACCAGGGCCGGGGTGCTCTACCAGATGATGCGGCTGGTCAGCACGCTCACCGAGACCTTCGGGGTCAAGGACGTGGTGTCGGTGGCGACCGACCAGATCATGCCCGTGCTCGACGCCCAGGCCCTGGTGCTGTTCGTGGTGGACAGCGGCAGGCTGCGCATCGTCGGGCAGCGCGGCTACGAGCCGAGCGTCCTCGACCGGTTCGACGCCGCCCCGCTGCGGCCGCCCGACACGCCCTCGGCGCGCGCGGCCGAGGAGGGCAGGGCGCTCTTCTACGGCTCACCCGGCGAGCTCGAACGGGACTACCCCGACGTGGTGCTCGTCGCGGGCAAGGGCGCCTGGGTGTTCCTGCCGTTGATCGTCTCCGGGCGCCCGGTGGGCGCGTGCGCCGTCGCGTACGACCGGCCGCGCTCCTTCACGCCCAACGAGCGCACGCTCATGCCCTCGATCGCCGCCCAACTCGCCCAGGCCCTCGACCGCGCGCTGCTCTACGACGCCACGCAGCAGTTCGCGCGCCGCCTGCAGACCGGACTGCTGCCCAGGACCCTGCCCCAGGTGCCGGGTCTCGAGGTGGCCGCCAGGTACCTGCCCGCGACCAGGGGCATGGAGATCGGCGGCGACTTCTACGACGTGATCCGGCTGAGCGGCAACGAGGCGGGCGCGGCCATCGGCGACGTCCAGGGCCACAACATCAAGGCGGCGGCCCTCATGGGGCAGGTGCGCACCGCCGTGCACGCCGGCGCGGGCACCGCCCCTGGCGCCGTCCTGGCCCGGACGAACCGGCTGCTCATCGACCTCGACCCCGGCCTGTTCACCAGCTGCGTCTACGCCCACATCGACCTGGGCAACCGGTGCGCCACGCTGGCCAGCGCCGGGCACCCCCCGCCGCTGCTGCGCCACCCGGACGGGCGAGTGACGGTGCTGCGCATCCCGCCGGGGCCGCTGCTCGGCGTCGTTCCCGAGGCCGGATATCCCGAGATCGACGTGCAACTGGCGCCGGGCACCGTGCTGTTGATGTACACCGACGGGCTGATCGAGCGGCCGGGGGGCGACCTCGACGAGGCGGCCGGGGAGGTGGCCGCCTACCTGACGCGGGAGACCGACTCCGGCGGGCCCCTGGAGGACCTGGCCGACGCGCTCATCCGCCGCTACACCGGCGCCGAGGAGGTCCGCCGCGACGACGTCGCCCTGCTCCTGCTCGGCGTCAGGCAGTAGCCCGCCGCGCCGCCGGGGCGGCGGCCACCGCCGTTCCCGTTCCCGCCGTTTCCGGCTCCGCGGTGCCCGCCGTTCCCGCCTCCGCGGTGGCGGCGTCGTAGGCGGCACGGGCTTGCAGGACCTCGTCCATGTGCTCCTCGGCCCAGCCCTTGATCGCCCGCATCAGCGGCAGCAGGTCCCGGCCCAGGGGCGTGAGCGCGTAGTCGACGCGGACCGGCACGGCGGGGGTGACCGTGCGGGTCAGCAGGCCGTCGCGCTCCAGGCCGCGGAGGGTCTGGGTGAGCATCTTCTGGCTGACGCCCGCGAGCCGCGTGGCGAGCTCGCCGTACCGCCGCGGGCCGTCCGCCAGGGCGGTGACGACCAGGCTGACCCACTTGGCGGCGATGCGGTCCAGCAGCTGCCGCGCGGGGCACTCGGCGAGATAGGCGTCGTAGGCGGCGGCCGCCTCGGCCCGCCGCTGGGACGCCGTGCGCGTGGCCATCGACGGCTCTCCTTCCGGTGCCCTGGGCACCTTGAGGTGCCTACTTCCCGATGGAGAGTAGCTCTCCATAGGTTCCTTGCGGAAGACGGGAGGGCCGGGAGCGCGGATCGCCGCGGCGCCGGCCACGGAGAAGGGAACCGATCAGACATGCGCGCACTCGTGGTGAGGCGATACGGCGGCCCCGAGGCCATCGAGGCGGTGGACGTGCCCGTTCCGCAGGCCGGTCCCGGACGGCTGCGCATCCGCGTGGAGGCCGCCACGGTCAACCCCGTGGACCTGGCGACCAGGTCGGGTGCGCTGGCGAGGAACGGCCTGATGGCCGCGCGCGAGGTCACCGGACTCGGCTGGGACGTGGCGGGCGTCGTGGACGCGGTCGGGCCCGGGGTCACCGGCTTCGCGCCGGGCGACCGGGTCATCGGGCTGCGGGACCTGCTGGACTCCTCGCTCGGCACCTACGCCGAGCAGGTGGTCCTCGACGCCTCGGCCGTCGCCCCCGCGCCGGCCGGCCTCACGGCAGCCGAGGCCGCCACGCTGCCGCTCAACGGGCTGACCGCCCACCAGGCCCTGGACCTCCTCGCCCTGCCGCCGGGCGAGACGCTGCTGGTCACCGGGGCGGCCGGGGCCGTCGGCGGCTTCGCCGTCGAACTCGCCGCCGCCCGGGGGCTGCGGGTGGCCGCGGTGGCGGGCGCGGGCGACGAGGAACTGGTGCGCGGCCTCGGCGCCACGTGGTTCCTCCCGCGCGACGTGGCGGACCTGGCCGCCGAGGCGCGGGCGCTGGTGCCGGGGGGCGTGGCGGGAGCGCTGGACGCGGCGCTGCTCGGGGTGCGGGCACTCGCCGCCGTCCGCACGCGGGGCGCGTACGTCACGGTGCGCGAGTCGGCGCCGCTGCCGCTGCGGGGCATCCGGGTGCTGACCGAGTGGATCGCGGCCGACGGCGCCGCCCTCGCCGCGCTCTCGGGGCTGGCCGCGAGCGGCCGGCTGACGGCGCGCGTCGCGGAAACCCTCCCCCTGGAACGCGCCCCCGAGGCGCACGCCCGCCTCGCCGCGGGCGGCCTCCGCGGCCGCCTCGTCCTCGTGACGGCATAGGCCAGGCGGCCGGCGCGACGGCGGGGCGGCGCGAGGCCGGGCGGCGGGGTGGCCAACGCGGTCAGGCGCGGCCCGACTTGAGGCCCAGCGGGGTGGCGATCTCCGCCTCCATCACCCGGCCCGCCTGCCGCTCCAGGTCGCCGTCCTCGGCATCGCTGTCGGTGTCGAGGCCGTTCAGCTCGGCCAGGGGCGTGTCCAGCCGGACGTGCGCCACCACGGACTGCAGCGCCCGCAGGGCCGCGCTCGCCGTCGGCCCCCAGTTCGACAGGTAGGAGAACTGCCACCACCACAGGGCCTCGCTGACCCGGCCCTCGCGGTAGTGCGCCATGCCGTGCCTGAGGTCGGAGATGATGTCCGCCAGGTCGTCGGAGATCCGCGCCGCCACCGGGGCGCTGCGCGGCACGTACGGGTCGAAGACCTCGGAGTAGACGTCGACGGTCGCCAGCAGCCCGGCCAGCCGCTCCCGCAACTCGTCCATGTCGGGCTCGGGGCCGGTGTCGGGCTCGTACCGCTCCTCGGGAACGATGTCCTCGTGCGCGCCGAGTCTGCCCCCGGCGAGCAGCAACTGCGAGATCTGCAGCAGCAGGTACGGCACCGCGCTGTCCGGGTCGTCGCCCTTGGCGACCTCCCGCACGGCCATGGTGAAGCTCTCGATCTGGTCGGCAATCTGCACGGCGAAGTCGTCCGGGCCCGAGCCGTTGCCCATCGGATGATCCTGCGGCTGCGTGGCCTTGGCCATCACGCGGTCGCCTCCCCAGCGGTCACTGCGTCCCTGCGCGCCTGCCCTACACGTCGAGCAGCCGCCTGCCCTCGAAGGCACGTCCCAGCGTGACCTCGTCGGCGTACTCCAAGTCTCCCCCCACGGGCAGGCCGCTGGCTAGCCGGGTGACCCGCAGGCCGAAGGAGCCGACCATCCGCGCCAGGTAGGTGGCGGTCGCCTCGCCCTCCAGATTGGGGTCGGTGGCCAGGATCAGCTCGGTGACGGAACCGTCCGCGAGGCGGGCGAGCAGCTCCCTGATCCGCAGGTCGTCGGGGCCGACGCCGTCGATGGGGCTGATCGCCCCGCCGAGCACGTGGTACCTGCCCCGGAACTCCCTGGTGCGCTCCACCGCCACCACGTCCTTGGGCTCCTCGACCACGCAGATCACGCTCGGATCGCGCCGCGGGTCCTGGCAGACCCGGCACCGCTCCTCCTCCGCGACGTTGCCGCAGACCTCGCAGAACCTGACCTTCGCCTTCACCTCGGTCAGCGCGTGCGCCAGCCGGCGGACGTCGGCCGGCTCGGCCTGGAGGATGTGGAAGGCGATCCGCTGCGCGCTCTTGGGGCCCACCCCGGGGAGCCTGCCCAGCTCGTCGATGAGGTCCTGGACCACGCCTTCGTACACGGAATCCCCCGCTCTCCTACCGGTTCCTCGGCTCCGTCGCTTCCCTCAGATCCCTCAGAAGGGCAGGCCGGGGATGGCCCCGCCGCCGCCCAGGCCCTGTGCGAGGGGGCCGAGCCTGGTCTTGGCCAGCTCCTGGGCCGCGTTGTTCGCATCGCGGACGGCGGCGACCACCAGGTCCGCGAGGGTCTCGGTGTCCTCGGGATCGACCGCCCTCGGGTCGATCTCCAGGGCCGTCAGCTCGCCGGAGCCGGTGACCGTCGCCTTGACCAGGCCACCGCCCGCCGATCCCTGGACCGGCGTCTCGGCCAGCTCCTGCTGCGCCGCGGCGAGCTCCTGCTGCATCTTCTGGGCCTGCTGCAGCAGCTGCTGCATATCGACCCCACCACCGGGGAACACGGCCTCACTCCTGCTCGTCTGCGTCGCGTACGTCGTAGCGGCCGGCGCTGGCACGGGCCCGCCGGGGCGCCGCCGTGGGCGCGTACCGCCGGGCCGCCACCGCGACCGCCGCGGCTTTCCTTACCCCCCGAGCGTACGGGCTCCGGCCACGGAGGTCTCACTCGTGGTGGAACTCCTCGATGACCGTCGCCCCCAGCTCCCTGACGATCAGCTCGTAACCGGCGAGGGCCGTGTCCTCCAGATCGGGGTCGTCCTCGGCCGGCACGTCGTCGTCGGCGGAGACCGGCGCGGCCGCGGGGGCGGGCGCCGTGGGCCCCGCGCCCGCCGCGCGCGCCGCGGCGGCCGCGCGCCCGGAGCCCGCCGGGGGCCCGGAGGGCGCGGGCGAGGCCGGGGACGGGTCGGCGGAGGGCCCGGGAGCCTGCGGGGCGGCGGCCGGGCGCGGCACCGCGGGGGCCTGCGGGGGCGCCTGCCCCGCGGGGCGGCCACCCGGCCGGGCGCCGCCGAACCCGCCCGGAGGCCCGCCGCCGGGGCCCGGGCCGCCGGGGCCGCCGCCCTGGCCGGAACCGCCCGGGTCGACGACGGCCTCGATCCGCCACTGCACGCCCATCGCCTCGCCGAGCGCCTGCCGCAGCACGTCCTCGCTGCCGCTGTTCACGAAGCTGTCCCGGGCGCCCGCCGTGGCGAAGCCGAGCCGCAGCACGCCTCCATCGAAGCCGGCGACCTGGGCGTTCTGGCTGAGCAGAATCCAGCTGAACCTGCGCTTCCCCTTCACCGCCTCCAGGATCTCCGGCCACAGCTGACGCACCCGGGCCGCGTCCCGATCCGAGCCGCCCGTGGGCGCCGGCGGCGCGGAGGAGGCCGCCGCGGGGGCCGCCGCGGACGGGGGGGCGGCCGGGGGCTGCCCCTGGGCGGGGGGCGGCGGGGCCTGCCGGGCGGGCTCGCCGCCCGCCGCGCCGCTCCCCGTGGGCCATGCCCCGGGCCGGGCACCGCCCGCCGGGCCGCCGCCCGCCTGTGGGCCGCCACCCGCAGGGCCGCTCCCCGTCGGCCAGGCACCGGGCCGGGCACCGCCGCCCGGCGCGGCCCCGCCGGGGGCGGGGGCGGACGGGGCAGGGGCGGGCGCCGGGGCCGCGGGCGCTTCGGGCGCCGGCGCGCCCGGCCCGGAAGCCGCGGGCGAGGCCACGGCCGGGGCGGCGGGCGCGTTCGCGGGCGGCGGCGCGGCAGACGGCGCGTTCGCAGACGGTACGGGGGCGGACGCCGGGGCGGCGGCCACCGGCCCCGGGCCCGCCGCCACGGGCGGCGCGGCGGACGTGCCCGCCCCGCCACCGCCGAACGCCGCCCCGCCGCCCGCGAACGCCGCCCCACGCTCCAGCCGGTCGATCCGGCTGAGCAGCGCCTGCTCGCCCCCGTACGCCGCGGGCAGCAGCACCCGGGCGCAGATCAGCTCCAGCTGCAGCCGCGGGGAGGTCGCCCCGCGCATCTCGGTGAGGCCCGCGTTCACCAGGTCGGCGGCCCGGCTCAGCTCGGCGGGCCCGAGCCGGCCGGCCTGCGCCCGCATCCGTTCCAGCACGTCCGCGGGAACGTCGATCAGCCCCTTCTCCGCCGCGTCGGGCACGGCGGCCAGGATCAGCAGGTCCCGCAGCCGCTCCAGCAGGTCGGCCACGAAGCGCCGCGGATCGTGCCCGCCCTCGATCACCCGGTCCACGACCCCGAAGGCCGCCGCCCCGTCCCCCGCCGCGAAGGCCTCGACCACGTCGTCGAGCAGCGCCCCGTCCGTGTAGCCGAGGAGTGAGGTCGCCATCTCGTACGTGACGCCGCCCTCGTCCGCGCCCGCGAGCAGCTGGTCCATGACGGACATCGAGTCGCGGACCGATCCGGCGCCCGCCCTGACGACCAGCGGCAGCACCGCGCCGTCCACCGCGATGGCCTCCCGCTCACAGACCTCGCGCAGGTAGTCACGCAGGGTGCCCGGGGGCACCAGCCGGAACGGATAGTGGTGCGTGCGCGACCTGATCGTCCCGATGACCTTCTCCGGCTCGGTGGTCGCGAAGATGAACTTCAGGTGCTCGGGCGGCTCCTCGACCACCTTCAGCAGGGCGTTGAACCCCGCCGAGGTGACCATGTGCGCCTCGTCGATGATGTAGATCTTGTACCGGCTCGCCGCCGGCCCGAAGAACGCCTTCTCCCGCAGCTCCCGCGCGTCGTCCACACCCCCGTGCGAGGCGGCGTCGATCTCGATCACGTCGATGGAACCCGGCCCGTTGCGCGCCAGGTCCAGGCAGGACCTGCACTCCCCGCAGGGCGTCGGCGTGGGGCCCTGCTCACAGTTCAGGCAGCGGGCGAGGATCCGCGCGCTCGTCGTCTTGCCACAGCCGCGCGGCCCGCTGAAGAGGTACGCGTGATTGACCCTGTTGTTCCGCAGGGCCTGCTGAAGCGGGGTGGTCACGTGCTCCTGCCCGATGACCTCGGCGAAGGTCTCGGGTCGGTAACGACGGTACAGCGCGAGGGACGACACGCCTCCGACGATATCCGCCGCCACTGACAGCGCCACAGACACGACAGGGCCCCTCACGCACCCGCCAGAGCTCACCTACCCTTGCTGCCTTCCGGCCCTGGGGGAGTTCAGCGAGATGACGCCACGCGAGGGGCTGCGCCCAACCCTACCGGATCTCCGGACCGTGCAAGACGGTTCGCGACCACACAGGCTCGTCTTGTATCGTTTCCCGCGGAGGATTCGCCTAGAGGCCTAGGGCGCACGCTTGGAAAGCGTGTTGGGTTCACACCCTCACGAGTTCGAATCTCGTATCCTCCGCACCCGCCTGAACAGGCGAAACGAGGGGCCCCGTTGATCATCGACGGGGCCCCTCGCCATGGGGCGCTACCCCTCGTTGTCCTGGTTTTTGTCCACAGAAGGTGTGCCCGGAGCTCCCCACAGGGCGTCGGCGATCTTCCGGGCCACGTCCTTGAGCATGGCGTCCGGCACGTGGAGGTACCTCGCACGCATGCGCGCCGAGGTACCCGGCTCCCATCCCATGATCTGGTCGATGACGCGATCCGGGACACCGAGCAGCATGAGGACGGTGGCGGCGGTGTGCCGGGCATCGTGCAGCCGCGCGGCCCGAACCCTCGCGTCCACGAGCAGCTGCTTCCACTCGTGATAGTCCGTGTTCGGGCTCAGCGGGCCGCCGAGCCGCTTGGTGAACACGTAGTCCGACTCAGCCCACAGGTCGCCGGCCGACGCGCGCTCTCCCGCCTGGGCCTCGGCGTGCAGGCGGAGCATGGCGACCAGCGGCCCCGGAAGCGGCACCGAGCGTCGCCCAGCTCGGGATTTGGTGTTCTTTGTCTCACGCCGGACCTGCACCCGGGCCGGGCAGTACCCCGCCTTCCGGCCGCACGCCGCGGCTTTCCCGCATCCGTGCTCGTACCGGGGGCGCAGACGATTCCGGCGCAGCTTCAGGTACTCGTTGTCCAAGTCGACGTCGGACCAGCGCAGCCCCAGCGTCTCGCCCTGCCGCAGGCCGAGCGCCAGCGCCAGCACCCAGCGGGCGCTGTTCCGCCTCTTGTTGGCCTCGAGTAGCAGGCGCTGAACCTCCTCCACCGAGTACGGGTCGACCTCGGTTTCGTCCTCTTCGATCCGCGGCGGTTTCGCCAACGCGGCAGCGTTCTTGGCAGCATGGCCGCGCCGCACCGCCTCGCCGAGGGCGGTCCTGATGGTCCTGTGCACCTGATGAGCCGTGCCTGCCCGGCTCCCGCTTTGCTGCATCCGGCGATACAGACTTTCCAGGTGCTCGGGCTCCAAGCGGTCGATGCGGTGTTTTCCCACGCCGGGCACGAGGTGCACGCGAACCGCCACCTCGTAGCCGTCGTACGTGTTCTCGCTCACAACCGGCTTGGCGATGTTCTCCACCCAATGCCAAAGCCACTTCTCGACCGTCCAGGGCTTGCCGGGCTGACGCGCCGAGCCCTCGTCACGCTGCTTCTCAAGCCGCCGGACTTCCTCGACCAATTCCCTGCGGGTCGGGCGCGTCAGGTGCCGGCGGTACGGCGTTCCGTCGTCCTTGTAGCCCATCGGGACGCGGGCGTGCCAACGGCCGTCCTGCCCGAAGTAGATGGCCGATTCGCCGTTGGCGCGGCGAGTGCGCTTCTTCTCCTCCGCCACGGGCGGCTCCTTCTTGGATGCGCGGAAAAAGCACGGAGCGCCGCCCGCTGGGGCGGCGCTCCGGCCGAAGTTGAAAAGGGTCAGGCGGCGCGCAGGCGGGCGCGTCGTCGGGCGACGTATTCCGAAAGGGCGTCGACAGGAATACGCCGGAGACTGCCGATCGGGATGGATTCCAGTTCTCCGCTCCGGATGAGCTGATAGCAGGTGGTCCGGCCAATGCGGAGTCGGCGAGCGGCCTCTTCGACGGTCAGCAGCACGAGCGTGGGATCGATGGCGTCGGCAAGCCGAGGCGTGTCCATGGATGGGGCACTCCTTCGTCTGACTGCGGGGTGAGCCGGGTGGTTCGTCCCTCCCCTTCCGAGGGAGCCGCTACATCCGCTTTTCCGCTACATCGCAGGTCAGGGGCCTGTTTCGGGTAGCGGGGGGTGCGGATGTAGCGGCTACGTCGGCTTCCGGTGCGTGTGATGCGGATGTGGGGCGGAAGCCGGTGTTGTGGATGCGTAGCCGCTACGCGCGGCGGTCCGCGCTACAGCGGCATGGGCTCTGAGCTGGGCTGTAGCGGTTGTGGCGCTTGTGGCGGAACTCCGGGCGGCGGGGGGCAGTACCTCTGCCAGGCGTCGTGAAGGTCGCCGGCGTAGTAGCCCTTGAGCACGCCGCCGCTCGTGCGGATGTTGCGCGAGGCGATCGGTTCGTTGTCGGCGGTCACGTACTCGCTGAGCATCCGGGACAGGCGGCGGGAGTCCAGCGGCTTGCCGTGCAGGTCGGCCCACGGGGCGTCGTCGAGGGCGTTCAGGCGGTCGATGATGGCCACCGTGGGAAGGCGGTCCATCCCCACCATGACGTGATCGCGCAGATCCGTGAGCAGCCGCACGCCGAGGCTGCCCTTGTCTGTGGCTTCGGCGGCCTTGACCAGGGTCAGGCAAGCTTTTCTTGCCCGCCGGGGCCAGTTGCCGCCGGCCGCGTCCGCCACCGCGAGCAGCGGTTCCCACACATCCGCCGGGCGGTCGGTGACGCCCTCGGGCATCTCCGGCCACAGGCCGGTGACCTGCTCGCGGACCTGCTCGGCCCACGCGGCCAGGCGGTCACGCAGGGCGTGGCCCTCCTTCTCGTGCACGCGCGCACGGAACGCCTCGACCTGCTCCGTTCGCGCCCGGCGGCGCATGCGGATGATGACGGAGCGGGTGAGGATGGTGTCGGGCAGGGAGCCGAGTCCCGCGAGGGCGACGGCGCAGTAGGAGGGGAAGGCGACGACGGACTGTGTGGAGCCGTCTCCGACGCAGCGGTAGGTGACGCCGGAGCGGCGGTGTCCGGCGTTGAGGAACCCCCTCAGCTCTTCGTTCTCCCCGGCTTTGGGGCCGAAGACGGTGTCGATCTCGTCGAAGAGGATCGTCGGGCGTCCTTCCAGGCCGGAGACGGCGCGGAAGAGCGCGGCGGCCGAGGCGTTCACGGCCACCATCGGGTGGGGAACCAGGGTCTCGACAATCTCCAGCGCGCGGGACTTGCCCGAGCCCGGTTCGGGGCTGAGGAAGGCCAGGCGGGGGGTGGAGTCGAAGGCGTCGAGCAGGTGGGCGTGTGCGTCCCACAGGACGACGGCGACGTAGGCGGCTTCGGTGGGGAAGGCGTTGAACCGGCGGTGGAATGCCTCGACTTCGTGCAGCAGCGCGGCGCCGTCCACAAACTGTGTGCTCATGCGGCCTTCCTCCTCTCGGGGGCGGGCGTGCGGAGGGGGCAGGTGTCGCGGTGGGCGGTGTGGTCGGCGATCAGGGCGGCCACCCGGCGGCGGCCGATGACGCGTTCGTCCCGGCCGCACACGCACCACGAACGGGCCGTCGGCACCGTCTGCCAGTCGGGCGGGGCCACGATGTGGAGCCATGCGGCGGGGCGGCGGCCGTCGCTCTGGTGCGGGTCAGGGCTTGAATCGGACGGCCTTCGGCCGACGTTCTTCACGGCGCCCTCGACAGTGGGGGGTGCGGGCGTGTGCGCGGCGCCGGGCCGGGGCGGGGCAGGAAGGCTTTTCAGCCGGGGATGTGGGCGGGGGCGGGCGTTCATGCCGCGTCCCGGGGGCGGGCGGTGCGGAGGGACCACTCCAGGGCGCTGCGCAGGGTGGAGCGGCACTCGTGCGGCGTGAGTCCGGCCGCCTGCCCCGCCGCCTGAAAAGCCTCCTCAACCGCGTGGCGGGGGATATCGCCCCAAGCCACGAACCGCCCCATGGCGCGCGCGGCCACGAACAGCCGGTACTCACGCTGCCCCTGCGGCGCCGAGGCAACCGCGGTGCTCTCGCGTTCCAGGGCCACGACCGCCACCCGCCTGCCGTCCCGGACGGGGGCGAGGGCCACCGGGGTGGCGGGCGGAGGCGGCGGGGTGAGCGCGTCCCGCAGCCACCCGGGCAACGGCGCCACCGCGGCGGGATCGATGACCTCGTAGGTGCCGCGGGGGGTGATGCTGCCGGGGGCGACGACGTAGCCACCCCAGGCGCGGGTGTCGATCCGCGGGCCGAGCCTGCCCGCGCTGTTCCGCAGCCGCACCCCGGTGGGTGCGGCGAAGTACAGGTGCTGCCCGCCGCTCGCAGTCCGGATGCGGTATGTGGTGGGGACGGCAGCTCCGGCGCGCTCGCAGAGCGCCTGGAAGGTCGTCACGCCGCAAGGCGTGCCCGCTTCATCCCCGGGCTTCGCCGCGTCCAGGTCGACCACGACCAACCCGGCCGGACCCGTCGCAATCCCGACGTTGTAGGGGCGGCGGGCCCAGGCGGCGCGGATCAGGCCGGGGTCGAGGGTGGCGCGCTGTTCCCACTTCAGGTGCCCGCCCGCGCACCGCCCGGCGCGCGGGCAGCGGTCCTCGGAATGCCCGGCGGGCCGCTTGTCCCCGGGCCGCAGCGGGAAGACGGGCCAGCCGCGCTCGACGGCGGCCAGTGCGGCATTCAGCAGCGCCACACGAGGGTCATGGGCCATAGTGGAGGTGTCCTGTTCTCTCGTTGGGACGGGTCGAATCGGGGCGGCGGGAAGTCCTTGGCGTGGAACCCGCCGCCTCGCCTTTGTTCGTGGTCAGAACCAGTTGTCGGGGTCGTCCTCCTGGTCCTCGTAGGCGCGCTGGTCGCAGTCCGGGCAGCCGCAGTAGGTCCACGAGCCGTCGATGAACTCGGCGTAGCACTCGAAGTCGTCGTCCATCAGGGGCCTTTCAGCGGTGGTGGATGGTGCCGTTGGCCTTGCCGAACAGGCCGGTGGCGGTGATGTTCTGCGTGATGTGGGTGGTGGGCTCCTGCTCGGCGGCCTCGGCCAGGCGGCGCCGGAAGGCGGTGCGCAGGAGCATCGCGGCGGCCCCGACGCTGCCCGAGGCGATGGCCAGGGCGACGGCCGCGGTCATGAGTCCCCCCGAGGCGGATGCGATGAGTCCGGCGCCGACGCCCACACCGGCGCTGGCCGCGCCGAGGCCCGTGCCGCCCGCGGCGACCATCAAGGCGGTGTCTTTGGCGCGACCCGACATACGTGCGTCGGCCGTGGCGACCGGCGCGGCCACGGGTGCGGGCGCGGGCGCGGGCGCGGGCGCGGCGGCCTGCTGGTGGATGAGTGCGGCGAGGAGGGCGAGTTGCTGAGGGGTGAGTTCGGCCGTTCGCCCGGGGTGGTGGGCGAGGGGGTAGGTCGGGGTCGGGGTGGGGTGCTCGGGGCGGTAGAGGGTGACCTCGGGCGAGTCGGGTGCGGGGTTCACGGCGTTCTCCGGCTTCGGGTGTGGCTTGTCGTCCGGGTTGTCGTGCGCCTTGTCGCTTGTCTTGTCTTGTCGCTTGTCGTCTCGCAGGTCAGAGGGGCGTTTCAGGGGGCCGCACGGGTGTGCGGCCCCCTGACGGCGAGGGGACGACAAGGGGTGCGTCAGGCGCCGGTGGGGGGCTTGGGGGCGTGCTGGCAGTGGACGTAGCGGGCCTTGGTTCCGGTGCCGACGCGGACGGCTTCGCCGCTTCGCACCCATGCCTTGAGCCAGCCGACGACGGTTTGCCGGGAGGTGCCGAACTCGCCGGCCAGCTCCCGCGCGATGGCCGAGGCCCCGGTTCCCTGGGGTCCCGCGGCGAAGAGAAGGGCGAGCGCGGCCTCGCGGGCATCGGTCTGCTCGGGCTGCTCGCTCTCGCGGCCGGTGGTCCAGGTTGTGGGGTCCGACCAGTCCGTGCCGTCGTCCTGCTCGTGGTCGTCACCGCGCTCCGGGATGGCGTCGGGGGCCTGGAACATGGCCTCCAGCTCCTTCACGCTGGGCGTGGTGACCTCCCGGGGCTGGTCCCAGGAAGCGGTCGCCTTCCACTCGCGCACCGGCCGCCCTTCCCCCGCTTCGGTCGTGCGGCCGGCGGCGAGGGTGGTGGCGTGCTGGTCGGCCCACAGGTGGCCGCAGCGCTCCAGCGTCCAGCGGTCGGTGTAGTCGGCCCCGGCGGCCTTGAGCGAGGGGCCGTCGAGGGTGGGTCGGCGGGTGGCGGTGGCCGCACAGACCTCCTCGATCAGGGAGGGGGTGATGCGTTCCTGCCGCCCCTTCTCGGGGGCCTTGCCCTCGGTGCCCACGAGCAGGGAGCCGGGTCCGTCGAACGCGTCCTCGATGCTCAGGGCCCGCCAGCCGAAGGTGTAGCCGAGTTCGGAGTCCTCGGTGGCGCCGGTGCACACCCGGTTGGACGCCTGCTTGCGCACCATGGGATCGGGAAGCACGTCCTGAGTGACGCGCAGCACGGAGACGACCGCGCGGATCGCCATGGCGCGGGCGATGCGGATGACCTCGGAGATGCCGGCCATGACCTGCCGGGCCTCGCGGGTGGCGGCGACTTCGGCGCCCTCGTCCACCACGATCACGATCTCGGGCAGGGTGGGGCCGACGGGAAGCTTGTCGTCGTCGGCGTCCCTCATGTGCTGCTGGTAGGCGACCTTGCGGGCCTTGGCGATGCGCACCGCGGCCCGCAGCATCCTGGTTGCCTCCTTCGGGGTGGAGGCGGCCCAGTCCACGCCGGGGGCAGGGATGTCGGCCCCGGACCAGCGGGAGCCCTCGGCTCCAGTCTGCGCCTCGCGCCAGGCGTGCAGCCAGGGCAGGGCCAGGGAGCCGCCGTTGAGGTCGATCACCCACACCAGCGTGTCGTTGGTCTGGTTCAGGCGGGCGATGAGGCGGTGCAGCCAGTTCGTCTTGCCCGTGCCCGTGGTCCCGGCCACGATCGTGGAAGCCTGCCGCAGGTCCAGCTCCGCGGCCCCGCCGTCGGACAGCAGGGCCAGCGGGATCGGGTTGTTGACCGTGGTCACCTCTGCCATCTCGGCGACGGGGAAGGGGAGTTCCTGTCCGGCCAGAGACTTGGTGGTCACCTTGATGAGGACCAGACGGCGCGAAAGCCCGTCGTGAACGCTGATCCCGCAGCCCGTGGGCAAGTCGAGGTCGGCGGCCAGCGCCGGGCCGCGCTCGGCGATGGCCTTGCGGGTCACCCCTCCGGCGGGGAGCTTGACTTCGAGGGTGTAGCCGCAGCCGGTGGGCCAGTGCTCGATGCCGACGACTTCCACGCCGTCGATGCGGCAGACCCGGGCGATCCGGTCGATCCAGTCGGCGGCCATCTGGCGGCGGGTGCCGATGGCCAGCAGCGTGGCGCGCCGCGACTGCTCGGTCACCTCGTGCGCCGCGAACCCTGCCCCGAGCGTTCCCGCGGCGACGCCGCCGACGGCGAGGACGCCGAGGGCGGTCAGGGAGGCGGGCCCGCCGGTGGCCAGAGCCCACGAGGACCAGCCGCCGGCGGCCAGGCAGCAGGTGGTGCGGAAGGCGACGCTGGCACGAGACAGGCGGCGGCGGATACCGGCGGCGGCCGTGCCGAGGGCTCCCGCCGCTCCGGCCGCGGCGGCCCAACCGGCGGGCATCCCGGCCGCCGAGGCCAGGGCGGTGGTGGTGAACGTCCCGGCGGTGGCGTTGAGCGTGCCGGACACCATGCCGTGTCCCGCACTCCAATCCACCCGGGCCGTAGGGTTCTTGCTGCTCAAGACGCTGCATCCTTCCTGGAACAAGGCCGCGGCCCCGGCCTCGTTGCGAGGTCTGGGCCGCGGCGGCCGTTGTTCGGTGTGGGGTGGGTGGGTCAGACGTTCCACTTCCGCTCGGCGTCCAGGCCGTTGCGGGGGTTCTCGCCGCGCTCGATGTCCGCGGCGTGGACGCGGCGGTAGACCACCGGAACCTCCTCGAGGGCGGCCACCACGCGGTTCATCACGCGGTACCCCTCGCCCATCTCCTCGACCACCTTCGGGTCGACCGGAAGCTTCTCCCGGGAAATCTCGGCCAGGACCCGCAGGGTTTCCTGCACGGTGCCGAGGGCGGTGGGCAGGTCGTCGATGAGCGCCTGGAACTCGGGCATGTACTCGGGGTCGAAGGTCTGGGCGGCCTGAAGCATCACCTCTGCCGCATCCGACAGGCGCGTGAAGGCCGTGCCGGTCGTCTCGGACATGGAACCCTCCCTCGGGGTGTTGGACTTGCCGAACTCCACGCGGCCCGCCGCCTGGCCCGCGCCCACCGGTGCCTTCGTCCGCTGCCGGCGGCGGGCGGGGTCGTTGACCTGCTCGGCGGGAACCGGCACCTCCTTGGGCGGGTTCGTGCCGAGGACGGCCGCGTCCCTCTTTGCTCGCGCGGCGCGCGCCCGGTTCGACAACCGGGCCCACACCGCGCGCATGTGGCCGAAGGCGCGGCCGGGGTGGCGCCAGTTCCACAGGCCCGACAGCACCCCCACCGCGCTGGCCATCAGACCCGCACCGGCCATCCGGGCCCGGTAGCGTAAGCCGGAACGACGCAGCGCCTTCGCCGTGGCCCGCGGCCCCGGCGCCTTCTCTCCCTGCAGCGGGGCGCCGGGCTTGGGGTCGAGCCCCGCGCTCTTGCGGGCCCTCTCCACCCCCTTGGCCACCCGCCGCGCCGCACGCCGGTCAGCCTTCGCCGCACGCGCCGACGCCCCGGCCTGCCAACGGTTGCGGCCCTGCGCGACCCACGCGCCCGGGCCCTGCCGACGACCGGCACCCGCGCGCTCGCCCCGGCCGGGGGAAGCCGCCCGGTCGGCCCCGGCCGGGCCCTTGTCCGGACGCCTCGGGAACCCGCCCGTCGTCGGCCCGGCCCCGCCCGCGCCCTGGGACACGCGGCGAGGTGAGGGCGACGGGCCGCGGCGCGGCGAAGGCACCGGGCCCCTACGGCCCGCACCGGGCGCCGGGGCCGGGGTTCGGGCGAAGGTTCCCCACCCAGCCGCGGCGTGGTATCCGCCGGCCGGGGCACGGTGACGGCCGTGCGGCCTTGGCGGGCGGGCCGCCGAGGCCGGAAAGCTGAAGGCGCCACGGCGGCGGTTGACCACCCGCCTCACGGCACCACCCGCCGCCGCCACGCCCACCGCCGCACCCGCCGCGGCCAGCCCCACGGGGCCCGCGACGGACAGCGCTCCGGCGGCCACCAGACCGGCCGCGTTCGCCCCACCGGCCAGCAGCGGCCTTCCCGGCAACGCGCCCGGCACGGCGGCCGGAGTGGCCGGACTCGGCGGTTCCGGTGGCGGAATCGGTGCTTCCACCACCACCTGCGTGCTCGTATCCGACATGCTGAAGTCCTCCATCACCCGTCGTGGTTGTTGGGGACCGGCGCGGCCCACGTGCTGCCAGGCCAGGGGGCCGCGCCGGGAATACTCACAAGCCGAACAGGTCGCGCTGGGCCGCTTCCGGGCGGCCACGGGCGGCGCGGTTGGCGGTGCGTCGGGCGCCGTCGCGGCAGGGCGGGCACCATGCGCGCAGGTGCTCGCGGGCAAGGCGGGCGGCGGCGAGGCCGGTGACGGTCGGGTCGGCCGGGGCGGCGATCAGGCGCACGGGGCCGCCGCGCTTGCGGGCGGGCCGGTCGTGCTCGTGCGGGCAGCGTCCCTGCCCGGACTTGTGCGGGTTGCCGCACTCCCCGCGGCACTGGCAACGCCACCCGGCCGCACGCATCACCCGACGCCACGCGTCGGCGTAGGCGATCGGCTCGCTCATGCCGCCTCCCAGGCGATATCGAAGGCGAGTTGGTGCGGGCGCGGGCAGGAGATGACCTTCAGCACCCGTTCCCGCCACCTGTGTGCGTAGCGCAGGCAGTTGGCGCAGTTCTTGTGTCCCGAGCAACCGGGCAGTGGTGGCCGGCGCCGGGCCTCGAAGGACCAGGCCAGGGAGTCAGCGGAGGTCAGGGAACTGCCGCATTCGGCAAGTCCGAGTACCTTGAACCCGAAGCCATGCAGCCGGTAGCCGCGCCCGGCCAGCGTGCCAACGATCTGCGCTGCTTCACCCGTAGCCTGGCGGCGGCACACCGAGCCGAGGCCGACGACCGGTTCGGCGGCGAGATCGATCCCGGCCCGCTCGTAGCGGTCGGCACAGTCCTCGTAGTCCTGCCTGCGCCATCCCTGAATGACCGGGATGATCTTTAAGGCGGGGTCGATGGACTTCAGATCCAGGTAGTTGCCCACCGTGCGGGCCAGGTGTTCAGATAGCGGCAGGCCGGTCTTGGCCACAATCCACGGCTCGCACATCCAATCCTGAGGAGCCGCCCAGGCCATCTGGCCGATCTCCCCGGCATACCGGCGTACCGCGGCGGCGTACTCGCGCGGCGGCACGGTCCAGGCACCATGCATCGACAGCTCCGTGAACCCGCCAGAGTCCAGCGCCCACCGGGAAGCCGCGCGAGGCAGTCCCTTGCGCCCCTTCAGCCGACGGTGCGAGACGAACAGTGGCACGCCCGCGGTAGCCAGCCACGCCGGGTGATGGGTGCCCAGATAGAACAAGACACTCACGCCCCCACCCCTTCCAGCTCTCCATTGGCCTTCCGAACCTCAGAGAGACGGGCGCAGACCCAGCCGACCGACCAGCCGGTCTGGGCGGCCAGGTCACGTACCGGGGTGCCGTGAACGGCGCCCTGACGGATCGCCTCGCGGGCCTTGGCCTCGGTCATCTTCACGCGTTCACGCGTCACCTGGCCTTGCCCGGCAGGCTCCCCGCTCTGTTCACGAGGGGCCTGTTCCGGCACCCCGCCGGACTCGTTGCGCCGTTCATGAACAGCCGGAAGCGCGGGAGCGGGGGCTGCCTGTTCACGCCGTTCAAGCGCCTCCGCCGCCCGCTCCGCCTCCCGCTCGGGCCGCTGCTGGGCGGACGCCTGGCGGGCCTGCCCGCGGGGCGCTTCCGGCCGCTGAGGCGCCTGTCGGTGCTCGGCTCGGGCCAGGGCGGCGGCGTGTTCGAGGCGCTGCCGCTCCATACGGGCTTCGTGCTCACGCTCCTCGCGGCGCCGGGCCGCCTCCCACTCGGCGCGTTCACGCGCCAGCCGTTCGGCGTGCTCGCGATCCTGCCTCGCCTGTTCACGCGCGGCCTGTTCACGGCGTTCAAGCGCGGCCTGTTCACGCTCCCGCTCCTCACGGGCCAGGCGTTCACACTCCCTGCGCTCTTGGCGCTCGCGCTCCTCGACGGCCCGCCGCTGGTCCTCCAGCCGGGCCAGTGCCCGGGTGATGGCGCGGCGGTAGGCAAGGCTAGTCTCCGCGGTGACGATCAGCAGCAGCGGGGCCACCGCATGGACGGCGACGCCCACCGGGTCACGGGCAAGCGCGGAATCGGCGACGTTCAGACCGAGGGTCATCAAGCCGGTCATCCACCGCAGCAGCAGCGGCCAGCCCCCGCCCTTGGCATCCAGCCGGGCGAGCACGGCGTCCAGCCGCACCACGATCACGACGGCCGCGTCCACCACCAGCGGAAGAATCGGCGCCGTGGCCTCCCAGCCCGAGGGCGTGTGCCCGAGCATCAGCGGCGTGACCGTCAGGATGCTGTAGAGCATCGCCCCGGCCACGATCAGCCACGTCCCGGCGTTCAGCGCGCGCTCGGCAGCCACCACCGACTTCAAGTCCGACCGCGTCCCCGCGCCGGCGGGGAACCGGGCGCTCACGGCGTCCCGCCTTCGACGTAGAGGAAGCGGAAGAGCGCCTGCTGAAGTTCGAGCAGATCCTCGCCGCTCTTCACGGGCGGGTAGCCGTGCCGCTCAAGCACCGCGGCCACCTCGATCGCCAAGCCGAAGGTGAACCGCCTGTCGTCGCTCGGCACGGGCCGAATCGGGTAGGCGCGTTCGCTCACCAGACACCCCCGGCACCGAGCAGCGCGGCCAGCGGCAGGGTGACCGCGCTGCCGACCGTGCCGAGGACAGCCGCGGCAACGTCGAGCAGCGCCAGCGCGATCGAGACCTTCGCCTTCATCGCGCGACCACCGGCCCCCCACCCCACCGCGCGGCGAGCGCGAGGGCGTGAGTCTCGATCGCGGCCAGCGCCAGCGTGGTGACCGGCGCGGCAAGGTCGGGGTCGTCGGCCAGGATGTCCGCGCCGGCGTCCAGCCGCGCGGCCCGCTCCTGCTCGCTCTCGCCCTCGACGCCGAGCCACAGCTCGGGGTCGGTGCCCATGCCGAGCGCCAGCTCGACTAGGTCCTCGTCACTCAGCACCTCGTGGGTGCCGACGAACTCTCGCATGTCAGTGTCCTGCTTCTCTCGTTGGGACAGGCAGGCGAGGCCGGTGGGCGTCCTGTTGGCGTGGAACCCACCGACCTCGGGGAATCGCTCGTCAGCGGGCCGTGCCGCCGAGCGGGGTGGTCATGCTCGCCTCGAACAGCTCGGCAGCCCTCCGGCAGTCAGACCGTCAGCGGGTCGAGGGTGAAGAACACCGGGTTGGCATCGGCCATCTCCGGGTGCTTCTCGGTGATCTGGGCGCGCAGGTAGTCGTAGACCTCCTTGCGGCGCGCCCCCGGGCGCAACCGCAGCTCCCCGGCCCAGCTCGCCTGGCCGCGGCCGGGAAGGTTGAGCGTGAGGATGTAGAAGTGCGTCAGCTCGGGGGCGGACTGCTCGGGCATGCGGCCTCCAGGGATGCCACGGAACACGGGACTGTCCCGGCTCCCCTCACCGCCGGTACGCGACCGGCGGATCGGGCAGCCGTCAGGCCGCGATACCGGCAGCGACGGCCAGCCACCCCTTGTGCCAGGACTGATCCAGCAGGTAACCCGCCGCCGGGTCCCGCCGAAGCCACTTCCCCTTACCGAGGCGGTGGGCGGCCCGGACCAGACCCCTCGGGGTTTCGTCGCGCCAGTGCCCACCGTGCCGGTCGGCGTAGTAGTGCGTGACCGCGGACACGGCCAGCGCGGCGGCGGCGCGACCGGGGCGAACGCCGAGCTTCAGCGTCCGGTTCGCGGCCCACAGGGCGGCGGCCTGAGTCGCGGTGTACGTGGCCACGTGCCGCAGGCAGGCACGGGCCCCCTCCGGCCCGTTGTTGCCCTTGGCGCCGGCGTCTTCGTCCCGCTGCCCCCAGTGGTCGGCCACCTCGTGCGAGGCGGTCAGCACCGCATAGACGGCGGCAAATCGGGAAGCTCGGCGGCTCATCGGGAACCGCCCCTCGACGTGGTCAGCGCGGCGACGGCCTGACCGTGCCGCCTGAGCTCGGCCTCGGCCTTCTTCCGGGCCTCCTCAGCCTTCTTGGCGGCCTCGGCCGCCTCCTGCGCGCTCGGCGCACTACGATCCACGAAGGATCACTCCCTATGCCTGTAGGTGAGTTGGTCTCAGGCCCCGGCCGGTGTTGCGAGCGCCGGTTCGGGGCCGTCTCGTGGGGCAGTCCTGCATCCCCCCGCGCATCACCGCGGTCGCGCCGATGGACGGCGGTGCGCGGTGATCACGGGCAGCTCAGGCGTCTGCGGGTTCGTGTGGCCCGAGGTGACGCGGCGGGCGTTGCCTCCTGCGCTGGTCCGGCGCCAGGCGGCACGCCCCGGTACTTCGACGAATCACTGACCCTCCCTTCGGCCGACGTGACGGGGAAAACGCACTGCAAGGGGGACTCGCGGTCCCCACCCTCCGGCCGTTGCTCGCGGTCGCCGGGCCACCTCGCCAGTACGGGCCGAAACCCTGTTTCACCTGGCCTTTAGCGGGATTGCAGCGTCCCCGCCCTCAGCTTCGGAGCAGCACAAAGAAGGCCCTCCGCGGCCCGCAGTCCCGGGACTGCGGGCCGACGAGCAAGAGCATGCACCCGCAGTCCCGGGACTGTCAACAATCCCGGGACTGTGACGTTCTGTGTTTCACTGGCAGGGTCGAGAGGAGTCCCCGCATGGCGCCGAAGTGGCAGGAGCTGGCCGACGAGTTGCGCGCGCTGATTGTCAATGGCGACCTCAAACCCGGTCAGACATTGCCGCAGATCAGGGACCTCGTCGAGCAGGGAAAGGGCTCAAAGACCACGGTTCAGGCCGCATACAAGGCCCTCGAAGCGGAGGGGCTTATCGCTCCGTCGCGCGGACACGGGACCGTCGTGCTGGAGCGGCCGGTCCTCAAGCGCCTCGGCACGGAGCGCTACGACAAGGCGAAGTGGCGCGACGGCGACGAGGTCGCCTTCATCGCGGATCGGAAGGCGTCGAACCGGCCCTACCAGCGCAGCGACCAGACACAGACCGTCAGTCGAGTGCCGGCCCCCGCACAGGTCGCCGAGGCGCACGGACTTCCGGCCGGGGCGGAGGTCTACGCGCGCGCCCGGCTGGTCAAGGAACAGGGGCGGCCGACGCACACCCTCACCAGCTATTACCGACCCGAGCATGTGGAAGGAACGCGGTTGGTCGACCCGACGCCCGGGCCCGCTGGCCGCGGCGGCGGGTTTCGTGTCCTCTATGAGGCCGGATACGAGCCGGACTCGATGAAAGAGGTACTGCACTCGCGCATGCCGACCCCCCAGGAGAGGGAACTTCTCCAATTGCGCCCCGGCGAACCGGTCGTTGAGTTGCACAGGACCACGTACACAGCTGACGGCACGGTGATCGAATACGCCATCGGCGTGCACGCGGCGTCTCGCTTCTCATGGGAGTACCGATTCCAAATTCCAGATTCGGCCCACGTCCAAAAGGGGGTGCCGCAGAAATGAGCAGCGAGGTGTCGCCACAAAACTGGGCGGACGCGGGCATTATCTGGGAATTCCATCAGATGCACCATGCGCTGCGTCCCTGCTCGGTCGCGATTGGACTCGGTAGTCACGACCTCGGCGTCGCCGAGACCACCGCCGAACTGTACGGAATGGGCCTCGCCCCCATCATCGTGTTCACCGGATCAAGCAGCCCAACGAGCCGCAGCCGCATGCCCAGAGGCGAAGCCGTCCACTACCGGGAGCGTGCACTGGAACTCGGCGTACCCGGCTCGGCCATCCTGGTGGAGCCGGAAGCGAGAAACACGGGCGAGAACATCCGTTTCTCTCGACGCCTCCTTGAGAAAAAGGGGGTCGAGGTGTCCTCGGTCCTGCTGATCAGTAAGCCGTACGAGGAACGAAGAGCGTTCGCTACCGCCCGCAAGCTGTGGCCTGAGGTGGATACCGTCAGTGCTTCCACGCCTATGACGTTGGAAGAATACGTCGCCTCGATCGGAGATGCGCGACTTGTCATTGACATGCTGGTCGGCGCATTGCAGCGGCTCATCATTTACCCGCGGCACGGATTCATGATCGAACAGGCGATCCCGCCAGAGGTCACCGCGGCTTTCGACGCACTCTGCCAGGCAGGCTTCACCAGCCGACTCGTGCCCAGCACGGCGAAGTGATTCGCCTCGCGCCGCCGACAGCGCCGGGCAACCACAACACACCGAAGCGCCCAACAGCGGCACGTCATCAGCACGAGGTCATGCTCGCCCGCTGGCGCGTCTCATTGAGCACGGGCCGTTGTCCTGGTCTTTGTCCAGTTCACGGACGAACGTCGCCGTTCACCGCCGTACGCGCATCCCGCCTGAGCTGCGCGGCGTACGCCCGCGAACGCCCCCGAACGGCCAGGCGGACAGTTGGAAAGCGTGTTGGGTTCACACCCTCACGAGTTCGAATCTCGTATCCTCCGCACCGGCTACCAGCCAGGATGAGGCCCCGACCGTGATCACGGCCGGGGCCTCGCCCGTTCTCCGTCTCACTTCCCGTCTCGGTCGGCCGCCGAGTCTCGCCGGAGCGCGCCACCCGACCTGGCCCGCGACCTGCTTCAGCACCGGGACCTGCTTCAGCACCGGGCCCGGTGACGCGCACGTTCCGCGCCCGGCAGCCGAGCCGCCCCACGAGAGACCCACCGCGTGATCGCGTCCACGACGGCCTCCGGGACACCGAAGATCTGCAACGCCGTCGTGGCGGTGTGACGAGCGTCATGCCCCCACGCGTCTCGGACCCCGGGGTCCCACAGGAGCCGCTTCCACACCTTTTAGTCGGTGTTGGGACTGAGCGGCCCACCGCTGGGCGAGGCGAAGAGGCAGCCCTTGCCGTTCCATACCAGACCGGTCGCCAGAGGTTCGGCCTCCTGCTCTTCCCGGTGCTTGCGGAGCAGCCTGACACGCACTCCGCCCATGCGTCACAATGGCCGGCCTCCTCTGCCGGGTCTGCGGAGGCGCCGCCGACCGCAACGCACATGGCATCCTGTGGCTACTGGGTGAAGCATCCGATGCTCCGAACACCTGGCCCCAGGGCCTGGAGACGAACTCACCCCCGGTGTGCCACCCCTGCGCAACAGCCGCAGTCCGAGGCCGCCCCCACCTCAAGCGGCGCCACGTCGCCCTACGAGTCCGGCTGGACCCCGGCCGGAGTCCACGGCGCCCTCTACGAACCAGCCCGAGCCGTACCGGGGCCGGCGCCCCGGGCGGTCGGCCGCGTTCCCGAACGGGAGGCTGCCGCATACGGTGATTCCCAAGCTCAGAGCGCGAGTTCGATTCTCGTCGCCCGCTCCAACGATAGTGGCCCAGGTCAGGGACATGGTCCCCAGCCTGGGCCGTTGCGTTGTTGGGATAATGGGGGGCGGTGTGCCAGAGCGATCAGGCGACCGTGAACTCCGCGTCGCCGAAGTCCGCGACCACGCGCAACCGTCCGCCGAGGGCCTCTACGTAGGACCGGAGCGTCGCCAGCTCCGCGCGGTCGATGTCACCATGCTCGATCGCCGACACACGTGGGGCGGAAACCCCCATGGCCGTGGCCACGGCGCGCTGAGTGAGTGCCTGTTCCTGTCGGATCTCCGCGAGGCGGTGGGCGCGCACCTCGGCGACAAGCCGGTCCATCGCCTCCCGCTTCTCCGCCGACGAACGCACGGGCAGCCCGGCAGCCGCACGGCGCTCACGCGCCCTGCGCTTCGTTTCCTCCCAGCTGACCGCACTCATTGGTACTCCCTGCCCTCAAGATCGGCTATATGTTCCCGGTAACGCTCTTCTGCGATGGGGATATTGGCCTCATACCAACCCCGCCAATTGCCGGCCTTATCACCTGCCACCAGCAGCACCGCCCGGCGTACGGGGTCGAAGGCGAAGAGAATGCGGATCTCGCTGCTCCCCGACGAACCCGGTCTCAGTTCCTTCAGATGGTGGTTCTCGGCACCCTTGATCCGGTCCACCAACGGCCGACCCAGCGTAGGCCCCGTCTCGGCCAGCAGATCAATGGCGTCCTCTACCTGCTCGGCGCTCTCCCAGTCCTCTTCAGCCAGCCTGTCGAACCACGCCGCGACCTCCGCGACAAGTACTACCTCCCATTGAGCCACGACCGGGATGTTAACGCAAGTATTAACCTCGTCCGGGCTCCCCGTCGTCACGCTCGGTGCCCGGCACTCACCTCCCACGTGCCCGTGCCGTGCCCGATGAGGCGGCGAACCGTGGTCATCAGCGGGCACCGCGGCGCACGTGCTTTTTCCACCGGCGGTGGTCGAAGTTCGGTCAGGGGCTCGCCCGTGGGCGAGGCGCACGCGTGTCTCGCCCGGAGATCGCCCGCGATCCGGCGCTCCCGCTCCTGCCGGCCCTGGTGCCGGACGAGCGGTTCGAGCAGGACCCGGGGACGCCGACGGGCTGACGGGGGGACCAGCGGCATCGCTCGCCTGCATCGTGCCGGGGCCGGTTCCGCTTGGCAGGCTCGCCGCTTTGCCCCGGCCCGGCGGTGCGCTTCGACGCTGCCTCGGCGCTTCCTCGGCGCGGGACGCGGTGGGGTGCGGGAACGCGCGGCTGCGTGTGGGCGGCCGCTCCGGGTCCCGACGGTGCCGGTGGAGGGCGCCGGAGTCGGGGCGTTCGGGCGGGTGTGCCGGAACCAGGGCACAGATCGGTGAAGTTGCCGAAGAGTCGCGTGATGTTCGGTAACGTGCCGCCCCTTCACTACGTCGAGAAGCCGGAAGGTCACCGAACGCCATGCAACCTCCGATGCCCGCCCCGCCACCGCCGTTTCCGCCCGCCCGGCCGCCGTCGGTGTGGCGCCGTTCCTCCGTGATCGTCCTTCTGCTGGTGCTCTTCCCGCCGGCCGGCATCTGGCTGGCCTGGCGGAGCGGCTGGCCGCAGCGAAGAAAGATGGTGGCCAGCGGGTTATCGGCCCTGTGGCTCGCGCTGCTCGTGTTCGCCGGTCCCTCCGAGGAGGAGGGCTCCCCCGACGCCGAGTCGGCGTCCGCGGACGCCGACGCCGGGCAGGCGGCGGAGGGCGAGGCGGAAGAGCCGCGCGAGGTGCCGGACTACGCCGGCCAGAACCTCGCCGTCGCCGTCGACGCCGCCGAGGCGGCCGGGTACCGGGCCGCCTCCCACGACGCGACCGAAGGCGACGCCTCGCAACTCGCCGCGGCGGACTGGACGGTGTGTTTCCAGGACCCCGAGGCCGGCGCCGCGATCACGCCGGGGAGCACGATCGACTTCGCCGTGGTGCGTGCGGGCGAGCCGTGCCCGGCGGCCGACGGCCTGGCCGTGCTGAGCCCGACCGTTCCCTCCGTCGTCGAGTTGCCCTACGCGGAGGCGGTCGAGCGGCTGGCCGACGAGGAGTTGACCGAGGTCGAGGCGCGCAGCGCCTACCGGGACGTCGACCTGCCGGACGAGCACGGCGACTGGCTCGTCTGTTTCCAGAACCCCGGTGCGGGCGAGGAGATCGAGAGCCCGGAGACCATGACCGTGCGCCTGTCGCTCGTCGAACCCGGCACGGACTGCCCCGCGGCCGACAACGACCGGCTCCACCCCGAACCGGAGCCCGAGCCCGAACCGGAACCGGACCCCGACCCCGATCCGGACGCGGGCCGCACGACAGGCGGCGGGGACTCCGGCGGTTCCGGCGGCAGCTCCGGGGGCAGCTCCGGCGGGTCAGGCGGCGCGGAAGACGACTCCGGCGGCGGCGGATCGGTCTACTACCGGAACTGCGACGCGGTCCGTGCCGCCGGCGCGGCCCCGCTGTACGCCGGTCAGCCCGGGTACGACGGCCACCTGGACCGCGACGGCGACGGCGTGGCCTGCGAGTCCTGAGTCCCTCGGGCGGCCTCCTGGTTTCCCGGCCACCGGCCGGGAAACCAGGGCGGGTTGCGGCCGGGGGAGGCGGGTGGTCTGCGCGGTCAGCCGGCGAGGCGGTGGAGGGCTGCGGCGGTGATGCCCTGGATGTAGGCGGGGTCGTCGGTGGGCTGGCCGGCGAGTTCGACGATGCCGAACCTGCTGCCGCTGCGGATGACCGCGACGCCGCCGGTGGCCTCCTCGTCGCCGCTGAAGGCCGGGTACCACGTGCCCTCGCCGGCCGGGACGGTGAGCGCGCGGCCGCGGCCGTAGTACCAGTGGCCCTTCGGCTCCTCCTGGCAGTCCCGCACCAGTTCGTTGAGCCGCTCCGCAGAGGCGGCCGCCGCGGCCTCGGTGGTGCCCTCCGCGAGGGATTCGGTCAGCAGGGAGTCGGGGGTGTCGAAGGTCCAGATCACCTCGGCGTAGGCGCCGGCCCCGCCCGCGGTCAGTTCGCGCATCGTCTCCTCGCCGGAGCAGGCGGAGAGGGCCTGGTTCCCGGCCGTGGCCACGGTCGCGTCGAGCGGGGAGAGGCCCTGCTGGTAGAAGTCGTCCCGCTGGATCAGGTTGCCGGGGCCGAGCCGGGGCTCGGAAGTGGCGGCAGCGGTGGCAGCGGTGGCAGCGGTGGCGGCGGTGGCAGCGGTGGCGGTAACCGGGTCGGCCGGCGAGCCCGGGTGCGTGCCGGCAGCGGTGGCCGCGGCGGCGGGGTGCGTGCCGATGCCGGCCGCGAGGAGGGCGGCGCCGAGGAGGGCCGCCGCGCCCGCGGTACGGCCGCGGCGCGAGAACGTTGTGCCGGGTGCCTGGTTGCCGAACATCTCATCCCCTGTGTGATTCACGACGCGGTGTGCGTCTCGTAGGCGGAGATGCCGGGCGTTCCGGAAAGGTTGGCCGCCGGCCTGCATCGGGCACCGCACCCCGGCCGGTGCGCCCGACCCCGGCCGGTGCGCCCGACACCCCGGTCGGCGCGCCCGACGCCGCGGCCGGCGGGGGCGAGGCGGTGTCAGAGCCGGGTCACGGCGGTGCGGACGACCCGCGTCATCGTGGCCGTGTCCAGGCAGGCGTTCACCTCGAGGACGCCGTAGTGGGAGCCGTTGCGGAGGATGGCGATGCCCCCGCACGGTTCCTGGTCCTGGGGCGCGGTCCCCGTGGTGTTCAGGTCACCGTCGTAGAGCCCCATCCAGCTCGCGGTGATGCCGGGGGCCACGTCGATCGTCTGGGTCGGGCCGTAGACCCAGTGGGTGGCCGGTTCGTTCTGGCACGGCACTTCCTCCAGCAGGAGGCGCTCGGCGAAGTTCTCCGCCAGGGTGGCGCTTCCGGCGTCGGCGGCGACCTCGCGCGCGACCTGGTCCTCGATGTCCACGGCCAGGGTGGGGTCGGTGGCGTCGGCGTACGCCGTCTGCAGGAAGCCGCGGAAGTGCGCCTCCGGCCCGCCCAGGGTCTCGCCGAGCGTCTTCTCCCCGGCACAGGCCGCGTTGGCGTACCTGCCGTCTCCGACCCGGTCCCGCACGCGGATGTGGCCGGTGATCCCCGCCTCCTCGAAGGTCGTCACCTCCAGGAGGTGCTCCTCGGTCATGGGGCCTGTTGCAGGCTGTGGCGCGGGGGAGCCGGTGCCCGGCGACTCGTGGGCCGTCGGCTCGCGGCCCGGTGACTCCTGGCCGGGTGACTCCCGGCCCGGTGACTCCCGGCCGGGTGCGGAGGGCGCCGCGTCCTGCGGTGTCCCGGAGCCGCCGGAGGAGCGGGCGGGCAGGACGAACCGGCCGGTCAGCACGCCGAGGCCGATGGCCGCCGCCAGGATGACGACGATCGTCCGAACTCGCACGGCAGCACCTCCCTGGCCCTACTCAAGCCGATGCCGGCGGGGAGGGGAAAGTTGGGGTCGATCGGGGGCGGGCCGGACCCGTGCGGCCGCCCGGCCCCGCGGACGGGGTGGCTCAGCGGCCGCCGGCCAGGCGGTCCCGCATGAAGCGGCGGGCCTGGTGGATGCGGTCCTTGACGGTGCCCAGCGGGGCCTGGGTGATCTCGGCGATCTGCTGGTAGGTCAACCCCCCGAGGTCGCGCAGCACGAAGGACTCCACCAGGGCCGGATGCCGTGCTTCGAGCGCGGCCAGCGACTCCATCAGGTCCAGGCGGGTTCCCGCGATGACGCTCGTCGTGCGCGGGTCGGTGCCCTCGGGAACCACCGCGTGGCTCTCCTCCGCGCGCCGGCGCATCGAGCGGTAGGTGGCCCTGGCGGCGTTGGAGGCGATCACGGTCACCCACCCGAGGAACGAGCCTCGCCCGCGGTAGGTGTCCAGGTGGGTGCTGATGGACAACAGGGCGTCCTGCGCGGCCTCTTCGGCGTCGGCGTGGTGCGGCAGGAACCTGGAGCAGCGGCGCATCACCACGGGCCGCAACCTGACGAGGAGGCGATCCAGGGCCACCCCGTCGCCCGCCTGGGCGGACGTCACGAGCCGCCTCAGCTCCTCCTCGTTGCTCACCCGCTGTCCCCCGTCCCTCGTGCCCCGGCGTCCCTCGTAGCCCGGCATCATCCCTCGTAGCCCGGCGTCCCTCGTCGCCCCGGGCCCGTGCCCCGGCCTCGTGCCCCAGACCTCGTCCCGCCGCGCCTTCCGCCCGGCGGCACCGCGCCCGGGGCCCAGTGCCTCCGGCGGGCCCCGGCGCCTCCGGCAGAATGAGGCCACATGCGGAAGCTAGGTCGTTACGTCCTCGAGGACAGGCTGGGAGCCGGCTCCTTCGCGACCGTCTGGAAAGCATACGATCCCGAACTCGACACGGATGTCGCGGTCAAGGTGCTGGCCGACAACTGGGCCGCGAACGCGGACGTACGCGAACGGTTCCTGGCGGAGGCGAGGCTGCTGCGCAGGATCTCCAGCCCCCGGGTCGTGCGCGTGCACGACGTCGGCGTCCAGGACGACCGGCCGTTCTTCGTCATGGACTACATACGCGGCGGCACGCTGGCCGAGAGGATCGGGCACTGCGAGCCCGCCGAGGCTCTCCGGCTGGCGGCCGAGGCCGGGTACGCGATTCAGGTGCTGCACGGCACGGGCATCGTCCACCGCGACATCAAGCCCTCGAACCTCCTCCTCGACGCCGGCCGCACGCCCCCCGCCGTGCTCGTCGCCGACCTCGGCAGCGCGAAGCAGCTCGCCGACGCGTCGGGGCTGACGGTGACCACCGGCACCCCCGCCTACATGGCGCCGGAACAGGCCCTCCAGGCGGGGGGCTTCGACGGCCGGGCCGACGTGTACGCCCTCGGCGTCGTGACGTTCGAGCTGCTGACCGGGCACAAGCCGTTCGGTCCCGGCGGGCGCGCGGCGCATTCGGCAGAGCGCGCGCCGGCCTCTTCGGCGCCCGCGCTGCCCAAGGGGCTCGCGGTCCCCGAGGGCGTCGACGCCCTGCTGCGCGCCGCGCTGTCCGTGCGTCCCGAGGACCGGCCGCAGTCCGCGCGGGCCTTCGCGGACGCGCTGCTGTCGCGAGGGGGAGGGGAATGGGCGCCCCCCGGACCCTCCCGGCGGGCACGGCTCGCGGTCTGGCTGGCGGCGGTCGCCGTGTTTCTGGTCTCGGCGGCGCTGACCTGGCTGACCCGCTGAAGGCGGCTTGCCGCCGTCGTACGGGGTCCCCCGCCCAGGTGGGCTTGCCGCCACTCAGGCCGGCCTGGCGTCGGCGGATTGGCCTGGCGTCGGCGGGGTTGGCCCGTCGCCGACGGGGTTGGCTGCCGCCGACGGGGTTGGCCTGGCGTCGGTGCGGTTGGCTTGCCGCCCGGTGAACGCGGCTCGCCGCAGGCGTGACTCTGCCTGTCGCCGCGGAGTTCGGCTTGCCGTCCGGCTAACGCGGCAAGTGCGCAGCCGAATTGGGCTCGCCCCGGGAGAACGCGCCCTGGCACCACCGAGTCCGGCTCGCCGCGAACGAACGCGCCCTCGTGCCGCATGCTTTGGCTCGCCGCGGGCGAACGCGCCGTGCCGCTGCCGGGTTTGACTTGCCGCCGGTGGACTCGGTTTGCCACCCGCCGCGTTGGGCCTGCCGGCGGGAGAACGCGGCCTTCCGAAGCGCGGGTTCGATGCGCCGCGTGTGAACTCATGCTCGCCCTTGCCGGATTAGGCCCCATATCCGTCAACACGGCGCGTCCGCCGCCGCGTTCACGTTGCCGCACGTGGAACTTCCGCCCGGTCGAGCCCGACTCGCGCCAGGTGAACCGGGCCTTCTCCCCGTCGCGTTCGGCCCGCCATCGGCGAACGCGACCTGCCGCCCGCTGCGTTCGGTCCGCCGCAGGCGAACTCGGTTTCCCGCAAGCGGAGTGTGGCCGGTGCACACGCCGCGTGCGGCCGGGCGGCGGCGCTTCCGGCCGTGGGGGGCTGGGACGGTCCGGCCGTGGGGGGCTGGGACGGTCCGGCCGTGGAGGGCTGGGACGGTCCGGCCGTGGGGGGTCGGGTGGTCCGGCCGTGGAAGCGGGGACGGGGCGTGGGTCAGGCGGGTGCGGTGGCCGGGAGGTCGGCGATGGGGGCCGTGGCGGCGGCCGGGACGGCGGCCAGCAGCTCCGCCGCCTCGATCTCGATGCTGCTGTCCGGCCGGCCGCTGCCGCAGTGCACGCGTCCCAGGCCGCCGACCGTCGCGTCGAACACCACCACCGCGGCGCGGTCCGCGGACACCGGGCACACCCCGCCCGGCCGCATGCCCGCCCGGGCCAGCCGCCCGGCGTCGGCGGGAGACAGGTCGTTGCGGCGTACCCCGGCCGCCCGGGCGAGGGCCCCGTACCGCAGCCGGGCGTGGCCGGGCACCGCCGCCAGCAGCAGACGGTCGCCCGGGGTCACGAACGCCAGGGTCTTGACGGTGCGCTCCAGCGGAACGCCCAGCGCGGCGCACACCTCGGGCGGACTGGTCACCTCGGGATGCTCGTGGAGCCGGAAGGAGGCGCCGAGGGCCGTGAGGACCTCGGGCGGAGTCATCGGGGCCGGGGCGTTCACCCGGCCGAGACTACCGTGCGGGCAACGGGGGTTGAGCGGTGGAACCGCCCGCGCCCGGTGTGCGGGAGGCCGCCGCCTAAGCTCCGTGTGGCCTCCTTCCTCCCGGCGGTGCCCGGGGCCTCGCAGACAGTCCCGGGTGGGGTGTGGTCGGCTTGGGGGGTGGAAGCTGTGTGGGCCAGTGTCGTGGCCGTGGTGGGGACCCTGCTCGGGTCGGTGAGCACGTATGCCTTTCAGCGTTTGGCCTCCCGGCGCAGTGAGTCGTTCACGCGGTCCGAGGCGTTGCGGCAGGAACGCATCGACACCTTCAGCGCGTTCGCGGCCGCGGTGGAGGAGTACCGGCGCGGGCAGGCGGATCGGTGGCACCGGAGGCAGGAGGATCCCGACGGGGAGGGGTATGCCGCGGCGCGGTCCGAGGCGCACCGGTTGCGGACGGCGGCGCGGCAGGCGCTGTACCGGGTGAAGCTGCTCACCGGGGACCCGGAGGTGCTGCTGGCGGCCGAGCGCGCCTACGACTGCACGCGGGACGTCCCGAAGGCGCGGGATTGGGCGAAACACGAGGCGCGGATCACCTCGTCGAAGGAGGCCATTGAGGGGTTCGTCGCGCGGGCCTCGCCGCTGGTGCGCTGAGGCCGCCGGGAGCTGAAGCGGGCGGGAGCTGAGGGCGCCGGGAGTCGAGGCCGCCGGGAGTCGAAGCGGCCGGTGGCGCGGCGCGCGCCGCGCACGTGCGCCGTGCGCGCGTTTGCACGCGGGTTGCCGGACGTCTTGTCGAACGTCCGTTGCTCTCCTTCAATGACAGGCGTTGCGTTCGAACCTGAGGGAGGTCGTTGGATGGTGACAACTCGCGTACGCACCCTGTTAACCGGTCTTTCGGTCGGCGCCGCCGCCCTTGCCGCGCTCGGCCTCGGCGGCGGGACCGCGGTCGCCGCGGAGCGCGCCCAGGACTCCGGCGGCTACCACGTGCTGGACTACTACCAGTACATGGGCACCTACGGCAGCCACGACGCGTGCGTCGAGGCCGCCCAGCCGTACCTGTGGCCGACCAATCCGGGCGGCGCCGACGGCTACGAGTGCCGCGACGTCGCCGCGGGCTGGGACCTGTACCTCATCTTCGCCACCTGATCCGCGGCCGCCGGGACCCGGGCCGCCGCCCGCGCGGTGTCACGTCCCCGCCCGGCTCCCCTCGCGCGGCTCCGCCCGCCCCTGCGACCGCAGCCGGTCAGGAACCGTCGGCCGCGGTCTCGTACGGGCCGGTCGCCTCCCGGGCGCTCCCCCGGCCCCGGCCGCGGCCCGCCCGGGCGGCGCCGCGCGGGCGGGCGGGCGGCGGCGTCAGGCCGAGCAGCCCCGCCACCTCGGCCGCGGCCAGGTCCGGGTCGGCGGCCAGGATCGTGGTGAGGCCGAGGGCCTCGGCCGCCGGGAGATTGCGCGCCTGGTCGTCGACGAAGACGCAGGCGGAGCCGGGCAGGCCAAGCCGGTCGAGCAGCAGGCGGTAGATCGCCGGGTCCGGCTTGGCCAGGCCGGCCCGCTCCGAGAGCACGGCCGTGTCGAACAGGTTCCACACGCCCAGCCGCCGGTAGGGGTCGTAGGGATCGAGGCCGAAGCTGTTGGAGAGCATCGCCACCGCGTAGCCGGCCGCGCGTGCGGCGCGCGCCACCGCGATCATCGCGGGTGCCGGGCGCACCTCGGCCCACGCGCGCCCCATGAGGTTGTCCGGCGCGACCCCGAGGAGGGCTGCGGTCGCCAGGTTCCACTCCCGCTGGCTGATCAGCCCCCGCTCCAGGTCCCGGTACAGGGCGACGCCCTCCGGGTGTTCCTCAAGCGTCCTGCCCCAGGCGCCGGGCGGCAGGCCCTCGCGCAGGCACCAGGCCCGGGTCGACTCCGCGACGCCCACGGCCAGCACGCCGCCGAAGTCGAGGACGAGTCCGCGGAACGCGCCCGCGGCGCCGCGTGGTGTCATGTCCCCATCTCTTCCGCGCGGGGTGTGCGGCGAACCGTCCTGGCCCGTGCCTTCCGCCGCGGTCGGCCGCCTTGTCATGATGGGCGGGCCCGGAGGGGCGGAAGGGACGGAGGGGACATGACGGGTGAGGGCGGCGGCGCCGCGGGCTGGGCGGGGCGGCCCGTCTTCGCCGCCAACGAGACGCTGGCCTTCCTGGTCGAGGTGCTGGCCCTGGCCTTCCTCGCCTGGTGGGGCTTCGCGCTCGGCGGCGTCCTCGGCGTGGCGTGCGGGATCGGGGCGCCCGCGGCGGGGATCGCGCTGTGGGGCGCCTTCGCGGCGCCGCGGGCGCGCATCCGGCTGCCGCTCGCGGGGGTGCTCGTGGTGAAGGCCCTGGTGCTCGGCGGGGGCGCGGTCGCCCTGGCCGGGGCGGGGCATGGGGCGGCCGCGGCCGCGTTCGGGGCGGTGGCCGTGGCGAACACGGCCCTGGCCGAGACCATGCGCCGCCGCCCGCGCTGAGCGCCCCGGCGAGGCCGGCCGCGGCGGGTGGCCGGGCCCGGCCGCACAGGGCCGCGCGGCGGGCCGGAACTTCGGGCATCATGGGCCCGTTGTGCTGACGGCCTTTCACGAGCGCCGTCACGCGGGCGTCTCACCGCGCCGGGGGTGCCGCCAGGCCCGGCCGTGGCCGGGAGGCGCGACGCGGTTTCGGTGGCCCGGCGTGGGGGAGGCAGGGTTCGTGGAGGCGCTGGCGCTTGCGGGAGAGGTCGCCCCCTACATCGTGGCGGCGGCCGGGACGTACGGGACGGCGGCCCTGACCCGGGCCGGGGAGGCCGGAGGGGACGCGGCCGGCGAGTTCGGGCGGAGCCTGCTGCGGCGGCTGTGGCGCCGGGAGGAAGGCAGGGCCGAGCTGGAGGAGGCCGTGCGGGACGTCGGCGAGGCCCCCGGCGACGAGGAGCTGGGCGCCGTGCTGCTGGTGCGGGTCCGCAAGGCGCTGCTGGCCGACCCGGAGCTCGCCGCGGACATCGCGGGGATGCTGGCGCGGTACTCGGGCGGCGGGCCCTCGGTGACGGTGACGGCCTCGGGTGAGGGGGCGGTCGCCGTGCAGCACAACTCCGGGGTCATCAGCACCGGGAACGACGCCCAGATCGCGCCATGAACACCGCGATCTCGGTCGAGCCCCCGGACGATCCCGCGCTGACCGGCCGCGGTCCCCTCGCCTGGCGGCAGTCGGCGGCCTCGGGCGAACGCGCCGTCGCCGTGGACGCCAACTCGGGGATCGTGAGCACCGGGCCGGGGGCGACCATCTACGCCCGCCCGGCCGTCCGGCTGCCCCCGGCGCACACGGTGGCCGGCCCGCCGGGCCCGCACAACCACAACCTGCCGCGCCCGCCGAACGCCCAGTTCGTGGGCCGGGCCGAGGAGCTGAGCCGGGTCCGTGAACTGCTCGCCTCGGGCACCGGCGTGATCACGCAGACCGTGGTGGGGCTCGGCGGAGTCGGCAAGACCTCCCTGGCCCTGCAGTACGCCCACCGGCACCGCGCCGACTACACGACCGTATGGTGGATCACCGCCGACCAGCCCGACGCGATCACCGCGGGCCTCGCCTCCCTCACCAGCCGCCTGCTGCCCGACCTCGCCTCCTCGGCGACGATCCCGGTGCTGGCGGAGTGGGCCATCACCTGGTTCCAGACGCACCCGGGCTGGCTGGTGGTCTTCGACAACGCCGAGGACCCGCGGGCCCTGGAGCCGGTCATCAGCCAGCTGGACACCGGCCACCACCTGGTGACGAGCAGGCGCACCACGGGCTGGCACCGGCTGGGCACCCCGCTGCGGCTCGACATGCTGATGCCGCAGGACGCCACCGAGCTGCTGCTGCGGATCGCCGGGCGCGGGGCCGGGGAGCGGGAGGCGGCGGCCCGGGTGGCGGCCGAGCTCGGGTACCTGCCGCTCGCGGTGGAGCAGGCCGGGGCGTACTGCCACCACCACGGGATCGGCTGCGCGGCCTTCCTGGAACGGCTGCGCCGCTACCCGGCCAGGATGTTCGCCGCCGCCTACCCGGGCAGCACCGACCGGCGCACCATCGCCCGCACCTGGCGGGTGACGCTGAGCACCATCGCCGCCGCCGACCCGCTGGCCGCCGACCTGCTGCGGGTGCTGGCCTGGCTGGCGCCCGACCGGGTGCCGCGCGACCTGCTGGCCGCGGTCGGCGACGACCCGCTCGCCGTGGACGACGCGCTGGCGCTGCTCGGCGGCTACAGCATGATCACCCTGGGCTCGGCCCACCTGCGCGTGCACCGGCTGGTGCAGGCCGTCGCCCGCACCCCCGACCCGGCCGACCCGATGCGGGCGGAGGCGGAGATCCTCGCGGCGCGTGGCCGGGCCGCGCGGCTGCTGCGCGGGGCGCTGCCCCGGGGGCTGTCGATCGACGTGCCCTCCTGGCCGCGGTGGCGGGCGCTGCTGCCGCACATCGAGGCGTACGCCGAGCTCATGCCGGCGGAGCAGGACACCTCGGACGTCGCGTTCCTGCTGCACGCCGGCTCGCTGTTCCAGCTCGACCAGGGCCACCTCGCGCAGGCGGCGGCCTGGGGGGAGCGGGCGCTCGCGGCGCGGGAGCGGGTCCTGGGCGCGGACCACCCGGCCACCTTGTCGACGCGCAACCACCTGGGGAACGTCTACCGGGCCGCGGGCGACCTGGGCCGGGTGATCCCGCTGTACGAGCGGACGCTCGCCGACCGGGAACGGGTACTGGGCGAGGACCACCCCGACACGCTGGCCTCCCGCAACTACCTGGCGAACGCCTACCGCGACGCCGGGCGCGTCGGGGAGGCGCTGCCGCTGTACGCGCGCACGCTCGCCGACCGGGAACGGGTACTGGGCCGGGAGCACATCGAGTCGCTGATCTCCCGCAACAACCTGGCCAGCGGTTACCGGGACGCCGGGGACCTGGCGCGGGCGGTGCCGCTGTTCGAGAGCACCCGCGAGGACGCGGAACGGGTGCTGGGCGCCGCGCACCCGCGCACGCTGCTGTTCGGCAACAACCTGGGGACGGCGTACGAGGCGGCGGGCGACCTGCGGCGTGCGCTCCCCCTGTACGAGCGCACGCTGGCGGGACGGGAGCGGGTGCTGGGCGCGGACCACCCCGACACGCTGACGACGCGCAACAACCTGGCCAGCGCGCTCCAGGAGTCCGGGGATCTGCCGCGCGCCCTCGCCCTGTTCGAGCGCACGGTGGCCGACGCACGCCGGGTGCTGGGCGCCGAGCACCCGCGTACGCTCCTGGCGCGCGGCAACCTCGCCGAGGCGGTGTTCGAGGCGGGCGGGGCGGGCGAGGCGGAACGGGCCCTGGGCATGCTGCGGGAGGTGCTCGCCGACTCGGTCCGCACGCTGGGCGCGGACCACCCCGACACGCTGCTCGCCCGCAACAACCTGGCGGGCGCGCTGCTGGAGACGGGGGCGGCCGGGGAGGCGGCCGCCCGGTTCGAGTCGCTGGTCGCGGACAGCGGGCGGACGCTGGGCGCCCGGCACCCGGACACCCTGCTGGCCCGGTCGAACCTCGGGGCCGCCTACCGCGTGGCGGGGCGGGCGGCGGAGGCGGTGGCCTCCCTTGAGGAGACGCTGGCCGACTGCGAGCGGACGCTCAGCCCCGGGCACCCGCACGGGCTCGCGGTGCGGCACAACCTGGGCCTTGCCCACCTCGCCGCGGGGGAGCCCGCCGCCGCCCTCGCCCGGCTCGCCCCCGCCCTGGCGGAGGCCGAGCGGCTGCTCGGCGCGGAGCACCCGCGGGTCGCCGTGCACCGTTTCGGCCTGTCCCTGGCCCAGGCGGCGGCCGGGGACGTGAGGTCCGCCATCGGGCAGGCGGAGCGCGCCCTGGCCGTGCGGCGGCGGCTGCTGGGCCGGGACCATCCGCGCACGCACGCGCTCGGGCGCACGCTGGGGCGGCTGCGCCGGCGGCTGGTCACCCTGCCGTACGAGCCGGGCGCCGGCCGGCCGGTCGCGTTCGGCGGGACCGGCGCGTACCCCGCCGGGGGACCCGGCGCGCCGCCCGGCGGAACAACGGCCGAGCGCCCCGGTGCGCAACCGCAGGACAACCCCGGCGCGCGACCGGGCGAAAGCCCCGGTGCCAACCCCGGCGCGCGACCGGACGCCGACCCCGGCGCGAGCTGAGCCCGGCGCCCACGCGCCCGGCCGCGGGCCTGCGCCGGGCCGGGGCCTGCGCCCGTGCGCCGGGCGCGCGGAGACGGCGCGGCCCGCGCGGGCCCGCGCGAAGGGCCCACGCGCCCGGCGCGAAGGACCCGCGCGGGGAGGCTCAGGAGGGCTTGCGGAGGGAGAGGTGCAGCTCCCGCAGGCGGGCCTCGGAGACCTCGCTCGGGGCGCCCATCAGCAGGTCCTGGGCGTTGCCGTTGAGCGGGAAGGCGATGGTCTCCCTGATGTTCGGCTCGTCGGCGAGCAGCATCACCATGCGGTCCACGCCGGGCGCGATGCCGCCGTGCGGGGGCGCGCCGTAGTGGAAGGCCCGGAGCATGCCGCCGAACTCGCGCTCCACCTCCTCGCGGGTGTACCCCGCGATCTCGAAGGCGCGGTACATGATGTCGGGCTCGTGGTTCCTGATCGCGCCCGAGGACAGCTCGACGCCGTTGCAGACGATGTCGTACTGCCAGGCGAGGACGTCCAGCGGGTCCTTCTTCTCCAGGGCCTCAAGTCCGCCCTGCGGCATGGAGAAGGGGTTGTGCGAGAACTCGATCGCGCCGGTGTCCTCGTTCCGCTCGAACATCGGGAAGTCGACGATCCAGCAGAACCGGAAGACGTTCTCCTCGAACCGGCCGGCGCGGCGGGCGGCCTCGACCCGGACGGCGCCCATGATCCGCGACACCTCGTCGAACTCGCCGGCGCCGAAGAAGACCGCGGTGCCGGCCTCCGCCCCGAGCCTGCCGAGCAGCGCCGTGACGTCCTCCTCGGTGAGGAACTTCGCGATCGGCCCGGTCAGCGTCCTGCCGTCCTCGCCGACCCGCACCCAGGCCAGGCCCTTGGCGCCGAGGCCGACGGCGAACTCGCCGAGCTGGTCGAAGAACTTGCGGGGCCGGCCGGCCGTGTCCGGCACCGCCAGGGCCCGCACGTGCCGTCCGGCGAAGGCCTTGAAGCCCGAGTCGGCGAAGACGTCGGAGACGTCGACGAGTTCCAGCGTGGTGCGCAGGTCGGGCTTGTCCGAGCCGTACTTGAGCATCGCCTCGCGGAAGGGGATGCGCGGGAAGGGCGAGGTGACGTGGCGCCCGCCGCCGAACTCCTCGAAGAGCTCGGTCATCACCTTCTCGATGACGCCGAAGACGTCCTCCTGCTCGACGAAGCTCATCTCCACGTCGAGCTGGTAGAACTCGCCGGGGGAGCGGTCGGCGCGGGCGTCCTCGTCGCGGAAGCAGGGCGCGATCTGGAAGTACCGGTCGAAGCCCGCGATCATCAGCAGCTGCTTGAACTGCTGCGGGGCCTGCGGCAGCGCGTAGAAGGTGCCGGGGTGCAGCCGGGAGGGCACGAGGAAGTCGCGCGCGCCCTCCGGGGAGGTGGCCGACAGGATCGGGGTGGCCAGCTCGGTGAAGCCGAGCCCGGTCATCTTC
This sequence comes from Streptomyces hoynatensis, assembly GCF_003626535.1. GTDB lineage: Bacteria > Actinomycetota > Actinomycetes > Streptomycetales > Streptomycetaceae > Streptomyces > Streptomyces hoynatensis. The sequence continues at coordinate 290,113 of NZ_RBAL01000005.1, forward strand.
TGCCGGATGGCGGAGATGACGGCGGCGCGCAGCATGATGTTGCGGTGCATCCGCTCGCGGCGCAGGTCGAGGAAGCGGTACTCCAGGCGGCGCTCCTCGTTCACCCCGTCCTCGGTGTTGATGGTGAAGGGGATCTGGTCGGCGGCGCCGAGCACCTCGATCTCGCCGACCTCGACCTCGATCTCGCCGGTGGGCAACTCGGGGTTGACGTTCTCCGCGCCGCGGCCGACGACCCGGCCGTCCACGCGCAGCACCGTCTCCTTGGACAGCGAGCCGAGCCGCTCGTTGACCTCCTGGGCGCCGGGGGACTCCGGGTGCACGACGAGCTGCACGATGCCGTAGTGGTCGCGCAGGTCGACGAAGAGGATGCCGCCCAGGTTCCGCCTATTGTGCAGCCAGCCCGACAGCCGGACATCCTTGCCGATGTCCGCGGAGCGCAGCTCGCCGCAGGTGTGGGACCGGTACCGATGCATCGTTCATCCAAGTCGTCGACGTGATGCGGGGATGGGCCTCTCAGACTACCGGCCCACATCTGGTGGCCGTCTCCGGACAGAGAGCAATAAAGTAGTGCAATATGCGCACCGAGGACGTGCTGGCCGCCTCCGGCACCGGGATGTGGAGCTGGGACGAGATCCGCGGGGTGGTGGCCCTCGACGCGGTCGCGGCCGGCCTGCTCGGGCTGCCCGCAGAGCCGGTGACCCTGTCCGAGGCGGCCGTGCGCTCGCGGGTGCCGATCCAGGACTACATCGAGTTGCAGCGCGCCACCGCCCTGGCCGAGGCGGAGGGCGGCGTCGCCGAGGTGGAGTTCCGCATCGTCACCGCCGAAGGGGAGGTGCAGCGCACCCTGCGCGCCCGGGTCAGGCGCATCGAGGGGCAGGCCGGGGCGGAGGCCGGGGAGCGGCCGGGAGCCACGGGCATCCTGGGCACCGTCGTCGAGCTGCCGGGGGCGGCGCGGCGGCAGGCCGGGGCCGAGGACTGGGACTGGCCGCGGGCCCGCGAGGCGTTCGTGCTGGACGCGGGGCGGGCGCTCTCGGAGGCGCGGACCACCGAGGACGTGCTGCGGGTCTCCGCCTCGCTGGTGATGCCGGGCTTCTCGCCCGACGCGATCGCGATCTTCGCGCGGGAGGGCGACCGGCTGAAGCCGATCGCGTACCGCGGCCCGCAGGACGACCTGGAGGCGATGGGCTTCCCGCTGGGCCTGGAGCGGGACTACCCGGGCAGCGAGGTGATGCGCACCGGCCGGGCGATCTACCTGTCCACGCCGGCGGAGTTCCGGGAGCGCTACCCGGAGTTCGCGCCGACCGTGATGGGCTTCGGCCGCGAGTCGTGGGCCTATCTGCCGCTGGTGGTGGGCGGCCGGATGATCGGGGTGTGGATGGTGGCCTTCGGCACGCACGTCGACTTCTCCGTCGGCGACCGCGGCATGCTCTCCGCCCTGGCCAGGCTGCTGGCACAGGCGCTGTCCAGGACGTTCCTCCAGGACACCGAGCGGGAGCTGTCCGCGGACCTCCAGCACACGATGCGCCCGGCCCCCTCCCCCGCCGTTCCCGGCATGCAGGTCGCCGCCAGGTACGTGCCCACCGCGGGCGGGCTGCAGGTGGGCGGCGACTGGTACGACGTGATCCCGCTGCCCTCGGGCCGGGTGGCCCTGATCATCGGGGACGTGCAGGGGCACGACGTGCGCGCCGCGGCCGTCATGGCGCAGCTGCGCATCGTGCTGCGCGCCTACGCCTCGGAGGGCCACCACCCCGACGGGGTGCTCGCGCGCGCCACCCGCTTCCTGTCCGCGCTGAGTGCGGACCCGGAGGCGGGGGTGGGCGAGGCGCGCTTCGCGACCTGCCTGTACGCCGAGATCGACCCGGGCACCGGGACCCTGGAGATCGCCCGCGCCGGGCACCTGGACCCGGCGATGATGCTGTCGGACGGCACGGTGGTGAGCAGGCCGACGGTGGGCGGGCTGCCCCTGGGCATCGTGGCGCAGGAGGACTACCCGGTCACCAGGCTGAGCCTCCAGCCGGGCGAGACGCTGCTGCTGTGCACCGACGGGCTCGTCGAGAGCGGCCGGGACGACCTGGACACCGGCTGGGCCAGGGTCACCAAGGCCGTCAAGGGGCTGAGCGGGCTGCACGTGGACGACCTCGCGGACACGCTGATCGAGACGGTGCAGGCCACCTCGCCGGTGCCGCCGGAGGACCGGGACGACATCGCGCTGCTGCTGCTGCGCCGCCCGGCGGGGGCCCCGGTCCGGGAGGGCGGGCCGATGCGCAGGCTGGTGTTCACCGTGGGCCAGTCGGAGCCGGACCGGGTGGCGGGGGCCAGGGCGCAGCTGGCGACGCTGCTGCACGACTGGCCGGTCACGGAGCGGGTCTTCCTGGCCACGCTGCTGCTCTCCGAGGTGCTGACGAACGTGCTGCGGCACACCGAGGGGGACGCGCTCCTGGTGGCGGAGCTCAGCGGGCGGCCCGGCGAGCGGCTGCTGCGGGTGGAGGTCAGCGACACCAGCGACGCGATGCCGCACCTGAGGCACCCGGGGGAGCTGGCGTCCGCCGGGCGCGGCCTGCTGCTGCTCGACGCCCTGGCGGACGGCTGGGGGGCGACCCCGCGCGGCACGGGCAAGACGACCTGGTTCGAGCTGCGGGAGAGCCCCACCGGGCGGGAACGCCCCACCGGGCAGGAGGGCCCCACCGGGCGGGAGGCCCCCACCGGGCGGGAGGGCTCCTGAGGTCCGCGGGGCGCCCGTCAGACCGCGTCCGCCGGCACCCGGCCCAGCCGCCCCGCCTTGAAGTCCTCGAATGCCTGGGCGAGTTCGGCGTGGCTGTTCATCACGAACGGGCCGTACTGCGCGACGGGCTCCCGGATGGGCAGGCCGCCGAGGAGGACCACCTCGAAGTTCTCGCTGCGCGAGTCCTGCGTCCCGGCGGCGCGGATGGTGAGCGTGTCCCCCTCCCCGAAGACGACGGCCTGTCCCATGGCGAAGGGCCGGGAGCCCGGGCCGGCGAAGCCCTGCCCGGCCAGGCCGTAGGCGAGGGCGTTGAAGTCGGGGCGCCAGGGCAGCGTGACCTCGGCGCCCGGGCTCACCGAGGCGTGGATCATCGTGATCGGGGTGTGGGTGACGCCGGGGCCCCGGTGGCCGTCCAGCTCGCCCGCGATGACCCGCAGCAGCGCTCCGCCGTCGCCCGAGGTCAGCAGCCTGACGCTGCCGCCGCGGATGTCCTGGTAGCGGGGGTCGGCCATCTTGTCCCTGGCGGGCAGGTTCACCCACAGCTGCAGGCCGTGGAAGAGGCCGCCCGACAGGACCAGGGACTCCGGCGGCGTCTCGATGTGCAGGAGGCCGGAGCCGGCGGTCATCCACTGGGTGTCGCCGTTGGTGATGGTGCCTCCGCCCCCGTGCGAGTCCCGGTGGACGAACGTGCCGTCGATGAGGTAGGTGACCGTCTCGAAGCCGCGGTGCGGGTGCCAGGGGGTCCCCTTCGGCTCGCCGGCCTCGTAGTCCACCTCGCCCATCTGGTCCATGAGGATGAACGGGTCCAGGTGCCGCTGGTCGATGCCGGCGAAGGCCCGGCGCACCGGGAAGCCCTCGCCCTCGAAGCCGCCGGGCGCGGTGGTGACCGCGCGCACGCGGCGCGGCGGGGCGTCCGCCGGGGCGGTGACCCGGGGAAGCACGAGCGGGTTGGCGACGGTGACGGCGGGCATGGGGACCTCCTCGGCGGCTCCCCCCAGAGTAGTTGAACAGTGAACTTCTGTCGAGGAAGCCGCATTCCCGGCCCGGGCCGCGCCACCGCCCGCGCCGCGCCACCACCCGGGCCGTACTCCCCGCCCGCGCCGGGTCAGCCGTACATGCGCCGCATCGTGTAGTCGACCATCTCCTCGACGGCCTTCGCGTCGAGGACGATGCGGTGCTCCCCCTCCATGTCGAGGGCGAAGCCGTAGCCCGAGGGCAGCAGGTCGAGCACCTCGCCGCCGGTGACGGTGAAGTAGCGCGAGTCCTTGCCCGCGTAGCGGCGCAGCTCCTTCAGGGAGGTGAACAGCGGGATGACCGGCTGCTGGGTGTTGTGCAGGGCCAGGAAGCCGGGGTTCTCGCCGCGCGGGCAGTAGATCTTGGCGCCGAGGAAGATGTCGTGGAACTCCTCGCTCGACATCGCGCCCGAGGTGTAGGCGCGCAGCGCGTCCGCGAGGGAGGGCGGGGCGGGGGGCGCCGCGGCGGCCGCCTGCGCCTGCTCGGGGTACAGCTGCCCGCCGTAACCGGCGAGCGGCTGCTGCTGGACGCCGTAGGGCTGTTGCTGCTGCTGGCCGGAGTAGGCCGACTGGTTGTCGTAGCCGTACATGCGAGAAAGAGTACTGACTCACACTTGACCGGTTTCCGCTTGCTTCTTATTACCGACGGGTAGCACCATGGGGTGTTACCAGCCGGTACGTATCGTGCACATCCCGAACCTACGGAGTCGTCGCCATGGGGCACTACAAGTCGAATCTCCGCGACATCGAGTTCAACCTGTTCGAGGTCCTCGGCCGCGACGGGGTCTACGGCACGGGACCGTTCAGCGAGACCGACCCCGAGACCGCGCGGACCGTGCTCGCCGAGATCTCCCGGCTGGCCGAGAACGAGCTGGCCGCCTCCTACGAGGAGAGCGACAGGACGCCCCCGGTGTTCGACCCGGAAACGCACTCCGCCCCCCTGCCCGAGTCCTTCAAGAAGAGCTACCGCGCCTTCATGGACGCCGAGTGGTGGCGGCTGAGCATCGGCGAGGAGCTGGGCGGGCTCACCGCGCCGCGCTCCCTGGTCTGGTCCGTCGCCGAGACCGTGCTCGGCTCGAACCCGGCCGTGTGGATGTACGGCTCGGGGCCGACCTTCGCCCGGGTGCTGTACGACGAGGCGACGGAGGAGCAGCGCAAGATCGCGCACCTCATGGTGGACCGGCAGTGGACCTCCACCATGGTGCTCACCGAGCCCGACGCGGGCTCCGACGTCGGCGCCGGGCGGGCCAAGGCCGTCCGGCAGGAGGACGGCTCCTGGCACATCGAGGGCGTCAAGCGCTTCATCACCTCGGGCGAGCACGACCTCTCGGACAACATCATCCACTTCGTGCTGGCCCGCCCCGAGGGCCACGGACCCGGCACCAAGGGCCTGTCCCTCTTCATCGTCCCCAAGTTCGAGTTCGACTGGGACAGCGGCGAGCTCGGCGAGCGCAACGGCGTCTACGCGACCAACGTCGAGCACAAGATGGGCCTGAAGGTCTCCAACACCTGCGAGCTGACCTTCGGCGCGAACGGCCGCCCCGCCAAGGGCTGGCTGCTCGGCGAGAAGCACGAGGGCATCCGGCAGATGTTCAAGATCATCGAGTTCGCCCGGATGATGGTCGGCACCAAGGCGATCGCGACCCTCTCCACCGGCTACCTCAACGCCCTGGCCTACGCCAAGGAGCGGGTGCAGGGCCCGGACCTGACCCAGTTCGCCGACAAGACCGCCCCGCGGGTCACCATCACCCACCACCCCGACGTGCGCCGCTCGCTGATGACGCAGAAGGCGTACGCGGAGGGGATGCGCGCCCTCGTCCTCTACACCGCGAGCATCCAGGACACGGTGCTGGCCAAGGAGGCGGCCGGCGAGGACGCCTCGGCCGAGGAGGCCCTCAACGACCTGCTGCTGCCGATCGTCAAGGGCTACGGCTCCGAGCGGTCCTACCAGCAGCTCGCCGAGTCCCTGCAGATCCTCGGCGGCTCCGGCTACCTCCAGGACTACCCGATCGAGCAGTACATCAGGGACGCCAAGATCGACACCCTCTACGAGGGCACCACGGCGATCCAGGGCCAGGACTTCTTCTTCCGCAAGATCGTCCGCAACCAGGGCGTGGCCCTCACCGCGCTGGCCGAGGAGATCAAGGGCTTCCTGGCCAAGGCGCCGGGCGGCGAGGAGCTTGCCGCCGCGCGCGAGCAGCTGACCCGCGCGGTGGGCGAGCTGGAGGCGCTGGTCGGCGTGCTGCTCACCGAGCTGGCCGCCACCGAGAAGGACGTCCGCGCGCTGTACCGCATCGGGCTGAACACCACCTCCTTCCTGCTGTCCGCGGGCGACGTCGTCGTCGGCTACCTGCTGCTGCGCGGCGCGGCCGTGGCCGCGGAGAAGCTGCCGGTGGCCGGCGGCAAGGACGAGCCGTTCTACGCCGGCAAGATCGCCGCCGCCCGCCACTTCGCCGCCACCGTCCTGCCCACGGTCGCGGTGACCCGCGGCATCGCCGAGTCCACCGACCTGTCCCTGATGGACCTCGACGAGGCCGCCTTCTGACCCTGCCCGGGCCCCCTTCCCATCCCCGTCCCCATCCCCGTCCCCACCCCCGTCGCCGGGCCTGCTTCCCCGGGCCCGGCCGCGCGGGCCCGCTCCCCGGCCCGCCCGCGTCCCACGGCCGCGGGCGGGCCTCCGCGTTCGTGCCGCCTCAGAACGCCCGGCCGCGCAGCCACCAGGCGCAGAACCCGGCCAGGGCGAGGGCGAGCGCCAGGTGGAGGACGGTCTCCCGCCACTGGAAGGCCCAGAAGCGATCGGCGGGGTGGTAGTCGACCCGCTGCAGGTAGCCCTGGGCGGCGAGTTCGCCGTAGCAGTCCGCCGAGCCCTCCCGCGCCTGCGCCGGGCAGTCGACCACCCAGGAGGGCGGGGAGGTGGGCCTGCCGTCTTTGACGGTGTGCTGCGAGGTGATCCACGCCCCTGGCTCGTCGACGGTCACCTCCACGCCCCCGCCGCGGCCGACGAAGGTGAGGTGCGAGGCGTCGATCGGCGCGGTGGCGCTCACCGGCGTCATCAGGTGCGGGCGCACCGAGGTGGCCATGAAAACCTGGGTGAGCGTGAACGCGGCCAGCAGGAGGGCCATCGCGGGGAGGGTCCGGCGGACCAGGAGCCCGATGGTGACGCCGAGGAGGAAGGCGAACGCGGCGTAGCCGAACGGGGCGACGCCCCGCATGTCGAACATCAGCGGGTGCAGGCGCGCGAAGGTGAACACGCTCGGCCCCGGGCGCCCTTCGAGTGCGGCCGTCGCCCTGTCGATCGGCGCGGCCCACCAGGTCATCGCCAGCGCCGTCAGGCCACAGGCCGCCATCGCGCCGAGGCCGACGACGCCCAGCTTGGCGGCGAGCCAGCGGGTGCGCCCGGTGTGCGTCCAGACCAGCCGGTGCGTTCCCGCGTCGAGTTCGCGGGTGATCAGCGGCGCGCCCCAGAACATCCCGAGCAGCGCCGGCAGCAGGAGCACGGTCAGCGAGCCGACGAGGTACAGGGTGGTGCCGGTGCCGTCCACCTGCTCCAGGAAGTCGGTCGCGCCCTGGGCGCCGCCTCCCCGGGCCGCGTAGTCGTGGGCCAGCCCGGGGCCGGTCACCGCGAGGCAGGCGCCGAGGAGGAGCAGGGCGCCCAGGACCACCGCGGCCTGAGTGCGGAACTGCCGCCAGGTCAGCCAGATCACCGGTGGGCCTCCAGGTACGCGAGAACCAGCTGTTCGAGCCCGACCGTGCCCACCGTGCCGGGGGGCGGGGCGTCGGCGCGGACCAGCGTGGTGCCGGGACCGGCGGAGACGACGTGGGCCCCGGCGGGCGCGGGGGACTCGACCAGGTGGTGCGTGGCGAGCAGTTCCCGCACGTCGCCCGCCACCCGGACGCGCGAGGCGACGAGCACGATCAGGTAGTCGCACAGCAGCTCGACGTCGGAGACCAGGTGCGAGGAGTGCAGCACGCTCAGGTCCCACCGCTCGGTGGCGTCCTTCAGCTCGCGCAGGAAGTCGTGCCTGGCGAGGGGGTCGAGGCTGGCCACGGGCTCGTCGAGGATCAGGACCCTGGGCCGCTTCGCCAGGGCGAGGGTGAGGGCGAGCTGGGCGCGCCCGCCGCCGGACAGGCTCCCGGCCCGCTGTCCCGGACGCAGGCCGAGTCGCGCGATCCGCTCCGTGGCCAGCGCCATGTCCCAGCCGGCGTTCAGCCTGGCGCCGAGTTCGAGGTGTTCCGCGACGGTCAGGCGGCCGTAGACCGGGGTGTTCTGGGCGACGAAGCCGACGTCGGCGGGCCGGGAGCCCGGGCGCCCGCCGCAGACCTCGATCGTGCCCGAGGTCGGCGTCAGCAGGCCGGCGGCCAGGCTCAGCAGGGTGGTCTTCCCCGCGCCGTTCGGCCCGACGAGACCGGTGATCCGCCCGGCCGGAACGTCCAGGTGGCAACCGGAGAGCGCCCACCGCCGCCGGAACTTCCGGCCCAGGTCACGCGCCCGCAGAAGAGGTGTGGGTGACATGCGGACGACTCTGTGTGCCACGGCGGGGCGCGCGCCTCGGCCGAACGTCCCGCACCTGCCGTTCCGGTCGTACTTTCGGCCGATCCGCGGCCGGACGAGGGCTGCCTACGCTGCACGACGTGGACGACGGAGGCGGTGCGAACAGCGGAAACGGCGGGGCCGGCGCGAGCGGCCGGGGCGGCGCGAGCCGCACGGGCGGTCCGGGCGGTCCGGGCGGCGGAAGCCACCCCGGCGTATCCGGGGGCGCGGATGAGCCGGGCGGCCCGGGCGGCCCGTGGCGTCTCGCCGGGCGTCTCGCCGGGCGTCCCGGCGTGGCGGCGAACGCCGGGCTCGCCCTCCTGTGCGCGATCCTGCTCTGCTGCGAGTCCGGCGCCGCGGCGGCCCGGCACGAGAACCGGCTGCCGCACCTCGCCGCAGGCGTCGTGGTCTGCCTGGCCGCCCTGCTGCGCGCGGGCGGGCGCGGGCGGGCGGCGGCGACGGCGATCACCGTCTGCCTCGCCGCGGAACTCGCCGCCCGGAGCTGGGACCTGCCCGGCCAGCCGGGCGTCACCGCGGCCCTCTGCCTCCTGGTGCTCGTCGCCTCGTGCGTGCGCACCCTGGCCCTTCCCGCGGCGGCGGCCGTCGCCGCGGGGGGAGCGGCCGTGGTGGCCGGCTCCCTGGAGCGTTACCTGACGTTCCTCGAAAGCGGCGCCCCGCACTCCTACACCGCGACCAGGCTGCTCGCGCTCGGCTGGTGCGCGGCCCTGGCCGCCGGGCTGTGGCTCCGCGTCGCCGACGCCCGCCGCCTGGCCGCGGCCACGGCCGTCCGGCGCGGCGAACGCCTGGCCCTGGCACGGGAGTTGCACGATACGGCGGCCCACCACCTCACCGGGATCGTGCTCAGCACGCAGGCGGCCCGCCTCACCGCCCGCCGCCACCCGGAACGGCTCGGCCCGGCCCTGGCCGACATCGAGTCCGCGGGCGGCGAGGCGCTCGCCGCCATGCGCCGGGTCGTCGGCCTGCTGCGGGAGGAGGACGGCGGCGACGGGCCACCCGCGGGTGCGCCGCCCGCCGACCCCGCGGACCCCGCCGGCCTCGGCGCCCTCGTGCGGCGCTTCGCCGCGCGCTTCGCCGACCGCGGTCTCACCGTGCGGCTCCGGCTCCCCGAAGGTCCGGCGGCCCCGACGGCCGCCTCCTGGCCGCCCGAGGTCGGCGTCACCGTCCACCGGGTCGTCCAGGAGGCCCTCACCAACGTCGCCCGCCATGCCGGGGACGCCCGGGAGGTCACCGTCACCCTCACCCAGGACCGGCGCACCCTCGCCGTCGAGGTCACCGACGACGCGCCGGCGCCCGCGCCCGGGTTCGCGCCCGGGCTTGCCTCCCCGGGCGGATTCGGGCTGATCGGCATGCGCGAGCGCGTCGAGGCGCTCGGCGGCACCCTCACGGCGGGCCCGCGCCCCCGCGCCGGCTGGTCGGTGCGCGCCACCCTGCCCGCCCCCCGCACGCCGTCGTCCCCCGCGCCCTCCTCCCCGCCGCCGTCCGCGCCCCCGCCGCCGTCCGCGTCCCCCTCGCCGTCCGCGTCCCCCTCGCCGTCCGCGCCCCCGCCGGCATCGCCGTCCGCCCCGGCCCCGGAGGCCGCGGACGGCGCGGCGCCCGGCGCACCCCGAGAGGAGGGGGCATGAGTATTCGGGTGCTGCTCGCCGACGACCAGGCGATGGTGCGCGGCGGGCTGCGGATGATCCTGGAGGACCAGCCCGACATCACGGTGGTCGGCGAGGCCGCGGACGGCGCCGAGGCCGTCGAACTCGCCAGGCGCCTGCGCCCGGACGTGACGCTGGCGGACATCAGGATGCCCCGGCTCGACGGCATCGAGGTCACCCGCGCCCTGACCGCCGGGCCCGACCCGCTGCGGGTGGTCGTCGTCACCACCTTCGACCTGGACGAGTACGTGTACGGCGCGCTGCGCGCCGGCGCCGTCGGCTTCGTCCTCAAGGACGCCGGGCCCGCCCTGCTCGTGGAGGCGGTGCGGGCGGCCCGCAGCGGCGACGCGCTGATCTCGCCCTCCGTCACCGTGCGCCTCCTCGCGCACCTCGCTCCCGCGGCGCCCCCGCGCGCCCCCGTACCCCTCACCGAACGGGAGACGGAGGTCGTCCGCGCCCTGGCCAGGGGCCGCACCAACCAGGAGATCGCCGACGACCTGTTCCTCTCCCTCAGCACCGTCAAGAGCCACCTCTCCCACGTCCAGGCGAAGCTCGGCCTCAGGAACCGGGTCGAGGTCGCCGCCTGGGCGTGGGAGCACCGGCTCGCCGGATGAGGCCGCCCCGCTCCCGCGCCGCCGCCCCCGCCACCCCGTTCGTATGCTGAGGACTATGAACGCACCCTTCGACGGCGCCCACACCGACGATCTGCTGGGGTACCTCGCCGCCTCGCCCTCGCCGTACCACGCGGTGGCCGTCGCCGCGCAGCGGCTGGAGAAGGCCGGGTTCAGGCAGGTCGAGGAGACCGCGCCGTGGGACGGGAAGTCCGGGGGGCGGTACGTGCTGCGGGGCGGCGCCCTGATCGCCTGGTACGTGCCGGAGAACGCCACCCCGGCGAGCCCGTTCCGCATCGTAGGGGCGCACACCGACTCCCCCAACCTGCGCGTCAAGCCGGTGCCCGACACCGGCCGCTTCGGCTGGAAGCAGCTCGCCGTGGAGATCTACGGCGGCACCCTGCTGAACACCTGGCTCGACCGCGACCTCGGGCTCTCCGGGCGGCTCGTGCTGCGCGGCGGCGAGACGGCCCTGGTCGCCGTGGACCGGCCGCTGCTGCGCGTCCCGCAACTCGCCATCCACCTCGACCGGCAGGTCAACGACGGGCTGAAGCTGGACCGGCAGCAGCACATGACCCCGCTGTGGGGCATCGGCCGGCCCCGGGAGGGGGAGTTGATCGAGTTCCTGGCCGCGGAGGCCGGGCTGCCCGCCGCCGAGGTGGTCGGCTTCGACCTGATGGCGCACAGCGTGGAACCCCCCGCCTACCTGGGCAAGGACCGCGAACTCCTCGCCGGCCCGCGCCTGGACAACCTGGTGTCGGTGCACGCGGGGGTCGCCGCCCTGGCCGCGGCCTCGGCCCGGCGCGAGCTGCCCTGCGTTCCGGTGCTCGCGGCCTTCGACCACGAGGAGAACGGCAGCACCTCCGACACCGGCGCCGAAAGCCCCCTGCTCGGCAACGTGTTGCGCCGCTCGGTGCTCGCGCGCGGCGGCGGCTGGGAGGAGGAGGCCAGGGCGCTGGCCGCCTCCTGCTGCCTGTCCTCGGACACCGGGCACGCGGTGCACCCCAACTACCCCGAGCGGCACGACCCCGACCACCGGCCCATGGCGGGCGGCGGCCCGATCCTCAAGGTGAACGTCAACCAGCGCTACGCCACCGACGGCGCCGGGCGCGGCCTGTTCGCGGAGGCCTGCGAGCGGGCCGGCGTCCCCTGGCAGGTGTTCGTCTCGAACAACGCGGTCCCCTGCGGCACCACCATCGGCCCGCTGACCGCGGCCAGGCACGGCATCAGGACCGTCGACGTGGGCATCCCGATCCTGTCCATGCACTCCGCCCGGGAGTTGTGCGGGGCGCGCGACCCCTTCCTCCTCGCCCAGGCGATGGCGGCGTTCCTCACCCCCGCCGCCTGACGTAGGCCGGGGCGCACGCCCCCGCGTACCGCCGCCGGCGAACGCCCCGGCGGGTGCCGCGCGGTGGCCCGTGCCCCGGCGCGCGGCGGGCCGTCGCACCCTTGCCGACGCTCTGTCACACAGTCGTGAAATCGGGCCGTAACGATGGGAGTCACGGGCCGGGCGGCGCCGTACTGCACTGCGATGCCGCCCGGCCCCCACGGTCGTCGCTCCGTTTGGCTCGATGCCGCGCGGGCGCCCTAGGATTCGTACACCAGAAAGCATTCACCGGCCGCGCCCGCGCAGCGTACCGTGTGAACACCCAGCCCAGCGACGAACCGCCACGAGGGGTCCCGTGACCGTGCAGCCGAGCCTTCAGCCGTATATCGATGCCTGGACCCAGTCCATCGAGGCGATATCCGAGCTCGTCTCCTCGCTGGTTGAGGGTGAGTGGAACCGCCCCTCCGAGCTGCCCGGCTGGTCCGTGCGCGACGTCGTCTCCCACGTGATCGGCGGCGAGTGCGAGGCGCTCGGCGATCCGCGCCCCATCCACACGCTGCCGCGCGACCTCTACCACGTCGTGGACGAGCCGACCCGCTACCTGGAGGTGCAGGTCGACGTCAGGCGGCACCACACGGGCCCCGAGATGACCAGCGAGCTGGAGTACACGATCATCCGCCGGGCCCGGCAGCTGCGCAACGAGCGGCGCAAGCCCGAGGACCAGGTCTCCCACCCGCTGCTTGGCAAGCTCTCCCTCGAATCGTTCCTGGCCCAGCGGGTGCTCAGCGTGTGGCTCAGCGAGCAGGACATCCGCCGCGCCCTGGGCCGGCCGGGGAACGTGGACTCCCCCGCGGCCCGGATCGCGGCCGAGGTCATCCTCCGGCGCCTGCCGAAGACGATCGCCGAGGACGCGGGCGCGCCGAAGAAGTCGGCCGTCGTCTTCGACGTGAACGGCCCGATCGAATTCCTGCGCACCGTCCGCGTGGACGAGAACGGAAACGGAACGGTCGACAGCAGCCCCTCACTCGGCCCGATCGTCACCTTCACCACCGATTGGGAGACCTTTTCCCGAGTGGCCTGCGGCCGGGGCAAGGGGAAGAAATTCGAGAAGGTCGCCGACAAGCTGAAGATCGAGGGCGACCAGGCCCTGGCCGAACGCATCCTCGCGAGTTTCCCGCTGGCGCGGTAACGCCCTCGGGCACCCGCCGGGCCGGGCCGCCCTCCCGGCCGCGGCTCCCTCCCCAGCGGCCTCGTCCCGCCCCGCCCCTGTGGCTTCCCCAGGGCTCAGGACGGCCCCCGTCCGGCTCGCTTCCCGCGGCCCCACCGCCGCCCGCCGCCCGCTTCCGCCCACGGCCCCGGCCTGCTCTCCCCCGGCGGTTTCCCGTCGATGACCGGCGCGTTCCCGTCGGTTCCCCTCGGCTGCCCGCCGGTTCCCCGCGGAGGTCGGATCGGCCGCCCGCGGCTTGCCGCGGCCGTCCTCGGTCCCCCCTGCCCCGCGCTGCCCCCTCCGCCTTCCCCTGCCGCCCCTGCCTCTCGCGTGCCGCCCTCGTTCGTCTCCGCTCGCCCCCCGGCGGGCGCCGGAGCCCGCGCCACAGCACTACTCTTACGAGTGAGAAAATCGGCGGCGTTGACCTTTCCCGCGCTGCGGGGGAACGCTCTCCGCCGGCACCACACCAGGGCCGCCAACTCCGCGTTTCCGCCGCTCTCTTCCGCGTCAACTCTCAGCCCGGGCACATCACCCGCCCGGCCTCAACTTGTCAGCGCGGGGGCGGAACGGGTTTGATGGCCGAGCGACCCAGCGATCACGGCGAGGACTGATGGCACAGGACGAAGGCGCCGCGGGCTCCCCCGACGACGAGCCCGGGGCGGCCGGCAGCGAGGTGCCCGACACGCCGGAGATGTGGGGCAACAACGGCCTCGTCGGCGACGGGCGCTACCGGCTCACGCGACGCCTCGGGCGCGGCGGCATGGCGGAGGTCTTCGCCGCCGAGGACGTCAGGCTGGGGCGGCCGGTGGCCGTCAAGCTCCTGCGGCCCGACCTCGCCGAGGACCCCGTCTCCAAGGCCCGCTTCACCCGCGAGGCCCAGTCGGTGGCCGGGCTCAACCACCACGCGGTCGTCGCCGTCTACGACTCGGGCGAGGAGCAGGTCGGCGGCAAGATCATGCCGTACATCGTGATGGAGCTGATCCACGGCCGCACCATCCGCGACCTGCTGATCAGCGCCGAGGCGCCGCCGCCCGAGCAGGCCCTGATCATCGTCTCCGGCGTGCTGGAGGCGCTGGCCTACAGCCATCACCACGGCATCGTGCACCGCGACATCAAGCCGGCCAACGTGATCATCACGGACTCCGGCGCGGTCAAGGTGATGGACTTCGGCATCGCCCGGGCCCTGCACGGCGCGGCCCAGACGATGACGCAGACCGGCATGGTCATGGGGACCCCGCAGTACCTCTCGCCCGAGCAGGCGCTCGGCAAGACGGTGGACACCCGCTCCGACCTGTACGCCGTCGGCTGCCTGCTGTACGAGCTGCTGACGCTGCGCCCGCCCTTCGTGGGCGAGACGCCGCTCTCCGTCGTGTACCAGCACGTGCAGGACCAGGCCAGGCCGCCGTCCGAGGTCTCGCCCACCGCGCCGCCCGAGCTGGACGGCCTGGTGATGCGCGCCCTCACCAAGAACCCGGACGACAGGTTCCAGTCCGCGGAAGAGATGCGCGGCATGGTGCAGTACGCGCTGCGCATGCTGGAGGAGCACGGCGGCCGGACCGGCGGCCTGTGGAGCACGGGCGCGGTGAGCACGAGCGGCACGCCCCCGATGGGCACCCCCGCGGCGACCACGGCCCTGCACCGGCCGGGCGGGCCGATGACCGAGCCGCTGCTGCTCGGCAACGCCGGCGCGGGCCCCGCGGCCGAGCCGCCCCGGGCGGGCGGCGGGGGGCGCGCGCGGATGCTGGCCGTCGCGGTGCTTGCGGTGCTGGCGATCGCCGCGGGCGTGCTGATCGCCGCCAACCTCGGGGGCGACGGGGAGGGCGGCAACGAGCCGGAGACGCACCAGTCGCCCACCTCCACCGAGACCCGGGGAGGCGACCAGACCGCGCAGAGCCCCGAGGAGACGGACGACGGCGAGTCGGCCGAGACGGACGAGGAGTACCTCCCGCCGGACTCGGGCGACGAGTGGGAAGAGCCGACCGACGACGAGGACACCGGCTCGCAGAGCCCGCCCCCCGACGACCAGCCGAGCACCCCGGCCGACGAGCCGACCGACACCGACCCGCCGGGCGACGACGAGGGCGCGGACGAGGGCACGGACGAGGGCGAGGGGGGCGACGAGGAGGGCACCTCCACGAGCTCCGGCACGGACGAGGGAACGGCCGAGGGCGAGAGCGGGGGCACCTCCTCCGGCGTCGGGGGCACCAGCAGCGGCGTGGGCGGCAACGACACGACCGGCACCTCCTCGGGCGCGGGCGACGCCGGCAGCGGGGACGACGCGGGCGAATGAGGCACGATGCGGCTGCCCGAGCGCACCCTGACCGACCTGCTGCGCCGCTACGGCATCGGTGAGCCGCTGGCCTGCGAGGCGCTCACCACGGGGCTGCTGAACCGCGGCTACCGGGTGGCCACCACCCGCGGGGAGTTCTTCCTCAAGCACCACCTCGACGGCGACCCGCTGGCCCAGGCGCCGCTGCTGCGGCAGCACCGGGCCACCGCGGCGCTGGCCGAGCTGGGCCTGCCGGTCGCCCCGCCGCTCGCCGACCGGGAGGGGCGGACCGTCGTCGTGCACGACGACCGCTGCTACGCGCTGCACCCCTGGGTCGAGGGGCGGCACCGGGACGGCGGGCAGCTCAGCCGGGCGCAGAGCCGCCGCCTCGGCGCGCTGCTCGGGCGCGTGCACCGGGCGCTCGAACAGGTGATAGGGCGTGCCCCGTTCCCCCGCGCCTCCCGGCGCGCCGCGGCCCCGGCCGAGACGGACGCCAGGATCGACCAGTTGCTCGCCAGGCTGCGCGGCCGCGCGCGCCGCACCGCCTTCGACGAGCTGGCCGAGCACCGGCTGCTGGAGCGGCGGGCGCTGCTGCGCGCGCACGCCCACCTGCGCCCGCGGCGGGAGGAGGTGCCCGCGGAGGGCTGGGTGCACGGCGACTTCCACCCGCTGAACCTGCTCTACCGCGCGGAGGGGCCGGTGGAGCCAGTGGCCATCGTGGACTGGGACCGGCTCGACGTGCAGCCGCGGGCCGAGGAGGCGGTCAGGGCGGCCGCGATCTTCTTCCTGCGGCCCGACGGGGGCCTGGACCTGCCGAAGGTACGCGCCTACGCCCGCGCCTACCGGACCGCCGCCGGCGCCTCCCCCACGGAGCTCGCCGCGGCGGTGCGCCGGGTGTGGTGGGAGCGGCTGAACGACTTCTGGATGCTGGGCTGGCACTACGAGCGGCAGGACCGCAGGGCCGACCCGCAGTTTCCCGCCGCGGCGGCGCTCGTGGTCTGGTGGACGCGCCACGCCCTCGCGGTCAGCGACGCCTTCTGCGACTGAGCCGCCCGGCGTCGCCGGGACGTCAGCCCCTGCCCGCGCGCGCCCCTCCGGCGGCGGCCCTTTCCGCCCGGTGCGCGGCCCGCTCCGCGGCCGTCGCCTCCTCGCCGGCCGTCGCCTCCTCGCCGGATGCGGCGCGGTCCCCGGACATGGCCCCGGATATGGCCCCGGACATGGCCCGGTCCCCGGGTATGGGCTCCTCTCCGCCGGCCGCCCGCCCTCCGGCCCCGGCCCGCTCCCTGGCCGCGGCCATCTCGCCGGCCGCCCAGCGGGCCCACTCCTCCTGCATCGTCCTCAGGCGCAGGCCGTACTCCATGACCAGCCTGCCGTTCACCGAGAGCAGGTCGTCGCCCCAGTGCACCGAGGCGTTCAGCTCCAGCAGGGCGTCGCGGCGCTCGGCGGCGAGGTCGGCGTCGCGCAGCATGCAGGCGAGGGCCTCCTCGGGCGGGAGCACGCCGAGGAAGAACACCCGCAGCAGGGCCTCGTTGCGCGGGGGCTGCTGGGGGCGCTCCTCGGTCAGCCAGCGGCGCAGCTCCTCGCGGCCGGCCTCGGTCAGGCCGTACTCCTTGCGCCCGCGGGGGCCCTCGGAGACGACGGCGATCAGCCCCGCGGCGTTGAGCTGGGCCAGCTCGCCGTAGACCTGGCTCTGGGTGGCGGGCCAGACCGAGGCCAGGGAGGTGTCGAACAGCTTCATCAGGTCGTAGCCGCTGCCCGTGCGGTCGACCAGCAGCCCGAGGAGGGCGTGACGCAGGCTCATGTCTCCATTGTGACCCTCCACTGTTGACAGGTCAAGGGTGGACCTTCTATGTTCCACATGTCAGAAGTGGAAGGTCGGGGCGCCCGGCCGGAGCGGAGAGGGCCGTTCGCGTGAGTTACCTGCGGGGCTTCGTCCCCTGGATCGTGTTTGCCGCCTTGTCGGACACCGACTGGCGGTGGGCCGCCGCGGCGGCCCTCGCGGCCGCGCTGGGCCTGCTCGCCCTCGACCGCCGCTCGGGAGTGGCCGCGGAGGCGCTGGTGCTCGACTTGAGCACCCTCGGGTATTTCTGCCTGCTGACCGCGGCCTCCTTCGCCGCCCCGGGCTCCTGGCTCGCGGACTGGTCGGGCGTCGTCTCGATGGCCTGGCTTGCCCTCACCGCCTGGGGCACGCTCGCGCTCGGGCGCCCCTTCACCCTGGGCATAGCCAAGCGGCAGACGCCGCCCGAGGTGTGGGAGCGGCCGGAGTTCCTCCGGGCGAACGTGGCGATCAGCGCCGCCTGGGCCGCCGCCTTCACCTTCATCGGCGCCGCGCTCGCCTGCTGCGAGGCGACCGGGGCGCCGGCCTCGGCGGGCGTCACCGCACACGTGGTGGGGCTGGGCGCGGCGATCGCCTTCACCTCGCGCCACCCCGCCAGGGTCAGGGCGCGGGCCGCCGCCGGCGCCTGACCGGTGCGGGGGCGGTGCGGCGCGGGGGCCCGCACCGCTCACCACCTGCGGGTTCCCGGCGCGGCGCCGGAGGCCGTACCGCGGCCGGGCGCCGGTGACCGCTCTCGGTTCGGTGCGGCCCGATCGGCTCGGGCCGGCGCGTCACCTGCGCTTCTCGGCCTCAAGGCGCGCCACGTAGGCGGCGGCCTGCGAGCGGCGCTCCATGCCCAGCTTGGACAGCAGGCTGGAGACGTAGTTCTTGATCGTCTTCTCGGCCAGGTGCAGTTCCTCGCCGATCGCCCGGTTGGTGAGGCCGTCGCCGATGAGGGCCAGGATGCGCCGTTCCTGGTCGGTGAGTTGGGCCAGCCGCTCGTCGCCGGCCTCGCCGCCGCCCGGGCGGTCGGCCCCGCGCAGCCGTTCCAGCACCCGGCTGGTGGCCTCCGGGTCGAGCAGCGACCTGCCCGCGGCCACGTCCCGCACCGCGGAGAGCAACTCCGTGCCCCTGATGGCCTTGAGCACGTAGCCGGAGGCCCCGGCCATCAGGGAGTCGAACAGCGCCTCGTCGTCGGCGTACGAGGTCAGCATCAGGCAGTGGATGGACTCGTCCGCCGAACGCACATCCCGGCAGACCTCCACGCCGCTGCCGTCGGGCAGCCGGACGTCGAGCACCGCGACGTCCGGGCGCGCGGCGGGAATCCGCGTCCGCGCGTCGGCCGCCGTGCCCGCCTCGCCGACCACCTCGATGTCCGGTTCCACCGAGAGCAGTTCGTGCACGCCGCGCCGCACGACCTCGTGGTCGTCGACCAGGAAAACGCGGATAAGTCCGTCTTCGCGCACACCGTCAGTGTCACACAGGAGCTCCTTGCACGCCCCTCCCGAGCCCTTCACGGAACCCCCTTGGCGGGGTTAACGTGCAGGAGTCCCACAGCCCTGCAAGGCTTGGACCGGTGCCGTTCCCCAGCCCCTCCAACTACTTGGACATCCTGGTAAATCCGCAGGTCAGGGGCGCCCTCACGGGTTGTGAAGCCACTGGATACCGTGCTCTTATTGGGCGGTCGAACGGGACGAGAACGGGACACGACACCGCTCGGTCCCCGCCGACGCACCCCACCCGCGTGCGCCGTTCGGGACCGGGCGGGCCGCACTGGCCGCCTGGCGATCCCGGGGGCCGGACCGACGGAGGAGCACGAGTGACCGTGGAGAGCAGCAGCGCCGCGCGCAGCACATCGCGCCGCAACGCCGGTGGCGGCAAGCAGGCCGCCAGGACCTCACGACGCCCCAAGCCGGAGCCGAGCGCGGAGTCAGCCGCCGGCCCCGACATGGTGCAACTGCTGACCCCAGAGGGCGAGCGGGTCGAACATCCGGACTATTCGATCGAGGTCTCCGCGGAGGAACTGCGGGGCCTGTACCGCGACATGGTGCTGACCAGGCGCTTCGACGCCGAGGCGACCGCCCTGCAGCGCCAGGGGGAGCTGGGCCTGTGGCCCTCCTGCCTGGGGCAGGAGGCCGCCCAGATCGGCTCGGGCCGCGCCCTGCGCGACACCGACTACGTTTTCCCCACCTACCGCGAGCACGGCGTGGCCTGGTGCCGCGGCGTCGACCCGACGCTGCTGCTCGGCATGTTCCGCGGCGTCAACCACGGCGGTTGGGACCCCAACAGCAACAACTTCCACCTGTACACCATCGTGATCGGCTCGCAGACCCTGCACGCGGCCGGCTATGCGATGGGCGTGGCCAAGGACGGCGCCGACATGGCCGTCGCCGCGTACTTCGGGGACGGCGCCTCCAGCCAGGGCGACGTGGCGGAGTCCTTCACGTTCGCCGCCGTCTACAACGCCCCCGTGGTCTTCATCTGCCAGAACAACCAGTGGGCGATCTCCGAGCCGACCGCGCGGCAGACCCGGGTGCCGCTGTACCGGCGCGCCCAGGGCTTCGGCTTCCCCGGCGTCCGCGTCGACGGCAACGACGTGCTGGCGATGCTCGCCGTCACCAAGGCCGCCGCCGAGCACGCCAGGACGGGCCAGGGACCGATCCTGATTGAGGCGTTCACCTACCGGATGGGCGCGCACACTACCTCCGACGACCCGACCCGCTACCGCCGCAAGGAGGAGCTGGAGGCGTGGGAGGCCAAGGACCCGATCCTGCGGGTGCGGCGTTACCTGGACCGCACCGGCGGCGCGGACGACGCGTTCTACGCGGCGATCGAGGAGGAGAGCGACGCCCTGGGCAGGCGGGTGCGCGAGGTGATCAGGACCATGCCCGACCCGGACGGCATGGCGATCTTCGAGCACGTCTACGCGGACGGTCACAGCCTGGTCGACGAGGAGCGCGCCGGGTACGCCGCGTACCTGGCCTCCTTCGCGGACCACGCCGCTCACGAGGGGAACTGACATCATGGCTGCGGAAAAGATGGCGATCGCCAAGGCCCTCAACTCCTCGCTGCGCAAGGCGCTGGAGAACGACCCGAAGGTCTTGATCATGGGCGAGGACGTCGGCAGGCTCGGCGGCGTCTTCCGGATCACGGACGGCCTGCAGAAGGACTTCGGCGAGGAGCGGGTCATCGACACCCCGCTGGCCGAGTCCGGCATCGTCGGCACCGCGATCGGCCTGGCCCTGCGCGGCTACCGGCCGGTGGCGGAGATCCAGTTCGACGGCTTCGTCTTCCCCGCGTACGACCAGATCGTGACCCAGCTGGCGAAGATGCACATGCGCTCGCTCGGCAAGGTGAAGCTGCCGGTCGTCATCCGGATTCCCTACGGCGGCGGCATCGGCGCGGTCGAGCACCACAGCGAGTCGCCCGAGGCGCAGTTCGCGCACGTGGCGGGCCTGAAGATCGTCTCGCCCGCGAACGCCTCCGACGCCTACTGGATGCTCCAGCAGGCCATCGAGTGCGACGACCCGGTCATATTCTTCGAGCCGAAGGCCCGTTACTGGGACAAGGGCGAGGTGGACCCCTCCGGCATCCCCGGCCCGCTGCACGCGGCCAAGGTGGTCAGGGAGGGCACCGACCTCACGCTGGCCGCGTACGGGCCCATGGTGAAGACGGCCCTCCAGGCGGCCGGCGCCGCGCAGGCGGAGGACGGGGTGTCCATCGAGGTCATCGACCTGCGGTCGGTCTCGCCGATCGACTTCGACTCCCTGCAGCGGTCGGTGGAGAAGACCGGGCGGCTGGTCGTCGCGCACGAGGCCCCGGTGCACTTCGGGGCGGGCGCCGAGGTCGCCGCCCGCATCACCGAGCGGTGTTTCTACCACCTTGAGGCCCCCGTGCTCCGCGTCGGCGGCTTCCACTCGCCGTATCCGCCGGCCCGGCTCGAGGAGGAGTACCTGCCGGGCCTCGACCGGGTGCTGGACAGCGTCGACCGCGCCTTGGCGTACTGAGGAACGAGGGGCTGAGGAGAGTCGTGACCATGGCTGCTGGAGCACAGCGCTTCCGCGAGTTCAAGATGCCGGACGTCGGCGAGGGTCTCACCGAGGCCGAGATTCTGAAGTGGCTCGTCAAGCCGGGCGAGACGGTGACCGACGGCCAGGTGGTGGTCGAGGTCGAGACCGCCAAGGCCGCGGTGGAGCTGCCGATTCCCTACGACGGCCAGGTGCGCGAGATCCACTTCGAGGAGGGGGCCACGGTGGACGTGGGCACCCCGATCATCACGGTGGACACCGACCCGGCGGCGGGCGAGGAGCCCGGCGGGGCGCCCGCCGCGGAGGAGACGGGCGGCGGCGAGGGCCGCCGGCCGGTCCTCGTCGGCTACGGCGTCTCCAACGGCGCGACCAGACGCCGCCCGCGCAAGTCCCAGGCCGCCCCGGCGGGCGGCCAGGCGCCGGCCTCCCAGGCCGCGCCGGCTCCCGCACCTGCTCCGGCACCGGCCCCTGCCCCTGCCCCTGCCCCTGCCCCTGCCCCGGTCATACCTCGGGACTCGGGCCGGGTGCCCGCGCAGGGCGGCGCGGAGCCGCGTCCCCTGGCCAAGCCCCCGGTGCGCAAGCTCGCCAAGGACCTCGGCATCGACCTCGCGGCGATCGTCCCCACCGGGCCGAACGGCCTGGTGACCAGGGAGGACGTACGCGCCGCCGCGGCCCCGGCGCCCGCGGAGGCCCCCGCGCCCTCGGCACCCACGGCACCCACGGCACCGGCCGGGCAGTACCCCGCGGCGGAGCCGCAGCCTCTCGCGGGCGCGCGGGAGCGGCGGGTTCCGATCAAGGGGGTGCGCAAGGCGACCGCGCAGGCGGTGGCGGGCAGCGCGTTCACCGCCCCGCACGTCACGGAGTTCGTGACCGTGGACGTCACCAGGACGGTGCGGCTGGTCGAGCGGCTGCGGCAGGACCCGGACCTGGCCGGGGTGCGGATCAACCCGCTGCTGCTGGTGGCCAGGGCGCTGCTGATCGCCATTCGCCGCAACCCGGAGATCAACGCCTCCTGGGACGAGCAGGCCCAGGAGATCGTCTACAAGGACTACGTCAACCTCGGCATCGCCGCGGCCACCCCGCGTGGCCTGATCGTGCCCAACATCAAGGACGCGGGCGCGAAGACGCTGACGGAGCTGGCCGGGGCGCTCAGCGAACTGGTCGCCACCGCCCGGGAGGGCAAGACGGCGCCGGGCGACATGCAGGGCGGCACGGTCACCATCACCAACATCGGCGTGTTCGGCATCGACACCGGCACCCCGATCCTGAACCCGGGCGAGTCCGCGATTCTCGCCTTCGGCGCCATCAGGGAACAGCCCTGGGTGCACAAGGGGAAGGTGAAGCCGCGGCACGTGACGACGCTGGCGCTGTCCTTCGACCACCGGCTGGTGGACGGGGAGTTGGGCTCCAAGGTGCTCGCCGACGTGGCGGCGGTCCTGGAGCACCCCAGGCGCCTGATGAGCTGGTCCTAGCCGGAGGGCACCCGGCCCGGCAGGACGAACGGGGGCGGCGCCGGCCTTCCGGCGCCGCCCCCGTCGGCATTCCGCACGCCGCGCGAACGACGCGGCCCGGGCGGCAGTCGCGAACGGCACCGCGCGAACGGCACGGCCCGAGCCGCACCGCCCGAGCCGCACCGCCCGAGCGACGCGGCGCGAACGACACGGCCCGGGCGACGCCGCGCGAGCCGCACGGCCCGGGCGACGCGGGGCGGGAGGGGCGCCCCGCCCCGGCGGCCGCGCGGCGGCCCGGCTCGCTACAGGTAGGGCCCGGAGCGGGCGCCCCGCGGCTCCTGCCCGGCTTCCGCCTCCTCGGGCACGGCCCCGGGCGGCAGCGCCCTGCGCATCTGCTCCAACTGGGCGCGGGCCGCCATCTGCTGGGCGAAGAGCGCCGTCTGAATCCCGTG
The DNA here is from genome assembly GCF_003626535.1 of Streptomyces hoynatensis. GTDB lineage: Bacteria > Actinomycetota > Actinomycetes > Streptomycetales > Streptomycetaceae > Streptomyces > Streptomyces hoynatensis. The sequence continues at coordinate 313,201 of NZ_RBAL01000005.1, forward strand.
GAAGAGGCCCTCCAGCCAGCCGACGAGCTGCGCCTGGGCGATCCGCAGCTCCGCCTCGGTGGGCACGCTGTCGTCGGTGAACGGCAGCGACAGCCGGTCCAGCTCCTCGACCAGTTCGGGAGCCAGGCCCTCCTCCAGCTCCTTGACCGAGCTGGCGTGGATCTCCTTGAGCCTCGCCCGGCTGGCCTCGTCCAGTGGAGCGGCCTTCACCTCCTCGAGCAGCTGCTTGATCATGCTGCCGATCCGCATGACCTTCGCCGGCTGCTCCACCATCTCCGTCACGGGGGTCTCGGAACGGCCCTCCTCGCCCTCGCCGCCCCCCTTCCCCGGCGCGGCACCGCTGAGGGCCATGCCGTCCGGACCCACGACCAGGATCTGGGCGTTCTCCTGCGGTGGTTCATTCCTCGGCTGAGTCATACCCCCATCATGCAACGGCCCTCACCCGGCCCGCCGCGCGAGGGGCACGCGGGAGCGGGTCAGCAGCGCGGCCACCAGGCAGGCGAGCAGCGGCACCACGACGACCAGCTGAGCGAACGTCTCCCAGGGCAGGCCGACGAAGAGCCGGGGCCTGGCGGAACTCTCCCAGCCCTGGTCGATCGTCTTCTGCCAGTCCGCCAGGTCGGCGCGGTGGGCGGCCAGCCGCAGCGCCACCCCGGAGACCACTCCGGAGACCGTCCCCAACAGCACGCCGAGCAGCGCGATCAGCCCGCACTGGAGGCCGGAGAGCGCGCGGCGCAGCCGCGGGGCGGCGCCCACGGCGGCCAGGGTGGCGAGGTCCTCCTCCGCGTCGGCCTGGGCGAGCCCGGTGGCGATCCCGGCCGCGCCCAGCGTGATGACCATCGCGGCGAGCGTCAGGATCAGCAGGCCGGCGTCGTCCGAGCCCTGGTAGCCGCTCTCGACGTAGCCGTAGGGCGGGGAGCCCAGCCGGTCCAGGGCCGCGTCGAAGGCCTGCCGTTCGCCGTCGGTCGGCGGGCGGCTCGTCGTCCAGTACACGCTGTGGACGCCGGTGGCCAGACCCGCGCGCTCCGCGGCCTCCGGGCTGATCAGGGCGGGGAGTCCCCAGGATTCGCCCTCGACCAGGTGGGCGGGGAAGCCGAGGGTGCGGTCGGCCTCCTCCTCGGGCGTGCCGTCGCCGTACTCGTGCCCGGGCAGCGTCTCCAGCAGCGTGATCGCCGGCTCGCCGTCCGGCCCCTCGTCCAGCAGCGCCGGGTTGAAGACCAGGACCTCGCCCGCCTCAAGCGCGGCGCGCGCCTCGCGGTCCCCGATGCCGAGGAGGTCGAGGATCTCCGGCCCGCCGACGCCGAGGGCGGGCGAACCGGCCATGTCGGAGCTCGTCAGGCCCTGCCCTTGTGAAGGGTCGTCGGTGCAGCGCGGGTCCTCGGACCACTCGCGCCGCTCCGCGGCGGACAGCGCCATCGCGTCCCCGTAGGTGAGGGCGCACCGGTTCTCCTCGGGTATGGAGAGGCCGGCCGACCCGCAGTCGTCGGCGTACGGGTCGCAGTCGGCGCCGCCGGGCAGCACGCCCCCCAGCTCGGCCCGTTCCGCGACGGGGAGTTCGCGCTCCGCCACCCGGACGGCCTGGGGCAGCAGCTCCCGCTGGTCCCGTTCCATGGCGCTGACCGACACCCAGCCGTCGGGCAGGGCCGCCTGGTACTCGGCGCGCTGCTTGGCCTCGTCGCCGACCGCGTAGGTGGCGATCGTGACCGAGCCGGCGACGGCGGCGAGGACGGCGGCCACCGCCGGGGCGGTGCGGCCGCGGTTGCGCGCGGCGTCGCGCAGCGCCAGCCGCCCCGGCAGGGGGAGCAGGCGCGCCAGCCGGCCGGCGCCGCCCACCAGCAGCGGGGTGAGGGCGACGAGGCCGAGTTCGGCCGTGATCGCGCCCGCCGCCGTCACGCGGGAGTCGTCCACGGCGAGGCCGCCGAAGAGCGCGAGGGCCGTCCCCAGGAGCAGTCCGCACCCGCCGAGCAGGGGCAGCGCCCGCCCGGAACGCCGCACGCCCCGGCGGCCGGTGAGCGAGGTGAGCACGTCGGCGCGCGCCGCGGCGAAGGCCGGCAGCATGGCCGCGAGCAGCCCGGTCAGGACGCTGAGTGCCGCGATCGCGGCCAGTTCCGGCAGACGGAAGTCCCAGGGCCCGAAGCGGCTGCCCGCGGCGTGCTCGATCAGGGGCCGGCCGGCGAAGGTGAGGGCGATGCCGACGGCCAGGCCGACCGCCGCGGCCACCGCGCCCAGCACCACGCCCCCGGCGAGGGTGACGGCCCGCAGCTGCCTGCGGTCGCCGCCGTTGGCGCCGATGAGGCCGAGCTGCCGCCTGGAGCGCCGCGCGCCGACCGCGAAGGCGGGCCCGGCGAGCAGGCAGATCTCCAGCACCACCAGGGCCCCGGCGCTGACGCCGCCGGCGACCACCGTGGTCTGCGTCTCCCGGCCTGCGGACCCCCCGCTCTCCAGGAGCACCGCGCGGGAGTCCACGATCATGCCGTGCGCGTTGGCCTCCTGGACCAGGTCCCAGCCGACGCCCCCGGCGGTGCCCTCCCCGGCGGGCAGGGTCACCAGGTAGCTCGCGGGCGGCAGGTACCAGTCGCTCTCGGTGCCGATCCGCGGCAGCACGGTGCCTGGCGGGGCGAGGACCTGCGTCTCGCCGAGGTCGTCGGGCAGCTCGTAGGCGCCGGTGACGACGAACTCCTCGTCGAGGCCGCGGAAGCGCAGCTTCGAGCCCACGAACAGGCCGCTCTCGTCCAGGAACGCCTGGGTGGCGGCGACCTCGCCCGCGCGCTCCGGGTAGTGGCCGCGCAGCAGCGTGAGCATGCCCTCGGTGACGGGGTCGGTGCCGTCCAGCTCCCTGACCTCGGTCTTCAGCTGCCCGGTGCGCGTGGAGACGACGTGCCGGGTCATCCAGTCGGGCACCAGGACCGCGCCCTCGGGCAGCACGGCGCGCACCTGCCGCTCGATCTCGGCGGGGGTCCTGGAGTCGCTGGTGAAGTCGTCCTCCCCGCCCGCCAGGTAGGTGTACTCGTCGCCCGTCCGCGACTGCTCCATGGGGGAGCCCTGGGTGTGGACGTGGTACCGCGCGTCGGCCCGGCCCAGCTCGCGGGTCAGCTGCTGGGCCTCGGACAACTGCCCGCTGCGGAAGGCGAGGTCGGCCGCGGTGACGCCGAGGATGGGCAGCGCGATCATGGCGACGACCAGGGCGCTGCGGCCCTTGGCGCGCCGGGCGTCCCGCCAGGCGAGGCGCAGGGCCAGCCGCCAGCCGGCGCGCCACCTGGGGCCGCGCCGGCTCACCGCGCACCCCCGCCGGCCAGCAGGGACTCCGGGTTGCCCGCGGCGGACTCGTCCACGATCCGGCCGTCGCGCAGGAAGATCACCCGGTCCGCCCAGGCCGCGAGCCTGGCCTCGTGGGTGACCATGACGGCGGCCGCGCCCTCGTCGCAGCGCCGGCGCAGCAGCACGAGCACGGCCTCCCCGGACTCGGAGTCGAGCGCGCCGGTCGGTTCGTCGGCGAGCACGAGCCGGCGGTCCCCGACGAGGGCGCGGGCGATGGCCACCCGCTGCTGCTGGCCGCCGGAGAGCTCGTCGGGGAAGCGGTCGGCGAGTTCGGCGAGGTTCATCTCGCCGAGCGCGTCGAGCGCCTCGCGGCGGGCCGACCTGCGGGAGGCGCCGTCGAGTTCGCGGGGGAGGGCGATGTTCTCCGCGGCGGTGAGCGCGGGGATCAGGTTGTAGTCCTGGAAGACGTAGCCGACGCTGGTGCGCCGGACCCTGGCGAGTTCGGCCCTGCCGAGGCCGGCGAGGTCGCGCCCCTCGACGAGCACCCGGCCCTCGGTGGCGCTGTCCAGGCCGCCGGCGAGGGTGAGCAGGGTCGACTTGCCCGAGCCCGAGGGGCCCATGACGGCGACGAACTCGCCCGCGTGGACGGTCAGGTCGACCTCGCGCAGCGCGTGCACCGCGGTCGGCCCCGAGCCGTGCACCCGGCCGAGCCGGTCCAGGCGCAGGACGGGCTGCTCGGATCCGGCCTGCCCGGTGCCGCGGTCCGCGGCCCGGGCCCTCACGCCGCACCGCCGGGCGTCTCGGCGGCGGCCCGGGGAAGCGGCGCCTCCCGCTCGGGGTCCGGCGCGCCCGGGGTGTCCCGTTCCGCGGCGGGGGAGGCCGCGGCCCGGTCGGCGGCGAACCTGAGCAGGCGGGACTCGCAGTGGTCGAGCCAGCGCACCTCGGCCTCGGCGGCGAAGATCAGCTGCTCGACGACGAGCAGCCAGGCCATCTCCTCCTGCGAGTCGGGCCCCGCGGCCAGGGCGCGGGCCTTGAGCCTGGTGTAGTCCTGCATCGCCTTGAGGGTGTGGGCCCGTTGCGCCTGGATGATGGCCCGGACGTCGACTCCCGGGGTCCCGACGGCGAGGGCGAGCTTGATGGCGAGCTCGTCGCGGGCGGGCTGGGTACGGTCGACGGGCCGCGCGTACCAGTCGGCGAGTTCCCTGCGGCCCGTGCCGGTGATCGCGTAGAGCTGCTGCTTGGCGTCGCCGCCGCCCTCGGGAACGATCAGCCCGTCCCGTTCCAGGCGGCTGAGGGTGGTGTAGACCTGGCCGATGTTGAGCGGCCAGGTGGCCCCGGTGCGCGACTCGAACTCGGTGCGGAGCTGCGAGCCGTAGCGCGGCCCTGTCTCAAGAAGGGCGAGGAGCCCGTAGCGGATCGACATACCGAGTATGTATACCGAGTATGCACCGAGGAAGGCAAGGCCGGCGGACCGGGAGGGGGCCCCGGGTTCCCGGCCGGGCGCCGGGGGCGGAGGCCGCGGCTCAGGACTGCCGCAGCCGCAGGCCGAGGGCCCCGAGCCCGAGGCCGAGGCAGGTGAGCCCGGCGCCGAGCGGAAGCACGGGCAGCACCTCGCCCCCACCCCCGGCGGCGAAGCGCTCCGGCTCGGGCGGCCACGCGTCCAGGTCGCCGACAGGGCCCGGGACCGCGGGGCGCGGCGACCACCGCAGGACGTGCCGGTCCAGGACCCGATGCTCGCGCCCGGCGGGGGCCGGGGTTCCGGGGGCGGCGGGGTCGGGCCGGCGCCCGGCCTCCCCCGTCCTCCCCCGCCCGCTCCCGGCGCCCGCGGGGGCGCCGCCTTCGCGGCCGTCCGCGCGCCCCGCGCCGCCCTGCCCGCCCTCGTCGGCCTCGTCCGCCTCGGCCTCCCCGGCCGCGGCACCGGCCGTCGCCGGGGAGGCCGCGGAGGCCAGGGGCGCAAGGAGGAGGGCCAGAGCCACTGCCGCCACGGTCATCACGAAGCCCACCCAGACCCTCACCGGCTTGACCCTTCACCCGGTCCGTTCACCTTGTCATTAGCGTCACACACGGGGACAAAGGCCGCATCCCGGACGCGAGATGAGCGGGGCGGGGCGCGGCCGGGGCCACGGAACGAGGGGCACCTGGCCGACGGGCCGACGGGCCCTCCGGGTCAGCGGGTCAGCGGGTCAGCGGGTCAGCACGATCTTGCCGACGTGGTCGCTCGCCTCCATGACCCGGTGCGCCTGCGCCGCCTCGGCCATGGGCAGCGTCCGGTCCACCACGGCCCGCACGCGCCCGTCCGCCAGCAGCGGCCAGACGTGCTCGCGGACGGCGGCCACCACCGCCGCCTTCTCCGCGGGCGGCCTGGCCCGCAGCGAGGTCGCCGTGATCGCGCCGCGCTTGGCCAGCAGCGCGGAGAGGTCGAGTTCGGCACGGGTCCCGCCCTGCATGCCGATCACCGCGAGCCGCCCGCCGGGCGCGAGGGCGGCGATGTTCCGCGCCAGGTACGCGGCGCCGACGATGTCCAGCACGACGTCCGCGCCCGCGCCCCCGGTGGCCTCCGCGAGCCGCTCGACGAAGTCCTCCTCCCGGTAGTTGACGAGGATGTCCGCGCCCAGCTCGGCGCAACGCGCCAGCTTCCCGGCGCTGCCCGCGGTCACCGCGACCCGGGCGCCCACCGCCTTGCCCAGCTGGATCGCGAGCGTGCCGATGCCGCTGCCGCCGCCGTGCACGAGCAGGGTCTCGCCCGGCCGAAGCCCCGCGATCATGAACACGTTGGACCAGACCGTGCAGACGACCTCGGGCAGGGCGGCGGCCGTCACCAGGTCGAGGCCCCCGGGCACGGGCAGCACCTGCCCGGCGGGCACGGCCACGCGCTCCGCGTAGCCGCCCCCCGCGAGCAGCGCGCAGACCTCGTCCCCCACGCGCCAGCCGGTGACGCCCTCGCCCACCGCCGCCACCCGGCCCGCGCACTCGAGCCCCGGATAGGGCGAGGCGCCGGGCGGCGGGTCGTAGAAGCCTCGCCGCTGCAGCACGTCGGCCCGGTTCACGCCGCTCGCCGCCACCTCGACCAGCACCTCGCCCTCGCCCGCCACCGGCTCGGGCACCCGGGCCCACACCAGCGCCTCGGGGCCGCCCGGTTCGGAAATCGTGATCGCATGCATGCCACGGAAACTACTCCCGGGGCCGCCCGCGGCGGCTCACAGATAGATCTGCCGCGTGCACTTCGTACAGAACGACTTGCCGTTGCGCTTCTCCAGCTTCGCGTGGTCGCACAGCCCCGCCGCGCCCAGGCGGCGGCCCGCCTCGCCCCTGATGACCCGCTCCAGCTCCGCGATGCAGCGGGCGCAGGCGTACAACTCCCCCTCCGGCAGGGCCCCCACCTGCCCGAGCGACCGCACGCTCAGCCCGTCCCTGCCGCAGTACAGCCGGCAGCGGCCCCGGCGCCATGCGCTCGGGCGTGCCGGGGACGGCCGGGCGCCCGCCGGCGCCACAAGCACCTTTACCTCACTGCCGCCCATGTGCGTCGCTCCCTGCCTCCTGGGTACCTAACAGCGCGTACCTCCACCATCACCCTCCGGCGTCCGGCAGGACAGGGGCTCAAGGTTTCTCACCGTTTCGGAAAGTCGAAGGACTGGAGCACGTGAACGGGTTCACCGGCAGCGAACACAGCGACGGCTACGCCTACTTCGGCTTCGAGGTGCGGGAAGCGCGCCGGCACGCGAAGATGACGCAGAAGGAGCTCGCGGACGCGACGCACTACCAGCCGCCCTACGTCAGCAAGGTGGAGAACGGGCTGCTGCTCGGCAGCGAGCACTTCGCGGCGGCCTGCGACCGGGTGTTCGGCTCCTGGGGGTTCTTCGCCAGGCTCCGCGACCGGATCAGCAGGCGCGAGCACCCCACCTGGTTCGAGCCGTACGTGGGCCTCGAGGCGAAGGCCGAGAGCATCCTCGACTACAGCGCGAACCTCATCATGGGGGCGTTCCAGACCGAGAGTTACGCCTACGCCATCTACCGCACCGCGCACCCCACGGCCTCGGAGGAGTGGGTGCGGCGGATGGTCGACGCGCGGATGCGCAGACACGAGCTGCTCGACCGGGAGAATCCACCACTCTTCTGGGTGATTCTGGACGAATGCTGCCTGCGGCGGAGGATCGGCGGCACGAAGGTCATGGGCGGGCAACTCGACCACCTGCTGGCGGAGGCCGACTCCCCGGCCGTCACCCTTCAGGTGCTGCCCTTCGCCGCGGGTGCACCCCCCGCTGCCGAGAGCTTCACGCTGCTGACCTTCGCGGAGGAGGCGACGCTGCTCTACGAGGAGTCGTGGACGGGTGGGCACGTGGTTGACTCGTCGTCGCACGTGACGGCTGCGACGGCGGCCTACGACCGGTTGCGCGCCAACGCCTTGTCGCCCGACGATTCGCTGGCGCTCATCAAGGATGTGAGGGTGGAGGAGTATTCCCGATGAAGTTCACGTTCGACCTGTCTGCCGCGGAGTGGGTCGCGTCACGCCACAGCAGCGGGAACGGCGGGCAGTGCGTCGAGTTCGCGCGGAACCTGGCGGCCTCCTGCGGGGCGGTGCCGGTGCGGGACTCCAAGGCGCCCGAGCGTCCTGCCCTGGCCTTCCCGGTCCGGGGCTGGGCCGACTTCGTCGCGGCCGTCGCCGACGGGAGGCTCGGCGCCCGCCACCCCTGACAGGACGGCGTGAGCGCACCGCGCGGCCCCTCTGGCCGGGTGGCCGTGCCCGCGGACCGCGGCCCCGCCGCCCGGCGTGAGGGCGGCGGGGCCGCGGCGCGGAGGAGAAGAGCGGGGGTCAGGAGGAGAAGAACAGCCCGGCCAGGCCGCCGCGGCGGTGGCCGTAGTGCCCGTGGTGCCCGTGGTGCGGCGCTCCCCAGGCGGGGCCGGACTGGTGGTAGTTCGGCGGCGGCGGGGGCGGCGGAGGAGCGGCCTGCGGAGCCCACTGGGCCTCGAGTTGCGTGATGTGCTCCAGCTCGCCGTAGTCGAGGAAGATCCCCCGGCAGCCGCTGCACTGCTCGATCTGCACCCCGCTTCTGCTGAACGTGTGCATGGGTGCACCGCACTTGGGACACTGCATCGTCGGCTCCATGGTCGATTCGCTTGTCTCCTCACCCTACGGCAGGCCCGCGATCCGCACACAGGCGTCGGCGAAAGCCTGTCCCGCCTCGTCGGGCGGCCGCCCCGACACCAGCGCCCTGGCGGCCAGCTGGGCGGTCAACGCCCGTGCGGGGCCGTCGAGTCGGGGCCAGGGGTCCTCGCCGAGGGTGCCGGTGGCCGACTGGTACGCGGACAGCAGGCGGTCCCACTCCGCGGCGGGCAGCAGCCCGGCCGCGTACCAGGCCGCGGGGCGGGCGAGGTCCCAGGCGGGGTCGCCGAGGCCGAGGTCGTCGACGTCGATGAGGTGCCAGGGTCCCTCCGGCCGCGGGTGGCGCACCAACTGCCCCAGGTGGAAGTCGCCGTGGCACAGCACGGGCCTGCCGCGCGCCTGGCCGCGATCCCCGCCGCGGTCCTGGGCGAGGGGGCCGAGGATGCGCTCGATGGCGCGGCGCACCTCCGGGTGCCCGGCCTCCGGCACGGCACGCAGCCGCCGCAGCGCCTCGGCCGCCCGGGCCGGGCCGCGGGCGGCGGGCAGCGGGCCGAGGTCCGCGAGGCGGGCCGGGTCGAGCGTGTGCAGCCGGGCGAGCAGCGCGGCGGCCGCCTCCCAGGGCACCTCGGGTCCCGGGGTGCGGTGGTCGAGCGGGGCGCCGTAGGGCCAGCGGGTGGCCACCCGGCCGCCGGGCAGCGGGTGGGCCACGGCCGGGGGCAGCGGCGGCAGCAGGATGCCGGCGAGCGCGGGGTGGGCGGCGACCGCGAGCCTGATCCCGATGTCTCCGGCGCGGGCCGCGTGGGCCTTGAGGACGGTGTCCCCGGCCCGGAGCACGAGGCCGTCCGGGCGGTCGGCGAGCACGGCCGGCCCGGCGGGCGGCGCGCCGGGCTCCGCCGCGGCGAGCCCGGCCAGGGCGGCCCTCAGGGCGGCGCCCGCCCCGCCGCCGGCGGGGTGCGGGGCGTCCCCGGGGCGCGCGGCGCTCCCCTCGCTCCCCTCGCTGCCGGCGCGACCCGGGTGGTCCGCGTGGTCCGCGCGACCGGTGTCCCCCGCGTGCCCCACGTGCGCCGCGTGATCCGCGCGACCGGTGTTCCCGGCGGGCGCGCGCCGGGCCGCGTTCGCCGCCGGCGGGCCGCTCGGGCGCCGCCCGCCGTTCGAGCCGTCCACGCCGGGAGCGTACGCCGGGCGCGCGGGGGCTCAGCGACGGGGGATGCGCCAGGAGCCGCGCCCCCGGTCGCGGGTGCCGGGCGGCTTGGCCTGGTGCTCCTGGGGGGTGACCCGGTGGATGACGACGAGGCGGTCGGTGAGTTCCAGCGTCGCCGCGTCGGGGTCGTCGAAGGGCAGCAGCCGGTGCCCCCGTATCACGGAGACCACGAGGTCCTCGCAGTCCCGCGGGGAACGCCCGGCCTCCGCCTTGGTGACCGGCCGCTCCCGGATGCTCAGCCCCTCCCCGTGCTGGATGAGGTCCTCCATCACCGCGCCGGAGCTCGGGCTGATCATGGAGAGGCCCAGCAGCCGCCCGACCGCGCTGGCGCTGGTGATCACCGAGTCCGCGCCCGACTGCCGCAGCAGCGGCACGTTCTCCTCCTCGCGCACGGACGCGACTATGCGCACCGAGGAACTCAGCTGCCGCGCGGTCAGCGCCACGAGCACCGCGGTGTCGTCGCGCGGGGTGGAGATGATGACCTGCCTGGCCCGGTCCGCCCTCGCCCGCACCAGCACGCTGCTGCGGGTCGCGTCGCCGATCACCCCGGCATAGCCCTCGGCGCTCGCCTGCTCCACGACGGCGGCGCTGGGGTCGACGACGACGATCTGGTCGCGGCCGAGGCCGGTGCTCATCAGCGTCTCGGCGGCGGAACGCCCCTTGGTGCCGAAGCCGACGATCACCGTGTGGTCGCGCACGGTCTTCCTCCAATGGGCCAGCCGCCACTGATCGCGGGTGCGTTCGGTGAGCACCTCGAGTGTGGTGCCCACCAGGATGATCAGAAACAGGACGCGCAGCGGCGTGATCAGCAGCGTCGTCAGCAGCCGCGCCTTGTCGGTGACGGGCACGATGTCGCCGTAGCCCGTGGTGGAGAGCGAGACCGTCACGTAGTAGAGGCTGTCGACGAAGCCGACGGGCCCGCCCTCGACGTTGTCCCGGTAGCCGCTGCGGTCGGTGTAGACGATGACCAGCGCGGCGGCCATCGTCAGCGTCGCGAGCACCAGGCGGCGCACCACCTGGAGGAGCGGGCCGACGACGTCGCGCGGCAGCTGCACGCCGTGCGCCAGGTCGTCCCCGGTGCCGCGGCGGCCGCGCGCCGGGCGCAGCCTCATGTCGCCGGCAGGCCGAGGACGGCGACCGCGGCACCCGCCTCGGCCCCGCCCGGCGGGATGACGGCCAGGGCGCAGGCGGCGGCGATGCCGCGCAGCATGGCGGGCCCCGCGTAGGTCACCGGGCTCGCCTCGCCGAGTTCCCGGCAGCTCACCGGGACCAGCCTGGTGTCCGTGGGGTGGCCGCGGACGGCCGAGGTGAGCCTGGCGTGCCGCTCGGCGGGGGCGGGGCGGTCGGCGAGACCGCACAGCAGCGGCTCGGCGAGGGTCAGCAGGGCCGAGACCGCGGCGAGCGGGTTGCCCGGCAGGCCGATCAGGGGGACGCCGCCGGGGAGTTCGGCCAGCAGCATCGGGTGCCCCGGCCGCACCGCGACCCCGCCGATCAGCAGCTCGGCACCGAGTTCGGCCAGGATGGCGCGCAGGTGGTCGACGGGCCCGCGGGCGGTGGAGCCGGTGGTGACGATCAGGTCGGCCCTGCTGGTGGCGATCGCCTCGCGCAGCGCCTCGGCGTCGTCGCCCAGCCGCCTGGTGACCAGTGGCTGGGCGCCGAGGGCCGCCAGCCAGGGCGCGGTCATCGGGCCGAGGGCGTCCCTGATCCTGCCCTCCTGCGGCAGGCCGCGGAAGAGCAGTTCGTCGCCGAGGACCAGCACCTCGGCGCGGGGGCGTGGGCGCACCGTCAGCTGGTCGTAGCCCGCCGCGGCGGCGAGGCCGAGCGCGGCCGGGGTCAGCGGGGTGCGGGCGGGCAGCAGTTCCGCGCCCGTGCGGCACTCCTGGCCGCGGGGCCTGACGTTGGCGCCCGGCTGCATGCCGGGGCCGTGCAGCTGCCCTTCCGCCACCTTGCCGTCCTCGCTGCGCAGCACGGCCGTGGTGCCCTCGGGCGTGCGGGCGCCGGTGGCGATGGGCACCGCCTCCCCGTCGGTCAGGGGCACCGCGGCGGGCCCGCCGGCCAGGACCTGCCCGCCGGTCAGCCGCCAGGGGCCGGGGCCCGCGACGGCCCAGCCGTCCATGGCCGCGGTGTCGAACGCGGGCAGGTCGGTGAGGGCGGTGAGCGGCGCGGCCAGGGTGTGGCCGAGCGCCAGGTCGAGGGGCAGGCGGCGGGGCGGCAGCGGGCGGGCGGCCCGGTAGGCGGTGGCGCGGGCGGCCTCCCAGCCCGGCGTCTCGTGGGCCGCGCGGCCGGTGGGGCGGCGCGGCCCCGGGGCCGGGGCGCCGGCGGCCTCCCCGGCGGGGCCCTCGGCCGCGGCGCCCGCCCGGCCCGGCCCGTTGGCGAGGGCGAGCGCGTCGTCGAAGTCGTCGATCACGGCTGCTTTTCCCGGTCCGTCCCGGCGTTCCCGGCGTTCCCGGCCTGCCCGGCGTTCCCGGCCTGCCCGGTTGCGCCGGCTTCCCCGTGCTCCGCGCTCCAGCGCGCGGCGAGCGCGGCGACCCGGCGCGCGGCCTCGGCGGGCGCCATGTCGTGCAGCGCCGCCGCGTAGCCGACGAGGAAGGTGGTGAGCGGCGCCGCCGGGCGGGCGACCGCGTGCGCGGACTCGCGGGCGGCGTCGAGCAGCACCCTGGTGTCCACCTCGGGGTCGATGCCGAGTTCGGCCTTCACTGCGGCGATCCATTCTTCAAGCACGTGCTCATGCTCCCTGATCCTCGTGCGGGCCGCGGAGATGTCCGCCCAGGTGTCGCAGTCGAGGCCGCCGGTGACGGGGATCGCCCGCAGGGCGAGGCCGGGCAGCAGCAGCCGCAGCGGAAGGCCGGAGAGGCTGCCGTGTTCCGCGGCGAGCAGGGCGAGTTCGCGGCGCAGCGGCTCGGTCCGGTAGACGGCCGTCAGGGGCTGGTCGCGGCCCGTCTCGTCGCGCAGCAGCGCGCCCTCCGCGTCCGGCGGCAGGGCGCGCAGGCGCCGCAGGGTGGCCGGGTCGAGGAAGGCCAGGTCGGCGGCGAGCACGGCGACCAGCGGGGCGGAGGCGTGCCGCAGCCCGGCGTGCAGCGCGGCCAGCGGGCCGCCGCCCGGCGGCTCCTCGCGCGCCCAGCACAGCCGCGGGCCGCGGCCGGGGCGAACGGGGCGGCGGGGGCCGACCACGACGGCGCGTTCGGCCTCGGCGCAGGCGGCGAGCACCCGCTCCAGCAGCGTGCGCCCGCCCACGGTGACCGCGGGCTTGTCGGCGCCGTTCAGCCGCCGGGCGGCGCCGCCGGCGAGGATGACCGCGTCGAAGCAGCTCATGACTCCACCACGGTACCCGGCGGGGCCGGGGGCACGGCGGACGGCGGAGGAACGGCCGGGACGGCGGAGGAACGGCCGGGGCGGCGGAGGACGGCGGGGCGCGGGTCAGAAGTCGCCGAGCAGCAGCAGGGGTTGCTCGACGCGTTCGGCGACCGCGCGCAGGAACGCGGCGGCCTGCGCGCCGTCCAGGGCCCGGTGGTCGAAGGTGAGGGTGAGCTGGACCACCTGGCGCAGGGCGAGTTGACCCTGGTGGGCCCAGGGTTTTGCGGCGATCCGGCCGACGCCGAGCATGCCGGCCTCGGGGTGGTTGAGCAGCGGGGCGGAGCCGTCGACGCCGAGGTTGCCGTAGTTGTTCAGGGTGAACGTCGAGCCGGTCAACTCGGCCGGGCCCAGGCCGCCGCCGCGCGCCGCCCGGGTGAGGCGGCGCGTCTCCTCGGCCAGGCGCGGCAGGGAGAGGGTGTCGGCCTCGCGCAGCACCGGGACCAGCAGGCCGCGTTCGGTCTGGGCGGCCAGGCCGAGGTGCACGTGGGGGTGCCGGACGAGGACGCGGGCCGCGGTGTCCACGGTCGCGTTCAGCTCGGGGTGGCGGGCCAGCGCGGCCAGCGTGATCCGGGCGAGCAGGGCGAGCAGCGGCAGTCCTGTGCTCTCCCGCGCGGCGAGCAGGCCGGTGGCGTCGGCGTCCAGCCAGCAGGTCGCGGCCGGGATCTCGGCGTGGGCGCGGGTCAGCTTCTCGGCCGCGGCGCCGCGCACGCCGCGCAGCGGCACCCGGGTCTCCCCGTCGCGCGAGTCGCGGACCGCCTCCCCCGCCGCCCCGGGCGCCGCCCCGGGTGCGCCTGCCCGCGCCGTCTCGCGTCCCGGCCCGCGCGCCGTCTCCCGCGCCGCGTCGCGCCCCGGCTCATGTGCCGCCCCGCGCGCCGCCTCCCGCGCCGCCTCGACATCGGCCCTGAGGATCAGGCCGCCCGGTCCCGAGCCGGCGATGTGGCGCAGGTCGAGCCCGGCCTCCCTGGCCAGCCGCCGCACCAGCGGCGAGACGACGGCCACCCGCGGCTCCCCGTCCGCCCGCCCGGCGCCGGGCGCACGCCCCCCGGCCGCGGGCGCCCCCGCCGCCGGTTTCCCGGCCGCGGGCCCCCGCGCCGCCGCCGGCGTGGGGCGGGCCGGGGCGGCGGGGCCCCGGGTCCCGTAGCCGACCAGAACCGGCCCCGAGCCGGGGTCGGACTCCGGGCCGCCACCGCCACCGCTGCCGCTGCCGCCACCGGGGCCGGGCTCAAGGGAGCCGGGGCGGGGGTCGGGCACCGCCGCAGCCCCATGGGGGCGGGCTGCGGCGGTGACCCGGATCAGGGGGGCGCCGACCTCCACCTCCTCGCCCGGCGCGCCGAACCGCTCGGCCACGGTGCCCGCGTAGGGCGTGGGCACCTCGACCTGGGCCTTCGCCGTCTCCACCTCCACCACCGGCTGGTCCACGGCCACCCGGTCGCCGACCTCGACCAGCCACCGGACGATCTCCGCCCCGGTCAGTCCCTCGCCGAGGTCGGGCAGCCGGAACTCGGCGACCCCGCCTGCCGTTTCCCCCGCCCCGGCCCCGTCCCGGCCCCCGGGCCGCGGGCCACCGGCCGTCGCCTCCCGCTCCTCCCGCACCCCGCTCACGCCTCCTCCCACTGCAGGCGCGTCACCGCGTCGAGCACCCGGTCGACGTCGGGCAGGTGGTGGCGTTCCAGCATCGGCGGCGGATAGGGGATGTCGAAGCCCGTCACCCGGAGCACCGGGGCCGCCAGGTGGTGGAAGCAGCGCTCGGTGACGCGGGCGGCGATCTCCGCGCCGGGACCTGCGAAGCCGGTGGCCTCGTGTACCACCACGGCCCGCCCGGTGCGCCGCACCTCGGCGCAGACGGTCTCGTCGTCGAAGGGGACGAGCGTGCGCAGGTCGAGCACGCCGAGGTCGAACCCGCGGGAGCGGGCCGCCTCCGCGGCCTCCAGGCAGACGGTGAGGGCGGGGCCGTAGGTGAGGAGGGTGGCGTCCCGGCCGGGCCGCCGCAGCACCGCCTGCCCGAACGGCGGTGCGTCCGGCCGGAGTTCGTCCTTCGCCCAGTAGAGGCGCTTGGGTTCGAGGAAGACGACGGGGTCGTCGGAGGCGATCGCCTGCCGCAGCAGGCCGTAGGCGTCGGTGACGGTCGCCGGGGTCGCGACGTGCAGTCCCGGCGTGGCCATGTAGTAGGTCTCGGAGGAGTCGCTGTGGTGTTCCACGCCGCCGATGCCGCCGCCGTAGGGGATGCGCACGGTCAGCGGCAGGGGCAGCGCGCCGCGGGTCCGGTTGCGCATCCGCGAGACGTGGGAGACCAGTTGCTCGAAGGCGGGGTAGGCGAAGGCGTCGAACTGCATTTCCACCACCGGGCGCAGCCCGTACATGGCCATCCCGGTGGCGGTGCCGAGTATCCCGGCCTCGGCCAGCGGCGTGTCGGTGCAGCGGTCCTCGCCGAACTCGGCGGCCAGCCCGTCCGTGACCCGGAACACCCCGCCCAGGGTGCCGATGTCCTCGCCGAGCAGGTGGACCGCGGGGTCGGCCGCCATCGCATCGCGCAACGCCAGGTTGAGCGCCCCCGCCATGCTGATCACCGCGTCACCTCCGCCAGCGAGGCGGCCTGCTCGCGCAGTTGCGGGGTGGGGCTGGCGTAGACGTGGGCGAACAGGTCGGCCGCGGACAGCGGCGGGTCCGCGCCGAGCGCGGCGCGCAGCCCGGCGGCCAGCCGCTCGGCCGCCTGGGCGGCCTCCTCTTCCACGTCGCCGGTGAGCAGGCCGCGGGCGCGCAGTTCGCTCCCGAGCAGGGTGAGCGGGTCGCGCGCGCGCCAGTCCGCCACCTCGGCCTCCTCGCGGTAACGGCCGGCGTCGTCGGCGTTGGTGTGCGCGTCGAAGCGGTACGTCCTGGCCTCGACGAGGGTCGGCCCCTCCCCGGCCCTGGCCCGGGCGAGCGCCTCGGTGAGGACCCGGTGCACGGCCGGGGCGTCCATCCCGTCCACCAGCCGCCCCGGCATCCCGTAGCCGACGCCCTTGTGCGCGATGCTCGGCGCGGCGGTCTGCCGGGAGAGCGGCACGGAGATGGCGTAGCGGTTGTTCTGCACCAGGAAGACCACGGGCGCCCGCCAGACGGCGGCGAAGTTGAGCGCCTCGTGGAAGTCGCCCTCCGAGGTGCCGCCGTCCCCGACGAGGGCGAGGGCCACCGTGTCGTCGCCCCTCAGGCGGGCCGCGCGGGCCAGGCCGACGGCGTGCGGGAGCTGGGTGGCGAGCGGGGTGCACAGCGGGGCGATCCGGTGGGCGCGCGGGTCGTACCCGGTGTGCCAGTCGCCGCGGAGCAGGCCGAGCGCCGCGACGGGGTCGAGGCCGCGCGCGACCGCCGCGAGGGTGTCGCGGTAGCTGGGGAAGAGCCAGTCGCGCGGGCCGAGGGAGAGGGCGGCGCCGACCTGGCACGCCTCCTGGCCGGTCGAGGAGGGGTAGACGGCGAGGCGGCCCTGCCGGGTGAGCGCGGTGGTCTGCTCGTTGAACCTGCGGCCGCGCACGAGTTCGCGGTACAGCCGCGTCCACAGGCCGGGCTCAGGCTCGGCCGACGTGCCCAGGACCCGGTACGGCTCAGGCTCCGGCAGCAGCGAGGTCGCCGGCCGCTCAAGCACCGTCATGGTGGCACCTGCCTTTCGGAGAACCGCGCGGTGCGGGGCACGCGGTGACCGCAGGTGACTCCGCTCTCCCCTACCGTTCCCTACCGATTGTTCGGTAGGGAGTGTCAGGCGGCTACGGTCGTGAACTGCCTGTGGACAGCTGGCCCGTTGTGCCGTGATATGGGGGCAGGACGTCCAGGGAGGGGAGCGCAGGCGCATGCCGGACGACCAGTTGACCAGCAACCGGGTCAGGCCGCTCGACGCCGTTGACACCGCGATTTTGCGGCTCCTCACGGCGGACGGCCGCGCCTCGGTGCGCAGCATCGCGGAACGCGTGCACGTCTCCCGCGCGAACGCCTACGCACGGATCAACCGGATGCTGGAGGAGGGCGTGATCCGGGGCTTCTCGGCCCGGGTCGACCACGAGCGGGCCGGGCAGGGCGCCTCGGCGTACATCACGCTGAAGATCGTGCAGGACAGCTGGCGCACGGTGCGGGCGAAGCTGGAGCGGCTGCCGGGCGCCGCCCACATCGCCCTGGTCAGCGGGGACTTCGACGTGCTGCTCCTGGTGCACGCCGCGGACAACAGGGCGTTGCGCGAGCTGGTGCTCACCCGGCTCCAGGGGATGCCCGAGGTGCTGAGCACCAGGACGCTGCTGGTGTTCGAGGAGTCGGACCTGCTGCCCGGGGGCTGAGCCGGGGCGGCCCGGGCCCCGGCGCACCCCGGCCCCGGCGCCCACGCCCCGGCGCCCGGCTCAGCGGGCCGGGGGCGCGCCGCCGGGCAGCCCGAGCCCGGCGAGGGCGGTGGTGAGGACGCCCTCGACGATCTCCGGGGCGACCCTGGGCCCCTCGGGGTGCGGCCGGTACCACTCCACCAGGGAGTTGATCATTCCGAAGAGCAGCCTGGTGGCCAGCCGGGGGTCGGCGCCCGGGCGCAATGTGCCGTCGGCGACGGCCTGCCGGAGCAGCTCGGCCACCCGCTGGTCGAACTTCCTTCGCCGCTCCAGGGCCCAGCGCTCGGTCTCGGTGTTGCCCCGCACCCGGAGCAGCAGCGTGACGTGCGGCAGCCGCTCCATCAGCACCTCGGTGGTGCGCCTGATCACGTGGGCGAGGCGGTCGACCGCCCGGCCCTCCCGCGCCGCGGGCTCCTCCAGCACGCCGAACAGGCCGTCGAGGGCGTGGCTGACGGCGCGGCGCAGCAGCTCCTCCTTGCCGCGGACGTGGTGGTAGATCGAGGACTTGGAGATCCCGGCGGCGCGGGAGAGGTGCTCCATCGACGTGCCGTCGTAGCCCCGCTCGTTGAACACCCGCACCGCCACCTCAAGCAGCGTCTGCGGGGTGTAGGTGTCGCGCCTCGCCGTTCGCTCCCCGGCTGCCGTGCCCACGCCGCCCCCTTGCCCCGACCGATCGTTCGGTTGCACCATCGTCCCGGGGCAGTATCCGCCCCCCGGGGCGGCGGGCTCCACCCGGGTCCCCCCTCCCGGCGGGCCGCCGGGACCCGGCCCCACGCACGCACCCGCCGGCCACCCCCCACCGGGCCCCGGCAGGGACCCGCAGGTCCCGGCCGGGGCCCGCCCCGGCCCGCGCGTTCTCCGCCTCCGCCCGACGACGACTCGACGAGGAGTTGAACCGTCTTGACGCTCACCGCGCCAGGCCACCGAGCGACGCTGGACGCCGCGCTCGACACCATCCGCAGCCGGGGCTACTGGTCGCCGCACCCCGAGCACCCCAAGGCGTACGAGGGCGACGGCGCCGCGGCCTTCCGCGCCAGGTGCGGCCAGCGCTTCGCGCTCGGCCAGCCGGGCGTGGACGGCTGGGTGGGCGGCGAGGTCTCGCCCTACGGCTTCCCGCTCGGCATCGAGTACCCGCACGCCGACCCCGACGTCCTGCTGCCCGCGATGCGCGCGGCGCTGCCCGCCTGGCGCGCGGCCGGCCCCGAGACCAGGGCCCTGACCTGCCTCGACGTGCTGGCCAGGATCAACGCCCGCACCCAGGAGTTCGCGCACGCCGTCATGCACACCACGGGCCAGGCGTACCCGATGGCGCTCCAGGCCGGCGGGCCGCACGCCCAGGACCGGGCGCTCGAAGCGGTGGCGCACGCCTTCGCCGAGCAGACCCGCGCCCCCTCCGCGGCCGGCTGGACCAAGCCCCAGGGCAGGCGCGAACCCCTGCGCCTGGCCAAGGAGTTCCACGCCGTGCCGCGGGGCGTCTCGCTGCTCGTCGGCTGCCGCACCTTCCCCACCTGGAACGGCTTCCCCGGCCTGTTCGCCTCCCTGGCCACCGGCAACCCGGTGCTGGTCAAGCCGCACCCGGCCGCCGTGCTGCCGCTCGCGCTCGCCGTCGAGACCGCCCGCGAGGCGCTGGCCGCCGCGGGCTTCGACCCCAACCTGGTGGCCCTCGCCCCCGAGCGGCCGGGCGAGGGCAGCGCCCGGCAGCTGGCGCTGCGCGAGGAGGTGCGGATCGTCGACTACACCGGCTCCACGGCCTTCGGCGACTGGCTGGAGCAACACGCCCTGCAGGCCCAGGTCTTCACCGAGAAGGCCGGGGTCAACACCGTCCTCGTGGACTCCACGGCCGACTACCGCGGCATGCTGGCCAACCTGGCCTTCTCGCTGAGCCTCTACAGCGGCCAGATGTGCACCACCCCGCAGAACCTGCTGATCCCGCGCGGCGGGATCGAGACCGACGCGGGCCACAAGTCCTTCGACGAGGTGGTCGCCGACCTGGCCGCCGCGGTGGACGGGCTCCTCGCCGACGAGGCGCGGGCGGTGACGCTGCTCGGCGCGATCGTCGCCCCCGAGGTGCTCGCCAGGCTCGCCGCCGCGCCGGGGCTCGGCGAGGTGATCCTGCCCTCGCGGGCCCTGACCCACCCCGAGTTCCCCGAGGCCACCGTCCGCACCCCGCTGATCGTGGCCCTGGACGCCGCCGATCCGGCCTGCCGCGCCGAGTGGTTCGGGCCGGTGAGCTTCGCGGTGGCCGTCGGCTCCACGGCCGAGGGCCTGCGCCTGCTGCGCCGCACGATCCGCGAACGCGGCGCGATGACGGTGCTCGGCCACACCACCTCGCCCGAGGTGGAGGCGGCGCTGACGGAGGTCTGCCTCGACGAGTGCGCCCAGCTCTCGCTGAACCTGACGGGCGGCGTCTACGTCAACCAGACCGCGGCGTTCTCCGACTTCCACGGCACCGGCGGGAACCCGGCGGCCAACGCCTCGCTGGTGGACGCCGCGTTCGTCACCCCGCGTTTCCGCTTCGTCGAGGTGCGGCGCCCTTCGGCGTAGCGCCCGGCGCGTTCTGGGCCGTGGCCCTGCGGCGCCAGAAGCGCCAGGTGACGTCGAGCACGTCGGCGTTGCGCCGCTCGAACTCCGTGGCCTCGCGCACCCGGTCCAGCGGGCAGTCCCAGGACCGTCCGGCGCTCAGCGGAGACAGCGTGAGCCTGGTGCCGGTGCGGCCGGTGATCCGGCCGACCCTCCCGGTCCTGGTGTCCACGACGCACGCGCCCTCCGTCCAGGCCATTCTGGCCCCCTCCATCCTTCGACCCATGTTTTCCGACGCTTTCCGATGTGGTCCGCCGTGCCGGACGTCCCCGGCCACGGACCGCTCCACTGTGCTCGCTCCGCGTGGCGCCGCGGGCCGGCTTTCCACCGCATTGCGCAATCCGCGACCCCAACGAGGGACATCGGCGTGACGTCCGGGGGGAGGTCCGGCGCAGGCGTTCGACGCCCGGCGGCCGGGCGGCGGGCGCGCGGGGGGCGGGAAGAAGTGGGGGAACCCGGGGGAACGCGGGGAGAACAGGAAGACGGGGGAGAGCAGGGAAGAGCGGGGAAGACGGGGAGGACCGGGGGAGGACCGGCGGAAGACCGGGGAAGACGGAGAAAAGAACGAGCGCAAGAACGGAGAAAATGCCGGGCGCAATATGCCGCACCCGTGCGCCCCGCGTCTCCATTTCGCCCCGATACCCCCCGGATTGGGGACGGCGCCGTTTCCGCTGCGTGGCGGCGTCTATACGCTGCGGCGCATGATCCGAGCGGTGTTGTTCGACGTGGGCGAGTGCCTGGTGGACGAGAGCCGGGAGTGGGAGGGCTGGGCCGCCTGGCTCGGGGTCCCGCGGCACACCTTCTCCACCCAGTTCGGGGCGATCGTCGCGCAGGGGAGGGACCATCGGGAAACGTTCCGGCTGTTCCGGCCCGGCTTCGACCTGGCCGTCGAGCGGGAGAAGCGGGACGCGGTGGGGGAGCGCGAGTGGTTCGGCGAGAACGACCTGTACCCCGACGCCCGGATGACCATCAGGCTGCTGCGGCAGGCGGGCCTGGTCGTGGGGATCGCCGCCAACCAGTCGGAGGAGACCACCACCATCCTGCGCCGGCTCTTCACCGGCTATGTCGACCTGATCGCCACCTCCTTCGACATGGGCGGCATCGCCAAGCCGGAGCCGCGGTTCTTCGAGCTGCTGATCGAGACGCTGCGGATGGCGCCGCAGGAGATCCTGTACGTCGGCGACCGGCTCGACGAGGACATCAGGCCGGCCGCCGCCGCGGGCCTGTGCACGGCCCTGATCCGCCGCGGCCCCTGGGGCATCGCCCACCAGAACCACCCGGAGGCCGCGACCCTGCCCACGATGCGCATCGACGGACTGCGCGAACTCACCGAGCGCATCGCGAAGTACAACGACGCCCGCCTCTGAGCGCCGGGGGCCGCCCCGCCCCCTGGCCGGCCCCGTCCCCCGTCAGCCCCCTTCGGGCCCTCCGTGTTCCCCGGGCTCCCCGTGCCCCGCGGGCGGTGCGTGGCCGGCGAGGACGAGGAGGCGGTCCACCAGCGTGCGAGCGAGGCGCTCGTCCGGGGGCCTGCCCCCCATCAGCAGGCGGAGGTACATGGGGGCGAGCACGACGTCGAGCAGGGTGAGCACGTCGAGGGCGGGTTCGCCGCGGGCGGCGGCGCGGTCGAGCATCGCCTGGAGCTGCCTGCCCCGCTCGTCGAGGGGGCGGGGGCCGCGGGCGGGGGCCTCCGCGGGGGCGGCGGCGCCGAGGGCGGACGCCCGCAGGTAGACGGCGCCCATGGGACTGGCCAGGTCGGCCGCCGCCTTGACCGCGTAGGCCGTGAGGTCCCCGCGCAGCGAGCCGGTGTCGGGAACCGGGGACTCCCGGCTGAGCACCTCGTTGACCACGTCCTCCACCAGGGCGGTCATCGTGCCCCAGCGGCGGTAGACGGTGGCCTGGTGCACGCCGGAGCGCTCGGCGACGGCCGCGATGGTGACCTCCTCGTAGGGCCGCTCGGCGAGCAGTTCGGCCACGGCTTGGTGCACGGAGCGGCGTACCCGGGCGGCGCGGCCCCCGGGGCGGCGAACGGGCTGGGCATCGGTCACGGCCGACACTCTATCGCGAAAATTTTTGCGATAACGGCACATCCGGGAGTAGCGTACCCGCCACCTCGAACGCGAAAATTTTCGCGTTAGCCGTGAAGAGAGGGAAGCTCATGGGCACCGCAGGGCCGTTCACCACTCCCCCTACTCCCCCCCGTCCCATCGCGCCCACCAGTCCCACCGCCGCGCGCCGCGGCACGTCTCCGCTCGTCGAGGTGGCCGTCTGGGACGTCGGGCTGGTGCTCGCCGCCTACGCCGGCTGCCGGGCGGCCGGGGCCGACGGCGCCGGGTCACTGCTCGCGGCCACCGCGGCCGCCTCGCTGCGCACCCTGTACGTGGCCGTGCGCCGGCGGTCCCTCGAAGGCTTCTCGGCCGTGGCGCTCCTGGTCTGCGCCACCGGGCTCGGGCTGACCTTCCTCACCGGCGACGAACGGGCCGTCCTGGCGGCGAAGTCGGTGACGACCGGCGCGGTCGCGCTCGCCTTCCTGGCGAGCCTCGCCACCGGCCGGCCCGCGGCGTTCGGCGTCGCGAAGCGCTTCGGCGCCCAGAGCGAGGACGAACGGGCGCGCTGGGACGGGCTGTACGCGGCCTCGCCGGCGTTCCGCCGCGTCTACGTGGTGATGACGGCCGTGTGGGCCGGGGCCCTGCTGGCCGAATCGCTGCTCCGGCTGCCGCTCGTCTACCTGCTGCCGCCGGACGCGGCGGTGCCGGCGTCCTCCGTGCTGCTCGTCGGGTGCCTCCTGGGCACGGCCGCGTGGAGCGCCTGGTACGGGCGGCGGGGCGAGCGGCGGGCGGCCGCCGCGGCGCCCCGGGGCCACCGGGGCCACGCCGCGGCGGCCCGGGGGGACGCGGCGGCGACGGCGCACGGCCTGGGCAACTGACGCCGCGGAAGGCGCCGTTCCCGTGCCCTTCGCCGGAACTCAGGAAGACGCTCACCACCTCATACCGCTGCCCTGGGTGGTGCGGCGCACCCGGCTGCCTCCGCTGGCCCTGCGGTGCGTGGCCTGCCCTTCCGGCCGTGCCACGGTCGGCAGGGGCAGGTTCCGCGTCAACGCCAACGGCAAACGCCTCGACGTCTGGCTCCTGGTCAACTGCGTTTCCTGTGACCGGACCGGCAAGCTCACCGTCCACGAGCGCGTCCCGGTCCGCGCCCTGCCCGCCGGCCTGCTGGCCGGGTACGTGGGCGACTCCCCTCCCCTCGTCGCGGACACCCTCCTCGACCCGCTGATCGCCCGGCGCAACCGGTACGCGCTCGATTGGGACGGCTGCTGGGAATTGCGCGCGCACCCCGTTCCCGCGCATCCCTGGCCGCTGCGGATCGCGGTCGCCTTCGACGATCCCGTGCCCCTCCGCCCCGAGCGGCTCATCGCTCAGGGCCTCGGCATCAGCCGCGCGGAGCTCGCGCGGCGGGTCAAGAGCGACGTCCCGCTGCGGCGCACGCGGACCCGGTCCTTCTCCTTCCTCCTCCTGGGGCCGGGCGGGGGCAGGACCGAGCAGGCGGCGGCGCGCTGAGCCCTCCCGCGGCGGCCCGGCGGCGGCCCGCCGGCGACTCGGCGGCGGGAGGAGGGGGTGGGCCGTGCACCCGGGCGCCGGTCCAGGAGGGTGCCCGGTCCGGGAGGGTGCCCGGTTCAGGCGGGCGGCCGGGCGAGCCAGTGGTACAGGGCCATGGCCACGCTCGTCGCCAGGTTGTAGCTGGAGACCCCGGGGCGCATCGGGAGCGCGAGCACCGCGGTGGCGCGCTCGCGCAGTCCCGGCGTCAGGCCGGAGCGCTCCGAGCCGAAGGCGAGCAGCGCGCCGGGCGGGATCGGCACTGCGCGCAGGTCCTCCCCGTCCGCGTCGAAGGCGTACAGCGGGCCCGCGGGCAGTTCCGCCGGCTCGGCGCGGCTGACGGCGGTCGCGAAGTGCAGCCCGGCCGCCGCGCGCAGCACGGCGGGGTGCCACGGGTCCACGGTGCCGGTGGTGAGCACGCCCGCCGCCCCGGCGCCCGCGGCCAGCCGGATCACCGCCCCCACGTTGCCCAGGTGGCGCGGCTGGTCGAGGACCAGGACGGGCGGGCCGCCGCCGGCCGGCCGCCGCGGGGCGGGGGTGGCCAGCGCCGCGACCCCGGTGGGGTGCGGGCGCGGGACGAGGGAGGCCAGTTCCGCGGGCGTCACCTCGCGCAGCGACTCCCCGAGCACACCGGTCAGGTCGGGCGCCAGCTCCCCGGCCAGACGCAGCGCCCCGGCCTTGTCCGCGGTCAGCGCGAGCGGGACCTCGGCGCCGAACCGCAGGGCGTGTTTCAGCGCGTGGAACCCGTCGAGGAGCACGGTGGCGCCGGACAGCTCCCGCCAGCGCGCGGCGAGGCCGCTCACGCCCTCACCCGCGCTCCGCCCAGGCGGGGCGCGGGCCCTCGGCGGGCTGCGGGGGCCGCGCTTCCCCGGGCAGGTCCGCCGCCGCGGGGGCGGGCTCGCCGCCGCCGAGCCGCCCGGCGCCGCGGCCGAGGCGGGAGCCGAGCCACAGCAGGAAGGCGGTGGGCAGGAAGACGCTGTCCATCGCGATCATCGCCAGGGAGAAGAACGGCAGGCCCATCAGCAGCGCAATGCCCAGGTGCTCGCCGATCATCGCCACCAGCAGGACGTTCTTCGCCTTGCGGTTCAGCAGCGCGAAGACGAAGCCGACCTGGACGAAGACGGTGCCGTAGCTCATGACGGTGACCAGCGTGCCGTTGCCGGCGAGGAGATCGGTCAGCTCGGGCCACGGGTTGAAGTAGTCCAGGTTCATCGGGTAGTAGACGGCGGTGCCGTCCTCCCAGCGGGAGCCCTGGATCTTGTACCAGCCGGCGGTGGCGTAGATGAGGCACACCTCCGCCATGATCACCAGCAGCGCGGCGTTGTGCACGAGGTTGCCGAGCATGTCGCAGACGATCCTGGGCTCGCCGGGCGCGCGCCGGCGCACCGCCCACCACACGGCGTGCGCCACCCACATGCCGCCGAAGAAGGCCGTCCACACGGGGCTGTCGAGCTTCCCGGTGACCAGGGAGAGGAAGAGGGCAAGGCCGAGCGCCGCCCACACCGCCACGCCGACCGGGTCGGCCGGGTCACCGCCGCCGCGGGCCCGGCGCCTGGCGTCGAGCGACCACACCCGGCCGCAGCGGGTGAGGGCGAGGTAGAGGGCCATCAGGTGGATGACGTTGTCCCCGCCGTCCCCCATGAAGATGCTGCGGTTCTGCAGGGAGAGCACGCTGACCAGGAACATCATCGAACTGGCCCGGGTGCGCCAGCCGAGCAGCATGCCGACGCAGGACAGGAGGGCGAAGTGGTAGAAGAGCTGGAACCACAGCCCGGAGTCCGACCACAGCAGCACCGAGAAGGAGCCCTGGCTGTTCGCGAACTGGGTGGCCAGGTCGAAGCCCCAGGGGCTGCCCGGGCCGTAGAGCTCGTCGCGGTTCGGCCACTCGCGCAGCAGGAAGGCCAGCATCGTCGCGGCGAAGCCGATCCGCACCACGGCCGTCTGGTAGGAGCCGAGGGTGCGGCGGGTGACGTGGCCGATGCCGCGGCTCACCGCCGCCGCGACCCGCCGCTCCAGCGCGGTGGTGTAGTCGACGCGCGCGGGCGCCCCTCCCGCGGCCGGCGCGGGCGCCTGCGCGGGAGGCGCGGGCGGGTACGCGGGAGCGTGCGCCTCGGACGCCGGCGGGTACGCGGGCGCGTACGGCGCGTACGCATGCGGCGCGGGAGCCGCCGGCGGCGCGGGCTCCTGCGGTGCGGGGTCCGGCACCGCGGCGTCCTGCGGCGCGGCGTCCTGCGGCGCGGCGTCCTGCGGCGCGGCGTCCGGCACTGACGCGTCCGGCATCGACGCGTCCGGCCCTGGCGCCTCCGGCTCGGGGGCGTGCTGCGCCTTGGCGGCGGGGCGGTCGGGGCGTGGGCTCGGCACGGTCACCGCCGGTACTCCTCTGGCAGGTCCTGGGAGCCGACCGGCCACCAGTCGAACTCCTGGTAGGTGGTCGAGGTGTCGAAGTCCTCGGGCCGCCACTCGGGGGCGGCGACCCGGGTGGTGGCCTCCCGGAACTGCACCCGCTGCACGGTGTCGAGGTCGAGGACGCCGGCCAGGCGCTCCAGCACGATCCGGTGCACGTACCGCTCCGAGAGCTTGCCGCGCAGGCCCACCGGGTTGCCCTCGTCGTCGTGGGCGCCGCGGAAGAAGTCCCAGCCGCGGCGCAGGATGTTCTGCGCGGTGTGGCTCGGGAGCGGGTTGTGCCTGATGTGGTCGATGTCGAGCTGCGTGAGGTCGTACCACTCGGTGACCCGGGTGCCCTCCTCGTTCCGCACCTCGGCGCGCGCCTGCACGGCGACGTTGCTCTGCAGCGGGTTCGGGGCGAACAGCTTCCAGTTCTGCTCGAACTCCGGGTAGATGTAGTCGTGGATCAGCTCGTGGTTGTCCTCGCTCAGCGTGTTGGACGGGGCCAGCACGAGGAAGACCATCGCCAGGTGGAAGACGGCGTAGAGCCCGAGCGCGCACAGCACCACGCCTATCAGCAGGCGCGAGGGAAGGGATATCGCCCGCAGGGCCACCGACTCCGTCGGCGTGTCCGCGAGGGAGGGCGGCGCAGCGCCCCTCTCCTCGGCGTCCTTCGGCGGCGTGTCCGCCGCTGAGTCGGATGGCAGCATGCTCGGCCCGCTCCCCCAGAACTGCTGATGCTTGACCGAAGCACCGTACCCGGCCCCGGCGCGCCTTGACACGCCGGAGCACCCGCATCACCATCGGAAGCCGAACCGAACGATCGGTCGGTAGCCGGGGCCGGAGACCGGAGAGGGCGGGACGGGACCGATGCACGAGGGTGTGTACAGGGAGTTCGAGGAGACCATCGCCGCCGGGGAGCGCATCGAGCCGCGGGACGCGATGCCGCCCGAGTACCGGGCCACGCTGATCCGGCAGATCGCGCAGCACGCGCACTCCGAGATCATCGGCATGCAGCCCGAGGCCAACTGGATCACCCGGGCGCCCTCCCTGCGGCGCAAGGCCATCCTCATCGCCAAGGTGCAGGACGAGGCGGGCCACGGCCTGTACCTCTACGGCGCGGCCGAGACCCTGGGCGCCCGCAGGGACGAGCTGCTCGACCGGCTGCACGCGGGCCGCCAGAAGTACTCATCGATCTTCAACTACCCGACGCTGACCTGGGCCGACGTCGGGGCGATCGGCTGGCTGGTGGACGGCGCCGCGATCGTCAACCAGGTGCCGCTGTGCCGCTGCTCCTACGGCCCGTACGCGCGGGCGATGACCCGGATCTGCAAGGAGGAGTCCTTCCACCAGCGCCAGGGCTACGAGTTGCTGCTCGCGCTCAGCCACGGCACGGAGGAGCAGCACGAGATGGCCCAGGACGCCGTGAACCGCTGGTGGTGGCCCTCGCTGATGATGTTCGGCCCGCCGGACGGCGAATCGCCGCGCACCGAGCGCTCGATGGCCTGGAAGATCAAGCGGCACACCAACGACGAGCTGCGGCAGCGCTTCGTGGACATCGTCGTGCCGCAGGCCGCCTCCCTCGGCCTCACCCTGCCCGACCCGCTGCTGCGCTGGAACGAGGAGCGCGGCCACCACGACTTCGGGCCGATCGACTGGGCGGAGTTCCACGCCGTGCTGCGCGGCGAGGGGCCGTGCAACGCGCAGCGGCTCGGGCAGCGCCGCCGGGCCCACGAGGAGGGGGCCTGGGTGCGCGAGGCCGCCGCGGCCTATGCGGCGCGGCACGCCGCCCGGCCGGCCGGGCGGGCCGCGTGAGCGGCGCGGCGGACGTGCCCGGCGGGGCGGACCGCGTGCCCGGCGGGACGGACTGGCCGCTGTGGGAGGTGTTCGTCAGGCCCAGGCGCGGCCTCGCGCACACCCACGCCGGAAGCCTGCACGCCCCGGACGCCGAACTCGCCCTGCGCAACGCCCGCGACCTGTACACCAGGCGCGGCGAGGGCGTCTCGATCTGGGTGGTTCCCGCGACGGAGATCCTCGCCTCCTCGCCCGAGGAGCGCGACCCCTTCTTCGCGCCCGCCGCCGACAAGCCCTACCGGCACCCGACGTTCTACGAGGTGCCCGAGGGGGTGCGGAGCCTGTGAACGGGCCGGCGACCGGCGGGCCGGGCCGGGCCACCGGGGTGGTTCCCGAGGCGGCCGGGGCGGCGGGCACGACGGCGGGGACCGCCTCGGGGACCACGGAGGACGCCGCGCTCGCGCTGGGGGACGACGCGCTCGTCCTCTCCCACCGGCTGGCCGAGTGGGCGGGGCACGCCCCGGCCCTGGAGGAGGAGGTGGCCCTCGCCAACCTGGCCCTCGACCTGCTCGGCCAGGCCAGGACGCTGCTGACGATGGTGGGCGACGAGGACCGGCTGGCCTTTTGCCGCCAGGAGCGCGCCTTCCGGAACGTCCAGCTCGTCGAGCAGCCGAACGGCGACTTCGCCCACACCATCGCACGGCAGCTGTACTTCTCCACCTACCAGGAGCTGCTCTGGGAGCAACTCGCCGCCGGGGACGGGCCGTTCGCTCCCCTGGCGGCCAAGGCGGGGCCGGAGACCGCGTACCACAGGGACCACGCCGTCACCTGGACGCTGCGGCTGGGCGACGGGACCCGGCTGAGCCGGGAGCGGATGCAGCGCGCGGTGGACGCCCTGTGGCGCTACACCGGCGAGCTGACGCGGCCGGTGGCCGGGCTGGCCGGGGTGGACTGGGCCGCGCTCGCGGCGGGGTGGGCGGAACGCGTCGGCGCCACGCTGCGGGCGGCGACGCTGACGGTGCCCGAGGCACCGGCCCGTGCGGTCTGGTCGGCGGGCGGCGGGCGGCAGGGCATCCACACCGAGCCGTTCGGCCGCCTGCTCGCCGAGATGCAGCACCTGCACCGCAGCCACCCGGGGGCCAGGTGGTGAGCGAGGGGCGCACGACGGCGGGCACGCCGGCGGACGAGGTGGCGGGCGCACCGGCGGAGGCGCCGGGCGCACCGGCGAAGCTGACGGAGGGGGCGCAGGGGGTGCAGGTGACGGAAGCGGCGCAGGTGACACAGGGGGCGCAGGTGACGGAGGCGACCGAGGCGGCGCGGCTGCGGGCGGTGGCCGCCGCGGTGCCCGATCCGGAGCTGCCGGTGATCGGGCTCGGCGACCTCGGCGTGCTGCGCGGGCTGCGGCTGCTCGGCGCCGGCCGCGTCGAGGTGGAGCTCACGCCGACCTACACCGGGTGCCCGGCCGTCGAGGCGATGGCCGGGGAGGTGCGGCGGGCGCTGCTGGCCGCGGGCGCCGCCGAGGTCGAGGTCCGGCGCGTCCTCGCCCCGCCCTGGTCCACGGACGACATCACCGCGGAGGGCCGCCGCCGGCTGGCCGCCGCCGGGATCGCGCCGCCGAGGCCGCTGGGCCGCGCCCCGGTGACCGTTCCCCTCCTCCCCGGCCCGCCGGGCGAGGAGCACCCCGTCCGCTGCCCGCGCTGCGGCGCCGCGGACACCGAGCTGATCAGCCGCTTCTCCGCCACCCCCTGCACGGCCCTGCGCCGCTGCGCGCGCTGCGCCGAACCGTTCGACCAGGTCAAGGAACGCTGAGGAGCGCGGATGTTCCACTCGCTGACCGTCTCCCGCCTGAGCCCGCTCGCCGAGGGTGCCGTCGCCGTGTCCCTCGCCGTGCCGCCGCGGCTGCGCCCGGCCTTCCGGCACGTGCCCGGCCAGCACCTGACGGTCAGGCACCGGCACGAGGGCCGCGAGCTGCGCCGCACGTACTCGGTGTGCAGCCCCGCCCCGGGCGCCGGGGGTCCCGCGGAACTCA
Source organism: Streptomyces hoynatensis (assembly GCF_003626535.1). Taxonomy (GTDB): domain Bacteria; phylum Actinomycetota; class Actinomycetes; order Streptomycetales; family Streptomycetaceae; genus Streptomyces; species Streptomyces hoynatensis. The sequence goes on from NZ_RBAL01000005.1 coordinate 342,827, forward strand.
CCATCGGCGTGCGGCACGTCCGCGGGGGCGCGTTCTCCACCCACGCTCTGCGGGAGCTGGCCGTCGGCGACCGGCTCGAGGTGCTCCCGCCGGCCGGCCGGTTCACGCTGCCGCCCGCGCCCGGCAGGTTCGCCGCGCTCACCGGGGGCAGCGGCATCACGCCGGTGCTCTCCATGGCGGCGACGCTGCTCGCGCGCGAGCCGGCCGCCCGTTTCACGCTGCTGCGCAGCGACCGGACGGCGTCCAGCGCGATGTTCCTCGACGAGACGGCCGACCTGAAGGACCGCTACCCGGAACGGTTCCAGCAGGTCCACGCCCTCACCCGCGAGGAGCGGCACACCGGCCTGGCCGCGGGGCGGCTCGACGCCAGGCGGCTGCGCGGGCTGCTGCCGGCGCTGCTGCCCGTCGGCGAGGTGGACGGCTGGTACCTGTGCGGGCCGCGGGGACTCGTGGAGGCGGGCAACGCGGCGCTGCGCGCCCTCGGCGTGCCCCGAGCGCGGGTGCACAGCGAGCTCTTCCACGCCGAGGACGCGCCCCCCGCGCCGCCCGGGGATGCCGGGGAGGCCGTGGCGCGGGGCGGCACCCTCGCCGTGACCCTCGGCGGGCGCCGCGCCGAACTCGCCCTCGCGCCCGGCGAGACGCTGCTCGGCACGGTGCTCCGCAACCGGCCCGACGCGCCCTACGCCTGCCGCGGCGGGGTCTGCGGCACCTGCCGGGCCCGGCTCCTGGCCGGCCGCGTCGCCATGGCCCGCAACTACGCGCTGGAACCGGCCGAGGTGACCGCCGGCTACGTGCTCCCCTGCCAGTCCCGCCCCCTGACCGACCACGTGGAACTCGACTTCGACGCCTGAGCGGCGCCGCTTCCCTCGCCGGGACCGCCCGGCCCGGCTTCCGCCGGCGATGCCGGGTTCCGCCGGGGCGCCGTCGCGTGTGGGGGGCCTGGGCGAGTGACGTGGGGCCGGGCATCGGCGAGGATGGGCGGCGAAGGATCGGCGCAAGCCCGGGGCGCGGAGGTCCGGACGTCCCGGGTGTCCGGGTGAGGACGGTGGAGAGATGGGCGGCAGGCCGCTGCTGAACCGCAGGCTGGACGGGCTCGGCACGACGATCTTCGCGGAGATGTCGGCGCTGGCCACCGCGACGGGCGCGATCAACCTCGGCCAGGGCTTTCCCGACACGGACGGCCCCGAGTCCGTGCGCGAGGCGGCCGTGCGGGCGCTGCGCGAGGGCCGCGGCAACCAGTACCCGCCGGGTCCCGGCATCCCCGAGTTGCGCGCCGCCGTCAGCGCACACCAGCGCCGGTTCTACGGCCTTGGCTTCGACCCGGACACGGAGGTCCTGGTCACCGCGGGGGCGACGGAGGCGATCGCGGCGGCCATGCTGGCGCTGCTCGAACCCGGGGACGAGGTGATCGCCTTCGAGCCCTTCTACGACTCCTACGCCGCCTGCATCGCGATGGCCGGCGCGCGGCGGGTGCCGCTCACGCTGCGCGCGCCCTCCTTCCGCCCGGACCTGGACGAGCTGCGCGCCGCGATCACCCCGCGCACCCGGCTCCTCCTGCTCAACACCCCGCACAACCCGACCGGGATGGTGCTCACCGAGGAGGAGCAGCAGGCCATCGCGGCGCTCGCCGTCGAACGTGACCTGCTGGTCGTCACCGACGAGGTCTACGAGCACCTCGTCTACGAGGGCACCCACCGGCCCCTCGCGGCCCTGCCCGGCATGCGCGAGCGCACGGTCACCATCGGCTCGGCGGGCAAGACGTTCTCCTTCACCGGCTGGAAGGTCGGCTGGGTGACGGCGAGCGCCCCGCTCGTCGCGGCCGTCCGCACGGCCAAGCAGTACCTGACCTACGTCAGCGCGGGCCCCTTCCAGTACGCCGTCGCCGAGGCGCTGCGGCTGCCGGACGCGTACTTCGACGAGTTCCGCGAGGGCCTGCGCCGGAAGCGGGACCTGCTCGCTGCGGGCCTGCGCGCGGCCGGGTTCGAGGTCTACCTCCCCGAGGGCACGTACTTCATCACCACCGACATCACCCCGTTCGGCGAGAAGGACGGCTACGCCTTCTGCCGCGCGCTCCCCGAGCGCTCCGGGGTGGTCGCCGTGCCCAACTCCGTGTTCTACGACGACCCGCAGGCCGGCCGCAGTCAGGTTCGCTTCACCTTCTGCAAGCGGGAGGAGACCCTGGAGGAGGCGGCAACCCGCCTCAAGCGCCTGGCCGCCTGACCCCTCAGGGGCGGCACGGGGGCGACGCACCCTCCGGGCTCACCCGCGCGTCTCGGCCCGGCCGGGATCGTCGCCGTCGAGGGGGCGCGGCGACTGCTCTGAGACCCACGGGATGCCGAGCGGGGCGCAGCGCGAGCACGCGCGGGGCGGTGCCGCGCGGCATTACCTGGGACGTTATCGACCCGGGCCCGCCTGGCGCGGAAGTATCGGGGCATCGGACGGGCCGCCGGCCGGTCCGGAAGGACCCACACCGCGTGAGGAGAAGCAGCATGGCAGGCACGGCTTTCGACACACTGGCCGAGCGCTACATCGCCACCTGGAACGAGACCGACCCCAAGGCGCGGCGGCGGGCCGTCGAGGCCCTGTGGAGCGAGGACGGCCGTTACGTCGACCCGCTGGTGGAGGCCGAGGGCCCCGCGGCGATCGACGCGACCATCGCCGCGGTCCAGCAGCAGTTCGACGGGATGACCTTCCGCCTCGCGGGCCCGGTCGACGGCCACCACGACCAGGCGCGTTTCACCTGGGAGCTGGGGCCCGAGGGCGGCGAGGCGCTGGTCGTCGGCTTCGACGTGGCGCAGACCGACGGGCAGGGCCGCCTGGTCCGGGTCCTCGGCTTCCTCGACCGCGTCCCCACCGCCTGAGCCCGGCAGGACCGAAGGACCGCGCACACCGCCCGAGGCGCCCGGGCGGAACCGCGGCCGGAGAGCCGGCCCACCGAACGCCCCCGCCCGGCGGGCGCGTTCGGGTTCAGGGGGCGTGACCGGATTCAGGGGGCGTGACCGGGCTCAGGAGCCCGGCCGGGTTGAGGACCGGGTTCAGAGGACGTAGGGGTCGGCGTCCGACTCGGCGACCAGGGGGCGGCCCGCGGCCTGCCAGGCGTGCATGCCGCCGTCCACGTTCACCGCTTCGAGGCCCTGCTGGAGCAGGTAGGCGGAGACCTGCGCGGAGCGGCCACCCGCCTTGCACACCACGTAGAGGGGCCGGTCCCCGGCGTGGGCGGTGATCTCGTCGAGTCGCTGGACGACCTCCCCGATGGGGATGTGCAGCGCCCCCTCGGCGTGGCCTGCGGCCCACTCGTCCGGCTCCCGGACGTCGAGCAGCGGTGCCTCGGCGGGCACCGCGTCCGGGGTGACCGCGGGAAGTGATGCGAAGCTCATGGGCCCGACCCTATCCCCGGAGAAAACCCGGGAGGTAACCCCGGAGAGAGGCGCGGAGAAAACCCCCTGGGGAAAACGCCCGCCCGGTCTCCCCACGGCCCGGCCGCCCCAACGGGCCCGGCCGCGCCAACCGGCCCGGTCTCCCCACGGCCCGGCCGCCCCGGCGGCTAGCCGCGCCGCTCGGCTTCGCCGCCCCGGCCGGCCGCCTGGAGGCCGGCGAGTTCCGTCTCCCGGTCGGCCACCTGCTTCTTCAGCCCCTCGGCGATCTCGTCGAGCATCCCGTCCGGGTCGTCCCCCGCCATCCGCAGCATCGAGCCGACGGCGCTGGCCTCCAGCGCGGCGGCGGCGTCGGCCAGCAGTTCCTTGCGCTGCGCGAGCCACTCCAGCCTGGCGTACAGCTCCTCGTGCCTGAGCCAGGCGTCCTGGGTGCCGGGGCCGCCGCGTTCCCACTCCTCGGCGAGGGAACGCAGCTCCGCCTCGTCGCCGCGGGCGTAGGCCTGGTTGACGCGGGAGACGAACAGGTCGCGGCGGCCGCGTTCGGCCTGGTCGGTGACCAGGTCGGGGTGGCACCTGCGGACCAGCTCCCGGTAGAGCCTGCGGGCCTCCTCGCTCGGCCGCACCCGCGGGGGCTGCTGCACGGGCTGCTCGGTGAGCATCGCGTACGCCTCCTGGCTGAAGCCCGAGCCGTCGAGCCAGCCGTGGAACAGCTCGGAGACCCGCGGCATCGGCGCCACGGCCGCCCGCAGCTCCCGCGCCCGCCGCTCGTCCTCCGGGTCGCCCGAGCGGGCGGCCACCGCCTCGGCGATCAGCGCGTCGAGCTCCTCGAGCCGGGCGTAGTAGGGGCCGAGGCGCTGCTCGTGCAGCCGGGAGAAGTTCTCCACCTCGATCCTGAAGGTCTCCACCGCGATCTCGAACTCGATCAGCGCGGTCTCCGCGGCGTGCACCGCCCGCGCCAGCCGCTCCGCCGCCTCGTCCACGCCATCCGCGCCGTCCGCGCCGTCCGCGCCGGCCGTCTCGGGTGTCCCGTCCGCCCCGGGCGCGCCGTCGCCGGCGGCCTCGGCGGCGTCCGCCCTCTCGCGCCCCGGGTCCGTCTCGCCCGCCCCGCCGGTCCCGCTCGCCTCCGGCGTGGGCTCGGCCGCTGCCTCGTTAGCCACCCGGCCAGCCTAGTGCCGTGGCAACGAAGCTTCGCCGCCACGGCACCGGGGCCTCGTGGGGAGGGGACCCCGCGCGCCCCGCGCCGCCCCCGCGCCCCCGCCGTGACCCGCGCGCCGGGGCGCGCTCAGGCGCGGCCGTGGGACCTCTGGGCCCGCCGGGACAGGGAGTCGAGGACCACGGCGGCGAGCAGCACGCTCCCGGTGATCATGAACTGCACGGCGACCTGGACCCCGAGCAGGGCCATCCCGGAGGCGATGGACTGGATGACGAGCACGCCGAGCAGCGCGGCCCAGGTGGTGCCGCGGCCGCCGAAGAGGCTGACGCCGCCGATGACGGCCGCGGCGATGACGTCGATCACCAGGTCGCCCTGGCCCGAGGTCTGGCCGACGGAGGTGATCCTGGAGGCGAGGAAGAGCCCGCCGACGGCGGCCATCGCGCCGGAGACGGTGAAGACCGACATCCGCACGGCCTCCACGGCGATGCCCGCGCGCCTGGCGGCCTCGATGCCGCCGCCGAGCGCGAAGATCTTCCGGCCGTAGGTGGTGCGGCGCAGCACGAAGTCCAGCACGGCCAGCGTCACGAGGAGGATCAGGACGGAGAGCGGCAGGCCGCGGAAGCCGATGAAGACCCCGGCCGCGCCGAAGAGCACCGCGCCGAGCAGGCCGGCCCGCACCGCCACCGCGCCGAGGGTGGGCCCGGGCAGCCCGGCGACCGTGCGGCGGCGGCGGCCGAGCAGCGCCACGGCCAGGTACGCGGCCAGCCCGAGGGCGGCCAGGCCCAGGGGGATGAGGGCGTTGCCGAAGTAGTGGTTGGTGAGCGTGGCGACCAGGCCCTGGTCGTCGAGGTTGATCGAGCCGTGGGTGTCGAGGATGAAGAGCATCAGCCCGTTCCAGGCGAGCAGCCCGGCCAGGGTGACGACGAAGGCGGGCACGCCGAGGCGGGCGACGAAGAAGCCGTGCACGGCCCCGGCCGCGGCGCCGCCGAGCACGGCGATGAGGCAGGCGAGCCACTCGGGCACCCCGGCGTTCACGTTCAGCTGGGCGAAGATCGCCCCGGCCAGGCCGCTGACCGAGCCGACCGACAGGTCGATGTCGCCCACGAGCAGCACGAAGATGACGCCGACGGTGATCAGCCCCATGCCGACCAGGTCCACGCTCAGGTTGGACAGGTTGCGCGCGGACAGGAAGTCCGTGTCGATGCTCTCGAAGACGATCCAGATGACGACCAGGCCGAGGACGACGGGCAGCGAGCCCGTCCGGCCGACGCGCCAGGCGGTGACGAGGGTGCCGGCGCCCCACCGCAGGAGGCGGAGGCACTCGCGCAGGTACCGGGTGGCGCCGCCCGGGGGCGGCTCCCGGTCGTTCACGGCCATGGCCGCACGGGCTTTCGCCCGGTGTTGTCGGTGGCGCCGGTGATCGAGGCGATGATCTGCTCCTGCGGGGTGGTGTTCACGTCGAAGAACCCGTTGTTGCGGCCGAGGCGCAGGACGGCGACCTGGTCGGCGACGGCCTTGATGTCGCCCAGGTTGTGGCTCACGATCAGGACGGCGAGGCCGCGTTCGCGCATCTGCTCGATGAGGTCGAGGATGTGGGTCGCCTGCTCGATGCCGAGCGCGGCGGTCGGCTCGTCGAGCACGACGGCCTCCGGCGCGCCGAGCAGTGCCCTGGAGACGGCGACGGACTGGCGCTGCCCGCTGGAGAGGGTGGCGACCGGGGCCCTGAGGTCGGGAATCCTGATGGCCAGGCTGCCGAGCAGTTCGCTCGCCCGGCGCTCCATCTCGACCTCGTCGAGCACGCCCGCCCGGTGCACCTCGCGGCCGAGGTACAGGTTCCCGACGACGTCGAGGTTCTCGCACAGCGCCAGGTCCTGGTAGACGGTGGCGATGCCGAGCGCCCTGGCGTCCTGCGGGCGGTGGACGCGGACGGGCTCGCCCTTCCACTCGATGACGCCCTTGTCCGCGGGGTCGGCCCCGGCGATGACCCGCACCAGCGTGGACTTCCCCGCGCCGTTGTCGCCCACGAGGGCGACGACGTGGCCGCCGCGGACCTCAAGCTCGATGTCGGCGAGCGCCTGTACGGCGCCGTAGCGCTTGTGGATCCCGCGCAGCCTGAGCGTCGGCGCGGGTTCGCGTGACACGTGAACCATCTCCTCGCGAGCCGGCCTGGGGGGCGTCGGTGAGTCCGGCCCGCGCGCAGGCGGACTCGTACCTCGGGGTGCATATCTCGCCGACGGAGTACAGCCCGTCCCTGACGACGGTCTCCCCGATGTTGCCCGCGGTGACGGAGATCGGCTCGGCCAGGGCCGCGGGGATGTCCCGGGTGCTCTCGCTGTCGACGCGGTACGGCGCGAGGTCGCCGAGCGGGCGGTCGCGGGCGAGGGCGAGGGCCATCTCCGCGGCGGCGAAGGCCTCGCGCCGGTAGGGCTTGTAGACCGTCTGGTACTGCTGGCCCGCGAGGATGCGCTGGAGGGCGGCGAGGGTCGCGTCCTGCCCGGTGACCGGGGGCAGCGGGGACACGCCGTCGGCGCGCAGCGCGGCGATGACGCCGGAGGCGATGCCGTCGTTGGCGGCCAGCACGCCGTCGATGTCCTCGGCGCCGAGGTTGGCGATCGCGCCGGTCATGTCGGTGAACGCCACCGACGGCACCCAGCCCCTGACGTGGTACTCCTTGCCGATCCTGACCCGGCCCCCGAGGACGTCGAGGGCGCCCTGCCGGAAAACGGCGGCGTTCGGGTCGGTCTCGGAGCCGTTCATCATGACGACGAGGCTGTCGTGCGCCCGGTCCCCCAGGGCCCGCAGCAGGGCGCGGCCGAGCAGCCCGCCCACCTCGTCGTTCTGGAAGGAGGAGTAGGCGGCCACGGGGCCCTCGGCGAGCCGGTCGTAGGCCACCACGGGGATGCCGGAGTCCGCGGCGTTCCGCACGGAGCTGCGCACCGCGTTGGCGTCGACGGCGGTGAGGATCAGCACGTCCACGCCGTTGACGACCATGGCCTCGAACTGCTGCTGCTGGATGGCGGCGTTGCCGTTGGCGTTGGCCGAGATCACCCGGCAGTCCGCGCACAGTTCGGAGATGCGCTGCTTCATCAGGGGCCCGTCGAACTGCTCCCACCGGGAGACCTCGGTGTCGGAGAGCAGCAGGCCGACGGTGAGGCCGTGGGAGCCGTCCTGGCCCGCGGCCGGCCCGCCGCAGCCGAGGAGGGCGCCGGCCAGGGCGGCCGCGAGCGCGGCGTGACGGCGCGCCGTCGCCATGGGGCCCTCCTCCCTTCGCCGGGCAGGCCGCCCCCCCGCGCCGGTGGGCGGCCCTGGAAGGCTATAAGACGCTCTTCGGACATTCCTCGCAACACGTCGTTTTCCGCCCGGGAGTGCGGCGCCGGGAGTGCGGCGCCCGGCCCGCCGGGGGTCAGCCGCCGCCCGCGGCGCCCCCCGCCGCCCCCGCGGCCCCCTCCGCCGCCCGGCCGTCCCCGGGCGGCGGCTCCCGCTCCGCCGGCGGCACCTCGACCTCGGCCCACACCTGCTTGCCGCCGCTGAGCGGCACCGAGCCCCAGCTTGAGGACACCGCGGAGACCAGCAGGACGCCGCGGCCGCCGGTGGCCTCCCAGTCCATCGCCGGGGCCTTCACCGGGGTGCGCGGCGAGTTGTCGCTGACGGCGATGCGCAGCCGCTCGCCCGCCAGGGTGAGATCGAGGCGGACCTGGCCCTCGGTGTGCACCAGGGCGTTGGTGACCAGTTCGGAGACGATCAGCAGGGCGGCGTCGGCCGATTGGGCGAGGCGCCAGGAGCGCAGCGTCCGCGAGGCGAACCGGCGGGCGTGCCCGCAGGCGTTGGGCAGCCGCCACACCTCCCACGAGGCCCGGCGCGGCCGGACCCGCATCCCGTCGTAGCGCAGCGCGAGCAGGGCCACGTCGTCGTCGCGCCGGTCCGCGGCGCCGAGCAGGGCGTCGGCCAGGGCGCCCACGTCCGCGGGGTCCTGGGGGCCCATCAGCGCGCGCACCCTGGCGAGACCGTCCTCAAGACGCAGCTCGGCGGACTCCACCAGGCCGTCGGTCAGCAGGACGAGGACGCTGCCGGGGGCGAGGGCGAGCGTGGTCATCGGGAACTCGGCGTCCGGGTCGATGCCCAGCGGCGGGCCGCCCTCGATGTCCAGCTCCCTGGTGCCGCCGTCCGGGTCACGCACCAGCGGCGGCAGGTGGCCGGCCCGGACGAACCAGCTGTCCCCCTCCTCCATGTCCATGGCCACGTAGGTGCAGGTGGCGAACAGGTCGGTGCGCATGCCGACCATCAGCCGGTTGGCATGCGAGACGACCACGTCGGGCGCGTGCCCCTCGACCGCGTAGGCCCTGATGGCGGTGCGGATCTGGCCCATGATGGTGGCCGCGGCGGCGCTGTGCCCCTGCACGTCGCCGATCACCAGCGCCACGTGCCGGTCGGTCAGCTGGATCACGTCGTACCAGTCGCCGCCCACGTCGAGCCCCGCGGTGGCGGGCAGGTAACGCGCCACGGCCACGCCGCCCGGCAGCTCGGGCAGCGTGCGCGGCAGCAGGCTGCGCTGGAGGGTCTCGGCCAGCTCGTGCCTGGCGTCGTACGCCCTGGCCCGCACCATGGCCTGCCCCGCCAGCGCGGAGGCCGCCGTCAGCAGGAACCGCTCCTCGGTGTTGAACTGGTGCCGCTCCTCCCAGCCGACCAGGCACAGACCGGCCGTTCTGGTGTCCGCGGGCAGCGGGAGCACGGCGAGGCCGCCGGGGCCCACCTCGGCGAGCCCCGGCTCCACCTCGGTGCCGGCCGGCCACAGCGCCATGCGGCGGTCGAGCAGCGCGGCCTGCACCGTCGGCAGCTCGCTGCCGGGCACCTCGGGCCATTCGGCGCGCCAGGCCGCGGGCCAGGCGGCGAGGTCGTCGGGCACCAGGGCGGCGACGACCAGGCGGTCGGCCTGGCTGGCCGCGAGCATCACCCGGGAGGCGCCGAGCTCGCGCAGCGCGCTGACCGTGACCTCGCCGATGTCCCGCACGGTCACCGCCGTGGCGAGCGTGGCGGACAGCCGCTGCACCCGGGACACCTCGTCGCCGCCCGGGCGCAGCCGCGAGGCGTCGGCGATCACGGCGATCAGCCGCTCCGGGCGGCCGGCCGCGTCGGCGAGCACCCGGCAGCGCATGTGCAGCCAACGGACCTCGTCGGGCGCGACCCTGATCCGGTATTCGATCTCCCGGTCGCCCGAGACGGAGGGCGAGGGCTCGATGAGGGACATCATCGCGGGCAGGTCCTCGGGCACGGTGTGGGCGAGCAGGGTCTCCACCCGGCCGTCGAAGTCGCCCGGCTCGGTGCCGAGCAGGGCCAGGGCCTGCGGGTCCGCCTCGACCATGCCGTCGCTCAGCGTCAGGCAGAAGGCGCCGGGACGGAAGCGCTGCACGGCGTCGCGGACCAGCTCGCGGTCCTCGGGGCCGCCGCCGGCCTCCAGCCGTTCGGTGAGGTGGGCGGCGTACAGCTCGGCGGTGACCCGCTGCTCGGCGTCGAAGCCGCGCGGGGAGCGGGCGGCGACCAGCAGGCAGCCGAAGGGGCCGCCGCGCGCCCCGAGCGGCAGCGCGCCGAGCGTGACGCCGGGGGGCGGGCCCTGGCCGCCCTCGCGGTAGGGGGCGAGCGCCTTCTCCTCAAGCCACAGCGGGCGGGCGAGGCGGATGGCCTCGGCGACGGGGAAGCGCGCGGCCGTCTCGCAGGCGTCGGGAAGGCCGTAGTCCCCGGGGCTGCCGCCGGCGGAGTCGGCGAGGCGCAGCTCGGCGGTGTCGCGCCGCAGCACGTAGAGCGCGGTGGACTCGGCACCGCCGAACGCGCGCGCCTGTTCGGTCACCCGCATCGCCTCCGGCCCGTTCGCACGCCAACCGAGAAACCCCGAGAGGAACAAGAAGTGCCGGATGAACCGGGCCGGCCCGGGACGCCCCGCGCAAGGGCGGAGGCCGGCACTCCCAGCGTAAGGAAGGAGACGGCGCACGGCCCGGGGAGCGAAGGGGGCGAAGGTCTCGCGCCGGGGGGTCGCGCCCGGGGTTCGGGCGCCGGGGCCCGGGCGCCTGGCGCTCAGCGCCTGGTCAGGACCTGAACTCGCGGGGGCACCGCTCCCCGTCCTCCAGGTGCGCCACGGCCCACCTGGTCAGCTCGACCATCGCGGGGCGCAGCTCGCGGCCCGCCTCGGTGAGCTCGTAGCTGACCCGCAGCGGCGGGCCCTCCTGGACCCGGCGCGTCACCAGGCCGGCGGCGGTGAGCTCGCTGAGCCGGTCGGAGAGCATGCGCTCGCTGATGCCGGGAACGGCCCGCTTGAGCTCGGCGAAGTGCCCGGGACCGGTCATCAGGGCGGCGATGAGCGGCCCCGACCAGCGCTTGCCCAGCAGGTTGAAGACGCTGAGGACGGCGCCCTCGGGCTCGCTGCAGGTCCCCCCGGCCTCGCCCAGGGCCAGGACATCCCGATCGTCCCGTTCTTCGCGCATGTCGCCACCCTACCGGAAAGGTAGTCGCTGAAGAAAAGTAAGCTGCTGTGGTATACCTAGTTACGTACTGCCCCGCAGTCGTTAGATGAATCCTAAACCACCTCTATCCGCTCTGGAGGCATCACCATGGCCACGCTGCTCCACATCGACAGCTCCCTGAACGGCGAGAACTCGGTCTCCCGCGCCGTCGCACGAAGCTTCAGGGAGGCGTGGGAACAGCAGCACCCCGAGGGCACGGTGCGATACCGCGACCTGGCGGCCGAGCCCCTTCCGCACCTGGACGGGCTCGCCTACCACACGCAGTCGGTGCCCGCGGAGGAGCGCACCCCCGAGCAGGTGGCGGCCTTCGCCCTGCGCGAGGAGCTCGCCTCCGAGCTGGAGGCCGCGGACGCCGTCCTCATCGGCGCCCCGCTGTACAACTACTCGATCCCCTCGAACCTGAAGGCGTGGCTCGACCACGTGATCATCATGGGCCGCACCGCGGGCGAGGGCTCCACGATCGCCGGCAAGCCGGTCACCGTGGTCACCAGCCGCGGCGGCTCCTACGCCCCCGGTACGCCGATGGAGGGCAACGACTTCGCCCACCCCTACCTGAACTGGCTGCTCGGCGGTTCCCTGGGGATGGACGTCGAGTTCATCGTGCCCGAGCTCACCCTCGCGCCCATCGTGCCCGCGATGGCCGGGCTGATCGGCAAGTCCAAGGAGTCCCGGGAGCGCGCCCACGAGCAGGCGCGGGAGCGGGCCAAGGCGCTGGCCGCCCAGCTGGCCGCCTGATCCCGCGCGGCTACTCGGGGCGGCCGGCCGCCGCCCCGGTGGCCCACCCCGCGGCTCCGCGGGCCGAGGCCGCGGGGCGCGGCACCTGCGCCGCGCCCCGCCCGCCGCCCAGGCGCCGCCCGACCCCGCGCACCAGGCGCCCCGCGGTGAACGTCGCCCCGTGCACGAAACGCATCGAGGGCCCGAACGAGGGCGCCGTCAGCAGCCCGGCGAAGAACAGCCCAGGCCGTGAGGACTCGAAGCCCGCGGTCAGCTCGGGGGCCGTGGTGCCCCGCACCTTGCGCACCGCGTGGCGCAACGAGGGGTCGAGGATCTCCAGCCGCCGCAGGTCCGTGACGAACCCCGTCGCGGCGAGCACGTGCTCCGTCTCGACCACCGCCGGCTCCCCTCCGCCGCTCCCCGCGCCGCCCGCCGGGTCGACCGCGAGTTCGAGGCGGACCCCGCCGTCCGCGGCCACCGCCCGCACCAGCCGGTGCCCGAGCCGCACCGGCACCACGCCCTCCAGGCGGTCGCGGAGCCACCACGCCCCGGCCGGACCCAGCGCGTTCTCCACGATGCGCGCCCTGGTGCGCGCCGGCAGCCGCCGCACGGCGTTCGGCAGCCGCGACCAGGTCCAGCTCGACCAGCCGGGGCCGAGCGCGCTGTGCGGCGTCCGCAGCGTGGCCATCGGCCCACGGTGCAGCGGCAGCGGCGGCGTGTTCCACCGGAGGCGGGGCGCCCTGGCCAGCACCAGGGGCCGCGCGCCCGCCTCGGCCAGTAGCGCCGCCGTCTCCAGGGCCGCCTGCCCCGCCCCGATCACCGTCACGTGCCTGCCCCGGAACCGGCGCAGGTCGCGGTGGTCGCTGCTGTGCGAGGCCAGCCCGGGCGGCAGTTCGCGCAGTGGCTCGGGCAGGCGGATCAGCGGCAGCACCCCGGCGGCCATCGCCACGCACCTGGTGAGCAGCACCGCCCCGTCCGCCGTCTCCACCCGGTAGCCGCCGGCGTGCGGCGCCACCGTCGTCACCGTGCGGTCCTCCACCGGCACCGGCAGCCGCCCGGCGAACCACAGCCCGTAGTCCGCGAACGTGGCCAGCGGCAGCGGCCGCCCGTGCTCCGCCCGCAGCCCGTGAGCCGCGGCATAGGCGGCGAGCGTGCCCGTGCCCTGCGGGTCGGAGAGGTCGGAGGCCCAGGGCTCCGACTTCAGGAACATGCCGGCCGGCATGTGGTCCCGCCAGGACGCCATGGCCCGGCCGAGCAGCCGCAGGTCGAACCCGGCCGCCGCGGCGTGCGCGGCGATCGAGAGACCGTAGGGCCCGGCGCCCACCACAACGAGGTCATGCATGACGCCTCCCGTACGCACTCTCGCCACTGTCCCCCTCCGAATCTCACGTGCCCCCGGCCGCCCGGGGGCACCGGCCGCGGTCACCGCGCCACGGTCTCGCGGGCCGGCGCGGGGCTCCGCCGCCCGCGCCCCGGCCCCGGGGGGCGCGCGGCACCCCCGGTCCCCAGGCCGCGGTTGGCGGCCCGGCCGAGCAGCCCCGCCGCCATCGCGAAGAACGGCGCGGGATCGTCCGCGGCCAGCCAGGCCCACTCGGCCTCCCGCCCCCGGCCGCCGCCGGGCCGCCGGGCCCGGCGCGCCGCCAGCGAGGCGAGCAGCGCGTAGTTCTCGACGAGCAGGACCCGCCCCGGCGCGGGCCGCGGCGGGCCCACCTCGCGCCCGGTCAGGTCCAGGTGCAGCGCCCGCACCACGTCGAGCCCGGCCAGGTCCGTGAACAGCCGGAACTGCGCGCCGGGGCGCGGGTTGAAGTCGAGCAGGTGGTACTCGCCCGAGGCCGGGTCCCGGCGGAAGTCCAGGTCGAGGACGCCGTGGTAGCCGAGCCGGCTCGCCAGCAGCCGCGCCGCCTCCTCGACCTCGGCATTCGGCACCCACCTGCCCACGGCGGTGAGCCCCGCCCGCGGCGGCCAGGCCAATTCCTTGCGCCCGGTGCCCCCGAACAGCAGCCGGCCACCCGCGCCGAACGTCCCGTGGAAGAACCAGTCGGCCCCGGGGCCGCCGGGCAGCAGCCGCTGGAACAGCAGCCTGCCGCCGGCCCCCGCCCCCTGCGCGTACAGCCGCCGCGCCTCCTCCTCGCTGTTCACCAGGGTCGTGCTGCGCAGCGCGCCGCCCGGCGGGAGCAGCCAGGGGCGGCTCCACTTCGCGACCGCGGGCAGGCCGAGCGCCCGCACGGCCGCCGCGGCCCCGGCCGGTCCTTCCGGCACCTCGATCGGCGGCTGCGCGACGCCGAGTTCGGCGCACAGCCCGGCGAGCCGCTCCTTGTCCGCGACCCGCTCCACCACTCCGGGCGGTGGGGCCGGCAGCAGGAAGCTCCCGGCCAGCCGGCTGGCGAGGAGGGCCGCGGCGAGGGCGCTCGCCTCGTCCATCGGGATCAGCACCGCGGGCCGCCCGATCCGCCCCGCCGCCGCGCGCAGGGCCTCCGCCACGTCGGCGGGCGAGGTGGGGTCGCCGCGGAACTGGTGCCGGGCCGCCAGGTGCCGGGAGCGCGCCAGGGGCCCGCCGGCCGGCTCGACGAAGGCGTGCACCTCGACCCCCGCCCGCCCCAGCGACCTGATCGCCCCCAGCGAACCGTGATGGAAGGGATTGCGGTCGAGCCGCAGCAGCAGCGCGGGCACCCGCGTATCGAGCGAGGACATGGAGCGATCTTCATCGCCCGCCGGGCGGGGCGTTCCCGGTGCGGCCGGGGGCATCCCTGATTCGGCCCAGGCAGAAGCGTTCACCCGGCCCAATCAAAGGATCATCGGCCCAACGCCGCCGCCCGGCACGCCGCCCCCGCACGCCCCCGGCTGCCCCGCCCGGCGTAGCGGTCCGCGGGAACGCGATGAGTTCCGGCGCCGGGACCGGTCCCCCTCGGCATGAGCGATCACCTGCCCACGGCCGCCGCCGTGGATCTCACGCCCCTCGCCCGCCGGGTGGCGGGCCTGCTCGACGGCGTGGCCGAGGAGTGCTTCGCCGCGCCCACCCCCTGCGCGCGCTACCGGGTGGCCGACCTGCTCCGGCACCTGCTCGGCCTGACGGTGGCCTTCCGCGACGCCGCCCGGAAGGCGTTCGGGCCGACGACCCAGGCCGGCCCCGCGGACCCGGACGCCCCCTTCCCCGCGGTGACCGGCGACTGGCGGGGCCGGCTGCGCTACCAGCTCGACGAGCTGGCGGCGGCCTGGCGCGAGCCAGGCGCCTGGCAGGGCGAGACCCAGGCGGGCGGGGTGACGCTCCCCGCGGGGCTCGCCGGGCGCTTCGCCCTGAACGAGCTGCTGCTCCACGGCTGGGACCTGGCCCGCGCGACCGGCCAGCCCTTCGAGTGCGACGAGGAGAGCGCCGGGGTGGCGCTCGCCCTGCTCTCCGGCCTCGACGAGGCCGCGCGGGCGCGCGCCGGCTTCGGGCCCGCCCTCGGCATCCCGGCCGGGGCCACGCCGCTCGACCGGGTGGTCGCGCTCGGCGGGCGGCGGCCCGGCTGGACCCCGTGAGGCGGCGGGGTACGCGCAGGGGGCGGCCGGGGTGCGCGCACGGAGCGGCCGGCGCGCCGGGCGCCGCGGCGGGCCGCCACCCCGGCCGGGGTGGCGGCGCGCCTCAGCCCCTGAGGATTCCGGCCTGTCGCGCCGCCGCCAGCCAGGAGGGGAACTCCGAGAGCAGCCGGTCGTAGAGCTCGGCGTCCGGCACCTTGGCGATGTCGTTCACCGAGAAGAAGCCGACGTTGTCGATGCTGCGGTCCGGCAGCGTGTCGAGCTTCTGCAGGACGCCGTAGTTGGACCGGCCAAGGCCCACGAACTGCCAGAAGACCGGCTCCGGCTCCGACATCCGCAGCTGGCCCTCGATCTCGGCGTTGCGGTAGACGCCGCCGTCCGAGAAGAAGAGGACGAGGGTGGGTTCGGGCACCGGGGTGGCCCGGACGAAGTTCCTGACCTCCTCGATGACCTTCTGCTCCTCGTTCTGGATGCCGACCTGCTTCATGTCGACCTGTCCTGGCTGCAGCCCCGGGGCCGCCTTCTTGCGGCGGCCGAAGAGCCCCATCTCGCCGACCCGCACGTGCAGGCCGATCCACGCCGGGAGTTCGGCGATCGTCAGGTCGGGGAGCCTGGCCGGGTTGCTGGCGAAGGTCCAGGCCTGCATGGTGCCGTCGTCGTCGAGGGCCGCGGCGACGGCCGCCATGCGCTCCACCACGCCGGCGACGATGCCCTTGGCGTACAGCTTGGCCATCGAGCCGGAGGCGTCGAGCACCAGCACGACCCGGGCCCGCACCCCGCCGGCCCCGCGCTTGGCGAGGCTCACGGCCACCTGCTCCTTGCGCAGGGACAGGCGCTTGCGCATGTCGATCGGCAGCGCCTCCTCCCCCTTGGTGAGGGAGGGCCCCGGCGCGGCGGCGGGCGCGGGAGGTGCGGGGGGCGTGGGCGGAGCGGCGGGCGCCGGAACGTGCGCGGGGGCGGCCGGAGGTGGGGGCGCGGGCACGGCGGCGGGCGCCGGCGCCTGCACGACCCCGCCGGCGCCGTACCCCTCCTGCTCGCCCCCGTTCCCGTTCTCGTTCGCGTTCTCGTCGTCGTCCACCGTGATGCCGAAGTCGGTGGCCAGGCCCGCGAGTCCGCTGTCGTACCCCTGGCCCACCGCGCGGAACTTCCACTGCCCCTGGCGCAGGTACAGCTCCCCGCTGACGAAGGCGGTCTCCGTCGTCGCCGTCATCGCGAAGACGGCGAGCTCCTCGCCGGACGCGGCGTCCTCAAGGCGGAGCGTGAGCCCCGGCAGCTGCCCGAACGTCCCGCCGTCCGCCGAGGCCGCAAGCACCACCCGCTCCACGCCCGGCTCCAGCGCGGCCAGATTCACCTCAAGGCTGTCCACGCCCGGGCTCTTGCCCAGGTGCCGCACGGCGCCCGAGGCGTGCCGCGGCTGGTTGTAGAAGACGAAATCGCCGTCGTCGCGCACCCGTCCGGTGCCGGTCAGCAGCAGCGCGGAGGCGTCGGCGTCCGGTGTCCCCCGGCCGGCCGCCGCCCAGGTGAGCCGGGCGCGGACGGCGGGGGCGGCAAGGGGGATGTTCGCGCCCTTGCCGAGCGTTATGGCAGTCACCCGGCCAGTCTGCACGAACGGACCGGAATCAGGCACCGAGCCCGCCGAGGACCTTCGTCTCCTGCCGCGTGAACTCCCCCGTCAGCAAGGGCATTGCCTCCGCGATGGCGGCCTGCGCCTCGGGCAGCCGCAGCGAGGCGTCGTGCGCCTCCCTGCTCTCCCACACCTCGGTCACCCAGATCGCGTCGGCGTCGTCCTCGGAGAGGCTCACCACGTACGACCTGCACCCTGCCTCGCTCAGCGCGGAGGCGGAGCGGAGCAGCAGCGCCGCCACCTCCTCCCGCCGCCCGGGTCGCGTGCGCATGCTTCCGATATAGCCGTAGTGCTCCATGCGCCCATCCTGCCCGGGCGTTCCGGCGCGCGGGTCCCGGCCGCGCCGCCACCTCCGTCACCGGCGCGGCCGTCCTTGCGGCACCTCCGGCGGCACCGCGCCGCCCGGCAACGTCGCCGACGTCGCCGGGCGGCCTCGTCCGCGGTGGACAACGCCGCCCGCCCCCACGGGGCGCCCTGGTCCCGGATCCTCCCGGCTAGTCCCAGTAGTCGTAGTTGTTGGCGCCCTCGGTCATGAAGATGTTGGACCCTCCCCGGGTCCTGGCCACGAAGCCCCCCGCCTCCTCCAGCACCGGGGGAACGTAGACCTCCCGCCGCTGCTCCACGCTCGGTTCCTCGCTCATCGCCACTGCCTCCCTTCCGCCGACACGCGCGGCGTACGGTCAACTACCCTGCGCGCACAGGGGAGATGCGCACGCTCACCCGAAGCGGTGACGCGCCCGCCCCGAAACCCCGGCAGCCGCGCGCCCGGCCGGGCGGGAGGGGCGTCCACCCGGCCGGAAGCGCCGCCCGCGCGCCCCGGCTAGTCGGTCAGCGGCAGGTAGACGCGGTTGCCCGCCCGGGCGAACTCGCGGGACTTGGCCAGCATCCCGGCCTGGATCTCCTCCTGGGTGAGCCCCTCGGGCGACGGGGAGCCGTACGTCTCCATGACGGTCCTGCTGATCTTCATCGAGCAGAACTTCGGCCCGCACATCGAGCAGAAGTGGGCCGTCTTGGCCGGGGCGGCCGGAAGGGTCTCGTCGTGGTAGGAGCGGGCCGTGTCGGGGTCGAGGGCCAGGTTGAACTGGTCCTCCCAGCGGAACTCGAAGCGGGCGTCCGACAGGGCGTCGTCCCACTGCTGGGCGCCGGGGTGGCCCTTGGCCAGGTCCGCGGCGTGGGCGGCGATCTTGTAGGTGATCACGCCCGCCTTGACGTCGTCCCGGTCCGGCAGCCCGAGGTGTTCCTTCGGGGTGACGTAGCACAGCATCGCCGTTCCCCACCAGGCGATCATCGCCGCCCCGATGCCCGAGGTGATGTGGTCGTAGGCCGGGGCGATGTCGGTGGTCAGCGGGCCGAGGGTGTAGAACGGCGCCTCGTCGCACAGCTCCTGCTGGAGGTCGACGTTCTCCTTGATCTTGTGCATCGGGACGTGTCCCGGGCCCTCGATCATCGTCTGCACCTCGTGGGCGCGGGCGATCCGGCTCAGCTCGCCCAGGGTGCGCAACTCGGCGAACTGCGCCTCGTCGTTGGCGTCGGCGATGCAGCCGGGGCGCAGGCCGTCGCCGAGGGAGAAGGTGATGTCGTAGGCGCGCAGGATCTCGCACAGCTCGGCGAAGTGCGTGTAGAGGAAGTTCTCCTCGTGGTGGGCCAGGCACCAGGCCGCCATGATGGAGCCGCCGCGCGAGACGATGCCCGTCTTGCGGCGCGCGGTCAGCGGGACGTACCGCAGGAGCACGCCGGCATGCACGGTCATGTAGTCCACGCCCTGTTCCGCCTGGGCGACGACGGTGTCCCGGTACAGCTCCCAGCTGAGCTCCTCCGCCTTGCCGCCCGCCTTCTCCAGCGCCTCGTAGAGCGGGACCGTGCCCACGGGCACCGGGGAGTTGCGCAGCACCCACTCGCGGGTGGCATGGATGTCGCGGCCCGTCGAGAGGTCCATGACGGTGTCGGCCCCCCAGCGGGTGGCCCAGGTCATCTTCTCGACCTCCTCGTCGATGGAGGAGCTGACCGCGGAGTTGCCGATGTTGGCGTTGACCTTGACCAGGAAGTTCTTGCCGATGATCATCGGCTCGGACTCCGGGTGGTTGACGTTGACCGGCAGGACGGCGCGGCCCGCGGCGATCTCCTCGCGGACGAACTCGGGCGCCCGGTTCTCCCGCACCGCCACGAACTCCATCTCGGGGGTGATCAACCCGCGCCTGGCGTACGCGAGTTGTGTCACCGCGGGGGTGCCGTCCGCGGCCCGCTCGGCGATCCACTCCCGCCGGAGCGGCGGCAGGCCGCGGCGTACGTCGGTTTCCACCTCGGGGTCCGTGTACGGGCCCGAGGTGTCGTACAGCGTCACGTCCTTTCCGTCGGACAGGTGCACCCGCCGCACGGGGACCCGCAGGTCCGCGCGCGAGCCGGTGGGCCCGGGAAGGTACGCCTTGTGCGAGCCGATCACGGGCGTGCGTGACGTGCTTGCTTCGTGCTTGGTCATCAAGACCCACTCCCTACGCCGGCATTACCCGGTAACAGGTTCGGCGGTCGGCGCGGCGGCAGCGCCCTCTCAGCCCCGTGCCCGGAGCTCCCGCGATGTGCTTGGTCGCCCTCCCACGCTAACCGGGCGCCCGGCGGCCTGAACAGTCCCCGCCGCCGGGGCGGCGTGCGCGATGATCGGCGGGTGCTGACTCACGACGACGAGGCCCCGCGCGCCGGCGAGGCCGCGAAGGCGCAGGGCCACGGCCATTCCCATGCCCACGGCCACGGCCCGGCGGCCCCGGTCTCCGCCAGGCTGCGCCGGGTGATAGCGGCGGTGCTGATCCCCTTCGCGGTCGCGGTGCTCGCCGGCCTCGTGGCGCTGTGGCCTGGCGGGACGCCGGCCGAGCAGGAGCACACGGGAGTGGGGTTCGACCAGCCCACCGAGAGCGCCCGGATCACCGAGGTGCGCGAGGTGGGGTGCGAGGACGTCGGGGTGCGCCTGGCGGACGGCGTGCGCGGGGCGTGCGCGCAGGCCACGGTGGAGGTGACCTCGGGCGAGAACGCGGGGCGCACGTTCACCCAGGTCGTGCCGCCGGACGCGACCCAGCGCTACGAGGTGGGGCAGAAGGTCACGGTGGCCTACTCGCCCGAGGCGCCCGAGGAGTTGCAGTACAGCATCAGGGACGTCGACCGGAAGCTGCCGATACTGCTGCTCGCGGGGATCTTCGCGCTGGCGGTGGTCGCCGTCGGCCGGCTGCGCGGGCTGCTGGCGCTGGCCGGGCTCGGGGTGAGCTTCGCGGTGCTGACCCTCTTCATCCTGCCCGCCGTGCTGCGCGGCTCGAACCCGCTGGCCGTGGCGGTCGTCGGCGGCAGCCTGATCATGCTGCTGACGCTGTACCTGTGCCACGGGCTCAACGCGAGGACCTCCGTGGCGGTGCTCGGCACGCTGGCCTCGCTGGTGCTGATCGGGGTGCTCGGCTCCTGGTTCATCGACCTGGCGCACCTGACCGGCAACACCGACGAGCAGACGGCGCTCGTGCACGGCCTCTATCCGGGGATCGAGGTGCGCGGGCTGCTGCTTGCGGGCATCCTCATCGGCTCCCTCGGGGTGCTGGACGACGTGACCGTGACGCAGACCTCGGCGGTGTGGGAGCTGAAGCGGGCCGATCCGGCGGCGGGCTGGCTGCGGCTGTACCGCGCGGGGATGCGGATCGGGCGCGACCACATCGCCTCGGTGGTCAACACCCTGGTGCTCGCCTACGCGGGCGCGGCGCTGCCCCTGCTTTTGCTCTTCACGATCGCACACAGCGACGTGGGCACCGTGGCGTTCAGCGAGGTGGTCTCGGAGGAGATCGTGCGGACCCTGGTGGGCTCGGTCGGCCTGGTCGCCTCGGTGCCGCTGACGACGCTGCTTGCGGCGCTGGTGGTGAACGCCGACCGGCCGCCGGCGGCGGGCCGGCCGGCCACGGGGGAGGCGGCGGCGGAGGGGGCCGGGGCGGGGGCGGCGGTGCCGGCGCAGGCTACCAGCCACCGCCGGAGGAGGAGGAAGAGGTGACCTTGCGCACCACGTAGATGAGGATCGCGACCAGCGCCGCGAAGATGAGGATGCGGAAGAGCAGGCCCACGACCCAGGTGATCACGGTGACGAGCAGGCTGCCGAAGACGACCAGCGCGATGGCGGGGATGGCGATCCACCGCAGCCACCACGGCAGTGTCATAAAGGCTTGCTTCATTGCCCCGGCTTCCCTCCATCGATGCGCGATCGGTCTCGCGATACTTCGATGCTAAGCGCGCCGGGGGTGCGGCGGGAGGCCCTCCGGCCCCCGTCGGCCCCTGACCGTTCCCTGAATCGACCCTGAGTGAGGACCGCGAGGGGGCCCGGGGTGCCGGGCGGTCCCGCCTCCGCTCCGGCCGGGCGGCCGGGTCAGCCCTCGGGCGGCGAGAAGACGACGAGGACCCGCAGGTCCTCGGTGATGTGGTGGAACCTGGCCGGGGTGCCGGCGGGCACGAAGACGACGCTGCCGCGCGCGACCGTGGTCGTCTCCTGACCCACGGTCATCGCGGCGCGCCCGCTGACCACGACGTTGACCACGTCCTGCCGCTGGGCGCGCTGGGTGTCCTGCTCGCCCGGGGCGAGCGCGTAGAGGCCGACCGACATATTGCGTTCGCGAAGGAAACGGAGGT
Organism: Streptomyces hoynatensis; assembly: GCF_003626535.1. GTDB lineage: Bacteria > Actinomycetota > Actinomycetes > Streptomycetales > Streptomycetaceae > Streptomyces > Streptomyces hoynatensis. The sequence continues at coordinate 364,361 of NZ_RBAL01000005.1, forward strand.
ACGCTCCCTGATTCGCCATCCGCTCGGCCTCAAGTCGGTCAAGCCGGAACTCTTTCATCCGCCCCATACCCCTTGCGCAGCAAGTTCCATCTGAAACGATCCCCGGTATGACAAGCATCCTGTTCAGGTTCATAGCCAATGCCGTCGCGCTCGGCGTCGCCGTCTGGCTGGTGGGTGACATCACCCTCGGCGAGGACGGCGCGAGCAACGGCAGCAAGACGGTCACCCTGCTCGTCGTCGCGCTGATCTTCGGCGTGGTGAACGTCGTCGTCAAGCCCGTCGTGAAGTTCTTCTCACTGCCCCTCCTCATCGTCACGCTCGGCCTGTTCACACTCGTGATCAACGGCCTGATGCTGCTGCTGACCGACTGGATCGCGGGCGACTCCTTCGAGGTCGACGGGTTCGGCGCGGCGGTCTTCGGCGGCCTGATCGTCTCCATCGTCTCCTGGGCGGTGAACCTCGTCCTCGACCGCGACGACGACTGAAAGGAAGCAGGAGACGGACACCGTGTACCGCATCAGCTTCGTCTGCACGGGAAACATCTGCCGCTCGCCGATGGCCGAGGCGGTGTTCCGGGCGCGGCTCGCCGAGGAGGCCGCGGGGCCGGCGGGCCCCGGGGGAGAGGCGGTGGCCGACAGCGCGGGCACCGGCGGCTGGCACGTCGGCGAGCCCGCCGACCCCCGCGCCACCGAGGCGCTGCGCGCCGCCGGTTACGACCTCCCGGACGACTGGCACACCGCGCGCCGCTTCGAGGCCGCCTGGTTCGGCCGCTACGACCTGGTGGTCGCGCTCGACCGCGGGCACGAGCGGGCCCTGCGCCGCCTGGCCCCGACGCCGGGCGACGCGGCGAAGATCCGCCTGCTGCGCGGCGACGGGCGGGACGTCCCCGACCCCTACTACGGGGACGCCGAGGACTTCGCCCAGTGCCTGAAGATCATCGAGGACGCGATGCCCGGGCTCCTCGCGGCGCTCCCCCGGTGACCGGCGCGGAGCTGGCCCGGCGGGTGGGCTCGGTGGGCGGCGTGCCGGCGACCGGCGCCCGCCCCCTCGCGGGCGGCGACATCTGCGACGCCTACCGCGTCGAACTCGCCGACGGCACCGCCGTCTTCGCCAAGACCCTGGCCGGGGCCCCGGCCGACTTCTTCCCCGCGGAGGCCGCGGGCCTCGGCCTGCTGCGCGGGACCGGGGCCGTGGCCGTGCCGCGGGTGCTGGCCGCCGGGGAGGGCCTGCTCCTGCTGGAGTGGGTGGAGCCCGCGGCGCCGAGCGCCGCGCAGGCCGAGCGGCTCGGCCGGGAACTCGCCGCCCTGCACGCCACCCCGGCCCCGCACTACGGGAGCGAGGGCCCGCTCTACCTCGGCCCCCTCCCCCTGCGCGGCCCGCGGCCCCCCGTCTCGGCGCCCGCGGACTGGCCCGCCTTCCACGTCGCGTACCGGCTGCTGCCTGCGCTGCGGCAGGCCGTGGACAACGGCGGGATCTGCGCCGCCGACCGGCGCGACGTCGAGACGCTGTGCGCCCGCCTCCCCGAGGTGGCGGGAGAGCCGCAGCCCCCGGCCGTCATCCACGGCGACCTGTGGTCGGGAAACGTGCTGTGGACCGCGGGGGAGCGGGCCCACCTCATCGACCCGGCGGCCCAGGGCGGGCACCCGGAGACGGACCTGGCCCTGCTGGAAGCCTTCGGCTGCCCGCACGTCGACCGGCTGCTCGCCGCCTACCAGGAGCTGCGGCCGCTGCCCGGCCGGGCCGGGCGGGCTCCCCTGCACCTGCTGCACCACATGCTCGTGCACGCCGCCCTCTTCGGCGGCGGCTACGGGGCGCGCAGCGGCGCCCTCGCGCGCGCCGCGCTCCGCTCCGGCGGGCGCTGAACGCCCGCGCGCCGACCCGGCCGCGGCGGCCGGCTCGGGGGCCGCGCGGCGGGGCGCTTACCCTGTCCCGTGGGGGCGCGCGGCGCGGGCACACACGCCGGACCAGCGGCGGAAGGGCACGAGAGGCCCGCCGCACCGGCCCGCGCCCGGCACGCGACGCAGACGACGCAGGCGACGCAGGCAAAACGACACGACACGACCCACGAGACGGCAGGGGTGAAGGCCATGACGGGAGACGGCACGCGCGCCGTGCACGCCGGGATACCCGAGGCCGAGGCGTACCGGCCGCCCGTGCCCGGGCCGGTCCTCGCCGCGCACTACCACCTCCCGGGCGACCCGGCCGTCGCCCCCTACAGCTACGGCCGCACCGGCAACCCGACCTGGACGGCCCTGGAACGCGCCGTGGCCGAGCTGGAGTCCCCGGGCGAGGCGGCCCACGCGGTGGTCTTCCCCTCCGGGATGGCCGCCGTCTCCGCGGTGTTCTCCCTGCTGCGCCCGGGCGAGGCCGCCGTCCTGCCCTGCGACGGGTACCAGATGCTGCCCCGGGCCAGGGCCCGTCTGGAGGAGCGGGGCGTCACGGTCCGCGTCGCCCCCACCGGCGGCGACGCCCAGCTGGACGCCCTGGACGCGGACGTGCGGCTGCTGTGGCTCGAAACCCCCTCCAACCCCGGGCTCGACGTGTGCGACATCCGCCGCCTGGTGGACCGGGCGCGCAGCCTGGCGCCCGGCGCGCTGGTCGCCGTGGACAACACGCTCGCCACCCCGCTCGGCCAGCGCCCGCTGGAGCTGGGCGCCGACCTCGCCTGCGCCAGCGGCACGAAGGCCCTGAACGGGCACGGCGACGTGCTGCTCGGCTACGCCGTCTCCCGGGACGCCGAGCTGGACGCGCGGCTGCGGGAGTGGCGCACGGAAACGGGCGCGATCCTCGGCCCGATGGAGGCGTGGCTCGCGCACCGGGGCCTGGCCACCCTCCAGCTGCGCGTCGAGCGCCAGGCCGTGAACGCCCTGGCGGTGGCCGGCGAACTCGGCCGGCACCCGGAGGTCGCCGGGCTGCGCCACCCCGGGCTGCCCGGTGACCCGGCGCACGAGACGGCGGCCCGGCAGATGCGGTACTTCGGCTGCGTGGTGTCGTTCACCCTGCCGGACCGGGAGCACGCGGAACGGTTCCTCGCCGCGCTGCGGCTGGTCCACGACGCCACCAGCTTCGGCGGCGTCAGGTCGACCGCGGAGCGGCGCCGCCGGTGGGGCGGCGACCCGGTGCCCGAGGGCTTCGTGCGGTTCTCGGCCGGCGTGGAGGACGCCGCGGACCTGGTGGCCGACGTGCGGCAGGCCCTCGCCGCGGCGCGGGGCGCCTAAGGTTTCGCCGCCGGGCGCACGGGCCACATGAAGTGCATGACCCAAGCTCAACCCGTGGTCAAGCGCACCGCACGCGCGATCCTCTTCGACGGCACCGACCGGCTGGTCTTCATCAAGCGCACCAAGCCGGGGCGCCCGCCGTACTGGATCACGCCGGGCGGCGGGGTCGAGCCCACCGACCCGACGGTGGTCTCCGCCCTGCACCGCGAGGTCTTCGAGGAGCTCGGCGCGCGGATCACCGACGTGGTGCCGGCGTTCGTCGACACGGTGCCGCACGTGCCGGAGCCGGGCGAGGACACCCCGCCCGGGCTGAAGGTGCAGCACTTCTTCGCCTGCCGGCTCGCCTCCATGGACCCCGCGCTGCGGCACGGCCCCGAGGTCGAGGAGCCGCGCGGCACCTACGAGATCGTCCGGCTGCCGTTCACGCCCCGCGGCCTGGCCTCGGTGGACGTCGTGCCCTTCTCGCTGCGCGGCTACCTGATGCGGAACATCGCGGGAGTCCGCGCCCTGCTCGCCCCCGACCTGCGCTGAGGCCCGCCCGCCCCGGCCCGGCCGGCCCGGCCTAGCCGAACCAGCCGCCCCCGCCGCTGCCGGCGCGCTCGGCGCGCTCCAGCGCGCGCCTCGCCTCCTCGCGCCAGAGCTGGACGTCCGGCGGCGGCGCGGGCAGGGCGGGCCGCGCCTCGGCGCGCGCCGGGGTGAGCTCCTGTCCCACCGGGACGGGTGGCGCCGGGGGCGCGGCGGGGAGCGCGGGCGCTGCCGGGGGAGCGGGCGTCGCCAGGGGCGCGGGGGCCGCCGGAGGCACGAGGTGCGCCGGGGGCGCGGCGGGCACGGGCGGCGCGGCAGGCACGGGCGGCGCGGCGGGCGCCGGGGGCGCCGGGGGTACGGAAGGCAGCGCGGGCGCCGCCGGAGGCCGGTTCTGCTCCTGGGCACGCCGGGCCTGCTGCTCGCGCGCCGCGCCGAAGAAGTCGCCGCCCTTGCGCCGGTAGTCGTCGGTGCCCCAGTCCCGCGGGGTGCCGCGCGGCGCCTTCACCATCTGCGGTATGTGCTTGGCGCAGTGGATGTACGCCTCCTCGACGTCGATCCGCACCCAGAGCTCGAACCGGCGGCCCGAGGGGGTCTCCTCGGGCAGGCCCGGGTACTGCGCGCGCAGCTCGGCGTCGCTCACGATGCGGGCGCGGCCGTTGACGTGCAGGCCGATGCGGGCCCGCTCGAAGTCGAGCAGGAGCAGGCCGGCGTGCGGGTTCTCCGAGATGTTGCCGAGGGAGGCGTGCACGCCGTTGCCGCGGTACTCCGGGTAGGCCAGCACCCGCGGATCGAGCACCTGGAGGAAGCCGGGCGGGCCGGCCCGGAAGCTGTTGTCGCACTCGCCGTGCCGATCGGACGTGGCCAGGAAGAACATCTCCTGGCGGCCCACGAACTCCCGCATGCGCTCGTTGAGATGGTCGAGCACCTGCTGCTCGTAGAAACGCTCGGCTCGCTGCTCGGTGCCCAGGCTCCGCTGGAGGGCGTGCTCCCCGTCGCTGCCGGGGAGGTGCCGGCGCCCGTCCGGCGAAGGCGCGTAGGGCCCGTCGAGTGTCCCGTCTGTTCCAGGCATTCCTGTCATACCGTTACTTCACTTCTTACTTTCCCGAGGCGACCAGCGTTCCCATGAAGTCGTGACGAATCCGCTCGGGCGGGATGCCGGCGGACACCAGGGCGTCCACGCTCTTGCGGATCATCTGTGGCGGCCCGGACAGGTAGCCCTCGCACTCCCGCCAGGGTCCGTAGTGCCGGACCGCCTCCGGCAGCAGCCCCGGCTCGCCGAGCGTCGCGCGCTCCGCGACGACCGGGCGCACCGAGAGCCAGGGCAGGCGCCGTTCCAGGTCGAGGAAGGAGTCCAGGTCGTACAGCTCGGCGTCGCGGTTGGCGCCGAAGAACACCTCGACGGGCCGCCGCCCGCCGTGCTGGGCGACGTCCTCCACCAGCGCCTTGATCGGCGCGATGCCGGTGCTGCCGCCGACGCACACCAGGCCGCGGGCCGAGGAGTGGTCCACGGTCATCGAGCCGTTCGGCGGGCCGATCCTGACGACGTCGCCCGGCCGCGCGTGGTGCACCAGGGCGCGGGAGACCCAGCCGGCGGGGATCGCCTTGACGTGGAAGGCGAGCAGGCCGTCGGGGCGCGGCGAGCAGGCGAAGGAGTAGTTGCGCCACACGCGGGGCCACCAGGGCGTCTCGACGCTCGCGTACTGACCGGCCCGGAACGGGTAGGGCTGGTCGGTGCGCAGGGTGATCACCGCGACGTCGTTGGTGCGGCGCTCGTGCTTGACGATCTCGGCGTTCCACCAGGGCGGGGAGCGGAGTTCGTCGTCGGCCGCCGCGTCGATCATCGTCTGCGAGATCGCGGTGTACGCGCGCACCCAGGCGCCCTCGGTCTCGGGCCCCCAGGCGCGGATGGCGTACCGTTCGAGCGCGGACATGAGGGCCTCGCCCAGGGCGGGGTAGTGCTCGGGCCTGGTGCCGTATTTCCGGTGCCCGCGGCCGAGGTTGGACAGATACTCGGTCAGCGCCAGGGTGTCGTCGATGTGCTCGGCGGCCACCAGCAATGCCCCGAACAGCCGGTCGCGCTGGGAGTCCATCGCGGCCGGAAACATGTCGCGCAGCCCGGGATTGTTCAGAAACAGCAGGGCGTAGAAGTAGGACGTCACCTGGTCCGAGATCGGCTCGATCTCCGCCAGCGTGCTTCTGATCAGCAACGCGTCCCGCGAAGGCTGCCCCCTCCCGGGTCCGGTTCCATTCCCGTCTCCCCTGGTGGTGGCGCCGTCACCGGCCGATATCGCGGTCATGACCTGCCTCGCCTCGATCAACTCCGGTGGCGCACCGTAGCCGCGCGCCCACCCGGAGCGGGTGGTTGACCGGAAACCCGGCCATCGAGCCCCCTGCACCGTCTAAACTGAGCGGCTTCCGCCGCCTGGTGCGCACCCGACCCTACCGTTATACGGACGAGACACAAGCCCCGGCCGGGAACGAGAAGTTCACACGCTTTAGCCCAAATTTTCGCCGGATTCCCGGCCGTTCTTAGAATGGGCGTCATGGAAATCGCCCTGCGTAAGGCCACTGTGGCAGACGTTCCCGAGATCGTGGCAATGCTGGCCGACGACGTGCTGGGGGCGACCCGCGAGAATCCGGCCGATCCGGCGCCATATCTGGCGGCTTTCGAACGCATCGCGGCCGATCCGAACCAGCACCTCCTGGTGGCCGAGCGGGACGGCAGGACGGTCGGCACGCTCCAGCTCGCGATCCTGCACGGGCTCTCCCGCAGGGGCGCCTCGCGGGCGCTGATCGAGGCGGTGCGGGTCCGCTCGGAGGAGCGCGGCGCCGGGATCGGCGGCCGGCTGATCCGGCTCGCCGTCGAGGAGGCGCGGCGGCAGGGGTGCGCGCTGGTGCAGCTGACCTCGGATGCGACGCGCAAGGACGCCCACCGCTTCTACGAGCGGCTCGGTTTCGCGGCGACGCACGTGGGCTTCAAGATGCAGCTGTAGCCGGGCGCCCGGCCTGGGCTGCGCGCGCCGGGGCGTGCCCCGCCGATGCACGCCCCGGCGCCCGCGAGTGCCCGTCCGCCCGTGACGCACGCGGCGCGCGGTCCGCACGCGGCGCCTGTGACGTACGTGACGCGCGGTCCGTACGCGGCGCCTGTGACGTACGTGACGCACGTGGGCGAACGGTCCGCCCATGCGGCACAGGCCGCCCGCGGCTGACGGGCCGCCCGCGGGAGGCGCACGCCGGAGCGCGCGCCTCGGTGGCCCGGGCGCCGTGGCGGCTCAGCGCCAGCCCTCCGGGTCGGCCCCGCCCGGCAGGGGCGCGGCCGGATCGTAGGGCTCCCTGGTGAAGACGTAGGTGCCCAGGTCCAGGTGCGTCACCCGGCCCTCGCCTGCCGTCACCGCGCGCAGCGCCTCCCCGGCGAAGTAGCCGTCGAGGCCGCGCCAGCCGCCCGCCGCGCACGGCAGGAACCGGGAGGCGCGGACGCCGGCGCCCGCGGCGGGAGTGAGCGTCAGCATGCGCCCGGCGTGCACGCGCAGCAGGTAGGGGACCGTCCCCCAGTACCAGGCTCCGGCCAGTGCGAGCAGCGCCGGATCGGCGTCGTCGGCGGGCATCGGCCGCCAGGGCTCGGGCGGCGCCGGCTCGTGCGCGGCCACCAGCTCCAGCAGTTCGGCCGCGGGCACGCCGCCGAGGCCGCTGGTGGCGTTGGCGAGGGCGACGGCGGCGAGCCGGTCGGCCCCGCTGGTCCACAGGTTGGCGACGAAGCCGGGCATGGAGCCGCCGTGCCCGGCGAGCACCCGGCCGTCCGGCCGGCGGGCCAGCTGGACGCCGAGGCCGTAGGACGAGTCCCAGGCGCCGGCCTCGGGCGGGGCGGCGGGCCGGCGCATCTCCGCGCGGGTGGCCGCGCCGAGGATCGCCTCGTGCGCCCCGGAGCGCGCCCCGGTCCCCGCCGCGTCGTCCGCGTCCGCGAGGAAGGCGGCGAACAGGGCCAGGTCGGCCGCCGTCGACCAGAGCTGGCCGGCCGGGGCCATCCGGCCGGTGTCCACGAGTGGCTCGCGCTGCCGGACGTCCGCATAGGGGTGCACCGCCCAGCCCTCGGCGTGCGGGGCGGCCGGGAGCGCGGTGGTGCGCCGCATGCCGAGCGGTTCGAGCACCTCGCGCCGCAGCACCGTGAACCACGGCTCCCCGCGCAGCCGTTCCACCAGCGCGCCGAGCAGGGCGTACCCGGGGTTGGAGTAGTGGTAGCGCCGCCCCGGGTGGTGCTTTTGCGGCTGCTCGCCGAAGATGTCCGGCAGTTCGGGGCGCAGTTCGCCAGGCGTGCGCTCCCACCACGGCCCGCGCGCCTCGGCGGCCAGGCCCCCGGTGTGGGAGAGCAGCTGGAAGAGGGTGGCCTCGCCGCCGTGCGGGACGTCGAGGTGGGCGCCGAGCGGATCGGCGAGATCCACGCGCCCCTCGTCCCGCAGCCGCATGACGAGGACCGCGGTCATTGTCTTGGTGAGCGAGCCGATGCGGTACTGCACCTCCTCGGGGCGCGCGCCCGCCGGGAGTTCGCCGCGCCCCCCGCTCCAGACCACGCGCCCCTCGCGCGCCACGGCGGCCACTGCCGAAGGCACGCGCCCCTCGGACTGCGCGAGCGCCAGCCGGTGGTCGAGGGCGCGGCGCGTGGCGGGCAGCAGCTCTGCGTTGGATTCCGTCATGGCGGCCACCCTTACCCCCCGCCCGCCCCCGGCGCCAGGTCACTGCCGCGGGTCCCGCCGGGTGTCCCCTGGTCGCCGCGCGGGCCACCGCGGCGCCCCGGGGCGGCTACTCGGATGCGAGTACCTGCGGATACTCCCCGGGGGAGACGCCGCCGGCCGCCCCGCACGGGAGCGTGGAGGGCATGAGACAGCTCTCCCGCCCCGCCCGCCGGGGCTTCCTGATCGCGCACCTCGTCGTGTCCGTCGGCTGGCTCGGACTGACCCTGTGCCTGCTCGCGCTCGCCGTCACCGGGGCCACCACGGGCTCGCCGGCGGCGGCCGAGGCCGCCTACCGCTCGATGAAGGTCTTCGGCGACTGGCTGCTGCCCCCGCTCGCCCTGCTCACCCTGGTGACGGGGCTGGTCTGCTCCCTCGGCACCCCCTGGGGCCTGGCCCGCCACCGCTGGGTCTACGCCAAGTTCTGGCTGACCCTCGCCGCGGCCACCGCCTCCGTCCTCGCGCTGCGCCCCACCATCGACGGCGCGGCCTCCGCCGCGGCCGGCGGGCGGGAGGTGCCGGAGCCCGTCGACCTGATCGTGCCGCCGAGCGTGGCGCTCGCCCTGTACGTCTTCCTCACCGCGATATCCGTGCTGAAGCCCTGGGGCCTCACCCGGCGCGGGCGGCGCGAACGGGAGCGGGCCAGGGCGTCCCGCACCGCGAAATCCACTCGCGGAGCGGGCCGCGCTTCCGTCAGGCTGGGCGGGTGGCGCCCCCGACGCCCGACCTCGGCGCGCTCCCCGTGCGCCGCCTCGGCCCCGAAGACCTCACGGCCTGCCTCGACCTCGCGGACGACCGCGGCTGGGGCCGCGAGGAGCACAAGTGGCGGCTGCTGCTGAGTGCGGGCCAGGGCTACGGGGTGGCCGCCCCGCCCGGCGACCCGCACGGGGGGCTCATCGCCACCGTCGTCGCCACCCCCTACGGGGCGGACTACCGCTGTCTCAGCATGGTCCTCGTCGCCCGCCGCCACGGGCGCCGCGGGCTCGGCCGCCGCCTGATGCGGCACGTGCTCGCCGAGTGCGGGACCGCCGCCGCCTTCCTCACCGCCACCGAACTCGGCAGGCCGCTCTACGAGGAGCTGGGCTTCAAGCCGGTGGGGGCCCTCACCACCCTGCGCGGCGCGTTCACCGGCGCGCAGCCGCCCGGCGCGCTCCCGGCCGGCGCCGTCGTACGCCCGGCGACCGCGGCCGACCTGCCCGACATCCTCGCCTACGACCTGCCGATCTTCGGCGCCGACCGGACGGGCCTGCTGGCCCGGCTGCCCTCCTTCGCCGCGCAGTTGCTCGTGGCGCGGGCGGCCGACGGGAGCCTGACCGGCTTCGCCGCCTCCTGGCCCAACCCGACCTCGACCGTCGTCGGGCCCCTGCTCGCCGAGGACGAGCCGACCGCCAGGCAGCTGCTCGCGGCCCTCGCCCGGCAGGCCCCGCCGCCGCTGCGGTTCGACGCCGACGACCGGCACCCGGGCCTTGCCGCCTGGCTGCGCGCCAACGGGCTCGGCGACAGCAGCCGCTGCACGCTCATGGTGCTGGGCGCCCCCGACATCCCCGGCGACGTCTCCCGGAGGTTCGCGCCCTATTCGGTCGCCCTGGGCTGAGCCCCCGCGGGCGCCGGCCGCGCCCCCGGCGCGGCCTCCTCACCACACCGGCCGCAGCGGCGGCAGGTCCTCGCCACCCAACTCCCGCACCAGACGGGCGAGTTCCCGGCGCAGCGATCCCAGGTCCGTGCCCGGCAGCCGGCCGGCCAGCTCGGCCTCCAGGGCGTGCAGCGTCCGGCCCGCCACCTGGAGGTGGGCGTGCGCGGCCTCGGTGAGCACCACCAGCTTGCGCCTGCCGCCCTCGGGATGCGCCTGGCGGCGCACGTAGCCGCGCCGTTCGAGGTCGTCCACCAACTGCCCCGCCGCCTGCTTGGTGACCCCGAGCCGCCCCGCCAGCTCGGTGGCCGTGGCCCCGCCGGGCCACAGCGCCTGGAAGGCCAGGCCGTGCACGGGGCGCAGGTCGCCGTACCCGTGCTCGGCGACCCGGGCGGTGAACTCGGCGACCAGCAGCTGGAATCCCATGCCGAGCAGGTAGGTCAGCTCCGCTCGCGCCAGCGGGTCCTCTTCGTGGGGCATCCGCCCATGGTGACATACGCGAGTCAACGTGCTTTACTCGTCCGCGAAGAGCATGTAAAGCAACTTGACACATGGAGGAAGCGCGATGCGCGTGAACACCCCAGGCGAGGCCGACGTCTTCACCACCGCCACCGGCGCGATGACCAGCCTGGCCACCCCGAGCCGCGGCACCTCCGAGGTCAGTGCGTGGACCGTGCACATGCCCGCGCACAGCCGCGGCCCGCTGCACTCGGTGGACCGCGAGCAGGTCTGGCTGCCGCTGTCCGGCACGCTCACCATCGAGGTGGACGGGGAGGACCGCAGCGTGGCGCCCGGCCAGGCCGCGATCCTCCCCGCCGGCGAGCCGCGGCAGATACGCACCGGGGAGGAGGCGGCCGAGGTCGTGGTCTGCATGGCCAACCACTGCCTGGCCACGGTCACCGCCACCGGAGAGGTGCGGCAGGTGCCCTGGACGGAGTGAGCACCCCCCACGCGCGCCCCCGCGGTCCGCATCGGATACATTCGCGGATTTCGCTCGTGTCTTCACCGACTCGCCCTCGTTAACCCGATTGGCGTAGGCCCACACAGGGTCTGCACACGCCGGCCGCACCCGTGGACCACCGGTGCCGGCCGCGAAGCCCGATCAGGGCGGAGCGAGAACGAAGTGAAGCGAACGACACGAGGAACGCCGGACACGGCGGAGAAGGGGGAGGATGCAGGATGCGTGTCCACGAGACCGACCTGCTGGAATCGCGGGGGCTGCGGGCCCGCGTGGCGGACCGGGTGCAGGCGCTCGACAGGGTGAAGGCCCTGGTACTGCTGCCGGACGGCACCCACGTGACGACCCGGATGGTCGCGGACTACTTCGAGGTGGAGGTGAACGCGATCAGGGCCCTGATCCACGACCACAGGGAGGAGGTGGAGGCCAACGGCTACCGGGTCCTGACCGGAACCGAGCTGAGTTACTTCAAGCAACTCACCTGCATCCAGTCATCCACAGCCTCGCTCGCGCTCTTCTCCCGGCGCACCGTTCTCAACGTGGCGACGCTGCTGCGGGAGAGCAACGTCGCACGTCAGGTGCGTACCTACCTGCTCGACGCGGAGGAGGAGGGGCACCGCCCGACGGCCGCCGCCCCTGTGGACAACTTTATCCACAGCCTCGCCGAGTGGATCGGCAGGCAGGTTGCCGAGGAGGTGGAGCGCGCCACCCGGGGCGTGGACGCGCGGGTGGTCGAGACCGTCCACAGCACCGTGCGCGAGGTGATCGGCAAGACCGTGACGCCCCTGCTGAACATCTCGATCCAGGCCTCGGGCGAGTTGCTGCGGCGGGTCAACGCGCTGGAGCGGCAGGCGTAGGGCGCGGACCGCGGGCGGGGCCGTCGTTCGTACGGCCGATTTGTTCAAGCGTGGCGTTCCCCGGCGTGCCTAGTCTGCGGAGCATGACACCACGACTCGACCTCATTGGGCTGATCACCGACGACATGGCGGCCTCGTTCGCGTTCTACCGGCGGCTCGGCCTCGACATCCCGGCCGGGGCGGAGAGCCAGCCGCACGTCGAGGCCGTGCTGCCGGGCGGGCTGCGCATCGCCTGGGACACCGCGGAGACCGTCCGGAGCTTCCACCCCGAATGGCACCCGGGGCAGGGAGGCCGGCGCATCGGCCTCGCCTTCCTCTGCGAGGGACCCGCCGAGGTCGACGAGTTGTACACGGAGCTCACGCAGGCCGGGTACGCGGGCGAGAAGGCGCCCTGGGACGCGTTCTGGGGGCAGCGCTACGCCATCGTCCTCGACCCCGACGGCAACGCGGTCGACCTCTTCGCCCCACTCGCCCCCTGACCGGCCGGCCCCCGGCCCCCTGGCCGGAACCGAGCCGAGTTGCTTCAGGCACCTCACCTGCATCCGGTCGTCCACAGCCTCGCTCGCGCTCTTCTCCCCGTGCTCAGGGGCCGTGGGCCACGACCACAGGGAGGGCGAGTGAAACTTCGTTCGGCTCCGGTCCGGCCCCGTCCCATCCGGTCGGTGCGGCCCGGTCCGGCCCGGTCCCCGGCGTCCTCGGCGCTCAGCCGCCCGCCCCGCGGACCGCGGCGAAGAGCAGGATGGCCGCCACCAGCAGGGCGCTGAGCCCGGTCCTGAACCAGAACGCCGGGGTGCGTTCCCGCTCCGCGGACGCCACCGCGTGCGAGCCGGACAGGTGCCGAAGGGCCACGCGCCGGGGCGCGAGCGGGGTGTTGCTGCGCCACCCGCAGGTTTCGCACGCCACCAACTGCGCCCTCCCGCGCACCTCCACCCGCACCACGTGCTCCCGCCCGTCCGGCCCCCGGCCGACGAACCTGCCCACCGTGTCGCTCATGCGTTCCCCCACCACTCCCCGCGGAACTCCGCCCGCCCGGGAGGACTGCGGCCCGGCGCCCGGCGGTTCCGGCGGGCCGGGACCGGCGGCCCTCAGCCCTCCCCGGTGCCCGCGCCCGCCCCGTGCCCGGTGGCCAGGAGCAGGGACAGCGGCAGGCCCGTCAGGGCCCGCACCTCGCGGGCCAGATGCGCCTGGTCGGCATACCCGGCGCGCGCCGCCGTCTCGGCGCCCGGCACACCGCTCCGGCTGAGGCGCAGCGCGCGCTGCAGCCGCAGCACCCGGGCGAGGGTCTTCGGGCCGTAGCCGAAGGCCGCCAGGCTGCGCCGGCGCAGCTGCCGCTCGCTCAGGCCGAGGCGCGCCGCCGTCTCCCCGACCCCGCGCCCCGCGCGCAGCGCCGCGACCGCGGCGACCCGCCACGGCTCCCGCGGCCCCGCCGCCCGCAGCCGGGGCGCGGCCACCGCCTCGAGCGCCGCCCCCGGGTCGGCCGCCGCGGCGACCCGTTCGGTCAGCTCCAGGACCCGCCGCCGGGGCCACAGCGCCGCCAGCGGCACCCGCAGATCGGTCAGCTCGTGCGCCGGCACCCCGAACACGTCCGGCCCGTCCCCCGGCGCGAACCGCACCCCCGCGAACCGGCGCACGCGCGGTCCGCTCTCCATCAGGAGCGGCCCGGTGTCCGGGCCTGCGACGAGCAGCGCCCCGTCCGCCCAGATCAGGTCCATGCAGCCGTCGGGCAGCACCCGGCCGCTGCCCACCGCCTCGGTGCGCCACACCACGGCGCCGCCGAGTTCGGGCGCGAGCGCCGGACGTTCCTCGTACACACCGCAAGCATGGCACGCTGCCGGAATGCGCCATCTGGGTCTTCTCACGCTCGTCGTGCCCGACTACGACGAGGCCATCGCCTACTACACCGGGGTGCTCGGCTTCGCGCTGCGGTGCGACACGCCCCTGGCCGAGGAGGGCAAGCCCGGCAAGCGGTGGGTCGTCGTCGCGCCGGACCCCGACGCCGAAACCGGGCTGCTGCTGGCCCGCGCCGCGGGCCAGGAACAGCGCGCCAGGGTGGGCGACCAGACGGGCGGCCGGGTCGGCTTCTTCCTGTACACCGACGACTTCGCGGCCGATCACGCCCGGCTGAGCGCGGCCGGGGTGACCTTCACGCGGGCGCCGCGCGAGGAACCGTACGGCAGGGTCGCCGTCTTCGCCGACCGCTACGGCAACCTCTGGGACCTCATCCAGCCCGCGTCGGGCCCCTCGGCGTAGCAGCGGAGCAGTTCGAGCAGGCGGTTGCCCGGCTGCGCGCTCCAGTGCGCGAGCCGCGGCTCGGGCGGGGTGGGCAGCCTCGCCAGGGCCCAGCCGAGGTGGTGCCACAGCACCCGGTCGAGCCACTGCCGCCGCTCTTCGCCGCCGCCCTCGCCGAGGTACCCGGCGAGCACCTCGGGGACGGCCCGCGGCGGCACCTTCGCGAACTCCACCGCGGGGTCGGCCAGGGCCGCGTCGCCCCAGTCGAGCAGGGCCGTCAGCTCGCCGGTGCCGGGTTCGGCCAGCAGATTCCCCGCGGACACGTCCCCGTGGATCAGGACCGGCCGCGGCGGCGCGGCGGGAAGCCTGGCGGCCAATGCGCCGAACCAGCCGATCAGCCAGCGGGCCAGCCCGGCGCTCAGGTAGCCGTCCGCGGCGAGCCGCTCGACGCCGGGGCGCGGGTCCTCCTGCGCGTCGGCCGGCACGGCGGCGGGCGGGCTCGCCGCCGCGCCGTGCAGCCGCGCCAGCGCCCGGCCGAGGGAGCGGTGCAGGCGCGGGCCCGGCTCCTCGCCCGGGCTCACGCCCGGGGCGCGGCGCAGCACCAGGTAGGGGGCGGCGCCCGCGGGCTCGCCCAGTTCGAGCAGTTCGGGGGTGGGCACGCCCAGGTCCCTGACGTGCGGGATGACCGCGGCCTCCTTGCACAGGTCGGCCGCGGGGCCGGGCGCATCCGCCAGGGCCGCCTTCAGCACCAAGTCGCGGCCGAGCAGGTGGACGACGGACGCCGCGCCCTGCGCCGGCGCGAGCACCACCTCGTCCGCCGGCACGCCGTAACGCGCCGCGACCCGCAGGGCCAGGGCCCGTGCGCGGCCCGCGCCGCGGCCGGGCCCCGGGGCGTTCGGCCGGCCCGGCTCACTGCCCGGCGCGTGGCCGGGACTTCGCGCGCCCTCCCCGGCGGAGGCCGTCACCTCGGCGGGTCGGCGGGCCGCTGCGGGTGCTGCCACGGCCCCTGGCCGCCCTGCCCGCCCTGCCCGCCCTGGTCGACCGGGGCGCCGGGCTGGTGTCCGGCACCGGGAGCGCCCGCGGGCCCGTGCGGGTACGGCGCCGCCGGCGGGTACGGGGTCCCCGGCGGGTAGGCCGCCGCCTGCCCGTACGCACCGGGCGCGGGCGGGGGAGCCTGCCCGGGCGCGGGAGCCTGCCCGGGCGCGGGCGCGGTACCCGGCGCGCCGGCCGGTCCTGGCGCGTAGGGCGGCCCCGGCGCATAGGGCGGGTTCTGCATGCCGGGCGCGCCCGGCGCGTACGCCCCCTGCGCCATGCCGGGCGCGCCCGGCACGCCGAACGCTCCCGGGGGCGCGGTCAGCGCCGGGAAGAACATGTCCAGCTCGTTGCGCCACCACCGGTGGACGTTGAAGCGGGTGGGCCGGGTGTGGCCGGGGATCAGCAGCCGGAAGGAGCTCCAGAGGGTGCCGCGCCTGGCGTCCGTGATCAGCCCGGGCACCTGCTGCCGCGGCAGCACGAACGCCAGCTCCTTGGGCCGGTTGCTGGCCCGGCTCGCCCGGTGAAAGACCACGGCCTGCTCGGTGAGCGTCACGAAGTAGTAGTCCACCAGGAGCAGGGCCAGCGCGCTGACGGCGCTGAGCAGCCAGGGGCTCGGCCCGGTGACCGTCTGCATCGTGACGATCGGCCGGTCCTGCGGGTTGACCTGGGCGATGGCCTCCGCGACCTGCGCGCGCATCGTTTCCTTGCGTATGGCCATGCGTTCCCGGTCCTCCCGTGTGGCCCCCCGCGGGCCGCGGGCAGTCTAGTACCCGCCCCTCCCGGCCCCGGCGGGCCGGCCGCGAGGCGGACGCCCCCCGCCCGGCGGCCCGACGCGGGCCCAGGGCCGGGCCCGGCCGGGGGCGGGGTCGGCGCCGGCGCTACGCACGCGTGGGGCGGAGGACCCGGCCGGTGTACGTGCCGGTCACGGCCGCGAGGTAGGCGCGCGCCACGTCGCGCGCGGGCGTGCCCGCCGCGCCGTCGCGGCCCATCGCCTCCAGCGTCTCGGACACCCAGCCCGGGCTGACCACGTTCACCCGCGGCCCGTCCGGCAGGTCGACGGCCGCCGCCGCGGCGAAGGCCTCAAGGCCCGCGTTGACCAGCGCGCCGAACGAGCCGCCCGGGGTCGGCTCCTCGAACACGCCGCCGGTCAGCGTGATCGAACCCCCCGTGCCGAGGTGGCCGATGGCCTGCCTGACCAGCCGCACCTGCCCGAGCAGCTTTCCTTCGAGCCCCGTCAGGTACTCCGCGTCGGTCCCCTCGGTCAGCCGGGTCAGGTTCCCGCTCGCCGCGCAGCACACCACCGCCCCAAGCCCCGGCAGGGAGGCGAGCAGCGCGGCCACCGAGTCGGGGTCGGCGATGTCCACCCGAACCCCGCCGCGCCGCGAGGCGCGTACCACCTCGTGCCCCGCCTCTTCGAGCGCGGCCGAGACGGCCCGCCCGATGACGCCCGTGGCGCCTATCACCAGTGTCTTCACGCCCCCAGCCTGCACCGCGCCCCGGCGCGCACGGCGCCCGGGGCACGGCGCTTCACGCCCCGGTGCTCAGGGCCCGACCACCGGACGCCACTCGCGGATGCCCACCACCTCCACGCCGGGCGTGCGGTAGTAGGGGTCGTCCGCCATGACGCGCTCCAGCTCCGGGCGTTCGAGGGGAAAGAGGAGCACGGCCCCGGAGTCGTCGGCGAAGGGGCCGGCGGCCGTCAGCCGCCCCTCCTCGTGAAGGCGGGCCAGCACCTCGCGGTGCGCGGGGCGGGCGGCCAGCCGCTCGGGGGCCGCGGTGAAGGCGAGTTCGAGGATCAGCATGCGCCGGACGGTACGGTCGGCCGGGTGGCCGCGTCTGTATCACTCGCTTCACTCAGGGCCGTTCCCCTCCTGGCCGCGTTGCCCGAGGAGCGGCTGCGCGCGCTGGGCGACCGCGCCGCGCCGCGCCGCCATCCGGCGGGCCGGGTGCTGCGGCACGCCGGGGAGCCGGCCACGCACCTGCTGTGCCTGCTGTCCGGGCGGGTGGCCGCCACCGCGACCACCGCGGGCGGGCGGGTGCTGCGCTTCGGCGAGTTCGCCGCGCCGTGCGCGCTGGACAAGGTGGCCCTGATCGACGGGCGCGGGCACACGGCCACGCTCACCGCCGTCACCCCCTGCGTCGTCCTGCCGGTGCCGCGGGCGGAGTTCCTCGCCATGGCCGAGGACGTGCCCGCCGTCCGCGGCCATGTGCTGCGGGTTCTCGCGGCGGGGGCGCGGCGACAGCAGGAACGGTTCGCCGCCACCGCGACCCTCCCGGTCGTGGCGCGGCTCGCCGCCTGGCTGCTGGCCGAGGCGGGCGCCGACGGCCGGGTCGGGCTGCCGGGCGGCCAGCAGGGGGTGGCCGACCTGCTCGGCACCACCCGCGTCACGGTGAACCGGGCCCTGTCCCGGCTGCGGCGGGAGGGGCTGGTGGCGACGGAACGCGGCGCCGTCCGGGTGCTGGCCCCGGAACTGCTGGCCCTGCGCGCCGGCCGGCCCTGACCCGCGCGCCCCTCCGCGGCCCACGCCGCCAGGCCGCCTCCGCTCGCCCCGCCCCACCTCCGACGCCCCCGCCCGGGCGCCGGTCAGCCCGCCGCCCGGCCGCCGGTCCTGCGCCGGTGTGCCTTCTGCCGGCAGGCCGCCCCGCAGTACCGCGCCGGGCGGCCCGTCCTGGCCACCGGCAGGGGGCGGCCGCACATCGGGCAGCGCGGGGTTTCGTCGCGGGAAGCGGCGCCTGTTTCGTTACGCCCGGCGCGCTCCGACCCGGTTTCGTTACGGGGTTCCGTTACGGCAGGGCGGGGGCGCAGGCCGTCGCACATCACCGCGGTCAGCAGCCCGGGGGCGCCGGCGGCGCCGCGGCCCTGCTCCATCGCCGCGCAGCCGGTCACCAGCAGCCGCACCTCGGCGGCGCCCACGTCACGGCGGACCGCCCCCGCGGCCTGCGCCCCGGCGAGCAGCCGCCCGAGCACCGCCTCGAACTCCCGCCTGGCCCCGGGCGCGGGGCCGTCCGCGGTTCGGCCCGGCGCCTCGCGGGCGAGGGCGTCGCACAGGGCGCGGTTGAACGCGGCCATCGCCACCACGCGTTCGAGGAAGGCGAAGAAGGCGGCCCCCGGATCGGCCGCCGCCGTCAGCTCGCGCGCCTCGGCGACGCACCGCTCGACACTCTCGGCGATCACCGCCCCGAACAGGTCCTCCTTGGAGGGGAAATGCCGGTAGACGGTGCCCGCGCCCACCCCGGCCCGCCGCGCGATCTCGCCGAGCGGAACCATCCTCCCCTCGGCCCCGAACGCCGCCCGCGCCGCCTCCAGCACCCGCGCCCGGTTGCGTCTTGCGTCGGCCCTCGCCGGCGGCGAGCCGTGCTCCCTCATGCCCTGCCCTCCCGTCCCGTGACCGGCCCACATTGACAAACGGGTTGGACGCTCCGGTACGTTAACCGGGTCACGAATTCCGATTGTAGGCCCTTCGTCCCCGGAGAATCCCATGAACGACCCCCGCGGCGCCCTCCCCCAAGGCCCCCAGGCCCCCTTCGCCTGTGCCCTCCCCGGCGACCCGCCGGGCAGCCTCCCCCGCCAGGCCCCGCACGGCCTCCCACGCGTTGCCGCGCGGGAGGCGCGGGCCGAGCTGACCATCCTGGTCACCGGCGCCACCGGCCAGCAGGGCGGCGCCACCGCGGCCAGGCTCCTCGCCGACGGCTGGCGGGTGCGGGCGCTGACCCGCGACGCGAACGGCCCGGCCGCGAAGGCCCTGGCGGCGGCGGGCGCCGAGGTGGTCACCGGCGACCTGCTGGACCGCGCCTCCCTCGACGCGGCGGCGAGCGGGGCGTACGGCGTCTTCAGCGTCCAGCCGACCCCGGGCATGCCGGGCCTGCCGCCCGGTTACGGCCCCGCCGAGGAGGTCCGCGCCGGGGTCAACGTCGCCGAGGCGGCCCTGGCCGCGGGCGCCGGGCACCTCGTCTACGCCTCGGCCTTCGGCGCCGACCAGAACCCGGAGCTGTCGACGCTGCGCACCAAGGCGGAGATCGAGGAGCGCATCCGCGCGCTCGGCCTCTCCGCCACCGTGCTGCGCCCGGCCTCCTTCATGGAGAACCTCGCCCACCCCGTCTGGGGCCTGCGCGAGGGCGCGCTGGCGACCCCGTACGCCCCCGGCACGCGCCAGCAGCTGATCGCCCTGGAGGACATCGCCGGCTTCGCCGCCGCCGCCTTCGCGGAACCGGAGCGGTGGCGCGGGCGCGCCCTCTCCCTGGCGGGCGACACCCTGACGCCCGTCGAGCAGGCCGCGGCGATCAGCCGGGCCCTCGGCCGCGAGGTGCCGTACACACAGCTGCCGCTTGCGGCGATCCGGGCACGCAGCGAGGAGGCGGCCCGCGGCATCGCGTCGCTGAACGAGGGCAGGTACGCGCTCGTCGACGTCGAGGAGTTGCGCGCCCTGCGCCCCGGCCTGCTGGACTTCGGGGCCTGGCTGGAGCGCACGGGCGCCGCCCGGCTCAGCGCGCTGCTCGACGCCGCCCACTGAACCGAGGCCGCCCACCGCGCCGAGGCCGCCCACCGCGCCGAGGCCGCCCACCGCGCCGAGGCCGCCCACCGCGCCGGGGCCGCCGGGCGGCCGTGGGGGCGGCGGCCCCCGCGGCGCCGACGGGCTGCGCGGGTGGGGCGGCCCCCGGCTGCCCCGGCGGGTTGGGAAGCGCCCGCAACTCGGCGGCCACCCGCTCCGCGTCCCGGTCCACCCGATCCGCGGCGCCGTAGGGCGGCACCAGTGGGAACCGCCCGCGGCGGTGGTTGCGCTCCAGCGCCCACACCAGGAGGACCAGGCCCGCGGCGGCCGGCAACAGGCCGATCACCGCGCCCGGCCTGCGGCGCGCCGGCCGGCCGAGGGGGCGGCCGGCTTGACCGCGTGGCCCTTGAAGAACGTGTAGTGGAAGATTCCGCCGGGCCCGGCCGTCAGCCGCAGGTCGTCGAGGCCGCGCGCGAACTCCTCCGCGGTGCTGAGTCCCGCGGCCACGGCCTCCTCCCGGACGCCCTCCACCATGCCGATGAACGTGTTGCGGGTGAAGCCCTCGACGAGCTCCGGCCTGGTCTCGTCCGCGTAGACGGTGCGCGGCCGCACCTCCACCTCGGCGAACCCGGCCGCGGAGAGCAAGGGCTGCACCCGGCGCCCGATCAGCCCGTTCCCGCCCGCGGCCGCCTGCAGGGCGACCAGGCAGTCGATCGCCGCCGTGGCCCGCTCGCTCGCGGGGTGGAAGAACGCCGAGCCGTGGTCGCCCTCGATGACCGTGATCGTCCCTCCTGGCCGCAGCACCCGCCGCAAGCCGGCCAGGGCACCCACCGGGTCCGCCAGGTGCTCCAGCACGAAGCACACGAAGACGTGGTCGAACTCGCCCTCGGCGAAGGGAAGTTCGTACAGGTCGGCCTGGCGGAACTCCAGGCGCGCGTGCGGGGCGTGCGCGGCCAGGCGGGCGCGGGCCTCGGCCAGGGAGGCGGCCGAGCGGTCGAGGGCCACGACGTGTGCGTCCGGGCTCGCGGCGACCAGGTGCATCGTCTGCGCCCCGACGCCGCACCCCGCCTCGAGCACCCTGCTGCCCGCCGGATAGCCGGGACCGTCGTGCAGCAGCGCGGCGAGCACGTCCGCCTGGGCACGCAGCCGCGCGGTCTCCTCGCCCGAGTACCCGTGTACATAGGCGGCGCCGCCGAAAGCGCCATGGCTCGTGGCAGGGACGGCGCTCCGCGCGCCTCCTGCGGCGCCGGACGAGGGGACCGGGGCGGACGGCGGCGCCGCGGCGGGAGCGGAAGCGGGCGAGGGCGAAGGCGAGGCAGAGGCTGTCGTGGTGTCCATGGGCCCACCCTGCTGCCGCGGTGGACCGGCGAACAGATCCAATGGGGAGCACACCGGCAGGTCCAAACCCACAGGACCCGCCTCCCCGCGCCTCGGCCCCGCCGAGCACCGGGCCACCCGCCGCCGGACGCCCCACCGCGACCCCCCGGCCGAACCACCCCTCGGCCGAACCACCCCCCGGGCGAAGGGACCGCGCTACCGGCCGACCGCGCCGTCCAGCCGCTCGCGCAGGATGTCGGCGTGCCCGGCGTGCCGCGCCGTCTCCTCGATCATGTGCGTGAGTATCCACCGCAGCGTGGGCGGCGGCGTCTCCCGCAGCGAACGCGCCCCGGGCCGGCCGAGATCCTCGCAGGCGGCGACGATGCGGTCGCTGCGCTCGGCCGCCGCCCGGTAGGCGGCCACGAGCTCCCGCGCCGTCTCCCGCTCCCCCACCGGCGCCTCGTCGTCCGCCGGCTCGCCCGCGCCCCCCGCGTAGGCCCACTCGAACCAGTTGGCCTCCACGGCCGTCAGGTGCTTGACCAGCCACAGGAGGCTGGTGCCCGAGGGCACGCCGGGCTCGCGGGCCGCCGCGTCCGTCAGCCCCGCGGTCTTGGCTATGACCGCCTCGCGCAGGTACCGGAGGCAGGTGAGCAGCGTCGTCCGCTCGTCCCCGTCGCTCGCGGGCGGGCGCAGGTCCCCGCGTGCCGCACTCGCCGTGCCCCCGGCCGTCGTCCTCAGATCGTCCACGTCCACGACGGTAGCCCCCGGCACTGACAATCCCCGATCGCCCGCCGCCTTCGCCGTCCCGCCGCGCCCGCGAGGCCGCCGCGGGCGCGGCGGACACGGCGGGCGCCTACCGGAACGCGACCGGGCCCGGGGCCGCGTCCGCGACCGGGCGCAGCGCCAGCACCGGGCCCCGCCAGCCGCGGCGCAGGCGGCGGTCGTGGCTCACGACGACGAGGGCCCCGGGGAAGTGCCGCATGGCCTCCTCCAGTTGCTCGGCGAGCGCCGGGGAGAGGTGGTTGGTCGGCTCGTCGAGCAGCAGGGTGTGCGCCGGCGCACTCAGCAGCCGCGCCAGCTCCAGGCGCCGCCGCTGCCCGGTGGAGAGCCCCGCGACGGGCGTCTCCAGCCGGTCCTCGGCGAAGAGGCCGAGCGCGAGCAGCCGCTCCGCCTGCTCCTGGGGAGTTCCCGCCCGGCCGCGGGCGAACGCGTCGAGCACCGTCTCGCCCGGGCGGGCGGGCGCGGGCTCCTGGGCCAGGTGGCCGGCCGGTCCGCGGCGGTCGAGCCGGCCGGTGTCCGCGGCCAGCTGGCCGGCGAGCACCCGCAGCAGCGTGCTCTTGCCGGCCCCGTTGGGCCCGGTGACCAGCAGTCGCTCGCCCGCCGCCAGCTTCACGTCCACCGGTGCGAGGCGCCCGGCGAGGCCGATGCCGGCCGCCTCCAGCACGGTCCCGGCGGGCGGCCCGGCGTGGGCCGGGAGCGCGAAGCGCAGGGGCTCGGGCGGGGGCGGCACCGGAGCGGCGAGCAGACGGCGCACGCGCTCCTCGGCGTTGCGCACCCGGCCGGCGAGCGACTGCTGCACGCGCCCGCCCGCCCGGTCGTACGCCATCTTGTTGCCGTCGCGCGGTCCGCGCCCCGGGGCAACCCGGCGGGCCGTGGTGGCGGCGGCCTCCCGCTGCCTGGCGAGTTCGGCCCGCCAGCCGTCGTAGCGCTCCGCCCAGCGGCGCCGCTCGGCGGCCTTGGCGGCCAGGTAGCCGGCGTAGCCCCCGCCGTAACGGGCGGCGGTGCGGCGGTCGCCGTCCACCTCGAGCAGGCCGGTGGCGACCCGGTCGAGGAAGACCCGGTCGTGGGAGACGGCCACCGTGGTGCCGCGGCGGGCCCGCAGATGCTCCTCCAGCCAGGCCGTGGCCGCGTCGTCGAGGTGGTTCGTCGGCTCGTCGAGCAGCAGCACCTCGGGGGCGGCGGCCAGCAGCGCGGCCAGCCGCAGCCTGACCCGCTCACCGCCGGAGAGTGCGTCCACGGGCCGCTCCCGCGGCAAGCCGCGCAGGCCGAGGCCGTGCAGCGCACGGGCGACCCTGGCGTCCGCCTCGTAGCCGCCCCGCAGCTCGAAGACGGTCTGCAGCTCGCCGTACGCGGCGAGCGGGGACTCGTCACCCGCCGCGAGCAGGGCTTCCAGGGCGCGCAGCCTGCGTTCGAGGGCGCGCAACTCGCTCAGCGCGCGGTCGATCACCTCCCCCGCCGTCAGCCCGGCCGGGAGGTCGTCCTCCTGGGAGAGGTAGCCCACGCCGCCCTCGGCCTGGACGACGATCTCGCCCTGGTCGGGGCGTTCCCGACCGGCGAGCAGGCGCAGCAGCGTGCTCTTGCCCGAGCCGTTCTCGCCGACGATTCCGGTGCGCTCGCCGGCCGCGAGCGAGCAGGTGACGGCGTCAAGGACGATGCGGCCGCCGTAGGACTTGGTGACGGTGTGCGCGGTGATCTGGGTCGGCATGGTGCTCCTGGGCGTTCGGTGACGAGGCGGCCGCGAGGGGCCGCGGAACCTGGTGAACGCTTCGGGTGAGCACCGTTCCACTCCTGACGGGACAGGCCGGCGAACGCCGGGCGACGAGCCAACGGGACGGACCGGCGCAGCCAAGGCCACTAACACAACTTATGTCGCCTTAAGATGCTGCCACGGCCCGCCCGTCCCGGCAAGTCCCTTCCGGCCGGCCCGCCGACGGCACAGGGCCCGCCGACGCCACAGGACCCGCCGACGCCACAGGACGCCAACGCGCCCGTGCGCCCCGGCCGACCGCGGTGGGGCCGGCCGGGGCGCACGGGCGCGTCTCCCGGCTCAGAGCGTCTTGACCGTGCCGCCGTCGATGACGTAGTCGGCGCCGGTGATGTTGCCCGCCACCTCGGACAGGAGGAAGGCGACCAGGGCCGCCACCTCGTCGGGCTCGGTGATGCGGCCGGTGGTGATGCCGAACGCGTCGGGGATCTGCCGCAGGAACGCGGCGTGCTCCACGCCGGCCGCGGCCGCCACCTGGGCGCCGAAGCCTTCGGGGTCCTCCCAGATGGAGGTGCGGACCACGCCGGGGGAGACGGTGTTCACGCGCACCCCCCGCGGCCCGAACTCCTCCGCAAGGGACTTGCCCAGGGCGGCCAGCGCAGCCTTGGCCGCGCTGTAGGCGACCGGGCCCGCGGCGGGCAGCCGCGAGTTGATGGAGGAGACGTTGACGATCGCGCCGCGGCGCTCGATCAGGCTGGGCAGGGCCGCGCGGACGGCGCGGACGGCGCTGAGCAGGTTGAGGTCGAAGACCCTGGTCCACTGCCTGTCGTCCGTGTCGAGGAAGCCGCCCGGCCGCACGTCGTCCCCGCCCCCGACGTTGTTCACCAGCAGGTCGATGCCGCCGAACTCGGCCAGGGCGGCGTCCATCACCGCGGCGACGCCCTCGGCCGTGCTCAGGTCGGCCGGGACCGGGAGCGCCCCGGTGTCCTTCAGCTCGGGCGTGACGGTGCGGGCGGCGCCGAGGACGCGGGCGCCCTCGGCCCGCAGGGTGCGGACGGTGG
Organism: Streptomyces hoynatensis; assembly: GCF_003626535.1. Classification (GTDB taxonomy): domain Bacteria; phylum Actinomycetota; class Actinomycetes; order Streptomycetales; family Streptomycetaceae; genus Streptomyces; species Streptomyces hoynatensis. The sequence goes on from NZ_RBAL01000005.1 coordinate 388,890, forward strand.
CGAGCCCGATGCCCCGGCTCGCCCCGGTGACGACCACGGCCTTGCCGGTCAGGTTGAGGTTCATGACAACGACACACTCCTAATTTTTGACCTACGGGTACAAAATTTGGGCAGGGCTGACCCCGGTGCGGCGCCGGAACCGCGGGGAGCGCGAGGGGTCAGAGAGAGTCGACCACCGCGTCGATGACGCGATGCAGCCGATCCGGCCCGTCGGCGACGCGCGCCAGAATCCGCATGCCGACGACGGTGTTCGTCAGCAGGCTGCCGAGGGCTGCGGCGTCACGCCCCGCGGCGATCTCCCCGGAACGCTGCCCCTCCTCGACCAGTGCGCGGAAGGCCCCCTCGGTCACGTCCAGCATCTGCCGGACGAGCCCCGCCGCCGCCTCGTCGACCCCGGCCACCTCCGCCGCGGCGTTCACCGCCATGCAGCCACGCCGGTCCGGGCCGGCGAGGTCCTCCGTCACGAGGAGCCCGAGCGTCCTGCGCAGCCGCGCCTTGACCGGGCCCGGCTCGTCCAGCATCTCGACGAGGGCGCGGGTCTGGCCGTCGCGGTAGCGGCGAAGCGCCTGCTCGAACAGGGCGTGCTTGCTGCCGAACGCGTGGTAGAGGCTTCCCTTGCCGATCCCGAGCGCATCGACCAGGTCCTGCGGGGTGGTCCCGGCATACCCCTTGCGCCAGAACACCTCCATCGCCTGCTCGACGGCCACATCCGGATCGAACTGCTTGGGCCTTCCCATGGCCGTGATACTGGCAGATTCTTGACCTCGAAGTCAAGAACGAGTTCCGCGGAACCCCGGGCGCACGGTCACGCCTGGCGCCGGCTCACGATCGCCCCCTGGGGAGCCGCAGGACACGGCGACGCCCCCGCGGGGACCCGTTCACCGCGAAGCGGGTGAGGCGAGGATCGCGTCGAGCAGCCCGGGAAACCGGGCGTTCAGGTCGTCCCTGCGCAGCGTGAGGAACCGCCGGGAACCCTGGACCCGCGCGCGCAGGATGCCCGCCTCGCGCAGCACCTTCTGGTGATGCGAGAAGGTGGACCGGCTCATCGTCAGACCGGCGTCGGCCTGGAGCCGGGTGCAGTCCGACTCGCCGAGTCGCGCGAGGGCCTGCACGGTGGTCAGCCGCCCCTCGTCGCCGAGCGCGGCCAGCACCTTGGCGAGCCGCAGTTCGCTCACATCGGGATGCATCCCGTCCGTCGTCACCGTCACACACGGATCGTAGATCGGGGCTTCCGGCATGTCGAACTTTCTTGTACTGTTCGACAATCTTCGACGTCGTCGATGTTTATCGAACAGCTCTGGGAGTGTCATGAGGTCGTCAGAACGCCGCCACCGGTTGCTGCTTCCGGTCGTCCTTGCGGGGATGTTCATGTACGGCTTCGACCTCAACGTGATCAACGTCGCGGTCCCGTCGCTGCAGCACGACCTGCACGCCGGGCAGGCGGCGTTGGAGCTCGTGGTGGGGGGATACGCCTTCGCCTACGCCGCAGGGCTGGTGACCGGTGGGCGCCTCGGCGACCTGTACGGCCACCGCCGGATGTTCCTCCTCGGCATGGCGGCCTTCACGGCCGCCTCGGTCCTGTGCGGCCTCGCTCAATCCCCGGGTCAGCTGGTCGCAGCGCGCCTGCTGCAAGGGCTGACGGCGGCGATGATGGTGCCGCAGATCCTGGCCGTGATCATGGGCAACTTCGCTGCGGAGGAACGGCCCAAGGCGCTGGCCTGGTTCGGCGTCACAGCCGCCGTCAGCGGAGTGTTCGGCCAGGTCCTCGGTGGACTGCTGCTGGATGCCGATGCGTTCGGCCTGGGCTGGCGGGTGATCTTCCTGCTCAACCTGCCGGTCGGTGTCGTTGTCCTCGCCCTCGCCGCAGGCGTGCTGCCCCGGGGCACGGCCGGTCGGCAGGCCGCGCTGGACCCCGTGGGCGTCCTCGGCGTTTCCGGCTCCCTGGCACTCGCCCTGGTGCCGCTGGTGCTCGGCCGCGGTCAGGGCTGGCCGCCATGGTGCTGGGGCCTGCTGATCGCGTCCGTTCCGGTCGCGCTGCTGACCCTCTCGTACGAGCGTCGCCTGCTCGCCCGCGGCAGTGCACCGCTACTGGACCTGTCCCTCTTCCGGGTCCGCACGTTCAGCGCCGGCCTGGCCGTCAGCGTGGCCTTCATGAGCTACTTCACCAGCAGCATCTTCGTCGTCAGCCTGCTGCTCCAAAACGGCCTCGGGCTCACCCCACTGCAAGCCGGACTGGCCTTCGCGCCGATGGCCGTCGCCGGAGTCGTCGCACCGCTGGTGGGGAAACGATGGATTATCGTCCACGGCACGACCAAGGTCATACTGCTCGGCTGTGCCATCGACCTGTTCGCCAACCTCGCCCTCGCCCTCACGCTGCACCTCCAAGGCGGGCACGTCGACGTCCTGTGGCTCGCCGCGGCACTCGCCCTGACGGGCCTGGGCAACACCCTGATCCTCCCGGCGCTGATCGGCGCCACCCTCTCCGGTGTGCAACCCCGGCAGGCCGGGATCGCCTCCGGAATGCTGAACACCACCCAGCAGTTCGCCGGCGCGGCCGGCCTCGCGGTCGTCGGCACCGTGTTCTTCCACGCACTCGGAACCCCTCCCGCAGGCGCCGCCGGCCATGCGGCAGCCGGCGAGACCGCGGCCTGGATCAGCGTCGCCCTCGTCGCCGCCATGGCCGTCCTCACGGCGGCACTGGCCCGTCCCTCCCGAGCGAACTCACCCTCGGCGCACCGCGAGCCCGTCACCACGACCGGGCGATGAACCCCGGTCCGGTGCGCTGTAGGTTCCGCGAAGGGGTGTCCAATCGCGAGGCGTTGAGCTGGCGTTTCGCTCAAGTCCGCGTCAGTTGTCGTCGAGGCCCGTCCGCAGGATCGTGTCCAATCCTCGCTGGCTCCGGCGTTTCGGGCTGGCTGCCGGATAGTCCTTGTGGCTACTGGCTCCACAGGTACGGAGCGGTGTAGTAGCCAGGGCCGATGTCGGTGATCGCCTGACATCTGAGGTGCGGGTCCGGTAGATCTGTGGGGGTGACCACCAAACAGACCATCTCCGAGGGCGACGAGACCACGTCCTTTGCCGGCACCGTCAAGAACCTGTTCCAGAAGCATAGGAAGAAAATCGCCATCGGCGGCACGACTCTCGTCGCCGCGGCCGGTGTTGCGCTCATTGGCCTCGCCAAGGGACAGGGAAAAGCCAATAGGCCCGATGACGACGAAGGTTGGAGCCAGGAGGGAGCAGACTGGTTCAACAGCCTGTCTGTTGAGGAGTTTGTTGACTTGATGTGGCTGGGGGACTACGGGGTCCAAGACGAAGAAGATCAAAAGCTTCTAGAGACGCTGAGGGGAAGCTACGAGGAGGCAACTTCCCAATCTCGATGTCGAGCCGGGGTCTGATGCTGGCGGCACGGTCAGGCGTTGGAGACCCCTGATAGGTTCCTTGAGGTGAGCGAGCAACTGCCCAGCGGCGGCATCGAACTGTCACCCGACGAGATCGATGGTCTTCACGCCAGATGGTCATCCTCTTGGACTCCGAACGAGGTCGCGCAGCGGTTGGCCGGGATCCGCACGCCCTGGTACGTGGCCGCAGGCTGGGCTCTGGACCTGTTCCTGGGCAGGCGGACACGCATTCACGGTGACATCGAGATCGCGATTCCGGATGCAAGCTTCCCCGAGGTCCGTCAGCACTTTCCCGGATACGTCTTCGACGCGGCAGGCAGTGGCCGGATCTGGGAGGACATCACACCGGAGGTGCTGGCCGCCGTACATCAGACATGGCTGCGCGATCCGGCCACCGGGAACTACGTGCTCGACGTGTTCCGGGAGCCACACGACGGCGACACCTGGATCTACCGACGTGATGAGAAGATCCGGCTTCCCTACAGCGACATCGTCCACCGCACCCAAGACGGCATCCCGTATCTGGCGCCCGAACTGGTACTGCTGTTCAAGGCCAAGCACGCCCGCCGAAAGGATCAGAGAGACTTCGACACGACCGTCCCGCACATGCCCCGGGATCAGCGCGAGACCCTGGCTAAGCTACTCGCTCGCGTACACCCGGGGCATCCGTGGCTCGCGGATCTCTAGCCGACCCGTGGGGTGAGGAACACGCGCTAGCGCGCGTAAAGTTCAGGTTCAGTTCCCGTCGGGCTGACCCTGACCCGTATCGTCGTCTCGTGCCAGGCTCCTCTGCAGATATGCTCCATGACTCCGTCCCCCGGACGGCCGCACTGGAATACCAAGATCACGAGCCCACCTGGCCATGGTGGTGCTGCTCATACCCTTCTCCCGAGCGAGGTCGGGCAAAGTGCGGCGGCGGATAACGTACTGCTCGAAAAGCCAGTCCCGGTCGATTTCCTCATGTCGCCGATGCTGGCCACTCTTACGCATGGCGATGCCATAGTCCCGTGCCAGCCTGAGGACATTGCCAGGTGAGACGCCGACATCTCGTGCGATCGCCCGGGTATTTTGTCGCATTTCGAGGTATCGACATCGAAATTCGTGCTCTGGGAGCAGTTGCCGGGCGATTCGTAGCGACTGTCCGGCAGCGCGTTCTTGTGCCTTGGTCAGCGGCACCGGAGGCGCCGGATGCTCGCTCAGGACGATGCGGACTGCCTCAATGCTGGTGTCCAGTGCGTCGGCGGCCAACCGCGCCGAGTAACGATGTCCTTGAACGAGTGCGTGCAGGCGGTCGATATCGATGCTGGCAGGGTCGGGGCCAGGGAGGTCGATGTCGTCGAGTAGGGCGAGCGGCGGGTGCCAGGCAACAGGTTCGTCTCCTGCGCCGTGGGCAGCGAGGAAGTCGCGCGCAACGTCGTCCAGCGCATGGGCGACCGCCGGCGGCCTTGCTTCTCCGAAGCGCTCACATTCGGAGCGAAATGGTGCTTGCTCTGTATCGGCGAACCCTGGCGCGGACTCTATGGGCAATCCGCTGATGCGGTGGAAGAGCACGCACCTCGCGACGCGGGCCCGCAACTCACCTCCTGGCCGGTATTCGACAGCGCGACAGAGCTCGGCCCACAGACTGTTCGGAAGCAGGTTGGAGTAGTCCAGTCGGCGGCGCCGCTCGTAGTCGATGGGGACATCGCAGGCATCGAGGAATTCCGCGAGGCGGACCAGGGCGACCGATGCCGCTTCCCAGCACTGCTGATCTTTGAGTAGCTGCAGCATGCGCGACACGACGCGACCGTCGGTTGCCGAGCCGAGGATCGTCGCCGCGGCATTCAGGTGGAGTCTGCTGCCGACCAGCAGAGTCGCCGTGGCTAATGCGGGTGCCAGCAAACGCGGATAGACACCCGGCGGGCTCAACCGCACCAGCCATGAGGGCCAGAAGACACTGGGCAGCGTGCGGGCGCGGTGGCCGAGCTGTTGCTCGTCGATTCTTGGCCTTGTGGGGAAGGAAGTAGCTCTCCGCCGAAGCTGGTCACTGGGGCGCATCGACGGTCCGAGCGCGGCCAACTGCACCGAGCGCAGGACCGGGCCGGTGCCGCGGCCCCAGGTGGTGATGGTGGTGGCAGTGGTCTTCTCGGCGCTGTCGCGGCATGAATCGATCAATTGGCGCATCGCGGAGACGGCTGGCGGCGGAGAGGGCTGGCCGAGGATCCTCAGTGCTGCGGTGACCGCGATTGCGGTGCGTATAGCGGTCGGCGGCGCCATGAACCCAGGGCGGATCAACATCTTGTGCTTGGTTGCGCCGTCAGGGTGCTGTGAAGCACCGTTGGCGCCGAGGATGTCTTCTGGAGCCCATGCGAACAGGTCGAACGCTGTCACATTGGTGAGTACCCGCCCGGCGACGGCCCGGATTTCGGACAGGGCCACGCTCGCTGGTTGGGGCAGTTGCGCGTAGAGGCCGAAGTCGGCGCGGTCGGTCTCGATGGTGTGGAGCAGGTGATGTTGCGCCACCAGTGCTGGGTGATCGCGAGGGAGGTGAAGCGTGTGGGTCGTACTTAGGTCGTGCCCGCATCCGGAGGTCCGGATGGGTTCGACGCGTCTTGACGGACGAGTTCCGCATCGTCCAGGTGTGGGTTGTGCCTCAAGGGAGAACAGTCGCTGACGTGGCGTCCTCTGGCAGTTCGGACACAGGTCGGCCAGGAGCCGGCAGTGCTGCAGGCAGGCGAATGACCAACCCAGACGCCAGACCAGTTGCCATCGGCCGCCGCTGTCGGCGAGGCAGTCCGGGCAGTAGCGGGACCCGTTGCCACGTCCCCACAGGCGCTTTCGATTCACCTGCCGCGTATCCAGGTCGATCAGCACCGACCTGCCATGGAAGCGCATCAATGTCATGGACTGCACCAGCTTCTGATCGACGCCAGTAGCGTGCGCGACCCGAGCTGCTTCCTGGTCGAGCAGTGCAACGGTCCAGTCGGTGGGCAGATCGAGGTTGCGCCTGCCGATCCTGGTCGTGGTCAGGCCCAGGTCACTCAGAACGTCGCCGTACCGGGTGTCCATGCGGTGTGCGAGTGCTTCCAGCCATGAGTCCAGCGCCTCTCCGGGCAGCGGTGCGAGGCGAATTGGGAAGGTCCGGGGAATGTCCATGGTCACAGCGCCTCCCGGTGTTTCCGGACCGTGCTCATCCTTATTCCCGCTTCCGGCGACGTGCGGGTCGGCTGGAGTTGGCGCCGGAAGCCAGTCGCGCCTCCCACTCGGCCCGTCGCTGTTCAGCGGCCCGGTCGAGTTTGACCTGTGACATCAGTGCGACGGTCAGGCGCTCCTCACCAGTGCGGAATGCCCGCTGGCAGCCGCGTCGGACAAGCGTCATGAGGGAGCCGATGTGCCCGTGGCAGCGGGCATATAGATGATCGGAGAGGTCGTCGGCGAGCATGCCGGGGTACTTGCGTGCCAGGACCAGTCGCTGCTCCAGAGCGAGTAGGAAGTTGCGCCACTGTTCCCGTCCAGCTTCGTCGTCGATTGTGAAGGCCTTCAGCTCCAGCGGGGTGATTCGGTAGGCGAGTTGTGGGTCGTCGTACAGCCCCTTGGTCTGCAGTTCGTGGCCGATGAAGAGGATCATCACCGGGAACTCGTTGGCGATGGACTTGAACTGGTTGCTCAGCTTGGTGCCCTGCGCGCTGCGGAACTGCAAGAACTGCAGGTCGTCGACCAGCAGCAGACGGGACTCGCACGACAGCGCGCAATCCAGTGCCCGGGACAGGAACGTGCTCGCGGTGCCCGTCTTGCGGCCGGAGTGCGCGAAGAACTCCAGCATCGCCCAGTTGAAGTCCTTGACGCCCGTGTCGCCCATCATGCCCACCCGGATCACCGGCCACCGCTCGTGGCCGGAGTCGGTGAACCGCCCGTACTGCCGGATCAGGCTGTTGTGCACGTGCTTGGCAAACGCCAGGCCGATTGTTGTCTTGCCGAGCCCGGGGAACGCATCGAGGGCAGCCATGCTCTTGGCCTGCCAGTTGGGCTGATCCAGCCCAGCCTCCAGGACCTCGGTCAGATCGGAGAACAGTGAGCCTTTTTCAACCTCAGGCTGCGGGGTCCAGGTGAAGGGTAAGGATGGCTTTGACCAGGTTGGTTATGCGGGTCGTGCTGCATCGCAACTTTCGCAGTAGCCGCCAGGACTTCAGGGTGGCGAC
>NZ_RBAL01000006.1 GCF_003626535.1 Streptomyces hoynatensis
GATCAGCGCGGAGGTGTAGAAGACGCGTTGGAGGCGGCGGCTGTATCGCTTGGGCCGGTGCAGGTTGCCGCTGATCTTGCCCGAGTCCCGGGCGGCGGGAGCGACGCCGGCGAATCCGGCGAGCCGGTCGGCGCTGTCGAAGGCGTCCATGTCGCCGCCGGTGGCTGCGATGAATTCGGCGCCGAGCAGGGGCCCGATGCCGGGCATGCTGGCGATCACTTCGGCGTGCCGGTGCTGGCGAAACCGGCCCTCGATGAGTTTGTCGGTCTCGGCGATCTTCTCGTTGAGGGCCATCACCTCCTTCGCGAGGGAGTGCACGACCTGGGCGGTGATCTTCTCGCCGGGGACGGCGGTGTGCTGTTTCTCGGCGGCCTGGACGGCTGCGGCGGCGAGCTGGTCGGCGCCGCGGACCTTGCGGTTGCGCAGCCAGGTGGCAAGCCGCTTGACGCCCGTGCGGCGGATGGCGGCCGGTGTCTGGTAGCCCGTCAGCAGTACCAGCGGGCCGGCGTTGCCGAGGTCGAGTTCGCGTTCCAGACCGGGGAAGATCCCGGTCAGGTGGCCGCGGAGCCGGTTGATGGCTCTCGTGCGGTCGTCGGCGAGGTCGCGGCGGCGACTGGTGAGGACCTTCAGTTCGGTGACCAGTTCGTCTCCGGTCCGCAGGGGCATCAGGTCGCGGCGGACGCGGGCCTGGTCGGCGATGATCGCGGCGTCCTTGGCGTCGGTCTTGCCGTCGCCGCGGTAGCCCTCGGAGGCGCGGTTGACGGCCCGGCCGGGGATGTAGAGCAGGTGCTGGCCGTGGTTGAGCAGGACCGCGATCACGAGGCCGGCCCCGCCGTCGGCCAGGTCGATGCCCCAGGCCGTCACCTCGCCCAGGTCCAGGACATCGCCAAGAAGCTTCAGCAGCTCGGTCTCATCGTTGGCCACCCGACGGGACAGCAGCCGCTTGCCGGTGTCGTCGATCACCACACAGTGGCGGTGGGTCTTCCCGGCGTCGATGCCGGCCCAGATCGCTGTCACTCGCCTCTCCACAGGTCGGTGTTCGTACAGGTACCACGGACGACCTCGCTGTCGAGTCCCTACTGAGCGATCAGTGCCGCAATTCCTCATGAGCAGCCGAGTCGTCGTGGGGGCCCGGCGGCGAATCGCAGTCAGCCACGGACGGCAGAGAGCTGAAAGCCACACCCGGGCCCCCTGGGTGAGCCAACCCTACGAATGGCTCGCTCATCCCGATCAACAAGGTAGGGAGAGCTGAGCGGTGCCCACCGCCGTACCCCGCCGTCGCCGGGCCCCGGCCCTGCCCGCGCGTCGTCCGCATGGCGCTCTTGATGGACAAGTTCTGTCGTCATGCATGGACGAGATTTGTCTATAGAGATGGACATCGACGAGGGCTCGTTCGAACTGGTGATGCGTCCGGCGGACGCCGCCATGGCCGCAGCCATCATCGAAGCGGAGAGGACCAGAGAGGAGGCAGAGCAGGCCGCGGCAAGGGCGCGCAAGGCTTTGGCCGCCGCGGCCAGGGAACTCACCAAGAAGGTCACGGTGAGAGATGCGGGCGCCATGCTGCACGTCTCTCATCAGCAGATCGCAAAGCCGGCGCCGAAAGGGAGCTGAACAACGGGGCGATGGTCCGCGGACGCGCCGCGAGACCACCGGTCCCGGAAGCCGCCGGGCGCATTCTTGCCCGGCCGCTCCCTCGCCCCGCACACCGGTGGCCGGCCGCGACTCGGGACCAGGTGGCTAGGTGCCGTCGGGGCGGGTGTTTTCCGGGGGAGTCTCGCCTGGGGCCGGCTCGCCCGGCTGCCGCGTCACCTCGCGCGGCAGCCGCCACCACCACCGCCCGTACCAGAGCCGGGAGACGGTGAAGCCGAAGGCCACGCAGGCCAGGCCGCCGACCGCGTCCAGCCAGAAGTGGTTCGCGGTCGCGACGATGACCAGCAGGGTCACGGGCGGGTAGAGCGCGCCGAGCACCTTCAGCCACAGCGGCCTGGCGAGCAGGACCAGCGCGATCGCGCACCAGACCGACCAGCCGATGTGCATCGAGGGCATCGCCGCGTACTGGTTGGACACCGAGGCCGCCGCGGTGTCCTTCGTGGCCAGCGAGCCCCAGGTGTGGTGCACGGTGGAGGTGTCGATGAAGTGGCCGCCCTCTATCAGCCGCGGCGGGGCCAGCGGGTAGAAGTAGAAGCCGACGAGGGCGATCGCCGTGGTCGCGAACAGCGCCGTCCTGGCCGCGCCGTAGCGGCCGGGGTGGCGGCGGAAGAGCCACACGAGGACCGCGATGGTGACCAGGAAGTGCAGCGTCGCGTAGTAGTAGTTCATGGGGACGATCAGCCAGTCGACCTTCGCCAGCGCGTGGTTGACCGCGCGTTCGAAGTCGAGGCCGAGGTGGCCCTGGAGGCGCCAGATGTCCCTGGCGTGGTCCTGGGCCTGCGCCACGCGCTCGGGGGCGGCGTTGCGGATGAGGGAGTAGACGCCGTAGCTGACGGCGATCAGGAGCAGTTCGAACCAGATCCTGGGGCGGGAGGGGGTACGCAGCCGGCGAAGCCTTCCCCGGGGACCGGGCGCGGCCTCGGCCTTTCGATCGCTCACAAGCCCTGCCGTCTTCTTCCGCGCCGTCTCCGGCCTCGCGCCGGTCTCCGCCCTCGTGCCCGTCTCCCCCATGGCCCCACAGTCTGCCAGAGGTCACCCGGGCGACCTGATCAACCTCCGGGCGCGGCCGGTCCGCAACCCGGGGCCCGGCCGGCCGGACGCGGGGGACGGGAGCCCGAGGAAGGACGGGAGACGGTGCGGGAGACGAGCGGGGGACGGGCGGGCGTGGCCGGTGTGGTTCAGGAGACGGCCGCGTCGAGGCAGCGGGCGAGTTCCGCGGGCGCCGAGAGCATCGGCCAGTGCCCCGTGGGCAGGTCGAAGCGCCGCCACGGCGGCTGGTGGAGAGCCGCCAGCATCGGCACCCCGGCGTCCAGCAGCCCCGTGAAGTCGCGGCAGGCGACCAGGACCCGGTCCACGCCGGCGCCGAACTCGGCCGGAGCGGCGAGTGGGTGTAGGTGCCGAACGGCTGCGGGGTGGCCCGCGCGTACAGCGCGTCGAGCAGGCCCTCGTCGAGCCCGTCCAGGCTGCCCGATCCGCCCAGTTCCTCGCGCGGCGGCATCGGCAGCCGCCGGCCCGGGCCGGCGGCGGAGACCTGCCGGCGCAGCCCCTCGGCCGCCTCGGCCGGCATCAGGTCAAGCATGCTCATGCCCGCCGAGAAGGGCGCGCTGTCCACGTAGATCACGCGCGCCAGCCGGTCGCCGAGGCGCCCGGCCGCCCCGGTGACCGGGGCGGCGGCGTAGCTGTGGGCGACCAGCGTGACCTCCCGCGGGCCGGCCTGCCCGGCGGCCTCGACGATGTCCGCGATGTGCGTGTCGAGGTCCGTCTCCGGCCCGCCCTGCCCGGCGCGTTCGGCCAGGCCGGTCAGCGTCAGCGGCAGCGCGGTGTGGCCGCGTTCCCGCAGGGCGCGGGCGGTGTCCTCCCACGCCCACGCGCCGAGCCAGGCTCCGGGAACGAGTACGAAGGTGGCCATGTGGATCTCCCCTGGTCAGGTGCCGTTGCCAAGGAGCGTAGAGTCCATACAGGACAGTTTCCGTCCTGAGTTTCCCGCCCAATCTGCCGAGTGATCCATGTCGCATCCCCTGACCCGCGTGCTGACCCTGCTGGAGCTCCTCCAGTCGCGCGCCAGGCTCACCGGGGCGGAGCTGGCCGCCCGCCTGGGCACCGACGTCCGCACGGTGCGCCGCTACGCCGCCCACCTGCGGGAACTGGGCATCCCCGTGGAGGCCGAGCGCGGCCGTTACGGCGGCTACCGGCTGGCCCGCGGATACCGGATGCCGCCCCTGGTCCTCACCAACGACGAGGCGCTCGCCGTCGTCCTCGGCCTGCTCGCCGCGGACCGCCTGGGCATGGCCACGGCCGCGCCGGCCGGCGCCGGCGCCCTGGCGAAGATCGAGCGGGTGCTCCCGCAGTCCCTGCGGGAGCCGCTGGCCGCCATGCGGGAGACCCTCTCGTTCACCGCCGTCGCCGTCCCGGGGCAGGCCCCGGGCACGGGCGTCCTGCTGGAACTGGCCCGGGCCTCCCGGGCCCGCACCACCGTCGCCCTCAGCCACGTGTCCTGGCGCGGCGAGCAGACCGAACGCGAACTCGACCCGTACGGCGTGGTGTTCCACACCGGCCGCTGGTACGTCGTGGGCCACGACCACCTCCGCGGGGAGCTGCGGACCTTCCGCATCGACCGCATCGCCTCCGTCACCCCGGGGACCCGCGGGTTCACCGCCCCGGACGGCTTCGACCCCGTCGCCCACCTGACCGCGAACCTGGCCCGGGGGACCTACCGCTGGGAGGTGGAGGCGACGATCCACGGCCCCCTCGACGCGGTCGCCCGCCGGCTGCCCGGCCCGGCGGTGAGCCTCACCGCGGGCCCCGGCGGCGTCCTGCTGCGCGCGTGGGCCGAACGGCTGGAGGACATGGCCCACCTGCTGGCCTCCCTGGAGTGGCCCTTCACCGTCCACCGCCCGGGCGAACTGCGGGAGGAACTGCTGCGGCTGGCGGACCGGCTCGCCGAGACCGCCCGGCGGGAGCCGGGGGAGCCGCCCCGGTAGCCGGCGCGTCCCGGTCGGGAACAGGCGGCCGGGAGGGAGGCCGCGGAGAGGAAGGCGGCCGGCGGTGGGCTCAGCCGGGGTGATCGGCGGGCGCGGCGGCCGTGGAGCCGCGCACCACCAGCTCCGGCATGAACACGAACTCGCTGTGCGGGGCCGGGGTGCCGGCGATCTCTTCGAGCAACGCCCGCACCGCGGCCTGCCCCATGGCGGGCACCGGCTGCCTGATCGTGGTCAGCGGCGGGTCGGTGAAGGCGATCAGCGTGGAGTCGTCGAAGCCGATGACCGAGAAGCGCTCGGGCACCGCCACGCCCCGCCGGCGCGCCGCCCTGATCGCGCCGAGCGCCATCATGTCGCTGGCGCAGATGACGGCGGTGCAGGAGCGGTCGAGCAGGGCGGCCGCCGCGGCCTGGCCGCCCTCCAGGGTGAACAGCGAGTGCTCGATCAGCCGCTTGGCCTCCTCCTCGGCCATCCCGAGCTCCTCCCGGCAGGCCTGCAGGTAGCCCTCGATCTTGCGCCGCACGGGCACGAACCTGGCCGGGCCCAGGGCGAGTCCGATCCGCCGGTGCCCGAGCGAGGCGAGGTGGGTGAGGGCCAGCCGCATCGCCGCCCGGTCGTCCGGCGAGACGAAGGGCGCGTTGACCTTGGGGGAGAAGCCGTTGACCAGGACGAAGGGCACGCCGTTGCCCCGCAGCCGCTCGTAGCGCTCCGTGTCGGCGGTGGTGTCGGCGTGCAGCCCCGAGATGAAGATGATCCCCGCGACCCCGCGCTCGACCAGCATCCCGGTCAGCTCGTCCTCCGTCGAGCCGCCCGGGGTCTGCGTGGCGAGCACCGGGGTGTATCCCTGCCGGGTGAGGGCCTGGCAGATGACCTGGGCGAAGGCCGGGAAGATCGGATTCTCCAACTCCGGCGTGATCAGGCCCACCAGACCCGCGCTGCGCTTCTGCAGCCGCGCGGGCCGCTCGTAGCCCAGCAGGTCGAGGGCGGCAAGCACGGACTCGCGGGTGGCCGTGGCGACGCCCGGTTTGCCGTTCAGCACGCGGCTGACGGTCGCTTCGCTGACCCCCGCCTGGGCTGCGATGTCAGCTAGCCGTGCGGTCACAGTTCCGGACTGTACCTGCCGTGGACTGCGCTGCCCACCGGGCTGGGCAAACAGTACCGAGATGTATGAATTTCACGCCTGTCATCCCACATGTGACGACCACCAGGCGGGCTCTTGCTGAAATTTGCCGCAAGGTCTTTCCAAGGTGGGGGCGCGCTGTTACGTTCCTGGACGGTCCGGCGCCGCAGCGGCGCGGCGCAGCGGGTGGCCAGACCGCCCGAACCGGGCGCAATCCATGGAGGAGTTGACATGCGGCGCAGCATAGGAACGACGGCCGTGGTCGCGGCGCTGGCCTTCGTCGCAACGGCTTGCGGCAGCGACGGCGACGAGGCCGGAGGCGGCGGCGCGGACGGGGAGCTCTCCGGAACCGTCACCTTCTGGGACACCTCGAACGAGACCGAGGCCGAGGTCTTCGAGGCCGTCGCAAGGGATTTCGAGAACATGCACCCCGGCGTCACCGTCGACTACGTGAACGTGGGCTTCGACGACGCGCAGAACCGGTTCAAGAACGCCGCCGCCGCCAACGAGGCACCGGACGTGATGCGCACCGAGGTCGCCTGGGTGGCCGACTTCGCCAGCCTCGGCTACCTCTACCCGCTCGACGGCACCGCCGCCGTCGAGAACCAGGAGGACTTCCTCGACGAGGCGTGGACCAGCACCCAGTACGAGGGGGAGACCTACGCCGTCCCGCAGGTCACCGACACCCTCGCCCTCTTCTACAACAAGTCCCTGCTGACCGAGGCCGGGGTCGAGGTGCCGCAGAGCCTGGACGAGATCGAGCAGTCCCAGGCCGCGTTCGAGGACATCGGCACCACCCCGCTGTACGTGCGCGGCGACGACCCGTACTGGTTCCTGCCCTTCCTGTACGGCGAGGGCGGGGACATGGTCGACGCCGAGGCCCACGAGGTCACCATCGACGACGAGGCCGGGGTCGCCGCCTTCTCCCGCATGCAGGAGCTGGTCGACTCGGGCGCCGCCATCACGGACACCAGCGACGGCTGGGAGAACATGATGTCCGCCTTCGCCGACGGCGACGTGGCCATGATGATCAACGGCCCCTGGGCCATCGCCGACGCCACCGCCGCCCTCGGCGAGGACCTCGGCGTCGCCGCCGTCCCGGCCGGCGGCCAGGCCCAGGCCGCGCCCCTGGGCGGCTGGGACTACGGCGTCTACGCCGGCACCCCGGACGCCGACGCCTCCTTCGAGTTCGTCCGCTACATGAGCTCCGCCGAGACCCAGGCCCGCATCACCGGCGAACTGAGCCTCCTGCCCACCCGCGCCTCGGTCTACGAGGAGCCCTCCGTCGCGGGCAACGAGATGGTGCAGTTCTTCAAGCCCGCCGTCGACGTCGCCCACGAACGCCCCTGGATCCCCCAGGCCCAGTCGCTCTTCGAGCCGCTCCAGATCTCCATCGAGGCGATGCTGACCGGCTCCGCCTCCCCCGAGGAGGCGGCCGGCGACACCGGCGACGCCTACCGCGAACTCCTCGAAGACTGGCAGTGAGCGGGCCCGGCCATGGCTGACGCTGTCAACTCCCTGCCGGGGGCGGTGCGGACCGCGGAACCCCGCGCCCCCCGCCCCGCCCCGGCCCGCTCGCCCGGGCGGCTGCGCCACCGGCTGGCGACCTACTGGTACGCCTGGGCGATGGTGGCCCCCGTGGTGGCCGTGATCGCCGCCATCGTCGGCTGGCCCCTGGTCCGCGGCGTCTACCTCTCCCTCACCGACGCGGACGAGTCCAACGTCGAACGCCACATCGGCGTCAACCGGATCGAGGCCAGCTACGAGTTCGTCGGCCTGGACAACTACCGCGCGATCCTCCGGGACGGCGACTTCTGGGACCGCCTCGGCTGGACCGCGCTGTGGACCGTGTCCTGCGTCGCCCTCACCTTCCTCACCGGACTCGGGCTCGCCGTCCTGCTCAACCGCACCTTCCGCGGGCGCGCCGTCTACCGGATGGTGCTGGTCCTGCCCTGGGCCATCCCGGCCTTCGTCTCGGTCTTCGCCTGGCGGATGCTCTTCAACGAGCGCAACGGCATCCTCAACTCCCTGCTGGAGGACGGCGGCATCGACGCGGTCCCCTGGCTGTCCGACCCCACCTGGGCCAAGGCCGCCGTGGTCGCCGTCAACGTCTGGCTCGGCGTCCCCTTCATGCTGATCGCCATGCTCGGCGCCCTGCAGTCCATCCCGGCCGAGCAGTACGAGGCCGCCGAGGTGGACGGGGCGAGCCCCTGGCAGCGCTTCCGTTACGTCACGCTGCCGGGCGTCCGCCCGGTCGCGATGACCGTGGTCCTGCTCAGCACGATCTGGACCTTCAACATGTTCCCGGTGATCTTCCTGCTGACCCACGGCGGCCCCGCGGGGGCCACCGACATCATGGTGACCGAGGCATACCGGCTCGCCTTCGTCACCAGCCCCAGGGACTTCGCGAACTCCGCCGCCTGGGGCGTGCTCATCCTGCTGCTGCTCGTGCTCTTCGCGATCGCCTACCGCAGGGCGCTGCGCAGGCAAGGGGAGGTGTGGTGACCATGGACAGGAACACCCAGGCGAAACCTGCCGCACCCCCGGCGGGTTCCGCCGCCGCCCCCGCCGCGGCCGCCGCCCGCCCCCAGGCCGGGCCCCGGGCCGGCGAGGAGGCCGCGGCGCCCCGCCGGGAGGGCCGGGCGGCGGGCCAGGCCGGACGCGCGCGGCGCCCCCGCCGCCGCGGCGAGCGCGGCCCCGCCGCCTCGATCGGGCTGCACCTGACGCTGCTCGTGGCCGCCTTCATCGCGGTGTTCCCGCCGCTGTGGCTGCTGGTCACCTCGTTCAAGCCGAAGAGCGACACCTTCACCCTGTCCCTGGTCTCGCACTTCACGCTCGGCAACTACGACCACGTCCTGAACGACACCGAGTTCCTCACCTGGTTCGGCAACTCGGTCCTCGTCGTGCTGCTGACCACCGTCATCGGCGTCCTCATCTCCGCGACCACCGGCTACGCGCTCAGTCGCTTCCGCTTCCCCGGCATGCGCCCGCTGATGTGGACCCTGCTGATCACGCAGATGTTCCCGATGGCCGTGCTCATCGTGCCGCTGTACAACCTCATGTCGCGCTACGACATGCTGAACCGGCCCAGCGCCCTCGTCGTCACCTACCTGACCATCGCCGTGCCCTTCTGCGCCTGGATGATGAAGGGCTTCTTCGACACCATCCCGGTGTCCATCGACGAGTCGGGCCGCGTCGACGGGCTCAGCCCCTTCGGCACCTTCTGGCGCCTCGTCCTGCCGCTGGCCAGGCCGGGGCTCGCGGTCACCGGCTTCTACACCTTCGTCACCGCCTGGGCCGAGGTCGCCTACGCCTCGGCCTTCATGACCGGCGAAAAGCACCTCACGCTGGCCGGCGGCCTGCAGACCTTCGTCAACCAGCACACCCAGGACTGGCACCTGATGACGGCCGCTGCCGTGCTCATCGCCATCCCCGCCACGCTGGTCTTCGGCTACGCCCAGCGCCACCTGCAGGCCGGGCTCACCGCCGGGGCGGTCAAGACCTGACCCGCCGCCCGGCCCCCGGCCCCGTTCGCCTCCACCGACCTGACCGATCCGACGACCACGAGGACGACATGACCCAGCACCTCGCTGACCGCGCTCAGCCGAGCAGCGACCCGGCCCAGGCCACGCCCTGGTGGCGCGATGCCGTCATCTACCAGGTCTACCCGCGCTCGTTCGCCGACGGCGACGGCGACGGCATGGGCGACCTCGCCGGCATCCGCGGCAGGCTCCGCCACCTGGCGGACCTCGGCGTCGACGCCGTCTGGCTGAGCCCCTTCTACGCCTCACCCCAGGCCGACGCGGGCTACGACGTGGCCGACTACCGGGCCATCGACCCCGTCTTCGGCGACCTGCACGACGCCGACGCCCTGATCCGCGACGCCCACGACCTGGGCCTGCGGGTCATCGTCGACCTCGTGCCCAACCACTCCTCCGACCAGCACGAGTGGTTCCAGCGGGCGCTGCGGCAGGGCCCGGGCTCCCCGCTGCGCGACCGCTACCACTTCCGCCCGGGCAAGGGGACCGACGGCGAACTCCCGCCCAACGACTGGGAGTCCATCTTCGGCGGCCCCGCCTGGACCCGCACCACCAACCCCGACGGCACCCCCGGCGAGTGGTACCTGCACCTCTTCGCCCCCGAACAGCCCGACCTGAACTGGGAGAATCAGGCGGTCCGCGACGAGTTCCGCTCCGTGCTGCGCTTCTGGCTCGACATGGGCGTCGACGGCTTCCGGATCGACGTCGCGCACGGCCTGGTCAAGGCCCCGGGGCTGCCCGACATGGGCCGCGCCGGCCAGCTGGAGCTGCTCGGCACCCAGGTGCTTCCGTTCTTCGACCAGGACGGCGTCCACGAGATCTACCGCTCCTGGCGCAAGATCCTCGACGAGTACCCGGGGGAGCGGATCGGCGTCGCCGAGGCGTGGACGCCGAACGCGGGCCGCACCGCCCTGTACGTGCGCGAGGACGAGCTGCACCAGGCGTTCAACTTCCACTACCTGACCACCCCGTGGGACGCCGCCGCGCTGCGGGAGGTCATCGACTCCTCCCTCGACTCGATGCGCCCGGTGGGGGCGCCCACCACCTGGGTGCTGTCCAACCACGACGTGGTCAGGCACCGCACGCGGCTGGGCGGCGGCCTGCGCAGGGCGCGGGCCGCGACCCTGCTGATGCTCGCGCTGCCCGGCTCGGCCTACCTGTACCAGGGGGAGGAACTCGGGCTGCCCGAGGTCACCGACCTGCCGGACGAGGTGCGCCAGGACCCGGCGTTCTTCCGCCGCGACCACCCCGCGGGCGGGCAGGGCGGGCTGCGCGACGGCTGCCGCGTGCCCCTCCCCTGGAGCGCGAACGGCCCCTCCTACGGCTTCGGTTCCGGCGGCAGCTGGCTGCCGCAGCCCGCGGACTGGGGCAGGCTCTCGGTCGCCGAGCAGACCGGGGACCCGTCCTCGACCCTGGAGTTCTACCGCGCCGCCCTGGCCCTCAGGCGGGCCGAGCGGGCGCTGGGCGCGGGGGAGGGCGTCGAGTGGCTCCGGGCGCCGGACGGCGTGCTCGCGCTGCGCCGCCGCGGCGCCGACGGAAGCGCCGTGATCTGCGCGGTCAACACCACGGGCGAGGCCGTCGAGGTGTCCTCGCTGCTGCCGGCCGAGGGGCGGCTGCTGCTGGCCAGCGGTCCGCTGCCCGACCCGTCCCCCTCGGCGGTGCTGCCGGCGGACACCACCGTGTGGTGGCGGGCGTGAGCGAGGCCGGGCCGGAGCAGAGCCCGGCCCGGCTCGCCGACATCGCCCAGCACGCCGAGGTGAGCGAGGCCACGGTCAGCCGGGTGCTCAACGGCAAGGCCGGGGTGGCCGCGGCCACCAGGCAGCGGGTGCTCGCCGCCCTGGACGTGCTGGGCTACGAGCGCCCGCTGCGGCTGCGGCAGCGCAGCGCCGGCCTGATCGGCCTGGTCATCCCCGAGCTGACCAACCCGATCTTCCCGGCCTTCGCGCAGGTCATCGAGCAGTTCCTGGCCGGGCACGGGTACACGCCCGTGCTGTGCACCCAGAGCCCGGGCGGGGCCACCGAGGACGAGCTGGTGGAGCAGCTCGTCGAACGCGGCGTCACCGGCATCGTCTTCCTCTCCGGCCTGCACGCCGACACCAGCGCGGAACCGGCCCGCTACACCAGGCTGGCCGGGCGCGGGGTGCCGTTCGTGCTGATCAACGGGTACAACGAGCGGATCAGGGCCACCTTCGTCTCGCCGGACGACGCGGCCTCCACCAGGATCGCGGTGCGGCACCTGCGGGCCCTCGGGCACGAGCGGATCGGGCTCGCGGTCGGGCCCGGCAGGTTCGTGCCGGTGCGGCGCAAGGTGGCGGGGTTCCTCGCCGAGACGGAGGGCGCGGGGCCGGTGCGGCACTCGCTGTTCAGCGTGGAGGGCGGGCAGGCGGCCTGCGCCGCGCTGCTCGACGAGGGCTGCACGGCCGTGGTGTGCGGCAGCGACATGATGGCGCTCGGCGCGATCCGCGCGGCCAGGCAACGCGGCCTCGCGGTGCCCGAGGACGTGTCGGTGGTCGGCTACGACGACTCGCCGCTGTTCGCGTTCACCGACCCGCCGCTGACCACGCTGCGGCAGCCGGTGCGGGCGATGGCGAGCGCCGCGGTGAACGCGCTGCTCGAGGAGATCGGCGGCAACCCGGTCCAGCACACCGAGTTCGTCTTCCAGCCCGAACTGGTCGTCCGCGGCTCCACCGCCAAACGCCCCGCCTGACCCCCGGCCCCACCCCCCGGGCCCCGGGGCGGGGCGGGTCCGGCGCCGCGCCGCGGCCCGGCGCCCCGTCCCGTGCGGCGTCCGCCGGCCCGCCGACGCTCGCCCGGCGCCACGGGTGACCCGTTCTTCTGCCAGGCCCGCGAGTGCCCGGGCACCGGCGCGTGCGCGGGGGGCCGCCGCCCCGGGGGGCGGTCGTCCGGGGGCGGCGGGGGCCGCCGGGGTCAGTTGCCCAGCATGGTCAGGGAGTTTCCGTCCGCCAGCCGGGCCGTGAGTTCCACCCGGGCGCCCTCGGCGGCCGGGAGGACCAGGGTGCGGCCCTCGGCCTGGCCGCGGACCCCGCCCTCGGCGGTGATCCGGGTGACGTCCTGGCTGCCGGCCGCCAGGAGGTACCACTCCTGGCGCGGCGACTTCCACAGCACCCCGCTCAGCACGGCCGCCTGCCGCGGCCCGCAGGCCGGGGCGTCCTCGTCGGCCGCCGTCAGCGAGCCGGGTTCTGCCTTCTCCGCGTCCCCGGCCGGGGGCAGGAACTCGGTCAGCGACCTGCTGCCCGCCCCGCGCCAGGTTTCGGCCCGCAGGCACAGCCAGCGCGCCCTGCCCCCGCCGTCCGGCAGGTCCTGCTCGGCGAAGGGCCACAGGTTCACCGCCCGCACCCCGCCGCCGGCGATCTGCGGCAGCCCGCAGGCGATACGTGCCCAGGCGGCGCGGGCCGCCGGGTCCCCCGCGGCGTCCGAGGGGCTCTCCGGGGCCCCGTGGGTGAGCAGGGCGGGCGTCAACTCGCCCAGGTCGGCGAGGAGATAGCGGTCCCTGGCGAGGGCGGAGCCCACCGAGAGCACGGGGAAGCCGGCGCACCCGGCGGCCGCGTCCCCGGTCCCGGCCGCGGTGCGCAGGGGCGCGGTGACGCCCGCCTCGTCCACGGCCAGGGCCGCGGGCTCGCGCGCCGGGTCCAGCAGGTCGGAGACGGCCGCGCCGGTCACCCAGGGCGCGGTCAGGTAGGTGGTGTTGCCGTCGCGGCGGGCCAGCACCACCGCGGAGGCGGCGCGCGCGTCGGCCCCGTCCGCCCGTGCGAAGTCGAGGAGCGCCCCACCCTCGCCCGCCCCGGCGGGCTCGGCGTACCGCACCAGGCGCAGCCCGTCGTACAGCAGCACCACCGAGAAGTCCGCCGCCCGCCCGGCGAACAGCAGTTGCGCGGGTCCCGGCGGGGGGCCGGTCTGGGTGCCGGGCGTGGCCGAGACCGTGGCCTCCTCGCCGGGCCGCGCCCACACCGCGAGCGCCCGCCGCAGCAGGCCGCCGTCGTGCAGCGCCCCTCCGCGGGCGGGCCACACCGAGAAGTCGGTGCGGGCCGAGTGCCGCCACACGTCGGCCGGGATGCGCCGCAGGCCCTGCGGGTCGAGCGCCGCCTGCGCGGCCTCGTTGCGCGCGTACGGCGGGGCGGCGGGACCGTCGGGGCCCCAGTCCCCGGGCGCGAAGGCGAGGCCGCAGGCGAGGAGCGCGAGGGCCGCGCAGCCGGCCAGGGCGGCACCGGCGAGCCTGCGGCGGCGCCGCAGATCGGTCGGCAGGGCCCGCAGCGCGCAGGGGTCGGCCGGGGCCGCCGCCGCGATGGCCCGCGGCAGCTCCCCGGCCGCGCCGCGCGCGGCGCTCAGCTCACCGGCCGGCACCCCGGCCTCGGCGAGCAGTTCGCCGATCGCCGAGTCGGGCAGCCCGTCGAGCCGCCACAGGGCGAACGCCGCCCGGGCCGCCGGCGTCAGGCCGGCCAGCGCCTCGTCCAGGGCGGCCTGCCCCGGCTCCGCGGGGGCGGGGACCAGCCGCAGGCCGAGCACCCGGGGCAGCAGCAGCGGCGGCCTCGGCGGCCAGGGCAGCGCGCGACCGCCGACCGTGCGCGAACGGCAGGCGCGCAGCGCGCCCTTGAGGACCCGCAGGCGCAGGCAGGCGTAGCCGGGGTCGCCCGGGGCGCCCGCCGCCTGCGGGGCGGCGGCCTCCGGCGGGCCGAGCGGGGGCTGCCCCTGCCCCGGGCCGTGGGCGCGCTGGGCCGGGAGGGCGGGGGGCGCGGCGGCCCGCCCGCCCCCGGGCAGGGCGCGCTGGACGAGGGCGTGCGCGGCCAGCACCCGCCGGTCGCGGCCGAGCCCGGCGGGCAGGATCAGGTAGCCGAGCCGGACGAGTCGTGGGTAGTGCTCGGCGAGTGCCGCCTCGGCGGCCTTGCGGCCGACGCCGGGCGCGGAGACGTCGCTGGGGGACATACCGGCTGAACGAGGACACCGCCCCCCGGTTACGAAGGGACAGCAGTGCGAGCCGCGCCTACCTGCGCTCCAGGTAGGCGAGCACCGCGAGCACCCGCCGGTTGTCGTCGTCGGAGGGCGGCAGGCCCAGCTTCGTGAAGATGTTGGAGGTGTGCTTGGCCACGGCCCGCTCGGTCACCACAAGACGCTCGGCGATCGCCGCGTTGGAACGGCCCTGCGCCATCAGCTCCATGACCTCCAGCTCCCGCGGAGTCAGCTTCTCCAGCGGGGAGTTCCTGGTGCGCTGGGCCAGCAGCTGCTGGATCACCTGCGGGTCCATGGCGGTGCCGCCCGCGGCGACCCGGCGGACCGCGTCCACGAACTGTTCGGCGTCGAAGACCCGGTCCTTGAGCAGGTAGCCGACGCCGCCGTTGCCGTCGGCGAGCAACTCGCGGGCGTACAGCTGCTCCACGTGCTGGGAGAGCACCAGGACCGGCAGCCCCGGCTGCTCGCGGCGGGCCTGCAGGGCGCACTGGAGGCCCTCGTCGGTGAACGAGGGCGGCAGCCGGACGTCGACCACGGCGACGTCCGGCTTCAACTCGGCCAGGGCGCGGGTGAGTTCGGGGCCGTTGTCCACCGCAGCGGCGATCTGGAAGTCGTGTGCCTCCAGGAGCCGGACCAGACCGTCCCGCAGCAGGAACAGGTCTTCGGCGAGGACGACACGCACGGGCTCTCCTGGGTGTTCGCGTGGGCTGGGTGGGCCCGGGGGCGGGGGCCGTGGCGACCCGGGGCCCCGGGCGGGCGAGGCACCAGCCTAGCCGCGCGGTACCACGGTGGACAGCACGGAGGGCAGCGCGTGCCAGTCCGAGCTGACCACGCTCGCCCCGGCCGCCGCGAGCGCGTTCACCCGCACCAGGGCCTCGGCCTCGGTGGGGGAGGTGGCCGAGATGGCGGGCGGCACGCCGTGCGCGTCGGTCATCACCAGCAGGTAGTGGCGGTCGGCGTACCAGGAGGTGTCCACGCCCTGGACGTAGGCGGTGGCGTCCCCGTCGAAGACCACGAACCACGGGCGCAGCGAGGCGTCCTGGTAGCGGCTCGCCCGCGGGTCGCCGGCCTGTGCGCCGTGCACCGCGGGGAAGGCGGCCGTCTCGGCGAGGGTGCCGGCCTGGGCGCTGTCGCGCAGGTGGCGGGCGTACTCGACGTCGGTCCACAGGCCGTCGAAGGGGTTGGCCTCCTCGACGGTGCCCGGTATGAGGTGGATGAGGAACCGCCCGGCCAGCTCCTGGCGGCTGGGCCAGCCGCCGGCCAGGACCGCCTCGTCGAGGGTGGCGTGGCCGCCGATCAGGTCGCCCGGGCCGAACACGGCCTCGCCCAGGGCCCCGCGCACCAGGCGGTCGAACTCGTCGGGGCCGCGGCCGAGGTTGTCGGCGAAGCCGTCCTTCAGCTCGACCTTGATCAGGACGGGGCGGTGCCCCGGGTGGGCGTCGTGCCAGGCCCGCAGGTCGGCCAGGCAGCCGGCCAGGGACCGGTTGCGCGCTCCGGTGCGCAGCCCGTCCGCGGAGGCGGCGCCCACGCAGTTGTTGGCGTTGCCGAACGGGTTGTCGTGCGAGACGCGCCAGCCGCTGCCGAACGCGTTGGTCCACACGTCGAGTTCGAGCATGCCGGCCCCCGAGTCGAGGGCGTCGGCGAAGTAGGGGAAGGTGTCCTGGAGGTAGGCGTTGTGCACGCCGACCGTGGTGGCGGCCGAGTAGGCCGCCCGGTCCCGGTCGCCGGCCTCGGCCGCCTGCGTGGCGGAGGGGAGGGCGAGGGGGGTGGCCAGGAGGGCCGCGAGGAGGGTCGCGGTGCCGGCCGCCCGCCGGACCAGCCGCATGGGACGCATACGCTGCCGCCTTCGCTGAGGGGAGGGCCGGCGCTCTCCCGGCGCCGGCCGTGAGCATGAACGCGGCACCAGCGTAGGCGGGTTGGCGGGCCCCGCGGTGAGGGCCGGGAGAACGGGCGGCCAACGCGGGCGGCTCAGCGGGTGGCCCCGCCTCCCGTGGCCGGGGTGCAGGGGATCTCGATGGTGACGAGGGTCGGCCCGCCCTCGGGGCTGCTGAGCGCGAGCACCCCGTCGAAGGCGCCGAGACGCCGCTCCAGGCCGCGCAGGCCGGTGCCGCCGTCCAGGCTGGCGCCGCCGCGGCCGTTGTCGGTGACGGCGATGCGCAGGGTGCGCTCCTCGCGCCCGTAGTACATGTCCACCCAGGCGCGTTCCGCTCCCGAGTGCTTGGCGGCGTTGGTGAGGATCTCGCTGACCGCGAAGTAGGCGGCGGACTCCACCGGCTCGTCGAACCGCCCCGGCAGGTCCACCTCCACGTCCACCGGCAGCGCCATCCGCAGCGCGAGCGCCCGGACCGCGTCCCCGAGGCCGCGTTCGGCCAGCACCGGCGGGTGGATGCCGCGGACCAGGTCGCGCAGTTCGGTCAGCGCCTCGGCCGAGTTCTCCCTGGCCTGGGCGAGCAGCCGCTTGGCCTGGCCGGGGTCCTTCTCGATCAGCGCCTCGACGGCGCCCAGGCTCATGCCCATCGCGACCAGCCTGGCCTGGGCCCCGTCGTGCAGGTCCCGCTCGATGCGGCGCAGCTCGGCGGCGGAGCTGTCGAGCGCGTCGTGCCTGGTCTCCTGGAGCCGGGCCACCCGCTGCGCCAGCAGCTGCTTCTCCGAGGCGCCGGTCATGCCGCGCAGCATCGCGAAGTGCCCGCGCAGCAGCGGCACGTTGCACCAGAAGGCCGCCGCCAGCAGGCCGGTGCCGACCAGGGCGGCGAGGAAGGCCGTGAACCAGGAGTCCACCGGCACGAACGTGTACCAGTAGGTGCCGCCCGCGTCCACGATCGGCCGCCACACCCCGGCGAGCAGCACCAGGCCGTAGAGGAAGTAGCCGGGCAGCGTCCAGGTGAGCATCACCAGGATGGAGCCGGCGACCGCGTCCGCGAACAGCCACTGCACGTCCCGCCAGGTGGCCGGGTCCCGCAGCGCGTGGGTCGTCAGCTGCACCTGGCCGGCCAGGCCGCCGGCCCGCACGGGCAGCGGCCGGTAGCCGGAGGGCACCGTCATGCCGAACCACTCCTGCGCCCAGGCGCGCCGCCGGTCCGCGTGGGCGCGCACCGCGCGGGCCAGCGGCGGGGTGGTGACCAGCCCCAGCCCGATGGGGACCAGCCCGACGGACACCAGGAACAGGATGAAGAGGGCCTGGGAGAGCACCAGGGTGTGCACGGTGAGCAGCATTCCTCTGGCGGCCGCCACCAGTGCCGCCCGTCCTCGTCGCGCTTCCACGCCCACCACACCTCTCGTTGCGTTCCCTCGCGGGTGCCGTACCTTGCGCTCACAGTCTCCTGCCGGGGCACGGCCACGTCAGTGGGGTACGGCGCCTGGCCGGGGGTGTACCCAGGTACACCGGCGGGGCGGGGCGTCGCGGGAGGCCGGGCGGTTCCGGGCGCCGGGGGCCGGTGCCGGAGCGTGAGGCGGCGGCCTTAGGGTAAGCGCCGGACCCGAGTCCCGGCGCACCAGGGGAGAAGCACCTATGAGAATCGGCCTGCTCGGAACCGGGCCCTGGGCGAGGCAGACCCAGGGGCCCGCGCTGCGGGAGCACCCGGAGGCGGAGCTCGCCGGGGTCTGGGGCCGCCGTGCCGAGGCCGCGGGCGAGCTGGCCGCCCGCCTGGGCACCCGGGCCTACGACAGCGCCGACGCGCTGTTCGCCGACTGCGAGGCCGTGTCCTTCGCGCTGCCGCCCGACGTGCAGGCGCCGCTCGCGGTGCGGGCCGCCGCGGCCGGCTGCCACCTGCTGCTGGACAAGCCGGTGGCCACGAGCGTGGCGGCGGCCCGGGAGCTGGCCGCGGCGGTGGAGGCGGCGGGCGTGGCCTCGGTGGTGTTCTTCACGCTGCGCTTCGCCCCGGAGACCGCGGCCTGGGTGGCCGCGCAGAGCGGCACCGAGGGCTGGCTGACCGGCCGGGCCGACTGGTTCTCGCCGGTCTTCGGCGGGGCGGACTCGCCCTACGCCGACTCGCCGTGGCGCAAGGAGCGCGGCGCCCTGTGGGACGTCGGCCCGCACGCCCTCTCGCTGCTGCTGCCGCCGCTGGGCGACGTCACGGGTCCCGAGGGCGTGGTGGCGGGCCGCGGCCCGGGCGACACGGTGCACCTCGCGCTGCGGCACGTCTCCGGCGCCTCCAGCGTGCTGACCCTCAGCCACAGCGTGCCCCCGCAGGCGGCGGCGGTGACCGCGGAACTGCGCGGCAGCGCCGGGGTATCGACGCTGCCCGAGCGCGGGGAGGGCGGCGCGGTGGTGCCGTTCCTGCGGGCGGTGGACGCGCTGATCGAGGCGGCGGGGGGCGGCCGGCGGCACCCCTGCGACGCCGCCTTCGGGGCCCGGGTCACCGAGATACTGGCCCTGGCCGAGGCGGCGCTTTCCCCCTCGGGCCAGGCCAGGCCGTAGGTTCCGGGGGCGGGCCCCGAACTCCGGGCCGCCGGGCTCCGGGGCCGGGCCGCCGGGCTCCGGGGCCGGGCCGCCGGGTTCCGGGGGCGGGTCCTAGGCGCGGAGGCGGCTCGCCAGGCGGGGGAGCAGGCGCAGCGCGTTGCCGCGGTCGACGGCCTGCCGGGCGGCGCCGCTCAGCGCCGGATCGGCCTCGTGGTCGCGGGTGATCACGCCCACCTCCTCCGCCGGCCTGGCCGGCCAGTCCGTGCCGAACAGGACGCGCGAGGGCCCGGCCGCGGCCAGCAGCGAGGGCATCGCGTACGGGGAGGCCGGCATCGCGGTGTCGTAGTGGAACCGGCGGACCGCCGCCGCCACCGCGCCGGGCGCCAGGCCCTCGCCCTGCCGGGCGGCGGACTCGGCGCGGCCGGCGAGGTAGGGCAGGAACCCGCCGGCGTGGGAGAGGATGATCCGCAGGTCGGGGTGGCGGTCCAGGGTGCCGGAGGCGATCAGGCTCAGCGCCGCCCGCGTGGTGTCGAACAGGAAGTCGGCGATGAAGTCGGGGACGCCGGGAATTCCGCTGCCGCCCTCGGGGAGCGAGTCGGGGTGGACGAAGACGACGGCGCGGCGCCGGTTCAGCTCGGCGAACAGCGGCTCGAAGGCGGGGTCCCCGAGGTAGCGGCCGTCCGCGCTGGTCATCAGGATGACGCCGTCGGCGCCCAGCTCGTCCAGCGCGTACGCGGCCTGTTCGAGGGCCAGGTCGGTGTGGAGCACCGCGAGGTTGGCGAAGAAGCCGAACCGGGTGGGGTGGTCGGCGGCCAGCTCGGCCATGGCCTCGTTGCACAGCCGGACGCCCCGCTCGGCGGTCGTCCGGTCGCGGAACGCCATGGAGGGTATCGGCGCCGAGACGACGCCGGCCGCGATGCCGTTGTCCTCCATCGTCCCCAGCGCGCCGTCGAGCGTCCAGTCCGCCCAGGTCGGCCCGCCCTCGGGCGGCAGCAGCCCCGCCTCGACGGCCCAGTCGTGCATCGCGCGGGTCAGGACGTGCTGGTGGGTGTCGATGCGCCAGGCCGGGGGCCGGTCGCCGCCCTCGGCCGCCGCCAGGGCCGGGCCGGCCGCCGCGGTGGCGCCCGCGGCGCCGAGCCCGGCGGCCAGCGAGGCGGCCCCCGCGGCGCGCAGCGCGTCCCGGCGGGAGAGGGCGCGGTAAGCCGGGCCGGCGGGCGCCGGGCGCGTCGGGGGCGGGGTGTTCATGGCGGACCTCCAGGTGTAAGGAATTGCTGACAGGGGTCCACCCTGCCGGACCGGCGCCCGCCCGGCCATCCGGGCAACTCCCCATATCCGCCTGCGGGTTCGCCCCTACCTTCGGGCGGCACACCCTTAGGGGCGACAGCCGCCCCCGCCCGCCGCTCCACGCGTGGCCTGGTCCGCGGTGTGGTGCGTGGGTGCCGGGCGGCGTGCCGGGTGGCGCGGTGCCCGGCGTGGGACGGCTTACGCGCCCGGCCCGGACGCCTCCTGCGCCGCCGCCCCCTCCCGCTGCTGCTGCTCCGCCCCCGCCTTCCCCTCCTGCCCTTCCCCGGGCGTCAGCGTGAGCTCCCAGTCCTGGCCGCGTTCCTCGGGGCCGAAGTCGGTGTGCGGGCGGGTGGCGACCAGGGTGAAGCCCGCGGCCTGGTAGATGCGCCTGGCGCTGACCAGCACGTCGTTGGTCCACAGCACCACCCGCCGGTACCCGGCCGCGCGGGCGAACCGCAGGCACTCCTCCACCAGGGCGCGGCCGATGCCCAGGCCCCTGGCGTGCGGCTCGACCAGCAGCAGCCGCAGGCGCGCGGTGGGCACGCCGCCGGCGCGCTCGGCCCCTTCGTCCACGCAGAAGACCGAGCCCACCGGCTCGCCCTCCCACTCGGCGATCCAGGCCGCCTCGCGCTCCGGGTCGTGCCCGGCCGCGAACTCCGCGACCACCTTGGCGACCAGCGCCTCGAAGGCGCCGTTCCAGCCGTACTCCGCGGTGTACAGGGCGCCGTGACGCTGGATCACCCAGCCGAGCTCCCCGGGCTGCGGCGGGCGCAGCCGGAAGTCCGCGGCGGTGTCCGCGGGAATCCGGAGCAGCCGGGAGGCGGTGGAGAGGGCGGCGAGCAGCCTTCCGTGCTCGGCCGGCGAGAGGCCGCCGACGAGTTCTCCCACGGCCTTCGTGGACCTGTCGTCGAGCAGGGCCGCGGCCTCACGGCCCCGGGGCGAGAGGGCGACGAGCTGCCGGCGCGAGTCTCCCGCGTCCCGCTCCCTGCGGATCAGTCCCGACTCCTCGGACCGGGCGAGGAGCCGGCTGAGCTGCCCCGCATCCATGTCCAGCTCGCGCCGCAGCTCGGCGACCCGCGTCCACTCGCCGCGGGCCAGCTCGTACAGCACGCGGGCCTCGGGCAGCGAGTAGGGGGTGCCGAGCCGGTGCCCGTAGTCGAGGGCGCCGATCACCCGCGTGAAGCCACGGCTGAACTCCCTCAGGCGCCGGACGAGCAGCGCATCCGCCGGCGCGTTGCGCGATCCGTGCGCCGGAGTGGCGGGGGGCGTGCCCGGCGGCCCGCCCGCCGCCGGGGGCGTCGGCGGCTGCGCCGACCCGATCGTTGACTCAGTCATTGACCCAGTCAAACGTGTGGCCGCGGCGGCTGTCAACGCCCTTGCGCGGCGGGCGAGACGGGGCCGGAACCCCCCGGGCGGGCCTCAGGCCCGCGGGCGGCGGCCCAGGGCCGCGGCGACCTCCTGCACGTTGGCGAAGGAGCGGTTGATCGGCAGTTCCCGCACCGTCTCGACCAGGCCGTCGGGCGCCCGGGTCGCGAAGAGGGCGCGCAACAGCGTCCGCCGCTTCGCCGGGAAGAGGGTGCGGGGCAGGTGCCTGGCCAGCTCGAAGCGGAAGGCCTCGTCCTCCGCCTCCTGCACGCCGGCCGAGCCGCGCGGCGGGACGGGTCCCTCGGCCAGCGCCGGATCGTCGTCCGCGCCGGGCTCCGGGTCGTTCCATTCCTCGGCCCGGGTGGGGTGGTCGCCGCGCAGCATGCCCTGCAACTCGTGCTTCATCTCGTCGTCGCGGTGGACGTTGAGGCGGCTGTTGCCACGCTGCTGCATGGTCTCGTCCTCCCTGGATGTCCTCGGAGGTTCTCGGAACCCCGCGGGTACCCCTCGGCCCCCCGGCCGACACGGCCGCCGGGACCCGGATGCCGGGGCGCGGGGCGGGGGTGCAGGGACGGGGGGTGCAGGGACGGCGGGCACGGGGGCCGGGGCGGGGTGTGCGTTTGCCGGGGGTGGGGGCGGGAACCCGTGCGCACGGCCGAGCGAGCGGCCTCGTGGGGGATGCAGGTTCCGGGCCGGGGATCAGGGGCCCCGCCCGGAGCCGCTCCCCGTTCACCTTCTGTGCGGCCACCAACCGGGCCAGTGTGGTGGCGACCGGGACCGGCCTTGGTGGGCACGGCGGGGAAGCGGGCCTTCGGCCACAGGTGGGCCTCGGCCTCGGCGGCCGTCGGGATGCACGGCTTCCGGGGCGGGGGCAGCCGCCCCCTTCGTTTCGGTTCCCGGGCGCCCCCGGACCCGTCGCCCCGTCTCCTTGCGGGCCCGTGCGCCGGCTCTTCCGGCGCCGGCCGCTCAGCCGCCCGGCCTCGACCGGCGGCCCAGCAGCGAGGCGATCACGGCATCGAGGTAACGGGCGTTCTCCTCGCCGGTGGGCAGCACCTCCGGCATGGCGTGCGCGAGCTGGGCGCGGCCCAGATAGCCGCAGTACGCCTGGAGGCTGCGCTGCCTGGCCTCCGCCTCCGGCAGCCCCAGCTCGCCGAAGAGCCCGGCCAGGTAGTCGAGGCGGCGCTGGGTGACCCGCCGCAGGACGGGACCGGCCACCGGGTGCCCGGCCTGGGCGAGCAGCGCGATCTCCGTGGGGTCCTCCGCGACCGCGGCCGTGACCTGCTGGAACAGCTCCCGGATGCGGGTCATCGGGTCGGTGGCGAGCTGGAGTTGCGCCAGGACCTCCTCGGTGCGCAGCGTCTCCCAGCGGGCGAGCGCCGCCTCGATCAGGGCGTCCCGGTTGGCGAAGTGCCAGTAGAAGCTGCCCTTGGTGGCGCCGAGTCGCGCGGCGATCGGCTCGATGGCGATCGCCGCGAGCCCGCCGCCCTCGCGCATCGCCGCGAGCGCCGCCTCGGCCCAGTCGGCGGCGGTGAGGTGGCCGCGCGCCCTGGTCCCCCGCTGTCGTGACATGGGGCGTACGGTAACCCATCGCCCACCGTACGTCGGCGTATGGCGTCGGGCGCGGGGGGCGTGCCGCGCCCGGGGTTCCGTCGTCAGCCGGCCGCCGCCGTGCCGCCGCGGCGGCGGCCGCGCCGCTCAGCGATCGCCGGGCTTACCGAAGTCCAGGTGCTCGGTGGGCGCCTCGCCCTGGTCGCCCGCGTCCTCGAACGGCCTGGTGGCCGGCTCCGGGGCGCGGGAGGAACTCTCGTAGCCGCGCGGGGAGTCCGCGGTGAGCGAGAGGGTGCCGGAATCCGCGTCGGAGGCGAACGCCCCGCCGGGCTCGGGCGCCTCCTCGCGGGCCGGCGGCACCGGAGGCGCGGAGCGGGGCGCCGCCGGGATCACCGTCGTCCGCGCGCCCCCGGCCGCCTCCTCCTCGTCTGGCCCGGCGTCGCCTGCCCCGGCGTCGGGCCCCTGCGCCCGCACCCGCTCCACCTGGGCCAGCGAGGCGCGCAGGTCGGTGAGCCAGCCGTCGACGTTCTGCTCCACCAGGCGCACGCACCAGGCCAGGGCCTCGCTGCGGCTGCGCGCCACCCCGCCCGAGATCAGCGTGTCGAGCACCATGCGCTCCGGCTGCCGCAGCCGGGTCATCACCGGGGCGGACACATGCGTGAACAGGGTCCGCTTGCCCCCGCACTCCACGCCCCACGAAACCTGCCGGCGGAAGCGCAGGTTCGCCTCCCGCGCCACCTCCACGCGCGCCCCCCTGGTGCGCTCCCTGAACTCGGTGACGCGCCCCTCCCGCGCCGCCTCGCGCTCCGTCTCCGTCGCCCCCGGCGCCAGCTCGGGCTCCGCGATCCGGCCGATGACCGTGATCTCCTCCCGGTCGACGGCCACCTCTACCAGGTGGGTGAACCAGTCCTGGGGCACCCGCCCGGTGATCCAGCCGCGCAGCTCCTGGCGGCCCTTCTCGGTAATCATGTAATCAACATTACACCTACGCGGGGTGACTGTCGCCACTCGCAGCGAAGCCGTTCCCCGGCAAGCGGACGGGGCGCCCCCGGTTCCGGGAGCGCCCCTGGGCCGCGTGGAGTGCGCCGCTACCTCTTGCGCCCCCTGACGCGGTACATGGCCCGCTGGTTGCGGGTGATCTCCCGCAGCCGCCCGGCGCGTTCGGCCCGCAGCCGCGCGTCGGTGCGCGAGGCCGCCCACTCGTTCTCCCGGCTCAGCTTCCGGTGGCTGAGCAGGCGCCGCAGCGGCAGCTCACCCGACTCCACGGCGGCGAGCACCGCGCAGCCTGGCTCGGCCACGTGCCCGCAGTCCGCGAAGCGGCACCCGGCCGCCAGCTCCTCGATGTCCGCGAACACCCGGTCCACCCCCTCCGCGGTGCCGTGCAGGCCCACCGAGCGCAGCCCCGGCGTGTCGATGAGCACGCCACCGCCCGGCAGCGGGAACAGCTCACGGGTCACGGTGGTGTGGCGGCCCTTGCCGTCGCCCGCCCGCACCTCGCCGGTGGCCAGCAGCTCCGCGCCGAGCAGGGCGTTGCCGAGCGAGGACTTGCCCGCCCCGGAGACGCCGATCAGCGCCACGGTGCCGGTGAGCAGCGCCGCGAGCTCGGGCACGCCCTCGCCGGTGTGGGCGCTGGTGATGAGCACCTCCACCCCGGGCGCCGCCGGCCGCACGGCCTCCTGGGCCTCGGCGGCGTCCGTGGCGCGGTCCGCCTGGGTCAGCGCCACCACGGGGGTGGCCCCGCTGTCCCAGGCCAGGGCGAGCAGCCTCTCCAGGCGCCCGAGGTCGGGCCAGGTGGCGAGCGAGACGGCCACCACGATGGTGTCCACGTTGGCGGCCAGCACCTGCCCGTGCGAGTCGCGGGCCGCCGAGGCCCGGACGATCGCCGTCCGGCGCGGCAGCAGGGCCTGCACCGTGGGGCGCGGTCCCGGCAGCAGGGCGGCCCAGTCGCCGCTGCAGGGCGCGGCCGACGGGTCGGCGGCCGGTTCGGCGCCGAACTCGGCGCGCACCCGGCCGTCCCCGGTGACGGCCTCGCAGCTGCCCCGGTCCACCCGCACCAGCCGGGCGGGCACCAGGCCGGCGGCGCGATGCGCGGCGAAGTCCTCCGCAAGCGCCGCGCTCCAGCCGTACGCGAGAAGCGCGGGCGGAACGGACTCCGTTTCCGCGGCGGCCCGGGAGCCGGAGGGGGCCGCGGGGGACGCGGGGGACGCGGCGGAACCGACGGGAAGCGAGGGGGAATCGCCGGAGGGAGAGGAGGGAGAGGAAGAAGAGGGAGACGACGAAGACGACGAAGACGACGAAGGGAACGGGGATCGTTCGGAAGAATGCACGAGAGACCCTTGGGGTGAGGTGGGCCCCGCGCGCAGGACGTCGGGGACGTCGCTGGGTCAGACCGGGGCCCGGGATACGAGGATGGGCCGGATGCTGCGCAGGGCAGCCCGCTGCACGACAGTCATCAACCTCACCTCCCCACGCCCCAGGGCGCTCTCTCGTCACCTCGCGCCCGCCTCCCGGGCGCCGCGTCAGGCTAGCACGCAACTCCCCTCGCCGGCCGGGAATTACCGCCCCCCGCCGCCCGGCCGCCCCCCGCCTCCCGGCCGCGCCCGCCCCGCACCGCGCCCATCCCGGCCGCCCTCCGCCTACCGCCCGCCCGCGCCCACCGGCCGGCGCGCGGCCGGGCCCGCCACAGGTGCCGGAGGCAGCGGCAGGCGCCGCAGGCGCTCCGGGTCGGCCAGGACGTCGATGCGGGCGAGGCCGTCCGCGGCGACCGTGAGGCCGGTGACGGACAGCACCACCCCCCTCGGCGCCGTGACCACCCCCGCCGCGCCGTTGACCAGCACCGGGCGCGCCCCGGCCGCGAGCCGGGACAGGGCGCCGGCCGCCCCGGCCACCTCCGCCGCCCCCCGCAGCTCCCGCGAGGCCCCCGCGCGCCCCAGGTCCACCCGGAGTACGGCCCCCGGCGCGAGCAGGGCGCCCAGCGCCGCGGGGGAGCCCTCGCGCACCGCCGTCAGGTAGGACTCCGCCGCGGCGCGCTGCCGGGCCGGCCCGCCCTCGGAGGCGGTCGTCGCCCCCCTCGCCTCGCGCCGCGCCCGGGCGGCGAGTTGCCGGGTGGCGGCGGCCGAGCGCCCGAGAATCCGGGCGATCTCCTCCCAGGGCACCGCGAACATGTCGTGCAGCACGAAGGAGACCCGCTCCGCGGGCCGCAGGCCCTCCAGGGCCACCAGCCCGCCGAGCCCGGACAGCCCGGCCAGCAGCGCCCGCTGCTCGGGCCCGGCGCCCCCCATCGGGCTCACCACCGGCTCCGGCACCCGTGGCCCCGGCGCGCGCCCCAGCCGTGCGGCGCGCGCCCGCAGCGCGTCGTGGCAGAGGCCGGCGAGCACCGCGGTCAGCCACGGGCCGAGGGAACGCACCCCCGTCGTGTCGGAGCGGCGCAGCCGCAGCCAGGTACGCCGCACGGCCTCCTCCGCCTCCCCGGGCGAGCCGAGCAGCCGGTAGGCCACCGCGCCCAGCCTGGGCCGGTGCTCCGCGAACCTCTCGATCAGCCAGTCCGACTCGTTCACGCCGCAGCTCCCCTCACGGGCCGTCCCCGTTCTTTCCACCCATGAGGACGCGGCGGACGCGCGGAATGTGACATCCGGCCGGAGACCGGCCCGGCCCCGCGCCGCCGGCGGCGGCCCCGCACACGGCCACGGCCACCCGGGCGGACTCGGGGAGTCCACCGGGGTGGCCGTGGCGGAGCGTGCACCGGGCCGCGGGCTCAGCGGCCCGCCGGCCGGCTCACACGTCGAAGTAGAGCTCGAACTCGTGCGGGTGCGGCCGCAGCTGCATCGGCGCGATCTCCTTCTCGCGCTTGAAGTCGATCCAGGTCTCGATCAGGTCGGCCGTGAAGACGCCGCCGGCCTGCAGGTACTCGTTGTCCGCCTCCAGCGCCTCCAGGACGGCGGGCAGCGAGGTCGGGACCTGCGGGAGCTCGGCGTGCTCCTCGGGGGCCAGCTCGTAGAGGTCCTTGTCGATCGGCTCCGGCGGCTCGATCTTGTTCTTGACCCCGTCGAGGCCGGCGAGCAGCAGCGCCGAGAAGGCCAGGTACGGGTTCGAGGACGGGTCGGGGGCGCGGAACTCGACGCGCTTGGCCTTCGGGTTGGACCCGGTGATCGGGATGCGCATGGCGGCGGAACGGTTCCGCTGCGAGTAGACCAGGTTGACCGGGGCCTCGAAGCCGGGGACCAGGCGGTGGTAGGAGTTCACCGTCGGGTTGGTGAACGCCAGCAGCGAGGGCGCGTGCTTCAGGATGCCGCCGATGTAGTAGCGGGCGGTGTCGGAAAGGCCGGCGTAGCCCTGCTCGTCGTAGAAGAGCGGGCTGCCCGACTGCCACAGCGACTGGTGGACGTGCATGCCCGAACCGTTGTCCCCGAAGATCGGCTTCGGCATGAAGGTGGCGGTCTTGCCGTTGCGCCAGGCGACGTTCTTCACGATGTACTTGAAGAGCATCAGGTCGTCGGCGGCGGCGAGCAGCGTGTTGAACTTGTAGTTGATCTCCGCCTGGCCGGCCGTGCCGACCTCGTGGTGGGCGCGCTCCACCTTGAGGCCCGCCTTGGCCAGTTCGAGGGAGATCTCGCCGCGCAGGTCGGCGAAGTGGTCCACGGGCGGGGCCGGGAAGTAGCCGCCCTTGTAGCGGACCTTGTAGCCGCGGTTGCCGCCCTCCTCGATCGCGCCGGTGTTCCAGGCGCCGGCCTCGGAGTCGATGTAGTAGTAGCCCGCGTTGGACTTGGTCTCGAAACGCACGTCGTCGAAGACGTAGAACTCGGCCTCGGGGCCGAAGTAGGCGGTGTCCGCGATGCCGGAGGAGGCCAGGTACGCCTCGGCCTTCTTCGCCACGTTCCGCGGGTCACGGCTGTACGCCTCGCCGGTGATCGGGTCGTGGATGAAGAAGTTGATGTTGAGCGTCGCGTCCTTGCGGAACGGGTCCACCCGGGCCGTGGACAGGTCGGGGACCAGGGCCATGTCGGACTCGTGGATGGCCTGGAAGCCACGGATCGACGAGCCGTCGAACATCAGGCTCTCGGTCGGGTCGAAGCTTTCGACCGGCACCGTGAAGTGCTGCATGATGCCCGGGAGGTCGCAGAAACGGACGTCGACGAACTTGACGTCGTTGTCCGCGATGTATTGGGTGATCTCGTCGGCGTTCTGGAACATCCGATGTCCTCCTAGCCCCGGCCCAGGGCGGGGCGGGGAACGTACAGCTCGGGAGTGGCAGGGGCCCGTCGCGCGGGTTTGCTGGGGCCGACACTAAAGACAGGCCATTTCTCCGCCGTGACCCGTTTGTTTCGCCGATGTTAACCGGACTTCTCCTCCGATACCGGTGACCGGCGAGACGGCGGGCCGCGCTACGGTGGAGCCGTGGACAAACGCCAGGCAATGGGCTCGTGGCTGTCGGGACCGCGCGCGGCGGCCGAGGACATGGGCGTCGACTTCGGTTACCGGGGCCAGCGGCTCGGGCTGCCCGAGGAGGGGCCGGGCTCGATCGCGCCGGTCGGCAGGCGGCTCGGGGCCATCTGCGTGGACTGGGCCCTGTGCCTGCTGATCGCATACGGTCTGTTTGCCGATGGCGAGGCCGCCTCGGTGAGCAACTGGGCCCTGCTCGTCTTCGTGGTGATGTCCCTGCTGACGGTCGGTACCCTCGGCCTCACCCCGGGCAAGCGCCTGCTGCGGCTGCGCGTCGTGAGCGTGCGGGGCGGGCGGCTCACCTTCCCGCGCGCCGTGCTGCGCACCCTGCTGCTCGGCCTCGCGATCCCCGCCCTCGTCTGGGACCGCGACTCCCGCGGCCTGCACGACCGCTTCTCCGGCGCGGTCCAGATCCGCTTCTGACCCCGCGGAATCCGGGCGCCCCTCGCGAAAGCGGCGTGCGGCGAAAGCGGCGTACACGGAGGCGGCGCACACGGAGGCGGGGCGCGATCACCGCGCCCCGCCCGTTGACGTGCTCCGCTGCCGGTCCGCCGGGGAAACGCCGCCCCCGCCGGGCGGCCCGGGGCTCAGCGGCCCCGGCGCTGGACGTTGCCCTTCGGCATCCGCATGCCGCGCGGCAGCGGGCCCTTGGGCACCGGCATGTTGTTCATCAGGTCGCCCATGGCGCGCAGCCGGTCGTTGACCTCGGTGACGCGGGGGCCGGAGAGGGTGCGCG
This sequence comes from Streptomyces hoynatensis, assembly GCF_003626535.1. Classification (GTDB taxonomy): domain Bacteria; phylum Actinomycetota; class Actinomycetes; order Streptomycetales; family Streptomycetaceae; genus Streptomyces; species Streptomyces hoynatensis. The sequence continues at coordinate 29,024 of NZ_RBAL01000006.1, forward strand.
GGAGCTTCATGATCGCGGTGCGCAGCTTCTTCAGCTCCACCTGGTCCTTGCCGTGCCCGACGATCATGTCGTGCACCGGCACGTCGGACAGCACGCGGTTCATCCGGCGCTTCTCGGCCGCGATGAGGCCCTTCACCCGGTTCGGGTTGCCCTCGCCGACCAGCACCACCCCGCACTTGCCGACCGCGCGGTGCACCACGTCCTGCTGGCGGTTGAGGGCGACGGCGGGGGTGAAGGCGATGCCGCGGCGCATGTTCTCCAGCACCGCGGCGGCGGCGCCCGGCTGCCCGTCCATCTGGCTGAACGCGGCCCGCTCCGCCCGCCGCCCGAAGACGATGGCGGTGGTGAGCAGCGCCGCGAGGAAGCCGAGGATGCCCAGGTAGATGGGGTGGCCGATCAGGAAGCCGAGGACGAGGACGACGGCGAATACGCCGATGCCTACCGCCGAGATGATCCAGCCGATCCACCGGTCGGCCCGCCGGGCCATTCGGTAGGTCAGGGCGATCTGCTTCAGCCGCCCCGCATCCTGCGGGCTCTCCGAGCCCTTCGCGGCATCCTTCGCCGCCTTGTCCTTCCGCGCCATGCCGCAAGTCTACGGGCGCGCGGCCGGGAAGGGACGCCCGGGTCAGGGCCGCCGGGCGGGCACCTGGGCCTGCTCGGGCCGCGGCGCGGGCCCGAGCACGGAGCGCAGGGCCCGCTCCGCCTCGAAGCGGGCGGCGGCCCGTTCGCGGTCCGCGAGCACCGCGGCCCTGGCGTTCTCCAAGGCCGTGCGCCGGCCGCCAGGCAGCAGCACCCGCTCCAGGACCCGCAGCGTGCCGGCCACGGCGGGCCGCACCTGACCCTCGAAGCGCATGGATCTTCCCCTCCCGGCGGCCGTACAACGTGCCGCTATCGTTATCTCGCTTTGTCTCGCCCGCATTGCGCATCCGTGACCGGCGGGACAAATCCGCCGGAAGGCGCGGTGGGGCGGGCCCGGCCGGCTCAGGCCGCCGGGCTGTCGGCGCGCTGCGCGACCGCCTGCCGGTACAGGCGCCCGGCCCGGTAGGAGGACCGCACCAGCGGCCCCGACATCACGCCGGAGAAGCCGATCTCCTCGGCCTCCTGGCGCAGCTCCACGAACTCCTCCGGCTTCACCCAGCGCTCCACCGGGTGGTGCCGCGGGGTCGGCCGCAGGTACTGGGTGATGGTGATCAGCTCGCAGCCCGCCTCGTGCAGGTCGCGCAGCGCCTGCCCGACCTCCTCGCGGGTCTCCCCGAGGCCCAGGATCAGGTTCGACTTGGTGACGAGCCCCGCCTCCCGCGCCAGCGTGATCACCCTCAGCGAACGCTCGTAGCGGAACGCGGGCCGGATGCGCTTGAAGATCCGCGGCACCGTCTCGACGTTGTGCGCCAGGACCTGCGGGGCGCTGGAGAAGACCTCGGCGAGCTGCTCGTGCACGGCGTTGAAGTCCGGGATCAGCAGCTCCACGCCCGTGCCCGGCATCAGGCCGTGGATCTGCCGCACCGTCTCCGCGTACAGCCAGGCGCCGCCGTCCGGCAGGTCGTCCCTGGCCACGCCGGTGATCGTCGCGTACTTCAGCCCCATCTGCCGCACCGACTCCGCCACCCGGCGCGGCTCGTCCCGGTCCAGGGCGGCCGGCTTGCCGGTGTCGATCTGGCAGAAGTCGCAGCGCCTGGTGCACTGCTCGCCGCCGATGAGGAAGGTGGCCTCCCGGTCCTCCCAGCACTCGAAGATGTTGGGACAGCCGGCCTCCTGGCAGACGGTGTGCAGGCCCTCCCGCTGCACCAGGCTCCGCAGCTCCTGGTACTCGGGCCCCATCTTCGCGCGGGTCTTGATCCACTCGGGCTTGCGTTCGATGGGGGTCTGGCTGTTCCTCACCTCAAGGCGCAGCATCTTACGACCGTCGGGTGCGACAGCGGACACGTCCGGCTCCCTACACTTTCGATTCAGCGGCTGAAACGCAGCTTACGCCTGCGCTTGTGCGGGTCACACGGCGCGTGGCAGGGGGACCGAGGTCTCCAGCACCTCGCGCAGATGCTTCTCCACTACGGGAAGCACCTCGGCGACCGGAACATTCCTGCCCAGCTCCTGGGAGAGCGAGGTCACCCCCGCGTCCCTGATCCCGCAGGGCACGATGCGGTCGAACGAGGTGGTGTCCGGATCGCAGTTCAGGGCGAAGCCGTGCATCGTCACGCCCTTGGCGACCCGGATGCCGATGGCGCACAGCTTGCGGTCCTCGCCGCGCTGCCCGGCGTTCGAGGGCGCGTACTCCGGGCCCATCAGCCGCGGGTCGTACTCCTCGTCGTGCAGCCGCGGGTCGAAGTCGAGCGTCAGCCCGCCGAGACCGCCGCGGCCCGGCTCCTCGACGGCGTCGCCCAGCACCCACACGCCGCTGCGGCCCTCCACCCGGGTCGTCTCCAGGCCGAACTCGGCGCAGACCCGGATCACCGCCTCCTCCAGGCGCCGCACGTGCGCGACGACGTCAACCGGGCGCGGCAACTTCACGATGGGGTAGCCGACCAGCTGCCCAGGGCCGTGCCAGGTGATCTTGCCGCCGCGGTCCACGTCGATCACCGGCGTGCCGTCCAGCGGGCGTTCGCTGTCCTCCGTGCGCCGGCCCGCGGTGTAGACCGGCTGGTGTTCGAGGAGCAGGCAGGTGTCGGGGATCTCGTCGGCGAAGCGCGCGGTGTGCACCCGCCGCTGCTCCTGCCAGGCCGCGCGGTAGTCGACGGCCTCGCTCCCGAAGCCCAGATGGACAAAGCGCAGCTCGCTCACCGCAACTCCTCGCTCGCACCGGCCCTGCGGCCGGCCCGCCGCGCGGGCACGCGCCCGCGTCCCCGGCCGGACGACCCGCCACCACTGTAAGCGGGGCGCTTGCGTATTCCTGGGGCGGCCCCTGGCTCACACATATGGATGAATCCTCCGTCCAGGCGGCGAGGAAACCGGTAGGGACCGTTACATTCACGCCGTTCCAGCCGCACAGCCGTAAGGCAGGAGACCGCACCGCCGATGTCCACGGAACGACCTGGAGGCCCGGCCTCCCCGCAATCCGCCGCACCGCGCACCCCGAACCGCCAGCTCGCCGCGCTCATCGCCGAAGCAGGATTCTCCCACGCCGGTCTGGCGAGAAGAGTCGACCAGCTCGGCCTCGAACACGGCCTCGACCTCCGGTACGACAAGACCTCGGTCACCCGCTGGCTCCGCGGCCAGCGCCCCCGGGGCACCACCCCGGCGCTGATCGCCGAGGTGTTCACCAGGCGGCTCGGCCGCCGGCTGTCCGCGCAGGACCTCGGCCTTGAGGCCTGCGCCCCGGTCTACGCCGGGCTCGAATTCGCCGCGAGCCCCGCCGAGGCCGTGGACATCGTGGCCGGGCTGTGGCGCAAGGACACCGGCAGCTACGCCGAGCTCCGCAAGATCGCCTTCACCCCGGCCGGCCTCGTGGTCCCCAGCCGGGACTGGCTGATCGGGCGGCCCGACGAGCGCGTCGCGCACGAGGAGCCGGCCGAGGGCGCCGCCGCCCCGCCCGCGTCCGGGCCGCCGCCGGTGGTCCGGGTGCCGGAACAGGGCCGCGGCCCGGCCGGCCGGCCCGCGCTGCCGCCCGGCGCCCCGGGCAGGCCGCTCCCGCCCGGGGTGGGCAGACCGGGCGCGAGCGCGGCCCCGCCCCTGGCGCGCGGGACGGCGCAGTCCGCGGCCAGGCCCGCGCGGCCGGGCCGCCCCGGCCCCCTCGACCGGGTGGAGCGCGGTCCCGGGCAGCGCGTCACCTCGGGCGACATCGCCGCGCTGCGCTCGGTCGCCGAGCTGTTCCGCACCCTCGACCAGGCCTACGGCGGCGGCCACGCGCGGCAGGCGCTGGTCCGCTACCTGGAGCACGAGCTCGAACCGATGCTGCGCGGCAGCTACGGCGAGCAGATCGGGCGCAAGCTGTTCTCGGCCGCCGCCGACCTGACCAGGCTCGCGGGCTGGACGGCGTACGACATCGCCGCCCACGGCCTGGCGCAGCGGTACTTCGTGCAGGCGCTGCGGCTGGCCCAGGCGGCGGGGGACCGCAGCTACGGCAGCTACGTGCTGGTCTCCATGAGCCGGCAGGCCGTCTACCTGGGGCACGGCCGGGAGGCGGTGCAGCTGGCCAGGGTCGCCCAGCAGGGCATGGCCAGCTCGGTGGGCCCCGTCGTGCAGGCCCTGCTGCACGCCGTCGAGGCCCGCGGGCACGGCCTGCTCGGCGAGGTCCGCTCCTGCACCGCAGCCCTGGCCAGGGCGGAGCGCGCCCTGGAGTCGGCGCGGCCGGGCGAGGACCTGCCGCAGTGGGCCAGGTTCTTCGACGAGGCCCAGCTCGCCGACGAGTTCGGGCACTGCCACCGCGACCTGAAGGAGTACCGCGCCTCCGCCAGGTACGCCGAGCGCTCGCTGCAACTGCGCGCCCCCGGGTACGTGCGCAGCCGGCTGTTCTGCCGCGTCGTGCTGGCCTGCGCCAGGCTCGGCCTCGGCGACGTGGACCAGGCGTGCGCGCTGGCCGCGGAGGCGGCGCAGCAGGCCACCGAGCTGCGGTCGGCGCGGGCGCACGAGTACCTGCAGGACTTCGAGCGCAGGCTGGAGCCCTACCGCGACGCCGCCGCGGTCCGCGCCTACCGCGACCGGGTCGCCGCCCTGGCGTAGGGCGGGCGCGGCCCGCGGGGGGCGGCCGGCCCCCGGCGGGGCCCGCCGGGCGGCGCCCGGGCGGCCCGGCGTGACCGGCCCGGCGGGGGCGGGGGCCGCCCGCGGGGGCGAGGTTGCGCGGCGGGGGCGCGTTCGGCCAAGGGCGCACCGGGGGCGCGCGAGTGCCCAACGGACCTGCCGCCCACGCCGGTTCGCGGCGCCCCTGCTGCCCTCCAGAGGCCGCCGCCCGCCGCGCAGATCCGCGCGACCGCGGCGGGGTTCCGCGGCGGCGCTACCCGGGGTGGGCCGCCGCCCCGGCCGGCTCCGGGTCGCGGGGCCGCGGCGCCCGCAGGCCCAGGTCAGCGAGCAGCGCCTGGGCGGCCCGGTGCGCGGAGGCCAGGTCGCCGGTGGGGCCAGGCGTGTCCCGGTGGTCGCCGCAGACGTACAGGCCGTGCAGCAGGCGTGCGGTCCGCACCCCCTGCTGCGGCACGGCCACCGGCACCGCCTCCGGGTCGTGGCGCGCGGCCAGCAGCTCCCAGCCCTCGGCCGGCACCCCGTACATCTCGGCGAGCTGCGGCCTGGCCGCCTTGTCCAGCAGCTCGGCCGGTTCGCCCGCCCGCGGCCCCACCACGACCGAGGTCACCAGGGTGCGCCCGGCCGGGGCCCGCAGCGGGTCGGCGGCGGAGACGGCCAGGGTGTGCGAGACCGGCCCGCGCGCGGCCGTGTCCACGATCAGCGTGGGCCCCGTCGGCAGGCTCCCCTCGGCCGCGTGGTGCAGCACGGTGACCGCGCGGAAACGCGGCACCCGCAGCCCCGGCAGGAGCCTGGCCGCCTCGGCGGCCCCGGTCGCCAGCACCACCGCGCGGCACCGGAAGGTGCCGTGCCCCTCGGTCACCACCTCGGTGGTCGAGGCGGAGACGGCCCGGACGCCGGTCCGCACCGCGCCGGGCGGCAGCGCGGCGGCGAGCAGCTCGGGCAGCGCGGCGGCGCCGCCCGCGGGCAGGCCGAGGCCGCGGCGGGCGAAGGCGCGCAGCGCGACCTCCCCGTTGCGGCCGCCCGCCGGGTGCTGCGGGTCGTGCAGCAGCGCGGCGAGCAGCGGGCGCAGGGCACCCTCGGCCACCCTGGCCTGCAGGCCCCGCGCGCCGAGCCTGGCCTGCGGCGGGCGGCCGAGCCGCAGCAGGTCCGGGCGCGGCCACACCTGGTCGAAGGCCGTGGACCTGGCGGCGGGCGCGTCGGCGCCGTGCCAGGGGACGTCGCCGATCCGGTGCGGGTGCCCGGCGCCGTGCAGCAGCACGCCGCCGGTCAGGCGGCACAGCGGCAGCGGGCGCGGCAGCCGCCGCAGACCCGGGGAGTCGGGCAGGGACAGGTGGCTGGCGCGGTCGAGGCGGAAGCCGTCGCGGTGCTCGGTGGCCATCCGGCCGCCGATGCGGCCCGACGCCTCCAGAACGGTCACGGCGAGACCCGCCTGCGTCAGCTGGTGCGCGGCGGCGAGCCCGGCGGGGCCGCCCCCGATGACGACGACGTCGGAATCCGCGGGGTGTGCGTGGGGTGGTCGGCTGCTGAGCACGTGGCCTCCCGGTGAGGTGGTCGGTGCGCGCGAGCGGCGGGCCCAGGCAAAGGCTGTCGTGGGCCTGTGGATGCAGATGCCCGCTGGGGGCCGGGGCTAATGCCCGAACCGCCTGTGACCCTCTCACGCCGGGCGGAACGTGACAGAGCGCACCGACCGGGCATGGGCGCACAGAGGTCGCACGACGCGCGGCCGCGGGGCGTTCAGCGCCGGGCCGCCGCCGCGCGCACCGCCTCCTCCACCGTCGGGTGGGCGAAGCGGAACCCGGCGTCGAGCAGCCGCCGCGGCAGCACCCGCTGGCTGCCGAGCACGTCCCCGGCGAACTCCCCGAGCGCGAGCCGCAGCAGCGGCGCCGGCACGTGCAGGAAGGCCGGGCGCCGCAGCACCCGGCTCATGACGGCCGTCGCCTCGCGGTTGGTGACCGGATGCGGCCCGGTGAGGTTGACCGGCCCCGACAGCGCCTCCCGGTCGAGCAGGAAGCGCAGGGCCGCGACGTGGTCGTGCAGCGAGATCGCGCTCCAGAACTGCCGCCCGTCGCCGAGCCTCCCGCCGAGTCCCGCCCGAAACAGCGGGAACAGCCTGCCCCAGGCGCCCCCGGAGCGGGCGACCACCAGGCCGGTGCGCAGCAGGACGGTGCGCACGCCGGCGCGTTCCGCCGGCCGGGCCGCGGCCTCCCAGTCGCGGCACAGCTCCGCGAGGAAGCCGGTGCCCGCGGGCGCCGTCTCGTCCACCGCGCGCTCCCCGGTGTCCCCGTAGTAGCCGATCGCGCTGCCGCACAGGAAGACCCGCGGCGGATCGGCGAGGGAGGCCAGCGCCGCCGCCAGGGCGGCCGTGCCGAGGACCCTGCTGTCGCGGAGCTCCCGCTTGTAGCGCGCCGTCCAGCGCCTCGCGCCGACCCCGGCGCCCGCGAGGTGGACGAGGGCCGTGCAGCCGTCGAGGGCGGCGGCGTTCTGCTCCTGACGGCGGCCCGAGGGGTCCCAGCGCGCCTCGTCGGCGGCCCGCGGCTCGCGCCTGACCAGGCGGCGGACGTCCACGCCCGCCGCGTGCAGGGAACGGACCAGGGCACTGCCGATCAGGCCGGAGGAGCCGGTGACGGCGACACGAGGCGGCATGCCCCCATCCTCGCCCATGCCCGCCCCCGGCCGGGCCCTCCCCCCGGCCGGGCCCTCCCCCCGGGGCGCGCGGGGCGCGTCCGGCCGGGGGGCCTCAGGCCCCCGGCTCCCCGGCCGGCCCGGCCCGTTCCGCCGGCCGCGGACCCGCCTCCTGGGCGCGGAACCTGGCCCACAGGCGCGGGTAGGCGGCGGCCAGGGCGGCCGGGTCCTCGAAGTCGAGCGGCGTGCCCAGCGGTTCCGCGGGCGGCTCCGGCAGCCCGAGTTCGGGCAGCTCGTCCCCGGTGAGCAACTCGTACGCGTCGAAGGCCGCGTAGCCCAGGTCCTCGGCCTCGCCGTCCCGCCGCTCGTCGAACGCGTCCAGCAACTCGGCCAGCGCGTCCGGCTCGTGCAGGGTGCCCTCGAAGACCCGCCGGCCGCGGCCGATCAGCCAGCAGCGGAAGTTCTCGAAGGCGTCGTCGCCCACGCCGTCGAGCAGCACCCAGGCGGCTCCCCACACGTCCCAGCGGTAGGCGCGCACGAAGCGGGACTCGAAGTGCCGGGCGAAGTCGGTGACGGTCTCGGGGTCGAACGAGGTCAGCCGGTCGACGAGCAGTTCGGCGTGCGCCTCGGGGTCGCCCCCGGCCGCCGCCCTGGTGCCGTCCACCAGCTCCCAGAAGTCCGTTTCGTCCATCACGGTTACAGCATCCGCGCCCCGGCCCCGGCCCGCACGCCGAACGGCCCCGGCCGGCCGGGCACGGGAGCGGCGCGGTCACGGGGAAACGCGGGAATCGCCGGAGCCGGCCGGAAAGCGGACAGAGGGTGTCGGGTTTCGCTGAGAGTTTCCCCGCGAGCGTGGGCGCGGCCGACGGGGGAGCGGGCGGCGGCGCGTACGCACCCGGGAACCGGACCGGAACCGAACCGGAACCGCACCAAAGCAAGCGACGAACCGGCGACGAAAGGGAGCGAAACAGGATGACGGCGGACGCGAGGCGGCAGGAGACGTCACAGGCCGGAGGGCTGGCGGGCCGGATCGCCCTGGTGGCGGGGGCCACCAGGGGCGCGGGGCGGGCGATGGCCGTCCAGCTGGGCGCGGCCGGGGCGACCGTGTACGTGACCGGACGGACCACCAGGTCGGCGGTGAGCGAGGTGGGCCGCAGCACGGAGACCATCGAGGAGACGGCCGAACTGGTCACGGCGGCCGGCGGCACCGGCATCGCGGTCCCCACCGACCACCTGGACCCGGACGCCGTCGCGGACCTGACCGCACGCATCGACGCCGGCCACGGGCGGCTGGACGTGCTGGTCAACGACGTCTGGGGCGGCGACCACCTGATGGGGTACCCCTTCACCGGGAAGATGTGGGACTTCCCGCTGGCCGACGGGCTGCGCATGCTGCGGCTCGGCGTGGAGACCCATCTGGTCACCGGCAGCCACGCCCTGCCGCTGCTGGTCCGCAACCCGGGCGGGCTCCTGGTGGAGGTCACCGACGGCACCGAGGAGACCAACCGCACCTACCGCGGGCATCTCTTCTACGAGCTGGCCAAGTGGGCGCCGATCCACCTGGCGCGGATGCTCGGGCAGGAGCTCGCCGAGTACGGCTGCACCGCGGTGTGCGTCACCCCGGGCTTCCTCAGGTCGGAGGCGATGCTGGACACCTACTTCGGGGTCACGGAGGAGAACTGGCGCGACGGGATCGCCAAGGACCCGCACTTCGCGATCTCCGAGTCCCCGCTCTACCTGGCCAGGGGGGTGGCGGCGCTGGCCGCCGACCCCGAGGTGGCCAGGTGGAACGGCCGCTCGCTCTCCAGCGGGGAGCTGGCCGCCGCCTACGGGGTCACCGACGCCGACGGCTCCCGCCCCGACGCGTGGGCGTACATCAGGGACGTGGTCTACGGCGGCAGGCAGGCAAGCGCGGAGGAGTACCGCTGAGCACCCGCGGGGCGGGCGGCCCGCCGCGGCCGGGGCGTCAGCCGTAGTGGGCCGCCATCCGCCGGGCCGCGGCGGCGAAGCGCTCCCGGAGCGCGGCCGGGGCCGTGATCTCCGCCTCCGGGCCCAGGGCCAGGAGCTGGGAGTAGGCGACGTCGAGGGACTCGACCCGGAGCGTCACCCGGCGCCGGCCCCGCGCGTCCCGCGGTCCCGCCCCGCGGAGCGCCTCCTCGGCCGCGGCCCGGTCGGTGACGTGCCGCAGCATCCCGCGGCCCGCCTCGGTCAGCCACAGCTCCACCTCCTCGCGCAGGAGGGCCCTGGCGAACTCCGCGGCCCGCTCGGCCCAGAAGCCCGCGAGGTCGAACTCCTCGCGGGCGAAAGGCACTTCGCCCACCGTGACCTCGGCGAAACGCGCCACCCGGTAGACCCGGTGCCCGGCCCCGCCGCGGGGCCGGGCCGCCAGGTACCAGGCGCCGGCCTTGAGGATCAGCCCGTAGGGTTCCAGCTCACGCGCCACGCGCGTCCCGTCCCGGCGCCGGTAGTGGGCGGTGAGCGGAAGGTCCTCCCAGACGGCCTCGGCGACCGCGGGCAGCAGCGGGGGCGTCTCCGGCGGCTGCCACCAGCCGGGCGCGTCGAGGTGGAAGCGGCCCGCGGCGCTCTCCGGCGCGTCGCGCAGCTCGGGCAGCAGCGCGGCCGACAGCTTCAGCCGGGCGGCGAGGGCCGCGTCCGCCCGGCCCATGGCGCGCAGCGCGGCGGGCACGCCGGACAGGAAGAGCGCCTCGGCCTCGCTGCGGTCGAGCCCGGTCAGCCGGGTGCGGTAGCCGCCGACGAGACGGTACCCGCCGCCGCGGCCGCGGTCGGCGTAGACCGGTATCCCGGCCTCGGACAGGGCGAGCACGTCCCTGGAGACGGTGCGCTCGGAGACCTCCAGCTCCGCGGCGAGTTCGGCGGCGGTCATCGTCCGCCGGTTCTGCAGGAGGAGGACCATCTTGATCAGCCGGGCCGCGCGCATGGCACCATGATCCCGTGAGGGCCGGGCCCCGTGCTTTGGCGCGACAATCGGGACCCGGGCCTCGGGTGGGGAGCCACGCCACAGGCAGGACAGGGCAGGCGGCGTGGCTCGCTTGCATTCTCTTGCGGGGAAAACTCTAGTCGCCTGATCGATGATCGATCAAAGGTCTTCCCACAAAAAACCCGGAAATCGGAGAAATTGGCACACCGTGCCAGGGGGGTGGGCACCCAGTGCAGGGGGCTTGCCGCCTGGGTTCCGGGGGCGCTCGGTTGTTGATGGCCCGGGGTGCCGGGGGCGGCGTCTCTGTGCGGGGTGAGCCATCCTGTGGCCGGGGGTGACCGTGGTGGGGCGGCCAACGCGCCGTGTTCGGCGGGGGTTTGCCGCCCACGCCCCGGCACCCCACCCGGGACGGTGGGGGTGGCTGGAGGGTGGGACAGCTCCCGCGGGAGGTGGGGAAGGGAGGCGGGGGAGTAGGGGAGAGCGGGGGGAGCGGAGAAGGCGGGTGGGGAGGGGGACTTCGGGGGTGTGGATGGGGGACTTCGGGGGGTGTGGGCGGGGTGGGGGGTCAGGCTTGGGGGGCGCAGTTGAGGACGTGTTCCTTGACCAGGTCGCCGATGCGGGGGTCGCGGCGGACGAAGGCGTCGATGAGCTCCTGGTGCTCCTCGGCGTAGGAGCGCTGCCTGGTGCCGAGCCAGCGGATGGACAGGGCGGTCCAGATCTCGATGCCGAGCGACTCCCAGGTGTGCCGCAGCACGCTGTTCCCCGAGGCCTTCACCAACTCGCGGTGGAACGCCACCGTGTGGCCCACCTGCGCCTCCGCGTCGCCCAGCCGGTCGGCCTCGTACAGGGCGGCGACCTCGGGCTCGAGCGCGGAGACGTCCTTGGCCAGGCGTTCGGCCGCCAGCTCCGCGGCGATCTGCTCAAGGCCCGCCCTGACCGGGTAGATCTCCTCCAGGTCCGCGGCGGTCAGCGCCCGCACCCGCACGCCCTTGTTCGGCGCCGACTCGATCAGCCGCAGCGCCTCAAGCTCGCGCAGCGCCTCACGCACCGGAGTCTGGCTGACCTGGAGCTCGACCGCGATCCGCCGCTCGACGATCCGCTCGCCCGGCTGCCAGCGCCCGCTGACGATCCCCTCCACGATGTGCTCGCGGATCTGCGTGCGCAGCGAATGGACGATCGGCGGACTCATTCTCCTGCGTCTCCTTTCCCGCAGCCCGTGGCGCGGCGCGCCGGCCCGTGGCCCGGCCCTGCCGACGATAGGCCCTCGGCACGGCGCGCGCCCCGCCCGGAAGGTTCCGGACGGGGCGCCGCCGGTGGGTCTCCCCGGGCCGCCGGGACCCGGGTGCCTGGTGCCGCCCGGTTACAGGCCGAGCTCTCCCTCGAACTCGCCCGCCTCCAGACGCGCCTTGACGTCCACGAGGTAACGGGCGGCGTCCGCGCCGTCGACCAGCTGGTGGTCGTAGGACAGGGTCAGGTAGACCATGTCCCGCACGGCGATGGTCTCGCCGAGCTCCGGATGGTCGACGACCACGGGGCGGCGCACGGTGGCGCCGATGCCCAGCTCGGCCACCTGCGGGTAGTTCACGATGATCGTGTCGAACAGCGCGCCGCGCGAGCCGGTGTTGCTGATCGTGAACGTGCCGCCGCTCATGTCGTCCGGCGCGAGGCCGCCGCCGCGGACCTTGCCGGCCAGCTCGGCGGTCTTCTTGGCGATGCCGGCCAGGCTCAGGTCGCCCGCGTTCTTGATGACGGGGACCATGAGGCCCTTCTCCGAGTCCACCGCGATGCCGACGTTCTCGACGTCGTGGTAGGTCACGGTGCCGTCGTCGTTGATCTTCGCGTTGATCGACGGGTGGGCCTTGAGGGCCTCGGCGGCGGCCTTCACGAAGAACGGCATCGGCGAGAGCTTCACGCCCTCCCGGGCCAGGAACGCCTCCTTGGCGCGGGCGCGCAGCCGCATCACGCGGGTGACGTCCACCTCCACGACGGTCGACAGCTGGGCCTGGCTGTGCAGCGCCTTCAGCATGTTCTCGCCGATGAGCTTGCGGATGCGGCTCATCTTGACGGTCTGCCCGCGCAGCGGCGAGGGCTGCGGGGCGGCCGCCCTGGCGGGAGCGGCGGGGGCCTGCGGCCTGGCGGCGGCGGCCCGGGCCGCCTCGGCGGCGTCGAGGACGTCCTGCTTGCGGATGCGGCCGCCGACGCCGGAGCCCTTGACGGTGTTCAGGTCGACGCCGTTCTCGGCGGCGAGCTTGCGCACCAGCGGGGTGACGTACACGCCCTCGGCGGCGGGCGCGGCCGGAGCCGGAGCGGGGGCCGGGGCGGGCGCGGGAGCCGGGGCCGGGGCGGGCGCCTGCGCGGCCGGCGCCGGCGCCGGGGCGGGCTGCGGGGCGGGGGCCGGAGCGGGCTGCGGCGCCGGGGCCGCCGGAGCCTGGGCCTGGGGGGCGGGAGCCGCCGGGGCCTGGGGCTGCGCCGGGGCGGCGCCCGCGGCGCCGATGACGCCGAGCTTGGCGCCCACCTCGGCCGTCTCGTCCTCGCCGACGGTGATCTCCAGCAGGGTGCCGGCCACCGGCGAGGGGATCTCGGTGTCGACCTTGTCGGTGGAGACCTCAAGCAGCGGCTCGTCGGCCGCGACCGACTCGCCGACCGCCTTCAGCCAGCGGGTGACGGTGCCCTCGGTGACGCTCTCGCCGAGTGCGGGCAGCACCACGTCGGTGCCCTCGGCGGCCCCGGAGGGCGCCGGGGCCTGGGCCTGCGGGGCGGGAGCCGCCGGGGCCTGGGCCTGCGGGGCGGGCTCCGGCTGCGGCGCCGGGGCGGGCTCGGCGGCCGGCGCCGGGGCGGCGGCGGGCGCGCCCGAGCCGTCGTCGATGATCGCGAGCTCGGCGCCGACCTCCACCGTCTCGTCCTCGGCGACCTTGATGGAGGAGAGCACCCCGGCCGCGGGGGAGGGGATCTCGGTGTCGACCTTGTCGGTGGAGACCTCAAGCAGGGGCTCGTCGGCCTCGACGTGCTCGCCCTCCGCCTTCAGCCAGCGGGTGACGGTGCCCTCGGTCACGCTCTCGCCGAGCGCCGGAAGGGTTACGGAAACCGCCATGGTTTCTGTTGCTCCTTACGAAAAGTGGCAGTTGATTACGCGCGCTCTGGGAATGACGCGACCTGGTCAGTCATGGGAGTGCAGCGGCTTGCCCGCCAGGGCGAGATGGGCCTCGCCCAGCGCCTCGTTCTGCGTGGGGTGTGCGTGGATGAGCTGGGCCACCTCGGCGGGCAGCGCCTCCCAGTTATAGATCAGCTGGGCCTCGCCCACCTGCTCACCGAGCCGGTCCCCGACCATGTGGACGCCGACCACCGCCCCGTCCCTGATGCGCACGAGCTTGATCTCGCCCGCCGTCTTCAGAATCTTGCTGCGGCCGTTCCCGGCCAGGTTGTACTTCAGCGTGACCACCTGGTCGGCGCCGTACAGCTCCTTGGCCCGCGCCTCCGTGACGCCGACCGAGGCGACCTCCGGGTGGCAGTAGGTGACCCGCGGCACGCCGTCGTAGTCGATCGGCACCGGCGACAGGCCGGCGAGGCGCTCGGCCACGAGGATGCCCTCGGCGAAGCCGACGTGCGCCAGCTGGAGGGTCGGCACGAGGTCGCCCACCGCCGAGATCGTCGGCACGTTCGTCCTCATGTACTCGTCGACCAGCACGAAGCCGCGGTCCATGGCGACCCCGGCCTCCTCGTAGCCCAGGCCCTGGGAGACCGGGCCGCGGCCGATCGCGACGAGCAGCAGCTCCGCCTCGAAGGTCTTGCCGTTCTCCAGGGTGACCCGCACCCCGTCGTCGGTGTAGTCGGCGCCCTTGAAGAAGGAGCCGAGGGAGAAGGCGATGCCGCGCTTGCGGAAGGCGCGCTCCAGCAGCTTGGAGCTGTTCTCGTCCTCCACCGGCACCAGGTGCGGCAGCCCCTCCACTATCGTCACGTCCACGCCGAACGACTTCCACGCCGAGGCGAACTCGACGCCGATGACGCCGCCGCCCAGCACGATCGCCGACTTCGGCACCCGGTCGAGGACCAGCGCGTGGTCCGAGGAGATGATCCGGTCCCCGTCGATGGTCAGGCCGGGCAGCGACCTGGGCACGGAGCCGGTGGCGAGCACGATGTGCCGCCCGGTGTAGCGCAGGCCGTTCACGTCGACGGTCGTCGGCGAGGTGAGGCGGCCCTCGCCCTCCACGTAGGTGATCTTCCGGGAGGCGACGAGCCCCTGGAGCCCCTTGTAGAGGCCGGAGATCACGCCGTCCTTGTACGCGTGCACGCCCGCGATGTCGATGCCCTCGAAGGTGCTGCGCACGCCGAACTCGGCGCCCTCGCGCGCCGCGTCCGCGATCTCCCCGGCGTGCAGCAGCGCCTTGGTGGGGATGCAGCCGTTGTGCAGACAGGTGCCGCCCAGCTTGTTCTTCTCGATGAGGGCGACGTCCAGGCCCAGCTGCGAGGCACGCAGGGCCGCTGCGTAGCCACCGCTGCCGCCACCGAGGATCACTAGGTCGTAAACGGTACTGGCGTCGTTCGCCACGTCACGTTCCTCCAAGATGGGGTTGTGTGCCGCCGGTGAGACGGCGTGGTGTGGCTCGCCTGGGTGGTTGAGCCGGGCCCTGTCCTGCCGGCCCCCATCTTCGCACGCTGCGCCGTCCGGGCGGACGCGGCCCGGGGACCGCCGCCGCGCGGGCCCGCGGTCCCCGGTCCGTGCCGCTCAGGCGGCGGCGAGCTCCCCGGCGGCGGCGCGCTCGGCCAGCCGGATCAGGGTGCGGACCGCCGCGCCCGTGCCGCCCTTGGGGGTGTAGCCGAAGGCCGCGCCCTCGTTGAACGCGGGGCCCGCGATGTCCAGGTGCGCCCACCTGGTGCCCTCGGCGACGAACTCCTGCAGGAAGACGCCGGCCAGCAGGCCGCCGCCCATCCGCTCGCCCACGTTCGCCAGGTCGGCCACCGGGGACTTCAGCGAGTCGAGCAGCTCGGGCGGCATCGGCAGCTGCCAGGACTGCTCCCCGGCCTCCCCCGCCGCCTGGTCGACCAGCTCGCGGAACGCCTCGTCGTTGCCGAGGACGCCGAAGGTGCGGTGGCCGAGCGCCACCACCATCGCGCCGGTCAGCGTGGCCACGTCCACCAGCGCGTCCGGGCCCTCCTCGCAGGCCCTGGCCAGCGCGTCGGCCATCACCAGCCGGCCCTCCGCGTCGGTGTTCAGCACCTCCACGGTCTTGCCGCTGTACATGGTGAGCACGTCGCCGGGGCGGACGGAGGAGCCGGAGGGCATGTTCTCGGCGAGCGCCAGCCAGCCGGTCAGGTTCACCGCGAGGCCCAGCCTGGCCGCGGCGACCACCGTGGAGAACACGGCGGCGGCGCCGCTCATGTCGCACTTCATCGTCTCGTTGTGGCCCACCGGCTTCAGCGAGAGGCCGCCGGAGTCGTAGGTGATGCCCTTGCCGACCAGGGCGAGGGTGGCGCCGGCCGCCGGGTGAGTGTAGGCCACCCGCACCAGCCGGGGCGGGGCCGAGGAGCCCTGACCCACGCCGAGGATGCCGCCGTAGCCGCCCTCCGTCAGCTCCTCCTCGCCGAGCACCTCCACCGTCACGCCGTACTCGGGGGCCGCGCTCTCCACCACGGCCGCGAAGTCCCCGGGCCGCAGGGCGTTCGCCGGGGTGTTGACCAGGTCCCTGGCCCGCGCCACCTCCTCGGCCACCACCAGGGCCCGCTCCACGGCCGCGGCGTGCGTCTCCTCGCCGGCCGCCGGGTCGAGCAGGGTGATCCTGGCCAGGGGGGCGGAGGCCGCGCCGTCGTGGCCCCGGCCCTTGAAGGCGGTGAAGGCGTACGCGCCGAGCAGCGCGCCCTCGGCCACCGCCGCGACCGCGGCGGCGTCGCCCACCGGCAGCGCGAGGGCGGCGTGCCCGGTGCCGGCCAGCGCCCTGGCCGCGGCCCCGGCCGCCCGGCGCAGCGTCTCGGGCCGGTAGCCGGCGCCCTCCGCGGCCTCGCCCTGCCCGGGCGCCGGGCCGAGACCCACCGCGACGATCAGCGGCGCCGCGACTCCCTCCCCGGCGGGGAGCCTGGTGATCTCCTCGGCCTCGCCCTTGGCGCCGAGGGTCGCCAGGGTGGCGGCGAGTCCGCCGCCGAGCGCGTCGTCGACGGCCGTCGCGACCTGCGATCCGGGGGCGAGGAGCGGGCCGGATTCGCCCTTGGCCAGGCCGATGACCACGGCGTCCGCCGGCACCGTCGTCGCGGGGAGATTGCTGAGGGTCAGAACAGTCACGGTGATGGAATCCGTTTCGTCTCGTACGTGGTGGTCCGTCGTGGCAGGCACCCCTGCGCGGCAACTCCCGGTGCGGGCGCGGGAGTGCGGTCGTGACGCCGGGAGGACGACGGGAAGCAGACTACGCCCGGCCCCGGGCGGATCAGGGGGCGGCGACCGCGAGTACCAGCAGCGTCACCGTGCCCGCCGTCTCGGCCACCGCGCCGAGCACGTCCCCGTTGATCCCGCCGAACCTGCGGTGGCAGTGCCACATCGTCAGCTCGGCGGCGTTCAGCGCGAGCACCACGCTGCACCCGCAGGCCACCGTCCCGGCGGCCCTGGCCCCCTCGGCGGCCAGCGCGCCGGCGAGGGCGGAGGCGAAGGCCACCACGGCGGCCACCGCGAGCGCCTGACGCAGCGGCACCGTCCGCACCACCACGGCCCCCAGGCCCTCGGCCCGCGCGGCGGGCGGGCCCTGCGCCCGGCAGGCCCAGGTCAGCGCGGTGCGGGCGTTGACCGCCGCGAGCACCACGCAGGTCAGCGCGTAGGCCCGGCCGTGCCCGAGGAGTTCGTCGAGCGCCGCGATCTGGGTCAGCACCACGAAGAGCAGCGCCAGCACCCCGAAGGGCCCGATGTCGGACCGCTTCATCACCTCCCGCGCCTCGGCGGGCGGCTTGCGGCTGCCGAGCCCGTCCGCCACGTCGGCGAGGCCGTCCAGGTGCAGCGCCCGGGTCAGCAGGGCGGGGACGGCCACGGTGAGCACCGCGGTCAGCAGCCGGCCGGTCTCAAGAAGCAGCAGCACCCAGCAGGTCAGGCAGGCCGCGAGGCCGACCACGAGGCCGGCGGCCGGCGCGCAGAGCATGCCCTGCCTGGCCGTGTACCGGTCGAAACGCGGCACCCGCACGGGCAGCACGGTCAGCGTGCCGAGGGCGAAGCGCAGTCCGTGGCTCAGTGCGTCCGTCCCGGTGGCGGGGGGCGGCTCGGCGGGGGGCGGAGGCGGCGTGGCGTTCATCGCACCGCAGCCTAGCGGCGGACGCTGAGGGGTCATGGGGAACTGGTGGCATCGCAACATCGTCGAGCCCGAGAAGCTGCCGCTGCTGCTCGCGCTCGCGGCGTTCGTGGTCACCTTCGCGGTCACCCGCTTCGTGACCCGGATGATCCGCGCGGGCCGCGGCCCCTTCCACGACATCTCCCCCGGCGGCCGGCACGTGCACCACGTGGTGCCCGGGGTGCTGCTGATGTGCCTGGGCGGATTCGGCGGCCTGGCCACCACCCTGCACGGCTTCGTCGCCTACTCGGCTGCGGTGGCCTTCGGCATCGGAACCGGCCTGGTGCTCGACGAGTTCGCGCTGCTCCTCTACCTGCACGACGTCTACTGGACGTCCGAGGGCCAAAAGAGCGTGGAGGTCGTGGTGGTGACCGCCGCGCTCCTCATGTTCATGCTCGCCGGGTTCTCGCCGCTCGGCGTCAACGACATCGGCGGCCTGGAGCGGGCCGGCCGCGGGGTGGCGCTCGGGGTGCTGATCGGGAACTTCCTGCTGGCGCTCGTCGCGCTGCTGAAGGGGAAGCTGCGGGTCGCCGTCTTCGGGCTCGTGCTGCCCTTCGTCGCGCTGATCGGCGCGCTGCGGCTGGCCCGGCCGACCTCCCCCTGGGCCAAACGCCTCTACCGGCACCGGCCGCGGCTGCGGGCGCGGGCGGAGCGGCGCGCCAGGAAGCACGAGCGGCGGTGGGGCCGTCTCGAACACCGCCTCGACGACTGGCTGGGCGGCACCCCGACGAACGACCGCCACTGAACCGCCCCGCGGCCCCCGGCCCGTCTCCGCACGGCGCGCGGCGGTGGCCGGCACGTGGGGGGCTGTGGGCGGGTGCTGCGGGCGTGGGCTGTGGGCGTGGGCTGCGGGTGGGGGCGCTGCCCCCGGGGGCCCGGCGGCCGGGCTCAGGTGGCGTCGGCGATGGCGGGGCGCGGCGGGGCCGCGGGCTCGGCCTCCTCCGGCGCGGCCTCGGGGGCCTCGGGCAGCTCGGGCAGTTCGGCCGCCAGCGCCGCGGCCGCCCGCACCAGCGGGAGCGCGAGCAGCGCCCCGGTGCCCTCGCCGACCGTCACGCCGTGGTCGAGCAGCGGCTGCATCGCCATCCGGTCCAGCGCCTTGGCCTGCCCCGGCTCCCCGCTCGCCTGCCCCGCCTGCCACCAGTCGGGCGCGCGGAACGCGATCCGCTGCGCCACCAGCGCGCACGCCGCCGAGACCACGCCGTCGAGCAGCACGGGCGTGCGCCGTACCGCGCACTGGAGCAGGAAGCCCGTCATCGCCGTGAGGTCCGCGCCGGCCACCGCGGCCAGCAGCCGCAGCTGGTCGCCGAGCACCGGACGCGCCCGGCGCAGCCCGTCCCTGATGGCCGCGCACTTGCGCATCCAGGCCAGGTCGTCGATGCGCACCCCGCCCCGCCCGGTGACGACCGAGGCGTCGGTGCCGCACATCGCGGCGATCAGCACCCCCGCCGCCGTCGTGCCGCCCACGGACACGTCGCCGAGCACCAGCAGGTCGCTGCCCGAGTCGGCCTCCTCGTCCGCCACGGCCATCCCGGCCCGGAAGGCCCGCTCGGCCTCCTCGGCGGTCAGCGTGTCCTCCACGTCCAGCCGCCCCGAGCCGCGGCGCACCCGGAACCTGGTGACCTCGTCCGGGAGTTCCTCGGCCGGGCAGTCGAGGGAGGTGTCGACCACGCGCAGCGGCACGCCCGCCTGCCGGGCGAGCACCGCGGCCGGGCTGGTGCCGTCCAGCACGGCGCGCACCAGCGCGGAGGCGCCACCCGCCGGGCGGGCGGAGACGCCGAGCGAGGCGACGCCGTGGTCCCCGGCGAACAGGACGGCCCTGGGGCGCTCGACGGGCCGCACCGGCACCCTGGCCTGCGCGGCGGCCAGCCAGGATCCGACGTCGTCCAGCCGCCCAAGTGCCTTGGGGGCGATGCCCGTTCTGGCCCGGCGCTCCTCGGCCTGCCGCCGGAGCCTGGCACTTGGCCGCTCGATGAGATTCCCGAAGTCATCGAGGTTCAGACCGCCGTCACTCATGCGCACGAGGGTACCGCCCGAGCCGTCCCCCGCCCCTGCCGGGCACGGCGGGATCCGGCCGCAGAGGCCGCCTCACCGCAGCCGCTGCGCCAGCCCGGCCGTCACCAGCAGCACGCAGTCGCACTCCGCCGCCACCGCCGCGTTCAGCCGCCCGAGTTCGTCGCGGAAGCGGCGCCCGGCCGGGGTGGCGGGCACCACGCCCGAGCCCACCTCGTTGCTCACCGCCACCACCGTGCGGCGGGCGCCGCGGAACGCGGCCACCAGCGCGGCGGTGCGCTCCGCCAGGGCCGCGCGCGCCCCGCCGCGCCCGCCGCCCGCACCGGCTCCCGCCCCCGCCGTGCCCGGGCCGGCCGGTCCTGCGGGGCCGGCGTCATCCGGCCCGGGCGGGTCGTGCGGCCCGGGCGGGGCGTGCGGGTCCTCCCAGGCCGGGTCGTCCCAGGCGCCGACGGCGTCCATCGCGTCGGTCAGCCACAGCGAGAGGCAGTCGACGAGCAGCGGCGGGCCCTCTGCCGTCAGCAGCGGCACCAGGTCGCAGGTCTCGGCCGTCGTCCAGTGCGCCGGGCGGCGCGCCCGGTGCCGCGCGACGCGGGCCGCCCATTCGGCGTCCCCGGGTCGCCGCCCGGCGGTCGCGACGTAGTGCACGCCGGGGAAGGCCGCCAGCCGCCGCTCCGCCTCGGCCGACTTGCCGGAACGCGCCCCGCCCAGCACCAGCGTGCGGCGCGGCACGGGCACGCCCCGCCCCTGGGCGGCGGCCCCCGGTTCGGCGCCGTCGGGCAGCGCCCTGGCCCCGGCCGCGGCCAGCCGCCGCCCGGCCTCGGGCCAGGGCGGCGCCTCGTGCCCCAGGTGCACGGCCACCACGTCGGTGGCCGGCGTGACCGTGCCCGCGGCCCGCAGCGCGGCCAGCGCGTCCGGCCGCCCGAGCACGTCCAGCAGCACCAGGTCGCAGGGCTGGCCGCCGGGCGCGGCGAGGGCGGCGCCCGGCGGCAGGTAGAGCAGCCGCCGCCCGCCGGGCGAGGTCACCTCGTAGCCCACCTCCCCGGCCGGCCGGTCGAGCGCCGCCGCCCGCACCCGGTGGCCGCCGGGCAGCACCTCCTCCGCGCCCGCCGCCAGCGCCCGCGCGTCCGGCAGCCCGGGGACCCGGCCCGCCCCGGCCGCCCGGCTCGTCAGCAGCGTCCGCACGCCCGTCAGCGAACGCCCGGCCCTGGCCGCCGCGCCCCAGACCCCGGGCGGGGCCTCAAGCAGCAGCGTTCCGTCGACGAGTACGGAGGTCGCGCCCCGCGCCCGCCCGCCCAGGGCGGCGGCGCAGGCGGCGCAGGGACAGCCCTCGCGCGGCAGCCCCCCGTCACCCCCGGTGCCCAGCAGGACGACGCTTCCTTCCGGTCCCGCCGGTCCTTCCGGTCCTGTCGGTCCTTCACTTCGCTCCAGCATGTCCCCGATCCTCGCGCGCCGCGGGAGCCGCCCGCGCCCGGAATCCGCACGCCGGCGGGCGCGTGAGCCGTGCCCCGCCGGGTATCTCCGAGGAGGCCCGGGGAGCGCGAGCGGAATGGCGCGGCGCGCAGTGGTGCGTCGCGCGACGGGCCGTGGTTAAGTGCGGGCAGGAAGTCGCGGCAGGGGAACGGGAGGCGCAGATGGCCTGGGAGTGGCGGTTCGAGAAGGCGGACGGCTCGACGACCGAGGCGCCCCAGGACCCCGGGGACTTCGGGACGCAGGGCGACGCCGAGTCCTGGATCGGCGAGATCTGGCGGGAGCTGCTGGAGGAGGGCGTGGACCAGGTCAGCCTCTTCGAGGACGGCACCAAGGTCTACGGCCCCATGAGCCTGCACGCGGCGGCCGAGGACTGAGCCCCCCCGCCCCGGCGGGGGAGCCCCGGGGGACCAGGCCCCGCCCGGCCTGACGGGGACTACGCCTCTACGCCCCGCCCGGCCCGACGGGGACTACGCCTCGCCCAGCTTGACGCGGGCGGTCCTGTGGCTGCCGTTGCGCGTGTAGCCGACCCGGACCCGCTGGCCCGGGCGCTTGCCGGCCAGCTCCTCGGAGAGGGAGACCACGTCGGTCACCGGCTTGGAGCCGAGCTTGTCGATGATGTCCCCGGCGCGCAGTCCCGCGTCGGCCGCCGGGCCGTCCTCGGCCACCTCGACGATCGCCGCCCCGGCCGGCTCGAAGCCGTCGCCGAGCACCGTGCGCACCGTCACCCCGAGGGCCGCCCGGCCCGAGTCCACCACCCGGCCGTGCTCGATCATCTGGTCGGCCAGGAAGGTCACCGTGGAGGCCGGGATCGCGAAGCCGATGCCGGGGGCCTGGCCCCCGCCGAGCCCCGGGTCCTTGGCGGCGAGCGTGGGGATGCCGATGACCTGGCCGGAGAGGTTCACCAGGGCGCCGCCGCTGTTGCCCGGGTTGATGGAGGCCGAGGTCTGCACCATGTTGCCCAGCGTCGCCTGGCCCTCGCCCTCGCTGACCGAACGGCCCACGGCCGAGACGATGCCCTGCGTGACGCTGGAGGACAGTCCCAGCGGGTTGCCCATCGCCAGCACGATCTGCCCCACCTCGACCTTCGTCGAGTCCCCGAAGGTCGCAGGCCGCAGCCGGTCGGGCACCTCCTCCAGCTCGATCACCGCCAGGTCCTGCGGCTCGAAGGCGCTCACCAGCCGGGCCCTGACCGGGGTCTGCCGGGTCGCCAGCAGCACCTCGAAGGACCGGCCCGTGCCGACGACGTGCGCGTTGGTGACGATGTGGCCCCGGTCGTCGTAGACGATGCCGGAGCCGAGGCCGTCCTCGGTGGTGATCTGCACGACGGAGGGCAGCACGTCGTTCACCACGCGCTCGTACGCCTCCTGAAGCTCGCCGGAGACGGTCGGCTCCGGGGCGGTCTTCGCGACGTGGGAGCCCGACACGCAGCCGGAGCCTCCGGCGAGCAGCGCCGCCGCGCAGAGCGCGGCGGCGGCCGGCCTCGGCCGGCGGGTGGGGGTCAGCGCCATAAGCGGCATTCTCACCGGCCCGCGCCGCGTGGCGCGGGAGTGGCGCTACGCCGTTGCGGGCGAGCAGGCCCGCCGGGACGACCTCAGCGGGGGGACTCGCCGCGCTTGATCTGCGGGCGCGGCAGGCGCATCCGGCGCATCTGGAGCGTCCGCATCAGGGCGTAGGCGCTGGTGCCGCGGAGGCTCTCGTCCGGGAACCGGCTGCGCAGCTGCTTCTTCAGCCGCCGGGTCAGCAGCACCGAGTCGAGGACGATCATCACGATGACGACCAGCCACAGCAGCAGCGCGATGTTCCTCGCCTGCACGGAGGGCAGCATGCTGAGCACCAGGATCGTCACCGCGATCGGCAGGAAGAACTCCGCCACGTGGAACCTGGCGTCCACGAAGTCGCGGACGTAGCGGCGCACCCGGCCGCGGTCACGGGCGGGCAGGTGCCGCTCGTCGCCGCTGAGCAGGGCCTCGCGCTGCTTGCCCAGCGCCTCGCGGCGCTGCTCGCGGGCGCGCCGCGCGGCCTCCTTGCGGTTGGCCGGAGGCTTGACGGTGGCGCGGCGCAGGGCCTCGGCCTCGCTGCGCTTGGGCGTCGGCCGCCCCTTGGGCGCCTGCGGGTCGCGGCCCGTGCGCTCCTCCTGCGCCGGCACGGCGGCGGGGGCGTCGTCTTCTTTGGAACGGCTACGGAACACCCCTCCAGCCTAAACGGCCGCGCGCGCAACCCGGCCGCCCCGGAACGGGAACGATCTCGCAACGGCCCCAACCGCCCTGCCGGCCGCCCCGCGGGGCGCCGCCCGCGGCCGCCCGCCGCGGACGTTCCCCGGGTTCCCCCGAGGCGTTTGTGCTCCCCGTCTCGGGGGCGGGGCTCCTCCCAGGGCGGGACGATCCGGCGCCGCCGATCGTTCTGAGGGAGGAGTCATTCCTGGCCGAGCGGTGCGCTAATGGATGAGGGCCCCGTAGGCTAGGAGGGGATCTGCACGATGGTCATTGGTTCGAGCCCGGCATGAAGGGGGCGCGCGAAGCCCATGAGCGGTGTCATGAAGCGGATGGGGATGATCTTCCGCGCGAAGGCGAACAAGGCCCTTGACCGGGCCGAGGACCCGCGCGAGACGCTGGACTACTCGTACCAGAAGCAGCTGGAGCTGCTGCAGAAGGTGCGGCGTGGCGTCGCGGACGTGGCCACCTCCCGCAAGCGCCTCGAACTCCAGCTCAACCAGCTGAACCAGCAGTCCACGAAGCTGGAGGAGCAGGGCAAGAAGGCCCTGGCGCTGGGCCGCGAGGACCTGGCCAGGGAGGCCCTCACCCGCAGGGCCGCGCTCCAGCAGCAGGTCTCCGACCTCCAGCAGCAGCACGAGACCCTCCAGACGGAGGAGAACAAGCTGACCCTCGCCGCGCAGCGGCTCCAGGCCAAGGTCGACGCCTTCCGCACCCGCAAGGAGACGATCAAGGCCACCTACACGGCGGCCCAGGCGCAGACCAGGATCGGCGAGGCGTTCTCCGGCATCTCCGAGGAGATGGGCGACGTCGGCATGGCCATCCAGCGCGCCGAGGACAAGACCGCCCAGCTCCAGGCCCGCTCCGGGGCCATCGACGAGCTGCTTGCCTCCGGCGCCCTCGACGACCAGACCGGCACCACGAAGGACGACCTGACCGCCGAGCTCGACCGCATCTCGGGAAACGCGGACGTCGAGTTCGAGCTGGAGCGGATGAAGGCGGAGCTCGCCGGCGGCAGCTCCGGCGGGCGCCAGGCCATCGAGGGCGGCGGCTCGGCCTCGGCCGCGGGCGGGCAGCAGGAGCAGCGGGAATCCCCCAAGTTCGACAAGCAGTGAGCCGGGCCCACCGGGCCCGGCCAGGCACGGCAGTCCGGTAACGGGTACCGGACGCCACCGAAAGCCCGGGAGAGCATCATGATCGTGCGGATCATGGGGGAGGGGCAGGTGCGGCTGGACGACAGCCACCTGCCCACGTTGAACAAGCTGGACGACAGGCTGATGGCCGAGGTGGACGCGGCCGACGAGGAGGGCTTCCGGCAGACCCTGGACGCGTTGCTCACCGCGGTCCGCGACCTCGGCTCCCCGCTCCCCGACGACTCTCTCGAACCGTCGGAGCTGATCCTGCCCGCCGCCGGGGCCTCCCTGGACGAGGTGCGCGCCATGCTCTCCGACGACGGGCTCATCCCCGACGGGCTGCTCCCGGACTGATCCCGCCCCGGCCGTGTCGTACGAGCAAGGCTCCCGCGTCCGCCGGTGGCTGCGTGACCATCCCCTGGCGCTCGACACCCTCGTCGCCGCCGTCGTGCTCGGCGTCGTCCTCTGCGCGTCGGTCACCGTCTCGGGCCCTCCCGGCGGCGGCTCCGGCTTCGGCAAGCGCCACCTGGCCGCCCACAGCTGGGTCCTCACCGTGCTCACCTGCGCGGTGCTGATCGCCAGGCGCAGATACCCGGTCGCCGTCCTCGCCAAGGTCACCGGGCTCAGCGCCCTGGAGCTGATCCTCGGGCACGGCACCTACCCGCCGAGCGAGCGGAACTCCTCGCTGGTCATCGCCGTCGTGGTGGCCCAGTTCACCGTGGCCCTGAGCACCGACAGGCGCACCACCGTGCGCACCGGCGTGGCGGCGATCGCCCTGCTGGCGCCGACGGCCGTGGTGATGGGCACCGGCCCGTGGTACTCCTCGGAGAACCTCGGCGTCTTCGCCTGGATCGCGCTGGCCGCCGCCCTCGGCGAGGCCGGGCGCAGCAGGCGCGCCGTCTTCGAGGCGTACAAGGAGCGGGCCGAGCGGGCCGAGCGCACCCGCGAGGAGGAGGCCCGCCGCCGGGTCGCCGAGGAGCGGATGCGCATCGCCCGCGAGCTGCACGACGTGGTCGCCCACCACATCGCGCTGGTCAACGTGCAGGCCGGGGTCGCCTCGCACGTCATGGACACCAGGCCGGACCAGGCCAAGGAGGCGCTCGGCCACATCAGGCAGACCAGCCGCAGGGCGCTGAGCGAGCTGCAGAGCACCGTCGGGCTGCTGCGCCACCAGGACGAGCCTGTCGCCCCCACCGAGCCGGCCCGCGGGCTCGCGGTGCTGGGCGAGCTGGTGGACGGCTTCGCCCAGGCCGGCATGTCGGTGACGGTGGACGCCCCGGCCGCGGCGGGGCCGCTGCCCTCCGCGGTCGACCTGGTGGCCTACCGGGTGGTGCAGGAGGCGCTGACGAACGTCCACAAGCACGCGGGTCCCGCGGCCACCGCCCGGGTGTGCATCGTCAGGGCGGGGCTCGCCGCGGCGCCGCGGCTCGACATCACGGTGGACGACGACGGCCCCTGCGCCACGGCCGGGGCGGGCGGCGCGGCGGCGGACGCCGGCGGCAGCGGGCACGGCCTGACCGGCATGCGCGAGCGTGCCGCGGCGCTCAGCGGCACCTGCGAGGCGGGCCCCAAGGAGGGCGGCGGCTTCCGGGTGCGGGTCTCCCTGCCGCTGCTGCCGCCGGGCGGGGCGGAGGAGGCGGAGCCGGGCGGGGGCCGCGAGCGGCGGGCGGGTTCCGGTCCCTGCGAGGGCGGCGAGGCCGGCGAGGGACGTGAGGGCCGCGAGGGAGCCGCGGCCGAGCCCGCCAGGCGGCCCGCGGCCCGCTGCGCCGGGCAGGGCGTGGGCAACAGGCGGTCCCAGGGCTGGGCGGGGCGCCGTGGACGAGGGGAGAGCCCGACGTGATCCGGGTGGTGCTTGCCGACGATCAGGCGCTGCTGCGCAGCGCCTTCCGGGTGCTGGTGGAGTCCGAGCCGGACATGACGGTGACCGGCGAGGCGTCCGACGGCGCGGAGGCGCTGCGGGTGGTGCGGGAGGCGGGGGCCGACGTGGTCCTGATGGACATCAGGATGCCGGGCACGGACGGCCTCGCGGCCACCCGCGCCCTCAGCGCCGACCCGGAGCTGGCCGGGGTGAGGGTGGTGATCCTCACCACCTTCGAGCGGGACGACTACGTGGTGGAGGCGCTGCGCGCGGGGGCCGCCGGCTTCCTGGGCAAGGGCGCGGAGCCCGCCGACATGCTGGGCGCCATCCGGGTGGCCGCGGCCGGGGAGGCGCTGCTCTCGCCGGCGGCGACCCGCGGCCTCATCGCCCGCTTCCTCGAACAGGGCGACGGGCCGAGGCCGGAGGCCGCGGCCGCGCTCGACGTGCTGACCGCCCGGGAGCGCGAGGTGCTGGCCGAGGTGGCCGGGGGGCTGTCGAACGACGAGATCGCCGCCCGGCTGACGGTCAGCCCGCTGACGGTCAAGACCCACATCAACCGGCTGCTCACCAAGCTCGGCGCCAGGGACCGGGCACAGCTGGTGATCGCGGCCTACGAGAGCGGCCTGGTGCGGCCCCGCGTGGGCTGAGCCGGGCCGGTGCGGCGCGCCGGACCCGGGTCCGTGCGGGGCCCGCCCGCGGCGGGGCGGCCCGGCCGGCGTACGGCCGGGCGCCCGGCGTCACAGGAAGGCGGCGGAGGGCAGGTAAGGGGCGGGCGGGCGCATCCCGCGCAGGCACAGGTAGCCGCCGGGGGCGAGCCGCAGGCCGGCGGCGAGGCCGACGTCCACCGCCCACTCCTGCTCGGCCGTCAGGCGCGGAATGGCCGCCGCCGCCCCGGGCGGCAGGCTCAGCAGCGCGGAGGTCAGCAGCCTGGCCGCGATCCGCCGCGAGGTGGCGGCCAGCAGCTCCACGCCGCCCGACTCGTCCAGGTAGCAGTAGCCGCTGCCCGCCAGGTCGTCGGCCACCACCACCCGGCAGTGCCGCAGCAGCTCCTCGTGGTCGCGGCCGTGCGCGCCGCCGCGCAGCCTGCGGTCCACGGAGTCCATCAGGTCGCGGTGCGCCCGGCCGCCCTCGATCGCCGGGCCGTCGGGCGTGGCCAGGCGCGAGGCGTCGACGGTGCCGTGCATCCGCATCAGCGGGTGGAGGGTGAAGCCGGCGGCCCTGAGCACCCGGGCCGCCATCGGGTCGGGCGGGGCGCAGACCATGCCGCGCAGGGTGCCCCTGGCGTACGCCATCGCGCGCCGCAGCAGCGTCGTGCCCACGCCCTTGCCGCGGGCCTGCGGGACGACCGCGAGCAGGGCGAGACCCCACAGGCCCTCCCGGCGCGCGGCGAGCGCGGCCCCCACCGGGCGGCCCGCGGCGTCCTCCGCCAGCCAGCAGCCGCCCGGGTCGGTGGCGGCCAGGTGCCGCGTCGTGCGCTGGAAGAGGATGCCGCGCGGCCCGGCCCACTCGCCTTCCCCGCCCGCCGGACCGCCCTCCGCGGCCCCGCCCCCGGCGGCCGCCACCGCCCGCACCGCCTCGGCGTCCGCCCTGGTGTCACGTACCTGACGCAGCAGCATGCCCCCATCGTGGCCGCCGGGCGGCGTCCGGGCCAGCGGCCCGGACCGCGGCGGGGCGGGATTCCGCCGCCCGGCGGCTGGCCCTCAGGGCAGGGCCAGCATCCGGTCGAGCGCGAGGGAGGCGTAGTGGGCGGTCTCCTCCTCCACGTGGATGCGGTTGACGACGGTGCCGCGCACCAGGGATTCCAGCGACCACACCAGGTGCGGCAGGTCGATCCGGTTCATGGTGGAGCAGAAGCACACCGTGCGGTCGAGGAAGACGATCTCCTTGCTCTGCTCGCCCTGGTTCGCGTACCTGCGGGCCAGCCGCCGCACCAGGTTGAGCTCGGTGCCCACGGCCCACTTGCTGCCCGCGGGGGCGGCGTCGAGCAGCTTGATGATGTGCTCCGTGGAGCCGACGTGGTCCGCGGCGGCGACGACCTCGTGCCGGCACTCGGGGTGCACCAGCACGTTGACGCCGGGTATGCGGGCGCGGACCTCCGCCACCGAGTCGAGCGAGAAGCGGCCGTGCACCGAGCAGTGGCCGCGCCACAGGATCATCCGCGCCCGGCGCAGCTGCTCCTCGCTCAGGCCGCCGCCCGGCCGGTGCGGGTTGTAGACGACGCAGTCCTCCAGGGAGAGGCCGAGTTCGCGGACCGCGGTGTTGCGGCCCAGGTGCTGGTCGGGCAGGAAGAGGACCTTGCCGCGGCCCTCCTCGCGCTGCCCGAAGGCCCATTCGAGGGCGCGCCTGGCGTTGGAGGAGGTGCAGACCGTTCCGCCGTGGCGGCCGGTGAACGCCTTGATGTCGGCCGAGGAGTTCATGTACGTGACGGGCACGGTGTCCTGCGCCACCCCGGCGTCCTTCAGCACGTCCCAGGCCTCGGCGACCTGCTCCGCGCTCGCCATGTCCGCCATCGAGCAGCCGGCCGCGAGGTCGGGCAGGATCACCTGCTGGGCGTCGGAGGTGAGGATGTCCGCGGACTCGGCCATGAAGTGGACCCCGCAGAAGACGATGAACTCCGCCTGCGGCCTGGCGGCGGCGTCCCTGGCCAGCTTGAAGGAGTCCCCGGTGACGTCCGCGAACTGGATGATCTCGTCGCGCTGGTAGTGGTGCCCGAGCACGAACGCGCGGTCGCCCAGCTCGGCCAGGGCGGCGCGGGCGCGTTCCACCAGGTCGGGGTCCGAGGGGGCGGGCAGGTCGCCCGGACAGTCGACGCCGCGCTCGCTGGCGGGGTCTGCCTCGCGGCCGAGCAGCAGCAGGGCGAGCGGGGTGGGGCTGACCTGGAGGTCACCGGCGGCGCCGGGGGATGGGGCACCGAGGGATCGGGCGGTGGTCGTCACGGCACGCACCCTTCTTTCTGTTGCAGGTCCGACGCCTTTTCGTCGAACTGACGCAATGGATCATAACGCCTTCGTGTCACTTTGACGATGTCCCTTGCGTCACTGTGACGCATTCCGCGAACCCCCGCGGTGTGCGAGCATGAGGGTGGAAAGAGGGGCGCCGGCGCGGGGAATAAATTCCGGCGGGCGTCAGTTGGAGCTCGCTGCCAGAGCATTCCGTACTACCCGGGAGATACGCAGATGTCCGTAACGGAAAAGACCGTCGAAGACGGCATCATCCTTTCCGACGCGGCGGTGGCGAAGGTCAGGAGCCTGCTCGAGCAGGAAGGGCGAGACGACCTCGCACTCCGCGTGGCGGTCCAGCCCGGCGGGTGCTCCGGTCTGCGCTACCAGCTCTTCTTCGACGAGCGCTCGCTGGACGGCGACGTGGTGAAGGACTACGACGGCGTGCGAGTGGTCACCGACCGGATGAGCGCCCCCTACCTGGGCGGCGCCTCCATCGACTTCGTCGACACCATCGAGAAGCAGGGCTTCACGATCGACAACCCGAACGCCACCGGCTCCTGCGCCTGTGGCGACTCCTTCAGCTGAGCCCTCGGGCCGGGGGCGAAGGCCCCCGGCCGGCGGCAGAAGAACGAAGGCGGCGGCCCCGCGGGACCGCCGCCTTCGCCGTGCTCCGGCGCCCGTCACCGCACCGGAAGCTCCTGGCCGCGCTCGTCGGTCACCGTCCGGCCACCCACCGGACTCTCCAGGGCGACCTCGGCCGTCTGCTCCTCGGCGAGCATGATGCACGCCTCGTCCCGCTCCTGCCCCGCCGACTCGATCCCCACCTCGATCGCATCCCCGGCCTCCTCCGCGGTGGCCGTGTACGTGCTGCACACGCCGCCCCAGAAGTGCACCGTGAGGGTCAGGTCCTCCTCGTCGTAGGGCTCCACGGACATCGCGGCCTCGGCCGGATCGGTGCCCTCGCCGGGATCGGCGGGCTCGGCGGGGCCCACCGCGCCCGGCTCCTCGCCCCGGCCGGGGCCGGCCGGCTCCGCGCCCCCGTCGGCGGGCCCGCCGCCCTCGCCCTGCTCGCGCCCCCGGTCCTCGCCCGAGGCGAACGCGTAGGCCACCGCCGGCTCGGTCACCGTCCAGGAGCCCCCGTCCGCGGTGGCCACGTGGAACAGCCAGGAGGGCACCAGCAGCGGCTCCTCCGCAGAGGAGCCGAACGCGAGCCCGAACTCCGCGGTGGCCGCCGCCGGCGCGCCGGCCTGGCCGCCGGGGGAGCCGCAGGGCCCCTCCTGCGCCGGGGCGTCCCCGGCACCCGCGCCCTCCCGGGCCTGCGCCGCCCCCGCGTCCGGCTCCGCATCCGGTCCCTCCTGCGGCTCGGCAGGCCCCGGCTCGATCGTCGCGCAGGTCACGCTCGCCGCCGCGTCCGAGGCGGCGCGGTCGTTGTACGCGTCCATCGCCTCGCGGGCACCCACCGTCTCCCGCTCCTCGGCCGCGGCCGGCTCGGCGAGCATGCCGTGCGCCGCGGTCAGCCGGCCGTCCCCGGCCACGGAGAACTCCGTCTCGAAACCGAAGGCCGGCAGGCCGCCGAGCAGCGGCGTGGCCCGGACGGTCCGGGTGGCGCCGGCCACCTCGGAGGCGTCCACCTCCGCCGACTCCCCGTCCTCAAGGCCCAGTTCCTCCAGCACGCCGGCCACCGCCGCCAGCGCCTCCGCCTCGCCGGGCGCGCCCGCCTCCACGGGCTCGGGGCCCCCGGTCGTATGGTCGGGCGACGCCCCATCGCCCGACTGCGGTCCGTCCGGGCCGTCCGCGTGCGAGGTGCTCGTGGAGCCGTCCGCGCGCGCCGCGTCGTCCGCGCGCACGGCGGCGTCCGGGCTCTCCGGGTCCGAGGCCCCCTCCTCCAGCGGCTCGGCGTAGAGGCCGCCGCCGTACGACCAGGCGCCCGGCGCCTCCCGCTGCACCGTCAGCAGCGGCGCCTGCGGGTCGCTGCCCCGCACCGTCCAGTACGCGCCGCCGTCCCCGGCCTCGCCGTCGAGGCCGAGCGCCGCGGCCAGCCGGGCCGCGTCCTCCTCGGCGGGCCCCTCGCCGAACCGGTACACCTCCTCGGGCCCCGGCGCGCCGGGCAGCTCGCCCTCGGGCTCCAGCTCGGGGCCTGCCGCCGGGAGCGCCGGGCCGCTCGCGGCGGCCTCGTCGCCGCCCGGCTCGGCCGGCCGCAGCGCGGCGCGGTCCAGCACCAGCGGCTGCTCGCCGCCCTCTCCGGGAGACGCGTCCCCGCCGCCGGTCCACGCGCTCGTCGCGTACGCGCCGCCCGCGATCACCGCGACGGCGGCCACCGCGGCCACCACCACCGTCCGCCTCCTACGGCCCTCGGCCGCCGGGGCCTCGTTGTCAGCCATGGCCAGTCACGCCCTCGTTCCTCGCATGTGCCGGATGGTCGTCCCACGACGTGTGCGATTGCCCTGCACGATGGTCGTCCGGTGTATGCGAGTTGGACGGCGCGCCGGGGCCACCGGTTCCACGGCCGGTAGCCTTGTGCGGCCAGCAGCCCCCTGCCCCAGGAGCAAACCGCCGTGCGTATCGCCGTCTCCGGCTCCATCGCCCACGACCATCTGATGACCTTCCCCGGCCGGTTCGCCGACCAGCTCGTGGGCGACCAGCTGCACACCGTCTCGCTGTCCTTCCTCGTCGACTCCCTGGAGGTCAGGCGCGGCGGCGTCGCCGCCAACATCTGCTTCGGCATGGGCCAGCTCGGCGCCTCGCCGATCCTGGTCGGCGCGGCCGGCGCCGACTTCGAGGAGTACCGCGCCTGGCTGGACCGGCACGGCGTCGACACCGGCTCGGTGCGCATCTCCGAGGTGCTGCACACCGCCCGCTTCGTGTGCACCACCGACGCCGACCACAACCAGATCGGCTCCTTCTACACCGGCGCCATGAGCGAGGCCAGGCTCATCGAGCTCCAGTCGGTCGCCGACCGGGTGGGCGGCCTCGACCTCGTCCACATCGGCGCCGACGACCCCGAGGGGATGCTCAGGCACACCGAGGAGTGCCGCACCAGGAACATCCCGTTCGCCGCCGACTTCTCCCAGCAGCTCGCCCGGATGGGCGGCGAGGAGATCAAGCTGCTGACCGAGGGCGCCGCCTACCTGTTCAGCAACGAGTACGAGAAGGCCCTCATCGAGAGCAAGACCGGCTGGACGGCCGCGCAGGTGCTGGAGCGGGTCGGCATCAGGGTCACCACCCTCGGCCCGCGCGGGGTCCTCATCGAGCAGGCGGGACAGGCCCCGATCGAGGTCCGCTGCCCGGAGGAAGAGCGGAAGGCCGACCCCACCGGCGTCGGCGACGGCTTCCGCGCCGGCTTCCTGGCCGGCCTCGCCTGGGGCGCCTCGCTGGAACGCTCGGCGCAGGTCGGCTGCATGGTGGCCACCCTGGTCATCGAGACCGTCGGCACCCAGGAGTACACCCTCAGCCGCGGCCCGTTCATGGAGCGCTTCCGCAAGACCTACGGGCCCGAGGCGGCCGACGAGGTCATGGCCCACCTGCAGTGAGGGGCGGGCCGGGGGCCGGCGGACCGGCCCCCGGCCGGCTCAGGCCAGGCGCCTGACCCGGTAGGTGTTCCGCTCCGGCTCGCCCAGGTACTCCTGCCCGCGCATGGCGCACCAGGCCGGGATGTCGAGGCGGGCCGCCCCGTCGTCGGCGAGCACGGTCACCACCCCGCCCACCGGCACCCGGCCGATCGCCTTGGCCAGCTCGATCACCGGCAGCGGGCACAGGGTCCCCAGCGCGTCCACCGTCACCTCCTCCTCGCCACTTCCCGCACCCCCCGCGCTCCCGGCCGCCCCGGCGCGCGGGGCGAGCCGCCCGCGCACCGCGTTCACCGCGCCCGGCAGCAGGCCGAGGAAGCGCTCCACCTCCTCGCCCGGCGTCCCCGGCGGCAGCGACACCCGGACGTTGCCCTCGGACAGCACCCCCATCGCCCGCAGCACGTGACTCGGCGTCAGCGTGCTCGACGTGCACGAGGAGCCCGAGGACACCGAGAACCCCGCCTCGTCCAGCCCCTGCAGCAGCGCCTCCCCGTCCACGTACAGGCAGGAGAAGGTGACGATGTGCGGCAGCCGGTGCACCGGGTCCCCGGCCACCTCCACGTCCCGCACCAGCCTGGGCACCCGGTCCCTGATCCGCTCCACCAGCGCCCGCAGCCGCACCGCCTCGCGGGCCGCGTCCTGCCGGAACGCCCGCAGCGAGGCCGCGGCGGCCACCACGGCCGGGATGTTCTCGAAGCCCGCCGCCCGGCCCGACTCCCGCTCGTCCACCGGCGGCCGCGGCGCGAACCGCACGCCCTTGCGCACCGCAAGCAGCCCCACCCCGCCGGGCCCGCCCCACTTGTGCGCGCTCGCCGCCAGCAGCGACCAGCCCTCGGGCGGGGCCTCCCAGCCGAGCGACTGCGCCGCGTCCACCAGCAGCGGAACCCCCGCGGAGCGGCAGACCCCGGCGATCTCCGCCACCGGCTGCACCGTGCCCACCTCGTGGTTGGCCGACTGCACGCACACCAGCGCGGTGCGGCCCGGCGCCGCGCGCAGCGCCTCCCCGACCGCGTCGGCGCTCACCCGGCCGCCGCGGTCCACCCCGATCTCCGCCGAGGTGCCGCCCGCGTCCCGGTGCGCCTCGGCGGCGTGCAGCACCGCCGAGTGCTCCACCGCGGACACCAGCAGGTGCCGCCCCGCCCTGGCGCGGCCCGCGAGCGCGCCGGCGATGCCGGAGTGCAGCGCCCGGGTGCCCGAGGAGGTGAACGTCAACTCGTCGGGGCGGCAGCCGATCGCCTCGGCCGCCGTCTCCCTGGCGGCGTCCAGCAGCATTCTGGCCCGGCGCCCCTCCCGGTGCAGCCGCGCCGGGTCGGCCCAGCCGTCCTCGAAGGCGGCGAGCAGCGCCTGACGGGCGACGGGATGCAGCGGAAGCGAGGAGGCGGCGTCGAAGTAGGACACTGGAGAACGCTAATACCTGGCGGCGACCGCCCCGCCCGGGCCCGGCGCGGCCCCGCCCGGCACTCCCGCCCCGCGCCCCGCGCGCGGCCCGGGCGGCGCGGGCGCCACCCGGGCACCACCCGCGCCCCGCCCGGCCCCGCCACGCCCCCCGGGCGCGTTAGGCACCCTCCCCGCGTGCCGCCCGGGGGCGTCCAGTAGGGTTTGCTCCGCATAAACATCCAAACCCTGCCCGTGTCAGGGCCGGCCCCCGCTCCGTGCGAAGGCAGCCCGGACAGGGGCGAGACTCTCGGGAAGGCGCTACGTGAGTCCCAACGGCTCCGACCGCTCGTCGCGGCGCCCGATGCGGCGGGTCCTGCCGCAGGCGCTGATCGCGGGCCTGGTCCTGGCAACCGCGACAGGTTGCACATCCGAGGACTTTCCCCGCCTCGGCATGCCCACTCCCGTGACGGAGGAGGCGCCGCGGATTCTGTCCCTGTGGCAGGGCTCCTGGGCCGCCGCGTTCGTCACGGGTGCGCTGGTGTGGGGCCTGATCCTGTGGAGTGTGTTCTTCCACCGCAGGTCGCGGACGAAGGTCGAGGTCCCGCCGCAGAACCGGTACAACCTCCCCATCGAGGCCCTGTACACGCTCGTTCCGCTGATCGTCGTCTCGGTCCTCTTCTACTTCACCGCGCGGGACCAGAACGAGCTGCTGAAGACCTCCGACGAGCCCGACCACATCATCAACGTGGTCGGCTACCAGTGGAGCTGGGGCTTCAACTACATCGAGTCCGTGGGCGCCTCGGACAACGACGCGCGCACCGCGCCCGAACTCGACTCGATCCCCGACCGGTACAAGGACCGCTTCCCGGAGAACGCGGACGGCGTCTACGAGGTCGGCACGCCGGGCGAGCGCAACCCGGACACCGGCGACCCGGGCCCGACCCTGTGGCTGCCGGTGGGGGAGACGGTCCAGTTCGTCATCACTTCCCGTGACGTCAACCACTCCTTCTGGGTCGTCCCCTTCCTGATGAAGCAGGACGCCATTCCCGGGCACACCAACTCCTTCGAGGTGACCCCGACCCGCGAGGGCACCTTCCGCGGCAAGTGCGCCGAGCTCTGCGGCGTCGACCACTCCCGCATGCTCTTCAACGTCAAGGTGGTCTCGCCCGAGGAGTACGAGGAGCACCTGCAAGACCTGGCGGAGCAGGGCCAGACCGGCTTCATCCCGGCGGGCATCGAGCAGACCCACGCCGCCACGAACGCCGAGACCAACGAGGGGCACTCGTGAGTATCCTCGAAGAGACCAAGGCGGCCGACGCCGCCGTGACGCCGCCCCCCGTGGCCCGGCGGCGGTCGCCAGGCAGCCAGCTGATCAAGTGGCTGACCACCACGGACCACAAGACGATCGGTTCCCTCTACCTCATCACCTCCTTCGCTTTCTTCATCTTCGGCGGCATCATGGCGCTGATCATGCGGGCGGAGCTGGCGAGGCCGGGCAGCCAGATCGTCTCCAACGAGCAGTACAACCAGCTGTTCACCATGCACGGCACGGTGATGCTGCTGATGTTCGCGACCCCCCTGTTCGCCGGGTTCACGAACTGGATCATGCCGCTGCAGATCGGCGCCCCCGACGTGGCGTTCCCGCGGCTGAACATGTTCGCCTACTGGCTCTACCTCTTCGGCAGCCTGCTTGCGGTCGGCGGCTTCCTCACCCCGCAGGGCGCCGCGGGCTTCGGCTGGTTCGCCTACTCGCCGCTGTCCGACGCGATCCGCTCGCCCGGCATGGGCTCGGACATGTGGATCATGGGCCTGGCCTTCTCCGGCTTCGGCACGATCCTCGGCTCGGTCAACTTCATCACGACGGTCATCTGCATGCGCGCCCCCGGCATGACGATGTTCCGGATGCCGATCTTCACCTGGAACGTGCTGCTGACGGCCGTCCTGGTGCTGCTCGCCTTCCCGGTGCTCGCCGCGGCGCTCTTCGCCCTGGAGGCCGACCGCACCTTCGGCGCACACATCTTCGACGCGGCCAACGGCGGCGCCATCCTGTGGCAGCACCTCTTCTGGTTCTTCGGCCATCCCGAGGTGTACATCATCGCCCTGCCGTTCTTCGGCATCATCTCCGAGATCATCCCGGTCTTCAGCCGCAAGCCGATCTTCGGCTACATCGGCCTGGTGGCCGCCACGATCACGATCGCGGGCCTCTCGGTGACGGTCTGGGCGCACCACATGTACGTCACCGGCGCGGTGCTGCTGCCGTTCTTCTCCTTCATGACCTTCCTCATCGCGGTGCCGACCGGCGTGAAGTTCTTCAACTGGATCGGCACGATGTGGAAGGGATCGCTCAGCTTCGAGACCCCGATGCTGTGGTCGATCGGCTTCCTGGTCACCTTCCTCTTCGGTGGCCTCACCGGCGTCATCCTGGCCTCGCCGCCGCTGGACTTCGCCGTCTCCGACAGCTACTTCGTCGTTGCCCACTTCCACTACGTGGTGTTCGGCACCGTCGTCTTCGCGATGTTCGCCGGCTTCCACTTCTGGTGGCCCAAGTGGACGGGCAAGATGCTCGACGAGCGGCTCGGGAAGATCACCTTCTGGACGCTGTTCATCGGCTTCCACGGCACCTTCCTGGTCCAGCACTGGCTGGGCGCGGAGGGCATGGTGCGCCGCTACGCGGACTACCTGGACGCCGACGGCCTGACCACGCTGAACACCATCTCGACCATCAGCTCCTTCCTGCTCGGCCTGTCGATCCTGCCGTTCTTCTACAACATCTGGAAGACCTGGAAGTACGGCGAGCCGGTCAACGAGGACGACCCCTGGGGCTACGGCCGCTCGCTGGAGTGGGCGACCTCCTCCCCGCCGCCGCGGCACAACTTCCTCAGCCTGCCCAAGATCCGTTCCGAGTCGCCGGCCTTCGACCTGCACCACCCCGAGCTGTCGGCCCTCGACCAGCTCGAGAACGAGGCGCGCCACGAGCTGGCGCACCTGACCGGAAAGGAGGCGGGCGAGTGAGGATTCAGGGCGTTCTCTTCGCCTGGGTGGCGGTCTTCATGCTGGCCGTCGCCATCGTCTACGGCGTCTGGTCGAAGGAACCGGTCGGCACCACGGCCCTCTTCCTCTCCTTCGCGCTGACCGGCATGATCGGCTTCTACCTGGTCTTCACCTCCAGCCGGGTGGACACCGGGGCGCAGGACAACAAGCAGGCGGACGTCGCCGACGACGCCGGCGAGGTCGGGTTCTTCAGCCCGCACAGCTGGGCGCCGCTGGTGCTCGCGCTGGGCGGCCTGGCGGCGTTCTGCGGCCCGGTCTTCGGCTGGTGGCTGCTCTACTTCACGGCCCCGCTGCTCGTGGTCGGCCTGTGGCTGTGGATCTACGAGTACTACCGGGGCGAGAACCAGAACCAGTAGCCCCCCGGGCGCCCCGGCGCCCCCGGACGCCCGGCGGAGGACTCCGCCGGCCCTGGCCCCCGCCCGGCACCGCCGGGCGGGGGCCCACTCGTTCGCACGCGCACCACGCGCCTTTTTTCTGCCTTGTCCATATTTTGTGGCTATGAGTCACACACCTCGGATACGGCTCCGCCTCGCGGCGGCACTGGCGATAGTGACCCCGCTGCTGGCCGGGCTGAGCGCGTGCGAGAGCGGCTCCAAGCCGCTCGCGGGCGGCGAGCCCTACGACGCCGTCGGACAGCTGTCCTTCGGCGCGGCGGGCGAGCAGGACGGCGCGGAGGTCGACCCGGACGCCCCCCTGAAGATCACCACCAGGGGTTCCGGCTCCCGCATCACCGACGTCGTCGCCACCGACTCCGGCGGCCGGCCCCTCGCGGGGGAGCTCGCGGCCGACGGACGCGGCTGGCGCAGCACGGCCCCGCTGGCAGCGGGCACCTCCTACACCGTCCGCGTCAGCACGGAGAACGACAGCGGCTCTCCCGGGCGCGGCGTCCACTCCTTCACGACGCGGGACTCGGGGGGCGAGCGCCTGGACGTCACCTTCGGCCCCGAGGCCGGCACCTACGGGGTCGGCCAGCCGGTGACGGCCAAGCTCAGCCGCAAGATCAGCGATCCCCACGAGCGCTCCCTGGTGGAGGGCGCGCTCTCCGTCGAGTCCGAGCCGGGCGTCGAGGGCTCCTGGTACTGGGTGGACGACGAGGAACTGCACTACCGCCCGCGCGATTACTGGCCGGCGAACGCCACCATCACCGTGACCTCACACCTGTCGGGGCTGCCCATCAGGGACGGGCTGCGCGGCGGCGAGGGCAAGCCGCTCACGCTGCAGACCGGCGACCGCATCGAGGCGATCGCCGACATCGGCTCCCATCAGATGACCGTCCTGCGCAACGGCGAAGAGCTGCGCACCCTCCCCATCACCACCGGCAAGGAGGGCTTCGCCACCAGGAGCGGAAAGAAGGTCATCCTCAGCCGGGAGTCGTATGTGCGGATGACAGGCACGAGCATCGGCATCCCCGCGGGCAGCGCCGACTCCTACGACCTGCCGGTCTACTGGGCGACGCGGCTGACCCTCAGCGGCGAGTACGTGCACGGCGCCCCCTGGTCGGTCGGCTCCCAGGGCTCGGCCAACGTCAGCCACGGCTGCACCGGCCTCAGCACGGAGAACGCCCGCTGGTTCTACGAGCTGGTCAAGCCGGGCGACGTCGTCGAGCACATCAACGGCTTCGGCGAGGAGATGGCCCCGTTCGGCAACGGATACGGCGACTGGAACCTCTCCTGGGACGAGTGGCTCACCGGCAGCGCCGTGCACGGCGGTCAGGACGCCGGGACCGGGGACACGGCGGGCGACGCGCGCGACGCCAGGCTGCGCCCCCTGGTCTGAACCGGGCCGGCCCGGCCGGGCGGCCGGGCCGGTCACGAGGCGGCGGGGGCGAGGAGACCCGGGAGCCGGGGGGATGTGGGGGATGGCGAGGCGAGCGGGGGGGAGGGGCGCGCAAGGCCCCCCGCGGGCGGGCCCGGGAGAGAGCCGGAGAGACCGGAGAGACCGGAAAAGAGGGGCCTCAGGCGAGGGAGGGGAGGCGCTTGCGCAGCAGGGAGGCCAGGGCGGCGGCCAGCTCCGCGGGGTCCACGGGGTGGGCCACGGCGGCCTCCGCCCGGCTCCAGGTGGCCAGCCAGGCGTCGTGCGGGCGGCCGATCAGCAGCAGCACCGGCGGGCAGTCGAAGATCTCGTCCTTGATCTGCCGGCACACGCCCATCCCGCCCACCGGCACGGCCTCGCCGTCCAGCACGCAGAGGTCAACGCCGCCCTCTTCCAGGGTCTTCAGCACCGCGGGCAGCGTGGCGCACTCCAGGTACTCCACGGGGGGAAGGTCGGCCGCCGGGCGCCGGCCGGCGGCGAGCCGCACCTGCTCGCGGGTGTTTGCATCGTCGCTGTAAACCAGCACCGTGGCGGCGCGCTGCATCGTTCCTCCGGATGTCCAGGTGGTTCCGTAGCGGGGATGCTACTCCGTCCCGCACGCCCCCGGCAGGGGCGGAATACCCCCCTCCACCCGAGCTGACACACCGAACCCCACCCCCGGGACAAGCGCCGGAAAAGGGCCCGACATAATGACGGGCGTGGCGACAGCAACAGCAACAGCACCCGGGCACGCGATCCCGTCGGTCAACCGGCCGAACGTCACCAGCGTGGGAACCGTCATCTGGCTGAGTTCCGAGCTGATGTTCTTCGCGGCTCTCTTCGCGATGTACTTCACCCTGCGGTCGGTGATGGGAGCCGACTTCTGGTCGGAGAAGGCAGACGCGCTCAACGTGCCCTTCTCCGCCGGGAACACCACGATCCTGGTGCTCTCCTCGCTGACCTGCCAGCTCGGTGTGTTCGCCGCCGAGCGCGGCGACGTCAAGCGGCTCCGCGGCTGGTTCATCCTCACCTTCATCATGGGCGCCATCTTCATCGGCGGCCAGGTGACGGAGTACACGCAGCTGGTGAAGAAGGACGGCATCTCGCTCTCGTCCGACCCCTACGGCTCCGCGTTCTACCTCACCACCGGGTTCCACGGCCTGCACGTGCTCGGTGGCCTGATGGCCTTCCTCGCGGTGCTGGGCCGGACCTACGCCGCCAAGCGCTTCACGCACGAACAGGCCACCACGGCCATCGTCGTGTCGTACTACTGGCACTTCGTCGACGTCGTGTGGATCGGCCTCTTCGCCACCATCTACCTGATCCAGTAGCCGTCGGTCGCGGCTGTCCGGCACACGCACCCACGCATGCTCGTCATGCCCGTCCCAACGCACCGACGCAGAAGATCCTGACACCGGGGTAACCGTGAAAAAGCTCTCCGCACGACGGCGCCATCCGCTGGCGGCGTTCGTCGTCCTCCTCCTCGCGCTGGCGGCCACAGGGGGGCTGTACGCCACACTTGCTCCCGGCGAGGCCAAGGCCGACAACTCGGCCCAGTCCCTTGCCATCGAGGAGGGCAAGCGGCTCTACGACGTCGGCTGCGCGACCTGCCACGGCAACGGCGGGCAGGGCAGCAGCGACGGGCCCAGCCTGGTGGGCGTGGGCGCCGCCGCCGTCGACTTCCAGGTGGGCACCGGCCGCATGCCGCTCCAGCAGCCGGGCCCGCAGGCGGAGGAGAAGCCCGAGGTCTACTCCCAGGAGGAGATCGACCAGCTCGCGGCGTACATCGCCTCCCTCGGCCCCGGGGCGAGCGTGCCCGAGGAGTCCCTGTACGACCCGGCGGGCGGCGACCCGGCCCAGGGCGGGGAGCTCTTCCGCACCAACTGCTCCCAGTGCCACAACTTCAGCGGCCAGGGTGGCGCCCTCACCCACGGCAAGGAGGCGCCCAACCTCCACGACGTGGACCCCCGGTACATCTACGAGGCGATGCTCACCGGTCCGCAGAACATGCCCTCCTTCCCGAACACCGTGCTGACGGAGGAGGACAAGCAAGACATCATCGCCTATCTGAACGAGGTCAACACCTCAAGCTCCGCGCACCAGGGCGGGCTCTCGCTCGGCGGCTACGGGCCGGTCGGCGAGGGGCTCTTCGCCTGGGTCGCCGGCATCGGCGCCCTCGTCGCCTGCGCCGTGTGGATCGGTGCCCGGAGCACTAAGGCCAGGAAGTCATGAGTAGCCACACCGACGAACCAGAACCGAGCCCGCACGAGGGAGAGCACCTCCCGAGCCAGCGGGACGAGCACTCGGCCGTCCCGGCGGACGACCCCTTCGCCAACCCGGGTCTGCCGCCGCACGAGCCGCGCCGGCAGGACATCGACGAGCAGGCGGCCAAGCGCTCGGAGCGCAGCGTCTCCCTGCTGTTCGCGCTGTCCACCCTGGCCACCGTGGGCTTCATCGCCTGCTACGTCGCCATCCCGATCGACAAGATCGTCTACATCTGGCCCTTCGGGCACGTCAGTGGGCTCAACTTCGGCCTCGGCCTGACCCTGGGCCTGGCGCTCTTCTGCATCGGCGCCGGCGCCATCCACTGGGCCAGGACCCTGATGTCCGACGAGGAGATCGTCGAGGAGCGGCACGCGATCCAGGCCCCGCCCGAGGTCAAGGCGCACGTGCTGGCCGAGTTCCGCAAGGGCGCCGCCGAGTCGCAGATCGGCCGCCGCAGGCTGCTGCGGAACTCGATGCTCGGCGCGCTCTCCGTGGTGCCGCTGGCCGGCCTCGTCCTGCTGCGCGACCTCGGCCCGCTGCCGCACGAGAAGCTGCGCCACACGCGGTGGAAGAAGGGGACGCTCATCGTCAACGAGTCCACCGCCCAGCCGCTGCGGCCCGAGGACATCGTGGTCGGCTCGCTGACCCAGGCCAGGCCGGACGGGCTCGACCCGCACGACGAGAACTTCGCCAACGAGATCGCCAAGGCCGCGGTCATGCTGGTGCGGCTCCAGCCCGAGGACATCAAGGACCAGCGGTCGGCCGAGTGGGGCCACGAGGGCATCCTCTGCTTCTCGAAGATCTGCACCCACATCGGCTGCCCCGCCACGCTCTACGAGCAGCAGACCCACCACGCGCTGTGCCCCTGCCACCAGTCGACCTTCGACCTCTCGGACGGGGCCCGGGTGCTCTTCGGCCCGGCAGGCCACCCCCTGCCGCAGCTGCGTATCACGGTGAACGACGACGGCTACCTCGAGGCGCTCGGCGACTTCGAAGAACCGCCAGGACCGAGCTTCTGGG
This sequence comes from Streptomyces hoynatensis, assembly GCF_003626535.1. GTDB lineage: Bacteria > Actinomycetota > Actinomycetes > Streptomycetales > Streptomycetaceae > Streptomyces > Streptomyces hoynatensis. The sequence continues at coordinate 71,243 of NZ_RBAL01000006.1, forward strand.
AGCGCGGATGAGTACGGCAAACGACGCCCCGCAGCGGCGGGGCAAGGCACCCGCCGGCGAGCGACTCGCCGACTGGGCCGACGGCAGGGTGGGCCTCTACGCGCTCGCCAAGGCCAACATGCGGAAGGTGTTCCCCGACCACTGGTCGTTCCTGCTCGGGGAGATCGCCCTCTACAGCTTCATCATCATCATCCTCACCGGCGTGTACCTGACGCTCTTCTTCGAGCCGAGCATGTCGGAGGTCGAGTACGCGGGCTCCTACAAGCCGCTGCAGGGCGTGATGATGAGCGAGGCCTACGCCTCGGCGCTGCACATCACCTTCGACGTCCGCGGTGGCCTGCTGGTGCGGCAGATCCACCACTGGGCGGCGCTGATCTTCGTGGCCGGCATCTTCATCCACATGCTGCGGGTGTTCTTCACCGGCGCCTTCCGCAAGCCGCGCGAGGTCAACTGGCTGTTCGGCTTCCTGCTGCTGGTGCTGGCGATCTTCACCGGCCTCACCGGCTACTCGCTGCCCGACGACCTGATGTCCGGCATCGGCGTCCGCTTCATGGAGGGCGCGATCCTGGCGGTGCCCGTCGTCGGCACCTATCTGCAGATGTTCATCTTCGGCGGCGAGTTCCCCGGGCACGACATCATCCCCAGGTTCTTCGTGGTCCACATCCTGCTCTTGCCCGGCATCATGCTGGGCCTGGTGGTGGCCCACCTGATCCTGATCGTCTACCACAAGCACACCCAGTACGCGGCCCCGGGACGCAGCAACAACGTCGTGGTCGGCCCGCCGCTGCTGCCGGTGTACATGGCCAAGGCCGGCGGCTTCTTCTTCCTGGTGTTCGGCGTGATCACGGCGATCGCCGCCACGGTGACGATCAACCCGATCTGGGCCCTCGGCCCCTATCGCCCGGACAAGGTGTCCACCGACGCCCAGCCCGACTGGTATCTCGGCTTCTCCGAGGGACTGGTGCGCATGATGCCCGGCTGGGAGTGGGTGCTGCCAGGCGGCTACACGCTGAACTTCGGCCTGCTGATCCCGGTGATCGTCTTCCCGCTGCTGCTCGTGGTGATCGGCGTCTACCCCTTCTTCGAGGGCTGGGTCACCGGCGACAAGCGCGAGCACCACGTGGCGGAGCGGCCGCGGAACAACCCGACGCGCACCGCGTTCGGCATGGCCTGGCTCTCCGAGTTCGCCGTGACGATGCTCGCCGGCGGCAACGACGTCTGGGCGGTCAACTTCAACCTGTCCATCAACGCCATCACCTGGTTCTGCCGGATCGGCTTCTTCGTGGTGCCGCCGATCGTCTTCATCATCACGCGGCGGTGGTGCCTCGGCCTCCAGCGCCGGGACCGCGAGAAGGTCCTGCACGGCCGGGAGAGCGGCATCATCAAGCGGCTCCCGCACGGCGAGTTCATCGAGGTGCACGAGCCGCTGCCGCCGGAGAAGCTGTACCAGCTGGTCTCCCACGACCAGAGCGAGCCGTACGAGGTCGGCCCCGAGGTCGACGAGAACGGCGTGCGGCGCAGGATCAGCCCGCTGGAGCGCGCGCGGGCCAGGATCTCCCGCGGCTACTTCGGCGAGAACGCGCAGATCCCGAAGCCGACCAGGGAGGAGTACCAGGAGCTCACCAGCGGCCACGGCCACCACTGACTCCGGTACCCCGCGCCTGAGCGAGGCCCCCGCCCGGAAGACACCGGGCGGGGGCCTCGCCGCGTTCTCCGGCGGGTTCCGGCGGGTTCCGGGGTTTCCGGCGGGCGCGGTGCGCTTCCGGGAAACCCGCCCGGTCACCGCACTAGTAGGCTCGGGCCGACCATCGGCGTAAGCGCCGACCGACGCCAGGAGTGATGCCCATGAGCGCTGTGACCCCCGCCGGAGGCGACCGACTGGCGGCGCACTCCTGGCCCGACGTGCTCGGCGATCTGCTCGCCGGCCGCGACCTGACCGAGGAGCAGGCCGCCTGGGCGATGGACCGGATCATGAGCGGCGAGGCCACGGACGTGCAGATCGCCGGCTTCGCGGTGGCGTTGCGGGCCAAGGGCGAGACGGTCCGCGAGGTCAGCGGCCTGGTCCGCGCGATGTACGCCCACGCGCACCTGATCGAGGTCCCGGGCGAGGCCGTCGACATCGTCGGCACCGGCGGCGACCGGGCGAGGACGGTCAACATCTCGACGATGGCCGCGATCGTCGTGGCCGGCACCGGCGCGAAGGTCGTCAAGCACGGCAACCGCGCCGCGTCCAGCGCCAGCGGGGCAACGGACGTGCTGGAGCACCTCGGGGTCAACCTCGACCTCTCCCCGCAGCGGGTCGCCGAGGTCGCCGAGGAGGCCGGGATCAGCTACTGCGCGGCCCCCCGCTTCCACCCGGCGCTGCGCCACGCCGGCGTGGCCCGCGGCGAGCTCGGCGTGCCCACGACGTTCAACTTCCTCGGCCCGCTGACCAATCCGGCCCGGGTGCGGGCCCAGGCCACCGGCGTGGCCGACGCCAGGATGGCCCCGATCCTCGCCGGGGTGCTCGCCGAACGGGGCAGTTCCGCGCTGGTGTTCCGCGGCGACGACGGCCTGGACGAGCTGACCGTCACGGCCACCTCGACGGTGTGGGTGGTGCGGGGCGGCGAGGTGCGGCAGGAGTCCTTCGACCCGCGCAAGATCGGCTTCGAGCTGGCCCCGGTGGAGTCCCTGCGGGGCGGGGACCCGGCCCACAACGCCGAGGTCGCCAGGCGGGTGCTCGCGGGCGAGGGCGGGCCGGTGCGCGAGGCGGTGCTGCTGAACGCGGCCGCCGCGCTGGCCGCGCTTGAGCCGCGGGAGGTGCCGCTGGCCGACCAGATCGCCTCCGGGGTGGCGCGGGCCGCCGAGTCCATCGACAGCGGGGCGGCCAGGACCGCCCTCGACCGGTGGGTGGCGGCCAGCCGGCTGTAGCGGCGGGGGCGCGGGGCGGCGGTTTTGGCGCGGGGCGGCGGCCTCGCGCCCCCGCCCCGCGGCCGGGAGCCGGGGGCGGGCTCGGACTTCGGGGAGCGGCTCAGGATTCCAGGCCGATGGAGAAGGCCGCCTCCAGGTCGTGGCGCGAGTAGGTGCGGTACGCGATGTGGGTCTCGGTCGACTCGACGCCCGGCACCTTGCTGAGCCGGCCGGGGATGACCTCGGCCAGGTCGTCGTGGTGCGGCACCCGGACGATGGCGATGAGGTCGTGGGGGCCCGTCACCGAGTAGACCTCGCTGACCCCGTCCAGGGCCGCGATCTCCTCCGCGACCTCGGGGACGCGGTCCACGCTGGTCTTGATGAGCACGATCGATGTGATCACGCTGGGGACCCCTCTTCGCCAACTCGCTGCCGTTGTGCCGCCGCGCCCGCCCGCGGACGGTCCGCCGCCCGCCCGCTCCACGCGGGAGCCGGGCGGCGTCGCGGGCCGGGTGCCGGAGGGCGCGCCGTGCCGGGGCGGCCCCGGTGTGGGCCGCGTTCCGGCGCGGTACGCAGACCTCACCTTAGCCCGCGAGGCCCCCGCGACATCAGGCGCGACGACGCGCGGCGGAAGACGGGGCGGCTACCAGGCCGTAGGGTGACAGTGGATGACCGACAGGCAGACGGACGGTGTGAACGGTGGAGGAACACGCGGGCGGCGAGGAGGCGACGGGGCGGCCCGGGGCAGGGGAGGAGTCCCCGGAGCCGGCCGAGACCCTGGACCGCCCGCTGCCCGAACGGGTCCGCCACCGGGTCATCGCGCTCGCGGGGGAGGCGTTCGACGGGCTGACCTTCGCGGAGTTGCCCCTCTCGCTGCGGCAGTACGCCAGGTTCACCGCCTCGCGCCGGGTGCGGTTCGGGGGCAGCGCCATGGCCGCGGCCCTGGAGAGCGACGCGCTGTTCCGCCAGCGGGTGGGCGAGCGGCTGCGCGAGGTGCAGCCCGAGCTGGGGCAGGCGGTGCTGAACGGCAGCCCGCCGCCGGCCGCCGACCCGGTGGAGGTGGCCGCGGCGGCCTTCCTGCTGCGCCCGCCCGGCTGGCCGAAACTGGTCGCCGCGGCCGGCGAGGAGGCGCAGCGCGCCCAGGAGGAGCGCGCGGGTCTTGAGCGGGAGCGGGAGCTCGGCCGGCTGCGCGAGGAGCTGGCGCAGGTGCGGTCCGCCGCCCGGGCGGACGTGGAGCGGCTGCGCGCCGAACTGGAGGCGGCCCGCAAGGAGTCGGACGCCGTGCACCGCAAGCTGCGCAGCGCCCAGAGCGACGTGCGGCGCGGGGAGGCGGCGCTGCGCAAGGCGCGGGCGGAGCTGGAGGAGGCACGGGCCGAGGCCGCCGCGGCCAGGGCGGCGGCGGAGGGCGAGGCGCGGCGGCTGCGCACGCGGCTCGCGGAGGCCGAGGCGGCCCTGGAGGCGGGCCGGAAGGCGGTGCGCGAGGAGCGCGGGATCGAGGAGATGCGGCTGCGGCTGCTGCTGGACACGGTGCTCGACGCGGCCCAGGGCCTGCGCCGCGAACTGGCCCTGCCGCCCGCGGAGTTCAGGCCGGCGCAGACCGTGGACGCGGTGGCGCCCGGGGAGCTGAGCCCGCGGGACGTGGCCCAGCGCGCGTTCGCGGCCGACGATCCCGCGCTGCTCGACCAGCTGCTCGCGCTGCCGCAGGCGCACCTGGTCGTGGACGGGTACAACGTGACCAAGACCGGCTATCCGACGATGCCCCTGGAGAAGCAGCGGCTGCGGCTCCTCGGCGGGCTCGCGGTGCTCGCGGCCCAGACGGGCGCCGAGATGACGTGTGTCTTCGACGGGGCGGAGCTGTCCGCGCCGGTGCCGGTGCCTCAGCCGCGTGGCGTGCGGGTGCTGTTCAGCAGGCCGGGGAAGACGGCAGACGAGCTGATCCGCGAGCTGGTGCGGGCCGAGCCGCCCGGCCGCCCGCTCGTCGTGGTCTCCTCTGACCGCGAGGTGGCCGAGGGGGTGGCGAGGTCGGGGGCCAGGCCCGTCGCCTCGGCGCTGCTGCTGCGGCGGCTGCGGCGTACCTGAACGCGGGGCCGCCACCCGGCGATTGGCCTGACCCGGGAGCGGGGGACAGGGGGCCCGGGGGATCGGGCGGGAACGTGCCGGAAGTGTGCAGAGAACCCGCCGGTTTCCCCCGCGTGCCCGCACACGCGACCGAGTCGCCCCGGGGTCCCCTCGGCTTCCCCCCGGCTTCTCCCGCGTTCCCGCCGATTCGCTCGGTTCTGCTCGTTTTCGATCCGGCCCGATCCGTTTCTCGCGGTTTCCCCGCGGTTCTCTCTGGTTCTCTCTGGTTCATTCGGAATCACTCGGGTTCGCTTGGTATCCGTCGAACTGTGTCGCACTCTCTGTGTGCCGGCGACCGCGCGCGGTGTGAGGTAAGTAAAAAATGCCCGCGAGGATTTGAACCGGGGAACGGCCACTGGCTAGGGTCTGGCGTCGAACCTTCGCGCGGTAGCTCACCCCACCCGGGGTGGCCGTGAGGGACCGCCTACACCGCGGCAGTGCCGCGGGCCGGGGACGAGCCCACACACCCGGTTGGCGGCTGAGGAAGAAGGAGCTCGCCCCAGTGGCGTCCCACCGTCGTCCCAAACAGCCGAGCCGGGCCCGTGTCACCCTCTTCGGCGCCGCAGCTACCGCCGCAGCCACCGTCGGCATCACGGCCGCCTCCGCCTCCACCGCCTCCGCGGACCCCACCCCCACCAAGGACGAGGTCCAGGAGCGGGTTGACGAGCTGTACGAGGAGGCCGAGGAGGTCACCGAGCAGTACAACGGCACCCGCGAGCAGGAGGAGCAGCTCCAGGAGCAGGTGGACGAGATCCAGGACTCCACCGCGCGGGCCCAGGAAGAGCTGAACGAACTGCGCGCCACGCTCGGCTCCTTCGCCTCCGCCCAGTACCGCAACGGCGGGCTCGACCCGTCCGTGCAGCTCTTCCTCGCGAGCGACCCCGACGCCTACCTGGACCAGGCCTCCACGCTGGACCAGGTCAGCGGGCGGCAGGCCGAGACGCTGCGGCTGATCGAGGACAGGCAGCGCACCCTCGACCAGCAGCGCGAGGAGGCCACCGAGATGCTGGCCGAGCTGGAGGACCTGCGCGCGGACCTGTCCGAGCAGAAGGACACCGTCCAGGGCAAGCTGGCCGAGGCCCAGGCCCTCCTCAACCAGCTGACCGAGGAGGAGCAGGCCGCGCTCGCCGCCGAGCAGGCCCAGCAGGCCTCGGAGTCGGCCCGCGCCAGCCGCGGCTCCGGCCACGACGCCACCGGCTCCAGCCGGGGCATCGACGCCCTCAACTACGCGATAGGCAAGCTCGGCTCCCCCTACGTGTGGGGCGCCACCGGGCCCAGCTCCTTCGACTGCTCCGGGCTCACCTCCTGGGCGTACGCCCAGGCCGGGGTCTCGCTGCCCCGCACCTCCCAGGCCCAGGCCTCCGCGGGCACCCAGGTCGGCCGTGACCAACTCGCCCCCGGCGACCTGGTGTTCTACTACAGCGGCCTCACCCACGTCGGGATCTACGCCGGCAACGGGCAGATCATCCACGCCCCCAGGACCGGCTCCGTGGTCAGCTACGCGCCCCTGGACGAGATGCCCTTCCAGTTCGGCGTGCACATCGGCTGAACCGGCGCGCGCCCTGGGCCCGATGGGCTCGTCCGTCCAGGTGATTCGCCCCGGCGGCCGGCCCGCGCCTCCCTCGGCGTGACCTGCGCTTGCGCACCCGGGCGCCGGGGCGCCGGGTGTCGGCCTACGCCAACGGCCGCTTCCCCGAGGCTACATTCTGCTCCGCTTTGGTAACCCACCGAAGGGAGCGCGGCCTCAAGTGGTCTCCCACCCACGACACCGTTCCATCCGCCACCTCCTGGCGGCCCGTGTCACCGTGCTGTCGGCCGCGGCCACCGCGGCGGCCGCGATGACCGCAGTCCCCGTGCTGGCCGAGCCGGGCCAGCCGCCCGCCGACAGCGCGGAGGCGGGCCGCAGGGTGGACCGGCTGCTCGCCGACGCGGAGCGGGCCGTCGAGGCGTACAACGCCACGGCCGAGCGGGTCGAGCGGCTCACGGCGGAACTCGACCGGCAGCGCGACCTGGTGGCCCACGGGCAGCAGCGGGTCAACGAGATGCGGCGGGGCCTCGGGGCGGCCGCCGCCGCCCACTACCGGGCGGGCGGGCTCGACCCGGTGCTCACCCTCATGCTCTCCGGCGACCCCGACACCTACCTGGCCAGGGTCGCCGCCTACGACCGGGCGACCAGCAGGCGCACCGGCGAACTGCACGACCTGCTGGCCGCCCAGCGGGCCCTGGAGCAGCGCCGCGAGGAGGCCGCGGGGAAGCTGGAGCGCCTCACCGGGCAACAGGCCAGGCTGCAGCGGCAGAAACGCACCGCCCAGCGCAAACTCGCCGCCGCGCGCCGGGAGTACGAACGGCTCTCGGAACGGGAGCGCGCCGAACGGGAGCGCGCCTCGCGCTCCGCCCCGCGGCACGGCGCGGCACGCGCGCAACCGGCCGCCGAGGCGCCCCCGGCCTCGGGCCGCGCCGCCCTGGCGGTGGCCGCCGCCCGCGGCGTGGTGGGACGCCCCTACGCCTGGGGACAGGCGGGACCTGACGCGTTCGACTGCTCGGGCCTGGTCCAGTGGGCCTGGGCCCAGGCCGGGGTCTCCCTCCCGCGCACCTCGCAGGCCCAGGCCGGGGCCGGGCGCCGGGTCCCCCTCGGCCAGGCCCGCCCGGGCGACATCGTCGTCTACCGGGCGGACGCCAGCCACGTCGGGATCTACGCGGGCAACGGGCAGGTCGTCCACTCCCCGCACCCCGGGGCCACGGTGCGCTACGACCCGGTCGGCATGATGCCCGTCTCCGCGGTCGTCCGGCCCTGAGGGGAACCCGCGCGGCACCGGTGCCGGCCGGGTCGCCCGCCGCCGGTTGCCCCGGCCGCCGCCCGGGTCGGTATCGTCTCGTCCGATGCGCAAGACCCTGATCGTCACCAACGACTTCCCGCCGCGCCCCGGCGGCATCCAGGCCTTCCTGCACAGCATGGCCCTGCGCCTGCCGCCGGACCGGGTCGTGGTCTACGCCTCCACCTGGCGGCGGGACGAGGAAGCCCGCCGCGCCACCGCGGAGTTCGACGCCGCCCAGCCCTACCCGGTGATCCGCGACCGCACCACCATGCTGCTGCCCAGCCGCCGCGTCACCGCCAGGGCCGCCGGGCTGCTGCGCGAACACGGCTGCTCCGCCGTCTGGTTCGGGGCCGCGGCCCCGCTCGGCCTGATGGCGCCTGCGCTGCGCGCCGCGGGCGCCGAGCGCCTGGTGGCCACCACCCACGGGCACGAGGCGGCCTGGGCCCAGCTGCCGGGGGCGCGGGGGCTGCTGCGGCGCGTGGGGCGGGCCACCGACACCGTCACCTACCTCGGCGAGTACACCAGGACCCGGATCGCCGCCGCGCTCGGCCCGGACGCCGCGGCCCGCATGGTCCACCTGCCGCCCGGGGTCGACGAGAAGACCTTCCACCCGGACTCCGGCGGCGCCGCCGTCAGGCAGGCCCTGGGCCTGGCCGACCGGCCGGTCGTCGTCTGCGTCTCCAGGCTGGTGCCGCGCAAGGGCCAGGACACGCTGATCCGGGCCATGCCCCGCATCCTGGCGGCGGAGCCGGACGCCGTGCTGCTGATCGTGGGCGGCGGCCCCTACCGCGCCGACCTCGGCCGGCTGGCGGAGCGGGAGGGCGTGGCGGCCTCGGTGCGGTTCACCGGCGCCGTGCCCTGGGAGGAACTGCCCGCCCACTACGGGGCCGGCGACGTCTTCGCGATGCCGTGCCGCACCAGGCGCGGGGGGCTGGACGTCGAGGGCCTCGGCATCGTCTACCTGGAGGCATCCGCCACCGGCCTCCCGGTCGTCGCCGGGGACTCGGGGGGCGCGCCCGACGCCGTCCTGGAGGGCGAGACCGGCTGGGTGGTGCGCGGCGGCTCCGAGGGCGCCCCGGCCGAGACCGCCGAGCGGGTCGTCGCCCTGCTGCGGGACCCGGAACTGCGCCGCAGGATGGGGCGGCGCGGCCGGGAGTGGGTGGAGGAGCGCTGGCGCTGGGACCTGCTGGTGGAGCGCCTGCGGGACCAGCTGTCCGCCTGAGCGCCCCCGGCCGCCGGGACCGGCGCCCGCCGGGGACGCGGGCGGGAGGGGCCGCCGCGCGCGATAGCCTTCCCGGTAAGGCGGCGCGCAAGCGGTCGAGGACAGCCGGGAGAAGAGCGAGGAGCCACGGGCGATGGCCGAACACACCAGGTCGAGCATCACCATCGAAGCCACGCCGACCGAGGTCATGGCGGTCATCGCCGACTTCGCGCGCTACCCGGAGTGGACCGGGGAGGTCAAGGAGTCCGAGGTGCTCGCCTCCGACGCGCAGGGCCGCGCCGAGCAGGTCAGGCTGCTGCTCGACGCCGGGGCCATCAAGGACGAGCACACCCTGGCCTACCAGTGGCAGGGGGAGGACGAGGTGCGCTGGTCGCTGGTGAAGTCGAAGATGCTGCGCTCCCTCGACGGCTCCTACCGCCTCGTGCCGGCCGAGGGCGGCAAGCACACCGAGGTCACCTACCAGTTGACGGTCGACGTCAAGATCCCGATGCTCGGCAGCATCAAGCGCAAGGCCGAGAAGGTCATCATCGACCGGGCCCTCACCGGGCTGAAGAAGCGCGTGGAGAACCTGAGCCGGCCGTGACCGAGGGCCGCATCCTGTTCGTCACGGGACCCGGCGGCGACGGCACGAGCACCGTCGCCGCGGCCACCGCGCTGGCCGCCGCCCGCGGCGGGGACGCCGTGGCCACGCTGCTGCTCAGCACCGAGTCCCCCACCCGCCTCGCCGCCCTGCTCGGCGCCGCCCCGCCGGCCTGGCCCGGGCCGCCGGCCGACGTGGTGCCCGGGCTCCAGGCCGCGCGGATCGACTCGGGGCGGGCGTTCCGCGGCGGGATGCTGGCCGCGCAGCGCTGGGCGGGTCCCGCCCTGGACGCGCTGGGCGCGACCGCCCTCGACGACGACGAGCTGACCGAACTGCCGGGCGCCGCCGAACTGGCCGTGCTGCGGGCCCTGCGGGAGGCCGGCCAGGCCGGGCACTGGGACCTGATCGTCGCCGACCTGCCCCCGGCCACCGAGGCGATCCGGCTGCTCGCGCTGCCCGAACAGCTGCGGCGCTACCTGCGCCGGCTCCTGCCGCGGGAACGGCAGACGGCCCGCGCGCTGCGGCCGATGCTCGCCCAGCTGATCGGCGTGCCGCTGCCCGCCCAGAGCCTCTTCGAGGCGGCGGACCGCTGGGACGGCGCGCTCGGCGTGCTCCAGGAGCTGGTGCAGGGGCCAGGGGCCGCGGTCAGGCTGGTGGCGGAGCCGACCGCGCGCGCGGCCGCGATGCTGCGCGCCTCCCTGGCCGGCCTCGCCCTGCACGGCCTCGCCGTGGAGGGCCTGGTCGCCAACCGGCTGCTCCCGGCCGAGGGGGCGGGCCCGTGGGCGGCGGGCCTCGCCGAGCGGCAGCGGGCCGTCCTGGGGGACCTCGCCGCCGCGCGGGAAGAGCTGCCGCCGCTCGCCGAACTGCCCCACCTGGGCCGGGACGTGGACGCGGCCGGGGTGCCGCGGCTGGCCGCCCTGCTGCCGCCGCCTGCCCCGCCCCGCCGGGCCGCGCCCGAGCTGGAGGACCGGCTGCGGGCCGAGGGGCTGCTGCTGTGGCACCTGCCGCTGCCCGGCGCCGTCAGGGAGGAGCTCGGCCTGGTCAGGCGCGGCGACGAACTCCTCGTCACCACGGGCCCGTTCCGCCGGGCCCTGGCCCTGCCCGCGGCCCTGCGCCGCTGCGATGTGACCGGGGCGCGGCTGGACGAGGGCGGCAGGCTCACCGTCCGGTTCACGCCGGACGAGGCACGCTGGCCGGCGCGCTCCTGACCCGGGCCCCCGCGGCACCCGCGCTGCCGCCTCCCCCGTCCCGGCCCCGCGGCCGGATCGCGCGGCGTTCCGGTACCGTCGGTGGGGACGGTCACGTGGAGGAGGCCGCGATGAGCGACAGCAGTTCCCAGGACCAGGCGGACCGCGAGGAGCGGGGGCAGGGCGGCGCCCCGTCCGGCGCGGGCGGGCCCGACCCCGACGCCTGGGCGACGGCCACCGAGGAGGACCTGCGGGCCGAACGCGCCCGCCGCCGCGAGCGCTACGGGCCGCAGCCGGGCGACGCGGCGGAGGAGCTGCGCAGACTCGCCGACACCATCGCGGAACGGCTCGCCGGCCTCGGCCTCGGCCTGGCCACCGGCCCGTTCGCCGCCCAGGCGCGCGCCGCCCTCGAACCGGTGATCGAGCGGAATGCCGAGACCCTGCGGCACCTGGCCAACGCCGGGCAGGAACTGCTCGCCGCCTACCGCTCGGCCGTCCTCTCCCACGAGGAGCGCTGGACCAGGGGCGAGCCGGGCGGCGCCGAGCGGACCACGGGCCCCTCGGCCGCCGCCGCGCGGGAGGCCGGCGCCGGGGAGCCGGGGCCGGACGCCGGCCGGCCGGGGCCTGGCGGCGGCGCCGCAGCCGGGCCGGAAACGGAGCCGAAGGAGCCCGGTGGGGAGGCCGCCGGGGCAGAACCGGGTGAACGGCGTGAACAGGGGGATAGCGGAGGCCCGGGAGGTTCCCAGCGCATCGACCTCGACTGATGCGGGGCAGTGCCCTCTTCCGGCCTCCGGTACCGTGTTGCGGAGGCGGGGATTCACTACATCACTTGAGGGACACATGGCACTGACCATCGGCGTCGACATCGGCGGAACGAAGATCGCGGCCGGCGTGGTCGACGAGGACGGCACGATCCTCGACACCAGCCAGGTGGCGACGCCGCCGACCCCCGAGGGCGTTGTGGAGGCCATCGCCGGCGCGATCAAGGCCGTCGGCGGCGGCACCTCCGTCGAGGCCGTGGGCATCGGCGCGGCCGGGTACGTGGACGACAAGCGGGCCACCGTCCTCTTCGCGCCGAACATCTACTGGCGCCGCGAGGCGCTCAAGGACAAGATCGAGCAGCGGGTCGGCCTCTCCGTGGTCGTGGAGAACGACGCCAACGCCGCGGCCTGGGGCGAGTACCGGTTCGGCGCCGGGGCCGGGCACGACGACGTGGTCTGCGTGACGCTGGGCACCGGCATCGGCGGCGGCATCATCATCGGCGGCAGGCTGCACCGCGGCAGGTTCGGCGTGGCGGGCGAGTTCGGCCACGTCAGGGTGGTGCCCGACGGCCTGCTCTGCGGCTGCGGCAGCCAGGGCTGCTGGGAGCAGTACGCCTCGGGGCGGGCCCTGGTGCGGTACGCCAGGCAGCGGGCCACGGCCACGCCCGAGGCCGCCACCCTCCTGCTCGGCATGGGCGACGGCACCCCCGAGGGCATCGAGGGCAGGCACATCAGCGCGGCGGCACGGCAGGGCGACCCGGTGGCCAGGGACTCCTTCCGGGAGCTGGCCCGCTGGGCGGGCGCGGGCCTGGCGGACCTCGCCTCGCTCTTCGACCCCTCGGCGTTCATCGTCGGCGGCGGCGTCTCCGACGAGGGCGACCTGGTCCTCGACCCGATCCGCAAGTCCTTCAGGCGCTGGCTGGTGGGCGGCAGGTACCGGCCGCACGCCCAGGTCCTGGCGGCCCAGCTCGGCGGCCGGGCCGGGCTGGTGGGCGCGGCCGACCTCGCCCGCCAGGGCTGAAACCCGCGGGGGCGCGGCCGGTGAGCGTGGAGCTGCGCCTCCTCGCCTACAACGTCCGCTCGCTGCGCGACGACCGGGCGGCGCTGGCCGGGGTGATCCGGGCCTGCGCCCCCGACGTCCTCTGCGTGCAGGAGGCCCCCCGCTTCCCCGGCTGGCGCCTGCGCGCCGCCCGGCTCGCCCGGGCCACGGGCCTGGCGTACGTCACCGGGGGCGCGCCGGCCTGCGGCACGATGATCCTGGCCGCCCCGCGGGCCACGGTCGAACGGGCGCAGGACGTGAGGCTGCCGGTCACCCCAGGGCTGCACCGGCGCGGCCTGGCCGGTGCGGTGCTGCGCTTCCCCGGAGCCGCGGGCGGGGCCGGGCTCGCGGTGCTCAGCTGTCACCTCGGGCTGCGGGCCGGGGAACGCCTGCGGCACGCCCCGCTCCTGCGGGAGCGGCTGGCCGCGCTGGCCCGGGAGCCGGACGGGCGGGCGCTGCCCGGGATCGTCGCCGGGGACCTCAACGAGCCGCTGCCCGGGCCCGTCCTCCGGCTGCTGACCGGCGCGGCCGCCCGGGAGCCCGCCGCCGGGGGGCCGGACGGCCCGTTGCGCGACGCCTGGGCCGCCGCCCCCGAGGGCGGCGCGTTCACCTTCCCGGCCGCGGCGCCCGCCCGCCGCATCGACGCCGTCCTGTGCACGCCGGGGATCGAGGTGCTCGGCTGCGGGGTGCCCGAGGGGCTGCCCGGGCTGCGCGCCGCGGACCTGCCCCGCGCCAGCGACCACCTGCCGGTGCTCGCCAGGCTCCGGGTCGGCTGAGCGCCCGCCCCGGCCGCCGCCCCCCGGAAGGGGCCGCCCCGGGACCCCGCGCCGGGACCGGCTTCAGACCACGGCCCCGCTGCCCGGATCGGTCCAGTCGTCGTCCCTGCCGTCCCGCAGCCTGGTGACGAGCGTGGCGAAGCCGCCGAGGAAGCCACCCACGCCCAGGGTGACGATCCACCAGGTCATCTCCCGTTGCAGCAGCACCGCGACGATCAGCAGCAACGGCCCGCCGAGCACCGCGACCCAGGCCAGCTTGGTGGACAGGTCGGTCTCCGGCAGCGGCGGCGGCTCGGGCGGGATGAAGTGGTCCTCCTCCTCGTCCTCCGCGGGCTCCCAGTCACGCGGCCCGGAGTCGAAGGGGAGCGCCGGCTCGGGAGTGGAGACCACGGGCGCCACGCGGTCGACGGTGTCGGTCAGGTCGAGTTCCTCCGCCTTCGGCCAGACCCCGGGCGGGTCCGCCGGCTCCTCGCCGTATCCGGCCACGATCTCGGCCCATGCGGCTTCCTCGTCGATCGGATCGCGGCCGTCGCCGCGCTCCTGGTCACGTTCCGTCACGAGCAGTCTTCCTTGTCGCGAGCCGGGTCATGAAGGCGTCCGTCTCCTGAAAGATACGCTGCGCGTCGTTGTCCAGGGTGGCCACGTGAAAGCTTGCCTCCAGCACGAGCTCCCGCACCTCGGCCGAGCCGACGACGGCGCGCACCAGCGCCGAGTCCCGCGGTGGCACCACGTGATCCACCCGGCTGTGCATCAGCAGCAACGGCTGGGTGACGCGCGGCAGTTCCTCGCGGACCAGGGCGAGCAGGGCCCGCAGCGAGTGGGCCGCGCGCAGCGGCACGCGCGGATAGCCGACCTCTTCGCGCCCCGGCATGGCGATGTCGGAGACCAGGCCCCGGGTGCTGGGCACCAGGTGGCGCAGCACCGAAAGGGCGTACCCCTGGAGCCTGGGGAAGGTGAGCGCGGGGTTGACCAGGGCCAGGCCGACCACCGCCTCGCCGTGTCTCGCGGCGAGCCGCAGGGCCAGGGCCCCGCCCATGGACAGGCCGCAGACGAAGACCCGCTCGCAGCGCCGCCGCAGCGCGCGCAGCTCGCGGTCCACCTCCGCGTACCAGTCCTGCCAGCCGGTGTGCTGCATGTCCTGCCAGCGGGTGCCGTGTCCTGGCAGCAGCGGCAGCCGCACGGTGTGCCCCGCCGCGGCGAGGTGTTCCGCCCAGGGGCGGAGGGACTGCGGGCTGCCGGTGAAACCGTGGCAGAGCAGCACGCCGGTCGCCGAACCGTCGTGCGTGAAGGGGTCGGCCCCGGGAAGTAGCTGCACGTGCACAACCCTACGCGCGGCGTTCTGCGGGGCGCCACGGGTGCGAATCGCCAGTAGGGTCGGACGACGGGGACTCACAGGAGGTCACGGGGTGCTGTACGGCGCGCTGAAGGTGTCACTCGGGGCGGGGCTCAAGCTGGTGTTCCGGCCCTGGGTGGAAGGGCTCGAACACGTGCCGGCCGAGGGGCCGGCGATTCTGGCGAGCAATCACCTCTCCTTCTCCGACTCGTTCTTCCTGCCCGCGGTGCTGGACCGCAAGGTGACGTTCATCGCCAAGGCCGAGTACTTCACCTCGCCCGGGATCAAGGGACGGCTGACCGCCGCCTTCTTCCGCGGGGTCGGTCAGCTGCCGGTGGACAGGTCGGGCGCGAAGGGGGCGGGGGAGGCCGCGATACAGAGCGGGATCGAGGTGATCAGACGGGGCGAGCTCTTCGGGATATACCCCGAGGGCACCCGCTCGCCCGACGGCCGTCTCTACCGCGGCAAGCCGGGCGGCCTGGCCAGGGTGGCGCTGGCCACCGGGGCGCCGGTGCTGCCGGTGGCCATGATCGACACGGAGAAGATCCAGCCGCCGGGCAAGGTGGTGCCCAGGCTGATGCGGCCCGGCATCAGGATCGGGGCGCCGCTGGACTTCAGGCGGTACATGGGCCTGGAGAGCGACCGGTACATCCTGCGCTCGGTGACGGACGAGGTGATGTACGCGATCATGCGGCTCTCCGGTCAGGAGTACGTCGACGTCTACGCCACCGTCGCCAAGCGGCAGCTGGCGGAACAGGCGGCGGGCGGGCCGGCGGGCGGGCCTGGCGGGGGTGCACCGGGCGAGCCCGAAGGCGGCGCGGGCGGCGCGGCGGGCGAGGCGCGGACCGGGGGCTGAGAACCGGGGCGGGCCCGGGGCGGGAGCAGGACCGAGGGCCGGGGGCGGGGCGCGGCGGCGCGCCCCACAGCGTTCGGGAGCGTCCGAGGCGCCCGGGGGCGCGAGGCCCCGGGGCGAGCGACGCCGACTCCGGCCCGCGCCCCACCGGGCGCGGGCCGGGCGGCTTCCCCGGCTTTCCCGCTTCCCCCCGGCGCTCACCGCCGCGTCCGCCGCGTCCGCCGGGTCCCGGCCCTCAGCCGGTCACTCCGGGCGGCCGCCCCCCGGCGCGGGCGCGGCGGCCCCTGCCGCCCCGGCGGCCGTCCGGCGCAGGTGGCCGAGCAGCCCGCCGAGCAGCCGCGGGGCGTCGAGGGTCAGGACGGACTCGGGGTGGAACTGCACCCCGGCGAACCCGGGCCCGCGCAGGGCGTGCACCTCGCCGGTGGCCGCGTCCAGGCTGAGTTCGACGCCCCGCGCGGCCAGGGCGCGCCGCGCGGCGGCGTCGCAACGCGCCGCGTAGGAGCTGTAGAAGCCCACGGTCTCCGTCCCGCCGAAGAAGTCGATCCGTTCCTGGGCCCCCTGCCGCGGCTGCTCCCTGCGGACCACGGGCAGGTCGAGCTCCGCGGCGAGGAGCTCGTGCCCGAGGCAGACGCCGAGCACCCCGTGCGGGTGCCCGCCGAGCAGCGCGGCGGCCAGGGAGCGCAGCGCGCGCATCCTCGGGTCGGCCGCGTCGTTCGGGTCGCCCGGCCCGGGGCCGAGCACCACGGGCCCGGCGTGCGCCAGGGCGCGTTCCGCGGTGCCCGGGGCGTCGTAGCGCGCCACCGTCACGCCGGAGCCGGTGGCCCGCAGCACGTGGGCGAGCATCGCCGTGAACGTGTCCTCGCCGTCGACCACGAGGATGCCGGGGCCCGCCTCGCCAGCCGGGCCCGTCGCCCCCTCCCGGGCGGTGCGCATCCGCAGCCAGAACGGCGCCAGCAGGGCCCGGCGCCCGGCCAGCGCGGCGGCGACCCGCGGGTCGCCGGCGAGCCGGGGGCGGGGACCCGCGCCTCCCGCGGGGCCGTTCCGCACGCCGAGGGCCGTCAGCACGGCCGCCGCCTTGGCGTGCGTCTCGGCCGTCTCGCCCGCCGGGTCGGAGCCGCGGACCAGGGTGGCGCCCACGGGCACCCGCAGGCGCCCGTCCGCCGTCCTGATGTCGGCGGTCCTGATCAGGATCGGCGAGTCCAGGGTCTGCGCCCCGCCGGCGTCCCGGCCGAGCAGGGCCAGCGCGCCGCCGTAGTAGCCCCGGCCGCCGTGCTCGCGGCGGGCGATCACCCGGCAGGCGTTCTCCACGGGGCTGCCGGTGACCGTCGCGGCGAACATCGTCTCGCGCAGCACCTCCCGCACGTCGAGCGAGCTGCGCCCGCGCAACTCGTACTCGATGTGCGCCAGATGGGCCATCTCGCGCAGCCGCGGCCCGACCACGACGCCGCCCTGGTCGCCGACGGCGCACATCATCTTGAGCTCCTCGTCGACGACCATCGACAGCTCCTCGGCCTCCTTCCGGTCGGCGAGGAAGGAGAGCAGCCCGGCCACGCTCGGGCCCCCGGGCGGGTAGCGGTAGGTGCCGCTGATGGGGTTCATCACGACGGTGCCGCCGCTCATCCGCACGTGGACCTCGGGGCTCGCGCCGACCAGCACGCGCCGCCCGGTGTGCACCACGAACGTCCAGTACGCCCCGCGCTCGGCGAGCAGCAGGCGCCGGAACAGGGCCAGGGCCTCGGCCCGGCCGAAGCCCGGGATGTGCCCGGTGAAGGTGCGCTTGATCACGAAGTTGGCGCCCTGACCGGCGCCGATCTCCCGCTCGACCACCTCGGCGACGATCCGCCGGTAGCCCTCGTCGTCCACGTCGAACCCGCCGCCGTGCACGGTGATCTCCCGCTCGGGCAGCGCCGCGGCGACCTCGCCGAGCGGCAGCTCCCACGTCTCGTCCGGCACGAGCACCGACAGGGGCGTGGCGTCGTCGGTGACCTCGAAGCCCCGCTCCCGCAGCTGCCGGAAGGGCACCAGCGCCAGGGCGCGTTCCGGCACCGGGAGGTCGGCCAGGCGCGCCACCTCGGTCACCGGGCCGGTCAGCAGCTCCACCACCCCCTGGTCGTGGCCCGGGGTGCGGCGGCGCAGCAGGGCGAAGGGCGTGGTGCCGGTCAGCAGCTCCCGCAGCAGGCGGCGGGTGGGCGCGCCGGGCCCGGGCGAGCCGGGCTTGGGGGAGTGGCCGGGCGGGTCGTGCCGTTCTTCCTCGCGGTCCATCGGCGGGGTCCCTTCCTGGGAGTCGGAGGGGACGGCCGCCCGCACACGCGCCGAAGGCCGCCCCTCGGGCGGCCTTCGCGAAATCCTGGGGAACGCGCAGTCAGTGGGCCGCCGGGAAAGCGGTCCACCACCAGGAGCTGAGGTGCTGCGCGAACATGGCCCGGACTGTACCCCAGCCCGCACCCGGCCGGCCACCCCGCGTCGGCAGGGCGTCTCACCCACCGGCCGGGGACTGCTGCCGCCGGACGGCACCCCGTAATCTGGAGCGCGTGACCGAGAACGCCCAGCAAGCCGACAGCATCAGCAACGGCAGCGCCGTCTGGGAGAGCCTGCCCGCGGCGCAGCAGCCCGACTACCCGGACCCGGAGGCGCTGCGCGCCGTGACCGAGGACCTCAAGGGCTATCCGCCGCTGGTCTTCGCCGGCGAGTGCGACCAGCTGCGGGAGCGGATGGCCGCGGTGGCCAGGGGCGAGGCGTTCGTGCTCCAGGGCGGCGACTGCGCCGAGGCGTTCGACCAGGTCGGCGCGGACCAGATCAGGGCCAAGCTGAAGACGCTGCTCCAGATGAGCGCGGTGCTGACCTACGCCGCCGCGGTGCCCGTGGTGAAGATCGGCCGGATCGCGGGGCAGTACTCCAAGCCCCGCTCGAAGCCCACCGAGACGCGCAACGGCGTGACGCTGCCCAGCTACCGGGGGGACTCGGTCAACGGCGCGGAGTTCACCGCCGAGGCCAGGGTGCCCGACCCGGAGCGGCTGCGGCGCATGTACCACGCCTCCGCCGCCACGCTGAACCTGGTGCGCGGCTTCACCACCGGCGGCTACGCCGACCTGCACCAGGTCCACGCCTGGAACCAGGACTTCGTGCGCAGCTCCGCCTCCGGGCAGCGCTACGAGGCGCTCGCCCGCGAGATCGACAACGCGCTGCGCTTCATGAAGGCCTGCGGCGCCGATCCGGCCGAGTTCCACGCCGTGGAGTTCTACGCCTCGCACGAGGCGCTGCTGCTCGCCTACGAGAGCGCCCTGACCAGGACCGACTCGCGCAGCGGAAAGCTGTACGACGTCTCGGGGCACATGGTGTGGATCGGGGAGCGCACGCGGCAGCTCGACGGCGCGCACGTCGCCTTTGCCGCCGGCATCCAGAACCCGCTCGGGGTCAAGCTCGGCCCGGCCACCACCCCGGAGGAGGCCCTGGCGCTGATCGAGCGCCTGGACCCGGAACGGCAGCCGGGGCGGCTGACGTTCATCACGCGGATGGGAGCGGACAAGATCCGCGACCGGCTGCCCACGCTGGTGGAGAAGGTCACGGCCTCGGGCGCCCAGGTGGCCTGGGTCTGCGACCCGATGCACGGGAACACCTTCGAGGCCGCCTCGGGGCACAAGACCCGGCGCTTCGACGACGTGCTCGACGAGGTGAAGGGCTTCTTCGAGGTCCACAAGCAGCTGGGCACGCACCCGGGCGGCATCCACGTGGAGCTGACCGGGGACGACGTCACCGAGTGCGTCGGCGGCGGCGACGAGATCTTCGTGGACGACCTGCACCAGCGCTACGAGACGGCCTGCGACCCGCGGCTCAACCGCAGCCAGTCCCTGGACCTGGCCTTCCTGGTGGCGGAGATGTACCGGGCGTGACCCCGGCGCGTGCGTACCCGGTGTGACCCCGACGCGGGAGGCGGGGTAAGGTAAGCCTTACCTTAGTCTGACCGCGGAGGGGTCCACGTGTACGTCTGCTCGTGCTTCGGCATCACGGAGCAGGAGGTGCGCGCGCACGCCGCGGCCGGGGCCTGCACCCCGCGGCAGATCGCGCGGCGGTGCAGCGCGGGCACCGACTGCGGCTCGTGCGTGCGCCGCATCCAGGGCCTGCTCGGCCGCGGCGCGCTGCCGCGCCGCGCGTCCGCGCTGCCCGCGGGCGCCCCCGCCGCCGCGCCCGCCGGGGTTTCCGGCGCCGTGTCCGCGCCGCCCGCTCCCTCGGCCGTCGCCGCGCCGCCCGCCGCCGTGGAGGCGTGAGGCCCGGCGCTCAGTGCCGGCCCTCGCCGTGCTCGCCGCCCTCGTGGTGGCCGCCGTCGGGGCCGTGGTGCCCTTCCGTGGCCGGCTGCCGGATCTGCTGGGCGAGATAGAGCGGCTCGCCCAGCTTCTCGACCAGGTCCAGCTGGGTCTCCAGGTAGTCGATGTGGTGCTCCTCGTCCCTGAGGATCGCCTCGAAGAGCCTGGCCGAGGTGATGTCGTGCTTCGCGCGCATCACCTCGATGCCGCGCCGCAGGCGGTCGATGGCCTCGACCTCCACCTGCCGGTCGGCCTGGAACATCTCGGTCACCGTCTGGCCCACCCGAACGTGGAACAGCCGCTGGTAGTTGGGCAGCCCCTCCAGGAAGAGGAGCCGGTCGGTGAGGATCTCCGCGTGCCGCATCTCGTCGAAGGACTCGGCGCGCGTGTACGCCGCCAGCCGGGACCAGCCGAAGTTCTCCTGCATCTTGGCGTGCAGGAAGTACTGGTTGATGGCGGTCAGCTCGGCGGTCAGCTGCTCGTTCAGCAACTCGATGACCTCGGGGTCGCCCTGCATGGCGCTGCGTTCCTTCCCTGGTGCGGCGGACTCGTCCGCGCATGGTGGCAGGGCGTGCGGCGATTCGTCCAGTAAGTGCACACTTACCCCGAAGGAGGGGAAGAGGGGGGAGAGGGGAGGCGTCGTCCGCTTTCCCGGGAAGTGTTCCCGAAGGTGCGGATGATCCGCCCGCGGGGTGTCGCCCGGTGGCCTGGCGCGAAGCAGTCCCCCGGGTCTGTCACCATGGAGACATGGGTCAGCCGGAAAGCCGCGCAGGGGAAGTGCCCGAGCGGGTGGGCGACCGGCTCCCTCCGGGACAGCGGCTGCAACGCGGCTGGCCGGTGACGCACTACGGCCCGGTCCCGAAGTTCCGTCCCGAACGCTGGGAGTTCCGGGTCTTCGGCGCGACCGCCGACGGGGACAAGCGCTGCTGGAGCCACGAGGAGTTCTCCGCGCTCCCCTACGAGACGGTGGTCGCCGACCTGCACTGCGTCACCAAGTTCAGCATGCTGGACGCCGAGTGGGGCGGGGTGCGGGCCGCGACGCTCCTCTCCCTGGCGCCGCCCGCCCCCGAGGCCACCCACGTCATGGTCTGGGCCGAGTACGGCTACAGCGCCAATCTGCGGCTCGCCGACTTCGCGGACCCGCAGACCCTCTTCGCCACCCACCGCGACGGCGAGCTGCTGACCGCGGAGCACGGCTTCCCGCTGCGCCTGGTCGTTCCCCGGCTGTACGCCTGGAAGGGCCCCAAGTGGGTGCGCGGGGTGGAGTACATGGAGGCCGACCGCCGCGGCTTCTGGGAGGAGCGCGGCTACCACAACATCGGCGACCCCTGGCGCGAGCAGCGCTACTCCTACCAGGAGGAGCCGGACGAGGGCCCGGCGCTGTAGCCGGCCCGCCGGCCGGCGAGCGGGGCCGCCGGCCGGCAACGGGCCGCGGTCCGACGCGGGCCCCGGCCGCGCCTCCTGACGACGCGTCGGTGGCCGCGTCCCCGGCTGGGGGGACGCGGCCACCGCTGCTTCTTTGCCACCGCGACGGGCTTTTCCGGCCCGGTGCGCGGCGCGCCTCAGGCGGCGCCGATCAGTACGGGCCGTTCACGTTGTCGATCGAACCGTACCGGTGCCAGGCGTAGTTGGCCGCCGCGGTGATGTTCGCCACCGGGTCGTAGATGTCCCAGGAGGTGCCCTCGACGTGATAGGTGTCGAAGGTCGGCTGGATCACCTGGAGCAGGCCCTTGGACGGGGTGCCGTTGATCGCGTTGATGTCCCAGTTGTTGATGGCCCAAGGATTGCCGCTGGATTCACGGATGATGTTCCGGTAAAGGCCGTTGTAGCTGCCGGGAATTCCGTGATCCGCCATGACGGCGAGCGATTCCCTGATCCAGCCGTCGAGGTTGTCCGGGTACTCGGGCTCCGCGGCCTCGGCGGGGGCGGACTCGGTCTGGGCGGCCGGCGCGGGGGCGGCCTCCTCCGCGGCGGGCTCCGAGGAGGGCTGTGCCTGGGGCTCCGCGGCGGGCTCGGGGGCGGAGCCGGCCGGCGCGGACTCGGGCGCGGCCTCCTCGGCGGGCGCCGACTCGGGCGCGGCGGCCTGCGCCTGCTCCTCCTCGGCCTCCTCGGGCTGCGCGTCCGCGGTGCCCTCGGTCTCGTCGGTGTCCTCGGTGCCCTCGGTGTCCTGCGTGTCCTCGTCCTGCCGGCCGGACTCGGCGCCGTGGTGCCGGCAGTGGTGGCGGTGCTCGCGCGCCCCGGCCTCCACGGTGCCCTCGTCGGCCTCCTCGGCTCCGGTCGTGGCGTTCTCGGTCAGGCGCTGGGCGGTGACGTCGGCGGCCTTGACGTCCCAGCTGACGGCCCGCGCGTTGGCGGCGCGCACCGCGGGCTCGGCCGCGCCCGCAGAGGCGGGGGCGGCGGTGAGGGCGAGCGCGGCGATTCCGGTCGCCGTCAGCACGGCCGTTGCGGTCTTCCGCAATCGGATCTGGCGCTGGGTGTGGGCAGGGGAGGCAGGCATGACGGGGGTCCTCTTCCTCGCGTGGATTGCGAGGGACCTTGTTAACAGCCCCTAAAAAGACCGCGCAATGAGGCCGGGTACTACGGCGGATAGTGCGCCGGGGGTAATTGCCGGGGGAATGCGCGGGGAATTCCTTTTGTTTCCCGGGAGATGTCCACCGCCGCGGAACACTACCTTTTTTCGTATGTGACCGCGCTCCTATGACGCGCATCACAGGGCTCCGGACTTCGCGAGAGCAAACAAGCGAAGGATGGGCGGGAGTTCCGATTCGGGCGTTTGTGGCCCCGGTGGGCGTTTTCGCCCTCCCGCGGGGCGGCCCGCCCGCGGCTCAGCGCACCCAGATGGTGATCGTGGAGCCGCGCGGGGCCCGGTCGCCGGGGTCCACGGACTGGTTGAAGACCGTGCCGGTGAAGAACAGCCGCCGCACGGTGACCTCGAACCCGGCCTCCTCCAGCGCGTCCCTGGCCTCGTCCTCGTCCATGCCCTCGACATCGGGCACCACGACCTGCTCCGGCCCCCTGGAGAGGGTGAGGGTGATCCGGTCGCCCTCGGCCGCCGAACCCCCGGCCCCCGGGGACTGCGCGGCGACGTGGCCCGCGTCCTCCTCGGAGTACACCCGCTCCTCGTTCACCTTCGGCTCGAAGCCCGCCTCGCGCAGCCGGTCGACGGCCTCCTGGCGCGAGAGCCCGACGACGTCCGGGACCCGGACCTCGCGGCCCTTGCTCACCACCAGGTTCACCTCGGAGTCCGGGCGGCGCTCGGCCCCGGCCTCCGGGTCGGTGCGGAGCACCGAGCCGCGTGGCACCTCGCCGGAGAACTCCCAGTCCACCTCGCCCGCGCTCAGCCCGGCCTCGGCCAGCTGCTCCTCGGCCTCCTCCAGGGGAATCCCCCGCAGGTTGGGCACCTCGGCCACGCGTGGGCCCTGCGAGACGGTGATGGTGACGGTGGCGTTCCTGCGCACCCGGGCGCCGCGCTCCGGGTCGGTGGAGATGACGTGGCCCGGGTCGACCGTGTCCGAGAACTCCTCCGCCACCCGCACCTTCAGCCCGGCGTCTCGCAGCTCCTGCTCGGCCTCCTCCTGGGCGAGGCCGTAGACCCCGGGAGTGCGAAGGAACTGGCCCGAGTTGATGTACCAGATGCCCACCCCGACCCCGAGGGCGAGCAGGGCGCCGAGCACCAGGCTCAGCACCCCGCGCCGCGGCAGCCGCCGTCCCCGGCCCGCGCCGGGCGCGTGGCCCGGCGGCTCGTCGGGCGGCGGCAGCGGCGGCAGCTCGATCCTGGCGGTGCGGCTCACGCCCTCCGTGACCCCGGGGACCCCCGGGGCCCCGGGACCACCTGTGATGCCCCTTGGCGCCTCCTCGCGCGCCGGCGCGCCGGCGTACGCCCTGCCGAACGGCGGTTCCTCGGCCACCGCTCGCGCCGGGCGCACGCCGGGCGGCAGCGGCACGATCCTCGTGCTGTCCTCCGCGCCCGCCGGCGCCCCGGCGCCGGCCCCGGCCTGGCGGGCGGCGGGCGGCACGGCGTCCAGCTGCGCCGGGGAGAGCCCGGCCCGCGCGCCCCGCAGCAGCGAGAGCATCGCGGCGGCGTCCGCGGGCCTGGTCCCGGGCTCCCGGGCGGCCGACCGCGTCACCAGGGCGTCGAGCGCCGCGGGCAGCCCGGGCACGGCCAGCGAGGGCGGGGGCACGTCCTCGTTGACGTGGGCGAAGAGCACCTGGGCCGCCGAGTCCCCGGCGCGCGGCTTGGCGCCGGTCAGCATCTCGTACAGCAGCAGGCCGCAGGCGTAGATGTCGGTGCGGGCGTCGACCTCCCGGCCCTCGATCTGCTCGGGGGCCAGGTAGGACACGGTGCCGAGCAGGGAGCCCGTGGTGGCCGAGGTCTGGCCGTCGGCCCCCCGCACCAGCCCGAAGTCGGCCACCTTCACCCGGCCGTCGTCGCCTATCAGCACGTTCTCCGGCTTGATGTCGCGGTGCACCAGGCCCGCCCGGTGCGCGGCGGCGAGGCCGGCGAGCAGCGGCTCCGCGATGTCGAGCGCGGCGCGCGGCTGGAGCGCCCCGCGGTCCCGCAGCAGGTCGCGCAGCGTGCAGCCCGCCACGTACTCCATGGCGAGGTACACGTAGGGACCGTCGGTGCCCTGGTCGAGCACGCCCACGATGTTCGGGTGGTCGAGACGCGCCACGGACTTGGCCTCGCGGATGAACCTGGCGACGAACGCGGCGTCCTGGGCCAGCGAGGTGTGCATCACCTTCAGCGCGAGCACGCGGTCGAGCCGGGTGTCGAGCCCCCGGTAGACCGTCGCCATGCCGCCGACCGCGATCAGCTCCTCCACGCGGTAACGCCCGTCGAGGAGTTGGCCGATCAGCGGGTCCTGAAGGGTGCCGTCCACAGGGCCAGAGTCTACGAGCCGGGGCGCACGCCTCGGCCGCTCACTACCAGGTCGCGGCAAGACTGCATCAGAACAGTGACGCAAGCCCGGCGCGCCCCGGCGCGCCCGGCTTCACCCGCCCGCGCGCCCCGGCCCGGCGCGCGCCTGGGCCCCCGGCCTCAGCGCGCGGGGTGGGCGCCGCCGGGGGCCGGGGCGGCCATCGCGCGCTCGTGAACCTGGGAGCTGCCGGGCGCCGCGGTCTTGGAGTGGCCGTCGTCCTCGTCGTCCGCGTGCATCACGGCGATCGGGAAGACGACGGACAGCACGACGATCCAGGCCGAGGCGATCGCGACGGCGGCGATCGCCAGGCCCCTGCCCCGCTCGGTCCTCGGGTCGATCCGCACCAGCGAGAGCAGGCCGAGGGCCAGCCCCGCCGGGAAGAGGAAGAAGGAGAGGATCAGACCGGCCACCGCCATGCCGTTCACCGGCGGCGCCGGCTGCGGCCAGGCCGCGGGGAAGCCCTGGCCGTAGGTCTGCCGGGGCGCGCCGGCCGGCCAGCCGCCCTGGGCGGGCTGCGGCGCGGGCTGCGGCCAGGGCGCCGCGGGGAGCGCGGCGGCGGGCGCGGCAGCCGGGGAAGCGCCGGGGGAGGAGCCAGGGGAAGGGAGGGCCCCCGGGGCCTTGTGCAGGTCGACGCCCTGCGGCGGGGCGGCCGGCGAGGCCCCCGCGGACCCGGGGCCGGGGAGCGAGCCCAGAAGAGTGGAGGGCGGCGGCGGGGTGCGCGGCGCCTCGGCCCGCTCCTCCTCGGCCCCTTCCTCCTCTTCGGGCGACGGCCACTCCTCGAGACCGTCGGGCGGCTGCGGTGTCGACATGTGACCCCCAAGGCTGCTGCGGGGTGGGGCTGGTGGCCCCCCGCCGGATGCGTGGATCGTATCTCAGCGGGTGAACGCACCGGCCCCCGGCGGCGGCCGGGCCCCGGCCCGGCCGCCGCCCCCGCGACGTGCCGGCCCGCGGACCGCGAATCGGGACCCGCAGCCCGCAGCCCGCAGCCCGCAGCCCGCAGCCCGCGGACCGCAGCCCGCAGCCCGCGGACCGCGGACCTACGGCGTGGAGAACGCCGGGAGTTCGGGGCCAAGGCGGGCCAGTCCCTCGGCCGGGGAGGAGGCCGTGGCGAAGCGCCGCGGGGGAATCCGGCCGGCGAGGCGGGCGAGGCGCCCGGCCTCCACGGCGCCCCGCATCGCCACGGCCATCGCCTCGGGGCGCGCGGCCCGCGTCACCGCGGAGGCCAGCAGGACGCCGGCACAGCCGAGTTCCATGGCGAGCGCGGCGTCCGAGGCCGTGCCCACGCCCGCGTCCAGGATCACCGGCACCCCGGCCCGCTCGACGATCAGCTCGAAGTTGTGCGGGTTGCGGATGCCGAGCCCCGAGCCGATCGGGGCGCCCAGCGGCATCACGGCCGCGCAGCCCGCGTCCTCCAGGCGGCGGGCGAGCACCGGGTCGTCGTTGGTGTAGGGCAGCACGGTGAAGCCGTCGTCCACCAGCACCTCGGCCGCCTCCAGGGTGGCCACCGGGTCCGGCAGCAGGGTGCGTTCGTCGGCGATGACCTCCAGCTTCACCAGGCCGGTGCCGAGTGCCTCCCTGGCCAGCCGGGCCGTGAGCACCGCCTCGCCCGCGGTGTGGCAGCCCGCGGTGTTCGGCAGCGGCCTGATGCCGAGCTCGTCCAGCACCGAGAGCACCGAGCCGCGGACGCCCGGGTCGAGGCGGCGCATCGCCACCGTCGTCAGCTCGGTGCCCGAGGCCGTCAGCGCCCGGCGCAGCACGGTCAGGCTCGGCGCCCCGCCGGTGCCCATGATCAGCCGGGAGGACAGCCGCAGGTCCCCCAGGACCAGCGGGGAGCCGGCGCCTGGGCCGGCCTCTTCGGCGCGCGTCCCCGCGGGCGTGTCGGTCGTGTCAGCCATCTCAGCCTCCCTGAACGGCGGTCAGCACCTCGACGCGGTCGCCCTCGGCGAGCGCGGTGGCGGGCCACTGCCCGCGCGGGACCACGGTCTCGTTGAGCGCCGCGGCCACCCCGGCGGGGGCGGCGGTCAGCCGGGCGACGAGCAGGTCGAGGGTGAGGCCGGCCGGCACCTGGCACCGCTCGCCGTTGAGCCAGACGTTCATACCGCGGCCTCCCGGTGCGCGTGCTCGAAGCGCCGCGCGTGGAACTCTCGTGCGTATGTGGGCAGTTCGCCGCCGGTCAGCGACTCGGCGAGGGCCTCGCCGGTGAGCGGGGCGAGCAGCACCCCGTTGCGGTGGTGGCCGGTGGCGAGCTGGAGCCCGGGCAGCGCGCTCGGGCCGAGCAGCGGGCCGTTGTCCGGCGTCGCGGGCCGCAGCCCCGAGCCCGTCTCCGCCAGCGGCAGCTCGGTCAGCCCGGGCAGCAGCTCGTGGGCGTCCCGCAGCAGCCGGTAGACGCCGCCCGCGGTGACCCCGGCGTCCCGGCCGTGCTCCTCCACGGTGGCACCCAGGACGAGCTCCCCGCTCGCCCGCGGCACCAGGTACACCTGGCCGCCGCGGACCACGGCGCGCACCGTCCTGGACAGGAAGGGCGCCTGCCCGGGCCGCGCCGCCGGCATCCGCAGCCGCAGGATCTGCCCCTTGACCGGGCGGACCGGGGGCACGGCCGCCGCCGGGATCCCGGCCAACTCGCCGCTGCGCCAGCCGGCCGCCAGCACGCACTGCCCCGCCGCCAGGGCCTCGCCCCCGTCGAGGAGCACCCCGGTGGCCCGGCCCCCCGCCACCGTCAGCGCGCGGGCCCAGGCCCGGTGGAAGAGCACCCCGGCGCGTTCGCAGGCGGCCAGCAGCGCCGCCACGAGCAGCCGCGGATCGGCCTGGTGGTCGCCCTCGACGCGCAGCCCGCCCTGCACGGCCGGGGCCAGCATCGGCTCCAGGGAGCGGCACTCGCGCCCGGTCAGCCACTCGGCGGCCAGGCCGCAGCGCCGCTGCAGGGCGTGCAACTCCCGCAGCTGCGCCCGGTCGTCGGCGTCGAGCGCCACCTGGAGCGTGCCGCACTCCCGGTAGCCGATCCCCAGGCCCGTCGCCTCGGCCAGCTCAGCGGCGAACTCCGGATAGCGCGCGGCCGAGGCCAGGTTGAGCCGCAGCAGCGCCTCCTCGCCGTGGTGCAGCTCGGTGACCGGGGCCAGCATCCCCGCGGCCACCCGGGCGGCGCCGCCTCCGGGATCGGGGTCGACGACCGCGACGCGCAGGCCGCGCCCGGCCGCCCGCCAGGCCGTGACGAGGCCGATCACGCCGCCGCCGACGACCAGCACGTCCGGGGCCCGGCCGCCCGGCGGCGGCCCGGAACCCGAGGGGGAAACGGATGCGGTGCGCATGAGTGTGCGACTCCTCCCTTCGCCGGCATGACCCGGATCAGGTGCGTACGGTCGGAGGCCGCCAGCCTCCCTCTCAGCCCGGTCGTCCGGGCTCCCGTGGGTGTCCTACCGCGCTCAGCCTAGTACCCCGCCGCCCGTCCCTCCCGGCCGCCGGCGGCGTCATGGCGGCGCGGCCGGGCGGCCCCGGCCCCGGCCCGCGTCGTGCGGCGGCGTGCACGGCGGCCGGGGCGCCCGGGGGTGGCCACAGGCGGCCGGGGGGCGCGTCGTCCTAGGCTGGCGCCCGGCCGGCGGGGCGGACCGCGGGCCGCGGAGCCTGGAGTTGCCAGTGAGGGAAACGAAGCGCGAACGCGCCCTGATCGTCGGGGCCGGGCTTGCGGGCGTGCAGACGGCCGCCGAGCTGCGGGCACAGGGCTGGGACGGCCGGGTGACGCTGCTGGGCGCCGAGCCGCACCCGCCCTACGACCGCCCGCCGCTGTCCAAGGAACTGCTCGCGGGCGAGCCGGCCGAGGGCGCGGAACGGGGCGGCGCGCACCTCCTCGACGTGGACTACGCCGCCCTCGGCGTCGAGCTGCTGCTCGGCCGCACGGCCACCGGGCTGGACACCGCCGGGCGCCGGCTGGACACCGACGGCGGCCCGCTGCCCTACGACCACCTGGTGCTCGCCACCGGGGCCGAGGCGGTGCGGCTGCCCGGCACCGGCCGGACGCCGGGCGTGCACGTCCTGCGCACCCTGGACGACGCGCGCGCCCTGCGCGCGGTGCTCGCCGCCCGCGGCAGCCTGGTCGTGATCGGCGCCGGCTGGATCGGCGCCGAGGTGGCCACCGCCGCCGCGGCGGCCGGCTGCCGGGTCACCGTGGTGGAGGCGGCGCCCCGGCCGCTGCCCGGCGCCCTGCCCGCCGAGGTGACGGAGCCGATGCGCCGCTGGTACGCCGAGGCCGGGGTGGAGCTGCGCCTGGGCCTGCGGGTGACCGCGGTCGGCACGGGCCGGGTCGAACTCGCCGACGGCACCGCGCTCGCGGCCGACGCGGTGCTGGCCGGCGTCGGCTCGCGCCCGGCCACCGGCTGGCTGGCCGGCTCCGGCATCGCGCTGGGCGCCGACGGCTCGGTGCGCGCCGACGAGCGGCTGCGCGCCTCGGCGCCCGGCGTGTACGCGGTCGGCGACTGCGCCTCCTACCCCTCGGCGCGCTACGGCGTGCGGCTGCTGATCCACCACTGGGACAACGCGCTCGGCGGGCCGCGCACGGTCGCCGCGGGCATCAGGGGCGAGCGGGCCGTCCACGATCCCGTGCCGTACTTCTGGTCGGAGCAGTTCGGGCGCTACGTCCAGTTCCTGGGGCGCCGGGGCCCGGCCGACCGCCTGGTGTGGCGTGGCGACCCGGAGGCGCCCGAGGCCGAGGGGCCCGGCTGGACGGCCTGCTGGCTGGGGCCGGGTGGGGAGCTGACGGCGCTGCTCGCCGTGGACCGGCCGCGCGACCTGGCGCAGGGGCGCCGCCTGGCCGAGCGCGGCACCCCGCTGGACGAGGCCAGGGTCGCCGACCCGGCGGTGCCGCTGCGGGCCGCCGCCGCGCCGGGGCGGCCCTGAGGCGGGTCGGCGACCCCGGCGGCCCGGCGGCGCCACGGCCCCGGCGGCGGGCGGCCTGGCGGGCCCCCTCCCACGAAAGGCCGCCGCCCCATGACGGCTGTCGGCGGGAGGTGGCACGCTGGACGCGTGACCGAGATTGATGCGAAGACCGACGCTCTCGTCCCCGCCTGGCTCACCGTCCCCGACATCGCGGAAGCGCTCGACGTGGAGGTGACCCGGGTCCGGCAGCTGATCAAGGAAGGCCAGCTGATCGCCGTCCGCCGGGGAGAGAACAGGGTCCTCCAGGTGCCCGCCGCGTTCATCGACGGCGACCGGATCGTGAAGGGGCTGGTCGGCACCCTCACGCTGCTCCGCGACGACGGCTTCACCGACGAGGAGATGCTGGAGTGGCTGTTCACCCCCGATGACACCCTGCCGGGCACCCCGGCCCAGGCGCTGCGGGAGAACCGCGGCACGGAGGTGAAGCGCCGGGCCCAGGCGCTCGCCGTCTGAGCCCGCGCCCCCGGGGCGGCCGCGCGCCTCGGCCGGCCGCCCCGGGGCCGAGCCCGGCGCAGCCCTGCCGAAGAATGACCGCACGCCCGCCGAAGCCGTACGGAAGACACACGAGCCGTGCGGAAGGGGCTGTGCGGAAGCCCTACGAACCGTACGAGCCGTACGAACCATACGAACCGTACGAACCACAGGAATCCACAGGAAAGAGAGAAGGGGGGCGGCCCGGCATGCTCGCCGACGCGCGGCTGTACCTGTGCACCGACGCCAGGAAGCGGCAGGGCGACCTGCCGGAGTTCCTCGACGCCGTCCTGGCCGGCGGGGTCGACATCGTGCAGCTGCGGGAGAAGGGGCTTGAGGCCGGGGAGGAGCTGGAGCTCCTGTCCGTCTTCGCCGCGGCCTGCCGCCGCCACCACAGGCTCCTCGCGGTCAACGACCGGGCCGACGTCGCCCACGCCGCCGACTGTGACGTGCTGCACCTGGGGCAGGGCGACCTGCCGGTGCCCGCGGCCCGGGCCATCCTGGGCCGGAAGGTGCTGATCGGGCGCTCGACCCACGCCGAGGAGCAGGTGGACGCCGCCCTCGGCGACCCGGCGGTGGACTACTTCTGCGTCGGCCCCTGCTGGCCCACCCCGACGAAGCCGGGGCGCCCCGCCCCCGGCCTGCCCCTGGTGCGGTACGCCGCCGAGCGGGCGGGGGACCGGCCCTGGTTCGCCATCGGCGGCATCGACGCGGGCACCCTGGACCGGGTGCTGGACGCCGGCGCCCGCCGGGTGGTCGTGGTCCGCGCCCTCACCGAGGCGGCTGACCCGGGCGCCGCGGCGGCCGAGCTGGCCACGCGGCTGCGCGAGCGGGCCGGCTCCTGAGGCCCCGGCCGAGCGCGGTACCGGGGCCCGGCGCGCACCCGCCGGGCCCGGTGCGCGGCGGGGCCCGCGGGCGTCCGCCGATCGGACGGGTTCCCTGCCCGCGCCGCGAGGTGGGTAGCCTGCGGTCATGGCCCTAGGCACGCCGAGCACCAGGAAGGACCGGGCCCACACGGTGCGCGAGCTGCTCGCCGCCGGTGAGTGCTCCTTCTCCTTCGAGTTCACCCCGCCCAAGACCGAGCAGGGCGAGCGCACGCTGTGGAATGCGATCCGCCGCGTCGAGGCGGTTGGCCCGACCTTCGTCTCCGTGACCTACGGGGCGGGCGGCTCCTCGCGCGAGCGCACCGTGCGGGCCACCGAGCAGATCGCCACCGAGACCACGCTGACCCCGGTCGCCCACCTGACCGCGGTCAACCACTCGGTCGCCGAACTGCGCAACATCGTCGGCCAGTACGCCGCCGCCGGCATCAGGAACATGCTGGCCCTGCGCGGCGACCCGCCCGGCGACCCGATGGGGGAGTGGACCAGGCACCCGGAGGGCGTGACGTACGCGGCGGAGCTGGTTTCGCTGATCAAGGAGGCGGGCGACTTCTGCGTCGGCGTCGCCGCCTTCCCCGAGATGCACCCCAGGTCCACCGACTGGGAGACCGATCTCAGGCACTTCGTGGCCAAGTGCCGGGCCGGGGCCGACTTCGCGATCACGCAGATGTTCTTCGACCCGGCCGACTACCTGCGCCTGCGGGACCGGGTCGCGGCGGCCGGGTGCGAGACGCCGATCATCCCCGAGATCATGCCGATCGCGAACGTCAGGCAGATCGAGCGGTTCAAACAGCTCAGCAACTCGACCTTCCCGCCCGAGCTGGAAAGGCGCATCCTCGCCGTCAAAGACGACCCGTTGGCTGTACGCTCGGTCGGGATCGATTTCGCCACGGAGCTGTGTGCGAGGCTGATGGACGAGGACATCCCCGGGCTGCACTTCGTCACGCTGAACACCACGCTGCACTCCACGGCGACGCTGGACGTCTACAAGAATCTGGGTCTGCATCAGCGGACTTAGATCCCTGCCGAGAGGGGCGTACATGGGCTGGGCGGTCCTCTACATCGCATTCGGATTCGTCGCCCTCTGGCTGCTCGGCGAGGTCCTCCTCCAGTACAAGGCCCGGCTGCGCTGGCGTTTGGTGGCGTTCTGCGGGTTCCTCGGCGTCGTGGCGGGCGTGGTGATGCCCTCGGTGCCGCTGATCGCCGTCGGAGCCGTCGCGTTCGCGACCGGCCAGACCTTCGTGACCCTCTCCTTCCGGCGCGGCTTCTCCACCGGCTGGGCGCTCGGCGGGCGCCCGGGCACCAGCCGCCGCAGGCGCGCCGAGCGGGGCGCCATGCAGCCGCTGGAGCCGCTGCCCGAGGGACGGGAGCAGCCGGGCGGAGCCGCCGACGCCCCGCCGCCGCCCGGCCACCCGCCGGTGGACGGCGTCCCCGCGGCCGCCGAGGGGGACTACCCCACCGGCCGGATCGACCCCTTCGCGGCCGAGGCGGCCCAGCGCGGCGAGGGCGGCGAGGGCGGCCAGGGCGAGGAGATATACGGCAACGCCCCCCCGGACGGCGCCCCCGAGCCGGGCGACTCCTACCGGGACCCCTACCAGGAGCTGTACGGCGGCACGGAGGGCGGCGGCTTCGAGCGGTCCTACGCCGGGAGTCACACGGGCCCCGAGGCCGGCGGCGAGGGCTACGGCTACGGCTCCTACGCCGAGGGGCAGGAGGGTCGGCCGGAAGCGGCGCCCTACGCCGCCCCGTACGCCGGGCAGTACTCCGAGCAGCCCGCCGGCCCGTACGCAGACCCCTACGCCGACCGGTACGCAGACCCCTACGCCGACCAATACGCCGACCAGTACGCCGACCACGGCTCCGGGATGTACCGGCCGGACGTGCCGCCCGAGCACCAGTCCTACCCCGGGGGCTACGGCACCGGCCCGGACTCCGGCCCGCAGACCGGCGGTTACCCGCAGGACTCCGGCTCGGGCGAGTGGCCCGCCGCGGTCCCCTCCTACCAGGAAACCCCGCCCGGCGGCGTCTGGATGCCCCAGCAGCGCGACCCCTCCCCGGCCCCGGTGCCCGGCGAACCCGGCTACGGATACCCCGGGCAGGACCAGGACCCGTACGCGCAGCAGGAGGGCTACGACCCCCAGGGCCAGGGCTACTACTACAACAACGACCAGCGGTACTGAGCCGCCCGCTCCGGCCCGCCCGGGCCGCGCGCCCCAAACCCCTTGCGGAGCCGGCCCGTTCACCGGCCCCGCCCGGCCCCGGGCAGCCGCGGCCGGCGAACGCCGGCCGGCGAGCCGCTCAGGAGGAGCCGCGCCATTCGGGGCCCTCGACGATCAGCCCCGCCGCCAGCGCGCCCGACATCCCCACGGCCGCCAGCCCCCCGCCCGGGTGCGCGAGCGCGCCCACCCGGTAAAGGCCGGTCAGGCGGCCGGTGTTGGGGGCGGCCAGCAGCGCGCCATCCGCCCCGGCGAGCGCCGGGGGCGCCACCACGCCCCCCGGCACCCCGGTGTCCCCCGCCACGTCCGCAGGGGTGCGGGCCTCGTGCCACAACAGCCGTTCCCGCAGGCCGAGACCGGCCGCCTCCGTGGCCGCGAGCAGCCGCTGCGTCCACTCCCGCACCGGGCCGGGCGCCGTCCAGTCCACCTCGCCCTGGGCGGGGGCGGGGGCGGAGACGACCACGGCCTCGTGCCCGGGGCCGGGGACCAGCGTGGGGTCGTCCGGGCGCAGCACCCGCACGGCCGCGCCGGCCTCGGCGCCGTGCAGCAGGGTGCGGTGCGCGGTCCCGGGCGGGCGCGGGCCGCGCAGCGCGAGCAGCAGCGTGAAGCGGCTCAGGCCCCGCGGCGTGGGCGCGCCGGGCGGCGGGGCGCCCCAGACCACCGAGTCGGCCTCGAACGCCTCGCCCCCGGCGAGTTCCACCCCCGCGGCCCTCCCCTCGCGGGAGAGCACGCCGGTGGCCCGCACCCCGAAGCGGAACTCGACCCGGCGCTCGCGGCAGCGCGCGTACACCGCCTCCGCCAGCGCCCGCATCCCGCCCCTCGGGTACCACAGGCCGAAGGACTGCTCCAGGTACGCGAACAGCGCGGCGCCCGGCGGCAGCGCCCCGGGCGGGCAGCCGTACTCCTGCGCCGTGGCGACCAGCAGCGCCGACAGCCGCGGGTCGCGCAGCTCGGCCTCGGCCACCTCGGCCAGCGTCCCCGGCGGGCGGCGGCGCAGCAGGCCGCGGGGGCGGGCCGGGTACGGGTCCCGGGCGAGCGCCGGGGGCGGCGGGCCGGTCAGCGGCTCCTCGACGAGCGGGCGGCGCACGGCCTCCCACACCGCCCCGGCCCGGCCGAGCAGCCCGGCCCACCGTTCCCCCGCGCCCGCCCCGAGGGCCTGGTCCAGGGCCTGCCGCACGCCGCCGAGCGCCGCGGGCAGCCGCACGGCCACGCCGTCCGCGAACCGGTGTTCCGCGGCCGGGTCGACCCGGGCCAGCGGCACCCGCTCGGCGAGTTCCTCGCGGCCGGTCTTGACGAACAGATCCCGCCACACGGCGGGCAGGTACAGCAGCCCGGGACCGGTGTCGAAGGCGAAGCCCTCCCGCGCGAAACGGCCCAGCGCACCCCCCGGCCCTTCGCCGCGCTCCACCACCGTCACCCGGTGCCCGGCCGTCGCCAGCCGGGCCGCCGCCGCCATGGCGCCCATTCCCGCGCCGACCACCACGATTCGAGCCATGGGCCGAGATCCTATGCGGGCCCGCGCGGCCGGAGGCGGCCGGCGAGGAGCCGGGCGGGCTCAGGCCGCGCCGCCTCCGCCGAGCCGCCCGCGCAGCAGGACCGAGAGCGCGGCGTGCACCTCATCCAGGCTGCGCGCGGGGTGGAAGGCGAGCCATTCGAGTGCGCCGAGCGCCACCATGCCCACCAGCGCGCCCCCCGTCAGCTCGATGTCCAGGGCCGGGTCCAACTCGCCGCTCTTGACGCCCTGCTGGAGCACCTCCTCGACCAGGCCGGTCAGCTGGTGCCTGACCTCGGTCAGGGTGGGGTGCCAGGCGCGGTTGGTGCGCCACTGCTCCGCGACGAGCAACCGCGTGAAGTCCGGGTTCGCCGCGATGAAGACCAGGGCGGCACGGGTCATGCCGTCCAGGGCGTCGACCGCCCCGCCGCTGCCGGCGAGGGCCCCCTGCGCCGCCGCCCGCAGCCCCGCGGTCAGCGGCGCCACCCCCTGGCGCAGCAGTTCCTGGAAGAGTTCCGTCTTGCCGCCGAAGTTGTAGTAGACGGTGCCCTTCGCGACGCCGGCACGTTCGGCGATCTGCTCCATGGTGGTTGCGGAGAAACCCTGTTCGGCGATGAGCGTGATCGCCGCCTCGTAGAGCCGCTGCCTGGTCGCACCGCGGCGGGTGCTCGTGCTTGTCATGGGGGTGATTCTGCACCTCACGGGGGCCCTGCCAGGACTCGCCCGCCCGGCGCCCCGGGGCCGGGCGCCAAGGGTGCTCCGCCGCCGTCCGCGCCGCGCGGCCCGCCGCGCGGGCCCGCCGCCGGGCGCCCCGTCGCGATCGGGAACGCCCGCGCGGCGGGGCGGGACCGCGCGTTCCGTCCGTTGTCAGTGCCATGGGTCACCATGTGCGCAGATGGACCGTATGGACCGTTGAATGACGACTGACTGGAGGCTCGTCATGACCGGACTCCCGACCGACGTGCATCCCGTGCCGCGCCGGGCGCCCGCACCGCCCGCCGCGCTCGACCTCCTCGCCCAGGCGCGCCGCGGCCTCGACGAGGCGTCCACGCTCACCGACCCCGGCGAGGCGTACGTCGCCGCCCATCTGGCCGCGCTCCGGGTCGCCGCGGCGGTGCTCGCGGTCCGGGGGCGTCCTGAGACCACCGCCCGCGGCCGCAGCCGTATCCGCCCCGCCTGGGAGGTGCTGCCCGAGACCGCACCCGAACTGGCCGAGTGGGCGGCGCTCTTCGCGGCCAGCGCCACGCGGCGGGCCAGGATAGAGGCGGGCGTCAGGGGCGTGGTCGGGCGCGCCGAGGCCGAGGAGCTGGGCCACGCGGCGGGCTTCTTCCTGCGCCTGGTGGAGGAGATGCTGGTGCGGCAGCCCTCGCTCCCCTTACTTCCCACCGACCGTGCGGCAGGGTAGGCCGCATCGTCCGCGTCGTTCGGATCCTCGCGGGGCCCGCGGCGCCGGCCGGCGGCCCGCCGGGGCGTGCGCGCCGCGGCGGCCGAAGTAGGGTGGTGCCGCCGGCCCGGGGCCTGGCCACGGCCGGTGCCCCGACAGCCGCCGACCCCGCACCGACCACAGCTCTTCCGCGCACCCGCGCACCGCGTCACCCTCGTCGCCCACTTCGGATTTCCCGGTCGCTTTCCCGCCCTTCGGGGCCGGGCGGAAGCCGGGCGGGGGGCGGGATCGGCGCGCACGGGGCGCGCGGCGGCGCCGTGCCACCGGAGGCGGGTCCGCGGCGGCCCCGGCGCCCGTCCGGCACGTCCTCGTGGAGCCACCGCGGGGACGGGACGGCACCACACCGCACCACAGCAGCAAGGGAGCCACCCGCAATGCCGCCAGAGCCGAGGGTCCGCGACGCCGGAGAGCCGACGACGCCAAGGCCGCACGCCGCCCTGCGGACGGGGGTGGTGTGGGACGTACTGCGCGAGGCGCTGGCGCGTCAGGCGCGGGCCGCGGGACGGCAGGTGCTCGACGTGCTCGACACCGGTGGGGGCAGCGGGAGCCTCGCCGTCCCGGTGGCCGGGCTCGGGCACCGCGTCACCGTCGTCGATCCCAGCCCGAACGCCCTGTTCGCGCTGGAGCGCAGGGCCGCCGAGCAGGGCGTGGCCTGGGCCGCGGAGGCCGCCAAAGAGGCCGGGGCCGCCGGGCAGGGCGGCGGCCGGGTGGTGCGCGGCGTGCAGGGCGACACCCAGGACCTGCTCGAGGTGGCCGGGCGCGCCGCCTACGACCTGGTGCTGTGCCACGGGGTGCTGGAGTACGTGGAGGACGCGGCGGCCGGGCTCGGCGCCGTCGTCGGCACCCTGCGCCCGGGGGGCACGCTCAGCCTGCTGGCCGCCGGGGTCGGCGGCGCGGTCCTCTCCCGGGCCCTGGCCGGGCGGTTCGCGGAGGCGCGGCAGGCCCTCGCCGACCCCGGGGGGCGCTGGGGAGAGGCCGACCCGGTGCCGCACCGGTTCACCGTGGCGCAGCTCACGTCCCTGGTCGCCGACGCCGGCCTGAACGCCCGGGAGGTGCACGGCATCCGGGTGTTCGCGGACCTGGTGCCGGGCGCCCTGGTGGACACCGCCCCTGACGCGGTCGCGGAGTTGACCCGGCTGGAGGCGGAGGCGGCGCGGCTGCCCGCCTTCCAGGCCATCGCGGGTCAGCTGCACGTTCTGGCGGAGCTGCCGGGCCGGGAATAGTCCCACTCCTCGTATCATCGACATCAGCTCTCCGGCATGACCCCGGCCCCCAGGGGGAATGAGATTTCCGCCCCCACACCCGGCCTGGCGAGCAGGCCGTCGTGGGCGAAATTGGCGTACAGGGGTGGGTTTCACAGGGAGGCGTCCCTGCCTATCCTTGAAGGGTCGGAACCGGTCGCCACCGCGACCGACGAGTAGGAGGACTCCGTGCCGCTCTCGGACCACGAGCAGCGCATGCTCGAACAAATGGAGCGAGCGCTGTACGCCGAAGATCCCAAATTTGCGACAGCGCTTGAGGGAAACGAGCTGCGCACGCACCCCCGTCGGCGGATCTACCAGGCGGTAGCCGGATTCGTGCTGGGAATCGCCCTCCTCATGGGGGGCATGGTTGCCCACGATCAATGGATCTGGCTGAGCGTGGTGGGGTTCCTGATCATGCTTGGCTGCGCCGTCGTGGTCGTCACCGGCTGGCGCAAGACGCCCTCGCAGGGCGGCGGCCAGCAGGGGCGGGCCCGCGGAGGGCGGGCACGCGGCCAGCGGCAGCGGCGGTCGATGATGACCCGCATCGAAGAGCGCTGGCAGCGACGCCGTGAGGAACGCGACGACTGATCCGGACCGACACAGGTCTTCCTCGGGTCTTCCCCGAGATCCCCCAAGGGGTCCTTCCGGAAGAGCCACCCGAGACCTTGCAAGGGGCCGCCCGGCAGCCGGGCGGCCCCTTTCTCTGCTTCCCCGGGGTTCCCCGGGGTTCCCCGGGCTTCCCCGGCTTTCCCGCCCTTCCCCGGGCTCTCGCCTTATCCGGTTTCCCGGTTTCCCCGGTTTCCGGCTTCGGCGGGTTCCGGCGGCGGACTCCCGCCTATTTCGCCGCCCCCGCTTCCGGCGCCCGGCAACGCCCCGGCGCGCGGCAGTGC
The DNA here is from genome assembly GCF_003626535.1 of Streptomyces hoynatensis. Classification (GTDB taxonomy): domain Bacteria; phylum Actinomycetota; class Actinomycetes; order Streptomycetales; family Streptomycetaceae; genus Streptomyces; species Streptomyces hoynatensis. The sequence continues at coordinate 109,601 of NZ_RBAL01000006.1, forward strand.
CCCGGCACCCGGCCCACCCCGCCGGAGCCTCGGGCCCGCGCCCCCGGGCCCACGCCCCGGGGCCCTCGCGGGGCCCCGGGCCCGCGCGTCTTCGGGGCCCGGCCCCCGGCGGCCCAGGGGAGCCCGCCGCCGCGGGCCCGCCGGGCGGCCCGGAACCGGCGCCGGGCGGGGGACCGAGGGGCCCGCGAGGCCCGCAGCGGCGGGGCCGGAGCGTCCGCTCAGCTCCGGCGCCCCAGGCGCCGCCTGCCGAGCCGCGCCAGCGCGGCGGCGAGCGCGAGGCGGCGCTCCGTCAGCCGGAGCATCACCCGATTGGCGGAACGCGGCAGCAGCAATGCCCGCAGCCTCGCCCACCGCCCGGCTCCGCTGCGCAGTCCCTCGCTCACGGCCCTGACGTCCGCGGCGAGCGGTCCGCGCGGCTCCCGGCCGCCGCCGGCCCCAGGCGGCGCGTACAGCTCGGTCTCCAGCGCGTCCGCGATCCGGTGCGCCGCCGCCGCGGGCCCGGCCGGGAGCGCCCCCACCCGCACGATCCGTTCCGCGGCCTGCCGCGGCGTCTCCGAGGCCGCCGGCGTGATCCCGAAGTCCCACGCGGAGTCCGTCAGTTCGCACCAGGCGCCGAGTGGCCCCGCCCCCTCGGCCAGCCGCCGGGCCCGCATCTGTCTGCGCCACAGCAGCGGCGAGACCAGCAGGCCCGCGGCGAGCAGCAGCCCCACTCCCGCCCAGACCAGCGGCCACAGCGGGAATCCCGGCCCGTCCTCCCCCGCCTCGTGCGTTCCTGCCGGGGCCGGGCAGGCGCCCGGCTCCCGCGCGCAGTCGGAGGGGCTGCTCGGCTGCGGGTCCGGCGTGGGCTCGGCCGAGGGCCGCTCCTGCGGCACGGGCTGGTGCTGCCCGTCGTCCCCGGGGGCCGAGGGCTCGGGGAGGGTGTACGAGGGGCTGCTGCCCTGCCCGGGCGTGGGCTCGAACCGCACCCAGCCCACGCCCTCGAAGTACAGCTCGGGCCAGGCATGCGCGTTGTGGCTGCTCACCTCGTAGTACCCGCCGGGCTTCCGCTCGCCCGGCGTGAAGCCCACCGCCACCTGCGCCGGGATGCCCAGGGTGCGGGCCATCGCCGCCATCGTGAAGGCGAAGTGGACGCAGAAGCCCTCGCGCTGGTCGAGGAAGTTGACGATCGCGTCCGTGCCGCTGCCGGCCTGGACCGAGGTGTCGTAGCGGAAGCCGCCGTCCTGGGTGAACCACTCCTGAAGGGCCACGGCGCGCTCGTAGTCGTTCCGCGCGCCCTCCGTGATCGACAGCGCCGTCCCGTAGACCTCGGCCGGCAGGTTGTCCGGCACGCTCGTGTAGCGCTCGGCGATCTCCCGGGACGGCGGCGGCGCCGAGGCCAGCTGCTCCGCCGTCGGCTCCACCAGCAGGTGGTCCACCTGGTAGGAGAGGGCCTGGCTGGTCAGCTCGCTGTCCCCGGACACCAGCGTCTGGGAGTTCCGGTCGTACCTCCAGCCGCCCGCGGCCTCGATCCACTGCGCCGGGTAGGGCACGGGAAGCGAGAACTGCGCGTAGGACTCGTCGGCCCTGATGACCGTCCGGGCCTGCCGGGCCGGCACCGCCCCGGACAGGCCGGGGACGGGCCAGGGCGCGTCGGGCAGGTCCTCGAGGAACTCGCCGGAGGAACGCCACTCGTCGCCGTCGAACTGGTCGAGCGCGATGAACTGCAGGTACAGGTCGGAGGGCCGGTCGCTGTTCGTCTCGTAGGTGAGGAGCGTCCGGTCCTGCGGCTGGTTCAGCTGGTCCTGCAGGCTGACCACCGGGTTGACCGAGGTGATCGAGCCGCTGCCGCCCCCGCCGGAACCGTGGGGGTCGAGCTCCACCAGGCGCCCGCCGAGCGTCGGCAGCAGCGTCGGCGCCAGCACCGCCGCCCCCATGGCCAGGACGCCGATCCGCCGCCCGCTGCGCACCCGGGGCCCGGCGAGCTGCGCGTGGTCCTGGGCGGTCATCCGGCGCCCGGCCCCGGGCCCGGTCAGGAACCGGCCCCACTTCGTCATCCGGTCCCTGCCCTCGGCCAGGAGCAGCAGCAGGTACCCGGCGGCCGAGACCAGGAAGTACGGCCAGCTGGGGCCGTCCTCGGTGACCCCGGCCGCCACCGAGTACAGGGCGAGCAGCGGCAGCCCCGCGGCCGCCGCGCTGCTCGCGCTCACGGCCAGGAGGTCGACCAGCAGGCCGATCAGCAGCACCCCGCCGAAGACGAGGAGCCTGATGCCGTCGGTCGCGGGCGCGGGCGCCACGTACCTGCCGATGTCGTCCGCGCCCGCCGTGAGCAGCCGGCCGAACTCCTCAAGGGTGCCCGCCGTCGGCAGCGCGCGGGCCATCGCGGTCTCCGGCGCCGTCACCGCGGTCAGCAGCATCAGCCCGAACAGCGCCTGCACGGCGACCGTCACCGGGGCCGGCACCCCGCGCCAGCGGACCAGCATCCCGGCGAGCGTCTGCGCGGCGAGCAGCAGGCCCGCCTGCACCAGCCATTCCGAACCGTCCAGCAGGGGCAGCAGCGTCGCGGCCGAGGCCATGGTGGCCAGCCAGGCCGCGCACGCGATCCGCACCCTGCCGTCTATCAGCCCGGCGAACTCCCCGCCGGCACTCACCACGCCCTCCTGCCATGGGCCGCGAGGTCCTGCGCGGCCTCCTCCCAGGCCCGGGGCAGCCCGGCCCCGGGCCGCAGCCCGCGCGCCACCCAGCCCGCCGCCCGCAGGCCGCGCCGCTGGTACGACTCGAGCCCGGGGTCGGCCTGCCCCGCGGCCGGGAACGCCACGGCGGCGCCCGCCCGCTGCCGCAGCGGCGCGAGGGCCGCCGCCTGCGTGGCGTCCACGGCGCCGAGGAAGGCCAGCAGCAGCGCGCCCTCCACCGCGCGCAGCGCCCGGGGCGAGGGGGCGAGCGTGGTGACCGAGGAGTGGTCGATCACCGCGAGGGCGTCCATGATCAGCGCGACCACCTCGGTCCCGTCCGTGATCTCGGCCTCCGAGCCGGGCACCAGCAGGCCGGTGTCGGTCAGCAGGGTCACCTGGTAGCCGCGCTGCGCCAGGTGCAGGACGGCCGAGGCGGCGCCCGACACCGCGCGCTCGAAGGCCGACTCGGGGCCCGCGCCGAGGTAGCCGGTGCGCCTGGTGTCCAGCAGCACGGTGCAGCGGGCCCGCAGCGGCTGCTCCTCCCGGCGGACCATCAGCGCCCCGCGGTGCGCCGTGGCCCGCCAGTGGACGCGCCGCAGGTCGTCGCCGTGCCGGTACTCGCGGGGGATGACGTCGTCCTCCCCGGCCAGCGCGACCGTGCGCTGCCCGCCCTCCCCGTGCCCGCCGGCCTCGCCGCCGAGGCCCACCGGCGGCAGCGTCTCGATCCTCGGCAGCACGGTCAGCAGGTCCTGGCCGCCGAACGAGCGGCTGATCTCGACCATCCCGAAGGGGTCGGCCAGCCGCACCTGAAGGGGACCCATCGGATAGCGCCCGCGCAGCTCGGAGCGCACCCGGTAGCTCACCTCGCGGCGCCCGCCGGGCTCCACCCGGTCCAGCATGAAGCGGGGGCGCGAGCCGAGCACGTACGGCACCCGGTCCTGGAGCAGCAGCAGGCCGCTGGGCAGCCGGGTGACGTTCTCCACCAGGAGCGTCACCCGTGCCTCCGTGCCCGCCGCGATCGTGGCCGGCGTCAGCCGGCGCCAGGCGGCGACCCGGCTGTGGGTGCGGTGCAGCACCAGCACGCAGGCCACGGGGAGCACCATGAGCAGGACGCCCACCCGCAGCAGGTCGGGCTGGCCGAGCGCATAGGCGCAGCCGCCGGCCGCCGCGCCCGCGGCCACGAAGGACCTGCCCCGGGTGGTCAGCCCGCCGAACGCCGCACGCAGCGGCCCGCGATCGTCCCCGGCGGTGCCCCCCGCCTCGGGCACCGCCATCACAGCCCTCGCAGCCGCTGCGCCGCGTACGGGTCGGGCACCGGGGTGCGGCGCACGATGTCCTGGACGAGCTGCTCGGGGGTGCGGCGGTTCAGCTGGGCCTGCGCGGTCGGCAGCAGCCGGTGGGCGAGCACGGGCACCGCGAGCTGCTGGACGTCGTCGGGCAGCACGAAGGCCCGCCCCGCCAGGGCCGCGGCGGCCTTCGCCGCCCGCAGCAGGTGCAGCGTGGCCCGCGGGGAGGCCCCGAGCCGCAGCTCGGGATGGGTGCGGGTGGCCGCGGACAGGTCCACCGCGTAACGCCGCACCACCTCCGAGACGTGCACCCCGCGCACCGCCTCCACGAGCCGGACGATGTCGGAGGCGTGCGCCGCCGGACGCAGCGTGTCCAGGGGCGAGCCCCCGCCGTGCGACTCCAGCATCCGCAACTCGGCCTCCGCGCTGGGGTAGCCGACCGAGACCCGGGCCATGAAGCGGTCGCGCTGCGCCTCGGGCAGCGGATACGTGCCCTCCATCTCCACCGGGTTCTGCGTGGCGATGACCATGAAGGGGCTCGGCAGCTCGTACGTCCTGCCGTCCGCGGTGACCTGCCGCTCCTCCATGGACTCGAGCAGCGCCGACTGGGTCTTGGGCGAGGCGCGGTTGATCTCGTCGCCGATCACGATCTGCGCGAAGACCGCGCCTGGCTTGAACTCGAACTCCTTGCGCTGCTGGTCGTAGACGCTGACCCCGGTGATGTCGGACGGCAGCAGGTCCGGCGTGAACTGAATCCGCCGCACCGAACAGTCGATCGACTTCGCCAGGGCCTTGGCCAGCATCGTCTTGCCCACTCCCGGCACGTCCTCGAGCAACAGGTGCCCGCCCGCCAGCAGAACGGTCAAGGAGAGCCGCACGACCTCCGGCTTGCCCTCGATCACGCTCTCCACGGCGCGGCGCACCCCCTCCGCCGTGGCGCTCAGATCGGTGGGTGTCGTCTGCTCCTCATAGGTCGTCACCGGCCCTCCTTGACCCCTTCTCCTAGCCCCGGGCCCGGCCGTCGTGCCGCCAGGCCGCCCCGATCACCAGACTCCCGATCCGAGCGGCGCGGTTGCCTCGCCCCCGAACATTCTTCACACAGCGGGGGCGGGACGTCACCGGGCGGTGGGTCCGGCGGGGTCAACCTCTCGGAGCAGGCCGGTTTTCACATCGAACACGAAGCCGCGTACCTCATCAGTGTGCGGGAGAAAAGGCGAGGTGCGCACGCGCTCCATCGACTGCCGGACATCCCGGCCGGGGCGGGGGCCGCCACTCCGCCTCGGGAAGGCCGCAAACCGGGTTGACCGACCGTCAACGACCTGATGACGTCCCGGTGACGGCGGCACGGCGGTGCGTGCCGGCCGGTGTGGTGCGTGAGCGCCCCGGACATGGCGGGACGGCAGCACGCGTGCCCGGCGGCCGGGGCAGGCGCAGGTGAGCCGGCCCGCCCCTGGCGCCGCGCCCGCGTTCGCCCGCCTTCTGCCGAAACGCCGCACGGGACCAACCTCAATGATTGACCGCGGAAACAGGTGGGCTAATGTGACGCGCACCGGCAGGCGCGGGCCCGGGGCCGCCGACGCGCTCTGCCGCCTCGCTCCCGGCGGGCACCCCTCACGGCCCCGTTCTTCGCATGTCCCCATGGTCCTTCACAGTTCTTCCATAGCTCTTCACAGTCCCCCCTCCGTTCCGCGGGGTTCGGTGGCGTCCCAATGTCCCGGCCCCCCGTCCCGATGACCGTCCCGACCCGGCACACGACCCGTTCCCGTCCCCACCGCGAGGCTCCTTCGGAAGGCGCATGACGACCAGCAACGACCGGCCGCCGGAAGCCCGGCACCGCCCCGTCATGCTCAGGCGCTGCCTCGACCTGCTCGCCCCGGCGCTGGGCGGCGGGCAGGCCGAGGACGGGCCCGGGCCCCGGGTCCCGCCCCCCGGCGGCCGCGCGGCGGGCGCGGGCCCCGTCGTCGTCGACTGCACCCTGGGGCTCGGCGGCCACAGCCAGGCCCTGCTCGACGCCTTCCCCGCCGCGCGCCTGGTCGCCCTCGACCGCGACCCGGAGGCGCTGCGCCTGGCCGGCCGGCGGCTGGCGGCCTACGGCGACCGGGCGACCCTGGTGCACGCCGTCTACGACGAACTCCCCGACGCGCTCGCCCGCCTCCGCCTCTCCAAGGTCGCCGCCGTCCTCTTCGACCTCGGCGTCTCCAGCATGCAACTCGACGAGGCCGACCGCGGCTTCGCCTACGCCCAGGACGCGCCCCTCGACATGAGGATGGACCAGTCCACCGGGCCCAGCGCCGCCGACGTCCTCAACACCTACCCGCCGGAGCGCCTGGCCGGCGTGCTGCGCACCTTCGGCGAGGAGCGGTTCGCCCGCCGGATCGCCGAGGCCGTGGTCCGCGAGCGCGCCAGGGCCCCGATCACCGGCAGCGCCCGGCTGGTGGAGCTGATCAGGCAGGCCCTGCCGCAGGCCGCGATGCGCACCGGGGGCAATCCCGCCAAGCGCACCTTCCAGGCCCTGCGCATCGAGGTCAACGGCGAACTCGCCGCGCTCGAACGCGCCCTGCCCGCCGCCCTGGACGCCCTGGAGGTCGGCGGCCGGATCGTCGTCCTCTCCTACCACTCGCTGGAGGACCGGCTGGTCAAGCGGGCCCTGGCCGCGGGCGCGGCGAGCACCGCCCCGCCCGGCCTGCCGGTGGTGCCCGAGCGCTACCAGCCCAGGTTCCGGCTGCTCACCCGCGGGGCGGAGCAGCCGGACGAGGCGGAGCTCGCCGCCAACAGGCGGGCCGCACCCGCCAGGCTGCGCGCGGCCGAACGCATCCGGGAGGCGGTCTGAGGTGCCCCAGGAACGCGAGAGCCCCACGCCCCAGCAGCGGCTGGCCCGGCTGGCCGGCCTCATCCCGCGCGGCTCCTCCACCGCGGCCCGCACCCCCTTCGTCGTGCTCGTGGTGCTGCTCCTCGGCTCCGGCATGCTCGGGCTGCTGCTGCTCAACGCGGCGCTGAACGAGGGCTCCTTCGAGCTGAGCGAACTCCGCAAGGAGACCCAGGAGCTGACCGACGAGCAGCAGGAACTCCAGGCCGAGGTGGACGCGTACGCCGACCCGGAGACCCTCGCCGAGCGCGCCCGGGAACTCGGCATGGTGCCCGCGGGACCGCCCGCGTTCCTCGGCGAGGACGGCGCCCTGCTCGGCGAGACCGACCCCACCCCCGCGCCCAGCCCCACCGGCTCGGGGAACCCGGGGGACGCGGGGGAGTCCGCCGGCTCCGGCGGGCAGAGCGGGGGCGGCACCCCGGGGTCCGGGGCCACCAGCCTGCCGCCGGTGGCCCCCGAGGCGGGGCGCGCCTCGCCCGGCACGGCCCCCACCCCGCCCGGCGCGAGCCCGGCGCCCGCCGCCCCCTCCGCGCGGGACACGCGGTCCCCGCGGCCCTCGCAGTCCGCGGCGCCCCCGCCCGCCTTCGCGCCGCCGGCGGCCGAGGGGCAGGCCGCCGCGTCCCCGTCCCCCGCCCGAACCCCGACCAGCTCCGCCGGAGGGGAGAGCCGATGAGCAGCGACCCGCGCCCACCGCGCCCCCGGCGCCCGGCCAGAAACGGCGGCGAGGCGCCCGAGCCCCCGCGCGCCCGGTGGTCCCGCGCGCCGGGCGGCCCCCGCGCGCAGGGCCCGCGCCCGGGCGAGGGCACGCTGCGGCTCGGCAGCCCCCGGCCCCGGCTGCGCCTCGTCGGCCTCGGCCTGACCCTCGTCATGCTCGCCTTCGGCGTGCGCCTGATCCAGGTGCAGGCCGTCGGCGCCGACTCCTACGCCGCCCAGGCCGCGGTCAACCGCTACGTCACCGTGCCGCTTGCCGCGGAACGCGGCGACATCACCGACCGCAACGGCAACGCCCTGGCCACCACGGTCGACGCCTACGACATCACCGCCGACCCCTCCCTCTTCACGGCCGAGGTGACCGGGGTGGACGACGCCCCGGCCCAGGCGGCGGCCCTGCTCGCCCCGGTGCTCGACCGGGACGAGGAGGAGCTGCGCGACCTGCTGGACGACCCGCAGTCCCGCTACGCCGTCCTCGCCCGCCAGCAGACCCCGCAGACCTGGCGGCAGATCAAGGACCTGCGCGCCAACCTCGCCGAGCAGGCCGAGAAGGGCACCGGCGCCCAGGTGCTCGCCGGCGTCTTCGCCGAGGACCACCCCAAGCGGCTCTACCCGAACGACGACCTCGCCGCGGCCGTGCTCGGCTTCGTCAACAGCGAGGGCCACGGCGGCGCCGGCCTTGAGGCCCAGCTCGACGGGCAACTCTCCGGCGAGGACGGCACGGTCACCTACGCCCAGTCCGGCGGGCGCCGCGTGCCCACCGCCGGCGAGCGCGAGGACCCGGCCGTCCCCGGCATGGACATGGAGCTGACCCTCGACCGCGACATCCAGTGGGCCGCGCAACGCGCCATCGAGGAGCAGGTCGAGCGCTCGGCCGCCGACGGCGGCTACGTCGTGGTGCAGGACACCCGCACCGGCGAGTTGCTCGCCCTGGCGAGCGCCCCCGGCTACGACCCCAACGACATCGCCCACGCCGACCCGGGCAACCTCGGCGAGCCCGCCCTGCAGGACGCGTTCGAGCCCGGCTCCACCAGCAAGGTCATGACGATGGCCGCGATCCTGGAGGAGGGGGCGGCCACCCCCGGGACCCACGTGACCGTGCCCAACCGGCTGCCGCGCGCCGACCGGAACTTCGCCGACCACGTCGAACACGAGACCCTCTACCTCACCCTCGCCGGCGTGCTGGCCGAATCGAGCAACATCGGCACCATCCTCGCCGCGGGCGAACTGGGCGACACCCAGGAAGAGGCCAATCAGGTGCTCTACCGCTACCTGCGGGCGTTCGGCCTCGGGCAGCCCACCGGACTCGGCTTCCCGGGCGAGACCCCGGGCATCCTCGCCGAGCCCGGCGACTGGGACAGCGCGCAGCAGTACACGATCCCCTTCGGCCAGGGCCTGTCCATCAACGCCGTGCAGGCCGCCTCCGTCTACTCGACCATCGCCAACGGCGGCGAGCGCATCACCCCGACCCTGGTCCGCGGCACCACGGGCCCCGACGGCGACTACGAGCCCGCGCCGCCACCCGAACGGACGCGCGTCGTCGGCGAGGACACCGCCCGGCAGCTCACCGAGATGCTGGAGACCGTCGTCGCCAGCGACCAGGGCACCGGCCACTCCGCGCGGATTCCCGGCTACCGCGTCGCCGGCAAGACGGGCACCGCGAACCGGGTGGACCCGGAGACCGGCACGTACCGTGGCTACACACCCTCCTTCGCCGGGTTCGCCCCCGCGGACGAGCCCAGGGTGACCGTGTACTGCGCCCTGCAGAACCCGACGGTGGGCGGGTACACCGGCACCGAGACCTGCGGGCCGGTGTTCAACGAGGTCATGCAGTTCGCCCTGGCGGCCCTGCACGTCGCTCCCACCGGCGAGGAGTTCGCGGGGCTCCCGGTGACCTTCGACCCGGGCGAGTGACGGCCGGGTGACCGAAGCAGACCGAAGAACGACCTGACCGACGAACCGAACGAGCGGAGCACAGGCACGTGAGAACGATCACCGACGGGTCCACCTCGTTTAGCTCCACCCCGGGCACGCCGGGTACGCTCACCGCCGTGCCACACGATCAGACTCCGTCGGCGCCCCGCCCGCGCGAGGTGCGGCCGGTGGCCCTGGCCGAGCTGGCCGCACTGCTCGGCACGCGTCCCGCGGGCCCCGGTGGCACGGCCGGGGGCCAGGACGGGCGGTTGCAGGTCACCGGCATCACCCACGACTCGCGGGCGGTGGTTCCCGGCGACGTGTACGCCGCCCTCCCCGGCGCCCGCTTCCACGGCGCCGACTTCGCGGCCCAGGCCGCGACCCTGGGCGCCGTGGCCGTCCTCACCGACCCGGCCGGGGCCGAGCGCGCGGCGGCCACCGGGCTGCCCGTGTTCACGGTGCCAGAGCCGCGCCGCCGGATGGGCGCCCTCGCCGCCGCGATCTACGGGGAGCCGGGCCGCGACCTGCTGCAGATCGGCGTCACCGGCACCTCGGGCAAGACCTCGACGACCTACCTCGTCGAGGGCGGCCTGCGCCGCTCCGCCGAGACGGCCCCCGCCTCCGGCGCCACCGGCCTGATCGGCGGGGTGGAGACCAGGATCGGCGACGAGCGCCTCGCGTCGCAGCACACCACCCCCGAGGCCACCGACCTGCAGGCGCTGTTCGCCGTCATGCGCGAGCGCGGGGTGCGGGCGGTCGCCATGGAGGTCTCCAGCCACGCCCTCGCCCTCGGCCGCGTCGACGGCTGCGTCTTCGACGTCGCCGTCTTCACCAACCTCAGCCCGGAACACCTGGACTTCCACCCGGACATGGAGGACTACTACCGGACCAAGGCCCAGCTGTTCACCCCGGCCCGCTCCCTGGCCGGGGTGGTCAACCTGGACGACGAGTACGGCCGCCGGCTGGCCCGCGAGGCGACGGTCCCCGTCACCACGTACTCCGCCGAGGGCCACCCCGACGCCCACTGGCGCGCCGAGGACGTCGAGATCGGCAGCCTCGGCTCGACGTTCACCGCCGTGGGCCCCGAGGGCGTGCGGGTCCCTGCCGCCGCCCCGCTGCCCGGCCCCTTCAACGTGGCCAACGCCCTGGCCGCGCTGGTCGCCCTCACCGTGGCCGGGGTCGACCCCAAGACCGCGGCCGAGGGCATCGCGGCCGTGCCCGGGGTGCCCGGCCGCCTGGAGCGCGTCGACGCGGGACAGCCCTACCTGGCGGTCGTGGACTACGCCCACAAGCCGCACGCCGTGGAGTCCGTGCTCCACGCCCTGCGCAAGGTGACCGAGGGACGCCTGCACGCCGTCCTCGGCTGCGGCGGCGACCGCGACCCGCACAAGCGCCCCGCGATGGGCGCCGCGCTCGCCAGGCTGGCCGACACCGCCGTGCTCACCTCGGACAACCCGCGTTCCGAGGACCCGCTCGCCATCCTCGCCGCGATGCTCGCCGGCGCCGCCGAGGTGCCCGCGCACGAGCGCGGAACCGTGCTCGTCGAAGAGGAACGCGCCGCCGCCATCGAGGCCGCCGTGGCGCGCGCGCGGCCGGGGGACACCGTTCTGATCGCGGGCAAGGGGCACGAGCAGGGACAGGACATCGCCGGAGTGATCCGGCCCTTCGACGACCGCGTGGAGCTGCGCGCCGCCATCGAGCGGCACGGCTCGTATGACCCCAAGACCCCAACGCCAGGCGAGGCCCGCTGAAGTGATCCCCCTTCCCGTTGCTGAGCTCATCTCTGTCGTGCGGGGAGAGCCGCACGACATACCGGAGCCGCCACCCCGCGTCACCGGGCCCGTGGTCATCGACTCCAGGCTGGTCGAGGCCGGGTCCCTCTTCGCCGCCCTGCCGGGCGAGCGCGTCGACGGGCACGACTTCGCCGCGCGCGCCGTCGAGGCGGGCGCCGCCGTCGTGCTGGCCACCAGGCCCGTCGGCGTGCCCGCCGTCGTGGTCCCCGACGTCACCGCGGCCCTGGGCGCCCTCGCCCGGCACGTGGTGGGGCTTCTCGGCACCACCGTCGTCGCCCTGACCGGCTCGGCGGGCAAGACGAGCACCAAGGACCTGATCGCCCAGCTGCTGCGCCGCAGCGGCCCCACCGTGTGGACGCCCGACTCGTTCAACAACGAGATCGGCCTGCCGCTGACCGCGCTGCGCGGCGAGGCCGGCACCCGTTACCTCGTGCTGGAGATGGGCGCACGTGGCATCGGCCACATCCGCTACCTCACCTCGCTCACCCCGCCGCGCATCGGCGTCGTCCTGAACGTCGGCACCGCCCACATCGGCGAGTTCGGCGGGAAGGAGGCCATCGCCACCGCCAAGGGCGAGCTGGTGGAGGCCCTGCCGCCGGCGGAGGAGGGCGGCGTGGCCGTGCTGAACGCCGACGATCCGCTGGTGCGGGCCATGGCGGCCCGCACCCGGGCCAGGGTGCTGCTGTTCGGCGAGAGCCCCACCTCGACGGACGCCGCGATCCGCGCCGAGGACGTCCGGCTGTCCCCGCAGGGCACCCCCGCGTTCCGCTTGATCACCCCCACCGGGTGCGCCGATGTGACGATGCGGTTGTACGGTGAGCACCACGTGTCGAACGCGCTTGCCGCTGCGGCCGTTGCGCATGAGGCAGGCATGTCCGCCGAGGCGATCGCCGAAACGCTCGCCACCGCGGGCCCGCTCTCGAAGTGGCGGATGGAGGTCACCGAGCGAGCGGACGGCGTGACGATCGTCAACGACGCCTACAACGCCAATCCCGACTCCATGCGGGCGGCACTGCGCGCTCTCGTGGCCATGGGGCGAGGGCGCCGCACGTGGGCGGTGCTCGGCCCGATGGCCGAGCTCGGCGACGACGCGCTCGCCGAGCACGACGCGGTCGGACGGCTCGCCGTCCGGCTCAACGTCAGCAGGCTCGTGTCCGTCGGCGGCCAGGAGGCCGCCTGGCTGGACATGGGCGCCAAGAACGAGGGTTCGTGGGGTGAGGAGTCGGTGCACGTGTCCGACGCTCAGGCAGCGGTGGAGCTGCTGCGTGGTGAGCTGCGGCCGGGAGATGTGGTGCTGGTGAAGGCGTCCAGGGCGGTGGGCCTGGAGCAGGTCGCCATCGCCCTGGCAAGCGACGCCGACGGCGTCGAGGGCGAGGTCGCCGCCCGATGAGGCAGATCCTCTTCTCCGGCGCGATCGGGCTTTTCCTTACGCTGGTGGGCACGCCGCTGCTCATCAAGCTCCTGGCCCGCAAGGGATACGGGCAGTACATCCGCGACGACGGGCCGCGCGACCACCACAGCAAGCGCGGCACGCCCACCATGGGCGGCATCGCCTTCATCCTCGCCACGCTGATCGCCTACGCGGCCACCAAGATCGCCACCAGCGAGCAGCCGAGCATCACCGGCCTGCTCGTCCTCTTCCTCATGGCGGGCATGGGCCTGGTCGGCTTCCTCGACGACTACATCAAGATCGTGCGGCGGCGCAGCCTGGGCCTGCGGGCGGGCGCCAAGATGCTGGGGCAGTTCATCGTCGGCGTCGCCTTCGCGATCCTCTCGCTCAACTTCGCCGACAAGCGCGACCTGACCCCGGCCTCCACGCACCTGTCCTTCACCCAGGACTTCGCCTGGAGCATCGGCCCCGTGCTCTTCGTGCTCTGGGCCCTGTTCATGGTGCTCGCCATGTCCAACGGCGTGAACCTGACCGACGGCCTCGACGGCCTGGCCACCGGCGCCTCCGTGATGGTCTTCGGCGCCTACGTCTTCATCGGCGTCTGGCAGTACGGCCAGACCTGCGCCGACCGCGCCACCGCGGGCGCCTCCTGCTACGAGGTGCGCGACCCGCTCGAAGGGGCCATCGTGGCCGCCGCGCTGATGGGGGCCCTCTTCGGCTTCCTGTGGTGGAACACCTCGCCCGCCAAGATCTTCATGGGGGACACCGGCTCGCTCGCGCTCGGCGGCGCGCTCGCCGGCCTGGCGATCGTCTCCCGTACCGAACTGCTGCTGGCCATCCTGGGCGGCCTGTTCGTCATCATCACCATGTCCGTGGTGATCCAGGTCGGTTCCTTCCGGCTCACCGGGCGCCGCGTGTTCAAAATGGCCCCGCTCCAGCACCACTTCGAGCTGAAGGGCTGGAGCGAGGTCCTCGTCGTCGTCAGATTCTGGATCATCCAGGGCATCTGCGTCATCGTCGGCATCGGCATCTTCTACGGCACCTGGGTGGCAGACTGGTGACCATGACACCCGGACGAAACGGGCAGAGCGGGCAGGCCGTGCCGGGGGCCCGGCGGCAGGGCACCGGGGAGCGCGCGGGCGCCGAGGCGTTCGCGGGCCTGCGGGTGACCGTGGCCGGGCTCGGCGTCAGCGGCGTCAGCACGGCCCGCGCGCTCGCCCGGCTCGGCGCCCTGGTCACCGTCGTCGACGGCGGCGAGGGCGCACGCCAGCGCTCCGCCGCCGCCGAACTCGCCGCGGAGGGCATCGAGAGCCGGCTGGGCGACGGCGCGACGCTGCCCGAGGGCACCCAATGCGTGGTCACCTCCCCCGGCTGGCGGCCGGACAGCCCGCTGTTCGCCGCCGCCGGGGCCGTGGGCGCCGAGGTGATCGGCGACGTCGAACTCGCCTGGCGGCTGCGCGACCTGGACGGCCGCGCGCCCGCCCCCTGGCTCGCCGTCACCGGGACCAACGGCAAGACCACCACCGTACGCATGCTCGCCGCCATCCTCGGCGCGGCGGGCCTGCGCACCGCCGCGGTGGGCAACATCGGCTCCCCGCTCCTGGACGCCGTGCTCGCCGACCCGCCCTACGACGTGCTCGCCGTCGAGCTCTCCAGCTACCAGCTGCACTGGGCCCCCTCGGTGCGCCCGCACTCCGCCGCGGTGCTCAACCTGGCCCCCGACCACCTCGACTGGCACGGCTCGATGGCCGCCTACGCGGCCGACAAGGGCCGCATCTACGAGGGGAACGAGGTGGCCTGCGTCTACAACGCCGCGGACCCGGCCACCGAGGACCTGGTGCGCAAGGCGGACGTCGTCGAGGGCTGCCGGGCGATCGGCTTCACCCTCGGCCTGCCGCGGCCCTCGGAACTCGGCGTGGTGGACGGCGTCCTGGCCGACCGCGCCTTCGTCGCGGACCGGCGCAACCAGGCCCAGGAGCTGGCCGAGGTCTCCGACATCGACCCGCCCGCCCCGCACAACGTGGCCAACGCCCTGGCCGCCGCCGCCCTGGCCCGCGCCTTCGGCGTGCCGCCGCACGCGGTCCGCGACGGGCTGCGCGCGTTCACCCCCGACGCCCACCGCATCCAGCACGTCGCGCAGGTGGCGGGCGTGGCCTACGTGGACGACTCCAAGGCCACCAACACCCACGCCGCCGAGGCCTCCCTGGCCGCGTACGGGTCGGTGGTCTGGATCGCGGGGGGCCTGGCCAAGGGGGCCTCCTTCGACGACCTGGTGCGCGCGGCCGCCCCGCGGCTGCGCGGCGCCGTCCTCATCGGCGCCGACCGCGCCCTGGTCGCGGCGGCGCTGGCGCGACACGCCCCCGATGTGCCGGTCGTCGACCTCGACCGGACCGACACTGGTGCGATGGCGGCGGCGGTCCACGAGGCGACGCGGCTGGCCCGCCAGGGCGACACCGTTCTGCTGGCCCCGGCCTGCGCCTCGATGGATATGTTCACCAACTACAACGAGCGCGGCGACGCCTTCGCCGCCGCCGTCAGGGCCCTGGCCGCAGACCGGGCCGAGACGAAGCAGTAGCGCCGACGGCCCCGCACCCGGCCGCCGGCCCGGGGCTGAGGAGGGGCACGGCATGACGGCAGCCGCCCGGGCGACGCGACCGCCCGCGCATCGACCGCTCGCACCACCGGCCCCGGCCCAGGCCGGCCCCCCCTCGGCCGCCGCCGGGCCGGCGCGGGCGATCATGGGGGCACCGCCGGGCGCCCGCCGCGCCGCGCCGCCCGCGGGCGCGGGCCCGGCACGGCCGGCGGGCCGGGAGGGGCACAGCGGCGGCGAGGGCCGAAGGGACCGGGCAGGGGGGCAGGAATGAGAGCCGAAGACGGCCGGGCGGCGACCCGGCGCGTGGGGACGTTCCCGTGGGCGCTCCGCGGGCCGATCACCAGCGGGCGGGCCGCGGTGCCCGCCGGAGCGGGAGCCGGAGCGTTGCCCGCCGGCGCGGGGTTCGCGGCGCGCGGGGCGCAACGCGAGCAGGCGCCCCGCCGTTCCGAGCCACGCGCCCCCCGGCGCGGGCCCCTGGCGCGCGGCCCCCTCTCCCGCGACCCGCGCGCGCCGCGCCCGCCCCGGGCCCCGCGGTTCGTCGCCCGCGCCCGCCGCGCCTGGGACCGCCCGCTGACGGCCTATTACGTCATCATGGGCACCACCCTGCTCATCACCCTGCTCGGCCTGGTGATGGTCTTCTCCGCCTCCCAGATCCAGGCCTTGCGCTACGACCTGCCCGCCACGTTCTACTTCAGGAAGCAGCTGCTCGCCGCGGCCATGGGCGCCGTCCTGCTGTTCCTCGCCTCCCGGATGTCGCTGCGGCTGCTGCGCGCCCTCACCTATCCCTTCCTGGCCTGTTCCGTCGTCCTGCTGCTCCTCGTCCAGGTGCCCGGCATCGGCGTCCAGGTCAACGGCAGCACCAACTGGATCTCCCTGGGCGGCTCCTTCCAGCTCCAGCCGAGCGAGTTCGGCAAGCTCGCCCTGCTGCTGTGGGGCGGCGACCTGCTCGCCCGCAAGAGCGAGAAGCGGCTGCTGACCCAGTGGCGGCACCTGCTGATCCCGCTGGTCCCCGGCGCGTTGCTGGTCTGCGGCCTGGTGATGATCGGCGGCGACATGGGCACGGTGGTGATCCTGGTGGCCATCCTCTTCAGCCTGCTGTGGCTGGCCGGGGCGCCCACCCGGCTGTTCGCCACGGTGCTCGGCGCGGGCGCCCTGCTCGGCGCCCTCTTCATCGCCACCAGCCCCCACCGCATGGATCGCCTCGCCTGTGTCGGCGCCACCGACCCGGGCCCCGACGACATCTGCTGGCAGGGCGTGCACGGCATCTACGCCCTCGCCTCGGGCGGCTGGTTCGGCTCCGGGCTCGGGGCGAGCGTGGAGAAATGGGGCGAACTCCCCGAACCCCACACGGACTTCATCTTCGCCATCACCGGGGAGGAGCTCGGCCTGGCGGGGACGCTGTCGGTCCTCGGTCTCTTCGCGGCTCTAGGCTATGCGGGTATCCGCGTGGCCGGACGCACGGAGGACCCCTTCGTGAGGTATGCCGCGGGAGGGGTGACGGCCTGGCTGATGACCCAGACCGTGATCAACATCGGCGCGGTGCTGGGCCTGCTGCCCATCGCCGGTGTGCCCCTGCCGCTGTTCTCCTACGGGGGCTCCGCCCTGCTGCCCACCATGTTCGCCGTCGGGCTGCTCATCGCCTTCGCCCGCAGCGATCCTGCGGCCAGGGCCGCCCTGGCCATGCGGGGACCTCGGCTGAGATGGAAGACGATGAGACGGCGTGCGAAGAAGACGCCGTCCGGAGAGCGGTGAAATTCGGTGCATGTTGTCCTCGCCGGCGGGGGGACCGCCGGCCACATCGAGCCCGCGCTCGCCCTCGCGGACGCCCTGCGCAGGCACGACCCGACCGTGGGCATCACCGCGCTCGGCACGGAACGCGGCCTGGAGACGCGCCTGGTGCCGGAACGCGGCTACGAGCTGGGCCTGATCCCCGCCGTCCCGCTGCCGCGGAAGCCGACGCCCGAACTCTTCACCGTTCCCGGGCGCCTGCGCGGCACCGTGAAGGCCGCCGAGGAGATCATCGAACGCACCAAGGCGGACTGCGTCGTCGGCTTCGGCGGCTACGTCGCGCTGCCCGGCTACTTCGCCGCCCGCCGCCAGCGGATTCCGATCGTCGTCCACGAGGCCAACGCCCGCCCCGGGCTCGCCAACCGCATCGGCGCCCGCTACACGCGCTTCGTGGCCGTCTCGACCCCGGACAGCAAGCTGCGGCACGCCCGTTACGTCGGCATTCCGCTGCGCCGCTCGATCGCGACCCTCGACCGGGCGGCGGTCCGCTACGAGGCGCGCGCCGCCTTCGGGCTCGACGCCAACCTGCCCACGCTCCTGGTCTCCGGCGGCTCCCAGGGGGCGCGGCGGCTGAACGAGGTCATCGCCGCCGTCGTTCCCCTGCTGCAGCGCTCGGGCGTCCAGGTGCTGCACGCCGTCGGCCCGAAAAACGAACTGCCGCAGATCGACACCATGCCGGGCATGCCGCCCTATCTGCCGCTACCGTATGTGGACCGGATGGACCTCGCGTACGCCGCGGCCGACATGATGCTCTGCCGGGCCGGCGCGATGACCGTCGCCGAGCTCTCCGCCGTCGGCCTGCCCGCCGCCTACGTCCCCCTGCCCATCGGCAACGGCGAACAGCGCCTCAACGCCCAGCCGGTGGTGAAGGCCGGGGGCGGCCTGCTGATCGACGACGCGGAGCTCACGCCGGAGTGGGTCAGGGCCAACGTCCTGCCGGTGCTGACCGACCCGGCCCGGCTGCTGGCGATGTCCCGCGCCGCCGCCGAGTTCGGCCGCAGGGACGCCGACGAGCTGCTGCTCGGCATGGTCTACGAGGCGATCTCGGCCCGCCGCGGCTGAGCCCGCCGGGGCGCGGCCCCGGGCCCGGCCCGGGGAAGCCCGGGCCGGCCGCGGGGGGCAGGCGGGAACGAACGGTCCCAGGGACGTCGAAGAACGCGGGAAGTGAGGGAGCGTGGCCGGAGCGACGACCGCACAGCGCGGCACGAGCGACCGCCGGCCGGCCGCCCGGTCCAGGCTCCGCCTGCGGCGCCGGGGCGGCGGCCGGCCGCGGCGGCGGCTGCTGGCCCTGCTGCTGGTGTCGGCCGTGGCCCTGGGCGGATTCGGCGCCTGGGCGCTCTACGGGTCGAGCTGGCTGCGCATCGAGCGGGTCTCGGTCCACTGGACCGGCGGGCCGCACGAGCTGACGGCGGACCAGATCCTCGGCGCGGCCGACGTGCCGCTGAACTCCCCGATGGCCTCGCTGGACAAGGACGCAGTGCGCGACCGGCTGCTGGAGCGGCTGCCGCGCCTGGAGTCGGTCCGGGTGGTCCGGGCCTGGCCGCACGGCGTCTCCCTGAAGGTCACCGAGCGCGAGGCGCAGGCGCTGATCCCGATTCCCGGGGGCTACCGCGAGGTCGACGCGCACGGGGTGGTCTTCGCGGAGGCCGCCGAGGCCCTGCCGGGGGTGCCGCTGCTCGACCTCGACCTGGAGCCGAGTCCCAGCCTGCGCCGATTCGGCGAGGACCGCATTCGCCGCGCGGCCGTGTCCGTGGCCGTCGCGCTGCCCGAAGAGCTCCGCGGCGAGCTGCGCGCCATCAGGGTGGCCTCCTACGACTCCATCACGCTGGAGTTGTCGGGAGACCGCACGGTGCGCTGGGGGAGCGCGGAACGGCCGGAGGCGAAGGTGGCCGCCCTCCTGGCGGTCATGAAAGTGGCCGGGGACGCACGGTACTTCGACGTCAGCGCGCCCACCGCCCCGGCGTCCGCGGAGGGTTGACGGATGAAACCGGGACGCATCGCCGCAGGCCAGGCCCCTGGTTGGCTTCCGCAGGGCGTGATCACATAGGGTGAAAAGAAAAACAGGAGGTTCGGCGTGTTCGTTGAACGCGTACCACTTGTCGACTTAGTGTCCGTTCCGAGGAATCCAAAGAACACGACGCACAGGTAACCCTAAACTGAAGCGTTAGGGTTCGGGGCGGCCTATCACGCGCCCCATCGGCATCAGTCGGCGCACTGCGGCTCACGCGGAGCGGCGACACGTAAATCGAGGCGAGAGGCCTTCGACGTGGCAGCACCGCAGAACTACCTCGCAGTCATCAAGGTCGTCGGTATCGGCGGCGGTGGCGTCAACGCCATCAACCGGATGATCGAGGTCGGTCTCAAGGGCGTCGAGTTCATCGCGATCAACACCGATGCGCAGGCGCTGCTGATGAGCGATGCCGACGTCAAGCTCGATGTCGGCCGCGAGCTCACCCGGGGACTCGGGGCGGGCGCCGACCCCGACGTGGGGCGCAAGGCTGCCGAGGATCACCGGGAGGAGATCGAGGAGGTCCTCAAGGGGGCCGACATGGTCTTCGTCACCGCGGGGGAGGGCGGCGGCACGGGCACCGGCGGCGCCCCGGTCGTCGCGAACATCGCCCGCTCGCTCGGCGCGCTGACCATCGGCGTGGTCACCCGCCCCTTCACCTTCGAGGGCCGCCGGCGGGCCAACCAGGCCGAGGACGGCATCGCCAGGCTCCGCGACGAGGTCGACACCCTCATCGTCATCCCCAACGACCGGCTGCTGTCCATCTCGGACCGCCAGGTCAGCGTGCTCGACGCCTTCAAGTCCGCGGACCAGGTGCTGCTGTCCGGTGTCCAGGGCATCACCGACCTGATCACCACCCCCGGCCTCATCAACCTCGACTTCGCCGACGTCAAGTCCGTGATGTCCGAGGCGGGTTCCGCGCTGATGGGCATCGGCTCCGCCCGCGGCGACGACCGCGCGGTGGCCGCGGCCGAGATGGCGATCTCCTCCCCGCTGCTCGAGGCGTCCATCGACGGCGCCCGCGGCGTGCTGCTCTCCATCTCCGGCGGCTCCGACCTCGGCCTCTTCGAGATCAACGAGGCGGCCCAGCTGGTCAGCGAGGCCGCCCACCCCGAGGCCAACATCATCTTCGGCGCGGTCATCGACGACGCCCTCGGCGACGAGGTGCGGGTCACCGTGATCGCCGCCGGCTTCGACGGCGGCCAGCCGCCCGCCCGCAGCAGGGACAAGGTGCTCGGCGCGTACGGCGCCAAGGAGGAGACCTCCTCCTTCGGGGACCGCGGCGCCCCCGAGCCGGAGCCGGAGCGGAGTTCGTTCGGCGGCCTCGGCACGCTGCCCAGCCGCGACCCGGGTCCGCTCGGGGACCGCGAGGGCGAGGGCGCGCCGGCCGACCCGGCCCGGGAGCCGCTGAAGGGCTCGGGCCCGCAGGTGCCGGGGGCCAGGCCCTACGACGGCGGGCAGATCGAGGAGCTGGACGTCCCCGATTTCCTCAAGTGACCCGGGCCGAGCCCGGGGAACTCCGCGAGACCATTTCCACGTGAGCCACGTGATAGAGCAGCAGCACACCGCAGGCGGCGCGCACTTCGCCTTCACCGACAGGTGGGGCGGGGTGAGCGCCGCTCCTTACGAGACGCTCAACCTGGGGGGCGCGGTCGGCGACCGTTCCGCGGCCGTCCGCGCGAACCGCGAGCTGGCGGCCAAGGAACTGGGCCTCGACCCCACCGACGTGCGCTGGATGCGCCAGGTCCACGGGCGCGAGGTCGTGACCGCCGACGCGCCCTGGACCGGGGACGGCCCGCCCGAGGCGGACGGGGTGGTGACCGCGCGCCCCGGGCTCGCGCTCGCCGTGCTGACCGCCGACTGCACGCCGGTGCTGCTCGCCGACCCGGGGGCCGGGGTCGTGGGCGCGGCCCACGCCGGGCGCCCCGGGCTGCTGGCCGGGGTGGTGCCCGCGACCGTCGAGGCGATGTGCGCCCTGGGGGCGCGCCCCGAGCGCATCCTCGCGCGCACCGGGCCCGCGGTCTGCGGCCGGTGTTACGAGGTGCCGGAGGAGATGCGCGCGGAGGCCGAGCGGACGGTGCCCGGCAGCGGCGCCACCACCGGGCGGGGCACCCCCGCCATCGACATTCCCGCCGGGGTGGCCCGGCAACTCGCCGCGTGCGGCGTGCGGGAGGTGCGGCTCTCCCCGGTGTGCACCCTGGAGTCCGCCGACCACTTCTCCTACCGCAGGGAGCGGGTCACGGGGCGTCAGGCCAGCTACGTCTGGATCGCGCGGTGAGCGGGACGCGCGCCGGGCGCGTGACCGAACTGGCCGCGAATCTCGCCCGGGTGGAGGAGCGCATCTCCCGCGCGTGTGACACGGCGGGGCGCGCGCGCTCCGAGGTCGCGCTGGTGGTGGTCAGCAAGACGTATCCGGCCGAGGACGTGCGGGAACTGGCCGGATTCGGCCTCACGCAGTTCGCGGAGAACCGGGACCAGGAGGCGGGACCGAAGGCCGCGGCCTGCGCGGATCTTCCCCTGAACTGGCACTTTGTGGGGCAGTTGCAAACCAACAAGGTGCGTTCCGTGGTGAGTTACGCGGACTATGTGCACTCCGTCGACCGGCTCAGGCTGGTGTCGGCGCTGTCCTCCGCGGCGACGAGACGGGGGCGCGGGCCCCTGCACTGCCTGATCCAGGTGGCCCTGGAGAAGGAGGGGCGAGCCCCGGGCGCGGCCGGGGATTCCGGCCGGGGCGGCGTGGCCCCCGAGGGGGTCGCGGAGTTGGCCGACGCGGTGGCCGCGGCCCCCGGCCTGCGGCTGGCCGGATTGATGACGGTCGCACCCCTGTCCGGCGCGTACGCCGGTGCGCCGGCCGCCGCTTTCGAACGAATCGGGGAAATCTCAAGGAGCCTGCGCGAGCGGCATCCTGCTGCGAACATGGTGTCGGCGGGTATGAGCGCGGACCTGGAGGAGGCGATCATTGCGGGAGCGACACACGTAAGGGTTGGAAGCGCGGTACTCGGCGTGCGCCCCACGCTCGGGTAACGTCGCCAGGCGGGGGACCACCAGCCGAAAATATGGTCATTCCCGAGGGATTCGGGCAGGTTACGTGGATCATCCGGGGCCGCGACGGCCGGAGCCGATCCACCACAGAGCGGAGGACGCAGTCGATGGCTGGCGCGATGCGCAAGATGGCGGTCTACCTCGGCCTCGTGGAGGACGACGGCTACGACCGCCCGGGGTACGGCCCCGATGACGAGTTCGAACCCGAGCCGGAGCCCGAGCGGGGGCGGCGCCAGCAGGCGCTGGACACCCAGGGGCGGGACCGGCCGGAGGAGCCGGTGCGCGTGGCGCACCCCCCGGCGCAGCGGGAGACGGAGCCCACGCCGGCCCCGATCCTGGCGGAAAGCAGACGGCCGGGGAGGATCGCTCCCGTGTCTTCCATCACATCCGAACGACAGCACGACCGACACAACATGGAGAAGAGCGCGCCCGTGATCATGC
Organism: Streptomyces hoynatensis; assembly: GCF_003626535.1. GTDB lineage: Bacteria > Actinomycetota > Actinomycetes > Streptomycetales > Streptomycetaceae > Streptomyces > Streptomyces hoynatensis. The sequence continues at coordinate 132,081 of NZ_RBAL01000006.1, forward strand.
CCAAGGTCGTCTCGGAGCGGGAGCCCTACCGGATCACGACGCTGCACCCCAGGACCTACAACGAGGCCCGTACCATCGGGGAACACTTCCGCGAGGGGACCCCGGTGATCATGAATCTGACCGAGATGGATGACACGGATGCAAAGCGACTTGTCGACTTTGCTGCTGGTCTCGTCTTCGGTCTCCATGGCAGCATCGAGCGGGTGACGCAGAAGGTCTTCCTCCTGTCGCCTGCTAACGTCGACGTAACGGCGGAGGACAAGGCCCGCATCGCAGAGGGTGGGTTCTTCAACCAGAGCTGACGGAAACAACAGGACCACGAGGTCCCGGTCCGAGGTCCGGGACGGAGAGCACAGGGGAGAGGGACAGGCAGGATGGGCATCGTTCAGCAGGTGATCCTGATTGCCTTGTACTGTCTGCTGGCCCTGCTGCTCTTCCGGTTGGTGATGGACTACGTCTTCATGTTCGCGAGGTCATGGCAGCCGGGCAAGGCGATGGTCGTGGCCCTGGAGGCGACCTACACTGTCACCGATCCGCCGCTGAAGGCGCTGCGGAGGGTCATCCCTCCCCTGCGTTTCGGGGGTGTGGCGCTTGATCTGTCGTTCTTCGTACTGATGATCATCGTCTACATCCTGATCAACGTCGTGGCCTGGCTGTGAACGAGTACGGTCTTGCCGATATGCCGACGAATTACGTTGAGGTGAAGAGATGCCGTTGACCCCCGAGGACGTGCGGAACAAGCAGTTCACGACCGTCCGTCTCCGAGAAGGCTACGACGAGGACGAGGTCGATGCCTTCCTCGACGAGGTCGAGGCAGAGCTGACCCGGTTGCTCAGGGAGAACGAGGACCTGCGCGCCAAGCTGGCCGCCGCCACCCGGGCCGCTGCCCAGAATCAGCAGAACCTGCGCAAGCCTCCCGAGCAGCAGGAACGCCAGGGCGGACCCATGCCGGCCATATCCGGACCGCAGGGCGGCCCGCAGCAGCAGATGGGCGGCCCGCCGCAGCTGCCCGCAGGCCCCGGCGGACAGCAGGGGCACCCCGGGGGTCCCGGCCCGATGGGCCAGGGCATGGGCCCGGGCGGTCCCGGCCCGATGGGGCAGATGGGCCCCGGCGGCCCCGGGCCCATGGGACAGATGGGGCCGATGGGGCAGGGCCCGATGGGCCAGGGCGGCCCGATGGGTCAGGGGGGTCCGCAGGGTCACCCCGGCGCCCCGGTGCCGATGGGCAACCACGGCCCCGGTCTCGGCGGCCCGCCGCAGATGCAGCAGCCCGGCGGCAACGAGAGCGCCGCGCGCGTGCTGTCGCTGGCGCAGCAGACCGCCGACCAGGCGATCGCGGAGGCCCGTTCCGAGGCGAACAAGATCGTGGGCGAGGCGCGCAGCCGGGCCGAGGGCCTGGAGCGGGACGCCCGTGCCAAGGCCGACGCCCTGGAGCGGGACGCGCAGGAGAAGCACCGCGTGGCGATGGGCTCGCTGGAGTCCGCCCGCGCGACGCTGGAGCGCAAGGTCGAGGACCTGCGCGGCTTCGAGCGCGAGTACCGCACGCGGCTGAAGTCCTACCTGGAGAGCCAGCTGCGTCAGCTGGAGAGCCAGTCCGACGACTCGCTCGCCCCGCCGCGTTCCCCCTCCGCCCCCTCGCTGCCGCCGTCCCCCTCGCCCTCGCTGGCCTCGGCGGGCGCGCCGGCCGGCCCGGGCGGTGGTCACCAGACGATGGGCGGCAACCAGCCCATGGGTGGGCAGCCGATGGGCGGGCACGGCGGCCCGAGCGGCCCGCCCTCCTACGGTGGGCAGCAGCAGATGTCGCCGGCGATGACCCAGCCGATGGCTCCGGTGCGGCCGCAGGGTCCGCAGCCGATGCAGCAGGCGCCCTCCCCGATGCGCGGTTTCCTCATCGACGAGGACGACAACTGAGCGGCGGGGCATAGGCTCCACGGCATATCGAGGGGCGGGGCCCGGACCACCTGGTCCGGGCCCCGCCCCTTTTCCTTGGCCGTTCCGGCCGTTCCTCGTGCCGTTTCCGCTCGCCGCGTTCGGCCGCGGGGGCCTCAGGCCTTGCGGAGCCGGAAGACGGCGCCCAGGGACTCGTCGCCGAAGGGCTCGCCGAACTCGCCCTCGCCCTCTCCCTCGGCGAAGTCGGTGGCCAGCACCTCCGAGCTGATCAGGGCCTGGTGCTCGGCGAGCGCGCGGCCCATCTCCTCGTCCAGCACCCGCCAGCGCACCACGATCCGGTCGACGACCTCCAGGCCGCTGTTCTTGCGGGCGTCCTGGATCAGCCGGATCGCCTCCCGCGCCAGGCCGGCCCGGCGCAGCTCCGGCGTGATCTCCAGGTCGAGCGCCACCGTGGCGCCGGCGTCGGAGGCCACGGACCAGCCCTCGCGCGGGGTCTCGGTGATGACGACCTCCTCCGGGCTCAGCTCCACCCGCTCGCCCTCCACCTCGACGGCGGCGGTGCCGGCCCGCAGCGCGGCGGAGAGCTCGGCGGCGTCCGCCTCGGCGATGGCCTTCGCGACCGGCTGGGTGCGCTTGCCGAAACGGCGGCCCAGGGCGCGGAAGTTGGCCTTGGCCGAGGTGTCGACCAGCGAGCCGCCCATGTCGGAGAGCGACGCCAGGGCCGTCACGTTCAGCTCCTCGGCGATCTGCTCGCGCAGATCGTCGCCGAGCAGCTCGAAGCCCTGGGCGGCGACCAGGGCCCGGGAGAGCGGCTGCCGCGTCTTCACGCCGGACTCGGCGCGGGTGGCGCGGCCCAGCTCCACCAGGCGCCGCACCAGCAGCATGTCCCGGGACAGGTCGGCGTCGACCAGGCTCGGGTCGGCCTCGGGCCAGGCGGCCAGGTGCACCGAGTCCGGCGCCTCGGGGGTCACCGGCACCACGAGGTCCTGCCAGACCCGCTCCGTGATGAACGGGACCAGCGGGGCCATCAGCCGCGTCACCGTCTCCAGCGCCTCGTGCAGGGTGCGCAGCGCCGCCGCGTCGCCCTGCCAGAAACGGCGGCGCGAACGGCGGACGTACCAGTTGGAGAGGTCCTCGACGAAGGTGGAGATCAGCTTCCCCGTGCGCTGGGTGTCGTAGTCCTCCATGGCCTTGGTGACCGTCTCCACCAGGGCGTTCAGCTCGCTGAGCAGCCAGCGGTCGAGCAGCGGCCGGTCGGCCGGCGCCGGATCGTCCGGGCCGGGCGCCCAGCCCGCGGTGCGGGCGTACAGCGCCTGGAAGGCGACCGTGTTCCAGTAGGTGAGGAGGGTCTTGCGGACCACCTCCTGGATGGTGCCGTGCCCCACGCGGCGGGCGGACCAGGGGGAGCCGCCTGCGGCCATGAACCAGCGGACCGCGTCGGCGCCGTGCCGCTCCATCAGCGGGATGGGCTCCAGGATGTTGCCCAGGTGCTTGGACATCTTGCGGCCGTCCTCGGCGAGGATGTGGCCGAGGCAGACCACGTTCTCGTAGGAGGAGCGGCCGAAGACGAGGGTGCCCACGGCCATCAGCGTGTAGAACCAGCCGCGGGTCTGGTCGATCGCCTCGCAGATGTACTGCGCCGGGTAGCGCTTCTCGAACTCCTCGCGGTTGCGGTGCGGGTAGCCCCACTGCGCGAAGGGCATCGCGCCCGAGTCGTACCAGCCGTCGATGACCTCGGGCACGCGGCTCGCCCGGTGCGCACAGCCCTCGGCGGGGCAGGGGAAGACCACCTCGTCGATGTAGGGGCGGTGCGGGTCGAGCCCGGACTGGTCGGCGCCGGTCAGCTCGCTCAGCTCGGCCAGCGAGCCGACGCAGGTGAGGTGGCCGTCCTGGCAGCGCCAGATCGGCAGCGGGGTGCCCCAGTAGCGGTTGCGCGACAGGGCCCAGTCCACGTTGTTGTTCAGCCAGTCGCCGTACCTGCCGTGCTTGACCGAGTCCGGGTGCCAGGTGGTCGCCTCGTTCTCCCGCAGCAGGGCCTCCTTGACCCGGGTGGTGCGGATGTACCAGGAGGGCTGTGCGTAGTAGAGCAGCGGGGTGTGGCAGCGCCAGCAGTGCGGGTAGCTGTGCTCGTAGGCGACGTGGCGCAGCAGCAGGCCGCGCTCGCGCAGGTCCGCGACCAGGGCCTCGTCGGCCTTCTTGAAGAACTGGCCGCCGACCAGCGGCAGCCCCTCCTCGAAGGAGCCGTTGGGGCGGACCGGGTTCACCACGGGCAGGCCGTAGCGACGGCAGGTCTGCAGGTCGTCCTCGCCGAAGGCCGGGGACTGGTGCACCAGGCCGGTGCCGTCCTCCGTGGTGACGTAGTCGGCGGTCACCACGAAGTGCGCGTCGGCGCCGCCGAAGTCGACCAGCTCGAAGGGGCGCCGGTAGGCCCAGCGCTCCATCTCGGCGCCCGTGAAGGACCGGCCGGTTGCCGTCCAGCCCTCGCCGAGGGCCTTGCCGAGGAGCGGCTCGGCGACGACCAGGCGCTCGTGGCCGTCGGTCGCCTCCACGTAGGTCACCTCGGGGTGGGCGGCCACCGCGGTGTTGGAGGGCAGCGTCCAGGGCGTGGTCGTCCACACCAGCAGGGCCGCCTCGCCCGCGAGCGGGCCCGAGGTCAGCGGGAGGCGGACGTATACCGAGGGGTCGACGACGGTCTCGTAGCCCTGGGCCAGCTCGTGGTCGGACAGGCCCGTGCCGCAGCGCGGGCACCAGGGGGCCACCCGGTCGTCCTGGCCGAGCAGGCCGGCCTCGAAGATCTGCTTCAGCGACCACCACACGGACTCGATGTAGTCCGGGCTCATGGTCCAGTAGGCGTTGTCCAGGTCGGTCCAGTAGCCCATGCGGTGGGTCAGGGTGGCGAAGGCGTCGGTGTGCCGGGTGACCGACTCGCGGCACTTCGCGTTGAACTCCGCGATGCCGTACGCCTCGATGTCCTGCTTGCCGGTGAAGCCGAGCTCCTTCTCCACGGCCAGCTCGACCGGCAGGCCGTGGCAGTCCCAGCCGGCCTTGCGCAGCACGTGGTAGCCGCGCATGGTCCGGTAGCGGGGAAAGATGTCCTTGAAGACCCTGGCCTCGATGTGGTGGGCCCCCGGCATTCCGTTGGCCGTGGGCGGGCCCTCGTAGAAGACCCACTCGGGGCGGCCCTCGGTCTGCTCCACGCTGCGCGCGAAGGTCTTGTTCTCCTGCCAGAGGTCGAGCACCGCGTGTTCGAGCGCGGGCAGGTCGACCTGGGCGGGGACGTGGCGGTACTGCGGCATCGGATCGTCCTCCGGCGGACACCAGCTTGTGTTCTCCGACGGAGGGACGAGAGCTCGGCGCTCCCGCGGTACCACCCTCCTTGGCCGGGGACCTGGCTGCGCACAGCCCTGCCCCCCACCCGCTCATTGGGCCGCGAAGCCGGGTCTACTCGCCCGGGCGGCCCGGGGCCCGGCTCCCGGAGGCGCGCGGGGCGAGTCCGGGGGCGGGTGGCCTTGGGTACCGCTGGGCTTTCTTCCGGCGGCTCCGGGGTGATCCTCACGTCGCGCGCGCCCCTGGGCTCACACCAACCCCAGGTCGCTCACGGCCGCCGACGACGCTACCTGTCCCCATCAACGCCTTTCGCTGCCCCACCAGTGTAAGGGGCCCCCGCGGGGGCGGCGACCGGCTTATTCCGGGGCCGGGTGGGGCACAACGCAGGGGTACCGGCGCGTTGTCGTTGCTGCGCGCCCCGAGTCGACTTATCGTTCCGGACACGATTCGCCCGCAAGATCACCACAGGGGAGGGGGCCGTTGCCCGGGGCGGGAGGCAGGGAGCGGCGGGCGCCGGGACGCCTCCGCACCCGCAGGGACCGGCGCCGCGACGGCCCGCCCGCGGTCCTCCGCGGTCCCGCCCGCGGTCCCTGCCGGGCCCCAGCGCCGCGGCGGGCCGTGGCGGGGGCGGCGGAAGGCGGCGCGGAGGCGGCGCGGAGGCGGCGCGGAGGGCAGCACCCGAGCACCACCGAGCAGGACCGGGGCACCACCCGGACAGTACCGGCGCACCATCCGATCGGCCCGCGACGGCAGCGGGCACAACCGAAGACGCACCCGGGCGCGACCGGGGCGGTACCCGGGCACGACCCGGGGCAGCAGGACCGGCCCCCGCGACCACCGCGGGGGCGCAGCACACGGCGGAGCACGTCGGCCGGAAGACAGGAGCCAAGAAGGTGGCAACGAAGAAGAGCGCGACGGGCCAGTCGGCCACCGCGGCCCCGCCGGCCCGGGTGCCGGTCGAACCAGGCGAACTCGCGGTGCGGTCGGGCGAGGACCCGTGGACGCCGGAGGAGGTGGCCCAGGCGCGGGGCGAGCTCACGGCGGAGGCCGACATGCTCCGCGCGGAGATCTCCGCCGCCGAGGAGGCCCTCACCGGCCTCATGCGCGACTCGGGCGACGGCGCAGGCGACGACCAGGCCGACACCGGCACCAAGAACGTCACCAGGGAACACGAGCTGGCCCTGGCCACCAACGCCAGGGAGCGGCTCTACCAGACGGAGCGGGCCCTGGGACGCATCGACGCGGGCACCTACGGCCTGTGCGAGAACTGCGGCAACCCCATCGGCAAGGCCAGGATGCAGGCCTTCCCGCGGGCCACCCTGTGCGTGGACTGCAAGCAGAAGCAGGAGCGGAGGCCGTGACGGGCCGCAGCCCCGCGCACGCCCGTGTCGTACCCTCAACCCGTGAGCGAGGCGGAGCGGATCATCGAGACACCCGACGAGCCCAGGGCCGCCGCTGAGGCGGCCGCGGACGAGCTGCCAGGGCGGGCGGACGAGGGCGGCACCACCGAGGCGGAGCCGCCCGCGCCGCGGGGCCGGCGGCGGATCGCCGTCCTCGTCTGCGTCGCCGCCGTCGCCTACCTGCTCGACCTGGTCAGCAAGATCATGGTGGTCGAGTGGCTGGAGCACGAGGAGCCCGTGGACCTCCTCGGCCGGTGGCTGCGCCTGGAGGCGATCCGCAACGGCGGTGCCGCCTTCGGCATCGGCTCCGCCCTCACCATCGTCTTCACCTGCATCGCCGCCACCGTCATCGTGGTGATCATCCGGCTGGCCAGGCGGCTGCGCAGCCTGCCCTGGGCGATCGCGCTCGGGCTGCTGCTCGGCGGGGCCTTCGGCAACCTGACCGACCGCGTCTTCCGCGCGCCCGGCGCGCTGGAGGGGCACGTGGTGGACTTCATCGCGCCCCGCTACTTCGCGGTCTTCAACCTGGCCGACTCGGCGATCGTCTGCGGCGGAATCCTCATCGTCCTGCTGTCCTTCCGCGGCCTCGACCCCGACGGGACCGTGCACCAGGACTGACGCTCCGTCCGGCATACTCGGTCAGGTGAGCACGCTTCCCGAGACTCCGCAGACCCGCGCACTGCCCGTACCGGAGGGACTTGAGGGGGAGCGGGTGGACGCCGCGCTCGCCCGTCTGCTCGGCTTCTCCAGGACCAAGGCCGCCGAGCTCGCCGCCGCGGGCAAGGTCAGGATCGACGGCGCCGAGGTCGGCAAGTCGGAACGGGTCAGCGGCGGCTCCTGGCTTGAGGTGGAGCTGCCGCCGCCGCCCGTCCCGGTGCAGGTCGAGGCCGAGCCGGTCGAGGGCATGCGGATCGTCCACGACGACGAGGACCTGGTGGTGGTCGACAAGCCGGTCGGCGTGGCCGCCCACCCCAGCCCCGGCTGGAGCGGGCCCACCGTGATCGGCGGCCTGGCCGCCGCCGGCTTCCGAATCGCCACCTCGGGCGCCGCGGAGCGGCAGGGCATCGTGCACCGGCTCGACGTCGGCACCTCGGGCCTGATGGTGGTGGCCAAGTCGGAACTCGCCTACTCGCGGCTGAAGCAGCAGTTCCGCGACCGGACGGTCGACAAGCGGTACCACGCGCTGGTGCAGGGCCACCCCGACCCGCTCAGCGGCACCATCGACGCGCCGGTCGGCCGCCATCCGCAGCACGACTACAAGTGGGCCGTGACCGCCGACGGCAAGCCCGCGGTCACCCACTACGACCTCATCGAGGCGTTCCGGGCCGCCAGCCTGCTCGACATCAAGCTGGAGACGGGGCGCACGCACCAGATCCGGGTGCACATGTCCGCCCACCGGCACCCCTGCGCCGGGGACCTCACCTACGGGGCCGATCCCACGATGGCCAGGCGTCTGGGGCTGAACCGGCAGTGGCTGCACGCGGTCCGCCTCGGCTTCGCCCATCCCGCCGACGGCCGCCGGGTGGAGTTCGTCAGCGAGTATCCGGCCGATCTGGCGGCCGCGCTGGACACGCTCAGGGCCGAGAGCTCCTGAGACCGGCCGGCCCGCCGTGGACCAGCTGACCCTGCTTCTCATCCTGCTGCTCGGCGCCCTGGTCACGGTGCCGCTGGGCGAACGGCTCACGCTGCCGCCGCCGGTGCTGACGACCGTGCTCGGCGGGCTGCTGGCGTTCCTGCCCTTCGTGCCGCGGCTGGAGCTTGACCCCGAGCTGATCCTGCCGCTGGTGCTGCCGCCCGTGCTGTTCGCCGCGGCGCGGCGCACCTCCTGGCGGCAGTTCACGGCGAACCTGCGCCCCATCCTGCTGCTGGCCGTGGCGCTCGTCTTCGTCACCACGGCCGCCGTCGCGGCGGTGACCTGGGCGGCCCTGCCCGGCCTGCCGGTGGCCGCGGCGATCGCGCTCGGCGCGCTGGTCGCGCCGCCCGACCCCATCGCCGCGACCGCGGTGGCCGGGCAGCTGGGGCTGCCGCGGCGGATGGTCTCGGTGCTGGCCGGGGAGGGCCTGTTCAACGACGTCGCCGCGATCACCATGTACAACGTGGCGGTGGAGGCGGTGGTCTCCGGCTCCTTCTCGCTCGGCGAGGCCCTGCTCGACCTGCTGCTCTCGGCGGTCGTGGCGATCGCGGTGGGCCTGGCGCTCGGCTGGGTGACCGCCCGGCTGCGCCCGCTGTTCGGCGAGGTCACCCTGCGCGTCGGCTTCACGCTGGTGCTGCCCTTCGTCGCCTGGACGGTGGCGGAGCAGCTGCACGGCTCCGCGGTGCTCGCGGTCCTCGTCATGGCCCTCTACCTCGGCGAGCAGGCCACCGACCCCGACGACGTGGCCGGCCGGCTGACCGGCGCCAGCTTCTGGGAGGTCGTCGACACCCTGGTGACGGGCGTCGCCTTCGGCCTGATCGGCCTGGAGCTGCACAGCGTGCTCGACACCACGGGGCACCGCTGGGACCGGCTGCTGCCCACCGCGACGCTCGTGCTGGTGGTGGTGCTCGGGGTGCGGCTGCTGTGGCTGCTGCCCGCGGCCTGGCTCACCCAGTGGGTGCGCAAGCGGGCGCACTCCACCGACGACGTGCCGCTGAGCCGGCGCGAGACGGTGGTGATGTGGTGGTCGGGGATGCGGGGGGTGGCCACGGTGGCGCTCGCCCTCGCGCTGCCGCTGCGGGTGGACGACGGGGGCGCGTTCCCCCAGCGGGACGCCCTCATCTTCGTCGCCTTCGTGATCGTCCTGGTCACCCTCGTGGCCCAGGGGCTCACCCTGCCCAGGCTCACGGTCAGGCTCGGGGTGCGGGCGGACCGCGACGTGGAGGAGGCGTTCGGCAACGAGCTGGCGCTGCGGGCCTCCCGGGCGGCCAAGCGGCGGCTCGCCGAGATCGAGCGGCGCCAGGACCTGCCGGAGGAGGTCTCCGAGGCGCTGGTGCGGCGGGCCTACGACATCGGCGTGCGGATCTCCCCCGGGGTGGCGGAGGACCGGATGCGGCAGAGCACCGTCGAACGCACCAGGCGGGTGCGGGAGATCGACGCCCTGTACGCCGAGCTGCTCGCCGCCGCCAGGCGCGAGGTGCTCGAGGTGCGCAGCGAGCCGGGCGCGGACCCGGAACTCGTGGACCGCGCCCTGCGGGAGCTGGACCGCACGAGCCTGCCGCACGGCATCTGAGCGGGCCCTGGGCGGGCCGGGCGGGGCCTGGGCGCGGCCCGGGCGGGCGGCGTGCGCGGGGGCGGGCTCAGGGCCGGTGGCCGCTGCTCTCGCCGGGGCCGGCGGCCTCGCCCGGGTCGCCGGGGTGGCGGGCGGCGCCGTTGCTGTGGGCGGGCTGGTGGCTCTGGTGGGGCGCGTAGGGCTGGTGCCTCTGGTGCGGCGGGGGACCCTGGCGCGCCGGGGCCTGGGGCCGGTCCCCGGGGTCCCGGTGCTCCCGGTACTCCCCGTGCTCCCGGCGCTCCCCGTGCTCGGCGCGGTCCCGGTGGTCCGCGGGGTCCTGGCGGGGGAGCACGGCGGCGGGGGAGGTGGCGACGCGGGGCAGGGCGTAGGGGTGGTGGTCGCGCAGCCAGGCGATCAGCTCCTCGCGCACCGCGCAGCGCAGCGACCAGGCGTCGTCGGCGTTCCGGCAGGACATGGCGGCGCGCAGCTCGATCGTGGTGGGGGTGGTGTCGGTGACCACCAGGTTCCAGCTCCGGCCGTCCCAGTCCTCGCGGCCGAGCAGGAACTCCCGCAGGTGCTCGCGCAGCGCGCCGACCGGGGTCGCGTGGTCGAGGTGGAGGAAGACGGTGCCGGTGATCTGGTGGCCGCCGCGCGACCAGTTCTCGTACGGCTTGCTGTTGAAGTACGACACCGGCATCGTCAGCCGGCGGTCATCCCAGGCGCGGACGGTGAGGAAGGCGAGGGAGAGTTCCTCCACGGTGCCCCACTCGCCGTCCACCACTATCGTGTCGCCGATCTTGACCGAGTCGCCGAAGGCGATCTGCAGGCCCGCGAAGAGGTTGCCGAGCATCGACTGGGCGGCGACACCGGCGATGATGCCGATGACGCCGGCGGAGGCCAGCATGGAGGCGCCGAGCGCCCTCAGGTCGGGGAAGAGCAGCAGGATGGTGACGGCCGTGGCCACGATGGCGAGCACGGTGGTGACCACCCGGCGCAGCATCGTCAGCTGGGTCCTGAACTGCCGTACCCGGGCGAGATCCTGGGTGCGGCGCTCGTACTCGGTCAGCTGGTTCTCGGCGACCGCCCCGGCGGCCCTGATGGTCAGCCAGACCGCCGCGGCGATGGCGACGGTGGCCAGCAGGCTCCGGAAGACGTCGCCGCGCCGCAGCTCCAGGTCGAACACCGCGTAGGCGATCCGCACCGCGGAGGCGGCGAGCAGCAGCTGGAGCGGCAGCTGGCAGCGCCGCAGCAGGGCCCACACCCGGGTGTCGGGGCGCCGCCGGTCCGCGGCGCACAGCGCCCGGTCGATCAGCCAGCCGATGAGCACGGTGAGCACGAGCGTGCCGCCGATCACCAGCAGCGGACGCAGCACGTGTTCCATGGTGCGCTCAGCTCCTCCCTGGCGGCTTCCGCCCCGCGCGGGCCTTCCCGACCGGCCTTTGGTCCTCGCGGACCTCGTCAGGCCAGGCTAACCGGACGCCCCGCTTCCGCGTGGGGCCCGTAGGGCGCGGGGCGAGGGGGGGATGGGCGGGGCAAGACGGGCGCGCTGGCAGGATGGGCCGGGCGGGACGCGGGTTCCCGCGGTACGGAAGGTGACCCCCGACTGTGACCGACGTCATGCTTCTCCACTCCGCCTACGGCCTCAGGCCCGCCGTGCGGGCGGCGGCCGACCTGCTGCGGTCCGCGGGACACCGGGTGCTGCTGCCGGACCTGTACGGGGGACGCACCGCCGACTCGGTGGAGGAGGGCCTCGCGATCCGCGACGAGATCGGCCGCGACGAGCTGCTGCGCCGGGCGATCGCGGCCGCCGCGGAACGCGCCGACGCGGGGCTGGTGTACGCCGGCTTCTCGCTGGGCGGCTCGCTGGCGCAGCGCATCGCCCTCGGCGACGAGCGCGCCAGGGGGCTGCTGTTGCTGCACGGCACCGCGGACCTCGAGGACGACGCCACGGCCCCCGGCCTGCCGGTGCAGCTGCACGTGGCGGACCCCGACCCGTTCGAGACCCACGACTGGCTGACCGCCTGGTACCTGCGGATGCGGCGGGCGGGCGCGGACGTGGAGGTCTTCAGGTACCCGGGCGCCGGGCACCTCTACACCGACCCGGAGCTGCCCGACCACGACGCCGAGGCGGCCCGCCGCACCTGGGAGGCGGCGCTCGGCTTCCTGGCGGAGCTGGACTGATTCCCGGCGGCCCGGCGGCCCGGCGGCACCGGCTGATCCCGGCGAAGCCGGCGGGAGCGGCGATGCGGGCAGGGCCCGCCCGGGGCGGCCGGCCCCGGGCGGGGCCCGGGCGGCCGGGAACGGACGCGGCGGGCGCCGGGGTCCCGGCCGCCGCACGGCCGCCGGGGCGCCCGGCCCGCCCGCCGGGTCACTCGGCCTGGGCGTGCTCCTGGACCATCGCCTGGAAGTCGTCCGCGGTCTGCGGGGTGTCCACGACCTCGCCGTTGAACTTCAGCGTCGGGGTGCCCGTCACGTCGGGATCGGCGTCGAACTTGTCCGACATCTGCAGGGCCCAGACCGCGAAGGTGCTGTCGGTGACCGCGTCGTTGAACTCCTGGTTGTTCTTGAGCTCGGGCACGGACTGGGCGATGTCGATCAGGGTCTGGTCGTCGGCGAAGTCGTCGTTCTGCTCGTCCGGGTGGTACTTCGCCGAGTACAGCGCGTCGTGGTAGGCGACGAACGCCTCGGGGCTGACGTCGAGCGCGGCGCCGAGGGCGTTCAGCGCGTTCTTGGAGCCGGTGCCGCCCAGGTTGCCGTCGAGGAAGGTGCCGAAGACGTACTCGACGTTGTAGGTGCCGTCCGCGACGCCCTGCTGCACCGCCTCGCCCGAGGCCTGCTCGAAGGCCGCGCAGGCCGGGCAGCGCGGGTCCTCGAACAGGGTGAGGGTGTTGGGGGCGTCCTCCTCGCCGATGCGGACCGTGAGGTGGTCGTCGCCGGTGGTGTTGGCCGGTGCGGTGGCCGGGAACTCGCCCTCCCCGCCGCTGTCCACTTGGTCGCGGATGGCGCTCCAGTCGGTGTTGTCCTTGCCGTCGTCCTGGTTGGCGATGAGGACGCCGACGCCGGCCGCGACGGCGAGGACGAGGACGGCGCTGCCGCCGACGAGGAACTGCCGGCGGAGCCTGTTCCTGCGTTCCTCGCGGGCGCGCTCGGCCCGCAGCCTCTCGCGGGCGGCCATCTTCGCCTGGGAGGAGTTGCGCTTGCTCATGGTCTTGGGTCTCCGTGTCCTGGGGGCGCGGCCTGGGCCGCGAGGGTGGGCGCGGCCTGGGCCGCGGTGCTGCCGTGGGCGGGGCGCTCAGTGGGCGAGCGCGGGCACCGGCGGAGGACCGCGCCGCGGCACGGAGTGCGGCAGCAGGAGGAGCGCGAAGGAGGGTTCGCGGCGCCCGGGGCGCGGCGTGGGCGCCGGGGCCGGGCGCCGGAGGGTGCGGGCGGCGCCCAGGGCGCGCAGCAGCGGCCCGAGGGCGACGGCGCCCGCGGTGCGCAGCAGCCGCGCGAGCGCGGCCTCGCCGCCGCGCAGCCAGGCGGCGGCGGCCAGGCCCACCGCCAGGTGGACGGCGAGCAGCAGCCAGGGGCTGGCCTGGGCAGGGCCGTGGACGGCGAGGGCGGACTGGCCCTCGGTGGCCAGCCGCGCCAGCGGGGTGGCGAAGTCGCCGCCGCCGCAGACGAGATCGACGCCGAGCAGCCGCAGCGGGCCGGTGACCGGGCCGCCGCCGGGGCCGTAACAGGCGTCCTGGCCGGTGGTGAAGACGGTGTCGGCGCCGAGCTGGAGGGGCAGCAGCAGGCCGGCGATGGCCCAGTAGCCGCGCTCGTGGCGGCCGGCCAGGCCCAGCGCGAGCAGGAAGACGGAGCCGAGCACCAGGGCGACGGCGGGCAGCGGCACGGGGGTGCCGGACAGCAGCACGTGAGCGCCCGCGGACAGCGTGACGCACAGCGCGGCGAAAACGCCGGCGCGCGCGAGCCGTACCGCGAAGGCCCCCATGGGTCCCGTGGTCCCCGAAGTCGATATGCCCATCGCTGCCGAGTGTGCCACGCGGAGATAAAAGCACGGTATGGACGTGCGATCGTCGGGTCCCGTACGTCGGGAAAGGCGAGGGAAGTCGGGGGAGGCCGGGGAAGCCGGGGAAGCCGGGGAAGGCGAGAAATGCCGGGGAAGCGAAGGAAGGCGGGAAAAGGGGGAAGGCGGCAGGCGCGTAAGGCGCATAAGGCGCGTAAGGCGGAAAGTGTGGGACAGGGCCGGGACGAGACGCGGAAAGGGGAGACGAGGCCGGGCGGCGGGCGGGGAAGGGGGCAAGGCGGGCGGGGGAAGCCGCGGGGGCGGGGCGGGACGGGGACCTGGGGCGGGGGCTCTCCGGCCACCGCGCTGACCTTGGGCGTTGTCCGCCACACCGGCCGTGACCTGGGAAAACGCCGAGCGGACGGCTCGTCGCGGCCGTCGGTCCTGGCGGGGGGCGCGGCGCGGAGTGGGGGTAGGGTGCTGAGCCTGACCCCGACCCCGCTGCGGAAGGCCCGTGGAGTGAGCAAGCCCTTCACACACCTGCATGTTCACACTCAGTATTCGCTTCTTGACGGTGCGGCACGGCTGAAGGACATGTTCAAGGCGTGCCAGGACATGGGCATGTCCCACATCGCGATCACCGACCACGGGAACCTGCACGGCGCCTACGACTTCTTCCAGCAGGCGCGGGCGGCCGACGTGACGCCGATCATCGGCATCGAGGCCTACGTGGCGCCCGAGTCGCGGCGGCACAAGCGACGGGTGCAGTGGGGCCAGCCGCACCAGAAGAAGGACGACGTCTCCGGCTCCGGCGGCTACACGCACAAGACCATCTGGGCGGCGAACAAGACCGGCCTGCACAACCTCTTCCGGCTGTCCTCGGACGCCTACACCGAGGGCTACTTCGTCAAGTGGCCCAGGATGGACAAGGAGACGCTCTCCCAGTACTCCGAGGGCCTCATCGCCTCCACCGGCTGCCCCTCGGGCGAGGTGCAGACCAGGCTGCGGCTCGGCCAGTTCGACCAGGCGCTGAAGGCGGCGGGGGAGTACCAGGACATCTTCGGCAGGGAGCGTTACTTCCTGGAGCTGATGGACCACGGCCTGGAGATCGAGACCAAGGTCAGGGAAGGGCTCCTGGAGATCGGCCGCAAACTCGGCATCCCCCCGCTGGTCACCAACGACAGCCACTACACGCACGCCGAGGAGGCCGGGGCGCACGACGCGCTGCTGTGCGTGCAGACCGGCAAGAACCTCTCCGACCCCGACCGCTTCCGCTTCGACGGCACCGGCTACTACCTGAAGTCGCCCGAGGAGATGTACGCGATCGACTCCTCGGACGCCTGGCAGCAGGGCTGCGCCAACACCCGCCTGGTGGCCGAGCAGGTCGACATCGAGGGCTGGTTCCAGCCGCGCGACCTGATGCCGCGGTTCGACGTGCCCGAGGGGTACACGGAGGTCACCTGGTTCCGCGAGGAGGTGGCCCGCGGCATGGCCCGCCGCTACCCGGGCGGGGTGCCCGAGGACCGGCAGCGGCAGGTCGAGTACGAGATGGACGTCATCGTCCAGATGGGCTTCCCCGGCTACTTCCTCGTGGTCGCCGACTTCATCATGTGGGCCAAGTCCCAGGGCATCGCGGTCGGCCCGGGCCGCGGCTCCGCGGCCGGCTCGATCGTCTCCTACGCGCTGGGCATCACCGACCTCGATCCGCTCGACCACGGCCTGATCTTCGAGCGGTTCCTGAACCCCGAGCGCATCTCGATGCCGGACGTCGACATCGACTTCGACGAGCGCAGGCGCGGCGAGGTCATCAGGTACGTCACGGAGAAGTACGGCGCGGACAAGGTGTCGATGATCGGCACCTACGGCACCATCAAGGCCAAGGCCGCGATCAAGGACGCCTCCCGCGTCCTGGGCTACCCGTACGCGATGGGCGACCGGATCACCAAGGCGATGCCCGCCGACGTGCTGGGCAAGGGCATCCCGCTCTCCGGCATCACCGACAAGGACCACCCCCGCTACAGCGAGGCGGCCGAGGTCCGGGGGATGTACGAGAACGAGCCGGACGTCAGGAAGGTCATCGACACCGCCCGCGGCCTGGAGGGCCTGGTCCGGCAGATGGGCATGCACGCGGCGGGCGTGATCATGTCCAGCGAGCGGCTCGTGGACCACGTGCCGCTGTTCGCCCCGAAGAACGACGGCGTCATCGTCACGCAGTGGGACTACCCCACCTGCGAGTCGCTCGGCCTGCTGAAGATGGACTTCCTCGGGCTGCGCAACCTGACGATCATGGACGACGCCGTCAAGCTCATCAAGCAGAACAAGAACATCGAGGTGAAGCTCCTCGAACTGCCGCTTGACGACCCGAAGACCTTCGAACTCCTCGGCCGCGGCGACACGCTGGGCGTCTTCCAGTTCGACGGCGGGCCGATGCGGTCGCTGCTGCGGATGATGAAGCCCGACGGATTCGAGGACATCTCCGCCGTCGGCGCCCTGTACCGGCCGGGCCCGATGGGCATGAACTCGCACATCAACTACGCCCTGCGCAAGAACGGCCAGCAGGAGATCATCCCGATCCACCCGGAGCTCGAGGAGCCGCTGAAGGAGATCCTCGACATCACCTACGGCCTGATCGTCTACCAGGAGCAGGTGCAGAAGGCCGCCCAGGTGCTCGCCGGGTACTCGCTCGGACAGGCGGACCTGCTCCGCCGGGCCATGGGCAAGAAGAAGAAGGAGATCCTGGAGAAGGAGTTCGTCCCCTTCCAGAAGGGCATGCGGGACAACGGCTATTCGGACGAGGCGATCCAGGCCGTGTGGGACGTGCTGGTCCCGTTCTCCGGATACGCCTTCAACAAGGCCCACTCCTCGGCGTACGGACTCGTCACCTACTGGACGGCCTATCTCAAGGCCAATTACCCGGCCGAGTACATGGCGGCGCTGCTCACCTCGGTGCGGGACGACAAGGACAAGTCGGCCGTCTATCTCAACGAGTGCCGCCGCATGGGCATCAGAGTGCTGCCGCCGGACGTCAACGAGTCGCAGGCGTTCTTCACGCCGCGCGGCGACGACGTCATCGTCTTCGGGCTCACCGCGGTCCGCAACGTCGGGCAGAACGTCGTGGATTCGATCGTGGCCACCAGAAAGGCCAAGGGCACGTACACCTCTTTCCCCGACTTCCTGGACAAGGTCGAGGCCGTGGTCTGCAACAAGCGGACCGTGGAATCACTGATCAAGGCCGGCGCCTTCGACACCCTGAAGCACACCCGCAAGGGCCTCACCGCCCATTTCGAGACGATGATCGACAATGTCGTCCAGGTCAAGCGCAAGGAGGCCGAGGGGCAGTTCGACCTCTTCGGCGGCATGGGGGACGACAACGCGGAGGACGGCCCCGGATTCGGCATGGACGTCGAGTTCTCCGAGGAGGAGTGGGAGAAGTCCTACCTGCTCGCGCAGGAGCGGGAGATGCTCGGGCTCTACGTTTCCGATCACCCCCTCTTCGGCATCGAGCACGTGCTGGACGAGAAGGCGGACGCGGCCATCTCCGCGCTCAACGGCGGGGAATACCCCGACGGGGCCACGGTCACCATCGGCGGCATCATCTCCGGCCTCCAGCGCAAGATGACCAAGCAGGGGAATCCCTGGGCGATCGCGACCGTGGAGGACCTCGGCGGCTCCCTCGACTGCATGTTCTTCCCCGCCACCTACCAGCTGGTCTCCACCCAGCTCGTGGAGGACGCGGTGGTCTTCGTCAAGGGCCGCCTGGACAAGCGGGAGGACGTGCCGCGGCTGGTCGCCATGGAACTCCAGGTGCCCGACCTGTCCGAGGCCGCGGCCGACGCCCCGGTGACCATCACCATTCCCTCGGTCCGGGTGACGCCGCCGCTCGTCGAGCGCCTCGGCGAGGTGCTCGGGCAGCACCGCGGGCCGACGGAGGTCCGGGTGAAACTCCAGGACGCCAGGACCACCAGGGTGCTGAGGCTGGACCGCCACCGGGTGCAGGCCGATCCCGCGCTCTTCGGCGATCTCAAGGCGCTTCTGGGGCCCTCCTGCTTGGCGGGATAATGGCGAGCGCTTTACCCGAATGGGGCATTCCGAGGTCTACCTTCGGTATCGAGCAAATCGCCGCATGAAAGGTGGGTTGCCGTGGATGCCCGGATGGTAGAGAAAGCTGCGTTCTTGCTTCGCGAGGCGCACGTCTCCCGGCAGGAAGCCGTGCACGCCTTGCTGGAGTATTTCCCGGGAACCGCTTTCGAGGATCGCTTGCGCTGCGTGCACGAGGCATACGACATCGTGCATCTCGGTGCGGTGCCCACGTATTCCGTGTCGTCCCAGGTGTCCGACGCGCGCTATTTCGCGGCGGCCCACGAGCGGCACGCGTTCGGTTACTGAGCCGGCCGGGCCCGCCCGCCGACGCGAAAGAGGGGCACCCCGCGTGGGGTGCCCCTCTTTCTTTCCGCCGGTGACGGCTCGCCTCGGGACCGCCGCGCCGGGCCCGCGCCGCCGTGGCGAACGGCCGGTTGCCGGATCGCGGCTCGCACGCGGCCGTACTCGCGCGATCCGGCAACGCCGCCGGCTGCCGCCTCCGGCGGCCCGGGCCCCGCGAAGATCCGAACGGCGCGGCCTAGTTGTGGCCGAAGCGCCGTTCGCGTTTGTTGCGGTTCTTCGGCTGTTCCGCCGGGGCGTCCGCGCGCGGTTCCTCGGGCGGGGGCGCGGGCCGCTGCTGCCGGTTCTGGTTCTTGTTCTTCGCCATGATCGCCTCCTCGACGTCCGCGTTCCGCGGAAGGACGGGACCGCGACCAGATTCGCACGGGGCAACATAGTTCGCATTCCGGGCGCGACGTGCGGTGGATTCGCCACGCCGAAGATCGAGTTGGCGCAGATAACGGGCGTCCGGTCGGGCAGACTCAGGGAAAGGCTCGGGGGGAAGGCTGAGGAACGCCTGAGGAAAGAGGGTGCAACGTGGACCGGTGCGTCGTCCTGGTGGACGCCGGGTATCTGCTGGGCGCCGCCGCCAGCCTGCTGGCCGGGGAGCCGTCCCGGCCGCGCATCACCGTCGATCACGCGGCCCTCATCCAGGCCCTGCGCCAGCGGGCCGAGGCCGACACCGGCCGTCATCTGCTGCGGATCTACTGGTTCGACGGCGCCCCCGACCGCGTGCCGCAGCCCGAGCACCGCAGGTTGCGCGTCATGCCGAGGGTCACCGTCAGGCTCGGCGCGCTGACGCGGAGCGACGGGCGCTGGGCGCAGAAGGGCGTGGACGCCGCGATGCACGCCGAACTCACCGAACTCGCCCGCAACCGCGCCTGCGCCGACATCGTGCTGGTCACCGGCGACGGCGACCTGCTGCCCGGCCTGATGTCGGCCAAGGAGCACGGCGTCGCGGTGCACCTGTGGGCGGTGCAGGCCGCCGACGGCGACTACAACCAGTCCGAGGACCTGGTCGCCGAGGCGGACGAGCGCCGGGTCCTCGACCGGGCGTGGATCACCCGCGCCGTGCGGGTCAACGACGCCCCGGCCGCCGGTGCCCCGCCCGCCGTCACCCGGCCCGAGATCGCCGCGATCCTCTCCGCCCCGCTGCCCGAGGCGCCGGCCGCCGCCGAGCCCGGCCCGCGAGCGCGGGCCGTGGCCGCCAAGAACGGCGCGGCCCCCGCCGACGCCGGCTGCGCCGCCGAGCGCAACGGCGCCCCCGCGGTCAAGGGCGTGCCCACCCCCAAGGACCTGGCCTCCCTGGGGCGTCAGGTGGCCTCGGCCGCGCCCGCGGCGCCCGCCACCGCCACCCTGCGCTGGTCCTCCGACCGGGGCTGGGTCGACCGCGGGCCCGAGGAGTCCACCGAGGCCGCGGCGCTGCCGATGCTCTCGCAGCTGACCACGGCCGAGCAGCGCTGGGCGGACCGGGAGGAGGACATCACGGCCGTCGGCGGGGACCCGTTCGAGGTCGGCCAGGTCTTCGCCAGGCGCTGGGCGGAACGGCTCACCGACCAGGGGCTCCTGCGGCAGCTCTCCGCCGAGTACCCCCGCATCCCGCACCGCATCGACGGTGAACTCCTGCGCTACGCCGCCAGGTTCGGGCTGCTGGCGCACAAGGACGACCAGATCGACGAGCGGGATCGCTACGCGATCCGCGCGGGCTTCTGGCGCGAGGTGGACGGGCGGACGGGCGAGGACCGGGCCTCCTGACGGATCGTTTCCCCAGCGGCCCGGCCACCCGCTCGCCGCCCGGGCGGACTTCCGCCCCGGCCGTGGCGCGCGGCTCCCCGGGCGCGGGTGCCCGCGCCCGGCGTGCCGGGCGGGCCCGTGCTGGGCGGGCCCGTGCCGGGCTCAGGGCCGGGTGCGGGCGAGCAGGTCGAGGATCTCCGCGGTGCCGCCGCTCTCGCCGAGGCGGGGGAAGATCCGGTCCAGGCTGTTGTGGTGCGCCTCGGCGTTCATGTCGGCCATCGCGTCGGTGGCCAGCGTGACGTGGTAGCCGTGGGCGTAGGCGGCCCGCGCGGTGGACTCGACGCCGATGCTGGTGGCGATGCCGCCGAGGACGACCTGGGTGACGCCGCGGCGCCGCAGCTGCACGTCCAGGTCGGTGCCGTGGAAGGCGCCCCAGTTGTGCTTGGTCACCAGGATGTCCCCGGCGTGGCCCGCCAGTTCCTCCACGAGGGTGTCCCAGCCCTCGGGCCTGGCCCCGGCGGCGCCCGCCGCCTCCGTGCGCCCCGGCAGCGCGTCCGAGCCGTCGGCGGCGAAGCTGACCCGCACCAGGACCACCGGCAGGCCGTGCGCGCGGAAGGCGCCGGCCAGTTCCACGGCCCTGGCCACCACCTCGGAGCCGGAGTGGGGGACGGTGGGGGCGGCGGCGATGCCCTTCTGCAGGTCGATGAGGACCAGGGCGGTGCGGGGGTCGAGCGTGGTGAGGGCCATGGGGGTGCGTGCCTTCCTCGGATTGCCGGGACTTCCGGGGGCGGGGCCGGACGGGTTCTGCGGGGCTCTGCGGGGTTCTGCGGGGTTCTTCCGGCCCGGCGGCCGCGCCCCGGCTCGGCTCCTCCGCCACCGGCGACCCACCGTAGATTTTTGCAGGCTGGACTGTCCAGTTCGACTGCTCAGTTTTGCCTGTATTTTCCCTGGGTCTTCCGTGGGCTCCGCCGGCCGCCCCCGGTCCCGGCGGCCCCCGCCCCGCGGCACCTTGCGGCTTCCCGGATTTCCGCGGGAGTGGTTGCGCGGCGCCGCGCGCGTCGGCGTGCGCGCCTCCCGGCATCTCCCCGCGCGCCCCCCGGCGTTCCCGCGCGCCGGGACATGTCGGGTACGTGACCCGGTGTCCTCGCGCGCGGGGGCGCCGCGTAGGCTCGGGAGCCGTGGCCTCTTCCATCGCGCGGGCCGAGCCTGCGACCGCGGCGCCGCGGCGCGCGCCTGCCCAGGCCGCGCTCAGCGTTCGCGGGCTGGTCAAGTCCTACCCGGCACGCCGCGCCCCCCGGCGCCGCGGCCGGGCCACGGCGGCCGGGGCCCGCCCGGTCCTGGCCAACGACGGGATCAGCCTGGAGGTGGCCCGCGGCGAGATCTTCGGCCTGCTCGGGCCGAACGGCGCCGGCAAGTCGACGCTGGTCAGGCAGCTCACCGGCCTGCTGCGGCCGGACGCGGGCGGCATCACGCTGCTCGGCCACGACCTCGTGCGCCACCCGCGGCGGGCCCCGCGGCTGCTGGCCTACCTCGGCCAGGAGTCGACCGCGCTCGACGAGCTGACGGTCGCCCTCGCCGCCGAGACCACCGCGCGGCTGCGGGGCCTGGACACCGCGGCCGCCCGCCGCGAACGCGACGCCGTCCTGGAGGAGCTCGGCCTCACCGCGCTCGCCGGGCGTCCGCTGAAGAAGCTCTCCGGCGGCCAGCGCAGGCTGGCCTGCGTCGCCGCCGCGCTCGCCGGCCGCCGCCAGGTGCTCGTGCTGGACGAGCCCACCACCGGCATGGACCCGGTGGCCAGGCGCGCGGTGTGGGCGGCGATAGACCGCCGCCGCGCCCAGGAGGGCACCACCGTCCTGCTGGTCACCCACAACGTCATCGAGGCCGAGACCGTGCTCGACCGGGTGGCCGTGCTCGACGCGGGCCGCGTCATCGCCTGCGACACCCCGGGCGGGCTGAAGGCCACCGTCGGCTCCGAGGTCCGGGTCGAACTCGTCTGGCGCGGGGAGCCGCCGCGGGACGTCCCCGACATCGAGGCCGCGCGCCGCCTCGCCAGCATCGCCGGGCGGCGCTGGACGCTGCGCCTGCCGCCCGACCTGGCCCGCGCCCTGGTCAGCACCGTGACCCAGGGCCCGGCCTTCGCCGCGCTCGACGACTTCACGCTGGCCACCCCGAGCCTGGAGGACGTCTACCTCGCCCTCGGCGGCCGCGGAGACGGGCTGGTGAGGGCGTGAACCCCGCCCCGCTGGCGCCCGCCGCCCGCCCGTGGCCCGCGCTGCGCACCGTGTACCTGGCCCAGCTCTCCCGCGCGCGGGTCGCCCGGATACCGCTGCTGTTCGTGGCCACCTTCCAGTCCGTCGGGATCATGATCCTCATGCGCGGGGTCGTGGACGGGGGCGACGGGGAGGAGGCGCGGGCCGTGGTCGCCGGGTCGGCGGTGCTGGTGGTCGCCTTCGTGGCCCTGAACCTGCTCGCCCAGTACTTCGGCCAGCTCCGGGCCACCGGCGGCCTCGACCACTACGCGACCCTGCCGGTGCCCGCCGCGGCCGTCGCGCTCGGCACGGCTGCGGCCTACGCCTCGTTCACCGTCCCCGGCGTGCTCGCCACCGCCGTGGCCGGCGGCCTCCTCTACCAGCTGCCGCTGGGCGGCCTGTGGGTGCTGGCGGCCGTGGTGCCGCTGGCCGGGGCGGCGCTCGCCGGGCTCGGCGCCGCCCTGGGGCTGCTCGCGCCGCGCGCCGAACTCGCCACCCTCTGCGGCCAGCTCGGTATGTCGGCCGCCCTGCTGCTCGGGGTGCTGCCGGCCGGGCACCTCCCCGGGCCCGCGCGCCTGCTGCGCGACCTGCTGCCCTCCTCCTACGGGGTGGACGCGCTCGCCGCCGCGCTCGGCCCGGCCCCCGACTGGGGCTCGGTGACCGCCGACCTGGCGGTCTGCGCGGCGGTCGGCGCCGCCGCGCTCGGCCTGGCGACCTGGGCCTACCGCAGAGCCGCCCTCAGGTGAGCCGCGTGGACCCCGGGGCACCGGGGCACCGCACGGGTGTACCCCGGGCCCGAACAGGCGGCCGGACCTGGCAGGATGGCCGGGTGACCGAACCCGAGCCCGCACCGGAAGACCGCCCTGACCGCGAAGGCCGGCACGACCCCTGGGCGGCGCCCCCGGCCGCCGGGCCCGGCCCACGCGCCAGGATCCACTGGTGGCGGGAGATACGCGAGGCCCTCCTCGTGGCGGTGCCCGTGGCCGCGGTCACCGGCGTGGCGCTCGGCCTGCTGTGGCTGTGGCGCGCGCCCCGCATCCCCCTGGTCTCCAACGGCGAGGCGGTGCTGCTCGCCGAGCCGGAGGCCGAGCAGGCCGTGGGCGCGGACGGCTGGTTCCTGCTGCTGGCCCTGGCCATCGGCGCGGTGACCGGCGTCCTGGTCTTCCTGCTGCGCCGGCGCGGGGCGGTGGCCGTCGTCCTTGGCCTGGCGGTGGGCGCGCTGGCCGGCGCGCTGCTCGCCTGGCGGTTCGGGGTCTGGTTCGGCCCGAGCGGCGACATCAGGGCGCACGCCAGGGCGGTCGGCGAGGACGTGGTCTTCGACGCGCCGCTCGACCTCGGCGGCCGGGGGGTGCTGCTCGGGCTGCCCTTCGGCGCCCTCGCCGCGCACCTGCTGTGCACCGCGGGCTGGGGGCCGCGCGAGCCCGCCCCGCCCGCGCCGGAGTACCCGGGCTGGTCCGAGGGGAACGGCGCGAACGGCGGGCCCCGGGAGGACGGCGCGAACGGCGGGCCCGGCGGAAACGGCGGGCCCGGGGAGGGCGGCGAGGAGCGTCCCCCGGACGGCGAGGGGCCGGGGGAACGCGGCTGACCGCCCCTCGCGCCGCGCCGGTGCCCCGCCGCGCTACCGCCTGGCCAGGGGAGCGGTGACCGCGCCGGTCAGGGCCAGCAGGTCGGCGGGGGCGAGTTCGATCTCCAGGCCGCGGCGGCCGGCGGAGACGAACACCGACCCGTGGCCGAGAGCCGACTCGTCCACGACCGTCGGCAGGCGCTTGCGCTGCCCCAGCGGGGAGATCCCCCCGCGCACATAGCCCGTGGTCCGCTCCGCCGCGGCGGGATCGGCCATCGCGGCGCGTTTGCCGCCCACCGCCGCGGCCAGCGCCTTGAGCCCGAGCGAGGCCGTCACCGGCACCAGGGCCACCACCAGGGCCCCGTCCACCTCGGCCACCAGCGTCTTGAACACCCGGCCCGGCTCGGCGCCCAGCGCCTCGGCCGCCTCGGCGCCGTACGAGGGGGCGGCCGGGTCGTGCGCGTACGAGTGGAGCGTGAACGCCACTCCCGCGCGGGTCGCCGCCGCCGTGGCCGGGGTGCCGCCCCCGCCCTGCTTCCTGCCCATCGAGTCCCCTCAACCGTCCGCCCGGCCGACCGCGCGCCGGGGCCGCCGCGCCGGGACGGCGGGCGGTGTGCCGAATCCAGTCCAGCGGCCGGAGGCCGCGCTCCCGGCCCCGGTCCCCGGCCGGCACCCAGGCCCGTGCCGCTCCCGGCGCCGTACGAACACGCCTAGTTGAGGCTCGTGGGGCTGGTGGTGAAGTCGGTGCCGGGCACCGAGGGCAGGCGGCTGATCACGGCGGTCTCCTGCCGGAGTATCCGCAGCTCCTCGGCGAGCCTGCTCGCGGTGTCCCGGGCCTCCAGCAGCCGTTGCTTGTCCGCCACGCACAGCATCGTCGCCGCGGCCACCAGGTAGGAGACCACGGAGGGGTCGTCCGGCAGGTCCTGGCCCGGCGCCAGGGTCCGCTCGTTGGCCCCCGCGAGCACCTTCTGGTAGGAGCGGAACGCCCGCAGCACCCCGGCGGCCAGCGCGCCCGCGCCCTCCCCGGCCACCTCGTCGAGCGGCTCCACCTCGGCCGTCAGGTAGGGGCCCGCCGCGTCCACCGACAGGAGCCGGAACCTGGTGGTGCCGGTCGCCAGCACCTCGTAGCCCTCCTGGGCCGAGCGCGGCCTGATCGTCGAGGCGTCGGCCACGCAGCCCACCCCGTGGAAGGAACGCATCGGGTCGTCCGCCGCGAACCCCGCGCCGGCCTCCGCCTCGGGCCGCTCGGCCTCGGGCAGCCCGACGGCGCTCGGCGCCACCTCGTGCCCGTCCCTGATCGCGACGACGCCGAAGGGCCGCGGGCCGTCCTCCGGCAGCTTCAGCAGGTCGCGCACCAGCGCCCGGTAGCGTGCCTCGAAGACGGTGAGCGGCAGCACCAGACCGGGGAACAGCACGGTATTCAGCGGAAAGAGCGGCAGGCGCGTCGTCGTCACGACCGGCCAGCCTATCGGCTGAGCCAGGGCCTGTGGGCCGGTCCCGCGGCCCGCATGGTGAAACGCGTCACCGGCCGCCACGGGCGGTCTGCGAGACTGGAGCCGTGCTGAACCGAATCGATCTGCGCGAATCTCCGCCCGTGCCGGGCGGGATCGACCGCGACCTGCTGCCCCGCGCCGAGTTCGACGTCGAGGCCGCCCTGGAGAAGGTGCGGCCCATCTGCGAGCACGTGCGGCATCACGGCACCGCGGCGCTGATCGAGTACGCCGAGCGCTTCGAGCAGGTCGCCATCGAGCGCACCAGGGTCCCGGCCGAGGCGCTGCGGCGCGCCCTTGCGGAGCTGGACCCGGCGGTCAGGGCCGGACTCGAGGAGTCGATCAGGCGGGCCCGCCTCGTCCACCGCGACCAGCGGCGCACCGACTCCACGGTGCGCGTCGTGCCCGGCGGCACGGTCACCGAGCGCTGGGTGCCGGTGGAGCGGGTCGGCCTGTACGTGCCGGGCGGCCGGGCCGTCTACCCGTCCTCCGTGGTGATGAACGTGGTGCCGGCCCAGGAGGCCGGCGTCGGCTCGCTCGCCGTGGCCTCGCCCCCGCAGCGGGAGCCGGGCAACGACTGGGGCGCCGGCCTGCCGCACCCCACCATCCTGGCCGCCTGCGCCCTCCTCGGCGTCGAGGAGGTCCACGCGGCCGGCGGCGCCCAGGCCATCGCCATGTTCGCGTACGGCACCGGGGAGTGCGCGCCCGTCAGCCTGGTCACCGGCCCGGGCAACGTCTACGTCGCCGCCGCCAAGCGGCTGCTCAAGGGCCGCGTCGGCATCGACGCGGAGGCGGGCCCCACCGAGATCGCGGTGCTCGCCGACGACAGCGCAGAACCCGGGCTGGTCGCCGCCGACCTGATCAGCCAGGCCGAGCACGACGTGCTGGCCGCCGCCGTGCTGGTCACCCCCTCCGTGGCGCTCGCCGACGCGGTGGACGCCGAGCTGCGCGCCAGGGTGCCCGCCGCCAGGCACCACGGGCGCATCGCCGAGGCCCTCGGCGGGCGGCAGTCGGGGACCGTGCTGGTCAGGGACCTGGAGCACGGGCTGGCCGTCGTCGACGCCTACGCCGCCGAGCACCTGGAGATCATGACCGAGGACGCGGCCCGGGTCGCCGCCCGGGTGCGCAACGCGGGCGCCGTCTTCGTCGGCCCCTACGCCCCGGTCTCGCTCGGCGACTACTGCGCCGGCTCCAACCACGTCCTGCCCACCGGCGGGTGCGCCTGCCACTCCTCGGGCCTGTCCGTGCAGTCCTTCCTGCGCGGCATCCACGTCGTGGACTACGACCGCCAGGCCCTGGCCCAGGTCGCCCACCATGTGACCGCCCTCGCCGAGGCGGAGGACCTGCCCGCCCACGGCGCGGCGGTGCGCGCCCGCTTCGAGGCCACCGCCACCCCCGCCGCCGTGCCCGCGGGCGCGGCCGGGGAGAAGGACGACTGGAAGGTTCCGCAGAGCAAGTGACCCGCATCGACGACCTGCCCCTCAGGGACGAGCTGCGCGGCATGTCCCCCTACGGGGCGCCCCAGCTCGACGTCCCGGTGAGGCTGAACACCAACGAGAACCCCTTCCCGGTGCCCGAGGCCCTGGTCAGGCTCATCGCCGACCGGGTCTCCGACGCCGCCCGCACCCTCAACCGGTACCCGGACCGGGATGCGGTGGTGCTGCGCACCCAGCTGGCCGGCTACCTGACCAGGACCACCGGGTACCAGGTGGGGCCGCACCAGGTCTGGGCGGCCAACGGCTCCAACGAGATCATCCAGCAGCTGCTCCAGGCGTTCGGCGGCCCGGGCCGCACCGCCATCGGCTTCGACCCCTCGTACTCGATGCACAGCCTGATCTCCCGGGGGACCGGCACCGGCTGGATCTCGGGGCCGCGCAACGAGCACTTCGGCATCGACCGGGAGGCCGCGGTCGCCGCCATCCACGAGCACCGGCCCGAGGTGGTCTTCGTCTGCTCGCCCAACAACCCGACGGGCACCGCGGTGGAGGCCGAGACGGTCCTCGCCCTGTACGAGGCGGCGCAGGCCGCCAGGCCGGAGCGCGGCGCCCTGGTCGTCGTGGACGAGGCGTACGCCGAGTTCAGCCACCGGCCCTCGCTGCTGCCGCTGATCGAGGGCCGCCCGACGCTGGTCCTCACCAGGACCATGTCCAAGGCGTTCGGCGCCGCCGGGCTCAGGCTCGGCTACCTCGCCGCCGACCCGGCCGTCGTCGAGGCCGTCCTGCTGGTGCGGCTGCCCTACCACCTGTCCGCGGTCACCCAGGCCACCGCGCACGCCGCCCTGGAGTTCGCCGATACGCTGCTGGGGTACGTGGACGAGCTGAAGGCGGAGCGGGACCGGCTGGTCACCGAGCTGCGGGAGATCGGCTGCGAGGTCACCGAGTCCGACGCGAACTTCGTGCAGTTCGGGCGCTTCGAGGACCCCAAGGACGTCTGGCGGCGCCTGCTCGACCACGGCGTGCTGGTACGGGACAACGGCGTGCCCGGCCGCCTGCGGGTGTCCTGTGGGACCCGGGAGGAGAACGACACCTTCCTCGACGCGGTCCGTGCCGTCATGAAGGAGATCAGCGAATGAGCCGCGTGGGCCGCGTGGAACGCACCACCAAGGAGACCTCGGTGACCGTCGAGATCGATCTCGACGGCACCGGCCGGGTCGACGTGTCGACGGGGGTCGGCTTCTTCGACCACATGCTGGACCAGCTGGGCAGGCACGGCCTGTTCGACCTCAGCGTCAAGACCGAGGGCGACCTGCACATCGACAGCCACCACACGATCGAGGACACCGCGCTCGCCCTCGGCGCCGCCTTCCGGCAGGCCCTGGGCGACAAGCGGGGGATCAGCAGGTTCGGCGACGCCTCGGTCCCGCTGGACGAGTCGCTCGCGCAGGTGACGGTGGACCTGTCGGGGCGCCCCTACCTCGTGCACCGCGAGCCGGAGGGCATGGCCCCGATGATCGGCTCCTACGACACGACGATGACCCGGCACATCCTGGAGTCCTTCGTGGCCCAGGCGCAGATCGCGCTCCACGTGCACGTGCCCTACGGGCGCAACGCGCACCACATCGTGGAGTGCCAGTTCAAGGCCCTGGCCAGGGCGCTGCGCGCGGCGAGCGAGCCGGACCCCAGGCAGCGGGACATCCCCTCCACCAAGGGCGCGCTGTGAGCGGAGACATGCGGTGAACGGAACCTCGACAGTCCTGATCGTCGCCGGGCTCTTCCTGCTCGGCGGCGTCTACTCCTTCGTCAAGCAGGGGCTGCCCAGGGGCGTGGTGGTGCTGCTCGGCCTCAGCAGCGCCCTGTGCCTGGCCACCGGCCTGCTCTCGCTGGGGAGTTGACCGTGGACGCCAAGGACACGAGCCGCGGCGGGACCACCGGCGGGACCACCGACGGGACCACCAAGGGAAAGCGCCCGAGGAAGACCGTCGTCGTCTTCGACTACGGCTTCGGCAACATCAGGTCGGCGGAGCGGGCCGTGGCCAGGGCCGGGGCCCGGGTGGAGGTCACCCGCGACTACGACACCGCGCTGAACGCCGACGGGCTGCTGGTCCCGGGCGTCGGCGCGTTCGCCGCCTGCATGAACGGGCTCAGGCAGGCCAGGGGTGACTGGGTCATCGGCCGCAGGCTGGCCGGGGGGCGGCCGGTGCTCGGCATCTGCGTCGGCATGCAGATCCTCTTCGCCCGCGGCATCGAGCACGGCCACACCAGCGAGGGCCTGGACGAGTGGCCGGGAACGGTCGGCCCGCTGAAGGCCGAGATCGTGCCCCACATGGGGTGGAACACGGTGCGCGCCCCGGCCGGCTCGGCGCTCTTCGCGGGCCTGGGCCCCGAGGAGCGCTACTACTTCGTCCACTCCTACGCGGTCCACGACTGGGAGCTGCCGCCCGGCGGCCCGGCCGGCACCGCACCGCCCCAGGTCACCTGGGCCACCCACGGCGAGCCCTTCGTCGCCGCCGTGGAGAACGGCCCGCTGTGGGCCACCCAGTTCCACCCGGAGAAATCGGGCGACGCCGGGGCGCGCCTCCTCACCAACTGGATCGAGACCCTGTGATGACGAACCCGCCGCGGGTGACGCCCGCCACCCTCGAACTGCTGCCCGCCGTCGACGTGCGCGGGGGGCAGGCCGTCCGCCTGGTGCACGGCGAGTCCGGCACCGAGACCGCCTACGGCGACCCCCTGCAGGCCGCGCTCGCCTGGCAGCGGGCCGGCGCCGGCTGGCTGCACCTGGTCGACCTGGACGCCGCCTTCGGCACCGGGGACAACCGGGAGCAGATCGCGGAGGTGGTGCGCGCCATGGACATCCGCGTCGAGCTCTCCGGCGGCATCCGCGACGACGAGACCCTCGCCGCCGCGCTCGCCACCGGCTGCACCCGGGTCAACCTGGGCACGGCGGCCCTGGAGTCGCCCGACTGGGTGGCCCGGGTCATCGCCGAGCACGGGGACCGGGTCGCCGTCGGGCTCGACGTCCGCGGCACCACGCTGCGCGGCCGCGGCTGGACCAGGGACGGCGGCGACCTCTTCGAGACGCTGGCCCGGCTGAACGCCGAGGGCTGCGCCCGCTACGTCGTCACCGACATCAACAAGGACGGGACGCTGCGCGGCCCGAACCTCGACCTGCTGCGCAGCGTGTGCGCCGCGACCGACCGCCCGGTCGTCGCCTCGGGCGGCGTCTCCTCCCTCGACGACCTGCGGGCGCTGGCGGGCCTGGTGCCGGAAGGTGTGGAGGGGGCCATCGTCGGCAAGGCGCTCTACGCCGGGGCCTTCACCCTGGAAGAGGCGCTGCGGGCGACGGAGGCGGAGACGACGTGAGCATAGAACGGGTGCGGACGGGCGGCGCGTGGGAGCGGGCGCTGGGCTCCTCGCGGGCGGTGGCGGCGGGGGACCTCGTGCTGGTGGCCGGGTCGGCGCCGCCGGCCGCGGGGGCGGACGCCGGGGACCCCTACGAGCAGGCCAGGGCCGCGCTCGCCGGGGCGGTGGCGGCCCTGGAACCCTTCGGCCTGGGCGCCGAGTCCGTGATCCGCACCCGCCTCTACCTCAGCCACGCGCGCGACGCGGAGGACGTGCAGCGCGCGCACCGGGAGGTGTTCGCCTCCGTGGGGCCGGTGGTGACCATGGTCGTGGTCTCCGGCTTCGCGGACTCCCGGGTGCTGGTCGAGGTGGAACTCGAAGCCTACCGAGGAGCCGTGACGTGAGCCTTGCCGTACGAGTGATCCCCTGCCTGGACGTGGACGGGGGCCGGGTCGTGAAGGGCGTCAACTTCCGGAACCTGCGGGATGCGGGCGACCCGGTCGAGATGGCGCGGGTCTACGACGCGGAGGGCGCGGACGAGCTGACGTTCCTCGACATCACCGCCTCCTCGGGCAACCGGGAGACCACCTACGACGTGGTGCGCAGGACCGCGGAGCAGGTGTTCATCCCGCTGACGGTGGGCGGCGGCGTGCGCACCGCCGAGGACGTGGACCGGCTGCTGCGGGCCGGCGCCGACAAGGTCGGCGTCAACACGGCGGCCATCGCGAGGCCCGAGCTGCTGCGGGAGATCGCGGAGCGGTTCGGCCGGCAGGTGCTGGTGCTCTCGGTGGACGCCCGCCGCTGCCCCGAGGGGACGGGCACGCCCTCCGGGTTCGAGGTGACCACGCACGGGGGGCGGCGCGGCA
Organism: Streptomyces hoynatensis; assembly: GCF_003626535.1. GTDB lineage: Bacteria > Actinomycetota > Actinomycetes > Streptomycetales > Streptomycetaceae > Streptomyces > Streptomyces hoynatensis. Next base: position 162,977 of record NZ_RBAL01000006.1, read on the forward strand.
CCGGGATCGACGCCGTGGAGTGGGCCCACCGGGCGGCCGAGCTGGGGGCGGGGGAGATCCTGCTCAACTCCATGGACGCCGACGGGACGAAGGACGGCTACGACACGGAGATGATCGCGGCGGTCCGCGCCTGCGTGAGCGTGCCGGTGATCGCCTCGGGCGGGGCGGGGCGCCTCGGGCACTTCGCGCCCGCCATCGCGGCGGGGGCCGACGCGGTGCTGGCCGCCTCGGTGTTCCACTTCGGCGACCTGCGCGTCGGCGCGGTCAAGGAGGCCCTGCGGGAGGCCGGGCACCCCGTGCGGTAGCCGGGGGCCGGGCGGGCGGACGAACGGGGGTGCCCCCCAGCGCGCCGGCCGCGGGCGCGCTGCCGTTCCGGGGGCCGCCCCCGCCGCCGGTCCGCGGCTGTGGCCTACGCGGCGCCCTTGCGCGTGGCGCGCAGGTACTCGCGGTTCAGGGTGGCGATCGAGGCCAGCGGGATGCCCTTGGGGCAGACCGTGGTGCACACGCCGGTGTGGGTGCAGCCGCCGAAGCCCTCCGCGTCCATGGCGTCCACCATGTCGAGCACCCGGCGCTCCCGCTCGGGCCCGCCCTGCGGCAGGGAGTTGAGGTGGACGACCTTGGCGGCGGTGAACAGCATCGCCGAGCCGTTGGGGCAGGCCGCGACGCAGGCGCCGCAGCCGATGCACTCGGCGTTCTCGAAGGCGGTGTCGGCGGCGGCCTTGGGCACCGGCGTGGCGTGCGCCTCGGGGGCGCTGCCCGTCGGGGCCGTGATGTAGCCGCCGGAGCCGATCACCCGGTCGAAGGCGGAGCGGTCCACGACCAGGTCCTTGACGACGGGGAAGGCGGCCGAGCGCCAGGGCTCGACGTCGATCGTGTCGCCGTCCCGGAAGTGCCGCATGTGCAGCTGGCAGGTGGTGGTGCGCTCCGGGCCGTGCGCCTCGCCGTTGATGACCACGCCGCAGGCGCCGCAGATGCCCTCGCGGCAGTCGTGGTCGAAGGCCACCGGCTCCTCGCCGCGCAGGATCAGCTCCTCGTTGAGGGTGTCGAGCATTTCGAGGAAGGACATGTCGGGGGAGACGTCCGCGACCTCGTAGGTGGTCATGGCGCCCGGCTCCTCGGGGCCGCGCTGCCGCCAGATGCGCAGGGTGAGGTTCACGTGTAGCTCCGCTGGGTGGGGTGGACGTATGCGAAGGTCAGCTGCTCCTTGTGCAGCACGGGGGCCTCGCCCGGGGCGGTGAACTCCCAGGCAGCCGCGTAGGAGAACTCCTCGTCGCGGCGCTCCGCCTCGCCCTCGGGGGTCTGGCTCTCCTCCCGGAAGTGGCCGCCGCAGGACTCGGTGCGGTGCAGCGCGTCCAGGCACATCAGCTCGGCCAGCTCCAGGTAGTCGCCGACCCGGTTGGCCTTCTCCAGGGACTGGTTGAGCTCCTGTCCGCTGCCCGGCACCCTGACCCGGCGCCAGAACTCCTCGCGCAGCTCGGGTATCCGCCCCAGGGCCTTGCGCAGGCCGGCCTCGTTGCGGGCCATGCCGCACTCGTCCCACAGCAGTTCGCCGAGCTCGCGGTGGAAGGACTCCGGGGTGCGGTCCCCGTCGGCCGCGAGCAGCCGGCCGAGGCGTTCGGTCACCGCGGAGGTGGCCTCGGCGATGGCCGGGTGGCCGGCGGGCACCTCCTCGTGCGGGTGCCGGGCGAGGTAGTCGGCCAGGGTGGCGGGGAGGATGAAGTAGCCGTCGGCCAGGCCCTGCATCAGCGCGGAGGCGCCCAGCCGGTTGGCGCCGTGGTCGGAGAAGTTGGCCTCCCCGATGGCGAACAGGCCGGGAATGGTGGTCTGCAGGTCGTAGTCGACCCACAGGCCGCCCATCGTGTAGTGGATCGCCGGGTAGATCCGCATCGGGACGCGGTAGGGGTCCTCGGCGGTGATCCGCTCGTACATCTCGAAGAGGTTCCCGTAGCGGGCGGCCACGGCCTCGCGGCCGAGCCGGGCGATGGCGTCGGCGAAGTCGAGGTAGACGCCCTGCCCGCCGGGGCCGACGCCCCGGCCCTCGTCGCAGACGTTCTTCGCGGCCCGGGAGGCGATGTCCCGCGGCACCAGGTTGCCGAACGAGGGGTAGATCCGCTCCAGGTAGTAGTCGCGGTCCTCCTCGGGGATCTCGGCCGGGGGCCGGGTGTCCCCGGGCCGCTTCGGCACCCAGATCCGGCCGTCGTTGCGCAGCGACTCGCTCATCAGCGTCAGCTTCGACTGGTGGTCGCCCGAGCGCGGGATGCAGGTGGGGTGGATCTGCGTGAAGCAGGGGTTGGCGAAGTAGGCGCCGCGCCGGTGGGCGCGCCAGATGGCGGTGGCGTTGGAGTTCTTCGCGTTGGTCGACAGGTGGAAGACGTTGCCGTAGCCGCCGGTGGCCAGCACCACCGCGTCGGCCAGGTAGGTGCCGACGCGCCCGGTGATCAGGTCGCGGGCGACGATGCCGCGGGCCCTGCCGTCGATCACGATCAGGTCGAGCATCTCGGTGCGCGGGTGCATCTCCACGTTGCCCGCGGCGATCTGCCGGGAGAGCGCCTGGTAGGCGCCGAGCAGCAGCTGCTGCCCGGTCTGGCCGCGGGCGTAGAAGGTGCGGGAGACCTGGACCCCGCCGAAGGAGCGGGTGTCGAGCAGGCCGCCGTACTCGCGGGCGAAGGGGACGCCCTGGGCGACGCACTGGTCGATGATCTCCACCGAGACCTCGGCGAGCCGGTGCACGTTGGACTCGCGGGCCCGGAAGTCGCCGCCCTTGACGGTGTCGTAGAACAGCCGCTGCACGGAGTCGCCGTCGTTGCGGTAGTTCTTCGCGGCGTTGATGCCGCCCTGGGCGGCGATGGAGTGGGCGCGGCGCGGGGAGTCCTGGTAGCAGAACTGGACGACGTGGTAGCCCTGTTCGGCCAGGGTGGCGCCGGCGGAGCCGCCGGCCAGGCCGGTGCCCACGACGATGACGGTGTGCTTGCGGCGGTTGGCCGGGTTGACGAGCTTCGCCTCGAAACGGCGGCGCGACCAGCGTTCCGCGATCGGCCCCGTGGGCGCCTTGGTGTCGGCGAGCGGCTCGCCGACGCGGTAGTCGGCGAAGGAGTTCGGGGAGGTCATGGTCGGTCGATCACTCCTTAGTCCACGAGCCCGGTCATGACGCCCACGGGGACGGAGAGGAAGCCGCAGGTGAGGATGAGGGCGAGGCCGTTGGCCGCGAGGGTCCAGGCGCGCTCGCGGCCGCGGCCGCCGGCGCCGAGGGTCCTGGCCGCGCCGGCGAAGCCGTGCCTGAGGTGCAGGCCGACGGCGAGCATGGCGACGATGTAGATCACGTTGCCGTACCAGGTCTGGAAGCTCGCGACGATGTTCTCGTAGGGGTGGCCCGCCTGGCCGCGCGGGTTCACGGTGCCCGTGGTCAGGTCCAGGATGTGCCAGATCACGAACAGGCCGATGATCACGCCGCCCCAGCGCATGGTGTGGGTGGCGTAGCTGCTGCGCCGCCCGCGGTGGGCGTACCCGACCGGGCGGGCCGCGAGGTCGCGGCGGCTGAGCTGGTAGGCGGCGACGGCGTGCGCGACCAGGGCGAGCAGCAGCACCGGGCGCATGATCCACAGGAACCAGCCGTGGTGCAGCGCGGGCTCGCCTATGGTGCGCAGCCAGTGGGCGTACCCGTTCATCTCGTCGGGGCCGAAGAAGACCTTCAGGTTGCCGATCATGTGCGCCACCAGGTACAGCAGCATGATCAGCCCGCTGACGGCCATGACCGCCTTCTTGCCGACCGTCGAGTGCCACAGCCGCCCCGCGGCCGTGGTGGGCCGCCGGCGCGGCGGCCCGGGCGCGGGTGGGGTGGGGGCCTTCGTCGGCGTTCGCGTCGCCAGTGCCATGGCACCGAAGGTAGGGTCGGGCCTCCCGATCAGTCCAAGACATAGAAACGCTGCTTTTGATAGCCTGTTCCTATGCAACTGCAGCAGCTCCGCTACTTCGCGGCGGTCGCCGAGACCCGGCACTTCACGCGGGCCGCCCAGCAGGAACACGTCGCCCAGCCCTCGCTCTCCCAGCAGATCCGGGCGCTGGAAAGGGAGCTGGGCGCCGAGCTGTTCCACCGGGCCCGTGGCCACATCTCGCTGACCGACGCCGGGGCCGCGCTGCTGCCGCTGGCCCGCCGCATCCTGGCCGACACCGAGACGGCCCGCCGGGAGGTGCAGGAGGTGGCCCAGCTGCGCGGGGGCCGGGTCAGGCTCGGGGCGACGCCCAGCCTGTGCGCCGGCCTGGTGCCCGGCGTGCTGCGGACGTTCCGGGACAGCTACCCGGGGGTGGAGCTCTTCGTGCACGAGGACGGCTCGCAGGACCTGGTGCGCATCCTGGCCGACGGCGAACTCGACCTGGCGCTGATCATCACGCCGCTGCCGGGGCAGGCCCCGGCGCTGGCCACCGAGGAGCTGCTGCGCGAGGAGCTGGTCGTCGTCTCCTCGCCCCTGGAGCCGGCGCCGGTCGCGAGCGGGCCCGGCGGGCGGATCAGGATCGAGGACCTGCGCGAGCAGCCGATGGTGATGTTCCGGCACGGCTACGACCTGCGGGAGCTGACCCTCGCCGCCTGTCAGGGGGCCGGATTCCAGCCCGCGTTCAGCGTGGAGGGCGGGGAGATGGACGCCGTGCTGGGCTTCGTGCGGGCGGGGCTCGGCGTGGCGGTGGTGCCCAGCATGGTGGCGGAGCGCTCCGGGCTGCGGGCCACCGCCTTCGCCGCGCCCGGCCTGCAGCGCACCATCTCGGTGGCGCACCGCGGCGACGTCTCGCCCCCGCGGGCGGCGCGGGAGCTGCGGCGCATCCTCATCGAGCGCGGCGGCAGGGCCCGGGGCGGGACCCGCGGGCCGGGGGGCGGCGGGCGGGCCGGAGCCTGAGCGGCCGCCCCTTCGGCGGGGCGAGGCCCCCTCGGCGGGGCGGGCCCCCGTCAGTGATGCGGGAGGGGGCCGGGGGTCCCGGCGTCCTCGGCCGGCTCCGCCAACTCCCCGGTGCGCACCCGGTGGCGCAGGTCGACGGCGACGGCGGCCAGGGCGAGCAGGCCGCCGCCGACCAGCGCCAGCGGCAGCAGCATCCACACGAAGACCCCGCACATCACGCAGGCGGCGGCCAGCAGCGCCGAGCCCGCCGGGTCACGCAGCCCGCGCTCCGCCGCCTCGGCCACCACCTCCCTGGGCCCGCGGTCCGGCCGCCAGACCGCCGCGGTGCGCAGCAGCAGCGCCGCCCAGGCGGCGAGCAGCAGCATCATCACCGCGAGCACGCCGCCCGCGCCCGGCAGCACCCCGGCCTGGGCGAGCGAGAGGTTCCACAGCAGCAGCAGCGCCACCCCGAAGAAGCCGAGCGCGGCCGGCCACTGGGTGCGGCAGGCGGTGGCGAAGTCCCGCAGCAGGTCCCAGGACCTGACGCTCTCGCCGTCGAGGTGGCGCCGCAGGTGCGCGGCTCCCGCCGCGAGCGCGGGCAGCGCGGTGACCAGCGGCAGACAGAGCACCGCAATCAGCACGCCGGTGATGAGGACCTCGCCGAACAGGGCGAAGCCGGTGTTCCACCGCCTGCCCAGCTGGTCGTGCTCCCGCGCCATCGCCGCTCAGCCCCTCAGCCCCTGTGTCGACACGCCCTCGACGATATAGCGCTGGAAGAGGACGAAGAAGACGATGACGGGCGCCAGGGCCAGCAGCGCCGCCGCCATCTGCGCCCCGTAGTCGGAGGTGCTGGTCTGGTCGGCGTACTGCCGCAGCATCATCGGCAGCGGGTACTTGTCCGGGCTGCGCAGGTAGATCAGCGGGCCCATGAAGTCGTTCCAGCTCCAGATGAACGCGAAGATCGACGCGGTGGCCAGCACGGGCCGCATGAGCGGCAGCATGATCGACCAGTAGATCCGCAGGTGACCGGCGCCGTCGATCCTGGCCGACTCGTCGAGGGACTTCGGCACCGTCCGCATGAACTGCGTCATGAGGAAGACGAAGAACGCGTCCGCGGCGAGGAATTTCCCGATGAGCAGCGGCCAGTAGGTGTCCGTCCAGCCGATCTCGTTGAACATGATGAACTGCGGGATGATCAGCACGTGGAACGGCAGCATCAGCGTGCCGATCATGATGGTGAAGAAGAGCCCGCGGCCCGGGAATTCGATGCGCGAGAACGCATAGGCCGTCACCGAACACGAAAGGCAGATGCCGACCGCGGAACCGACCCCCAGATAGACGGAGTTCATGAAGAACGTCCAGAAGGAGACGCCGCCGATTCCCTCGAACACCGTCTTGAAGTTGTCCAGCGTGGTGTCGTCCGGAATGAGGCCGGTCTCGCCGACGATCTGGTTCGAGGGCCGGAAGGCCGAGAGCAGCAGCCACAGACCCGGGTAGAGCATGATGATGCCGAGCACCCAGATCGCGAGGTGGTAGGCGGCGGTGCGGCCGGCCCGGCGCCGCCCGGCGCGGCGGCGGCTCGTGCCGTCCGGCACGCGGGGTGCGGCGGCCGTGGGCGCGGCGCCCTGGCTGATCGTGGTCATCGTCCCTCCCCGTAGAAGACCCAGTAGCGGGACGTCCTGAAGAAGACCAGCGTGATGAGGGCGACGGCGATGACCAGCAGCCAGGCCATCGCGGCGGCGAAGCCGAGCTGGCCCTGCCCGAAGCCGCGCTGGTAGAGGTACACGGTGTAGAAGAGCGTGGAGTTGGCGGGCCCGCCGGTGCCGTTGGAGATGATGAACGCCGAGGCGAAGATCTGGAAGGAGTGGATCGTCTCCAGCACCAGGTTGAAGAACAGCACGGGCGAGAGCATCGGCAGCGTGATCCGCAGGAACCTGCGCACGGCCCCGGCGCCGTCCATCTGGGCCGCCTCGTACAGCTCGTCGGGGATCTGCTTGAGGCCGGCCAGGAAGATCACCATCGGCGCGCCGAACTGCCAGACGGCGAGCATGATCATCATGGGCAGGCTGCGGTCGGGGTTGCCGATCCAGCCGCCCTCGTCCATGCCGAAGATCTGACCGGTCTTGTCCACGATGCCGTCGTCGTTGAACATCGCCCGCCAGACGATGGCGATCGAGACGCTCGCGCCGATCAGCGAGGGGGCGTAGAAGACGGAGCGGTAGGTGCCCTGCCCGCGGCGCCTGTTGTTGAGCAGCATCGCCACCCCGAGGGCCGCGGCGAGCTTGATCGGGGTGCCGATCACGGCGTACTCGAGGGTGAGCTTGACCGAGTCGGCGAACCGCGGGTCGTCGAAGATCCGCGTGTAGTTGTCGAAGCCGATCCAGTCGCCGCCGCGGATCGGGTGGTAGTCGGTGAAGGAGAGGTAGGCGGAGGCCACCATCGGCCCTGCCGTCAGGGCGATGAAGCCGAGCAGCCAGGGGGCGAGGAAGGCGTAACCGGCACGGGTCTCGGCGCCCCGCCGCGACGGCCGCTTGTTCAGCGGCCGTCGCGCGGGGCTGCCGGCCCGCGAGGCCCGGGACGCCGCGTGCGTCACGGTCATGGGGAGCTTCCGTTCGGTGCGGGAGGAGAGTCGTCTCGTGCCGTGGCTCAGTCCGTGACCAGCAGGTTCTCGGACTCACTGAACCACTGGTCGACGAAGTCGTCCACGCTGAGGTCCCCGTAGCCGAACTCGTTGCCCAGCACCTCGACGTACTCGTTCTCCAGGTCGCCGAAGCCCTGCGGCTCCACCGGCAGCGGGTCGCTGACCGCGCCCTGCTCACGGGCCTGGTTCTCGAAGTCGATGACGACCTGGTCGAGGCTGCCCTCCTCGGGCTGGAAGGCGTCGAGCCGGCCCTGCGAGGCGGGAACGCCCAGGTCGGTGCCGATGATCTGGCCCGCCTCCGGGTCGTTGATGAGGAAGTCGATCAGCTCGGCGGCCTCCTCGGGGTGCCCGGTGTTGGCGCCCATGGACAGCAGCATCGTCGGCTTGAAGAACATGTGCTTCTGGCCGTCGGAGCCGGTGGGCACCGGAAGCATCCGGATGTTCTCGTTGTTCAGGTCGTGCGCGTAGCTGTTGATGAAGTTGTCCCAGTTGAACTCCGTGGCGGACTCGCCCGCGCCGAAGCCGGAGACCGGGTCGAGCTGGTCGGCGCGCGCCGTCGGGAACAGCATGCCGTCCTGGCTCCTGAGGTCCTCGGTGGTGTTGAGGAACTCGCGCATGTCGTCCTCGGTGAAGTTCATCTCGCCGTTCTCCGCGAACGGCTCGATGCCCTGCTGGACGAGCCACTGCATGAACATCCACCAGACGGTGGTGTAGTCCCCGTTGCCGTAGACCGCCGGGTCCTGGCCCGCGCCGGCCTCGCTGACCTCGGCGATGAACTGGTTGAGGTCGTCCCAGGTGTAGTCCCAGTCGGGAACCGCTATGCCGAGCTGTTCGAGCAGGTCGGGGTTGTAGTAGAGGGCGAGGGTGTTGGTGCCCGTGGGGATCGCGACCAGCTGGTCGTCGACCTTGCCCGACGCGAGGAGGTTCTCGTCGATCTGGGAGGTGTCCAGCTGATTGCCCTCGAACTCGCTCATGTCGTAGAGCAGGCCCGTCTTGCCGAACTCCTGGATCTGCGACATGTCCATCTGCAGGACGTCGGGGAGGTCGCCCGAGGTGCCGTCGGTGTTGCGCTGCGTCCAGTAGTCGGCGAAGTCGGTGAAGCTCGTCTCCACCTTGATGTCGGGGTGGTCCTGCTCGAAGAGATCGATCGCCTGCTGGTAGCGCTCGGCGCGTTCGTCGGCGCCCCACCAGGTGAACCTGAGCGTGACCTTCCCGTCGCCGCCTCCGTCGCTGTCGGACGAACAGGCGCTGAGTGCCAGCGAACCGACGAGGGCAAGGGCGAGGCCACCGATCGTGGTGGCCTTCTTGATTGACATAAGAGCCTCCCTGCTCTGCCAATGCGTAACGACACTTCAGGGCTTGATCAGCGCGATGAGCTTGGGGGCGGCACCCGAAGTGAATCGTTACAATACCGTCGGGCCCGGTGGGGGCAACCGGACGGCTGGTAACTTTTCGGAAACGCCGCAGGCCCGGACTGGGCCGCGCGTGCGGCGGGACATGCGGCGGATAAAGGCAAAAGTGTCCTGACAAAATGCCGCGGCCGAGGGCCACTCCGGAGTGCGCCGGGTGAGCGGCCGGCCGCGTGGCGCCCGGCCCCCGGCGGCCGTGGGTGGGCCGCCGGGAGCCGCGCGCGGTCAGCGGTCAGCGGTGTGCGGCGTGGGTGTAGCGGATGCGCGGCTGCGGGGGTTCCTGCATGCCGGCGCCGATGAAGTAACCGGTCTGCGGCGGCTGGTTGTAGGCCACGTTCTGCCAGGCGACCGAGAGCCGGTACTGCGGGTCGGACATCAGGGTCCGCAGCCGCAGATCGGTGTCCTCGGTGGTGGTGAACACGCGCAGGGCCGAGTCGTCCTGGGTCCGCAGGACGACCTCCTCCCGCCAGTCCCCGTACAGGTCGGCCTGGAGAACCGGGTTGCCCTTCGTGTAGTTGTCTGAATACGTGCCCTCCGGCTGGAAGATCACGTTCTGCTGCTGCGCCTCGGGGTCCCACTCGGCGATGAAGGGGGTGCCCGCCGGGTCCACGCCCTCGGTGAAGTCGTGGTCGAGGATCTCGCGCAGCGGATCGCCGTCCCACCAGATGGTGAAGTTGGCCGAGGGGATCGAGGTGCTCAGCAGGGTGCCGTCGGCGGCGCGCAGTTGGCCCTCACGCGAGTTCCACGCGCCGGTGGCGGTCACCGCCCAGCCCTCCGCGCCCTCGTGGTTCGGGTCGATGTCGGCGGCGGCCCCGCGCCCGATGTCGCGGCTGCCCGGCATGTCGTACAGGATCTCGCCCGTCGCGGCGTCCCGGAAGGTGGCTCCGCGGTTGCCCGAGGCGCTCATGGACTCGTGCACCGCGAACACCTCCTCGCCGGGGCGGCTCGGGTCCAGGTCGCTCACGTGCAGGGCGTCGCCGTGCCCGAGGCCCGTGTTGTAGAGGGGAGAGCCGTCGTCGTCGATGGCCATGGAGCCGTAGACGATCTCGTCCTTGGCGTCCCCGTCCACGTCGGCGACCGCGAGGTTGTGGTTGCCCTGCCCCTCGTACTCCCCGCCCAGCCGATCGGAGTCGAACATCCAGCGCTGCCGCAGCTGCCCGCCCCGGAAGTCCCAGGCCACGACGGTGGCCCTGGTGTAGTAGCCGCGCGCGAAGAGCACCGAGGGGTGCACCCCGTCGAGGTAGGCCACCCCGGCCAGGAAGCGGTCGGCGCGGTTGCCGTAGCAGTCGCCCCAGTCGCAGACGTTCCCGCGGCCGGGCACGTAGTCCACGGTGTCCACCGCGGCGCCGGTCTCGCCGTCGAAGACGGTGAGGAACTCCGGCCCTTCCAGCACGTAGCCGCTGGAGTTGCGGTAGTCGGCGTCCGCGTCACCGATGACCCGGCCCGTGCCGTCCACCGTGCCGTCGGCGGTCTTCATCGCCACCTCGGCCCTGCCGTCGCCGTCGAGGTCGTAGACCATCAGCTGGGTGTAGTGGGCGCCCGCCCTGATGTTGCGGCCCAGGTCGATGCGCCACAGCTGCTCGCCGTCCAGCGTGTAGGCGTCGACGTAGACGTTTCCGGTGTAGCCCGACTGGGAGTTGTCCTTCGAGTTGGTCGGGTCCCACTTCTCGATGATCTCGTACCGGCCGTCGCCGTCGAGGTCGCCGACGCTCGCGTCGTTGAGGCGGTAGGAGTACGACTGCCCGTCGGGCGTGACCCCGTCCGCCGGCCGGTTCACCGGAATGTCGTGGTACTGCTGCGACCAGACGCCGAACTCGTCGGTCCGCTCGGTGACCCGGCCGTGCCTGACCGCGGCGATGCGGTAGACGGAGTCCTCGGTGCCGTCCGGGTCGGTGTAGGTGGTGGCGCCCGTGAGCGGGCTGCCGGTGATCTTGTGGCCGTCCCGGTAGACGTCGAAGGCGAGGTCCTCGGGGTCGAGGCCGAGCAGGCGCCAGCTGAGGAAGACGCCGTCCTCGGTGCTGACGGCGACCGGGGCCCGGTCGAGGTCCTCCATCTGACGGCGCGGCCCCTGCTCGTCCGCCGCGCCGGCGCCCGCGCTCTCCTGGGCGGCGGCCGTGGCGGCGGGGGCCGCCAGGGTGGCCAGCGAGGCCACGGCGGCGGCGAGCAGCGAGAGGCGGGACGCGCGGCCCCGGGGCCTGCGCGCGGCCGTGGCCCCGCGCGTGCCCCTGCGTGCCCCGGCCCTGCTCCTGGCTCCCGTCCTGTCTCCGAATTCTTCGTGGGGATCTCCGGCTTTCCCCGCGGGGGGAACGGCGGCTCTCCTGCCCATCCGGTGCTCCTTTGCTTGTCGGACCGGGGCTTTTCCGTCGATGACTGATGAGACGGCGGTGCGGTGGACGGCGGCCGCCGCGGGCGTGCGGCGCGCTTATGAATCGATTCATCCGCGGCGGCCGGTCGAGTCTGACAACGTCTGATCGGTTAAGTCAAGATGTGTGTGGAGATGTTGAGTCGGTCGCCCCGTCAGGCCACGCGGCTGAGTTCGAGCCCGTTGAGGTGCCCGGTCTCGGCGTACACCGTGACGTTCAGCTGCCCGTCGGACACCTGCACCAGTGGGAACGTCTGCTCGGTGATCAGGCCGGTGTGGCCGATGACCTGGCCGCGGTCGCTCGCCTCCAGGACGAAGCCGGAACGGGAGTAGCCCGCCGCGTCCCCGACGTAGGCCGTCACGGCGTAGGTGCCGTCCGGCAGGTCGGCCCGGAACTCGTACCTGCAGCCGGCGCAGGCCACGAAGTCCCGGCCGAGGTCGCCGGCGCCCTCGCCCCGGTCGGCCGCGGTCAGGCCGGCCGGGTCGGCGAAGCCGTAGCCGAGTTCCGGCGTGTAGACGGTCTCCGGGCTCACCCCGGTGTAGCCCGCGGCCACCGGGCCGGCGGCCGGGCCGAAGTCGAAGCGCGCGTCGGCCGTCCGCGTGGTGAGCGGGATCGCCCGCGAAGGCGCCGCCTCCCCGCGTCCGTTGACCGCGACCACCCGCACCTCGTACGCCGTGTCCTCGGCCAGCCCGGCGACGTCGGCCAGCGGGATGGCCGAGGCGGCGGCGAGCCGCCAGTGCGCGTGCCGCTCGCCCCGCGGCCGCACCTGGACCCGGTAGTGGTCGGCGCCCGGGACCGCCTCCCAGGTCAGCCGGGCGCCGTCGTGCGAGACGTAGGCGGCCCGGAGGCCCTCGGCCCGCCCCGGCCGGTGGCGCGGGGGAGCGGTGCCGGCGACCTCCGCGGCCAGCGGGACATCCAGCCGCGCCACGTCCTCGGCGATCAGCCGGGCCATCTCGGTGGCGCCGTACTCCTGGAAGTGCGTCTCGTCGATGGTGCCGTCCGGGCGGTTCTCGTAGACGCCGACCGGGACGTGCAGGAACACCGACTCGGCCTCAAGCGGGCCGACGGCGTCGAGGAAGGCCCGGCTGGAGGCGGACAGGTCGACCAGCGGGACGTTCTCCTGCCGCGCCACCTCGATCGCCTTGTCGACATATTCGGGGAACGAGACGTTGAACTTCCCGGTCGTCGGCTCGAAGTCGCGCCGGGACACCGGCGTCACGATGACCGGAATCGCGCCGCGGGCGCGGGCGCCGGCGATGTAGTCCTCGCGCAGGTACTCCTGGTACTGCTCGGGGGTGGTGTAGCGCTCGGGGCGGCTGACGGTGGCGTCGTTGTGGCCGAACTGGACGAAGAGGTAGTCGCCCGGCTGGATCTCGTCGAGGATGTCGTCCAGCCGGCCCTCCTCCACGAAGGAACGCGAACTCCGGCCGCCGATCGCCCGGTTGTCGATCGTCACCTCCTCGGAGAAGAACCGCCCGAGCACCTGGCCCCAGCCGGTCTGCGGCGCGTAGTACGGGTCGTAGGTCTGGGCGGTGGAGTCGCTGGCGATGTAGACGGTGGGGCCGTCCGCCGGGGTTTCGGCGGCGGCGGCCTGGACGGCGCCGGGCAGGGCGAGCGCGGCGGCGGCCGTCGCGGCGCCGAGGAGGGCGGCGAGCCGGGCCCTGCGGCGGCCGGGGCCGCGTGCGGGGGCGGGCGGGCGGGTGTGGTCCATCCCTTGCTCCTTGGTTCTGGGGGGTTCTGCGGTGTGCCGGGAGTGGTTCTGCCGTCGGGGGGCCTGCCGCGTGCGGGCGCCGCCGCATGGCCGACGCATGTAGTGAATCGATTCATCCGACGGCCGAACGGGGTGGGTGAGGGAGGGGTGAGGTGGGTGACGGCGAACGCCGCGATGCGGCAAGCGCTTTCTCTGGTCGGGGAGTTTCCCAACGGGGCGCGTGGGGGTCAAGGGTGTGAACGAGACGTGACGCCCCTTCACCTCTCCGCGGGCTGCGGGGCGGTGGGGTGGTGGCGTGGTGGGGTGGGGGCGTGTCCGGCGGGCGTCCGCCGCGCGGGGCCGGGGGTGGTCGGCCCTCGCGCGTGCGGGCGCCTGCCCCGCGCGCGAGGCATTGACGGGGAGGGGGCGCCGCACTAGGTTCGCGCTGAATTCCGAACAGCGTGCGGTATTTCGAACGTCTCGGGCCCGGGGCCGCCTGCGCAGGTCCCGGGTCGCACAGGTACTCAGGTCACCTTCGAGAAGGAGCCGCCAGATGACCCCTGACAGGCGCACCGTCCTCGGCTCGGCCGCCTCGCTCGCGGCCCTCGCCGCCGGAGCGGCCCACGCCCCCGCCGCCTCCGCCGCCCCGGGAACCGCCTCCGCCGGGCACGAAGCCGGGGAGCGCGGCGGGGAGCCACGCAGCGAGTCCTTCGGGCGGCTGCCCGACGGCACTCAGGTGCAGCGCTGGACCCTGTCCCGCGGCGGGACCCGGCTGGCCGTGCTCAGCTACGGCGGGATCGTGCAGTCCCTTGAGGTGCCCGACCGGCGGGGCAGGACGGCCAACGTCTCGCTCGGCTTCGACGCCCTCGACCCCTATCTGACCGCGACCACCTACTTCGGCGCGCTGATCGGCAGATACGGCAACCGCATAGCCGGCGGCCGCTTCACCCTGGACGGACGGGACTACCAACTGCCCGTCAACGACGGCCCCAACAGCCTGCACGGCGGCGACGCCGGCTTCGACAAGCGCGTGTGGGAGGTCACCCCCTCGGGTCGGGCCGGGCTGACCCTGCGCCGGGTCAGCCCCGACGGGGAGATGGGCTACCCGGGCACGCTCGACGTGCGCGTGGACTACACGCTGACCGCCGACGGCGACCTGCGCCTCGACTACACGGCCACCACCGACGCCCCCACGGTCGTCAACCTCACCAACCACACGTACTTCAACCTCGCCGGGGAGGGCAGCGGCGGCATCCTCGACCACCGCCTGGAGATCGCGGCCTCCCGCTACACGCCCGTGGACGACACCCTCATCCCCACCGGCGAGCTGGCCGCCGTCTCCGGCACGCCCTTCGACTTCCGCCGCGCCAAGCCCGTCGGCGAGGACATCCGCCGCGGCCATCCCCAGCTCCACCACGGACAGGGCTTCGACCACAACTTCGTGCTCGACAAGGGCATCACCGCGGGGCCCCGCCACGCCGCCACCCTGTACGACCCGGCCTCGGGGCGGGTGCTTGAGGTGGCGACCACCGAGCCAGGACTGCAGTTCTACAGCGGCAACTTCCTCGACGGCTCGCTCAACGGCACCACGGGGCGCGCCTACCGGCAGAGCGACGGGCTGTGCCTGGAGACCCAGCACTTCCCCGACTCGCCCAACCGGCCGGACTTCCCCAGCACCGTGCTGCGCCCCGGGCAGACCTACCGCTCCACCACCGTCTACGCCTTCGCCACGCGCTGACGCGAACGCGCCCGCGCCCGCGCCCCGCCTCAGCGGGCGGTGGGCGCGGCGTGTTCGGCGAGGACCTCGGAGATCTGCCGGTGGGTCGCGGCCGCGATGTGCGGGTGGGTGGCCGCGTAGGCGACGTGGGCGCTCAGGCCGGAGCCGAGCGCCCAGCCGAGGCCCCGCGCCCAGGTGGCGTCGTCCACGCCGAGCGCGGCCCGGAACAGGCGCCTGGTCCCGGCGGTGAGCAGGGTGTACGCGATCATCAGGTCCGGGGCCGGGTCGCCCATGCCGAGGCCGCCGAAGTCGATGACCGCGCTCAGGCGGCCGTCGCGGACCAGGAGGTTGCCGGTGTGGAAGTCGCCGTGGTACCACACCGGTTCGCCCGCCCAGGCGGGTGCCGCGAGGGCGGCCTCCCAGATCTCGGTCAGCGCGGCGGCGTCGAAGACGCCGGCCAGCGCGGCGATCGCCTCCCTGGTGCCCGGGTACCGCTCGGCCAGGGGGACCGGGGCGAGTTCGGGGTGCGGCCCGGGCGCCAGCGCGTGCGCCGGGGGCATGGCGCGCAGGCGGCGCAGGAAGTGCGCGAGTTCGATCGCCGTGCGCTCCGGCTCGGCGAAGCCCTCCGGCGTCGCGGCCGATCCCTCCAGCCAGCGGGCGACCGACCAGTGCCAGGGGTAGCCGAAGGCCGGGCGGCCCAGACCCAGCGGCGCCGGGGTGGGCAGCGGCAGTCCGGCCGCGAGCCGCGGCAGCCAGGCGTGTTCCTTCCGCGCCTGCCCCGCCGCCCAGTCGCCCCTGGGCAGCCGCACCGCCATCGTGTCGCCGAGGCGGAAGACGACGTTGTCGGAGCCGGCGGGTTCGAACCGGACCAGCGGCAGTCCGGCCCAGTGCGGGAACTGAGCCTCGATCAGCCGGGCGGCGAGCCCGGCGTCGATCTCCGGCATGGCACCGGTCTCGTGGACAACGGCGTGCTCCACGTACGGACTTCCCTTCCCCCGGCCCGCGGGCGCGGGCGGCAGGCGCACCATCAGACCAGGCGGGGCACGGCTTGTCGACGGAGTTTGCCCTCAGGCGAGGCGGGTTGTGTGCAAGCGCTTGCGTCCGGCAGCCTTCTGCCTTTTAATGAATCGATTCACGCCGCGACTTCGCCGCCCGGCGAGTCGGGCGCGCCACCGCAGGCCGGTCCGGGCGCCCGCGGCCCCCAACACCCAGGGGCGTCCGGACCTCAACTCCCGCCCGGGCCAAGGCGCCTGGACGCCGGGCCCCGCGGGCCCCGCCCGGCCGGGCCGCCGCCCGGGACCACCCGCGGGCGGCTGGTTAGGGTGGGGGCATGGCGGTGGCGGTCGAGGTGGACGACGGGGTGGAGTTCCCCGAGCCGGGGCGCGGGGAGACCTGGGCCGTCGGGGCGGTGATCCTCAACGCGCGCGGCGAGGCGTTCGCGCAGTACCGGGCGCCTGGCCGGCGGCTGTTCCCCGACTGCTGGGACCTGGTCGGCGGCCATGTCGAGGCGGGCGAGACCCTGCTGGACACGCTGGTGCGCGAGGTGGCGGAGGAGACCGGCTGGCGGGTGCGCCGGGTGCGCCGCTTCCTCGGCGTCCTCACCTGGGTCGGCGACGACGGGCGCGGCACCCGGCACGAGGCCGACTACGTCGTCGAGGTCGAGGGCGACCTCGACCGGCCCGCCCTGGAGTGGGACAAGCACCCGCGCTACGCCTGGTTCGGCGCGGCCGACCTCGACCGGCTGCGGGAGAACCGCGCCCCCGAGGACCAGCTCGTCCACGCCGTCGTCGCGCGGGCCCTCGGCGTCGGCGCCTGAGGACGCCCGGGCCGCACGGCACGCGGGAGGCCGCGGGCACCGCACCGGGCGCGGGAAGAGACCACGAGGGAACACCGGGAGGACACGTGGACGGCATGCGGCATCTGGGCATACTCGCGCACAGCTCCGAGGGGGCGGCCCTGTGCTTCCGGGCCTTCTGCCAGGAGGGCTTCCGCGAGCTGGGACCCTACGAACACCCGGACGTCACCCTGGACTTCATCGCGCTCGCCCGCAGCATGCCCTCCTGGGACTCCGGGGCGTACGGCACCGTGCGCGGGACGCTCGCCGAGAGCGTGCGGCGGCTCGCCGCGGCGGGCGCCGAGTTCTTCGTCTGCCCCGACAACACCGCCCACCTCGCCCTGGAACTGCCCGGGGAGGAACTCGCCCTGCCGGGGCTGCACATCGCCGAGGTGGTCGCCGACCGGGCCGCCGCCGACGGCCGCAGGCGGGTCGGCGTGCTCGGCACCTCTTACACGATGGAGGGACAGGTCTACCCCGGTGCGCTCGGCCGCCGCGGGATCGAGGCGGTGGTGCCCGAGGCGGAGGACCGCCGCCTGGTCGACCGGATCATCTTCGAGGAACTGCTCGACGGCGTGTTCACCGAGGAGTCCCGCCGCCGCTACGCCGAGGTGATCGAACGGCTCGCCGCCCGCGGCTGCGACGCGGTCGCCCTGGTCTGCACCGAGATCCCGCTCCTGGTGACCCCGGGCGTCTCCCCGCTGCCCACGCTGGACTCCACCCGCCTGCTCGCCGCGGCCGCCTTCGAGACCGCCGTCGGTCGCCGCCCCTGGCCGGCGTGGCGGGGCGGCCCCGTGGGCTGAGCCGGGCGCCGGGCCGCCCGCGCCGCCCTCGCGTTCAGCCCGCCGCGGCGCGCCGCCGGTGGCCCACCCTGGCCCAGAACAGCCGCTGGGCGAGCAGGGTGAGCGTTCCGGAGAGCAGGATGCCCGCGAGGTTCACGCCGAGCTGGAGCATCGAGCCGGCCGAGTCGGAGACGTGCCCGTAGCTGAGGGCGAGCGCGGCGTGGCCCGCGGCGGGCACGGTGGTCACCGAGATCGCCACCCCCACCAGCGCCGCGGACTTGGCCGAGGTGAGGGAGACCACCCCGGCCACGCCCGCGAGCAGCGCCACCACCAGCGACATGGCGTCCGGCTGCCAGACGAACTCCACCATCGGGTGCGGCCTGGAGAACTTCTCCTCGGAGAAGAGCCCGCACGCGTTCATCAGCAGCGCGAAGGCGCAGGTGGCCAGCATCGCCACGGGGAAGCCGACGAGCAGCGCGAGCAGGGAGCGCAGGCCGAGCCTCGGCGTGCGCCGCACCACGCTCGCGCAGATCCCCGCCAGGGGCCCGAACTCCGGGCCCACCACCATCGCGCCCACGATCAGGATCTCGCTGTCGAGCAGCACCCCACAGGCCGCCAGCATGGTGGCCGCCGTCAGGAAGACCAGGTAGGTGGCGGTCAGCCGCGACTCCTCCTGCGTGACGTCGATCAGCGACTCCCACAGCACGGCGTCCACCCCGGCGCCCGGCGCCTCCCGCTCCGCCTGGGTGGCCCGCCGCGACAGGGAGAGGTGCACGTCGTCGACCGCGATCGAGCCGTCCTCGGCCAGGCCGAGGTCCTTCAGCTCCCGCAGCAGCCCGTCCGCCGCCTCCCGCGCCACGTCGCACAGCACCAGGTCCCCCGGCGGGTCCACCGCCGCCCCCGGCAGCACCGCGAGGTGCGCGGTGCCCACGGTCTCCCGCAGCAGCGACACGACCGCCTCGGTCCGGTCGGCGGGGCTCGTCAGGCGCAGATGCAGCACCCGGGCAGCGTAGCCACCCCCGCCGGGGCGGGGACGGGGAGGGCGGCCGACGGCTCAGCCGATGCCGAGCCGCGCCCGGCCGACCTTGGCCACGGCCGCCTCGTCCCCCTCGGTCTGCACCCGGGCGGCCCGCTGGCGCCCCGAGGCGTAGACGAGCAGCTCGCCCGCGTCGGCCGTCACCGTCACCACGGGCGCGCCCTTGTGCGCCACCACCGTCTGCCCGTTGGGGCGCCGCAGGACCAGGCCCGCGGGGCTGCGCCGGGCCATCATCCGCGCGGCCGTCTCGAGCCGCCGCCACAGCGCGTCCTCGAAGACCGGGTCGAGCGGGCGCGGCGACCAGTCGGGCTGCGCGCGCCTGACGTCCTCGGTGTGCAGGAAGAACTCCACCGTGTTCGCCGCCTCGTCGACCTGCTTCAGCGCGAAGGGCGACACCCGCGGCGGGCCCGTCCTGATCAGGGAGATCAGCTCCTCGTAGGGCCGGGCGGCGAACTCGGCGCGCACCCGCTCACCCCGGGCCGCCAGCTGCTTGATGAGGATGCCGCCCGCCGCGTCGGCGCGCCGTTCCCGCACCACGACGTGCGCGGCCAGATCCCGCGTCGTCCAGCCCTCGCACAGGGTGGGTGCCTCGGGGCCCGCGCTCTCCAACAGGTCGGCCAGGAGCAGACGTTCGCGCTTGGCATGCGTAGACATGCCTCCACCCTAGGTCGTTCCGGCCGTCTCGTCCGGATACTCGCGGAGGGGGACGCGAAGATCCGGACGCCCGCGGCCCGGGCCGGGCCGGCCGTCTCGTCCGCCCCCGGCCCGGCCGCGGCCTCGCCGCCCTCGCGGGTGATCCGGGCGCACGGGCGCGCGGACGGGCGCCCGCGGCGCGGGCGTGAGACGGCGAGGCGGAGGGGCGGGCGGAAAGGGCGGCCGGGCACCGCGGGCGAGACGGCAGAATGGAGCCATGTCCCGCGCCCCCGCACTCGACCCGGCCATCGCCGCCCGCCTCAAGCGCACGCCCGACGGCCTCGTCGCCGCCATCGCCCAGCAGTACGACACGGGCGAGGTGCTGATGCTCGGCTGGATGGACGACGAGGCGCTGCGCCGCACCCTCACCACGGGGCGCTGCACCTACTGGAGCCGCAGCCGCCGCGAGTACTGGGTGAAGGGCGACACCTCCGGCCACGTCCAGTACGTCAAGTCCGTCGCCCTCGACTGCGACGGGGACACCCTGCTGGTCCGGGTCGACCAGGTCGGCGGCGCCTGCCACACCGGGGACCGCACCTGCTTCGACGCCGGGAGCCTGCCGGTGACGGGCGCGGCCGGCCGCCCGGGCGCGGCGGAGCCCGCGTCCCGGCCGGCCGCGGGGCCCGGGGCCGCCGCCGGGCGGGCCGGGGCGGCGGACGGCGGGCACTAGGCTGCCCCGGCATGACGACTGGCATGACGACTGGCATGACGACTGAGGACCTCGACCGCTTCCGGGCGCTGGCCAAGGACCGCCGGGTCATCCCGGTCACCCGTCGCCTGCTCGCCGACGGGGACACGCCCATCGCCCTGTACCGCAAGCTCACCCGCGAGCGGCCCGGCACCTTCCTGCTGGAGTCCGCGGAGAACGGCCGCACCTGGTCGCGCTACTCCTTCATCGGCGTCCGCAGCTCGGCCACCCTCACCGTGCGCGAGGGCCGGGCGCACTGGCTGGGCGCCCCGCCGGTCAGCGTGCCCACCGAGGGCGAGCCGCTGTCCGTGCTGCGCGAGACGCTGCGCGCGCTGCACACCCCGCGCGACCCCGGCCTGCCGCCGTTCACCGGCGGGATGGTGGGCTACCTCGGCTACGACATCGTCCGCCGCCTGGAGTCGGTGGGGGACAGCGCCGAGGACGACCTGCGGCTGCCCGAGCTGACGATGCTGCTCGCCTCCGACCTGGCCGTGGTCGACCACCGCGACGGCACCGTGCTGCTCATCGCCAACGCCATCAACCACAACGACCTGGCCACCGGCGTGGACGAGGCGTACGCCGACGCCGTGGCCAGGCTCGACGCGATGGCCGCCGACCTGAGCCGCCCGGCCGAGGCCATCCCGCCCCAGGCGCTGCCCCCCTCGGAGCTGCCGGCGTTCACCGCCCGCTTCGGCGGGGAGGCGTACCAGGGGGCCGTCGAGCGGGTCAAGGAGTACATCAGGGCGGGGGACGCCTTCCAGGTCGTGCCCTCCCAGCGCTTCGAGACCCCCTGCCGGGCCCGGGCCCTCGACGTCTACCGGGTGCTGCGCGCCACGAACCCGAGCCCGTACATGTACCTGTTCCGCTTCGGCGAGTTCGACGTGGTCGGTTCGAGCCCCGAGGCGCTGGTGAAGGTGGAGGACGGGCGGGCGCTGCTGCATCCGATCGCCGGCACCAGGCCCCGCGGGGCCACCCCGCAGGAGGACGCCGCCCTCGGCGAGGAGCTGCTCGCCGACCCCAAGGAGCGCGCCGAGCACCTGATGCTCGTCGACCTCGGCCGCAACGACCTGGGCCGGGTCTGCGCGCCGGGCAGCGTCGAGGTGGTCGACTTCATGTCCGTCGAGCGCTACAGCCACGTCATGCACATCGTGTCCACCGTCACCGGGCGGCTGGCCGAGGGCAGCACCGCCTTCGACGCGCTGACCGCCTGCTTCCCGGCCGGCACCCTCTCCGGGGCGCCCAAGCCGCGGGCGCTGCAGATCATCGAGGAGCTCGAACCCACCAGGCGCGGCGTCTACGGCGGCTGCGTGGGCTACCTCGACTTCGCGGGCGACGCCGACACCGCCATCGCCATCCGCACCGCCGTGCTGCGCGACGGCGTCGCCTATGTGCAGGCCGGGGCCGGGGTGGTCGCCGACTCCGACCCGGTGGCCGAGGACACCGAGTGCCGGAACAAGGCGGCGGCCGTGCTCAGGGCGGTGGCCGCGGCCGAAAGGCTGCGAGGTAGCGTGGAGGGGTGAAGCGTGACCCCACCACCGGCGGCAGCACCAGCGCGCCGCGCCGTGCGCTCGCCGGCGCACTGCTCAGCGGCGCCGTCGGCGCCGCCGCCGTGCTGATCGCCGCCGGGCAGACCTGGGGCGAGGGCGAGGCGACGGTCGGCGGCTCCCAGCTGCCGGTCAGCGCGAGCGGCAGCTCCGTGTCCGGGCTGCCGAGCGCGCTCGCCCTCGTCGGACTCGCCTCGCTGGTCGCGGTCTTCGCGGTCCGCAGGGCGGGCCGCACGATCGTGGCGGCGGTGCTCGCGCTGAGCGGGGCGGGGGCCGTGGGCGCCGCCCTCCTCGGTTCCGGCGACACCGACGCCCTGGAACGGAACGCGGCGGACGTGATGGGCATCACCCAGGCCGCCGTCACCGGGGTCAGCCACAGCGGCTGGCCCTGGGTCTCCGCGCTCGGCGGCCTGCTGCTGCTGTGTGCCGGGCTCCTGGCGCTCAGCTACGGCCGCCAGTGGCCCGCCATGTCAGGCCGCTACGAGCGCGTCGGGCGGCGCGCCCCCCGGCAGGCGCCGGCCGGCACCGAACGGCCCGAGGACATCTGGCGGGCCCTCGACCGGGGCGAGGACCCGACCTAGCCCCTCACCGCCGGGCCCGGCGGGCCGGCACACCCCGACTGACACAATGGGTTGCGGGCGCAGGAGGCAACGCGCTCACGATTCCTGACCTTTCCGAGGAGCACATCTGATGGCGGAGAAGTACCACCACGGAAACAGCCCGGCCGCCTGGACCGCTGTCGTCATCGTCTTCGTCGGCGTCGCCATCGGCAGCGCGTTCACGGTGCAGGCGCAGCCGCTGGGCGTGCTCGCCGGCGCGGTCGTCGCCCTCCTCGGCGGGGTCGTCGGCCTGCTGATGCGTGCGATGGGCCTCGGCCAGCAGGAGGTGCCCGACCCCCGGCACGAGGAGGCCGCCGAGCCGGCCGGGTCCGCCGAGCCGGTCGTGGCCGTCGCCCGGGCGGCCGAGGACGAGGCGGGCCCCGAGCCGCGGCAGGCCGCGGTCGGCGGCTGACCCCGCGCCTCCCCGCGCCCCTGGCCCCGGGCCCGCCTGGCCCGGGGCTTTCCGCGCCCCGGCCCGGCCCCGTCCGCCACGCGGCCCCTCCGCGCCCGCCCCGGCTCCTGCGAACCGGCCCCCGCGTACGGCCTGCCCGCCGTGGGCCGACCCGCCCGGCCGCCCGCGGGATGCGGGCCTACGGGCGGCCCGGGAGCCTGGGGGACATGCGCACCCTGCCCACGCGCCCTCCCGCACGCCTCCCCGCGCGGCTGTCCGCCCCCGCGCGGGGGCCGCACGCCCGGGGGCGCCCGGCCCGCGCGGACCGCAGCCGCCCCCGCCGCCAGGCGGCGCCGTTCGCCGCCGTGGCCCTCCTCGCCGCCGCGGCCCTGTACGGTCTCGGTGGCGCGGCCGCCCTGGCCGATCTCCCGCTCGCCCCCTGGGCCCCCGGCCGCTGTCCGCCCTGCCCGCTGCGCGCCCTGACCGGGCTGAACTGCCCCGGCTGCGGCGGGCTGCGCTGCGTCCGGGCCCTGCTCGGCGGCGATCCGGCCGCCGCCTTCTGCGCCAACGCCCCGGCCGCCCTCGCCCTGTGCGCCGGTCCGCCCGCCGCGGCGCTCGCCGCGTGCGGGGCGCTGCCGCGTGCCCTCGCCGCCCCGTTGCGGCGTCCTCGGCTGCTCGTGACCGCCCTGGCGGCGGGCACGCTGGCATTCACGCTGGTCAGGAACCTGCCGCTCGGCGCGGCGCTCGCCGTCTGACCGGCTGGTGGCCGCGTCTGTCCGGCATGTGGGACCGGCCCCGGGCGGATGCGCAAGCTCTCCCCACCGCCCGATACCATCGGTGTGTTTGATCCCGCTCTTATCCGACGGGACGAGGGGACCACAGGAGGAAGGGGCCGGTCGCGTGAGTGTGCTCGACGAGATCATCGACGGAGTCCGCGCCGACCTGGCCGAGCGGCAGGCCCGCGTCAGCCTCGACGACCTGAAGGAGGCCGCCGCCCGGGCCCCCCAGGCCAAGGACGGGGTCGCCGCCCTGAAGGGCGAGAGCGTCACGGTCATCTGCGAGGTCAAGCGGTCCAGCCCCTCCAAGGGGGCGCTCGCCGCGATCGCCGACCCGGCGGCGCTGGCCGCCGACTACGAGGCGGGCGGCGCGGCGGCCATCTCCGTGCTGACCGAGCGGCGCCGCTTCGGCGGCTCCCTCGCGGACCTGGCCGCGGTGCGCGCCAGGGTCGACGTGCCGCTGCTGCGCAAGGACTTCGTCGTCACCTCCTACCAGCTCTGGGAGGCCAGGGCGCACGGCGCCGACCTGGTGCTGCTGATCGTGGCCGCCCTGGAGCAGCCGGCCCTGGTCTCGCTGGTGGAGCGCGCGGTGTCCATCGGGCTGACCCCGCTGGTCGAGGCGCACGACGAGGAGGAGGTGCGGCGGGCCGTGGACGCCGGGGCGCGGATCATCGGCGTCAACGCGCGCAACCTCAAGACGCTCCAGGTGGACCGCGGGACCTTCGCCCGCGTCGCCCCGGAGATCCCCGACGGCATCGTCAGGGTGGCCGAGTCCGGCGTGCGTGGCCCGCACGACCTGATCGCCTACGCGAACGACGGCGCCGACGCGGTGCTCGTCGGCGAGTCCCTGGTCACCGGCCGGAACCCGCGGGCGGCCGTGGCCGACCTGGTGGCGGCGGGCGCCCACCCCGCGCTGCGGCAGGGCCGCTGAGATGCGGCCGGGCCAGGGCGACCCGCAGCGCGGCACCAGGCCGCGCGGCTGCCGTGCCCCGGCCAGGCGTGTCCTCGGCCGCCGCGTCCGCTACCACATCGGCTGCGAGCCCGGCCAGATCAACGGCCGCCGATGGCCCACGGCCCCGGCCGCCCGGCCGGCCGTCTGACCGCCCGGCCGCCCCGCCCGGCCGCCCGCCCGGCCGTCCATCCGCGTACCGCCGCCCTCGCCGCATCGGGTGAGACTCGCCGCATCGGGTGAGCATGGCGCCGCTCACGGTGCGCGGCCTGGCGTGCCCGGTCACCACCGGCCCCGCCCGCCCCCGCGGGCCTGGGCCCGGCCGCCGGGCGCTCCGGGGACCCGGCCCGGGATTTCCCGCACCAACGCCGTACTTCTGCTGGAGGGCACACGCATGTCCGAGTACTTCATCCCCGACGTCGCGGGACGCGTTCCCGACGCCGCCGGGTACTTCGGCGCCTACGGGGGCACCTTCGTGCCCGAGGCGCTGCGCGGGGCGCTGGAGGAGGTCGCCGCCGAGTACGAGAAGGCCAAGAACGACCCCGCCTTCGTGGCCGAGCTCGAGGACCTGCTGGTCCACTACGCCGGCCGGCCAAGCCCGCTCACCGAGGCCGCCCGCTTCGCGGAGCACGCCGGCGGCGCCCGGGTGTTCCTCAAGCGCGAGGACCTCAACCACACCGGCTCCCACAAGATCAACAACGTGCTGGGCCAGGCCCTGCTGACCCGCCGCATGGGCAAGACCCGGGTCATCGCCGAGACCGGCGCCGGCCAGCACGGGGTGGCCACGGCCACCGCCTGCGCCCTCTTCGGCCTGGAGTGCGTCATCTACATGGGCGAGCTGGACACCGAACGCCAGGCGCTCAACGTGGCCAGGATGCGGATGCTCGGCGCCGAGGTGATCCCGGTCCGCTCGGGCAGCAGGACCCTGAAGGACGCGATCAACGAGGCGTTCCGCAACTGGGTGGCCACCGTGGACACCACGCACTACCTCTTCGGCACCGCCGCCGGGCCGCACCCCTTTCCCGCCCTGGTGCGCGACTTCCACCGCGTCATCGGCGTCGAGGCGCGCCGCCAGGTGCGGGAGCGGGCCGGGCGGCTGCCCGACGCCGCCGTGGCCTGCGTCGGCGGCGGCTCCAACGCCATCGGCCTCTTCCACGCCTTCCTCGGCGACCCCGGGGTGCGGCTGGTCGGCTGCGAGGCGGCCGGGCACGGCGTCGCCTCGGGCGAGCACGCCGCCACCCTCACCGCGGGGGAGCCGGGCGTGCTGCACGGCTCCCGCAGCTACGTGCTCCAGGACGACGAGGGCCAGGTCACCGAGCCCTACTCGATCTCGGCCGGCCTCGACTACCCGGGCATCGGCCCCGAGCACGCCTACCTCAAGGACAGCGGGCGGGGCGAGTACATGCCGATCACCGACGCGGAGGCCATGGCGGCGCTGCGCCTGCTCTCCCGCACCGAGGGCATCATCCCGGCCATCGAGAGCGCCCACGCCCTGGCCGGCGCCCTCGCGGTCGGCCGCGAACTCGGCCCCGAGGGGCTGCTGGTGGTGAACGTCTCCGGGCGCGGCGACAAGGACATGGACACCGCGGCCCGCTACTTCGGGCTCCTGGACGGCGAGCAGGGCGAGGGGGAGGACCGGTGAGCGAATCGGAGCGGCAGGCGGGAGCGGCGGCGGGCGCGCACCAGGACGCCGGCCAAGCGGCGGGCGGACGCGGCGGCGCGGAGGGCCTGGCGGCCCGGCTGGCCGCGGCGCGGGCGGCGGGAAGGGCGGCGCTCATCGGCTACTTCCCGGCCGGTTTCCCCACCCTGGAACGCGGCATCGAGAGCGCCAGGGCCATGGTCGAGGGCGGCTGCGACGTCCTCGAAATCGGCCTGCCGCACAGCGACCCGGTGCTGGACGGCCCGGTCATCCAGACCGCGGACGACATCGCGCTGCGCGGCGGCATCCGGATCGCCGGGGTGCTGCGCACGGTCCGCGAGGTCGCCGCGGCCACCGGCGCGCCGGTGCTGGTGATGACGTACTGGAACCCGGTGGACCGCTACGGGGCCGAGCGGTTCGCCGCCGAGCTCGCCGCGGCAGGCGGCGCGGGCTGCATCCTGCCCGACCTGCCGGTGGAGGAGTCGGAGGGCTGGCGCAAGGCGGCGGAACAGCACGGCCTGGCCACGGTGTTCGTGGTGGCGCCGAGCAGCCGCGACGCCAGGATCGCCGCCATCACCGCGGCCGGCAGCGGCTTCGTCTACGCCGCCTCGCTGATGGGCGTCACCGGCACCCGCGAGTCCGTGGGCCGGGACGCCGCCGACCTGGTGCGCCGCACCAAGGCCACCACCGCGCTGCCGGTGTGCGTGGGCCTCGGGGTGTCCAACCGGGAGCAGGCGGCCGAGGTGGCCGGCTTCGCCGACGGCGTCATCGTCGGCTCGGCCTTCGTCCGCCGGATGCTCGACCACGCGGGCCGGGAGGCCGAGGGCGTCGCCGCGCTGCGCGAGCTGGCCGGCGAGCTGGCCGCGGGCGTCAGGCAGCCGAAGGCCCCCGGGGCCCCGGCGGCGTAGCGTTCGCGGCGTTCGTGGCCTTCGCGGCGGGAAACGGTGGCCAGGGGACGGGGGAGCGCGCCCCGGGCCACCGCTTCGCCGGTCTCGCCCGGCCCGTTCGCGCAGGTCCGGTAAAGTCGGGCTCATGGGCAGCGAGGGGGCCACCGAGGGCATAGCAGAGGGCGTCGCCTGGCAGCCGCCGACCGCGGTCGAGCAGGGGCTTTACGAGGCGGGGCTGCGGGGGGACTGGCAGGCGTTCTTCTCCGTGCTCGCCGCCACCGATCTGTTCTTCCCCATGTCGCGCGAGCTCGCCGACGCCGTGCCGCACAGCCTGAGGTTCAGCCCCTTCCGCGACCCGCACGTGGAGGGCCTGTGCCTGCCCGTGTTCACACGCGGAATGCTGCCGCCGCCCTCCGGGGCACAGGTTTTCGAGCGCGGGGACCTCGGCGGGCTGGCCAAGGCCTGGCCGCGCCCGGTGCGCTGGCTGGCCATCAACCCCGGCACCCCCCTGGAGACCTTCCTGCCCGCCGAGCCCAAGCGCTGGCGGCGGCACGCCAGGAACGCCCCCGCGGAGAGCCCGCTGAAGACGCTGTGGACCGGGGACCGGCACGGGCCCCTGGCGCACGGCATGGCCTGCGGCGCGTTGCTGCTGGTCAACAACGGCTCGATCTGGAACCACCTGGGCTGGCAGAACGGCGGCTACACCGAGGAGAAGGAACTCCTCGCCTCCTGGTGGGGCGTGAGCGGCAGGGACGACTGGCTGGCCATCCAGGAGCGCCTGCTGAACGGCGACGTCATCTCGCCCGCCTGGGAGTTCGTGCTCCGGGTGCGGCAGGCGATGATCAAGGAGTACGGGGCGGTGCCCGGCGCGGTGCAGTGGCGCGAGACCGCGGAACGCGTGCTGCTCTCGCGCACCGCGGAACTCGTCGACCAGACCGGCAGGCCCCCGGACTTCGACCTGGACGCCGACATCGCGCTCGTCCAGGACCTCATCGGCCGCATCCTGCGCTACGAGGCCCGCTTCCGCGCCGACGGCCTGCTCGACGCCGACGCCGGCGTGCGCTCGGTGCTGGCCTGGGACTTCGGCCGCGCCTCCTGCATGGCCAGGTGGGGGCTCGGCGCCCGCTACTGCGACCTGGCGGAGACCGAGCGCGCGGTGCTGCGGGCCGGGGCGGGGGCCAGGCGCGTGTACCGCTCCTGGCCCGACTTCGCCACCGGCTACATCCTCGGCCGCTGCCTGCACTTCGACGGCGAGGAGTTCGGCGAGTGGTACGCGGAGATGGTGGCCGCGTTCCGCATCCTGGCCACCGACCCGGAGAGCCCCTGGCTGAGCGTGCCCTGGGAGCAGCCCGCGGCGGACCGCACGGAGCTCTGAGCCCGCGGCGCCCGCCCGGCGGGGGAGGCCCGGGGACGGGCTGCCCGGGAACCCCGGGAAACCCCGGGAAACAATGACGGAATGCTGACGGCTCCCCGCGGGGCGGCCGGCGGCGCCGTGGGCCTGGCTACGGTGGGCGCATGCGGGTACTCGTCACCGGAGGAGCCGGCTTCATCGGCTCGCACGTCGTGGAAGAACTGCTGGCCCAGGGGCACGAGCCGGTGGTGCTCGACCTGCGGCGGCCCGAGCGGGAGGACGTCCCCTGGATCGGGGCCGACCTCAGGGACCGCGTGGCGCTGGCCGGGGCGCTGCGCGGGGTCGCCGCGGTGTGCCACCAGGCGGCGATGGTCGGGCTCGGCAAGGACTTCGCGGACGCCCCCGGCTACGTGAGCGTCAACGACCACGGGACCGCGCTGCTGCTGGCGGAGATGGCCGAGGCGGGCGTCGGGCGGCTGGTCCTGGCCGGCTCGATGGTGGTCTACGGCGAGGGCAGGTACGACTGCCCCGCGCACGGGCGGGTCAGGCCGGGCCCGCGGGCGCCCGGGAACCTGGCGCGCGGCAGGTTCGAGCCCGCCTGCCCCGAGTGCGGGGCCGAGCTGCTGCCGGGTCTGGTGGGGGAGGACGCGCCGGCCGACCCGCGCAACGTCTACGCCACGACGAAGCTGGCCCAGGAGCACCTGGCCGCCGCCTGGGCGCGGGCGACCGGCGGGCGGGCGATCAGCCTGCGCTACCACAACGTCTACGGGGACCGCATGCCGCGCGACACCCCCTACGCGGGGGTGGCGGCGTTCTTCCGCTCGGCCCTGGCCGCGGGCCGGCCGCCGCGGGTCTTCGAGGACGGCGCGCAGCGGCGGGACTTCGTGCACGTGACGGACGTGGCGGCGGCGAACGTGGCGGCGCTCGGCGCCGTGGGCGAGCGGCCGGCCGGCACCCTGCGCGCGTACAACACCGGGAGCGGCGAGCCGCACACGGTCGGCGAGATGGCCGCCGCGCTCGCCGCGGCCTGCGGCGGCCCGGCCCCCGAGGTCACCGGCGAGTACCGGCTCGGGGACGTCCGCCACATCACCGCCTCCTCGGCGCGGCTGCGCGCGGAACTCGGCTGGCGCCCCCGCGTCGGCTTCGCCGAGGGCATGACGGCCTTCGCCACCTCCCCGCTCCGCGAGCCGGCGGCGGCCTCCTGACGTGCCGCCCGCCGGGCGGGCCCCGCCGCGGGGGCGCGCGGGGGAAGGGGGAATCAGGAGGCGGCCGGGAGGATGACCTCGAAACGGCAGCCGCCGGGCACGTTGCTCACCCCGGTGCGGCCCGCGTGCGCCTCGACGATGCCGCGGACGATCGCGAGGCCGAGCCCCGCGCCCGCCGGCGGGGTCCTGGCGTCGGTGCCGCGCCAGCCGGTGTCGAAGACCCGCGGCAGGTCCTGCTCGGCGATGCCCCCGCAGCCGTCGGTGACCGAGACCACCACCGAGTCCGCGCGGCGGCTGGCCGCCACCGCGACCGTGCCGTCGGCCGGGGTGTGGCGGATCGCGTTGAGCAGCAGGTTGGCCAGCACCCGGCTCATCTCCTTGCCGTCCACCTCCACCGGCACCGGGTCCACGCCCCGGTCGGCGAGCAGCACGCCGCACTCCCTGGCCAGCGGGTCGGCGCCGGCGATGGCGTCGCTGATCAGGTCGTAGACCGACATCCTGGTCGGGGCCAGGCTCAGCGAGCCCGCCTGAATCCTGGAGAGCTCGAACAGGTCGCCCACCATGGAGCTGAGCCGCTCCACCTCGCCGCGTATCTGCCGGTGGTAGCGGTCGGGGTCCTCGGCGATGCCGTCCTCCAGGGCCTCGGCCATCGCCCGCAGCCCGGCCAGCGGGGAACGCAGGTCGTGCGAGATCCAGGCGACCAGCTCCCGGCGGGAGGACTCAAGCGCCCGCTCCCGCTCCCGCGAGGCGGCGAGCCGTTCGCTGGTGTCGGCCAGCCGGCGGGCCAGCGAGGCGAGTTCCGCGGGCATCGGCACGGCGGGCGGCGTGAACTGCCCGCCCTCGCCGAGCGCGGTGGCGGAACGCTCAAGCGCCCGGTGCGCGCGGATCACCCAGCGCCCCAGCAGCAGGGCCGTGACGGTCGCGGTCAGCGCGCCCATGGCGCCCACCGTGACGACCACGGCCAGGTCGTGCGGGGACAGGAACATCGCCCAGGCCACCGAGAGGGTCCCGGCGAGCATCGTGCCCACCGCCACGGCGCTCAGCACGGCGAGGGAGACGGCGACCGAGCGGCGCCTGGCCGCGGCCAGCGCCCAGGCGCCCACCGCCCCGGCCAGCGCCGCCCCCAGCGCGGCGTGCAGTGCGATCTGCGGCAGCGCGCTCAGCCTGAACTCCACTACCCCTCCTCCCCCGCCTCCGGCGCGCGGCCTTCGGCGTCGAAGCGGTAGCCGACGCCCCAGACCGTCCTGATCAGCCGGGGGCTGGCCGGGTCGCGCTCCACCTTGTGCCGCAGCCGCCGCACGTGCACGGTGACCGTGGACAGGTCGCCGAAGTCCCAGCCCCACACGGTGGCCATCAGCTCCTCGCGGCTGAACGCCCGCCCCGGGTGCCGCAGGAAGTGCGCGAGGAGGTCGAACTCCCGCAGGGTCAGCCGCAGCGGGCCGCGGGCGTCGCCCGCGGTGCGGGCCGCCGTGTCCACGGTGATGCCGCCGCCGCGCAGCACCGTCTCGCCGCGGCCTGCCTCGGGTCCCGTGCCCGCCACCCGGCGCAGCACGGAGGTCACCCGCAGCACCAGCTCCCTGGGGCTGAAGGGCTTGGTCACGTAGTCGTCGGCGCCTATCTCCAGGCCGAGGATGCGGTCCTCCTCGTCCCCGCGCGCGGTCAGCATCACCACCGGCACCGGCCCCGACTCGCGCAGCCTGCGGCACACCTGGAGGCCGTCGAGGCCCGGCAGCATCAGGTCGAGCACGACCAGGTCGGGCGGGTTGGCGGCGGCCCTGGCCAGCGCGCCGGGACCGTCGGCCGCCCGGTCGACCGTGAAGCCCGCCCGGTCGAGATAGCCGGAGACGACCTCGGTGACGGTCGGGTCGTCGTCGACCACGAGGATGCGCTGTGGCTGCTGGTGCATGTCACCGAGTCTCACACCGCTCGCTCCGCGCCGGTCGCGGCCGGGGCGGACGTCACGGTTCCGTAAGGAGCCATGTCCGGGAATGCCCGCTTTGTCTTCGTAGGGTAAGGGGGGTGACCAACTCACTGTCCGCGCGGGGCGACCTGGTGCTGCCCTGCCTGAACGAGGCCGAAGCGCTGCCCTGGGTGCTGGGCAGGATTCCGGACGGCTGGCGGGCCGTCGTCGTGGACAACGGCTCCACCGACGGCTCCGCCGCCCTGGCCGAGCGCCTGGGCGCGCGCGTCGTCCACGAGCCGCGCCGCGGCTTCGGCGCCGCCTGCCACGCCGGGCTGCTCGCCGCGGAGGCGGAACTGGTCGCGTTCTGCGACTGCGACGCCTCCCTCGACCCGGCCGAGCTGCCGCGCGTCGCCGAGCCCGTCCGCGGCGGGGCCGCCGACCTGGTGCTCGCCAGGCGGCTGCCCACGGCGCGCGGCGCCTGGCCGCTGCACGCCAGGCTCGGCAACCGCGCCCTGGCCCGCATGCTCAGGCGCCGCACCGGGGTGCGGCTGCGCGACCTCGGGCCGATGCGGGTGGGCCGCCGCGAGGCCCTGCTCGCGCTCGGCCTCACCGACCGGCGCAGCGGCTACCCGCTCCAGATGGTGGTGCGGGCCGCGGACGCGGGCTGGCGGATCGCCGAGACCGAGGTCGCCTACCGGCCGCGCGCGGGGAAGTCGAAGGTGACGGGCACCTGGCGCGGCACCTGGCAGGCCGTGCACGACATGCGGCAGGTCCTCGCGTGAGCGGGCGGGCGGCGCCGACGCTGCTGGTCCTGGCGAAGGAGCCGGTGCCCGGGCGGGTGAAGACCCGGCTGACCCCGCCGTTCAGCCCGGGGCAGGCCGCCAGGCTCGCGGCGGCGGCGCTCGCCGACACCCTGCACACCCTGCTGCACGTCCCGGCCGCCCGCCGGGTGCTCGTGCTCGACGGGCACCCGGGGCCCTGGCTGCCGGCCGGCTGGGAGGTGGTGCCACAGGCGGGCGGCGGCCTCGACCGGCGCATCGCCGCCGCGTTCGCCGGCTGCACCGGGCCCGCCCTGCTGGTCGGCATGGACACCCCGCAGCTCACCCCGGAACTGCTCGCCCCGGCGACCGCCCCCGGCGCCTGGCCGCCCGGGCGCGCCTGGTTCGGGCCCGCGGCCGACGGCGGGTTCTGGGCACTCGGCATGGACACCCCGCGCCCGGCCCTCGTCCTCGGCGTGCCCATGTCGACCTCGGGCACCGGCCGGGCACAGCGCGCGCGGCTGGTCGCCGCCGGGCTCGACGTCGCCGACCTGCCCGTGCTGCGCGACCTGGACACGGCGGCCGACGCCGGGGAGATCCTGGCCGCCGCCCCCGAGGGCCGGTTCGCCGCCGCCTACCGGGCCGTGGCGGGCCAGGCGCGGGCGGGCCGCGGATGACGGCCCCCGCCTGGCCCGCGACCGCGGCCGACCCCTACAGCCTGGCGCTGCGCTCCGGGCGCGGGCCGCTGTTCCTGCGCCGCGCGGACGGCCGCAGGCTGCCACTCGACATCGAACGCTGGTGCGCGGTGCCCGACGCGGCCGACCGCACCGTCCTCGGCCGCTGCACCGGCAGCGTCCTCGACATCGGCTGCGGGCCCGGCCGGATGGTCGCCGCCCTGGCCCGCGGCGCCAGGCCCGCGCTCGGCATCGACACGGCGCCGGCGGCGGTGGAACGCACCAGGAGCACGGGCGGCAAGGCCCTGCTGCGCTCGGTCTTCCAGCGGCTGCCGCAGGAGGGCTGGTGGGGGAGCGTGCTGCTGATCGACGGGAACATAGGCATCGGCGGCAACCCCGCGGCCCTGCTCCGCCGCATCCGCCAACTCGTCACCCCCGGCGGCCTGTTGCTGGCCGAGGCCGCCCCGGTCGAGGTCGCGGAGCGCTTCGAGGTGCGGCTGGAGGACGACCGCGGCGCGACCGGCCCCGCCTTCCCCTGGGCGCGCCTGGGCCAGCGGGCGCTGCGGGCGACGGCGGAGTACGTGGGCTGGACGACGGCAGGCCAGTGGACCGTCGCCGACCGGCACTTCCTCGCCCTGCGCGCCCCGGGCCCCGGCGGGGAGGGCCGCTGAGCCCCGCCCGGCCGGGGCCGGCCGGAGCTCAGGCCGGTTCCGGCAGCGCGTCCTCGGCGGCCCGGTTCGCGATCATGCGGCGGTAACGCGCCAGCCGCCCGGCCCGGTTGACGCACAGCGCCCCGCGGACCACGCCCTCCCCGGTCCAGACCGCGACGAAGCGCCGCTCGGCGGGGGAGCCCTCCACGATCCGCGGCCGGCCGGTGGCGCGGCCCACGAAGTGGATCTTCGAGTCGTACTGGTCGGACCAGAAGTAGGGGACGGGCGCGAAGGGTTCGGCCTCGCCCCCGGGCCCGGCGAGCAGCGTGCGGGCCGCCGCGTCGGCCTGCTCGAAGGCGTTGGTCCAGTGCTCGATCCGCATCGTCTCGCCGAAGAGCCGGTTGGGCCACCTGGCGACGTCGCCCGCGGCCACCACCCCCTCGGCGCCCACGGCGGCGCAGCGCTCGTCGAGCAGGACCCCGTCGGCGACGTCGAGGCCGCTGCCGCGCAGCCAGGCGGTGGCCGGCGCGCAGCCGATCGCCACCACGACCACGTCGGCCGGCACCGTGGTGCCGTCGGCCAGCAGCACCTCCCCCGGGCGCAGCCCCGCGACCGGCGTGCCGGTGCGCAGCGCGGTGCCGTGGTCGCGGTGCAGGGCCGCCAGCTCCCGGCCGAGCTCCGGGCCGAGCACTCGTTCCATCGGCTGCCCTTCCGCCTCCACGAGGGTGACCTCAAGGCCGAGCGCCCGGCAGGCGGCGGCGATCTCGCAGCCGATGAACCCGCCGCCGACCACCGCGACCCGCGGGCCGCGCAGCAGGGCGGCCCGCAGCGCCAGGGAGTCCTCCAGCGTGCGCAGCACGAACACCTCGGGCGGCTCGCCGCGCAGCGCGGGCGGCTGCCGCGGGCTGCCCCCGGTGGCGATCACCAGCCCGTCGAACCCCAGGCGTTCGCCGTCCGCGAGGCGTACCTCCCGGGCGGCCAGGTCGAGGCCGACCGCCGCGACGCCGAGCCGCAGCTTCGCGCCGAGGTCCTCGTCGACCCGCAGCCTGACCTCCTCGGGGTCGGCGCCGGTGAGCACCGACTTGGACAGCGGCGGCCGGTCGTAGGGCGGGAAGTGGGGCTCGGCGCCGACGAGCGTGAGCTCCCCCTGGTAGCCCCGGCGGCGCAGCGCCTCCGCGGTGCGCACCCCGGCGAGCGAGGCGCCGACGACGGCGATGTGGCCGAGCACCCCCTCACCTCCCCCGGGGCGCGGACGGCACGCGCCCGTGCGCGCTGGGGCGCGGTATGGGGCCGACGTCGTTCCTCATGGCTCGCTCCGATCCCGCGGTCGCGATTCCCGGCAGGCCGTTCCCTTGCGCACGGGCCTCCGGCGGACGTTCGCAGATGCTAGCCCCGACTCCTTGTGCGGCGGCTGCGGTTCGCTTAGGTCACCGCGTCGCCGGCCGGGTCGCCGCGGCACCGGCCGGGCGCCCGCGGAGCGCGTCGCCGCCTCGCCGCGGCACGGCCGGGGTGGCCGCGGCATCGTCCCCGGCCGCCGCCAGGGCCGTGCACCGCGTCGCCGCCGGGGTCAGCGCTCGCCGGGCGCGCCCGCGCGCCCCTGCCCCGGCTCCTCGCCCCCGCCGGGCGCGGTGGCCGCCCGCCCGGCCCTCCGCCGCGCCCCGTCCCCGCCGCGGCGCACCCGGCGCGGCGCGGGCAGGAGGGCCGCCGCCGCGGTGGCCAGGGCGACCGCGGCGGCGAGGAGCGCCAGATTGCGCGGGTAGTCGAGCGAGAGCACCGTCGGGTTGCGCGGCGCCCCGGGGCGCAGCAGCGGGGGCAGGGCGACCAGGAGGGCGCTGCCGCACACCAGCAGGCCGCCGCGGAGGGCGCGGCGCCCCGGCAGGCGGCGCAGCACGAGGCCCGCGGCCAGCACCAGCGGCACGAACAGCAGGTCGTGCACCGCCCACAGGGCCGCCAGCCAGGTCAGCGTCTGCCGGGCGGTTTCGGCGCCCTCGTCGTGGAGCAGCAGCCACAGCCCGGCGCCCAGCGCGGCCGCCCCCAGCCCGCCGAGCACCCACCGCAGCACCCACATCCCGGCGCCGTGCTCCCCGCGGGGCGCGGCGCCGGGCGCGGCACCCGCTTCCGCACCGGTCGCGGCGCCGGCCTGGGTGCCGGTCGCGGGGCGCGCCCCCGCGCCCGGTCCGCCTGCCGCAGAGCGTTCGTTCAACGGGCTCCTCCCTGGCCTCTCTCGCCCACGCGGGGCGGGGTCACCGCAGCACCTCGATGCGCGCGACCCACTTCGTCTGCCACACCCCCGGCCGGTTCGGCGCGATGATCCGCGCCGGGTAGCCGTGGTCGGGGGACAGCTCCGCGCCGTTCAGCCGCAGCGCCAGCAGCGTGGCCGGATCGCTCGCGTAGTGCGGCCCCATCTCCATCACGCGGTAGCCGCCGTGCCGTTGCAGCGAGACGACCCGCAGGAAGGAGGCGGCGGGGGCGCCGGCCCGCTCGACCAGATCGCGCAGCCGGACCCCGGTCCACTCGGCCGAGACGCTCCAGCCCTCCACGCAGGCGATCGGCAGCCGCGCCGTGTACTGCGGCAGCGCCCGCAGTTCGGCCAGGGAGAGCTCGAACGGCCGCGGCCCGGCCACGTGCAGCCGCCAGCTCTCCGCCGCGACGTCCAGCACCCCGGCCTCGGCCGCGGTCCGGTTGACCGGCACGCCCTGGGCCCTGCCGTCCGGGCGGCGCGGCGCGAGCAGCGTGAGGGGCCGCAGCGGGCCGAAGGACTGTCCCGCCGTCACCAGCGTCAGCGTGCCCACCGCCGCGCCCACCCCCCGCAGCAGCGACCTGCGCTCCGCGGCCTGCGCGTCGGCCCCCGTGCGGTCGCGCCGCCAGTGCCGTGCGATGTCGGGGGCCTTCACCGCCACGTGCAGCAGCAGCGAGCCGATCAGCACCCAGGCCAGCGCCCAGTGCACGGGCACGAAGGGGAAGGGCCAGGGGTACCACTGGGCGATGTTCACCAGCCCGAGGAACAGTTCGAGCAGCGCCGAGCCGACGAGCGCCCCGATCGACAGCCGCTCCAGCGCGTGCCGCACCGACCGCGCGGGGGGCCAGGCGAACAGCCGCGGGTACACCGTCCACAGCTTCACCAGCAGCAGCGGGATCGCCGCGATGCCCGAGGCGACGTGCAGCCCCTGGGTGAGGCGGTAGCCGGAGACCGGCCGGGAGGGCAGGTGCGGGGCGAGCCAGCCCTGCGGCGACTGGAGCTCGTGGCTGACCAGGCCGGTGAGG
The DNA here is from genome assembly GCF_003626535.1 of Streptomyces hoynatensis. Taxonomy (GTDB): domain Bacteria; phylum Actinomycetota; class Actinomycetes; order Streptomycetales; family Streptomycetaceae; genus Streptomyces; species Streptomyces hoynatensis. The sequence continues at coordinate 199,285 of NZ_RBAL01000006.1, forward strand.
AAGCACACCGCCATGGCCAGGCCCAGCCAGCGGCCGACGGCGGTCGCCGTGCGGGCGTCGTGCAGCGGGCCCCGGAACCGCGGCAACGGGGGCACCGGCGCCCGGCGCACCAGGGCCGGGGCGGCGCCTTCGGGACGGGCGGGCCGGGAGGCCGCGGATATGGACCCCGCCGCGGGCTCCCGTTCCGCGGGCGCCCTCTCCCCGCTCGCCTCCCCGTGTGCGTTCGCCTCCCCGCCCGGGTTCCCGTTCGCGTTCCCGTTCATGTCTTCCCTCCCGTTCCCCCGCATCGGTTCCGCCCTACCAGCGCGTGGTCAGCAGGTGGTTGACCGCGAGCGCGAGCACGGCCTGCGCGGCCAGCCACCCGCGGGTGCCGCGCCGGTCGAGCAGCGCGGTGGCGGGCAGCAGCCACAGCGCGAACGGCAGCCAGATCCGCTCGGTCTCCGCCTTGCTCATCCCGGAGAGGTCGGCGAGCAGCATGGCGCAGGCCGCCGCCCCCACCAGCACGGCCGGCGGCGTACGCGGGCGCCGCGCCGCCCGGGCCAGCCCGGCCGCGGTGGCCAGTCCCACCGAGAGCACCTGCACCGCCAGGTTGGCCCACACGAAGTACCCGTAGGGCCGCACGCCGCCCACGCCCTGGTAGTAGCGCTCGTGCAGGGTGGAGTAGCCGTCGAACCACCAGAAGCCGGCCGCCGTGAAGGCCACCACCCAGGGCAGGATGCCCAGCACCACCCAGGGCAGCGGCCTGGCGTCCCGGGCGAGCAGCAGGACGGCCAGGGCCACCAGGCCCATCAGCACCAGTCCGTAGGAGAGGTAGAGCAGCAGCCCGAACAGCAGCCCGGAGCCGAGGGCCGCCGCGATCCGCCTGGCCCTCCCGGCGTCCCGGCCGGTGGCCAGGGCGAGCAGCGCGACGGCCCAGGCGGCGACCGCCGCGAAGTAGGCGTCGGCCGAGGCCCCCAGCCACACCGCGCCGGGCGCCAGGGCCAGGAAGGGCGCCGCCCGCCGCGCGGTCTCCTCGCCCGCCACCACGCGCAGCGTGAGCAGCACGGCCGCCGCGGCGCTTGCCGCCGCCGTGATCACGAAGGCCGAGGCCCAGGCGCCGCCGCCCAGGCCGATCCGGTCCAGCAGGACGAAGGTCAGGGTGGCGCCCGGCGGGTGGCCCGCCACATGCGCGGGCCAGTTGTCCGGGGAGTGCAGGAGGATGTGGTCGGTGAACGTGCGCAGGAAGCCGCCCGTGCCGTGGATCTCGTCCACGACCGTGAGGTACTCCTCGCCGGTGGCGAGCCGGTCGACGACGCCGTCCCGCCAGCCGTCCACCAGGGCCAGCGACCACACCCAGGCCAGCGAGGCGCAGGCGGTGGCGAGCGGCAGCCCGCGCCACGGCAGCCGCCGGGCCGACCGCGGTCCCGCGGCCACCAGCAGCGCGGCCACGAGCAGCGCGGCCGGGGTGCCCGGGCCCGCGTGCGGCTCCCAGTTGCCGAAGACCGGGGGCCAGCTCATGTGCAGGACGTCGTCGTCGTTGATCGCGGCGCCCACCAGCGCGGCCGCCGCGAACAGCGCCGCCGCGGCCCCGGCCGCGGCCAGCTCGGCGCCCCGGCCGCCCGGCCGCCTCCCCGCGGCCTCCCGGCCGGCCGCGGGCCCGGGCGGGCGCTGCTGACCGGACGTCTGCGCGGACGTCTGCGCGGACGCCTCGTCGGACGTCTTCCTGGACGGGGGGGAAACGCTCACCCGCCTCACGCTAGGCGCTTGGCCAGGGGTTTCCCCGGCCGTCGCGGGGGATGTCATCGCTTCGTCAGATCCGCGGGCGCCCGCCGCGGCGCGCTCCGGGGGCCGCGGGCGTGTCCTGGCCAGGCCGGGTTCGTTGGCTCAGGGCGTGAGCGACAAGATTCATCCGGGAAAGCCGGGAAAGCCGCAGGGACAGGGACGGCGCGGCCCGCGGAACGCCAGGGAGCGGCTGCGCCGGGAGCGGGCGCGCGAGCAGGCGGTGGCGCGGCGGCTGCGTTCGGTCAAGGTGGGCGGGCTCTCCCTGGGCGTGCTCGCGGTGGCCGGGCTCGTCGGGGTGCTGGCGGCCAACCGCGGCGGCGACTCCGCCGAGGGCCCCGCGGCCCGGCCCATCGTGGTCGGCGAGGCCGGGGCCCCGGCCACCCTCACCGTCTACGAGGACTTCCGCTGCCCGGCCTGCGGCCAGTTCGAGAACGCCTTCCGGGACACCGTCCACCGGCTGACCGAGGAGGGGAAGCTGCGGGCGGAGTACCACCTGGTGACCATCATCGACGGCAACATGGGCGGCCACGGCTCGCTGTCCGCCGCCAACGCGGCCGCCTGCGCCCGCGACGCCGGGAAGTTCCCCGGCTACCACGACGTGCTCTACCGCAACCAGCCGCCGGAGACGGACGACGCCTTCGCCGAGCCCTCCCGGCTGATCGAGCTGGCGGGCGAGGTGAGGGGCCTGGACACCCCGGCCTTCCGCGACTGCGTCCGCTCCGGGAGGCACGAGAACTGGGTGAGCCGCTCGAACGCCGGCTTCCTCGACTCCGAGTACAACGCCACCCCGACCGTCCTGCTGAACGGGGACAGCGTCTACGGCACCTCCGCCGAGCCGCTCACCCCCGAGGGCCTGGCCGAGCGGGTCGAGGAGATCGCGGGGGACGGCTCGTGAGCGCCGGGGTCCCCACGACGTGAACGACCCCTGACCGCCCGGGTCCTGCCGCCGTCCCGTCCCGGCAGGACCCGCCGCAGGACCCGCCTCCTGACACGGCGGCCCGAGCGGGGGCCACGGATTCCCACTCCGCGGGCGGGCACGGTAGCGTCGGGGGCACCATGGACATCCTTGCCTCGATTCCCAGCCCGAGCGAAAGCGAGATCCACCTCGGTCCGCTGCCGCTGCGCGGCTACGCGCTGTGCATCATCATCGGCGTCTTCCTCGCCATCTGGCTCAGCGGGCGCCGCTGGGTGGCGCGGGGCGGGCAGCCGGGCACCGTCGCCGACATCGCCGTGTGGGCGGTGCCCTTCGGGCTGGTCGGGGCGCGGGTCTACCACGTCGTGACCGACTACGAGCTGTACTTCGGCGAGGGCCGCGACTGGGTCGACTCCTTCAAGATCTGGGACGGCGGGATCGGGATCTGGGGCGCCGTCGCGGGCGGCGCCCTGGGCACGTGGATCGCCTGCCGCCGCCGGGGCATCGCGCTGCCGCCGCTCGCGGACGCGATCGCGCCGGGTCTCGCGTTCGCGCAGGCGGTCGGCCGCTGGGGGAACTGGTTCAACCAGGAGCTCTACGGCCGGGCCACCGACCTGCCCTGGGGCCTGGAGATCGACAACGGCATCCACCACGGCACCTACCACCCGACCTTCCTCTACGAGTCGCTGTGGTGCCTGGGCGTCGGGTTCCTCGTCCTGTGGGCCGACCGCCGCTTCCGGCTCGGCCACGGGCGGGCGTTCGCCGTGTACGTCATCGCCTACACGACTGGCCGGTTCTGGACCGAGTACCTGCGCATCGACGAGGCCCACACGTTCTTCGGCCTGCGCCTGAACGACTGGACCTCGCTGCTGGTCTTCACCGCGGCCGTTCTCTACCTGGTGTTCTCCGCCCGGCTGCGGCCCGGCCGCGAGGAGGCCGTCGAGCCCGTGGCCGAGCCGGAGGGCGCGGCCGTGGAGGCCGGGGGCGCCGAGGCCGCGGGGGCGCCCGCAAAGGACCCGGAGGGCGCCGCCGCGAGCGAGACCGCGACCGACGGGGACGCCTCCGCCGGGGACGGAGAGGCAGAAGAGGCCGGGGAGGCGGAAGAGGCCGGCGAGGCAGAAGAGGCCGGGGAGCAGCGGGCCGGCGAGGCGGAGGCGGAGCAGGCGGCGGAGCGCGCCGGTGCGCCGGAGGCCGCCGGGGCCGCGGAGGCGGGCGAAGCCGCGGAGAGCGGCGAGGCGGCCGGGACCGCGCCCGCCGCGGAGGCCGCGGAAACCCCGAGCGCGGAGGAGGCGGACCGGACGCCCGAGGGCGCCGGGGCCGCGCGGGAGCCGGAGGCAGCGGAGGGCCCCAGGGCCTGAGCCCGCCCGGGAGCGCGCCGCAGCCCCGCTCCAGGACCCGGGCCGAAACCCCAGGTCAGCGAGGTTAGTATGGCCTGCCTTGCTAGCCCCGGTGCGAAATGAGTGCCACCCTTTCTCCCGTCCGCACCGTCCCGGCCGCGCGTTCGCCCGAGCCGCGCGGCCGGCGGCGGGACCCGCCGTCCGGAACCGCCGGGCGGTCCGGGCGGCCGGGAAAGACAGGGGAGGGCCATGTCGGCAGAAGCGCACCACAGCCACCGCGACGTCACCGGCGGCTGGCTGCGTCCCTCCGTCTTCGGCGCCATGGACGGACTGGTCTCGAACCTGGGCCTCATCACCGGGGTCGCCGGCAGCTCCGCCTCCTCCCACACGATCGTCGTGGCCGGAATGGCCGGGCTGATGGCCGGGGCCTTCTCCATGGCCGCGGGCGAATACACCTCCGTCGCCTCGCAGCGCGAGCTGGTGCTCGCCGAGATCGAGGTGGAGCGGCGCGAGCTCGCCCGGCACCCGGCCGACGAGCTGGAGGAGCTCACCGCGGTCTACGTGGGCCGCGGCGTGGAGCCCGAGCTGGCCCGCGAGGTGGCGCGGCAGCTGTCGGCCGACCCCGAGCAGGCCCTGGAGATACACACCCGTGAGGAGCTGGGCGTGGCCCCGGGGGACCTGCCCTCGCCCACCGTGGCCGCCGTCTCCTCCTTCGGCTCCTTCGCCGTCGGGGCCCTGCTGCCGGTGCTGCCGTACCTGGTGGGCGTCGGCACGCTGTGGATCGCGGTGACCCTGGCGCTGCTCGGGCTCTTCCTGTGCGGCGCGGTGGTCTCCCGGGTCACCGCGCGGAGCTGGTGGTACAGCGGGCTGCGGCAGCTGCTCCTCGGCGCCGCCGCGGCCGGGATCACCTATGCGCTCGGCTCTTTGTTCGGGACATCGCTCGGGTAATCTGGGATTCATCCGAAGACAACACCACGGCAACCGGCGCCCCCGCCGGCCGGCCTCCCCCGAGGGGGCGAACCGTGGGAATACACCCGCCTGCCGGACACGTTGGGTGGCGTGGGCGTCCTTCGGGGTGAGCTTTGTTTCCCTCGGGTTTCAGCGCGCGGCGGCCGGGCATGTGTTCGGAGATTCGCGTGCGGCAGACCCCCGCCGAGACCCTCGGCGCCGCCCGGGCCATGGCCGGTCAAACACCGCCATCTCCGGCGCGCCACCTGATGCTTAGTCCGTATCGCGGACAGAAGTATCCGCTTCCCGGGAATCGGGACATCGTGTAATCTGCACGAAAATTTAACGCCAGGGCCAGCGTCGTCCCTCGGAACCAGCACTGCCCAAGACGACGACGGGAGAGCCGATGCGTTCTGCGTCCCATCCGGTTGCCCAGGGGATGTACGACCCGCGCCATGAGCACGACGCCTGTGGCGTCGGCTTCGTCGCCACTCTCACCGGTGAGCCCAGCCACGAGCTGGTCGACCAGGCGCTGACCGTCCTCCGCAATCTCGAACACCGGGGGGCCACCGGCTCCGACCCGGACACCGGCGACGGCGCCGGCATCCTCCTGCAGGTCCCGGACGCCTTCCTGCGCGAGAGCGTCTCCTTCGCCCTGCCCGTGACCGGGGCCTACGCCGTCGGCACCGCCTTCCTGCCCACCGCGGCCGACGAGGCCGCCGCGGCCGTGGCCAGGATCGAGGAGCTGGCGGGCGAGGAGGGGCTGAAGGTGCTCGGCTGGCGCGAGGTGCCGGTCGCCCCCGGGCTGCTCGGTGCCGCCGCGCGCGCCACCATGCCCGCCTTCCGGCAGCTCTTCGTCGCCGACGCGCGGGGGGAGCGCACGGGGCTCGACCTCGACCGGATCGTCTTCGTGCTGCGCAAGCGCGCCGAGCGCGAGGCGGGTGTCTACTTCCCCTCGCTGTCCTCGCGCACCCTCGTATACAAGGGGATGCTCACCACCGGCCAGCTGGAGCCGTTCTTCCCCGACCTCTCCGACCGCCGTCTCACCAGCGCGATCGCCCTGGTCCACTCCCGCTTCTCCACCAACACCTTCCCGAGCTGGCCGCTGGCCCACCCCTACCGCTTCGTCGCGCACAACGGCGAGATCAACACCGTCCAGGGCAACCGCAACTGGATGCGGGCCAGGGAGTCCCAGCTGGCCACCGACCTCTTCGGGACCGGCCCGCTGGAGCGGATCTTCCCCGTCTGCACCCCCGGCGCCTCCGACTCGGCCACCTTCGACGAGGTGCTCGAACTGCTGCACCTGGGCGGGCGCAGCCTGCCGCACGCGGTGCTGATGATGGTCCCCGAGGCGTGGGAGAACCACGAGTCGATGGACCCCGACCGGCGCGCCTTCTACCGGTACCACTCCACGATCATGGAGCCCTGGGACGGGCCGGCCTGCGTCACCTTCACCGACGGCACCCAGGTCGGCGCGGTCCTGGACCGCAACGGACTGCGCCCGGGCCGTTACTGGGTCACCGAGGACGGCCTCGTCGTGCTGTCCTCCGAGGTCGGCGTCCTGGACATCGCGCCAGGCCGCGTGGTCCGCAAGGGCCGCCTCCAGCCCGGCCGGATGTTCCTCGTGGACACCGCGGAGGGCCGCATCATCGAGGACGACGAGATCAAGCGGCAGCTCGCCGGCGAGCACCCGTACGCCGACTGGCTGGAGGCCGGGCTCATCGACCTGCCCGACCTGCCCGAGCGCGAGCACGTCGTGCACACCCACGCCTCCGTCACCCGCCGCCAGCAGACCTTCGGCTACACCGAGGAGGAGCTGCGGGTGCTGCTCGCCCCCATGGCGAAGACCGGGGCCGAGCCGATCGGCTCGATGGGCACCGACAGCCCCATCGCCGCGCTCTCCGACCGGCCGCGGCTGATCTTCGACTACTTCACCCAGCTGTTCGCGCAGGTCACCAACCCGCCGCTGGACGCCATCCGCGAGGAGCTCGTCACCTCGCTGCTCTCCTCGCTCGGCCCGCAGGGCAACCTGCTGGAGCCGGCCCCGGCCTCCTGCCGCAGCGTGACCCTGCCCTTCCCCGTGCTCGACAACGACGAGCTGGCCAAGCTCATCCACATCAACGCGGACGGCGACCTGCCCGGGTTCGCCGCCACCACCCTCTCCGGCCTCTACCGGGTGAGCGGCGGCGGCGAGGCGCTCGCCCGGCGGCTGGCCGAGATCTGCGCCGAGGCCGACGCGGCGATCGCCGAGGGCGCCCGGGTCATCGTGCTCTCCGACCGGCACTCCGACGCCGAGCACGCCCCGATCCCCTCCCTCTTGCTCACCTCGGCCGTGCACCACCACCTCATCCGCACCAAGCAGCGCACCCAGGTGGGCCTGCTGGTCGAGGCGGGCGACGTGCGCGAGGTCCACCACGTGGCGCTGCTGATCGGCTACGGCGCCGCCGCGGTCAACCCGTACCTGGCCATGGAGTCCGTCGAGGACCTGGCCGCCCGCGGCACCTACCTGCCGGACACCGACGCGCCCACCGCGATCCGCAACCTGATCAAGGCGCTCGGCAAGGGCGTGCTCAAGGTGATGTCCAAGATGGGCATCTCCACCGTCGCCTCCTACCGCGGCGCGCAGGTCTTCGAGGCGGTCGGCCTCGACCAGGAGTTCGTCGACACCTACTTCCACGGCACCGCCACCAAGATCGGCGGCGCCGGCCTCGACGTCATCGCCAGGGAGGTCGCCGCCAGGCACGCCAAGGCGTACCCGGCCTCGGGCGTCGCCCCCGCGCACCGCGACCTGGAGATCGGCGGCGAGTACCAGTGGCGCCGCGAGGGCGAGCCGCACCTGTTCGACCCCGAGACCGTCTTCCGGCTCCAGCACGCCACCCGCGAGCGGCGGTTCGACATCTTCCGCAGCTACACCCGGCGCGTGAACGAGCAGGCCGAGCGGCTGATGACCCTGCGCGGGCTGTTCCGGCTGCGCGAGGGGGAGCGGGAGCCGGTGCCGCTGGAGGAGGTCGAGCCGGTCAGCGAGATCGTCAAGCGCTTCTCCACCGGCGCGATGAGCTACGGCTCCATCTCCCAGGAGGCGCACGAGACCCTGGCCATCGCCATGAACCGGCTCGGCGGCAAGTCGAACACCGGCGAGGGCGGCGAGGACCCGGAGCGGCTGGTCGACCCGCGGCGCCGCAGCGCCATCAAGCAGGTCGCCTCGGGACGCTTCGGCGTCACCAGCGAGTACCTGGTCAACGCCGACGACATCCAGATCAAGATGGCCCAGGGCGCCAAGCCGGGCGAGGGCGGCCAGCTGCCGGGGCACAAGGTGTACCCCTGGGTGGCCAGGACCCGGCACTCGACGCCCGGCGTCGGCCTGATCTCCCCGCCGCCGCACCACGACATCTACTCCATCGAGGACCTGGCCCAGCTGATCCACGACCTGAAGAACGCCAACCCCGCGGCCCGGATCCACGTCAAGCTGGTCTCCGAGGTCGGCGTGGGCACCGTCGCCGCCGGCGTCTCCAAGGCGCACGCCGACGTGGTGCTGATCTCGGGCCACGACGGCGGCACCGGCGCCTCGCCGCTGACCTCGCTGAAGCACGCCGGCGGCCCCTGGGAGCTCGGCCTGGCCGAGACCCAGCAGACGCTGCTGCTCAACGGCCTGCGCGACCGGATCGTCGTGCAGACCGACGGGCAGCTGAAGACCGGGCGCGACGTGCTGATCGCCGCGCTGCTCGGCGCGGAGGAGTTCGGCTTCGCCACCGCGCCGCTGGTCGTCTCCGGCTGCGTCCTGATGCGGGTCTGCCACCTGGACACCTGCCCGGTCGGCATCGCCACCCAGAACCCGGTGCTGCGCGAACGCTTCGCCGGCAAGCCCGAGTTCGTGGTCAACTTCTTCGAGTTCATCGCCGAGGAGGTGCGCGAGCTGCTGGCCGCGCTCGGCTTCCGCACCCTGGAAGAGGCCGTCGGCCACGCCGAGCTCCTCGACGTCGGCCGGGCCGTCGACCACTGGAAGGCCCAGGGCCTCGACCTGGGCCCGCTGCTCCACGTCCCCGAGCTGCCCGAGGGCGCCGCGCGGCACCGCACCACCGCCCAGGACCACGGCCTGGCCAAGGCCCTGGACAACGAGCTGATCCGGCTCTCGGCCGACGCGCTCGCCGCCGAGACGCCCGAGGCCGCCCAGCCGGTCCGCGCCCAGCTCGCGATCCGCAACATCAACCGCACCGTGGGCACCATGCTGGGCCACGCCGTCACCAAGAAGTTCGGCGGCCAGGGCCTGCCCGACGACACGATCGACATCACGTTCACCGGCTCCGCGGGCCAGTCGTTCGGCGCCTTCCTGCCGCGCGGCATCACGCTGCGCCTGGAGGGCGACGCCAACGACTACGTCGGCAAGGGCCTCTCCGGCGGCCGGCTGATCGTGCGCCCCGACCGGGCGGCCGACCACCTGCCCGAGTTCTCCACCATCGCGGGCAACACCCTCGCCTACGGCGCGACCGGCGGCGAGCTGTTCCTGCGCGGGCGGGTCGGCGAGCGGTTCTGCGTGCGCAACTCCGGCGCCACCGTGGTCGCCGAGGGCGTCGGCGACCACGGCTGCGAGTACATGACCGGCGGCCGGGCCGTGGTGCTCGGCGAGACCGGGCGCAACTTCGCGGCCGGCATGTCCGGCGGCATCGCCTACGTCCTCGACCTCGACCTGGACCGGGTGAACCCCGGGTTCGTCGAGGTGGAGGAGCCGGACCAGGCCGACCGCGACTGGCTGCACCAGCTGCTGCGCCGCCACGCCGAGGAGACCGGCTCCACCGTCGCCGAGGGGCTGCTGGCGGACTGGGCGGCGGGCGTGGCCCGGTTCAGCAAGATCATGCCCACCACGTACAAGGCCGTGCTCGCCGCCAAGGACGCCGCCGAGCGGGCCGGGCTTTCCGAGTCCGAGACCCACGAGAAGATGATGGAGGCGGCGACCCATGGCTGATCCGAAGGGCTTCCTCACGACCGAGCGCGAGGTCGCGCGCACCCGTCCCGTCGGCGAGCGGGTCAAGGACTGGCGCGAGGTCTACGTGCCGGGCTCCCTGCTGCCCGTCATCACCAAGCAGGCCGGCCGCTGCATGGACTGCGGCATCCCCTTCTGCCACAACGGCTGTCCGCTGGGCAACCTGATCCCCGAGTGGAACGACCTGGCCTGGCGCGGCGACTGGACCGCGGCGAGCGAGCGGCTGCACGCGACGAACAACTTCCCCGAGTTCACCGGGCGGCTGTGCCCGGCGCCGTGCGAGTCGGCCTGCGTGCTCGGCATCAACCAGCCGGCGGTCACCATCAAGAACGTCGAGGTCACCATCGTCGACAAGGCGTGGGAGGCGGGGGCGATCACCCCGCAGCCGCCGCAGCGCCTCTCCGGCAAGACGGTGGCCGTGATCGGCTCCGGGCCCTCGGGCCTGGCCGCCGCCCAGCAGCTCACCAGGGCCGGGCACACGGTCGCGGTCTACGAGCGGGCCGACCGGATCGGCGGCCTGCTGCGGTACGGCATCCCCGAGTTCAAGATGGAGAAGCGCCACCTGAACCGCCGCATCGAGCAGATGCGCGCCGAGGGCACCAAGTTCCGCACCGGCGTGGAGGTCGGGCGGGACCTCGACGCCGAGCAGCTGCGCAAGCGCTACGACGCGGTGGTCATCGCGGCCGGGGCCACCACCCCGCGCGACCTGCCGGTGCCGGGGCGCGAACTCAAGGGCGTGCACCAGGCGATGGAGTACCTGCCGCTGGCGAACAAGGTGCAGGAGGGCGACCTGATCAGCTCGCCGATCTCCGCGGAGGGCAAGCACGTCGTGGTGATCGGCGGCGGCGACACCGGCGCCGACTGCGTGGGCACCGCCCACCGGCAGGGCGCGGCCTCCGTCACCCAGCTGGAGATCATGCCGCGGCCGGGCGAGGACCGCCCGGCGCACCAGCCCTGGCCGACGTACCCGATGACCTTCAAGGTCACCTCCGCGCACGAGGAGGGGGGCGAGCGGCTGTACTCCGTCTCGACCACCCACTTCGAGGGCGACGAGGACGGCAACGTGCAGTGGCTGCACATGGTCGGCGTGGAGTTCAAGGACGGCAAGCTGGTGCAGCTGCCCGGCACCGAGCGGCGGATTCCGGCGCAACTGGTCACCCTCGCCATGGGCTTCACCGGCACCGACCAGGAGAACGGCCTGCTGCGGCAGTTCGGCGTCGAGCTCGACGCCCGCGGCAACATCGCGCGCGACGCCTCGTACGCCACCAACGTCGAGGGCGTGTTCGTGGCCGGCGACGCGGGCCGCGGGCAGTCGCTCATCGTCTGGGCCATCGCCGAGGGCAGGGCCGCGGCCCGCGGCGTGGACCGCTACCTGACGGGCGAGTCCACCCTTCCCTACCCGATCCGGCCCACCGACCGCCCGCTGGCGGTCTGACCCGTCGGGCCGCCCGGCTCCGGCCGGCCCCCCGCAGAAGGCCCCCGGACCGCCGGCCACGGCATCCGGCCCGGCGCCCGCCCCCTACCCGACCGGGGGGCGGGCGCCGCACCGTTTCCAGTGGTGTGGACCACAATCGGTGCCGTTCCGTGATGTCGCAAGACCTGGCTCGTGTGAACTCCGCGCTGTCACAATCGACGCTCAGTCCGGCCGGATGATCCACGCACTTCAGAAGGGGCCTGGTCATGCTGCACACCCCCATGGGGAGACCCCCGCTCAGGCGCGCTCGGCGCCTGGTCGCCGGCGCGGCCGCCGTGCTGAGCCTCGGTGCGCTCACGGCCTGCGGGGACGACGGAGGGGACGGAGGGGACAGCCTCCAGCTGTGGATCATGGAGGGCACCAACCCCGACGCCGAGCCCTACGTGGAGTCGCTCAAGGAGGCGTTCGAGGAGCAGACGGGCGCCACGCTCGACGTCCAGTTCATCCAGTGGGCCGACGCCCACGACAAGATCACCACGGCGATGGCCGGGGACGAACTGCCCGACGTCGCGGAGATCGGCACCACCTGGGCGCCGGAGTTCGGCGCGGCCGGGGCGCTCACCGACCTCTCCGAGACCATCGAATCCGAGGGCCTGGCCGACGACCTGGTCCCCGCCCTGCGGGAGGCGGCGACCGTGGACGGCGCCGTCTACGGGATGCCCTGGTACGCCGGCACCCGCTCGCTGATGTACCGCAAGGACATCTTCGAGGAGCACGGCCTCCAGGCGCCCACCACCTGGGACGAGCTGCGGGACGTCGCGCTGCAGCTGAAGGAACTCGAACCGGACATGATCCCCTTCCCGGTGATCGGCGGCGGCGAGTACAGCGTGGACGCGTTCATCTGGGGCGCCGGCGGCCAGATAGCCGAGCAGGACGGCGACCAGTGGCACTCCACCATCAACTCCCCCGAGGCCGTGGAGGGCATCGACTTCTACACCTCGCTCGCCACCGAGGACGACGTGTCGGTGGCCGCGGCGAGCACCTGGCTGGAGACCGACCAGCTGGAGAGCTTCCAGAACGGCCAGTCCGCCATGGTCATCAACGGCAACTGGACCGTGAACACGCTGCTGGCCGACGACCCGTCCTGGGCCGACAAGATCGGCGTGGTGCCGATCCCGGGACCCGAGGGCGGCTTCAGCCCCTCCTTCGTGGGCGGCTCGCTGCTCGGCGAGTTCAACAGCGACCAGCCCGACCTGGCCTGGGACCTCATCGAGCTGATGTCCACCGGCGACTTCGCCTCCCAGTGGGCCGAGTCCTCCGGCTACTTCCCCGGCCAGCAGTCCCTGCTCGACGCGGTGGTCGCGGAGAACGACCCGCTGGTGGCGCCGTTCGCCCAGCAGATGAGCGAGGCCGGCGCCAGCGTCCCGGTCACCGAGGCGTACGGCACCATCCAGGGCGACCAGGTGGTGACGCGGATGGTGCAGGAGATCCTGAGCGGCGACGCGTCCGTGCAGGAGGCGGCCGACGAGGCCGCGGCGAGCATGGACGAGACCTTTGGCGGGTGAGTCGGGGTCCGGCCTGACCGGGGCCGCCGCCCCCGAGGAGGCGGCGGCCCCGGCGGCGCTCGCCGCGACGGTCACCGGGCGAGGGCGCGGCGGCGAGCCGGCCGGCGGTGGCCCCCGGGAGGCCCGGGCGCGGCGCCTGCGCCGCGGGCTGCGGCCCTGGCTGCTGCTCGCCCCGGCGCTGCTGGTGCTCGCGGTCCTGCTGTTCTGGCCGCTGGTGCGGGTGCTGCAACTCTCCCTCCAGGACTACGGGCTGCGGGAGATCAACACAGGCGAGAGCAACTACATCGGCCTCGGCAACTACCGCGAGATCCTCGGCGACTCCTTCCTGTGGACGAAGGTGCTGCCGAACACCGTCGTCTTCGCGCTGGCCTGCGTCCTGCTCACCGTCGCCTTCGGCACCCTCGTGGCGCTGCTGCTGCAACGCCTGGGGCGGGTGTGGCGCACCATCTGCTCCAGCGTGATCATGATGGCCTGGGCGATGCCCGCGGTCACCGGAACCTACGTGTGGATCTGGGTCTTCGACCCGCTCGACGGCGTGGTCAGCGGCGGCCTGGACGCCCTCGGCCTGATCGACCCCGAGCAGACCAACTGGTTCACCGACCGCTGGGCCTTCTACGCCATCGCCGCGCTCAACGTCGTCCACCACGGCTTCCCCTTCGTGGCGGTCACCGTCTACGCGGCGCTGCTGACCATCCCGCGGGAGCTGCCCGAGGCGGCCCTGATGGACGGGGCGAACGCGTGGCAGCGGTTCTGGCGGATCACCGTGCCGGTGATCAGGCCGGTCTTCCTCGTGGTGACCATCCTGTCCACCATCTGGGACTTCAAGGTCTTCGCACAGGTCTACCTGATGCCGGGCGGCGCCGGCTCCAACGAGGACGTGCTGAACCTCGGCGTGTGGTCCTACATCCAGTCCTTCAGCAGGAACGAGTACGGCATGGGCTCGGCGATCGCCGTCCTGCTCACGCTGCTGCTGCTGGGCATCACCGTGCTGTACATCAGGCTGCTGTCCAGGGAGCGGGACGAACTGTGAGCACCGCACGCACCGCAGGCCCCGCCGTCGCGGGACCCGGCCGCCGGACCTCGCCCGCGCGGCGCCTCGGCCTGGGGGTGGCCGTCGCCGCGCTGCTGGCGTTCACCCTCTTCCCGGTGTACTGGATGCTGTCCTCGGCCTTCGACCCCAAGGCGGGCCACCGCGGCTCCTCGGTGCTGCCCTCCGGCTTCACCCTGGACCACTTCCGCTACGTCCTGGACACCGGGGACTTCAGCAGGTACCTCCTCAACTCCCTGGTGGTGGGCCTCGGCACGGTCCTGCTCTCCGGCCTGCTCGCCCTGTTCGCTGCCGTCGCGGTGGCGCGCTTCCAGTTCCGGATGCGCAGCAAGGTGCTGGTGATGATCCTCGTGGTGCAGATGGTGCCCATGGAGGCGCTGGTCATCCCGCTCTTCCTGCAGATGCGCGACCTGAAGATGCTCAACAGCCTCCTCGGCCTGACGATCGTCTACCTGGCCTTCTCGCTGCCCTTCGCCATCTGGACGCTGCGCGGCTTCGTCGCCGCGGTGCCCAAGGAGGTCGAGGAGGCCGCCTACCTGGACGGCTGCGGCTGGTGGCGGATGTTCCGCTCGGTGCTGCTGCCGCTGGTCGCGCCGGGGCTCGTGGCCACCAGCATCTTCGCGTTCATCGTGGCCTGGAACGAGTTCGTCTTCGCCTTCGTCTTCATGCAGGACGACGGCAAGTACACGGCGGCCGTCGGCCTGCACGCCTTCTTCGGCCAGTACAGCACCGACTGGGGCGCCGTGATGGCCGGTTCGACGCTGATCACGCTGCCGGTCCTGATCTTCTTCGTCCTCGTCCAGCGCCGCCTCGCCGGCGGCCTCGCGGCGGGCGCCATCCGCTGAATCCGGCCGGGGGCCGGGCGAGGTCAGCCCCCGGACCGCCCGCCGCCGGCCGCCGTGGCGAGGCCGGCCAGCCGGGTCAGCCTTGCGGACGTGGCCTCGTCCACCGGCGTCATCACGAAACGTCCCCGGCAGGGCGGAGTCGCTTCCGGCGGATTCGGCCGGCGGCACCCGCATGCCCGCGAGCAGTTGCAGATGCCGGCTCTCGGCGTCGTCCAGTCGCAGTGCCCGGCCGACGGCCCCCGGCACGTGCGTGCTGACGTTGATCGGCCTGCCCTGTTCGAGCCACGTGTACCAGGTGACACCCACCCCGGCGGGCACCGCCACCTCCTCGCGCCTGAGGCCCGGCGTCCTGCGGCGCCCGGTGGGAGGAAGGCCCACCTGCTCGGGGCTCAGCCGCTCGCGCCGGGTGCGCAGAAAGTCCCCGAGCTCGCGGCGGGCGGCGGCCTGCGTGCAGACCGGACTCGGCTGGTCCCCGATGCACGCCGCACTGGTCCTGCTCCCCTTCGCCTCCTGCTTCTTCCTCGTGTCGGCCTGGTCGGGAAGGCCGGCTCCCCGCTTCGGGTTCCGACCCGGCGCACCGGGAGGTGCCCGGTGGGCGGCGGTGCGGCACGGGGCCCTTCGCCGCCGCGCCGGGGCAGTCGCCGCCGCAGCATAGGGTGGGAGCATGAATCCCAGCGCCGAGCTCGACGAAGGCGTGCGCGCGGAGCTGACCGCGCTGCGCGACAGCATCGACAACATCGACGCCGCGGTCGTGCACATGCTCGCCGAACGTTTCAAGTGCACCCAGCGGGTAGGCCGCCTCAAGGCCGACCACCACCTCCCGGCCGCCGACCCGGCGCGGGAGGCCCGGCAGATCGCCCGCCTGCGCAGGCTCGCGGAGGAGGCCAAACTCGATCCGGCCTTCGCCGAGAAGCTGCTCAACTTCATCATCGCCGAGGTCATCCGGCACCACGAGACGATCGCGGGACGGCGGCTGAACGGCGAGCGGGCCGCGGCCGACTAGCGTGCCCCGGCCGGGGGCGCCGGGACGCGGCGCCCCCGGCCCTTCACTTTTCCGCGAACTCGTAATTGGCCAGGGCGAGGCCGAGGGCGAAGAAGGTGGGGGCCCACTCGCCCACGAAGATCCCCCACCGGTCCGCGCGCGACAGGTCCCCGCCCGGCTCCGCCTTCAGCGACCCGGCCCAGCTGAGGATGGAGAGTCCGATGGAGGCGGCGCCGGCGCAGTACGCGTGCTCGCTGCGCAGCCCCTTCTCGTGGAGCATCTTGACGATCACAGTGGCCTCCCGGGTTCGTGCCTTTTCCACCACAGTGCGGGCTTTGCGGGGATTTCGCCACCGAGGCGGCGGCGACCGTGGCTCCCTCCCGCGGCGGCCCCTTCCCTGACCTGACCTCGTGAAGTGGGGAATCGGCTGTGCGCGGAGGGCCGGGTGAGGCAGCATTTCCCGCATGGCCACACTCACCCGCAGCGAAGCCGAGGCCCGGGCCCGGCTTCTCGACGTCCACCGTTACGAGATCGACCTGGACTTCGGCCGGGCGCTGGAGAACGCCGAGTCGTTCGGCTCCGTCACCACCATCAGGTTCACGGCGCGCGAGGCGGGTGACACCTTCGTCGAGGTGCGGCCGCTCGCGCTGCGCCGGGCGACCCTCGACGGGCGGGACCTCGACCCGGCCTCGCTCGCCGGGGGCAGGCTGCCGCTCCGGGGGCTCACGGCCGGGGAGCACGAACTGCGGGTGGCCGCCGAGATGCCGTACTCGCGCACCGGCGAGGGCATGCACCGCTTCACCGACCCCGAGGACGGGCTCACCTACCTCTACAGCATGTGCTGCATGACCGAGGGCCCCCTCGTCTTCGCCTCCTTCGACCAGCCCGACCTCAAGGCCGTGTTCGACCTCGCCGTCACCGCGCCCCGCGACTGGACCGTCCTCGGCAACGGCGTCGCCACCCGGCAGCAGACGGCGCAGGGCGAGCCCGGCCGCTGGCACTTCGCCTCGACGCCGCCGATCAGCACCTACCTGATGGCCGTGGCCGCCGGGCCCTACCACTCGGTGCGGACCGAACACGCCGGGCTGCCCTTCGGCATCCACGTGCGGCGCTCCCTCGCCGGGCACCTGGACCGGGACGCCGGGGAGATCCTCGGCATCACCACCCGCTGCTTCGACCGCTACCACGAGATCTTCGCCGAGCCCTACCCGTTCGACTCCTACGACCAGGCCTTCGTGCCCGAGTTCAACGCGGGCGCGATGGAGAACCCCGGCCTGGTCACCCTGCGGGACGAGTACGTGTTCCGCTCGGCCGTCACCCAGACCGAGCGCGAGGTCCGCGGCGTGGTCATCGCCCACGAGATGGCCCACATGTGGTTCGGCGACCTGGTGACGCTGCGCTGGTGGGACGACATCTGGCTGAACGAGTCCTTCGCCGAGTACATGGGGTACCAGGTGCTCGCCGAGGCCACGGAGTACGAGCCGTGGACCGAGTTCGCCGGCTCCCGCAAGCCCTGGGGCTACGACGCGGACCAGCGGCCCTCCACCCACCCGGTCGCCCCGGACCCGGACGGCGTGCCCGACACGGCCTCGGCCTGGCTCAACTTCGACGGCATCTCCTACGCCAAGGGCGCCTCGGCCCTGCGGCAGCTGGTGACCTGGCTCGGGGAGGAGACCTTCCTGGCCGGCATCAACGAGCACTTCGCCCGCCACCGCTTCGGCAACGCCACCCTGGCCGACTTCATCGACTCCATGGCCCACGCCTCGGGCCGCCCCGTCCCCGCCTGGGCGGACGCCTGGCTGCGCACCAGCGGCCCCGACACCCTCACGCCCACCGTGACCGAGGAGCCGGGCGGGGGCTGGCGGCTGGAGCTGAGGCACGAGGGCGGGCGCCCGCACCGGCTGCGCCTGGGGGCCTACGACCTCAGGGCCGAGCAGGCGGGGGCGGCGGACACGGGGGAAGCGGACGCGGGGGAGGCGGCAGCCGCCGCGGCCACCGGCGGCGCGGCCCGGCGGCCGGTGCGGCGCGAGGCGCGGGACGTGGAACTCGGCGCCGAGGAGGGCTCGGCCGCCTTCACCTTCCCCGGCAGCCGCCCCGACCTCCTGGTGGTCAACGACGGCGACCTCACCTACGCCAAGGTCAGGCTGGACGCGCGCTCCTGGGAGACGGCGCAGGAGGTGCTCTCCGCGCTGCCTGACCCGCTGACCAGGACCGTGGTGTGGAACGCGGCCCGCGACATGGTCCGCGACGCCGAACTCGACCCGCGCTCCTACCTGGCCGCGGCCCGCCGCCACCTGCCGGGAGAGCCCGCCCCGGCGCTGCTCGAAGGCGTGCTCGGCTTCGCCCGCGCCCAGATCGCCGACCGCTACCTCGGCGCCCCGGCGCGCCGGGAGGCCCTGGAGACGCTGACGGAGCTGGCCGGGGAGCTGCTGGCGCGGACCGCGGACGACGCCGCCCCGGGCCGCCGGCTGATCGCCGTCCGCGGCCTGATCGACGCGGCCACCGAGCCGGGCACCCTGCGTTCCTGGCTGCGGGCCGGCACGGTGCCCGGGGGGCCCGCACTCGACCCGGAGCTGCGCTGGCGGCTGCTGCACCGGCTCGCCGTGCTCGGCGCCACCGACGAGGCGGAGATCAAGGCGGAGGCCGAGCGCGACCCCAGCGCCGCGGGGGAGGAGGGCGCGGCCCGCTGCCGCGCCGCGCTGCCGGAGCCGCGGGCCAAGGAGGCGGCCTGGGAGGCGATGTTCGACCCGGCGGACCGGCTGTCGAACTACCTGTTCACCGCCACCGCCGAGGGCTTCTGGCAGCCGGAGCAGCGCGAGCTGCTCGCCCCCTACGTGCCGCGCTACTACCGGGACGCCACCGGGCTGGCCGCCCGCCGCGGCCACGCCCTGGCCCAGGCCGCCACCAGGTACGCCTTCCCGCGCGGCCTCACCGAGCCGGAGACGCTGCGCCTGGGCGAGGAGTGCCTGGCGGGCGAGGACCTCACCCCGGCGCTGCGCCGGGGCCTGACCGACCAGCTCGACGACCTGCGGCGCGCCCTGCGCGTCCTCGCGCGCTGGTCCTGATCGCCGCGCGCGCCCCCTGGAAAGTCTGCCGGAAAGGTAACTTTGCACGTTAGGCAAGGTGTCGCTACGGTGACCGGCATGCACCCCCAGGGCGGCGCGCGCGTCGGACTGCGCGAGCGCAAGAAGCAGGAGACCCGCCTCGCGCTCAGCTGGGCGGCGATCAAGCTCGGCATCGAGCGTGGCGTGGACAACGTCAGGGTCGAGGACATCGCGGCCGAGGCGGGCGTCTCCCTGCGCACCTTCCGCAACTACTTCTCCGGCAAGGCCGAGGCCATCGCCGCCAGGCACCTCGACCGGGCCCAGCGGGTCGCCGCCGCGCTGCGCGCACGCCCCGGGGAGGAGCCGCTGTGGGAGGCCATCGGCCGGGCGGTCGAGGAGCAGTTCGCCCTCGACGGGCAGCAGGCGGGCGCGCGGGTGCCCGACCGGCAGTGGATCGAGGGCGTCCGCCTGCTGCTCACCGAGCCGGCGCTCCAGGGCGAGATCTTCAAGGTCAACGCCCGCGCCCAGAGCGAACTCGCCGCCGTCGTCGCCGAACGCACCGGCACCGACGCCGCGCGGGACCTCTACCCCCGGCTGGTGGCCGCCGCCGTCGGCGCCGCCCTGGGCACGGCCATCGAGCACTGGCTGCGCGCCGACCCGCCGGTGCCCGTCGGGCCGCTGCTGCGGGAGGCCGTCGACCGGCTGGCGGCCGGGCTGCCCGTGCCCTGACCGCCGCACGCGCGGGCCTGCCGCCGCCTCAGGCGCCGGTGACCGCCAGGTGGACGCGGTGGTGGGCCGGCCGCTCCGCCTCGTCGAGCACCGCCGCGGCGAAGTCGCGTTGCGCTATCCGGGCCGACAGGTCGCCCCGTTCCGCCACCCGGTATCCGCCGCCCCCCGGCGCCTCGCGGTCGAAGTCCCCCGCCGGGCTGAGGTAGAGCCAGTCCACCCGCGCCCCCTCCTGCCGCAGCAGCGCCAAAGCCGCGCCGTGCGCCCGGCAGAACGGCAGGAACTCGGGCGGCACCGGGGCCGATTCCAGCAGCGGCCGGCCCGCGGCGTCCCGCAGCAGCGTCGCCAGGCCCACCACGATCAGCCGCACCCCCGGCTCCCGGGCCGTGGCGAGCAGGGCCCGCGTGGAGTCGGCGAAGAACGCCGCGGGGTCGGTGCCCGCGCCGTAGGCCGCCGCCGCCGAGATCACCGTCCGGTGCCCGGCCGCCGCAGCGGCCACCGCCGCCGCGTCCGTGACGTCGCCCGCCACCAGCCGCACCCCCTCCCCGGCCAGGTCCGCGTGCGCGGCCGGATCGCGCACCACCGCCGTCACCCGGTGCCCGCGCCGCCGCGCCTCCGCCACGGCCGCCCGCCCGGCGCGCCCGCCCGCGCCGAACACCACGATCCCGCCGGGCCGCCCGGCCCGCTCCCCTGGCCCCTCCACCCCTGCCGAGGTCCGCCCGTCCGTCCGTCCACCGGTCTCGCCCATGTGCCTGCCCTTCCGAGTGCCGCATGCCGTAGGCCGCATGCCGCTTGCCGCATGCTGCTTGCCGAATGCACCGGAAGGTAGCTCCCGCCCCGGTATCCACCCGGATACCTGGACGGCGGCTACCGTGGCCGCATGGGTGCTCAGGCAGGCGGGCGACTCGGCCCGGAGATGTTCGACGAGCTGTGCCCCTCCACGCTGGTGCCGGTCAGGT
Source organism: Streptomyces hoynatensis (assembly GCF_003626535.1). Classification (GTDB taxonomy): domain Bacteria; phylum Actinomycetota; class Actinomycetes; order Streptomycetales; family Streptomycetaceae; genus Streptomyces; species Streptomyces hoynatensis. The sequence continues at coordinate 219,805 of NZ_RBAL01000006.1, forward strand.
TCGCCGACAAGTGGGCCTGGCCGGTGCTGCGTTGCCTGGAGGACGGCCCGCGCCGCTTCTCGGAGCTGCGCGTCCCGCTGCGCCGCGCCACCGCCCGGGTGCTGACCCACTCGCTGCGCCGCCTGGAGCGCGACGGCCTGATCTCCAGGACCGCCCACGCCGGGCCGCCCGCCCGCGTGGAGTACGCCCTCACCCCGCTGGGCCGCAGCCTGCTGGAGCCGCTGGCCGTGCTCAGCGCCTGGACGGCGGAGCACTGGGAGGAGCTGGTCGAGGCGCGCGAGTCCTACGCCGCGCGCGAACGCCCCCGGGCGGCCGGCGCGCCGCGGCCGGGCGGCTGACCCGGCCCGGTCCCCGGCCCGGTCCCGGGCCCCGTCTCCGGCCCCGTCCCCGGCCCGGCGAGGAGGCCGCCTGGCGGCACGATCCGCCCACCTGTCCCTCCTTCGGGGGAACGGCGCGAATCGGCAGGACTCGGGCACCTCGTGCGGCGATACCTTGAGGCGGTCCCCGCACCGCGCCGCCACACCGAGAGAGACCCACGATGCCCGCCCCAGCCCTGCCGGAACCCGCCCCGCTGGCGGGCGGCAGCTCAGGGCCGCGAGCCCTGCGCCCCCTCGTCGAGACCGTGCTCACCGCCCTGGAAGAGGGCGCCACCGCGCGCTGCGGGCCCCTGCCCGCGGGCGGCCCAGGGGCCGTGCGCCGCCGGCTGGCCGAGCGGTACGGCGAGGTGCTGCCCGAGCACGGCACGGGCGCGGGGGAGGCGCTGCACACCCTGGTCCACGCCCTGGCCGAGGGCGCCGCCGACCCGGCACACCCGCACTGCGCCGCCCATCTGCACTGCCCGCCGCTCGGCGTCGCGGTCGCCGCCGACCTGGCCGCCTGCGCCCTCAACCCCTCCCTGGACTCCTGGGACCAGGCCCCGGCCGCCTCCGAGCTCGAACGCGTGGTGACCGCCCGCCTCGCCCGCCTCGTGCACCCCGTCGCCCCCGCCCCCGACGCCCTGGTCACCACCGGCGGCACCGAGTCCAACCTGCTGGGCGTCCTCCTCGCCCGCGAACACCACGGCCGCTCCCTGCGGGTGATCTGCGGGGCCAACGCCCACCACAGCATCCACCGCGCCGCCTGGCTCCTCGGCCTGCCCGAGCCCGCCGTCCTGCCCACCCCGCGCGGCGTGCTCGACCCGGCGGCGGTGCGCGCCGCGCTCGCCCTCGCCGCCGCGGCGCAGTCCCCGGCCCTGGTGGTCGCCACCGCGGGCACCACGGACAGCGGGGCGGTGGACCCGCTCCCCGAGCTCGCCGACGTCGTCGCCGCCCACCGCGGCCCGGCCCGGGCGCTGCTGCACGCCGACGCCGCCTACGGCGGCCCCCTGCTGCTCAGCGACCTCCACCGGCACAAGCTCAACGGCCTGCACCGCGCCGACTCGGTCGCCTTCGACCTGCACAAGCTCGGCTGGCAGCCGGTCGCCGCCGGGCTGCTCACCGTTCCGGACGCCGCCGCGCTCGCCCCCCTCGGGCAGCGCACCGAGTACCTCAACGCCGCCGACGACACCGAGGCCGGACTGCCCGACCTGCTCGACCGCTCGCTGCGCACCAGCCGCCGCCCCGACGTGCTGAAGATCGCCGTCACCCTGCGCGCCCTCGGCCGCGCCGGACTCGCCGCCCTGGTGGACCGCACCTGCGCCATCGCCGCGGAACTGGCCGCCCTGGTGGCGGCCGAGCCGGAGCTGACCCTGTACGGCGAACCCACCATCAGCACCGTCCTGTTCCGGCCCAGGGGGGCGAGCGACGCGGAGGTGGCCGCCATCCGCAGGCGGCTGCTCGCCGACGGCCGCGCCGTCCTCGGCCGGGCCCTGGCCGAGGACCGGCACGGGCGGCGCCTCCTGTGGCTCAAGGCCACCCTGCTCAACCCGGACACCGAACCCGGGGACCTCACCGCGCTGCTCAAACTCGTCCTCGACCAGCACGCCCGGGGCGAGCGGCGCCCGCCGGACACCCCGCGCCCCCAGGACCCCCGACGCGCCCCCCACGTTCCGCGCCCCGCGCCCGCCCGCGGCACACACCACCCGCCGCGCGAGCCCGGCGCACGCCAGGAGGCGCCGGCCTCCCCGCCGCCCCCGCCCTCGCTCTCCCCCTTCTCCCACCGGCCCACCCCGCACGACAGGCACCACGCACGCGACCGAAGGACGTCCGCCGATGACCACCGCTGACCCGAACCGCCCGCTCGACCTCGCCGGCGTCGGCATCGGCCCCGCCAATCTCTCCCTCGCCGCCCTGGCCTACCCGCTCCCCGGGCTGGAGTGCGCCTGGTTCGAGCAGCGCCCGGAGTTCCGCTGGCACCCCGGGCTGCTCGTCGAGGGCACCACGCTCCAAGTCCCCTTCCTGGCCGACCTGGTGACGCTGGTCGACCCCACCAGCCGCTGGAGCTTCCTCAACTACCTCAGACACCAGCGGCGGCTCTTCCCCTTCTACTTCTCCGAGCGTTTCCACGGCCTGCGCGCCGAGTACGACGCCTACTGCCGCTGGGTCAGCGGCCAGCTGCCCGGCATGCACTTCAGCCACCAGGTGGACGCCATCCGCTGGAATCACGAACACGCCCTGTTCGACATCGACTTCACCCGCCTCGGCCCGGCCGGCGAGGCCGAGGCGGTGGGGCGGGCCAGCGCCCGGAACATCGTGCTCGGCATCGGCACCGCCCCGCACGTCCCCGAGCCGCTGCGGCTGCTCGCCGAGGCGCGCACCATTCCCGTCGTGCACTCCGCCGACTACCTGGACCACCGCGAGCGGCTGCTGGCCGCCGGGCACGTCACGGTCATCGGCTCGGGCCAGTCGGGCGCCGAGGTCTTCCTCGACCTGCTGCGCAGGCGCCCCGAGGGCCGGGAGCGGCTCGCCTGGGTGAGCCGCACGCCCGCCTTTGCGCCGATGGAGTACAGCAAGCTCGGCCTCGAACACTTCACGCCGGACTACGCCGCCTACTTCCGGGCGCTGCCCGAGCCGATCCGCGAGCAACGCCTCGCGCAGCAGTGGCAGTTGCACAAGGGCATCGACCACGGCACGCTGGCCGCCATCCACGACGAGCTCTACCGGCGCAGCGTCGGCGGCGGCTGGCCGGACGCGGTGCTCACCCCGGGCGTCACGGTGCGCACCGCGGGCCGCCTCGGCAGCGACCAGGTCGAGCTGCACCTCGACCACCTGGAGCAGGGCGAGCGTTCGCGGCTGATCACCAACGCGCTGGTGCTGGCCACCGGCTACCGGGAACGGCCGCTCGACCCGCTGCTCACCGCCTTCGACCAGGCCGTGCTGCGGGACGAGGCGGGCCGGCCGTGCGTGGACGAGCACTGCCGCCTCCGGCTGGACCCGGACATCACCGGCGCCGTGTTCGTGCAGAACGCGGAACGGCACAGCCACGGCGTGGGCGCGCCCGACCTGGGGCTGTTCGCCCATCGCAGCGCGACCATCCTCAACTCGCTCTCCGGCGAGGAGCTCTACCCGCTGCCCGAGCGCACCGCCTTCACGACCTTCGGGCTGCGCCCCGCGCGCCCCCGCGTGGGCGCCCCGCGCACGCACGTGTTTGCGACGCAGGGGACGGGGAACATTTCCCCGCGATAAGCCGGAGCTTAAGTCACTCGGGTATTCGGCTCAAAAGAGCGGCGGTTCGCTCATTCTGCGAGTCGGGCCTGTGTCTCTTTGTTGGCGTCTCTTTAAATCGATGCCGCCGCGTGGTTACTTTCCGATAGCTCTCTACTCGCGGGTAACTCCTACAGTTGGCCTATGCGCCGAGCGAAAATTGTCTGCACACTTGGGCCAGCCACCGACTCATATGAGCGCATCGCCGCGCTCGTGGAGGCGGGCATGGACGTGGCGCGGCTCAACCTCAGCCATGGCGCCCACCGCGAGCACGAGCTCCGGTACCAGCGGGTCCGCCGGGCCGCCGCGGAAAAGGGGCGCAGCATCGGAATTCTGGCCGACTTGCAGGGGCCGAAGATCCGTCTCGGCAGCTTTCGGGAAGGCCCGGTCCTCCTGGAGGCGGGCGACGAATTCACCATCACGACCGACGACGTCCCCGGCGACCACAGCCGCTGCGGCACCACCTACGCCGGGCTGGCCGGCGACGTCGGCGTGGGCGAGCGCATTCTCGTCGACGACGGCCGCGTGGCGCTCGAGGTGGCCGCGGTCGAGGGGGCGAATGTCCACACGGTGGTGCGCGAGGGCGGCCTGGTCTCCGACCACAAGGGCCTCAACCTGCCCGGGGCCGCCGTCTCCGTCCCCGCCCTCTCCGGCAAGGACGTGGAGGACCTGCGCTGGGCCCTGCGCACCGGCGTGGACGTCATCGCGCTCTCCTTCGTCCGCAGCGGGGACGACATCAAGGACGTGCACCGGGTGATGGCCGAGGAGGGGCGCTTCCTCCCGGTCATCGCCAAGATCGAGAAGCCGCAGGCGGAGCGGAACCTGCGGGACATCGTCGACGCCTTCGACGGGATCATGGTCGCCCGCGGCGACCTGGGCGTCGAGATGCCGCTCGAGGCGGTGCCGCTGGTCCAGAAGCGCGCGGTCAAGCTCGCCAAGCGGAACGCCAAGCCGGTCATCGTCGCCACCCAGATGCTGGAGTCGATGATCGAGTCCTCCCGGCCCACCCGTGCCGAGGCCTCCGACGTGGCCAACGCGGTCGTGGACGGCACGGACGCGGTGATGCTCTCCGCCGAGACCAGCGTGGGCCGTTACCCGGTGGAGACGGTGCGCACGATGAGCCGCATCGTCGTCGCCGCCGAGGAGGAACTGCTCTCGCACGGCCTGGTGCCGCTGACCGAGAGCGGCAAGCCGCGCACCCAGGGCGGGGCCGTCGCCAGGGCCGCCGCCGAGGTGGGCGACTTCCTGGAGGCCAAGCTGCTCGTCGCCTTCACGCAGAGCGGCGACACCGCCCGGCGCCTGTCCCGCTACCGTTCGCCGATCCCGGTCGTCGCCTTCACGCCCGACCCGGCCACCCACGCCCAGCTGACGCTCACCTGGGGTGTGGAGAGCCACCTGGTTCCCACGGTGCAGACCACCGACGAGATGGTGGCGCAGATGGACGAGCAGCTGCTGCGCCTCGGCCGCTGCCGCAAGGGCGACGTCGTCGTGATGACCGCGGGCTCGCCGCCCGCCACCCCCGGCACGACCAACCTGGTGCGGGTGCACCACGTCGGCGAGGACGACGCCCCGCGCTGAGCCCCCGCGCGGCGCCCTGTGCGTCCCGCGAGCAGGCGGCCCCGCGAAGGGGCAGCACAGAGGCGCCGCCGCCTCTCACGGCAGGGCGGCGCCTCTTGTCACGCCCGTTGCCGGCGTGGTTGGCTACCTGGGTTTGAAAGCGCTTTCTACCCGCGCTGCCCGAAGCCAGGAGTCGCACCACATGGCTGAACCCGCGAAGCCGGCCGCCCGCACCCGTCTGCGCGCCGCCGTCGTCGGCACCGGCGGCATAGTCGTCGGGGCCCACCTGCCCGCCCTCTCCGCGCTGAGCGCGGAGGTGGAACTGGTGGCCGCGGTCGACATCGACCAGCAAGGCCTCGCCGACTTCCGCGAGCGCGCCGGAACCTTCGACGGCGTCGGCGAGGTCGCCGGCTACACCAACCTCTCCACCATGCTGGACGCCGAGCGCCCCGACCTGGTGCTCATCGGCACCCCGCCCTCCCTGCACCGCGAGCAGGCCGTCGCCGCGCTGCGGGCCGGCGCCTGGGTGTGGTGCGAGAAGCCGCTGTGCCTGTCCCTGGCCGAGTTCGACGAGATCGCCGCGGCCGAGCGCGAGGGCGGCCCGTACGCGGCGACGGTCGCCCAGCACCGCTACGGCTCGGGCGCGGTGCACGCCCGCGCCCTGCTGGAGTCCGGGGAACTCGGCGCCCCTTCGGTGGCCCACTGCCAGACCACCTGGTACCGGGACGCCGCCTACTACGCCGTCCCCTGGCGCGGCCGCTGGGCCACCGAGGGCGGCGGCCCGACCATGGGCCACGGCATCCACCAGACGGACCTGCTGCTGCACCTGCTCGGCGACTGGACCGAGATCCGGGCGATGGCGGCCCGGCTGGTGCACGAGGTGGAGAGCGAGGACGTGTCCACCGCGCTGGTCCGCTTCGCCAACGGGGCCGTGGCCACGGTGGTCAACAGCGTGCTCTCCCCGCAGGAGGTCAGCCGCATCCGCATCGACTGCACCGAGGCCACCGTCGAGCTCACCCACCTCTACGGGCACACCAACGAGGACTGGGTCTACACCCCGCGCCCCGGCCTTGAGGACGCGGAGCGCGTGAAGCGGTGGCGCACCCCGGCGGCCGACGTGCCCAGCTCGCACACGGCGCAGCTGAGGGGCGTGCTGGCCGCGCTGCGCGCCGGGACCAGGCCCGCGGGCAGCGGGGCCGACGCCCGGCGCACCATCGAGTTCAACGCCGCGCTGTACAAGGCGGCGTTCACCGGCGGTACCGTCCGCCCCGGCGAGATCGCCGAGGGCGACCCCTACTACGCCGCCATGCACGGAAACCATCCCGACTGGGCCCCTCAGGGAGCCGCTGGAAAGGCAGGGCAGCCGTGACCGCACAGCTCAGCGTCGTCCACGCCCACGGCGAGCGGATCGTGGTGAGCGCCGGGGACGTGGAGATCCTCTCCTACGTGTACCGGCCCGATCCGGAGCCGTTCGAGTCCCGCAAGCCGTACGCCCATCCGCTGCGCACCCTCTCCGGCCATCTGGTCTCCGGCTACCGGCCCAACGACCATCGCTGGCACAAGGGCCTGCAGATGACGGCGAGCCACCTGTCCGAGCAGAACTTCTGGGGCGGCAACTCCTACCTCCACGGGCAGGGCTACCAGCGGATTCCGGAGCGGGTCGGCTGGATGCGGCACGACGGCTTCACGCGGGTCGAGGCGGCGGGCGAGCGCGCCGAGTTCGCCGAGGAGCTCACCTGGATCAACCACGGCGGCCAGGAGTGGGCCCGCGAACTGCGCACCCTCGCCGTCCACTCCGCGGAGCCGGCCGAGGGGGCCTGGGCGCTCGACTGGTCGATCCGGCTGACCAACGTCCGCGGCGAGCCGCTGCACTTCGGCAGCCCGACCACGGCCGGCCGGGAGATGGCCGGCTACACCGGGCTGCAGTGGCGCGGCCCCCGGGACTTCACGGGCGGCCAGGTGCTGCTGCCGAGCGGGCCGATCGCCGACCAGGAGGCCATGGGCACCCCGGCCGCCGAGGCGCCCTGGCTCGGCTTCGTCGCCGAGCACGACGACGTGGACGCGCACTCCACGCTGCTCTTCGTCCACGCGCCGGAGAACGCGGGCGAGGCCGCCATCCACCCCTCGCACTGGTTCGTCCGCTCCTCGCCGATCCCGACGGTGGCCTTCTCCTGGGCGTTCTTCGAGGAGTTCGAGCTGGCGCCCGGGGAGTCCTTCGCGTACCGCTACCGGGTCGTCGTGGCCGACGGCGCCTGGGACGGGGCCCGGGTGGAGAGCTACCTGAAGAGCCACGCCTGGTAGGCCGCGCCCCCGGGAGCAGCCGTGCCCCCGGCGTATGCGACCGCGTACGCGCCGTCCGCGCGGCGCCCGTGTGCGCCGGGGGCTCATCGGCGTGCGGCCCTTCCCCGGCCCGCCCGGGCGGTTCCCCGCGCCCGGGCGGGCGCGGGGTCCGTACGCCGGGGAGGCGGCCGGGGGCCCTTTGCGACTCTTTCGCCGGAGTCGGGAAGTGAACCTTCGAAAGGAAGGTGAAGTGCCCCGGGTGGGATTCGAACCCACACTGAATACCTTTTGAGGGTATCGTCTCTGCCGATTGGACTACCGGAGCCCCTGCGATCCGAAGGGCAGTCTAGCCCCTCGATGCCTCAAACATACCTCAGATAGGTACCCTCGTTGATGCCCCATCTGGCAGGAAACCGGAGCCCCAAGGAGCAGCGTGAGCACCCCCGACGTCCCCGACGAGCCCACCACGGCGGCCGGCGCGCCCGGCCCGGCCGAAGACTCCGCAGCGGGGGACGGCGCGCATGTCCCCCCGAAGACCGCCCGCGTCGTCATCGCCGAGGACGAGGCCCTGATCCGGCTCGATCTGAAAGAGATGCTCGAGGAGGAGGGGTACCGGGTCGTCGGCGAGGCCGGGGACGGCGCGCGGGCCGTCGAGCTCGCCCGGGAGCTGGTCCCCGACCTGGTCATCCTCGACGTGAAGATGCCGGTCATGGACGGCATCTCGGCCGCCGAGAAGATCGCGGGCGAGAGCCTCGCGCCGGTGCTGATGCTGACCGCCTTCTCGCAGCGTGACCTGGTGGAACGGGCCAGGGACGCCGGCGCGATGGCCTACCTGGTGAAGCCCTTCACCAAGAGCGACGTCGTCCCGGCCATCGAGATCGCCGTCTCACGGTTCCAGCAGCTGAAGGCGCTCACCGAGGAGGTCGCCGACCTCGCGCAGCGGCTGGAGACCCGCAAGCTGGTGGACCGGGCCAAGAGCATCCTGCAGACCCAGTACGGGCTGACGGAGCCGGCGGCGTTCCGCTGGATCCAGAAGACCTCCATGGACCGCAGGCTGTCGATGCATCAGGTGGCCGAGGCGGTCATCCAGGACGCCGAGGAGAAGCGGCAGAAGCAACAGAAGTAGCGGTTCGTCAATTTCCGCTTCTTTTGCCCCATGTCCCATTTCGTCGCAGAGCGCGTTCGGCCAGGCCCGAACGCGCTCTTCGCATGTGTGAATTGACCGTCCCGGGATGCGGCTTCTTGGATGGATCGTCCGTTGACCGGTCAGTCGTGTTCAGTTTCCGGCGCGTGTCCTAGGTCACGAGGCGATCACATCTGTTGCGGCATGGTGTTCCGTCAGCTTGTCGGGCAATAGATTCCGCTGCACGCCGCGTAGGTGTGCGCTCTGCGCATGGAGTTGTGCGGCGACAACAGGTCTGGCTCGCTCCAGGGGGTTTTCGAAGTGCTCAACAAGACCATCGTGAGGCTCGCGATACCCATCGCGGCCAGCGCTCTGGTGCTCTCCGCTTGCGGTAGTGACGACGACGGAGGCGGCGGCGGGGACGGCCAGACTTACAAGATCGCCTATCAGGGCCCGATTTCGGGACAGAATGTCGCGTTGGGCGAGAATATGGCGAACGGCATCCAGCTCGCCATCGACGAGGCGAATGAATCGGGCGATTACGACTTCAAGCTGGAGTACTTCCCCGCCGACGACCAGGGCTCGGAGACCCAGGCCACGGCCGCCGCGCAGAGCGCCATCGACGACCCCGACGTGGTCGCCGTGATCGGCCCGGCCTTCTCCGGTCCCACCCAGGTCGCCGCCCCGCTCTACGGTCAGGCCGGGCTCGCCTCCGTCTCCTCGTCCGCGACCAACCCGACCCTGACCGACCAGGGCTTCGGCACCTTCCTGCAGGCCGTGCCGAACGACAACGCGCAGGGCGCCGCCATGGCCGAGTGGCTCGCGAGCCAGGACGGCGTGAGCAGCGTCATGGTCGTCGACGACAAGTCGCCCTACGGCGAGGGCCTGGCCGAGGTCGCGGTGAACGGCCTGGAGGAGGCCGGCCTCGACGTGGAGACGGCCAGCGTCCCCGCCGACACCGTGGACTACTCGAGCGCCGCGCACGACGTCGTGAGCTCCGGCGTGGACGCGCTGATCTACGCGGGTTACTACGAGGCCCTCGCGCCCTTCGCGATCCGCCTGAACGAGGCGGGCTACGACGGGATCGGGGTCTCGGGCGACGGCTCCAACGACGCGGAGCTGATCCACCTGGCCGGCGACGCCGCCGAGGGCTGGTACCTCACCTGCCCCTGCACCGACGCCACTCAGGAGGAGGCCACCCAGTCCTTCGCCGAGCGCTACCAGGCGGCCTACGACACCCCGCCGGGCACCTACTCCGCGGAGTCCTACGACGTGGCCAACATGATCATCCAGCAGATCGACGGCCTGCAGGGCAACGTGGACCGGCAGTCGCTCTACCAGGCCCTGGCCGGAGCCGAGTACGAGGGCCTGACCAAGACCTTCTCGTTCGACGAATCAGGCGCCTTCGCGGAGCAGAAGATCTACATGTACCAGGTGGACGGCGGCCAGATCGGCTACCTGGGTGCGGTAGACGAGCTGGCAGCCGGCTGACGGAGGACGAGTCCACGGCGGCGCGGGACCACCCCGGTGCCCGCGCCGCCGGGCGCGTTGCTCCGCCCGTTCCCACAAGGAAGTTTGCCCATGTCCGTTTCGGATATCTGGGACGTACTCGTCCTGGGGGTGGTGCTCGGCTCGCTCTACGCCGTCATCGCCATTGGTTACACGCTCGTGTACGGCGTCCTCCAGCTGCTGAACTTCGCGCACAGCGAGGTCTTCATGTCGGGCGGCTACGGGGGCGTTATCGCACTCACGCTCGTCGAGCCGGTCGCCGATCCCTCCGGCCTCCAGTCCTTCGGCTACGTCATTCTCGGCATTTGCGCCGGCGCACTTCTGGGCGGCCTTGTCGCCTTCGGCCTTGAAAAGGCCGCATATCTCCCGCTCCGCCGCCGCAACGCCCCGCGTCTGGTCTTCCTGATCACGGCGATCGGCGCCTCGTTCTTTCTGTACAACCTGGCGGGCAAGCTCTTCGGCCGGTACCCGATGCCGATGCCCACCATGTACGAGAACCGCAAACTGTTCGAAATATTCGGTACCAGCGTCAGCGTGACCCAGCTGATCATCGTCGTCACCGCGCTGGTGATGCTGCTCCTGGTCGACTTCGTCGTGAACCGCACCAAATTGGGCTCCGGCATCAGGGCCGTGGCGCAGGACCCGGAAGTGGCCTCGCTGATGGGGGTGAACATCGACCGCGTCGTCTCGCGCACCTTCGTGCTCGGCGGCCTCATGGGCGGCGTCGCGGGCTTCCTCTTCGGCACCAACCTCCAGGTCGAGTACACCATGGGCTTCCTGCCCGGGATCACGGCGTTCGCCGCCGCGGTGCTCGGCGGCATCGGCAACGTGCGCGGCGCCATGCTCGGCGGCCTGACCCTCGGCGTCGTCGAGGCCTTCACGGTCGAGCTGTGGGGCGACGCCTGGCGGTACGTCGGGGCGTTCGCGGTGCTGATCCTCGTCCTGATGTTCCGTCCTACAGGCATTCTCGGCGAGCGAGTGGGGAGGACGGCATGAGCGCCACGACCACGGCCAGGCCCGCGATGAGCGTGGCGGCCCGGCTTCGCCGGCGCCGGTGGTACCAGCAGCCGCGCTGGCAGCGGCTGTTCGCGATGGTGGTGCTCGCCCTCGTGATGACGCAGGTCACCGGCGCCCAGGGGGTGCGCGGCGACCTCTTCGCCGCCCTCCAGGACAACTTCACCGGCACCGGCCTGTGGATCTGGCTGGCCATCTTCGTCGGCATCTGGCTGGTGCGCGAGTTCCTCGGCGAGCCGCTGGGCCGTTACGCCTCCCTCGCCGGCCGCCAGGTGACCGGGCCCGCCCGGCGCGTCGGCGACCTGGTGCGGGGCAACCGCCTCTACCGCTGGGGCGGCCTCGCCCTCCTGCTGGCCTTCCTCATCGTGCTGCCGCTGATGGTCTCCACCTTCTGGCAGCAGGTGATGGTCGACCAGGTCGGCATGTACGTCATGGTGGCGCTCGGCCTCAACGTGGTGATCGGCTGGGCCGGCATGCTCGACCTCGGCTTCATCGCCTTCTTCGCCATCGGCGCCTACAGCGCGGCCTACTGGACCGGCGGGCTGCCCGTCGACCCGCCCTTCGAGGTCAACAACTTCCTGGCGATCCCGCTGGCCATGGTCACCTGCCTGATCGCCGGGGTGCTGCTGGGCGCCCCCACGCTGCGGCTGCGCGGCGACTACCTGGCCATCGTCACCCTCGGCTTCCACGAGATCGTCTACCTGCTGGCCAAGAACTGGAGCGAGTTCACCGGCGGCACCCGCGGCGCCCCCGGCCTGGACAGGTTCTCGGTCGACCTCGGCTTCTGGTCCTACAAGTGGGAACTCGACCCACAGCCCTACTACTGGCTGCAACTCGGCCTGGTCGTCGTGGTGCTGGCGCTGTTCCTGCGCCTGGAGCACTCCCGGGTGGGCCGGGCCTGGACCGCCATCAGGGAGGACGAGGTGGCCGCCGCGGCCACCGGGGTCAACACCGTCCGCTTCAAGCTGCTCGCCTTCGCGATCGGCGCCTCCACCTCGGGCATCGCGGGCGTCGCCTACGCGAGCAAGCAGGGCTTCATCAACCCCGAGCAGTTCGTGGTGCTGATGTCGGTGCTCGCCCTGTCCTACGTGGTGTTCGGCGGCATGGGCTCCATCCCCGGCGTCCTGCTGGGCACCGCGATCCTGGTGTGGCTGCCCGAGCGGCTGCGCGACACGGTCGACCCCCAGGACCGCTTCATGTACCTGGGCGGGCTCCTGGTGATCATGATGATCTACCGGCCGCAGGGCCTGTGGCCCTCCAAGCGCAGGCAACACGAGCTGAAGATGGCCGAGACCGGCACCGGCGGCGCCGACGCCCTGGGTGCCCAGCCGGGAGGTGGGCAGGCGTGACCAGCGACACGCGACAGGCGGCGGCAACGGCCGAGGACGCCCGGCGGGCCGGGGAAACCGGGAACGTGCTCGAAGCCTCGGGACTCACCCTGCGCTTCGGCGGGCTGACGAGCCTCAACGGCGTCGGCCTCACCGTGCGGCGCGGGCAGGTCCTCGCCGTCATCGGGCCCAACGGCGCGGGAAAGACCTCGCTGTTCAACTCGCTCACCGGCGCCTACGTTCCCCAGGAGGGCACGATCACCCTCCGGCCCAGGGCCGGGGGCGCCTACGAGCTGCGCGGCCGCAAACCGCACCGGGTCAGCCGGCTCGGGGTGGCGAGGACGTTCCAGAACATCCGCCTCTTCGGCGCGCTCACCGTGCTGGAGAACGTCAAGATCGCGGTCGAGACCCGGCAGCACACCGACCCGATCTCCATCATGCTCGGGCTGCCCAACGCGCGCCGCGACGAGCGCGAGAGCGACCGCAGGGCGCACGAGGTGCTGTCCTTCGTCGGCCTGGAACACCGGATCAACGAGCTGGCCTCCGCGCTCAGTTACGGCGAGCAGCGCCGCCTGGAGATCGCCAGGGCGCTGGGCACCTCGCCGGAACTGCTGCTCCTGGACGAGCCGGCCGCGGGCACCAACCCGACCGAGAAGCAGGACCTGGAGCAGCTGATCCGGCGGGTCAACACCGAACTCGACGTCAGCGTCCTGCTGATCGAGCACGACATGCGCCTGGTGATGTCGGTCGCCGACCATGTGGTGGTGCTCAACTTCGGGCAGAAGATCGCCGAGGGGAGCCCGTCCGAGGTGCAGCGCGACCCGGCGGTGATCGAGGCGTACCTCGGCTCGTCCGAGGGTGAGGACGCGGCGGTCGTGGAGGAACTGGTCGGGCACGCGGACCAGGCCGGCGAGCGGCCGGGCGAGCAGGCCGGCGGGGAAGAGAACGGCGAGGAGGAGCGTCCGTGAGCACACAGGTGGAGAGCGATCCGCTGCCCTCGGCGGAGCCTTCCGGCGCGGCGGCTCCGCCCGCCCTGCTCGAACTGCGGGACCTGCACGTCTTCTACGGCGCCATCGAGGCGCTCAAAGGCGTCAGCCTCACCGTCGGCGAGGGCGAGGTGGTCGCCCTGCTCGGGGCCAACGGCGCCGGCAAGTCGACCACGCTCAAGACCGCCTCGGGCATGCTCGCCCCCCGCGCCGGCGAGGTCCTGCTGCACGGCGAGCGGGTGGACGGGATCACGTCGCACGAGCTGGTCCAGCTCGGCATCGGCCACGTCCCCGAGGGGCGGCGGGTGTTCCCGCGGATGACGGTGCTGGAGAACCTCAGGATGGGGGCCTACCGGCTGCGCCGCCCCGACCCCGCCGACCTGGACCGGGTGTTCACCCTGTTCCCGGTGCTCGCCGAGCGCCGCAAGCAGATCGGCGGCACCCTCTCCGGCGGCGAGCAGCAGATGCTGGCCATCGGCAGGGCCCTGATGGGCAAGCCGGAGCTGCTGCTGCTCGACGAGCCCTCGATGGGCCTCGCGCCGCTGATCGTCCAGCAGATCTTCGAGATCCTGAAGGAGATCAACGCCCAGGGCACCACGCTGCTGCTCGTGGAGCAGAACGCCTCCAGGGCGCTCGCGCTCGCCGACCGCGGCTACGTCCTGGAGACCGGTTCCGTGGTGATGTCGGACGACGCGGATGCGTTGCTGGCCGACCCGAGGATCAGGGCCGCCTATCTCGGCGAGTCCGTGGAGTGACGCCGTCGTGGCGCCCGCCGGCGCGGGCGCCACGACGGTTCACGGCTGGGGAGGTGCCGTGGGCCCCGCCGCCTGGCCGGGCTGGGCGGCGGGGCGCAGCGCGCAGGTCAGCCGCGCCGTGCACACCCGCTTGCCGCGTTCGTCGGTGAGCACCACCTCGTACGTCGCCGAGGTGCGGCCCGTGTGCGCCGGGGTCGCCACCCCGGTCACCAGGCCGGAGCGCACCGGCCTGTGGTGCGAGCAGTTCAGGTCCACGCCCACCGCGATCTTGTTGGGGCCCGCGTGCAGCATGGCCCCGATGGAGCCCAGGGTCTCGGCGAGCACCGCGGAGGCGCCGCCGTGCAGCAGCCCGTAGGGCTGGGTGTTCCCCGCCACGGGCATCGTGCCGACCACCTGCTCCGGGCTCGCGCTCCTGATCTCGATTCCCATCCGCTCCCCGAGCCGCCCGGCCGAGAACAGCGCCGGCAGGTCGGTGCCGGCCGCGGTCCACTCCTCGATCACGCGGGCGGAAAACTCAGTGGGCACAGTGGGCGCAGCGGGCGCAGGGGGCTCCCCGGGCGCGGTCGGCGCCGCCGGGTCCGTGGGTTCCGCGGGCGCCGTGGGCGCCGGGGGCGTGGGTGGCACGGCCGGCCCCGGCGGCTCGGCGGAAGATCGTTCAACCATGCGCAGCGTTCTACCAGCTCCCCCTCACCCCGCGGAGGGGGCGGCGGGGGTGAGACGGATCACCAGGGATTTGCCGGCGGGAGTGTTGCTGGTGTCCGCCGTGGCGTCCAGCGGCACCAGAACGTTCGTCTCCGGGTAGTAGGCGGCGGCGCAGCCGCGGGCGGTGGGGTAGTGGACGACGCGGAACCCGGGCGCGATCCGCTCGCTGCCGTCCCGCCACTCGCTGATCAGGTCGGCGTAGGAGCCGTCGGCGAAGCCGAGTTCCCGCGCGTCCTCCGGGTTGACCAGCACCACCCGGCGCCCCCCGCTGATCCCGCGGTAGCGGTCGTCGAGGCCGTAGATCGTGGTGTTGTACTGGTCGTGGGAGCGCAGCGTCTGCAGCAGCAACCGCCCCTCGGGCAGCGCCGGGTACTCCACGGGCGCCGCCGTGAAATTGGCCTTGCCGGTCGCGGTGGGGAACGAGCGGGCGTCGCGCGGGGCGTGCGGCAGCGCGAAGCCGCCCGGCCGCGCCACCCGCTCCTCGAAGTCCTCGAAGCCCGGGATCACCCGCGCGATCCTGGCCCTGACCAGGCGGTAGTCCCCCTCGAACGCCGCCCAGGGGGTGGCGGAGCGCGCGCCGAGCACCCGCCGGGCCAGGCGGCAGACGATCGCGGGCTCGGACAGCAGCAGCTCGCCGGCCGGCTTCAGCCGCCCACGCGAGGCGTGCACCATGCCCATCGAGTCCTCCACGGTGACGAACTGCTCGCCCGCGGCCTGCACGTCGCGCTCGGTGCGGCCGAGCGTGGGCAGGATCAGCGCCCTGGCACCGGTGACGCAGTGGGAGCGGTTCAGCTTCGTCGAGACGTGTACGGTCAGCCGCGCCCGGCGCATCGCCCGCTCGGTCACCTCGGTGTCGGGGGAGGCCGCGACGAAGTTGCCGCCCATCGCGAAGAACACCTTGACCCGCCCGTCCCGCAGGGCCCGGATGGAGTCCACCACGTCGAGCCCGGGGCGGCGCGGCGGGGCGAAGCCGAACTCGCGCTCCAGCGCGTCCAGGAGCGCGGCGGGCGGCCGTTCCACGATGCCCATCGTGCGGTCGCCCTGCACGTTGCTGTGCCCGCGCACCGGGCAGACCCCGGCCCCCGGGCGGCCGATGTTGCCGCGCAGCAGCAGGAAGTTGACGACCTCCCTGATGGTGGGGACCGCGTGCTTGTGCTGCGTGAGGCCCATCGCCCAGCAGACGATCACGCTGCGCGAGGCCAGCACCATGTCGAGGGCCTGCTCGATCCCGGCCCGTTCGAGGCCGGTGGCGCGCAGGGTCTGCGCCCAGTCGGCGGCCCTGGCCGCCGCGGCGAACTCCTCGAAGCCGTGCGTGTGCTCCCGCACGAACTCCGCGTCGATCGCGCCGCAGCCGGGATCGGCCTCGGCGCGCTCCAGCAGCAGCTTGTTCAGCAGCCGGAACAGCGCCTGGTCGCCGCCCAGCCTGATCTGCAGGAACAGGTCCGTCAGCCGGGTGCCGCGGCCGGCGAGGCCGCGCGGCGTCTGCGGGTTGCGGAAACGCGCCAGGCCGGCCTCGGGCAGCGGGTTCACGGTGATGATCCGGGCGCCCCGGGCCTTGGCCCGCTCCAGGGCCGTCAGCATCCTGGGGTGGTTCGTGCCCGGGTTCTGGCCGGCGACGATGATCAGGTCCGCGCGGTGCAGGTCCTCAAGCAGCACGCTGCCCTTGCCGACGCCGAGGGTCTCGGTCAGCGCCCGGCCCGAGGACTCGTGGCACAGGTTGGAGCAGTCGGGCAGGTTGTTGGTGCCGAACTCCCGGGCGAACAGCTGGTAGAGGAACGCCGCCTCGTTGCCGGTGCGCCCCGAGGTGTAGAAGACGGCCTCGTCGGGAGAGCCGAGCGCCGTCAGCTCCTCCGCGATCAGGTCGAAGGCCCGCTCCCAGGACACCGGCTCGTAGTGGTCCGCGCCCTCGGGAAGGTACATGGGGTGGGTCAGCCGCCCCTGCTGGCCGAGCCAGTAGCCGGAGCGGGCGGCCAGCTCGGACACGGGGTGCGCGGCGAAGAAGGCGGGCGTGACCCGGCGCAGGGTGGCCTCCTCCGCCACCGCCTTCGCGCCGTTCTCGCAGAACTCCGCGGTGTGCGGCCTGCCCGGCTCCGGCCAGGCGCAGCCCGGGCAGTCGAACCCGTCCTGCTGGTTCACCCGCAGGAGGGTCAGCGCGGTGCGCCGCACGCCCATCTGGCGCCTGGCGGTGCTCAGTGCGTGCCCGATGGCCGGCAGCCCGGCCGCCGAGTCGCGCGGCGGGACCACCCTGGGGGCGTCCTGGACGGGGTCGGCCTGGGGCGGCTTGGCTGACATGGCGGCCCTCCTGGCTGCTCGGCTTCCTGTGGGCCCGGACCTTCCCCGGGTCCCCCCACCTTCCCATGCCTTCCGGCGCCTTCCCCCGTGCGCGCGTGCCAGGCCCCGCGCCCCCGTGCGGATTGCGCAGGCGCTGCGTGCGGCGCCCGGCCCCCGGCCCGGCGCGCGCCCGGGCGCAGCCGGCCCGGCCCCGATCGTCCCACGGGGGCGCGGGGGAGTGTCAGTGGTCCGTGGCAGGATCGGTGACGTGGCAGACAAGCAGCTGGAGGCCCAGACCATGACCGCGTCCCCGACCGCGACCGCGTCCCCGACCGCGTCGGATGCGGCGAGCGCGCCGCGCCTGCTCCTGCTGGACGGGCACTCGCTCGCCTACCGGGCCTTCTTCGCCCTGCCCGCGGAGAATTTCACCACCGCGGTCGGCCAGCCGACGAACGCGATCTACGGCTTCACCTCCATGCTGGCGAACACGCTGCGCGACGAGGAGCCCACGCACCTGGCGGTCGCCTTCGACGTCTCGCGGAAGACCTGGCGCTCGGAGCGCTACGCGGAGTACAAGGCCACCAGGTCCGCGACGCCCGACGAGTTCAAGGGCCAGGTCGAGCTGATCGGCGAGCTCCTGGACGCCATGCGCGTGCCCCGCTTCGCGGTCGAGGGGTACGAGGCGGACGACGTGATCGCCACGCTCGCCACCCGGGCCGCGGACGAGGGCTTCCAGGTCTCCATCGTCACCGGCGACCGGGACGCCTTCCAGCTGGTCGGCGACCGGGTCACCGTGCTCTACCCGACGAAGGGCGTCTCGGAGCTGACGCGCTTCACCCCCGAGAAGGTGCTGGAGAAGTACGGCCTGCCCCCCGCCCGCTACCCGGACTTCGCCGCCCTGCGCGGCGACCCCTCGGACAACCTCCCCGGCATCCCCGGCGTCGGCGAGAAGACGGCCGCCAAGTGGATCAACCAGTTCGGCTCCCTCGACGACCTGGCGGCCCGCGCCGACGAGGTCAAGGGCAAGGCCGGGCAGAATCTCCGCGAGCACCTGGAGTCCGTCCGGCTCAACCGCGTGCTGACCGAGCTGGTCCGCGACATCGACCTGGGCTGTGGCCCCGCCGACCTCGCCCGCGAGCCCTACGACCTGGCCGCGCTCACCGTCCTGCTCGACGCCCTCGAGTTCCGCAACCCGAGCCTGCGCGAGCGCCTGTTCGCCGTCGACCCCGGCGCGGCGGGCGAGCAGCCGGCCGCCGCGGCCGAGGTGGAGATCAGCGGCGAGATCCTCACCGGCGGCGGCCTGGCCGGCTGGCTGGCCGAGCACGGGACGGGCCCGCTCGGCCTTGCCACCCTGGACGACTGGAAGCTGGGCGCCGGCACGGTGCACGCCGTGGCCCTAGCCGCCGCCGAGGGCCCGGCCGCCTGGTTCGACCCCTCGGGGATCGGCGAGGAGGACGAGCGGGCGTTCGCCGCCTGGTCCGCGGACGCCGCCAGGCCCAAGGTCCTGCACAACGCCAAGGGCGTGCGGCGGGTCTTCGCCGAGCACGGCTGGGACGTGGCCGGGATCACCATGGACACCGCCCTGGCGGCCTACCTGGTGCAGCCGGGGCGCCGCTCCTTCGCCCTGGACGCGCTGAGCGTCGAGTTCCTGGCCAGGGAGCTGGCCCAGCCCGCCGACGCCGGCGGTCAACTCGCCTTCGGGACGGACGACTCCGCGGAGGCCGAGGCGCTGATGCGCCAGGCCCGCACCATCCTCGACCTCGGCGAGGCGTTCCGCGGCAGGCTCGGCGAGGTCGGCGCCGACCACCTGCTGACGGACCTGGAGCTGCCCACCTCCGCGCTGCTCGCCGACATGGAGCGGGCGGGCATCGCGGCCGACCGCGCCTGGCTGGAGCGCCTGGAGCAGCAGTTCGCCGCCGCCGTGCAGCAGGCCGTCACCGAGGCCCACGCCTCCGTGGGGCACGAGTTCAACCTCGGCTCGCCCAAGCAGCTCCAGGAGGTGCTCTTCGGCGAGCTCGGCCTCCCGAAGACGAAGAAGACGAAGACCGGGTACACCACCGACGCGGACGCGCTGACCTGGCTCGCCACCCAGACCGAGCACGAGCTGCCGGTGATCATGCTGCGCCACCGGGAGCAGGCCAGGCTGCGCACCACGGTCGAGGGCCTGATCAAGACCATCGCCTCGGACGGCCGCATCCACACGACCTTCCAGCAGACCGTGGCGGCCACGGGACGCCTGTCCTCCACCGATCCCAACCTGCAGAACATCCCGGTCCGCACCGACGAGGGCCGGGCCATCAGGCGCGGCTTCGTGGTGGGGGAGGGCTTCGAGTCCCTGCTGACCGCCGACTACAGCCAGATCGAGCTGCGGGTGATGGCCCACCTGTCCCAGGACGCGGGCCTGATCGAGGCGTTCACCACCGGCGAGGACCTGCACACCACCGTCGCCTCCCAGGTCTTCTCGGTGGGCAAGGAGCAGGTGGACGCGGAGATGCGGCGCCGGATCAAGGCCATGAGCTACGGCCTGGCCTACGGCCTCTCCGCCTTCGGCCTGTCCCAGCAGCTGAGCATCTCGCCCGACGAGGCCCGCGGGCTGATGGACACCTACTTCGAGCGCTTCGGCGGGGTGCGGGACTACCTGCACCACGTCGTGGAGGAGGCCAGGGCCGTGGGCTACACCCAGACCATGCTCGGCCGCCGCCGCTACCTGCCCGACCTGACCAGCTCCAACCGGCAGCGGCGCGAGATGGCCGAGCGCATGGCGCTCAACGCCCCGATCCAGGGCACCGCGGCCGACATCGTCAAGATCGCCATGCTCCGGGTGGCCGAGGCGCTCGCCCGCGAGGGGCTGCGCTCCCGGATGCTGCTCCAGGTGCACGACGAGATCGTGCTCGAAGTCGCCCCTGGCGAGCGGGAGCCGGTCGAGGAGCTGGTGCGGCGCGAGATGTCCGGGGCGGTGACCCTGCGGGCCCCGCTCGACGTCTCCGTCGGCCACGGCGACACCTGGGAGTCGGCGGCGCACTGACGACGCCGCCCCCACCGGCACCGGCCGGCCCGGCATCCGGCCCGGCTCGGCCTCCCCGGCACCGGCCCGGCGCTGCCCGGCGTTGCCCGGCATCCCGTCCGGGGCGGCCCCCCGCCGGGCCCGCCCGGCCGGACGGCGTGCCCCGGCGCCCGGGAGGCGCCCGGGCCCGGCGCATCGGCCGCCCGCCGCGCCCCGGGGCGGGCCCCACGGCGCGTGCCAGGCCGCCGTGAGGGCCGGGGATGTTCTGTGAGTTTCCGGTGGGCGATTCGGGGAAATCGCCCAGCTCGCCCGCGGCTTCCCACGCCGCCGCCGCCTCCGGCGCGCGCGCCGCGGCCCCCCGGGCCGCCGCCCCCGGGGCGCGTTCCGGCGCAGGGCCGGGCGTGGCCGTGGCCCCTGGCCTGCCCGAATCGGCCGCCCGGGGGCGCCCGCCGCGGGCCGGAGCGCGGCGGCCGGGACCGCCGCCGCCGCGGACACGGGCCGCGGGCGGCGCCGTGGAGCTTCCCCAACTGCCATGCGCGCGACGGCGGTAGGTACCTGGTCCGGGAGGCGGCAGGTGTCGTACTGTCGTCCCGGTCGCTGAACGACCCGCAGGCAAAGGGGGATGCGCGTGAGTTTGCGTATCGGCAGGTTCCGCAAGGGTGTTTCGGGTTCGGCCGTAGCCGCAGCCGCGATGGCCGCCCTGACCGCCTCGCAGGCCACCGAGGTGCTCACCGACCACACCGACCAGCCGGAGGCGCAGGACGAGGCCACCGCACCCGATTCCGCCGCCGACGGCGAGCAGCCCGAGTACGACCTCCCTTACCACACCGATCTCCCCCCGCTGGACACCCGCGAGCCCGGCCGGCACGAAGGGGGCGAGGGCGCCGGGGACATCCAGGTGGGAGACGCCGCCTCCGGCATACCCGCGACCGTGCTCGACGCCTACCGTCAGGCCGAGGCGAGCCTCGCGGGCAGCATCCCCGGCTGCAACCTGGAGTGGGAGGTCCTGGCCGCCATCGGCAAGGTCGAGTCGGGCCACGCCAGGGGCGGCGACGTCACCCCCGACGGCACCACCACCAGCCCCATCCTCGGCCCGGTCCTCAACGGCAACGGCTTCGCCGCGATATCCGACACCGACGGCGGCCGGTGGGACTCCGACTCCCTCTACGACCGCGCGGTCGGGCCCATGCAGTTCATCCCCTCGACCTGGGACCGCTGGGGCGCCGACGGAAACGGCGACGGCGTCGCCGACCCCAACAACGTGTACGACGCGGCGCTCGCCGCCGGCGAGTACCTCTGCGCCTCGGACCGCGACCTCTCCGTCGCCGCCGACCTCGACCGCGCCCTGCTGAGCTACAACCACTCCTGGGACTACGTCCACACGGTCCGCTCCTGGCTGGACTTCTACCACCGGGGCACCCACGAGGTCCCCGACGGCGAGGGCGAGCTCCCCACCAGCCCCGGCCCCGGCAATCCCTCGGGCGGGGACCGCACCGGCAACGACGAGCACCCCTCCGGCGGCCGGGACACCACCCGCCCGCCGGCCACCGCCGACGGCTCCCTCGACCCCGACCCCTCCGAGGACCCCGCGGACCCCGCCGACCCGGGGGATCCCTCGGACCCGTCAGACCCTTCTGACCCTTCTGATCCCTCTGACCCCTCCGACCCGGCCGACCCTTCGGATCCGTCCGACCCCTCGGACCCCTCGGATCCTTCGGACCCCGACAACCCCAAGGACCCCGCCGACCCCGCCGACCCGGACGGCAGCGACCCGGGCGACCCCTCGGACAGCGGCTCCCCCGAGTGCGGCGAGCCCACCGACCCGGCGGACCCGGGCGACGGCACCGACCCCGGCACCGGCGAGGAGACCGGGGACCCGGCCGAGGGGGAGGACCCCGAGGGCGCCGGCGACGCCGAGGGCACGGGCGAGGACCCGTCGGACGGCGAGGACACCACGGACCCCGGCGACCCGGAGGACCCGGAGGACCCGGACGAGGACTGCCAGGGCGCCGGCGAGGACCCGGACGAGGGCGAGGAGGGCTCCGGCGGCGAGGAGACCGAGAGCGACAGCGGCTCCGGCGGGCAGGAGCAGCCCGCCACCGCCACCACGGTGGCCCTGGTCGACCGCCGCGCCGTCTGAGGGCCCGCCGCACCCGATCGCGCGCCGGGCGGCCACGCCCGGCGCGCCACGGTCGGGCAGGGTGCCGCCACCCGGGGTGAGCCCCGGGGGCCACCCCGCGATTCCGCCGGCCGGGCCGAGCCACTAGGCTCGGCCACCACGGCCCACCGGGCCGCCCCGCCCCGGCAGGGCGCGAGCGCCGGTGACCGTCCCCGCACCTCCCGGCTTGGCGTGTCGCCGGAGGCGCGCGCGGGGCGCGTGTCACTCGCGTGGCGCCGGGAAGCGCCGCTTTTGGCCCGATAGCGCCCCTCGTGGGGCGAACCGCGCATTGACCCTGCTCCGAAGCCCCCGTATGCTATAAGGCGCGCTGCGGGCTTGCGCGCCTCGGACGGAGCAGGTCGCGCTCGCACCTGTTGTATGTCCCTCGGTTTCGGGGCGCTTCCGGTTTCAGGTCTCGGTTGGCGCTTCTCAGGCTGTCCGGCGTCGGCAGTGCGATACGGGCCTTCGGCGTAGCAGTGCCGACGAACATGTCCGTACCGGAGCCCTTTACCACATGACGAGCAGCACCGAGCCCACCGTGACCACCCCGCAGGTTGCGGTCAACGACATCGGTTCCGAGGAAGCCTTCCTCGCCGCGATCGACGAGACGATCAAGTACTTCAACGACGGCGACATCGTCGACGGCGTCATCGTGAAGGTCGACCGGGACGAGGTCCTGCTCGACATCGGTTACAAGACCGAGGGCGTCATCCCCTCGCGTGAGCTGTCGATCAAGCACGACGTCGACCCCAACGAGGTCGTCGCCGTCGGCGACGAGATCGAGGCGCTCGTCCTCCAGAAGGAGGACAAGGAAGGCCGCCTCATCCTCTCCAAGAAGCGCGCCCAGTACGAGCGCGCCTGGGGGACCATCGAGAAGATCAAGGACGAGGACGGCATCGTCACCGGCACCGTGATCGAGGTCGTCAAGGGCGGCCTGATCCTCGACATCGGGCTGCGCGGCTTCCTGCCGGCCTCCCTGGTCGAGATGCGCCGGGTCCGCGACCTCCAGCCGTACGTCGGCAAGGAGCTCGAGGCCAAGATCATCGAGCTCGACAAGAACCGCAACAACGTGGTTCTCTCCCGCCGCGCCTGGCTGGAGCAGACCCAGAGCGAGGTCCGCCAGACCTTCCTCACCACCCTGCAGAAGGGCCAGGTGCGCTCCGGCGTCGTCTCCTCGATCGTCAACTTCGGCGCCTTCGTCGACCTCGGCGGCGTCGACGGCCTGGTCCACGTGTCCGAGCTGTCCTGGAAGCACATCGACCACCCCTCCGAGGTCGTCGAGGTCGGCCAGGAGGTCACGGTCGAGGTGCTGGACGTCGACATGGACCGCGAGCGCGTCTCGCTGTCGCTGAAGGCGACCCAGGAAGACCCGTGGCAGCAGTTCGCCAGGACGCACCAGATCGGGCAGGTCGTCCCGGGCAAGGTCACCAAGCTGGTGCCGTTCGGCGCGTTCGTCCGGGTGGACGAGGGCATCGAGGGCCTGGTCCACATCTCCGAGCTGGCCGAGCGCCACGTGGAGATCCCGGAGCAGGTCGTCCAGGTCAACGACGAGATCTTCGTCAAGGTCATCGACATCGACCTGGAGCGCCGCCGGATCAGCCTCTCCCTCAAGCAGGCGAACGAGAACTTCGGCCCCGACCCGCTCGCGGTGGAGTTCGACCCGACCCTGTACGGCATGGCCGCCTCCTACGACGACCAGGGCAACTACATCTACCCCGAGGGCTTCGACCCGGAGGCGAACGACTGGCTGCCCGGGTACGAGAAGCAGCGCGAGGAGTGGGAGCGCCAGTACGCCGAGGCGCAGCAGCGCTTCGAGCAGCACCAGGCGCAGGTCATCAAGTCGCGCGAGGCGGACGCCCAGGCCGAGGCCGAGGCGGCGGGCGGCGGCGGCCAGGGTCAGTCCGGCGGCTCCGGCGGCTCGTACTCCTCGCCGCAGCCGGACGACTCCGGCGCGCTGGCCTCCGACGAGGCGCTTGCCGCGCTCCGCGAGAAGCTGGCCGGCGGCCAGAGCTGAGGCTCCGGGGCGGGCCCGAGCGGCCCGCCCGCCAGGCGCAGGTCGGCGCCCGCCCCGGCGGGCCGTCGGCCAGGGCGCCGCGATCGTGACCTCGGTCCCCGGGATCCCCTTCGGATCCCGGGGACCGAGGTCTTTCTGCCGCCGGATGGCCGACCGTGGCGGGTAAGGGAATTGGGCCGCGGGCGGAAGGAATGCCGTCACGGTACGGTGTGTTGACCTGTGCGTACGCCGAGGACCGGAAGGGGTGCGGAGACGGTGCGCGATCCGCAGGAGTTGTACGCGTGGGAGCCCGGCGGACTCGCCGCGGTCGACGAGGCGACCGGCGGTTCCGGCAGCGCGGGTCCCGTGCTGATCTACCACTTCGAGGGATTCATCGACGCCGGCGAGACCGGCGGCCAGCTGGTGGAGGAGCTGCTGGACGGCCGGCCCTCCACGGTGGTGGCCCGCTTCGACCACGACCGGCTGGTCGACTACCGCGCCAGGCGGCCCGTGATGACCTTCCGGCGCGACCGGTGGACCAGGTACGAGACGCCCGCCATCGAACTGCGGCTCCTCCACGACGCCACGCACCAGCCCTTCCTCGTGCTCTCCGGGCCTGAGCCCGACGTCGAGTGGGAGGGGTTCTGCGCCGCCGTCCGGCAGGTGGTGGAGCGGCTGCGGGTGCGCCTGGCCGTGTCCTTCCACGGCATCCCCATGGGCGTGCCGCACACCAGGCCCGTCGGGCTCACCCCGCACGGCAACCGCGCGGACCTGGTGCCGGGGCACCGCGGGGTGTTCGACGAGGCCCAGGTCCCGGGCAGCGCGGCGGCGTTGCTCGAACTGCGGCTCGCGGAGGCCGGGCACGACGTGCTCGGGGTCGCCGCGCACGTGCCGCACTACATCGCCAGGTCCCGCTACCCGGACGCGGCGCTCGTGGTGCTCGAGGCCGTCACGGCGGCCACCGGCCTCGTGCTGCCCGACGCCACGCACGCGCTGCGCAGCCGGGCGCTGAAGACGCAGGACGAGATCGAGCGCGAGCTGGCCGAGGGGGACTCGGAGCTGGTCGCGGTGGTCCGCGGCCTGGAGCAGCAGTACGACGCGATCGCCGGGGTGACGACGCGCGGCAGCCTGGTGGCCGAGCCGGTGGAACTGCCCTCGGCGGACGAACTCGGCGAGGTCTTCGAGCGGTTCCTCGCCGAGCGCGAGGACGGAGAGGGCGAGCAGTAGCGGCGCGGACCCCGGATAGCCTTCGGCCATGCTGACTGTGGGACTGACCGGCGGGATCGGCGCCGGCAAGAGCGAGGCCGGGCGGCTGCTCGCGAAGCGGGGCGCCGTGATCGTGGACGCGGACGCGCTGGCGCGCGAGGTGGTCGCCCCCGGCACGCCGGGACTGGCGTCCGTGGTCTCGGAGTTCGGCGAGGAGGTCCTCGCGCCGGACGGCAGCCTCGACCGGGCCAGGCTCGGCGCGATCGTCTTCGGCGACGAGGAGCGGCTGCGCGCGCTCAACGCGATCGTCCATCCCCTGGTCGCGGAGCGCTCCGCCGCCCTCCAGGCCGCCGCCCCGCCCGAGGCGGTGGTGGTGCACGACGTGCCGCTGATCGCCGAGCATCAACTCCAGCACCGCTACGACCTGGTGGTGGTCGTCGACGCCTCGGCCGAGACGCGGCTGGCCCGGCTGACGCGGCGGCGCGGCCTCGACGAGGCCGACGCCAGGGCGCGGATGGCCGCGCAGGCGAGCCGGGAGGAGCGGCTGAAGATCGCCGACTATGTGCTGCGCAACGACGGCACGGTCGGCGAACTGGAAGAGCAGGTCGAGGAGTTGTGGCAGACGCTCCGCGAGCGGGAGCGGGAGCGACGCGGCTGAGCCCGGCGCGCTCCGGCGTGCGCCCGAGGGCGGCCCCACGGGCGGGGGACCGGCGTCCGCCGCCGTGGAGGCCGGAACGCGTCCCCGCCGCTGGCCGGGCGAGCGCCGCTGCCCCTACCGTGCTGCCATGGATGTGGACGCCGCGCTCGCCCTGGTCTCGGTCGCCGCGGGCAGCGCCGCCACGGAGGCCGGGCGGCGCGCCTGGGACTCCCTGGTGGCGCTGTCCCGCAGGCTGCTGGGCCGGGCGGAGGCCGGGACGAACGAAGAGGCCGGGTCGCACGGCGGGCCCGGGACGAACGAGGCGGCCGGGGTGGGCGAAGGCGCCGGGCCCGGCGCGCCGGGCCCGGCCGCCGGGACGGCGGGGGCCTTCGGGTCCTTCGGGTCCGGGGAGACGGCCGGGGCCGCCGCGGGGGAGCCCGCGGCCCCGGCGAGCGCCGGCCCCGAACCCCCCGCCACCCCCCTCGCTCCCGTGGCGCCCCAGGACGAGCGGGCGGTGCGGGCCTTCGCCGCCCTGCTGGCCGAACGGGCGCGCGGGGACGCCGGGTTCGCGGCGGAGCTGATCCGGTGGGGCGAGGCGCATCGTGCGGCGCTCGGCGCGGCCGGGCGCGCCGGCTCCGTCACGGTGCACAACACGGTCTCGGGGAACGCCCGGATCGAAGGGGGGCTGATCCAGGCCGGGGACATCACCGGCGACATCACCTTCGGCTCCTAGCTGCCGCACCGGGCCGACCGCCGCACCGGGCCCGGCGCCACAAACGGGCCCGTGGGCCGCCGGGAAACGGCCCCTCAGCTCTGGATCTTGGTGACGAGCCGGCGCAGCCGCGGGAAGCGCCGGCGGAATCGCGCGGCCAGCCGCCGCAGCCGCGGGTGGCGGGCGCGGGTCTCCTGCGAGGCGCGGTCGAGTTCCTCGGCCAGGTGCATCGAGCGCTTCTCGGTGTCCAGTTCGTCGAGCAGCCGGTCGACGTCGGCGAGGAGCGAGCCGTGCAGCTGCCACTGCCTGGGGTGTTCCTTGACCCGGGCGAGCAGGAGCTGCGCCACGTGCTCGCGGGACAGCCTGGCCGCGTCCAGCTCGACCTCCAGGAAGCGTTCTGCCTCGTCGGCGTCGGTGCTCACCTGACTGGTGATCAGGACGGCGAAGCTGTCCACCGCCCCGGCCAGGTTGCTGAGCAACTCGCGGAGGGCGGGGGCCACGTCCGCCGGGAAGAGGGGCTCGTCGGTGCGGCGCGCGGCCAGGTCGGTGAGGGTGCGGGAGATCGTCCGGAGGATGACGGCGCAGACCTCCAGGGTGTCCAGGCCGGTGCGCAGCACGATGCGGGTGAGCAGCGGCTCCTTGACCCGGGGGTTCAGGCGCAGGCTCTCCTCCGCCTGGATCAGGGACTCGTCCACGTGCGCGATGGCCTGGTCCAGGCGCCGCGCCTCCTCCACGTTCTCGGCGACGGTGGCGACCGGGGTGCGCCCCTGGTCGGCCTCCTCGCTCAGGCGCATCAGGAGCTCGCGCATCCGGCGGGCCTGCTGCTCGATGTCCTCGCCGGCGGAACGCACCCAGATCGGCGGAATGATGACGAGGTTGAAGAGCAGCCCGACGACCGCGCCGATCACCGTCTCCTCCACCCGGTCCAGGGCGGTCGCGGTGTGTCCGGCGACGCCGAGCACCAGCATCGCGCTGATGGCCACCTCGGGGACGAACTCGCTGACCTTCGCGAGGTGCCCGACGGTCAGGGCGACGAGGATGAGCAGGCCGAGGCTCCACCAGCTGAGGCCGACGAGGCTGCTGAAGCCGGTGGCCACGAGCACCCCGACGACCACGGCGTTCACGCGGCGGATGCCGGTGGTGAGGGTGGCGTACAGGGTGACCTGGACGACGAGGAGCGCGGTCAGCGGGGCGAGCAGCGGCGCGGCGACGGGGGTGAGCCAGGTGGCGACGGCGTAGGCGATGGTCGCGGCGGCGGAGGAGCGGAGCGTCTGGGCCACGACCCGTTCGTTGCCGCGCTTGGCGATATCGATGATGTGATGTTCGGACTTCTCCGGCACGCCCGGACCCCTTCCGTCCCGTTCGCTCTCATCAGGATGAAACATGGCATTTCACCCGCGATCCAGGAACGCGGCAGGGCCACCGGCCGGCGGACCCGGCCGCCGCGGCGGCCGGGTCCGCCGGGGATGATGGGCCCCATGCGCGTGGAGGCGATCACCTGGGAGAGGCTGGCCGGCGCGCTCGCCGACCACATCGCCGGGCTGCCCACGGCCGACGGCGGGCCCTGGACGCGGGTCCTCCTCGACGGGGCGCCCCCGGCCGGGCCCGGTGAACTGGCGGAGGCGGTGCGCGAGGCGCTGCGCGTGCGCGGGCGCGCCGCCCTCACGGTGGGCGCGGAGGGCTTCTGGCGCGCCGCCTCCCTGCGCTTCGAGCAGGGGCGGCACGACCCGGACGCGTATTCCGACCTGTGGCTCGACACCGGGGCGCTGTGGCGGGAGGTGTTCACTCCCCTCGAACCCGGCGGCAACGGGCGGGTGCTGCCCGACCTGTGGGACCCGGAACGGGACCGCGCCACCCGCAGCCCCTACGTCGAACTGCCGCCGGGCGGGGTCCTGTTGCTGCACGGGAGCCTGCTGCTCGGGCGGTGGTTCCCGGCCGATCTTGCAGTGCACATCCGCCTGTCGCCCGGCGCGCTCGCCCGGCGCATGCCGCCGGAGTCGCGCTGGACGCTGCCCGCCTTCGCGCGGTACGAGGCCGAGGTGGACCCGGTGGCCTCGGCCGACGTGGTGGTGCGGGCCGACGACCCGCGGCGGCCGGCCTGGGGCGGCCTGCCCGGCTGACCCCCGCCCCGAGCCCCGCGGGCCGCCTCGCTCCCGCGGGGGAGCCGCCGGCCCGCGGACCGTCCGTGCTCCCGGCGGCGCCGGGGGCGGAGGGCCCGGGCTCAGCCCGTGGCGGCGCCCGGCAGGCGCAGCACCGCGGCCCCGCTGACCCGGCCGGCGGCCAGGTCGTCGAGCGCCCGGTCCGCCTCCTCGAAGGGGTAGGGGCTCACCGTGGTGCGAATCCCGTGGGCCGCCGCGGCGGCCAGGAACTCCCGCCCGTCCTCCCGGGTGTTGGCCGTGACGCTGCGCAGGCTGCGCTCCCGGAACAGGTGGCGTGCGTAGTCGAGCGGCGGAATGGCGGACAGGTGGATGCCCGCCACGCTCAGCGTCCCCCCGCCGTCCAGGGCCGCGAGCGCCACCGGCACCAGGTCGCCCGCCGGGGCGAAGAGGATCGCCGCGTCCAGCGGCTCGGGCGGCCGCTCGTCGGTGCCGCCCGCCCAGGCCGCGCCCAGTTCGAGGGCCAGCGCCCTGGCCGCGGGGGACCGGGTCACCACGTGCACCCGCGCGCCCTGCGCCACCGCCACCTGGGCCGTCAGGTGCGCGGAGCCGCCGAAACCGTAGATGCCGAGGGTGCCGCCCCGTGGGAGTTCGGCCCGGCGCAGGGCCCGGTAGCCGATGATGCCCGCGCACAGCAGGGGCGCCACCTCCTCGTCGGTGTACCCCGCGGGCAGCGCATAGGCGTAGGCGGCGGGGACGGTGACGTACTCCGCGTAGCCCCCGTCGTGGTCCCAGCCGGTGTACCGGGAGGAGGGGCACAGGTTTTCCCGGCCCCGCAGGCAGTACCGGCACCGGCCGCAGGTGTGCCGCAGCCACGGGATGCCCACGCGCGAGCCCACCGGGTGCCCGGCCGCCGCGGGCGCCGCCGGGCCGGCCGCCACCACCTGCCCCACCACCTCGTGGCCGGGGACCACGGGCGTCCGGTGCGGCGGCAGGTCCCCGTCACGCACGTGCAGGTCGGTGCGGCAGACGCCGCAGGTGCGCACCCGGACCAGCAGTTCGCCGGGCCCGGGGCGGGGCACGGGCAGCCGCACCGAGTCGAGCCGCCCCGGGGTGCGCACCACCCACGCGCGCATGGTCGTCGGAATCTCCTCCGCCTCCATGCCCCCACGCTACCGGCCCCGAGCGGCCCAACGGCCAGGCCACCTCGCCGTTTTGGGGCCCGGACGACTTGATCAATACTATCCACGGATGATCACAAGGAGATGGTCGGCGGCGCTGCTCTGCGGCCTGTTCGCCGCCTTCATGGCAGGCACCCTCACCACGGGAGCCGTCGCCGACGAGACCACCCCGGACAGTCAGGAGGGCCCGCCGCCCCGGGTCGACCTGGTCCTGGACGTCAGCGGCTCGATGCGCGAACGGGACATGAGCGACGGGCAGTCCCGGATGGCCGCGGCCCAGCAGGCGTTCAACGAGGTCATCGACGCGGTGCCCGACGAGGTGTACCTCGGCATCAGGACGCTGGGGGCCACCTACCCGGGTGACGACGTGGAGGTCGGCTGCCAGGACAGCGAGCAGCTGTACCCGGTCGGGCCCGTGGACCGGACCGAGGCCAAGACGGCGGTGGCCACCCTGCGGCCCACCGGCTGGACCCCGATCGGCCTGGCGCTGCGCGGGGCCAACGAGGACCTCGGCGACGAGGAGGGCACCCGCCGGGTCGTGCTGATCACCGACGGGGAGGACTCCTGCGGCGACCCCGACCCCTGCGTCGTGGCACGCGAGCTCGCCGCCAGCGGCACCAACCTCGTCGTGGACACCCTCGGGCTCACCCTGGACGACGCGGTGCGCGAGCAGCTGAGCTGCATCGCCGAGGCCACCGGCGGCACCTACACCGCGGTCCAGGACGCCGGCCAGCTCGGCGACCGGCTCAACCAGCTGGTGCGGCGCGCGGACCTGCCGGTGGAGGAGCCCACCGACGTGGCCGGCGCGGAGGAGTGCCAGGACGCCCCGCAGCTCGGCGTCGGGGTCTACAACGACCGCGCCGTGTTCGGCGAGCACCGCTGGTACCGGGTGGCCGTGCAGCCGGGGCAGGAACTGCGCGCCTCGGTGAGCGTCGCCGCCGACCGGGAGGTCAACCCCGACTACGGGGTGCTGCTCCGGGCCGTGGACGAACGCGGCCGGGAACTCACCCGCGGCACCGGCGCCGGCTCCGGGCGCACGGACGTCGTCTCCACCGGGCTGCGCTACCCGGTGCCCCAGGAGGAAGACGAGGACGGAGACGGCGAGTCCACCGCGGACGGCGCAAGCGGGGACTCCGGCGACGGCGAGGGGAACGGCGAGGCCGGGGTGCGTTACGTCTGCCTCGACGTCGGCGACTCCTTCTCCGCCCCCGACGCGGTGCAGCGCGAGCCCGGCCTGCCGGTCGAGCTGACCGTGGACGTGGTCTCGGCACCCGGGGAACCGGGCGACGTGGCCGCCTTCGGCCTGGCCCGCGGCTGGGTGCCGCTGGTGCTGCTGACCGGCGCCGGGCTCGTCGCCGGACTGGCCTGGGGCCTGCTGGCCCGCCTGGGAACCGCCATAGGGAGGGCGTCATGACGGCACGCACGCGCACGAGGAGGCTGTCGCGCGCCGGGCTGCTGGCGGCCGCGGCACTGCTGGCCCTGGCCGGCCCCGCCAGGGCCGACGGCGAGGGCGGCGACGGGGAGGAAAGCCCGGCCGAGGCCGGCACCACCTTCCGCACCGCCACCGTCCTCGACCAGGGACAGCACGGCACGGCCACGGCCTCCACGGGCGACTACCTGTACTGGGTCTTCCCCGTCGCCGCGGGGCAGACCGCCACCGCCGAGGCCACGGTCACCCTGCCGGACTCCGCGACCCGCAGCGGCCCCTCCACCTGGCGGATCGACGTCTACGACGGGCTGCGCCGCCGCCAGGCGTGCGTCTCGGGCGCGCAGACGGCCGTGGCCGCCCAGGAGGACGCCGAGATCAGCCTCGACTGCACCCTCAGGACCGTGCGTTCCTGGGCCGAGCCCTGGTCGAACGACCCGCTGCCCGGCGCCTACTACCTGCGGCTGACCGTGACCGACCTGCCCGACCGCGACCTCGGCCTGCCGATCGGCGCCGAGGCCTGGACCACCGTCGAGGACGAGGGCGGCGCCGGGGATTTCGGCGGGGAACTGGCGGCGCCGCTGCTCCCGGTCGGCAGCGCGGGCAGCGTGGACGAGAACGCCGGCAGCGGGGACGGCGCCGGGGACGGCACCGAGGAGGACGGCGACCAGGCGCGGTACCTGGCGGCCGTGCCCGAGCCCGAGGGCGGCTGGTCGGGCGGCTGGTGGACGGACCGCTGGCTGTGGACCGCGGGCGGTGGCGTGCTCGGCGCCGTCGCGGCCGTCGGCGGCTACCTCCTGGTGCGCGGCCCGCGCCGGCCCTCCGCGGGCTGAGGGCCCTGGGCGGGCCGGGCCGGCCGGGCGGGCCGGGGGCGGCCGGCGGCCGGCCGGGGCCGGGCCGGGGTCAGGCCAGGCGCCTGATCTCGCCGCGCACCCGGTAGAAGCCGCCGGCCGCCGGGTGCACGGCGTCGACCACGTACCGGGCGCCGGCCTGGCGTATGTGCCGGGGGAACTGGACGTTCCACGAGGGGTCGAAGCCCGCGCTGGCCACCCGCACCCGCAGCCGCCCGCCGTCCTGCACGCACTCCACCACCACCCCGGAGTCCGGCACCGTGGCGACCGTCGCCACCGCGGCGGCGGTCGCCGGGGTGTAGGTGGGCAGCGCGGCGGCCGACTTGACGTCCCGTGCGATGGGCACCTGGCCGTCCTTGGCGTTCTCGATGGCCGCCTCGCTCGCGTCCACGCAGGCCAGCGAGCCGTCCGTGGTGACCAGGTAGAGCCGCCCGTCCAGATACTGCATCGACAGCGCCGAGCCGCTGCCGGTGCCCAGCTTCCACAGCCGCCGGCCGTCCTGGGCGAAGCAGTACACCGAGGAGGCCCCGTCCCCGGCGAACACGTACTGGCCGCCGGGCGCCGTCGCGCAGGAGTACACCGCCGCGTCGCAGGCGTACGTCGCCTCTATCCGGCCGGTCGCCTTGGACAGCCGCTGCACGACCCGCCGGTCGGTGCCCGCGTACACCGCGTCCGCCTCCTGCCAGCCGAACAGCACCGCCCCCGTGGTCGGCGTGTGCCACAGCTCGCCCCGTCCGTCCGGCGCGTAGGCCGTCACCCCGCGCCCGTGGCCGTGGAACACCGCCCGCTCGTCCCGGCGCACCATCCAGGCGTGGTCGCCGGCGCCGGACCGCGACCACTGGAACTCGTCCTCGTGGTCGATGACCGTCAGGCCGCCGCTGCGGTCCGAGACGTGCAGCACCCCCTCGTGGATGTCCAGCCAGAAGATGTCCACGTCGGCCGCTATCTCGTAGGCGGCGAACGGCAGCTTGCTCGACAGGTCGTAGACGGTGCCGTCGTCGCAGCCGGCGTAGATCCAGAAGTCGTCGGCGACCAGGCACTTGACCCCGTCGGGCAGCCGGTACCTGGCCAGCACCTCGCCGCCGTGCGAGACCGTGTACACCTCGCCCGCCTGATTCCCCACCCAGCAGCGGTCCTCGTCCACGTGGATGCCGAAGGCGGCGGTGCCGGTCCTGAAGCGCCAGATCACGGGGGCCAGCGCGCGGGCCGTCGAGGGCGCCGAGGTCACCTGGCGGCGCGTCACCGACCGGGCGGCGCGCTGCCCCTGGACCGCCGGGGCGTATCCCTTCCTGACCTTCTCGCCTATCTTCCTGGCCGCGGCGGCCGCGGCCTTCTCCGCGGTCGCGAACGCCTGCGTCTTGAGCTGGCCGGCCGAGCCGATCCGGCCGTAACGGACCGAGACCTCCGTGCCGTTCACCGTCACCTCGTAGAACTTGTGCGCGCCCCCGCCCTCTTCCGACAGCTCCAGATAGGTCCTGGTCCCGGCCACGAAAACTCCTCTCCCCTGGGCGTCCCACGGCCGCCGTGACCGTCGATCACCACCTGTCACCCACGTTAGGGGCCGCCACTGACAACGGTCCGGGGCCGCGGCGATAGCGTGGGCCCATGGAGCCCACCGACCGCAGTGAGATAGCCGAGATCCCAGGGCGCCGCGGGCCGGCCGCCACCGTCGAGATCCAGCCGCGCGCCGTCGGCGCCGTGCGAACCGAGTACTCCCCGCGGCCGGACGGCGACCCGGACCCCGGCGAGATCGTCTGGACCTGGGTGCCCTACGAGGAGAACGACGGCCGCGGCAAGGACCGCCCCGTGCTCGTCGTCGCCAGGGAGCCGCGGGCCGGGGGCGTCGAGACGCTGCTCGCCGTGCAGCTCTCCAGCCAGGACAGGAGCCGGGACCCGGAGTGGATGCCCCTGGGCTCGGGCCCCTGGGACCGCTCGGCCCGCGACTCGTGGGTCCACCTGGAGCGGGTCCTGCGGGTGCACCCCGAGGGCATGCGGCGCGAGGCCTGCGCCCTGGACCGGGCGCGGTTCAACCGGGTGGTGCACAGCCTCCAGCTGCGGCACGGCTGGCGCTGATGACCCGGCCGACCCGGGGCGCGCGTGGCCCCGCCGCCCGCCGCCAGGCACCGCCCGCACGCCGCCAGGCCCCGCCCCCGGGGCGGGTGGCGCGTTGAGCGGCTGGGCCGGTGAGCCGCTGGCCGGCTTCGACCTGGAGACCACGGGCACCGACGTCGAGCGCGACCGCGTCGTGTCCGGCGCCTGGGTGCTGCTCGGCCCCGGCGGGCGGCTCCTCGCCCGCCGCTCCTGGCTGCTCGACCCCGGCGTGCCGGTCCCCGAGGCCGCCACCGCGGTGCACGGTCTCGACACCGCGCACGTGCGCCGGCACGGCGGCGAGGCGAGGGCCGGCATCGAGGAGATGACGGCCCACCTCGCGGCCTCGCTGGCCGCGGGAACCCCGCTCGTGGTGATGAACGCCAAATACGACCTCACGCTGCTCGACCGCGAATGCCGCAGGCACGGCCTGGCCACGCTGACCGCGCGGCTGGGCGGGCCGCCCGCGCCGGTGGTGGACCCCCTGGTCCTCGACCGGCACGCCGACCACTACCGCAGGGGCAAGCGGAACCTGGGCGTGCTGTGCGCGCTCTACGGCGTGGCCCTCGACCGTCCGCACGAGGCGGGGGCGGACGCGGTCGCGGCGGCCGGGGTGGCCAGGCGAATGGGCGGGCGGCACCCGGCGCTCGGCGCGCTGACCGCGCCCGAGCTGCACGCGCTCCAGGTGCGGGCCGCCGCCGAGCAGGGCAGGGCCCGGCTGCGGCGGCACGCCGCCGCCGGTGCGCCCGGGGCACCCGGCCCCACGGCGCGGCAGCCCGTGGCGGACGCCCCCTGGACGCCCTCCGCGCCCGGCGCGACGGCCTGGCCCGTCATCCCGCCCCCGGCGCTGCCCGCGCCGGCGCCGCCGCCCGGGGAGGGCGGCGCGGCGCCCGCCGCGGTCGGGGACGCGCCGGGCCGGGGCACCCCCGCGGGGTGACCCGGACGGGGCGCGCGCCGCGTCCCCCTGCGGTGCTCCCGGGCGGCGGAGCGTCGCGGCTCGTGCCGCGCCGTGCGCGCGGTGCGGCAGCGCCCCCGGGGTGCCCTGCGGGACGCCGAAGCCGGTGCGCCCTCCCGATCACCGCACCCGGTCACCGCACCCGGTCACCGCGCCGGGTCACCGCACCCGATCACCGCACCCGGTCACCGCGCCGGGTCACGACGCGGCCTAGGGTGAGCGGCGGGCAACGACCCCCGACGAGACCCGTGGAAGGAGACGCGCCGTGACCGGAGTGGACGCGCTGGCGCCCATGCCCCTCGACTGGCGGCGAGCCCTGGCCGTGGTCGCCCACCCGGACGACCTGGAGTACGGCGCCGCCGCGGCGATCGCCGAATGGACCGATGCGGGGCGTGAGATCACCTACCTGCTGGTGACCAGGGGAGAGGCCGGCATCGACGGGCTGGCGCCCGCGGAGTGCGCCCGCGTGCGCACCGCGGAGCAGCTCGCGAGCGCGGCGGTGGTCGGGGTGCACGCGGTGGAGTTCCTCGAACACCGGGACGGCGTGATCGAGGAAGGCCCGGCGCTGCGCCGCGACCTGGCCGTGGCGATCAGGCGGCACCGGCCGGAGCTGCTGATCACCCTCAACCACCGCGAGACCTGGGGCGGCCGGACCTGGAACACCCCCGACCACCGGGCCGTGGGCCGCGCGGTGCTGGACGCGGCGGGCGACGCGGGCAACCGCTGGATCTTCGCCGGGCAGCCCGGGGAGGAGGGGCCGGCGCCCTGGGGCGGGGTGCGCTGGGTGGCGGTGGCGGGCTCGCCCGAGGCCACCCACGCCCAGGCCGTGAGCGAGGGCTCACTGGAACGCGCCGTCGCCTCGCTCGCCGAGCACCGGGCCTACCTCACCGCGCTCGGCGCTCCGGAGCCGGCCGCCTACGCGCGGGAGTTCCTCACCCGCGTGGCCGGGGACGCGGCCGCCCGATTCGGCGGGCGCCGCTGCGTCGCTTTCGAGCTCTTTCCGCGCTGAGCGGGCGCCGCGGGCCGTCGGCGAACCGGCCGCCCGCGGCTTTGCCGGTGGCCTCTGTCACAGGGCCCCGGCGTCCTACGAAAACCGGTAGGAGGGAAATGTGACAAAGGGCCGGGACTTTCGGCCCAGGCCCCTGGGGAATTCGGGCCGGGAAGGCGCCGACCTCCGGCCCCGAGGCGAAAAGCGCAGGCCGGCGAGGCGCGGGCGGGCGGCGGACGGGCCGCTGGGCCGGGGAGACGGGCGATTCGGGCCCGTTCTCCGGGGCCGTCAAGGGCCCCTCGGCCGCCTTTTCCGTACGGGATCGCCTAGTAACAGGGTCCTTGAAATCGGGCGAATCGGTCGTTATCAATGGGATTCGTCCGGTCGCGTTCGGCCGGAATTCTCCCGAATCTTCGAGGTAATCCCCCCATGCCGAACACCATGCCGAACAGCACGCAGCAGCCCCCGCAGGGCCCCGGCAGCCGCGCGCCGCGCGCCGTCAAGGGCTCGCGCCTCCGCTACCGCGCCGTCGCCCTCCTGACGGCGGGCGCGGCCGCCTCCGCGGCCCTCACCGGCGTCGCGGCGGCCTCCGACGGCGGCCACGAGCAGCCCGAGGCCTTCTCCTCGCGCACCGTGGCCACCCAGCTCGCCAAGGAGACGCACGGCCAGGCGGCCGCCCTGCGCGCCGCGGCCGAGGCCGCCGAGCAGGACAAGTCGCAGGCCAAGGACGCCAAGGACGCGCAGAGCGCCCGCGAGAAGGCGGCCAAGCACTGGGTCAGCCCGATATCGGACGACTACGAGCTGACGGCATCCTTCGGGAACAGCGGCGACCGCTGGGCCCACAAGCACAGCGGCCAGGACTTCGCCGTGCCCGTCGGCACCCCGGTGCACGCCGTCCACGGCGGCACGGTCGTCAAGGCGGGCCCGAACGGCGCGGGCGACGGCCCTGCCTACGGCAACGCGGTCGTCATCAAGCACGCCGACGGCACCTACACGCAGTACGCCCACCTGTCCCGCATCGACGTGACCGTGGGGCAGCAGGTCTCCACCGACCAGAGGATCGCCCGCTCCGGCAACACCGGGAACACCTCGGGCCCGCACCTCCACTTCGAGGTGAGGACCACGCCGAACTACGGCTCGGCCGTGAACCCGATGGCCTTCCTGCACGAGAAGGGCGTCGACGACTGATCCGGGGCCGAAGACCCCCACCCCGCGCCCGGCGCGCGACCGGCGGCCCGTCCGCCGGCGCCGCCGGGCGCACGCCTGCCGGGGGCCCTGCCGCGCCGGCGCCCGGCCCAGGGCCGCCGGCCCGCGCCTCGCTCAGAAGAGCGGGGCGGGCAGCACGCCCTCAAGCGCCAGCAGGCTCCGCTTCGTCTCCAGGCCGCCGCCGAAGCCGCCTATGCCGCCGTCGGCCGCCACCACCCGGTGGCAGGGCACGATCACGGGCAGCGGATTGGCGCCCATCGCGGCCCCGACCGCGCGGGCGGCGTCCGGCTCCCCGACCCGCTCGGCGAGCTCCCGGTACCCCACCACGCTGCCGAAGGGCACCGAGGCCGCAAGCTCACGCAGCACCCGCTCGGTGAAGCCCGAGACCAGCGACCAGTCGAGCGGCAGCGCGAAGCGCCTGAGCTCGCCCGCGAAGTACGCGTCCAGGTCGCGGACGGCGCGGGCGAGCAGGGCGTCCTCCGCCGAGCGCCGCGGCCGCAGCCCGAGCCCGGCCTCCAGCCGCACCAGGGCCCGGCGCGTGACCCGGGCGTCCGCGTGGAAGACGACGCTGACCAGTCCGGCCGCGGTGGCGGCCAGCAGCAGCGGCCCGATGGGCGTCGGCCTGACCGTCCAGGCGCAGGAGGTGTCACGGCTCATGCGCCCAACCTAAGGGGCACCACCGACAACGGCCCCGCGCCTCCTGCCCGGGCCGCCTCAGCCCGCGAGCGCGTCCCGGACGACGTCGGGCACGTCGCTGATGATCCCGTCCACGCCGAGGCCCGCCGCCGCCACGGCGGCCGGCCCGTCGTCGATCGTCCAGGCGTACACCTTCAGCGGGCGGCCCTGCGGCCCCGTGTGCGCCTGGATGCCGGCCACGTACGCGGCCGTGAGGTCCCGGTACCTCGGGTTGATCTCGTCGGCGAACTCGGCGTACTCCGCGACGTCGGCCGGGTCGGGGGCGCCGATGAACCCGGTCTCCACGCCGGGTGCCAGCGCGTGCACGGTGCGCACCGCCTCCGCGTCGAAGCTCTGGATCACCAGCCGCTCGCCCGGCTCGCCGCCGAGCCAGCCGAGCCGCTCCAGCTCCGCCAGCACCTCCGCCTCGATGCCGGGGTAGAGCTCGGGCGACTTCAGCTCGAGCAGCAGGCTCTGGCCGCGCGAGCGGAGCCCCGCCAGCCAGTCGCCGAGCGTGGGCACCCGCTCCCCGGCGAACTCCGCGCCGAACCAGCTCCCGGCGTCCAGGGTGGCGATCTCGGCCGCCGTGAAGTCGGAGACGTTCCACGGGGCGCGGCCCGGATAGCGCTCCTCCACGTCCGTGGTGCGCTCCAGCGTCGTGTCGTGCATGAGGATCAGCGCGCCGTCCGCGGTGCGCTGCACGTCCGTCTCGACCCAGGCGATGCCCAGGTCGGCCGCGGCCTCCGCGGCGGCCAGGGTGTTCTCCGGGGCGTGGCCCGAGGCGCCGCGGTGGCCCACGACCAGCGGCCCCGCCGCGTCCCGCGCCCGGGGCCCGGCCGCCCCGGCGCGCCCGGGGGAGGCCGCGGGCGGGGCGGCGAACTCGGCCGCGGCGCTGCCCAGTTCGGGCGAGGCGTCCCGGGCGGGCGCCGCCTGGCCGCCGAGGGAGGGGGCGGCGAAGGGGGCGATCGCGAGCGCCGCGAGACCGAGGACCCAGCCCGCCCGGCGGGCGGCGGAGCGCTTCGGCATGGGGGGACTCCAAGCTTCGTGGGGGCGCGGCGCACTGCACGGACGCCACGGGACACCGGAAATCTCTCCCGCGCCCGGAACGGGAGGGGAGGTGGGCGGTTACCGCGGGCTGAACTCTTGGCGCCCCCGGCCCGGCAGCCCGCCCGGCGCCGCCCGACCGTTCTCCCTGGTCACCCGCCGTCCATCCCGGCTTCCGCGGGGCGTCACCCGGGCCCCGGCCGCTCCCGCGACGGCCGCCGGGGCCCGTTGTCAGTGGCGGGTCGTACGGTGGGGGACATGCGGCCCGTTTCTGACATCGAACGCACGGTGGCGCCCTTCAAGGTCGTCAGCGAGTACCAGCCGAGCGGCGACCAGCCGGCGGCCATCGACGAACTCGCCAGGCGCGTCTCGGGAGGGGAGAAGGACGTCGTCCTGCTCGGCGCCACAGGCACCGGCAAGTCGGCGACCACGGCGTGGATGGTCGAGCGCCTGCAGCGCCCCACGCTGGTCATCGCGCCGAACAAGACGCTGGCCGCCCAGCTGGCGAACGAGTTTCGCGAGCTCCTCCCGGACAACGCGGTGGAGTACTTCGTCTCGTACTACGACTACTACCAGCCCGAGGCGTACGTCCCGCAGACGGACACCTACATCGAGAAGGACTCCTCGATCAACGAGGAGGTCGAGCGCCTGCGGCACAGCGCGACCAACGCGCTGCTCACCCGGCGCGACGTGATCGTGGTGGCCTCCGTCTCCTGCATCTACGGCCTGGGCACCCCGCAGGAGTACGTCGACCGGATGGTGCCGCTCAAGGTCGGCCAGGAGATCGACCGGGACGCGCTGCTGCGGCGCTTCGTGGACATCCAGTACACGCGCAACGACCTGGCGTTCACCCGCGGCACCTTCCGGGTGCGCGGCGACACCATCGAGATCTTCCCGGTGTACGAGGAGCTCGCCGTCCGCATCGAGATGTTCGGGGACGAGATCGAGGCGCTGTCCACGCTGCACCCGCTGACCGGCGAGGTGATCAGCCAGGACGACCACCTCTACGTGTTCCCCGCCTCCCACTACGTGGCGGGCCCCGAGCGCATGGAGCGGGCCATCTCCGGCATCGAGACCGAGCTGTCCGAGCGCCTGGCGACGCTGGAGCGGCAGGGGAAGCTGCTGGAGGCGCAGCGGCTGCGCATGCGCACCACCTACGACATCGAGATGCTGCGCCAGATCGGCACCTGCTCCGGCATCGAGAACTACTCGCTCCACGTGGACGGCCGCGAGACCGGCAGCCCGCCCTACACCCTCCTCGACTACTTCCCCGAGGACTTCCTGCTGGTCATCGACGAGTCGCACAACACGGTCCCGCAGATCGGCGCCATGTACGAGGGCGACGCCTCGCGCAAGCGGACCCTGGTCGACCACGGCTTCCGGCTGCCGTCCGCGATGGACAACCGGCCGCTGAAGTGGGAGGAGTTCCTGGAGCGCGTCGGGCAGACGGTGTACCTCTCCGCCACGCCGGGGCCGTACGAGCTCTCCCGGTCCGACGGCGTGGTCGAGCAGATCATCCGGCCGACCGGCCTGGTGGACCCGGAGGTGGTCGTCAAGCCCACGGAGGGCCAGATCGACGACCTGGTGCACGAGATCCGCACCCGCGCCGAGCGGGACGAGCGGGTGCTGGTCACGACGCTGACCAAGAAGATGGCCGAGGACCTCACGGACTACTTCGTGGAGCTGGGCATCCG
Organism: Streptomyces hoynatensis; assembly: GCF_003626535.1. Lineage (GTDB taxonomy): Bacteria > Actinomycetota > Actinomycetes > Streptomycetales > Streptomycetaceae > Streptomyces > Streptomyces hoynatensis. The sequence continues at coordinate 260,864 of NZ_RBAL01000006.1, forward strand.
CGTCCGGTACCTGCACAGCGACGTGGACACCCTGCGCCGCGTGGAGCTCCTGCGCGAGCTGCGGGCCGGCGAGTACGACGTCCTGGTCGGGATCAACCTGCTGCGTGAGGGCCTCGACCTGCCCGAGGTCTCGCTGGTCGCCATCCTCGACGCCGACAAGGAGGGCTTCCTGCGCTCGGGGACGGCCCTGATCCAGACCATCGGCCGGGCCGCGCGGAACGTCTCGGGCCAGGTCCACATGTACGCCGACCGGGTGACGCCGGCCATGGAGCGGGCCATCGAGGAGACGAACCGGCGCCGCGTCAAGCAGATCGCCTACAACCAGGCGCACGGCATCGACCCCCAGCCGCTGCGCAAGAAGATCAACGACATCGTGGCCTCCATCGCGCGCGAGGACGTGGACACCAGGGAGCTGCTCGACACCGGCTACCGCCAGCCGGCCCAGGCGGGGACCAGGAAGACGCCGGTGCCCGCGAAGCCGGCCAGGCGCGGCGAGGGGGAGCTCACCGACCGGCCGGCCGCGGAGCTGGCCGACACCATCGAGGAGCTGACCGCCCGCATGCGGGCCGCCGCGGCCGAGCTGCAGTTCGAGGTCGCGGCCAGGCTGCGGGACCAGGTGTCCGACCTGAAGAAGGAGCTGCGGCAGATGCGGGAGGTGGGCCTGAGCTGAGCCGCCCCCCGCGGGCACCCGGCCGGAGAGTCCTCCGCGGCCCGGTGGGTACTCGCCTCTCCCCAGCGTCACCCGGCCGGGCCGGCCGGGGCGACCGGACGCGCGAGGACGCTAAGGAGAGCAGACATGGGCATCGACCTGTCCAAGGGCCAGGCCATCAGCCTGGAGAAGAGGGGCGGGGGCGGCTTGTCGAGAATCCGCATGGGCCTGGGCTGGCAGGCCGCGAAGCGCGGCGGGTTCCTCGGCAAGGTGTTCGGCGGGGGCGGCGAGATCGACCTCGACGCCTCGGCCGTGCTCTTCGCCGACGCGGAGGCCCAGGACGTGGTCTACTTCCGCAAGCTCACGAGCAGCGACGGCTCCGTCACCCACTCCGGGGACAACCTGACGGGCGGCGGGGGCCGGGAGGACGACGAGGCGATCACCGTGGACCTGGAGCGGGTTCCCGACCGCATCGACCAGATCGTCTTCACGGTGAACTCCTTCACCGGTCAGCGCTTCACCGAGGTCGAGCAGGCGTTCTGCCGCCTCGTGGACGAGGCGACGGGCGAGGAGCTGGCCCGGTACACCCTCGCCGGCGGCGGCGCGCACACCGGGCAGATCATGGCCAAGGTGCGCCGGGAGGGCCCGGGCTGGCAGATGACCGCCATCGGCGCCCCCGCGGACGGCCGCACCTTCCAGGACCTGCTCCCGGCCATCAAGCAGCACGTGTGAGCGGGCCGCGCGCCGCGGGCGGCCGGGGGCGCGGGCCGGCCGCGCCCCCGGCCCGGCTCAGCGGGTCACCAGGAGGCTCGCCCGCTGCCGTTCGCCGCTGACCGTCACCTCCAGCGTCACGGTGCCGGGACGCAGTCCGGTGAGCTCGCCGGTGGCGGGGTCGAAGGCCGCCACGTCGCCGCGGCGGGCGTCCTCCGCGGGCCCGAGGTGCAGCCCGCGCGAGCCCGACCAGTCGGCGCTGACCGGGAAGGCGGCCGGCACCTCGCGCGCCCCGGCCCCGGTGCCCTGCGCCAGGGTGGCCCCGGCCGTCGCGGTCTCCCCGGCTCGCAGCGAGGCGGGCGCCTGGATGCTCAGGCCGTCCACGTGCGGCCTGGTCTGCACCGAGATCCAGTCGGGACCTCCCGCGGCGGGCGTCCGCCTGGCCTGGTTCTGCTCCGCCCGCGAGACGTGGTCCACGCCGACCAGGGCCCAGCCGGTGAAGCCGCCCTCGTCCGGCGCCGCGGCCGGCGCCTTGCCGGCGTCGCCGCCGATGAAGTACGGCACCCCGTCCAGGTGGTAGGAGTCGAAGACGCCGACATGGGCGCCGAAGAAGGCGATGCCCTTGCCGGTCTCCTCCCGGAAGGCGGCGAGCCAGTCCTCGAGCAGCGCGGCCTCCAGCCGGTCCGTCAGCTGGCTGGCGGGCTGTGCCGTGGTGTCGCGCGGCGGCACGTGCTCCATCACCACCACCGACCGCACCGAGGGGTCGGCGGCGGCCTCGTCGAGCTGCCTGCGCAGTTCCCGGATCTGCTCGTACCCGCCGCCGCGCAGGGTGAGCGAGGAGGTGTCGAGGGTGAGGAACCGCGTGCCCTCCCGGTCGAAGCTCAGCCGCGCGGGGCCGAACTCCTGCTCGAATTGATCGATGTTCCCGCCCATCACCTCGTGGTTGCCCGGGATGTAGTACCAGGGGAGGTCGTCGCCCAGTTCCTCCTCGATGACCTGCCGGGAGAAGGCCAGGTCCTCGGGGGAGCCCTCGTCCACCCAGTCGCCGTTGATCACGACGAAGTCGGGGTCGGCGGCCCTCGCCTCGCGCAGGGTGCGGCGCGCCGCCGCCACGATCGCGCTGTCGGGGTCCCGCGCCACGAACTGGGCGTCGGAGACCACCGCGAACCGCCAGTCGCGGCCTGCGGTGTCCGCCGCCGAGTCGATCAGCCAGTCGGCCCCGGGCCGCGAGTCGGGAAGCTCCACCTCGGGTGGGGTCTGCGCCCGCAGCTCGTCGAGGGCGATCTCGTCCGCGTAGGAGGCGTCCGGCCTGGTCTCGGCGAGGTAGAAGCGGTGCACGGAGACCGGGTAGGCAATGCCCTCGGGCACCTCGAAGGTCACCTGCCGCCAGCCCTCCCAGGTGACGTGGTCGCCGCGCAGCACCTGGTCGGTGCCCTCCGCGTCGATCAGGTGCAGGGAGGGCCAGGCGCCCCGGCCGTCGCCCCTGATCCACAGCGTGAAGCTCTGCGGCTGCCCGGCGACGGGGAGGTCGGCGGGCGGGTTGGCGTAGGCGGCGCGGGTGGCGGTGCTCCGGGTGAAGTCGTAGGACAGGCCGAGCGCGGTGCCCTCCTGGCCCTCGGGCTCCGCGGAGAGCGAGCCGGCGGCGCGGGCCTGGGTGAACGTCCACCGGTCCGCGTCCTCGAAGTCCGCGACCACGGTGTCCTCCAGGCCCACGGTGACGGCCAGCCGGGTGGTGGCCTCGCCGACCCGGGCGGTGATCACCCCGGAGGCCGCGCCGGCGCCGGAGACGGCCCGCACGGTGAAGCCGCCGGTGGCCGGGTCGGGTTCGACCGTGAACCGCGAGGCGTCGAAGTCCAGGGCGACGTCGGCCGGCTCGATCGGGGCCGAGTCCCCCGCCGCGTCGTAGCCGAGGATGCCGAAGTGGCCGGTGGCCGCGGCGTCGGCGAGGCCGACCCGCTGCGTGGTGGGCTCGACCCGGTCCAGCGCGCCGAGCACCGTCAGCTCCACGGAGCCGCTCGCCCGGTGCCTGGAGGCGGTCACCTCGGTGGTCCCGGAGCGGCGGGCGGTGAACACGCCCGTGCCGTCCACGGTTCCCACCCGGCCGTTCGCGCTGCGCCAGCGCTGCGGCGCCGCCCCGGCCGGGCCGTAGGTCTCGTCGTAGCCCACCGCGGTCAGCCGCCGGGTGAGGCCGGGGAAGACCCGCTCGGGGTGGCCGCCGGCCACGGGGCCCGCGGTCGGGGCCTGCTCCGGGTCCGCCACGGTGCCCACCCGGTAGCCGGCCACCTCCCCGCTGCCGACGGGCGCGGTGAACGCCAGGCCGTTGGCCACCTCGCGCTGCCACCCGTCGGAGGGGTCGTTGATCAGGCTCGGGGCCGCGTCGCCTGCCACGCGGGCCAGCAGGGTGCTGGAGCCGCCGCCGTCCAGGTTGAGCGCGCTGTAGGCGCCGAGGTCGGCCATCATGACGCCGAGTTCGGTGAGCGTGACCCCGCCGGAGTCCGCCTGGCGGCCCTCCACGGTCATCACGTACATCTCCTGCCCGTCGCGCGAGAAGCCCACGGCGGTGCGGGCGGCGGCCGCGTTGTTCGGCTTGCCCTCCCAGTCGACCGGCTCGCCGTTCTGCACCAGGATGCCGCGTCCCCCGACGGCGGTGCGCGGCAGCGGGCCGCCGTCGCCGGTGCGCGGCGCGTACTCCACCTCCACCGTCTCGCCCACGGTCAGGGCGGCCAGCGTCTCGGCCCCGGCCTCGCGGCCGAGGAGCACGGAGGAGCCGGGGGGTATCGGGCCGCCGGCCGGCTCGTGGCGGACGGAGCCGACCCGGCCCTCGTCCGAGACGATCACCTCGGTGACCTCCTCGGCGCCCGCCACCGGCAGGGCCAGGTCGCCCTCGCCCCAGCGGGCGGTGTACAGGCCGATGCCGCCGGCGGGCACGGCGGGGGAGTTGTAGGAGTTCAGCGGCACCTCGCCGGAGGGCAGGGTGAGGGTGCCGTCGAAGTAGAGGTCGAGGATGCGCCCCGCGTCGTCCGGGCCGAAGCCGACGGCCTGGGAGGCCCCCGCGGGGGCCTGGAGCAGCTCGCCGTCGGCGAGGCCGGCGCCCTCGGGGGCGTAGGTGGCGTTGATGTCGAAGAAGTCGCCGTTGATCGCGGCCACGGTGGTGCGGCCCTCGCCCGCGTCGTGCGCGGCGGCGAGTTCGCCGACCGTCTCGGCGTGGCTGACCTCCCCTGAGGAGAGGTAGTCGACCTGCAGGTCGCTGCCGAGGTCGATGCTGAGGGCCTGGGCGCTCAGCCACTTGTCGGATTCGAGCCGGCGAAAGGTGGTCAGCTCGGCGCCCGGTGCGATCGGCTGCTCGGTGCGCGACAGCTCCATGCCGTCGTGCCCGGTGACCGAGGCAGCGGCGGCCGTGGCGGCCCCGGCCGGTGCCGCGGCCGCGGGCGCCGGGGTGCCCAGCGGTCCCAGGCCGGCCGTCAGCGCGCAGGCGGCCCCCACCGCGAGCAGTGAACGCGCGCAAAGTCCCTTGCGCGCCGTGGTTCCTGACACAGCAACTCCCTGAAAGGCGTGCCCCGGCCGCGCGTTTCGCACGGCCGGGGGCACAGCGTTCCAAGGGGGATGCGGTCTACACCAGAGGGCGCCCGGGAATTCTCGGCAAACAACTCGTCCTTCCCCCGGCCGGTTTCACGGCGGCTCAGGGACCGCGGCGAAACCGGCCGGGGGAGAGACGGGCCGGGAGGAACCGGAGAAGGCAGGAACCGGAGAAGGGAGGGCCCGGGGGGCGGTCAGGCCCGGCGCGCGGCGGCCTTCTTGCGCCCGCGCGCGCCGCCGCCCGGCGAGCGCCGCGCCGCGACCTGGGCGTCGGCGTCGTGCACCCGGTCTCCGAGCAGGTCCCGCAGGAACTTCCCCGTGTGGCTGGCGGGCACCGCGGCGACCTGCTCGGGCGTGCCCTCGGCGACGACGAGCCCGCCGCCGCTGCCGCCCTCGGGCCCCATGTCCACGATCCAGTCCGAGGTCTTGATCACGTCCAGGTTGTGCTCGATGACGATCACCGTGTTGCCCTTGTCGACCAGCCCGGACAAAACCGTGATCAGCTTCCTGATGTCCTCGAAGTGCAGCCCGGTCGTCGGCTCGTCCAGCACGTAGACCGTGGAGCCGGTGGCCCGCCGCTGGAGCTCGGAGGCCAGCTTCACCCGCTGGGCCTCGCCGCCGGAGAGGGTCGGCGCCGGCTGGCCGAGCCGCACGTACCCCAGGCCGACGTCGGTGAGGGTCCGCAGGTGCCTGGCGATGGCGGGCACGGCCTCGAAGAAGCCGAGGGCCTCCTCGATCGGCAGGTCGAGCACCTCGGCGATCGACTTGCCCTTGTAGTGCACCTCCAGCGTCTCCCGGTTGTACCGGGCGCCGTGGCAGACCTCGCAGGGCACGTACACGTCGGGCAGGAAGTTCATCTCGATCTTGATCGTGCCGTCGCCCGAGCAGTTCTCGCAGCGGCCGCCCTTGACGTTGAACGAGAAGCGGCCCGGCTGGTACCCCCGCACCTTCGCCTCGGTCGTCTCCGCGAACAGCCGGCGGATGTGGTCGAAGACGCCGGTGTAGGTGGCCGGGTTCGACCGCGGGGTGCGGCCGATGGGCGACTGGTCGACGTGCACCACCTTGTCCACCAGGTCGTCGCCCGTCACCCGGGTGTGGCGGCCGGGCACCGTCTTGGCCCCGTGCAGCTCGCGCGCCAGGTGGGTGTAGAGGATGTCGTTGACCAGCGTGGACTTGCCCGAGCCCGAGACGCCGGTGACCGAGGTCAGCACGCCGAGCGGGAAGCTGACGTCGATGTCCCGCAGGTTGTTCGCCCGGGCGCCGTGCACCGTCAGCCGGCGCTTCGGGTCCGTGGGGCGGCGCGCCTCGGGGATCGGGATGGACCGCGTGCCCGCGAGGTACTGCCCGGTCAGCGAGTCCTCGTTGGCCAGCAGTTCGGCCAGCGGGCCGCTGTGCACCACCTTGCCGCCGTGCTCGCCGGCGCCGGGGCCGATGTCCACCACCCAGTCCGAGGTCTTGATGGTGTCCTCGTCGTGCTCCACGACGATCAGCGTGTTGCCCAGGTCGCGCAGCCGGACCAGGGTCTCGATCAGCCGGTGGTTGTCCCGCTGGTGCAGGCCGATGGAGGGCTCGTCCAGCACGTACAGCACGCCGACCAGTCCCGAGCCGATCTGCGTGGCGAGCCGGATGCGCTGCGCCTCGCCGCCCGAGAGGGTGCCCGCGGCCCGGTCGAGCGACAGGTAGTCGAGGCCCACGTCGACGAGGAAGCGCAGCCGCTCGTTGACCTCCTTCAGGACCCGCTCGGCGATCGTCTTCTCGCGCGGGGTCAGCGTCATCCCGCGCAGGAACTCGGCGCACTCGCTGATCGACATGCCCGCCACGTCCGCGATCGACCTGCCCTGGACCGTCACCGCGAGGATCAGCGGCTTCAGCCTGGTGCCCCGGCAGGCCGGGCAGGGGGCCTCGCGCATGTACCCCTCGAAGCGCTCCCGGCTGGAGTCCGACTCGGCCTCGGCGTGCCGGCGCCTGATGAAGGGGATCGCGCCCTCGAAGGCCGTGGTGTACGCCCGCTCCTGGCCGTGGCGGTTCTCGTACCTGACCTCGATCTTGCTCTTGTGCCCGTACAGCAGGGCCTTGCGGGCGCGCTGGGGCAGCCCGTCCCAGGGGATGTCGGTCCTGAAGTTCAGCTCCTTGGCCAGGGCGCTGATCAGCAGGTGGAAGTACCCCTTGGTGTGGCCGTTGGACCAGGGGTGGATGGCGCCGTCGTCCAGCGTCCGCTCGGGATCCGGGACGATCAGCTCGGGGTCCACCTCCATCCTGCTGCCGATGCCGGTGCACTCGGGGCAGGCGCCGAAGGGGGAGTTGAAGGAGAAGGAGCGCGGCTCCAGCTCCTCGAAGGACAGGTCGTCGTACGGGCAGTACAGGTGCTCGGAGAACATCCGCTCGCGCTGCGGGTCGTCCTCGGGCAGGTCGACGAAGTCGAGGACCACCATGCCGCCCGACAGGCCGAGCGCCGTCTCCACCGAGTCGGTCAGCCGCCGCTTGGCGCTCTCCTTGACCGTCAGCCGGTCCACCACCACCTCGATGGTGTGCTTCTCCTGCTTCTTCAGCCTCGGCGGGTCGGCCAGCTGCACCGTCACCCCGTCCACCCGCGCCCGGCTGTAGCCCTTGGTCTGGAGGTCGGAGAAGAGGTCGGCGAACTCGCCCTTGCGCTGCCTGACCAGCGGGGAGAGCACCTGGAACCGGCTCCCCTCCTCCAGGCCGAGCACCCGGTCCACGATGGCCTGGGGCGACTGCCTGGCGATGGGGCGCCCGCACGCGGGGCAGTGCGGCTTGCCGATCCTCGCGAAGAGCAGCCGCAGGTAGTCGTAGACCTCGGTGATCGTGCCGACCGTGGAGCGCGGGTTGCGCGAGGTGGACTTCTGGTCGATGGACACGGCGGGGGACAGGCCCTCGATGAAGTCCACGTCCGGCTTGTCCATCTGCCCGAGGAACTGCCTGGCGTAGGCGGACAGCGACTCCACGTAGCGCCGCTGGCCCTCGGCGAAGATCGTGTCGAAGGCCAGCGAGGACTTGCCGGAACCCGACAGCCCGGTGAAGACGATGAGCGAGTCGCGGGGCAGGTCGAGCGAGACATTGCGCAGGTTGTGCTCGCGAGCGCCACGAACGATGAGTCGGTCGGCCACGCCGGATGGCACCTTTCGTGTATGGACCGGGGTCCGCGGATGCGGGCTCCCCCATCCAAGAGTAGGGGCGGTGTCTGACAGGCGGTTCCGGCAGCGGGCTGCCGGCCGCCCCCGGGGCGCCGCGGTCCCGGGCCACGCAGCCTATCGCACGCGAGTTCGATTCTCTGCCCCGGCGTGCCCGCCGCCCACCGGGAGGGGCCGGTAGCGTGAGGCCATGCCCGAGCCCACTGCCGAACCCACGCCCTCCCCCGCGGCCGAACTCGCCGGCCTCCGGGACGCGACGGAACGCCTCCTCGCCGCCGTGGCCACGCTGGACGACGCCGCCGTCGGCCGGCCGTCCAGACTCCCCGGCTGGACCAGGGGGCACCTCCTCGCCCACCTCGCGCACCACGCCGACGCCATGGTCAACGTCCTCGAGGGCCGCCCCATGTACCCCGGCGAGGAGGCGCGCGACGCGGCCATCGAGCGGGACGCCGGCCGCCCGGCCGCCGTCCACCACGCCGAGATCGAGGCGAGCGCCGCCCGGCTCGCCGCGGCCGCCGCCGCCCGCTCGGGCGCAGACTGGGCGGTGCCCGTCACCTTCCGGGGCGGAGTCAGGGGAGTGGCCGCCGACGTCCCCCTGCGCCGCTGGACCGAGGTCGAGCTCCACCACGTCGACCTGGACGTCGGCCACGGCATCGCCGACCTCTCCGGCGCCTTCCTCACCCCGGCGCCCGGCTACCTCGCCGCCCGCTTCGCCGGGCGCGGGGACGTGCCGCCGCTCCTGCTGCGCTCCGAGGACGGCCGCAGCTGGCGCACCGGCAGCACCGACCCGGACGCCGGCCCGCCGCGCACCGTGGCCGGCACCCCCGCCGCGCTCGTCGGCTGGCTCAGCGGGCGCACCTCGGGCAGCGGCCTGACCTCCGCCGGCCCCCTGCCCGTCCTCCCGCCTCTCTGACGCACCCCGCCCGGCCGCGCCGCGCCGGGCGGGGCGCACCCCGCCCGGCCGCCCGCGCCGGGCCACGGCCCGCCCGGAACCCGCCCCGCCCGGAACCCGCCCCGCCGCCCGGCGGCGGGCCCGGGCAGGGCGCCGGTCCCGGCCGCCTGGGGGAGACTGGCTGCCATGCCGTACACCGGAAACGTCACCGTCGGCGGCCCGGCCGACGCGCACGAGCTGGCCGAACTGATCATCTCCAAGGTCGCGGTCGGCCCCCACGACAACAACGCCTACCTGCTGCGCTGCCGGCGGACCGGCGAGCAGCTGCTGATCGACGCCGCCGCCGAGCCCGCCACCCTGCTGCGGCTGGCCGGCGAGGCCGGCCTGGCCGGCGTCGTCACCACGCACCGGCACGGGGACCACTGGCAGGCGCTCGCCGAGGTCGTGCGCGCCACCGGCGCGCGCACCTACGCGGGCCGCGAGGACGCCCCGGCCATCCCGGTGCCCACCGACGTGCCGGTGGCCGACGGGGACGAGATCCCCGTCGGCGCCTGCCGCCTCACCGTCCGTCACCTCGTCGGCCACACCCCGGGCTCCGTCGCGCTCGTCTACGACGATCCCGAGGGTCACCCCCACGTGTTCACCGGCGACTCCCTCTTCCCCGGCGGCGTCGGCAACACGCGGGGCGACGCCGCCGCGTTCGCGAGCCTGCTGCGCGACGTGGAGGCCAAGCTCTTCGGCGCGCTCCCCGACGAGACCTGGGTCTACCCCGGGCACGGCGCCGACACCACCCTGGGCGCCGAACGCCCGCACCTGCCCGAGTGGCGCGAACGCGGCTGGTAGCCCCGGGGAGGGGAGGCGGCGCCCCGGGGCGCGGGGGCGCCGCCGCGCGTGCGTCACTCACTGTCAGTTCCCGGCAGTAGGGTGGCGGTCATGGCCGACCCCTCCAGCTACCGACCGAAGCCCGGCGAGATCCCCGAGTCCCCGGGCGTCTACCGCTTCCGTGACCAGCACGGCCGGGTCATCTACGTCGGAAAGGCCAAGAGCCTGCGGCAGCGCCTCTCCTCGTACTTCCAGGACATCGGCGGGCTGCACCCGAGGACGGCCACGATGGTCACCACCGCAGCCTCGGTGGACTGGACCGTCGTCTCCACCGAGGTCGAGGCCCTCCAGCTCGAATACTCCTGGATCAAGGAGTTCGACCCCCGATTCAACGTCAAGTACCGCGACGACAAGAGCTATCCGTCGCTCGCGGTGACGATGAACGAGGAGTACCCGCGGGCCCAGGTGATGCGCGGCCCCAAGCGCAAGGGCGTGCGGTACTTCGGCCCCTACGGCCACGCCTGGGCGATCCGCGAGACGGTCGACCTGCTGCTGCGCGTCTTCCCGATCCGCACCTGCTCGGCGGGCGTGTTCAAGCGGGCCAACGCCATAGGCCGCCCCTGCCTCCTGGGCTACATCGACAAGTGCTCCGCCCCCTGCATCGGCCGCGTCACCCCCGAGGAGCACCGCGAGCTCGCCGAGGAGTTCTGCGACTTCATGGCCGGGCGCACCGGCACCTACCTGCGCCGCCTCGAGGAGCGGATGCACGAGGCGGCCGAGGAGCTGGAGTACGAGCGGGCCGGCCGGCTGCGCGACGACATCGAGGCGCTGCGCCGCGCCATGGAGAAGAACGCGGTCGTCCTCGCCGACGCCACCGACGCCGACCTGATCGCGGTGGCGGAGGACGAGCTGGAGGCCGCCGTGCAGATCTTCCACGTCCGCGGCGGCCGGGTCCGCGGCCAGCGCGGCTGGGTCACCGACAAGGTGGAGCACGTCGACCTGCCGCAGCTCGTCGAGAGCGCCCTGCAGCAGCTCTACGGCGAGGAGCGCGGCGAGGGCGTGCCGCGCGAGGTGCTGGTCCCCGCGCTCCCCGAGCCGGCCGAGCCCGTCGCGCAGTGGCTCGGCGAGCGCCGCGGCTCCCGGGTCAGCCTGCGCGTCCCGCAGCGCGGCGACAAGCGGGACCTGATGGCCACGGTGCAGCGCAACGCCCAGCAGGCGCTCGCCCTGCACAAGACCAAGCGGGCCTCCGACCTGACCACCCGCTCCCGGGCCCTGGAGGAGATCGCGGAGGCCCTCGCCCTGGACTCGGCGCCGCTGCGCATCGAGTGCTTCGACATCTCCCACTTCCAGGGCGACGACGTGGTCGCCTCCATGGTCGTCTTCGAGGACGGCCTGGCCCGCAAGAGCGAGTACCGCCGCTTCCAGATCAAGAGCTTCGCCGGGCAGGACGACGTCCGCGCCATGCACGAGGTGATCTCCCGCCGCTTCCGCCGCTACCTGCGCGAGCGCGAGCGCACCGGGGAGTGGGCCGTGGCCGAGGCCGCGGCAAACGGGGAGGAACCGGAGGACGAGGCGCCGGCGTCCTCCCGCACGGAGGACGGCCGCCCCAAGCGCTTCGCCTACCCCCCGCAGCTCGTGGTGGTGGACGGCGGGCAGCCGCAGGTGGCCGCCGCCCGCCGGGCCATGGACGAGCTCGGCGTCGAGGACGTCGCCGTGTGCGGGCTGGCCAAGCGGCTGGAGGAGGTCTGGCTGCCGGGCGAGGACGATCCCGTGATCCTCCCCCGCACCAGCGAGGGCCTCTACCTGCTGCAGCGGGTGCGTGACGAGGCCCACCGCTTCGCGATCCGCTACCAGCGCGGCAAGCGGTCACAATCGATGAGGAGGAGTCCGCTCGACGCCGTGCCCGGCCTCGGGGAGACCCGCAAGAAGGCCCTGCTCAAGCACTTCGGCTCGGTCAAGCGGCTGCGCGCCGCGACGGTCGAGGAGATCGCCGGGGTGCCCGGCATAGGCCCGAAGACCGCGGAGACGGTCGCCGCCGCCCTCGCCGAGGGCGGCAGGACCGCCCCCGCGGTCAACACCGCCACCGGGGAGATCGTCGAGGAATGAGCCGGCGGCGGACCGCACCCACGTGACGCACACACCGGAAGACGGATGAGGACAGGCGGGGGAACTGCATGATGAGCGAACAGACCAGACGCGAAGAACAGACCACCGCCCCGCCCCCCGCGGCAGGGGCCGAGGAGCAGGGCCCCACGCCCGAGCTGGTGATCATCACCGGCATGTCGGGCGCGGGCCGCAGCACCGCGGCCAAGTGCCTGGAGGACCTCGGCTGGTTCGTGGTGGACAACCTCCCCCCGGCCCTGATCCCCACCATGGTCGACCTCGGCGCCCGCTCCCAGGGGAACGTCGCCCGCATCGCGGTGGTCGTCGACGTGCGCGGGCGCAGCTTCTTCGACAGCCTCCGCGAGTCCCTGACCGACCTGGACGCCAAGGGGGTCACCCGCCGGGTCGTCTTCCTCGAGGCCTCGGACAACGCCCTGGTCCAGCGCTTCGAGTCGGTCCGCAGACCGCACCCGCTGCAGGGCGAGGGCCGCATCGTCGACGGCATCGCGGCCGAGCGCGACCTGCTGCGCGAGCTGCGCGGCGACGCCGACCTGGTGATCGACACCTCCCACCTGAACGTACACGAGCTGCGCGCCAAGATGGACGCCCAGTTCACCAGCGGCGACGAGCCCGAGCTGCGCGCCACGGTGATGTCCTTCGGGTACAAGTACGGCCTGCCCGTGGACGCCGACCACGTCGTCGACTGCCGCTTCCTGCCCAACCCGCACTGGGTCCCCGAGCTGCGCCCCTTCACCGGGACCAGCGAGGAGGTCGCCGGCTACGTGTTCAACCAGCCGGGCGCCAAGGAGTTCCTCGACCGCTACGCCGAGCTGCTCCAGCTGATCGCCGCCGGCTACCGCCGCGAGGGCAAGCGGTACGTCACCATCGCCGTCGGCTGCACCGGCGGCAAGCACCGCAGCGTCGCCATGTCCGAGCGGCTGGCCCGCCGCCTGGCCGCGGAGGGCGTCGAGACCGTCGTCGTCCACCGGGACATGGGGCGCGAATAGGCATGCCGCGCAAGGGGGTCCGGCAGCGCCGGACAGCGCAGGAAGGGGACCGGCTCGAGGGCGGCCCCAGGCCGCGGGCGGCCGCGCGCGGACGGCTCGGCCTCCGGCCGCGGCGCGGCGGACGCGGCGCCCAGCCCAAGGTCGTCGCCCTCGGCGGCGGCATGGGCCTGTCCGCCTCGCTGACGGCGCTGCGCCGGATCACCGGCGACCTGACCGCCGTCGTCACGGTCGCCGACGACGGCGGGTCGAGCGGCAGGCTGCGCGACGAGCTGGGCGTGCTGCCCCCGGGCGACCTGCGCAAGGCCCTGGCGGCGCTGTGCGGCGACGACGAGTGGGGCCGCACCTGGTCCGAGGTGATCCAGCACCGCTTCAAGAGCGAGGGCGCGCTGCACGACCACGCCGTGGGCAACCTGCTGATCGTCGCCCTCTGGGAGCAGCTCGGCGACCACGTGCTGGCCCTCGACCTGGTCGGGAAGCTGCTGGGCGCGCACGGCCGGGTGCTGCCGATGTCGGCCGTGCCGCTCGAACTGGAGGCGCTGGTGCGCGGGCACGACCCGGCCAGGCCGTCCGATCTCGGCCGGGTCCGCGGGCAGGCCGCCGTCGCCCTGACCCCGGGGGAGGTCCGCAAGGTGGAGCTGGTGCCGGGCGACCCGCCCGCCGTGCCCGAGGCGGTCGAGGCCGTCCTCGACGCGGACTGGGTGGTCCTCGGCCCCGGCTCCTGGTTCTCCTCGGTCATCCCGCACCTGCTGGTGCCGGCCCTGCGCGACGCCCTGGTGACCACCAGGGCGCGCCGCGTGCTCTCCCTCAACCTGGCGCCACAGCCGGGGGAAACTGATGGGTTCTCCCCGCAGCGTCATGTGGAGGTTTTGGTACAACACGCCCCTAAACTCGCCTTTGACGTGGTGCTGGCCGATCAGGCCGCCGTGCCTGACCTGGAGAGTCTGCGCCGGGCCGCGGAGCGCCTGGGGGCCGAGGTGGAGCTGGCGCCGGTGGCCGCGCCCGACGGCCCCCGGCACGATCCGGAGCTGCTGGCCGCCGCGTACGACCGTATTTTTCGGATGCATGGAAGGATCGGCCCATGGCGATGACGCCCGCGGTGAAGGACGAGATCTCCCGGCTTCCCGTGACCCGCACCTGCTGCCGCAAGTCGGAGGTGTCGTCGATCCTGCGCTTCGCGGGCGGGCTGCACCTGGTCAGCGGGCGGATCGTGATCGAGGCCGAGCTCGACACCGGGATCGCCGCCCGCAGGCTGCGCAGGGACATTCTGGAGATCTTCGGGCACAGCTCCGACCTCGTGGTCATGGCGCCCGCCGGCCTGCGCCGCGGCAGCAGGTACGTGGTCCGCGTGGTCGCGGGCGGCGACCAGCTGGCCCGGCAGACCGGCCTGGTGGACGGCAGGGGCCGTCCCATCCGCGGCCTGCCGCCGCAGGTCGTCTCCGGGGCCACCTGCGACGCCGAGGCCGCCTGGCGCGGGGCGTTCCTCGCCCACGGCTCGCTCACCGAGCCGGGCCGCTCCTCCTCGCTCGAGGTCACCTGCCCCGGGCCCGAGGCCGCCCTCGCCCTGGTCGGCGCCGCCAGGCGGCTGCAGATCAGCGCCAAGGCCCGCGAGGTGCGCAGCGTGGACCGCGTGGTCGTCCGTGACGGTGATGCCATCGGCGCGCTGCTGACCAGGCTCGGCGCCCACGAGTCCGTCCTGGCCTGGGAGGAGCGCAGGATGCGGCGCGAGGTGCGGGCCACCGCCAACCGGCTGGCCAACTTCGACGACGCCAATCTCCGGCGCTCCGCCAGGGCCGCCGTCGCGGCCGGCGCCCGCGTCCACCGGGCTTTGGAGATCCTGGGCGACGAGGTGCCCGACCACCTCGCGGCGGCCGGGCGGCTGCGCATGGAGCACAAGCAGGCCTCGCTGGAGGAACTCGGCGCCCTGGCCGACCCGCCGCTGACCAAGGACGCGGTCGCCGGGCGCATCAGGCGGCTGCTCGCGATGGCCGACAAGCGCGCCCAGGACCTGGGCATCCCCGGCACCGAGTCGAACCTCACCGAGGAGATGGTGGGCTGAGGAACCGTCGGCTCCCGCACCGCCCGCCCGGCCCCCGCCGGGCCCGCCGCCCCCGGGCGTGACGGGCCGGGACGGGGGCCCGAACACGCCTGGTCGATGTCACCCGGGAAAGCGCGGCGCGGTAGGGTCGAAGGTGGTCGGGGACATCCCATACAGCATCGCCGGTGTCCGTTTCACCGGCGTACCAACGAGGAGATCGGTTCGTGACGATCCGCGTAGGAATCAACGGCTTTGGCCGTATCGGTCGCAACTACTTCCGCGCGCTCCTTGAACAGGGAGCGGATGTCCAGATCGTCGGCGTCAACGACCTGACCGACAACGCGACCCTGGTGCATCTGCTGAAGTACGACAGTGTTCTCGGCCGCCTCAAGGAAGAGGTCAGCCACACCGAGGACACCATCACCGTCGGCAACCAGACCTTCAAGACCCTGGCCGAGCGAGACCCGGCCGCCCTGCCCTGGGGCGAGCTCGGCGCCGACATCGTGATCGAGTCGACCGGCATCTTCACCAAGCGCGACGACGCCGCCAAGCACCTGGCCGCGGGCGCCAAGAAGGTCCTCATCTCCGCGCCCGCGAAGAACGAGGACGTCACCATCGTCATGGGCGTCAACCAGGACAAGTACGACCCGGCCACCCACGACGTCATCTCCAACGCCTCCTGCACCACCAACTGCGTGGCGCCGATGGCCAAGGTGCTCGACGAGAGCTTCGGCATCGTCAAGGGCCTGATGACGACCGTGCACGCGTACACCAACGACCAGCGCATCCTGGACTTCCCGCACAAGGACCTGCGCCGGGCCAGGGCCGCCGCGCTGAACATCATCCCGACCACCACCGGCGCCGCCAAGGCGACCGCGCTGGTCCTGCCCCAGCTCAAGGGCAAGCTCGACGGCATCGCCATGCGCGTCCCGGTCCCGACCGGCTCGGTCACCGACCTGGTCGTCGAGCTGGACCGCGAGGTCACCAAGGACGAGGTCAACGCGGCCTTCCGCACCGCGGCCGAGACCCAGCTCAAGGGCATCGTCGAGTACACGGAGGACCAGATCGTCTCCTCCGACATCGTGAACTGGCCGGCCTCCTGCACCTTCGACTCCTCGCTGACCATGGCGCAGGGCAAGCAGGTCAAGGTCGTCGGCTGGTACGACAACGAGTGGGGCTACTCCAACCGCCTGGCCGACCTGACGGTCTACGTCGGCGAGCGGCTCTGACCCGGACGAACGACGCGGGGCTCGCGGCACGCACGGCGCGCCGCGGGCCCTCACGTCCGCACGGGCACGCGCCACACGGCCACCACCGGTAGGAGCCAGCAGACAGTCATGAGCATGAAGACGATTGACGACCTCGAGGTCGCCGGAGCGCGGGTGTTCGTCCGCGCCGACCTCAACGTCCCGCTCTCCGGCGGGACCATCACCGACGACGGCCGGATCAGGGCCGCCGTGCCGACCATCACCAGGCTCGCCGAGGCGGGCGCGAAGGTGATCGTCGCCTCCCACCTCGGCCGCCCCAAGGGCGCGCCGGACCCGCAGTACTCCCTCGCCCCCGTCGCCGAGCGGCTCGGCGAGCTGCTCGGCAGGCCCGTCGCCTTCGCCTCCGACACCGTGGGCGACTCCGCCCGCGCCACCGTCGCCGCACTCGCGGACGGGCAGGTGGCGCTGCTGGAGAACCTCCGCTTCAACGCCGGGGAGACCAGCAAGGACGCGGCCGAGCGCGGCGCCTTCGCCGACCGCCTCGCGGAACTCGCCGACCGCTACGTCGGCGACGGCTTCGGCGCGGTGCACCGCAGGCACGCCTCCGTCTTCGACCTGCCCGCCCGGCTGCCGCACGCGGCCGGCGGCCTGATCGCCACCGAGGTCGGCGTCCTGCGGCAGCTCACCGAGGACGTGGCCCGGCCGTACGCCGTCGTGCTCGGCGGCGCCAAGGTCTCCGACAAGCTCGGCGTGATCGACAACCTGCTGCAGAAGGCCGACCGCATCATCATCGGCGGCGGCATGCTCTTCACCTTCCTCAAGGCCCAGGGCCACGAGGTGGGCGCCTCCCTGCTCCAGGAGGACCAGATCCCGGCGGTGCAGGAGTACCTGCGCCGGGCGCAGGAGCGCGGCGTGGAGTTCGTGCTCCCCGTGGACGTGGTGGGCGCCACCGCGTTCCCCGACCTGAAGACCAAGGCCCCGGCCGACCCCGTGACGGTGCCGGCGGACGCCATCCCGGAGGGCCTGATCGGCCTGGACATCGGCCCGGAGAGCCGGAAGCTGTACGCCGCGAAGCTCGCCGACGCGGCCACCGTCTTCTGGAACGGCCCGATGGGCGTCTTCGAGCACCCGGACTTCGCCGAGGGCACCAGGGCCGTGGCCCAGGCGCTGCTCGACAGCCCGGCCTTCACGGTCGTCGGCGGCGGGGACTCGGCCGCGGCGGTCCGGCTCCTCGGCTTCGACGAGTCGGCTTTCGGACACATCTCGACCGGCGGCGGCGCCAGCCTCGAGTACCTGGAGGGCAAGGAGCTGCCAGGGCTCGCGGCGCTGAGTGACGAGGAGACGGCATGAGCCAGGCCCGTACCCCGCTGATGGCGGGCAACTGGAAGATGAACCTCAACCACCTGGAGGCCATCGCCCACGTCCAGAAGCTCGCCTTCGCGCTCTCCGACAAGGACCTGGACGCGGTCGAGGTCGCGGTCCTGCCGCCGTTCACCGACCTGCGCTCGGTGCAGACCCTGGTCGACGGCGACAAGCTGCGGATCAGGTACGGCGCCCAGGACATCTCCGCGCACGACGCGGGCGCCTACACCGGCGAGGTGTCGGGGCCGATGCTCGCCAAGCTGAACTGCGCCTACGCGGTCGTCGGCCACTCCGAGCGCCGCCAGTACCACGGCGAGGGCGACGAGCTGTGCAACGCCAAGGTCAAGGCCGCCTACCGGCACGGGCTGACGCCCATCCTGTGCGTGGGCGAGCCGCTCGAGGTCCGCAAGGCGGGGGAGCACATCGCGCACACCCTCGCCCAGCTCGACGGCGCGCTGAAGGACGTCCCGGCCGAGCAGGCCGCCTCCCTCGTCGTGGCCTACGAGCCGGTGTGGGCCATCGGCACCGGCGAGGTCGCCACCCCCGAGGACGCCCAGGAGGCCTGCGCGGCGATCCGGGGCAGGCTCGCCGAGCTCTACGACGGGGCGCTGGCGGACGGCGTGCGCATCCAGTACGGCGGCTCGGTCAAGTCGGGCAACGTGGCGGCGATCATGGCACAGGCGGACGTGGACGGCGCCCTGGTGGGCGGCGCCTCGCTGGACGCCGAGGAGTTCGTCAAGATCGTCCGGTTCCGCGACCAGTAGGTGGCGGTACCCTGTCGAGGGGCCGGGAGCGCGGCGCCGTGTCGTCCGCGCCCGGCCCCGAACGCAGAGTAGTCGGTGGTCGTCTTCGGTTCCTCGCAAGTCGTCCTCAGTTAACTGTCCGCTGTTGAGAGAGTTGGTCCAGTCGTGGAAACGGCGTTCCAGATCGCGCTGATCATCTTCAGCTTCCTGTTGGGGTTGCTCGTGCTCATGCACAAGGGCAAGGGCGGCGGCCTCTCCGACATGTTCGGCGGTGGCATGCAGTCCTCGGTCGGCGGCTCCTCGGTCGCCGAGCGCAACCTGGACCGGATCACCATCGTCGTGGGGCTCATCTGGTTCGGAATCGTGGTCGCGCTGGGTCTGCTGATGAAGTCCTAGCCGGCCTGGCCGCGCGCGGGTAAGTCAGTAACTCGAAGCACTGGACGTGCGTTGAGCCTTGCATAGACTGAGGACTTCGCAGGATGTCAGGCAGGGAGTAACGACCGTGGCAGGTGGCAACGCGATCCGGGGCAGCCGGGTCGGGGCGGGGCCCATGGGTGAGGCCGAGCGCGGCGAGTCCGCTCCTCGGCTGAGGGTCTCCTTCTGGTGCGCGAACGGGCACGAGACGCAGCCCAGCTTCGCCAGCGACGCACAGATTCCGGAAACCTGGGACTGTCCGCGCTGCGGCTTCCCGGCGGGCACCGAGCGGGACGCCCCACCGGCGCCGCCGCGCACGGAGCCCTACAAGACCCATCTCGCCTACGTCCGCGAGCGGCGCAGCGACGCCGACGGCGAGGCCATCCTCGCCGAGGCGCTGGCCAAGCTTCGCGGCGAGATCTGAGCCGGCCGGGGCGCCCGCCCGGCGGCCCGGCACCAGCGGCACCTTCGGCAGTCCCCGAGAGCCCGCGCACCGGCCCTGCGGCCCGTGAGCGGGCTCGCGCCTTTCCCCCGCCCGCCCGTCCGCGTGATCGACTAGCGTGGAGCCGGCGGGGGGAAGCGAAGACCGAAGAATGGGCTGGATGGCGAACATGAACGCGGCAGGCCGGGACAGGCTGGATCGGACGCCGGAGTGGGACGCGCTCGGCAGGCACCGCGCGGAGCTCGGGGAGGTGCGGCTGCGCGAGCTGTTCGCGGCCGACCCCGGCCGCGCGGAGCGGTACACGCTCCGGGTCGGCGACCTCACCCTCGACTACTCCAAGCACCTCGTCACGGACGAGACCCTGCGGCTGCTCCTCGGGCTCGCCGAGGCCCGCGGGGTCGCCGCGCTGCGCGAGGCGATGTTCCGCGGCGAGAAGATCAACGTCACCGAGCGCCGGGCCGTGCTGCACACCGCGCTGCGGGCGCCCGCAGGCGCCGTGGCCGAGGTGGACGGGGAGAACGTCGTCCCCGCCGTGCACGCGGTCCTCGACCGGATGTCCGCCTTCGCCGAGCGGGTGCGCTCGGGGGAGTGGACCGGGCACACCGGCGAGCGCATCACGACCGTCGTCAACATCGGCATCGGCGGCTCCGACCTCGGCCCCGCCATGGCCTACGAGGCGCTGCGGCCCTTCACCGCCCGCGGGCTCGGCTTCCGCTTCGTGAGCAACGTGGACGGCGCCGACCTGCACGAGGCGCTGCGGGACCTGAACCCGGAGCGGACGCTGTTCATCGTGTCCTCCAAGACCTTCACGACGGTCGAGACCCTCACCAACGCCACCTCGGCCAGGCAGTGGCTGCTCGCGGGCCTGGGCGGCGAGGAGGCGGCCGTGGCGCGGCACTTCGTGGCCGTCTCGACGAACGCGGAGAAGGTCGCCGCGTTCGGCATCGACACGGCCAACATGTTCGAGTTCTGGGACTGGGTCGGCGGCCGGTACTCCTACGACTCGGCGATCGGCCTGTCCCTGATGATCGCCATCGGCCCCGAGCGGTTCCGCGAGATGCTGGCCGGTTTCCGGCTGGTCGACGAGCACTTCCGCAGCGCCCCGCCCGAGGCGAACGCGCCGCTCCTGCTCGGCCTGCTCGGGGTGTGGTACGGCGCCTTCCACGGCGCGCAGTCCCACGCGGTGCTGCCCTACAGCCACTACCTGTCCCGGTTCACCGCCTACCTGCAGCAGCTGGACATGGAGTCCAACGGCAAGTACGTCGACCGGCAGGGCGAGCCGGTGAACTGGCAGACCGG
Source organism: Streptomyces hoynatensis (assembly GCF_003626535.1). Classification (GTDB taxonomy): domain Bacteria; phylum Actinomycetota; class Actinomycetes; order Streptomycetales; family Streptomycetaceae; genus Streptomyces; species Streptomyces hoynatensis. Next base: position 281,276 of record NZ_RBAL01000006.1, read on the forward strand.
GCCCGTGGTGTGGGGCACCCCGGGGACCAACGGGCAGCACGCGTACTACCAGTTGCTGCACCAGGGCACCAAGCTGATCCCCGCCGACCTCATCGGCTTCGCCAGGCCCGTGGCCGAGCTGGAGTCCCCGCTGCGCGAGCAGCACGACCTGCTGATGGCGAACCTCTTCGCCCAGGGGCAGGCGCTGGCCTTCGGCAAGACGGCCGAGGAGGTGCGGGCCGAGGGCGTCGCCGAGGACCTCGTGCCGCACCGGACCTTCCCCGGCAACCGGCCGACCACGACCATCCTGGCGAGCGAACTGACGCCCTCCGTGCTCGGCCAGCTGATCGCCCTGTACGAGCACAAGGTGTTCGTGCAGGGCGCCGTCTGGGACATCGACTCCTTCGACCAGTGGGGCGTCGAGCTCGGCAAGGTGCTGGCCAAGCGGGTGGAGCCGGCGCTGCGTGCGGACGGCGCGGGGGCCGAGGACACGGACCTCGACCCCTCCACCGCGGCCCTCGTGGCCCGCTACCGCGAGCTGCGCGGGCGCTGAGGCCCCGCCGGGCCGGGCGCCCGCCCCGGCGGCGGCCTCAGGCCGTCGCCGGGGGATACAGCTCGGGGGGAAGCGCGGAGGCCGCCGCCCGGTCCAGCAGCCACAGGGTGCGGGCCGTGCCGTACGCCCCGGCGGCCGGGGCCTGGAGTTCGCCCGCGCCGGACAGCGCGAGGGCGGCCGCCGCGGCCTTGTCCTCGCCGGCCGCGAGCAGCCACACCTCGTGGGCCGAGCGGATCGCGGGCAGCGTCAGCGTGAGCCGCGTCGGCGGCGGCTTCGGCGCGCCGTGCACCGCGACCACCGCCCGGTCCTGCTCGCGGACCGCGGGCAGCTCGGGGAACAGCGAGGCCACGTGGGTGTCGGGGCCCACGCCGAGCAGCACCACGTCGAACGGGTCGGGCGCCGCGGCCAGTTCCGCCTCGTACGCCTCGGCCGCCGCCTCCGGGTCCCCGGCGAAGGGGCCGTCGGAGGCGGGCATCGGATGCACCCGCGCGGGGTCGAGCGGCACCGCGTCCAGCAGGGCCTCGCGGGCCTGCGTGACGTTGCGCTCCGCGTCGCCCTCGGGCAGGAAGCGCTCGTCGCCCCACCACAGGTCGAGCCGCCGCCAGTCGATCGCGTCGCGGGCCGCCGAGGAGGCCAGCGCGGCCAGCAGGCCGTTGCCATTGCGCCCGCCGGTCAGCACCACGGAGGCCGAGCCGCGGGCGGCCTGGGCGTCCACGACCTTCGTGATCAGCCTGGCCGCCGCGGCCTGGGCCATCAGCTCCTTGTCGCGGTGCACCACCAGCTGCGGCACCGTCACGAGGGGGCTCCTGGCGCGCCCTCTTCCGGCCCGGGGGCCGGCCGGCTCCGCCTGCCGCCCGCGGCCACCGGCTCGGCCCGCGCCGCCTCCGCGCCGATCCGGCCGCGCCCGCGGCGCATCGCCACGGCGTACGCCTCGTCGGGGTCGAGGCGGCGCAGTTCCTCGGCGATCAGCTCGGCCGTGCTCCTGCGGTTCAGCGCCACGTGCCGGTCCGGCTGCCCCGGCACCGCCAGGGTCGCCAGCGCGCCGTCGGGCCGGTCCAGGCAGATCGCGCCCTCGGCCGTGCCCAGCCGCACCGCGCTGAGCCCCGGCCCCTCGGTGCGGACGCGGCTCACCGGGACCGAGAGCCGCTCGGCGAGCCACTGCACCATCAACTCGGTGCTGGGATTGCACTCCTCGCCCGCGACCTCGGCCGAGGTGATCTCGGGGTGCTTCTGGTCGAGGGCCGAGGCCAGCACGCTGCGCCAGGGCGTGAGCCGGGTCCACGCCAGGTCCGTGTCGCCCGGCTCGTACACCTCGGCCCGCGAGCCGAGCGCGGAGATCGGGTCCTCCTCGGCCGCCGCGTCGGTGATCCGGCGCTGCGCCAGCGTGCCCAGCAGGTCCCTGGCCGGATGGGCCGGGGCGTCGGCCGGCCACCACACGACGACCGGCGCGTCCGGCAGCAGCAGCGGCAGCACCACGCTGTAGGCGTGCTCGGCCAGCTCACCGTGCAGCCGCAGCAGCACCGTCTCCCCGTTGCCGATGTCCCCGCCGACCCGCACCTCGGCGTCCAGCCTGGCCGAGGCGCGCTGCCGCGGCGAGCGGCCGGGGCGCCTGATGACCACGAGGATGCGCGAGGGGTGCTCCTTGGAGGCCTCGCTGGCCGCCTTGAGCGCGTCGTAGTGGTTGCCCTCGTCGGTGACGATGACCAGGGTGAGCACCATGCCGACCGCCGCCCCCACCGCCCGGCGGCCCTGCACCAGGGCCGCGTTGATCCGGGCGGAGGTGGTGTCCGTCAGGTCGATGTTCATGGCCGGCGCCAGCTCCGTCCGTCTCGTGCGAGCATCTCGTCGGCCTCCGTGGGGCCCCAGGTGCCCGAGGCGTAGGGAGCGGGCTTGCCGTGGCTCGCCCAGTACTCCTCGATCGGGTCGAGGATCTCCCAGGAGCGCTCGACCTCCTGGTGGCGCGGGAAGAGGTTGGCGTCGCCGAGGAGGACGTCGAGCAGCAGCCGCTCGTACGCCTCGGGGCTGGACTCCGTGAAGGACTCGCCGTAGGCGAAGTCCATCGTGACGTCCCGGATCTCCATCTGGGTGCCCGGCACCTTGGAGCCGAACCTGACCGTGATGCCCTCGTCCGGCTGCACCCGGATCACCAGGGCGTTGTGCCCGAGCTCCTGGGTCTCCGTGGCGTCGAAGGGCGAGTAGGGCGCCCGCTGGAAGACCACCGCGATCTCGGTGACGCGGCGGCCGAGCCGCTTGCCGGTGCGCAGGTAGAACGGGACGCCGGCCCAGCGCCTGTTGTCCACCTCCAGCTTGATCGCGGCGTAGGTGTCGGTCACCGAGGCCGGGTCGATGCCCTCCTCCTCCAGGTAGCCCACGACCCGCTCGCCGCCCTGCCAGCCGGCCGCGTACTGGCCCCGGACGGTGTGCCGGCCGAGGTCGTCGGGCAGCCGCACCGCGTTGAGGACCTTCAGCTTCTCCGTCACCAGCGCGTCGGCGTCGAAGGAGGAGGGCTCCTCCATCGCGGTCAGCGCGAGGAGCTGGAGCAGGTGGTTCTGGATGACGTCGCGCGCCGAGCCGATGCCGTCGTAGTACCCGGCCCGGCCGCCGATGCCGATGTCCTCGGCCATCGTGATCTGCACGTGGTCCACGTAGCTGCGGTTCCAGATCGGCTCGAACATCGTGTTGGCGAAGCGCAGCGCCAGGATGTTCTGCACCGTCTCCTTGCCCAGGTAGTGGTCGATCCGGAAGACCTCGTTGGGCGGGAAGACCTCGTGGACGATCTGGTTGAGCTCCTGGGCCGTGCGCAGGTTGTGCCCGAAGGGCTTCTCGATGACCGCGCGGCGCCAGCTGTCGCCCGGGCCGTCGGACAGGCCGTGCTTCTTCAGCTGCCGCACCACCGTCGGGAAGAACTTCGGCGGCACGGAGAGGTAGAACGCGAAGTTGCCGCTGGTGCCGCGCTCCTTGTCGAGCTGCTCGACGGTGGAGCGCAGGGTGACGAAGGCGTTGTCGTCGTCGAAGACGCCGGGGACGAAGCGCATCCCCTCCGCCAGCTGGCGCCAGACCTCCTCGCGGAAGGGGGTGCGCGAGTACTGCTTGACCGAGTCGTGCACCACCTCGGCGAAGTCCTCGTGCTCCCAGTCGCGGCGGGCGAAGCCGACGAGCGAGAAGCCCGGGGGCAGCAGCCCCCGGTTGGCCAGGTCGTACACGGCGGGCATCAGCTTCTTGCGGGACAGGTCGCCGGTCACCCCGAAGATCACCAGGCCGGAGGGCCCGGCGATCCTCGGCAGCCGCCGGTCCTGGGCGTTCCGCAGCGGGTTGGCCGCAAACCGGCTCTCCGCGGCGGCCGTGGCGCGCTTGGTGTTCGCGCTGTCGCTCACGGGAGGCTCAGTCCTTCCCGCCGGCCAGGCGCTCCAGCTCGGCCTGGGTCGACTCCAGCAGGCCGTTCCAGGCGGCCTCGAACTTCTCCACGCCCTCGTCTTCGAGCAGCTGGACGACCTCGTCGTAGGAGATGCCCACCTTGTCCAGCGCGTCCAGGTCGGCGCGGGCCTGCTCGTAGGTGCCCTGGATGGTGTTGCCGCGCACCTCGCCGTGGTCCTCGGTGGCCCGCAGCGTGGCCTCGGGCATGGTGTTGACCGTGCCGGGGGCGACCAGCTCGGTGACGTAGAGGGTGTCCGGGTAGGCCGGGTCCTTCACGCCGGTGGAGGCCCACAGCGGGCGCTGCGGGTTGGCGCCGGCGCGGGAGAGCGCCTCCCAGCGCTCGCCGGCGATGACCTCCTCGTACGCCTGGTACGCCAGGCGGGCGTTGGCCACGGCCGCCTTGCCGCGCAGGGCGGTGGCCTCGGGGGTGCCGAGGGCGTCCAGGCGCTTGTCGATCTCCGTGTCCACGCGGGAGACGAAGAACGAGGCCACCGAGTAGATGTCCTTCAGGTCGAGGCCCCTGGCCTTGGCCTGCTCGAGCCCCGTCTGGTAGGCATCCATCACCTCGCGGTACCGGTCGAGGGAGAAGATCAGCGTGACGTTGACGCTGATGCCGCGGGCGATGGTCTCGGTGATGGCCGGCAGGCCGGCCTTGGTCGCCGGGATCTTGATGAAGGTGTTCGGGCGGTCCACCAGCCAGGCCAGCTGCTTGGCCTCGGCGACGGTGGCGGCGGTCCGGTGGGCGAGGCGGGGGTCCACCTCGATCGAGACCCGGCCGTCGAGACCGCCGGTGGCCTCGTACACCGGACGCAGCACGTCCGCCGCGTCCCTGACGTCGGCGGTGGTGATCATGCGCACCGCCTCCTCGACCGTGACCCCGCGCGCCGCGAGGTCGGCGAGCTGCTCGTCGTAGCCGGTGCCGCCCGAGATGGCCTTCTGGAAGATCGTCGGATTGGTCGTCACGCCCACGACGTGCTGCTGGTCGAGCAGCTCGCCGAGGTTGCCGGACGAGATCCTGGCCCGTGACAGGTCGTCGAGCCAGATCGCGACACCCTCCTGGGAGAGGCGCTTGAGTGCGTCGGTCATGGGAATCGCATCTCCTGCTGTCTTCTCGGATACCGGTGTCAGCGCTCGGCGGCCGCGAGGGATTCCCTGGCGGCCTGGGCCACGGCCTCGGGGGTGATGCCGAACTCGCGGAAGAGGGTCTTGTAGTCGGCCGAGGCGCCGAAGTGCTCAAGCGAGACGATCCGCCCGGCCTCGCCGACCCAACGGTGCCAGGTGAGGCCGATGCCCGCCTCGACCGCCACGCGGGCGCGGACGTTGGGCGGCAGCACGCGGTCCCGGTAGGCCGCCTCCTGCTCCTCGAACCACTCCACGCAGGGCACGGACACCACGCGGGTGGGCACGCCCTCGGCCTGGAGCTCCTCGCGGGCGGCCAGGGCCAGGTGCAGCTCGGAGCCGGTGGCGAGCAGGATGGCGCGCGGGGCGCCGCCCTCCGCCTCGGTGTGCACGTAGGCGCCGCGGGCGGTGTCCTCGTTCGGCGCGTACGTCGGCACGTTCTGCCGGGTCAGCGCGAGGCCGTGCGGGGCGGGGGCGGTGGTGTGCCGCCTGAGGATCTCGCGCCAGGCGATGACCGTCTCGTTGGCGTCCGCGGGGCGCACCACGTTGAGCCCGGGGATGGCGCGCAGCGCGGCCAGGTGCTCCACGGGCTGGTGGGTGGGGCCGTCCTCGCCGAGGCCGATGGAGTCGTGGGTCCACACGTAGGTGACGGGCAGCCGCATCAGCGCGGCCAGCCGGACCGCGGGCCGCATGTAGTCGGAGAACACCAGGAAAGTGCCGCCGTAGATGCGGGTGTTGCCGTGCAGCGCGATGCCGTTCATGGCCGCGCCCATCGCGTGCTCGCGGATGCCGAAGTGCACCGTGCGGCCGTAAGGGGCCGCGGTCGGCAGCGGGTTGTCCGCCGGGAGGAAGGAAGAGGAGGCGTCGATCGTGGTGTTGTTGGAGCCGGCGAGGTCGGCGGAGCCGCCCCACAGCTCGGGCAGCACCGGGCCGAGCCCGGCGAGCACCGTGCCGGACGCCTTGCGGGTGGCGACGGAGGAGCCGGCGTCGAAGACCGGCAGCGCCTTCTCCCAGCCCTCGGGCAGCCGGCCGGCCCTGATCCGGTCGAACTCGGCGGCCCGCTCCGGGTTGGCCTCGCGCCAGGCGTCGAGCTCCTTCTGCCAGGCGGCGTGGGCGCTTTGCCCGCGGGCGACGGCGTCGCGCGCGTGGGCGAGCACCGCCTCCTCGACCTGGAAGTCCTGCTTCGGGTCGAAGCCGAGCACCTCCTTGGTCGCGGCCACCTCGTCCGCGCCGAGCGCCGAGCCGTGCGCGGCCTCGGTGTTCTGCGCGTGCGGGGCGGGCCAGGCGATGATCGAGCGGGCGGCGATGATCGAGGGGCGGCCCGTCTCGGCGCGCGCCGCCTGGAAGGCCGCGTACAGGGCGTGCGGGTCCAGGTCGCCGTTCTCCTTGGGGGCCACCCGCTGAACGTGCCAGCCGTAGGCGGCGAAACGCGCCAGGACGTCCTCAGAGAAGGCGGTCTCGGTGTCGCCCTCGATGGAGATGTGGTTGTCGTCGTAGAGCAGTACCAGGTTGCCCAGCTTCTGGTGGCCGGCCAGCGAGGCGGCCTCGGCGGCGACGCCCTCCTGGAGGCAGCCGTCGCCGGCGATCGCCCAGATCGTGTGGTCGAAAGGCGAGGTGCCGGGGGCGGCCTCCGGGTCGAACAGGCCGCGCTCGTACCGGGCGGCCATCGCCATGCCCACGGCGTTGCCGATGCCCTGGCCGAGCGGGCCCGTGGTGGTCTCGACGCCGGCCGTGTGCCCGTACTCCGGGTGGCCCGGGGTCCTGCTGCCCCAGGTGCGGAAGGACTTGAGGTCGGCGAGTTCGAGGCCGTAACCGGCAAGGTACAGCTGGATGTAGAGCGTGAGGCTGGTGTGGCCGGCCGAGAGGACGAAGCGGTCACGGCCCGCCCAGTCCGGGTCCGAGGGGTCGTGCCGCATCAGCTTCTGGAAGATCAGATAGGCGGCGGGCGCCAGGCTCATCGCCGTGCCCGGGTGGCCGTTGCCGACCTTCTGCACGGCGTCCGCCGCAAGCACCCGAGCGGTGTCGACCGCCCGCTGGTCCAGGTCGGTCCATTCGAGTTCTGAGGTGGTCGGCATGCTGCTCACCCTGCGTCAGGGCTCCTCTCCGCGTGTGTTCAGGCCGGTGACGCCGGCGTCGTGGTGCGCTCCCGCCTGGCGGCGGACGGGCTCACCGGGCCGGTGTCGAGCCTACCTCTGGCCCGGCGGGCACTCCGGGGAGACTGCGCCGATCCCGCCGCGGCCCGGGCCGGGCCCCGCCGCGGCCCCGGCACGCGGGGAGTCGGCGGCCGGGGGACGGCCGGGGGACGGCCGGGGGACGGCAGGGGAAGGGGGCCACACGGGGACCCGGCGACGAGTCCCCGGCGCGCGGCGTCTAAAGTGGCCGGGTGTGCGCGAGCCCTCACCAGCCGCCTTTGCCGGGGGCCCCGCGTGCCACAGTCACCAAGCGGCGCAACCGAGCCGCCGATGTCGCAACGAACCAGGGGTGTCCGTGACGGCCGTCGAAACCCGTCCCGTGGCTCAGGCCCAGCCGGGCTCGGGCCGCTGGACCCTGGGAGCCCGGCTCAAGGCGTTCGTCGCGCTGACGAAGCCGCGCATCATCGAGCTGCTGCTGATCACCACGGTCCCCGTCATGTTCCTGGCCGAGGGCGGGGTGCCCGACCTGTGGCTCGTGCTGGCCACCTGCGTCGGCGGCTACCTGTCCGCGGGCGGCGCCCATGCGCTGAACATGTATCTGGACCGGGACATCGACGCGCTGATGGACCGCACCAGGAACCGGCCGCTGGTGACCGGCGTGGTCTCGCCGGCGGAGTGCCTGGCCTTCGGCCTCGCCCTGGAGGCGGTCTCCACGCTCTGGTTCGGCCTCACGGTCAACTGGGCCTCGGCCGCGCTCTCGGTGGGCGCGCAGCTCTTCTACGTCGTCGTGTACACCATGTGGCTGAAGCGGCGTACGGCGCAGAACATCGTCTGGGGCGGCATCGCGGGCTGCATGCCGGTCCTCATCGGCTGGTCCGCGGTCACCGGCACGGTCTCCTGGGCCGCGGTGATCCTCTTCCTGGTCATGTTCTTCTGGACGCCGCCGCACTACTGGCCGCTCTCGATGCGGGTCAAGGACGACTACGAGCGGGTCGGCGTCCCGATGCTGCCGGTCATCGCCGCGAACGCCGTCGTGGCCAGGCGGATCGTCGCCTACAGCTGGGTCATGGTGGGCGTGTCGCTGCTGCTGTGGCCGCTGGGCTACGCCGGCTGGTTCTACACCACGGCCGCGGCGGCGGCCGGGGGCTGGTGGCTGTGGGAGGCGCACGCGCTGCTCGGGCGGGCGCGCGCGGGCCAGCGGGGCGCGCGGCTCAAGGAGATGCGCCTCTTCCACTGGTCGATCACGTACATCTCGCTGGTCTTCATCGCGGTCGCGATCGACCCCTTCCTGAGCTGAGGCCCCGCGCCCGGGCTGCCCTGCCGCGAGCAGACGCGCCCGGCCGCCTCCGCGGGACGCCGGCGCGGCCCCGCCCGGGGCCCCGGAAGCCGAGGCCCTGCGTATCCCCGGAAGGCCTGCCAGGCGGCGTTGTCCTTACCCGTGGGTAGCATGTGGGCATGGCTGGGAACGAAGCGGAGAGCGAGACCAACGGCCCCCTGGGCGAGGGCGGTTCCGGACGGAAGGGCGCGGAGCCCGCGTCCGCCGATTCCGTGGCCCCCGAGCCCGCGCCGGCGGCGCGGCCCGCGGCGGGCAAGGGCGGTCGCGCGGCGGCGCGGCTGGCGCGGCGGGTGCGTGACTTCGCGGCGCGGCACGGCGCCGAGGGCACCGAGGGGCACCTCGCCTACCTCGGGGCGCGCGGCTACCGGCTGGTGCTCGTGGGGGCGGACGGCGCCTGGGGCGACCTGGTGGCCCCGGAGCGCGAGCCGCTGGAGGCCGCCGCGGAGCGGGCCGGGGTCAGGCTGCGGGAGGCGCTGGACGGGGGGCTCGCGGGGCGGATGCGTACCGGGCCCTACGAGTGGCGGCGGATGGCGGGGATACAGCTCGGCGGCTGAGCCGCCGGGGCGGGCCGGACGGCGCCCCGCGCGGGGGCGAGTCCAGGCGCGCCCCTGGCGGCGGGCTCAGGCGGTGGTGACCGCGGTGGGGGCGGGGCGGGCGCCCGCGGAGACGGGCGCGGGCTCCGCGGCGGCGCTTGCCGGCACCGGGCCGCGGTCGCGGGTGGAGAGCAGCAGCCGCAGGACCGCGATCCACACCAGCGACGCCCCGAACAGGTGGATGCCGACGAGGAGTTCCGGCTCGTCGAGGAAGTACTGGACGTAGCCGATGACGCCCTGGCCCAGCAGCACGAGCAGCAGGTCCCTGGCCCGCGCCCGGGGGCCGGCCGGGGCGTCGGCGAGGCGCAGCACGGCCACGAGCGCCAGGGTGCCGAGCACGACCAGCCAGGCCAGCGCCGAGTGCGTCCTGGTGATCAGCGTCCAGTCGAACGGCATCCGGTCGATGTCGCTGCTGTCGCCGGCGTGCTTGCCGCTGCCGGTCACCGCCGTGCCCACGACGAGCAGCGCCGCCGCCAGCACCGCGAGCGCCAGCACGCCCCGCCGCACGGGCGCGCCGACCAGCGGGCGCGGGGCCTCGTCCCCCTCGGCGGTCCGCTGCCAGGTCACCACCGCGACCGTCAGCAGCGAGATGGCGGCCAGGAAGTGCGCGGCCACGATGTACGGGTTGAGATCGGTCAGCACGGTGATGCCGCCGATCACGCCGTTGCTCATCACGACCCAGAACTGCAGCCAGCCGAGCCGGGTGAGGGAGCGGCGGCGCGGCTTGGCGGAGCGGGCCGCGACGGTGACCCACACCGCGGCGGCCGTCACCACGTAGGTGAGCATCCGGTTGCCGAACTCGATGGCGCCGTGCACGCCGCGCTCGCCGGTCGGGGTCAGGCTGTCGTCGCTGCACCGCGGCCAGGTCTCGCAGCCGAGGCCCGAGCCGGTGAGGCGGACGGCGCCGCCGGTGACGATGATGACGACCGCTATCACCAGCGCGGCGGCCGCCGCGCGCCGGACGGTGCGCGGCGCGGGCGTCCAGTGACCGGCGATGAAGGCGAGGGGATTTCGCACGGCTTTCAGCACCCGTTCATGGTATGCCCCCGCTTGTGCGCGGATTCACGAGGGGGCCGCGGGGGCGCCTGCGGTGCTCCCCGGGGCGCCCCCCGGCTCATTCCCAGCGGAAGAAGCGGCCCGCGGCGGCCAGGCCGAGGACGGCCCACGCGGCCAGCGCGGCGGCGTCGTCCCAGGGCAGCGAGGCGCCGTCGCGCAGCACCGCGCGCAGCCCGTCGGCGAGCGCGCCGAGCGGCGTCAGGGCCAGCAGGTCCGGCAGGGCGCCGGGGAAGTCGCCGAGGGGGATGATCACGCCGCCGAAGAACAGCAGCAGCACGAACACCAGGTTGGCCGCGGCGAGGGTCGCCTCGGCGCGCAGCGTGCCCGCCATCAGGAGCCCGAGCCCGGAGCAGGCCGCGGCGCCGAGCAGCATCAGCAGGGCGACGGCGACCGGGTTGCCGTGCGGCGACCAGCCGAGCAGCAGCGCGACCGCCGTCAGCAGCGCCGTCTGCAGGAGCAGGGTGACCAGGACGGACAGCGTCTTTCCGCACATCAGGCCCCAGCGCGGCAGCGGGGAGGCGGCGAGCCGCTTGAGCACCCCGTAGCGGCGCTCGAAGCCGGTGGCGATGGCCTGCCCGGTGAAGGCGGTGGACAGCACGGCGAGCGCGAGGATGCCGGGCGCCAGGAAGTCGACGCGCTCGCCGCCGCCGCGTTCCGAGGCGTCCAGGGAGACGATGTCCAGGCCGCTGAAGAGGACGAGCAGCAGGGTGGGGATCACCACGGTCAGCAGCAGCTGCTCCCCCTGCCGCAGCAGCATCCTGGTCTCGATCGCGGCCTGGGCCGCGATCATCCTGGACACCGGGGCGGCGCCCGGGCTCGGCGCGTACCGGCCGGCGACGGCGGTCATGACCGCAGCTCCCTTCCCGTGAGTTCGAGGAACACGTCCTCCAGTGTGTGCCGCCTGGTGGTGATCCGGTCGGCGAGGACCCCGTGCTGCGCGCACCAGGCCGTCACGGTGGCCAGCAGCCGCGGGCCGACGTCGCCGGTGACCCGGTAGCTGCCCGGGCTCGGCTCGGTCACCTCGCTGCCGGCGGGCAGGGCCGCGCGCAGCGAGGCGAGGTCGAGTCCGGGGCGGCCGGCGAAGCGCAGCACGTCGGCCGCCGCGCCGCCGCCGAGTTCCAGCGGGGCGCCCTGCGCGATGGCCCGGCCGCGGTCCACGATGACCACCTCGTCGGCGAGTTCCTCGGCCTCGTCCATGTAGTGGGTGGTGAGCACCACGGTGACCCCGTCGGCGCGCAGCTCGCGGACCAGCTCCCAGGTGGCGTGCCTGGCCTGCGGGTCCAGGCCCGCCGTCGGCTCGTCGAGGAACACCAATTCGGGGCGGCCCACCACGGCCAGGGCGAGCGCGAGGCGCTGCTTCTGGCCGCCGGAGAGCCGCCGGTAGGGGGTGCGCCCGCAGCCGGCGAGGCCCAGGCGCTCGGCGAGGGCGTCCACGTCCAGGGGGTGGGCGTGCAGCCCGGCCACGTGCCGCAGCATCTCGACGGCGCGCACCCCGGGGTAGATGCCGCCGCTCTGGAGCATGACGCCGATCCGCGGGCGCAGCAGGGCGGCCTCGCGGACCGGGTCGAGGCCGAGGACGCGCAGCCGCCCGCCGTCCGGGGCGCGGTAGCCCTCGCAGAGCTCGATCGTCGTGGTCTTCCCGGCCCCGTTGGGCCCCAGCACCGCGGTGACGGTGGCCCTGCGGACGGTCAGGTCGAGGCCGTCCACCGCGGTCGTCCGGCCGTACCGCTTGACCAGGCCGACCGCTTCGACGGCCGGTTCGGCGCCTGCGGTGTGCATGGGGGCGAGTCTAGGTCCGCCCGCGGGCCCGGCCCGCGCCGGGTGGGGGCCGGGCCCGCGGGCCCGGGAGCGGGCCCCGCGCCGGGGCGGGCCGGGGGCTTCGGGCCGGCGTCAGCCGCCGGCGAGGCGGGTGCCGCCCTCGGTCAGCAGGACGGGCCTGCCGGTGCGGGCCGCCTCGTCGGCGGCGACGCCGGTGAGCACGCTGCGCACCCCGTCGCGGTAGCCGGCCTGGCGGGCCAGCGGGTCGTTCGCCGCGCCGCGGAAGACGTCGTCGAGGAGCAGCCGGTCGCCGCCGCCGTGGCCGCCGGCGCCCGCGTGGATCGGGATCTCCTCGGCGGGCTTCCAGTGTTCCTGGACCCGCAGCCGCTCGAAGACGCCCTCGTCCTGCCGGTCCTTGCTGACCGAGGGGTCGATCGCGGCCGAGGGGGGCGTCCAGGAGCGCTCGCAGACCTCAAGCTCCAGGCGGCCGTGCGTGCCGTTGAACGCGACCCGGTAGCCCTCCCAGGGGGCGTGGGCGTGCAGCGAGTAGGTCAGCAGCGCCCGGTTCGCGTAGCGCACCAGCACCGACATGTTGTCCGGGATGGTGACGCCCTCGGTGAAGACGTCCTGGTCGCGGAGGTACCCGTCCTCGTGCTCCGCGTCCAGGTAGAGGCGCTTGAGCCGCGGGTCGGCCGCCATGTCGAGGAGGAAGGGGTCGCTGCCGAGGCCGGGGGCGCCGTGCGCCCGGGCGGGGCGCGGGCCGAATGCGCGCGCCCCGGCGTTGCCGCCGCCGTAGAAGCGCAGGTCGGTCTGGGCGAAGACGAGCTCGGGGTGGGAGGCCAGCCACCAGTTGATCAGGTCGAAGTGGTGGGTCGACTTGTGCACGAGCAGGCCGCCGGAGCACTCGCGGCGGCGGTGCCAGCGGCGGAAGTAGTCGGCGCCGTGCATCGTGTCGAGCAGCCACTCGAAGTGCACCGAGGTGACCTCGCCGATGCGGCCGGAGGCGAGGACCTCGCGGACCGCGGAGTTGCGCGGGGAGTAGCGGTAGTTGAACGTCACCACCAGGCTGCCCCGGCTGCGCTCGGCGGCCTCGGCGATCCTGGCGCAGCCCTCCGCGTCGATGGTCAGCGGCTTCTCCACGACGACGTCGCGCCCGGCGTCGAGGGCCGCGCACACGTACCGGGCGTGGGCCGAGTCCATCGTGGTGACGATGACGGCGTCGGCGCCCTCGATCGCGGTGGCGAACTCCTCGGCCGGGTAGCAGGGGACCGCGGGCCGGCCGCCGGCCGTCACGCGCTCGTTGTAGTAGTCCATGCGCGTCCGGTTGCGGTCGCAGAAGGCGACGATCTCACCGGCGTCGCTCCAGTCGCCGAGCAGCGCGTCCACGTACATCTGGGCCCGGTGGCCGAGCCCGACGATGGCGAAACGGCGTGTCATCCGAGAGTCTCCTGGAAAGTGCGTTGGCTCGGGGTGGCGGCGGCCCGCCGGGCCCGCGCGGGGGGCGGGGCGCCGGGCGGGTGATCGACAAACGTTTGCAGCACGCTTTCCCATATCGGGGAAAACGTCAAGGTCTGTGGGCAACAACCGGTTGCACAATCGACGGCAAAGCTCGCGCCGCGCGCGCCCGTGGCCCCGGGCGGCCCCGGCCTTCAGGTTAGGCATGCCTTACGTGATGTACTGCATCCCGGCAGGTCAGGACCCGGCTTGCCCGTGCCGTCTGAATTACGCAACAATGACGTTGTGAAAAAGCGGAGCGAGCGGCGTGAGACCGCGGCGACCGGTCAGGCCGCCGCGCGCGAGGCGCTGCCCGCGGGGGCCGCTCAGGCCCCGCCCGCCACCGAGGAGCAGTCGGGGACGCGGCAGCGCGTGGCCAGGTCCATCCTGCAGCACGGCCCCTCCACGGCGGCCGAGCTCGCCGGCCGGCTCGGGCTGACCCAGGCCGCCGTGCGCCGGCACCTCGACGCCCTGGCCGCCGAGGGCCTGGTCGAGCCCCGCGAGAAGCGGGTCTACGGCTCGCGCGGCCGCGGCCGTCCGGCCAAGGTGTTCGCCCTGACCGACGAGGGCAGGGGCGCCTTCGACCAGGCGTACGACGAGCTCGCCGTCGAGGCGCTGCGCTGGATCGAGCGCGCCGCCGGGGGCGGCGAGGGCGGCGCGGCGGCCGTCATGGCCTTCGCCCGGGAGCGGGCCGCCGCCCAGGCGGAGCTCTACCGCCCGTTCCTCCAGGACGCGCCCGCCGCCGAGCGGGCCAGGGCGCTGGCCGAGGCGCTCACGCACCACGGGTACGCGGCGGCCACCCGCGGCGTGCCCTCCCCGCCCGGGGAGCAGCTGTGCCAGCACCACTGCCCGGTGGCACACGCGGCGGCCCGCTTCCCGCAGCTGTGCGAGGCGGAGACCGAGGTGTTCTCCCGCCTGCTCGGCAGCCACGTGCAGCGGCTCGCCACCATCGCCCACGGCGACGGCGTCTGCACGACCTTCGTACCGAAGTCCACGGCGGAGGCACCGGCGGAAGCGCCGGAGCCCGCCCCCACCGAGGGCCGCGCCGAGCGCTCCCGCGGCCGGCCGGCCGAGCCCTCGCTTCCGTCACATCCGCTCAAGAAGACCACCGCACACGCACGCATCGCCGGGAGGAACCCCGCATGACGCTCCCCACGGAGACTGCCCACCCCGAGCTCGAGGGCCTGGGCACGTACGAATACGGCTGGGCCGACTCCGACGAGGCGGGCGCCGCCGCGAGGCGCGGCCTTTCCGAGGAGGTCGTCCGCGACATCTCGGCCAAGAAGTCCGAGCCCGAGTGGATGCTCAGGCTGCGCCTGAAGGGCCTGAAGCTCTTCGCCAAGAAGCCCATGCCCACCTGGGGCTCCGACCTCAGCGGCATCGACTTCGACAACATCAAGTACTTCGTGCGCTCCACCGAGAAGCAGGCCCAGAGCTGGGAGGACCTGCCCGAGGACATCAAGCGCACCTACGACAAGCTGGGCATCCCCGAGGCCGAGAAGCAGCGCCTGGTCGCGGGCGTGGCCGCGCAGTACGAGTCCGAGGTCGTCTACCACCAGATCCGCGAGGACCTGGAGCGGCAGGGCGTGATCTTCCTCGACACGGACACCGCGCTCAAGGAGCACCCGGACCTCTTCCAGGAGTACTTCGGCACCGTCATCCCCGCCGGGGACAACAAGTTCGCCGCGCTGAACACGGCGGTCTGGTCGGGCGGCTCGTTCATCTACGTCCCGCCGGGCGTCCACGTCGACATCCCGCTCCAGGCCTACTTCCGGATCAACACCGAGAACATGGGCCAGTTCGAGCGGACCCTGATCATCGTCGACGAGAACGCCTACGTGCACTACGTCGAGGGCTGCACCGCCCCGATCTACAACTCGGACTCCCTGCACTCCGCCGTCGTGGAGATCATCGTCAAGAAGGGCGGCCGCTGCCGCTACACGACGATCCAGAACTGGTCCAACAACGTCTACAACCTGGTGACCAAGCGCGCCGTGGCCTACGAGGGCGCCACCATGGAGTGGGTGGACGGCAACATCGGCTCCAAGGTGACGATGAAGTACCCGGCCGTCTACCTCATGGGCGAGCACGCCAGGGGCGAGACGCTGTCCATCGCCTTCGCCGGCGAGGGCCAGCACCAGGACGCCGGCGCGAAGATGGTCCACATGGCGCCGCGGACCTCGTCCAACATCGTCTCCAAGTCCGTGGCCAGGAGCGGCGGCCGCACCTCCTACCGCGGCCTGATCGAGATCAGCGAGGGCGCGGCCGGGTCGAAGTCCAACGTCCTGTGCGACGCGCTGCTCGTCGACACGGTCTCCCGCTCCGACACCTACCCCTACGTCGACGTCCGCGAGGACGACGTGACCATGGGCCACGAGGCCACCGTCTCGAAGGTCAGCGACGACCAGCTGTTCTACCTGATGAGCCGCGGCCTGTCCGAGGACGAGGCGATGGCGATGATCGTGCGCGGCTTCGTCGAGCCGATCGCCAAGGAGCTCCCCATGGAGTACGCCCTGGAGCTGAACCGGCTGATCGAGCTCCAGATGGAGGGCGCCGTCGGCTGACCGGCCCCGCGGCCGGCCGGGGCGGGGCGCCCGGTTCCCCCGGATTCCCCGCCCCACCCCCGGGAGCCGCCCGGCGGCCCCCGGGCCGCTCGGCAGCCCCCCGACACGTGCGACAAGACCGAAGACAGCAGCCCAAGCAGTCCCACAAGAGCCACAAGAGCCACAAGAGAGTGAGCACGACGACAGCCATGGCTGAGGCCCAGAGCATGCCGGCCGGTGCCGGCCCGGGAGGCGCGGTCGCGGTGGCCGGCGAGTCCGGCGTCGCGACCCGGATGAGCGCGCCGCCGTCCTACGACGTCGCGGACTTCCCCGTCCCGCACGGCCGCGAGGAGGAGTGGCGTTTCACTCCGCTGGAGCGGCTTCGCGGCCTGCACGACGGCACCGCCGCCGCCGCGGGCTCGATCAAGGTCGACGTCACCGCCCCCGAGGGCGTGACCGTGACGACCGTCGGCCGCGAGGATCCGCGCGTCGGCAAGGCGGGCGTGCCCGTCGACCGGCTCGCCGCGCAGGCGTACAGCTCCTTCGAGAAGGCCACGGTGGTCTCCGTGCCCGCCGAGGCGGTGCTCACCGAGCCGGTGCGGCTCGCGCTGCACGGCGAGGGCGGCGCGACCTTCGGGCACACCGTCTTCGAGGTGGGCGCCTTCGCCGAGGTCGTCCTCGTCGTCGACCACACCGGCGAGGGGCTGCGCGCGGCGAACGTCGAGTTCCTGGTGGGCGAGGGCGCCAAGGTGACCTTCGTCAGCGTGCAGGACTGGGCGGACACCGCCGTGCACTGCTCGCAGCACAGCGTGCTCATCGGCCGCAACGCCAGCTTCAAGTCGGTCGTCGTCACCTTCGGCGGCGACCTGGTCCGGCTCCACCCCCGGGTGAGCTTCGCGGGACCGGGCGGCGAGGCCGAGATGTACGGCCTGTACTTCACCGCCGACGGCCAGCACCACGAGCACCGCCTGGTGATCGACCACACCGCCCCCAACTGCCGCAGCAACGTGGCCTACAAGGGCGCCCTCCAGGGCGAGCGGGCGCACGCCGTGTGGGTCGGCGACGTGGTGATCAGGACGCAGGCCACCGGCACCGACACCTACGAGCTGAACCGCAACCTGGTCCTGACCGACGGCGCGCGGGTCGACTCGGTCCCCAACCTGGAGATCGAGACCGGCGAGATCGTCGGCGCCGGGCACGCCTCGGCCACCGGCCGCTTCGAGGACGAGCAGCTGTTCTACCTCATGGCCAGGGGCATCCCGGCCGCGGAGGCGCGGCGCCTGGTGGTGCGCGGCTTCTTCGCCGAGCTGGTCCAGCAGATCGGCGTCTCCGACGTCGAGGAGCGGCTGATCGCCAAGGTCGAGGCCGAGCTGGAGGCGTCGATCGCATGAGCCACCCAAGCGGCCAGGGCGCGCCCGCCCCCGGGGACTTCGTCCGGGTCTGCGCGCTCGGCGACCTGGAGGACAGCGTCCCGCTGCGGGTGGAGGTCGGCGGCACCCCGGTCTCCGTCGTCCGTACCGAGGGCGAGGTCTTCGCGGTCAACGACATCTGTTCGCACGCGAACGTCTCGCTGTCCGAGGGGGAGGTGGAGGACTGCCAGATCGAGTGCTGGCTGCACGGCTCCAGCTTCGACCTGCGCACCGGGAAGCCCTCCGGGCTGCCCGCCACCCGCCCCATCCCCGTTTACCCCGTCACAATCGATGGAGACGGCCCCGACGCGGCCGTGCTCGTCTCCCTCACCCAGGAGTCCTGAGGCATCCCCATGGCAACGCTTGAGATCCACGACCTGCACGTCTCCGTCGAGGGCGAGTCCGGCCCGAGAGAGATCCTGCGCGGGGTCGACCTGACCGTGAAGCAGGGCGAGACGCACGCCATCATGGGCCCCAACGGCTCCGGCAAGTCGACCCTGGCCTACTCCCTGGCCGGCCACCCCAAGTACACGGTGACCGGCGGCAGCGTGACCCTGGACGGCGAGGACGTCCTGGCGATGAGCGTCGACGAGCGGGCCAGGGCCGGGCTCTTCCTCGCCATGCAGTACCCGGTCGAGGTCCCCGGCGTCTCCGTCTCCAACTTCCTGCGCACCTCGGCCACCGCCGTCCGCGGCGAG
Organism: Streptomyces hoynatensis; assembly: GCF_003626535.1. GTDB lineage: Bacteria > Actinomycetota > Actinomycetes > Streptomycetales > Streptomycetaceae > Streptomyces > Streptomyces hoynatensis. Next base: position 299,360 of record NZ_RBAL01000006.1, read on the forward strand.
GCACCCAGGCTGCGGACCTGGGTGAAGGAGGTCAAGGAGGCGATGGAGCGCCTGGAGATGGACCCCGCCTTCGCCGAGCGCAACGTCAACGAGGGCTTCTCCGGCGGCGAGAAGAAGCGCCACGAGATCCTTCAGCTCGAACTGCTGAAGCCGAAGGTCGCCATCCTCGACGAGACCGACTCCGGCCTGGACATCGACGCGCTGCGCATCGTCTCCGAGGGCGTCAACCGGGTCCGCGAGACGGGTGAGGTGGGCACCCTGCTGATCACCCACTACACGCGCATCCTGCGCTACATCACGCCGGACCACGTGCACGTCTTCGCCGCCGGCCGGGTCGTCGAGTCGGGCGGCCCCGAGCTGGCCGACAAGCTCGAGTCCGAGGGCTACGAGCAGTACACCAAGGGAGGGGCGTCATGAGCGGGGAGGTACTGCCGGGCGAGGCGCCCGCGGTACTGCCGGGACTGCTCGACACCGAGGCGATCCGCAAGGACTTCCCGATCCTGGACCGCACCGTCCACGACGGCAGGAAGCTGATCTACCTGGACAGCGCCGCCAGCTCGCAGAAGCCGCGGCAGGTGCTCGACACCCTGCAGAGCTACTACGAGCGCCACCACGCCAACGTGCACCGCGGCGTGCACGTGCTGGCCGAGGAGGCGACGGCGCTGTACGAGGCGGCCCGGGACAAGGTCGCCGCGTTCGTCAACGCGCCCAGCCGCGACGAGGTGGTCTTCACCAAGAACGCCTCCGAGTCGCTCAACCTGGTGGCCAACATGCTCGGCTGGGCCGACGAGCCCTACCGGGTGGACGCCTCGACCGAGATCGTCATCACGGAGATGGAGCACCACTCCAACATCGTGCCCTGGCAGCTGCTGGCGCAGCGCACCGGCGCGACGCTGAAGTGGTTCGGCCTCACCGACGACGGCAGGCTCGACCTGTCGGACATCGAGCAGGTCATCACCGAGCACACCAAGGTCGTCTCCTTCGTGCTGGTCTCCAACGTCCTGGGCACGGTCAACCCGGTGGAGGCCATCGTCAGGCGCGCCCAGGAGGTCGGCGCCCTGGTGGTGATCGACGCCTCGCAGGCCGCCCCGCACATGCCGCTGGACGTGCAGGCCCTCCAGGCCGACTTCGTGGCCTTCACCGGCCACAAGATGTGCGGCCCCACCGGCATCGGGGTGCTGTGGGGGCGCCAGGAGCTGCTGGAGGACCTGCCGCCCTTCCTCGGCGGCGGGGAGATGATCGAGACGGTCACCATGCACTCCTCCACCTACGCCCCCGCGCCGCACAAGTTCGAGGCCGGGACGCCGCCGATCGCGCAGGCGGTCGGGCTCGGCGCCGCCGTGGACTACCTCTCCGGCATCGGCATGGACCGGATCGCCGCCCACGAGCACGCGATCACCGAGTACGCGCTGCGGCGGCTGTCCGCGGTGCCCGACCTGCGCATCGTCGGCCCGGTCTCCGCGGCCGACCGGGGCGCGACGCTCTCGTTCACGCTCGGCGACATCCATCCGCACGACGTGGGCCAGGTGCTCGACGAGCAGGGCATCGCGGTCCGGGTGGGCCACCACTGCGCCCGTCCGGTGTGCCTGAGGTACGGAATTCCGGCGACCACGCGGGCGTCGTTCTATCTGTACTCCACCCCGGCCGAGGTGGACGCCCTCGCCGAGGGGCTGGAGTACGTCCGTGGCTTCTTCGCATGAGGATGGGCTGAGCACGTGCAGCTGGAATCGATGTACCAGGACGTGATCCTGGACCACTACAAGCACCCCCACGGGCGCGGCCTGCGCTCGGGCGACGCCGAGGTGCACCACGTCAATCCGACCTGCGGCGACGAGATCACCCTGCGCGTGCGCTACGAGGGCGGCACCGTCGCCGACGTCTCCTACGAGGGGCAGGGCTGCTCCATCAGCCAGGCCAGCGCCTCGGTGCTGAACGAGCTGCTGGTCGGCAAGGACCTCGGGGAGGCCCTCGGCATCCAGGCCACCTTCCTCGAACTCATGCAGTCCAAGGGGCGGATCACCCCGGACGAGCAGATGGAGGAGGTGCTGGAGGACGCGGTCGCGTTCGCCGGCGTCTCGAAGTACCCGGCGCGCGTCAAGTGCGCGCTGCTGAGCTGGATGGCGTGGAAGGACGCCACCGCGAAGGCGCTGGGCGAGGCCGCGTGGGAGGCCGCGGGGCAGGAGAGGAGGACGGCGTGAGCGAGACCGCCACCGCACCCACCGGGCCGGGCAGCCCGGTGAGCGAGGAGGAGATCCGGGACGCCATGATGGACGTCGTGGACCCCGAGCTCGGGATCGACGTGGTGAACCTCGGGCTGATCTACGGGATTCACATCGACGAGGACAACGTCGCCACCCTGGACATGACCCTCACCTCCGCGGCCTGCCCGCTGACGGATGTGATCGAGGACCAGGCGAGGTCCGCCACCGAGGGCCTGGTCAGCGATCTGCGGATCAACTGGGTGTGGATGCCGCCCTGGGGCCCTGACAAGATCACCGACGACGGCCGCGAGCAGCTGCGGGCCCTCGGCTTCAACGTCTGAGCGGCCGGGCCCCGCTCCTTTCGCCCCCGTTCCCGGCGCCCCCGTCCCGGCCCGCCCGGGCGGGGGCGCCGCGGTTCAGGCGCCGGTTCAGGCGCGGTCGACGAGCTGGCCCGCCCCCTTGGCCCGGGCGCAGTGCCCGGAGCAGAAGAAGTGGCCCTCCTCCGTCTCCAGGCCGTGGCCGATGATGCGGCACCCGCAGTTCTCGCAGATCGGGGCCATGCGCTGGACGGCGCACTCGAAACTGTCGAAGACGTGCACGTCGCCCGCGGCGCGCACCTCGAAGGCCATCCGGTAGTCGTTGCCGCAGGTCTCACACACGGCCATCGTCGCCTCACTCCCTCGGGATTCCGATCGGTTTGCCGGGTCGGCACGTCACCGCGCCCGGAAGGCTCCGCGAGACTCCGGGAGGCCCGGAAACGGCCGGAAAGCGCCGGTGAAAATCCCACAAGCTGCCCGGCTGGTGACGCGGCAAGGATCGCCGTGCGGGCCGCCGCCGCCCCGGCGGCGCGCGCGATGCTCACTCCACCGGCGGGGCACCGGGACGGGGCCGGGTGCCGCCCCGGGGGCGGCGACCGGTTAGCGTTTCCGGCATGACCGACGCTGCATCCCGGGGCCCCGCGCCCCACACCGGCGCCGTCGCCGCCGGCCTGGCCACCCTCGCCGACGACGGCACCGTGCTCGACACCTGGTTCCCCGCCCCCCGGCTCGCCGCCGAGCCCGGCCCCTCGGGCACCGAGCGGCTGAGCCCGGAGCGCGCCGCGGAACTGCTCGGCGACGCCGCCCCGCGCGCCGCCCGGCGCGACCCGCGGCGCGGCGTCGAGGTGGTCGCGGTGCGCACGGTCGTCTCCGACCTGGCGGAGAAGCCGGTGGACGCGCACGACGTCTACCTGCGCCTCCACCTGCTCAGCCACCGCCTGGTGCGCCCCCACGGGCTCAGCCTTGAGGGGCAGTTCGGGCTGCTGGCCACCGTGGCCTGGACGAACATCGGCCCGGTGCCGGCCGACCGGGTCGAGGAGACCCGGCTCGCGGTCAGGGCCGAGGGCGGGCAGCTGAACGTCACCAGCGTGGACAAGTTCCCCCGGATGACCGACTACGTGCTGCCGAGCGGCGTGCGGATCGGCGACGCCGACCGGGTCAGGCTCGGCGCCCACCTGGCCAGTGGCACCACGGTGATGCACGAGGGCTTCGTCAACTTCAACGCCGGGACCCTGGGCACCTCCATGGTCGAGGGCCGCATCAGCGCCGGGGTGGTCGTCGGCGACGGCTCCGACATCGGCGGCGGCGCCTCGATCATGGGCACCCTCTCCGGGGGCGGCAGGCAGGTCGTCTCGATCGGCGAGCGCTGCCTGCTCGGCGCCGAGGCGGGCCTCGGGATCTCGCTGGGCGACGACTGCGTCGTGGAGGCCGGGCTCTACGTCACCGCGGGAACCCGGGTGAGGCTGCCCGACGGCGGGGTGGTGAAGGCGCTGGAACTCTCCGGCGCGCACAACCTGCTCTTCCGCCGCAACTCCACCACGGGCGCGGTGGAGGCGCTGCAGCGCACCGGCACCTGGGGCGGGCTCAACGCCGCCCTGCACAGCCACAACTGACCGCTTCCCGGCCGCCCGAGGCCGGCACCGCCCGGCGGCCCGGCGCGTTCCCGCACCGCCCGGCGGCCCGGCGCGGCCCGGCTTTCCCGCGGGCGCCGGGCCGCGGGCGCCGGGCCGCGCCGCTCAGGAGCCTGCGCCCGTGGGCGCCGGCTCGGGCGCCCCGAGCACCGCCCGCAGCGTGTCCGCGAGCCGGGCCGTCAGCTCCTCGCCCGCCGGAAGCAGGGGGCCGCGCACCGGCCCGCCCGGCAGCCCCGCCACCCGGAACAGCGCCTTCACCGCGACCGTCGCGGGCACCTCCCCGAACACCGCCTCCGCCAGCGGCAGCAGCGCCCGGTGGCGGCGGGCCGCGGTCTGCACGTCGCCCGCGGCGAAGGCGTCGAGCACGGCCCGGACGCGCGGCCCGGCCACGTTCGCCAGGGTGCTCACCACGCCGGTGGCGCCCAGGGCGAGCAGCGGCAGGTTGAGCTCCTCGCTGCCCGAGTAGTACGCCAGGCCGGTCTCCTCCAGGGCCCGGCCCGACTTCAGCAGGTCGAACGCGCAGTCCTTCACGGCGACGATCCGCGGGTGCCCGGCCAGCCGCCGCAGCGCGTCCAGGCCGAGCGCCGTGCCCTCCCCGGTGCGCGCCGGGATGTCGTACAGCATCACCGGCAGGTCGGCGCCGTCCGCGATGGCGCGCAGGTGGGCCACGATCGCCTCCTGCCCCGGCCGCGAGTAGTAGGGGGTGACCGCGAGCACGCCGTGCGCCCCGTCCGCCGCGGCCTGCCGGGCCAGGGCCACGGAGTGGCGGGTGTCGGCGGTGCCCACGCCGGTGAGCACGGTGGCCCGGTCGCCCACCGCCTCGACCACGGCCCGCACCACCGCCGACTTCTCGGCGTCCGACGTGGTGGGGGCCTCGCCCGTGGTGGCGTTGAGGACGAGGGCGTCGCAGCCGCCGCGATCCACCAGGTGCGCGGCGAGCCGCTGGGCGCCCGGCAGGTCCAGGCCGCCCTCCTCGGTGAACGGGGTGATCATCGCGGCCGCGCAGCGGCCGAAGGGAGCGGTGTGCATGGCCCAGAGTCTCCGGGTCGGCGGCCCCGCGGTCCACTCAATACCCCCCCGTACCCCCGTCCCCCTTGTGCCCCTCCCGCCGCCCCTCCGGCAGCGGCTCGTTGCCGGCGCCGGGCGGGGCGCGCCCGCGCCGGGGCCCGCGGCCCGCGGGACCCGCGGGCGCCCGCGCCCCCTGGCCCCCGGGGGGACTCCCGGGACGCACGGGAAACCGGGGCACACCGGGCCGGCCGCGCTCCCGCCCCCTCGGTCAAGGCCGGGCAAAATGTGGCGAACCAGCGGTGCGCCCCCGCCTCCTGTGCCGCACGCGTGCGGGAACCGCAGAGGCCCGCTGACGGCTCGTCACGATCGAGCGCTCCACTCATCTAGGCTGGGCTTTGCCCTAGTGGTTCCGATGAGGAGCGATTGTGAACTCCCGTGATCAGAGTCCCGTCATGCCGCCGGTCAGGCTGCCCTCCGAGGCCGAGCTGGCTCGGGACGCCCTCGCCGCTCCGCTGCTGCACCGGGCCGTGCGCCTGGCGCGCTGGGCGGCGCACGGCGTTCCGGTGGGAGCGGGCGGCGAACTCCTCGCCGACGAGCTGAAGTCCGCGGTCGCCGTGCTGGCCATCGAGGCCGAGGAGGACGCCGCGGCCCTGGCCGCCGACGCCTGGAACTTCGCCGTGGACACCGGCCTGGTCGAGGTCGAGGAGGCGGAGGACGCCGTGGCCCTGGCCGCCGAGGACGCCGTGATCGGCACCGCCACCGGGGGCGCCGAGCTGACGAGGATCACCGAGGGCACCCCGGCGGACGTGCTCGACATCTGGGCGGCGGGCGTGGAGGCGGTGCTCGCCGACGCCTCGGCCCCGATGCTCGAAGACCTCGTCGAGGGCCTCGGCGCGCGGGAGGGAGCCTTCGGCGACGACGGCGAGCCGGACCAGGACACCATCGACCTCGACGCCCTGGACTGGGACCCGGAAGAGGAGGCCGACTACCTCGACGCGGCGCTCGGCAGCCTCTACCTGTTCGCCGTCACCGACGACGCGGGCCAGGCCGCCACGCCGGTGCCGCTGCCGATGGTCGCCGCGGCCTCCGTCATTCCCGAGGACATGGACGAGCTCTCGGAGGCGGCCCTGGACGACCTCTCGGCGACCGTGCTGAAACTCAACGGCCAGTTCCGTGCCCTGGCCGGGACCGGCCTGCTGGAGTACCGGCCGGTCGACGAGTCCGTGCTCCTGGCCGAGGAGGGCGAGGAGCAGCGCCGCGCCCTCCCCGAGGCCGAGGAGGAGGAAGACCTCGGCCGCTACGGGCAGGCGCGGCTGACGCCCCTCGGGCTCTACGGCGTGCGCCGCCGCATGATCGAGGCGGGCCTCGCCGCCCCGGTCGTCGGCGAGCTGGCGGGCCAGGACGCCCGCGCCCTGCTCGGGGCGCTGCCCTACCTCCCGGAGGCCGCGGCGCACGAGGAGGCGGAGCTGTGGCTGGCCGAACGTGAACCCCTCGATGCCGCCCGGGAGTTGCTCGATGCCGCCCGGGGCGGCGACCCGGCGGCCCCCGGCCGGCGCCTGGGCTGCCAGCTGGTGCTCGCGCTGCTCGACGAGCGGGCCGACGGCGCGCTGCGCGAGGTGCTGCACGACGCCGAACTCGGCGGCCTGGCCCGGGTCTGGCTCGTGGAGCGCGGGGTGGTGGACGTGCCGCCGCCCTCGGACGACATGGTCTTCTGGCTGACCATCGACACCCTCGCCGCCCAGCTCGCCACCGCGAACGGCGGCCGGGAGAACGCGGAGGAGCTGCGCGAGCTGGTGACCAACCTGGCCGCGCAGCACAGCGGCTTCTTCGAACGCGCCTGGCGGACCGACCACCCCGCGACGGCCGAGGTGCTGGACGCGGTGGGCCGCCTGCACCCGGACAAGCAACTCGCCAAGCAGGCCAGGAAGGCGGCGTTCAAGTCGCGTTCGCGGGACTAGGCCGTACCGCAGGGGACCCGGCCGGATCGGGCGGGACTGGGCGAGACCCCGGCCGTGCCCCCGGCCGGGGCCGGCCGCCCCGGCGTGCGGGAGGGTGGTGAGGGGCGCGGGAGGGCGGCGCCCGCGCCGGGCGCGGGGGAGCGGGGGTCACCGGTCCCCCTCCGGGGCCGGCCACGCGGTGTGGCAGAAGTGCGAGCAGGGGTCGAAGGCGATCCCGTGCTGCGGTTCGGGCGGATGCGCCTCGGCCTGCCGGCAGTCGGCACAGCGGTGCTCGGCGCACTGGGGGGAGACGTAGCGGCCCGCGGCCGAGGCGGGCCCCGGGTGCTGCGGCGTCGTCATGGAGGGCTCCTGTGCTGCTTCCCGGGCGAATGATCCCAGCCTGCCCCGGAAACCCCCCGGGGACCTTGCCGCCTTGGCATTGCCAAGGCGGCAGAACGGGTTGACGCGCGGTGACCGTGGTGTTACACACCGCTCCAGCGGGCGAACTCCCGCAGCGCCTCGGCCGGGCCTCCGGGCCGCGCCCGCAGCAAGGTGCCCACCGTCTCGTGCACATGGGGGTGGTACCTGGTCAGCTGCGGCGCCGTCCGGCGCGCCTCCCGCAGCGAGGCGAGCGCCTCCTCGGGGCGGGCCGTCCACGCCTCGGCGCGCGCTCGCCGGATCATGAAGTGTGCCGCCAGGGTGGGCGGGCAGCCCTCGGGCAGCCGCATCCCCGAGGCGCGCCGCAGCGCGGCCCCGTGGTCGTCGCGCTCGTTGTCCACGCCCATCTGCGCCAGCGCCACCCCGAACGGGCCGAACATCAGGCTGTAGTGGTAGACGTCGCCCACCTGGGCCGCCAGCTCCCTGGCCTGCCCCAGCCAGTCCTCGGCCCCGCTCTCGTTCCCCTCCTGCAGGGCGAGTTGCGCGGCCCGCAGGTACAGCGCCCCACGGACCGCGCGGGTCTGTGCCGTCCCGTCGTCGTCGAGGTCGCGCAGGGCCACCCGCATCAGCGCCACGCCGCGATCGGCCCGGGACGCCTGGCTGTGCGTCATGGAGGAGCGTTCCATGCGCTCGATGGCCACCTGCGCCGGGTCGCCGCTGTGCGGGGCCGCCATGGCCATGCGCGACAGGGCCAGCCGGGCGAGGTCGATGAAGCCGAGACGGTACGCCACGATGGCGGCCGTCCGCGCCAACTCGGCCTGCAGCGCGTGCGCCTGCTCGCGGTGCTCGCCGGGGGAGGCGTGCGCCTGGGCGAGGGCCGACGCCTCGACGATGAGCGGCGGCAGCGCCTCGGCGATCTCGGCGAAGTGGGTGCGCAGCCGCAGCCGCACGATCCGCTCCACCTCGGCGCGCAGCGCGCCGAGCGGGCGCGGCGGGACGTCCTCGGGCGGGATGTCCCAGCTGCCGAGGGCGCTGCTGATCGGCGTGAGGAGCGCGTCGAGCCGGTCCTGCTGGAGCATGTGGATGTAGGGCAGTCCGTGGAGCACGGAGACGGTCACGCCGAGGGCCCTGGCGATGTTCGCCTCGACGGTGGAGCTGACGGACCTGGCGCCGCTCTCGATGCGGGACAGCTGACTCGTGGACACGTGGGCGCGGCGCCCGAGTTCGGTGAGGGAGAACCCCCTGATCGTCCGGAACTCCTTGACGCGCGCGCCGATTCCCCCGGTGGGCGTGCGGGCCTGGTCGGCCATGCCGGCTCCCTGCTGTGACGGGCCTCGAAACAGCAGGACCGTACTCTCCGGCCGTGCCGGGCCGGGCCGAAAGGGCGCGCCGTCACACGGGCGAGTGGGTTCCCCGGCCGCGCCGCATGGCCGCGCGGGAGGCGAGCGGCGCGCCGAGCCGGTCGGGCGGCGCGCTCCGGCTGCCCCCGGCGCCGTCGAGTTCGCGGGCGACGGCCGGCCCGGGCGGTGGCGGCCGGCGCCGTGGCCCGAGCCTCGCCCGCGCCCCCGCCTCGCGCCCGCGCACCCCGCGCCCGCGCACCCCGGCCGGCGGGGCGCGGGCGCCGTCTTGTGTCCCGTTCCCGGCCCACCGGGACAGATTGTGCAAGCGCTTGCATCTTTTTTGTCAGAAGCGTTGACGGCCGCCCGCGGGCAGTCCTACCGTCATCGGGCCGCCGCATCGTACGCCATATGTCATATACGAGATACGAGGCGCTCGCATGCGAAACCTGCACCACAAGCCGGACGACGAAGGCCCCGCCGCATGAACCCTCCGCTACCAGGCCCCGCGCCGGTGCCCATCCCGTCCAGGACGCAGTTCGTCCTGGAGCACCTGACGCGCGCCATCCTCACCGGCGGACTCGCCCCCGGCTCCGCACTCGTCGAGACCGAACTCGCCGCGCGCTTCGGCGTTTCCAAGACCCCCGTCAGGGAGGCGCTGAAGACGCTCGCGGGCCGCGGGCTCGTCGAGATGAGCGAGTACAAGGGCGCGACGGTGCGGACCGTCGACGCGGCCATGGCCCGCTCCGTCTACGACGTGCGGCTGCTGCTCGAACCCGAGGCGGTGCGCCGCACCGTCGCCGCCCAGGGCTCGCTCGCCGCGGCCCACGCGGCGCTCGAACGCGCCGACGCCGCGGCCGACACGGCCGAACGCTCGCTGGCCAACCGGGACTTCCACCGCGCGCTCTACCTGCCCTGCGGCAATCCGCTGCTGGCCAGGATGCTCGACGAGCTGCGCGACCAGGCGGCCCTGGTCTCCTCGGTGGCCTGGCAGGCCACCCCGACCTGGGAGCGGGAGGCGGCCGAGCACCGCGCGATCCTCGCCCGCGCGGAGGAGGGCGACCCGCAGGGGACCGCCGAGCTGCTCCGCGCCCACATCGAGGGCTTCATGGCCCGCTCGTTCCCCGAGCAGCTGCCCGCGGCGGAGCAGGCACCGCTCACCCCCCACGCACGACAGGAGCTGGCATGACCGACTTCGTGGCCCAGCGCGCGGCGCTCGCCGACGTGGTGGCGATCCCCGTCACCCCGTTCGACGCGGAGGACCGCATCGACGCCGGCGCCTACCGGGCGCTCCTGCGCCGGCTGCTGACCGCCGGGGTGCGCGCCCTCACGCCCAACGGCAACACCAGCGAGTTCTACTCCCTCACCCCCGCCGAGCGGCGGGCCGAGGTGGCGCTGACCGTCGAGGCGGTGGCCGAGTCCGGCGTGGAGGCGCAGATCCTCGCCGGCGTCGGGCAGGAGGTGCCCGCGGCGGTCGCCGCCGCCCGGGAGGCCGCCGAGGCCGGCGCCCACATGGTGATGGTGCACCAGCCCGTCCACCCCTACGTGTCGCAGGAGGGCTGGCTCGCCTACCACCGGGCCATCGCGGAGGCCGTGCCGGAACTCGGCGTCGTCCCGTACCTGCGCAACCCGGCGATCGAGGGCGGCACCCTGGCCAGGCTCGGCGCGGCCTGCCCGAACGTGATCGGCGTGAAGTACGCCGTGCCCGACCCGGTGCGGTTCGCCACCGTCTCCCGGGACGCGGGCCTCGACCGCTTCGTGTGGGTGGCCGGGCTCGCCGAGCTCTCGGCGCCCGCCTACTTCGCCTCGGGCGCCACCGGCTTCACCTCGGGGCTGGTGAACGTCGCCCCGCGGCTGACCCTCGCCATGCTCCGGGCGCTGCGCGCGGCCGACTACCCGGCGGCGATGCGGATCTGGGAGGAGATCAGGCCCTTCGAGGAGCTGCGCGCCGAGCGGCAGTCGGCCAACAACGTGACGGTCGTGAAGGAGGCCCTGGCCCACCTCGGGCTGTGCCGCCGCGACATCAGGCCGCCGAGCAGCCCGCTGCCCGAGGCGGAACGCGGCGCCGTGGCCGCGCTCGTCGGCAGGTGGCGCGCGGCCGGGAGCACCTCCGAGGCGCCCGGGACGGAGGTGCGGCGATGAGCGGGCAAGGCCGTGAGCAGGGACGTGAGCAAGGACGTGAGCAAGGACGTGAGCGGAACACCGTGAAGGACCCTGTGCAGGACGCCGGGAAGGACGCCGGGAAGGACACCCCGCGGAACGCCGCGGACGGCAGGCGGCTGCGCAGCCACCAGTGGTACGGCAGCGAGGGGGTGCGCTCCTTCAGCCACCGGGCCCGTACCCGGCAGCTCGGCTACCTGCCCGAGGAGCACCTCGGCAAGCCGGTCATCGCCATCCTGAACACCTGGTCGGACATCAACCCCTGCCACCAGCACCTGCGGGAGCGGGCCGAGGCGGTCAAACGCGGGGTGTGGCAGGCGGGCGGCTTCCCGCTGGAGTTCCCGGTCGCCACGCTCTCGGAGACCTTCCAGAAGCCGACCCCGATGCTGTACCGGAACCTGCTGTCGATGGAGACCGAGGAGGTGCTGCGCAGCTACCCGGTGGACGGCGCGGTGCTGATGGGAGGCTGCGACAAGACCACGCCGGCGCTGCTGATGGGCGCGGCCAGCGCCGACCTGCCCGCCGTCTTCGTGCCCGCGGGGCCGATGCTGCGCGGGCACTGGCGTGGCGAGACGCTCGGCTCAGGCACCGACATGTGGAAGTACTGGGACCAGAAGCGGGCCGGGCGGATCGGCGACCGCGAACTCGCCGAACTGGAGTGCGGGCTGGCGCGTTCCGCGGGCACCTGCATGACGATGGGCACCGCCTCCACGATGACCTCGGCCGCCGAGGCCCTCGGGGTGACGATGCCGGGGGCCGCGGCCATCCCCGCGGTGGACTCCGCGCACAGCCGGATGGCCGCCGCCGCGGGGCGGCGCGTGGTCGAGCTGGTGCACGCGGACGCCCGCATCTCCCGCTTCCTCACCCGCGAGGCGTACGAGGACGCCATCGCCACCGTGCTGGCGCTCGGCGGCTCGACCAACGCCGTCATCCACCTGATCGCGATGGCCGGGCGCTCCCGGGTGCCGCTCGGCCTGGACGACTTCGACCGCCTGGCGCGCACGGTGCCGGTGCTGGCCGACGTGCGTCCCGGCGGCCGTTACCTGATGGAGGACTTCTACTACGCCGGCGGGCTGCCCGGGCTGCTGGCCAGGCTCGGCGAGGCCGGCCACCTGCACCTGGAGCGGCCGACCGTCGCCCACGACACGCTGCGCGAGCAGCTCGCCGGGGCGCTGGTCCACGACGAGGAGGTGATCAGGCCGCTGGACAAGCCGGTGGCCGGGCAGGGCGGACTGGCCGTGCTGCGCGGCAACCTCGCCCCGGACGGCGCGGTGATCAAGCACATCTCGGCCGAGCCGCGGCTGCTCACGCACACGGGTCCCGCCGTCGTCTTCGACGACTACCGCACGATGCAGGCCACCATCAACGACCCCGCGCTCGGCGTCACCGCCGACAGCGTGCTGGTGCTGCGCGGCGCCGGGCCGCTCGGCGGTCCTGGCATGCCCGAGTACGGGATGCTGCCGATCCCCGACTACCTGCTGAAGGAGGGGGTCACCGACATGGTGCGGCTCTCCGACGCCCGGATGAGCGGCACCAGTTACGGCGCCTGCGTGCTGCACATCGCGCCCGAGTCGCACGTCGGCGGCCCGCTGGCCCTGGTCCGCACCGGGGACCTGATCACCCTCGACGTCGAGGCACGCACCCTGCGCCTTGAGGTGGACGACGCCGAACTCGCCCGGCGCAGGGCCGAGTGGCAGGCGCCGCCGCCGCGGTACGGGCGCGGCTTCGGCGCCCTGTACCAGGAGCACATCACCCAGGCCGACACCGGCTGCGACTTCGCCTTCCTCTCCCGCGAGGGAGAAGTCCCCGAGCCCTACGCGGGCTGAACGCGCGCCCCTCCCCGGAGGGGCGCGCACCCCCCCGTCCCCGGAAGATCCCACACGCCTCCGCAGCACCCCGCACGACCCCGCAGGACCCGCAAGTCCGCGGGACCCCCGCACGATCCAGCACCTCCCCGGCCCGCGAGAGCAGCCGCACGACGCGCGCGGGCCGCAAAGCCCCACGGAAAGACCCTTGCACAGCCCTGAGAAAGCGCTTCACCGCCCCGCCGTCCAGAACGGAGAGAGCCGTCATGGCCGATGCCGTGAAAGCCAGAAGCCGGCCCCTGAGGCGTCGCCGTGCCGGAAGTACCCCCCGCTATCTGCCCTATGTGCTGATCGCGCCCGCCGCCCTGCTGATGCTCGGCTTCATCGCCTATCCGATGCTGAGCGTCCTCCAGTACAGCCTGCGCGATTACAACGTCACAAAGCCCTGGCGGAACGGGTTCGCAGGACTGGACAACTTCAAGGAGATCTTCACCGAGGACGACTTCTTCTGGGACACCCTCGCCTTCAGCGGCCGCTGGGTGCTGGTCGAGGTCGCGCTCCAGCTCGTCTTCGGCCTGGTCCTCGCGCTGCTGATCAACCAGACCTTCGTCGGCCGCGGCCTGGCCCGCGCCCTCGTCTTCTCGCCGTGGGCGGTCTCCGGCGTGCTGACCAGCACCATCTGGATTCTGCTCTACAACCCCTCCACCGGCGTCAGCCGGTACCTCGCCGACGCCGGCATCGGGGAGTACGGCACCTCGATACTCTCCGACCCCGGCACCGTCTTCTGGGGCGTGGTGGTCGCCGAACTCTGGCGCGGCGTCCCGTTCTTCGCGATCCTCCTGCTCGCCGACCTGCAGTCGGTGTCCAAGGACCTCTACGAGGCGGCGGCGGTGGACGGGGCCGGGCGCCTGCGGCAGTTCTGGCACATCACGCTGCCGCACCTGCGGGACGCGATCGTGCTGTCCACCCTGCTGCGCGGCGTCTGGGAGTTCAACAACGTCGACCTCCTCTACACCCTCACGCACGGCGGGCCGGCCGGCGCCACCACCACGCTGCCGCTCTACGTCGCCCAGACCGGCATCGACGGAAACGAGTTCGGGTACGCCGCCGCGCTGACCACCGTGGCCTTCGTGATCCTCCTGTTCTGTTCGATCCTCTACCTGCGCCTGAGCAAGTTCGGAGGCGATGACCAGTGACCTCGGCCGTCATCGACCGGGAGCCGCTCCCGGACACCGCCCCTCAGGACCCGCCCCGGGCCGGCCGCCGGCGCCGGCGCCACGACCAGCCGCCGCGCTGGCAGCTGTTCGTGCCCCTGGGCGTCTACCTGCTCTTCACGCTCGTCCCCTTCTACTGGATGCTGCTGTTCGCGCTCCGCGAGTCCGGCTCGGACTCGCTGGTGCCCTGGCCGATCACCTTCGAGCACTTCGAGAAGGTGTGGAACGAGCGCAGCTTCGACACATACTTCTTCAACAGCATCCAGGTCGGCGTGGCCACCATGGTGATGACGCTGCTCGTCGCCCTCTCCGGCGGCTACGCCCTGGCCCGCTTCAGGTTCAGGCTGCGGATGCCGTTCATGCTGGCCCTGCTGTGCTCGCAGTTCATCCCCGGCGCGCTGCTGCTTGTGCCGCTCTTCGAGGTGTTCCGCGAGCTGCAGATGCTCAACTCGCTGGGCAGCGTGATCATCGCCGAGACCGTCTTCCAGCTGCCGCTGTCGATGATCCTCATCAGCGGCTTCATCAGGAACGTGCCGCCCTCCCTGGAGGAGGCCGCCTGGGTGGACGGCTGCTCCCGGCTGCGCGGCTTCCTCGCCATCGTGCTCCCGCTGCTGCGCCCCGGCCTGGTCGCCGTCGGCTCCTTCGCCTTCGTGCACAGCTGGAACCACTTCCTGTTCGCCCTGATGTTCCTCAGCTCCCAGGACAAGCAGACCATCCCCGTCGGCCTCAACACGCTCATCGGCTCCGACAGCGTCGACCTCGGCGCCCTGGCCGCCGGCGGCGTGGTGGCGGCCCTGCCCGTGGTGATCGTCTTCGCCTTCATCCAGCGCTGGCTGATCACCGGCTTCAGCGCCGGGGCGGTGAAGGGCTGATGGCCGCGCACGCGCTGCCCGTCCCCGTGGTGCTCGCGGGCGCCCGCGGCCACGGCCGCTGGCACCTGCGCAACCTCGGGCGGCTGGCCACGCAGGGCCTCGTCCGGCTGGTCGGGGTCTGCGAGCTGGACCCGCTCGGCCCCGAGGAGCTGGCCGAGGCCGCGCCCCAGGAGGGCCCGGCGCCCGTGCCCGAGCAGTCCGCCGACCTGGCCTGGCTGCTCGACCGCACCGGGGCCGAGATCGCCGTGATCTGCACGCCGATCCACACCCACGAGGAGCTGGGCCTGATCGCCGCCGCCCGCGGCGTCCACCTGCTGCTTGAGAAGCCGCCCACCCCCTCCTACGCGGCCTTCCTGCGCCTGGCCGAGGGCGTCGCCGCGGCCGGCACCGCCTGCCAGATCGGCTTCCAGTCGCTGGGCTCCGCTGCCGTGACCGAGATCCGCCGGCTGATCGCCGAGGGCGCCATCGGCCGGGTGCGCGGCCTCGGCGCCGCGGGCGCCTGGGTGCGGGAGGAGGCGTACTGGCGGCGCGCCCCCTGGGGCGGCCACCGCACCCTCGACGGACGCGACGTGGTGGACGGGGTGCTCACCAACCCCCTGGCGCACGCGGTGGCCACCGCCCTGCGCATCGAGGGCACCGACCGGGCCGAGGACGTCGCCGGCATCGAGCTGGAGCTGTACCGGGTCAACGACATCGCCGCCGACGACACCTCCTGCGCCCGGATCACCACCGTGGGCGGCGGCCGGATCGTGACCACCGTGACCCTGGCCGCCGAGAGCCCGGGCGAGCCCTACGTGGTGGTGCACGGCGAGAGCGGCCGGATCACCCTCTGGTACAAGGCGGACCGGGTGCTGCTGGAACGCCGGGGCCACGCCCCGGAGACCACCGACCACCCGCGCACCGACCTGCTCGCCAACCTGGTCGCCCACCTGCGCGGCCACGCGCCGCTGCTGGTCCCGGTCGAGCGCACCGGGGCGTTCACCCGCCTCGTCGAGGCGGTGCGCACCGCCCCGGAACCGGTGGCGCTGCCGCCGGACGCCTGGCGCGTCGAGCCGGGCGTGCAGGGGCCGCGCCGGGTCATCCCCGGCATCGACGAGCTGACGGCCCGCGGCGCCCGCGAACTCGCCCTGTACTCGGAGCTGGGCGCGCCCTGGGCCGACTACCCGAGAAAGGCCACGCGATGACCGTCACCCCCTCAGGCAGCGGCGCGCCGGGAGCCGGAAGGCCCGGGCGCTACCGCAACCCCGTGCTCGCGGCGGACTGGTCGGACCCGGACGCCATCCGGGTCGGCGAGGACTTCTACCTCACCGCCTCCAGCTTCTCCCGCGTGCCGGGGCTGCCGCTGCTGCACTCCCGCAACCTGGTCGACTGGCGGCTGATCGGGCACGCCCTGAAGCGCCTCGAACCCGCCGGCGTCTTCGACGTGCCCCGGCACGACTGCGGCGTGTGGGCCCCGGCGCTGCGCCATCACGCCGGCCGCTTCTGGATCTTCTGGGGCGACCCCGACCACGGCATCCAGCAGGTCAGCGCCCCCGCCATCGAGGGGCCCTGGAGCGAGCCGGTGCTGCTGAAGCCGGGCCGCGGCCTGATCGACCCCTGCCCGCTGTGGACCGAGGACGGCGCCTACCTGGTGCACGGCTGGGCCAAGTCCCGCTCCGGCATCAAGAACCGGCTCACCGGGCACCGGATGAGCGAGGACGGCACCGCGCTGCTCGACGAGGGCCGGGTGATCGTCGACGGCGACGCGCTGCCCGGCTGGTTCACCCTGGAGGGGCCCAAGCTCTACCGGCGCGAGGGATGGTTCTGGATCTTCGCCCCGGCGGGCTCGGTGGAGACCGGCTGGCAGGGCGCGTTCCGCTCGCGGGACTTCTTCGGCCCCTACGAGGAGCGCGTCGTCCTCGCCCAGGGCGACACCGAGGTCAACGGCCCGCACCAGGGCGCCTGGGTGGACGCCCCCGACGGGCGGGACTGGTTCCTGCACTTCCAGCAGCGCGCCCCGTTCGGCCGGGTGGTGCACCTCCAGCCGATGCGCTGGGACGAGGAGGGCTGGCCCGTGCTGGGCGAGGGCGGCAGCCCGGTGGCGGAGCACGCCCTCCCGGTGCCGCTGCCCGGGGTGGAGCCGCACGGGCCCGCGACCGACGACGACTTCCCCGGCGGGGAGTTCGGCCCGCAGTGGTCCTGGACCGCCAACCCCAGGCCCGGGCTGACCCTGGCGCACGGCGGCCGGGGCCTGCGGCTGGTGTGCCGCCGCTCGCCCGACGCGGCCGACCTGCGCCGGCTGCCCTGGCTGCTGGCCCAGCGCCTGCCCGTGGGGCCGCTGACGGTCAGCGTCGACCTTTCCCTGCACGGCGAGGAGCCGGGCGCCCGGGCCGGACTCGCCGTGCTCGGCGACGCGTTCGCCTGGATCGGCCTCGAACGCGGCGCCGACGGCGTGCGGTTCGTCCACCGCTTCGCCGAGCAGACCGCGGGCCGGGAGCGGGACGCGGCCCCCTCCCGCCCGGCGCCCGCCGGCCTGGCCCGGCTGCGGATCGACGTCCGCGCCGACGGGCGGTGCCGCTTTTCCGCCGCCCTGCCGGAGGCGGCGGGCGCCGAGGCGCCCCCGACGCCCTCCGGCTTCGAGTTCGCCGCCACCCCCTGGCGCTGGGTCGGCGCCCAGCTGGCCCTCTTCGCCGTCGCCCCCGGGGAGGCGGAGGAGGCGGGGGAGGACCCGGGAAAGCCCGCGGCGAAGGGCGGGGCGAAGGGCGAGGCGGCCGCCGGGCACGCCGAGTTCCGCGCCTTCCGCGTCACCTTCGCCGCCCCCTGACACCCGCACCCGGGGCCGCGCCCCCACGAGCGCCTGCGTGGCCACCCCACGAACACCAGAGTTCGACGAGCACGAGAGTTCGACGAGCACCACCCGGTGAGCAGCAGCGCACCGGCGAGCACCACCGCACCTCTCACACCGGTCCATCCTTTTCCACGCACGAGGAGAGCCGCACGAATGAGAAGATCCCCGCGCCGCGGTCTCGCCGCCGTCGCCACCGCACTCGTCCTCGCCGCGGCCGCATCCGGCTGCGGTGACTCGGGGACGAGTTCAGGTTCCGAGGGCGACGGCACCGGCAAGATCACCTTCTGGGACAACAACGGAGGCGTCAGGACCGAGGTCTGGGAGCAGATCATCGACGCCTTCGAGGAGGAGAACCCCGACATCGAGGTCGAGTACGTCGGGGTCCCGATCGCCGACGTGCAGTCCAAGTACGACGCCGCCATCCAGGGCGGCGACGGCCTGCCGGACGTCGGCGGCGTCAGCACCTCCTACCTGGCCAACCTGGTCGCCCAGGGCGCCCTCGACCCGGTCACCGACCGGCTCGCCGAGAGCGGCCTCGACCAGCAGCTGCTTCCGGCCATGCTGGACAGCGTCCGCGCCACCGTCGGCGAGGGCGAGGAGCTGTACTCGGTGCCCACCTCGGCCAATCAGGGCGTGCTGTGGTACCGCACCGACCTGTTCGAGGCCGCCGGCCTGCAACCGCCCACCACCTGGGACAACTTCTACACCGCCGCCGAGGAGCTGACGGACCGGGAGCACAACAGGTTCGGCTTCACCATCCGCGGCGGCGCCGGCTCGGTCGCCCAGGCGCTCGACATGATGTACGCGCAGTCCGGCATCGACTCGTTCTGGGAGGGCGACGAGACCACGGTCAACGACCCGGCGAACGTGGAGGCCCTGGAGAACTACGTCGGGCTCTACAACACGGTGACCCCCGAGGCCGACCTCAACAACGACTTCACCAACATGGTCGCCACCTTCACCGGCGGCGAGGTCGGCATGCTCCAGCACAACCTGGGCTCCTACCAGGACCACATCGACGCCTTCGGCGAGGGCGTGGTGGACGGGCTGCCGATGCCGACTCAGGAGGAGGGCGGCCCGCACACCTTCGTCTCCAACCCGGTGGACGGGCTCGGCCTGTTCAAGTCGAGCGACAACAAGGAGGCCGCCTGGCGGTTCATCGAGTTCGCCGCCTCCCACGAGATGAACAGCCTGTGGAACGAGTCGGCCGGCTCCATCCCCGCCAACACGGAGGCGCTGAACGACGACTGGATCCAGTCGGCGCCGCCCACCCAGGCCGCCGTCGAGGCGCTGAGCGACGAGCGCACCACCATCGTCCAGCTCCCGTACTACCTGCCGGACTGGAACAACATCACCAAGGCGGACACCGAGCCCAACTTCCAGCGGGTGCTGCTCGGCGAGATGAGCGCCCAGGACTTCCTCGACGACCTCGCCGACCGGCTGAACGAGGCCCAGGCCGAGTGGCTGGAGCAGCAGGAGTAACCGCCGCGCCCCGCACCGCCGCACCGCACGTACCAGGCACCACCCGAGGCGCCGCGGCGGACCCCAGGGCCCGCCGCGGCGCGTCACCCCCGAGCACGTCCTTCGACCGTCTCACCCCCAACGGAGCCGCGATGTACGTCAGATCAGCAAGAACGGCAAGCACGGCAAGCACGGCAGGAACGGCCGGAAGAATCGCCCTGACGGGCTGCGCCGCCCTCGTCCTCGGCCTGCTGCCCCAGGCGGCGCTCGCCCACGGCCACCCGGGACACCACGGCCACGGGCAGGGCCACGGTCACGGGCAGGCGGGGGACCCCGCCCGTGAGGTGCTTGCCGAGGACGACGGCTGGGCCGCGGCCGGGGGCGGCGTCACCGGCGGCTCGGCGGCCGACGCCGAGCACACCTTCACCGTCTCCACCCGCGAGGAGCTGGCCGCCGCCCTGGCCGCGGCGGACGGCGAGCCCACCCTCATCCGGGTCCGGGGCACCATCGACGCCAACACCGACGCCGAGGGCAACCCGCTGAGCTGCGAGGACTACGCCACCGACGGCTACACCCGGGAGGGCTACCTCGCCGCCTACGACCCCGCGACCTGGGGCAGGGAGGACCCCTCGGGACCCCTGGAGGAGGCCCGGATCGCCTCCGCCGCCCGGCAGGCCGAGCGGGTGAAGCTCTCCGTCGGCTCCGACACCACGATCATCGGCCTCGGCGACGACGCCAGGCTGCTGGGCGCCACCCTGAACGTCAGCGGCCAGGACAACGTCATCGTCCGCAACCTCACCTTCGAGGACGCCTTCGACTGCTTCCCCTACTGGGACCCCACCGACGGCGAGTTCGGCGAGTGGAACTCCGAGTACGACAACCTGGTGCTCTCCGGCTCCACCCACGTCTGGGTCGACCACAACACCTTCACCGACGGCCGCCGCCCCGACGCCGCGCAGCCGCGCTACTTCGGCCGCCTCTTCCAGCAGCACGACGGGCAGCTCGACGTGGTGCGCGGCGCCGACCTGGTGACCGCGAGCTGGAACGTCTTCACCGAGCACGACAAGACGATCCTGGTCGGCAACAGCGACGGCGCGAGCGCCACCGACCGCGGCAGGCTGCGGGTGACCTTCCACCACAACCTGTTCCACAACCTGACCGAACGCGCCCCCCGGGTCCGCTACGGCCGGGTCGACGCCTACAACAACCACTACGCCCAGGACGCGGGCCGCGACTACGCCTACAGCTGGGGCATCGGCAGGGAGTCCGGCCTGCTCGCCGAGTACAACGCCTTCACCCTGCCCGCGGGGGTCGACGCCGCGCAGACCATCCACCAGTGGACGGCCGGCACCTCGCTCACCGAGAACGGGAACTGGGTCAACGGCGAGCCCACCGACCTGCTCGCCGCGTACCGCGCCGCCAACCCGGGCAGCGATCTCGGCGACGACTCCGGCTGGACCCCGGAGTTGCGCGCCCGCGTCGACGACCCGCGGCGGGTGCCCGCCCTGGTCGACGAGGGGGCGGGCGCGGGGAACCTGAGGCGGCACTAGCCTCCTCGGGACCCGGGACCCGGGACCCGGGACCCGGAAACCCGGACCCACGGCACCGAAGCACCGCCGCACGAGTGCGCGGGGGCGGCATCGCCCCCGCGCGGAGGAGGAACGATGACCGGCCACGAGCGCAGCGCGGACGCGGGCAGCCCGGCCGAAGAAGGCGGCGCGGACGCCCCGGCCGGCGCGGGGGCCCCGTACCCCGCGGTGGTGCACGGCACGGTGGCCCCCGGCTTCGAGCCGCTGCGCGACACGTTCGCCGCGGTGCTCGGCGCGGAGCCAGGGCAGGCCGCGCAGGTGGCCGCCTACCTCGACGGGCGGCAGGTGGCCGACCTGTGGGGCGGCCCCGGCATGGCCGGGGACTCGCTGCTCGGCGTCTTCTCCTCGACCAAGGGCGCCACCTTCCTCGTGCTCGCCCTGCTCGCGCAGCGCGGCACCCTCGACCTCGACCGCGAAGTGAGGGCCTACTGGCCCGAGTTCGCGGCCGAGGGGAAGGGGGCGCTGACGCTGCGCGAGCTGGCGGGACACCGCGCGGGCTCCATAGGCGTGGACGAGGGCTTCACGCTCGCCGAACTGGCCGAGGACGAGGCGCTGGCCGCGCGGCTCGCCCCGCACCGGCCGTACTGGCGCCCAGGGGCGGCGTTCGGCTACCACTCGCTGACCATCGGCGCCCTGGTCGGCGAGGTGGTCCGCCGGGCCTCGGGCGCCTCGCTGCGCGCCGTCTACCGCGAGGCGCTGGCCGGGCCCTACGGCATCGACCTGTACCTGGGCCTGCCGGCGAGCGAGGAGCACCGCTTCCTCGACGTGGCCGCGCCCGCCCCCGCCCCGGCCGACGCGGCGCCCCCGGCGCCCGACGGCCTCGGCGGGATCGCCGCGAACGCCCACCACCCCGAGTCGGTCGACCTGAGCCGGCTGCCGAACCTCCCGCTGATCAGGGCGGGCGGGCAGGGCTCGGTCGCCGCCCTGGCCTCGGCCCGCGGCCTGGCCCGGCTCTACGCGGCGGCCCTCAGCGGCCTCGACGGCCGCCCGGCCCTGCTGTCCGCGGCCACCCTCGCCGAGTGCGCCCAGCCCTTCTCGGTGGGCCACGACCTCACCCTCGGCATGCATCGCGCCTACGGGCTCGGGTTCATGGTGGGCCTTCCCCATCTGGGGGCGGGCGCCTTCGGCCACGACGGGGCGGGCGGCTCGGCGGCCTTCGCCGACCCGCGCAGCGGCCTCGCCTTCGGCTACACCCGCCGCCGCTTCCCCACCCCCGCGGGAGCGGGCCCCGACGCCGAGGCCCTGGCCAGGACGGCCCGCGCCTGCGCCCTGGCCGGCCGGTCCTGAGACGCCCCACCGGCCGCCCCACGCGCCTGGCGGCCGCCCGCATTGCCCGCGTTGCCCATATGTCGACAAACGGAGTCCACGCTTCGGGCGGGTGGGGCGCACGGGGGCGGGGCCCGGCCCGTGGCGCCTTGGGCGCGGGTCAGGCGGCGTAGGCGTAGGACGGGTAGGTCAGGTACCCGGCGTCGCCCCCCTGGTAGTAGGTGGCCTCGTCGGCCGGCGCGAGCGGGAGCCCGTTGCGCAGCCGCTCGACCAGGTCGGGGTTGGCCAGGAAGGCGCGGCCGAAGCTGATGAGGTCGGCCCCGAGCCCGAGCCAGTGGTCGGCGTCCTCCCGGCCGGTCGGCTTGGGTCCCATCGGGAGGCTCGGATTCACGACGAGGGTGCCGGGCCAGGCGCGGCGCAGGCCGAGCAGGACCTCCTCTTCCGCGGTGGCCTCCAGGTGGACGTAGGCCAGGCCCAGCGGGGCCAGCTCGGCCAGCAGCGCGGCGTAGAGCTCGGGCACGTCCCTCTCCCGCACCCCCCAGAAGGTCCCGCCGGGGGAGAGGCGGATGCCGGTCCGCTCGCCGCCGACGGCCTCGACGGTGGCGGCGGTGGCCTCGACGGCGAACCGGATGCGGTGGGACACCCGGCCCCCGTAGCGATCCGTGCGCAGGTTGGCGTTCGAGGAGAGGAACTGGGAGATCAGGTAGCCGTTGGCGCCGTGCAGTTCCACGCCGTCGAAGCCGGCGCCGACGGCGCGGCGCGCGGCCTCGGCGTACGAGCCGGCGTGCCCGGCGACCTCGGCGGTCTCCAGGGCGCGCGGCAGCGGCGCCGGCTGGGGTCCCGAGGGGGTGAACACCCGGCCCTCGGCGGGGACGGCCGAGGGCCCGACCGGCCGCAGGCCGGTGGTGTCGGGGTGCGAGACCCGCCCGCCGTGCATGAGCTGGGCGAAGATCCGCCCGCCGTTGGCGTGCACGGCCGCGGTCACCTGGCGCCAGGAGGCGGCCTGCTCCTCGGTGTGCAGGCCGGGCGTGCCCGGGTTGGACTGCCCGATCAGGCTCGGCTGCACCCCCTCGGTCACGATCAGCCCGGCCGTCGCCCGCTGGGCGTAGTACGTCGCCATCGACGGCGTCGCCAGGCCCCCGGCGGCGGCCCTGCCCCGGGTCATGGGGGCCATCACCACGCGGTTGGGCAGGGTCAGTTCGCCGAGCCGGTGGCTGCTGAAAAGACTCATGGGAGAACTCCTCCGTCCGTGCCACCCGGGGTTCCGGGCACGGGCGCTACGCTAAAAGCTCACATGGATGTGAGAGGCAAGCGCGTGAGCCGCCGTGTGCCGCGGGTCACAGGAGCAAGGAGGGCGAGTGCGCATCGGAGAGCTCGCGTCGCGGACCGGCGTCAGCATCAGGTCCCTGCGCTACTACGAGGAACAGGGCCTGCTCACCAGCAGCCGCAGCCCCAGCGGGCAGCGGCACTACGGCCGGGAGGCCGTGGAGCGGGTGGCGTTCGTGCAGCGGCTGTTCGCGGCGGGCCTGTCCAGCCGCACCGTCGCCGAGCTGCTGCCCTGCGTCGACGCCCCGAGCGAGGAGCACTCGGACGCGGCGCTCGACCGGATGGCGCAGGAGCGCGACCGGCTCTCCCTGCACATCGCCGAACTGCTGCACACCAGGGACGCGCTGGACGGGCTGATGGCCACGGCCAGGGCGCACCGGGAGCGGCAACGGGCGGGGGCGCCGGCCTGCTGAGGGGAGCGGCCGGGGCGGGCCGCAGCGGCCCGCCCCCGACGGGGGGCTTCCTCAGTACGGCCAGATCGGCGGGTCGGTGACGAAGGCGCCGCCGAGGTGGGCCTGGTCGGGGCGGTTGGTGTCCAACTCGCCCTGCTCGGCGATCAGTTTGGCCGCGAAGGACTCGGAGTCGTCGAGCGGGGTGTAGCCGAGCGCCTCGCCGGCCGAGAGGTCCCACACGCCGCGGGTGTTGGCCGAGGAGCCGTAGACGATCGTGTGGCCCACCTCCTCGGCGGTGAGCGCGGCGTGGAAGAGCCTGGCGGCGTCGGCGGGGCTCAGCCAGACCGACAGCATGCGGACGTTGCCCGGCTCGGGGAAGCAGGAGCCGATCCGGACGGACACCGTCTCGATGCCGTGCTTGTCCCAGTACAGCTGGGCCAGGTCCTCGCCGAAGCACTTGGAGAGGCCGTAGAAGGTGTCGGGCCGGTGCGGGGTCGCCACCGGCACCCGCGGCGTCCCGGCGGCCGGCCAGGGGGTGTAGCCGATGGCGTGGTTGCTCGACGCGAACACGATCCGGCGCACGCCCTCCTCGCGCGCGGCCTCGTACAGGTGGTAGGTGCCCTCGATGTTGGCCCGCAGGATCTTCTCGAAGGTGGACTCCAGGGAGATGCCCGCCAGGTGCAGGATCGCGTCGGCGCCGCGCACCGCCTCGCGCAGCGCCTCCCGGTCGTTGAGGTCGGCCGTGATCGCGTCCGGCTCCCCGGGCAGGGGCACGACGTCGAAGGGCCGCAGCCGGTAGCCGTACGGGGGCAGGAGCGCGCGCATCAGGGTTCCGACGCCGCCGGCGGCTCCGGTGAGCAGGACGGTCTTCTCCGCGGGAAGTCCCTGGGAAGGTGCTGCGGCCATCGGATCTCCGTCCGTTCTCCGTCCGAATATGCGGTTCATATATGGGGACACGCTAGGGGCCCTACTCGCCCTCGTCAACGGACCCTTGACCACGGAAACGAAGCTCATCTAGCGTGCCCGTTCAGGCATATGGACGACTGCGCCCAGGGCGCGGGGGCAGGGAGAACGGGAATGGACGCAGCCGGGGCGGGGGCGTGATGCGCGCCGGAGCCTTTCTCTACCCGTGGGACGTCGCCGGGGACGGCGAGGCCGCGGGCCGGATCGCGGCCCTCGGCGTGGCGCAGGCCACCCTCGCCTCGGCGTACCACACCACCCGCGCCGCCACGCCACGCCACCCCGCCCACCGCGTGGTGACCGCGCGGCACTCCGCGGTCTACTACCCGCCGGACGAGGCGCGTTGGGCCGGGCGGGCGCTGCGGCCCGGCGCCCAGCGCTGGCTGCCGGAGCCGGACGCGTTCGGCGAGGCCGCCCGGGCGCTGGACGCCGCCGGGGTCGAGGTGCACAGCTGGGTGATCCTCGCGCACAACTCCCTTGTCGGCGAGCGCAATCCGTCCAGCACCGTGGTCAACGCCCACGGCGACCGCTATCCCTGGGCGCTGTGCGTGGCGCGCCCGGAGGTGCGCGCCTACGCGGCGGAGCTGGCCGCCGAGGCGGCCGTGCGCCCCGGCGCGCGCGGCACCGAGCTGGAGTCCTGCGGCTGGTACGGCTTCGACCACCTGCACGCCCACGACAAGACCGCGGGCGCGGCCCTCGGCGGCACCGGCGGCTACCTGATGTCGCTGTGCTTCTGCGAGGAGTGCGGGGCCGGGTACGCGGCGCACGGCGCTGACCCGGACGAGCTGCGCGCCGCGGTGCGGGCGGCCCTCGCCGGGTACTGGGCGGGCCGCCCCCCGCAGACCGCGCCGGGACGGGCCGGGGAGTGGGCCGGGGTGGTGGCGCTGCTCGGCGCGCGGGCCGCCGCCGCGGCCGCGGGCTGGCGCGAGCGGGCCGCCACGGAGTTCCGGCGGCAGGCGGTGGCCGCGGTCAGGGCCGCGGCCCCGGCCGGCTTCCGGATCCTGCTGCACGCCGACCCGGCGCCGCACCGCTGCGGCGCCAACGTCGGCGCCGACCCGGCCGCCCTGCTGGACGTCGCCGACGGCGTGGTCGTGCCCTGCACGGGCGGGGAGGAGGCGCGCGCCGAGGCGCTCGGCCCGTTCGCCGCGCGGCTGCGGCGCGGGGCGGGCACCACCCTGGCGGCGAACCTGACGGTGGTCTCCGGCATGGGCGGCAGCCCGGGGACGCTGGCCGCGGACGCCGCGCACGCCGCCGCCCTCGGCGCCACGGAGCTGCGGCTCTACCACGCGGGCCTGGCCACGGACGCCGAGCTGGACGCGGTGGGCAGGGCGCTGCGCGAGCTGGACTGAGCCGGCGGGCGCGCCGGCCCTCGGGGCCGGCGAAAGGACGGCGGCAAGGCGGCGGCGAGGGGTCGGCGAAGAGAAGCGGAAGCGGCGATTCCGTAACGGTGCGGCATCGTGTTACCTGCGCAAAACCCACGCACCTCGCCGGGCAGGCACAATCCCTGCGTCCCCATCCCCACCCGTATGGTCAAGGAACACTCTTCGATGCCCTCGGCGCCCACGTCCCTGTTGCACAGGTTTGACGGCTTTTTCCAGATATCCGCGCGCGGTTCCACCTACGGCCGGGAGATACGCGGCGGAGTGGTCACGTTCTTCACGATGGCCTACATTCTCGTGCTCAACCCGATCATTCTCGGCGGCGCCGAGGACGTGAACGGCGACCGGCTGTCGTTCCCGCAACTGCTCACCGTCACCGCGGTGGTCGCGGCCGTGATGACGGTGCTGATGGGGCTCACGGCCAACATCCCGCTCGCCCTGGCCGCGGGGCTCGGCATCAACGCGGTGGTCGCCTACCAGATCGCGCCGCGGATGACCTGGCCGGACGCGATGGGCCTCGTGGTGATCGAGGGCCTGATCCTGTGCGTGCTCTCCGGCACCGGCTTGCGGGAGGCGGTGATGAACGCGATACCCGCGGCGCTCAAGCAGGCCATCGGGGTGGGCATCGGCCTGTTCATCGCCCTGATCGGCTTCGTGGACGCCGGCTTCACCGTCGGCGCCGCCGGCTCGCCCCCGCTGAACCTGGGCGGCACCGGGGAGTTGCACGGCTGGCCGGTGCTCGTGTTCGTCGCCGGGCTGCTGCTCACCCTCGCCCTGCTGGCCCGCCGGGTGCGGGGCGCCATCCTCATCAGCATCGCCCTCACCACCCTCCTCGCCCTCGTGATCAACGCGGCGGCCGACGTGCCGGACACGGCCTGGGGCCTGACGATTCCCGAACTCCCCGACGATCCGGTCGCGAGCCCGGACTTCGGCCTCCTCGGCGACTTCAGCCTGTTCGGCGCCTTCGGCGAGGTGAGCGCCGTGACCGTGGTGCTGACCGTCTTCACGCTCTTCCTGACCGACTTCTTCGACACGATGGGCACGGCGGTGGCCGTGACCAGCGAGGCCGGGCTGCTCGACGAGCGGGGCCGGGTGCCGCGGCTGGGGCGGCTGCTCTTCGTCGACGGCCTGGCCGCCGCCGTGGGCGGCGCCGCCTCCGGCTCCTCCAACACCTCCTACATCGAGTCGGCCGCGGGCGTCGGCGAGGGGGCGCGGACCGGCCTGGCCAACGTGGTGACCGGCGCGCTCTTCGCCCTCGCCCTCTTCTTCGCGCCCCTGGCCGCCATGGTGCCCTCGCAGGCCGCGGCGCCCGCCCTGGTGGCCGTCGGCTTCCTCATGATGGTGCAGGTCGCCCGCATCGACTGGAGCGACCAGGCGATCGCCATCCCGGCCTTCCTCACCATCTCCGTGATGCCCTTCACCTACTCGATCACCAACGGCATCGGCGCGGGCTTCGTCTCCTACGTGCTGCTGAAGGTGGTGCTCGGCCGGGCCCGCGAGCTGAACTGGCTGCTGTGGGGCACCGCGGGCCTCTTCGTGATCTACTTTGCCATCAACCCCATCGAGCAGCTGTTCGGCGTCTCCTGAGGCGGCCGGGCGCCCGGCCGCGGCCGGGAGGCCGGGCGCGGAACCGGGGAGGGGAGGGGGAGGAGACCATGGCCCAGGCCCCCGAGGGCCCGCGGCCGGGCCGGCCGGTACCGGACCGGCTGGCGCGCCGTTCGGCCCGGGTGCTGCTGCTGGACGCCTCGGGGCGCCTGCTGCTGTTCCGGATGGAGGACGGCTCGGCCCTCTCGCCGTTCTGGATCACGCCGGGCGGCGGCGTCAAGCGGCGCGAACGCCCCCGGGTGGCGGCGGCCAGGGAGCTGTGGGAGGAGACCGGCCTCCGGGTGGCCCCGGAAGACCTCGGCCCCCAGGTCGCGGTGACCGGCGGCCTGGCGGATCTGGGCTGGGCCCGCGGCCGCTTCGAGGACGTCTTCTACCTGTTCCGCCTGCGCCGGGCCCCCGCCCACGAGGTGGACACCTCGCACATGGAGCGCTGGGAGCGGGGCGCCACCGTGGGGCACCGGTGGTGGACCGCGGCGGAGCTGGCGGCCACCACCGAGCGGGTGCTGCCGCTCGGCCTCGCGGCCCTGCTGGGCGATCTCCTGGCGGGCCGCGCCCCAGAGCGGCCCGTCCGCCTGCCCTGGCACCACTGAGCCGCACCACCCCCGGGGCGCGTGACCCGCGGCCCGCGCCCGGCGGGCGGCAGGGCCCGATCGCCCGGCGCCCGGGACCGCCCCTACAGGTGCCTGGTGGCCAGCGCGAGGCGGTCGCGGGCGTCGAACAGCGCCTCCTTGACCAGCTGTTCGTGCGCCGGGGTCAGCCTGGCCACGGGAACCGAGCAGCTGATCGCGTCCCTGGCGGGGGTTCGGTAGGGGATGGCGATGCCGAAGCAGCTGAGGCCGAGGGTGTTCTCCTCGCGGTCGATGGCGTAGCCGCGCTCCCGGACCTGGTGCAGCTCCTCGATCAGCCGCTCGCGGTCGGTGATGGTGTGCTCGGTCAGCCGGTCGAGCCGCTCCGGCAGCAGCTTGCGCACCTGGTCGTCGGTGCAGGTCGCCAGCAGGGCCTTGCCCAGGGAGGTGGAGTGCGCCGGGAGCCGGCGGCCGACCCGGGTGAAGGGGCGCAGGTAGTGCTCGGACTGGCGGGTGGCCAGGTAGACGACGTTGGTGCCGTCGAGCCTGGCCAGGTGGATGGTCTCGGTGGTGTCGTCCGAGAGCCGGTCCAGGGTCGGCCGGGCGGCGGCCACCACCTCGTCGCCGTCGATGTACGAGGTGCCCACCAGCAGCGCGCGCACGCCGATGCCGTACCTGGTGCCGGTGGCGTCCGTCTCCACCCAGCCGAGGTCGACGAGGGTCCGCAGGAGCATGTAGAGGCTGGACTTGGGGTACCCGACCGCGGTCTGCACGTCGGCGAGAGAATGCATCCCGGGCCGGCCGGCGAAGAACTCCAGCAGTTCGACCGTGCGCACCGCCGACTTGACCTGGGAACCGCCCGTCTCACCCGCTGACATCGACCTTGACCCCCTTGTTCGAGCCGCTATAGAGTCCCTGCGGGAATTCACATACAGGGACAATGTTCAGTATCTCGAACATAGCATGCGCCTGGCAGGAGGATCGATCCCGGTGGCAGAACCAGTGTGGAGCGTTGACCCGCGAACCGGAAAGCAGCGAGAGCAGGTTGGGGTCGAGGCCACCGCCGCCGACGTCGACGCCGCGGTACGCGCCGCGCACGCCGCCAGGGCCGCCCTCGCCGACCGGGACGCCAGGATCGCCCTGTTGCGGGC
This sequence comes from Streptomyces hoynatensis, assembly GCF_003626535.1. Lineage (GTDB taxonomy): Bacteria > Actinomycetota > Actinomycetes > Streptomycetales > Streptomycetaceae > Streptomyces > Streptomyces hoynatensis. The sequence continues at coordinate 328,742 of NZ_RBAL01000006.1, forward strand.
CGCGGCCGACGAACTGGAGGCGGACGGCGAGCGCATCCTCGCGGCGGCCGACGCCGAGACGGCCCTCGGCATGGGCCGCCTCCCCGGCGAACTGGCCCGCACCACCGGCCAGTTGCGCGCCTTCGCGGCGGAGGTCGCCGACGGCGGCTACCTGGACGTGATCATCGACCACGCCGACGCCTCGCTCACCCCGCCCCGCCCCGACCTGCGCCGCTACAAGATCCCGCTCGGCGTCGTCGCCGTCTACTCGGCCTCCAACTTCCCGCTGGCCTTCTCCGTGCCGGGCGGCGACACCGCAAGCGCCCTGGCCGCGGGCTGCCCCGTGGTCGTCAAGGCCCACCCCGACCACCCGGCCACCTCCGAGCTGGCCGGCGCCGCGCTGCGCCGGGCCGCCGCCAGGTCCGGGCTGCCCGAGGACGTCGTCACCGTGCTGCACGGCTTCGAGGCCGGCGTCGCCCTGGTCACGCACCCGCTGGTCGCGGCGGCCGGGTTCACCGGCTCGGTCCGCGGCGGCCGTGCCCTGTTCGACGCCGCCGCGGCCAGGCCCGTCCCGATCCCCTTCTACGGCGAGCTGGGCAGCCTCAACCCGGTCCTCGTCACCGAGGCCGCCGCCGCCGAGCGCGCCGCCGAGATCGGCGCCGGCCTCGCCGCCTCGATGACGCTGGGCACCGGGCAGTTCTGCACCAAGCCGGGCCTGGTCCTGGCCCCCGCGGGCGGGGCGGGCGACGAGCTGCTGAACGCGCTGACCAAGAAGGCCGGCGAGGCCGCCCACGGCGTGATGCTCGACGGCAGGATGCGCGAGGCGTTCCTGGCCGGGGTCGCGGAGCGGGCCGCGCTCGACGGCGTCGAGGCGCCGGTGGCCGCCGCCGGGAGCGAGGACAGGACCGTCGCGGCCGGCGTCCTCACCGTGGACGCGGCGCGGCTGGCCGCGGAGGGCCCGCACGACCTGCTGCTCGAGGAGTGCTTCGGCCCGGTCACCGTCCTCGTCCGCTACGCCGGCGCCGCCGAGGCCCGTGCCGTGCTCTCCCGCTTGCCGGGCAACCTCACGGCGACCCTGCACCTCGGCGCGGCCGAGGAACGGGGCGAGGGCGAGGGCGCCGCGCTGCTGTCGGAGCTCACCGCGCTCGCCGGCCGCGTCCTGGTCAACGGCTGGCCCACCGGCGTGGCCGTCACCCCCGCCCAGCACCACGGCGGCCCCTACCCGGCGACCACCTCCACCTCCACCTCGGTCGGCGCCACCGCGATCGAGCGCTGGCTGCGCCCGGTCACCTACCAGAGCGCCCCGCCCGCCCTGCTGCCGCCCGAGCTGCGCGACGAGAACCCGCTCGGCCTGCCCCGGCGGGTGAACGGCAGCCGCGAGATCTGAGGCCCCGCCCCGGCCCACGGGCCCGGCCGCCCCGCCCGCCTCGGGCCGAGCGGCCGGGCCCGCGCACGTGGGGGCCGCATCCGCCGCGCGTGGGCCGCGTGGGGCCGCATCCGCCCCGCGTGGGCGGGGCCGCGGCGCGTTCCGTGGGCACGGAGGCGGCGGGGGAGCGACGGGGCGGGGGGCGGCCGGAAGCAGGCCGGTCCTGGCCTTGCCGCGGGCCGGGAGGCGCTGGCTATCGTGGGCCCGCACGACCCCCGGCCGCGCCCACCCCGTGGCGGGCGCGCGCCCCGCGGCCCGCAGGGAACGGCCTTCCGGCGCCCGGCGCGCCGGGCCGGTGGGGCACGTCCCCCCACGTGGACGGCCCAGGGGCCCACGCCCCGGCCGCCGTCCCGCCGCGGCTCATGGAAGGGACCCATGATGCGCAGAAGAACCCTCGTCCGGGCGGGCGCGACCGCCCTGGCCGCACCCCTCGCCCCCGCCGCCCTCACCGCCCTGACCGCGGGCCCCGCCCGCGCGGCCCAGGTGCCCGTCCGCGGCGTCGACCTGTCCTCCGTGCCCAAGGGCGAGGACCACGGCGCGGTTTTCCGCCACCAGGACGGCACCGTGGGCGACCCGGTGCGCATCCTCCAGGAGGGCGGCGCCACCTGGGTACGCCTGAAGGTCTGGGTGAACTCGCCCGACGGCTACCACGGGAAGCCGCAGATCCTGGCGATGGCCAGGCGGGCCGCGGCCCTCGGCATGCAGACCCTGGTCGACTTCCACTACTCCGACAGCTGGGCCGACCCGGGGCAGCAGAACAAGCCGGCCGCCTGGGCAGGTCTCGGCGGCGCGGCCCTGGAGCGGGCGGTCGCCGACCACACCGCGGACATCCTGGGCGCCCTCGCCGCCCAGGGGACCCCGGCCGGCATGGCGCAGATCGGCAACGAGATCAACGGCGGCCTGCTGTGGCCCGACGGCTCGGCGGACGACTGGGACGCCCTGGCCGGGCTGCTCACCAGCGGCTCCCGCGCCGCCACGGCCGCCTCCCCCGGCACCAGGATCGTCCTGCACCTCGCCGAGGGCGGCGACCTGGGCGGCACCCGCTGGTGGTTCGACAACGCCGTCTCCCGGGGCGTCCCGTTCGACGTCATCGGCCTGTCGTTCTACGGCTACTGGCACGGCAGCCTCGACGAGTTGCAGGCCAACGCCGACGACGCCGCCGCCCGCTACGGCAAGGACGTCCTGGTGGCCGAGACCGGCTACCCCTTCCGGCTCGGCAGCGAGGACGGCACCGCCGACCTCATCGGCAGCTCCTCGCAGCTGGTGCCCGGCTACCCCGCCACCCCGGAGGGCCAACTCGCCTGGATGCGGGACATCACGGCCGTGATGGCCCGGGTGCCGGGCGGCCGCGGCCTCGGGGTCTGCTACTGGGAGCCGGCCTGGACCGCGACGCCGGGCAACGGCTGGGACCCGGCCGACCCGGGCAGCGGCAACGCCTGGGAGAACCAGGCCCTGTTCGGCTACGACGACCGGGCCCTGCCCGCGGTGACCTGGCCCTAGCTGTGCTGTCCCGGGCGGCAGGACGCCCCGCCCGCGCCGTGCGGCGGGCGGGGCGAGGGGGCCGGCCGGCGGCTCACCTGATCGGGGTGAAGTCCCTGGCGCCGATGAACTCGGGGCGGCGGACCGGGGCCGCGAAGGGCTCGACCGCCGTGTTCTCCACGCTGTTGAAGACGATGAAGACGTTGCTGCGCGGATACGGGGTGATGTTGTCCCCCGAGCCGTGCATGCAGTTGCAGTCGAACCAGGTGGCGGAGCCGGCCGGGCCGGTGAACAGCTTGATGCCGTGCCGGTCGGCGAAGCCGGTCAGCGCCTCGTCCGAGGGCGTGCCCGCCTCCTGCATCTGGAGCGACTTCTTGTAGTTGTCCTTCGGCGTCTCGCCCGCGCAGCCCAGGAACGTCAGGTGCGAGCCCGGCATGATCATCAGGCCGCCGTTGGTGTCGTAGTTCTCGGTCAGCGCGATCGAGACCGACACCGTCCGCATCCGGGGCAGGCCGTCCTCGGCGTGCCAGGTCTCGAAGTCGGAGTGCCAGTAGAAGCCGCTGGCGCCGAAGCCGGGCTTGACGTTGATCCGGCTCTGGTGCACGTAGACGTCGGAACCCAGGATCTGCCGGGCCCGGTCGAGCACCCGCGGGTCGCGGACCAGGTCGGCGAAGACCTGGCTGATCTTGTGCACCTCGAAGACCGAGCGGATCTCCTGCGACGTCGGCTCCACGATGGAGCGCTCGTCCGCCCGCACCGCGGGATCGTTGACCAGCCGGTCCAGCTCGGCCAGGTAGACGGTCACGTCCTCGGGCGAGATGAGCTGCTCGACCGTCGCGAAGCCGGTCCGCTCAAGCCCCTTCAGCTCCTCGGCCGAGAACGGCCCCGGCGCGCCCGGCTCCGACCACACGACCGGGTCCTGCCGCGGCGTGGCCACCTCGGTCGCGCCCCGCGTGGGGTACAGGTCGACGGTGCGCTCGGGTGCGGTGGTCATGATGACTCCCTTCTGTTCCTTCCCGTTTCTCCCGTTGTCCGCGGCCCTTCGCGGCCGTTCGCGGTCCTCGCGGGTCCTTCGCGGATCACCCGGGTTGCCCGGGGGGTTGCGTTCCTTCGGTGCGTGCCTGGCAGGTGCGCCTTCCCGCCGGTTGTGTGGGCCGCGTCCGCCCGGCTCAGGAGGCGGCCTCCGGGACCCCGGCGACCTGCGGGGACGCCGCGGCCCCCGGGACCTCGGGAACCTCGGTCAGCAGCGGGTAGACGCCGTTCTCGTCGTGGTCCTCGCGGCCGGTGACGGGCGGGTTGAAGACGCACAGCACGCGGAAGTCGGTCCGCGGGCGGACCGTGTGCTTCTCGTGCCCGTTCAGCAGGTACATCGTCCCGGGCCTGATCAGGTGCTTCTCGCCGGTCTCCTCGTTGGTGAGTTCGGCCTCGCCCGCCACGCAGAAGACCGCCTCGATGTGGTTCGCGTACCACATCGTGGTCTCCGTACCCGCGTACATGACGGTCTCGTGCAGCGAGAAGCCCACCTGCTCCTTGGCCAGGACGATGCGCTTGCTGCGCCAGGTCCCCGAGGCGGACACCACGTCCCGGTCGGTTCCCTCGATGTCGCTGAGCGATCGGACGATCACGTCGCTTTCTTCCTTCCGTTCGGTGTGCGGCGCCGGCCTCAGGGCGGCCGGCGCCGCCTTGCGGTCAGTCGGTCTCGCGCACGGCCCTGGCCAGGACCCGCAGGCCCTCGTCGAGTTCCTCGGGGGTGACGGTCAGCGCGGGCAGCAGCTTGACCACCTCGCTTTCCGGGCCCGAGGTCTCCACCAGCAGCCCGAGTTCGAAGGCCCGGCGGCACACCGCGGCGGCCCGCTCCGTGTCCTCGAAGGTCAGCCCCCACACCAGCCCGCGGCCGCGGAACCCGGCGCCGGCGTGCGCGTGCTCGGCCGCGATCGAGCGCAGCGCCGCCTCGGTCTGCTCGCCCCGGCTCAGGGTCTGCTTCTCCATCTGCCCGTCGGTCCAGTACGTGTCGAGGGCGGCGGAGGCGGTCACGAAGGCGGGGTTGTTCCCGCGGAAGGTGCCGTTGTGCTCGCCCGGCTCCCAGATGTCGAGCTCCGGCCGGAACAGCGTGAGGGCGAGCGGCAGTCCGTAGCCGCCGATGGACTTGGAGAGGGTGACGATGTCGGGGACGATGCCCGCCTCCTCGAAGGAGAAGAACGGCCCGGTGCGCCCGCAGCCCATCTGGATGTCGTCGACGATCAGCAGCATGTCGTGGCGGCGGCACAGGTCGGCCAGGCCGCGCAGCCACTCGGGACGTGCCACGTTGACGCCGCCCTCGCCCTGCACCGTCTCCACGATGACGGCCGCCGGGGTGTTGAGGCCGGAGCCGGCGTCGTCGAGGAGCCGCTCGAACCAGATGAAGTCGGGGATCTGCCCGTCGAGGTAGTCGTCGAAGGGCATGGGCGTGCCGTGCACCAGCGGGATGCCGGCCCCGGCGCGCTTGAAGGCGTTGCCGGTGACGGCCAGGGCCCCGAGGGACATGCCGTGGAAGGCGTTGGTGAACGAGATGATCGACTCGCGGCCCTTGACCTTGCGGGCCAGCTTCAGCGCGGCCTCGACGGCGTTCGTGCCGGTGGGCCCGGGGAACATCACCTTGTGGTCGAGGCCGCGCGGGCGCAGCACCACGTCCCTGAAGGTTTCCAGGAAGGCCCGTTTGGCGGTGGTGGACATGTCCAGGCCGTGGGCGATGCCGTCGCGCTCCAGGTAGTCGAGGAGGGCGCGTTTGAGCACGGGGTTGTTGTGGCCGTAGTTGAGGGCCCCCGCCCCGGAGAAGAAGTCGAGGTAGGCGTGGCCGTCCTCGTCGTAGAGATGGCTGCCGCTGGCGCGGTCGAAGACGGTGGGCCAGCCACGGCAGTAGCTTCGCACCTCCGACTCCAGGGTCTCGAAGACGCTCAGGTCGGGCTGGGTGATGGTCACAGCGGTCTCCTGGTCGGGAAGGGCCGGCGAAGGCGAACGAGCTGGTTTCTGGCTGCGGGAAGGGGATGGGCTGCGGACAAGGGGCGGCGGGGAGGGCGGGGGCCGGGGCGCGCGGGCGCCCTTCAGCGGCCCGTGGCCGGCACGGGTGCGCCCAGCGGCCCGATCCGGTAGAGCACCTCAGGCGCGTGACCGTGCTCGGGGAAGACCACGGAGTCGAAGAGCACCTCCCGTTCCACGGCCGCTTGGTGCCGCAGGGCGAACGAGGTGAAGAGCCGGTCGGATGCGGTGTTGTCCGGTGTGACGGTCGTCTCGACGACCTCGACCCCGAGCCGGCGGCGCGCCCTGGCGGCGAGCGCGTCCAGCATCGCCCCGGCCAGCCCCCGGCCGCGCTGTGCGTGGTCCACCGCGACCTGCCAGATCAGCAGGGTGCGGGGGGCGGCGGGGCGGGTGTAGCCGGTGACGAAGCCGACCGGGCTGCCCGAGGCGTCCCTGGCCACGATCGAGGTGCCGGCGTAGTCCCGGCACCAGAGCAGGTAGCTGTAGGACGAGTTGAGGTCGAGCACCCGGGAGTCTCGCGCTATGCGCCACAGCGCCGCGCCGTCGGCGAGGCGTGGGCTGTCGAGTCGCATTCCTTCCTGCGTGGTCGAGGAATTGCTTTCCAGGGAATCGCTGCAATCACTGGCGGCACGTGCATCGTCTGCTTGTGCGGGGGTCATGCAGATCGAATTTACCCAGCAGAATCTGAAATCGCATCGCGGGAGGGGCTTAACGGGGGAGGGGGGCCTGTGTTATCGCGCGCGCGTGGGGTCCCGGGGAACTCCCCCGAAGATGTGCCGGTTTGTCCGTTAGTTACCGGACAAACCGGGCTCCCGCGCGGGAGATGTAACAAATGTGTAACGCTCGTGCGATCTTCGTGGCCCGCTGGCGTGAACGTCGGGGCGGCATCGGGAGCGCGGCCGGAGTGTGTTTAGCCCCGAAGAAACCGGGAAGAAGAGGGCCCGCCAGGTGTATCGAAAATTCCCCCGAAAACAGCAGTTGAATTTCCGGGGAATTGATGTCGGGGATTATGCTGTGCGGCCTCGTGGCCGGCGCGGCCCGGTGCCCTCCCCGGCGGTTGCCGCGTGCCGGTTGCCGGTCAGCCGAAGCCGCCCTGCGCCGTCCGCTCCCCGCCCGGCCCCGCGGCCAGGATGCGGTAGCCGTCCCTGGAGGCGTCGTGCCGGCCGGGGGCGTGGTCGTACTGGCCCGCGAACGTGTGCTCGCCGGCGGGGACCTCCGCGCCGGGGCGCAGCCGCCAGCGGAACACGAGGAACCCGTCCTCCCGCGTCCAGCTCAGGTCGAAGTCGGCCTCGGGCAGCGTGCGCCAGGCCCCGGTCGGCCGCGTGCCCTCCCCGGCGGCCACCCGCAGCTCGACCGTCAGCGAGGTCAGCGTGCCGCCGGTGCGCAGCGTGACCTCGCTCCGCGACCAGTGCGGATTGTCCTCCGGGTCGACCACCGTGCCGCGGGCGCCGAGCCCGGGCGCGGGCGCCGCCGAGGCCGTGACGCCCGGGGCCTCCACCGGCTCCGGCGCGCCCCCGCCCACCCACCCGGCCGCGAGCGAGGCCGCGCCGAGCGTCGCCGCGAGCGCCGCGGCCGCGCCGGCGATCCGCGGCCAGGCCGCCGCGCGCCGCCGCCTCCCGCGCGCCGCGATGCCGCGCTGCACGCGGGCCAGCATCCGCGCGCGGTCGGGCCGGTGCGCGGCGGCCGCCTCCCGCAGCAGCTCGCGCGGCTCCTGACGTTCCGGCATCGGTCCTCTTCCGCCTCGCTCACCAACTCCCGCCCTCCGCCGGGCCCGTGCGCAGCGCCCGCAGCAACTCGCCGGGCTCGCCGCGCCCTCCGGCGGCGGGACCGTCCCCGCTGCGGGCCCCTGGCGGGCCGAAGGCGGCCCTGCCGGGCGCCGCCCCCGGCGCCTCGGCGGCCGATGCGGCCCGGCCGGGCGCGGGACCCGCCGGCGCCTCGCCCGCCGGCGCCCCGGTCCGCGCCGCGGCCCCGGGCCCGGCGGCCGGGCCGGCCGGGCGCCTGTTCTCGGCGAGCAGCCGCGCCAACTCGGCCATCCCGCGCGAGGTCTGACTCTTCACCGTACCCACGGAGATGCCCAGGGCGCGCGCCGTCTCGCGCTCGGACAGGTCGAAGGCGTGCCGCAGCACCACGCAGGCCCGCTTGCGGTACGGCAGCCGGCCGAGCGCCGCCCGCACGTCGAGCACCGCGGGCACGTCGGGCCCCTCGGCCGGCTCGCCGTGCAGCGACCAGAACAGGGCGATCCTGCGGCGTTCGCGGGTTCTGCTGCGGATGCGGGAGCGCGCCAGGTTGGCCACCACGCCGCGGGCGTAGGCGACCGGGTGCTCCGCGGCCCGCACCCGGTCCCAGCGGTGCCAGATCGCCACGAGCGCGTCGGCCGCCAGGTCGTCCGCGCTTTCCGCGCTGCCGGGCGTGCCCAGCAACAGGTGGGCGAGCCGGGAGAGTTCGGCGTGATGCCGCTCGAAGAACTCCCGGAACTCGTGGTCGAACTCATCGCTGTACTCATCGTTGGGGCTGGCCACGGCCAACCTCCTCGGTAAGCGGCTCGTCGTGTGCGTGGACCCCGTCTGTTCGACGGGTCGTTCCGTGTTCGTCCCTGCGTGCGAGCCCCCAACGACTGTGGAGAGTAGCAGGCAATTTGTAGGCTGCCGAGGCATGAGCGACAGTCCGGTGGTGCACATCAAGGGGAGGGTTCTGACGGGTCCTGACCCCGAGGCGGAGGTACGTGAAGAGGCCTGGGTGATAGGGGGCCTGATCAGCTATCGGCCCCCCGTCACCGCGCGGGAGGTCGTCACCGTCACCGGCTGGGCGCTGCCGGGACTGGTCGACGCCCACTGCCACGTCGGCCTCGACGCGCACGGGGCGGTGGACCGGGCGACCGCGGAGCGGCAGGCCCTGACCGACCGGGACGCCGGTGCCCTGCTGCTGCGCGACGCGGGCTCGGCCGCCGACACCCGCTGGATGGACGAGCGGGCGGACCTGCCGCGGCTGATCAGGGCCGGCCGGCACATCGCGCGGCCGCGCCGCTATCTCCGCAACTACGCGCACGAGATCGAGCCGGACCGGCTGGTCGAGGTGGTGCGCGGGGAGGCGCGGCGCGGCGACGGCTGGGTCAAGCTGGTGGGGGACTGGATCGACAGGGAACGCGGCGACCTCGCGCCCTGCTGGCCCGCGGACGTGCTGCGGGAGGCGGTGGCCGCGGCGCACGAGGAGGGGGCGCGGGTCACCGCCCACTGCTTCGCCGGGGACTCGCTGCCCGACCTGGTGGCGGCGGGCATCGACTGCATCGAGCACGCCACCGGGCTGACCGAGGAGACCATCCCGCTGTTCGCCGAGCGGGGCGTGGCGATCGTCCCCACCCTGGTCAACATCGCCACCTTCCCGGGCCTCGCGGCGGGCGGGGAGGCCAAGTTCCCGCGCTGGGCGGACCATCTGAGGCGGCTGCACGCGCGCCGGTACGCCACCGTGCGCGCGGCCTGGGAGGCGGGGGTCCCGGTGTACGCGGGCACCGACGCGGGCGGCGGGCTCGCCCACGGCCTCGTCGCCGAGGAGGTGGCCGAGCTGGTGCGGGCAGGACTGCCGGCAACGGCCGCGCTGTCCGCGGCCACCTGGGGCGCCAGGGCCTGGCTCGGGCGCCCGGGGCTGACCGAGGGGGCGCCCGCCGACCTCGTCGTCTACCCGGCCGACCCGCGCCGGGACGTGCGGGTGCTGGCCGCCCCCGCACTCGTGCTGCTGCGCGGGCGGCCGGTGCGCCGGGCCGGCGGGGGCCGGCCGGGCCCGCTCAGCCCGTGATGATCCACACGCCGTAGCCGACCGCCGCCGCGCACAGCGCGAAGCTGGCGTAGCCGACCGGCCGCACGGCGCGCGTCACGGAGGCCGAGGAGCGCATCCCGACCGAGAAGAGGCCGACGAGGGCCGAGGTCAGCAGCACCGAGACGAGGGCGACCTGCCCCAGCGCGGACCAGTCGATGTGCGCGAAGCCCATGGGGAACCTCCGGTCTTGCGCCGTCAGGAGACGGGGTCGGTCGCGGTCGGGTGCGGCGCGGGCGCCGCCGGGGGAGCGGGGATGATCACGGGAAGGGCCGTCTCCGCCGGCCTGGGCGCCTCCCCGGCCGGCTCGGCGACGGGGCCCACCGGGGCGTTCAGGGCGACGTCCACCGGGAGCTCCGCCGGGAGATCCGCGGTGACGCCCGTCCCGGGCACCGGCTCCGCGTTCACCTCGGCAGCCGTCCCGGCCCGCGGCTCGTTCACGTTGGTGTGGTCGATCGGGTCGCGGCTCGCCCGCTGCCAGATCCCCACCCCCGCGAGCAGGAGCAGCACGAAGACGGCCGCCACGCCCCAGTCGCCCTGGTCGGCGAGCAGCGCGCCGAGCGCGCCCACCGCGGCCGCGGCGGGCAGGGTCAGGCACCAGGCCGCGGCCATCCGGCCCGCCGTGGACCAGCGCACCACCCCGCCGCGGCGGCCCATGCCGCTGCCGAGCACGGCACCCGAGCACACCTGCGTGGTGGACAGCGCGAAGCCGAGGTGCGAGGAGGCCAGGATCGTGGTGGCGGCGCCGGTCTGGGCGGCGAAGCCCTGCGCGGGCTGGATGTCCGTGAGGCCCTTGCCCATCGTGCGGATGATCCGCCAGCCGCCGAGGTAGGTGCCGAGCGCGATGGCGGCCCCGGCCGAGGCGATGACCCACAGCGGCGGGTCGGAGCCCGGGGCGAGGGAACCGCCGGTGATCAGCGCGAGGGTCATCACGCCCATCGTCTTCTGCGCGTCGTTGGTGCCGTGGGCCAGCGAGACCAGCGCGGCCGAGGCGATCTGGCCGGCCCGGTAGCCGCGGGCGCTGGCCCGTTCGTCGGCGCCGCGGGTGAGCCGGTAGGTCAGCCTGGTGGCGAGCGTCGCGGCGATCCCGGCGACCAGCGGCGCGGCCACCGCCGGGACGATCACCTTGGTCAGCACGGCGTCGCCGTTGATCGCGTCCGCGCCCACCGAGGCCAGGGTGGCGCCGATCAGGCCGCCGAAGAGGGCGTGCGAGGAACTGGAGGGCAGCCCCGCGAGCCAGGTCAAAAGATTCCAGACGATCGCCCCGACGAGGCCGGCGAAGATGACCTCGGGTCTGACCCCGGCCTCCTCGTCGATGATGCCGCCGGAGATGGTGCGGGCCACCTCGACCGAGAGGAAGGCCCCGAGCAGGTTCAGCGCCGCCGACATCGCCACCGCCGCCCGGGGGCCCATCGCCCCGGTCGAGATCGTGGTGGCCATGGCATTGGCCGTGTCGTGGAAGCCGTTGGTGAAGTCGAACGCCAGAGCCGTGACGATCACGATGGTGATCAGCAACGTTACGTGTTCCATATACCCGGACAATCGTTCGGCGGGCGGGACCAAGCGTCGTTAACGTAAAGTGAATAGGTGAACGGAAGATGAATTTGCGGCGGCGGGAACCTGTTACTTGGCGGCGGGCCTGGCGGGAGCTTCTGGGGACCGCCCGGCGCACCGTGACCGAGGGGCTGGTCGTCGGCACCTCGGGCAACGTATCGGTGCGGCTCGGCGAGGCCGTGCTGGTCACCCCGAGCGGCGTGCCGTACGACCGGCTCGGCCCGCGCGACCTCCTGGCCGTGGACCTCGACGGCCGCCGGCTGACCGGCTCCCTCCCGCCGACCAGCGAGCTGCCGATGCACCTCGCCGTCTACCGCGAGACCGGGGCCGCGGCCATCGTGCACACCCACGCGGTGCACGCCACCGCGGTCTCCACGCTCGTCGACGAGCTGCCCGCCATCCACTACATGACCGCCGCGCTCGGCGGCCCGGTGCGCGTGGCCCCCTACGCGACCTACGGCAGCGAGGAACTCGCCGCCCACGCCCTGGCCGCGCTGCGCGGGCGCAGCGGCTGCCTGCTGCGCAACCACGGCACCCTGGTCCACGGCCCCGACCTGCGGCGTGCCTTCGAGCACACCGCGCAGCTGGAGTGGATGTGCCGCCTGTGGCTGGCCGCGAGCTCGGTGCCGGGCCGCGCCCCCACCCTGCTCGGCCCCGGGCAGCTGGCGGAGGTGGCGGACAGGCTGCGCACCTACGGCCCGCAGGACCCGGCCGCTCCCGCGCCGAACGGGCCCTGACACTCCCTCACTACCCAGCCTTCGCCCGAGCAACGCCTCCCGGGGCGCGCCGGGCGCCGCGCACCACCGCGAGCGCCGGGCCGGCCGCCCGCCCCCGCGCCCCGCTCCGCCCCGGCCCCTCCGCCCCCAGCGCGCCCCCGCCTCCCCTCCGTCACCCTCCGTTTCCGCCCGCCCGCCCGCGGCACCCCGGGCGTTCCCGCGGCGCCTCCCCGCCCCCGCCCGCCCGCCGCCCCGCCGCTCCGCCTCCCGTCCATCGTTCCCTTGTGCGAAGCCGGGCCGCCGCGGGGACCCCGTGTCCCGGCGGCCCTCCCGAGTGGCCGCCCCCGCGCGGCGCGCGCATGCTTGAACCCATGCGTCGGCGGACAACGGCGGCCCTCGCCGCCAGCACGTTGCTCGGTGCCGGAGCGGCCGTGGCCGCGGCCACGAACGCCGTCCGCTTCCGGACCCTCGACGCCCCGGCGGGCTTCGCCGGGGCGCGGCTGATCGTGCACGGCACCACGGAGGGGCGGATCACCCTCACCCGTTCCCTCGACTCGCTGCTGCCTGGCACGTACGCCGTCACCAGCCGCTCCGCGCGCGCGGTCATCGGGCCGGTGATCGAGGACGCGCCCCGCCGCAGCCCCGACACCGTCGTCCGCCGCCTGGAACGCGTCGACCAGGGGGAACTCACGCCGGGGAGCACCGTCCGCCTCACCCCGCAGCTCCACCGGGGAGACCCGCACGAGGCCCTCGGCATCGGCTACACCGACGTCCGGATCCCCGGCGAACGCGGCGAGCTGCCCGCCTGGTTCGTCCCGGCGCCCCGCGACACCTGGGTCATCGCCCTGCACGGCCTCGGCAGCACCCGCGAGCACCCGCTGAACGTGCTGCCCCTGCTGCACCGGCTCCAGTTCCCCGTGCTGCTGCCCGACTACCCGGCCGAGGGCCTCGGCGCCGCCGAGTGGCCCGACGCCGACGCCGCGGTGCGGTACGCCGTCAGCTACGGCGCGCGCCGGGTGGTCTGCTACGGCTGGTCGGTGGGCGGGGCGATGGCCATGCACGCCGCCGCCCGCTCCCCGCTGCGCGAACGCATCGCCGGCCTGGTGCTCGACTCGCCCGTCCTGGACCCGGCCGCCACGGTGCGCGCCCTGGCCGCGCGGCGCGGCGTGCCCTGGCCGCTGCACTCGCTGGCGGTGCGCGCGGCCCGCGACGGCCTCAGGCCGGGCGCGGGCGGCCCCCCGGCCGCCAACCTGACCCGGCCGGGCGGCAGTCCGGTGCCCGTTCTCGTCTTCCACGGCCCCGACGACGGCATCGCTCCCTGGGACGCCTCGCGGGAGCTGGCCGGGCGGCACCCGGAGACCACCACCCTGCACACCGTCGCGGGCGCCGGGCACGCGGCGATGTGGAACGCCGACCCCGAGGGCTACGAGGAGCAGCTGCGGCGGTTCCTGATGCCGCTGATGTGAGCGGAACACCCCCGGGGCCGAACGGCCGGGGCCGGAAAACCGGCAGGAAACCGGGCGGAACCCGAGCGAAGGCAAACGAAAGCCGGACAGTGCCCGAGTAAAACCCGGGCAAAACCCGAGCAGAAGCAGGGACGAACCAGAGCAGAATCCGGGCAGAACCCGCACGGACCCGGCCGTCCGCGGCCGCGCGCCGGCCGCGGAAACCGGGTGGTCCCGCGGGGTCATCTGGGGCTCTGTGCGGGGGGTTTGGGCTTTCGCGGCCCGAGCGGTGAAACTGCTCCGGTGACGTCCCGAACTCCGCGTGAGCCCCGGTTGCGACTTGTCCCCCTCCCGCCCGCAGGGCACGCCGTCTCGAACCGGCGCCAGAAGGAGGGCAGACGCACGGCGAGGCCGCCGAGAGGCGTCGCCCCCCAGCCCCGGCTCGCCCGCCAGGCCAGGACGCTGCTGTCCGAGGCCGTCCGGCTGGCACGCTGGGCCGACCGCACCGGCACCTCCCCCGAGGCGGACGTCGCCCAGGCCGCCGCCGAACTCGGCCTGACGGTCGGCCAGGTCCGCGACCACTGGAGCCGGGCGCGCCTTGCGGGCCTGGTCGAGACCGGGGTGGAGGCCGGTTCCGACGGCTCCGCGGCCACCGTGCGGGCCGGCTGGCGGCTGCGCGCCTGGGAGCGCGACGACAGCGCCGTGCTGCGCGGCTGGGTCGCGCTCTTCGACGCCTGGTCCCTCGCCCGCCCGGCGCCGCCCGACGCCGACCCCGGCCTCGCCGCCGACGTCGTGGCCGCCGTTCCGCAGCTGCTCTCCGTCATGTTCCTCTCGGACGGGCCGGTCACCGGCGCCGGGCTGATCGACCTGCTGCGGCAGCGCATCACCGAGCTGCGCGCCGAACGCCCCGCCCCCGGCATAGCCGCCACCGGGGAAGGCGAGCCCGCGGCGGCGCGCGTGGCCACGCTCCCGCGCCAGGGCAGGCGCCCGGCGGCGGAGCCAGGGAGCACCGGGAGCACCGCGGGCACCGGGAGCACGGGCGGGGGCGGCGAGGGCGGCGGAGCCGCCGTCCGCGCCGGAGCCGCCGCGGACGAGGCCGAGCTGGTCAGGCTGCTCGGCTGGGCCCTGGACGCGCTGGCCTCCGTCGGGGCGCTCACCCTCCACGCGCGTAGCCGCCACCCCGAGCGGGCCCGGCTGACCGACCTCGGCGGCTGGGCGATGTGGACCAAGCTGGAGCAGATCTGCATCGCGGCCCAGAGCCCGGCCGGCGGCAACATCGAGCAGTCCGCCGTGGCCATGCTGCGCGGCTGCGCCGGCCTCACCCCCGGCCCCGCGCGGGACGAGTACCGCGCCTGGCTCGCCGCCCGCCCCACCGCCCCGGCCGTCACCGAATTGCTGGAGGCGGCCCGCGGGGAGGACGCCCTCATCCGCGGCCTGGCCTTCGAGGCGCTGCGCGTCGTGGGCGCCCCGGCGCTCGCCGCGGTGCGCGCGGTCGTCGACGAGCCGGTGCTCAGGCCGTACGCGCTGCTGTGGCTCGCCGACCACCAGGGCATGGACCCGCGCGACGAGGCGGGCTCGGCCCGGGGCGTGCTCACCCGCGCCGAGGAGACCTGGCTGTGGGTGGACACCGCCTCCGCCGCCCAGGAGCACGGGGCGGAGGGCGTGCTGCTCGACCACCTCGACGCGGCGCCCCAGCCGTCGGTCACGGAGCTGGTGGACGAGATCCGCACCTGCGGGCACCCGCGCACCGTGCAGGTGCTGCTCGCGCTCGCCTCCGCGCACCCCGACCCGGCCGTCACCAAGCGGGTGCGCCGGGCCGCCTTCCAGGTGCACGCCGGCGGCGCCTGAAGGACCGGCGCCGCGCGCGAGCCGCGAAACGAGCCCCCGGGCGAGCCCGGGCGACCCCCCGAGCGGGCCGGGAAAAGCGTTTGCCCCCGCCGTTAGAATGACCGCATGGACATTCAGCTCCTCGACTAGCGGGCGCCCTTCCCCCAGCCGTCCCTGCCTCACGCCTCATCCCGCTGGAGACCGTCCATGATCACCGCAACTGGCATCGAGCTGCGCGCCGGAGCCCGCATCCTCCTGGAGTCCGCCTCCTTCCGCGTGGCCAAGGGCGACCGCGTCGGCCTCGTCGGGCGCAACGGCGCCGGCAAGACCACCCTCACCAAGTGCCTGGCGGGCGAGGGGACGCCGGCCGGGGGCACCATCACGCGCAGCGGAGAGGTCGGCTACCTCCCCCAGGACCCGCGCACCGGCGACCTTGACGTCCTGGCCCGCGACCGCATCCTCGCCGCCCGCGGCCTGGACAGCGTGCTGCGCGGCATGCGGGAGAGCGAGGAGCGGATGGCCGGCGGCCCGGGGGCCACCCGCGACAAGGCGATGCGCAGGTACGAGCGCCTGGAGACCGAGTTCCTCACCAAGGGCGGGTACGCCGCCGAGGCGGAGGCCGCCACCATCGCCGCCAGCCTCGGACTGCCGGAACGGGTGCTGGCCCAGCCGCTCGGCACCCTCTCCGGCGGCCAGCGCCGCCGGGTGGAGCTCGCCCGCATCCTGTTCTCCGACGCGGACGTCCTGCTGCTCGACGAGCCCACCAACCACCTGGACGCCGACTCCATCACCTGGCTGCGCGACTTCCTGCGCACCTACCGCGGCGGGCTCGTGGTGATCTCCCACGACGTCGACCTGGTCGAGACGGTGGTCAACCGGGTCTTCTGCCTGGATGCCAACCGGGCCGCCATCGACGTCTACAACATGGGCTGGAGGCAGTACCAGGCCCAGCGCGAGGCCGACGAGAAGCGGCGCCGCCGCGAACGGGCCAACGCCGAGAAGAAGGCCGCCGCGCTCAACGCGCAGGCCGACAAGATGCGCGCCAAGGCCACCAAGGCCACCGCGGCGCAGAACATGGCCCGCCGCGCCGAGCGGCTGCTGGCGGGACTCGAGGAGGAGCGGGTGCGCGACAAGGTCGCCAAGCTCCGCTTCCCCGACCCCGCCCCCTGCGGCAAGACCCCGCTGACCGCGGAGGGCCTGTCGAAGTCCTACGGCTCGCTGGAGATCTTCACCGACCTCTCGCTCGCCATCGACAAGGGCTCCCGGGTCGTCATCCTCGGCCTCAACGGCGCCGGGAAGACGACCCTGCTGCGGCTGCTCGCCGGGATCGAGAAGCCCGACACCGGCCGGGTCGTCCCCGGCCACGGCCTCAAGCTCGGGTACTACGCGCAGGAACACGAGACCCTCGACCCCGAGCGCACCGTGCTGGAGAACATGCGCTCGGCCGCCCCCGACATGGACCTGGTGGAGGTGCGCAAGATCCTCGGCTCCTTCCTCTTCGGCGGCGACGACGTGGACAAGCCGGCCGGGGTGCTCTCGGGCGGCGAGAAGACCAGGCTGGCGCTGGCCACCCTCGTGGTCTCCTCGGCGAACGTCCTGCTGCTCGACGAGCCCACCAACAACCTCGACCCGGCCAGCCGCGAGGAGATCCTCGGCGCCCTGCGCGGCTTCGCCGGCGCCGTCGTGCTGGTGACCCACGACGAGGGCGCGGTGGACGCGCTCCAGCCCGAGCGGATCATCCTGCTGCCCGACGGCGTGGAGGACCTCTGGAGCCCCGACTACGCGGATCTGGTCGCCCTGGCGTGATCAACCGGGCCACCCGGCATCCGGCGTTTGTGATCACCGTCGGTGGATCATTCGGCCGACCCTTGATCATTCATCTGAGTGAGGCCGCTACGTATCCCGGTGTGTCGGCACGCCGGGCACCCGCCTGGGGGCCCGGGCCGGTCGCGCCGCTGTGACCTGGGCCTTCGCCGCGCCGGCCGGCGCGGGGGCGGGCCGGGAGGCCGCCCCGGGGGCCCGGCCCGTGGTCCGCTTGTCGTACGGACCTCGACGAATGGGTGGCCAGGAAGCTGGATAGGGGTGATCATGAGAGTCCAGAGCGCACTTCCTACGAGGAGGCACGGGTGGCCGAGACTCTGAAGAAGGGCAGCCGGGTGACCGGCCCTGCGCGCGAGAAGCTCGCCGCAGACCTCAAGCGCAAATACGAGTCGGGGGCGAGCATCAGGGCGCTGGCCGAGGAGACCGGCCGGTCCTACGGGTTCGTGCACCGCATGCTCAGCGAGGCGGATGTGACGCTGCGTGGCCGCGGCGGCGCGACGCGCGGCAAGAAGGCACCGACGGCCTGAGGCCGCGCCCGGCTCGCCGGGCCGTACCCGCCCGGCGCACCCCGGGCGGCCGGGCCGCACGGTCTGCCGTTACCCTGCGGGCACTACCGCCGAGTAACCGACCGGAGGCCCTCCATGAGCCTGCTCGACCGCGATGGTGTGCGGGTCACCGTCGACGGCGCCGTGGCGACCGTCGTCCTTACCGACCCCGCCCGGCGCAACGCCCAGACCCCCGCCATGTGGCGGGCCCTCGTGGAGACCGGGCGCCGGCTGCCGGGCGACGTGCGCGTCGTGCTCCTCCGCGCCGAGGGGATCTCCTTCTCGGCCGGGCTCGACCGGCGCGCGTTCGGCCCCGAGGGCATCGACGGCGAGGCCTCCCTGCCACAGCTGGCGCGCCTGCCCGACGCCGAACTGGACGCCGCCATCGCGGGGTACCAGGAGGCGTTCACCTGGTGGCGGCGCAACGACCTGGTGAGCGTGGCCGCCGTCCAGGGGCACGCCATCGGCGCGGGATTCCAGCTTGCCCTCGCCTGTGACCTGCGGATCTGCGCGGACGACGCCCAGTTCGCGATGCGCGAGACCTCGCTGGGCCTGGTGCCCGACCTGGGCGGCACCCGCCCGCTGGTGGAACTCGTCGGCTATGCGCGCGCCCTGGAGATCTGCGCCACGGGCCGCGCGGTGCACGCCGCGGAGGCCGAGCGGATCGGCCTGGCCAACCTCGTGGTGCCCGCCGCGGAACTCGCCGGCGCCGCCGCCGACCTGGCCGCCGCCCTGCTCGCCGCCCCGCGTGACGCCGTCATCGAGACCAAGGCCCTGCTGCGCGGCGCCCTCGGCCAGTCGCACGCGGCCCAGCGCGCGGCCGAACGCGCCGCCCAGGCACGCCGCCTGCGCGACCTGGCGGGCCTGGGGGAGTAGGGCCTGTCGTTCGCGCATCCGGCGACGCGATCCGCTCCCGCAAGAGCCCGCAGAGCCCGGAGAGCCGGGAGAGCCGGAAGAGCCCGGCGAGCCGGGAGAGCCGGGAGAGCCACACGACACGGCCTCGCGGCCCTCAGGCGGGAGGTGGCCCCAGGACGTCGGTGATCAGCAGGGACACGCGGGTGGCCGCGCCCGTGGCCGGTTCCGGCACGGCGCCGGCCGCGGCGGCCCGGATGGCCCGCGCCACGTCCAGGGTTCGCCGGGAGCCGTCCACGACCAGCCCCAGGCGCAGCAGTGGGCCCGAGGAGGTCTCGGTGGCGCTCACGGCCGCGCCGCGGCCGCCGTGGGCGGGGGCGAGGCCCAGGACGCCGGGCACGGCGAGCACCGCCGCGGCCACCGCGCCCTCCGGGCCCATTCCGGGGGCGGCGGACGCGGCCTGCCCGACCCGCGCCCCGGCCCCTGCTTCCCGTTCCTCCGGCACGTCCGCCTGCGCGCCCGGCGGCCCGTCGAGCAGGTCGGCGATCGTCACGTCCACCCCGGCCAGGTCGAGGCCAAGGCGCTCGCGCGCCGCCGAGGCCAGGGCGTGGCGCACCTCGGCCGCCCGCTCGGGCAGCGGGCGGCCCGGAGCCACGGCGCACCGCGCCCGGACCAGAACGGGCCCCGGCGGCAGGGCGCCGGGCGGTGGCGGCACCGCGGGCGGGCCGGCCGCCGCCGGGTCGGCCACGGCCAGCCGCACCCCGTCGAGCCGCACCCCGCGCACGCCCGCGTGGACGGCAGCGCGCAACACCGGAACGGCGGCGCGTTCCGCCACCCATGCGCCGTCCGCCGCGGTGCCCAGCGGCGCGAGCCGACCCAGGCTCAACTCCCGCCGCACCGCCTGCAACAGCCCTTCCGCTTCCATTCGCCACCCACCTTTCGCCCCGTTGACCGGGCTCAACGAGCGCATAGTGGGTACAGCATCTCGTATGTGCGGGCCGTCGCCTCGGCGTTCGGGCGCGTTCGGATATGTTCGGGTGCCGGTGGCCCGGCGGCGCGGGTCAGGCGTAAGGAAGAGTCACCGGGGCAGGGGACTGACCTGGCGTTCGGAAGGGAGCGAGGGCACGTGACCGACACCGTTGCGAACGAGACCACCATCGAGGCGCCCGGGCCCAAACCGCCGGGCACCCGCAGGGGCACGGGCGATCCCGCCACGCGCGGGCGCACGACCATCGCGGACGGGGTCGTGGCGAAGATCGCGGGCATGGCGGCCCGCGACGTGGTGGGCGTGCACGCCATGGGCAGCGGACTCGCCCGCACCTTCGGCGCGGTCCGCGACCGGGTGCCGGGCGGCAGCAAGTCGGCCGCCCGCGGCGTCAAGGCCGAGGTCGGCGAGGTGCAGACGGCGCTCGACCTGGAGATCGTCGTGGAGTACGGGGTCTCCATCGGCGAGGTCTCCCGTACCGTACGGGAGAACGTGATCTCGGCGGTCGAGCGCATGACAGGTCTGGAAGTGGTCGAGGTCAACATCAACGTCGGCGACGTCAAGCTGCCCGACGACGAGGACGAGGACGAACGGCCGCCGTTGCAGTAGGCGCGGCGCGTGCCCGAAGGAGCACACGATGAGCATGGCCCTGGCCGGCATGATCGCCGGCATGGCGCTTGGCTTCGCCGGGTATTTCGGCGGCTTCGCGGCCTTTCTGCTGGTCGCCGCGCTCGGCGCGATCGGCTTCGTTCTCGGCAGGTTCGCCGACGGCGACCTGGAGCTCGGCGACTTCTTCCGGGCCCGGGAGCGCGAGGACAACCGGCGGCGGTGAACGATGGAGACGGTGATTCCCCCCGGGGAGCGGGGGGCGACGCGGATCGCGGAGCGGGTGGTCGCCAAGCTGGCGGCGCAGGCGGCCCGCGAGGCGCTGCGGTCCGAGCCGGACGGGCCGCCGCTGCCGCCCGGCACCGGCGGCTGGGCGGAGGCGACCGCGCAGGTCAGCCGCCCGCCGGGCACGGCGGGGGCCGGGCTGGCCGGCGTCCGGGTCGCCGTGGAACTCGGCTACCCCACGGACATCGCGGCGCGCTGCACCGCCGTCAGGCACCACGTCACGCGCCGGCTCAGGGAGCTGGCCGGGATGGACACTTCGCACGTGACCGTCGCCGTGGAACGGCTGCGCTCGGACCACTTCGGCGGCGAGAGCCAGGGGAGGGTGTGGTGAGCGGGAGATCCGACGCGGGGACGAGATGCGGGAGGCGGCCGTGAGCGAGGAGCCGGCCCCGGCGCCCATGCTGGAGAAGGCGCCCACGCCGGACGAGCGGGAGCGGGAGGACCCGCGGGAGCCGGGCGGCGAGCGCCTCGCCAAGTCCGCCTCGGCCGCCCGCTACGAGCCGGAGGGGGAGCCGCCGGGAGGGGCGGGGCGCTTCTGGTCGGAGCGGCGGGTCGCCGCGGTCCTGGTCTCCTGCGTGCTGCTGATCGCCGCCGGGCTGCTGCTGTACGACATCGCCTCGGTGCGGGCCGACGGGTCCGCCGCCGAGTGGCGCCGCCGCCTGGCCCACGAGCTCGCGACCCGCGAACTCGGCGAAGGCGCCGTGGTCCTGACGGCCCTCGCGGCCACGCTCGCCGGGGCCTGGCTGATCACCCTCGCCGTCACGCCGGGGCTGCGCGGCCTGCTGCCGATGCGGCGGGAGGACGAGGACCTGCGGGCCGGGATCGAACGGTCCGCCGCCGCGGTGGTGTTGCGGGACCGGGCGATGGAGGTCTCGGGGGTGCGCTCGGTGCGGGTGAGCGTCGGCCGGCACCGGGTGCGGGTGCTCGCCGAGTCGCACTTCCGCGACCTCGACGAGGTCAGGAGCGACCTCGACGCCGTGCTCGACCACGGCATCAGGGACCTGGGGCTCGCCAGGCATCCGGCTCTCGCGGTGCACGTGCGCCGCCCCGGCAGAAGGTGAGGTGCCCGCAGTGCTGCGCATCGTGAACCGCGTCCTGCTCGGACTGACGGGACTGGTCCTCCTCGGCTTCGGCCTGGCCGCGCTGATGGCGGCTCTCGATCTGCCCGGGCGCCTCGGCTTCGGCCTGCCCTCCGGCTGGTCCTGGCGCGACCCGCACGACGTGGTGCTGACCGACGCCGACCGGCTGCGCTGGCGGGACGAGGGCTGGTGGTGGCCGACGGTCATCGGCGCGGCGGCCGTGCTCGTGCTGCTCCTGCTGTGGTGGCTGCTCGCCCAGCTGCGGCGCCCGCGGCTGGACGAGGTGGTCGTCGAGTCGGGCGAGGGCGGGGACGGCGTGGCGGCGCTGCTGCACGGGCGCGCCCTGGAGGACGTGGTGGCCGCGGAGGCCGAGTCCCTGCCGGGCATCGACCGGGCCCGGGTCACCCTGACCGGGCGCAGGACCCAGCCCCGCGCGAGGATCGGCCTGCTGCTCGCGCCCCAGGCGGAGCCGGCCGAGGCGGTCCGCCGGCTGCGGGAGGAGGCCGTCGAACACGCCCGCCGGTCCACGGGCCTTGAGGCCCTGCCGGCCGAGGTGCGGCTGCGCTCCGCGCACCACGCGGCGGAACGCGTCTCCTGAACCCCCGCCGCGGCCCGCCCACGGCGTTCCGCGCTCCGGCCCTTCCCACGGTCCCGCCGCCCCTGCGGTCCCCCGGCGTCCGGCGGTCCCCGGGGTTCCCGCGGTTCCGCCGCCCCGCGGCCTTCCGGCGCCACCGGCTGTGCCGGTGCAAGGCGTGCGCCAGGTCACCTGGCGCCGCCGGGCCGCCCGGCCGGCGGCTTCCGCTTCCGCCGGGGCAACGGGCGTGCCGGGACAACGGGCGTGCCGGGGCGCCGGGTTCGTGCGGGCACCCGTCCGGGGCGCCGGGTTCGTGCGGGCACCCGTCCGGGGCGGCCCTGCGCGGAGTGTGCGGCCCGGCGCCTTATCCCGGTGCCGCGGGCACGATCTGCCGCGCCGTGGCACGTCCACCGCGCCGCGTGCGCGGGGGCCGCGCCGGGCGGGCGCGGGGCGGGGGATCAGCGGGGCGCGGGGGAGCCGAGGCGCCCGGCCCCGGCCTCCTTCGTGGCGGCGGGCCCGGCCGCCTCGTCCCCGGGGGCCTGGGCCTCCCCGGCAGCGCCCGCGGCGGCCCCGGAGTTTCCGGCCGTCCCGGCCCCGGCGGCGGCCCCGGTGTCACCGGCGGGCCGGGCCGTACCGGCCGCCGCCCCCGTGCTCCCGGCGGGCTCGGCCGGGCCGGCGGCGCGGCCACCGGCCGCGGGGGCGTCCCCGGCGCCCGAGGGCCCGGGGCCGTCGGCCGCGGCGCGGGCCGCGGGGGGCCTGCGCCGGTCCTGCACCTCGCGGCGCAGCAGGAAGTACCAGCCGACGGGCACGCCCGCGGCGAAGATCCACCACTGGACGGCGTACGCGAAGTGCACGCCGATCCCGGTGTGGTCGGGCTCGGGCAGCAGCTCCGGCTGCGCCTCGGCGTCGCCCGGGGCCGGGGAGGTCTCGGCCAGCTCCAGGTACCCCCCGAGCACCGGCCGGCCCAGCTCCTCGGCCGCCCGCTCGCTGCTGATCAGCATGACCATGCCCTCGGGCAGACCCGAGCGGTCCCTGATCCCCGTGTTCCCGCCGGTCTCGTCCTCCATCAGGCGGCCGGTCACCCGCACCTCGCCCGTGGGCGGCGCGGGCACCTCGGGCACCGCCGTCGGGTCCTCGCCCGGCGCGACCCAGCCCCGGTTGACCAGCACCGCCGTGCCGTCGTCCTGGATCAGCGGGGTGAGGACGTCGTAGCCGTTGGTGCCGTCGCCGTTCGGCCGGTTGCGGACCACCGTCTCGTGCGCCGGGTCGTAGCGCCCGCTCGCGGTCACCGTCCGGTACCTGTCGGAGGGGTCGGGGCCGCCGTCCACCGAGCTCAGCTCGGCCATCGGCACGGCCGGCGCCTCCAGGCTGCGGGTGATCAGGTCGTTGCGCGCCACCCGCTGCTCGTGCCGGTGCAGCTGCCAGAACCCGAGCTCGATCATCGTCGGGATCAGCAGCAGCGCGACGAGGGTGAGGATCACCCACTGCCGTGACAGCAGAAAGCGGTACACAGCCCTCGACCGTACCCGAAGAGGGTCACACCTCCCGCACCGGGGGCGCCGCCGCGGCGCCCCGCCCGGCGGGCCCGGGATCGGCGGGTGCCACGTCCCGCAGCAGCTGCGTGAACGCCGCCTCGTCGAGGATCGGCGTGCCCAGCTCCCTGGCCCTGGTGACCTTGCCCGTCGCCGCCTCCGGGTAGTTCGTCACCAGCAGGCTGGTGAGGCGCGACACGGAGGAGGCGACGTGCAGCCCGGCCTCGAAGGCCTGGTCCTCCAGCAGCTCGCGGTCCACCGAGGTGTCGCCGGAGAAGGCCACCCGCATGCCCTGCCGCAGCCGCCCGCCCGCCTCGAAGCGCCCCGGGTTCGGATACGGGCAGGCCGGGCGCCGCTTCGGCTGCCGCCAGCCGCCCCAGCGCGCGGTGCGCCCGCCGCCGGACGGGGGCGCGTCGGACCACTCGGTGATCGGGCGGCACACCAGCAGGGGCAGCGGCAGCCGCTGCCGCGCCGCCCGGTGCAGGCTGGGCCGGAACGCCTCCGCCAGCACCCTGGCGTCGTCCAGGGCGTGGTGCGCCCGCCGCTGCTCGACCCCGAAGTACGCGGCGAGGCTCTCCAGCTTGTGGTTGGGCAGCGGCAGCCCCAGCGCCTTGGCGAGCAGGATCGTGCACAGCCGCTGCTCCACCGGCGCGGTGCGGGAGGCCCTGGCGTACTCCCTGGCGATCATCGTCCAGTCGAAGACCGCGTTGTGCGCCACGAGCACCCGGCCCGCCAGCCGGGCGGCGAACTCCCCGGCGACCTCGGCGAAGACGGGCGCGTCGGCCAGCATCTCGGCGGTCAGGCCGTGCAGCCAGGTCGGGCCCGGGTCGCGCTCCGGATTGACCAGCGTGTACCAGTGGTCCTCCACCTCGCCGCGGGCCGTCAGCCGGTAGACGGCCGCGGACACGATGCGGTCGCCCGGGGCCAGGCCCGTGGTCTCCACGTCGACCACGGCGTAGCCCTCCGGGTAGCTCTCGGGCCACGCCGCCTCGGCGGGCGGGGCGGCGGCCGGCCCGCCCGGCACCAGGCGCGGGTCCGGCTGCGGTGACGTCTGCTGGACGGGGAGGCGGGCCGCGGGTGCCGTGTGGTCTTCGAGCATGGTCCCTGAGGATACGGGCCCGCACCGACAGTGCCCGCCGCGCGGCGGGGAGTTGAGGCGCCCTCAACCCGCGGCGGGAAGGGTACCGGCGGCAGTTCGGCGGGCTGTCACGGGCGTGACGTACGCTGCGAGACAACTGCCCGAGAGCGGAGGCCGCCCATGCTGCGCGACACCTACGGCCGGATCGCCACGGACCTCAGGGTTTCCCTCACCGACAGGTGCAATCTGCGCTGCACCTACTGCATGCCGGAGGAGGGCCTGTCCTGGCTCGCCAAGCCCGAGTTGCTCACCGACGAGGAGATCGTGCGCCTGGTGCGGATCGCCGTCACCGAACTCGGCGTCACCGAGGTCAGGTTCACCGGCGGCGAGCCCCTCCTGCGCCCGGGCCTGCCCGGCATCGTCGCGCGCTGCGCCGCGCTGCGCCCGCGCCCGCGGCTCTCCCTGACGACCAACGGCATCGGCCTGGAGCGCACCGCCACGGCCCTGCGCGAGGCGGGCCTGGACCGGGTCAACGTCTCGCTCGACACCCTCGACCCCGAGGTCTTCCACCGGCTCACCCGCCGCCGCAGGCACGCCGACGTGCTGCGCGGTCTTGCGGCGGCCAGGGCGGCGGGCCTGGCCCCGGTCAAGGTCAACGCCGTGCTGATGCGCGGGGTGAACGAGGCGGAGGCGCCCGGCCTGCTGGCCTGGGCCCTGGAGCAGGGCTACGAGCTGCGGTTCATCGAGCAGATGCCGCTCGACGCCCAGCACGGCTGGCAGCGCGAGGAGATGGTCACCGCGGAGGAGATCCTGCGGGCGCTGCGCACCCGTTTCACGCTCACCGCCGAGGAGCCGGAGCGGCGCGGCTCGGCGCCCGCGGAGCGCTGGCTGGTGGACGGCGGCCCCTACCGGGTCGGGGTCATCGCCTCGGTCACCCGGCCGTTCTGCCGTGCCTGCGACCGCACCAGGCTGACCGCGGACGGGCAGGTGCGTTCCTGCCTGTTCGCCCGGGAGGAGTCCGACCTGCGGGGGGCGCTGCGGGGCGGCGCGGGGGACGCGGAGATCGCCCGCCTGTGGCGGGAGGCGATGTGGGGGAAGAAGGCCGGTTCTGGGCTGGACGACCCGCGGTTCGTGCAGCCGCAGCGGCCGATGTCAGCGATCGGCGGATGATTCCCACTCGGAAAGCGGCACCACGTCCCTGAGGAAGCCGCGCACCCCGAGGAAGTTCCCCAGGTACTCCCGGTGCTCCGCGCAGGCCACCCACGTCTTGCGGCGTTCCGGGGCGTGCAGCTTGGGGTTGTTCCAGGCGAGCACCCACACCGCGGGCGCCCGGCAGCCCTTTGCCGAGCACACCACCGTCTCCGCCTGCGTCTCGTTCACCACGGAACCCACCCAACCCCCTCTCCTCGCACACACGTGCCTCTCATCCGGCAAAAGGACGACGCCGGGCAGCCACGGGGGGAGCCGCCCGGCGTCGATCGGTCGCTCCGACGGGGGATACGGAGCGCCCTTGCAGTATGACATGCAATGCACCGTTCGGCGCAGCCGAATGCCTCAATTGGCCGGGGCACTTCCCGGCCTTCGCACACGGAAGCCTCAGCTCCGCTTGTGAAGCTCCTCGCCGCCGGGCGGCAGCGCCCGGTGGGCGGTCCCCAGCAGCCCCGAGGGCAGCGCGGAGACGTTCTCCCGGCCCGCGTTGGCGATGACCACGGCGAAGTACGGCAGCACGGCGCCGACGACGAGGGTGACCGCGGCCACGGGCCTGCTGACGTTCCACAGCAGCACGGTCAGCAGCACGGCCGCGGTCCGCACCAGCATGGACAGCACGTAGCGCCGCTGCCGTCCGCGGACGTCGTCCTGCAGGCTCTGCCGCGCCTCGGTGATCCGGAAGACGGCCGGCTCGGGGCCGCCCTTCCGCGCAGAATGCCTCTCGGGCTTCTTCACGGGGTTCCTCACGCGCACGATGCCTCACCACCCGGGACCACGGTACGCCCCCGCCCGGCACCGGCTACCGGCGGACCTCGGCCAGCTTCCGGCCCGCCTTCAGGAACACGCCCTTGGGCTCCTCGCCGGTCCCCTCGGCGCCGGCGAGCGACTCGCCGAGCACCTCGGCGAGCGGGCGCAGCGCGTCCGCCTCCGCGAGCACCCGCTGGCGCTGCTCCCCGCCGGCGAACTCCAGCACGAGCCGCAGCCCGTTCTGCTTCGCCAGCCGCCGGGCCGCCGAGGCGCTCGGCGTGAAGCCGAGCGCGCCGGTGAGCACCGCGGTGACCGGCTCCGCCCCGTGCTCGGCGAGCGTCA
The DNA here is from genome assembly GCF_003626535.1 of Streptomyces hoynatensis. Classification (GTDB taxonomy): domain Bacteria; phylum Actinomycetota; class Actinomycetes; order Streptomycetales; family Streptomycetaceae; genus Streptomyces; species Streptomyces hoynatensis. The sequence continues at coordinate 355,645 of NZ_RBAL01000006.1, forward strand.
CCTCGGGCAGCGCCGCCACCTCGGCGAAGCTCTTCCTGGAGAACTGCGCGGCGAAGTCCGCCCTGGCCCGCATCGCGGCCTCCACGCCGTGCAGCGCCGCGACCACCTCCCCGGCCAGCACCTTCTTGAGGTCCATCGGGTGCAGCGAGGAGTCGGCGAGCCGCCCGGTCACCAGCGCGAGCTCCTCGTCCGTCCACTCCGTCCAGGCCCGCAGGTAGGACTCCATCAGCCGGTCGGGGATCGACATGATCTTGCCGAAGACGTCCTCGGCGGTGGCGGTGAGGCCGACGTAGTTGCCCTTGGACTTGGACATCTTGGCGCCGGTGCCGTCGGTGCCCTCGATCAGCGGCATGGTGACGATCAGCTGCGGGTCGAGGCCGTAGATCTCCATGACCCGCCGGCCCATCTGGATGTTCAGCAGCTGGTCGGCGCCGCCCAGCTCGATGTCCGCGTCGATCTCGGCGGAGTCGATCGCCATCGCCACCGGGTAGATCAGCTCCGACATCGCCAGCCCGTGCCCGCCCTCCAGGCGGGTGCGGAAGTCGTCGCGCTGCAGCAGCGCCGAGACCGGCACCTGCGCCAGGATGCCGATCAGCTTGGGCAGCGTGATCCCGGCCAGCCACTCGCTGTTGCGCCGGTACCCGACCCGCTCGAAGTCGAAGAACGGCCGCACCTGCTCGCGGTAGCCCGCCAGGTTGCGCGCGATGTCCTCGTCGGTCAGCGGGGGGCGCTCCTCCGACCTGCCGGTCGGGTCGCCGATCTTCGCGGTGATGTCGCCGATGATCAGCGTCACCTCGTGCCCCATCCGCTGGAAGCGGCTGAGGACGATCATCGGCACCGTGTGACCCAGGTGCACGTCGGCCGCCGTGGGGTCGATGCCGAGCTTGACGTGCAGCCCGCGCCCGGCCGCCCGCGCGGTCTCGATCCGCTGCTCCAGCGTCTCCACCGAGGGCAGCACGTCCACCGCCCTGGCCGCGATCAGCCGGGCCTGCTCCGCCGCGCTCAGGTCCGTCAGGTCGAGATACCGCCGCGAGACCGACTCCTCCAGCAGCCGGCGCACGGTGCTGTCGGAAGAGAGGTCCTGCGCGAGCAGCGCGGAGGCGCGCCGCACGGATTCGCCGAGGCGTGTCACGATCCGTCCTGAGGGTCGGGGAAGCGGGGCCGGAAGCGGCCGGGGGCGCCATTCTACTGGCGCAACGCCGCCGCCCCGCGGGAGTGCCCCGGGGCGCCCGGCGGCCTCAGGCGCCGGGCTTGACGGCCACCCCGGCCCAGAGACTGACCTCGGCGTCGCCGATCGGCTCCGCCGACCCGAGCCCGCTGTCCTTGGGCCGCCACCGGTGGGCCAGGACGAGCCCGGGGGAGACCAGGTCGAGCCCGTCGAAGAGGGCGGCCACCTCCTCGCGGGTACGCAGGTGCAGCGGGGCGCTCGTGCCGCGGTAGACGCGCACGATGCCGTCCCACAGTTCGGGGTCGAGGTCGCGGGTGGCGTGGGTGAGGGCGAGGACGCTGCCGGGCGGCAGCGGGTCGAGCAGCGTGCCGACGATCTCGCGGGGGCCTGCGGGGCCGTCGGGCACGAAGTGCAGCAGCGCGTTCAGGCTGACGGCCACCGGCTCGTCCAGGTCCAGGGTGCTGGTCAGCTCCGGCGCGTTGAGTATGGTCTCGGGGCGGGTGGCGTCCCCGTGGACGTAGGCGATGCGGCCCTCGGGGCGGCCGTCCATCAGGGCCGCGGCGTGGGCGAGGACGATCCGGTCCTTGTCCGCGTAGACGATCCGCGCGTCCGGCCGGATGGACTGCGCCACCTCGTGGAGGTTGGGACTGGTCGGGATGCCGGTGCCGATGTCGAGCCACTGGCGGATGCCGCGCCCGGCCAGGTACTCGGTGACCCGGTGCATGAAGGCGCGGTTCACCCTGGCGACGGTCCTGGCGTGGGGGTGGACGCGCATCGCGGCCTCGGCGGCCTCGCGGTCCAGCGCGTAGTTGGTCTTGCCGCCGAGTAAGTAGTCGTAGATGCGGGCGGAGTGCGCCCGGTCGAGCTGAAGGTCCAGCGTGCCGTCCTGCTCCGTGCCCTCTGCCGTCACGTCCGCCTCCCCGTGTTTCTGGGTCTTTCCGGGTCTGCCTGGGTCTGCCTGCGTCTGTCCGCTTCGGCACGTCGCCGGCCTTCCCCGACCCGGTATGCCGGTGTCAACTCCCGTGTGCGCATGGTAACTCCCGGGTGCCGGCGCGGGGCCGCCCGTGCGGGCCGCCGGCCGGCCCCCGCCCGCGCCCGGCCGGGCCCGCCCGCCGGCGCGCGGCCGCTCACCCCTGCGTGAGGAGCCGCTCGATCAGCCGGGCCGACTCCCGGGGGCCGAGCGCCTGGGCGCGCAGGATCTCGTAGCGCTGGCTGAGGTCGCGCACCGCGTCGCTCCTGGTGCGCAGGGCCCCGAGGTCGTGCGCCTCGACGTAGGCCGCCATCGGCTCGCCCTCGGCCCGCATCAGCAGCAGCGGCCCGCCGGAGCCGGCGTGGTCCTCCCGGTCGGTCGGCATCACCTGGAGCTCGATGTTGCGCTGCTGGCCGAGGCGCAGCAGGTGCTCGCGCTGTCCGCGCAGCACGTCCGCGCCCCCGAAGGGGCGGTGCAGCACGGCCTCCTCGACGACGAAGCTCATGGCCGCGGCGGGCCTGCGCTCCAGCAGGGCCTGCCGGGCGAGGCGGGCCGCGGTGCGCTCCTCGACCGTCTCCTCGTCCAGCATCGGCCGCTGCATGCGGAAGACCGCCCGGGCGTACTCCCTGGTCTGCAGCAGTCCGGGCACCACCTGGTTCTCGTAGGAGTGGTACTCGACCGCCCGCTCCTCCAGCCTGGCCGCGTCGCGGAAGAAGGCCGGCAGGCAGGCCTTGGCGACCTCGCGCTTGGCCAGCTTCAACAGCCCGCCGGCGCGCAGCACCTCGTCGGCGCGGTCGAGGAAGTCCGGCTCGGGCGGGCGCCGCAGGCCCTGCTCGACGGAGATCACCGTGTGCGTGCTGTACCCCACCCTGGCCGCGAACTCCTCGCGTTCCAGCTGGGCGTTCATGCGCAGCGACTTCAGCTGCGCGCCGATGAGCCTGACGATGTCGGGGCCGGCGTCCTCGCCGGCGTCAAGGGGCCTGATGTCCGTCATGGTGCCCACCCTCCGTGCGGTCCGGCGCGAACCTGACGCGTCGGCGCGGCTTCCTACCCACGCGTCTCACTCGCCTCACCCATTGTGTGCAGGCGGAGCGCCCGGCGTGCTGTTGTTGCCGGAAGTCCCGCCGGAAATCCCGGCGGAATTCACGGAGCGGCAACGCGGCGGGAGCGCTTTGAAGCAATGCAAGGGCGCGCGTGAGTCGAGCGCGCCCCCCGTGATTCGCCCTTGTGTTCCCTTGGTTGTTCTCTCCTTCGGTTTCCTCGTTCATTTTTCTGCCTTCTGAAGCACGGACTTCGCGCCGCGCGCCCCTCGTGCACCGTGAACTCGCGTGCTGATTCATGGTTTTCCCCTCACTTCTCGACCCGAGCGCCACGCCTATGGGGAAAGCTGGGGGATCGAGGGGCGAGTGTGAGCCGATGCCAGAGGAGGCAGGAAAACGTGATCCGGTTATTACTCGTGCACGACGACAACCTGGTGCGCTGCGCGCTGGCTTCGCTGCTGGCGGTCCACGAGGATTTCGGCGTGACGACGGTTTCCTGGGCCGAGTTGACCGGCGGCCCGGCCCAGGCCGCCCACGGGGAGGCCGGCCTGTGGCTGCTCGACGTCGCGTGCCCGGGCTCGGCCGGGCTGGCGGAGGCGGTGGCCAGGCGGCGCACGGAGGGCGCCGAGAGCGCGGGGCTGATCGTGCTCGCGCCGGCGGGCAGGCCCGGCCTGCTGCACCGGGCGTTCGAGGCGCGCGCGCAGGGGTACGTCAGCAAGGACGCGCCGCCCGAGCGGCTGATCGAGGCCATCCGCCGGGTCGCGGACGGCGGGCGCTACGTGGACGAGGGGCTGGCCTACGACTTCCTCAGCGCCTCGCGGATGCCGCTGACGCCGCGGGAGCTGAGCGTGCTCTCACTCGCCGCCGACGGCGCCCCCGTGCCCGAGATCGCCAGGTCCCTGTGGCTCGCCGAGGGAACGGTGCGCAACTACCTGGCCGCCGTCATCCGCAAGACCGGCGCCCGCAACCGCGTCGACGCCATACGCATAGCCCGCACCGGCGGCTGGGTCTGAGCCGGGGCGCGGGGCCTCCACGGGCGGGGCGGGCGGCACCGGGGGCAGGCCCATCAGCTCCCGGTAGCCGGCCGAGCGGGCCAGCAGGTCCGCGTGACGGCCGTGCAGCGCCCGCCCGCCGTCCAGCATCAGCACCCGGGCGGCCCGCCGCGCCGAGCCGGGCCGGTGCGCCACGACCAGGAGCGTGCCGCCCGGCCTGGCGGCGAAGGCGCGCTCCGCCCGGGCCTCGGCGGCCGGGTCGAGGTGGCAGGTGGCCTCGTCGAGCAGCGCCAGGGGCGCGGGCGACAGGTAGGCCCTGGCCAGCGCGAGCAGTTGGCGTTCGCCCGCGGAGAGCGCGGCGGGCTCGACCCGCCCGGCGAGGCCCCCGAGCCTGGCGACGAGTTCGGCCGCGCCCACCGCCTCCGCCGCCGCCAGCAGGGCCGCCCCGGGCGTGCCCGGGCCGCACAGGTAGCCGAGGTTGGCGGCGACGCTGCCGGAGAAGACGTACGCCTCCTGCGGGATCACCACCCGCCGGGCCGCCGGCGGCGCGCCCGGCTGCCCGGTCGCGGGCACCCCGCCGAGCAGCACCTCGCCCGCGTCCGGGCGGAGCAGGCCGGCCACGAGTGCGGCCAGGGTGGACTTCCCCGCGCCGCTCGGCCCCACCACCGCCAGGTGCCCGCCCTCGGGCACCACCAGGTCGAGCCCCCGCAGCACCGGCGCGGCCCGCCCGCCGTAGCCGAAGCCGACCCCGCGCAGCTCCAGCGCCCCGCGCCCCCGCGCTCCCGCCCGCGCGCCGGTCGCGGGGGCCGCGCCGCCGCCGGGCGGCTCAGCGCGGCGGGCCGGTGCCGCCTCCCGGCCGCCGGCCGCCGGCCCCGGCGCCGCCCGGCCCCGGGGTGGCGGCCCCGGGGGGCGGTGCCTCGGCGGGGCGGGGGAGTCCAGGAGGCGGGTGAGGACGACCGTCAGCCGGGCACCCGCCCCGCCCAGGCCGTTCACCAGGCTCTGGAGGGCAGGCAGCAGCGCCTGGGTGACCAGGGTCAGGGCGCCGACGAGCTCGCCAGGGGACACGCCGTGCGCCAGCAGCCAGGGCCCGAGGAACAGCAGCGCGAGCAGCGGGCCCCGGCCCCCGACCGCGGGCGCGAGCGTCCTGATCACCCCCCAGCGGGCCAGCGCCACGGCCGCCCGCCGCTCCCGTTCCACGTGCCGCCCCACCTCGGCCGCCGCGCGTTCCTCCGCCCCGCAGGCGGCGATGTCGCGCAGCCCGGCGGCCACCTCGCCCCACGCCCCGGCCAGCGACTCGTCCGCGGCGAGCAGGGCCCGCTGGTGCCGGGCGAGCGGCCCGAGGGACCACAGCAGCAGCCCGAGGCCGAGCAGCAGCGGGGCCGCCACCAGGGGCAGCAGCACCGGAGCCAGCCAGGCGAGACCGCCCAGCGCCCCGGCCAGCGTGACCAGGAAGCCCTGGGCCACCAGCACCAGGCCGGCGAAGCTGTCCCTGGCGATCTCCACCTGATGGGTCAGCCGGGAGACCGCGGCGGTGCCGTCCGCCCGCCCCTCGCGCACCGCCCCGTCCAGGGCGCGGCGCACCACCTCCCGCACCAGGGCGTCGCGCAGCGGCTCGGCGAGCGCCCCCACGGCCCGCTGCACCCCCGCGGTGCCGAGCGCGCCCGCCGCCACCCCGGCGGCGGCCAGGCCGAGCCAGCCGAGGCCGGCGCCCGTGCGCCCCGCGAGAAATCCCTCGTCCAGCGCCCTGGCCAGGCAGGAGCCGAGCAGGAAGGTCTGGCCGCCCTGGAGCAGCGACCAGCAGCCGAGGGCGAGCAGCGTCCGCGGCCGGTCCCCGAGGAAACACAGCCAGGCCCGTGCCGTGCCCCGCCGCGGCGCGGCGCGGCGCCGGGTGCCCCGGGCGGCCCGGCTCACCGGAGGCCGCGCTTCCCGGCCCGCCGCGCCCCGCCCGCCGTGCCGTCCGCCGCCCCTTCTGCCGTCCCGTTCGCCGTCTCGTGCGCCGTCCCGTTCGCCAGGTCGTGCGCCGCCGCGTGCGCCGCCGCGCCTGACGACGCCGCGTGCGCCGCCGCGCCTGACGACGCCGCGTGCGCCGCCGCGCCTGACGACGCCGCGTGCGCCGCCGCGCCTGACGACGCGGCGGGCGCCCCGCCTGACGACGCGGCGGGCGCCCCGCCTGACGACGCGCCCGACGACGCGCCAGGCGCCCCGGCTGACGCCTCATCTGACGCCCCGTCCTGGGGCGCCGCGTCCGCCGCCCACAGCGCGCGGTAGGCGGCGTCCGCCCACAGCGTGCGGTGCGGGGCGAGCGCCCGCACCCGCCCCCCGTCGAGCCAGGCCACCAGGTCCGCCCCGGCGGCCAGGGCCTGGCGGTGGGCCACGATCAGCCGGGTGCGGGCGCCCGCCTCGCCGAGCAGGGCCCGGGTGATGCGCCGCTCCGTGGCGGAGTCCAGGCTCGAGGTCGCGTCGTCGAGCACGAGCAGCCGCCCGCCGTGGGCGAACGCCCGTGCCAGGCCGAGGCGTTGCCGCTCGCCCCCGGACAGCGGGGCCTCGGCGCAGCGGGTGGCGTACCCCTCGGGCAGCCTGCCGACGAACGCGTCGGCCCCGGCCGCGCGGGCCGCCGCCCGCACGCGCCCGGGCGGCAGGGGGCGCGGGCCGTAGCCGATGGCGCCCTCCAGGGTGCCGCCGAGCAGCGCCGGGCGCGCGAAGGCGTAGCCGACGGCGCGGCGCACCTCGGCCCGCTCCAGCGCGTGCAGGGGCACCCCGTCGAGCAGGACCAGGCCCGCGTCGGGCTCGGCCAGCCGCCCGGCGAGCGCCGCGAGCAGCGACTTGCCGGCGCCCGACCTCCCCACCAGCGCCACCGTCGCGCCGCCCGGCACCACCAGGTCGAGGCCGCGCAGCACCTCCCGCCCGCCGCGCCGGGCGGTGACCTGGCGGAACTCAAGGCGGCCCGGGCCCGCCTGCGGCAGCCGGGCCGCGCCCCAGGCGGGGGGCGGCTCGGCGAGGACCTCGCCGAGCCTGGCGGCGGCGGCGCGGGCCCGCAGCAGCAGGTTGAGCCGGCCGAAGGCCGTGCCGATCCCGGCGGCGAGCGCCGCGTAACGGGTGGTGGCCACCCACTCGCCCACGCTGAGGCTCCCTTCGGCGAGCAGCAGGCCACCCGCCGCGAGCACGGCGAGCTGGAGCCCGGGGGAGAGGACCGCGGCCTGCCCGGCGGCCCGGGCGTTGATCCGCCACATGCGGCGGCCCTGGGCGGCCAGCGCGGGCAGCGGCGCGAGCACCCGGTCGCGCTCCCGCCGGGACGTGCCGGCGGCGGCGATGGTGCGGGCCCCGCCGAGCGCCTCCACCAGTCGGGCCGCGAGGCCGGCCTGGAGCTCCTGGTACGCGGCGACGTTCCCGGTGACCGAGCGGGTGAAGGACCGCAGCAGCCACGCCAGGGCGGGCAGCCCGGCCAGGAAGGCGGCGGCCAGCCGCCAGTCGAGCAGGGCGAGGGCGACGGTGGCGCCCAGCGGCGCGGCGGGCGCGGCGAGGGCCTCGCCGAGCGCGGCCGGAAGGGCCCCGGCGTGCACCGCGTTCCCCGTCGCCCTGGTGATCAGGTCGCCGCCGGGAAAACGGGCCGCGGCGTCGGGGCCCAGGGCCAGCAGGTGCCGCAGCAGGCCGCGCCGCAGCCAGGCGGTGGCCCGCGCGCCGGTGGTGCCGGCCAGCAGGGACGCCGCCGCGGAGAGCAGGGTCTGCGCGCCGGCCAGGCCCGCGCAGCGCAGGCTCCAGGCCCGGGTCTCGGCCGCCGGGGCCCCGCTCAGCAGCGCGTCGAGGGTGCGGCCGAGGGCCAGGGGGAACAGCAGCGCGGCCACGGAACCGGCCAGCGACGCCAGGCACAGCACGGCGGCGCGTGCCGCGCCGTGCCGCGCCGTGCGCAGCCACAGCCCGTCGGCAGAACGCCCCAACGCGCCTCTCCTTCCGCGATACGGTGCGCCACGGGGGCGGCCCCGCGCGGTGCTCTCGCGCGGGGCCGCCTTCGTCCGCGGGGGACGGTCAGAGACAGATGATCACGCTCTGCGAGCTGTGGGTGTCGCAGAGCAGGAGGCTGGCGCTGCTCTGGTCGCCGTCGTCGCCGCCGTGCCCGGCGTCCAGGGCGGTCGTCTCCGGCTCCATGGCCTGCAGGTCGAGAAGGGACATGACGTCTTCCTTTCGGTTCGTTTCCGGTCGGCGGCTTGCGCCGACTGCTCGCCGGGTTGCGCTGTTTCCTCCGGCTCGTGCCGGGGGCGGTCGCGGAACTCAGCTCGCGGGGGACGGATGGTGCGTGGTCCGCCCCCGCCCCGGGCCCTGGGGCGCCGGGGCGGAGGGGGTCTGTGGGCGGTCTGCCGTGGGAGGAGAGACCGCGGGGGCGGCGACCGCGTCGAGGAAGGGCAGCCGCGGGGCGGGCCGCGCCCCGCCCGCGTGGTGCGCGGCGCCCAGGGCCAGCAGGCAGCCGGCGGTCCCGGTGGCCAGGTCCATCGACAGGCGCATCATCTGGTCGCCGGGGAAGGCGAGTTCGCCGCGGTAGGACATGGCGTACCAGTCCATGGCCGCGACCTGCCCGGCGAGGCCGTCCGCGCACCGGTCCGCCGCGGCGCCCGCCGGTTCGGCCGCGGCGGCGCGGGCCAGGTACCAGACCATCCCGGCCCGGCCGCGGAAGAGCCCGGGCTGCGCGTAGTAACGCAGCATCGCCGCGGGCAGAATCCGTGCCCGCGCCTCGGCGAACCGCTCCGCCTCGCCGGCCGGCCGGTCCGCGCCCCGGGCCCCGGCGCTGGTGAGGTAGTCGTCGAGCACGGCGGCGACCCCGACGCTGCCCTCGCCGAGGTAGGGCATCAGGCGGTCGCCCTCGTCGAGCAGCCAGACGCCCTGCCGGTCGGGGCGCAGGTGCTCCAGGTCGCGCCGCAGCGCCGTGGCGGCCAGGCCGAGGAACTCGCGGTCGCCGGTGCGGGCCAGGCGCCGCAGGAAGAGCAGGGCCGCGCCGCTCGCGCCGTGGAGCAGCCCGGCGCGGCGGCGACCGGGCGGCTCGGGCGGGCGCGAGGACAGCTCGCGCACGCGCCGGGCCACCAGTGCGGTGGCCCGCGCGGCCTGCGCGGCCAGCTCCGTCTCGCCCGTGGCCGCGGCGAGGTCGTCCAGGACCAGGGCGAGGCCGCAGAGACCGCCGTACAGGTGCGTGGGCAGGCCCTGCCAGCGCTCGCCGAGCGCCCGGTGCGCCAGGTCGAGCGCCGCCTGGCGGTGGCCCAGGTGGTGCAGCACGTACGCCACGCCGAGCAGCCCGTCGTACAGGCCGAGCGGGGTGCCCTCCGGCGGGGCGGCGGCCCGCCGCAGCAGCCAGCGCTCGCCCTCCTCGTAGCGCTCGCCGCAGACCTCGTGCAGGGCGTGCAGGACGCCGGCCGCGCCGTGCGCGAGGCCGAGTCCCCCGCCCGCGGCGAACTGCGCGATGTCGCCGGGAAAGAGCCGGTCCTCGCGGTCCGGGGTGGCGGAGGCCAGCATCGCGCGGACCATGGACTCCCGGGCCCGCGGCCACTCCAGGGCCCGCGGCCACTGCCGCGGGGCCGCGGGTTGCCGCCGGCAACGGGCCGGGGCGCGGCGCGCGCCGTCCGTGCCGCGAATCTCCGCCACGGCCCCGGCGAGGAACGCGTCCGGAATGCCGGGGAACTGCGCGGCGGCGATCTCCGCGAGGTGCTCCGCCTTCGCGGGGTCGATGGCGAGCAGCGTGGTCATCGGGACGAAGAGGGCCAGCCGCAGGCAGGCCAGGGCGTAGCGGTCGACGGCGAAGCCGGTCCGGTCGGCCGGCGCCAGGAAGCCGGGGTGGGCCACGACCTGGCGGCGGTTCTCCGCCACCGTTGCCGCCGCCTCGAAGTCGAGCAGCGTCACCTCGGGCGGGGCCTGCGCCGCCTCGCCCCAGGCGCCCTGCGCCGCGCGCTCGCCGCCCGCCGCCTCGTGCGTCTCGTGCGTCTCGTGCGTCTCGTGCGTCTCGTGCGCCTCGGTGAGGATGACGTTGAACATGTGCAGGTCGTGGAAGACCAGGCCGCGGCCGTGCAGGGCGGTGATCGCGCGCTCCACCGCGGCGTGGACCCCGAGCGCCCAGCGGGTGTACGCGGACAGGGCCGCCGGGTCGGGCTCCCGGGTCAGCAGTGGATGGCGCCGGGCGAAGAAGGAGTTGAGGGTGCGGCCTGGCACGAAGTCCATCACGAGGAAGCGGTGTTCGCCGACCGTCAGCCAGTCCCGTACGGCGGGCGCGACGCCGAGCCCGGCCGCGGCCTCCAGCGCCGCGCGCTCCCGCTTCAGCCGGGTGACCGCGTCGGCCCCGTCCGCCGCGAGACCCGCGTGCGGCCTGGCCTCCTTGAGGACGACCCGCTCCCCGGTGCGGGTGTCGACGCCCCGGTAGACGCCGCCGCCGTTGGAGAAGTGCAGGGCCGCCTCGATCCGGTAGGGCAGCCCCTCCAGGGTCACCGCCTGCCGGGCGGCGAGGTGGGGGCGCAGGAAGGCGGGCAGCGTCACCCAGTCGGGCAGCGCGAAGCCCGGCGTCCTGCGATCGGGCACCAGGCGCCCGTGCGGGTCCTCGACGGCCGGGACCAGGACGCCGGAGCCGTTGTCGGTGCGGCGGGGCACGAAGGCGCCCCAGCGCACGTACAGCGGGCCCTCGCCCCAGCGCAGGTCGGTGAGGATGTAGGGCCCGGGCTCCCCGGCGAGGAGCCCGCCGAGTTCGGTGAGCACCGTGTGCGTCTCGGCCTCGTCCGCGGGATAGAGGGTGGCGAATTTCCCGCTGGACTCGCGTCCGGCGTACTTGGAATTCCGCAGGAAGAGCAGCGGCAGGCTGGGCACGAATTTGAAGGGCAGGCGCCGCGGCACGCAGTAGTCCCACACCTTTTCTGCCAGCGCGGCGGCATTGCCGAGGCAGGCCGAGACGTGGATCTTCCAGCCCTGCCCGGGCAGCGAGGCGGCCACCGGCTGAACGTGCAGCCAGTCGCCGGAACGCCGGGTGCGCCAGCCCGCAGGGACCGGGCGGCGCGCGGCCTCGAACAGGTCTTCCCGCGCCGTGCCTTCCGCCGTGGCATCCGTCCCGGCATCCGCCGTGGCGCCCGCGTTGCGTGCGGCCAGGTCGGGCGTCTCGTAGAAATGCCGGTCCAGCAGGCAGAAGACCTCGTACCGCTTGTCCATGAGCGCCGGAATCCCTCCCGCTTTTCCCCGCCTGCCCGGCCGTTCGCCCCCTCGTTCGCCGCGGGAAGCGAGAAAGAGATTTCCACGGCTGCGGGTTCGCCGACAGTCACGCCTGTCATCGGACGGGCGTGCACTCTGCACGGCCCGCGCCGCCGCCGCGGCCCCCGCGGCGGCGCCCGGAAGCGCGCGGCCGCTGTGGGAAACCCACAGCCGGGCGGCGGCGCGCCTGTCGCGGCCCGCGCTCCGCCGAGGTGGCCGGGGAGGCTAGCGTGGTGCGGGACCAGACGCATCAGGACGGCAGGAAGCAGGTGGCCCCTTGAGCCGCTCGGTACTCGTCACCGGAGGCAACCGCGGAATCGGCCTGGCCATCGCCCGGGCCTTCGCCGAGCACGGCGAGAAGGTCGCATTCACCTACCGCTCGGGAGAGCCCCCGCAGGACCTCGTCGCGCGCGGGTGCCTGCCGGTGAAGTGCGACATCACCGACCCGGAGCAGGTGGAGCAGGCATACAAAGAGATCGAGGAACGGCACGGCAACGTGGAGGTCCTCGTCGCCAACGCCGGGATAAACCGCGACGGGTTGATCCTGCGCATGTCGGACGACGACTTCACCTCCGTCCTCGACACCAACCTCACCGGCACCTTCCGGGTCGTCAAGCGCGCCTCCAAGGGCATGCTGCGCGCCCGCACCGGGCGGATCGTGCTGATCTCCTCGGTCGTCGGCCTGCTCGGCTCCCCGGGGCAGGTCAACTACGCGGCCTCGAAGGCGGGCCTCGTCGGCTTCGCGCGTTCGCTGGCGCGCGAGCTCGGTTCCCGCAACATCACCTGCAACGTGGTCGCCCCCGGCTGGGTGGACACCGACATGTCGCGGGCGGTGAGCGAGCAGCGGCTCGCCGAATCCCTGGCGCAGGTGCCGCTCGGCCGGGCCGCGAACCCGGAGGAAATCGCGGGTGTGGTCCGGTTCCTGGTCTCGGACGACGCCGCTTACATCACTGGAGCCGTCATTCCCGTTGACGGCGGATTGGGCATGGGGCACTGAACATGAGTGGACTTCTCGCCGGCAAGAACATCCTGGTCACCGGGGTCATCACCGACGCCTCGATCGGCTTCCAGGTGGCCAGGCTGGCCCAGGAGGAGGGCGCCGAGGTGGTGCTCACCGGCTTCGGCAGGGTGTCGCTCGTGGAGCGGTTCGCCAAGCGGCTGCCCAAGCCGGTCCCGGTGATCGAGCTCGACGTGCAGAACGGCGAGCACCTGGCCACCCTCGCCGACCGGGTGGCCGAGCAGCTGGGCGAGGGCATGACCCTCGACGGGGTGGTGCACTCCATCGCCTTCGCGCCCCAGGACGCCCTCGGCGGCAACTTCCTCGAAACGCCCTGGGAGTCGGTCGCCACGGCCGTCGAGGTCTCGGCCTACTCGCTGAAGTCGCTGACCATGGCGCTGCTTCCGCTGCTGGAGCGGCGCGGCGGTTCGGTCGTGGGCATGGACTTCGACGCGCGGGTTGCCTGGCCCAAGTACGACTGGATGGGCGTCTCCAAGGCCGCCCTGGAGGCGACGGCCCGTTACCTGGCCAGGGACCTGGGGGAGAAGAACATCCGGGTCAACCTGGTGTCGGCCGGGCCGATCAAGTCGATGGCCGCCAAGTCCATCCCCGGCTTCGACGAGCTGGCCAACGTGTGGAACACCCGCGCCCCGATCGGCTGGGACCTCAGCGACGCGGAGCCCGCCGCGCGCGGCGTGGTGGCCCTGCTGTCCGACTGGTTCCCGAAGACGACCGGCGAGGTCGTCCACGTCGACGGCGGCGTGCACATGATGGGCGCCTGAGCGGCCCCGCACCGGGCCCGCCGCCCTGGACCCGCCCGCGCCTCGCCCCTCCACCGGGGCGGGGCGCGGGCGCGTGTGGGGGCGCGCGGGATGCGTGGGGCGCGTGAGGTCTCAGAGGCAGGCGCCGGCGCGGCAGACCCGCGCGTAGGACCCGGCCTCGGCCGCGGCGGCCCCCGCGTCGCCCCGGCGCACCGCGGCCACCAGGCCGGTGTGGTCCACGTGGTCCTCCGGGCGCAGCACCTCCCCGACGTCGCTGCGCAGGAAGGCCCGCAGCACCGCGCCCAGGTCGGCGTACACCGCGCGGAGCACCTCGTTGTGGGAGGCCCCCACGACCGCCAGGTGGAAGGCGGTGTCGGCGCCGACGAACCGCTCGGCGTCCCCCGAGTCCCAGGCGGCCTCGCGCCGCGCCAGCAGGGACTCCAGCTGCCGCAGCTCCTCCTCCGTGCGCCGCTGCGCCGCCAGCCGCGCGGCCTCGGCCTCCAGCGCGCCGCGCAGTTCCGAGACGTCCCGCGGGTCGGCGTCCGCGAAGCGCCGGTGCATCACCCCGGCCAGCTCGCTGGTGGCCGCCACATAGGTGCCCGAGCCCTGCCTGATGTCGAGCAGGCCGTTGTGCGCGAGCGCCCTGACGGCCTCCCGCACGGTGTTCCTCGCCACACCGAGGCGCTCGACCAGTTCGGGCTCGGTCGGGATGCGCGAGCCCACCGGCCATGCGCCCGAGGTGATTTCCCGGCGCAGCCGGACGATCACCTGGTCGGCGAGGGCGGAGCGGCGGGGCGCGGTCAGTGTCATAACTCTCCCGGAACGTCCGGTCCCCAGGCGAGGGGATTCATCCCATGATTCTATGATTGGGTTCATGGAGTCGATGAGGGACGACCGTACTCCGCCCGCGAACCCGAAGGCCACCGAGGAGCGCACCCCGGCAGCACAGGGCCCGGCGGGCGGCCCTGCCGCACCCCAGGCCACGGCCACCAGGACCGCGCCCGCGGCCCCGCGAGCCGGCGCGGAGCAGGCGGCGGCCGGGCGACCGGCCGCGGCCACCCCGGCCGCCTGGCTGATCGTCGCGGGCCTGTTCCTCGCCGCGTTCAACCTGCGCCCCGCCGTCGCCGGGCTCGGCCCCCTGCTGGAGGAGGTCCGCGACGGGCTCGGCATGAACGGCGCGGTCGCGGGCCTGCTGACCTCGCTGCCCGCGCTCTGCTTCGGCCTGTTCGGCATGGCGGCGCCCCGGCTGGCCCGCCGGCTGGGTCCGGGAACCGTGGTCGCGGCCGGGATGGCCGCCATCGCCGCCGGCCTCGGCCTGCGCGCCGCCTCCGGCTCCACCCCCGTGTTCCTCCTGTTCAGCGCCCTCGCGCTGGCCGGCATCGCCGTCTCCAACGTCCTGATGCCGGTGCTCGTCAAGCGCTACTTCCCCGACCGCGTCGGCGCCATGACCGGCCTGTACTCCACCGCCCTGGCGCTGGGCACCTCGGCCGCCGCCGCGTTCACCATCCCGCTCGCCGACGCCGGGGGCGGCTGGCGTTTCGGCCTCCTCTTCTGGGCGCTCACCGCCGCCGCGGCCGTGCCGGTGTGGTCGGCCGCGCTGCTGCGCCGCCGCGCCGCGGACCGGGCGCGGGAACGCCCGGACCAGAGGCCGGCCGCGGCGGCCCCGCCGGCCGCCCCCGAGGCGCCGTTGCGGCTGTCCCGCTCGCCCACCGCCTGGTCGCTCGCCGTCTTCTTCGGGCTGCAGTCCACCGCGGCCTACATCACCATGGGCTGGGCCCCGCAGATCTACCGCGACGCCGGGGTGCCCGCGACCACCGCCGGGCTGCTCCTCGCCCTCGTCATGGGCGTCGGCGCCCCGCTCGGCTTCGTGCTGCCCACCCTCGCCGCCCGGATGCGCCACCAGGGCCCGCTGGCCGCCGGGCTCGGCGCCTGCGGCCTCGTCGGCTACGCCGGCCTCTGGCTCGCCCCCGCGGGCGGGGCCTGGGCCTGGGCGACCCTGCTCGGCATCGCCAACTGCTGCTTCCCCGTGGCCCTCACCATGATCGGCCTGCGGGCCCGCACCAGCCAGGGCGTCGCCCGGCTGTCGGCCTTCGTGCAGGGCATCGGCTACCTGATCTCCCTGCCGGGCCCGCTGCTCGTCGGCATCCTGAACGAGGCCACGGGCGGCTGGGAGGTGCCCCTGGCCTTCACCACCTGCCTGCTGATCGCCCAGATCGCCGTCGGCCTGCGGGCCGGGCGGGACCGGTGCATCGAGGACGGCGACTGAGTGGAAGACTGGGCACATGCCAGCGCTCGACCCCAACCCCACCGGCGGCCACCGGATGCTGCTGATGATCCTCGGCGCCATGCTCGGCGTGACCGTCCTCATCGGCATCATCGCGACCGTCGCCTCCCCCTGAACCGCCTCCCCCTGCCGCCTTCCGCTCGACCCTGACCCCTGACCCCCGCCCCCCGACCTCGCCGGCCCCGGCGCCCCCGGCCCCCGGCCCCCGGCCGCGCGGCGCGCCCGCCCGTGCCGTGCGCCCGCCCCGCGGCCGGCTCAGGGCGACCGGTCAGGTCCCGGCGCCAGCCGCCGCGCCAGCTCGTCCGGGTGGAGCCCGGCGCGGTCCGCCGCCTCGGTGCGGTAGGCGACGCGGCCCACGACGTGCCCGGTCACCGGGGCCGTCAGCAGCGAGAACACGGCCAGGAGCAGCAGCGAGGGAATCTCCGTGGCCGGGGCGGTGAGCGAGGCCCCCACCACCGTGAGCAGCAGCCCGAGGGTCTGCACCTTCGACGCCGCGTGCAGCCGCGAGACCGTGTCCCGGAAACGCACCAGGCCCACGCCGCTGAGCAGGCAGAACGCGGCCCCCGCGAGCAGCAGCGCGGCCGAGGCCGCCTCCAGGGCCGCCCTCACCGCATGTCCTCGCGCCGCTGGACCAGACGGGCCGCCGCGAGGGTGCCGACGAAGCCCAGCAGCGCCAGCACGATCACCACATGGCCCCCGGCCGCCTCCCCGCGCAGCCGGGAGCCCACCACCGCCCCCGCCACCAGCAGCGTGACCAGCGCGTCCAGCGCCACCACCCGGTCCAGCACCCGCGGCCCGCGCAGCAGCCGCCCCAGCACCAGCAGCCCCGCCGCGACCACCATCGCCAGCGCGGCGAGCGCCGGCCCCCTCACGCCGCCCGCCCGCCGGGCCGGAACACGCGGTGCAGCCGCCGCTCCACATCCGTCACCTCGCGCCGCCGCCGCTCGGCGTCCCCGGGTCCTTCCAGCGGCAGCGCGTGCAGATACAGCAGCCGGCGCGCCCGGTCGACCTCAAGCACGAGCGTGCCCGGCATCGTCAGGCTCAGCAGCGCCGTGGAGACAAGCAGCAGCTCGCTGTCGCCGCGCAGCCGCACCTCCACCACGCCTGTGGAGGCATCGGGCCCCCGGCGCAGCGCCTGCCAGGCCACCACGAACGAGGAGGTCAGCAGCTTGCCCAGCAGGTGCCCCAGCAGCCCGGGCAGCCGCAGCGGGCGGTAGGGCACCACCCAGCCCACCGGCGGCATCCGCGTCAGGGCCGTCACCCCGGCCGCCACCAGGAGGCCCCCGGCCAGGACCGTCCAGGTCGGCCTGCCCCACAGCAGGACCCACAGCAGCACGAGCGCCGACAGCGCAAGAGCGCGGCGCAGCAGCCTGCCGGGCGCGGCGCGGGGAACGTTCCGTGGTCTCATCCGATGCTTCCTCCCAGGACGGCGTGGCGATACCCCTCCCGCTCCAGCAGGGCGTGCGCGGCCCGTTCGCTGATCCCGCTCAGCTCCGCGGCCCCGGCCGCCACCCCCACCCCCACCAGCACGATCGCCGCGGTGGCGCCCAGCATCAGCGCCTCGCCGCGGCGCGGCCCGGGCGGCGGCCGCCGCGGCCCCGCCCCGAACACCGCGCGCCACACCCGCAGCACGGCGTACAGCGTCAGCAGGCTGGTGAGCAGGGCCGCGGCGACCAGTACGGCCGCCGCGCCGCCGCGCCCGGCCGCGGCCCGCAGCAGCGCGAACTTGGCGACGAACCCCGAGGTCGGCGGCAGCCCCGCGATGCTCATCGCCGGCAGCAGGAACAGCACCGCGACGGGCGCCGGGGGCGGGGCCGCCGCGGCCAGCCGGCTGAGCGAGGAGGTGCCCGCGGCCCGCACCGCGAGGCCCACCGCGAGGAACAGGCCGGTCTGCACGGCGATGTGGTGGACCGTGTACAGGACGGTGCCGGTCAGCCCCGCCTCGTCGAAGAGCGCGAGCCCGAAGAGCAGGAAGCCGATGTGGCTGACCAGCACGAAGGACAGCAGCCTGTTGACGTCGTCCTGGGCGAGGGCGCCGAGCCCGCCGACGAGCAGCGTGGCCACCGCGGCGACCGCGAGCAGCGTCCAGTCGCCCTCCCGGGGGAAGAGCAGCGTCTGCGTGCGGACCAGGGCGTAGACGCTGACCTTGGTGAGCAGGGCGGCGAAGAGCGCGGTGACGGGCGCCGGGGCGGTCGGGTAGCTGTCCGGCAGCCAGAAGTGGAGCGGCACCACGGCCGCCTTGATGCCGAACACCACCAGCAGCAGGACGCTGAGCGCGGCCCGCACGTCGCCGGGAACGCCGCCGATCCGCCCGGCGAGGTCGGCGAGGTTGACGGTGCCGGCCGCGGCGTAGCACAGCGCGATGGTGCTCAGGAAGAGCAGCGAGGAGGCGAGGCTGGTCAGCGTGTACGTCATTCCGGCGCGGAGGCGGGTGGGGCCCGCGCCCAGGGTGAGGAGCACGTACGAGGCGGTGAGCATCAGCTCGAAGGCCACGAACAGGTTGAACAGGTCGCCCGCCAGGAAGGCCAGCCCGACGCCCGCGGTCAGCAGCAGGTAGGCCGGGACGAAGGCCACGGAGGAGACGGAGGCGGCGCGGCCGGCGTCGGCGAGGTCCTGCCCCGCGGAGAAGACGAGCACGGCCAGGGCGACCGCGAGCGAGACGGTCAGCAGCAGCGCCGACAGCCGGTCGGCGACCAGGGTGATGCCCAGGGGCGCGGGCCAGCCGCCGAGGGTGGCGGCCCGCGGCCCGCCGCGCTCGGCCAGCACCAGCAGCGCCACCGCGTCGGCCAGCGTGCAGCACAGGACGGCCACGCCGAGCAGCTGCCGCGCCGCGTGCCGGCCCGGCAGGGCGAAGGAGATCCCGGCGGCCGGCACCGGAAGCAGCAGCGGCGCCGCAAGCAGCCAGGCGATCACGGGGCGCGCCCCCCGCCGCCCTGGCCCGTCCGCCCCGCTGCCTCGCCGGGACCGGCGGGCGGGGCCGCGTCCTCCCGGTCGTGCACGGTGCCGATCCGCCGGTCCTCCAGGTCGTCGCGCACCTCGTCGTGCCCGTCGAGCTGCCAGGCGCGGTGCACCAGGGCGAGCAGCAGGGTGGTCACGCCGAAGGTGATGACGATCGCGGTCAGCGCCATCGCCTGCGGCAGCGGATCGGCGAGCCTGCCGTGCCCGGGAACCAGCGGGGCACGCCCCGGGGCGCCGCCGGACAGGAGCAGCAGCAGGTTGGCGGCGTGACCCAGCAGGAGGACGCCGAGCAGCACCCGCATCAGCGCCCGGTCGAGGAGCAGGAAGAAACCCGTCGCGAACAGGCCGCCCACCGTCACGGCCATCGCCAGGTCGAGCGTGGTCATCCGGCCGGCTCCCGGTCCTGGAGCCGGGCCGCGGCCCCGCCCGCCCCCTCTGCCCTGTCCAGCGCGCACAGCAGGGTGAGGCACACCCCGGCGACCAGCAGGTAGACGCCGATGTCGAAGAAGAGGTTGGTGGCGAAGGAGACGGTGCCAAGCGGCGGCAGCCGCAGGTGCAGCTCGGTCGCGGCCAGCGGCGGCGCCCCGAAGGCCAGCGGGGCGAGCGCGACCGCGGCGGCCAGCGCCAGCCCGCCCCCGGCCAGGACCCGCGGCGTGACCCCGGCCGGCAGCACGGCCCCGGCCCGGCGGCCGGCCAGGTACCGCAGGAAGCACGCCTGCCCGGCGACCAGGCCGCCGGCGAAGCCGCCGCCCGGCCGGTAGTGGCCGGCGAACAGCAGGTGGCAGGAGAGCAGCAGCACGGCGGGAAACAGCAGCCTGACCACCGGTTCGAGCAGCAACGACCGCTCCGCCCCGGGCAGCAGGTCCGCCTCGGGCAGCCAGCGCTCGCGCGGCACGTCCCACTCGGCGGCGCGGAAGACGCCCGCCTCCCCGGCCCCCGCGCCGGGCGGGCGGCGCGAGCGGTGGGCGAGCAGCGCCCCGGCCGCGATCGCGGTGCCGAGCAGAACGCTGATCTCGCCGAGCGTGTCCAGCGCCCGGAAGTCGAGCAGCAGCGCGGTGACCGCGTTGTGCGAGCCCGTCTCCCCGGCGCGTTCCAGCACGGTGCGGGAGAGCGCGAGGGACTGCCGCACCGCCGTGGCCGACACCGCGAGGCAGGCCACGCAGGCCCCGGCGAGCACCGCGACGCAGGCGCGCAGGGCCACGAAGGTGCCGTGCGGGCGTTCCGGCGTGAAGCCGGCGGGCAGCCGGCGCAGCACCAGGACCACGATCACCACCGTGAGGGTCTCCACGAGGAACTGGGTGAGCGCCAGATCCGGCGCGCCCTGGACGAGGAACAGCGCGCCCACGGCGTAGCCGGCCGCGCCCGCGAACAGCACCGCGGTGAGCCGGTGCCTGATCACCACGAGCGCCGCGCAGCAGGCCAGCACGAGCAGCGCGAGCGGCAGCTCCACGGGGGAGTGCCAGGGCACGACGTGGGGCAGCGGGGGCCGGTGGACGAGCAGGGAGCCGCCGGGCACCAGCACCACGGTCAGCAGCAGCACCGTCAGATACGCCGGCAGGGAGCCGACCTGGGTGTGCCGGGTGAGCCACACGGCCGCCGCCTGCACCCCGCGCACCGACAGCTCGTACCCGCGCCGCCCCTCGGGCGGGACCGGCAGCCGCCCGGCGGCGCCGGCCAGGGGGCGCCGCGCCAGGTGCAGGGCGATGCCCAGCACCACCGCGGCGGCCGAGAGCAGCAGCGGCCCGCTCAGCCCGTGCCACAGCGCGGTCCGGTAGGGCGGGTGGGCGTCGGCCACCAGCCCCGGCGCGTCGGCGTAGGGCCCGGCCAGGCCGCCGGTGAGCGGATAGCCGATGCCGAAGACGAGGGAGACGGCGGTGAGCAGCCAGATCGGGCCGAGGGCGTCCGCGCCCGGGCGGGCGGGCGAGGAGTCCGCGAGCCCCGGCTTGCGGGCGAAGGCGCCCCACAGGAAGCGCGCCGAGTAGGCCGCGGTCAGCAGCGAGCCGAGGGTCAGGGCGGCCAGCGCCCACCCGCGCCAGGAGAAGGGCGCGTGCGCGTACCCGTCGTAGGCGGCCTCCTTGCCCAGGTATCCGATCAGCGGCGGAAGCCCGGCCATCGACGCGGTGGACACCACGGCCGTCGCGCACAGCCACGGCAGCCGGCGGCCGAGCCCCGACAGCCGCCGCGCGTCCCGGGTGCCGGTGGCGTGTTCGAGGGCGCCGACGGTCAGGAACAGCGAGGACTTGAACGCGGCGTGGGCCAGCGTCATCTCCTCGCCCGCCAGCCCGGTGGTGCGGGTCCCGGTGCCGAACAACGCGAGGAGCAGGCCGAGTTCGCTGACCGTGCCGTGGGCGAGCAGCAGCTTGAGGTCGGTCTGGCGCAGCGCCTGCCAGGCCCCCAGCACGAAGGTCAGCAGCCCGGCCGACACCACCAGCGGCCGCCACGGCCCGAAGCCGGCGAAGCCGGGAGCCAGCCTGGCGACCAGGTACACCCCGCCCTTGACCATGGCCGCCGCGTGCAGGTACGCGCTCACCGGGGCCGGGGCGACCATGGCCGCGGGCAGCCAGGCGGCGAAGGGGCCCTGGGCGGACTTGGTGAACGCCCCCAGCAGGACCAGCAGGAGGGCGACCAGGGCGGGCCCGGTGTGCGGCGGGTCGGCGACCAGACCCGAGAGGCTGGGGGTGCCGGACTCGGCGGCGAGCAGCACCAGGCCGAACAGCATCGGCAGGCCGCCGGCCACCGTGGTGAGCAGCGCCTGCTGGGCGGCCCGGCGGCGCTCCGCCTCCCGCCCGTCGCCGGCAATCAGCAGGAAGGAGATCACCGAGGTGAGCTCCCAGAAGACGTAGAGCGCGATCAGGTCGTCGGCGGTGACCAGGCCGAACATGACGCCGGCGAAGGCGAGCAGCAGCCCGGCCTCCCGCCCGCCGCCGTGGAAGTAGCCGGCGCCGTGGATCAGCACCAGGGCGCCGACGCCGCTGACGAGGAACACCATCAGCAGGGACAGCCCGTCCAGCCGCGCGGCGAAGACCAGGTGCAGCGTCCCGGCCCAGGTCACCGCCTCCCGCGGGGCGCCGCCCCGCAGGACCAGGGGAACCTGCGCCGCGGCCCAGGCCACCGCGGCGAGCGGGGGCAGCGCCGCCAGGTACCAGGCGCCGCGCGGCAGGCGGCGGGCCAGCCCCGGGACCAGCGCGGCCACCAGGAGGTGTGCGGCCAGGAGAGCCGGCACCGTGCCCCTCCTTTCCGCGCCTTCCCGCGCCGTCGGCGGTCCGCTCGTCCGCCGCAGGCGGACGGCACGGTCCCGATCATGGCGGCTGGGGGCGCCGCGGCCCGGCCGGCGCCGCCGGGCCGCGTGTCGCGGCGGGACCCCCGGGGCGGGGCGGCGCCGGGGATGGTGGTGCTGGCACCACCATCCCCTAGGGGGCTGGGTTCAGGGGTCACTGGGTGGCTCACCGGATGGGCCGGGCCCGGCCGCCTCCGTACATTCGAGGCAACGATCAGACGGCGCCCAATCGTGGAGGCGAGGAGCCCATGGCAGCCGACACCCCCAGTCCGGGTCCCGGCCCCGACTTCCGGCTTCGCTGGTGGGCCCTGGCCCTCCCGGCGGTGGCCTTCGCCGCCCTGCTGATGCTGCTCGTGGGCAGCACGGGCGCCGAGGCGAGCGCCCAGCCGCTGCCCGTGACCCGGCTGGTCGACCACCTGCGGGACGCGCTGCTGCCCTGAACCGGGCGAAAGGCGCCGGGTCCCGCCCCCCTCGCGGGATCGTCAACCACCCGCGACCCCTGGCACGTTTCATGCGAAGCTGGGGCACATGAGCGTCGAAGTTCCCCGCAGGATCGTTCTCCTCCGACACGCCAAGGCCGACTGGCCCGAGGTGTCCGACCACGACCGGCCGCTCGCCGAGCGGGGCCGGAAGGACGCCCCGCTGGCCGGACGCTGGCTGGCCGGGGCGGGGGTCACCCCGGAGCTGACCCTCTGCTCGACGGCCGTCCGCACCCGCGAGACCTGGAAGCTGTGCGCTCCCGAGCTGCCCAGGCGGCCGAAGACGAGCTACGACGAACGCCTCTACGATGCCACGCTCGGCGAGCTGATCGCCGTCGTCAACGGAGTCGACGAGGAGGTCAGGGACCTCATGCTCGTCGGCCACAACCCCGGCATGCACGCCCTCGCCGACGCGCTCGCCGGCACCGCGGAGGGCGACACCCTCGCCCGGATGAACACCCGCGGCTTCCCGACCTCGGCGGTCGCCGTCCTCAGCCTGACCGGCAGCTGGAAGACGGTCGAGCACGGCGTGGCCCACCTCGCCGCCTTCTGGACCCCGCACGACTAGCGCCGGGGCCGGGCCCGGGAATGCGGGCGAGCTTCCCGGCCACCGCACCGGCACCCCGCGCCCCGCGGGAGGGGCCTCCCGCGGGCCCGGCGGGCGCCGCAACGCAACCCGGCGCAGGCGCGCGCTCCGCCTCAGTCCTGGGCGTCGGCCGCCTCGACCTCTTCCCTGGTGATGCCGAGCAGGTAGAGCACGGTGTCGAGGAAGGGCACGTTCACCGCCGTGTGCGCCGCCGCCCGCACCAGGGGCTTCGCGTTGAACGCCACCCCGAGCCCCGCCGCGTTGAGCATGTCGAGGTCGTTGGCGCCGTCGCCGATCGCCACGGTCCGCGACAGGGGCACCCCCGCCTGGGAGGCGAAGCTCCGCAGCAGCCTGGCCTTCCCCGGCCGGTCCACCACCTCCCCGGTGACCCGCCCGGTCAGCTTCCCGCCCTCGATCTCCAGGGTGTTGGCGGCGGCGAAATCCAGGCCGAGCGCGTCCCGCAGCCCGTCGGTGACCTGCGTGAAGCCCCCCGAGACCACCCCGACCCGGCAGCCGAGGCGCTTGAGGGTGCGGATCAGCGTCCGCGCCCCCGGGGTCAGCCGCACCTCGGCGCGGACCTTGTCCACCACGGACTCGTCGAGGCCGGCGAGCAGCGCCACCCGGGCGTGCAGCGACTGCGTGAAGTCCAGCTCGCCGCGCATCGCCGCCGCGGTGATCTCGGCCACCCGCTCCTCGCACCCGGCGTGCGCCGCGAAGAGCTCGATCACCTCGTCCTGGATGAGCGTGGAGTCCACGTCCATCACCACCAGCCGCGGCGCCCGCCTGGCCAGCCCCGAGGCGACCACGGCCACGTCCACGGAACGCGCCGCCGCCTCCTTGGCCAGGTGCGTCCTCAGCTCCTCCGTCGGTACCCCGGAGACGTTGAACTCCACCGCGGTGACCGGGTACTTGGCCAGCCGGTTGATGCGGTCGATGTTGCCGCCCACGGCCGCGATCCGAGCGGCGACCGCGGCGGTCACCTCGGCGGTCAGCGGGTTGCCGAGCACCGTCACGTGCGAGCGGCCACTGCCGCGGGAGGGGTTGTCGCCGATGCCCGAGATGATCTCGGCCTGCAGCCGCTGCGCCTCCGCCCAGGCGTGCACCGTGGCGCGCAGCTCGCCCTCGCCGCCGGCGGCGCCCGGGCCCGGCGGGCCGACCAGCGCGCACAGCGTGATCCGGCCGCGCGTGACGACCTGCTCGATGTCGACGACCCGCACCGCGAAGGCGGCCAGGGTCTCGAAGAGCCCGGCGGTCAGGCCGGGCCGGTCCTTGCCGAAGATCTTGACCAGGAGGGTGCGGGCGCCCTCGCCGGCCGGGGGTGCGGAGATCATGGTGCCTCCCACGGTAACCGCCCCGCCCCGGCCGCCCCACCCGGTGTCCGGCTTGTGGACAGCGCCGCCGCGCCCCGCGCGTCCCCGGCTTCCCCCCTCTCTCCACCGGTTTTCCACCGGCTCGTCACGGAGCCGCACACGCATTGCATCAGGTTCGTGACTTCCGGGGGCCGACTTCCCGTGGCCGCCCGCGGCCTGGAATAGTGCCCCCCACGACAACCATCCCTAGACCTCCGGTCGGAGGTTGCTCGGGGGACAACTTTGTGGGGCATGGAGTGCCGGAACTCGTACTGGAACTGAACGGACAAACCTGGACTTTGGACCGCACCAGGTCCTACCACCTCGGCCGGGACCCGCAGGCCGACCTGGTGTTCCAGGACTCCCGCGTCTCCTGGCGGCACGCCAGCGTGCGCTGGGCGGGCCAGGGGTGGGTGCTGGAGGACAACGGCAGCACCAACGGAACGTTTTCGCAGGGGCAGCGCGTGCAGCACCTGCCGCTCGTCCCCGGCACGGTGGTGCACCTGGGCAACGCCACCGACGGGCCGCGGATCACCTGCTCGGCCCCGGCCGCGCAGCAGGCGCCGCCCGCCTACCAGCAGCCCCCGGCGGCCTACGCCCAGCCCCCTGCCTACCCGCAGCAGCAGCCCGCCGCCTATCCGCAGCAGCCCGCCGCGTACCCGCAGGGCACCCCGTCCCACCAGTTCCCGCAGGCCCAGCACGCCCAGCAGGCCCCGCACACTCCGGCCATGCCGGCCGCCGCGCCCGCCTCCCCCGTGCCGCCCTCGGGCCCGCCCGGCGGCGCGCCGGGCGCCGGGGCCCCCGCCGGATTCGGCGGCGGCCCGGCCGACCGCGGCGCCACCAGCCTGCACCGCATAGCCGTCGGCAAGGTGACCCGGATCGGCCGCGCGCTGGAGAACGAGCTGGTCGTCTCCGACCTCCAGGTCTCCCGGCTGCACGCCGAGTTCCTCGCCCACCCCGACGGCCGCTTCGAGATCCGCGACATGGGCAGCCACAACGGCACCTACGTCAACGGCCAGCAGCTCCCCAAGAACGGCCACCGCTACCTCGGCCAGAACGACACCGTCGGCATCGGCCACTCCACCTTCCGGCTGGTGGGCGGCCAGCTCCAGGAGTTCGTCGACACCGGCGAGGTCTCCTTCTCCGCCCGCCACCTGACCGTCAAGGTCAACAACGGCCAGCTGACCATCCTCAACGACGTCTCCTTCGGCGTCCCGGAGAAGTCCCTGATCGGCGTCATCGGCCCCTCGGGCTCCGGCAAGTCCACCCTGCTGCGGGCCCTCACCGGCTACCGCCCCGCCACCTACGGCGAGGTGCTGTACGACCACAGGAACCTGTACACCCACTTCGCCGAGCTGCGCCACCGCATCGGCCTCGTCCCGCAGGACGACATCCTGCACACGGCCCTGCCCATCAGGCAGGCCCTGCGCCTGGCCGCCCAGCTCCGCTTCCCCGGCGACGTCGCCGAGGCCGAGCGCAACGCCAGGGTCGAGGAGGTGCTCGCCGAGCTCAAGCTGAGCCACCACGCCACCAAGCGCATATCCTCGCTCTCGGGCGGGCAGCGCAAGCGGGTCTCCGTCGCGCTCGAACTGCTCACCAAGCCCTCGCTGATCTTCCTCGACGAGCCGACCTCTGGCCTCGACCCGGGCATGGACCGCGACGTGATGCAGCTGCTGCGCGGCCTCGCCGACGACGGCCGCACCGTCCTGGTCGTCACCCACTCGGTGGCCGAGCTCGACCTGTGCGACCGGGTCCTGGTGATGGCCCCCGGCGGCGGCGTCGCCTACTTCGGCCCGCCCAAGGAGGCGCTGAACTTCTTCGGCTACGAGACCTGGGCCGACGTCTTCTCCGCCTTCGAGAACTACCGCGACTACGACTGGATGGGCCGCTGGCGCGGCTCGCAGCACTACCAGATGTACGCGGCCGACCTGGACGCCGTGCAGCCGCAGGCCGCCCAGTTCCAGCCCATGGCCGCGATGCAGCAGAAGGCGCAGAGCTGGGGCTCCCAGGTGTGGACCCTGATGCGCCGCTACGCCGCCGTCATCGTCGCCGACCGCGGCTTCCTCGGCCTGACCGTGGCCCTGCCGATCGTGCTCGGCGCGGTCAGCGCCTTCATCCCGGCCGACTACGGCCTCGGCTACGGACCCCAGGACCGCGGCTTCAGAAACGGCGACGCCAGCATGGTGCTGCTCATCCTGGTCGTCGGCATGTGCTTCTCCGGCGCGGCCAACGCGGTCCGCGAACTGATCAAGGAGCGGGTCATCTACGAGCGAGAACGGGCCGTCGGCCTCTCCCGCTCCGCGTACCTGATGTCGAAGGTCTTCGTCCTGGGCATCGTCACCGTCCTGCAGGCGGCCATCCTCAGCATCATCGGCTTCGCCCCCCGCGACATGCCCGTGGAAGGCGTCATCGTCGAGGACTCGCCGGCGCTGGAGATGACGGTCGTCCTGATGGCCCTGGGCTGCACCTCCATGATGCTCGGCCTGGTCATCTCCGCCCTCGTGCGCACCTCCGAGATGACGATGCCGCTGCTGGTGATGATCTCCGTCATCCAGCTGGTCTTCACCGGCGCCCTGTTCAAGGTGCACGGCAGCCTCGGCGTCGAGCAGCTGTCCTGGCTGATGCCCTCCCGCTGGGCCCTGGCCGGGGTCGGCACCACGGCCGACCTGAACACCCTCACCGCCTCGCCCGAGGAGCCCGACCCCGACCCGATCTGGAAGCACGAGGCCGGGTACTGGCTGCTCGACATGCTGATGCTCGGCCTGCTCGCCGTGATCTGCGGCTACCTGGTGATGAAGTTCCTGCGCCGCCACGAGCCCGAGGTCATGCGCAACTGAGGCGCCCACCTCTTCCCGCGCCCCGGCACCCCGCGCCGGCCCCGCCAGGGCCGGGCCGCGGGGTGCCGCCGTCCCGGGCCCAGGCGCCACCGCGCCCGGCGGCGCGCGACCCCGGCCCCGGCGGCCCGCGGTCCCGCGGGCCGGCCCCCGCCCCGGCGCGGACCCACGAGACCTAGGACCCCGGCCCCACCCCGCACCGGCCCGGGGCCGATCCGCGCCCCCCATCGGCCGCGTTACCGTCTTCGCATGGGCCCGAGAACCGGCCTGGCCGCCGTAAGCGCCGCACTGCTCGCCATGAACCGCACCCTGGAGGTGCGCGACGTCCTGCGCACGATCGTCCGCTGCGCCCGCGAGCTGCTCGACGCCCGCTACGCCGCCCTGGGCGTGCCCGACGGCAACGGCGGCTTCGCCCAGTTCATCGTCGACGGCGTCAGCGACCGGCAGTGGAAGGCCATCGGGCCCCTGCCCAGGCAGCACGGCATCCTCGCCGCCATGCTCAGCGGCGCCACCCCCGTCCGGCTCGCCGACGTCCGCCTCGACCCCCGCTTCGAGGGCTGGCCGGCCGCCCACCCGGAGATGACCGACTTCCTCGGCATGCCCGTGGCCGACGGCCAGGAGGTGCTCGGCGCCCTGTTCCTCGCCAACAAGCGCTGCCCGCCCGGCCGCCCCAAGCCGGAGGGCTGCGGCTTCACCGCCGAGGACGAGGAACTGCTGCACCTGCTGGCCGAGCACGCCGCCATCGCCCTGACCAACGCCAGGGTCTACGAGCGCAGCCGCGAACTCACCATCGCCGACGAACGCGCCAGGCTCGCCCACGAACTGCACGACGCCGTCGCCCAGAAGCTCTTCTCGCTGCGCCTGACCGCGGAGGCCGCCGCCGCCCTCCTCGACCGCGACCCCGAGCGCGCCAGGGCGGAGCTGCGCCAGGTCACCGCCCTGGCCGCGGAGGCCGCCGACGAACTGCGCGCCGCCGTCGTCGAGCTGCGCCCGGCCGCCCTGGAGGAGGACGGCCTGGCCGCCACCCTCCGCGCCCAGACCCGGGTGCTCGACCGCGCCCACCCGGCCCGGGTCCACTTCGCGTGCCTGGACCTGCGGGCGCTGCCCGCCGCCCAGGAGGAGGCCGTGCTCCGCGTCGCCCAGGAGGCCCTGCACAACGCGCTGCGGCACGCCGCCCCCGAGCGGGTGGACGTCACTCTCTTCCGGCGCGGCGCGGCCACCGTGCTGCGGGTGGCGGACGACGGCCGCGGCTTCGACCCGGTGGCCGTCACCGGCGTCGGCCGCCACCTCGGCCTGGTCTCGATGCGGGACCGGGCCGCGGCGGTGGGCGGAACCCTCACCGTGGAGTCGGCGCCCGGCAAGGGCACCCTGATCGAGATGGAGGTGCCAGGTGGCTGAGCCCACGGCCGTCATCCGCGTGCTGCTCGTCGACGACCACCAGGTCGTCAGGCGCGGGCTGCGCACGTTCCTCGAGGTCCAGGACGACATCGAGGTGGTGGGCGAGGCCGCCGACGGCGCCCAGGGCGTCGAGCGGGCCGAGGAGCTGCGGCCCGACGTCATCCTCATGGACGTCAAGATGCCCAACGCCGACGGGGTCGAGGCCCTGCGCCGGCTGCGCGAACTCGGCAACCCGGCCCGCGTCCTGGTCGTCACCAGCTTCGCCGAGCAGCGCACGGTGATACCCGCGCTGCGGGCCGGCGCCGCCGGCTACGTCCACAAGGACATCGACCCCGGCGCCCTGGCCGGCGCCATCCGCTCGGTGCACGCCGGGCACGTCCTCCTCCAGCCCGAGATCGCCGGGGCGCTGCTGGCCGGGGAGCACGGCGGCGGCAACGGCAGGGGCGGCTCGCTCACCGACCGGGAGCGCCAGGTCCTCGCGCTGATCGCCCGCGGCCGCTCCAACCGGGAGATCGCCCGCGGCCTCGTGCTCTCCGAGAAGACCGTCAAGACCCATGTGTCGAACATCCTCATGAAGCTCGATCTGGCCGACCGGACGCAGGCCGCCCTGTGGGCCGTCAGGCACGGCCTCTCCGACTGAAGCCGCCGCCCGCGCAGGTCAACGGCCCTTTCTATCCGAGGAGTTGGCGCACCTCCAAAGGGGGCGTCAGCCCTCGCCTCCGGATTCACCCCCGCGGGTGCAGTTCACCCGTATGGCGCATCCGGCGGGGCGCCCGGCCGTTCTCCAGGGCACGCCGCGGCACCGGCCGCGGCCGAGTGCAAGGAAGGTCGAGAAAAGTGAAGAACCTGAAGAAGGCCGCCGCCGTCACCCTGATGGTCGGCGGGCTCGCCGCCGCCGGCGCGGGCGTCGCCTCCGCCCAGGCCAACGCGGGCGGCGCCGCCGCCGGCTCGCCCGGCGTCGCCTCCGGCAACACGGTCCAGGTGCCCGTGCACGTGCCGGTGAACGCCACGGGCAACAGCGTCAGCGTCATCGGCCTGCTGAACCCCGTGTTCGGCAACGTCAGCGCCAACCACTGACGGCACGCCCGTCCGCCGTGTGAGCCGCGCCGCGGCCGGAACCACCCCCGGCCGCCCCACCGCGCGGCGCCACCCCCGGACGGGCGGGCGGCCCGCCCGCTGACCCGGGCCGCCCGCCCTCCCACGGCCCCACCCCGGCCCGCCCCCGCCCCCGGGCGGCCCCGGGGTGCGGGCCGCCAGGCGCCCACGGCCGCACCCCCACGGCCGCGCCGCCAGGACCCGCGCGCCACCGCCCTGCCCCCGCCGCCGTCCTGACCCGGCAGCCGCCAGGATCCCGCCGCCGCGCTATCCCCGCTGCCGCTCCAGCTCCTCCGCGTACGCGTTGTACGCCGCCACCCGCGCCCGCCTGGCCGCCCGCTCCACCGGCCGCAGCAGCCGGTCCCGCTCGGCCATCTGCCCCGCGCTCACCGCCGCCCCGGGCTCGCTCTCCGCGGCGATCTCCACCAGCGCGCCCACCCGTTGCGCCAGCTCAAGCACCCGCACCGCCCGCGGCGGATACCCGGGCGCCAGCAACTGCCGCCCCCGCTCCATCCGCGCCCGGTAGGCCTCAAGACGCGCCAGCGCCATCGGCCCCGCACCCGCCACGTCCAGCCGCGTCAGCGCCTCGGTGGCGTCCCGCATCACCTCGGCCAGCTCCCGCTCCGCCTCGCCCAGCGAGGGCACGTCCGCCGGCGGGGCCTGCCGCACCGCGCGGCAGCGCCACAGCACCTCGAACAACCCCTCCTCCGGCGCCCCCACGTGGCTCACCTCCGGCGTCAGGCCGAGCGCCGCCCCCGAGGCCAGCACCGCCTCCCCGGCCTCAAGCGCCGCCGCGTTGAACTCGGGCGGCCCGCACAGCCCCAGCGGGTGCCCCGGCGCGGGCAGCGCGATCCGCAGACCCACCACGCCCAGCGCCCGCAGCCGCCCGAGGGCCAGCGTCAGCCCCACGGGACCCGGCTCGCCCGGCAGCCCCGCCACCCGGTGCGTCCAGTCCTCACCCACGGCGCGCGCCGCCGCGTCGTCCGGCGCCGCCAGTCCGGCAAGCAGCGCATTGCCCCAGGCGGCCAGCCGCCCGGCACGAGGTTCATCGAGCATGCCTCTACCTTAGGGAAGGAAGCCCAACAAGCCTCCTGACGAAGAACACCCGGAGGCGGTGGCGTAAGTTGTGACCGAAGGCGACTGCAAGGGGAGAGACCGCGCGCATGAGCGATGTACTGGAGCTGGTGGACGTATCCGTGGTCCGCGATGGCCGGTCTCTGGTGGACAAGGTCTCCTGGTCGATCGCCGAGGGCGAGCGCTGGGTGATCCTCGGCCCCAACGGCGCCGGAAAGACGACCCTGCTGAACATCGCCTCCAGCTACCTCTTCCCCACCTCGGGCACCGTCCAGATCCTCGGCGAGAAGCTCGGCGGCGTCGACGTCTTCGAGCTCAGGCCGCGCATCGGCATGGCGAGCGCCGCCCTCGCCGAGAAGCTGCCGCGCCGCCAGACCGTGCTCCAGTCCGTGCTCACCGCCGCCTACGGCATGACCGCGGGCTGGCAGGAGCGCTACGAGGAGGTCGACGAGCACCGCGCCCGCGCCTTCCTCGACCGGCTGGGGATGAACGAGCACCTCGACCGCAGGTTCGGCACCCTCTCCGAGGGCGAGCGCAAGCGCACCCTCATCGCCCGCGCCCTGATGACCGACCCCGAACTGCTGCTCCTCGACGAGCCGGCCGCGGGACTCGACCTCGGCGGCCGCGAGGACCTGGTGCGCCGCCTCGGCCGGCTGGCCCGCGACCCGTACGCCCCCTCCATGGTGATGGTCACCCACCACGTCGAGGAGATCGCCCCCGGCTTCACCCACGTCCTGCTCATCAACCAGGGCAAGGTGCTCGCCGCCGGGTCCGTCGACGACGTGCTGACCTCGGCCAACCTCTCCCACTGCTTCGGCCTCCCGCTCATCGTCGAGCGCCAGGGCGACCGCTGGACCGCACACGGCCTGCCGCTCGGCTGAACCCGCCACCCCGGCACCCCGTGCACGGGCCCCCGAACCGCGGGCCCCCGAACCGCGGGCCCACGTGCCGCCCGCCCCGGGACGCCGCGCCCCCGCCCGCCCCGCGCCCGTCCCGCCCCACACGTCCGCCAAGTCCCGCGCCGCGCACGGCCCTCGCCTCCCGGCGCGGCCGGACACGGGCCGGGACGAACCCTGTTCGCCGCGTGGCCCGCCGCTCTACCATGACTTTGTGGACTTTTGGGTGTGGTGGCTGATTGCCGCCGGAGGATTCGCGATCGTCCTCGTGCTGACGGCCATGCCGGAGCTCGGCATGCTCGCCGCGGGCGCCGTCGCGGCGGCCCTCACCGCGGGCGTCACCGACAGCCTCATCCTGCAGGTCGTCGTCTTCGCCCTCGTCTCCACGGCCCTCATCGTCGTCGTCCAGCCCATCGCCAGGCGCTCCCGCACCGGGCCGCCCGCGCTGAGCACCGGCGTCGACGCCCTCATGGGGAAGACCGCCATCGTGCTGGAGCGAGTCGACGGCACCAGCGGGCGCATCAAGCTCGCCGGCGAGGAGTGGTCGGCCCGCTCCCTCGGCGAAGACGACACCTACGAGGCGGGCACCCAGGTGAGCGTCGTCGAGATCGACGGCGCCACCGCCATCGTGATGTGATGTGCCGGTCGCCTCACCGACAATCGTTCCAACTCGTCTAGCCGCAGGGGGAGTACACGATGGACGCCATCATCATCGTGCTGATCATCCTGGTGGTGCTGGTCGTCATCGCGCTCGTCCAGACGATCCAGGTGATCCAGCAGGCCAGTGCCGCCATCGTCGAGCGCTTCGGACGCTACACCAGGACCCTGAACGCCGGCCTCAACATCGTCGTGCCGTTCATCGACCGCATCCGCAACCGCATCGACCTCCGCGAGCAGGTCGTGCCGTTCCCGCCCCAGCCCGTGATCACCCAGGACAACCTGGTGGTCAACATCGACACGGTCATCTACTACCAGGTGACCGACGCCAGGGCGGCCACGTACGAGGTGTCCAACTACATCCAGGCCATCGAGCAGCTCACCGTCACCACACTGCGGAACATCATCGGCGGCATGGACCTGGAGCGCACCCTCACCTCCCGCGAGGAGATCAACGCGGCGCTGCGCGGCGTCCTCGACGAGGCGACGGGCAAGTGGGGCATCCGCGTCAACCGCGTCGAGCTGAAGGCGATCGAGCCCCCGACCTCCATCCAGGACTCGATGGAAAAGCAGATGCGCGCCGACCGCGACAAGCGCGCCGCCATCCTCCAGGCCGAGGGCGTCAGGCAGTCCGAGATCCTCCAGGCCGAGGGCGCCAAGCAGTCCGAGATCCTCCGCGCCGAGGGCGACGCCAGGGCCGCCGCCCTGCGCGCCGACGGCGAGGCCCAGGCCATCCGCACCGTGTTCGAGGCCATCCACGCCGGCGACCCGGACCAGAAGCTGCTGTCCTACCAGTACGTCCAGATGCTGCCGAAGATCGCCGAGGGCGAGTCCAACAAGCTGTGGATCGTCCCCAGCGAACTCGGCGAGGCCCTGCGCGGCCTCGGCGGCACGCTCGGCAGGTTCGCGGGCGGCCCCGGCACCCCGGGCGCAGGCAACGGAGGCGGCAGCGGCCCCGCGGGCACCCCGGGCGGCGCCCCCACCGACGGCGGCCCCGCCCTCGACAAGCCCACCCGCCAGCAGCCCCGCATCGAATAGCCGCCCCCACGCGGCCCCCGCGCACGGACGAGCGCGCCCGCCCCACCCCCCACGGGGGCAGGGCGGGCGCGTCCCATGCGGGCCACGGGGCCCGGCTCAGGCCGGGGCCGCCGACCGGGCGAGGGGCAGCGCGGGCACCAGCCAGTCCGGCAGGCCCCCGGCCTCCTGCGCCCCCACCGCCAGCAGCAGCGCGTCGGCAGGCGTCGGCTCGAACGGCTGCGAGAGCAGCCGCATCCCCGCCTGCGCCGGCGTACGGTCCGCCTTCCTGTGGTTGTCCTCGGAGCACGCGGCCACCGTGTTCAGCCAGGTGTCCTGCCCGCCCTGGGAACGCGGCAGCACGTGGTCGATCGTGGTCGCCTTGCGGCCGCAGTACGCGCACCTGTGCCGGTCGCGCACCAGCACCCCGCGCCGCGACCACGGGGCCCGTTGTCGGAAGGGCACCTTCACATAACGCCTGAGCCTGATCACCTGCGGCACCGGCAGGTCCACCGAGGCGGCCCGCACCCGCAGACCCGGGTGCGCGTGCTCCACGTCGGCCTTCTGCTGGAGCACGAGCACCACCGCCCGCCGCAGCGACACCGTCGACAGCGGCTCGTAACTGCCGTTCAGCACAAGGGTCCTGAGCATTCCGCCCACCTCCCGTTCCCGCCCCCGCCCCCGCGGCGGGATCGGGACCACTGTGCCCCCGGCCCGCCGGGCGGACAATGCAATTTCCCGGGGAGGGAACAAGAACGGAAGGTGAAGCGAGGGCAGCCCTTTCCGCGCCGCTACGCCTCCACTTCGTACGTCCCGATCAGCTGCGCCCTTCCGATCGCGTGAAAACGCAGCTGGAAACCGACATAGGCGGGGGAGGCGTTCTCGTCGGCATCGAGGTGCTCGGTGTCCACCGCGTACACGGTGAAGACATAGCGGTGCGGACCGTCCCCGGGCGGCGGCGCGGCCCCGCCGAAGTCCCGCGTCCCGTAGTCGTTCCGCACGTGGACCGCCCCTGCGGGCAGCCCGGCGCACTCCCCGCTCCCGGCCCCGGCGGGCAGCTCGGTCACCGCCGCCGGAATGTCGAACAAGGACCAGTGCCAGAAGCCGCTGCCGGTGGGCGCGTCCGGATCGAAACACGTCACCGCGAAGCTTTTCGTCCCCGCGGGAAAGCCGGACCAGCGCAGGTGCGGCGAGACATTCCCCGCCGCGTACACCTGGTCCTCCTTCAGCCGCGCGCCCTCCCGCACGTCCTCGCTCTCCACCGTGAACGAGGCCACCGGCGGATGGAATGCGTGCGGAAGCGGACGCAGCCGCGGTTCTGCCATGACGGAACCCCTTCGTCGAGTCGATCACTGACCGCCGCTAGCGTAGTCACGGCAGGGCCACGCGGCGCGTGCCGCGGAACGGGCCCACCGGGAGAGCGGAGGACGGCAGGCCAGTGACGGGCGATCCGAAGGCGCCGGCGTACCCCCGCCTGCCGGGCGACTCCCTCGCCGCGCTCCTGGCGGGCACCACCCCGCCCGGCCTCTACCGCTGGACCCCGCCCACCCCCGCCGAGCTCGCCGGGCTGCCGGGCCGCGCCGCGCGGGCCGGCCGGCACGCCGCGGTCCTGGACGCCGCGGGCGTCACCGGCAAGGCCGCCTTCCTCGCGCGCTGCGCCGCGGCCCTCGGCCTGCCCGCCTGGTTCGGCCACAACTGGGACGCACTCCACGACTGCCTCACCGACCTCTCCTGGTGGGAGGCGCCGCGCGGGCGCCTGATCGCGGTGGCCGGCTGGCCGGGCCTGTGCCGCCGCGACCCCGGGACGGCGGCCGGGGCGGCCGGCGTCTTCGAGGACGCCGTCGCCCACTGGCACGGGCGGCCCGGGCCGCTGACCGTCCTCCTCACCGCGGACCCGCCGGCCCACGAACCCCGCGGCGAGGGCGAGGGCGGCCGGGGCCAGGACCCCGGGGACCCCACCTGACCCCGGCCGGTCCGGGAGTGCCGCGAGGGCACGGGACGCGGGAAGGCGGGAACGCGATGCAGACGGCACGGATGCCACAAACGGCGAGGGACAAGGGAACGAGGAACAGGGAGCGGACATGCGCGAGACCGAGCGGGCGCGGCGGGTGCTGCGGCGGGACTTCTTCGACCGCGAGGTCCTGGAGATCGCCCCCGACCTGCTGGGCAGGACCCTGGTGCGGACCACGCCCGAGGGCGTCGTCCGCCTGCGGCTGACCGAGGTCGAGGCCTACGCGGGGGAGATCGACCCCGGCTCCCACGCCTTCCGCGGTCGCACCCGCCGCAACGCCACCATGTACGGCCCCCCGGGCCACGTCTACGTCTACTTCACCTATGGCATGTGGCACTGCATGAACCTGGTCTGCGGCCCCGAGGGACGCGCGAGCGCCGTGCTGCTGCGGGCCGGCGAGGTGCTGGAGGGGGCGGAGCTGGTCCGCCCGCGCCGCCGCTCGGCCCGCGCGGACACGGAACTGGCCAAGGGCCCCGCCCGCCTGGCCACGGCTCTGGGCGTGGACCGCGCCCTGGACGGGGCGGACGTCTGCGCCGCGGACGCGGGGGCGCCGCTGCGGGTGCTGCACGGGACCCCGGCCGACCCGGCCCTGATCCGCACCGGCCCCCGCACCGGCGTCTCGGGCGACGGCGCCGTCCACCCCTGGCGCTTCTGGATCGACAAGGACCCCACGGTCAGCCCCTACCGGGCACACCAGCCGCGGCGCCGGCCGACCCGACTTGACGCGCCCCCGCAGACGCCGTAATGTGGGTCGAGTCGCCTGAGGCGGGATGCGAAAGCGGAGCGTCGAAAGACCAGCCCCGCGCGTCCCTCGGGCGCACCACCATCTCGGATTCGACTGACCCGGACAGGGCTTTTTCGGCATGCCGAAAGCGCCTCTCGCCGGGGCCGGATTAGGAATTGATCCGGAGGTCGGCTAATATGGTGGACACACCGAACGAAGCCCGGTGAGGGTCCGTTCCTTGAGAACTCAACAGCGTGTCTATTCTCGTCAATGCCAGTTTATTGATTGAGTAGTTCATTTTTAGCGAGGATTCTCGCGTGAAGCATTCACGGAGAGTTTGATCCTGGCTCAG
>NZ_RBAL01000007.1 GCF_003626535.1 Streptomyces hoynatensis
CAACGCCACCAACTCCCCCTCAATCACCCAGACATCCCCTCCCCCACACAAACAGTGACCCTCACCACCACCGTAGCGCCCAGCCACGACACCCCGCAGCACCACCCGCCCACACCCGCATCCCACCACGCCCACGACCCGAGCCAATCAACACGCCACCCTTGCCGTAAGGAGTTCAGCAAGGCCGCCACCGGCCACTTCGGCTCCGGGTGGGCCTGGCTGGTCCTGAACCTGGAGACCCACGAGCCGGAAATCGTCACCACCCACGACGCCCAGACGCCGCTCGCCGCATCCACTGCGGCCCCGCTCCCGGCGGTCGACGTGTGGGAGCACGCCCACTACATCGACTCCCGCAACGAGCGCGCCAGATGCCTCGACGCGATCCGGAACATCGTGAACTGGAAGTTCGCCAACGAACACCTCGCCAAGCATCCCCCTGTCCCCGAGGACCAGGCCGCCCACCGCAGACGCAGAGGCAGCCGCGTCGGCCGGCCACCGGCGTTCAACCGCCAGACCCACCGCGACCGCAACCGCGTCGAGCTGCATCAACCACTTGAAGCAATGGCGCGGCCTGGCCACGCGCACGGGCAAACTCTCCCTCCCCTGCCTCGCCGGACTCCACCTCGCCAGCATCCTCATCCGGCCAAACACCTGATCCACCAGACACTCCCTGGGGCGGTGGGCTCGCCATGGCGCTTGCCTTCGTGGCGACAGCCCGCGCAGTAACGGTGGCGATGCGAGTCTGCAGGGGCCTGGGCGCCCGAAGCCCGCGCCGATCCGATGTCGAGCGCTCAGCGCTTGGTTTCGTACCTGGTCAGCACCACGCCATCGGGAAACGTCCGGGTCTCCACCAGGGTCAGGTGCACCCAGTTGTCCAGGGCTGTGAAGAAGGGCGTGCCGCCGCCGACCAGGACCGGATGCGTGACGATCGCGTACTCGTCGATCAGCCCGGCCCGCATGGCCGCCGCGGCGAGTGTGGCACCGCCGATGTCCATGGGGCCGCCGTCGTCGGCCTTGAGCCTGGTGATCTCGGTGACCGCGTCGCCGGTGACCAGGCGGGTGTTCCAGTCGACCGTGCAAGTCGTAGAGGAGAACACCACCTTCGGCATGTCCCGCCAGCGGTCGGCGTACTCGATCGTCGCCGGTGTGGCACCCGGCTGCTTGTCGGCGGTCGGCCAGTGGGAACTCATCGTCTCCCACAGCTTGCGCCCGTACAGCGCCAGGCCCGTCGCGTCCACCCGGTCGGACCACCACTGGAACAGCTCGTCGCTCGGCTCGCTCCAGCCGAGATCGTCGCCGGGCGCGGCGATGTAGCCGTCCAGGCTCATGTTCATGGCAAAGGTCAGGTTCCGCATGGCGTGAGCCTCCCGTGAGTCGGTATTCGGCGTACAGACCAGCACGGCGCGGAAAGATCATCGGTCCCGCCGCACTGCCGGCAGTGAATGCCGGCCTTATTGGGGCAGAGCCACAGTCGTGATCATCGCGACCTGCGACGGGCCACAGCGACATCGTCTTCCGCCTGCTCACCCTCGCGGGCTTCTCCTACGCCCCCCAACTCGCCGACCTCCCCGACCAGAAGATGTGGCGCATCGACCGCACCGCCGACGAACTCGTGCTGTTCAACGCCCGCTACATCGACGCCGCGTCACCCAGCTGCGCACCGACGGCGTCGATGTCCGAGGCGAGGACGTCGCCCGGCTCTCGCCGTTCGTGCGCCACCACATCAACGTGTGTGGCAGGGGGCGCCACCTTTCCCCCAGCGTTTCCGCGGGTCAGCGGGTACGACACGGGGGGTTCACGGCGACGCGGCACGCTCCCCTCGGCCATCCGGCGCATGGCCTGCGGTTTCCCGGCCCGCCATCCGCCGCCGCATGTTCGAGGCGCACCGGCTCACGGCCCACTACGACAAGCGCACCCACAGCGTTCGCCGCCGAGTGGTGCTGAGCTCGGACACGAGCGATGCCACGGCCCGCACCGCCGATGAGGCGATGCGGCCCCAACTGCCCCTCACCGCACCCGAGGTCCACGAACGGACGGGCAATGCCCAGGCCGGCCGCCCGGCAGCGTCCCGGACGCCGGCATCCTTGCCCATGGTCCGAACTCCACATCGGCCCCGAGCGTGCCCGCCCGCCGCATCCACCACGGGCTCCAAGCACGCCACCCCGCCACGGCCCCGGCGAAAGAGCTCTGACCTCGGCACATGCCCCGCCACCCGCTCGTGGGCATCCGCTTGACTTCATCCCGGGTCCCGAGCGTCCATGGTCGTGACGCCCAGCGGGCACCCTTCGCGATGCGCACGCGGCCCGCCCGGGCAACCCCGGCAGGGGACTGTCAACGTCCAGCACAGGAACGGTGAGGTCCCCCATGTCCCGCAACCACGGCAAGCGCCTGCCCCACCCGTCCACCACCGACGACAAGAAGCCCCACGCCCTGCGCGCCGTGTGGAACGCGCGA
Source organism: Streptomyces hoynatensis (assembly GCF_003626535.1). Classification (GTDB taxonomy): domain Bacteria; phylum Actinomycetota; class Actinomycetes; order Streptomycetales; family Streptomycetaceae; genus Streptomyces; species Streptomyces hoynatensis. Next base: position 2,455 of record NZ_RBAL01000007.1, read on the forward strand.
CTACTCGTCCTCATCGGCTGAAGTCCACACCGGTCGATCAGTGGGCCACCCGCGCGGCCATCTGCCATCAACAAGCATGGTCGCGAGAAAATCGCTCACACCCCCCTCGAAAACGACCACTTGGGGACACTGCCAGAAGGCAATCGCCACACGCCAACCGCTATCCGCTTCGTCCGCATCCGGCGGAAGAAGCAGACATATGTCACCGTCCCAATCATGGTATGCCCACGGCACGACGCGGTCCCGCACCGCAGCGACGCGCGACGGAATCTCATCAAGCCCCTCACAGAGGACATGAAAACCTTCCCGCAATTCCTTCATAAACTCCAAAATAGGGCGAGAACCATGCGGATGCGGAATATAGAGATGCCCCGCGATGACGCCTTCGCCATATTTCTCAGCAAGCTCCTTGTAGTCTGCGGGAAGAGGATCACCCACCCACTCTTCAACATCACCCCACTCCGCCGACGCACCCGAGGAAGAGGACCGACCTGCACCCAATACCTGAGAGATATCCACCGATCAACCTCCGGAAAAAGTTCGCTTTTCATCGGCAAGCTCCGGCGCCTCACCGGCCTGGCCGTTGAGCGGCGCCCGGCCAACCGGCCATGCCCCCAGTGCGACACCCTGACGCTCGTCACCGCACTGCCCGGCGGCTACGAATGCACCCTCTGCGGCGACGAGTTCAGCGCGGCCGAGCTGGCTCGCGCGACCACGGGGCAGTTTGACCATAGCGCCGCGGCTTGAATCGACTTGTCAGTGCGCGGGCATGGGAACAGCCACGGGCCGGGGCCCCACCGCGGAGGATCACGGCGGGGCGCAGGTTCAGCGCAGCCAGGTCCGTAGCCTGCGGGCCACAAGCGCCGCCGCCACCACCAGGTGCTGGAGCGCCGCGCCCATGTCCGCCAGCACGGGCCCATCCGCCGGCCAGGCCGGATCGGGCGATCCGCTGCTCATGCAGGTGTCTGTGGTGTCGGCCACCATGGCAGCCAGCAGCACCACTCCAAAAATTTCGATCATCGTCACGACGACCGCCTCCCAAAAAAATCGACTGCCTGAGTGCTGCGCCGGCCGGCACACAGACACCGTGACACACGCCCGCGTCCCGTGGCGAGCGGCATCTCCGCAGGTCAGAGAGCAAAAAAATCCGATAGCTCGGCCTTCTGAAACCGACCGGTAGAGACGACTAGAAACTCACCGAAGTTGCCGAGCAAAACCGGGTAAGGATTGAAGCGTTTTGGATAGAAAAACGGGTTCGCCGAGCGTCCCTGCGCGGTCGAAATGGCAGTGACCTGCGCGATCGCCATGCCTCAACCGGGGTCCGCGGCGTGTCGCCCTGTTCAAAACGTCTATAGACAATCGGGCGGGTGGGCCAGGAAGAAGCTCTATACGCTTCACTGCGGCGCTATCAACACATATGTCCAGATTTCAATCGTCGATGTGCTGTCAGTCACATCTTGGTGCCCTCGGTCGCCCTCCGCTCGCGGGCCGCAACCCTACGAAGACTCGTAGAGCGCGAGCCCACACAGACCCGCGGTAACCGGCATGGCACAGACGGCCGTCGCGCGTCTTCTCGGTTCACCCGATCGGCGGCGCCTTAGGTGAATCAAGGCGGCCCCGCGCTTGGGAAGGGCCCGAGCCCTAGTAAGTAAGAGCCGCCGCGCATCGAGGCGGCTGCCGCATGCCGCGGGGGAATTGTCCCCGCCGGGGAGGGAACTCAACATGAGCAAACCGCGTTGGCCGCACGCCCGCTTCGAATTCGCCCGGCCGTCTCTCAGGCGGCTCGTCGCCGCCGCCGAACTCGGCACGTTCGCCGCATTCCTCGGCTTCCCGCTCCTGAGCGCCCTTGTCGCCCTGCCGGCCGTCCTGCCGGTCCGGCGGCGCCGCGGCTGACCGCAGCGCGCCTCGGACACGCGAACGCCCCGCCGGTCATGGCGGGGCGTTTCTTCCGCTTCACCGCGGCTGGGTCTGCATCGTGAAAGACCACCGACCAGACCGGTCACAACCTGATCACGCTATGCACAACTGCCGTACACGAACCCGCGATTACCGCCACCATCGCACCACCCCCCACACACCCATACCCGCACGCATAAACCCACAGGGGGCACCCATGACCACGCCGCCCGACGACCGCTCCGGCTGGCCCACCTTGCAGCGCCCAGCCGACATGCCGCCCACCTACCCGGCCCCGGCCACCCTGCCCGCCGCGCCTACCCCGCCCTCCAAGCCGAAGCGCGGCCGCCACATCGTCACCCACGTGGTGACCGGCGCCGTCTGCCTGTTCCTCGGCGTCGGCATTGGCGCCAGCGGCAGCGGCAGCGGCAGCGGCGACGACACCTCCGCCAACTCCTCCCCGTCAGCCAGCGCGCCCGCCGAGGAGACCCCGGACGAGGAGGAGCAACCCGCAGCCGAGCCGGCCGACGACGAAGCGCCCCCGGCCGACGAGGAAGACGCGACCACCGAGGAAGAGCCCGAGGAACCGGCCGGTCCCGCTACCTCGTTCAGCGACGGCACCTACCTCGTCGGCGAGGACATCCAGGCCGGCGAGTACGTGACCGATGGGCCCGGCGACGGCGACTTCGACATCTGCTACTGGTCCCGCAACTCCGACAGCAGCGGCGAGTTCGAGTCGATCATCGCCAACGGCACCCCGACCGGGCCGTCGAGGGTGACCGTCAACGAGGGCGAGTACTTCGAAACCACAGGCTGCTCCTGGGAACTGTCGTAATAACGGTCCGGCCCAATCACAGGAAGAAGCCATGACCGACGACAGCTCGCAGCCCGAACCGGAACCGGCTCCCCAGCCAGCCACCGCGACGGCACGGCCACGCAAGACGCTCACCCGCTCCGTCATCGCGACGGCTGTCGTGGCCATCGCCGCCGCAGCGTTCACCGTCGGACGCGCGACCGCACCGGACCAGTCGGGCGGACCCGCGAGCGCCGACTGCAGCGACGCCCAAGCCTCTTTCAACGACTACATGGACGAAGCCAACCAGCACATGACCGCTGCTGCACGCGGCGGCCCCTACGCAGCCGAGAGCCGCGAGCGAGGGCTAACCAGCGTCAGCATCGCCTCCAACATCGTTCAGCAGAACCAGGCTGCTTCTCTGCCGCCGAGCGCGCGCAGGCCCAAACGATCCTCGACCAGGTCAACCGCTGCCGCGGGTTGACCTACTGGCCGCCGGACGGCCTGCCAACACTGACCATCGCGGCAGGTGGATGCGATGGGTGAGGAGCCGCCCCGGGTGAGGGCCCCGGGCGGCACACCCTCACCGCCGCCTACGCCACGGCCGCTGACTCCGGTCCGGACCCGACGGCCCCAACACCACATCCGGGTCCGGCCCCGTCCGCCGACGCCGCGCCGTCGCCACCAGACTGCCCAGCATCAACGGGCCGCCGATCCACAGCGGCCACCACCGGCCGGAGAGCACCGCGAAGAACAGCCCAGCAAACCCCACGGCGAACACCCCGGCGGCGGCGTCCGATCCACGATCCCTCACCATCACAACCCCCACACATCGGTGCCCACACCGTAGAGGCAAGCCCGTCCGCACGGGAGGTAGTTAGGCACAAAGAAGCAGCTGGCCGCGTACTCCGCCGACGGGGCAGACACCCCCGCTTGACCTGCTGATCTTCAAAGCGCACAATCCCGAACAGCGCCACACGTGTGCCCACAATCACCCAAGCCCCCGCCGCCGCGGGGGCTTCGGCATTCCCGGGAGGTGGCAGCCATGCACGAAGTCGCGTACCGCAACGACGCCCAGGGCCGCGTGTGGTTCACCATCGCCCAGGCCGCAGCCTTCACCGGGCGCGCCGTACAGACGATCTACAGCTGGGAACGCCGCCACATCCTGACCAACCCCAGGCACGACGAACACGGCCGTCGGATCTACTCCCAGCAGCAGATCGCCGCCGCAGAGCGCACCGTTCGCGCGCGCCACGCCGCAGCTCGCCAGCCGCGGCGCCTGAGACCGGGCCGCTCCGCCACCTCACGTGAGGTTCGGCGCGACTGGCGTAGTGGATCAGCTCAGATCGCGCCGTTCGGCGCCAAGACTCGGTCAAGGCGCCTCCTCCCCGCCCCTTCCGGGGGCGGGGAGTTCTACGTTTCATGCAGATGCCCCCCGCCGACTGACGCGGCAGGGGGCATCCCCGCGGCGGCCGGTCTCCCCACCGGCTCACGCGCGGGCGTGCTGGGCGTGGATCAGGGATGTCGCGTGGGGAGTCGGCATCCGCCCAGGCAGCACTGTAGGCGTGTATAGGCCACGAGTTCACGCGATTCGCAACCGCGCCCCTGCGACCTCGTGGGGATGTGGACTCTATGTGGACTCCGGACCCGAAAGAGCCCCCCTGTTCGAATTAACAAGGGGGCTCTCCAGCGTTCTGACCAGCTATCTATCCGGTGCCCCCGGCAGGATTCGAACCTGCGACACCCGCTTTAGGAGAGCGGTGCTCTATCCCCTGAGCTACGAAGGCGGGATATGCGACGACCGGGCCGGGTGGCCCTGCCGCCCCGGACAGTGTAGCGGGTGGGAGCCCGGGGTCGCCTGGCGGAAGCGGGCAGGCCGGCGGGCGGGAGGGGCGAGCGGGCGGAAGGCAAGTCGGGCGGGTGGCAAGTCGGGGCGCGGGGCGCGGAGGCGGGGACGGGCTGGGTGGGGCCGGGGCAACGGGGCGGTGGGAGTGGGGAGCGGGGCGGTGGGAGTGGGGAAACGGGAGCGGTGGGGGTGGGAAACGGGGAGCGGTGGGGGTGGGGTCCCGGTCGGCCGGGCGCGTGGGGCGTTGCGGCCCTCCGGTCGACCGGGGTACGGGCAAGCTAGCACTCTGCAAGAGATTGCGTAACGGGTTGCGGGCCCGCTACGCCAATGCTTTCGGGCCTTGCGCGAGTCCTTGACCGGTCGGCGAGGCGGTTCTACGGTCTCGGACTGCAAGAGATTGCAGCAAGAGGCACGGCGCGTTGCCTCTCTGTGGCTGTTCCCCCTGTGCAACCCCCCACCTTCCGTAGCAGGAGGCGTCATGCGCAGTAGTCCATGGAGAAGGCTCGGCAGCGCGGCCCTCGCGGGCCTGGTGGCCGCCGTCGGGTCCGTGGTCGCTCTCACCGCCACCGCCGCCCCGGCTCCCGCCGCACCGCCCGGCGGCCGGGACGTCACCGCCGTTCTGTTCAACTGGAATTTCGACTCCGTCGCCCGCGAGTGCACCGAGCGCCTCGGGCCCGCCGGGTACGGGTACGTGCAGGTCTCGCCGCCCCAGGAGCAGATTCAGGGCAGCCAGTGGTGGACCGCATACCAGCCGGTCAGCTACCGGATCGCGAGCCGGCTCGGGGACCGGGCGCAGTTCGCGAACATGGTCGACACCTGCGCCGCCGCCGGGGTCGGGGTCGTCGTGGACACCGTCATCAACCACATGACCTCGGGCAGCGGCACCGGCACAGGCGGCTCCGCCTACACCAAGTACCACTATCCGGCCGCCTCCTGGGGCGATGCCGACTTCCACACCTGCCGCACGAACATCGGCAACTACCAGGACCGCTTCAACGTGCAGAACTGCGAACTCGTGGGCCTGGCCGACCTCGACACCGGCAGCGACCACGTCCGTCAGCGCCTCGCGGACTACCTGAACGACCTGCTCTCCCTCGGCGTGGCCGGCTTCCGGATCGACGCTGCGAAGCACATCGCCGCGGCCGACCTGGCCGCCATCAGGTCGCGGCTGACCGACCCGGACGCCTACTGGAAGCAGGAGGTCATCTACGGCGCGGGCGAGGCCGTCTCGCCCGAGGAGTACCGGGCCACCGGCGACGTGCAGGAGTTCCGCTACGGCCGGGACCTGAAGCGGGTCTTCGAGAGCGAGAACCTCGCCTACCTCGCCAACTTCGGCGAGGGCTGGGGCTACCTGCCCAGCGAGGGCACGGCCGTGTTCGTCGACAACCACGACACCGAACGCAACGGCTCGACGCTCACCTACAAGAGCGGCGCGGCCTACACCCTGGCCAACGTCTTCATGCTGGCCTGGCCCTACGGCTCCCCCGACGTGCACTCGGGCTACGAGTTCTCCGACAACGACGCCGGCCCGCCGAACAACGGGCGGGTCGCCGCCTGCTGGCAGGACGGCTGGAAGTGCCAGCACGCCTGGCCCGAGATCGAGAGCATGGTGGCCTTCCGCAACGCCACCGGCGGGCAGCCGGTGGGCGACTGGTGGGACGACGGCGCGGACGCGATCGCCTTCGGCCGCGGCGACCGGGGGTTCGTGGCGATCAACCACGAGAGCTCCGCGCTGACCAGGACCTTCCAGACCTCGCTGCCCGCCGGCGGCTACTGCGACGTGCAGAGCGGCACGGCCGTGACGGTGGACGGCTCCGGGCGGTTCACGGCGACGCTCGCGCCCGACACGGCGCTCGCCCTGCACGTCGGGGCCCGCGACTGCTCGGGCACGGGCACGCCGGAGGCGGCGGGGGCCTCGTTCGCCGTGACGGCGGAAACCCAGTGGGGCGAGAGCGTGTTCGTCGTGGGCGACCGGCCCGAGCTCGGCGGGTGGGACCCCGGGGCGGCGGTGCCGCTCGGCTCCGGGACCTACCCGGTGTGGCGGGCCGAGGTCGCGCTGCCTGCGGGCACGCGGTTCGCGTACACGTACGTGCGCAGGTGGGAGGGCCAGTCCGGGGTGACCTGGGAGTCCGGGGCCAACCGGGTGGCCGTCGTGCCGAGTTCGGGGCGGGTACGGCTCGCCGACACCTGGCGCGGCTGAGCCGGCCCGCGCCGGCGGGCGGCCCCGCGGCCTTCCGTGGCACCGCCCGCACCCCGTGGGACCGCCCGCACCCCCGCGGGGCCGAGCAACCCCCGTGGGGCCGCCCGCGACCGCCGTGGGGCCGCCCGCGACCGCCGTGCGGCGGCCCGCGGCAGGGGTGTGCCCGGCCGCCCGCGGATCAGCGCGGTCGAACGGAGCCGCGGGCGGCCGGGCCGTGGCCTCAGGCGGGCGAGGTGGGGTGCCGGGCGGGAGGCAGGGTGGGGCGGGTGCGCAGGCGGCGGCGGTGGGCGGGGGCCTCGGCGGCGACCGAGGCGGCCAGCAGGGCGGCCAGGGCCGCCGGGACGGTGGCCGCGGGGCCGTGCCCGGCGAGCGGCAGGAGGCCGAGCGCGCAGCCGGCCGCCGCGACGCGGATCACGACCACCCGCTCGCGCGCCCCGGTGAACGCTCCCCGCACCAGGGCGGTGGAGACGAGGAAGAGCGCGACGCCGGCGACGACGCAGACGTCGGCGGCCCGGCGCCCGTGGGGGTCGGCGCCCGCCACGGCCGCGCCGACGGCGCCTCCGGTCAGGGCCAGGCCGAGTTGCAGGGGCAGGTGCCCGAAGACGTACACGTGCAACAGGCGGCCGCCGTAGGCGAGTTCGGCGTGGCCGTCGGGCCTGGAGCCGCTGGCGCTGAAGTAGGACCACCACAGCCCCGCGCACAGGGCGAAGGCGGCGGCGCCGGTGACCGCGGCCGAGGGCGCCGTCCTGGCCTCGACGAGGCCGCCGGTGAAGCCGAGCACCGTCTCGCCGAGCACGATGATGCTGAAGAGGCCGAAGCGTTCCCTGAGGTGCCCGGCGTGGTGCCCGGTCTGGGCGACGCGCCGGCCGGCGACCAGCGGGATGGACAGTTCGACGGCCATGGCCAGGCCCCAGGCGAGGTGGCGGGCGGAGCCGGCGAGCAGGAGGAGGCCGCCGAGCCAGAGCAGGGCGGCGCAGACGGAGCCGAGCAGGAAGGCGGCCAGCACGCCCCGCACGCGCGCGTTGTGCCTGGTGTCCCAGGCGTAGAGGGCGGCCACGCCCGCGCGGGCGCACAGGTAGGAGAGGACGAACCCGGCGTCCGCGCCCTCCTCGTGGCCGACGCCCCCGGTGAAGACGGCCATGCCCGCGACGGCGGCCAGGCCGGCCGTGCCGATGAGCCGGTGGGCGGTGGTGTCGCGGTCGGTCCGGTTGGCGCGCACGGCGAGCAGGACCCAGGTCCACCACAGCGGCACGAAGAGCGCCGCCGCGTCGGCCACCGCGTCCAGGGAGGGGTGGACGCGGATGCGGTGGGTGACCTGCCCGACGGCGGCGACGAAGACGAGGTCGCCGAACAGCTCGAACCAGGAGGCGCTGCGCGGCGGGCCGGGCAGGGGCGCGTGCCCCCGCGGCGCGGACGCGGCGTCCCCCGGGGACGCGGGAACGCCGCCGGGCGCGGGGTCGCCCGCCGGCGCGGGGTGGGGCACCCGCGCGGGGTCGGGCACCGGAGCGGAGTCGGGCACCGGAGCGGAGTCGGGCGCGGGCCCGGACGGGGATGGCATGAGCCGGAGCCTAGAAGGGTGGCCGGGCCGGCGGGAGAGGAGGGCCCGGGCGGGGCCGAAGGGCGGCGGGCGAGGGCGGGGCCGAAGGGCGACCGGCCCGGGCGGGGCCGAAGGGCGACGGGCGAGGGCGGGGAAAGGCAAAGGCAAAGGGCGGGGCCGTACGCCGCGCCGTTGCCCGGGGGAGGCGAGCTGCTGCCGGGCCTCCGGGCCCCCGGCCTGCCGTTTCGGCTCGGGCATGGCGACCCCGCGCGCCGGTGACTACGATCGGAAGGGATATTCGTCCCTATAACGGGCGAAATGTTACGAAAACTTCCGAATATTTTACGCGCCGTGCGCGCTCGCGCACGGCAGGGAGGCGGAGCACCATGACTCTTCCCCTGCGACGCCACCGGCCCCTCGTCGACGGCCGGCGCGGATACGGGCGTGACCCGTTGTCCGAGTTCGACGACCTCTTCGAGCGGATGGGCTCGCTGCTGTCCAGCGTGGCCCCCGCGACGGGCTTCGGCCCCGAGGGCGGCTGGGCGCCGTTCGCCGATCTGACCGAGACCGACGGCGAGTTCGTCATCGAGTGCGAGGTGCCCGGCATCCGCCGCGAGGACATCGACATCCAGCTCAGCGAGCGGGAGCTGACGATCGGCGGCGAGACCCGGGAGGCCGAGCGCGAGGGCAAGCTGCACCGCGGCACCCGGCGCACCGGCCGGTTCGAGTACCGGACGGTGCTGCCGGGGCAGCCGGCGGTCGAGGGCGTGAGCGCGACGCTGGAGGAGGGCGTGCTCACCGTCCGCATCCCGAAGGCCGACACCGCCTCGGTGCGGCACATCGAGATCCAGGAAGAGGGCGGCAAGGGCTGATCCGGGGGCCCGCCGGGCCCGGTCACCCGGCCGGGCCCGGGCTCCCGGGCCACCGCACGCCCGGCCCGCAGGCCGTCGCCGGCGCGGCCCTCAGCCCGTCGCCGGTCCGGCGCCCTCAGGTCGTCGCCGGCGCGGCCAGCAGGACGGCGAAGCGCCGCTGCGGCTGGTCGGTCCACCAGCGTTCCAGGGTGAAGCCGGCCGCGGCGAGTTCCTCGCCCAGCCGGTCGTGGCGGAACTTCACCGAGATCTCCGTGCGCAGCTCCTCGCCGCGGCCGAAGTCCACGGTCCGGTCAAGGGCGGGGATCTTCACCGAGTGCGCCACGCGGGCCCGCAGCCGCATCTCCACCCGCTCAAGCGCCGGGTCCCAGACCGCGCGGTGGTCGAAGGCCCCGGGGTCGAAGTCGGCGTCGAGCTCGCGGTTGATGATGACCAGCAGGTTCTTGTTGAACTCGGCGGTGACGCCCTGCTCGTCGTCGTAGGCGCGCACCAGCCTGCCCGCGTCCTTCACCAGGTCGACGCCCAGCAGCAGCGCGTCGCCCTCGACGAGTTCCGCGCGCAGCCTGGCGAGGAAAGCGGCCCGCTCCTCGTCGCCGAAGTTGCCCAGCGTGGAGCCGAGGAAGGCGAGCAGCCTGGGCCCGCTCTCGGGCGGCGGCAGCGGCAGCTCGTTCTCGAAGTCGGCCACGGTCCCGGTGACCCTGAGCCTGGGGTACTCGCGCGACAGGGCCTCCCCCGACTGCCCCAGGGTGGTGGGGCTGACGTCGATGGGGGCGTAACGCTCCAGGGTGCCCGCGTCGTTGAGCGCGTCCAGGAGCAGCCGCGTCTTGCCCGCGGAGCCCGCGCCCAGCTCCACCACGGTGCGGGCCCCGGTCAGCTGCGCGATCTCGGTGGCGTGGGCGCGCAGCACCATGCGTTCCGCCCGGGTCGGGTAGTACTCGGGCAGCCGCGTGATGCGGTCGAAGAGGACGCTGCCGTGGGCGTCGTAGAACCACTTGGGCGGCAGGGCCTTGGGGGTGGCGCTCAGCCCGGCGGCGACGTCGGCGCGCAGGGCGCGGGCGAAGTGGCCGGCGGGCAGGCGGTTTTCGACCGTGTAGTTCTTCGAGTCGTGGGTCGCGGAGGGCATGGCGGGTCCTTTCACTTCGGGTGCCCGGGGCCGGGCCGGTTCACAGCGGCGCTATTTCCGCGGTGCGCTGGGTGGTGAGCAACAGGGACCGGTCGGGGATTTCCTGCCAGTCGGGCTCGCCGGGGACGGGTTCTGAGGCGACGGTCACCTGGTCGCCGGCCTGCCGGTACCACAGGGAGTCGCCGTGGCGTACGGCGGCGATGGCGTGGCCGTCGGTGAGCAGAAGGTTGAGGCGGGCGAGGGGGCGGGCGCCGCGGGTCCTGCGGACCACCTCGGCGAGGGCCTCGGCGGCGGGCTCGCCCGCGGTCAGGCGGCGGGCGATCATCACCCACAGCAGGGCCGAGTCCGATCTGGCCTCCATGCTGAGGAGTTCCGCCGCGCTCAGCTCCTCCTCGCTGTCGTGCGGCAGCGACTCCCAGCCCTGGACCTCGCCGTTGTGGCTGAACAGCCAGCGCCCCAGCGCGTAGGGGGCGACGGCCGCCTCGTCCAGGCTGGTGCCCGGGCTCGCCGAGCGCACCGCCGCGAGCACGGCGCCGCTGTGCAGCAGCCCGGCGAGGACCGGGAGGTTGGCGTCGGCCCAGATCGGCACCGCGCGGCGGTAGCGGACCGGGCCCGCGCCGTCCTCGGGCGGGTACCAGCCGACGCCGAACCCGTCGGCGTTGACCCGGCCGTCGGCCTGCAGGCGCGGCGCGAAGGACTGCGCGTACAGGCTGTGCGCGGGCTCGGTGAGGACGTCGGCGAGCGGGCGGGGCGGCCCGAGGTACGCCAGGTGGCGGCACATCAGTGCGGCTCCGCGTCGCGGCAGGTGCGGAAGCCGGCGAAGATCTGCCGCCGCACGGGCAGGTCCCAGTTGCGGAACGTGCCCCGGCAGGCGACCTCGCCGGTGCCGAAGGAGCCGCCGCGCAGCACCTTGTAGCCGGCGCCGAAGAACACCTCGCTGTACTCGCGGTAGGGGAAGGCGACGAAGCCCGGGTAGCCGGTGAACTCGCTCGACGTCCACTCCCACACGTCGCCGATCAGCTGGCGCGCCCCGCAGGGGGCGGCGCCCTGCGGGTAGGCCCCGGCGGGCGCGGGCTGCAGGTGCCGCTGGCCGAGGTTGGCGTGCTCGGGCCGCGGCGGCTCGTCGCCCCAGGGGTAGCGGCGGGTGCGGCTGGTGGCCGGGTCGTGGCGGGCGGCCTTCTCCCACTCCGCCTCGGTCGGCAGCCGCCGCCCGGCCCAGCGGGCGTAGGCGTCGGCCTCGTACCAGCTGACGTGGAGCACGGGCTCCTCGGGGGGCACCACCTCGGTGCGGCCGAACCTGCGCCGCAGCCAGGTGTCCCCGGCCCGGTGCCAGTAGCCGGGCGCGGCGATGCCGGTGCGCTGCCGGTGCAGCCAGCCCTCGGGGTGCCACCAGCGGGGGTCGTCGTAGCCGCCGTCGGCGATGAAGTCCTGGTAGGCGGCGTTGGTGACGGGCGTCGTGTCCAGCCAGAACGACCGGACGTGCACGGGGTGCGCGGGGCGCTCGTTGTCCAGGGCCCAGGGCTCGCTCGCGCCGTCGGTGCCCATGGCGTACTGCCCGCCGGGGACGAGGACCTCGCGCGGCAGCCGGTGGGCGCCGGCCGGGGCGCGGCGGGGGGCGGGGGCGTCGAGGACGGCGGGGCCGCGGCGCAACTGGTGGGTGGCGAGCATCGTCTCGTCGTGCTGCTGCTCGTGCTGGGCGATCATGCCGAAGAGGAACAGCGGGGAGCCGTCGGCGTGGGCCGGGTCGGCGAGGACGTCGAGGGCCTGGGCACGCACCTGGGCGAGGTACCTCCTGGCCTCGGCGGGCGGCAGCAGCGGCAGGGAGGGCCGTTCGGCGCGGGGGTGGCGGAACGCGTCGTAGAGGTCGTCGAGTTCGGGGCGCAACGCCCGGCGGCCGCCGGCCTCGCGGACCAGCCAGATCTCCTCCTGGCAGGCGATGTGGGCCATGTCCCACACGAGGGGGGACATCAACGTGGAGTGCTGGGCGGTCAGTTCGCCGTCCGGGAGGCAGTCGGTGAGGGAACGGGTGCGGCGCCTGGCGGAGACCAGGGCGGCCCTGGCGCGTTCCTGGGCGGGCGAGTGGGGCGGCTGCGGGTGGCCGGGGGCGGCGGCCTCGCGGACGGGAAGCCCGGCGAGCCTGGCGGCGAGGGCCCGGGCGCGGCTGCCGGCCGCGGGGCGGGACCCACGGCGGGCACCGGCCGGGGGCGGGGAGGTCGGGGGCGGGGAGGTCGGGGGCGCGGTCGGGGGGGCGACGGTCTGACCGGTGGGGGCCGTGGTCTGGCCCGCGGGGGCCGTGGTCTGGCCCGCGGGGGCGGTGGGCGGTGCCGGCCGCACGCCCGCGGCGGGGCCCGCGGTGGCCGGTTCAGCGGTGGGTTCCGTTGCGGGAGCGGCGGCCGGTTCCGCGGCGGGGTGCCCGGTCCTGGAGGTGCCGCTCGTCTGCCGGGCGGCGGCGTTCGGGGTGTCAGGGGGGTCCGGGGTGAGCGTGGACTCACTCATCGTCGGGGCTCCTTCCGATGCGGGCCTGGGGCGGACGGGCCGCGGCGCCGGGGGCGCCCTGGGCGGCGGCCCGGGGCCGGGCGGCGGGCGGGACGCCCGGCCGCTCCCCACCGGGCGGCACGCCGGGCCGCGTCGCGCCGGGAAGCACGGCGGGTGGCCTATCGCCGGGGGGCGCGGCGGGCAGGCCGGCCCCGGGGGGCGCGCCCGGCCGCGCGTCCGTGCGCGGCGCGCCGGGCGGCCTCGCGGCGCGCGGCGCGGCGGGCGGGCGGTCGAGGAGGTCGTCGGCGGGGCAGCGCCCGCGCGCGGCGTAGCGCTCCGCGAACTCGGCCACGGCCAGGCGCAGCGCGGCCCCGGCCGGGTCGCGGGCGAGCCCGCGCTCCGCGGCGGCCAGGCAGGCCCGTACCGCGGGCCCGAGCAGCGGGTCGGCCGGGCCGCGCAGGGCCGCCCGCAGCCACAGGTCGGGGCGGGGCAACGATCCCCCGCGGGTGAGGGGTTCGGTGGCCGCCCAGGCCGCGTCGGCGGCGGCCGGAACGTCGAGGAGAGTGCGCACCACGGCGAGCGGCACGATCCAGCCTTCGCCCGGCTGCGCGTCGATCATGCGCAACTCCAGCCAGCCGCGGGGGCGCACGGGCGGGAAGAGGGTGCCGAGGTGGTAGTCGAGGTCGGCAAGCTCCGGCCGGCGCTCCCCGTGCGGGGCGCGCAGCCAGGAGCGGAAGGACCGCCCGGGCGGCGCCGTCCACGCGGCGGGCGGGCTGCGGCGCACGCACAGCAGCGGGGCGTCGAGCGCGTAACGGGCCCAGGCGGCGCGGGGATCGCCCGCCTCCTCGGGCGGGCGGGTGCGGCCCGGGTCGATCCGGGCCCACAGCGCCTGCCTGGTGGACCGCCAGCCGCTGGGACGGCCCCGCCACAGGGGGGAGTTGGCGAAGGCCGCCACCAGGACGGGTCCGAGTCGGTGGGCGAGCGTCCAGCGGCTGCGGTAGCCGGACAGGCCCGCGGACTCGTCCCCGGCGTCCACGCTGACCTGCACGGAGGCCGTGGCGCGCATCATGACGCGGCCGCCGGGACCGAAGCGGTCGAAGTACGCCTCCATCGCCCGGTAGCGGGGATGGTCCAGGACCCGGGGCGGCACCCGGACGGGGTCGAGCCCGAGGCCGAGCGGGGCCAGCCCGGCGTCGCCGAGGGCCAGGCGCAGCGCGGCCAGGTCGGCGGCGACCTGGGCCACGCAGTCCGGGAGCGAGGAGGCCGGGCGGCTGCTCAGCTCGACCTGCCCGCCGGGCTCGCGGGTGAGGCGGCCGCCGCCGGGGAGCGCCCCCGGGCGGGAGAGGGGGGCGAGGGCCTCGTCCAGGAGCCGGCCGGGTACCGGACGCCCCGGCTCGCGCAGGTCGCGGACCAGCCACTCCAGCTCCACGCCCGTCCGCCCGGGCGCCCCGGTGGCGAAGCAGACATCGGCGACGTGCGCCTCCGCCTCCCGTACTCCCAGCTCAGGTGCCATCCTCGCCGCCCTTCCTCGCCGGTGCGGCTGCGCACCGGCGCCACCTCCGGGCCACCCGCGGTCACGCGCCGCCGCGCCGCCGCGCCCGGCATGCGGCGGGTGCGGCATGCGGTGGCGTGGGGGGACGGGACGGCGCGCGGCGCGCGACCCACGCGGTCCACGCCGGTCCGCGCGCCTCACGTTCGCGACGCGAGCGGCGTGCGCGAGGTGAGCCGTGCGGCCCGGTGAGCCGGGTGGCCCGGGTGGCCCACGCGGTCGGCGCGATCCGGCACGACCCGCGCGAAGTGCGTGAATCCACCGAATCACGCGAACCACGTGATATCGGACTCCACCGTACGGTGGGCGGCGAGGCGGTGCCCTGCGCTATGCGGCCAGTCGGCGCACGGCGAGCTCCGCGTACAGCGCGGCCCCGTCGGGCAGCACCGACTCGTCGAAGGCGGCGAGCGGCGAGTGGTTGACGGGTGCGCTCCCCGGGTCGGCGCCCGGCGGGGTGGCGCCGAGGAAGAGCATCGCGCCCGGCACCTCGTCGATGACGCGCGAGAAGTCCTCGGCGCCCAGGATCGGATTCTCCAGCGGCTCGAAGCGCTCCTCGCCGTGCACCTCACGGACGGTCCTGGCGGCGAACTCTGCCTCCGCCGCGTCGTTGACCGTCACCGGGTACTGGTGGGTGAACTCGGCGTCCACCTCCAGGCCGTGCGCGGCGGCCACGCCCCGGCACACGGCGAGCGTCCCCTCCCGGAGCCGCTCCAGGGCCACGGCGGAGAAGCAGCGGATGGTGGCGGCGAAGGTGGCGGTGTCGGGGATGATGTTCGTGGCCGTGCCCGCGTGGAAGGTGCCGACGGTCAGCACGACCGGCTCGAACACGTCGAAGGAACGGGTGACGAAGGTCTGGAGCGCGGTGACCATCTCGCAGGCCGCCGGGATCGGGTCCTTCGCCAGGTGGGGAACGGAGCCGTGGCCGCCCGCCCCGCGGACGGTCACCCGCAGCACGTTCGAGGAGGCCATCGCCGGGCCGCCGCGCACGGTGAAGAGGCCGGAAGGCCAGGTGTGCGACATGACGTGCAGCGCGTACGCGGCCACCGGGCGCTCCCCGGCGGCGTCGAGCACCCCCTCGGCCAGCATCCGCCCGGCCCCGTCGTAGCCCTCCTCGCCCGGCTGGAACATGAACACGACGTTCCCCGCCAGCCGGTCCCGGTGCGCCGAGAGCAGCCGCGCGGCCCCCGCCAGCATCGCGGTGTGCAGGTCGTGGCCGCAGGCGTGCATCCGCTCCACGGGGGCGGCGAAGGGCAGCCCGGTGCGCTCGGCCACGGGCAGCGCGTCCATGTCGCCGCGCAGCAGCACCGTGGGGCCGGGGCGGGCGCCGCGGAGCAGTCCGGTGACGGAGCTGAGGCTCTCGCCGGTGGAGATCTCCAGCGGGAGCCCGTCGAGGGCGGCCAGGACGGTCTCCTGGGTGCGCGGCAGGTCGAGTCCCACCTCGGGGACGGCGTGCAGGCGGCGGCGCAGCCGCGTGAGGTCGTCGGTCAGGGCCCTGGCGTCTTCGGTGAGGTTCATGGCGCCTCGCGTTCTCGAACGGGGGGTGGGTCGGGCACCGGCCGCCCGGGGGCGGCCGAAGAGCGAGGGTGATCACAGGACTTCGGGGCGGCGGGCGTCGTGATCGCGGATCACCGGCGTCAGGATGGTGGCGTTCCCCGCCGGCTGGGTGGACGCCTTGCCCGCGGTGTCGCTGACCCGGATCAGCAGCGCCACCAGCAGGAAGTTGGCCACCGTCGAGGAGCCGCCCTGCGCGAGGAAGGGCAGCGCCTTGCCGGTCAGCGGGATCAGTCCGGTGACGCCGCCGGCGACGACGAAGACCTGGAGCACCAGCACCGTGGACAGGCCGGCGGCGAGCAGCTTCCCGAACGGGTCCGTGGCGGCCAGGGCCGCGGCGTACCCGCGCTGGGCGAGCAGCACGTACAGCAGCACCACCAGCGTGACCCCGGCGAGGCCGAGTTCCTCGCCGACGGTGGCCAGGATGAAGTCGCTACGCCCGGCGAAGCCCACCAGGTAGGAGTGGCCCTGGCCGAGGCCGGTGCCCATCAGGTGCCCGCTGCCGAAGCTGAACAGCGACTGCGCGGATTGGTCGGAGATCAGGCCGGGCGGGCGCTGGTCGGGCGGCAGGAAGATGTCCATCGGGTGCAGCCAGGCCTGGACGCGGCCCTTGACGTGGGGCTGGGTGGTGGCCACCACGAAGGTGCCGGCCGCGGCCATCAGCCCGCCGAGCACGACCCAGCTGGTGCGTTCCGTGGCGATGTAGAGCATGACGATGAACACCGCGAAGAAGATCAGCGAGGTGCCCAGGTCGCGTTCGTAGAACAGCACGACCAGGCTGACCGCCCACACGAGCAGCACCGGGCCCGCGTTGCGGCCCCTGGGCAGGGCGAGGCCGAGGAAGCGGCGGCCGACCAGGGCGAGAGCGTCGCGGTTGGCCATCAGATAGCTGGCGAAGAACACCACGATCATGACCTTGACGAACTCGCCGGGCTGCACGGACAGCGGGCCCAGGGTGATCCAGCGCTTGGCGCCGAACTGGTCGGCGCCGAAGAACGCCGGCGCCATCAGCAGCAGCATCGCGACCGCCATGCCCAGGTAGGTGTACCGCTGGAGGACGCGGTGGTGGCGCAGCACGGCCAGGACCGCGATCAGCAGCGCGACCCCGATCAGGGTCCAGGTCACCTGGTCGGAGGCGACGGGCGCCGACTGGTAGTTCTCCGCCGGGTAGTGCTGGGCGTAGGCGTAGTCGAGGCGGTCCATCAGGACCAGGCCGAGGCCGGTGAGCAGCACGGTGATCGGCAGGATCAGCGGGTCGGCGTGCCGGGCGAAGCGGCGCACCGCGAGGTGTGCGGCGAGGGCGGCGGCGCCCAGGCCCAGCGTGTACCAGGGCAGGGCGGAGGGGACCTTCTCGTACATGGCCAGCCCGGCCGCCGCGTGCCCGAAGCCGGCGATGGCCACGGCGAACAGGACGAGGACGAGTTCGGTGTTGCGCCGGCGGGCCACCCACCGCCGGACCTCGTGCCGGCCGTCGCGCCTGCCCTCGCGCATCTCCGCTCCGCCCCCTGCCCTCTCCCGCGCCGCACGGGGGGCGGCGCACTGTCGGGCAACCTACCCGTGGCCGGGTTCCGCGTCACCAGGGGGCCGCCGCGGACCGCGGGGGGCGCGGAAGGGGTGGGGCGGGGGCACGGCAGGGGCGCGGGCGGAGCGCCGGGGCGCGAGCGGAGCGTGGGCGGACCGCCGGGGCGCGGGCGGGGGAACGGCCGGGAGGACGGCCCAGGGAACGGCCGGGGGAAGGGCAGGGGAACGGCCGGGGGGAAGGGCAGGCGCGGTCACCAGCGGCTGACCCGCACCCGGTGCCGCCCGGAGGAATCGGCGTCGAGCACCTCGACGCTGACCCCGGCCTCCGCGTCGCGGAAGGTCTCGCCCGGCACGAAGGGGGCGTCGGTCAGCTGGGCCGTCACCTGCGGGTCGGGAACGGCCTGGCAGCCCTCGCTGCCCGGCGTCGCGTCCTGCACGGTGACCGGGCCGAAGCCGCTCCGGGTGACCGTGCTGATCCGGGAGACGAGGACGCCGGGGCGGCAGACCACCTCGTCGAGCGCCCCCGGCGTGCGCACCTCGATCGCGAGCGCCTCGTGGTCGCCGGTGCGCACCGCGAGCAGTCGCGTGCCCCCGGTGCCCGCGGCGCCGACGGGCGTGAGGACGTGCTCGCTCGTGCCCGGCTCGGCCACGCAGTCGACCTGGCCGGGGAGCAGCCAGCCCAGCTTCCACTTGTGCCAGGCGAGGAAGTCGTTGGGCGGACCCCAGTCCTGCTCCATCACGTCCCAGTGGCCGGTCAGCTGCGGGGGGCGGCCCGCGCCGGTCCAGTACAGGTCGGGCAGGCCGAAGACGTGGCCGTTCTCGTGGACGAGGACCCGGTGCTCGGCGGGTCCAGGCTGGCGGCTCCAGATGAAACTGACGTTGCGCAGCGGCCCCTCCGCGGTGGCCACGAGGTCGCGGCCGGGGAAGGAGACGGAGAGCACGCGCTCGGTGGCGGGCGGGCCCGCGTTGGGGGTGGCGAGGACGTTGACCAGGTCGTAGTCCGAGAAGTCCACGGGGGCGGCCCCCTCCCGCGGCCCGTCCCGGCCGCGGCCCCGCTCCCCGGCCGCGCCCCCCCGTGCGCCGCCGGCCGCCGGGGGCGGCTCGTCCAGCGCGGCGACGATCTCGCGCAGCAGCCGGTTGTAGCCCTGCTCGTCGTCGGGGCGCCAGCCGGCGCCGCGGTCTATGCCGTAGTCCTCGAAGGGCTGGGACATGCGCAGCCAGCGGTGCACCGGGACGGCCCGGTAGCGCAGCCGCCCGTAGGAGCTCTCGGCGAACTGCTCGGCGGTCTCCGGGAAGAACTCGGCGAAACGCTCCCGCGTGCTGATCGTGGCGGGCGCGTCGGGGAAGTCGATGAAGACGGTGAGGGCCGACACGGTGCCCGTGCTCGGCGAGAAGCCGGGGCCGGTGGGCAGGGACTCGCCGAGCCCGCCCGCGGCCTGTGCGCCGGGGGCCGGTGCGCACGCCGTGTCGGGCGCGGGTGCGCTCGCGGTGCCCGTCAGCGGCGCCCCGAGGCCGGGGGCGGTGCCGAGCACCAGGACCAGGGTGCCGCCGGCGGAGAGCACCGCACGGCGGCCGGGTATCGGCGGCATGCGTCCACGATGGGCAGGGGGCCAGGCCATCGCCCGCCGAGTGACGCGTTCGGGTGTCCGGACGGGGACGCAACTATCGCGCGGCGCCGTTCGTCTTCAGGGAAGAGAGAACCAGGCAGGGCCGGCGCGTGAGCGGGCAGGGTACTGCATCGCCGAGAAAAGATGCGCTGCTTGGGAATTCTGTCCGGATTCCCGTCGTTGATTGTTACGGACATGGAAGGCAAGGGCGCCTCCCCGTCCGGTCCGAGAAGGACTCTTCGATGGAGCTTTGATCACTTCGCAAGGGAGCACGTATGGCAACCCGTGCCGTCGCCCGGCGTCCGGACACCGACGAGCGTGTCGAGACGACGGGCAGTGTCCGATCCAGCGCGGGCGGTGACGCCCTGGAGCGGGACCTGGTCGGGATGTATCTCGATGAGATAGCCCGCACGCCTTTGCTGGACGCGGCGCAAGAAGTCGAGCTCTCCCTCGCGATCGAGGCCGGCCTGTACGCGGAGCGCATCCTCGAAGGCGAGGAGCAGCCGGCCGCGGACAGCGCCGCCGCCTCGGCCACGCGCGAGGAGCTCAAGGCGCTCGTCGCCGCGGGCGAGCGCGCCAAGGACGTCTTCATCCGGTCCAACCTGCGGCTGGTCGTGGCCGTCGCCCGGCGGTACCCGCGCAGCGGCCTGCCCCTGCTCGACCTGATCCAGGAGGGCAACGCCGGCCTGGTCAGGGCGGTCGAGAAGTTCGACTACAGCAAGGGCTTCAAGTTCTCCACGTACGCGACGTGGTGGATTCGCCAGGCCATCACGCGGTCGATCGCCGACCAGTCCCGCACCATCAGGCTGCCCGTCCACCTGGTCGAGGAGCTGGGCCGAATCCGGCGCGTGCAGCGGGAGTTCAACCGCGAGCACGGCCGCGAGCCCGAGCCGGCCGAGATCGCGGCCGACCTCGGCTCCACGCCGGAGCGAGTGCAGGACGTGCTGGACTGGGCGCGCGACCCGGTGAGTCTGAACATGTCGGTCGACGACGAGGGCGAGACCCAGTTCGGCGACCTGCTGGAGGACACCTCGGCCGCCTCCCCGGAGCAGTCGGTGATGGTGATGATGCGCCGGGAGGGGCTCGAGGACCTCATCGGGCGCCTCGACCCGCGCACCGCGGCCATCATCAGGGCCAGGTACGGCATCGAGGACGGCCGCGAGCGCACGCTGACCGAGGTCGGCAAGCAGCACGGCCTGACCCGGGAGCGGATCCGGCAGATCGAGAAGCACGCCCTCCTGGAGCTGAAGCGGATGGCGAGCGACTCCGGTTTCGACGCGGCGGCCTGAGCCGGCCGATCGCCTCACGCCCCGGCGCCGCGGCGAGGCGCCGGGGCAGGTTTGTCGGGGCAGGTTTGTCGGGCGGATTCGCCGGGGCGGGTTTGCCGGGCGGATTCGCCGGGGCGGGTTTGCCGGGGCCGGGCCCCGGCCGGCGGGCGCGGCGGGGAGCCGCGCGCGGGCCGCCCGGAACGCCCCCTTCGCTCGATGTGACGCAGGACACAACTCTCGCCGAAATAACCGGGGAGCCCCTGTCCGTTTGTATCGGTGTCCGACTCAACCAGGGACTGATTCCCCGGTTGTTCCGACGCCCAGGAGACGAGGTTCCACCGTGAGCGACACCCTTGCCGACGCCCGGCCGCGCCTGCGGGCCGACGCGGCGCGCAATCGCGAGCGCATCCTCGCCGCCGCCAGGGAGACCTTCGTCCTGCACGGCCCGGACGCCCCCCTGGATGAAATCGCTCGACGGGCGGGCGTCGGAAATGCCACGCTGTACCGGCATTTTCCGGACCGGGCGTCGCTGACCGCGCACGTCCTGCTGTACGTGAACCAGCGCATCATCGACAACGCCCAGCGGGCCATGGAGGAGCAGAACGACCCCTTCGAGACGCTGCGCGGACTCGTGCTCAACGCCGCCGAAGAGCGCCTCGGCGGACTGTGCTCGATTCTGGCCCCCGCCCTCGACGCCGAGGACACCAGGCTGCGGGACAGCATGCGGCGCATGCAGGAGGTGACCCAGCAGGTCATCGACCGGGCCCACCAGTCCGGCCAACTGCGGCCCGATGTCGACTCGGGGGACCTGCTCCTCGCCATCAGCCGGCTGACGCTGCCCCTGCCGGGCACGCGCTGCGGCGACGCGCTGCTCACCCGCCGGCATTTGCAGATCTTCCTGGACGGCCTGCGCACGCCCGTACGCAGCACGCTCCCGGGGGAGCCCAAGACTCTGGCAGACCTCAAGGGAGAGTTCTGCTGATCCCCAGCCACCACCGGTAGCCGACGCGGCGCTGAGTTTTCCCACCGCGCCGAGTCTGCCCCTGTGTCCCTTCCGCACGCCCGACATTCCGCGATTCTTCGTCACTCTTCGCCATACGTAACGTGAGGTAACTCCCCTATGCCACCCCAGCAAGCCGTGAGCCCGGCTCACAGCGCTCTGGACCCCAGGCGCTGGACGGCTCTGATATTCATCGCCCTCGCTCAGCTGATGGTGGTGCTCGACGCCACGATCGTGAACATCGCGCTGCCCTCGGCCCAGGCCGACCTGGAGATCTCCGACGCCAACCGGCAGTGGGTGATCACCGCTTACGCCCTGGCGTTCGGCGGCCTGCTGCTCTTCGGCGGCCGCGTCTCCGACCTGTGGGGACGGCGCAGGGCCTTCGTCATCGGCCTCATCGGCTTCGCCCTCGCCTCCGCGCTGGGCGGCGCCGCGCAGAACGAGGCCATGATGTTCTCCTCCCGCGCCCTCCAGGGCATCTTCGGGGCCATGCTCGCCCCGGCCGCCCTGTCCCTGCTGACGGTGCTGTTCACCGACCCCAAGGAACGCGCCAAGGCGTTCGGCGTCTTCGGCGCCATCGCGGGCGCCGGCGCGGCCGTCGGCCTGCTGCTCGGCGGCACGCTGACCGACTACCTGGACTGGCGCTGGACGTTCTTCGTGAACATTCCCTTCGCCGCCGTGGCCGCCCTCGGCGCGCTGCTGGTGATCCGCGAGCCGATGCAGGCGCGCAACCACTCCCCGCTGGACATCCCCGGCGTGCTCCTGGCGTCCCTCGGCCTGGTGTCCCTGGTCTACGCCTTCAGCCGCGCCGAGCAGGAGAGCTGGGGCGAGTCCGTCACCGTGGCCATGTTCGTCCTGTCCGCCGTGCTGCTGGCGACGTTCGTCGTGGTGGAGTCCCGGGTGAAGGCCCCGCTCCTGCCGCTGCGCGTGGTGACCGACCGCAACCGCGGCGGCTCGTACCTCTCGCTCGGCCTGGCGGTCATCGGGATGTTCGGCCTGTTCCTCTTCCTGACGTACTACCTCCAGATCGTCCGCGACTACTCGCCGGTCAAGACCGGCCTGGCCTTCCTGCCGATGGTGGCGGGCATGGTCACCGGCTCGACGCAGATCGGCGCCCGCCTGGTGACGCGCGTCTCGCCGCGCCGCCTGATGGTGCCCGGCATGCTCACCGCCTCGCTCGGCATGCTGCTGCTGACCCAGCTGGAGGTGGACAGCTCCTACGCGGCGATCATCCTGCCGGCCGAGCTGCTGATCGGCCTGGGGATGGGCACCACGTTCATGCCCGCGATGAGCATGGCCACCTCGAACGTCCGGCCCACCGACGCGGGCGTCGCCTCGGCGATGGTCAACGTGTCCCAGCAGGTCGGCGGCGCCATCGGCACCGCGGCGCTGAACACGGTGGCCGCCAGCGCAACCACGTCGTACTTCGCCTCCCACGCGGCGGGCGCGACGGACCCGCAGCTGGCCCAGTTCCAGGCCATGGTGCACGGCTACACCTCGGCGATCTGGTGGGCGTTCGGCATCCTGCTCGCCGCCGCCGCGACCGCCGCTGTGCTGGTCAACAGCAAGGTCGAGCGGTCGGCGGGTCACGCCGACGGCGACACGTCCGCCTCCGACGAGAGCACCCCGCTCCCGGCGATGGCGCACTGACCCCAGGGGCCACGGCCCCCCTCACCCGGCCCCCCTCGGCACACCGCCGAGGGGGGCCGCGCATTCCCGGGACCGCACTTCCCGCCGCTTGCCCGCGCCCTGACGGCGGCGGCAGCATGAGAGTGCCGGTGCCCCCGGACGCGCCCGACGCTCCGGGGTCACCGGTCGCAGGCGCTCGCGCGCGCGGGGAGGCGAGTCGCGGGCTCCCGCCGGCGAACCCGGCGCGAGGGGGCAGTCCCGGTACCCCGCCGCGCCCCTCGCCAACCCCCGTGCAGCGAACGTTTATCGGACGTCAATCGCCGGGCAGCAGGCTGCTCGCATGTCGGGAGATTCCCATGGCGGCGGAGGCGACTGGACCGGTCCCGCCGACGTGCTCAGCCACACCCAGCTGCTGACGCAGGGGGAGCGCGCCGCGCAGGCCCTGTCCCGCCTCGGCGTGCGGCCCGGCGAAGCGGTCGCCGTGCAACTGCCCATGTGCCTGGAGTCCGTGGTCGCCACCATGGCCTGCATCCAGGTCGGCGCCACGCGGATCACCCTCGCCCCCAGCGGCCCCGTGGAGACCATCCGGGCACGGCTCAACGAGTCGGGCGCCCGCGTGGTGGTGACCGCGAACTGCTGCGTGCTCGACGGCAGGATCTTCCCCGCCAAGGCCGCACTCGACCGCGCCCTGACCGGCTGCCCCGACGTGCACACCGTCCTCGTCGTGCCCCAGCTGGCCCGCCCGGTGCCCTGGACGCCCGGCCGGGACCTGTGGTGGCACGAGGCGCTGGCCGCCGGGTCGCTGCCGCCGCGCCCGTATCCTGGCCGGGTGAGCAGCAACGAGAACCGGAGCCCCGAGGAGCGGCGGCCCGAGCCGGGGCCCGCCGGAATCGTTTTCGACGATCCCCTCGACGGGCGGTCGGCTGACGACTCGGACCACGGCTGGGGCGAGCCCCCGGCGGAGGAGGGCGGCAGCGGGGGCCTGCTGCGCTTCCTCGAGGAGAAGCCGCCCCACCATCTCTGAGCTCCACCCCGGGAAGCCGCCCCTCCCGGCCGGGCCCAGGGCCCGGCCCCCGCCGCTAGGCCCGGTCCCCCTCCCTCTCCTTGCGCAGCCTGTCGGGCTTGCCGGCCTCCGCATCGACGGAGGTGCCGGCCGCCCCCCGCACCGCCGCCTCCGCTCCCGCCTCCTGGGCCTGGGCCTCCTCCGGGCTGGTGCGCGGCGCACCCACGGCCGTCCTGGCGGCACGCTGGGCGATCAGCTCGTCCCGGATCTCGGCGAGCAGCGCCAGCTCGGTCACCGGCGGCGGGGAAGCCGGCGTCCTGCTGCTCAGCCGGGCCAGGAACCTGGTCATCGGCAGGATCATCAGGAAGTAGACGACGGCCGCGGTGATCAGGAAGGTCAGCGTGGCGCTGAGGACCGATCCCCAGCGGATGGGGATGCCGTGGACGACCTCTCCCGCCTGGTTGTACGTGCACGGCCCGCGCAGGCAGGAGTCGTACTCGTCCAGGTCCTGGGTGCCGAAGGCCCCGACCAGCGGGTTGATCATGCCCTCGACCACCGCATTCACGATGTTGGTGAACGCCGCGCCGACCACGACGGCCACCGCGAGCTCCACCACGTTGCCCCGCATCAGGAAGTCCCGGAATCCACCGAGGACCGTCGTGGCCCCGCTCACCACGCCCTGTCGTCCCTTGCTCACCGCCGCGCCTCTCTCCCACGTCCGACTCGGTCCGCCCGCCACGCTGCAACAGCACGCGCCGGGCTGTCCAGTCGGGTCGCCACCGCCGCCTCACCACCGGGCCACCGCAAGATCGGCCCCGGCGGCCGCCCCGGCCAGAGCCGCGGCCGTCTCGGGCGGGACGGACAGCACGAGCAGCGCGCCCTCGCCCGGCCCGGCCGGCGCCACGGCGGACGGCGGCCCGGCGGCGCTCTCGGGCACCTCCGCGACCCGCGCCCGCCGCGCGACCACCCGGGCGGGGCCGTCGGGCCGCTCGGCGCCGAAGCCGCCCGAGGCGACCGGCGCGGCCAGCACGTCGACCCGATCCCCCGGCCGCAGCAGCCGCACGGCCGCCGCGTCCGCGATCCTGACCGGCGCCGACACCAGCCGGGCGGGAGGCCCGGCGGCGCCCGCGCCCCCGCTCGCGGCGCCGGGCGGCCCGCCGCGGGCCGCCGCCACGGGCGGGGAGGCCCCCCGCGGGTCCGTGGCGGCGACCATGGCGGCGAACACCGCGGCGGTCACCGCGAGGGCGGCGGCCAGCGCCCGGCGCCTGCGGTACACCGCCCGGCGCAGCCGGTGCCGCCCGCCGCGCGGCCGCACCGGCGCGAACGCGGGCACCGGCCCGGCGCCCCCGGACCCCCCGCGCCCGCGGTCCTTGGGCCACCCCGGCGCGGACCACCCGGGGCGGAGGGAAGCCGGACCGCGGAAGGCGCCGTGGCCCGGGGCGGGGGACGCCGGGGAGCCCGCCGCGGCCGGGGACGGAGGACGGAGCCTGGAGGAGAACGAATGGGAGGAACGGGATGCCTGGGGTCCTGATGCGAAGCTCATGGCACTCACCCTGCCGACTCCGCGAATTTCCCGCTCGGCCCTGTGGACAACTCCGCACCTGTGGATAACTCGCTCACCCACACGCGTCACCGCCACACCACAGAGCACACGAGACCCAGCCGCACCAGGCCGCCGCGCCACAGCCCCGGCACCCCACGCGCCCGGCCCCAGCACCGCCGCCCCACAGCCCCGGCACCGCCGTCCCACGGACCAGTACCCCCACGCGCCCGGCCCCGCCGCGCCACGACCCCGCCCCCGTCACGACCCGGCACGGCAAAGCCCCCGCGGCCGGAGGCCACGGGGGCAAAAACCACGAGCACGGAGGCCGCCACGGGGCCGGAGGCCACGGGCACCGGGGCGCGCTGCCCCGCGAAGATCCGAACGCCGCGGCCTAGGGCAGTTCGATGCCCGGGTCCTGCCCGGCCAGTGCCGAGGCGCACAGGCAGTCGCGTTCCTTGGGCAGGCGGGCCACCACGTCGAAGAGCACGTCGCGCAGCCGCCCGATGTTCTGGGCGAAGACCGCAAGCACCTCGGCGTGGGACACGCCCTCGCCGACCTCGGCCCCGGCGTCCAGGTCCGTGACCAGCGCGATCGAGGTGAGGCACATCTCCAGCTCGCGGGCCAGGATGGCCTCGGGGTGCCCGGTCATGCCGACCACGGACCAGCCCTGCGCCGCGTGCCACCTCGACTCGGCCCGGGTGGAGAACCGCGGCCCCTCGATCACGCACATCGT
Source organism: Streptomyces hoynatensis (assembly GCF_003626535.1). GTDB lineage: Bacteria > Actinomycetota > Actinomycetes > Streptomycetales > Streptomycetaceae > Streptomyces > Streptomyces hoynatensis. The sequence goes on from NZ_RBAL01000007.1 coordinate 28,598, forward strand.
GCCGCCGTCCACGGCCTCCCAGCCGTGCTCGCGGGCCGTGGCCAGGGCGACCCCCCGGCCGACGGGGCAGTAGGGGTCGGCGAAGGTGACGTGGACGACGTTGCTCTGCGTGCCGTCCGGCCGCGGCACCCCGTCGTAGAAGGTCTGGAGGCGGCCCTTGGTGCGGTCCACCAGCTGGTCCGGCACCAGCAGCGTGCCGGGCCCGTACTCGGGCTGCAGCCCGCCGACCGCGCAGGGCGCGAGCACCTGGCGCACGCCGAGGGAGCGCAGCGCCCAGAGGTTGGCGCGGTAGTTGATCCGGTGGGGAGGAAGGTGGTGGCCGCGGCCGTGCCTGGGCAGGAAGGCCACGCGGCGGCCGCCGAGGTCGCCGAGGAAGAGCGAGTCGCTCGGCGCACCGTAGGGGGTGTCGACGGTGACCTCGGTCACCTCGTCGAGGAAGGAGTAGAACCCGGAGCCGCCGATCACTCCTATGTCGGCGCGCTCCGCGCCCGCCGCGCCGTCGGTCACGCCCGCGGCCTGCGCTCGTCCGGCGCTCATGCGGCTGAGGCCGCGGTCCCGGCGGAGGAGGAGCCGGCCGAGCCCGAGGAGCCGGAAGACCCCGAGGACCCGGAAGTGCCCGAGGCGGAGGCGGCCGCGCCGGCCTTCTCGCCGCCGTCCGCCTTCTTCTCGGCCTTGCCCGCGGAGGCGGGGCTGCTGGACGAGGAGCTGTTCCTGCTGTCGTTGCGGTAGAAGCCGGAGCCCTTGAAGACGATGCCGACCGCGGAGAACACCTTCTTCAGCCGGCCCTGGCAGCTGGGGCACACGGTCAGGGCGTCGTCGGTGAACTTCTGCACCACTTCGAGGCCCTCATGGCAAGCGGTGCACTGGTACTGGTACGTCGGCACGTCTTCCTCCTGGCACTCATGGTCATGGAGTGCTAACGACGGTCCATCGTGCAACATTCCGGGTCCTGAAGTCCACTGCCGCCCGGTGAGGTCACCCCCGCCGCGGCTCCCGCTCCCGCCGCGCGGGGCGGCCCGGGTGCCGTGCCCCGCCGGGCCGCCGCCGCTGCCGCCCGGGCCCCCGCGGCTCCCCGTCCGCGCCGAGCCACCCGACGAGCTTGCCACCGCGCCCCACCGCGACCAGCCGCCGCTCCACGGCCTCCCGCACCGCGTCGGTGGCCACCACCAGCAGTTCGTCGCCGCGCCGCAGCATCGTGGAGGGCTCGGGCACGAAGCTGCGCCCCTCGCGCACCACCAGCGTGACGGCGGCCTCCCGCGGCAGCCGCAGCTCGGCGATCTCCACGCCGTGCATGCGGGAGGCCGGGGGGATCGTCACCGAGAGCAGGTAGCCGCGCAGCCGCTCCAGGGGGGCCGATTCGATGTTGACGTCCACGGCCTGCTCGCCGTCGCCAAGACGCAGCCGCCGCGCCAGCCAGGGCAGGGTCGGGCCCTGGAGCAGCGTGAACACGATGACGAGGACGAAGACGACGCCGAAGATCCGCCGGCTGTCCTCGACGCCCTCGACGACCGGGATGATCGCCAGCACGATCGGCACCGCGCCGCGCAGCCCGGCCCAGGACACCAGGGCGCGTTCCCGCCAGGGCCGGCGGAAGGGCCACAGGCCGATCACCACGGACAGCGGCCTGGCCAGCAGCGTCAGCACGCCGCCCACCAGCAGGGCGGGGCCGATGTCGTCCCACAGCTGGGCCGGGTCCACCAGCAGGCCGAGCAGCACGAACAGCCCGATCTGGGCCACCCAGGCCACCGCGTCGGCGAAGCCGCGCACCGAAGGCCGGTGCGGCAGCGCGGCGTTGCCGAGCACCAGGGCGGACACGTAGGCGGCGAGGAAGCCGCTGCCGTGCAGCAGCGCGGCCGTGGCGTAGGCCACGACGATCAGCGCGAGGACGGCGATCGGGTAGAGGCCGAACGCCGGCAGCGCGACCCCGCGCAGCGCCAGCGCCCCGATCCGGCCGACGAGCAGGCCGAGGCCCAGGCCGATGAGGAGTTCCAGGGCGATCTCGCCGATCAGCACCGGCCAGTCGCCCGGGTGCGGGTGGTGGGCGGAGAAGGCGACGACCAGGATGACCACGGGCGCGTCGTTGAAGCCGGACTCGGCCTCCAGGACGCCCGTGAGGTAGTGGGGCAGCGGGACCCGGCGCAGCACGGAGAAGATGGCCGCCGCGTCCGTGGAGGACACCACCGCCCCCAGCACCAGCGCGGTCTGCCAGCTGAGGCCGAGGAGGTAGTGCGCGCCGGCGGCCGTGACGCCTACGCTGATGCCCACGCCCACGGTGGCGAGCACCGCCGCCGCGGGGATCGCCGGGCGGATGTCGGACCACCTGGTGCTGAGCCCGCCCTCGGCGAGGATGACCACGAGCGCGGCGTAGCCGAGCAGCTGGGTGAGCTTGACGTCGGAGAACTCGATGCCGAGCCCGTCGTGACCGAGGGCGATGCCGATCGCCAGGTAGAGCAGCAGCGAGGGCAGGCCGGTGCGGGACGTCAGCCGGACCGCGGCGACCGCGACGAGCAGGACCAGGGAGCAGGCGAGCAGCAGTTCGTTGAGGCGGTCGACAGTCAGGGCCGGGTCCTTTCTTCCGAACCGCGTGCACCGTACGCCCGAGGCAATTCAGCGCCTTTGCGGAGAATTTACCATCATATGAACGGAGCGGCCCGGGCGGCTGACTCCCCGTAGGCTCACCTCAGTGGCCGTATGTCTATGGTTGCTTCCGACAGCTCAGCTGCCCTGTGAAGGACAGAGATGCCCCCCGCCAAGAAGCCCAGGCGACGCGGTCGTCTGATCGTGATCGCGTTTGTTCTGCTGCTCCTGGCCGGACTCGGCTACGGCGCCTACTGGAGCGTCAGTACCGTGCGGGCCTCGTTCCCGCAGGTGTCCGGCGAACTCGAGATGGACGGCCTGTCCGCCCCGGTCACCGTGCTGCGCGATGCCAACGGCATTCCGCAGCTGTACGCCGACACCGCCGAGGACCTCTTCCGGGCCCAGGGCTACGTGCAGGCGCAGGACCGGTTCTGGGAGATGGACGTCAGGCGGCACCTGACCGCCGGACGCCTCTCCGAGATGTTCGGCGAGGACCAGGTCGAGACCGACGCCTTCCTGCGCACCCTCGGCTGGCGCGACGTGGCCCAGCAGGAGTGGGACGAGCAGCTGTCGGACGAGACCAAGGACTACCTCCAGGCCTACACCGACGGCGTCAACGCCTACCTCGACTCCCACAGCGGCGCCGAACTCTCCGTGGAGTACGCGGCCCTCGGCTTCGTGAACGACTACTCCCCCGAGCACTGGTCGCCGGTCGACTCGGTGGCCTGGCTGAAGGCCATGGCCTGGGACCTCAGGGGCAACATGCAGGACGAGATCGACCGCGCCCTGATGGCCCAGCGGCTCAGCCCTGAGGAGATCGAGGAGCTGTACCCGGAGTACCCCTACGACCGCAACGACCCGATCGTCACCGATCAGGACGGGGCCACCGGCTACATCCCGCCCGAGGGGGCCGGGGAGGCGCTGGAGGGCGCGTCGACGCAGCTCGGCTCCCTGTCGGAGATCCTGGACGAGCTGCCCTCGCTGCTCGGCCCCGAGGGCAGCGGCATCGGCTCCAACTCCTGGGTGGTCTCCGGCCGCTACACGACCACCGGCAAGCCGCTGCTGGCCAACGACCCGCACCTGGCGCCCTCGCTGCCCGGCATCTGGTACCAGATGGGCCTGCACTGCAACGAGCTGAGCGAGGAGTGCCCCTACGACGTCTCCGGGTTCACCTTCTCCGGCATGCCCGGCGTGATAATCGGGCACAACCAGGACATTTCCTGGGGCATGACCAACCTGGGCGCCGACGTGACCGACCTGCGCCTGGAGAAGCTGGAGAACGGCAGCGCCCTCCTCGACGGCGAGGAGGTGCCGTACGAGACGCGGACCGAGACCATCAAGGTCGCCGGCGGCGAGGACCGGGAGATCACCGTCCGCACCGTCCAGGGCCGCCCGGTCATCTCCGACCGCGACGACGAGCTCGCCTCCGTCGGCGACAGCGCCCCGGTGGACTCCTCCGCCCCCGACCGCGGCGAGGGCTACGCCGTCTCGCTGAGCTGGACCGCCCTCGAACCCTCGCGCACGATGGACGCCGTCTTCGCGCTCGACCGCGCCGCCGACTTCGACGAGTTCCGCGCCGCGGCCCGGATGTTCGCGGTGCCCTCGCAGAACCTCGTCTACGCCGACGTCGAGGGCAACATCGGCTACCAGGCGCCGGGCAACATCCCGATCCGCGGCGAGGGCGACGGCCGTTACCCCTCCCCCGGCTGGGACTCCGACTACGACTGGACCGGCTACATCCCCCAGGACGACCTGCCCAGCGAGCTCAACCCCGAGCGCGGCTACATCGTCACCGCCAACCAGGCCGTCACCTACCCCGACGACACCGAGCACCCGCTGACCACCGACTGGAGCTACGGCACCCGCAGCCAGCGCATCGCCGACCTGATCGAGCAGAAGATCCAGGACGGCGGCAAGATCTCCATGGGCGACATGCAGGAGATCCAGCTGGACAACGTGAACGAGATGGCCAAGGAACTCGTGCCCTACCTGACGGCCATCGACATCTCCGACCCCTACGTCCGCGAGGCGCAGGACCTGCTCACCGGCTGGGACTACGCCCAGGACGCCGACTCGCCCGCCGCCGCCTACTTCAACGCGGTCTGGCGCAACCTGCTGCAGCTGGCGTTCGGCAACAAGCTGCCCAAGGAGCTGCGCGTCGAGGGGCAGTGCCTGCGCGTGCCGCCCGCCGACGAGTCCCAGCCCCTGGAGGACCTCGACGGCGACACCAGGCTGATCAACGAGTGCGGGGAGCGTTCCCCCGAGACCGCGCAGCCCGACGGCGGCGACCGCTGGTTCGAGGTGGTGCGCGACATCCTCGAGGACCCGGACAACCACTGGTGGTCCGCCCCCGCCACCGCCACCCTGGCCGCCGCGGACAACCGGGACGAGCTGCTGGCCAGGGCCATGCGGGACGCCCGCTGGGAGCTGACCGCCGAGCTCGGCAAGGACATCGACACCTGGAGCTGGGGCCGGCTGCACCGCCTGATGCTGAACAACCAGACCCTCGGCACCGAGGGCCCGGGCCCGGTGCAGTGGCTGCTCAACCGGGGGCCGTGGAACCTCTCGGGCGGCACCGACGCGGTGGACGCCAGCGGCTGGAACGCGGCCGGCGGCTACGACATCACCTGGGTGCCCTCGATGCGGATGATCATCAGCCTCGACGACTTCGACGACTCGCTGTGGATCAACCTCACCGGCGCCTCGGGCCACGCCTACCACGCCAACTACACCGACCAGACGGAGCTGTGGGCCGACGGCGAGTACCTGCCCTGGGCCTACGGCAGGGACGCGGTGGAGGACCGCGCCGAGCACACCCTCACCCTGCGTCCGGCCCGGGCCGCCGGTTCGTGAGGCGGTGCACGTCCTCGGGGGTGACCGCGGTGTGCACGAGCCTGTCGTGCGGCTCGCACGGCAGGTCCTCGACGAGTTCGTGCCCGTACACGAGGGCCACCAGGTCCGGCTCGGCGCCCGCCGCGTCGAGCCGGGCCAGCACCCGGTCGAAGCTGCCGCCCCCGCGGCCCATCCGCACCCCGCGGCGGTCCACGGCGAGCCCGGGGAGCAGCACGACGTCCGCCTCGGCCACCGCCTGTCTGCCCAGGCGGCGCCCGCCCGGCTGGCGCAGCCTGATCCGGCCCGCGTGCTCCGCCTCCACCAGCCGGCCCGCGCCCTCGTAGGCCGCCCAGTCCAGGTCGTCGTCGGGCAGCAGCACCGGCAGCAGCACCCGTACGCCGCGGGCGCGCAGCGCGTCGAGCAGCGGGCCCGTGCCCGGCTCGTGCCCCACCGAGACGTACGCGGCGACCGTGTCCGCCGCCGCCACCTCCGGCAGGCTCAGCACCCGGCGGGCGAGTTCCGCCGCGGCCTGGGCCACCTCGTCGCCGGCCATGGCCGCGCGGACCGCCTGCAGGTCGCGCCTGATCGCCCGCTTCCGCTCCCGATCGTTCTCGTTCCCCTCCACGGCGCCGACCCGCTCCCTTCTCTCCCGCTCGTCCCGCTCGTCCGCGCGCACATCGCCCGCAATACGAACAAACCTGCTCATAACCTGACGTTCACCGGCAAAGTACTCGGTCCGTCTCACAACAGATGGATAAAGTGACTGGCATGACCTCACCCCGCTCCCGGATCAGCAAGGCTGTCATTCCCGCAGCCGGGCTCGGCACACGGTTTCTGCCTGCCACCAAGGCCACCCCCAAGGAGATGCTGCCGGTCGTCGACCAGCCCGCGATCCAGTATGTGGTGGAAGAGGCCACCGCCGCCGGGCTCACCGACGTGCTCATGATCACCGGCCGCAACAAGCGCCCCCTCGAGGACCACTTCGACCGCAACTACGAGCTGGAGGACGCCCTGCGCCGCAAGGGCGACACCGAGCGGCTCTCCCGCGTCCAGGCCTCGACCACCCTGGCCACCATGCACTACGTCCGCCAGGGCGACCCCAAGGGCCTGGGCCACGCCATCCTCTGCGCCGCCCCGCACGTCGGCGACCAGCCCTTCGCCGTCCTCCTCGGCGACGACCTCATCGACCCGCGCGACCCGCTGCTCACCACGATGATGGACGCCCAGATCGAGCACGGCGGCAGCGTCATCGCCCTGATGGAGGTCGACCCCGACCGCACCCACCTCTACGGCTGCGCCGCCGTGGAGCCGGTCACCGACGGGGTGCTGCGGGTCACCGGCCTCGTGGAGAAGCCCGACCCGGCCGAGGCCCCGAGCAACCTGGCCATCATCGGCCGCTACGTCCTCGACCCCGGCGTCTTCGAGGTGCTCGGCAAGACCCCGCCCGGCCGCGGCGGCGAGCTCCAGCTGACCGACGCGCTCCAGACCATGAGCACCGACTCCGCCCTCGGCGGACCCGTCTACGGCGTCGTCTTCAAGGGCCGCCGCTACGACACCGGCGACCGCGGCGACTACCTGCGCGCCATCGTCCGGCTCGCCTGCGAACGCCCAGACCTCGGGCCCGACTTCCAGAAATGGCTGCGCACCTACGTCGCCGAGGAGATGCCGACCATTGGCTGACATGTGGTCCGTCGAGGAGCACCTGGCCGACGTCCTGCGGGCGGTGCGCCCCCTCGCCCCCCTGGAGCTCCCGCTCCTCGACGCCTCGGGCTGCGTCCTCGCCGAGGACGTCACGGTGCCGGCCCCGCTCCCGCCCTTCGACAACAGCTCCATGGACGGCTACGCCGTGCGCACCGCGGACGTCGAGGGGGCGAGCGAGGAGTTCCCCGCCACCCTCACCGTGATCGGCGACGTCGCCGCCGGGGCCGGCGTGCTGCCCACCGTCGGCCCGGGACAGGCCGCGAGGATCATGACCGGCGCGCCCGTCCCACCCGGCGCCCAGGCCGTCGTGCCCGTGGAGTGGACCGACGGCGGCCTCGGCGGGGGCCCGGCCGACGCCATGGCCCCGGCCTCCACCCCGCACGGCGCCGAGGTCCGCGTCCACCGCCCGGCCACCGCGGGAGCCCACATCCGCAGCCGCGGCAGCGACGCCGCCGCCGGCACCCTCGCGCTGCGGGAGGGCACCGTCCTCGGCCCGCCCCAGCTCGGCCTCCTCGCCGCCGTCGGGCGGGCCACCGCCACCGTCACGCCGCGGCCACGCGCCGTCGTGCTGTCCACCGGCAGCGAGCTCGCCGCCCCGGGGCAGCGGCTCGCGCCGGGGCAGATCCACGACTCCAACAGCTACATGCTCACCGCCGCCGCCCAGGCGGCCGGGGCCGTCGCCTACCGCGCCACGGCCGTCGCCGACGACGCGGCCACCCTGCGGGCCGCGCTGGAGGACCAGCTGGCCCGCGCCGACCTCGTCATCACCAGCGGCGGCGTCAGCGTCGGCGCCTACGACGTGGTCAAGGAGGCCCTCGACCTGGAGAGCGGCGTCGAGTTCCGCAGGCTGGCCATGCAGCCGGGCAAGCCGCAGGGCTTCGGCCTGATCGGCGGCGGGCGCGTGCCGCTGTTCGCCCTACCGGGCAACCCGGTCAGCAGCTTCGTCTCCTTCGAGCTGTTCGTCAGGCCCGCGCTGCGCGCCATGGCCGGGCACGCCCCCGGCACGCTGCACCGCCCCCGCGTCACGGCCCGCCTCGCGGCCGAGGCACCGGTCCGCTCCCCCGCCGGGCGGCGCCAGTTCCTGCGCGGCACCTACCTGCCCCCCGCGCCGGGCGCCGCGCCGGGCAGCGTCCGCCCCGTCGGCGGCTCGGGCTCCCACCTGATCGCCGCCCTCGCGCAGGCCGACGCGCTGATCGAGATCCCGGAGAACGTGACGGAGGCCGCGCCGGGAGACGAGCTGACGGTGCTGCTGCTCGGCTGAGTGAGCGGTACCGTTGCTCCTCATGAGCACCCCTCATCTCACCCATCTCGACGGCTCTGGGGCCGCCAGGATGGTGGACGTCTCGGGCAAGGAGGTCACCGCGCGCACGGCCAGGGCGACCGGCCGGGTGCTGGTGACCCCCGAGGTGGTGGCCCTGCTGCGCGGCGCCGGCGTGCCCAAGGGCGACGCGCTCGCGACCGCGCGGATCGCCGGAATCATGGGCGCCAAGCGCACCCCGGAGCTGATTCCCCTCTGCCACCCGCTGGCCCTGGCCGGCGTCACGGTCGACCTGGAGGTCGCCGAGGACGCGGTCGAGATCGCGGCCACCGTGCGGACCTCGGACCGCACCGGCGTCGAGATGGAGGCGCTGACCGCGGTGAGCGTCGCCGCGCTGACGATCGTCGACATGGTCAAGGCCGTGGACAAGGGCGCGGTGATCTCCGACGTGCGGGTCGAGTCCAAGACCGGCGGCAAGTCCGGGGACTGGAGCCGCGGCTGATGTCCTACCGCGCCCTCGCCCTCACGGCGTCCAACCGGGCCTCCGCCGGGGTCTACGCCGACACGGCCGGCCCCCTGCTCGCCGAGGCACTCACGGAGCTCGGCTTCGACACGGAGGGCCCGCGGGTCGTGCCGGACGGCGAGCCGGTGGCCGCCGCCCTGCGCGAGGCCGTCGCCGCCGGATTCGACGTGGTGCTCACCAGCGGCGGCACCGGCATCTCGCCCACCGACCTGACCCCGGAGATGACCCGCGGCGTCCTCGACTACGAGGTGCCGGGCATCGCGGAGGCGATCCGGGCCACCGGGCTCGCCAAGGTCCCCACCGCGGCCCTCTCCCGCGGGGTCGCCGGAGTGGCCGGCCGCACCCTCATCGTCAACCTCCCCGGCTCCGCCGGCGGAGTCCGCGACGGCCTCACCGTGCTGCGCCCCCTGCTGCGGCACGCCGTGGACCAGCTGCGCGGCGGCGACCACCGGCCGTGAACTCCCGCACCTGGCCGGTGGAACTGGCGGACGGACGCGTCGGCCTCCGCCCCATCCGGCAGCGAGACCAGCGCGCCTGGCGCGAGATCAACCAGCGCAACCGGGACTGGCTGCGCCCCTGGGAGGCCACCATCCCGCCCGCGCCGCCCGGCCATCTCCCGCCGCGGCGGCCGACGTTCCGGCAGATGGTGCGCCACCTGCGCGCGGAGGCGCACGCCGGGCGCATGCTCCCCTTCGTCGTCACCTACGACGGGCGGCTGGTCGGTCAGCTGACGGTCGCCGGCATCACCTGGGGCTCGATGTGCGCCGGCCACATCGGCTACTGGATCGACCGCGCCGCCGCGGGCCGCGGGGTGATCCCGACCGCGGTCGCCCTGGCCACGGACCACTCATTCCGCGTGCTCGGGCTGCACCGTCTGGAGATCTGCATTCGCCCGGAGAACGCGCCGAGCCGGCGGGTGGCGGAGAAACTCGGATTCCGCGAAGAGGGCCTGCGCCCGCGTTATCTGCATATCGACGGCGCCTGGCGCGACCACCTCGTCTACGCCCTGACCGCGGAGGAGGTCCCCGGCGGCCTCCTCAACTATTGGCACGGACGTTCGAATTCGGGACCCCATCCGCAGCCCCGTTGATAACGATCCGAAGAACTATCCGAAGAAAAAGCCGAGATGACGGCCTGATCGTGCGACACACCGCCCAATTTGGCAGATGGACGCGCGGAAACCCCTCTACGGTGTGACCGTGAGCAGCAGTGGCCTCATCTTCGCAATGATCGTCGGGGCCTGGGCCGCCTATCTCGTGCCGATGTGGCTCCGTAAGCAGGACGAGCTGAACGAGGCCCGCCCAACGGAGCGCTTCAGCACCGCGATCCGGCTGCTGACGCGGGGCAGGCGCGCGTCGGCGGAGGCGGCCGAGGACAGCGGCGAGGAAACGCAGGACCTGCCGGACCCGTCGGCCGACGTCCGGTCCTTCGCCGAGCCCGTCAGCATGGTCAAGCGGGTCGATCCCACCCCCCCGGCCGCCCCCACCCCGGCCCCCGCGGCCGCCCCGGCCGCCGGCCAGGTCTCCCCCGCGCCCTCCGCGGCGGCGCCCACGGCCGCCGCGACGGCCCGCGCGAAGGTGCTCGCCCGCCGCCGCAGAACCACGATCGTCCTCCTGCTCGCCTTCACCCTCGGCGGGATCTTCGCCCTCACCTCCGGGGGCTACCTCTGGCTGCCCGCCATCCCGGCCGTGCTGCTCGCCGCCTACGTCGTGCACGTACGCCGCCAGGAGCGCCGCAGGTACGAGGTGGCGGTGGACCGCCGCCGCGCCGAGGAGGCCGCCCGCCGCCTGCGCCAGCGCACCCGCCCCGGCGCCGCCGCGGCCCCCGAGAAGCCGTCCACGGCGGTCGTCGAGCAGACCGACCACGCCGAGTGGGTCGACCAGCAGCGCCGCCGCATCCCCGCCCCCGAGGACGAGCCGCAGAGCTGGGAGCCGGCCCCGGTGCCGCTGCCCACCTACGTGAACGCCCCGGTGGCCCCCCGCACCACCCGCGGCGTGGACCTCGACGCCCCCGACACCTGGAGCGCGGCCCGCTCCACCACGGCCGGCACCGGCACCCCGAAGACCCCCAAGGCCCCGGCCCCCGGCCCGCAGCGCACCCCCCTCTTCGACCAGTACGCCGACGAGGACCGCCGCCGCGCCGCCGGCGAATGAGCCCCGGAGCGGCCGGAACGGATTTCGGCCCACCCGCACGAGGATGCTAGAGTTTCCGCGTGGCAAGGGCCTGTAGCGCAGCCTGGTAGCGCATCTCGTTCGCAACGAGGGGGTCAGGGGTTCAAATCCCCTCAGGTCCACGCTGGGCCGTTCTTGAGTTAGCTCGGGAGCGGTTGACGAGATCCCGGCCGATCAATCCGATCGGCCGGGATCTCGGCGTTTGTGGACCTTGTTCGATGCCTGTCGGGGTGGTCTGTGGTGCTGTGCCGGAGTCGCTCGCCGGCGGGCTGGGCACTGGCACGGTCCGCGGGCACGCCGATGGGCCCCGCGGCGGCGGGGCTGGATGGAGCACTCAGTTGTGGTGCGGTCGGTTCAACGTTCTCCGGCCGACGGCGATCGTTCGCCGCCTACTGCCGCCGCCGGCAGCAGATCGAGCGGCCCCGGAGCGGAGACGGCTTCGTAGTCCGCCTCGGTGAGGTGGACGCCGGTGCGCTCGTAGAGCCAGGTCTCCAGGATGGCCAGGTTGCCGATCGTGATCATGATGGCGACCAGGAGCGTATGCGCTACCTGGCCGCGAGCGAGGCGGATCTTGGGGTTGCCGATGTCCAGCTCACCGCTCTTGAACCGGCCGTTGATCCCCTCATTGTGGGAGCGGATCGGCTTGTGGGTGGCGTCCCAGACTGGGCTCAGGTAATGGACGTCCTGCCGGTACTTGGCGACGTGCAGGTTCCCGTCCGCGTCGGCGGGGACCCTGATGGCGTGCTCGCCGCAGACCTCAGGCAGCTCCTTCTTCGGCGGCGGGTCGGTCCACTCCTCCTCCGGGAGGATGACGGTGGGCCGGGCGGCGGGGTCGCTGGCGCGTTTCCTGGTGTTGCCGAGGTCAATGACCGTACGCGGCGCTCCGGGTGTCCCTGCCTGCCTGGGAACGAGCCGATTACGGCGGGGGCAGTTGACCGACCGGGAGTCGCCGTGTCCAGGGCACTGAAGGCGGATAGTGCCACGGTGGTCGGCGCCTTGCTTGAGCTTGAGGTGGAACGGTCCGCGTCCGGCGATGGCCTCGCGGAGTTCAGGGCTGCGAACCCGGATGGCCTTGTCTTCCGCGCCCTGGGTGGCGTCGACCAGAGGGACAGGCGTCAGAGGACACATGAGGGAGCCGTCGACCAGCAAAGCTCCTTCCCAGCTTCCCTGGCGTCCCCGTTCTTCAATTTTGCAGTCCAGGGCGAGGCGATAGCCCAGGCGACGTGCGGGGAGGCATAGGCAGCACACCGCCACCGAACATCACGCACAGTGCAACGTGCGCTACAGCTGTACCACGCGTGCGCATATTTCAGCCATTCCGGCCGAAAGGGCGTCCTTTCCCGGTGTGCCCTCAGACGAAGATCCTGACAAAGGAGGGAAGCACGCGGGTTGTCCGAGGGGGCCGCGATGTCCGTACCGCTCTACGTCCCCGTCCTTCCCGTCCGGCAGCACGCGCGGCTGGCCTACCTGGGTGTCCGGCCGGAACTCCAGGCCGCGATGGCTCCGCTGTGGAACCTGCCGCCGTGCCCCGGTGTGCCCTCGGCAGGGCTGAAAAGCATCCCCTGGAAGAAGGAACTGGATCGGGTGCGAGGAGCGCACCGCCGCCATCCCGGATGGGTCGACGCCCCGTTCGCCGAGGAGGCGCAGATATCGGCGCTGTCGGAGATCCTGTCCGAGTGCACGGGGCTCTCCGGCCTGCTCCGCCCGGTGACCGGGCCCGAGCGGAGCCTGGCCCAGCGGTCCGCCGCCCTGGAGACGGCCCGCCGCCGCGGTTGCGGGGTGGGCGTTCGCGTGCGCGTGCCGGGTGAGTGGAGCGGTGATACGGCCGAGGCAGTCGACCGCCTTCTCGCCCAGGCTGACCCCGACATGCCCGTCGATCTGCTGCTCGATCTGGGCCGTGTCCTCCCCGGCCGACCCGACGCCGCCAAGGAGGCCGTGCGTGCCCTCGACGCCCTATGGCCCCTGGCGAACTGGCGGATCGCCGCCGTGCTCGGCGGAGGCTTCCCCCACGTCACGGACGACATGCTGGAGCTGGGGGTGCTCCACGAAGAACCCCGCGCCGACTGGCGGATGTGGCACGAGACGCGAGCGAGCGGCCGTGACTACGTGCCGTTGCTCGCCTACGGCGACTACGGCGTGCAGCCCGTCACCGCGCTCGCCCAGCAGCCGGCCGACGGGGGCCCGCCCTGGGGAGTCCTGCGCTACACCATCGACAGCTGGTTCGTGCTGTGCAAGGTGTGGAACAGGGGGCCCGACCGCGCCGCGGGCATCCGCGCGGCGGCGCGCCGGATCCGCGAACTGCCCGAGTTCCGGGGAGCGGTGGCCAGCGCCGGGGAGACGTGGCTGCGGGACTGCGCCGAGGGCCCTCTCACCTCCAAGCACGGCACGGGCCAGATCGCCGACTGGCTGCGGGCCGGGAACATCCAGCACATGACGTTCGTCGTCCGCTCTCTGCTCCAGCGCTGACCCGACCGTGCACCCCGCTTCAGGGCCCTCTCCGGCTCAGTCGAACAGCGCCTCCAGCCTGGCCTCGCCCGCCATGATCCGCCAGGCCGGTACCCGCAGCGTCCGGCTCACCTCGCACGCCTTCGCCCCGTGGCCGCCGGATGGCAGCCCGATCAGCAGGTTCTCGCGGGCGTGCGCCAGCCGCAGGTGCCGGGCCGGGTCCTGGCCGGGTGGCGGGCCCAGGTCGATCAGCACCGCCGTGTTCTCCCCGTCCACGGTGAACACCAGATCCACCGGATGGCCGCCGACGACGGCCGCTCGCTCGAGATCGGTGATCCCGCGCCTGCCGAGGTACTGCTGGAGCCGGTCGGCAAGCTCCTCACGGAACGCACCCGTCGCACTCTTGGCATCCCACGATCCCGCCGCCCCACCCGTCAAGCCGCTTTCCGCCTCCTGGCCGAAGGCACGCCCGGCCCCTGCCCCCAGCAGGACCGAGCGTCCCGCGAGGATCGCGGGAAGACCGCTCTGTCCCTGCCAGAACGCGTGGCTGCCCACGGTGATCAGTTGTGACTTGGCCCGGGTGATCGCCACGTTCCACAAATTCACCTGGTTCGCCACCCAGTGTGTCGTCCTGGGTGGGGTATTGAGCGTGGCCACCGGGCTCAACACCATCACGTCGCGCTGGCCGCCCTGGAAGGCGTGCACCGTCCCGACCCGTACCCGCTCGTCGTCAGGCCACATCCGCGCCAGGGCCACCTTCTGCGCCCGGAACGGGGTCACCACACCCACCTTCGCGTCCTGTGGCAGCCGAGCGAGCAGTTGGTCCACCACGCGCCGCGTGGCAGCGGCCTCAGCGTCGTTGCGCCAGGACTGCTCGCCACTGCCCCGAGCCGACTCGCCTCCCGGCACGTCGACCCAGCACAGCACAGGCGCCGGATCGGCCGCGCCCACCGGGTCGAGCGCGGGGACCTGCTGCCGCACGTCGGTGAGCACCCGCAACTGCCCTGCATAGCAGTAGCCGTTGACGACTTCGGCGATCTCCGGGTGGCACCGGTAGTGCTCGTCGAGCAGCAGCGCGGTGTCGCCGTGCTGCGCGGCCGCGTGGTACGCGGAATGGACGTGGTAGGTGAGCCGGTGGTCCTCCAGTTGTGCCGCGCTCAGCCCGGCCCGGAGCCGAGCCTGCCGCTCCTGCTGCGCCGCGATGGTGGCGATGTGGCCGAGCTGCATAGGGTCACCGATAATCAGAGCCCGCCGGGCCCGGAACAGCAGTGGCAGCACCGACGGTATGGAGCACTGGCTGGCCTCGTCGATGACGACCAGGTCGAACAGTTTCGGGACGAGCTCCAGCTGCCCCACGGAGTGGGTGCTGATCGCCCATCCCCTGATGTGCGTCATCAGGTTCCGCTGGCTCTTCCGCTTCCCCGAACGTCCCCGCAGTGCCTGGAGCCGCTGCCCCATCAGCCCGCGCGCCCGCGTGAGTGTTTCTGCCGAGATCGCCCGGGACAGTTCCGTGGACAGCTCCGACAGGGAACCAGCCATCTCCAGCCGCGACTGCTTGAGCTCTTCCTCGTCCCAACCGCTGTGCCCATGGACGAGCTCGCGCAGCTGGCGCTCCACGGCCACGGCGTCCGCCAGGGTCTCCAGCACCTCGGGAGGCACGGGCCGCTCGTCCGCCCACCCGGGCCACGACGAGCCGTCGCTCTCCGAGGCGCGGACGGACCGGATCAGCGCGGCCAGCGCCCGCGCCCGGCGCCAGCGGCCCAACCGCCAGGAGGGGGCCCTGGCCGCGTTCCGGGCCCTGCCCTCCCAGCGGCGCAGCGGGGCCGTTCCGTTCCCGGTCATCCAGGCGCCTTCCAGCAGCGTCAACGGCAGCTCAAGCGCACCCGCCCGTTCCTCACGTTCCTGAAGCAGCTCCAGCAGCCGGACTTCCTCGCCGACCCGGCCCTCCGCCTCGGCCCGCTGCCGGGCGGCCAGTGCCCGTGTGTTGCGCAGCGACCCGCCCACCGTGGCGGAGTTCCGCCGCGGTTGTTCCACGGGCTCGGCGAGCAGTCGCTCCAGCTTGGCCGCCTCCCGCTCCTGCGCGCCGATGTTGCCCGTCCGCATCAGCAGTCCCGGCGCCACGGCGTCGCAGCGCTCGGCGACGACGTTCACCGCCTCGTTGTTCGTCGAGGCGACCAGCACGGACTGTCCTGCGGCAACGCAGGTGGTGACCACGGCCGTGACAACCTCGCTCTTGCCCGTCCCGGGCGGCCCCGTGGCCACCGTCACCGTCCGCGACATCGCCGAGGAGACGACCAGTTCCTGACTCTCGTTGCACGGACCCGACGCCACCACGACGGCCCTGGGGTCCGCCTCCGCTTCGCCGCCGCTCAGCAACGCGTCCATCGCGGTGCCGGGGATCTGCCCGGTCCGCGTCGACATCTGCATCAGGTTGTCCACCAGGGCCTGCGTGAAGTTGACTTCGGCACCCGACGGCGTCAACAGCACGGCGGCGTTGTGGGCCCCGGTCCGCAGCGTCTGCGTCACGGTCCGATCGCTGAGCGCGGATGGGTCAAGCGGCTCAAGCTCCGACAGCCCCAGCTCCCGCAGCAACTGCCGTACGGCCTGAAGCATCTGGGCGTCGTTGCCCTCCTGCCAGGTCGGCTGCCAGCCAGCGAGGATGTCGGCCGCGTCCTTCTCGTCGAGCAATTCCGAGACGACGCCGGCGTGCGGGACCGGCACCCCGGTCGGCCGGAGCACGTCCTGGCCGTCCTCGTCGGGCGCGAGCTCCATCTGCTGGATCAGCAGGGGTGCGATCCGCACGGCCGCACGCCGTCCCTGGCCACCTCCCTCGGACACGGGGAGCGTGACTGCCGGATAGCCGTACCAGTACACCTGTTGCCTCGCGCCGTCGGCATCCGCCCTGCCGGACCTGGGCTGTGGTCTGGGGAGTTGGCCGGGGGCCGGAAAGGTTGAGCCCCGTCCCGACTGGATGGTCTCCTCCCCGCCGCCCAGCAGGAAGTAGCCCTTCCCCCTGTCACGGTCACGGTCGGGCAGCATGCCGGCCGCCGCTTCGGCCGTGAGGCAGTGCGCGTAGTAGCGCAGCAGTCGCTCCCAGTTCACGCCGTTTCGCGCGTCCAGCGCCGCCAGCTCCCGCGCCTTCCGTAGGACGGGGGTGAATCGCGCCGCCTCCCGCGCGTCGCTGTTCGGCAGCGCCGGCAGGTGTACGGGACGTGCCACCGACCGTGCGAAGTACAGGATCTGCGTGGCCCGGAACGTGGACTTGGTGGGCCGCTGCTCCTCGGGGACGCCCTTGCGCACCATCTGCGCCGTCAGGTACTCGAACAGATCGTCCGGGGAGATCCACCCGCCCCCCTTGATGTGCCCGTTGCGCAGCCCCTCCACGATCTCGCCGGTGAACCGCGAGGTGCCGAGCGTGGATCCGGGCGGCGCCATCGCGGAGGCGGACTGCAACGCGTCGGAGGCGGTGATGAAGTACACGCCGGTCGGTCGCAACAGCGTGCTGCCCGTGGATGGCTGGTCAGCCTCGCCCGCGACGCCTTTGGCTGTCCAACCCTGGACGACGGAGCCGCTGGAGCAGCAGTCCAGCAGCACGATCTTTGAGGAGGCGCGGCAGGCCGTCAGCATCCGCTCAAGGAACTCCGCCGGCACCGCCGTGCCCGGCAGGTCGTTGGGGTCGGTGTCGCGAGTGAGGAAGTACAGCTGGTTGTCGTCCTCACAGAACTGGCCGTGCCCGCTGAAGTACAGCAGGGCCGTCTCGCTCGGCTGTCGCTCCTCCAGGAACGTCTCGATGGCGTGCAGCATCTCCGCGCGGGTCGGCTCGGAGATCGTCGCGCAGTCGTTGTACATGCCGATCTCGGTGTTCTCCAGCACCGCTCGCATGTAGTGCAGGTCGGCACGGACCGGCGGCAGATCGTGGTAGGCCCCGCTGTCATACGTGGAGACGCCGATGAGCATGGCGTACCGGTCGTTGTTGGTCATACGCTCTCAGCCCGCCGCTGATCCGCCGTCCGCGCCATCGCCAGCGTCATCGCTGTCTTCGTCATCGCCGGCAGTTGTGCCGCCCGCGAGGAACCGCTCGATCCGCGTGTCGTCCTCACGAGCCTCCTTCCCAGTGATCCGAAGGGTCGCACCATCCGGCCGCTCCGCGACGATCGTCCGCTGCGGCACCCGGGACAGCCAGAGCTGCACCCCTGCCACAGCCAGCGATGCCGCGCTGATCACTACCCCGATGGCCTCGACGGACAGCCCTCCCTTGTCCGTGCCGCCAGGCGTGCGGTGGTTGGGGATGTCAAGTGCCGCGCCCGGGTCAGCGTCGGCGATCTCGGCGAGAAGTTCGCGTGCGTCCTTGCGCGCGCGCAGCGGGTCCTCGTCCACAACGGAGATCCGGCACGCGGTCGAGTTGTTGAGCATGGTCGTCACTGTGCTTTCCCTCGGCCTTCTACGGTCTCGGCGGGTCGCACGACCGCACGGTTACATGAGGTTAGTAGGCGGCTCCGACAACGGCGGGGCCGTCGCCGAAAACCACTGCTCGTTGGCGCAAAAGCCATCGATCGGTGGCGGTCACGCGCCCCTCACCACTACCAGCGCTGCTCCGCATACCCGGTCAACCGCGGTGCGCCGAGACGCGGGGTGGTCCGCACTGGGTGTGGTGCTGACGGCCGTTATCGCGCGACCCGAAGGGCACGCGACGTCTGGAACTCCCCGAGGAATACTCTCCGCCGACTTCGAAGATCAGCCTCTTTCGATTCCCGGTCATCGCGAACATGTTGCTCACCTTCCGGCATGTTGCTCACCTTCCGGTCGTGGACGCGTAGGTTCACCACTTCGCCGCGCTGCGTGGTGACGCGGTCACCACCTCGCAAGTGTTCAGTGGGGGTGAGCTGCCCCGAGATCGCGTAGCACCTGCCCCAGCGTGTCTTTGAACAGGCGGGCGATCATGAACGCCAGCTCAGTCTTGCCCACGCCGCTGAGACCGCTCACCGCGATGGTCAGGAGCCGGGCCTTGCCGCGCCACTCGGCAACGGCGGCCAACGCCCGCCGCAGCTCGTCCTCACGATCGACGACGTGCGCTGCCGGAGGACGGATCTGATAAGCCAACGGTTGTGCCCCTCCACTCCCCGATGCCGGTCCAACGAGCTTACCGATGCCGTCCGAACGGCCTCAGGGCCGAAGGCACGTCACCCTCGGCAGGCCGCGGCCATTCGACAAGCGTGACTCACGCAGCTTGACCACGGTGCGTGGGGAAAGATCTTGGTCGAGCTGGGGAACGATCTCGGAGGGGTCGAGAACGCACTGGTCAGACCCACTCGTGAACACCCCACGCTGAAGCCCGTTCGCTAGGCCAGGTAGAACGGCAAGGGAGAGCCCCCGCTGATGGTGATCAGCGGGGGCTTTCGCGTGCGGGTGCGCGGTGGCGTACCGCAGTGGGTCCCAGGTCGGTGCTGCCAGGCGGCGCCGGGGCCCGCTCCCGGCGGGCCAGGGGTGCGCTCGCGGTGGGCCGGGGGTGCGCTCGTGGTGGGCCGGGGGTGCGCCGGGTCCCTCAGTGGCCGGGGTTTTCCCAGGTCAGTGAGTATCGGCGGAGGAGGTGACGGCGGTAGCGCACGCCCGGTAGGAGTCGCTGTGCGGCCTCCCGTGCCTGGGCGTGGCTCATGGTGGGGGCGGCGCCGGGCATTCCCGCCGGGGGCCGGGCTCGCCGGACCGCCTTGACGAGCCACACCAGCGGGGTTGCCAGGGCCCAGAACACCCATTCCCCGAAGCCCGCGTTCCGGGCCAGGGCGACGATCACCAGTCTTCCGCCCGGGCGCAGCAGCTCGCGCATGCGCGTCACGGCCGCCTCGAAGTCCATGTGGTGGACGGCGGCCACCGAGCAGATGAAGTCGAAGCCCCCGGCCGGAAGTTCGGCGGTGAGGAAGTCGCCCTCGACGAAGGAAAGACCGGGCCGGCCGGCCGCCAGCTCGCGGGCGCGCGAGACCATCCCGGGCGCCGCGTCGATCCCCATGACGCGCTTGGCACCTCCCTCCGCCAGCTTCCGCGCCAGCAGGCCGTCCCCGCACCCCACGTCCAGCGCGTCGCCGCAGCCCTCGGGGACGGCGCGGAGGATGTCCGGGTGCCGGGCCACGTTGGTGTTCCAGTACGGCTTCAGGTCGCTCCGGCGCATCGGCACATCGTAGGGGCGACGCCCGATCGATCCGCGCACCTGCGATCGCCGGAAGGCGGATCAGGCGGGGGAAAGCGCCCTTCGGAAAGGGGGTGCACGTGTGCCGAGGCCGCGGGTTCCCGGCGCATCCGCGGCAACCGCCCGCGGGAAAAGCGGCTGCGCCGGGGAGTTGGGCGCCCGCACACTGGGGCGGTGCAGGCAGCGATTTCCGTCACCCCCAGCCGCATGCCCGAGTTGCTGCTCGGGCTCGCCACCGTGCGGCCCGTCTTCGTCTGGGGCGCGCCCGGGATCGGGAAGTCCTCGCTGGTGCGGTCGTTCGCCGAGTCGCTCGGCCTGGAGTGCGTGAGCCTGCTCGGCACCCAGCTCGCCCCCGAGGACCTCATCGGGGTGCCGCAGATTCGCGAGGGCCGTTCCGTGTTCTGCCCGCCCGAGGCGATCGCCAGGCCCGAGCCGTACTGCCTGTTCCTCGACGAGCTGAACGCGGCCACGCCGGACGTGCAGAAGGCGTTCTACTCGCTCATCCTCGACCGCCGCATCGGAGGCTACGAGCTGCCGCGCGGCTCGATCGTCATCGGCGCGGGCAACCGCGCCACCGACAACGCCCTGGCCAGGCCCATCTCCTCCGCGCTGGTCAACCGGCTGGTGCACGTCCACCTGCGCGCCTCCGCCGCGGACTGGCTGACCTGGGCGGGCGAGCAGGGCATCCACGCGTGGATCACCGACTACCTCACCGACCGCCCCGACCACCTGTGGGCCGCGCCGCCCAAGACGGAGGAGCCGTTCTCCACGCCGCGCTCCTGGCACATGCTCTCCGACGCCCTCCACTCCTTCGGCCCC
This sequence comes from Streptomyces hoynatensis, assembly GCF_003626535.1. GTDB lineage: Bacteria > Actinomycetota > Actinomycetes > Streptomycetales > Streptomycetaceae > Streptomyces > Streptomyces hoynatensis. Next base: position 49,102 of record NZ_RBAL01000007.1, read on the forward strand.
GACCTGGACGAGGACACCCTGAAGACCCTCGCGCACGGCACCCTCACCCCGGCGCACGCCGTCGCGTTCTGCGGGTACGTCAAGATCGTGCGGAGCCGGTTCGGTCTCGACGCGATCCTCAAGGGCGAGGCCCGCTGGCCGCACCGGGTCGAGGACCGCGACCTGCTGTACTACCTGGCCGACGCCTTCCGCGGCCGCCTGGTCAAGGAGCTGCCCGCCTCCCGGGAGCACGCCTCGCCCGCCGTGCGGCAGACCGCGCACCGCGCGAAGGCGCTGCTGGTGCAGCTCGCCGAGATCTCCGTCGAGGTCGCCCAGACCGTCATCGCCGACGACACCGAGGGCAACCCGGTGCTGCCGGCGTGGTTCCTGGTGGAGGCGGCCCGCGACATGCCCCGGCTGGTCGAGGCGCGCCGGTGAGCCGGGCCGGCGGCGGGCGCAGGGGCGGCAAGCGCCGCGACCCGGCGGCCGAGGCGTTCGCCGCGGGCGTGAAGCTGGCGCGCGGCACCCCCGCGTTGGCCGCGCTGGAGGCCAGGTTCTGCCGGGAGCCGGACTGTCCCCTTGCGCCCCGCGACGGCCTGGTGCGGGTCGACTCCTGTGGCGTCCTGCACGCCCACCCCACGCGCCTGGCCACGCCGGCCGAGTGGGCGTGGGCGCTGGGGCACGCCCTGATCCACCTCGGTTTCGGGCACGTTCCGGCCGCCAAGGAGGCCCGCGCGCAGCCCGACCGCTTCGACCTGGCGGCGCGCTGCGCGGTCGTCAACCGCTTCCTGCTGACCTTCCCCGTCGGGCAGCCCCCCGAGGAGCTGCCCGTCTCCTACCCGGGCGGCGACGAGGAGCGGCTGGCGGCGCAGTGGCGGCGCGCCGGTCTCCCGGCGGGGTACGAACGTCTCGGATCGGCCGGCATCGAACCCGACCAGCTGCTGGTGCAGTGGGAGCCGTGGAGCCGGCCGGCCGACTGGCAGCTGGCGTTCGCCCACGCCCTGACCCGCACCGTCTCCGAGGCCGTGGACGAGGCGGGCGGGCGGCGGCAGGAGGGGCCGCCGCGCCCCTGGGAGCGCGCCCTGTCCTGGTTCGTGTCCTCCTATCCGCTGCTGGGCGGCATCGCGGCCGGCATGAAGCTGGTCGCGGACGCGGAACTCGCCCGCGCGCACGGCATTTCCGTCGCCGCCGTCAGCGCCGAGGCCGGTGAGATCTACCTCAACCCGCTGAGCCGGCACACCGACGAGGAGTGGCGCTTCGTCCTCGCCCACGAGATGCTGCACGCCGCGCTCCGGCACGGCGACCGGTGCGGCGGGCGCGACCCGTACCTGTTCAACGTGGCCTGCGACTACGTCGTCAACGGCTGGCTGCTTCAGATGCGCGTGGGGCAGATGCCCGCGGGCGCGCTGCACGACCCGCGGCTGGCGGGCCTGTCGGCCGAGGAGGTCTACGACCGCATCGTCACCGACCTGCGGCGGATGCGGCGCCTGGCCACCCTCGCAGGCAAGGGCCGGGCCGACCTCCTCGACCACTCCCCTGGCCCCCGGCCCGCCGCGTTTGCCGACCTCGACGACTTCTACCGGCGCGGCCTGACCCATGGCCTGGAACTGCACCGGCGGCAGGGGGAGCGCGGGCTGCTCCCGGCCGGCCTGGTCGAGGAGATCCGCGCGCTGTCCCACCCGCCGCTGCCGTGGGACGCGCGGCTGGCCCGGTGGTTCGACGCGTACGTGCCGCGGCCCGAGCCGGTGCGCAGCTACGCCCGGCCCCCGCGGCGCCAGGCCGCCACGCCCGGCATCCCGCGCGCGGGGCGTTACTTCCCGCCCGAGGAGGTCCCGCGCTGCACCTTCGGCGTGGTCCTGGACACCTCGGCTTCCATGGGCCGCGTCCTGCTCGGCAAGGCGCTCGGCGCGATCGCCTCCTATGCCGCCTCCCGGGACGTCCCGGCCGCCCGCCTGGTCTTCTGCGACGCCGCCCCGCACGACGCCGGGTACGTGCCGGTCACGGAGATCGCCACCCGCGCGCGGGTGCACGGTGGGGGCGGCACGGTCCTGCAACCCGCCGTCGATCTGCTGCACCGCGCCGAGGACTTCCCGGCCGACGCGCCGCTGCTGATCATCACGGACGGCGCCTGCGACGCGCTGCGCGTCCGCCGCGAGCACGCCTACCTCATCCCGCGGGGCGCCCGGCTGCCCTTCACGCCTCGGGGGCCGGTGTTCTCCGTGCGGTGAGGGGCGGGGGCGGGGGCGCGGCAGGGGGCCGGAGCGGGGCGTGCCGGGGGCGCGCGGGCCGGGGCGCGCTTGCGGGAGGCGCGGGTCGGTGTGCGAGCCGGGGCGTGCGGGCCTAGGGTGCGCTCCCGATCGGGTCCGTGCAGGGGAACTGCCGGGCGTCCCGGGGGCGTTGGCGGGCGTGCGGGGTGGCGGGCGTTTCTTCGGATCGGTTCCGGGGCGCCGAGGCGTTCGGGACCCCTCCCGGCCCGTTGCCCCCACGATGGGGAGGTCCGGCGGTCGGCCCGAGAGGGGAAGCACAGTGGATTCGGCATACGGAACGCCTCCCCCGCCTCCGTCACCTCCCCCGCCTCCCCCGCCTCCGCCCTGGCCGCCCGGGGAGGCCCGCGCCGGGCGTCCGGCGCGCGATCCCCTCGCCGTCGCCCTCGCCAACGCCTCTCTGCTGGGCGCCGGGTACCTGATGCTCGGGCGGCGCAGGCTCGCCCTCGGCGGCCTCGGCGTCACGGTTCTGCTCGTCGCGCTGCTGACCTCGGTCGCGCCCGCCGTGTGGTGCGAGTGCCTCGTTCTGCTGTGGTGGGTGGCGGCCGTCCTCCACGGCTGGTACCTGGCGGGCGGGCGGCTGCGGCGTACCCGGCGCGAGGCGGCGCCCGCCGGGGCGCCCGACGCTTCCGGTGACCCCCTGCCGGAGGCGGGCGCGCCGACGGCACGCGGGGGGCGCGTGGGGCGGCAGCGGCTCTTCGCCCTCGGCGTCGCGGCTCCGGTGCTGGTGGCCTTCGCGGCCCTGCGGATCGATGCCTCGCAGATCGAGGGGGATGCCGCCGAAGCCCATCGGGCGGGCGACTGTTCGCGGGCGTTGTCGCTGCTGGACGGGCTGTGGTTCGGCCACCGGGTGGCCGACGCGCCGCTGGCCGAGCGGGCCGACGACGGCGTCGCGGCCTGTGAACTCCTGCTGGAGGCCCGGCGGCAGGCCGAGACCGATCGGCTGCGTGCCGCGCGGACGCTGGAGACCTACGAGACCCGGCCCGGGGCGCTGTGGGAGGGCGCGCGCGACCTGCGTGCGGACCTCTTCCTCGCCCAGGCCGCGGAGGAGCTCGACACCGCGCTGACCGGCGACACCGAGGCCCTGGCCACCGGTTTCGACCAGCTGACCACCGTTCTGGGGGAGTTCCCGGAGCAGGAGGACGAAGTCGAGGGGGTCATGGAGGGGTTCCTGGACGAGCTGCCCGTCGAGGACGACTGCCGGACGAAGACGATCACCGATTGGCTGGGGCAGCGCCCCGCCGGCGGGAACGTGCTGGACCGCGCGGCCGAGGCGGTGCCCCGCCTCGCGCCCGCGGCGCTCCTCGGCTGCGGCGACGATCTGATGGCGGAGGACGACTGGGCGGAGGCACGGGACCGGTACCGGCAGCTGCTGGACGAGTACCCCGGGCACGAGCTCGCCGGCCGGGCCGAGGAGGGCGTCGAGCAGGCAGGGCTGGCGATCGAGCTGGACCGCGTGCGCGAACTGCTGCGGACGGACTACACCGACGAGCAACCCGCCTACTGCGACGACCCGGCGCCTTACCACGGCGCGGCGCCGTACCGGGGGCACGGGCCGCATCCGGCGTTGCTGTTCGGCAACGAGGAGCGGGCGGGCGCCCTTCCCTCCTCGTGGCTGGCGGACGACGCGGCCGAGGCCGTACTGGTGATCTGCCTGGGCGAGGAGACCATGGGGGACGCGGTCGAGACCTGCCCGTACGAGTCCGACCTGGGCGTCTACGGGTATCAGGACGTGACCTTCCACAAGCGGGAGATACCGGCGCGCGTCTACGAGGTGCGGACGGGGGAGCCGGTGTCCCAGGGCAGCATCCAGATCGGTGGGGCAAGCTGCCCGGACGTGCTGGAGTACGAGACCTACCTCGACCTGGACCTCACCATTCCGCCCTCGGATGTGTACGTCACCTCCTCGGACGCGGATGTGCGCGCCGCCTTCGAGCCGCTGATCAACCCGTGAGCTGAGCGCCCCCGGGGACTGCGGGGGCGTACCGCCTCCGGGCGGGGGCGCGTTCCCGGGTTCGCGGGGGCGCGTTCTTCGGCTCGTGCGGGGGCGTTCTTCGGCGCGCGTGGGGGTGCGTCCTCGGTTTCGTGCGGGGGATTCGCCGCAGCCGCGGGGAAGCCGATCGTGGGGGCGCATTCGCCTCGGATGCGTTTTCGAATGTGGTGAGCATGCCATTTTTCGGACCCGGAACCGTTTCGCCGCATCGCCCGTCTATAGGGGTGCGATCACGCGGTCGACCTCGGCGGCGGGACGAAAGGGAGGGCCTTTTCGCCTGGTGCGCCGGGAAATTGATAGCGTGTTCGACGTGCTCCTCAAGGGGGCGGAACGCGCCGGTTCCCGCGGAATCGGCGCGTTCCGCGCCCCGTCCCGGGACGAGGCCGAGCACATGTGAATATTTTGAGTATGGCGCGCACATTCGCCATACCGGAGAACCGCATTCCAGGGAGAGGTTCACGTGTTCGAGAGCCGTATTTTCAAGAAGGCAGCTCTGGTCGTCGGCGGCGCGGCGGTCGCCCTGCCGCTGCTGGCCGCGGCCCCCGCGGTGGCCGCCCCGTCCGGGGCCGGGGCCGAGCAGGTCGCCGCCGCGCGGCAGGCCGCGCCCAACTCCTTCGTCCTGGGCTTCTACCAGGACTACAGCGAGGCCGTGCGGGCGAACGACCAGACGCTGGCCGAGCAGTTGCTCACCGACAACCTCACCGAAACCGCGCGCGACGAGGTCGCCGCCTGGGAGGCGGAGAACGGCGCGGACGGCGTGCTGTTCGCGCAGAACGCACCCGAAGACGTCACCATTCTCGACACGGACGGCGCCGCGGGCACCATCTACTACACCCTCGGCCTGGAATGGGGCGACGGCAGCACCACGCCCGTCACCGTGAAGTACAGCAATGTCGTCGGACTGATCTCCGGCATTTCGAACCAGACGGCCTGAGAACACCGGGAGTTCGGGCCGCCCGCGGCCGGGATCGTGCCATCTTTCCCGGCCGCGGGCGGCCCCCCTTCGCTCCACTGTGCACGCATGTCTTTCATCCCTCGCCGTGCCCGGCCGGAAGGACGGCCGGGCACGGTATTCTGCCGCCTTTTCGCCGACGCGAACTTCCCTGCTTTCCGTGTCTGTTCCCCCGGGCCGGTTTCCTCCGGCGCCTCCCGGTTCACTCCCGCGCCTTCCGGGGCGCCGCGCGAACGGGCGGGGCGGGGCGCCGGTCACGCAGCGCGCCCGGGACCGGGAGGGCAGAGAGCGGCGCCCGGATCGCGGCGTGGCGCTCGACTGCGGCGGCGGCCCGGCCCGCGGCCTCGCCGGCGGGGCCGCGTGGGCCGGCTCCTCCGCTCGGCGCGCCGGCGCACGTCCCCCCACATGCGCCCCCGCATTCCCGCAGGCCCGGCGCGGCCCGGGCAGGCAGAGCGGGAGGCGCGAGGGCCACGGCGGGGGCGGGGTGGGGCCGGGGTGGGAAGTGTCTCAGGAACGACACAAACCACCGGCGCGGCAGCCGGATTGTCGGTGGCACTGCGTAGTCTGCGGTTCAGCGACCAGACCACGGCGAGACAGTGGGACATCGGAGAGGGGACCGCTCGTGAGCATCAACATGTCCAAGGGGCAGGCCATCAGCCTGCAGAAGTCCGACGGCGGGACGCTCACCGCGGTGCGGATGGGCCTGGGCTGGCAGGCGGCGGCCCGCAGGGGGCTGTTCGGCTCCAGGACCCGGGAGATCGACCTGGACGCCTCCGCCGTGCTGTTCGCCGACAAGCAGGCGGTCGACGTGGTCTTCTTCCAGCACCTCGTGAGCAACGACGGCTCGGTCCGGCACACCGGGGACAACCTGGTCGGCGGCGTCGGGCAGGGCGGCGACGACGAGGCGATCCTCGTCGACCTCCAGCGCGTGCCGGTGCACGTCGACCAGATCCTCTTCACGGTCAACTCCTTCACCGGGCAGACCTTCGCCGAGGTGCAGAACGCCTTCTGCCGGCTGGTCGACGAGACCAACGGCCAGGAGCTCGCCCGCTACACGCTGACCGGCGGCGGGCCCTACACGGCGCAGATCATGGCCAAGGTGCACCGGCAGGGCAACGGCTGGCAGATGACGGCGCTCGGCGCTCCTGCCAACGGCCGCACCTTCCAGGACCTGCTCCCCGCACTCGTCCCCCACCTCTGAGGCGGCCCGCTCCCCGGCTTCGGGCAAGGCCCCCTCCTCCCGGCGACGGACAGGGAGCGCGGCCACACCGGGCAGCCGCCGAGGGCCGCAGGGCGAACGGTACGCCGCACGGCGAACGGGTACGCCGCACGGCGAACAGCAAGAGGAACACGAGAGGCACGAGAGGCACGAGAATGACGGCCGAGCTGATTCGCGGGCAGAACCACCCACTGCCCGAAACCCGCCTGGAAATCCGGGTCTCGGCGGGGCAGCCGATCGTGGCGGGGGCGACGCTCAACGACGAGCAGGGGCACATGCGCAGCGCCGAGTGGATAGCGCACCCCGCCTCTCCGCAGCTCCCCGGGCTCGAGGTCTCCCGCCAGGCCGCGGCCAACCACCGCCTGGCCGTCGACCTCGACGCCATGCCCGAGGCCGTGCACCGGGTGAACGTGCTGCTCGCGCTGCCCACGGGCGCCGGCGGGCCGTCCGGATTCGGCTCGGTCGCCGCCCCCTTCGTCGCCGTCACCGGCCTGGACGGCACCGAGGTCGTCAGCTACACGATCACCGACCTCGACACCGAGTCCGCCGTCGTGGCGCTCGAGCTGTACCGCAGGCAGGGCGCCTGGAAGGTGCGTGCCGTCGGGCAGGGTTACGCCGGCGGGCTCGCCGCCATGCTGAGCGACCAGGGGCTGCCCCAGGCCGGGCAGTTGGCGGCGACGATCAACGAGGCGGTGGCCGCCGGGATGGCCCGCGCCGTCGCCCCGGCACCCGTGACGCCGGAGGGGGAACGCGCCAGGGCCGCGGCCGGCGAGGCCGCCCCCGCGCGGCCCGGCCCGGCCACCTCCGTGACGGGCTCCGCCGTGCCGGGCCAATCCGGCGGGCGGATCAACTACCAGCACCCGCGGCGGCCCGGGCCGGGCGCCTCGGCGATGCCCGCGGGCGGGGCCACCCCGCCGCCCGCCCCGTCGGCTCCCCCGCCGCCCGGGGCCGAAGGTTCGGCTCCCCCGCCGCCCGGCGAGGCAGGGTCCGGGCGGCCGGTCGCGGGCGACGCCACCGGCTGGACCATGGAGGAGCGGCTGTACAACCAGGTCTGGGGCATGTTCGAGGACCTGGCCAGGACGACGGCGGCCTACCGCAGCGCCGTCGACTTCGCCGACTCCCGCCAGGAGCGGGAGCTCGACCGCGTGCTGTCCGATCCGCAGACCCGCATCGGCCCCGCCGCCGACGCGGCCCGCGCCGAGGCCCGGCAGAAGCACGCGGCGCTGGTCGAGCAGGCGCGCGCCGCCTTCGACCGGGACGTCGCCCAGCTGTCGGCCGAGTCCGAGGTCGTGGAGCCCGCCCTGCCCTGGGCCTTCGCTCGCTGGGACAACCCGGTCTGGCAGGCCTACCGGGCCCCGGACGAGGTGCCGATGGCGGTGCGGCTGGGCGACCTCGGCCTGCCCGAGCACACTTCCCTGCGCATTCCGATGCTGGTGCGGATGCCGCTGCAACGCGGGCTGTGGATCGACTACGGCCGCGGTTCCGTGGACTCCGCCGTCGCCGACCCGGACGAGTTGCGGCGGCTGGCCGGCGAGACGGCCACCGCCATAGCGGCCAGGCTGCTCGCGGCGCACCCGGTCGACGAGTTCAACGTGAGCATCATCGACCCCGCGGGGGCCGCCGCGCCCTCGCTGGCGCCGCTGCTGGAGAGCGGCGTCCTCAGCGAGCCGCCGGCCGCGGGCTCGGGCGGGGTGAGCACCCTGCTGGCCCGGCTGACCCAGCGGGTGGACCTGGTGCAGATGGCCGTGCGCTCCGGCGCGGCCGACGCCCTGCCGCCCGGCCTCGACACCTCCGACCAGCTGCTGATCGTCCACGACTTCCCGCACGGCTTCGACGACCGTTCGGTCACCCAGCTCCGTTACCTGGCGGACGAGGGCCCCTCGGTGGGCGTCGTGCTGATGATGGTCGCCGACCGGGAGGACGCCAGGGCCTTCGGCCCCGTCCTCGACCCGCTGTGGCGCTCGCTGCTGCGGCTGACGCCGGTGCCGAGCGACCACCTGGCCGACCCGTGGGTGGGGCACGCCTGGACCTACGAGCCGCCGCTGCCGCCCCGGGGCAGCGGGGTGATCGGCCAGGTGCTCCACCAGGTGGCCGCCGCGCGCCGGGCGGCCGGGCGCTGAACTCGCCCCGGCCCGGCCGCGGTTCCGTGACGGCGTTCACCGATCGCCGGCGTTCGCCGGAAGGGGACCGGCGGGACCGGTGGGCCGTGCACGCCCGTTCGCGGGACCGGTGGGCCGTGCACGCCCGGTGACGCGCCCGGCCGGCCGCTCCCCCGGTCCTCAGGCGCGCCAGTCCTTCAGGCCGGACAGGTCGAGGACGCGCGGCAGGTGGTAGAGGGCGCGAATCGCCGCGTCCTCGTTGCGGTCGGTGACCACCTCGGGCCAGGCCATGAACCAGGCCCAGCGCGGCTGCTCCTCGAACACCTCGGCCGCGGGAAGGTCGCCGATCTCGCCCAGGCCGATCGGACGTCCCTCGGCGAGTTCGAGCAGGGCGTCGTAGTGCTCCCGCTCGTAGTGGCCACCGTAGGTGTCGACGGCCAGCACGTCGACCACGTCGTGCCCGGGGAAGTAGGGGGCGAAGGGACGGGCACTGTCGTAGGCCGAGTTCGGGCTCCACGTCCAGATCAGGTTGCGCAGGCCGTGGTGGTGGACCAGGCGGTCGAACAACTGCCGCCACAGCGCGGTCAGCCGCTCCGGCCGGCCGCCCCACCAGAACCACGGGCCGTTCATCTCGTGGTACGGCCGCCACAGTACGGGCACGTTCGCCTCCTGCAGGGCCCCCAGCACGGACGCGGCGAGGTCGACCTGCGCGCACCAACGGGCGTGCAGGCCGGAGCCGGGGTCGAGCACGGCGTCGAAGTCGGCCGCCGGGAAGTCCCGGATGATGCCGCCGTCGAAGACCACGGGCTCCTCGTCCGGCGGGCAGACCGCATGCCAGGTGTAGGTGACGACGGCGCCGCGCTTGGCCCAGGCCACCGCCTCGGCGACGTTCGGCCGGCGGCGGTCGACGCCGTCGAGCGTGCCCGGGGCGGAGAACCCGATGTCCTGGCCCCACACCGCGGGAACGAGGCCGGTGATCCCGGTGAGCCGCTCGGTCCAGGCCGAGCCGTGCACCGGCTGGTTGTGCTGTCCGGCGAGCGTGGCCCGGCCGCTCACCCGGTACAGCAGATCGAGCAGGTCCTTGGCCTCGGGCGTAACGTCCGGCGTGACGGGGGCGACGGGATGCGACATGCGTTCACCGTAACCCGGGGGAATTTCCCCCGCTCCCGGCGCCCGCCGTGGTCACCTCGCCGCGGGGGCGGCAACCCCGTCGAGGTAGGCGTCGATCAAGGCGAAGGTGGCCTCGGGCTGTTCGATGTGCGGGAGGTGGCCCGCCTCGGGCACCACCTCGAACCTGGCGTCGGCGAAGGCGGCCGCGTAGGCGGCACCGTAGGCCGGGGTGACGATCCGGTCGCTCTCCCCCCAGACGAGGAGCGCCGGAACCCGCACGCCGCCCAGCCGGCCCGGCAACTCCGGGTCGTGCATGGAGGGCACGCCCGCGAGCGCACGCATCGTGGCCATGTTGGCTCGCTGCCGGGCGCGTTGCTCCTCGGGGACGCCGGCCGGGTCGACGTAGTGGCGATCCGAGTCGTGCCAGGCGTACTCGGCGACCCCGCGGGCGTCGAGCGCGAAGAAGTCCCTGATGGGCTCGCCTTCGACGCGCACGCCGACCGCGTCCAGCAGCACCAGGCCGGCGACGACTCCCCCGGTGTCGCGGACGGCCATTTCGGCGGCCGTCCAGCCGCCGAGCGAGGAGCCGACGACGATCACCTCGCGCAGCCCACGCTCGTGCAGGAACTGGAGGTACACGGCGGCGAGGTCGCCGATGCCGGCGAGCCACTCGGGGCGCTCGGTGCCCTCCCAGCCCGGGTGAACAGGCGTCAGCGTGTGGGCACTCCCGGCCAGGTGTGCGGCGAGGCCCGCAACGGTGGCCGGACCCCCGCCGCCGTGGAGGACCAGGATCGGCCTGCCCGCCCCCGCTTCGGTCATCGTGAGGGCGAGATCGGGAAAGCGGTCGGTCGCGTGCTGCGTGGTCGTCAACGTCATGCCGTCACTGTAACTAAGGATCTTTATATAAGCTAGTTGTGTCCTTCCTTTAGACTCGGTTCATGCACGGTGAGCTGCAGACCCTCGGCAGAGCGGTCAAACAGGCCCAGTACCGCCAGCATCGGGCGCTGGACGGCGCCCTCGCGGCCGTCGGCACGACGCTGGCCCAGTGGGATGCCCTACGCGCCATCGCCCGCGCCCCCGGAGCCTCGGCCCGCGCGCTGGCCTCGGCAACATTCCAGAGCGAGCAGGCGTTCGGCGCGCTGGCGGGGCGCCTGGTCGCCCAGGGGCTGATCGAACGCCGCCCCGGCCACGGCCGTCGCATCGAGCACCACCTCACGCCCGCGGGCGAGAAGGTCCTGGCGGCCGGCCATCAGGTCGCCGACAAGGTGCTCGCCGACTGCTTCGCCCCGCTGCCGGCAGCCGACCGCGCCACCCTCCTCGGCCTCCTCCGGCGCCTCAACGGGGAAGAGGACTGAGGCCATGGCCATCGTTTCGGGCGGCGGGCGGCAGCCAGGCGCGGCGACGATGCGCGCCTCCGCCGCTCCCGCAGCCCGGGCCGGCACCGGGCCGGCGCCCTCCTCCGCCCGCCGTCCGGCGGCTGCAACGGCTCAGCGGCTCAGCGAAGCGGCGTCGCCCATGACGATCACCGGGTGCCTCGCGGGGTCGAGGCGGCGCAGCAGCAACCGCATGTGCTCCTCGGCGAGGGTGACGCAGCCGTGCGTCGGGCCGCCGTGATCCACGTGAAGCCATATGCCGCCGCCGCGGTCGACGCCGAGCGGTCTCGTCGCGTCAAGCGGGGAAACCCCGGGCGAGCGGTTGTAGTCGATGGCCACCACGTAGTCGAACGCGCCGGCCAGCGGCTCGCCTTCGAAGCCGGTGCCGTCGGCGGTGAAGGCATCCGAACGGTGATACGGGAGCTTGCTGCCCGGATCGGGGAGCCGCCCGCCCGCGTCGGAGAGGGTGAACACCCCCATCGGCGAGCGCAGGTCGCCCTCGTGGTGGTCGGCGGTCCAGCCACGCAGCGCGTTGTGCGCGGGCCAGGAGGCCCCGGCGCGCCAGCCCGCGGCGGTGCGCTCATAGAGGACCACCGAGGAGTCGGAGGAATCCGGCCCCTCACCCCTGACCAGCACGACCTGCCCGGCCTCCCGCGGGATCTCGGCCAGCGTGCGCGGGCCGAGACCGGGGGGCCGCCGGGGCAGCGGGCCCGCTGCCGCCTCCCCCGCGTGCACCTCCTGACGCTCGGCCGCCCCCGCCGCCCTGGCCTGGCCCGCGGTGGGCTCGCCGCCGGGAAGGACCCCGCAGGCGGAAAGCGCCCCCAGGACGGCCGCGGCCAGGGTCGGCATGGCGGCCTGACGCGGCCTGAGCAGACGCGCCGCCGGTGCCCGCGCCCCACGCGGACCCCGCTGCCGCGCCGCGCGCCCCGCGCCCCGGCGCCCTTCCCCTCGCCGCCCTGTCCTCACTGCCTTCTCCCTCACATCCACGACCCTCACACTCTCTCAACGGACGAAACCGCCCAAGAGGTTGCCTGGGCGACGGAAATTCGCCCGAATCCGTGGGAATGCCGAGGACACACGGGAATCGGAGGAACCGCGGAAGTGCGGGCGAAGGGACCTACGACCGACGGGGTAGCACGGCTCGTGCCGTGGTCCGTGGGCCGGGCGCGGCGCGCGGGGCAGGGTGGGGGAATGAGCACTTCCTGGCCCTCCCACCTCGACGTGGGCGCGGTGCGCTTCGCCCGCCCGACCGCGCGCTACGACGCCGTGCTGGCGTTCTACCGCGACGACCTCGGACTGCCCGTCCTTGCACAGTGGCGGGACCACGCCGGATACGACGGCGTGGTCTTCGGACTGCCGGGCACCCCGGTGCACATGGAGATCACACAGCACGGAAGCCCGCCGGTGATCCCCGCGCCCGACCCCGAGAACCAGCTGGTCCTCTACCTGCGCGGGCCCGAGGCGCTCGCCACGGCCGTGCGCCGGCTGGAGGAGCGCGGCCACCGGCGGGCCGCCGCGCAGAACGTGTACTGGCCCGAGCGCGGCGCCGTGCTGTTCCCCGACCCCGACGGCTGGCTCGTGGTCCTTGCTCCCTGGGTGTTCGGCGAGGACCCCGTGCCGGCGCCGCGGCCGGTGGCGCCCGAGCCGGACGCGTAGCCGCAGGCCGGGGCCCGCGGCGGCGGGTACGGCACGCGCCGAACACGGCGGCGGGGTGCGGCGCGGCGATCCGGACGGAGGGGTGCCGCGGCCCGTTGCGGCGCGGGCCGCGGCGCTCGGCGCGGGAGGGCGCACGCGCCGGCGTGTGTGCCTGCGCGTCGCGCGCGGGGTGCTCCCCGCGCCGAGAGGAGGCGCTCAGACCGGGGCCGCCGCGGCCGGCGCTCCGAGCAGCACGCTGAGGTCGCGGTGCAGCGCCGGTCCCGCCGCGAGGACCCCGCCGCCGAACGCCGTGACGGACGCACCCGCCTCGGCGGCGATCAGCGCGCCCGCCGCCCAGTCCCAGCGCCGCAACTCGTCCTCGTAGTAGGCGTCGCACCGGCCGGCCGCGACCCAGCACAGATCGAGGGCCGCGCTGCCGCCGCTGCGGATGTCCCGCACCCGCGGCAGCAGGGCGGCGAGCACCTCTGCCTGTCTGGCCCGCGAGGCGGCCTCGTAGGAGAAGCCCGTCGCCACCAGGGCGGACGGTGGCGCGACCGGGTCGCTCACCCGCAGCGGCGCGCCGTTCAGGGTGGCGCCCGCGCCGCGGGCGGCGGCGAAGGTCTCGCCGCGCGCCGGGTCGTGCACGGCGCCCGCGAGGGCGCGCCACCGCCCGCCCTCGCGCCGCTCGCAGGCGACGCTGACGGCGGCGTGCGGAAGGCCGTAGGTGTAGTTCACCGTGCCGTCCAGCGGGTCGAGGACCCACCGCAGCCCCGAGCTGCCCTCGCGTTCCGTGCCCTCCTCGCCGAGGAGTCCGTCGCCCGGCCGCTCGCGGGCGAGCAGGGCGACGATCGCCGCCTCCGCGGCCCGATCGGCGTCGGTCACCGGGTCGGTCGCCGAGGACTTGTAGGAGACGCCGGTGACCTGCCCGGCCCTGCGGCCGAGTTCGGCACCGCCGAGGCGGGCGGCGCGTACCGCGAGACCGAGGAGGTCGGCGGCCTCCGCCGCCGCGGCCACTCCCGCGGCTCCGCCCGCCCCCGGCACGCCCGAGGCTCCGCCCGCCCCCGGCACGCCCGAGGCGCCACCTGCCCCCGGCGCTTCCGAGGCACCGCCCGGGGCCGGCGCGGTGGCCTCACTCATGCGGGCCCCGCCCCGCCCGGGAGTGACCCGGCACCGTCACTCATGCAGCCTCCGCTCGATGGGGTCGCCGACGGAGAAGCCGGTGAAACGCGCCGTGAAGCCGCCGCGTTCGGGCGAGCAGCACATCACCCCCACCCGGCTGACCTCGCCGAGCGGCAGGTGCCCGAGGCGCAGCAACTGCCAGCGCCCGTCCGGTCGGAGGTACTGCACGAGGAGCGCGGCCCCGTGCCTGGTCACCCGCAGGGTGAGCGTCCCCTCGGGTCCCGGGAGCTCCGGCAGCGGCACGACCGACCAGTCCGAGTGCTCCCGGGTCAGCACGGCGCTGAGATGCGGCAGGCCGTCGGTGAACTCGACGCCCGTCTTCAGCCAGGTCCGCCGGTCGCCGCGCACCATCAGCCCGGACTGGTCGTAGAGCGTCTCGTAGTCCCCCGACAGCGTCACCTGGGCGGTGAAGTCGCCGTGCACCTCCCGGTACAGGAAGTGGCCGTCGTCCCGGACGAACCCGTAGAACGTCTCGCGCCAGAAGTCGGTCTCTGGACCGGTGGTGGCGGTGAGACGGCCGTCCTCGACGGACCAGCTCGGCGGCTCGTTGAGCCAGCTCATTCCGCCGAAGCCGGTGTGGGTCTCCATCAGTCCCTCCTCACGGCGCGGGCCACGCGTCCGGCCTCGGCGAGCACCGCGTCCAGGTAGCGGTCCGGCAGCCGGGTGACCGGCGCGAGCACCCGGCACTCGGCGAACGCCCCGTCCTCGTAGGGCAGCGCCAACCCGGCGAGCGGCAGCACCTCATGGGGCGCACCGGTGTCCAGGAGGGCGCCCACGTCCTTCGGCACGCCCCTCCCGTCACTCAACGCGCCAAGAAACAGGGTCTCCTCGCCCTGGACGCTGCCGCGGACCGCCGCCAGCGAGAGCCCGGGGGCGCCCGCCGCCTCGCGGAGGGCGGCGCGGTACTCACGGGCCAGCCCGTTGGCTTCGAAGTCCCCGAAGGCGGCGGCCAGTTCCACGTCGTACTCGGGCCACTTGCCCACGAAGTAGCGGTAGTTCCTGCGCTCGGTCTCGCGATTGGCGGCGACGTTGCGCAGATGGGGCAGGTGCACGCCCCACACCTCGGGCGCCATGACGATCGGCGTGCCGGTCCGCGCGATGCGGTAGGCCCACTCCAGGTCCTCGACCCCGTACCCGGTGAAGGCCAGGTCGAAGGTCAGGCCGTGCTCCTCGGCCAGGACCCGCGGCACCGCGACGAACGCGGTCCAGGCGTACGCCCAGGGGATGACGTGCTCGGCGCTCAGCCGCGGGTCGGAGCGGGCCCCGCCGCCCTCCGAGAGGGCGGCGAGGGTCTCGCGGTAGTGGGCGAAGGGGTGGACGGTGACGGAGGTGACGTCGTCGGCGTTGTTGTCGTAGTCGATCATCTGCCCCGCCACGCACACCCGCTGACCGTAGGCGTAGTAGCGCTCGTACAGGGTGCTCAGGCAGTCGGGGGGCAGGATCATGTCCGCGTCCAGGCAGACCACGATCTCGCCGGTGGCCTGGCGCAGGGCCAGGTTCCTGGCGAGGCCGACCTGCCAGTCCGCGGCGGAGTGGACCGCGGTGAGGCGCAGTCTTCCGGCGAACTCGCGGCAGGCCTCGGTGAACTCCGGCGCGTACTCCATGGCGCCCACGATGACCTCGAACTCGTCCGCGTCGAGGGTCTGCTCCGCGAGCGAGGCCAGGGCGAGCCGGATGTTGTCCAGCCGCTGCTTGTAGGGGATGACGATGCTGAACTTCAACGCGCGTTCCCCGCGCGGTGCGGCGCTCACCGCTCCCCGGCCGGCGGCGCGGAGGCGATGAGGACCTTGCAGCTCTCGGTGGTGGCCCCGCCGAGGGTTCTGCCGTCGATGTCGCAGCCGAGCGTCGCGAAGCCCTCCTTGTACTCCTCGAGCGGAACGACGTGGCTGATCAGCCGGTCGACCGGTATACGCCCGGTGGTGACCAGGTGGTACGCCTCGTCGAATGAGCCGTGCAGGGAATCGATCGAGCCGATGATCGAAAGGCTTCGGTCGGCGATGTGCATCGCGTCGATGGTGACCTGCTTGGACTTCAGTCCGATCGACATGTAGGCGCCGCCGCAGGCCAGTTCCGTGTAGAGCCGCTCCAGGAGACCCGAGGTGGTGTCCACGACGACGTCGAGCGGGGCCCGTTCGTCGCCGAAGTGGTCGCGCCTGGCCTCCTCGAGCGAGGCGTGCGCGGTGACTCCCTCGGGCAGCACCCGCTTGGCGAACTCGAGCCGCGCCGGAGCCGTCTCCACGACCACCGGGGACAGGCCCTTCAGGGTCAGCGCCCAGGTGTAGAGCAGGCCGAGCGGGCCGGCGCCGAACACGTAGGTGTAGGCGGAGAGGGAGGGCGGCTGGATCTTCCGCACTCCGCTGAGCACGCAGGTCAGCGGCTCGGTCAGGGCCGCCGCCCGCAGCGTGGTGTGGTCGGGCAGGCGGTGGACGAAGGCCGAGGTGGTGCGGTAGCGGTCGGCGTAGGTGCCGTCGTAGCTGATGCCGCTCTCGGTGCCGTGCTTGTTGACGCAGTGGTTGATCCGCTGGGTCCGGCACATCCGGCAGGTGCCGCAGTACGGCGTCGGGTTGATGACCACGCGGTCGCCCACGGCGACGCCGGTCACCTCCGGGCCGATCTCGGCGACGACGCCCGTGGACTCGTGGCCCAGGGTGGTACCGGGGACGGCCACGGGGTAGGAGCCGGAGACGACGCCGAGGTCGGTGCCACAGATGCCGGTGTAGGCGATGTCCACGACGACGTCGTCGGGGCCCTCGGCGTGCAGTTCCGGCACGTCCTCGATCGCCACGTCCCAGGCGCCGCGGAACTTCAGAGCCCTCATGTCATTCACCCTTCTCGAAGTGGGTCAATGCCGATCCGAGGCGGTCCACGATCTCGCGCGCCTCCTCTTCCGAAGTGATCAGTGGCGGACGGACCTTGACGGCCGTCCCGAAGCCGTAGCGGCTGCCGCGCAGCATGAGCCCGTGTTGCCTGGCCAGGCCGATGAAACGGGCCACGTCCCCGCTGGTGGGCAGGTCGAAGGCGAGCATGAGGCCGACGCCTCGCGGGTTGGACACGCAGGAGAATCGATCCTCCAGCTCGCGCAGCCCACTGCGCAGGACGCCGGAGGTCGCCGCGACCTGGTCGAGGACGCCGTGGTCCCTGATGTACTTGAGCGTCTCCTCCATGGCCACCAGGGCCAGCGGGTTGGCGCCGGAGGTGGTGGAGTGCTCCCAGGGCTCGAGCACGTCGAGCTCGCGCCGCATCACCACGCCGGCGACGGGAATACCCACGCCTCCCGCGCCCTTGGCGAAGGTGATGATGTCGGGTTTGAGGTCCTTGGCCACGCCGGTCGAGGCGAAAAACGTTCCGGTACGGCCGAAACCGGTCTGTACCTCGTCGGCGATGATCAGGATGCCATGACGGTCGCACACCTCGCGGAGCACCCCGTAGTACTCGGGCGGGGGCACGATGTTGCCGCCGTTGCCGAGGACGGGCTCGATGAGGAGCGCGGCCACCTGCCCGCTGGAGGCGTACTCCACGAAGTCGTCGAGCCTCCGGGCGCACATCATGCCGCAGGCGTCGGGGGTCTGGCCGTAAAAGCAGTGCGCGCAGTCGGGCGCCGGAATCTTCAGAGAGCCGGCGAAGGGAAGTGAGAAACTCTGCTGGCGGAATGCGTTGCCGGAGATCCCGGTCGCCAGCGCGCTCTGTCCGTGATGGGACAGGAACAGCGACACGACGTCGCTTTTCCCGGTTGCTTTCTGGGCGATACGGACGGCGCATTCGTTCGCCGTGGACCCGATGATGTCGCGGAACCAGAAAGCCTCGATGTGAGAGGGAAGAAATTCTCGGAGTAACGCGAAGATTTCAGCGGATGTGTCGCGGGTGAGCTCGGAGGAGAGGTGGCTCGCCCTGTCCAACTGGGCATGCAGGGCGTCGATGACCTGCCGGTTCGAGTATCCCAGCGACAGGTTGAACGTACCTGAGGCGCAGTCGATGTACGTTCCGCTGGGCGTGTGCAATCGAATTCCGCGGCCGGTGTAGCCGCTTAAGCCGGAGGGTGCCGACCTTGTTGCTGGCATGGGAGATATCCCTCCCTCGTTCGTGCATGAACGGGCGCTGGGACCGTACGACCTCGCACCCGGATGGAACTGACGCTACGCTAGATCCTTACCGGTAGGTACCGGAAAGGATTTCGACGCTGTGTGGTGATCATCACAGTTTGTCGTGCGCCTGCCCGGCTGGGCGCTTTTGCCCCGCGTATCGTCGGCCGGTTTCCCTGATACCTCCCGTGGGAAGTGGCTTGCCGGGACACTACTTCGTCCGCGGGCCCACGTACGGTGATGTGGTGAACAAGCAGACCTCGCCGCGCCGGCGCATCGGCGTGATGTTCGATCGGGACCGCAGGCCCGAGGAGTTGCCCGCCTTCGCACGGCAGGCGGAAGAAGCCGGAGTCGACGACCTGTGGGTCGTGGAGGATCTGGCCTGGGCCGGGGCCGTCTCCTCCGCGGCGCTCGCCCTGGCGGCCACCTCCCGGCTGCGCGTGGGCATCGGGATCACCCCGGCGCCGCTGCGCAACGCGGCGCTGCTCGGCATGGAACTGGCCACGCTGGCCCGCGTGTTCCCCGGCCGGCTGATCGCGGGCGTCGGGCACGGGGTGCAGGAGTGGATGGAGCAGGTCGGCGCCGCCTCACCGGCCAAGCTGGCGCTGCTCGGCGAAACGATCACCGTGGTACGGGCGTTGGTGCGCGGCGCCACCGCGAACGTCGAGGGGCGCGCGGTGCGGGTCCGCGACGTCCGGCTGGTCCACCCGCCGGCCGAGGCCCCGCCCGTCGTCGCGGGAGTGATGCGGCCCAGGTCCCTGGAACTCTCGGGGCGGGTCGCGGACGGCACGATCCTGTCCGAGGGCCAGGGGCCGTCCGCGGTGGCGGCGGCGCTCGGCCACATCGCGAAGGGCAGGGCCGCGGCCACCGAGGAACGCGGACACGAACTCGCCGTCTTCACCTACCTCTTCACCGCCGATGACCCCGCCCGGGTGGCCGCGGCGACCGCGACGACCGTCGCCGAGACGGCCGAGTGGCTCGGCATCGCCCCCGAGGAGGTGTACATGGCCTCCGGAGACGTGGCCACGGTCGCGGAGCGCGTCACCGGACTGTGGGAGGCCGGCACCACGACGGTCGTGCTGCGTCCCCTCGGCGACGACCCGATCGGTCAGATCCGCACGGTCCTCCCGGCCCTGCGCGCCGCCTGACCCACGCCGTGCGCGAACCGCCCGGCGGCTCCACCCCGCGGGTGGGGCACCGTAGGTGGACGGGGGCCTGTGGCGGGGCCTGGGGACGCGGTGTGGGGGGACGTGGGCGGAACGGGGGTGCGGGGTCGGGACCGGGGCCCCAGGAAGTGGGAACCGGGGTGGGGCCCCGGCGCCGGGGGCGGCCGGGACCACGGGGACCGCGGGGCGCGGGGACGGCTGGGACCGGCTGGCCCTGCGCGGACGGCTGGGCCCGCGGGGACGGCTGGGCGCGGGGAGGGCCAGGCCCGCCCGCGGGGGACGGCCGGGCAGGCGCGCGGAACCCGGCCGGGGCGCCCCCGTGCGGACACCGGGCAGCACCGGGGCCGGAGCCGGCGTCCCCCGGGCGTGAGGGCCGGGGCGGGGCACCGGGGCCGGGAGCGGCCGCGCGGGCTCGTGGTACTCCTTGACAGGTGGAAAGCGGGTCGGAGAGCGGTGCCGGGGCGCACGGACGCATGGACGTGCGCCAGCTCGCGTCACGCCTGCTCCCCGGGCAGCCGCGCAGGCTCGCGCCCGGGGCGGGAAGGCTGCGGCGGATCGCGGCCGGCGACCTGTCCACAGGGGTGCCCGCGAGACTGCGGCGGATCGCGACCAGGAGCGGGCTGCTGGCCGACCTCGGCTGGTGGTGCCTCGTCCTGGCCGGAATGCTCAGCATCAACATGCCCTGGCCTCCCTCCTCCGGCTATCTGTGCCTGCTGGTGGGCGGCGTGCTGGCGGTGGCGGCGCTGGCCAGGGGTTCCCGACCGGCGGGCTTGGCCCTCGCGCTCGGTCTGGCTCAATGGAACGACCGCTTCTTCGGGGCGGTGGCGCTGGTGGCCTTCCTGGCGGGCCGCCGCACCACCGGCGATCCACGACCACGGGAGTGGCTGCCCTCCGTGCTCGTCTCGGTGGGTGCGGCCCTTGTCACCGGCACCTGGACACGTCTGCTCGCGCTGCCCGTCGAACTGCTCGGCACGGTCGTGCTGCCCTGGCTGGTGGGTCGCTACCAGTTCCAGCGGGTCGCGCTGGGCGAGGCGGGCTGGAAGCACGCAGAACAACTGGAGCGCGAACAGAGCATGATCGCCGAGCAGACCAGGCTGCGCGAGCGGGCCCGCATAGCTCAGGACATGCACGACTCCCTCGGCCACGACCTGAGCCTCATAGCGGTCCGCGCCGCCGCCCTGGAGCTGTCCGCCGGTCTGGACGAGCGGCAGCGAACCCAGGCGGCCGAGCTGCGGGCCGGGGCGGCCGCCGCCACCGAGCGGCTCCACGACATCATCGGCGTGCTCCGTGAGGCGACGGAAGCCGCCCCGGTCACGCCCGTGCACGCCGGCGCGCACGAGAGCCTGGAGGAACTCGTGGCACGCTGCCGCGCCTCCGGCATGGAGGTGACGCTGCGGCGGTCCGGCCCGGGAGACATGCCGCCGATGACGAGTCACGCCGTCGAGCGCATCACGCGGGAGGCGCTGACCAACGCCGCCAAGCACGCGCCGGGGGCGCCGGTCGAGCTGTCCGTGGACGGCTCGACGGAGGAGACCCGGCTGCGGATCGTCAACGGTCCCGCGCCTGGGGAGCTCGCCGCCCCGGCGGTGGGCAGCGGGCGGGGACTGGTCGGCATCGGCGAACGGGCGCGGCTGCTCGGTGGCACCTTCACCGCCGAGCGCACCGAGGAGGGCGGCTTCCGGGTCGAAGCCACGTTGCCGCACCAGGCGTCGGCCCCCGCCTCGCCGCCGGAACCCGCGGTCGCCGAACGGGTCGCCAGGCAACGCAGGTCTCTGCGCTTCGGCTTCGTCAGGGCTCTCGGGTTCACCGGGGCCGCCCTCGCGCTGACGGCCTCCGTCTACTACTTCGTGGTCGGCGACTCCGATCTGTCGGCCGGTTCCTTCGCGCGCATGCACGTCGGCGAATCCCGCGAGGACCTGGACCATCTGCTTCCCCGGCGGGAGGCGCACACGCGCCCCGACCGGGAGCCCCCGGTACCCTCGGACGCCGTCTGCGAGTACTACTCGCCAGACGACGGCTCCTCCACACACGTCTACCGCCTGTGCTTCAGGAACGGCGTGCTGGTCGACAAGGCCGATCTCCCGCTGCACGGTGCGGACGGGGCGGGCGGGTGAGCCGGGACCGGCGACGCGGGGCGGGGCCGAACGGTGGGGTGTTCGATGCGGCACGGCCGAACCGGCCCGTGCCCGCTGCCCCGGCGGTGCTGCGGCCACGGGGCACGGCGGATGCGAGAGTGGCCGGAGACCGGAAGCCGGCACGTGCGGCGGTGAACGTGGCCCGCGAGGGACACGACGTGCACAGGACGCTCCGGACGACGAGGCCCACGGGAACGATGCCGGCCGATGCGAACGACAGGTGCGAACGACAGGTGCGAACGACAGGGACGACGAGGACCACGATGACCGACCGAGAGCCCGAGACGCCCGGCCGGGAGGCGCCGGACGAGGCGCGGCGACCGCTTCGGGTGCTGCTGGCGGAGGACGAACCGCTGATCCTCGCCGGGGTGCGGGCCATCCTGACGACCGACCCGGGCATCGAGGTGGTTGCCGAGGCGAGTGACGGGCAGCACGCCGTCGAACTGGCCCTGCGGCACCGGCCCGACGTGGCCGTGCTCGACATCAGGATGCCGCGGCTGGACGGCCTCGCCGCCACGGCGGAGCTGCGACGGGTCCTGCCGGAGACCGCCGTGGTCATCCTCACCACCTTCGGCGAGGACGCGTACATCGCGCGGGCGCTGGACGGGGGAGCCACCGGATTCCTGCTGAAGAGCGGGGACCCACGGGAGCTGATCGCGGGGGTGCGGGCGGCAGCGGAAGGCGCCGCCTACCTGTCGCCCCGCGTCGCCAAGCGGGTCATCGCGCGCCTCGGCCGGGGCAGGCTGTACCCGGGGCCGGACGGCGGGGACCGGACGGGTGCGCTCAGCGGCAGGGAGCGCGAGGTCCTCGCGCTGCTCGGCTCCGGCCTGTCCAACGCGGAGATCGGCCACCGTCTGCGTCTGACGGAGGGGACCGTGAAGTCCCACGTCAGCACCATCCTGGCCAGGCTCGGCGTCCGCAACCGGGTCCAGGCCGCGATCGTCGCCTACGAGGCCGGCCTGGTCGAGGAGGCCGCGACCTGAGCGGTGCCGGGCCGGTGCCGTGGCCCCCCCGGCACCCGGCGCCGGGAAGCCGCCGCTCTCCGCCGGGTCGCGGTCGGCTCCCGGCTGCGGCCACCCCCGCCCACACCGCCCAGGGTCGGCCCACTCGCCCGCGAAGAGCGCTTCAGACGTCGCGGCGGCGCAGTGCCACATAGCCCGCCAGCTGCGCCGCCAGGGCCCATATCGCCAGCACGACCCCCGCTCCCACCGGGCTCAGTGGCTCCTGCTCGTTGGAGAGCATGATCAGGCCGGCCCGCCCGGGCAGGTACTCCGAGCCCGTGGTCGTCACGATCAGCGGGAGCGCCAGCATCACGACGAGCACGGCGCTCAGGGTGCCGACGGAGCTGCGGAGTATCGCGCCCACGCCCACCGTGAGGATGGCCGTGAGTATCAGGTACACGGTCACCGCGGCCAGATCGCCCACCTGCTCTTCCGCGCTCCCGGTGCCGTGTGAGCCGAGCGTCAGGTGGCCGAGGGCGAGGCCGAGCAGCGCCAGCGCGAGGGCGAAGGGGACCGTCACGAGCGTCACCGTCGTGGTCTTCGCCAGCAGCACGCGGCCTCGCCGCGGGTCGGCCGTCAGTGTGACCCGCATCGCGCCCGTGGCGAACTCCGAGGTGAGCACGAGCATCGCGTAGGCGACGACCGCGAACTGGGTGAGGAGCACCGCGTTCGCCGCGGGCTCGGCGAATCCCATCGTGGTGCCGTCCGTGGTTTCGCCCGCTTCGACGTCGTTGGCGAAGTCCATGCCGAGGATCGCGCTGACACAGACCATCAGGGCCAGGCCGCTGAACAGGGACCACCAGGTGGAGCGCACGGACCAGAACTTGGTCCACTCGGCGCCCAGGGTGCCGCGCAGGGGCCCGGTGCGGGCGAGGAGCGTGCTTGGGGTGGACATGGGGGCCTCTCTTTGGGTCGGAGCCGGTGCGTCCGGGAAGTCGGGTACGGGCAGAACTCGTGGGCAGGGGACGTGGGCAAAAAGTGTGTGGGGGCGTCGGAAGCCCGAAGGCGGGACGTGGGCGGCTCACCAGGGGGCGGGGCCGGCCGAGGCCGGAGCGGCTCGTCGCAAGACGGGACCGGGACGTGGCCTTCAGGACGCGGTGAACTGGGCCGAGTCTGCGGTCAGCTCCATGTAGGCCTGCTCGAGCGAGGCCCGGCGGGAACTCAGCTCGAAGAGCGGCACGCCGAGACGGTGGGCCGCAAGGCCGACGTCCTCGATCGGGGCGCCGGACACCAGCAGCCGTCCCTCCTCCTCGCTCTCCACTCGCGCGCCCGCCGCGGCCAGGTGCCGGCCGAGACCGGTGATGCGTTCGTGGTCGGGACCTCGCACGACGACGGCCGCCTGGGAGCTGGCGGCGATCACTTCGGCCACCGGAGCGTGCGCGATCAGCCGCCCGCGCCCTATGACGACGAGCTGGTCCGCCATCAACTCCATCTCGCTCATCAGATGGCTGGAGACGAAGACCGTCCGGCCCTCCGCCGCCAGCGAGCGGATCAGCGTCCGAATCCACAGCACGCCGTCCGGGTCGAGGCCGTTGACCGGCTCGTCGAAGAGCAGGATGCCCGGGTCTCCGATCAACGCCGCGGCGATCCCGAGCCGCTGGCTCATCCCCAGGGAGAACGTGCCCGCGCGTTGCCGCTCCACCCCGCCAAGACCCACCATCTCCAGCACGTCGTCCACCCGGGCGGCGGGTATCCCGTGGCTGCGGGCCAGGGCGCGCAGATGGGTGCGCGCCCGGCGGCCGGGATGCAGGGCCTTGGCGTCGAGCAGCGCCCCCACCTCACGCAGCGGGTACCGCAGCTCCTGGTACGGCCGGCCGCCGATGAGGGCCCGCCCCGACGTCGGCCGGTCGAGGCCGAGGATCATCCGCATCGTGGTGGACTTCCCCGCGCCGTTGGGTCCGAGAAACCCGGTCACCGACCCCGCTGTGATCTCGGCGCTGAGGTCGTCGACGGCGGTGCGCGCGCCGAAACGCTTGGTCAGCCGCTCCAGAGTGATCATGCCTGCCGGCCCTTCCTGGTCTGCCTTCACCGTGCTCCTCGACGGTATGGAGGGGAGGCGGTCACGCGCTTCTGTCTTACGGCTCGACTCGTTCCGACTTTCGTCGGGAGTTTCCGGACCCGCTGCCCGGCCGCGGAATGATCTCCTTCAGTCGCTCTTCTTCCCTACTTTCGTTGGTATCCCCGAGGTCGGGAGACCGCGTATCGTCCTCGGAGTCGGTGGGTGGTTCGGCAGGGGAGGTCGACATGGGGGACGTGCAGGGGAGCGCCGCGCAGGGGGTGGACTCCGCGATCAGCCTGGAGAAGGTCCGCCAGGCAGCGCCGGGGCTCGTGGGGTTCTACGAGTCCGCCCGGGTCTCGCTGGAGAAGTCGGGGCTCGCGGGACAGCGGGCCGCCGTGTATCTGGTGCTCGACCGCTCCGGGAGCATGAGCGGGCACTACAAGGACGGCACCATGCAGCACCTGGCCGAGCAGGTGCTTGGGCTCTCCGCGCACGTGGACGACGACGGCACCGTCCCCGTCGTCTTCTTCTCCACAGAGGTCGACGGCATAGCGGAGATAGGGCTCGGCGGCCACGAGGGCAGGATCAACGACCTCCATAAGGGCCTCGGCCACATGGGCCGGACCAACTACCACCTGGCCATGCAGGCCGTCATCGACCACTACACCGCGTCGGGAGCCGTTCATCCCGCCCTGGTGGTCTTCCAGACGGACGGCGGACCCTCTTCTCGTTCCGCCGCAGAGCAGGCGCTGTGTGCTGCCGCGCGGCTGCCCCTGTTCTGGCAGTTCCTCGGCTTCGGCCCGCCGGACAGCAAGCAGTTCAACTTCCTGCGCAGGCTGGACGATCTGCCCGTTCCCGGCAAGCGCATCGTGGACAACGCCGGTTTCTTCCCCGTCGGGGAAACGCCGCGCGCCGTTCCCGATTCGGTGCTGTACGACGCGCTGACCGGCGAGTTCCCCGCCTGGCTCAGTGCAGCGAGGGCCGCGCGCATCCTTCCGTGAGTGCGACGGGGGTGAAGGTCACGGCCGCGGCTGGGTGGGGTGCTCGCCCGAGCCTGAGGTGAGTTCGGCGCTCTCCGCCGGCCGGGCGCGGGTGAGCGTGGCGCGGGCGCGCTGCGCGGTGGCCCGGCCGAGTGGCGAGCCCGCGGCCTGGCGGGCGAGTCGTCCGGCGTAGCGCCCTCCGGCGATCGCCACGGTCGTCGCGGCCCGCAGCACGCCCACACGGAGCACGCGCGTGCCTGCCGCCCGGTCGGCGAGCGAGCGGCCGGAGCCGGCGAGAGCGGGCAGGGCGTTGGCCCAGAACAGGAGGACCGCGAGGGCCCAGCACAGGAAGGAGAGGACGAGGGAGCCGTCGACGAGCAGGCAGCAGGCGAGCGAGTAACAGGCGACGTCGCAGCAGGTGGTGACGGCGGCCCTGACCGCCGCCGAGCGGCGGGTGGGCCGTGGTGCAGCGGATGCGCGGTGCGGGACCACTCGCAGGCCGGCGGCCGCCTGCCCGAGCGTGCGGCCGAGCCAGGCCAGGGTCGCGAAGCGGTAGCAGAAGGCGAACAGCACCAGTGCGCCGAAGGCCTGTTGGACGTCGGTCACCACCGAGTGCCACAGCGAGTTGCCGAGGCCGCTCGCGGAAGCGCCCAGGTCGCCGCGGGATCGGACGATCTGCCAGGCGCCCCGCTCGGTGAGGCCGGGTACGTCGGTGGCCAGGGCTTCGACACGGTGGAAGGTGAGGATGCCGAGCAGGACGGCGACGGCAATCACCAGGGCGTAGTCGATGAGCCATGCCAGGGCGCGCCGCAGCGGCGCGGACCGGAGTGTGGCGGCTGCGTCCGCCGTCGGCCGGCTCTGTGCTCCCGTGTCGCTCTCTTGCGCCTCACCGGCGCCGAATGAGGTACCGAACGCGCCATGGGCCTCGCGGTCGTTCGCGGCGTGGGCGGGGGGCTCGTACATCAGTCTCCCAGCGGTCTGCGTGGTGCGCCGGCGAGAACGCACGGCCGACGAACGTTCAGGCTAGCGGCGCGGCCGTGAGTGCGAAGGCCATCTGCGGCAGGAAGCGGCCGGGTATCGAGCCGGAGGGAACGAGGCCGACTCGTTCGGAGCCCATCGCGCGGTAGAACGGCTCGGCGTGGGGGTCGGCCTCGAACACCAGCCGCTCGAAACCGGCCTCCCGCGCCGCCGCGACCGCGTGCGTAAAGAGCGCACGGCCGATGCCCTGACCGATGGCCTGGGGCTCGACGAACAGCATGGCGAGCTCGCCCGTGGGCGGCGGGCCCACCACTGTCACGAAGCCGAGGACGGTTCCGTCCCGCTCGGCGACGGCGGTGCCGCCGCGCGCGATGTCCTCGGCGGTGAGGGTCAGTTCCGCGCGGCAGGACTCGAGGAACTCGGCGTCGTAGCCCCAGTGCCCCTTCGATCTGAGGGCCAACTCGCTCAGGGGACCGGCCTCTTCGGTCCTCGCCGGCCTGATCGTCATGTGTCTTACTCCTCCGTCGGGTTTTCGGCACGTCAACGCTTACGGACAAGGATCTTCCGCACCCGGGCGCGAGTGACAACGTGCCACAGCGGCCGGCGTCCGGCGAAGCTCAGTCGGCCGGCAGGCCGAACCAGCGCAGGAGCACCGGCCTTGCGCCTGGCGGCGCCTCTTCGGGCCCTCGGGAGAAGCGGGCGAGAAGCTCCAGGTAGGCGTCGTGGAAGGCATTCAGCTCTTCTCTGGTGAGATGGCTCAGGCTTCGGGAGCCACGCATCCAGCCGCCGGCCTCGGCCTGCCCCTCCTGGAACCTCCTGGCCAGCTCGATGTCCTCGGCCAGCCGCATGCGGTCGAGCGTGTCGGCGACGGCGCGTTCCGCGTCGGTCATCTCCTCCGGGGCCGGCCGCCGCACGTCGAGTCCGCGCACGCCGCGCCACCAGCGCTCGCGCCCGGAGGCGCGCTCGGGGATGTCCTCGATGAACCCTCCGCGCTCCAGCTGGCGAAGGTGATAGCTGAGCGTGCCCGTGTTCTCGCCGAGGGCCGCGGCGAGCGTGGTGGAGGTGGCGGGTCCTGAGACCCCGAGGTGGCGCAGGATCTTGAGCCGCAAGGGGTGGGCGAGCGCCTTGAGCGCCGCCGGATCGCTGATCGTGTCCCGCTCCGCCTCCGGGCCGGAGGCCGCCGCTGAGTCCTTCATGCACCCAGCCTACTCGCAGAGTTTTCTCTGCAGACTTGCCTCTGCAGAGGAAACTCTGTAGTCTCGGAAACACACAGCGTTCCCCACCAGCGGCAGGAGCCCCTCCCATGTCCCGAAAGAGCAGCACGACCGGCGGCCGGTCGGCTCACGCGGCAGAGCCGACTCGCCCCTCCGGGCCCTTCGGGCTCCTGCCGCGCCTCGCCTCCCCTGGCTCGCCGCTCCCCACCCTGCGCCGGGCCGTCGGCGTGGCGGCGGCACTGGCCGGCATCGTCCTCGGAGCCACGGCCACCGCCCGCGCGGAGGAGCCGGGCGCGGCGGCGCCGGGCTTCGACCTGGCCTCCTGTCCCTCCGTAGCCGCGCTGCCGAGCGGGGCCGACCCCGCCGACTGGCGCTGCGAGGCCATGGCGGCCGAGGGAAGCCTGTCGATCGGCCGCCTGCAGATCCCGGTCGACCGGCCGATGACGATCACGTTCGCCGAAGGCACGGTGGACGGTTCCTACCGGCAGGTCTTCGGGGCGATGACCGCGTCTCCGCTCCCCTTGCCCGGCACTCCGTGGCGCATCACCCCGGGGTACGGCGGCGACGCGGACTTCCAGTCGAACGACGAGCGGCGCGGCGAGTTGGACATGACGCTCGGCCTCTCCGGTCCCGGGCTGCCACGCGGCTGCACGATAGGCACCCAGGCAGAGCCGATACACCTGGTGCTGAAGGACACCGAGCCCACTTCCGTGATCTCCCAGGACCCGCTGATCGTGCACTTCGCCGCCGAGGACCGGGACTTCGCGGCCCCCCGCACGTCACAGTGCGGCCCGCTGGGACGCGTCCTCGACCGAATACTCGGCCTGCCGGCCGGCGCGGGTTCGAATGGCCTGGCCCTGTCCGCTCAGGTGGCGCTGCGCCCCTACGCGGAGGCGAGTTGATCGCCGAGCCGCCGTTCCCGGCCGGATGACCGGGGGAGTTCGGGCAGGCCGCGGTAGCATCGCCGTCTCCGATGCCGCCGTCCGTGCGCGCCCACACTCGTTGTCCGGCCCTCGTCCACGGCCGCGGCCCTCAGGAACCACCATGCGAGAACCCGCCCCCCGTCCCTCCTCTCACCGCCCGCAGCCGCTCGGCCTTCTGAGATGCCCGGTGTGCGAGGAGCCCCTCGCCGCCGCGGACGGCGCCCTCCGCTGCCGCAGACGGCACTCGTTCGACATCGCCAGGCAGGGCTATGTGAGCCTGCTCGCGGGCGGCCAGGTGACGGGCGAGGGGGACAGCGCGGACATGGTGCGGGCGCGCGTCGCCTTCCTTGCCGCCGGGCACTACGCGCCGCTCGCCGAGTCGGTGGCCGCGTCCTGCCCGCCGGGGGCGCGGACGGTTCTGGACGCCGGGGCCGGCACGGGGTACTACCTCGCCGCGGCGCTGGACGCGCTGCCGGAGGCGGTCGGGCTCGGGCTCGACGCGTCGAAGTTCGCACTGCGGCGGGCCGCCCGGTCACATCCGAGGGCGGGGGCCGCGAGCTGGGACGTGTGGCGCCCGCTTCCCGTCCCGGACCGGGCGGTGGACGTGCTGCTCAACGTGTTCGCGCCGCGGAACGGGCCGGAGTTCCACCGGGTGCTGCGGCCTTCGGGGAGGCTCGTGGTGGTGACGCCGACCGAGCGGCATCTGGGGGAGTTGCGCGCGTGGGAGGGGCTGTTGCTCCGGGTCGACGCGGAGAAGGAGAACCGGCTGCGGCGGGCCCTGGCGGGCCACTTCACGCGGGAGCGGGTCACGCCACTCGAGTACGTCAGACGGCTCGCGAGCGAGGACGTGGCCGACGTGGTGTTGATGGGGCCGGCGGCCCGCCATGTCACGGGAGAGGAGGTGCGCCGCCGGGTGGCGGCTCTGCCGACGCCCCTCGGGGTCACCATGTCGTTCACCGTGTCCGTCTACCGGCCCCTTCCGGAGAGCGGGTCGGGCGGCGCCCGTTGAGGGTTCGGGGCGGTCGCGGCCCGGCGGCCGGCACTCCGCGGCGAAGGCTCGCGAGCGGACCGCGCGGCGGGATCGTGGTGGAGACTCCGCGGCCGGGCGGTGTGGGGATGTGACCGTTGGGGGTGGCGCCGGGTTCCCGAGGCGGCACCGCCCCTCGGGACGGGATGAGGCCGGGTGAATGCGGCCCGAGTGGCGGGCGTGGCAAGGAGGGATTCGCCAGGAGAGGAGGCGAGAGGAAGAGCGGGAGGCGGTGAGCTGGGGGCACGTAGCCTGACCGCATGAGCACCGAGGCGAGCGGACAGCCGGTCATCAGGACCGTTCTCGGGGATGTCGCGCCGGAGGAGTTCGGGGTGTGCGACGCCCACGATCACCTGTTCATGCGCTCTCTGCTGCTCGCGGGTCAGGAGCTGGACGATCCGGCGGCGGCGACGGCGGAGTTGCGGGCGTTCGCGGCGCTCGGGGGCCGGGCGGTGGTGCAGTGGACGCCGTTCGGGATGGGGCGCCGGGCCGGGCGGCTCGGTGAGGTCTCGCGCGCGGCCGGGGTGCACATCGTCGCCGCCACCGGGCTGCATCAGCTCGGGCACATCGGGACCACCCTGATGGAGCGGGTGCGCGACCGGCTGACCGAGTTGTTCGTCGACGAGCTCACGCGGGGGCTGCGCAACGACGACGATCCCGACGGCCCCCACGGGACCGCGCGCGCCGGGATGATCAAGGTGGCGGGGGCGTTTCACGGGGTGGACGCGCATGCCAGGCGGGTGATGACGGCGGCGGCCGAGGCCCATCACGCGACCGGCGCCCCGATCGGCGTGCACCTGGAGGGCGGCACGGCGGCGCTCGACGTCCTGGCCCTGCTGTGTGACTGGCTCGACGTGCCGCCGGAGCGGGTGCTCCTGGGCCACCTGAACCGGTCCCCCGACGTGCGGGTGCATCGCCGGGTGGCGGAGGCCGGCGCCTTCCTGGTGTTCGACGGCCCGTCCCGCGCGCACCATGCCACCGACTGGCGGCTGCTCGACACGCTGGCCGCGCTGTGCGAGGCCGGGTACTCGGGGCAGTTGCTGCTCGGCGGCGACACCACCACGGCCGTGGCCCGGGCGGCGGGCGGGGAGGGGCCGGGGATGCCGTTTCTGCTGAGTGGGCTGCGGCCGCGGATCGAGCGCGAGCTGGGGACGCGTGTGGCCACCGCGATCTTCGTCGACAACCCGGCGCGCGCCTACGCGGCCTCCTGGAAGGCGAGTCCCCGCGTGTGACGGCGCCCCCGCGGGCACGGCACTCACCGCGTAGCGGACCGGAGCGACCGACCTGCCGCGTGCGGAACGCGCGGTGCGGTCGCGGGTGGGGAGGGGCGGTCGCGGGGAGGAGGGCCGTCCGGCCGGGCTGCTCGGGCGGGTGGCCGGGCTGCCGGGGTGGGCCGTGCGGGCGTGGGCGAGGGGCGGCGGGTCGGAGTTCCCGGCGTTTTCTGCTCGCGGGTGACGACCGGCGGGGCCAAGCCCGGGGCGCGGCCGGGGAAGTGAGGTGCCGTTCTTGACAGGATGGCTGACGCAACGTCGCCTGGACGCATGCGTTTCGCCTTCAAGACCTCGCCGCAGAACGCGTCCTGGGAGGACCTGCTGAACGTGTGGCAGGTCGCGGACGGCATCGAGATCTTCGAATCCGGCTGGACCTCCGATCACTTCTACCCGACCCACGGCGCTGCCCCCTCCGTTCCGCGCCTTGAGGGGTGGGTCACGCTCACGGCACTGGCGCAGGCGACCCACCGGCTGCGCATCGGCACCCTGGTCACCGGGATTCACCACCGCCACCCGGCGGTGCTGGCCAACATGGCGGCGACCCTCGACGTCGTGTCCCGCGGGCGGCTGGAGCTGGGCATCGGCGCGGGCTGGAATGAGGAGGAGTCGCGTGCCTACGGCATCGAACTGGGCACCGCCAGGCAGCGGAGCGACCGGTTCGAGGAGGCCTGCCAGGTCATCACGGGACTGCTGGGCCAGGAAACCACGACGTTCAAGGGCAGCTTCTATCAGCTGACCGACGCCCGGTGCGAGCCCAAGCCCTTGCAGCGGCCCCACCCGCCACTCTGCATCGGCGGCAGCGGCCGGAAGCGCACGCTGCGCACGGCGGCCCGCTTCGCTCAGCACTGGAACTTCGACAACGGCACGGTCGCGGAGTTCCTCCGAGCCCGCGACGCGCTGAACCGGCATTGCGCCGACGTCGGCCGCGACCCTGCGGACATCCTGGTTTCGGTCCAGGTGCGGTACCACGGCGATCCGGCCGCGGCGGCAGCCGACGCGGCGACGTTCGGCGAGGCCGGTGCGGAGCTCGCGATCGTCTCTCTGCCGTCGCCCTACACTCCCGCCGTGCTGGAGCCACTCGCGGAGGCGCTGGCGCGCGTGGCCTGACACCCGCCCGCCGTGCGCGGGCCCGCCGGGCAGCGCGGCCGGGGAACGCGGCCGGCAGAGCGGCGAGGGAGCGTGCCGCTGACAGGTGGTGGCGGGTGGCGGCGGGCGCCAGGTGCGGCGGGAGGTGGGGCGGGCCCCGTCATGGGTGTTCCGCCGCCTCCGCCGGGAACAGGGCAGGGGGCAGGGCGCCCTCGTGGGTCAGCAGCGCGGTCTTGCGGGCGACGCCGGCCGCGTAGCCGCGCATGGAGCCGTCCGCGCCGATCACGCGGTGGCACGGGCGCACCAGCAGCAGCGGGTTCGCGCCGACGGCGGCGCCGAGCGCGCGGCTCTCGGCGCGCGGCACGCCGAGGCGCGCGGCCAGCTCGCCGTAGGTCGTGGTCGTGCCATAGGGGATGTCGTCCAGGGCCCGCCAGACGCGTTCCTGGAAGGGGGTGCCGCTGGTGTCGAAGTCGAGGTCGAAGCGGGTGAGTTCGCCGGCGAAGTAGGCCCGGACGCGGGCCACGGCCGGAGCCAGCGCCGCCGGGTCGCGCCGCCAGCCTGGCAGCGCGGAGACACCCCCGCGCTGCCCCGGCATGGACAGCGAGCTCAGCCGCGTGCCCTCGCCCACGAGCAGCAGCTCGCCCAGCGGGCTTTCCATCGTGGTGTAACGCGTGACGGTGGTGCTCATGTCCCCGAGTGTGCGGCGGGGCGGGGGGACGGGACTGGCGGAATTCGGACCTGGCGTTGTGGAACCGGAGCTGACCCGGGGTGGCGGGGCGCGGACGGAGGTGCGTGGGGTTGCGGCGGGCGGTATGGGGGCGCGGCGGGCGGTATGGGGGCGCGGTGGCCGGTTGGGGGCGTGCTGGGGCGTGGTGGGGGCGCGCGGCGTGCGCTCCGCCGTCCCCACCAGCCGAGCCGACGGCATCAGCCGAGCCGTCCCCACCGGCCGAGCCCCGTTCCCAGCCGCCGAGTCGGCGGCGTCAGTCGAGGAGCGCGCTTGTCCAGAGGGCGGCGCGGCGTTCGACGTACTCGGCGTCCTCGCGCCAGGCCTCGCCGTGCCCCTCGCGCCAGTGCGTCGTCCACGGCTCGGTTCCCAGCGCCGACTGCTCGCGCAGGAAGTCGTACATCGCGCGCGTGCGCCGCCCGAGCAGCGGCACGAAGGCGCGGCGCTCGGCCTCGTCGAGGCCGTAGGCGTCGGCGAACGCGCGCAGCCGCGCCGCCGCCTCCTCGTCGGGGCGCGTGAACTCGGGGTTCGGGGTCAGCCGCACGAAGCCCTGTGCCGCGTAGGCGAGGTCCCACAGCCGCGTGCCGGGACCGGCACCGTCCCAGTCGATGAAGACCCAGGAGTCTGCCGTTTCGTCGACGACCAGGTTCCACGGCGCCAGGTCGTGATGGGCGATGATCTCGTCGCCGTCCGGCGCGATGACGGTGCGCCACTCGGCGTCGGCCGGCGGCGAGAAGTCGGCCACGGCATCGTGGAACTCACGGATCAGCCGGGCCACCCGCCGCAGCCGTTCCACGGGGGCGAGCCGGTCCATGCGCTCCGGCCAGAGCGTGTCGCCCGGCACGAACGTCAGCACCTCCCGGCCCTGTTCGTCGATCCCGAGCGGGCGGGGTGCCGCCCGGTACCCGGCGTGGTGGAGGTGGTCGAGGAGCGCGTGGACGGCGGGAGTCCAGGGGCCGGCGGGCCGGCGCACCGTCTCCCCTGCCCGCACGACGCCAGCGCTGACATTGCCGCCCGTCAGAGGTACTTCTTTCACTGTGGAAGGATGACACGGGTGCGCTTTCACGCTGATCTCCATATCCATTCCAAGTTTTCGAGGGCCTGCAGCAAGGACTGCGATCTGGAGCATCTGGCCTGGTGGGCCAGGCGCAAGGGCATCGCGTTGGTCGGCACCGGGGACTTCACGCACCCGGCGTGGTTCGCGCACCTCACCGAGACGCTGGTGGAGGCCGGGCCGGGGGTGTTCCGGCTCAGGGAGGAGCTCGACCGGGAGGTCACGCGCCGCCTGCCGCCCTCGCTGGCGGAGCGGCCGGTGCGATTTCTGCTCTCCGTCGAGATCTCCACGATCTACAAGCGCGGCGACCGCACCCGCAAGGTCCATCACCTCGTCTACATGCCGGACTTCGCCTCCGCGGCCGAGTTCAACCGGCGGCTGGCGCGGATCGGCAACATCGCCTCGGACGGCCGCCCGATCCTCGGCCTCGACTCGCGCGACCTGCTGGAGACCGCCCTCGAGAGCAGCCCGGACGCGTTCCTGATTCCCGCGCATGTCTGGACGCCCTGGTTCGCGGTTCTCGGTTCCAAGTCGGGTTTCGACCGGATCGAGGACTGCTACGCGGATCTTTCCGACCACATCTTCGCGGTGGAGACCGGCCTCTCCAGCGACCCCGACATGAACTGGCGGATCTCAGCCCTGGACCGCTATCGCCTGGTCAGCAACTCCGACGCGCACTCGCCGCCCATGCTCGGCCGTGAAACGACCCTTTTCGACACCGAGTTGGACTACTTCTCGGTAAGGCATGCCCTCCAGACGGGCGAAGGGCACGCGGGTACGGTCGAGTTCTTCCCTGAGGAGGGCAAGTACCACGTCGACGGCCACCGCAAGTGCGGGGTGCGGCTGGAGCCGGAGGAGACCCGTGCCCTCGGCGGCCGGTGTCCGGAGTGCGCGAAGCCGCTGACGGTCGGCGTGCTCAGCCGGGTGCAGGAGCTCGCGGACCGGCCGGAGCCGGTACGCCCTGCGGGTGCGGCGGGTTTCCACAGCCTGGTGCCGCTGCCGGAGATCGTGGGCGAGATCGCCGGGGTCGGCCCGAAGAGCAAGCGGGTGGCCGCCGAGGTCGAGCGGCTGACCACCGCGCTCGGCCCCGAACTCTCCATCCTGCAGGACGTCCCCGTGGACGCCATCGAGCCGCACGCGCCGCTGGTCGGCGAGGCGGTGTCCAGGCTGCGCCGGGGCGAGGTGATCCGCGAGGCCGGGTACGACGGCGAGTACGGCGTGATCCGGCTGTTCCAGCCGGGCGAGCTGAAGCGGCTCACGGTCCACGCCGCGCCCGCCCTCTTCGACGACGGCCTCTTCGAGGTTCCCCCGTCCGGCGACGGCCGGGACAGCGGGCGCCCGGCGCGCGGGGGCTCCGCGGCGGACGGCCGGTCCGGCGCCGCACGCCCCGGCGTGCCCGCGCAACGCCCCACCCCCGCCGCGGAACGGGGCGGCGCGGCCCCGGACGCGGAAGAGCCGAACGCGGCGGGCCCGGACGTGGCAGCACCGGGCACGGCAGGCCCGAACGCGGCGGAACCGAACGCGGCAGGCCCGGACGTGGCAGGCGCGGGCGGCGGGCGCGACGGGCTGCCGGGAGCGGAAGGGGGAGCGGGAGGAGACCGGCCGGCGGGCCCGGTTCCCGGTCTTGACCCCGACCAGGGCGCCGCCGCGGAGGTCACGCACGGCCCCCTGTTGATCATCGCGGGACCCGGCACCGGAAAGACCCGCACCCTGACGCACCGCATCGCCCGCCTGGTGACGGTGCACGGCGTGCCGCCCGAGCAGTGCCTGGCGATCACCTTCACCCGGCGCGCCGCGCAGGAGATGGCCGAGCGCCTGGCCGACCTCGCGCCCGCGCACGCGCCCCGGCTGACGATCGCGACGTTCCACTCCCTCGGGCTGCGCATCCTGCGCGAACAGCACGAACGGGCGGGCCTGCCGGCCGGCTTCGCGCTCACCGAGGAGTCCGAGCCGGACCGGCACGCACGCGGCCTGGTGTCCCTGGACGATCTCATCGACCTGCCGCTCGCCCTGCTCGAAGCGGACCCGGGGCTGGCCGCCGCCTACCGCGACCGCTGGCGCTGGGTCTCCGTGGACGAGTACCAGGACGTCGACGAGCGGCAGTACCGGCTCCTGCGCCAACTCGCCACGCCCGAGGGCAACCTGACCGCCATCGGCGACCCCGACCAGGCCATCTATCGCTTCCGCGGCGCCGACGTCCGCTTCTTCCTGCGTTTCCAGGCGGACTTCCCCACCGCCCGCACCGTGCGCCTCACGCGCAACTACCGGTCGAGCGCCCGCATTCTGACGGCGGCGCAGCGGGTCGTCGCGCCGACGACCCTGGTGCCCGACCGGGTCCTGCTGCCGCTCGGCGACCACGGCGAGGCCCCGGTCGAGGTGCACGCGGCGCGCGGCGAGCAGGCGGAGGCGACGTTCGTGGCGCGCACCGTGGAACAGCTGATCGGCGGGGCGTCGTTCCACGCCAGGGACAGCGGCTGGGTGGAGACCGAGGGCGCGCAGGGGCTCGGCTTCGCCGACATCGCGGTGCTCTACCGGACCGACCGTCAGTCGCGCGCCGTGGCGGAGGCCCTGACCAGGGCGGGTCTGCCGTTCCAGAAGCGCTCCCACGACCGGCTCGCGGACCGGCCCGGGGTCGCCCGCCTCCTCGGGGCGCTCGTCGGCGCCGCGGAGGGCGGGGAGGGCGGGGAGGCCGGCCGGGCCGAGGAGGGCCCGCTGCCGGGGCGGCTGCGCCGCGCCCTGGCCAGGCTGCTCGACGCAGACGCCGAGGCGGCGGCGCCCGGCGAGGAGCAGGTGACCGAGGCGGAACTGCGCCTCGCCGCCGACCTGCTGGCCCCGCTCGCCGAGCGCTGCGGCGAGGACCTGGCGGCGTTCCGCGACGAGTTGGCGCTCGGCGTCGAGGTGGACAGCTGGGACCCGCGCGCCGACCGGATCTCGCTGCTCACCCTGCACGCCGCCAAGGGGCTGGAGTTTCCCGTGGTGTTCATCGTCGGCTGCGAGGACGGGCTGCTGCCGATGCGCTGGCCCGGCTCGGACCCGGGGGAGGCCGCCGAGGAGGAGGCGGAGGAACGGCGGCTGCTGTTCGTCGGCATCACCCGTGCCCAGCGGCACCTGTACCTGAGCCATGCGGCGGAACGCTTCCGGCAGGGCGCCGTGCGCCCGGCGCGCCGCTCGCCCTTCCTGGACGCGCTGCCCGCCGAGGTGCTGCGGGCGGAGACGCGCCTGCCCAGGCAGCGCCCGGCCCGGGACACGCAGTTGCGCCTGCTGTGACCCGCCGCCCCCGCACCACCCCCCGCACCCCCGCACCACTCCCGCCGCCCCTGCACCACCCCGGCACCCCCCGGCGCCCTCCCGGCACCCCCCCGGCAACCGCCCGCACCCCCCAACCTCCGCGCCCCCGCGACCCGCCCCCAGGCCCAGGCCGCCTGCGGGGGGCGCGGGCAGGCCCGGTGAGAGCCCGGGTCACAGGCCCACGTCGCGGCGGCTGAGGTCGAGGAGGCACTCGCGGCGCACCAGGAGCCGCGGCCTGCCCGCGCGGACCGCGACGACCGGCGGGCGGCCGACGAAGTTCCAGGTGGAGGCCATCGACAGGTGGTACGCCCCGGACACCGGCGTGGCCAGCAGGTCGCCCGGCCGCACGTCCTCGGGCAGGGAGACGTCCTCGGCCAGCACGTCGCCCGCCTCGCAGTGCCGCCCCACGACGGTCGCCCGGCCGGGCCCGGCGATCGAGTGCCGCCCGATCAGCCGGGGCGCGTACCGCACGCCGTACAGCGCGGGCCTCGGGTTGTCGCTCATCCCGCCGTCCACGGCGACGAAGGTGCGCCCGCCCGCGCGTTTCACGGCCAGCACGCGGTAGAGCGCCACCCCCGCGGGCCCCACGATGCCGCGGCCCGGCTCGATCGCGAGCCGCGGCTGAGGGAGCCCGGCCGCGGTGCAGCTCGCGGCGAGTTCCGCCCGTACCCGCCCGGCCAGTTGGCGAACGTCCAGCGCCTCGTCGCCCGGCCGGTAGGCGACGGCGTGCCCGCCGCCGAGGTTCAGCTCGGGCAGGGCGACGCCGTACTGGTCGCGGACCCTGGCGAGCAGCCCCACGGTCCGCCGCACCGCCTGCAGGTACGGCTTCACCGTGGCGATCTGCGAGCCCAGGTGGCAGTGGACGCCGAGGAGTTCGAGCCCCGGCTGGTCCAGTATCCGGCCGATGGCGTGCTGGGCCGCGCCGTCGGCGATCGAGAGGCCGAAGTGCGCGGCCTCGGTGCCCGTGCGCACCTTCTCGTGCCCGCCGGCCGCGATGCCGGGCACCACGCGGACCAGGACCTTCTGCCGTGAGCCTGGCGGCAGCTGGGTGGCGAGGCGGAGGATCTCGGCGGTGCTGTCGACGACGATCCTGCCGACGCCGAGCCGGAACGCGGCCCGCAGGTCCTCGGGGCTCTTCGCGTTGCCGTGCAACACCATGCGCTCGGGCGGGAAGCCGGCGACGACGGCGAGTTCGAGTTCCCCGGCGGAGCAGACGTCGAGACCGAGCCGCTCCTCGTTCAGCCAGTGCGCCAGCCCGCGGCACAGGAATGCCTTGGCCGCGTAGTAGACGTCGGCGCCCCGGAAGGCGGCGCGGTAGCCGCGGGCGCGGCGGCGCACCTCCTCCTCGTCGAGGACGTAGGCGGGGGTGCCGTAGTGCCTGGCCACGGCGGTGAGGGGCACGCCGCCGACCAGGATGTCGGCGCCCTCGGCACGCGCGGAGCGCGGCCAGATGCCCGGACCGGCGGGGGCGTCCGGGCCGATGGGGGCGTGGGGGACGTCCGGTTCGGCGGGGACGTGGAGGGCGGCCGGGACGTGGGGGACGTCGGGGGCGGCCGGGGCGTTGGCGGCCGGGGCGTGGGGGACGGGGGCGGCCGGGGCGGAGGCGGGGCCTGGCTGCGGGGTGGCGCTCATGCCGGCCCTCCTCACGCCGCCGCGGCGCGCAGGCGGCGCGCCGGCCGACCGGCGAGCGCGGCCGGTTGCGGGTCGACGACCAGGGCGGTGACGCCGAGGGGCTCGGTGAGCGCCAGGAGCGCGCGGTCGCAGAGCGTGGCCCAGGGCTGCCCCGGGCCGAGTGCGGCGACGAGCCGCCGCTCGCTGGTGAAGGCGACGACGGTGGCCTCCCCATGGGGAGTGCGGAAGAGGCGCACGCGTGTGGTGTGCGCCGGGCCCGGCCGGACGGGAACGTGGTAACGCCCGGCCGGGAGCGTATCTGCGGGACCGTCCGCGCTCATCGCGGCTACCTGCCTTTCTGCCGGTGACACCGCGACGCTAAGCCCGCACCCGCCGGGCTCCGCCCTCCGATGACGGGCCCCTGACGCGCGGGCCGGCGGCCTTGACGCCGCCCTCACCTCCGGCAGCCCGAGGGACGAGGCCGCCGGCCGGCCCGGGCACCCCGTCGACGCCGGCGTCCGCGCGGGCGGCCCCCGGCTGCCGGGCCCGCCGCAACGGCGGCCCGCCCGCGGGGAGGTGCCGACAGGCGAGCCGGGCTTGCCACCCGGGTTCCGCAGGGGATAACTTTCGGAGGGTACCCTCCGGTTACGTGAGGCGGGGACACGCACCGGCGTGGGCGCCGGAGGGCGGCGGCCCGGCGCCTCCGCCTGCAACGCGCCGGCGTACGCCTCGCCCCGCCGGCGCGTGCCTCGCCTGCCACCCGGCCGACGGCCGCGCCGACCGCCACGCCCGCCCCTCCCACTCCCCCGGCCCCCTCTTCCCCGCATCGACTCCCGACTCCGAACGGACTCGACATGGAACTCGGTTTGCACGTACAGAACTTCACGTGGCCCGGCGGCCCGCGGCAGCTCGGCCCCACCCTGGCGAAGGTCGCGCGGACCGCGGAGGCCGGTGGCTTCTCCCGGCTGACGGTCATGGACCACCTGTGGCAGATCGGCATCCTCGGCCCGCCCGAGCAGGAGATGCTGGAGGGCTACACCGCGCTCGGTTTCCTGGCCGCGCACACCGAACGCGTCCTCCTGCACACGCTGGTCACCGGCGTCGTCTATCGCCATCCGGGGCTGCTGGCCAAGGCCGTCACGACCCTCGACGTCCTCAGCGGCGGGCGGGCGGGGCTCGGGATCGGGGCCGCCTGGAACGACGCGGAGGCCATCGGGCTCGGCCTGCCCTTCCCGCCGCTCGCCGAGCGCTTCGAGCGACTTGAGGAGACGCTGCGGATCTGCCGGCAGATGTGGAGCGGGAGCGAGGAGCCCTTCGAGGGGGCGCACTACCGCCTGGGCCGCACCCTCAACTCCCCGCAGAGCCTCAGCAGGCCGCATCCGAAGATCATGATCGGCGGCTCGGGCGAGCGGAAGACGCTGCGGCTCGTCGCCAGGTACGCCGACGCCTGCAACATCTTCCACACCGCCGAGACCCCGCGGAAGCTGGACGCGCTGCGCGAGCACTGCGCGCGTGAGGGCCGCGACTACGCGGAGATCGAGAAGACGACGGTGCTGCGCCTCGGGCCAGGGGCCAAGGCGAACGAGGTCCTGGCCGAGTTGCGCGCCGCGCACGAACTCGGTTTCACCGCCGTCTACCTGACGACCCTGGCCGAGCAGGACCCCTTCCCCGCGCTGGAGATGTGCGCCACGGAGGTGATCCCGGAGATCTCCTCCTGGTGAACGCCCTGGGGCGCGCCCCACCGACCGGCGCGCCCCCATCAACCGCCGCGCCCCCACCGACCGCCGCGCCCCCATCAACCGCCGCGCCCCCACCAACCGCCGCGCCCCGCCGGCGCGCCCCCAACCGGCGGGCCCCCAACCGGCGTGGCACGCGGACGGGTTGGGGGCCCCGGGCGGGTTCGGGCCCCGGACCGGTGCGGGCTCCGGGCCGGTGCGGCCCTCGGCGGGTTCAGCCCCCGGCCGGGCCGCCCGCGCCCACGGTGCCCGTGGTGCCGTCGGGCCAGACGACCGTCGCGGTGTCCGCCTCGAAGCGCGGCGGCGCGGGCAGCGTGCCGTCCTCGGTGACCCCGAGGAAGACGGCGAGCGCGTGCGGGCCGCCCGCGCCCGCCGCGTAGACCGGGGTGGCGCTGTGCGGGCCGAACGCGTTGGCGTGCTCGGCCCGGCGCAGGGAGACGGTGGCCGAGGGCACCGGGAGCAGCGGCACCAGCGCGCTGGTCAGGCCGTCGGAACGCCGCCGCACCACGCCCTCGTTGCCCGTGGGGACCTCGGGCGGCTGCTCGCCGGCGAGCGGATGCCCGGCCACCCGCACCGGCCCGTCCGCGCGGACCAGCCGCACCTCCCAGGGACCGCGCACGGCCGAGGCCACGTGCGTGGCCGGCGCCGCGCCCCCCGTTTCCTGGCCGCCGCTCCCGGGGGCCCGCCCCTCGCCTTCCGGCTTCCCGGGCCCTGCCCCCATGTCGGGCGCCGTGTGCGTGGTGTAGGCGTGGTGGGTGTAGACGTGCGGGTAGTGCGGCACGTGCGGGGTGCCGTGGGTGACGACGCGGACGACGCCGTCGGCCGAGGTGCCGGAGACCAGCCAGCGCGGCACGGCCAGCGTGCGGGTGAAGTCGCCCTCGTCGACGGGCAGCGGCTCCTCGCGCGCGGTCCACACGGGGTGGTCAGGCGGGAGCAGCAGCCCGGTGAAGCCCTTGCTCGCCCAGTACGGCGAGCCGGGCCCCGAGTACTCCTGCCGCATCGGCTCGAAGCGGCGGTGCCAGCCGAGGGAGAGCACGCCGCCCTCCTCCGTGGCGCCGCGGTCGAGGAAGTGCCGCAGCATTCCGCTGGCCGCCCGCCTGGTGCGGCCGGGCGGCAGCGGCGTGGCGTCGAACAGCGCGCCGTTGAAGAAGGGCGAGGCGGCGGCGAACCGGTAGGTGAGGGAGCGGCCGTGGAAGAGCGGGGAGCCGTTCGCGGCCACCAGGTACGGGGCGTCGGCCAGGAAGGCGCGCAGCCGTGCGCGGTAGCGCGCGAGCAGCCCCTCCTCCGCCGCCTCGCCGGAGATCCGGCAGTACCACAGCGGGTACAGGTGCATCGCCCAGCCGTTGTAGTGGTCGTAGTTGGCGCCGTCGCCGTCGGTGTACCAGCCCTCACCCCGGTACCAGCCGTCGGTGGCCTCGACGGCCTGCTCGATGTCCCGCGCCGCGTACGGCGCGCCCACCGAGCGGAGGAAGGCGGCGACGACGGCCCTGAACCAGAGCCAGTTGTTCCGCGGGACCTCGATGCCCGCCATCCGCGAGAGCCAGTCGACGGCGCGTTGCCTGGCCCGGTCCGGCAGCCGGTCCCACAGCAGGGGCCTGGTCTCGTGCAGCGCGAGGGCGACCGAGGCCGCCTCGACCCGGGCCTGCGGCACCTCGGTGACGTCGGGCCAGCGTTCGGCCGCCGCCGGGTCGGTGCCGGTGACCAGGCCGTCCGCGTAGACGTCCAGCAGCCGCTGTGCGTCGGCGGGTTCGGCGTGGGCCGCGCGGAAGGCGGCCAGCAGGAAGGTGCGGGCGTAGCCCTCGAACGCGTCGCTGTACGGGCCCGAGCCGCTGGCGGGGCCCGGGAGCCCGAAGAGCGCGCCCCCGGGTCCCACGAAGCGGCGGACCGCGGCGAGCAGGTCGTCGGCGGCGCGCTCCCAGTGCCGCCTGGTCCAGCCGGTGTAGGGGGACAGCGCGCGGTCCTCGGGCTCCGCGGCCCACCCCGGCCGCGCCGGCGTGCCCTCACGCGCCCCCTGCCGCGCCCCCGCCGCGGCGCTCCGCCCGGAGCCGCCAGGGGCGTTCGGCCCCACCCCGGGCGCGGCCTTCGGCCCTGCCCCCGGGGTGGCGTTCGGCTCGGCGTCGGGGGTGGCGTTCGGCTCGGTCAACGGATACCGCCTTCCGCGAGTCCCGCCCGCCAGCGGCGTTGCAGCGGGATGAACAGCAGGATCAACGGGATGGTAGCCACGGCGGAGCCGACCACGACCAGGCGCGTGTAGTCCGGGTTCTGCCCCACGGCCGAGTTCCAGGTGAACAGGCCCTGGCCGATGGTGAACAGGTCGTTGTCGGTGAGCATGACGAGCGGCAGGAAGAAGTTGTTCCAGATGGCGATGAACTGGAAGAGGAAGATGGTGAGCGCGCCCGGGCCCATCAGCCGCAGGCCGACGGTGAAGAAGGTGCGCAGTTCGCCGGCCCCGTCGATCCTTGCCGCCTCCAAAAGTTCGCCGGGGACGGCGCCCGAGGAGTAGGCCCTGGCGAGGTAGACCCCGAACGGGTTGACCATGACGGGGATCAGCACCGACCAGAGGGTGTCCGTCATCCGCACCTGCGCCGCCATCAGGTACAGCGGCACGACGATGGCGGTGTGCGGGACGAGGACGCCGGCGATGACCACCGCGTACCACTTCTCGCGGCCCTTGAAGTCGAACTTGTCGAAGGCGTACCCGGCCGCGACCGACAGCAGGGTGGCGACGGCGGCGCCGCCGACCGCGTAGACGGCGGTGTTGAGTATCCAGCGGGCGAAGACGCCGTCGTCCTGCCGGAAGAGGTCGGCGATGTTGCCGAAGACGTGGAAGCCGGCGGACGGGGAGAAGCCGTTGCTGCTGTACAGCTCGGGCAGCGTCTTGGTGACCCCGAACAGCAGCCAGATCAGCGGGGCGAGGGTGTAGAGGGCGGCGATCGCGCACAGGGCCGTGCCGGTGGAGCGGCGCAGCCACCAAGCCGTCCCCTGGGTGGCGCGCGGGGTGGCGTCCGTGGCGGGGGCGGCGGCGCTCATCGGGCGTTCCTCCGGTTGGCGAGCGTGGTGACGACGAAGGAGAGGACCCCGGCGAGCAGGGCGATCAGCACGGAGATCGTGGCCGCGTAGTGGTAGTCGTTGGACTCGAACGCGGCGGAGTAGGCGAGCATGTTGGGCGTCCAGCTCCCGGTGACCGAGCTGTTGCCCGAGCTCTGCACGATCTGCGGCTCGGTGAACAGTTGCAGGGAGCCGATGATCGTGAACAGGGTGGCGACCATGACCGCGGGGAAGACCTGGGGCAGCTTGACGCTGAAGGCGGTGCGGATCTCGCCGGCGCCGTCGATGCGCGCGGCCTCCACGGTGTTGCGGGGTATCGCCTGGAGGGCGACGTAGATCAGCACCATGTTGAAGCCGAGGGCCTGCCAGACGGCGATGTTGACCAGGGAGAAGAGGACGCCCCCGCCGTTGAGGAAGTCCACGTGCACGCCGGCCGAGTCCAGCGCGTCGATCACCGGGCTCAGGCCGGGCGTGTAGAGGTAGACCCAGACGATGGCCGCGATCAGGCCCGGCACGATGTGGGGGAGGAAGAGGACCGTCTGGAAGAAGCGGCGGGCCGCGGTCAGCGCGCTGTCGAGCAGCAGGGCGAAGGTGGCGGCGAGCGCGATCAGCACGGGCACGTACACCAGCCCGTACAGCAGCACCCGTCCCGTGCCCTGGAGGAAGTCGGTGTCTGTCAGTGCGCGGGTGTAGTTGTGGAAGCCCGCGAAGACCCGCTGGGGGCCTTCCCAGCCGACGCCCTCGAACTTCTCGCGGAAGAAGCTGAGCCACAGGGCGTAGGCCATCGGCGCGAGGTAGGTGAGGGCGAAGAGGACGAAGAACGGGCCGAGCAGGAGGAGCACGCCGGCCCGGCGCTGGGGGCGCACGGTGCCGCCGGTCGCTCCGGCGCGCGCGGCGGGCCGGGCGGCTCT
This sequence comes from Streptomyces hoynatensis, assembly GCF_003626535.1. GTDB lineage: Bacteria > Actinomycetota > Actinomycetes > Streptomycetales > Streptomycetaceae > Streptomyces > Streptomyces hoynatensis. The sequence goes on from NZ_RBAL01000007.1 coordinate 93,136, forward strand.
CGTGCGGCCACGGAGGCGGGTGGCGCTGGTGAGTGATGCCATGGTCGGTGGTCCCTTCAGCCTGTGACGTCGTAGCCGCGCCGGCGCAGTTGGTCGACCGTGGCGTCCTGCCAGTCGCGGAACGCCGTCGCGAGGCCGCCGGGGAGGCCGATGTCGAGGGTCGTCTCGTCGTTGAGCCGGCTGAAGCCGTCGGTCATGTCGGGACCCCACTCCCAGGAGGGGGGGATGGTGGGTGCGGCGGCCGCGGCGACGGCCGCCAGGTTCATGCCGTGGGTGTACGGGTTGGCCTCCTCGACGGCGGTGCGCCAGTCGTCGGCCAGGTCGGCGTTCGCGGGGAAGGCGGTGCTGACCGGGGCGGCGGCGGCGATGGCGTCGGGGGAGGTGGAGACCCAGCGGGCGAACTCCATGGCCTCCTCCGGGTGCGGGGAGCCGACGGGCAGGGCCATGGTGGAGCCGCCGTAGTTGCCCGAGGCGGCCAGGTCCCAGGCGGGCAGCGGGGCGACGCCCCAGGTGCCGGCGAGGTCGGGCACGAAGCGGGAGAGGTTGGCGGCGGTCCAGGGGGCGGCGATCAGGGTGAGGGAACGGCCCGCCTCCAGGTCGGTGATGTGCTGCTCGGCGAAGGTGGGCCCGGCGGTGACGAGGCCGTCGGCGAGCAGGGAGTCCCAGTAGTCGGCGACGCGTCGGGTGGCCTCGTCGGTGGTGTCCACGCGCCACTGCCCGCTCGACGTGTCGAACCAGTCCGCCCCGGCCTGCCAGGCGAGCCCGGCGAGCAGGCCGGCGTCCGCGGTGGGGAAGGTGGTCATGGAGACGTCCGGGTGCTCCTCGTGCAGCCGCTCGGCCTCGGCTCGGTACTCCTCCCAGGTCGCCGGGGGTTCGAGCCCGTACTCCTCGAACAGGTCGGCGCGGTAGAAGAGGACCTGCGGGGCGATGTCCTTGGGGAGGGCGTAGACCTCGCCGCCCAGCGCGACCTGCCGCCAGGTCCACTCCGGGTACCGGCCGGCCAGCTCCTCCACGCCGTAGCGGGTGATCGGCTGCACGACGTTCTGCGTGACGAAGCCGGGAAGTTCGGGGTATTCGACGGTGACGATGTCGGGGGCGCGTCCCGCCCGGACCGCGTTGAACATCTTGGAGTAGCCGCCGGAGGTTCCGGACGGTATCAGCTCGAAGTTGACCCGGATGTCGTCGTGGGTGGCATTGAAGCGGTCGACCATCTCCCGTGAACCGGACACCCAGGACCAGTACGTGATCGTGGTCGGCTGGTTCCCGTTCGCGTCGTCCGACAGCCCGCAGGACGCGAGCAGCAGGGACGCCGCCAGGCCGACCAGAGCGGCGACGGTGCGTGTGAACACGTGAGCGGCTCCTTGTGTGGCGTGTGCCACCGCACCCTGACCCAACTTCGTCAACTAGTCAATAGAAATGAGCAGGATCGCCAATGAGCGACAACAAGCGATCAGAAGTCTCGCGCGATCACCTGGGTTCATCCATTAGGCTCAGCGCTCGGTACCTGTGGGCCGCGCCGCTCGGCGCCGGTCCGCCGACGAGCCGCACCGGGCGCGAGGACGTCCCGGCGGTGGCGAAAGGGGACGGGACATGGCGGACATGCTCGTGGAACAACGGCAGGAGCTGCTGCTGCGGGAGCTGCACGCCACCGGCGCCGTACGCGTCACCGAGCTCGCGGCGCGGTTCGGCGTCTCCCCCGGCACGATCCGCCGGGACCTGGGAGAACTCGCCGACCTCGGCCGGCTGACCAAGGTCCGCGGCGGCGCGATACCGGTGGACCGGGCGGTGGCCGACGCCGCGGCGGCGGAGGGCGACGGGCAGCCCGAGCCCGTGGAACCGCCGCCCTCCCGGACGCTCGGCCTGCTCGTGCCCTCGGCCACCTACTACTACCCGCGCGTCCTCGCCGGGGTCAGGGCGGTCGCCGCCCGGCGCGGCGCCCGCGTGGTCATCGGGCTCACCGACTACGTCAGGCCACGCGACCTGAAACAGCTGGAGGAGCTCGCCGCCTCGGGCGCGGACGGGCTGCTCGTGGCCACCGCGGGCCCGCACCACGTGCCCTCCGCCACCATGGCGGGACTGCGCGAACTCGGCCTGCCTTTCGTGCTGCTTGAGCGGCAGCCCGAGGACCCCTACGAGCCCTGCGAGTTCGTCGTCTCCGACCACCGGCACGGCGCCTACCACGCCGTGCGCCACCTGCACGCGCTCGGGCACCGGCGGGTCGCCCTCTACCTCACCGGCAGCCCCACGGGCCCGCTTGTCCGCGAGGGCCACGCGGACGCGGTGCGGGAACTCGGCCTCGACCCCGCCGCGCCGCTGCTCGACGGCGGACGCCCGCCGCTCGGCTCGGCGGTTGCGGCCAGGCAGTACGACACGTTCATCGAGTCCTGCCTGGCCAGCGGCACCACGGCCGCGCTGGTGCACTCCGACCACGACGCGATCGAGCTGCTCCAGCGGCTGCGGGCGCGCGGCCTGCGCACCCCGGAGGACCTCGCGCTGATCGCCTACGACGACGAGATCGCGGCCATGGCGGAGGTACCGTTGACTGCCGTGGCTCCCTCCAAGCGGCAACTCGGCGAACAGGCCGCGCAGATGCTCCTCGACCGGCTCGACCACGCCGCCGCGGGTGGGGAACCGCTCGCCCTGCGGCAGGTGACCGTCAAGCCCGGGCTCACGCTCCGCCAGTCCTGCGGTCACGGGCCGGCCGGCCCGGGTTCCCCGGCATGACGACCGCCGCGGCGGACCGCGCGGCGGAGCAGCGGACGACGGCGCGGCGGGCGCGCGCCGCGGTGGCGCTGCTCTTCCTCGGCAACGGCTTCGTCTTCGCCAACGTCGTGCCGCGCTACCCCGAGATCAAGTCGGACCTCGGCCTGTCCAACGCCGCCCTCGGCACCGCGATCGCCGCCATGCCGCTCGGCGCGCTGGTGCTCGGCCTGCTGGCCAGCCCGCTGATCACCCGGTTCGGCTCGGCGCGGACCGCCGTGAGCACCCTGACCCTGCTGGGACTGACCGTCCTCGGCATCGGCACCGCCCCCGGCTACGCGCTGCTGTGCGCCGGGATATTCCTCGCCGGAGCGCTGGACGCGGTCACCGACGTGGCCATGAACGCCCACGGCCTGCGCGTCCAGCGCCTGTACGGCCGCTCCATCCTCAATGCCTTCCACGGCGTGTGGAGCGTGGGCGCCGTCCTCGGCGGGTTCAGCGGCGCGGGGGCCGCCCAGGCCGACATTCCCCTGGCCGTGCACCTGGGCGTGACCGGCGCCCTCACCGCCGCGCTGGCGCTCGGCTCCTTCCGGTACCTGCTGCCAGGGGCCGAGGACACCGAACGCGAGACGAAGACGGAGGGAGCGGGGGCGGGAGCGGGCGCCGGGGGCGCGCGGCGGCTGGGGTGGCACGCGGCGCTCGCGCTCGGCGCGCTCGGGCTGCTCAGCGCCTCGGCGGCCGTGGCCGAGGACTCCGGCGCCTCCTGGGGCTCGGTGTACCTCAGGGACGAGCTGTCCGCCGGGCCGTTCGTCGGCGGCCTCGCCTTCACCGCGCTCCAGGGCTCGCAGACCGTCGGCCGCCTGCTCGGCGACCGCGTGGTGCAGCGGCTCGGCGACCGCACGACCGCGCGGGTGGGCGGCCTGCTCGTCGTCCTCGGCATGGGCGCGGCCCTGCTGTGGCCGAGCACGGCGAGCACCATCGTCGGCTTCGGCCTCAGCGGTCTGGGCATCGCCACCCTGATCCCCGCCGCCTTCCACGCCGCCGACGAGCTGCCCGGCCTGTGGCCGGGCGCGGGCATCACGGTCACGGCCTTCCTCATGCGCGTCGGCTTCCTGCTCTCGCCACCCGTGGTCGGAGTGATCGCCGACGCCCACTCCATTCGGCTCGGGCTGCTCGTCGTGCCCGTGGCCGGCCTGCTCGTCCTGGCCGCCTCCGGCAGCCTCGCCCCGAGGGCCGCCCCCCGCCCGGCGGCAACGGCCTGAGCCGGGGCGGGTGCGGGACGGCTCGGTCCTCGGCACGGCTCCGGAACGGCGCGGCCCGATGCGGCGGAGCCCGATGCGGTGGGGCACCCGATGCGGTGGGCCCGATGCGGCGGAGCCCGGCACCGGAACGGTACGCGAGGCGCGCGGGCGTGGGCCGGGGGCGGGAGGGCGGCGCCGAGGCGGGGTCGGTGCACGCGCGGGCCGAGGCGGGGTCGGTGCACGCGCGGGCCGGGGCCCGGCGGGGCCGGTGCACGCGCGGGCCGGGGCCCGGCGGGGCCGGTGCGGGCGCGGGGCGGGTGCGGACGCAGGCTCGGCAAGGCGCGGGCAGGGTGGGGCGTGGGCAGGGTGGGGCAGGGCGGGGCGTGGGCAGGGCGCGGGTGACGAAAGGATGGGCTGTGGGCGGCCGTTGTCCCCCGTGAGAGCTACAAAAACCGTCCATCGGCGGGTGATTCGCGGGGGCGCCCGTCTTCCTACCGTACGGAGTGGGTCGCCGGAGGGCGGCCAATCCCACGGAGGTCACCATGGTTACGACGCTCACCCCACCCCCGCCCGCCGGCCGCGGCGCCGCCCCGGAGTTCGCTGCCGAGTCCGCCGCGGATGCCGCTGTGGATGCCGGCGCGGAGGCCCGGGGCCGCGGTGCCCGGTTCGCCCGGTCCCCGCTCGGCTGGATGTCGGCCGGCCTGCTCGGCATCGGCGCGGTCTCGGCCCTGACCTCGGGAGGCGAGCAGGGGACCGTGAGCGGCACCCTCCTCCCCCTCCTCGGTGCGGCCGGCGCCCTGGGCGTCTACCAGCTGGTGATGCGCCGCCTCGCCCGGCGCGGCACCCCGGAGACCGCCCGCCCGGGCGCCGGGCGCGAGGCACTGCTCGGCGCGGGGACCGGCCTCGGGTTCGTCCTCGCCTCCGTGGCCCTGATAGCGGCCTTCGGCGGATACTCCTTCGGCTCGTCGGGCCACCGCCTCCTCCCGGTGGCGGCCTCCGTGCTCGTCACGGCGGCGGGCGCGGCGATCACCGAGGAGCTGATGCTGCGCGGCATCGCCCTGCAGGCGCTCGAGCGGATATGCGGCAGCCGCGGCGCCCTGGCCGTCACCGCGGCCCTGTTCGGCCTCCTGCACCTGGGCAACCCGGGGGCGAGCCTTTGGAGTTCGCTGGCGATAGCCATCGAGGCCGGGGTCCTGCTCGGGGCCGCCTTCCTGTGGCGGCGCAGCATCTGGTTCGCCGCGGGCCTCCACTTCGCGTGGAACGCCACGGAGCAGCTGCTCGGCATACCGGTCTCCGGCCACACCGGCGACGGCCTGCTGCGCGCCGACCTCGACGGCCCGGCCCTGCTGACCGGGGGCGACTTCGGCCTGGAGGCCTCGCTGGTACCGGTTCTCCTCAGCCTGCTGCTCGCCCTCCCCATGCTCCTCCTCGCCCACCGGCGCGGCGGCCTCCTCCCGAGGCGGCACGCCGACCGCTGACCACCCCCCGGACGCCACGACAGGCCCACCGGGACCACCGCACCGAAGGAAACGGCTGTGATGCTCACCCAGGCGGCCCGGAGCGCTCGTCTCCTCCGGGCGCCCCTCGGCTGGTGGCGCGGGCGCGGCGCGTTCGTTCAGGACGCCGTCCTCGCCGCCGCACTCGCCCTGCTGGCCCTCGTGCCCACCCTCTCCGCCATAGGCCCCCAGCTGGGAGACCTGCCCGAACGCCGGCAGGACGCAGCCGGCGTGGCCCTGGCCCTGGCGCAGTCCCTGCCGCTGATGTTCCGCCGTCGGCGGCCGGGAGCCTGCCTCGCGGTCATCGGCGCCGCCTTCGCGGCGCACCAGGCGCTGGGCTGCCCGCAGACCTTCGGGGGGATCGGCCTCTACCTGGCCCTGTACGCGGCCGGGGCGCACCGGGCGCGCCACCGCCAGGGTCTCGCGGTGGCGGCGAGCGCGGGCTACGCGGTGCTGGCGGCGGTGCTGCACCATCGGGGCTCGCCCCAGCAGGTCCCCGACTACCTCGCCTTCTACGCGGTGCTCGCGGTGGCGTGGCTCGCCGGCGCCGCCGTGCGCAGGTGGCGTGCGGAGGAGGCGGAGCGCAGGCTGCTGGCCGCCGAGCTCGCCATCGGCGCCGAACGCGCGCGCCTCGCACGCGAGTTGCACGATGTCGTGACCCACCACGTGACCGCCATGGTGGTACAGGCCGACGCGGCGCAGTTCCTCCTCGGCACCGCGCCCGACCGCGCCGGGGAGAGTCTCACCGCGATAAGCGGCACCGGGCGGCGGGCGCTGACGGAGCTGCGTTCCCTGCTCGGCGTGCTGGAGGCGACCAGCGCCGCCGCCCCCGCGGGGGACGCCCAGGGCGCGGGGCGCGGCCCGGCCCTCGGCAAGGTGTCGGACCTCGTCGGCCAGGCCAGGCTGTCCGGCCAGCCCGTCGAGTGGCGGGAGGAGGGCGCGCCCCGGCCACGGCCGGTGGACGTGGAGTTGGCGGCCTACCGGGTGGTGCAGGAGGCCCTCACCAACGCGATGAAGTACGCGACCGGGCGGCCGACCGCGGTGGAGGTGCGGCACGGCGACGAGCGACTGGAGATAGAGGTGACGACGGAAGGCCCCGGGCGCGACGCGCACCTGCCGAAGCCGCGAAAGCCCCTCCCGGCAGGGGGAAGAGGGCTGAACGGCCTGCGCGAACGGGTGCGGATGCTCGATGGTGAACTGATCGCCGGCGCCCGGCCGGACGGCGGCTTCAGCGTTCGGGCCGTGATTCCGTGCCGCCCCGGCCCCGCCGACCCAGGAGAGTGCCCATGAGCGACGTGCCCCGGCCCATCCGGCTGCTCGTCTGCGACGACCAGGCGCTGGTGCGCGCCGGCTTCGCGACCATTCTCGACGCGCAGCCCGACATGGAGGTCGCCGGAGAGGCGGAGAACGGCCACGAGGCGATCGAGTGCGCGCGGCGGCTGCGGCCCGATGTGATCGTGATGGACATCAGGATGCCCCTGGTGGACGGCATCGAGGCGACGAGGCGGCTGGCCGGCCCGGAGGCCACCGACCCGGCGAAGATCCTGGTCGTCACCACCTTCAACGTGGACTCCTACGTCTACGAGGCCCTGCGGGCGGGGGCCAGCGGGTTCCTCCTGAAGGACGCCCCGCCCGCGGAGATGGTGAGCGCCGTCCGGACCGTGGCCCGTGGCGAGGCGCTGCTCGCGCCCGCCGTCACCCGGCAGTTGATCGGTCACTTCGCCGAACGGCTGCGCCCGGCGGACTCCGCGCGCCCGGCCCGGGAGGAGGTGACGCGTGCCCTGGCCCCCCGCGAGGTGGAGGTGCTGAAGCTGATCGCCGAGGGAATGTCGAATGCGGAGATCGCCGCCGCCCTGTTCATCACGGCAGAGACGGTCAAGACCTATGTGTCGCGCATCCTGTCGAAGCTCGGGCTGCGGGATCGCGTGCAGGCGGTCGTCCTCGCCTACCGGGTCGGCCTGGTCTCCGGCGTGGCCTGAGCGGCGGGCCGGCTTCCCACCCGCGCCGCCGCCCGCCCGCCGGGGGCCGGAGGGCCCGGCCGCGCGGGAGTGCGGAGGGGACTCGGGGGTGAGGGGTGCGGGGGCCGGCGGTGCGGCGCCGCCTCCGCGGACAGTTGACTTCAAGGGAGGTTGATGTTTCAGGCTGGTCGCCCGGCCCAGGGAAAGGAATCGGGATGGGCACCTTCGATGCGGGAACGACGCTGATCAGCGAGTGGATCGTCGGGACGCCGGAACGGCAGCGGCGTGCCGCCGAGGCGCTGCTCGGGGAGTGGCGGGAGCTGAGCAGGCGGCTGCGGCCCGTGGCGTTCCGGCGGTTGAGCTGCTTCGCGAGCGTGGACGGGCGCGTGCTGCTCTGCCACGCCAGGTGGACGAGCGACGAGGCGCACCGGGAGTGGATGCGGACCCACCGGCCGGCGATGGTGGGGCGTATCGACGAGGCGATCGAGGGCATCGAGCGCCCCGGTGTGGTGCGTTACCGGCTGCACGGCAGCGTGCGGTTCGAGGCCGGCTCGGGTGCCTCCGGCGCGGGGGACGCCCGGGTTCCCGCGCCTGCCGGGTCGGGCGGGGCCGCGGGGCCGGGCGGGTTGGCGGAGTCCGGCTCCTCCGGAGAGGTGGTCACGCTGGTGCACCGGCAGACGGAGAGCGCGGAGGAGGCGCGGGCCTGGGCCGAGGCTGCCGCGGATGCCCTGCGGGCCGCGCCTCCGGCCGGGCTGGCCGCGGCCCACCTGCTCGTCGGCAAGGACGGCCGCCACGCCCTCGTCTACGCGACGGGCGCCGGGGAAGGCGACGGCGCCTGGCCGGTGGCGGGAGAGCCGCGCAGGTTCCGGCTGCTCGGCGAGGTGCACGGCCCCGCCGCCTGAGCGCCCGCCCCGGAGCCGGGGGGCTGCCGCGTGCCGGTGCGCCCTCCGGAGCCGCGCCTCCCGCGGGCCGGCGCCCGGGGCCGGGGGCGGCGCCCGGGTCGGCGCCGGGCCGCGGCCCGGTTCCCTCGGGAGGGACTGCCCCCGGGCGGGCCGGGGGCGGCTGGGTGGCGGGGGCCGTGCCCCTGGGGGCCGGGGCGCGTTCTGAGGGTGTTCACAGCCGTCTCTCAGGAAACGCTCAGGTTCGCCGCGCACGGTGGCCGCATGCGGTCTTCCCACTCGCTGGTTCCCTCAGGGGCCGAGCGCGCGTTGCGGGTGCTCGTCGTCGACGACGAGTCCTCGCTCGCCGATCTGCTGTCGATGGCTCTGCGCTACGAGGGCTGGGAGGTGCGGGCCGCCGGGGACGGGTCGGGGGCCGTGCGGGCCGCCCGGGAGTTCCGGCCGGACGCGGTGGTGCTCGACGTGATGCTGCCGGACTTCGACGGCATCGAGACGATGCACCGGATCAGGGCGCACGCCCCCGACCTGCCGATCCTGTTCCTGACCGCACGGGACGCGGTGGAGGACCGGATCGCGGGGCTCACCGCGGGCGGCGACGACTACGTGACCAAGCCGTTCAGCCTGGAGGAGGTCGTCGCCCGGCTGCGCGGGCTGCTGCGGCGTTCCGGCGCGGCGGTCAGGCGGCCCGAGTCGCTGCTCGTGGTCGGCGACCTCACCCTGGACGAGGACAGCCACGAGGTGCACCGGGCCGGGGACCCGGTCGAGCTGACCGCGACCGAGTTCGAGCTGCTCCGCTACCTCATGCGCAACCCGCGGCGGGTCCTCAGCAAGGCGCAGATCCTCGACCGGGTCTGGTCCTACGACTTCGGCGGACAGGCCAACGTCGTCGAGCTGTACATCTCCTACCTGCGGCGCAAGATCGACGCCGGACGCGCGCCCATGATCCACACCAAGCGCGGCGCCGGTTACGTCCTCAAGCCGGCGGCCCCCGCGCCCACCACGCCGCCCACCCCTCCCACGCCCCCCGCACCTCCCTCGCTGCCCACGTCCCCTGCTTCTCCCACTCCTCCCGCTGCCCCTGCTTCTCCCACTCCTCCTGCTCCCCCCACGACTCGTGCGCCTCTCGCCTGAGTCCCCTTTTCCCCGGTGCTTCCTGGTGTTTCCTCGTGCCCCACGCCGCCATGCCCCCTTCCCCGCGCTCCCCTGAGTTCCCCGCTCCGCCTCCGCCTTCCGCGCCACCCCGGGCGGCGCGGGCCGGGTGGTGGCACGGGCGCCCGTTGCGCACCCGCCTCGTGGCCTCCTGTCTGCTGCTGCTTGCCGTGGTGCTCGCGGCCGGCGCCCTGGTCAGCACCGTGGCGATCCGGGCGTTCCTCATGGAGCAGCTCGACCAGCGGGTGCGGGAGGCGGGTCAACAGGCCGTTCCCGGGACGGTGTTCATGCACCTGGGCGACGAGGAAGAGCTGCCGCCCGGCCTCGATTTCCTGAAGCGTCCCGGGATCGACTCGCGCGCCCTGGGCGTGCTGGTGCGCGACGAGGGCACGGTGAGCGCGGGCGTGCTGGACGGCGGTACCCCGCCCGCCGTCGACGAGTTGTCCGCCGCGCAGGTCGCCGCCTCCGTCGAGGTGCCGACGGACGGGGAGCCGCACACGCACGCCATCCCCGGCCTCGGCGACTACCGGCTGATCGCGGTGCAGGGCCACAACGGCGACACGGTGGTCACCGGGGTGCCGATGACGACCGTTCAGGACACCGTGCAGCAGGTCGTCGCCGTGCAGGCGGTCCTCGCCGCCGCGGCGCTCCTCGCCGGAGGGCTGGCGCTGGTGCCGGTGGTCACGCTGGCCCTGCGCCCCCTGCGCCGGGTCGCCGGGACCGCCATCCGGGTCTCGGGGCAGAACCTGCACCGCGGGGAGGTCGGCCGGCTGGAGAAGGTGCCGGCCGCGGACACCGACCCGCGCACCGAGGTGGGGCAGGTCGGCGCCTCGCTGAACCGGCTGCTCGACCACGTTTCCTCCGCGCTCGCGGCCCGGCAGGCGAGCGAGACCCGGGTGCGGCGGTTCGTGGCCGACGCCAGCCACGAGTTGCGCACCCCGCTGGCCTCGATCCGCGGCTACGCCGAGTTGACCCGCCGCGGGCACGAGAAGCTGCCGCCCGACGCCGCCCATGCGCTGCGCCGGGTGGAGGCGGAGGCGACCCGGATGACCTCGCTGGTGGAGGACCTGCTGCTGCTGGCGCGGCTCGACTCGGGACGCCCCCTCGCAAAGACGGAAGTCGACCTGTCGCCGCTGGTGGTCGACGCGGTCGGCGACGCGCGCGCCGCGGGCCCGGACCACCGCTGGCGGCTCGCGCTGCCCGGGGAGCCGATGTGCGTGAGCGCCGACCCGGCGCGGCTCCAGCAGGTGCTGGTCAACCTGCTGGCCAACGCCCGCACCCACACCCCGCCCGGCACCGAGGTGACGGCCTCGGTCCGCCGCGAGGGGGAGTACGTGGTGCTGCGCGTCGCCGACGACGGGCCCGGCATCCCGCCCGAGGTGCTGCCGACCGTCTTCGAGCGGTTCTCCCGGGGCGACGGCTCGCGCTCCAGGGCCGCCGGGAGCACCGGCCTCGGCCTGGCCATCGTGACGGCGGTGGTGGCCGCGCACCAGGGCACCGTGTCGGTGCGCAGCGTGCCGGGCCGCACGGAGTTCACGGTGTCGCTGCCCGCCGCCCGCACGCCCGCCCCGGCCACCCACCCGGCGCGGCCCCCGGCCGCCCACCCACCGCGCGACACGGCCGCCCACCCATCGCACGAGGCAGCCACCCATCCACCGCGCGAGGCGGTACGGGAGCCGGTGCGCGACGCGGCCATCCACCCGGCGCAGGACGCGGCTCGGGGAACGGCCGCTGTCCGAGGGGCCGTTCGGGGCACAGCCGCGCGCCCGGCCCCCAAACCGGCTCACAGCCCGGCCCCCGATCCGGCTCACGCCCCGGCCCCGGACCCGGTGCAGGACACGGCCGAGTTCCCCGCAGGCTGAGCCCCTGCCGCGCGCACTCGCCGGCGGCCCGGCCGGTTTCCTCGCGGGCCCCGCGGCCGAGTTCCCGCCCGGCCCCACCCGCATGGCTCGTGGCCCCGCCCCGAGCGGGCGCAGCCCGCAAGCCCCGACCCGACGCGGCACGCAGGCCCCCACCCCCAGCGGACGCGGCCCGCAAGCCCCGCCCCGACCGCACACGGCACCTGGCCCATGGCACCTGGCCCATGGCCCACTTCCCGCGGCCCACAACCCACTTCCCGCGGCCCCCGGCGCATCAGGCCCACAGCCTTCTTCCCACGGCCCGAGATCAGGCCGCGGCCCGCGGCTCGACTCACAGGTGGCACACAGGCGGGTCACATGGGTGGGACAGGGCGGGATTCGAGGGTCGCCAGCATGGACACACTGACCCCACAGCCGGGCGCGCTGCCCGCCCGCGGGCCGGTGGTCGCCGCCCGTGGCGCCCCCGTGCTCGACGTGGTGATCCCGGTCTACGACGAGGAGCGCGACCTGGAGCCCTGCGTGCGGCGGCTGCACGCGCACCTGCGGTCGACGTTCCCCTACCCGTTCCGGATCACCATCGCGGACAACGCGAGCCGGGACGCGACCGCCGAGGTCGCCGCCGCGCTGCAACGCGAGTTGCCGGAGGTGACGGCCGTGTACCTGCCGGAGAAGGGCCGGGGCAGGGCGCTGCGCCACGCCTGGTCGGCCTCGGACGCGCCCGTGCTCGCCTACATGGACGTGGACCTCTCCACCGACCTGGCGGCCCTGCTGCCGCTGGTCGCCCCGCTGATCTCCGGGCACTCCGACCTCGCGATCGGCTCCCGGCTCACCCACGGCTCGCGGGTGGTGCGCGGCCCGCGCCGTGAGGTGATCTCCCGGGCCTACAACCTGCTGCTGCGCGGGACACTCCGCGCCAGGTTCTCCGACGCCCAGTGCGGCTTCAAGGCGATACGCAGGGAGGTGGCCCAGCGGCTGCTGCCGATGGTCGCGGACACCGGCTGGTTCTTCGACACGGAGCTGCTGGTGCTCGCGGAGCGCGCCGGGCTGCGCATCCACGAGGTGCCCGTGGACTGGGTGGACGACCCCGACAGCCGGGTCGACATCGTCGCCACCGCCGTGGCCGACCTCAAGGGCATGGTGCGCGTCGGCCGGGCCCTGGCCCGCGGGCGGCTGCCGCTGGCGGCCCTGCACCGGGCGGGGGACCCGTACGGTGACGTGCCGGGGGTGCCAGGGGTGCCAGGGGTGCCAGGGGTGCCGGGCGTGCCGGCCGGGCTCGGCAGGCAGCTGATCGGGTTCTGCGCGGTGGGGGCGGCGAGCACCCTCGCGTATCTGCTGCTCTTCGTCGCCCTCCGCGGCCCGGTGGGCGCGCAGTGGGCGAACGCGCTGGCGCTGCTGCTGACCGCGGTCGGCAACACGGCCGCCAACCGCCGCCTCACCTTCGGGGTCCGCGGGCGGGCCAGGGCGGGCCGGCACCAGGCCCGCGGGCTCGCGGTGTTCCTGCTCGGGCTCGCCCTCACCAGCGGCTCCCTCGCCCTCCTGCACGCCTCGGGCGGCGAACCCTCCCACGCGGTGGAGCTGACGGTGCTGATCGCCGCGAACCTCGCCGCCACCCTGGTGCGGTTCCTGCTGTTCCGCGCCTGGGTGTTCGGCAGACGGCCCCCCGCGGCCCCGGCGCCCCCGCGCCCCACCTCCCCCCGCCCGCTGCCTGCCCCCCGTCAGAAGAAGGAACGATGACCGCTCCCCCCACCCGTCCCCCGCTTCCCGCCCCGGCCGCCGCCCCGCCACCCGGCGTGGCGCCCCACCGCCGCCCGCGGCGCCTGCCCCCGGCGGGCGAGTTCGGCCGCCGCCTGTGGCGTGGCCGCCCTGGCGACCCGCGCTGGGCGCGGCCCGCGCTGCTCGCGCTGCTCGCCCTGACCGCCGCGCTGTACCTGTGGAACCTGGGGGCGTCCGGCTGGGCCAACGCCTACTACTCGGCGGCCGTGCAGGCGGGCAGCGAGAGCTGGAAGGCGTTCCTGTTCGGCTCCTTCGACGCGGCCAACTCCATCACCGTCGACAAGACGCCCGCCTCGCTGTGGGTGATGGAGCTCTCCGCCCGGCTGTTCGGCGTGAACGCCTGGAGCATCCTGGTCCCGCAGGCCCTGATGGGCGTGGCCACCGTGGGCGTGCTGTACGCCGCGGTGCGGCGCCGGTTCGGCCCGGGGGCGGGGCTGCTGGCCGGCGCGACGCTGGCCCTCACGCCGGTGGCGACGCTGATGTTCCGGTTCAACAACCCCGACGCGCTGCTCGTGCTGCTGCTCACCCTGTCCGGGTACGCGGTGCTGCGGGCGGTCGAGGACGGCCGCACCCGGTGGCTGGTGCTCGCGGGGACCTGCGTGGGCTTCGGCTTCCTGGCCAAGATGCTGCAGGCGTTCCTGGTGCTGCCCGCCCTGGCGCTGGTCTACCTGCTGTGCGCCCCGACCGGGCCGCTGCGCCGCGTGGGCCAGCTCCTGGCGGGCGGCCTGGCACTGGTGGCCTCGGCGGGCTGGTGGGTCGCCCTGGTCGAGCTGTGGCCGGCCGGCTCGCGCCCCTACATCGGCGGCTCGCAGCACAACAGCATCCTCGAACTCACCCTGGGCTACAACGGCTTGGGGCGGCTGAACGGCGAGGAGACCGGCAGCACCGGCGGAGCGGTGATCTTCGCTCCCGGCACCGAGGCGACGCAGGCACCCGAAGCGCCGCAGGGCGGTGGCTGGGGGGAGACCGGCATCGGGCGGCTCTTCGGCTCGGACATGGGCGGCCAGATCGCCTGGCTGCTGCCGGCCGCGCTGCTGCTGCTCGTCGCCGGCCTGTGGGCCACGAGGCGCCGCCGCCGTACGAGCCCGGTGCGGGCCGCCTTCCTGCTGTGGGGCGGTTTCCTGGTCACGCACTGGCTGGTGTTCAGCTACATGCAGGGCATCTTCCACCAGTACTACAACATCGCCCTCGCCCCCTCGATCGGCGCGGTCGTCGCCATGGGCGCCACCGTGCTGTGGCGGCGGCGCAGGCATCCGGCCGCGGCGGCGACGCTGGCCGCGGCCACGGCGCTGACGGCCTGCTGGGCGTACGTGCTGCTCGGCCGCGCGGAAGGCTGGCACCCGTGGCTGCGCGGGGTGGTGCTGGTCACCGGGCTCCTGGCGGCGCTCGGGCTGCTCGCCGGGGCGGTCGCGGGCCTCCTCTCCCGCGCCGGGACCGGGGAAGCGGCGCCGGGGGTAGGCGGGTTCGCCGCCGGCCGCTGGGGGCGGCGCCTGGCGCTTGCGGCGGGGGCGGCGGCGCTGCTGTCCGCGCTCGCCGGTCCCGCGGCCTTCGCGGCGCAGACCGCGAACACCCCGAAGACGGGCTCCATCCCGCTGGCCGGCCCCGCCACGGCCGGCGCGATGGGCGGGGCCCGCGTGTTCCTGGAGGGCCCTGGGCCCGGCGGGGGCGGGCCCGGTCAGCCGGGGCAGGCCAACCCGGGCCAGGCGCCGGCCGGAGGCCAGGCGCCGGTGGGCGGCCGGGCGCCCGGCGGGGGCGCCCAGCCGCAGGGCGGCGCGAACGGCCCCCAGGGCCAGGGCGGCGCGAACGGCGGCCCCGAGCCGGGCGCCTCAGGCCCGGGCCAGGGCCAGGGCGGGCTGCTCGACGCCAGCGAGCCGAGCGCCGAGCTGACCGCGGCCCTGGAGGAGGACGCCGACTCCTACACCTGGGTGGCCGCCGCCGTCGGCTCGCAGGTCGCCTCCGGCTACCAACTGGCCACCGGCGACCCGGTGATGCCCGTCGGCGGCTTCAACGGCACCGACCCCTCCCCCACCCTGGAACGCTTCCAGGGCCTGGTCGCCGCCGGCCGCATCCACTACTTCGTGGGCGACGGCACCGACCGCGGCATGGGCATGATGGGCTCAGGGGACTCCGAGGCCGCGCAGATCACCCAGTGGGTGGCGGAGAACTTCACCGCCACCACCGTCGACGGCGTCACGCTGTACGACCTGAGCGGGGACTGAGCCGGCCCTTCCCGGAGCGCGGCGCCCGCCCCGCGGGGCCGGCCCCGCGGGTCAGCCCCGCGGGTACCGTTCCAGCCAGACCCGGGCGGAGTCCGCGGGGCCGTGCAGGGCCGGGCCCTGGGTCATCTCCATGGCGAAGTCGTCGGCGAGTTCCAGGATCGTGGCGCGGCCCTCCACCTCCGCCACCCAGGCGGGCGGGAGGGCCGTGTCGCCGTGCAGGGCGCCCAGCAGGTTCCCGCAGACCGAGCCCGTGGAGTCGGAGTCCCCGCCGTGGTTGACGGCGAGCAGCAGGCCGTGCCTGACGTCCTCGGCGACCAGCGCGCAGTAGACGCCGATGGCCAGGGCCTCCTCCGCCGTCCAGCCCTCGCCGAGCGAGGCGACCCGCTCGGGGCTCGGCAGGCCCTGCCTGACCGCGCCCAGCGCCTGCTTGAGCGCGTCCGTCGTCTCCTCGTGCCCCGGCCGCGAGGCGAGTTGCACGAGCGCCTTCTGCACGGCCGTGTCCAGGTCGTCCCCGCGCACCAGCGCGTGCACGATCGCGGCGAACGCCCCCGCGGCCAGCAGCCCGGTCGGGTGGCCGTGGGTCTGCGCGGCGCACTCCACGCCGAGCTGGAACACCAGGTGCGGCTCCCAGCCGACGAGCAGCCCGAAGGGCGCGGAGCGCATCACCGTGCCGCAGCCCTTCGAGTCGGGGTTCTTCGGCTGCTCCAGGGTGCCCATCACCTCGTCCGCGAGGCCGCTCAGGCAGGCGCGGCCCGGGGCCCGCTGCGCGTACAGCCACTCCTGCCTGGCCAGCCAGCCGTCCGCGGGCCGCCGCTCGTCCGGGCCCCACTCGCGTTGCGTGGTGTACCAGCGGCGGTAGGCGGCGTGCAGGTCGGTGGGCGGGTGCCAGGCGCCGGTGTCGCGCCGCACGTGCGCCCGGATCAGGCCGTCCACCGTGAACAGCGACATCTGGGTGTCGTCGGTAACGGCCCCCCGCCGCCCGTAGGCGGGGGCGTAGTCGGTGATGCCCTCGGGCCCGTACGTCTCGCGGATCTCCGCCCAGGACAGGAACTCCACGGCGGCGCCCAGCGCGTCGCCCACCGCGCCGCCGAGCAGGCAGCCGCGCACCCGGCTGCGGTAGTCCTGCTGGTCGGCGCGCCCCCACAGCGCGCCGTCCGCCGGTGTGCTCATCACGCACCTCCCAGCACGGGCAGCAGCCGCGGCAGGTGCCCGTCGGCCGCCCGCGCCCGCTCGGCGCGCTCGGCCGTCACCTCGCCGTAGGTGGTGGTGCGCAGCCGGGAGGGGCGGCCCACCGATGCGGCGATGGCCCGCAGCTCGGCCACCGAGCGGTAGGAGCCGTAGGCCGAGCCCGCCATCCGGGAGATGGTCTCCTCCATCAGCGTCCCGCCCAGGTCGTCGGCGCCGGAGCGCAGCATCTCGGCCGCGCCCTCGGTGCCCAGCTTCACCCAGCTGGTCTGGATGTGGGTGATGTGCGGGTGCAGCAGCAGCCTGGCCATCGCCGTCACCGCTCGATTGTCGCGGTGCGAGGGCCCGGGGCGGGCGATTCCGGCCAGGTACACCGGGGCGTTGGTGTGAATGAAGGGGAGGGTGACGAACTCCGTGAAACCGGCCACGCCCTTCTCCTCGTTCCGCCGCTGGATGGCGGCCAGGGTCCGCAGGTGGGTGAGCCAGTGCCGCGGCTGGTCGACATGGCCGTACATCATCGTCGAGGAGGAACGCAGCCCCAGCTCGTGCGCGGTGGAGACCACCTCGATCCAGGTCGCGGCGGGCAGCTTGCCCCTCGTCAGCACCCAGCGCACCTCGTCGTCGAGGATCTCGGCGGCCGTGCCGGGGATGGTGTCGAGCCCCGCCTCCTTCGCGGCCAGCAGCCACTCGCGCACCGGCATCCCGGTGCGGGCCGCGCCGTTGACGATCTCCATCGGCGAGAAGGCGTGGACGTGGATGCCTGGCACCCGTTCCTTGACCGCGCGCACGATGTCGAAGTAGGCGGTGCCCGGCAGGTCGGGGTGGATGCCGCCCTGCATGCAGACCTCGACGGCGCCCACCTCCCAGGCCTGCGCCGCCCGCTCCGCGATCTGCTCCAGCGAGAGGGTGTACGCGTCGGCGTCCGTGCGGCGCTGGGCGAAGGCGCAGAAACGGCAGCCGGTGTAGCAGACGTTGGTGAAGTTGATGTTCCTGGTGACGACGTAGGTGACCTCCTCGCCGACCACGGAACGCCGCAGGTCGTCGGCGACCCGGCACAGGGCGTCCAGCGCGGGCCCCTCGGCGTGCAGCAGGGCGAGGGCCTGCGCGTCGGTGAGGCGGGTCGGGTCGGCGGCGGCCACCGAGAGGGCCTCGCGGACGTCGGCGTCGATCCGCTCGGGCACCATCCCCGGCGCGGCCAGCTCCCGCAGCTCCTCCCAGTCGCCGTACACCTCGTCGAAGTCCGTGCGGCGGTCGCCGGTGCGGCCCTCGGCGTCGACGGCGCGGTGCAGGTCGGTGCGGCCCGCGGCACTGAGCGGCCGGTCCGGCTCCTGCCAGGGCAGCCCCCGCGGGATCGCCTCCTCGCGGGCCAGGCCGGTGGCGGGGTCGGCGAGCGCGGTGACGTGCGGCAGCAGCCGCGGGTCGAGCCAGGGCTCGCCACGGCGGACGAACTCCGGGTAGATGGTGAGCCGTTCGCGCAGCGTGAAGCCGGCGGCCGCGGTCCTGGCGGCCAGTTCCTCGATGTGCGGCCAGGGCCGCTCCGGGTTCACGTGGTCCGGGGTCAGCGGGGAGACGCCGCCCCAGTCGTCGATCCCGGAGCGGATCAGCAGCGCGTACTCCTCGTCCACGAGGTTGGGCGGGGCCTGGATTCTGGCGGCCGGGCCGAGCAGCAGCCTGGCCACGGCCACGGTCGCCGCCAGCTCGGACAGTTCGGCGTCCGGCATGGCCCGCATCGCGGTGTCCGGCTTGGCCCGGAAGTTCTGCACGATGACTTCCTGTATGCCGCGGTGGGCGCGGGCCACCCGGCGCAGCGCGAACAGGGAGTCGGCCCGTTCCGCGTGGTCCTCGCCGATCCCGATGAGGATGCCGGTGGTGAAGGGGACGCTGGAGCGGCCGGCGTCCTCAAGCACCCGCAGCCGCACCGCGGGCTCCTTGTCGGGCGAGCCGTGGTGCGGCCCCGAGGGGTCGGACCACAGCCGGGTCGCGGTGGTCTCCAGCATCATCCCCATTGAGGGGGCCACGGGTTTCAGCCGCTGGAAGTCCTGCCAGGTCAGCACGCCGGGGTTGAGGTGCGGCAGCAGCCCGGTCTCCTCCAGGACCCGCACCGCCATCGCCCGCAGGTAGGCGAGGGTGTCGTCGTAGCCGGCCTCGTCGAGCCACGCCCTGGCCTCGGGCCAGCGGTCCTCCGGCTTGTCGCCGAGCGTGAAGAGGGCCTCCTTGCAGCCGAGTTCCGCGCCGCGCCGGGCGAGCGCGAGCACCTCGTCGGGGGAGAGGAACATGCCGTGGCCGGCCCGGCGCAGCCTGCCGGGAACGGTCACGAAGGTGCAGTAGTGGCAGCGGTCCCGGCACAGCCGGGTCAGGGGAATGAACACCTTCTTCGAGTACGTGATCACCCCGGGCCGGCCGGCGGCTTCGAGTCCGGCGTCCCGCACCCGGGCCGCCGCCTGTGCCAGCTGCTCCAGGTCGGCCCCCCTGGCCTGGAGCAGCACGGTCGCCTCCGCCGCGTCCAGGGCCACCCCGTCGCGAGCCCGGCGCAGCGCGCGCCGCATCGCGTTGGCAGTCGGTTCCTGCGCGCTCGTAGTCATTCCCCGAGCATAGAAGCGGACCCGAACACACGGACACGGTGCCGCGCCCGGCGGGCCGCCGCGGCGCGTGCCCCGGCCGGGCCCCGGCGGGGCGGGGGGCCCGGCCCGGGGGGCGGGGAGGCGGGGACCCCCCACGCCCCCGGCGGGTACCGTTGCCTTGCCCGGCCCGTCGAATCCCGTCTTCCTGGATGGCAGTTCGGGCCGATAGACTTCGATGTTCGCGCCCCATAGGTGAAGAGGTAAGAGCAGAGGACGCCATGGTCGATCTTGAGGGGACCACGGGGGAGCACGCGCCTGCCTTAGAGTTCGCTGTTCTGGGGCCGGTCAGGGCCCGGCAGGGCGAGCGCGAGCTGCCCCCGGGATCTCCTCAGCAACGGGCGCTGCTCGCCGCTCTGCTGCTGCGCCGTGGCCGCATCGCGACGGCGCAGGAGCTGGTCGACGCGCTGTGGGGCGAGGAGCCCCCGCAGCAGGCGGTGGCCGCGCTGCGCACGTACGCCTCCCGGCTGCGCAAGTCCTTCGCGCCGCGCACGGACGTGCTGGTCAGTCAGTTCGGCGGCTACGCGCTGCGCCTCGGCCCGCGGGACCGGCTGGACCTGGACCGGGTGGGCGAGTTGACCACGGCGGCCGAGAAGACCCTGGCCGCGGGAAACCTGGTGGAGGCGCACGGCCTGTACGGGCAGGCACTGGAGCTGTGGGACGGCGAGGCGCTGGGCGGGGTGCCGGGCCCGGAAGCGGAGATGCAGCGCACCAAGCTGGCCGACCGGCGCCTGGCGCTGCTCGAACAGCGCCTCGACGTCGGCCTCCAGGCCGGGATGCACGCCGAGTCGGTGTCCGAGCTGACGGCGCTGACCACCGCGCACCCGCTGAGGGAACGGCTGCGGGAGCTGCTGATGCTCGCGCTGTACCGCAGCGGGCGGCAGGCCGAGGCCCTGGCCGTGTACGCCGACGCGCGCCGCCTGCTGATCGAGGAGCTGGGCGTGGAGCCGCGCGCCGAGCTGGCCGACCTGCAAAACCGCATCCTCAACGCCGACGCCTCCCTCAACCACGTGCAGGAGCCGTCCACCACCGCCGCCCCGCAGGTCAGGCCGGCCCAGCTGCCGGCCGCCGTGTCCGACTTCACCGGCCGCGCGGCCTTCGTCGCGGAGCTCGGTGCCCAACTGGCCACCGCGGGCGGCCGGGTGATGGCCGTCTCCGCGGTCGCCGGGATCGGGGGCGTGGGCAAGACGACGCTCGCCGTGCAGGTCGCGCACGCCGCGCGGGAGGACTTCCCGGACGGGCAGCTGTACGTCGACCTCCAGGGCGCCGGCTCGGCCCCGGCCGACCCGGGCGCGGTGCTCGGCTCCTTCCTGCGGGCCCTGGGCGCCGCGGACTCGGCGATCCCCGAGGGCCTGGCGGAACGCGCCGCCCTGTACCGCTCGCTGCTCGACGGGCGCCGCGTGCTGACCCTGCTGGACAACGCGCGGGACGCCGCCCAGGTCAGGCACCTGCTGCCGGGCACCGCAGGCTGCGCCACCCTGATCACCAGCCGGGCCAGGATGGTGGACCTGGCCGGGGCCCACCTGGTGGACCTCGACGTCATGAGCCCCGAGGAGGCGCTGACCCTCTTCACCCGCATCGTCGGCCCCGAACGGGTGGGCGCCGAGCGGCAGGCCGCGATGGACGTCGTGGCGGCCTGCGGCTTCCTGCCGCTCGCCATCAGGATCGCCGCCTCCCGGCTGGCCGCCCGCCGCACCTGGACGGTGTCCGTCCTGGCCCGCAAGCTGAGCGACGAACGCCGCCGCCTCGACGAGTTGCAGGCCGGCGACCAGGCCGTCAAGGCGACCTTCGAGCTCGGCTACGGGCAGCTGGAGGGCGAGCAGGCCAGGGCCTTCCGCCTGCTGGGTCTCGCGGACGGCCCCGACATCTCGGTGCACGCCGCCGCGGCCCTCCTCGACCGCGACCCGGAGACGGCAGAGTCGCTGCTGGAGTCCCTGGTCGACACCTCGCTGCTGGAGTCCGCGGCGCCCGGCCGCTACCGCTTCCACGACCTGGTCCGCCTCTTCGCCCGGGCCTGCGCGGAGCGCGACGAACAGCCCCCGGCCGAGCGCGAGGCCGCCCTCGGCCGCCTCCTCGACTTCTACCTGGCCACGGCCTCCGGGGTGTACTCCTGGGAGCGGCCGGCCGAGCGCACCGTGGCGCACTTCGCCCCCACCACCCACCCGGGGCTGCGTTTCGACCGGCACACGGCCGCCTTCGACTGGCTGTTCGCCGAGGCGGACTGCCTGCTCTCCTGCGTCCGGCGGGCCGCGGAGCGCGGGTCGCAGCGGCACGCGGTGGACCTGCTGGTGGCCACCCAGGACCTCGCCGAGTCCGGGGCGTTCTCCCGCCAGTACGAGCAGGCCACGCGCAAGGTGCTCGAAGCGGCCCAGGCCGCGGGCGACCGGCTGGTCGAGGGCCGGGCCAGGATGCTGCTCTCGCACGGGCACAGCGTGGCCGGCCGGTTCGAGGAGGCCGACAGCGAGGCGGAGCGCGCGCTCCTGCTCGGCGACGCGGCGGGCGACATCGTGACCCGCTGCCACGCGCTGAACGACCGCGGCATCATCGCCTTCTACCAGGAGCGGTACGCGGACGCCGAGCGGTTCCTCACCGAGGCGCTGACCGCCTTCAGGGAGGACGGCAACCGGCCCTCGGAGGCGAGCCTCCTCAGCAACCTGTCCCGGGTGCACCTGGACACCGGGCGCCTGCGGTCCGCGGTCTCGCTGGCCGAGGAGGCGCACGCCATCCACCGCGAGGTGGGCTCGACCCTGCGCCTGGCCAACGCCGACTACGCGCTCGGCCTTGCGCTCGCCCGCTCGGACCGCCACGGCGAGGCCCTCGGCCAGTTCACCCGGGCGCTGGCCTTCTTCGAGGAGAACCGGCAGCGGCTGTGGGTGGGCATGACCCTCTTCCGCCTGGCGGAGACGTACCTGGACACGGGGGAGCCGGCCGAGGCGGCGGGCCTGGCCGAGCGGGCCCTCGCGGAGCTGCGCGACATCGGCGGGCCCTGGCGGCGCGCCAACGTCCTCACCGCGCTCGGCCGGGCCCTTGAGGGCACCGGGCAGACGGTCCGCGCCCGCGCCTGCTGGGAGCAGGCCCTGGACGCCTTCGAGAAGCTCGGCAGCCAACGCGCGACCGAAGTCCGCAACCTCCTGGCCGCCACGACCGTCTGAGCCTTCGAATCCGGCTGCCGGGTTCACGAATCGTTTATCGCCACCTGTCACCCTCGGCGCGTCGACCCGCTGCCCCGGGGCGGCGGGTCAGCAGGCCGGGGGCCGTCCGTGTGCCGCGGGGGACTCGCGCGGGACGGCTTTCCCCGCCTGTCCACAGCTACAGGCACCGGGAGTAGAGACCGTTGAGTGACATCACGACGCAGGACGCCAGGAACATCGATGAACTCGACCTGGCGGAGGGGGAGTTCGACACCAAGGCCGCGCCCGCGGACCACCAGATCACCAGCGAGCCCCTGGTGAAACCCGCCGATCACCAGATAACTCGCGAGCCCGATGGCGAGCCCGAGCCCGACGACCATCAGATCACCAGCGAGCCGGTCGTCAAGCCCACCGACCACCAGATCACCGGCGAGCCCCTTGTCAAGCCGGACGATCACCAGATCACGGGCGAGCCGGCGGGCAAGGCGGCGAAGTCCGCACCCGCGGCCGAGGCCGACTGAATACCCGCCGGCACCCCGGATTTCCGACCACCCCACAGCGAAAACAGCTGGCTGGGCGGCCCGCTTGTCGCCACCCAGCCAGTTATTGCTGTGCCTGGCACGGCCTTTCGTGACGCCATCGCGTGTTTGAAAGACCGCCTCCGGCTGGAAAAAGAATTGAGTGCCCTCGCAAGCATGTCTCCGCGTTATCCCGCAAGGAGTACCTATGCGCCACACATTGAGGATCGCCGCGGTCGGCGCCATCGCCGCCGCCGTCTTGGCGGGCGGTGCCGCGCAGGCACTGGCCGCGCCGGGCCAGGACGGCCGGGCCGCCGCCGTCACGGACTCCCCTCAGGCGGAGCCCTACGACCACCAGGTCACCGGCTCGCCGGAGTGAGACTCCGGGGTGCCACCCCGTGGGCGGGACCCTCCGTCGGGCCCGCCCACCGGCGTTTATCGCCTGTTTATGACTCACTGTCATGCTCATAAAGTCCGGTCGCACAGGGGTGCGTGACCGGGCGCAGCCGATGATCTGTTCGGCGGCGACGGGGGAGCCGCCGGGCGGGTCCGGTCCCGACCGGCTCGGGTGGCGTGGAGGGGGCGCCGCCCGGGCCTCCTGGGGGCCGCGACACGGCCGGCTGAGGCACAGCGCGCACGCGGAGGGGAACCCGCGTGCGTGCCGTGGGGTGGGGGTTCCGTCCGGGCCGCGGCGGCGGCTGCGGCTCCGGGCGGGACACGCAGGCGTCGGCCCGGACGGCATGGAGGGGAGCCGTTCGGGCCGAACGGCGTCGCCTCCCGCCTCTTCGCCGCCCCGGGCCCTTCCCGGTTCCCTCTGTGCCCTTCCCGGTCCTGCTGTGGCCTCTCTGCGGTTCCTTCCGTGGCCTTCCCGGTCCTGCTGCGGTTTCCGGTCCTTCCGGCGTCTTCCCCGGCCCTCAGGGGCCCGCGGGCGGGGCGGCGGGCGGCGGAAGGGGCGCTGAGCCGGCCGGGAGGGGCGGTGTGACGGGCGTTCCCGAGCCGAGCAGCCGGAAGGCCAGCGACTCGACCTCCGCGGCGAAGGAGGCGAGCCCCGGCTCCCTGCGGACCGCCGCGCGGGCGAGGCGGGCGATCTCGGCCGGCCAGGCGCCGCCCGCGGTCCCCGGCTCCCCGATCCGCGCCAGACCGCGGTCGAGCAGCGCACGCGCCTCCTCCGGACGCCCCCGCGCCACCGCCTTCACCACCCCGACCGCGTTGGCCAGGGCGCTGGCCGGCCGCGACCACTCGCCCTCCGCGGCCCGCGCCGCCGGATTGCCCACGTCGTAGTCGGGGTCGGACGCCACCGAGGCCGCGCGCACCGACAGGTCGAGCCGCCAGAACAGCGGCACCTCGGCGAAGCGCACGTAGAGCAGGCGCCGCCGGTCCGAGTGGGCGAACTCGGGGTCCACCCGCACCGAGGCCACCGGCCGCACCGCCGCCAGCACCTCGGGCGCCCGCGACAGGCACGAGGCGAATCTGGCGTCGGGGACGATCCATTCGACGTCGATGTCGCTGAACGCGTCCGCGGCGCCGGACGCGAGGGAGCCACGCAGCGCGGCCGTCGAGCCGGAGCAGCCGAGCACCAGCGCCACCCGCACCTCGGCCGCCAGCCGCCACGGCGGGCCCGTCTCGCCCTCGGCGAACGCATGTTGTGCCATGCGGACATGCTGGCATGCTTGCGGCGTGGCTCAACCTCTGAACGGTAAAGCGGCCGTTGTCACCGGCGGCTCCCGGGGCATCGGGCGTGCCATCGTGGAGCGACTGGCGCGCGACGGCGCACAGGTCGTCTTCAGCTACGCGAAAAACCAGGCCCGGGCCGCCGAGGTGGAGGCCGCGGTCGCGGCGGCCGGGGGCGGCACCGCCCGGGGCGTCCGGGCCGACTTCACCGAGCCCGCCCAGGCGGAGGCCCTGATGGAGCGCGCCGCCGAACTCCTCGGCGGGCTCGACGTGCTGGTCAACAACGCGGTGCGCGACATCTCCCTCACCCCGCTCGCCGACACCCCGGACGAGCTGTGGGAGGAGACGATGGCCGCGAACGCGACCTCCGTGTTCGTGACCCTCCGCTATGCGGCCAGGCACATGCGGGACAACGGCCGGATCGTGAACATCTCCACCCTCAACACCAGCCGCCCAGGCCCCGGCCTCGGCCTCTACGTGGCGGGCAAGGGCGCGCTGGAACAGCTGACGGCCGTGGCCGCCGTGGAACTCGGCCCGCGCGGCATCACCGCCAACGTCGTCTCCCCCGGCGCCACCGACACCGAGCTCTTCCGCACCCACAACCCCCCGGAGGCGGTGGCCCAGGTGGAGCGGCTCACCCCGCTCGGCCGTCTGGGCGAGCCCGCCGACATCGCCGACGTGGTCGCCTTCCTGGCCGGTCCCGACGGGCGCTGGCTCACCGGGCAGAACCTGCACGCCACCGGGGGCTTCGGCTAGGCCGCGTCGTCCGGATCTTCGTGGGGCCAGGCCGCCCGCCCGTCGAGGCGGCACGCGGGGCCGCCGGAGATTCCACGCCTTCGGGTGATCCGGCGCCACCCGCGCGAGGGAGCGCCCCGGCCCCCGGTGCGCGCGCCCGGCCTCCGGTGCGCGCGCGGGCCGCACGGTGCGCGCGCCCGCCGCCGCACGGTGCACGCGCGGGCGGCCGGCGCGGCCGGGCTCAGTCGAGGTAGACGGTCACGGCCAGGGGCGCGTGTGCGAAGCCCCGCGCGGCCAGGCGGCCGAAGTCGCCGAAGGCCACGTCCCTGGCGCCCAGCACCCGGTCCCCCTCCGCCGCGGCGTCCGTGGTGCTCCCGGCGCCCGCGGCCTCCTCGGCGCCGTGCAGGCCGGCCCCCAGGGCCGCCCGGGCCTCGGGCGAGCCCGGCCCCGCGCCCAGGTCGCCCGCCAGCACGGCGTGCGGGTCCTCGCCCACGGCCGCAAGCAGCGCCCGGCTCGTCGCCTCCCCCGGCTCGGCGCGTGCGGTGACCAGGCGGGCGGTGGCGCCGTTCGCCAGCCGCACCTCCACCGCGGCCAGGGACCCGTCCCCCGGCAGCCCCGAGGTCTCGGCCCCGACCACCGGCAGCCCGGTGAGGACCAGGGTGCCCCGCTGCGGCTCCCCGGCCGGGGCCCACACCGCGGTGGCGCCGAGCTGCCGGGCCAGCCAGGCCCGCAGGTCGAGACCCCCGGCGCCCGCCAGGCCCCGCGGCACCTCCTGCAGGACCACGATGTCGGCCCCCGCCTCCTCGACGGCGTCCAGGACCGCCCCCGGGTCGAGTTCCCCTCCCCGGTCGACGGCGGCGGAGACGTTCCAGGTCAGCAGGCGGTATATCCCGCCCGCCGTGTCCGTGGGCAGCGGCGCGGGAGCCGGGCGCAGCGCCCCGGTCAGCGGCGGCGCCGCGAGCAGCGCGACGGCCAGCAGCACCGGCGCGAAGGGCCTCGGCAGCGGCGGCCCGCCCGGCGCCCCGAGGGCGGCCAGGGCCGTGCCGAACGCCGTGATCAGCACGAACGCGCCCGGCGCGACGCCGTGTTGCAGGGGGAGCGCGACCAGCAGGCAGCCCAGCGCGCCGGCGGCCCCGGCGAGCGCCAGGTCGTAGGGCGGCGCGAGGGCGGCCCAGGCGGGCGGGCGCAGCGCCAGGGCCCGCCGCAGCACCGCGGGCAGCGCGGCGAGCGCCAGCGCCGCGGCCGGGCAGGCGGCCCAGCCGGGCAGCAGGACGAAAGCGGCGAGGGCCGGTGCGAGTACCGCGGGCGCGGGCCACCGCTCCCCCATCGCCCAGACCCCGGCGAGCGCGCCCGCCGCCACCCACAAGCCGGCCGCGCTCGCGGAGACCTCCGCCTCGGCGGACAGGTAGGAGGGCGAGCCGGCCAGCAGTCCGTACCAGGCCAGGGGCGCGCCGAGCAGCGCGAGCGGCACCCCGCCCGCGGGCCGGGCGGCGGGCTCCTGGTACAGGCACCAGGCCAGGCCCGCCAGGGCGAGGGCGAGCAGCAGGGCGGGCAGCCACCCGGCCGCGCCGCGGTGCCACACCGGGTCGAGCAGGTCGCCGCACAGCCGCAGCGCCGCGTCGGCGCCGGCGGCCAGGGCCAGCGCCCTGGCCGCGCGCCCGGTGTCCGCGCAGGCGCGCACCGCGAGCACCAGCACGGCGAAGGCGAGCCCGAGGGCGAACGCGACGACGGGAAGCACGCGCGCGAAGGGGAGTTGCACGAGCAGCCTGGCCAGCGCGAGCCCGCCGACGGCCGCCGGCAGCGCGCGCCGCGAGCCCAGCCACCACACCAGCGGCCCGCCCGCCGCCGCGCACAGGCAGACCAGGACGGGGGCGACCGGGCCGCGGGCCGCGACCCCCGACAGCCGCAGCAACTCCAGGGCGACCAGCGCGGCGACGCCGGTCAGCCAGGGGGCGGTGGCCGCGGCGGACGGCAGCGTCCCGGGCCGTGACCTGGTCAGTCCCACGAGTGCCCGGGTCAGGCGGACGGGTGCGGCAACGCTCATGCCCAGAGGCTAGCCGCCCGGGGGAACGGGCGTGGCCGGGGCCGGAGTTGCCCCCGCCCGGGGCGGGCGGGCGCAGGCGGGCGGCTGCGCGCGGGGCGGCGCTACGCCTGCCGGGTGCCGCGGGCCGCGTCCAGGGCGTACACGCAGTGGTCCTTGCTGCAGGCGAAGACCATGCCGTCGGCCGCCGCGGGCGTCCCGGTGATCTCGCCGCCGGTCTCCAGCTTCCAGCTGAGCCGCCCGCTGACCGCGTCCAGCGTGTACAGGCAGTGGTCCGCCGAGCCGAAGTGCAGGCGGCCGTCCCTGACCACGGCCGAGCCGACGATCGGCTCCCCCGCGGCGAAACGCCACCGCGGCGTCCCGCTGACCGCGTCCAGCGTGTACATCGCGGTGCCGCTGCCCAGGTGCACGAGGCCGTCGGACACCACCACCGGCTCGGTGGACTGCCTGGCCTCGGTGGCGATGCGCCACCTGTCGTCCCCGGTGGCCACGTCGAGCGCGTAGACCGTGCCGAGGTAGTCGGCGAAGTACACGCCGGCCTCGCGGGTCGCGGCGGAGGCGTAGGTGGGCGGGCACAGGATCGCGGCCGGGGCGTCGAAGCGCCAGCGCTCGGCGCCCGTCGCGGAGTCCAGGGCGAGGACGCGCGAGCCGGCGCACACGTACACCGCCCCGTCGTCGGTGGGTGCCACCCGCACCGGCACCCCGCCGGTCACCGAGACGTCGCCCACCGGGTAACGCCACAGCTCGGCGCCGGTGCGCGCCTCCAGGGCGTACAACTGGCCCTCGCCCCAGGCGTAGACGACGCCGCCGTGCACCACGGGCGCCGTGTCGGGGGTCTCGAAGTCGGTCTGGGCGCCGGAGAGCTCCCACAGCCGCTCGCCGTTGGCCGACTCCCAGGCCTGCACGCCGCCGCCCCGCATCGCGGTGACGACGGTGCCGCGCTCGGCTCGCAGGGCGTAGATCCAGCCCTCGGTCGCGATGCGCCAGCGGTCGGAGCCGTCGGTGGCGTCGAGGGCGTACAGGCTCGGCCCGTCGGAGGCGAGGACCCGGCCGCCGGTGACGGCCATCGACCAGGCCACGTCCCGGGTCTTGAACTGCCGCCGCCCGCTTGCCACGTCGAGCGCGTGCACCTCGACCGAGGTGACGTAGAGCAGGCCGCCGCGGACGACGGGCGAGCCCCACAGGTCGTTGTTCATCCGGAAGCGCCAGGGCCGCCAGCGGGCCGGCGCCGCGGTCTGCTGCCCCGGCTGCCCCGGGTGCGCGGTGATCGGGCTCGGCACGGCCGCCGCGGGGGCGGCCGTCGGCGGCCTGGCCCAGTCAGGGGAGTGCGGCACGAGGTGGTCGCCGGGGGCGGCGGGGGCGCCGCGCTGCGGCCCCGGGCCGATCGGCATCTGCGCCCCGGGCAGCCGCACCGGGTCCTCCGCGGGCGGCACCGCGGGCACCGAGGGCGGCGGGGCGCTCGGCATCGGCGGCGGGGCGGTGGGCATGGGAGGCGGCGCGGTCCTGCCCGAGGCCGCGGAAGGTGAAGACGCCGAAGATGCCGAGGGCGCAGAGGGGGGCCCTGAGGGTGCCGAGGGAACGGAGGGGGGCGAGGGCGCCGCGGGCGGCGAGCTGGGCGAACGGCCGCGGCGGCGCTCGATGAGCGCGACCGCGCCCGGCGGCAGCCAGGCGGAGGCGCTGCCGCCGTCGTCACCCCCCGCGAAGAGGTGGGGGGCGAGCTGGGCCTGCAGGTCGGCCGGGGTGGGCCGGTCCTCGGGCTTGTGCTCCATCAGGGACTCGATCAGGGGCCGCAGCTCGTCCGGCAGCCCGGACAGGTCGGGCCGCTCCCGCAGCAGCATGAAGACGGTCTCCACCGGGTTCGCCCCGTGGTAGGGCGGATGGCCGGTGGCGGCGAAGACGAGGGTGGAGGCGAGGGAGAAGACGTCGCTCGCCCCGGTGACGCTGCGGGAGTCCCTGGCCTGCTCCGGGGACATGTAGGCGGGGGTGCCGACCGCGACGTTGGTCATGGTCAGGCGGGTGTTGGAGACGCCGGAGGCGATGCCGAAGTCGATGACGCGCGGGCCGTCCTCGACCACGAGCACGTTGGAGGGCTTCATGTCCCGGTGCACCAGCCCGGCGCCGTGGATCGACTGGAGGGCCTCGGCGATGCCCGCGGCGAGCCAGCGGACGGCCTGCGGGGGCAGCGGCCCGCACTCGGTGACGATCTCCTCCAGGGAGGGGGCGGGCACGTAGGCGGTCGCCAGCCAGGGCACGGCGGCCCGCGGGTCGGCGTCGACCACGGCCGCGGTGTAGAAGCCGCTGACCGCCCTGGCCGCCTCGACCTCGCGCGTGAAGCGCACCCGGAACAGCTGGTCCTCGGCGAGCTCGCTGCGCACCGTCTTGATCGCCACTCGCCGCCCGGACGCCGACCGCGCCAAGTAGACCAGGCCCATGCCGCCGGCGCCGAGCCGGCCGAGCACCTCGAACGGCCCGATCCGCCGCGGATCGTGCTGCGTCAGCTGCTCCACCACGTGCCTGACACCTCCTCCCCGTTAGGGCGCTGCTTCACCGCCCCTTGCAGCATCTCATTGCCGCTCGGACCGTGCGGACCTCCAAGACGATTCTTCCCTCAGGCACCGACAAGGGCGAACCCGGGGTGCGGGGGCGCACAAGGGGTGGTAGCGCCCCACAAGGTCGCATAGAGCCGCAAAGGATCGTGAAGATCCACAAAAAACCGCCAACGCGATCGAAGCCCCGCGAAGAGCCAGGAAAATGGGGAATGGACGCGTTCGCGTGTGGCCTCACCCCGTTCGGATGCGATCAAATCGCGCCTTGATCGCGCGTAGATAAGCTGACTGGCATGACAGGACAGGTAACGACCGTTGACGGCCGGGTCGCCGGTCGGCGTGGTCAGGCAACGCGGCAGAAACTGCTCGACTGCCTCGGCAAGATGCTGGGGTCGTCCCCGTACCGCGACGTCAAAGTCATCGACGTAGCACGCAAAGCGGGCACGTCACCGGCCACTTTCTACCAATACTTCCCGGATGTCGAGGCCGCGGTCCTGGAGCTGGCCGACGGCGTGGTGCGGGAGAGCGCCGAGCTCTCCGAGCTGCTCACCGGGCGCTCCTGGGCCGGCCGCGCGGGCGGAGCGGCCGCCGAGGAGCTGGTGGAGGGCGTCCTCACGTTCTGGCGCAAACACGACGCCATCCTCCGGGTGATCGACCTGGGCGCCGCCGAGGGCGACCGGCGCTTCGTCCGCCTCAGGACCCGCGTGCAGGGCGCGGTGGTCAAGCCGCTGGCCGAGACGATCGAGGCGGAGCGCGGGCGCGGGCGCGCCACGGCCCCCGAGGCGACGCCCACCGCGCTGGCCGCCTCCCTCGTCACCATGCTGGCCGCCGCCTCCGCCCAGCCGAAGAGCCTCCAGGCGCTCGGCGCCAAACAGGGCGACCTCAGGCCCGCCCTCGCCCTCCTCGTGCACCTGGGCGTCACCGGCCGCAAGCCCGCCGCCAAGTAGCGCCCGCGCCGCACCGCGCGGCGGCGCCCCCACGCGGAGCCTCCTTGCCGCCTGTGCCCGCTCGCCTCCTCCCCTTCTCCGGCCTCCCCTGTCTTCCCCGCCTCCCCGGCTTTCCCGGCTTTCCCGGCTTTCCCTGTCTCCGTTTGCCTCCCCCGCTCGTCTCCCGGCTTGTCGCCCCGCGTCGCCGCCCCGCGCTTCCCTCCGGAAGGCAGCGCCCGCGGACACGCGCGGTTGTCGGCGCCTACGGCCTGCGTATGCTCATGAACATGCCGAAGTCGTCCGCCCCTTCCGTTTCGTCGCCCTCCGAACCGGAACGCCCGCCCGCGCCCGTGTACGTGATCGGCGCGGGTCCCGCCGGGCTCTCCGCCGCGGCCGCGCTCGCCGGCCACGGCATCAGGGCCGTCGTCCTGGAGAAGTCCGGCGAGGTGGGAGCCGCCTGGCGCCGGCACTACGACCGGCTGCGGCTGCACACCACCCGCCGCTGGTCCTCGCTGCCCGGGCTCCCCATACCCCGCGCGGCCGGCCGCTGGGTGGCCCGCGAGGACTTCGTCCGCTACCTGGAGGGGTACGCCCGCCACCACCGCCTCGACCTGGCCACCGGCGTGGAGGTCGCCAGGATCGACCGGGCCGGCGACCCGGCCGGCGGCTGGGAGCTCACGGCGAACGGCGGGCGCCGGCTGCGCGCCGCCGCCGTGGTGGTCGCCACCGGCTACAACCACACCCCGCGGCTGCCCGACTGGCCGGGCCTGGACACCTACACCGGCGAGCTGCTGCACGCCGCCGCCTACCGCAACCCGGAGCCGTTCGCCGGCCGCGACGTGCTGGTCGTCGGCGTGGGCAACACCGGCGCCGAGATAGCCGCCGACCTCGGCTTCGGCGGGGCGGGGCGGGTCAGGCTCGCGGTGCGCACGCCGCCGCACCTGGTGCGCCGCTCGACCCTCGGCTGGCCCGCGCAGGCGGGGGCGATCCTGTGCCGCCGCCTGCCGGTGCCCCTGGTCGACCGGCTCGCGAGGCCCGTGGAGCGCCTGCTGCCCGACCTGACCCCGTACGGCCTGCCGCGCCCGGCCACCGGGCTCTACAGCCGCGCGCGGCAGGGCGCCATCCCGGTGCAGGACACCGGCAGGACCGGGCTGATCCGGGCGGTGCGGCGGCGGCTCGTCGAGCCGGTCGCCGCGGTGGTCTCCTTCGAGGGGGACAAGGTCGCGCTCGCCGACGGGACCGAGATCACCCCGGACGCCGTCATCGCCGCCACCGGCTACCGCCGCGGGCTCGACGCGCTCGTCGGCCACCTCGGGGTGCTCGACGCCCAGGGCCGCCCGCTCGTGCACGGCCGCAGGACCCATCCGGCCGCCCCCGGGCTCTACTTCACCGGCTACCGCAACCCGCTCAGCGGCATGCTGCGGGAGATCGCCAGGGAGGCCCCGAGGATCGCCTCCGCCCTCGCCCGCCGGCTGTGACCCCGCCCGCGCGCCCCGGGCGTCCTGGGCCGCCCGTGCGCCCCGCGCGCCCCGCAGGACTCGGGCCGCCGGGCGCCCGGCGTGCCGGGCCGCCGGCCAGAGCGGGCGCCCCTCCCCGCCGGGGAGGGGGCCCGTCCCGGGTGATCCGCACTCGCCGAGGTCCAGGCGGCCGCGGGCGCGCCGGGCCAGGCCCGACCTCGACGTCCCCTCGCCGCGCATCACCCGGCCCCGCCAGAGCCGGCCTCCACGGACCTGGCGGAACCTTTCCTTAGGGTGATCAAGCCACCACGGGCCGTCAATAGTCGTCCGGATTCCCCCGGGGGCGGGCAGTCGAGTTCGCACCACACCCTTTTGCCGCCGCCCTCCCGCTGCCAGCCCCAGCGGTCGGCCAGAACGCCCACCAGCTCAAGGCCGCGGCCCCCGGTGTCCTCGCCCTCCGCCCGGCGCGGGCGCGGCGGGCGCGCGCTGTCGTCCACCACTTCGAGCCGCACCGAGTCGGGCTCCCTGACCGCGAGTCTGAGCACGGCCGGCCGGCCCGTGTGCACCACGGCGTTGGTCACCAACTCGGACACCAGCAGCACCAGCGTGTCGGTCTGCGACTCGTCGGGGCAGGCCGGACAGGGATGCCCCCGGCCCAGCTGTGCCCGCACCCACCTGCGGGCGCGGGCCACCTCCGAGGGCTCGGGGGCGACCTCCAACTGCTTCTCCAGCTCCTGCACCGTTCACACCATCCGAACCGGCGGACTCTTCGCCTCACACCGAGGGCACAACCTCGGTAGCGGACAGCATGATTGACGGGCGAGTCGGACAACAAGCGCTTCAGGAATATTCCGGCGCAAAGGAGTAAGCGCCCGGCATAATGTGCGAGATGCGCGAGGAGTGCTCGAACACCGCTCAGGCGGTCACGCTTTCCCCCGCCGCCGCCTCCAGGTCCGGGTAGCAGTCGAAGAGCCGCCGCACGCCGAGGGCCGCGAGCACCCGGTTGACGTGAGAGCCCTCCTCCGCGCCGCGGGCGGGCAGGATCAGCCGCAACTCGCCCGCGCACGAACGCATCAGCCGCCGCGCGGCGATCAGCACCCCGACCCCCGTGGAATCGCAGAACCGCACCTGGGCGAGGTCGAGCACCAGCCGTTTGCGCCCCTCGGCCACCGCCTCGTGCACGTGCTGCCGCACGGCCGGCGAGGTCGCGAGGTCGAGTTCGCCGACGACGGACAGCACGGTCCACTCCCCCCGTTGCATGACGAGCACCTGCAAGGTCACTCCGCGCCGCCCTTCGTGCCGGGCCCGGCGCCGCCGCGGCGCCGCAACGGGCCGATGTCTCCGTCACCTTCAACGGCTTCTGTGGTTGTCTGCCGTGGCCCGTCCGGCGAGCCCCGGGACCCGGACCGGCCGAGCCGGACCCGAGCCTGACCCCGGCCGGCCGGGGGCCACGGTGCGAGGCGCCCGCGAGCCCGGGTCGTTCGCCCGGCACGTGCGCGGCCGGGCGCGTGCGCCGGCGCGGTCCGCGGGACCGCCCGCCGGCACCACCACCTGTAGTGCGCCCTGCCCAGTTTCGGCCGCGTCACTCCCCCCGGCGCCCGCCGGTCACCGGAGCGGTCCCCCACCGGCCCGCGGCGGCCGCCGCCTGGGGCGTTCCGGCCAGGCGGCGGCGCCGGGCGTTGGCCGGAACCCGTGCCTCGCGGCCGGCCGAGGCGCGGACCGGGCCTCACGGGGCGCGCGCCGACGGCGGTGCGCACTACATTTGACGTACGCACGGGACCTGGGATGTCCGTCGGACGGACGGGAGTTGGGGGACCGGATGGCGCACGAGACGCCGCCGCACTGGGACCGCAGCATGCGCGAGCGGCTCCGGCGCGGCGAGGCCGCGGCACTCGCCGAGCTGTACGACCGCTTCGCCACGCTGACGTACCGCATCGCCCAGCGGGTGCTGGACGACGAGGAGGCCACGGCCCAGGTGACCCGCGAGGTCTTCGCCCGCATCTGGGAGGCCCCGGAGGACTTCGACCCCGAGGACGGGACGCTGCGCTCCTGGATCGCCGGCGAGACGCACCGCATCGCGGTGGACCGGCTGCGGCGGCCGAACGGCCGGGAGGGCGGCGCCCCCGCGGCCGGCGGGGCGCTCGAGGCCCAGGTGCAGGCCGCCTCCACCGCGGCCCGAGCCGACTACATCGTCACCGCCATGCCCGCGCCGCTGCGCGACGCCCTCCACCTCACCCGCTTCCAGCGGCAGGACTACCGGCAGATGGCGGAGCGGCTCGGCATCACCCAGGACGAGGCCCGCCGGCGCCTGCGCCTCGGCCTGCAACTCCTCTCCTCCGCGGCCCGTTACCGCCCGGGAACGGCCGACGCCCCCCTCCGCGGCGGCGCGGCGCCCGGGGAGCCGGGGCGGGAGGAGGGCCCGTGACGCCGCCGCACGAAGCGGAAGCGCCGGGCCTGCCCGCGCCCCCGGCGGCGGGCGCGGACGGTCCCCGGACGGTCACCCCTCGGCAACGGGAGGCGAGCGAGCCGATGTCCCAGTTCGACCCGCCGGAGGCCGGTGGTGGCGAGGAGGGCCCGCCGGGCGGGCAGACGCCCGGCGGCGGCCACTCCGCCCGGCCCGGCAGCCCGGCCGGCAGCCCGCCGTGTGCCCCGTCCGCCGGCACGTCCGGGGGCCCTTCAGGCAACACGTCCGGGAGCCCGTCCGGCGCCGCCGGCCAGGACGCGACCGCGGAGACCGGCGGGACGGACGGGACGGGCGGGACGGACGGGACGGGCGGGGTCCACGAGGCGGGCGGGCCATCCCAGGCGCCCGGGGCAGACGGGCCATCCGGGGCAGACGGGGCGTCCGGGGCCCGCGTGACGCACGAGGACATCGCCGCCCTGCTCGGCGCCTGGGCCCTCGGCGCGTGCGCCCCGGAGGAGGCGTGGCGCGTCGAGGCGCATCTGGAGGACTGCACGCGGTGCGCCGAGGAGGGGCTGCAACTGCGGGACGCCGCCATGCTGCTGGAGCCGCCGGCCAGCCTCGACCTGGACCCGCGCCTGCGCAACCGGGTACTCGAAGGCTGCCTGGAGCGGCGGCCCGCGAAGCTTCCGGTGCCCTCCTGGGCGGAGCCGCTCGACGCGGAGGCCGCCAGGCTGGACGCGCTGCTGCACGACATGGCGGAGGACGAGTGGCGCACGCCGGTGACGTTGCGCTGGTTCGAGGACGACCACTGGCTCGGGCACACCACGACCGTCTCCGGCGTCCTGCACCACCTGCTCGTCGTCGACGGCCTGCTGGCCGGGGCCGTGGGGCTGCCCGACCCGGCCGGCCCGGCCCCGGGCGCGGAGCGCGCCCCGGTGGCCAGGACGCTGGCCGCGTGGCGCGCCGGGGTGGAACGGCCCGCCTGGCTGCCCTGGCGGGAGCAGACGCGGGCGCTGGTCCGGGCCGCCGCGGCCCGGGGCGGCAGGACCGGCGAGCGGACCGTGCCGCGGGAACTGCTCGGCGAGTGGGGGCTGTTTCCCGGGGCGCCCGAGATCGCGCTGTCCGACGCCTACCTGGACCGGGCGTTCGCCTGCTGGGTGCACGCCACCGACATCGCCGAGGCGGTGTCCTACCCCTACGGACCGCCGGTGGGCCCGCACCTGCGGCTGCTGGTCGACCTCGCCGCCCGCCGCCTTCCCGGCAGCATCGCCGACCGGCGCCGGGCCGGGCTCGCCTCCTCGCCGATCCGGCTGGCCTCGGTCGGCGCGCCCGGCCGCACCCTGCACCTGGAGATCGAGGGCCCGGGCGGCGGCCACTGGTACCTGCCGCTCGACTCGCCGGCCGCCGCGGTCTCCCGCACCGCGGCGCGACGGGCCGTGGCGCACCTGGCGCTTGAGGACGTCGCGTTCTGCCAGCTGGCCGCGGGAAGGCTCACCCCGGAGGAGGTCGCCTCAGGCGGCGAGGGCGATCCCGCGGTGATACACGACGTGCTGTTCGCGGTGGCCGCGCTCTCCCGGCTGTAGGGAACGCCGCTGCCTCTGTGCGGAGGCGCCCGGAAGGCGCCGGGGAGGCCCCGGGGGAAGGGCCCGGCGCGCGGGGGCTCAGTGGGTGCCGGCGTACAGGTCGCGCAGCAGCGCCGCCTCGGCCGTGTGGTGCACCAGTTCGTCGGCGAGGTGCAGGACGAAGGAGAGCCTGGTGGCCTCCCCGTAGGGCCCGGCCACGGCCCCGATCGGCTCGGCCAGCGCCTCCTGCGGCACCTCGGCGAGCCAGCCGCGCCAGCGGGCGTACGCCAGCTCGGCGGCGGCCAGCGCGGCCCGCGCCGACTCCGGTTCCGGCTCCGGCTCGGCCGGCGGGGACACGGGCGGGAGCCCGAGCCAGACGGGATTGCGGTCTTCGCGAAGGGTGCCGGTGAGGTGGGCGATCCGCCGGCGCAGGCCGAGGTGCGCGTCCCGGGTCGGCCGCCAGTCCCACTCCGCGTCGCCGAGCCCGGCCATCCGCGCCCTGAAGCGCCCCCAGACGTGGTCGAAGAGGTCCGTGAGGTCCTCGGTCAGCGTGCTCATGGGCCCACCCTGCCGCACCCCGCCGCCGGGCGCGCGCGGGAGCCGGGCGGCGCGCCTTCCGGCCCCGCCCGGGTCCTCGGCGGCCCCGGCCCCCGCCGGGCCGCCCCTCCCGGGCGGGCTCGTAGACTGTGCCCCACTCCGAGGAGACGCGCCCGAAGAAGTACGCCGCAGAGCGGGCGCTTCCCGTCTCGCCGAGGCGCCGGAGGGGCGGCGCCTTTCTGCTGTTTCGCCGTTGCTTCGGCGTCTCTTCCTTCGGAGGTTTTCCATGGACATAGGGCTAGGACTGCCCGTCGGCGACCCGGCCGCCCTGTCCGACTGGGCGCGGCGTGCGGAGGCCGGGCCGTTCACCACGCTCGGCCTGCTCGACCGGCTCGTCTACGACAACCCGGAACCCCTGGTCGCGCTCGCCGTGCTGGCCGGCGCCACCTCGCGCCTGCGGGTGCAGACCGAGGTGCTGCTCGCCCCGCTGCGCGACCCGGCCCTGCTCGCCAAGCAGGCCGCCACCCTGGACCGGATGAGCGGCGGCCGCCTGGTCCTCGGCCTCGGGGTCGGCGGCCGGGAGGACGACCACCTGGTCGCGGGCGTCGACCTGCGCACCAGGGGCCGCCGCCTGGACGCCCAGCTGGCGGTGATGCGCCGGCTGTGGGCGGGCGAACCCTACGGGGAGGGCGCCGGGCCGATCGGGCCCGCGCCCGCCAGGGCGGGCGGGCCCACCCTGCTCTTCGGCGGCTTCAAGCCCGCCGCGCTGGAGCGCGTCGCGCGGTGGGGCGACGGCTTCCTCGCCGCCGCGCCGCCCTCCTGGGCGGGCGGCCTGTTCGACACGGTCCGCAGCCAGTGGCGCTCGCACGGCCGCGCGGGCGAGCCCCGCCTGGTCGCCCAGGTCAACGTCGCGCTCGGCCCGCCGCGGGTGGTGGAGGAGGCGAGGAGCGCCATGCACGCCTACTACGCCTTCACCGGCGCGCCGGAGCGGATGACCGCCGGCCTGCTCACCACGGAGGCCGAGGTCAGGGCGGCCATCGCCGCCTTCGGCGACCTCGGCGCCGACGAGGTCATGTGCTACTGCCACGGTCCCGACCCGGACCAGGTGGACCGCCTCGCCGACGCCCTGTGACGCCCGCCGGCGCCCCCTGACGTTCCGCGGCGGCCCCTGACCTCGCACGGCCTCGCCGGCGTCCGGTGGCGTTCCCGACGGCCGCGCGCCCGCCCCCGCTCCGGGGGCGGGCGCGCGCGTCTCGGGCCGGGGGCGCGCGCTCAGGCGAAGACGACGGTGCGGCGCCCGTTCAGCAGGACCCGGCGCTCGCTGTGCCACTTCACCGCGCGGGCCAGGACCTGGCACTCCACGTCGCGGCCGACCGCGACCAGCTGCTGCGGGGTGAGTTCGTGGCCCACGCGCTCCACCTCCTGCTCGATGATCGGGCCCTCGTCCAGCTCGGCCGTCACGTAGTGCGCCGTCGCACCGATCAGCTTCACGCCCCGGGCGTGCGCCTGGTGGTACGGGCGCGCGCCCTTGAAGCTGGGGAGGAAGGAGTGGTGGATGTTGATGATCCGCCCGGGCAGCCGCTTGCACAGGTCGTCGGAGATCACCTGCATGTACCGGGCGAGCACGACGAGTTCGACGCGCTCGTCCTCGACCAGCCGCAGCAGCCGCTCCTCGGCATCCGGCTTGGTCTCCGCCGTGACCGGAATGTGGTGGAACGGGATGCCGTAGGACGCGGTCAGCTCGGCGAAGTCGGTGTGGTTGGAGACCACGGCGGCGATCTCGACGGGCAGGGCGCCGCTCCTCGCCCGGAACAGCAGGTCGTTGAGGCAGTGCCCGAACTTGCTCACCATCAGCAGCACCCGCATCTTCTCCGCGGCGGCGTGCAGTTGCCAGTCCATCTGGAAGGTGTCGCCCACGGCGGCGAAGCTGGCCCGCAGCTTCTCCAGCGTGACCGGCTCGACCGCGGAGAAGTGCACGCGCATGAAGAACAGTCCGGTGTCCCGGTCGCCGAACTGCTGGCTGGCCTCGATGTTGCAGCCGGTCATGAACAGGAAGCTGGAGACGGCGTGCACGATGCCGGGCTTGTCCGGGCAGGAGAGGATCAGGACGTACTGCGCGGAACGGTCGGGCGATTCGCTGGTCGAGGGGCTCATGGGCCTAGCCTGGCACAGCGCGGGGCCGGGCGTGGCGCGCGTCCGGCACCCGAGCGGCAGCCGGATCGGCCCCCGCCCGCGGCGCGGCGGGAACGCCCCGGGAGCCCGCGGCGAGCCCATGGTGATCCCGCGGCGAGCCCGCGGCGAGTTCACCGTGCGCCGACGGGGGGCTCACACGGAGTGCAGGGCCGCGTGCAGTTCGTCGAGGGAGCGCGGCGGGGTGTCCGGGTCCTCGCCGTCGTTCGCCGCGAGCCGTATGTGCGCCTCGCGCGCGGCCCTGACGGCCTCCGGCCAGCCGTGGTGCCCGAGGTAGTCGGAGACCGGGGCGTCGGCCCCGACCTGGTGCATGATCCGCAGCACGCGCAGCACCGCCGCGTCCACCAGCGCCGCCTCCTGGCTGTCCCGGAAGACGGTGCCGACGTACTTCTCGGCCGACCAGTTGTCCAGCCAGGTGTCCTCGACCAGGCGGTAGACGGCGTCGGTCACGTCGCCGTACCCCGGGACCCTGGGCACCCAGTAGTTCTCGTGGAAGTGCGGGTCGGACAGCATGTGCAGCGCCGAGCGCACGTTGGCGCGCCAGCGCCACCACGGCATGTCGTTGAGCGGCATGCCTGCCATGGTGGAGGAACGCCTGGCGTGACGGGAAGACCTTTCCGAAGCCTGCACGGAACCCGATCGTACGGGCACCCCGCGGCCACGCCGGCCCCCGCCTGCCCCGCCCTCGCCACCACGGCCCGCCCGACGCGCCTCGCCCTCCGCTGCCGCCTCGCCTTCCCCTGCTGTCCCGGTGCCCTCGCTCACAGCTGTCCCGGGTCACGCTCGGGCAGCCCGTACTGCCTGGCCACCGGGTTCCACAGCTCCGCCGCGTGCTGCTTGGCCTCGGTGGCCTGCTGGCTGGCGGCGTCCCCCTGGTCGGCGCGGTCGGTGCGCCGCAGCTGGCCGCCGTGGCAGAGGTCGCGGTTGTTCGCCGCCTCCTCCGCCCAGGCCGCGTAGTTCTCGTCCGCCTGGGCCGAGGACTGCCAGGCCTCGACGAGGGCCTGGCCGAGCGCCTCGCCGTCGGGGAGGGCGTCGAGTTCCAGGGAGTTGAGCTGCGTGACCAGGCCGTTGCGCTGGTCGCGGGCGGCGCGCAGGTCCTGGGCCGCCCGGCCGAGGTGCTTGCAGGAGCGGACGTCCGCCACCGCGCCGACCACCGCGTCGCGGCTGTCGTTGCTCTGGTCGAGCAGCGCCGACAGGGCCTCGGCCTGGGCCCGCGCCTCCTCGTCCCCGGCCTCGTCCTGCCCCTCGTCCTGGGGCGTTTCCCCGCCGTCCGCCCCGGTCTCCCCGTCGCCTGGCTGCTCCGAGTCGCCGGCCGCCGCGCTCTGCGAGGTCTCGGTGTCCGAGCCGCCCCCATCGCCGCCGCCGAGCAGCGCGCCCGCGCCCAGGCCGATCACCGCGCAGCCGAGGACGACCGCGGCCACGATCAGCAGGGGGGAACGGCGCCGCGCGGGGCCGTCGCCGCCGTAGGGCGGCGGGGGCAGACCCGGCCCGCCGGGCCGGCCGCCGGCCGGTTCCGCGGCGGACCTGAAGAGGTTCTCGAAGTCGCCGCCGGCGGGCCCCCCGGCGGCCGGCCGGCCGGGTCCCGGGGGCACGGGCTGCGCGCCGCAGGGCCGCG
Organism: Streptomyces hoynatensis; assembly: GCF_003626535.1. Taxonomy (GTDB): domain Bacteria; phylum Actinomycetota; class Actinomycetes; order Streptomycetales; family Streptomycetaceae; genus Streptomyces; species Streptomyces hoynatensis. Next base: position 133,566 of record NZ_RBAL01000007.1, read on the forward strand.
GGCCCCTCCCGCGGCCGCCGGAGGCCCGGCCGGGGGCGACCGCCCGCAGCTGGGTCGTGGCCTCGGGGTCCGCCGCGACCGGCGGGATCAGCTGCGTCGCCCCCTCCGGGTCCGCGCCCGGCGCCCGGTTCCCCGGCGCCCGGTCCGGGCGTTCCGGGGTGGCCTGCAGGGGAAGCGCCCTGATCTGGGCCGTCGCCTCCAGCGGGCCGCCGTCGTCCACCGGCGGGATCAGCTGCGTGGCGGCCTCGTCGGGGGCGCCGCCCACCGGCGGGATCAGCTGGGTCGCGGCCTCGTCGGGCGCGCCGCCCACCGGCGGGAGGAACTGCGTGGCCGCCTCCTCGGGCGCCGGGGGCGGGGGCGGGACGCTGGGCATCGCGGGGGTGGCCTGCCGGGGCAGTTCCCCGGCCGGGGCCCGGTGCGCGCCCGGGCCGGACGCGTGGCGCCCGGCGCCCGCCGGGGGCGCGCCCTGGGGGCCGCCCGCCGGCGCGGAGGCGTTCCCCGGGTGGGCAGGTGGTGCGTGGTGTGCGTGCGCGGCCTGCGGCGGGTTCGCGCCGGCCGGGCCGCCCGGCGCGCCGGGGGCGGGCGGAACCTGCGCGTGGCGCCCCTGGGACGGCGCGCCCGGGGCCGGCACCGCGGGGGCGAGCATCGTCGGCTGGTCGTGCGGGCTTGCGCCCTGCGCCGGTGCCGCGGGCGGCGGCCCGGCCGGGAACGGCGCGCTCGGGGCGGGCGGCGCGGGCGGCATGGCGGGCGGCGCCGCGGGGGGCGCGGCCGGTGGCATGGCCGGTGGTATGGCGGGGGGCGCGGCTCCGGGGGCCTGGCCAGGCTGCGGGGCGCCGGGGAGTTGGCCGGGCGGCGGGCCGTAGGGCTGCGCGGGCGGCGGGCCCGGCGGCTGCGGGGCGGCCCCGCCCTGGCCCTGCGGGGAGTCGGCGGCGGCCACGCCCGGGCCCCAGGGCTGGCCCCACGGCTGTCCGGTCGAGGGGGCGGCCGCCCCCTGAGGCCGCGAGTCCCACGATCCCCCGCCGCTCGACGGCAGTATCACGCCCTCGCGGGGCTCGTCGTCGGGTCCGCTGTGGGTCGTCACCCGGGCTCCTCGTTCGCTTCACGCCGTGTACCGGCTCACGCTACCGGCTCCACGGGAGCCTCGCGTTCCCGCGTCCCGGGGTCAAGTCGGGCGCCCGCGGCCGGAATCTGCGCGGGAATCGGCGCGCCGCGGCGGCCGGGCGAGATCCCCGGCACGGCGCGCGGAGTGCCGGGAGCGGGCGCGGCGCCCGGCCGCGCGCCGCCTTCCCGCGGCGGCCGCCGGGCCGGGCCCGCCGCCGGGAAGGCCCCGCGGACCTGCGCCTACCTGCCGGACCAGCGGGCGGCGAACTCCCGCACCCGCGGCTCCTTGCGGTGGGGTTCGAGCCTGGCCTTGAAGTCCTCGAAGTACTGCGTGCCGCGGCCGGAACGCAGGCCGTGCAGCAGCGTGCCCGCCTCGTCCGCCGTGTGGCAGGCGTGGTCGAGGTCACCCTCCTGCAACTGCCCCTGGGCCATGAGCAGCAGCCCGAGCGCGCGCCGCCTGGCGCGGCTCGGCGGGTGGCCGGCGAGGGCCTCGGCGGCCCGCTGCTGCGTGGCCCGGCCCTGGCCCAGGTCCCGGTGGCAGTGGGCCAGTTCGTCCGCCAGGTAGGCCGCGTCGAAGTGGGCGATCCAGTCCGGGTCCTCGCCTTCTGGGGCGCCCGCGGCGCTCCCCGCGCTTCCCGCGCTTTCGGGGGCCCCGGCGCGTTCGAGCGCGGCCAGCGCGGCGCCGGCCGCCCTGCGGCAGCCCTCGCGGTCCTGGGACTGGGCGAAGCCGCGCGCCTCCGCCGCGAGGAACAGCGCCTCGGCGCGCGGCGGCACCTGGCCCTTGGTGCCCTCCTGGGCGGCCCGGGCGAGTTGGACGACCTCGCGCGGGTTGCCGAGTTCGGCGGCGAGGTGGCTCATGCCCGCGGCGAGGACGTAGCCGCCGAAGCCGCGGTCGCCCGCGGCCTGGGCCAGCCGCAGGGCCTGGATGTAGTAGCGCTGGGCGAGCCCCGGCAGGCCGCTGTCCACCGCCATGTAGCCGGCGAGTTCGGTCAGCCTGGCGGCGGCGCCGAACAGGTCGCGCCCCACGGACTCCCGGTAGGAGCCGGTGAGCAGCTGGGACACCACGCTGTTGAGGTAGTGGACGACGACCGGCCTGACGTGACCCGCCCCCCAGCGGCGATCGAGTTCGACCAGCGCGGCGGTGGTGGCGCGCAGGGCGGCGACGTCGGCCTGGCCCACCCGGGGCCCGGAGGAACGGGCCACCGCCTGGTCGGACGGGCTGATCAGCCAGTCCCGGCTGGGCTCCACGAGCGCGGCCGGCGCCACGTGCGAGCCGCCGGGGCCGTAGGGTCCGCGCCCCTGGGCCGCCTCCCCCGCCTCGCGCCTGGCCACGTCGGAGCGCCACAACTCGGCGGCCTGCTCCACGGCATCGGCCAGCCCGGCCGCGAAGCGCAGCCCCACCGCCGAGGTGAGCTGGCGGGCGCTGCCCATCCCGATCTCCTCGACGGTCACCTGCCGGCCGAGCTTGCGGCCGATGGCGTCGGCGATTATCTCCGGCGCCCGGCCGCGCGGCTGCTGGCCGCGAATCCACCGGGCCACGGACGTCTTGTCGTACCGATAGTCGAGGCCGCGCTCCGCGGCGCACATGTTGACCCGGCGGGCGAGGCCGGCGTTCGAGCAGGCGGCCTCGCGGACCAGCGACAGAAGGCGCTCGTTGGGCTGGCGGGAGATGAGAGGTCTTGCTGTCATGGGCGGCTCCCTTGCTGATCCCTTGCTGACCGGCTCCCCGGGAAGATCCGCGCTCATCACTGCCCGCCGCATGCCCAATCCATCCCGTATGCCCCGGTCAATGCACCGATGCGCCCCGCGTGCGTGACGGCTCCCCTCACGCACACTCGCGCGAGCCCGTAACCCATGCGGAGCAATCGAGTTGTGATCAACGTGGAAATCAACCTGGACATCCCCCTGGAACGAAGCCCCCGACTCCCCTCCCCCGGCACCGCGGGCGGGCAGCCGCCGCGGCCCACGGAATCCCTGGTCGAGCAGGCCGTCCGGTACGTGGAGGACCGGCACTGGGACGTGCTGCCCGGCGCATGGCTGGTGTCCGCGGGACCGGACGTGCGCTGTTCGTGCGCCTTTGCCGGCTGCGATGCGCCGGGCGCGCACCCGGCGCACGCCGACTTCCGCGGCCTGGCGACGGGCAGCGCCTCCGCGGTCAGGCGGGCCTGGGCGCGGCAGCCGCGGGCCGCGGTGCTGCTGCCGACGGGCCGGTCCTTCGACGTGCTCGACGTGCCGGAGACGGCCGGCTGCCTCGCGCTCGCCAGGATGGAGCGGACCGGGGTCGCGCTCGGCCCGGTGTCCGCACACCCCCAGGGCAGCATGCAGTTCTTCGTGCTGCCCGGCGGCGCCGCCCGGGTGCCCGGGCTGCTGCGGCAGCTGGGCTGGCCGTCCGCGGGGCTCGGTCTGCGGGTCGCGGGCGAGGGCGGCTGGGTGGCCGCGCCGCCCACCCGGGTCGGGGACCGCGGCCGGGTGCAGTGGGTGCGGCGGCCCACAGAGGCCAACCGCTGGCTGCCCGGCGTGGAGGAGGTCATCGCGCCCCTCGCCTACGCCTGCCGCCAGGAAGCCGGCTGACCGGACGCCCTCCGGCCACCGCGCGCGCCGGGGCACCGCCCGCGCCGGGCGCCGTGCGCGCCGGGCGCCGTGCGCGCCGGGGCGCAGCGCGCGCCGGGGCGCAGCGCGCGATGGTGCGCAGCGCGATGGGGCGCCACGCGCCGGGGGCACCGGGCGTGCCGGGTGCCGTGCGCGACGAGGCGCCCCAGGCCGGGGGGCACCGGGGACGCCGGGCACCGGCACGACAGGGAGCCGCGGACACCGCGGGCCGGACAGACGGGAACGCCGCAGGCCGCGGACCCCCGGCGTGCCGGACACCGGGCACGACGAGGCACCGCGCGCCGGGGGCGCCGGGCGTGCCGCGCGCCGGGGCGCCGCGGACCGGGGGCACCGCGCGGGACGGGCGCCTGCGCAACGGGGCGCCGCAGGCCGGAGGGCACCGGGCACGCCGGGGAGCCGTGCACGCGGGGCGCCGGGAGCTGTGGGCATGGGGCATAACAGGGGCCGGGGGGGCCGAGTTCCGGGCACGACGGGGTGCCGGACACCGGGCACGTCCCGTCACCGGGACCCGGGACACCGCGGGCCGGGGACGCCGGGCACGACGGAACGCCGCAGGCCGCAGACACCCGACGTGCCGGACAGCGGGCACGCCGGGGTGCCGCAGCGTCCGGGGGCCATCGGGCGCGCTGGGGCGCCGCCGCCCGGGCGCGCGGGGCAGGACACAGCGCACGACGGGACGCTGCGACCACCGGGCATGACGGGCACCGGGCACGGCGGGCCGCCGGGACCCGGGGACACCGGACGCCGCGAACGCCGGGGCGCCGGGCCCCAGGGACACCGCCGGCCGGGGACGCCGGGCGCGCGGGTACCGAGCGCGACGGGGTACCGCGGGCACCGGGCACGGCGGGGCGCCGGGACCCGGCGGCAGCGCGGGCCGGGGACGTCGCAGGCCGAGGGGACCGGGCGCGACGGACACCGTACGCGGCAGGGCGCCGCAGGCCGCGGGCACCGCAGGCCGCGGGCACCGGGCACGGTGGGACGCCGCAGGCCGGGGGCCGGGCCGCCCGGCGGACCGAGACCGCCGGCCGGTCCCGGCCGCTCGGCGCGCCCCGGCTGGCCCGCCGCACGCGCGCCGGAACGGCGCCCGCCCCCCAGGGGGCGTTCCGCACCACAACGCACCACAACGCACCACAACGCATCGCACCGCATCGCACCGCACCGGACGCTCCGGAGGGGCATTCCGCGGCCACGTTCCGCAGGGGCGCGCCCGGCCGGGCGCGTTCCCGCGCGGAGCGCCCTCGCACGGCGCGCCCGCGCGGCCCGCCATCGCGCGGAGCACCCTCGCGCGGAGCGCCCTCGCATGGCCGCTCGCCCCGGCGCGTGCCCCCGCCCGCTCGGACCACCGCGGCCGGCGGCCCGCGCGAGGGGCCGGGGAAGGGGCCGCGGCGGGCGGCCAGGCGCCGGTGGTGCGGCCGGGTGTTCGACCGGCAGGAGATCGGGCGGTAAGGCGCATCTAGAGTGAAACGCATGGACGACGGGGAACGGACAGCGGGCGGGGACGGCCGGCCGGAGACGGCCGCGGTGCGGGTGCGCGGCCTGTGGAAGCAGTTCGGCGAGCAGACGGCCGTGGCGGGGATCGACCTCGACCTGCCCGCCGGACGCTTCATCGGCCTGGTGGGGCCGAACGGCGCGGGCAAGACGACGACGCTCTCGATGATCACCGGGCTGCTGCGCCCCGACTCGGGGCTGGTCGAGATCGGCGGGCGCGACGTGTGGCGGGACCCGGTGGGCGTCAAGTCCCGGATCGGGGTGCTGCCCGAGGGGCTGCGGCTCTTCGAACGGCTCACCGGCCGGGAGCTGCTGACCTACATGGGCCGCCTGCGCGGCCTGCCCGCGGCCGAGGTGGAGCGCCGCTGCGACCAGCTGCTCGACGTGCTCGACCTCTCCGCCGCCCAGCACAAGCTGGTGGTGGACTACTCCACGGGCATGCGCAAGAAGACCGGCCTCGCCGCCGCGCTGCTGCACAACCCGGAGGTCCTGTTCCTGGACGAGCCCTTCGAGGGCGTGGACCCGGTGTCGGCGCAGACCATCCGCGGCGTGCTGGAGCGGTACACCTCCTCGGGCGCCACGGTGGTCTTCTCCAGTCACGTGATGGAGCTGGTGGAGTCGCTGTGCGACTGGGTGGCCGTGCTGGCCTCGGGCCGGATCAGGGCGCACGGGCCGCTGGCCGAGGTGCGCGGGGCGGCGCCCAGCCTGCAGAGCGCCTTCCTCGAACTGGTCGGCGCGCAGGGCAATCCGGCCGGGCAGAGCCTGGACTGGCTGGGCGGCCCGCGATGAGCGCCCCCGGCGCACGCCAGGCGAGCGGACCGCCCGCCGACCCGGCCCTTCCCGCCGGGGCGCCGTACGGCGCCGGCGCGGCGGGGGACGGCCGGGCCTCGGCCGGGGCGGTGACCGCGACCTTCGTGCGGCTGAAGCTTTCGCTGCTGCGCAACGGCCTGCGGCAGTCGACCGGCAGGTCGGCGGCGTTCCTCGGCTCGGTGCTCGTCGCCCTGCTGTTCGGCGGGCTGGGGCTGCTGGGGCTGGTGGCGCTGCGCGGGCACGCGTACGCCGAGGACGTCGGCATCGCCCTGGTGGCGGTCGTGGCGCTCGGCTGGACGTTCATGCCGATGTTCGTGGGCGGGGGCGACGAGACCCTCGACCCGGGGCGGCTGGCGATGCTGCCGCTGCCGCCGCGGACCCTGCTCGGCGCCGAACTCGTGGCCTCCGCGGTGGGCACCGGGGCGCTGTTCACGGTGCTGCTGGTGAGCGGGGCGGCGGCGACGGCCGCGCACGGCCCGGCCGGGACGGCCCTCGCGGTGCTGGCGGTGCCGCTGGTGCTGCTGGTCTGCGTCACGCTCTCCCGCGCCCTGGCGACGGCCAACGCCCGGCTGCTCACCAGCCGCCGGGGCCGGGACCTCGCGGTGTTCAGCGGCGTGGTGGTGGCCTTCGGCATACAGGGCGTCAACCTGGGCCTGTCCAGCCTGTCCGCGGACGAGAGCCTGGCGCCGGTGGAGCCGATCGCGGACGTGCTGCGCTGGCTGCCGCCGGCCACGGTGATCGAGGCGGTGCGGGCGGCGGGCGAGGGCCGGCCCGGCCTCTGCGCGGCGGCACTGGCCTGGACCCTGCTGGCCTGGGGGCTGCTCTTCGCCTGGTGGCGGCGGACGCTGACCCGGCTGCTGACCGCCCCCGACTCCTCGACGCTCCAGGCCGCGCCCGAGGGCGCGGAACGGCGCGCCGGGGCGCGGGGGAGCGCGCTCGCCGCCCTGCTGCCGCCGGGGCGCACCGGCATCGTGATGCTGCGTTCGCTGCGCTACTCCTGGCGGGACCCGAAGGCGAAGATGGGCTGGGTCACCTCCCTGGGGATGGGGCTGCTGCTGCCGGTGGTCTTCGCGGCGCAGGACTCCGGGAGCGTCTACAACTCCTGCTGGGTGTCAGGGCTGTTCGGGCTGCTGATGTACAACCAGTTCGGCCAGGACTACAGCGGCTTCTGGCTGGTGTCGCAGACCATCTGCACGCCGCGGGACGCGCTGGCCGAGCTGCGCGGCCGGGCGCTGGCGATCGCCGTGGTGTCGGTGCCCTGCACGGTCGTGGTGGTGTCGCTCTTCTGCGCGCTCTCCGGCGCCTTCGGGCAGCTGCCGGACGCGCTCGGCCTCGCGCTCGCGCTCCAGGGCGCGATGTTCGGCGTCGGGGCGGTGACCAGCGCCCGGTTCCCCTACTCCATCCCGCAGGACAGCCCGATGAAGAACGTGGCGCCGGGGCAGGGCGCGACGGCCTGGTTCACGATCGTCGGCGGCGCCTGCTCGGCCGCGGTGGTCGCCTCGCCGGTGATCGCGCTGACGATCTGGCTGAACGTCTCGGACGCCGCGGCCTGGCCGGTGCTCCCGGTGGGGCTCGGCTACGGCCTGCTGGCGGCCTGGGCGGGGCTGCGCGTCGCCGCCCCGGCGACGGCCCGCCGCCTGCCGGAGATCCTGACCGCCGTCAGCCGCGGCTGAACGGGCCCCGGCGGCGCGGCTGAACGGGCCCGGCGGCCAGGCCGGCGCCGAACGGCCCGCCGGGTCCGGGCCGTTCGCAGGCACGGTCCGCGGCGGGCCCCCGGCCCGGGGCGGCAGGCCACCGCCCGCCCGGCCGCCGCCCGGCCGCCTCCGCCGCACGCCGACCGCCTCCGCCGCCCGGCCGCGCTACACCGCCTCGGCCTCCGCCAGGAACTTCTCCACCCGCTCCCGCCACTCCTCCGGCCGCTCCAGGTGCGCCAGGTGGCCCGCGTCGGGGATGTCGGCGTAGCTGCCCCGCGGCAGCACCCGCACCATCTCCTGCGCCTCCGCCCGGCCGAGCTCCCCGTCGAGGCCGCGCAGCACCAGGGCCGGGCAGCGCACCTGGGCCAGCTCCTCCCAGTGGGCGTCGTGCGCCCAGCCCTCGCGGGCGAGCAGGATCTGCCGCCGCGAGAAGACCGGCCGCCAGCCGTCGGGGCGCTCCGCCATCACCCGGGCGAAGAACTCGCCGCGGGCCGGGCGCGGCCGGTCGAGCGCCGGGTCCTCCTCGGCGAACCAGCGCCTGACCTCGGCGAGGCCCCGGAAGGGCAGCGGCCAGGAGGCGAGCCACTGCCGCCACTGCCGCTGGGAACCCGCGCCGAGGGCCGCCGCCCGCATGTCGCAGATGACCACCGCGCGCACCAAATCGGGGCGGATGGCCGCCAGCTGCCAGGCCGTCAGCGCGCCCATCGCATGCCCGATCAGGGTGACGGGGCCCAGCCCGAGCTGCTCGACCGCGGCCTCGGCGTCCGCCACGAAGGTCTCGGGTCCGAAGGGCCCTTCGGCGGGCTTGGCGCTGTCGCCGTGCCCGCGCTGGTCGAGGCCCACCATCCGGTACCTGCCCGCGAGCCGGCTGGCGACCTCCGCCCAGTGCGCCGCACGCCCCATCAGTCCGTGCAGCAGGAGCACCCCCGGCCGCCCGGCGGCCGCTCGCCTCTTCCCGGGCGACTCGGCGAACTCCCAGGCCACCAGCCGTACTCCGCCGCTGCCCGTCACGTCCAGTCGGTCCACGCGCTCGGCCATCCGCCGACTCCCCCTTCCACCCGTCCTTCCTCCCGCCCTTCCACCCGTCCTTCCTCCCGTCCCGCTCAACGATCGCCCGCCGCCTGCCGATCCACCCCTACGGTATCGAATAGATTTTCGAACACCATGTCCTGCGCCCTCCCTTCACCTGTTCGAGCGAGCGCTTCCCGTTCCGGCCCGCGCCGGGACCCGCGGCCGGGAAACGGGAAACGCCCCGGTGGCACTCCCACGCGCCGCGCACCTCCGCCCACCAGGCATCGGCGGCCCGGGAAAGGGCCGACACCGTCCGATACCGCAAGAAAAAACGCCCCACTCCACTCACCGGAACCGCCTCGAAGCACCCGCAGCGGGCGCGCCGTTGGGAGATCAACGGGTCCGCACCGGGCGACCGGAGGCCATGACCTCGCGGGAGCCCCGAACGCGCCGGGCGCCCGCGCGCGCCGAGGCACCGACGGCCCCACGGCTCCGCACGACCCACCGACCCAAACGAGCCCACACGCCCCGCACCACCCGCACGCCCCGCACCACCCGCAGCGGCCCATCCGGCCGTACGCCCCGCACGGCTCGTCCGGCCCGCAGCTCACCCGGCCCGCGCGGCTCCCACGCCCCTCGCCCGGCGGACCGCACGCACCGGCGGCGCCGGCCGCCCGCGCACCGCCTGCTGCGCCGCATCACGGCCGCCGCGGTTCGCGGCCCTCGCCCCCTCGCCCACCCGCGCCGCTCTCCGCCGCGGCGGCGCCTGGGCGCCAGGGCGCCTCTCCCGGGGGACGGCCGCCGCGCCACGGCCCCGCCCCGGCCCGTCCGCCGCCCGCACCGGGCCCGGACGACCGCGGCCGGTGCGCCCCCGGGCCGCCGCGCGGCGGCCCGGCCCCACGGCCGCCCCGCCCCGGGGCGGCACTCCTGCGCGACGCGGGCCGGCCGAGCCCGCGGGCGCGGCTCAGCCCTTCGCCACGAAGACGTGCATCGCGACCCGCGGGTCCAGCTCCGCCGCCTCGCCGCCGCTGCCGACCTGGATGCCGCCCCCGGCGCCCGAGGTGACGCTGACCGAGGCCCCCGGGTGCACCCCGGCCCGCCGCAGCGTGTGCATCACCTGCGCGTCCGTCTGGATCGGCTCCCCGATGCGCCGCACGATCACCGTCTTCCCGCCGTCCGCGTCCAGGTCGGAGAGCGCCACCATGCCCTCCTCCAGGAACGGATCGACCGGGCCGGTCTCGCCGAGCTCCTCCAGCCCCGGGATCGGATTGCCGTAAGGCGACTGGGTCGGGTGGTTCAGCAGCTCCAGGACGCGGCGCTCCACGGCCTCGCTCATCACGTGCTCCCAGCGGCAGGCCTCCGCGTGCACCTGCTCCCACTCCAGCCCGATCACGTCGACCAGCAGGCACTCGGCGAGCCTGTGCTTGCGCATCACCCGCTGCGCCAGCCTGCGGCCCTCCGCGGTCAGCTCCAGGTGCCGGTCCCCCGCGATGGTCAGCAGGCCGTCCCGCTCCATCCTGGCGACCGTCTGGCTCACCGTCGGCCCGCTCTGCTCCAGTCGCTCGGCGATTCGGGCCCGCATCGGCACCACCCCCTCCTCCTCCAGCTCCAGGATGGTGCGGAGGTACATCTCGGTGGTATCGATAAGTCCGGACATGAGTGCCCCTCGATATCTCGTGCGGTGGCCCTGCCCTCCATACTGACGCACGCCACTGACAACCGATCCCCTTCTGCGTTTTCGCCCCCGCGCATATTGACACCGGAGTGGTCCAGACCACTACGGTGTGCCGGGCCCGGCGTGCGACCGCGGGGCCGCGCGGTCCGCGTGGGCCGCACGAGCCGGAAGGGACGCGCCAGCCATGAACGACCGGAGCGAGACGCTCGCCAGTCAGTTCTTCGACGCCGCCATCGGCCTGCTCGCCGAGACCCGCGAGCGGGAGGCGGACCGCATCGCGGAGGCCGCCGGGCTGATCGCCGGCACCGTGGCCGCGGGCGGCACCCTCTTCGCCTACGGCGCCGGCCACTCCGCGCTCCCGGCCCAGGACCTGGTGTACCGCGCGGGCGGCCTGGCCCTGGTCAATCTGCTCTCCGTCCCCGGCACCACCGGCGTGGACGTCTCGCCCGCCACCCTGGGCAGCGCCCTGGAGCACGTCGCGGGGCTGGCCCCCGCCGTCCTGGACAGCAGCCCGGCGCGGCCGGGCGACCTGTTGATCGTCGTCTCCCTCTCGGGGCGCAACGCGCTGCCGGTGGAGATGGCGAGCCAGGCCAGGTCGCGCGGCCTGCGGGTGATCGGCGTCACCTCGGTGCGGTACGCCGAGGCGACCGCCTCCCGGCATCCTTCCGGCACCTTCCTGAAGGACCACTGCGATCTCGTGCTGGACAGCGGCGTCCCGATCGGCGACACCACCCTGCACGCCGAGGGGGTGGGCGCGCCCTTCGCCCCGGCGTCCACCGTGGTGACCTGCGCCCTGCTCCAGGCCGTCGTCGCCGAGGCCGCCGGCCGGCTGGCGGCCGGGGGCACCGAGCCGCCGCTGCTGCGCTCCGCGAACGTGGACGGCGGCGCGGAGTGGAACGAGCGGGTGTTCGCCGAGCACGCCGACCGCATCCTGTGGCGGCGTGCCGCCCCCGGGTCCGCCGCTCCCGCCGCCGCTCCCCTCGCCGCCGCGGCCGAGGGGCCGGCCGGCGGCGCGGGTCAGGCGTGCGGGCCGCAAGGGTCGCCGAGCCCGGCGAGGTCGAGCGCCGACGCCACCCGCAGCGCCACGTCCTGACCGTAGGCCGCGTCCGCCCGGTCGAAGGCGCGGCGGCTCGCGCCGCGCAGGAAGGTGAGCACCCCGAGGTTGCAGCCGCGGCTGCGCAGCACCACGCACAGCGCGTGCTCCGCCTCCTTGGGCCACCGGTGCTCCACCGCCCACCCGGACCGGGACACGCCCCCGGTCGCCCGCACCGGTACCCCCCTCTCCAGGGCCTGCGGGGCCGGGTGTCCCGGCCGGTAGCGCACGGGCACCCCGCGCGTCGGGGTCGCGGCGCCGAAGCCCGCCGGGGTCTCGGCGATCCTGACCAGCCTGGCGCCCGCGGTGACGTCGAGGAGCGCGTGGTCGGCGAAGCCGGCGAGCGCGTAGTGCAGGTGCAGCACGGCGGCGTCGAACGGGTCCTCGCAGTCGGCCGCCGCCCGGGCCGCCCGGCTGAGCTGACTGTCGCGGAAGCGCTGCCTCGCCGCCTCCTGGGCCTGCTGCCTGGCGCGGGTGACGTCCTGGAAGATCCAGGCCACGCCGAGCGGGGCGGCGTCCGAGGCCAGCGGCGATCCCAGTTGGAGGAAGCCGCTGAGCAGGCAGCGGCGCGCCGCCGCGGGTCTGGAGCGGCCGATGCCGATCGGCTCCTCCCTGGCCCCGTCGTCCTGGAGGGTCACCCACAGCTCGACGGGCTCCTCGGGCGCCCGGCCGATCAGGGCGTGCTCGACGGCGCTCTCCAGCTCCTCCAGGCCGGGCCCGAAGAACTCGCCGAGCGGCTCGCCGAGCATGTCCACCGGGGAGACGGCCAGCGCGTCCGCGGCCCGGTCGTTCACCGCGACGGCGCGCTGGTCGGCGTCGACGACGACCACGGCCCAGGAGGAGTCCTTCAGCAGCGCCTCGCTCAGCGCGAGGTTCCGCTCCAGGTCGAGCTGGGCGTGCACCTCGCTGAAGGCGCAGTAGACGCCGGTGGGGCGGCCGTCCGCGCCGCGGATGGCGGTGGTCTGGGCGCGCACCAGCACCCGGCCGCCGTCCTGGCGCAGCAGCGGGAACTCCTGTGCCTGGCGAACGGCCCCCTCGATCGCCGGCATGTGCGCCGACAGTCCCTGCAACGGCCTGAGCACCGACAGCAGGCGGTCGAGCACCTCGGGCGCGTCCGCCTCGCGGACGGCCCAGCCGCCGAGGCCCTGCCGGCCGACGACCTGTTCGCGCGGCCAGCCGAGCAGGCGCTCCGCCTGGCCGTTCCAGTGCGTGATCCTTCCCGTGACGTCCACGGCGAACAGCGCGGCGTCCATCCCGTCGAGCAGGGCGGCAAGCAGCCGGCCGTCGGCGGCGTGGACCTCGCGCGGGCGCGGGTCGTTCTCCGCTTCATGGGCGAGGCCCGCGGCCTCGGGGACGCCGGAAACCTCGGAGACCTTGGAATGAGCGTTCACCTGATACCCCCAGCACAGGAGAAAAAGCGCACCGGTCGAGTGCGCCGGACCATTCAACTCCACGGTGACGTCCGTCACATAGGGTTTCGCGGAATCTCGTTGCCCGACTGAAATTAAGTTGTGGCGGCCTCCCGGGAGCGCCTAACGTACGAGGCACACGAGAAGGGAGGTGGTTCGGCAGATGTATGACAACCGGACGCGTGAGGTGGCTGCGGCCTAGCGGCCAAGGTCCCACGACACGTGGAGCCGGCGCCGCCGGCCAATCCCAAGCAGTCACCCGATCCGCGGGCCGCCGGTGTCGTCCGGCCGGCTCCCCCGGGGCGCAGCCCGCGCCCCAGGGGACCAAGGCCCGCGGATCGCTGCTTTTCCCGGAGCTTTTCCCCGGGCACCGAAAGTTTTTCCGAGATACTTTCGGATCTTCCCGGTTTTCTTTCAGTTCTTTTCGGCGACCGTTCCGGAAACCGCCCCGAGGGTGCCGGTGGGACGCGGGGCCGGGCCGCCGGGGACGAGCGGGCCGGCCCGGCCGGACCGAGCCGCCCCGGGCGGGGGCGGAGCCGCTCAGGGACAGAGCCGCTCGACCGCCCAGCCCGCCCCCTCCCGCACGTACCGCAGCCGGTCGTGCAGCCGGTTCTCCCGGCCCTGCCAGAACTCGACCGTCTCCGGCACCACCCGGTACCCGCCCCACTGCGGCGGCGCCGGAACGTCCACGCCCTCCGGATAGCGCTCGGCGAGCGCCGCGTACATGCGGTCGAGCTCGTCCCGTGAGGCGACCTTGGAGGACTGCTCGCTCGCCCAGGCGCCCAGCTGCGAGCCGTGCGGCCTCGTCCTGAAGTACGCCACCGACTCGTCCCTGCCGGTGCGCTCCGCGGTGCCGGTCACGATCACCTGGCGGGCGATGCCGTGCCAGGGGAAGAGCAGCGCGACCCGCGGGTTGGCCTCGATCTCCCGTCCCTTGCGCGAGCCGTAGTTGGTGAAGAAGACGAAGCCGCGCCGGTCGAACTGCTTCATCAGGACGGTCCGCGAGCTGGGGCGGCCCGCGCCGTCCGCCGTGGACAGGACCATGGCGTTCGGCTCGTGCAGGCCGCTCTCCGCCACCTGCGCGAACCAGCGCGAGAACTGCTCGAAGGGGTCGGCCGCGAGCTGCTTCTCGTCCAGCCCGTCCGCGCGGTACCGCGCACGCATCGGGGCCGGGTCGAGGGTGCCGCCGGGTGGGCCGCCGGAAGAACCGCAGGAACGGCCGGAAGAACCGCTGGACCCTGCGTCGGAAGGCGCGTCGGGGGAACTGCCGCGGGGACTGTCGAAGGCGCGTGCATCGCTGTCGGCGTGGGACACGCGCCATATCTTGCAACACTCCGCCGACACCGGCGGTCCGGGCGCGGTTTTGTCCCGCGCTCTGTGGCCGCCCGACACCCGGAGTTAAGGTGACCGCCAGACTCACCGCCTGAACAGGGGCGTTGTCCGCCGGCCGCCTCGCGCCGCCCCGCGCGCCGTCCGCCCACCGCCCCGCACGTACCGAGGAGCCGCCCGATGTCCGAGTTCGTCCCGGGACTCGAAGGAGTCGTCGCCTTCCACACGGAGATCGCCGAGCCCGACCGGGAGGGGAGCGCGCTCAGATACCGGGGGCTCGACATCGAGGACCTGGCCGGGCACGTCTCCTTCGGCGACGTGTGGGGCCTGCTCGTCGACGGCGCGTTCCGGCCGGGGCTGCCGCCGGCCGAGCCCTTCCCCATCCCGGTCAGGAGCGGCGACGTCCGGGTGGACGTGCAGGCCGCGCTCGCCATGCTGGCGCCCGTGTGGGGCCTCAAACCGCTGCTCGACATCGACGCGGACCAGGCCAGGGACGACCTCGCCCGGGCCGCCGTGCTCGCCCTCAGCTTCGTCGCCCAGTCCGCCCGCGGCGCGGGCAAACCCATGGTGCCGCAGCGGGAGATCGACAAGGCGCACAGCGTCACCGAGCGCTTCCTGCGCCGCTGGCGCGGCGAGCCCGACCCGCGGCACGTGGCCGCGCTCGACGCCTACTGGATCACCGCGGCCGAGCACGGCATGAACGCCTCCACCTTCACCGCCAGGGTCATCGCCTCCACCGGCGCCGACGTCGCCGCCGCCCTCTCCGGCGCGGTCGGCGCCATGTCGGGCCCGCTGCACGGCGGCGCGCCGGCCCGGGTGCTCGGCATGGTCGAGGAGGTCGAGCGCACCGGGGACGCCGCGCGGTACGTCCGGCACAAACTCGACGCGGGCGAGCGGCTGATGGGCTTCGGGCACCGGGTCTACCGGGCCGAGGACCCGCGGGCCCGCGTGCTGCGGCGCACGGCCCGCGAGCTGAACGCGCCACGCTACGAGGTGGCCGCCGCACTGGAGCGCGCGGCACTCGCCGAGCTGGCCGAACGCCGCCCCGACCGGGTGCTCGCCACCAACGTCGAGTTCTGGGCCGCGATCGTCCTCGACTTCGCCGAGGTGCCCGCGCCCATGTTCACCGCCATGTTCACCTGCGCCCGCACCGCAGGCTGGTCGGCGCACATCCTGGAGCAGAAGCGCACCGGCCGCCTCATCCGCCCGAGCGCGGCCTACGTGGGCCCCCCGGCGCGCGACCCAGCCGAGGTGACGGGCTACCCGGTCGGCGAGGACGCGGGGAGCCGATGACCATGACCGGACCCCACCTCCCGGGCGCGGGCTTCCCCGAGCCGCGGCCCGCCCACTCGCCCCGCGAGTTCGTGCTCGCCGACGTCTTCACCGACCGCCTCTTCGGCGGCAACCAGCTCGCGGTCTTCCCCGACGCGCGCGGCCTGTCCGAGGCGGCGATGCAGGAACTCACGCGGGAGTTCAACTTCTCGGAGACCACCTTCGTCCTGCCGCCGGAGGACCCCGCGCACACCTGCCGGCTGCGCATCTTCACCCCGGCCGGGGAGCTTCCCTTCGCCGGCCACCCCACCGTCGGCACGGCCGCCGTGCTCGCGGCCCGCGGCGCCGACGCGGGCACCGGACGGCTGGTGTTCGAGGAGGGCATCGGGCCAATCGAGGTCGAGGTGAGCCTCCGGGACCGGACCGGCGGGGAGGGGGACGCGGCGCGGCGGGTGTTCAGCCGCTTCACGGTGACCGCGCCGCTGGAGCGCGCCGAGCCCGCCCCGGAGCCGGGGGCCGTGGCGGCGGCGCTCTCCCTCGCCCCCGAGGACCTCGTCGCCTGCTGGTACGCCGGGATCGGCGTGCACTTCTGCTACGTGCGGCTGAGCGACCGGGCGACCGTGGACCGCGCCGTCCTGGACCGGGCCGCCTGGGCGGGGGCGAGCACCGGCCGGGCGCCCGGCCTGTACGTCTTCGCCGGCGATTTCCGCGCCGGCGGCCACCTGTACGCCCGCTCCTTCGTGCCCTCACTCGACGCCGGCGAGGACCCGGCCACCGGCTCCGCCTGCGCGGGTCTCGTGGCCTCGCTGGCCACCTCGGCCCCCGGCGAGGGCGAGGTCACGCACGCCCTGCGCGTGGAGCAGGGCGTCCTGATGGGCCGCCCCAGCCTCATCGAGGCCACCGCCCGCACCCGCGGGGGCCGCCTGGAGTCGGTCTCGATCGGCGGCGCGACGGTCCTCGCGGGCGGCGGCACGATCGAGGTGCCCGTGCCCTGAGGGGCCCTGGCCGGGCGGGCCCGGTGCTCGATGCTTTGCGTTGCGCCGGGCTCTTCGCGGCCCGCGCCCCCGCACCCCACCCGGGGAGAGGCCGTCCCTGGCGCGGCGGGGTGCCGCGGGAGTGCTGGTACGGCGGGGTGCCGCGGCTAGCGGGCGGTGTCCGGGGACGCGCTGCCCTCGCGCGGCTCCCGGCCCGCGCGCCAGTCGGCGACCACGCGCTCGGGGTCGAAGGGCACGAGGTTGAGCGGCGGCCCCTCGGGTGGCCGCCGGAGGGCGGCGCGGATCTTCTCGTTGATCTCGGCGACCATCCGGCGCACCTCGGCCTCGGAACGGGCCACCGCCGCGGCGGCCAGCACGTCCTCGGCCTCCTTGCGCAGCGCGAGCGTCGGCGGCAGGAAGGACACGCCCTCCTGGTGCAGCTTGCGCTTGACCCACCACAGCTCGTCGTAGGGCTCGCCCCCGCCCTCCAGGGGCTTGCCCGCGCCGGGTAGGTCGCGGAACTCGCCGCGTTCCTCCGCCTCACGGATCTGCTTGTCGATCCACGATTCGAAGCCGATGCCCGGAGGCTTGCGTTCGGTCATGGTTCGCCATGGTACGGAAGCCCTGGCCGGGCGGGGCCGGTGCTCGATGCTTTCCGTTGTGCCGGGCTTTTTGCGGCCCATGCCCCGCACCCCACCCGGGGAGAGGCCGTCCCTGGCGCGGCGGGGTGCCGGGGCCGGGGTGGGCCGGGGTCAGGGGGTGGTGGCGGTCAGGGCGGTGGCCTCGTCCGAGGTCGTGTGGTGGGGGCGGAGGCCGGCCGCGGCCAGGGCCGCCTCGGCCGCCGGGAGCTGGCGTTTTGTCGTCTCGACGAGCAGGTGCCCGCCGGGCGCCAGCCATTCCGCGGCACCGGCGGCCACCCGGCGCAGCACGTCCAGGCCGTCCTCCCCGCCGTCGAGCGCGGCGTGGGGCTCGTGCTCCCGCGCCTCCGGGGGCAGCAACGCGATCTGGGACGTGGGCACGTAGGGGACGTTGGCGAGCAGCACGCCGATCCGCCCGCGCAGGGCGCCGGGCAGCGCGGCGTACAGGTCTCCCTGGTGCACCTCGCCCCCGGCCGGCGCCAGGTTGCGCCGCGCGCAGCGCACCGCGGCCGGGTCGATGTCGGCGGCGTGCAGCGCGGCGGCCGGCCGCCCCGCCCGCCGCAGGAGCGTGTGCAGGGCCAGCCCCAGGGCCCCCGTGCCGCAGCACAGGTCGGCCACGACCGCCCCCGGCGCGGCGAGGGCCGCCGCCCGGTGGACCAGGAACTCGGTGCGGCGCCGCGGCACGAACACGCCCGGCTCCACGGCGATGCGCAGTCCGCAGAACTCGGCCCAGCCGACGACCTGTTCGAGCGGCTCGCCGAGGGCCCTGCGCCGGACCAGGGCGGCCAGTTCGCCGGGCGCCGCCGCGTCGAGCAGCAGCCGTGCCTCCTCCTCGGCGAAGACGCAGCCCGCGGCGCGCAGTTCGGCGGTCACCTCGGCGAGGCTCGGCGGGGGCCAGGCCGAAGAGGAGGAGGGCGAAGAAGGGGAAGCGGGGGAAGAAGAAGACAACTCGGGTCCTTTACGGCGACACGTACGGGCGCCCGCGGGTCCGCGCCCCGCCGCCGGTCACACCGGGCGGGCCGCGCGGCCGTACGGGGTGGGCACCCGGCCTGCGACTGCGGGAATGGGGGCTCACCTCCTCGGCTGGGACTCGGCTGAGACTCGGCTGGGGGCCGATACGGCCCGCCTCACCCTAGCCCACCGGCGCTCCGGCCGTTCCCCAAAGAAAGTTTGCAAAAACTCTTTGGGAAAGCCCTGGCCTCGCCCTATCCTCGCGGCATGGCGAACGAGGAACGGGTGCGCGTGCTCGACCCGGAGCGGGACGCCGCGGCCCTGAAGGCGCTCACCCACCCCCTGCGCAACCGGCTGCTGGGCCTGCTGCGGCTCGAAGGGCCGGCCACCGCGACCGAGTTGGCGCGGCGCACCGGCCAGTCCTCGGCCGCGACCAGCTACCACCTGCGGGTGCTGGCGCGGTACGGGTTCGTGGCCGAGGCCGCGCACCGGGACGGGCGGGAGCGGCGCTGGCGTTCGGTGCACGACGTCACCTCCTGGAACAACGCCGCGATGTCCGCCACGCCGGACAGCCGCGCCTTCCTCAGCGCGACGCGCCGGCAGCAACTCGACGAACTCGCCCGCCTCCAGGCCCGGTACGAGGAGGACGTCGCGGCGGGGCGGCTGGCACCGGAGTGGCTTGAGGTCTCGGGCATCAGCGACCTGTTCCTGCGCCTGACCCCGGAGTCGCTCGCCGAGCTGTGGCGGACGTTCCACGACAAGCGCAGGGAGCTGGCCGCGCGGGACGCGGACGATCCGCGGGCCAGGACGGTCGTCGTCCTCCGCGCCGCGCTCCCCCTGACCCCGCGGGGCGAGGAGGCGCAGGAGGAGACGGGGGCGGGCGGGGCCGGGGCCTGCGCCGCAGGAGAGGGCGAGTGAACAAGGTGAACGCCCGGTGAACCCGGTGAACTCCGGGCACCCGGCGCCCGCGGCGAAGGCCGGGAGCGCGGCGAACCCGGCGCGCGCGGGGATCGGCCCGGGGGCCGCGGCCGGGCGGTTCGCCGCGGTCAGCTTCCTCTTCTGGCTGCAGCCCGGCCTGTGCCTGGCCTGCGAGGTGCTGCTGATGACCGAGCGCGGGCTGAGCGTGGCCGTGATCTCGGGCCTGATCGCGGTGTACTCCCTCACCGTCGCGGGGCTCGAACTGCCCACCGGTGGCCTGTCCGACGTGCTCGCCCGCAGGACCGTGCTCGCCGCCTCCGGGCTGGTCGGCGCCGCCTCCCTGCTGCTGTTCGCCCTCGGCACCGCGCCCTGGGAGCTGGCCGTGGCCATGGTGCTGATGGGCGCCGCCAGGGCGCTGTCCAGCGGGCCGGCCGAGGCCTGGTACGTCGACGCGGCGCGGGCGGCCGGCGGGACCGAGGCCGAGCTGCGGCGCGGGCTGGCCGGCGGGGCCACCGCCTCCTCCCTCGCGCTCGCCCTCGGCACGCTGCTCGGCGGCGGGCTGCCCTGGCTGCTCGGCCGCGGCCGGGACCCGGGGGCGTGGCTGCGTGCGGCCACCGGGGGCCTGGTGCTTCCCCTGTCGGTCCCGGTGCTGCTCGCCGCGGCGGTGGCGCTGGCCTTCGTGGCCTACGTGCTGGTCGCGCTGCCCGAGCCGCCGCGGCCGAGGACGACCGTGCGCCGGGTGCTGCGCGGCGTGCCCGCGGCCGTGCTCGGGGGGCTGCGCCTGGGGGCGCGCGACGCGCTGCTGCGGCGCGTGCTGCTGAGCAGCGGCTCGGTGGGCGCGGCGCTGATCACCGTGGAACTGCTCACGCCGGGGCGCGCGGAGGACCTGACCGGCGCGCCGGAATCGGCCGCGCTGCTGTTCGCCGCGCTGGCCTGCGGGGGCTACCTCTGCACGGCGCTCGGCAGCCACGGGGCGCCGTGGACGGCGCGGCTGGCCGGCGGCGGGGAGCGGGCGGTGTGCCTCAGCCTGGCGGTCGGCACGGCAGGGCTCCTGCTGCTCGGCGCGACCGCCGCCGCCCAGGGCCCCGTGGCGCTCGCCCTGGCGGGCACGGGCTACGGACTCGTCTACCTGGGTCTCGGCGCGGCGGGCCCGAACCGGAGCGAGTTGCTGCACCGGCGCGTGGATTCCGCGGGCCGGGCCACCGCGCTGTCCGTGCAGTCCCTCGCCCTGCAGGGCGTCGGCGCGGTGGCGGGCATGGCCGCGGGCGCGCTGCCCGCCGGCCCGCTGCCGTGGCTGCCGGGCGGCCTCCTCCTGCTGGGCGGCACGCTGCTGTGGGCGCGCCCCGCCGGGCGGCCCGCCCCCGAGCCGCCCCGCACCCCGGCCGCCGCCTGAGGCCGGCGGCCGGGCGGGCGGCGCGCCGGGCGGGCGCAGCGGCGGGCGGGCGAAACCGGGGGCGCGGGCAGGCGGGCGGGCGCCCTCAGACGACCTGGCTGCCGAACCCCGTGCGCCAGCTGGGGCGTGCGGGTTCCCAGCCGCGGGAACGGGCCAGCGCGTTGCTGGCGCCGCGGGCCCAGCCCGGGCGTTCGGCCGAGAGGTCGGGCTCGGGGCAGGGCACACACAGCGCCCGCGCCAGCTCGGGCAGCCATTCGTGGGCGGGGGCCGGCTCGTCGTCCACGATGTTCACCGGGCCCGCCGGCCAGTCCAGGGCGGCCAGGGCGGCGCTCGCCGCGTCCGCGACGTGCAGGAAGGAGCTGACCGAGGAGTCGGCCTCGACGCTGCCGAGGAAACGCGCCTCCTTGTCCCCGGCGAGCGCCGCCGCGACCGGCCCGCCCGGCGCGTACCAGGTGCCGGGGCCGTACAGGATGCCGTAGCGCAGCACCACGGCCTGCGGCAGCTCGGCGGCGGCCTCCTCCATGGCGCGCACGCCGCCCACCATGTGGGCCCGCGGCTCGGGCGCCTGGGTGTCCAGCCGCTCCGACTCGTCGGCCGGGCCCTCGCCCGGCGCGTACGCCCAGCTGATGGACTGCACGACGATCCGCTCGACGCCGGCGGGCTTCGCCGCCTCCACCAGGTTGCGGGTGCCCTCGCGGCGCAGGACGCCGTTGGCCCGCCCGTCGGCGGCGGCCAGGTCGGTGAGCTGGTGCACGATGACGTCGGGCGCCGCGGCGGCGACGGCCCGCCGCAGGTCGTCGGCGTCCAGCACATCCACCCTGACGCCGGTGGCCCCCTGGGCGCGCAGGCGCTCGACGCCGTTCGGCGTCCGCGAGGTCCCGACGACGTCATGCCCGGCCCCGACCAGCAGCGGCACGAGCGCCCGTCCCACCGCGCCCGTGCCCCCGGCCAGAAAGACCCGCACGAAAAACACCCCATTCCATGTCGATGGCCGGTCAACGGCCGACCGGCGACTGCGCGGGCCGGCCCGCGCCGGCCCTGCCCGGCCCCGGTCGTTCCGCGGCGAACGGCGGGCATGCGTGCCATTCATGCCGTTCGCGCCGATGATCACGGCTCTCAGGCACCCTAACCCGCCACCGGCCCACCCGCCTGGTCCACTTCCGCCCCCTTCCGTTGGGCCATTCGGGCGAGGGCCGCCGCGCACCCTGGCCCGGGCCCGGCGGGCGGCCGGTCTCCCGCGTACGGCGCGGGCCGCCGGCCGGAATGCGCATTCCCCCGCCTTGCACAACCCTCCCCGAATCGCGCGGCGGACTTTTCGGACTTACCTTCGACATCACGTACGAGCGACAGGGGAAGAGCGTGCCCGACATCCTGGCTGCGGCGCCCGCAAAGGCGCTTCAATTTCGTTTGCTGACCGTTCTCGAGCACGAATCCGTGGACGACGTGTTCGGCGGCGCCAATGACGAGGTGTACCTGTCCGCAATCGGCGTGGATTCCGCCGCCGTGCGGCTCGGCGCCGACAAGAAGCCGGTCGTCGACATGATCAGGGCGCCGCAGATCGGCGACGTCACCGCGGACGAGGTCCGCGGGCCGTGGCGGCAGAACCCCTTCGTGCTCCTGGAGTACGACCTGCAGGAATTCGCCCCCTGGCCACGGACGTTCACCACCACGCTGCTCATCGTCGAACAGGACGACGGCCAGCTCGCCGAGGATTTCGAGAAACTGCACGCGGAGGTGGGCGGCAAGCTCAAGGGCGCCGTGGTGACCGCCGCCGACACGGCCGCGGGAGCCGCCGCCGGGGCCGCCGTGGGGTCCGCGATTCCCGGAATCGGCACGGCGGTCGGCGCCGCCGCCGGGGCGCTCGCGGGCGCCGCCTACGACGGAATCGTCAAGGCGATCGACGAGCTTTTCAAGGACACCATTTTCACGCCCGTTCCCCTCACCCTCGACATCACCGACCCCGCGCAGCTCGCCCAGCAGGCGCAGGCGGACACCGAGAAGGTGGTCGACGTGCGTGAGCACGGCGCCCACTACGGCATCCACTACGACTGGCACCTGGTCCCGCGGACGGTCCCCGCCACCCCGCCGGCGACGCCACCCGCGGGCGGCGCGGCCCCCGCCCCCGCCGAGCCCGGGGAAGGGGAGCCCGACCGCGGCGATCGCGGGGGCCGCGGCAGACGTGACGGCCGTGACGGACGAGGCGGGCGCGACGGCCGAGGCGGCCGAGGCGGCCACGACGGAGGCGGGCGGCACGGCCGCCACGACGGGAACGGCCATCGCGGAGGCCATCGCTGAGGACCGGCGCGACCGCCACGGACCGGCCGCGCCCCGGCACGGCGGCACCAACGGCGGCACCAGCGGAAGCGCCACACCCCCGGCCCGCCCCGCGCCCGTGGGGCGGGAGGGGCCGGTGGGGAACGAGGTGTCCGAAAGGCGCCAGCGGGTGGGGGCGGCCCGGCCCAGACTCGGCGGGGTGACGACCACAGAAGCCCCGCACACGCACACCGTCATCGACCCGGCGATCCTCTACTTCGGCACCCCCGTGGTGCTGGTCTCGACGCTCAACGAGGACGGCTCGCCCAATCTCGCGCCCATGTCCTCCGTCTTCTGGCTGGGCCACGACGCCATGCTCGGCCTCGGCTCCCGCGCGCAGACCACGCGCAATCTGCTGGCCACCCGGGAGTGCGTGCTCAACCTGCCCTCGGACGCGCTCGCCCCCGCCGTCGACCGCCTCGCCCTGACCACCGGCTCCTCCCCGGTGCCGCCCGTCCTGCTCAGGCGTGGCTACCGGCACGAGCGGGACAAGTTCGGCATCTCCGGGCTCACCCCGCTCCCCGCGCAGACCGTGGCGGCGCCGCGGGTGGCCGAGTGCCCGGTGAACCTGGAGGCCACCCTGACCGCCTCGTACCCCATGGGCGACGGGGGCGTGCTGGCCCACGAGGTGCGGGTGCGCCGCATCCACGTGCACGAGTCGATCCGGCTCGCGGGCACGCGTGACCGCATCGACCCGGACGCCTGGCGCCCCCTCATCATGAGCTTCCAGCAGTTCTACGGGCTCGGCCCACGCGTGCACCCCTCCACCCTCGCCCGGATTCCCGAGCACCTGTACCGCGGCGCCCCGCAATCCCCCGAGGCGCGCCCCGGCGCGGTGGCGGAGGCGTAGCCGGGGACGGGAGCGGGGACGGCGGCGGGACGGGAGCGGAGAGGCGGGAGGGGAGCGGGGACGGGGCGGGTTCGGGGCGGCTGAGGGGCCGTCAGGCGGAGGCGCCGGGGCGGCGGGGGGTTTCCGCCCGCCGCCGGGGGGTTACCCGGTCGCGCACGCTGTTCCTTCGTTCTCTCCGTTGGAGGTGCCGGCCGTGGCCGCGCTGCTTCTCGTACTGCTCCTGGCCGTCGTGCTGTTCGGCGTGGGCTTCGCCCTGAAGGTCCTGTGGTGGTTCGCGCTGGCGGTGCTGATCGTCTGGCTGATCGGCTTCCTGGCCAGGACCACGTCCGCCTCGGGCCGCAGGTCGCGCTGGTATCGCTGGTGAGGCGTCCCACGGCGCCCCGCGTCCGCGGTGACGGGCGGACGCGGGGCGCCGTGGCGCACCGCGCCGAGGCCGCCCCCGGCGCAAGGGGAGGCATGCGCCGGGGGCGGCGAAGGGGGGACGCTCGCCCGGGGGTTCCCGGGGCCGCTCAGGGAGAGGCCAACTCCGCGTCCTGGCCGGCCCCGACGGGCGGCGGCGTGGACCCGGCGGCAGCGCCGCCAGCCCCCGGCTCCGGGTCGGTCTCCAGGGAGTCGATGAGGGCGTTCTTGTCCTCGCTCTCCTCGGGCCTGAGCAGGCCGACCAGCAGGTAGAGCAGCAGCGAGGTGAGCAGCGGGAGGCCGACGATCTGGGCCTGGGTGGCGTCCTCCACGACGTAGCGGACCACGTACCAGACCGCGAGGCCGCCCGCCCAGGAGGTGATCGCCGCGGTCGGTCCCATGCGCCTGAACCAGGGCAGCAGGCCCAGCATCAGCGGGATGGAGATCGGCCCCATGGTGGCGGCGACGAGTTCCACGACGGTGTCGAGGACGAAGCCCTTGCCGCCCGTGGTGATCGCGATGGTCATGCTGACGGCCACGAACAGCACCGTGGTGACGCGGGCGAACACCAGCTGCCCGGCGTCGGTCAGCCGCCGCACCCGCGGCACCAGCACGGGGGCGATGTCGCGGGTGATGACCGCGGTGATGACGTTGGAGTCGGAGGCCACCATCGCCATCGTGTGCGAGAAGAACCCGGCGAGCATCAGCCCGATCAGGCCGGTGGGGAGCAGTTCCCTGGCCAGCTCGATGTAGGACTGCTCGCCGTCGGTGAGCCCGGGGACGATCAGCGGGGCCGCGACCATCGGCAGGAACAGGATCAGCGGCCACACCAGCCACAGGACGCTGGAGAGCAGCGCCGCGCGGCGGGCGTCGGAGCCGGAGGGCGAGGCCATGTAGCGCTGCGCCAGGTTCCACATGCCGCCGTTGTACTCGAACGTCTTCACCAGCAGGAACGCGAGGATCAGCCAGGTGGTGACCGAGCCGTTGACCGGGTCGCCGTGGCCGTCGGGCAGGTCGCCCCACATGGTGAAGGGGAAGTCGACGCCGAGTTCCGCGGACACCGCGATGAGCATCGCCACGCCGGCCACCGCCTGGATGACGAACTGCCCCATGTCGGTGAGGACGTCGGCCCACAGGCCGCCCACCGTCATGTACGCCATGGTGGCGACGCCGGTGAAGATGATGCCGACCTCAAGGGGGATGTCGGCGAAGCCCTGGAGCAGGACCGAGATGGCGACCCACTTGGCCGCGATGTCGACGACCTTGAGCGCGGCCCCGCTGTAGGCGAGGACCTGCTGGGTGGGGAGGTTGTAGCGCCTGGTCAGGTATTCGAGCGGGGACTTGACGTCGTGCTTGGCGCGCAGCCGGTTCCAGCGGGCGGCGAAGAGGAACGCGCCGGCGCCGACGCCGAGGCCGATGGTCAGCGGCCACCAGAAGTAGATGGTGATGCCGTCGTTGTAGGCGACAGCGGCGAACGCGACGAACATCACCGCGCTGTAGCCGGACATGTGGTGGGAGACCCCCGAGAGCCACCAGGGGATCTGGCCTCGGGCCGTGAAGAAGTCGGCAATGCTGTGGATACGGTTCTTCGACCACCAGCCGATGGCTACCACCACGAGGAAGTAGCCAACGACCACGATCCAGTCGGGCGCGGACATCGCGGCTCCTTATGGAGTTGGGGAAGAGTCGGCCGATCAGGGCGGGTACATGGGAGGAACCTGGGAGAACAGCGGGATCACCAGTGGGCTCGTTTGGGCGTGAAGTCGGGGTGGTGGCGGCGCATGTAGGCGGTGTCGTCGCGGCGGGTGAGGCCGCAGGCCAGGTACTGCTCGTGCATGCGGGCGAGGGCGTCCGGGTCGAGTTCGACGCCGAGCCCGGGCCCCTCGGGAACCGGCACCGCGCCGTCGACGAAGCGGAGCGCGCCGGGGGCGATCACGTCCTGGCCGTCCTGCCAGGGGGTGTGCGTGTCGCAGGCGTGGGTGAGGTTGGGCGTGGCCGCGGCGAGGTGGGTCATCGCGGCCAGGCTGATGCCGAGGTGGCTGTTGGAGTGCATGGAAAGCGGCAGCCCGAAGGTGTCGCACAGCGCCGCCACCTGGGAGGAGCGCAGCAGGCCGCCCCAGTAGTGGTGGTCGATGAGCAGGACCCCGATGGCGCGCCGGGCCAGCGCGGGCGGCAGGTGTGCGTGGGTGACGACGCACATGTTGGTGGCCAGCGGCATGGGCACGGCGGCGGCGACCTCGGCCATGGGCCCGATGTCGGGGGTGGGGTCCTCCAGGTACTCCAGGACGCCGTCGAGGGCCTTGCCGACGCGGACGGAGGTCGCGGTGGTCCAGGCGGCGTTGGGGTCGATGCGCAGCGGGAGGCCGGGGAAGGCGTCGCGCAGCGCGTGCACGGCCTCGATCTCCTGGTCGGGCGGCAGGACGCCGCCCTTCAGCTTGAGGGAGCCGAAGCCGTAGGTCTCGGTCATCCACCTGGCCTGCGCGACGATGCCCTCCGGGTCGAGGGCGGCGCCGAACCGGTCCTCGGGGGCGCCGGGGTGGCCCGCCCACTTGTAGAAGAGGTAGGCGCTGTAGGGGACGGCGTCGCGGACCGGGCCGCCGAGGAGGTCGGCCACCCGCAGTCCCGCGGCCTTGCCGCGGATGTCCAGGCAGGCCACCTCGAAGGGCGAGAAGACGGCGTCCACCGTCTTCTGGTTGCTGCCCGCGCCGGTGAGGCCGTGCTGGTCGACGAAGACGTCGGAGCCGATGCTCGCGGCGACGGCGGCGTACAGGACGTGGTGGGCGTGTGGTTCGAGGCCGATCAGGCGCTGGGCCGCGCCGCGCAGCCGCTCCAGGTGGGAGAGGTCCCCGTAGGACTCGCCGAGGCCGGTCAGCCCCTCGTCGGTGACGACCTCGACGACGGACCGCAGGGCCCAGGGTTCGTGTACGCCCATGGCGTTGAGCAGGGGCGGGTCCGGGAAGGCGACGGGGGTGACGCGGATCTCGGTTATGCGCATGGGCGGCCTAGCCATTCATATTCTTGAACAGCGGACATTCTCATGAACAGACCTCGCAACTGTAGGAGCGCGTCATAGGGCCGTCAAGGGTCCTCACCGCGCCGATGTTCGTTCAGCTGGCTGAACGCCGCTCGCCGCGGCGGCCACGCCCAAGCCCGCCGGGACACGCGCCCCGGCGGGCTTCAGGACCCTCTCCCGAACGGTCCGCCGGCGGCTGTCCCGGCGGCTGTCCGGCACGAGTCCCGGCGGCTGTCCCGGAGGGTTACCCGGCGGGCGGGAGCGCGGCGGCCAGGGCCTCCGCCAGGTGGTACGCCTCGTAGCCGCCGAGCTGCGCGAGCTGGGTGCGGCAGGAGTAGCCGTCGGCCAGCAGCAACGCCCCCTCGGGCGCCGAGCGCACCGCCGGCAGCAGGGCATCCTCCGCGCAGGCCACCGACACCTCCCAGTGGCCCCGCTCGAAGCCGAAGTCGCCCGCGAGGCCGCAGCAGCCGGCGGCCAGCTCCCCGGTCAGGCCCGCCCGCTCGCGCAGCCGCCGGTCGGCGGCGTCCCCCAGCACCGCGTGCTGATGGCAGTGGGTCTGCCCGGCCACCGGACGCCCGAGGCGCGGCGGCGCCCACCCCGGGGCGTACTCCTCCAGCGTCTCGGCGAACGTCCGTACCGCGCCCGCGAGTTCGGCCGCGCCCTCCGCCCCGGGCAGCAGGGCGGGCAGGTCGGCGCGCAGCGCCGCGGCGCAGGGCGGTTCGAGCACCGTGACCGGCAGCCCCGCCGCCAGGGCGGGCGCCAGCCGGCGCAGCGTGCGGCGCAGCTGCGCCCTGGCCAGGTCGAGTTGCCCGGTGCTGAGGTAGGTCAGCCCGCAGCACACCGGCCCCTCCGGCAGCCGCGGCCGCAGCCCCGCCGCCGCGAGCACCGCCGCGGCGGCGTGCCCGGCCCGCGGCGAGAGGTGGTTGGTGAAGGTGTCGGGAAAGAGCAGCACCGGGCGCCCGGGGCCCGGCGCGGGGCGAAAGCCGCGGGTGAACGGCTCCCGGGCCAGCGGCGGGATGGCGCGCCGCGGGTCGATGCCGCCCAGCCGCTTGGCCAGGGCCGCCAGCGGCGGCACCCGGGCCGCGGCGTTGGCCAGCGGAGCGGCCCGCAGCGCGGCGGCGGCCCGCAGCCACCGCGGCAGCCTGCCCATCGAGTAGTGCGCGGCCGGGCGGCGGCGCCCGGCGTAGTGGTGGTGCAGGAACTCGGCCTTGTAGGTGGCCATGTCCACCCCCACCGGGCAGTCGCTGCGGCACCCCTTGCAGGACAGGCACAGGTCCAGGGCCTCGCGCACCTCGGGCGAGCGCCAGCCCCCGGTCACCACCTCGCCCAGCAGCATCTCGTGCAGCAGCCTGGCCCGGCCCCTGGTCGAGTGCCGCTCCTCGCCCGTCGCCCGGAACGAGGGGCACATCACCAGGCCGCCCGCCGCCGTCTCCCGGCACTTGGCCACCCCGACGCAGCGCCGCACGGCCGCCGGGAACTCCCCGCCGTCCTGCGGGTAGGAGAAGGCGACCGGCACCGCCCCCGCGGGCGGCAGCCCGGTGAACCGCAGCTGTTCGTCCAGCCGCGCCGGCTCGGCCAGCACGCCCGGGTTCAGCCGCAGGTCCGGGTCCCACAGCCGCTTGAACCGCGCGAACAGGCCGACGAGTTCCTCCCCGTACATGCGCGGCAGCAGCTCCGCCCTGGCCATCCCGTCCCCGTGCTCACCGGAGAGCGAACCGCCGTGCGCCACCACCAGCGTGGCCAGCTCCTCGCCGAACTCCCGGAAGCGCGCGATGCCCCCGGGCGTCAGCAGGTCGAAGTCCACCCGCACGTGAATGCAGCCGTCCCCGAAGTGCCCGTACGGGGCGCCACGCAGCCCGTGGTCGCGCAACAGCCCCCGGAACTCCCGCAGATAGGCGCCGAGACGGGCCGGCGGCACCGCGCAGTCCTCCCAGCCTGGCCACGCCTCGCCGCCGCCCGGCAGCCTGGTGGCGGTGCCCGAGGCGTCCTCGCGCAGCCGCCACAGGAGGCGTTGCCCCGCCGGGTCGGTCACCACCTCGGCGCCGCTGGTCTCCGCGGCCGCCGCGCGGCACAGCTCCGCGGCCCGCGCCGCGGCCTCGGCCGCGTCGGCGCCGCCGACCTCGACGAACAGCCAGGCCGCGCCCGCGGGCAGGGCCGCCCGCGCCGCCTCGCCCACCAGGTCGGCCGCCATCCCCTCCACGGTGAGCGGCCCGTGCACCAGCAGCCCGGCCGCCGCGTCGGCCGCCGCCGCCTCGTCCGGGTAGCCGAGCACGGCCAGCACGCGGGCCCCGGGCGCCGCCACCAGCGAGACGGTGGCCTCGGTCAGCACCCCGAGCGTGCCCTCGCTGCCGGTGAAGGCCCGCGCCCAGTCCCGCCCCCGCTCGGGCAGCAACTCGTCCAGGGCGTAGCCGGAGATGCGGCGCGGCAGGTCGGGGTAGCCGGTGCGCAGCAGGGCGAGGTGCGCGTCCACCAGGCCGGCCGCCGCCCGGCGCAGCGCCCGCGGCACGCCCCCGCCGCCGCGGCCGAGCACCGCCGCCTCCCCGCGGTAGGTGAGGACGTCCAGGGACCGCACGCTGTCCGCGGTGGTGCCCCAGGCCACCGAGTGGGAGCCGCAGGAGTTGTTGCCGATCATGCCGCCCAGCGTGCAGCGGCTGTGCGTCGAGGGGTCGGGGCCGAAGGTCAGGCCGTGGGGCGCGGCGGCGGCCCGCAGCGCGTCACACACCACCCCCGGCTGCACCACGGCCGTGCCCGCCTCGGGATCGACCGCGAGCACCCGGTTCATGTGCCGGGTGAAGTCGAGGACCACCCCCCGGCCCGTGGCCTGGCCCGCGATGCTGGTGCCGCCGCCGCGCGGCACCACCTCGGTGCCGTGGGCGCGGCAGACGGCCAGGACGGCCGCCACGTCCTCCGCGTCGCGGGGGGCCACCACGCCCAGCGGCACCCGGCGGTAGTTGGAGGCGTCCATGGTGACCAGCGCCCGCGCCGTCGGGGAGAAGTCGACCTCGCCGCGCACCTCCTTGCGCAGCGCCGCGGCGAGCGCCGCCCGCGCCTCGCCCTCCCCGCCCGCCGCACCTTTCCCGCCCGCTGTGCCTTTCCCACCCACAGCCGCCGCATCTTTCCCACCCACAGCCGCCCTGCCTTTCCCGCCGTTCGTCACGTCCTTCGCACCCGAATGCCGTTCCATCTCCTCAGCGTGCACCCTGCGCGGGGCCCGGCGGGCGGCGGCTCCCCGGCCCGGCGCGGGCGATCCCCGCCGGCCCGGCGGCCCTCGGCCCTCCCGCGCGGAACGAGGGTCCACCCGGCCCGCCGCACCCCCGCCCCCGCCCCCGGCCGGGGCGCCCGGCGGGCCCGTTCCGCTCCCCGGTCCTGATGTGCGGGAGGGGCACCGGAGGGGCTACGCTCCGGCACGTGGCCGATATCCAGATTCCCGCTGACATCAAGCCCGCCGACGGCCGGTTCGGATCGGGCCCCTCCAAGGTGCGCACCGAGGCGCTCAGCGCCCTGGCGGCGACCGGAAGCTCCCTGCTCGGCACCTCCCACCGCCAGGCCCCGGTCAAGAACACCGTCGGCCGGGTCAGGGAGGGCATCCGCGCGCTGTTCTCGCTCACCGGGGACGCCGAGGACTACGAGGTGGTCCTGGGCAACGGCGGGACGACCGCGTTCTGGGACGTCGCGACGCACGGCCTGATCGAGGCCAAGTCGCAGCACCTGTCGTTCGGCGAGTTCTCCTCCAAGTTCGCCAAGGCCGCGAGCAAGGCCCCGTGGCTGGACGAGCCGACCATCGTCTCCGCCACGCCCGGCAGCCACCCGCAGCCGCGCGCCGAGCGCGGCGCGGACGCCTACGCGCTCACCCACAACGAGACCTCCACCGGCGTGGCGGCGCCGGTGCAGCGGGTCCAGGGCGCCGACGAGGGCTCCCTCGTGCTGGTGGACGCCACCTCGGGCGCCGGCGGCCTGCCGGTGGACATCACCCAGACCGACGTCTACTACTTCGCCCCGCAGAAGTCCTTCGCCTCGGACGGCGGCCTGTGGATCGGCGTCTTCTCCCCGGCCGCGCTCGCCAGGGCCGAGCGGATCGCCGCCTCCGGGCGCCACATCCCCGAGTTCTTCTCGCTGCCCACCGCGATCGACAACTCGCGCAAGAACCAGACGTACAACACCCCCGCCGTGGCCACCCTCTTCCTGCTGGCCGAGCAGCTGGAGTGGATCAACGGGCAGGGCGGCCTGTCCTGGGCGGTGGAGCGCACCGCGGACTCGGCCTCCCGGCTGTACACCTGGGCCGAGAAGTCGGAGTTCGCCACCCCCTTCGTCACCGACCCGGCGCAGCGCTCGCAGGTGGTCGGCACGATCGACTTCGCGGAGGGCGTGGACGCGGCGGCCGTGGCCAAGGTCCTGCGCGCCAACGGCATCGTGGACACCGAGCCGTACCGCAAGCTGGGCCGCAACCAGCTGCGGATCGCGATGTTCCCCTCGATCGACCCCGCGGACGTCGAGGCCCTGACCCGCTGCGTGGACTACGTGATCGAGCGGCTCTGAGGCGGCGCGGCGCCCCCGCCGCACGCAGGAACCCACGCCGCGCCCGGCGGGCCCCCCGGCCCACCGGGCGCGGCGCCCTTTTCCCTCCGGTGCCGGCCCGCGGGGGCGGCCCCGCGGGCCGGCGCGCCCCGCGGCCTCAGCGGTTGAGCGCCTGGTAGCGGCGGACGGCGAGCGGCAGGAACACCGCGGTGATCAGCAGCGGCCAGACCACGGCCATGGTCGCCGCGTGGTCCTCGATCCAGCTGCCGCCCGAGGGCACCGGATTGCCGTAGAGGTCGCGGATCTCGTTCGCCGTGGCCGAGACCGGGTTCCACGTGGCGATGGTGCCCAGCCAGTCGGGCATCAGGGAGGGCGGCGTGAAGACGCTGGAGATGGTGCCGAAGGGGAAGGCGATGGCGAAGAGGTTGCCCGCGGCCTCCTGGTTGGGCACGAGCAGGCCGAGCCAGACGCCGATCCAGATCAGCGAGAAACGCAGCAGGAGCAGCAGCGCGAAGGCGTACAGGGTCGCGCCCACCCCGCCGTCGGAGCGCCAGCCGACGATGAGGGCGATCACCGCCATGACGGCGAGGTCGATGGCCGCGTGCAGCACGTCGGACACGCCGCGCCCGGTGACCACCGCGGAGCGCGCCATCGGCATCGAGCGGAACCTGTCGGTGACGCCCCGGTCCTTCTCCACCACCACCGACATCGCCGTGTTCATGAAGCCGAAGGCCATCGTCATGGCGAACATGCCCGGCATGACGTAGTCCTTGTAGTCGGCGCCGCCGCCGACGTTCATCGCGCTGCCGAAGACGTAGACGTACAGCAGCACCGAGACGATCGGGAAGCCCAGCTGCCACAGGATCAGCGAGGGCTGCCGAAGCAGGTGCGTCAGGTCCCGGCCGACGATGGTCAGGCAGTCGGCCACCGCCCAGTACAGGCGCCGCTGCCCGCCCTCCTCCGCGGGGAAGGCCGGCGCGTCTGCCGGCCGCGGGCCCGCCCCCGTCGCGCGGGGGTCCGCGGCCCTCGTGGGGGTGCCCGTGGCGCTGCCCGGGTGGCCGTCCGCGCCGCTGCCGATGCCGCTGCTCATTTCCCGCTCACCTCGACGCTGTCCTCGACGGTGTTCCCGGTGCCGTCCCCGGCGGTGTCCCCCGCGCTGCCCGCCCGTGCCCTTCCCGCGGTGTTTCCTGCGGTGTTTCCTGCGGCGTTTCCTGCGGTGTGTCCCACGGCGTGTCCCGCGGTGCTTTCCGCGCCGTCCCCCGCGGCTCCTCGGGCGCGGCCGGGGGCCGGGGCGGCCGCCCCCTCCGGCCCCTGCGCGCCCTGCCCGGTCAGCCGCAGGAACACCTCGTCCAGCGTGGGCCGCCGCAGGCCGAGGTCGAGGACCGAGGCGCCCGCCTCCTGGAGGGCCCGCGCCACCTCGGTCAGCGCCGCCACCCCCTCGCGCACCGGGGCGTGCACCCGGCAGTCCTCCTCGTCCGTCTCCGGCGCGACGCCGCCCGCCACGCGGGCCACGGCCTCCCGGGCGAGGGGCAGGTCGGCGTGGTCGGCGACCACCACCTCGATCCGGTCCCCGCCCACGGCCCGCTTGAGCCCGGCCGGCGTGTCCTCGGTGACGGTGCGGCCCCGGTCGATGACCGCGATCCGGTCCGAGAGCCGGTCGGCCTCGTCGAGGTAGTGGGTGGTCAGCAGCACGGTCGTGCCCTGCGTCGCGAGCGCCCTGACCGCGTCCCAGACCTCGCTGCGCCCGCGCGGGTCGAGGCCGGTCGTCGGCTCGTCGAGGAAGAGGACCTCCGGCGCGAGGATCATGCTCGCCGCCAGGTCGAGGCGCCGCCGCATGCCGCCGCTGAAGCCCTTCACCTGCTTGTCCGCGGCCTCCTGGAGGCTGAACTGCTCCAGCAGCTCCTCCGCCCGGCGCCTGGCCGTGCCCCGGCCGAGGTGGAAGAGGCGGCCGAACATCCGCAGGTTCTGCCGGGCCGTCAGCACCTCGTCCACGGCCGCCCGCTGCCCGGTGAGGCCGATCCTGCGGCGGACCTTCTCCGGCTCGCTGCGCACGTCGAACCCGCCGACCCGCGCCTGCCCGCCGTCCGCGCGCACCAGCGTGGACAGGATGCGCACCGAGGTGGTCTTGCCCGCCCCGTTCGGGCCGAGCAGGCCGCACACGGTGCCTCGCCTGACCGCCAGGTCGAGGCCGTCCACCGCCTGCTTGTCGCCGTACCGCTTGCGCAGCCCCTCGGCCAGGACGGAGTACTCCGAAGAAGCAGTTGCCACGTTTCCTCCTGCGGCTCCTGGTACATACTCGGGTGAAAGAAGAAACTGGGTACGGCGTACTCGCGACAACGTATGGCGTACCCGGTTAGCAGAAGTCCTAGAACGGGGCGGCACGATGGCAGCGGGGACGCCGGGGCGTGGCGGCGGGGACATCGGGCGCAGCCTCGCCCTGCTGTGGCAGGGCAGGGAGCGGCCGAGCCGCGGGCCCAAGCCGGGGCTGACCCTGGAGGGCATCGTGCGGGCCGCGGTGGGGCTGGCCGACCGCGAGGGGATCGACGCGCTGTCGATGCGCAAGGTGGCCGCGGAGCTCGGCGTGGGCACGATGACGCTCTACCGGTACGTGCCGGGCAAGGCGGAGTTGCTCCAGCTGATGCTCGACCACGTGCACGCGCTGGACGACGGCGCCGAACGGCTCGAAGGGGCCGGCTGGCGCGCCGCGTTGCAGCTGATCGGCGAGGGGGCCTACCGCCTGCACCGCGAACACCCCTGGCTGCTCCAGGTGAACCAGGCCCGCCCGCTGCTCGGGCCGAGCGCCCTGCGGGGCTTCGAGTTCGCGCTCGCGAGCCTGGAGGGACTCGGGCTGCGCGGGCAGGAGAAGATCGCGCTGATCATGACCCTCGACTCCTTCGTGACCGGCCTGGCCCGCTACCACGTCCTGCTGCGGCAGGCCACCGAGGAGTCCGGGGTGAGCGACGAGGACTTCTGGGCGGCCCAGGGCCCGGTGATGGAGCTGGCCCGGGAGAGCGGCCGCTACCCGCACCTGTTCGGGCTGCCGGCGGACGCCTTCGAGCTGGGCAACGAGGAGGCGCTGCGCTTCGGCCTGCACCGCATCCTGGACGGCGTGGAGGCGCTCATCGCCGCGCGGCGCCACGGGAGTTCGGGCGCCCCGCCCGGGGCGGACCGCGTCCCGGGGGGCGGGAGCGGGGAGGGAGGCGCGAGCGCCGCGGCAGGCCCCCGCGAGGACGGCCCGAGGCCGGGCGGGGAACGACGGGGCGCGGCCGGGGTGGACGGCGCATGACCCGGGAGGCCGGAGACGCCGGAGCGGACGCCCCTTGCGCCCGGGACGCCGGGGAGGGGGCCCGGGCGGCCGCGGACCGGGGCCCGGCCGGGGCGGGAGGGCGCCGCGGTGGCCGGGGCGGTGCGTGGCGAGGCGCGCCGGACGGCGCGGGAGGAGAGGCGGCGGGGCGGCTCGTGCCCGGCCGGCCGCTCGGGCGCCGGGCCGCCGGGGCGCTGCTGGCCGCGGCGGCGCTCGCCCCGCTGGCCGGCTGCGGCGGCGCCCCGCGCGAAGCGGCCAGGCCCACCAGGAACGGCGCCGGCGGCCGCGACGGCGGGAAGGACCGGGACGGCCACGACGGCGGCACGAACGGCAGCGGCAGCACGGATGGCAGCGGCAGCACGGACGGCAGCGGCGGCAGCGGCGGCACCGGGGACGGCGGCGGGCCGGGGTGGTGGCTGAGCGTCGAGGTGTCCGGCGGGTTCGCCGGGCTGCCGCCCGCCGAGGTGCGGGTGGACGAGGACGGCACGGTCCGCGGCGCCGGGGAGGGGGAGCCGCCGGACCGGCTGCCCGCGGCCGAACTCGCCCGGCTGCGCGCGCTGGTGACCGGCGAGCGCTTCGCCGCCCTGCCGGGGCGGACCTACACCAGGCCCGCGCCCGACGCGTTCCACTACACCTTCGCCACCGCGGGGCGGCGCGTCGAGGCGGACTCCGCCAGCCTCACACCGCCCCTGGACGCGATCGCCGAGATCCTCGGCCCGTGGCTCGGCGCGCGCTGAGACCGGCCGCGAACGGCCCGGCGGCGCCCACCTGTTGCCCACCGGAACCCACCGGTGGCCCACCGCGAGCCCGCCGGGGGCCGACCGGCGCCGGGCCGCCTGGCCGCGGCCAGGCGGCGGCCCGGACCGCCTGCGGGCCCCTCAACCGCCCTGCCCGCGGCGCGAGAAGAGGCGGCGCAGGCCGAGCACGACGACCGCGGCCAGCACGAGGGTCAGGGCCGTCCTGGTCGAGATCCGGGCCCCGTCCCGGTCGCCGTCCGCCGCGTCCCCGGCCTCCGAGCCGGCGTCCGGCCCGGCCCCTCCGCCGTCCTCGGCCGCGTCCTGCCGGGCCACGCTGTCCGGCAGCAGCTCTCCCGCGAGCGGCACCGGCTCCACGGCGCTCGCCTCGCCCTCGCTG
This sequence comes from Streptomyces hoynatensis, assembly GCF_003626535.1. Classification (GTDB taxonomy): domain Bacteria; phylum Actinomycetota; class Actinomycetes; order Streptomycetales; family Streptomycetaceae; genus Streptomyces; species Streptomyces hoynatensis. Next base: position 169,460 of record NZ_RBAL01000007.1, read on the forward strand.
CCGAACATGAGGGTGCGGCCGTCGGCCGTGAAGGTCACCGACTCGCCCTGGGCCTGGAGCGGCGGGATCACCCGCCGGCTGAGCTCCTGCGGCGTCCCGTCCTCCCAGCGGTACATCTGCGCGGTGAAGTAGCCGCGCAGCAGCAGCCTGGTGCCGTCGGGCGAGAAGGCGCCGTCCGTCACCCACAGGCCGATGTCGGCGACCGGTTCGAAGGTGTTCACGCCCGACTCGGAGAGCCGTTCCGGCCCCGCGTACAGCTTGGCCCCGCCGTCCTGCTTCTTGCTGACGAGGTAGACGCGGCCGGTGACCGGGTGGACCATCAGCGCCTCGGCGTCCCTGGGCCCGTCGGCGTACTGGACGGTGTAGACGGTGGGCGTGACGGTCGCGTCGGCCAGCTCCGCGGGCTCCGGCAGCCGGTAGATCCACACCTCGGACCAGGCGCCGTCGTAGTTGTCCCCGATGTCGCCCACGTAGAGGTCGCCGTCGGGCCCGAGCGAGACCGCCTCCACGTCCCTGGCCTGCACGCCGCTCAGGGTGACGGTGGCGACGGTCTCGCCGGTGGCGCCGTCGACGGCGAAGAGGCGGGCGGCGTCGTCGCTGTCGTTGTGCGTCCAGTAGACGCCGGGGTGCCGGAGGCTGGCCGCCAGCCCGCTGGACTCCACGATGCGCGGGTCCGCCATGGTGAACGCCTCCGGCTCCTCGTCGGCCGCGGCCCCCGCGGGCAGGCAGGCGAGCGCGGCCAGGGCGAGCAGCGGCGCGGCGAGGAGCCGCGCGGCGCGGCCCAAGACGGGCCCTGCGGCGCGCACTTCGCGCGCGGCGGGCCCGGCGAACACGAGCGGCGGGCCGGCGGCCCGTTTCCCCTTCGGCATGCGCCCAAGCCTGCCAGGCCCATTCACATTGCGGACGAGGTGCGGGGGGCGGCCGTCGAATCGGCGGAAATTCTTCGACTACAACGTCACAACAGACAGCGATCTTGTGGCCACGGTTTGCACTCTCTACTGTTCAGCGCCATGAGCGCATATGGTCAACTGAGCCACACGAGGCCGGGGGCGGCGAGGTCGTCGCGGCCGCTGGTGATCGTGGGCGGAGTGGGGCTCGTGGGCTCCCTCGGCGCCCTGTCCGGCTCCTTACTCCCCTGGGGCTCGGTCGAGTCCGCGGCCTGGGGAACCAAGCACATCTCCGGGATGGACGCGGACGGCGCGCTCACCCTGGTGGCGGCGCTGGCCACCGCCGCGCTCCTCGTGCTCGGCGTGCTGGCGAAGCGGGACGCGCTGGCCTCCGTGGCGGCGGCGCCCGCCCTGGTGGGCGCCGTGATCGCGGTGCGGAGCGCCACCGACACCGAGGGCCTGGCCAGGATCTACGTGGAGGACGAACTCGGCAGGTCGGGCGACGAGGTGGACGCCCTGCTCGCCACCCTCAAAGGGTATTCGGCCGCCGCCGGGGTCTGGCTGGTCGTGGCCGGTTTCCTCCTTGCGCTGGCCGCCGCGCTGACCGCGGGCCTGTTCGCCTACCGGAAGGCACGGCTCCGTTCGCGCAACGGGTGAGGAGAGTGCGGCGGGAAAGCGGAGAAGCGGAGGTCCCACGCGAAGAGATTCGGGGCCTCACCGGCGAAACGGACAGCCGCGTTGCAGCCGCGAGAGGGCCTTCCCTACGGTCTGCCCATGAGTGGATACGGTCAAAACATGCACGCCGACCCGGCGGCGCCCGCGGCGGGCCCGGCCCAGGGCGGCCTCCCGCAGGGCCCGGTGATCGCCGGGGTCGTGGGCGCGGTCATCGCCCTCATCGGCTCCTTCCTCGCCTGGTCGACGATCGACGGGGGTGAGCTGGGCTCGGAGTCCTCCTCCGGCATGAAGGGCGACGGGCTGTGGACGCTGATCGCGGCGATCGTCGCCGCCGGCCTCTTCGGCGCCGCCTACCTCACCAGGAAGCACCTGTACGTGCTGGTCTCCCTGGTGCCGAGCGCGGTGCTGCTGATCGTCGCGGTGCTCAACTTCGCCAGCCCCGACCGGGCGGCCCGCGCCGACCTGGAGGACCAGGGCGCGGACAGCGCCAGCATCGACGAGCTCCTCGACGCGTTCGACGTGAGCGCCGGGGTGGGCGTCTACGTCACCCTGCTCGGCGCCCTGGTGGCGCTCGGCGCCGGGGCCTTCCTCGCGGTGCGCGCCCGCAGGGCGTGACGCGCGGGAGTCACCGGGGGCAGCACACAGGCAAGAGCAAGAGAGGGCCGGGCACCGCGGGGTGCCCGGCCCTCTCTTGCCTGGAGCGCACTCCAGGGCGTTGGCTTGGCTGCCATGAAGTACACACAGCTCGGACGCACGGGCCTCAAGGTCAGCCGGCTGGTCCTGGGGACCATGAACTTCGGGCCGCACACCGACGAGGCCGACAGCCACGCGATCATGGACGCCGCGCTCGACGCGGGCGTCAACTTCTTTGACACGGCCAACGTCTACGGCGGCCCCGAGAACCGGGGACGCACGGAGGAAATCCTCGGCTCGTGGTTCGCGGGCGGCGGCGAGCGGCGGGACAAGGTGGTGCTCGCCACCAAGGTCTACGGCGGCATGGCAGGCGGCCAGGAGCCCTCCTGGCCCAACCACGACCGGCTCTCCGCGGTCAACATCCGCCGGGCCGTGGAGGCCAGCCTGCGGCGGCTTCGAACCGACCACATCGACCTGTACCAGTTCCACCACGTCGACCGGAACACGCCCTGGGAGGAGATCTGGCAGGCGATCGACGTCCTGGTCCAGCAGGGCAAGATCCTCTACGCCGGCTCCTCCAACTTCGCCGGCTGGCACATCGCCCAGGCCAACGAGGCCGCCGCGCGGCGCAGTTCGCTGGGCCTGGTCAGCGAGCAGTGCCTGTACAACCTGGTCGAGCGCCGCGCCGAGATGGAGGTGCTGCCGGCCGCCGAGGGCTACGGGCTCGGCGTCATCCCCTGGTCCCCGCTGCACGGCGGGCTGCTCGGCGGCGCGATCCGCAAGGAGCGGGAGGGCGGCGGCGCGCGCAGCGGCTCCGGCCGGTCGGGCGGCGCGCTCGCCGACACCTCCGTGCGCGCGCAGGTGCAGGCGTTCGAGGACCTGGCGGACAAGCACGGGCTCGCCCCTGGCGAGGTGGCGCTGGCCTGGCTGCTGACCCGCCCGGCCGTCACCGGCCCGATCGTCGGCCCCCGGGTGCAGGAGCAGCTGGACTCGGCGGTGCGCGCGGTCGACCTCGAACTCGGCGGGGAACTGCTGCGGGAACTCGACGAGATCTTCCCGGGCCCCGGCCCCTCCCCCGAGGCCTTCGCCTGGTAGCCGCCCGCGGGCGCCTTGCCGCACCGGGCCGGCGCACGGCCCGGGCGCGGCGAGGCGCGCGGGCGCCGGCGCGCGCGGCCGGGGCGGGCGCGCCCGGCGGCGCTCAACTGAAGATCGCCGCCACGGCCACCACGGCGAGCAGCAGCACCAGGACGGCGGTGACGATCCTGGACCTAGTCTTGGCGTTCATGGGCCCTCACCCGTCCCACGTTACGCCCCGCCCGAACCGCGCCGGCACGGCCGGGTTAGCCTCCGGGCCATGGAGATCAGGCGAGGCGGCGTCGAGGACGTCCCGTTGATATTGGACATGCTGGACGGCGCCGTGGCGTGGCTCGTGGGTCTCGGCAGGACCGGGCAGTGGGGCACCGAGCCCTGGTCGGCGCGGCCCCAGGCGGTGCGGCGGGTGCGGGAGATCGTCGCCTCGGGCACCCCCTGGGTGGCCGAGGTGGACGGCGAGGCGGCGGGTTCGCTCACCCTCACCCCGCACCCGGCCCCCTACGTGGCCCCGGCGGACGAGCCGGAGCGGTACGTCCACCTGCTGGTCACCGACCGCAGGTTCAAGGGCCTCGGCGTCGGCGGCGCCCTCCTGGCGCACGCCGTCGCCGAGACCAGGCGGCAGGGCGTCGGCCTGCTGCGCGTCGACTGCTACGCCGGCGACGACCAGCGGCTGGTCGCCTACTACCGCGGCCAGGGCTTCACGCCGACGGAGACCTTCACCGTCGGCGAGTGGCCCGGGCAGGTGCTGGCGCGGCGGGTCACGCCGTAGCGGTCACGCCGTGGCGGTCACGCCGTAGCGGTCACGCCGTGGCGGTGAGCTCCTTCCGGTCGCGCGGCACGAGGAAGACCCCGCGCTGCCCGCGGCGCAGCCGGATCTCCAGGCGCAGGCCGCCGATCCTGGCCAGCACCAGCGCCAGGGACACGGCGGCGATCAGGCAGATCGCGCCGCCCGCCGCCATGCCGAGCCGCGGGCCCACCGCGTCGGTCAGCCAGCCCATGAGCGGGCCGCCGATCGGGGTGCCGCCGACGAAGACCATCATGTAGAGGCTCACCACCCGGCCGCGCATGGCCGGGTCGCTGCCGATCTGGATGGTGGAGTTGGCGGTGACCTGGAAGGTCATGGTGATCAGGCCGATCGCCGGGAGCAGCGCCGCGAAGAGCCAGAAGGCCGGGGCGAAGGAGACGATCATCAGCGCCAGGCCGAAGACCGCGGCGGCGCCCACCGTGAACCTGGTCCGCCTGCTGCCCCGCCGCGCGGCGAGCAGCGCGCCCGCCACCGAGCCGGCCGCCATCAGGGAGTTCAGCAATCCGAAGGTGCCGGCGTCGGCGTGGAAGACGGTGTCGGTGAAGGCCACCAGCCAGATCGGGAAGTTGTACCCGAACATGCCGACGAAGCCGACGAGCACGATCAGCCACAGCAGGTCGGGCCGGCCGCCGACGTACCGCAGCCCCTCGCGCAGCTGCCCCTTGCCCCGGGCGGCGCGCGCGGCCGGGTAGAGCTCGGCGGTGCGCATCATCAGCAGGCCCGTGATCGGGGCGATGAACGACAGGCCGTTGTAGAGGAAGGCCCAGCCGCCGCCCACGGCGCTGATCAGCACGCCCGCGACGGCGGGCCCGATCAGCCGGGCGGACTGGAAGTTCGCGGAGTTCAGGGAGACCGCGTTGCGCAGCAGGCCGGGCCCGACCATGTCGGAGACGAAGGTCTGGCGGGCGGGGTTGTCGACCACGGTGACGAGGCCGACGACGAAGGCCACGGCGTACACGTGCCACACGTTCACCACTCCGGTGAACGTCAGGGCGGCGAGGGTGAGGCCGCACAGGCCCATCGCGGCCTGGGTGCCGAGCAGCAGCCTGCGCTTGTTGAGGCGGTCGGCCAGGACGCCTCCGTAGAGGCCGAAGAGCAGCATCGGCAGGAACTGGAGCGCCGAGGTGATGCCGACGGCCGCGGCCGAGCCGGTGAGCTCGTGCACCAGCCAGTCCTGGGCGATGCGCTGCATCCAGGTCCCGATGTTCGAGACGGAGGAGCCCAGGAAGTGAATCCGGTAGTTGCGGATTCTGAAGGAACTGAAGGTGGATATCTTCTCGTGGGTCGTCAGGGGTGCGGGTGCGGAGTCTGCTCCGGGTCCCGGACTCAAGGGGAACACTCCTTCGTGCGGCTCGTGCTTCCGTGTCTGCCGTGGGTCTTGGGGGTTGTCCTTCCGCCGTTGCCTCGCGGCCGGCCCGGGGCCGTGCCACGCTGCCGGGGTCTCGTGGGCGAGGGGTCGTGGGTGTGCCGGGTGGGGTTGGTGGTGACGGCCGGGCGGGGCGCGTGCGCCCGGGCCCGGCCGGGGCTAGAGGTGGGCGAGCCGGTGCAGGACGGGCGCCGCCTCGCGCAGCACCGCCCACTCCTCCTCGTCGAGTTCCTCCGCGAGCGTGGTGAGCCAGGCGTTGCGCTTGGCCCGGCTCGCCTTGAGCACCGCCTCGGCCTGGTCGGTGACGGCGACGAGCTTCTGCCGCCGGTCCTCCGGGTGCGGTGCGAGGCCGACGAGGCCGCGCTCCTGGAGCAGGGCGATGATGCGGGTCATCGAGGGCGGCTGCACATGCTCCTTGCGGGCCAGCTCCCCCGGGGTCATCGCCCCGAAGCGGGCGAGCGTGCCGAGCGCGGACAACTCGGTAAGGCTCAGCGTCTGGTCGACGTTGAGGTGCCGCAGCCGCCGGGAGAGCCTGAGCACCGCGATCCGCAGGGTGTTGACCGCCGCGGCATCGTCCTCGCCTTCCAGCCTCGCGTGAGGCATGCATCACCGCCTACTCATTAGCTTGACTAACAAAATATATGACGATAATAGGCTCTCTGGCATTCCGGCGCACCCCTACGAGTGACGAGACGCACAGTGCCGCGCCTGACTCCCCGGTAGGCTGGCCGCCATGCGCTGGGGAGACTTGACCGAGGGCAAGCGGGAGGCTCCCGAGCCCCTCGAGGGCAACGTGGTGCTCACCATCCTCGTCGGCACCCTCGTCTGGGCGGCCCTCTTCGTGGCCCAGGTGCCCTTCTACGGCTGGTTCGACGACCACGGCCACCTGTGGTGGCTGTGGACCTGCGCGGCGGGCGCCGGGCTCGGCGCCCCCGGCCTCGCCTACGTCCGCCGCCGGGACGCCGCCCTCAGGGCCGCCGCGGCCGCCCGGGCCGAGGCCACCCCGGAGCACCAGGGGGACTGACCGGCCGCTCCGGGCCGCCGCCGGCCGGGCCGCGGTGGCAACGGGAGCGCGGGCCGGTCCTCAGCAGGGCTCGCGCCAGGCGTCCAGCGAAAGGTGCTTGACCATCGAACTCAGCCCGAGCTCCGTGGTCTGCGCGCAGAACTCCTCGGCCGCCAGGGCGTATTCGACGTGCAGCACCGCCTTGCCCGCCTCGACGAACGGGGTCAGCCGCTGGCACTCGCCCAGCTCGGCGCACTCCTCGTTCACCGCGAAGTCGAAGTCGCCGACCAGCTCCGGGATCTGCTCCAGGTCGTTCTTCAGGCCCACCGACAGGCCGCGCTCGTGGGCCAGTTCGGCGACCATCCGGTTGTAGGCCAGCTGGTCCTCCGCGGTCAGCGGAAAGCCCGTCTCGTTGAGGTAGCCGTCGGTCAGGTCGGGCTCGATCGCGTCGAAGCCCTTGTCGGCGCACATGTCGAAGCGCCGCTCGAGCAACGGCCGCAGCGCCTCGCGGGCGCGGATGTCGAGCCAGCGCTCGCCCTCCCAGCCGTTGCCGCCGCCGAGCAGCTCCCGGGGGAAGTCCCCCGCGTCCGGCCGGAAGTCCTCCCACGCGCCCACGTTGACGTAGCAGATCACCCGCACCCCGCGCGCGTGCAGGGCGGCGACGTCCGCGGCCTCGGTCTCGAAGCCGTCGACGTCGTACACCGGCACGTCCACGTCCAGGTCGAGCGTCCCGCTGAGCTGCCACTGCCAGTCGGTGCCCGGCTCGGGGCGCCACGGCCCCTCCGCCGCGCCCCCGTCCCCCTCCGCACCGTCCCCGCCGTCCCCGGTCCCCGCGTCCCCCTCGCCGCCGTCCCCGGCGTCCACGGACCGGCCCCCGCCGCCCGCGCAGGACGGCAGGGACAGCAGGGCCAGCAGGACCACGGGGAGGACCGCGTGCCCCGCCCTCAGTCGAACCATCGCGCGGTCTCCAGCTCCTCGGCCCGCGCGGGGTCCTCCAGCAGCGTCGCCAGCTCGAACCGCCGCGGCCACTGCCCGGTGGACCAGGCGAGACCCGCCGCAAGCCCCTCGAAGGTGGCCGCGTGCAGCGTGCCGTCCCCGGTCAGCCGCCAGGCCAGCTCCACGCCGTCGATCAGCAGCTCCTCGTGCTCCACGTACGTGGCCGGGGTGCCGGGGCCGAGCAGCTCCGCGGCCGCCGCCGGCACCTCCCGCCGGGCGCCGCCCTCCGGCGGCTCGGCGGGCAGCGCCGCGCTGAGCGGCCGCACGTCCAGCACCGCGGACAGCCCCGCGGCCAGCGCGGGCGGCACCGGGAGCAACGCCCGCCCCGCGGCCAGCGGCAGCAGGTCGGGGGCGTCCGCGACCAGCGCCGAGGCCGCGTCCACCACCCGCGGCACCCCGTCCACCACGGCGCGCAGCTCGTCCGGCAGGGTGACCTCCTCCGGGTCCAGCTCGGCGAGCAGGGCGTACAGGCCGTGCAGCTGCGCCGGGCTCACCTCGACCTCCGGGTCGGCGAGCCGGGAGAGCAGGTCCGCCGCGCCCCCTGGCTCGGCGAGCAGCGCCCTGGCCGTGGTGCGCACGCCCAGCGCGTGCAGCACCTCGGCGTCCGCGTCCGCCGTGTCCGCGTCCTCGTACAGGCCCGCGAGCAGCGGGTCCCCCGTCGCCGAACGCAGCCCGGCCGGGCGCCGGCCGCCGAGCACCGGGGCGCCACGCAGCCACCAGGCGGTGTAGGAACGCGCCCGCTCGAAGGTGCCGTCCGGCATCCGCACGGAGACCGACGAGGTCAGCGCCTCGCGGAACGGGCTCCGGGACAGCAGCGCCAGCACCCGCGGCCAGGCGGCGTCCTCGACCAGCTCCAGGTCCCGCACCGCCACCACCTCGGCGGCCACCGGCGGCAGCGCGGCCTCGGGCAGGGCGTCCAGCAGGTCCTCGCACCACACGTCCACCGCGTCCAGCAGGCCCACGTCGTCCGGCTCGGCGTACGGGCCCTCGCGCGGGTCGAGCTCGTCCGGGTCGAGCACCACGTCCGCCGCCCGTATCAGCACGAAGTCCGCCTGCACGCCGACCGCGGTCAGCGGCTGCTCGCCCCAGCGGGCCGCCAGGTCCGGATCGCAGGCCGCCAGCTCGCCCTCCCTGATGACCTGCTGGAAGACGCTGCCCGGATAGACCAGCTCCCCCGCGGGGGTCAACTCGCCCTCCTCGTCCGGCAGCGCGAGGGCCGCGAGCCAGGGCGCCTCGCCCGGCCCAAGGCCGGCGTCGCGGACCAGGCCGAGGATCACCTCGGCCAGCTCGGCCGCCGTCGGGGCGTCCTCCTCCCACACGTCGGGGTCGGAGGAGGCGGCCACGGCGGCCCGCACCTGCGGGGTGGCGAGCACCGCGGCCGGCGTGGCCGCGCTCGCGCCCAGCTTCTCCAGCAGCGGGTGCGCCGCCTCCGGGTGGGCGATCTTCAGGCCGAGCCGCCCCAGCTCCGCCGGCTCGGTGCCGGGCACCGGCAGCAGCACCCGGCGCGGCCCCACCGTCGTCCTGCCGTCGGCGAGCGGCACCGGCAGCCCGGTCAGCAGCTCGGGGTCCACCCCGGCCAGCGACTCGTACAGCCGCCACCACCAGCCGGGCGGGCGCTCGACGCCGGCCAGCCGGTCGATGATCTCGCCGAGCGAGACCCGGGTCACCTCCAGGACCCGCAGCTCGGCCCGCCGCTCCAGGCCGGCCGGCAGCAGCACCGGGAACAGCTCGGCGAGCACCGCGACCGTGTCGGCCCCGGCCCGCTCGACCAGCTCGGCGTCCCGTGGCCGCAGCGCCACCGGCACCTCCTCGCCCGCCTCGTCGAGCCCGGGCGCCGCCGCCGCGCTCGGCAGGAAGGGGGTGTCCGGCAGCCGGTCGAGCAGCAGCGTCCGCAGCGCCCCGTCCAGCTCCCCGCGCCCCAGCGGCCCCGGCACCAGGCCGAGGGTGCCGCTGGTGACCGGCCGCCAGTCGGCGAGCAGCGAGACGTAGGTCTCGGCGGCGCGGCCGAGCAGGAAGTCGGTCAGGGGCCCCGGCGCGACGTGCCGGCGCGTGGGCTCGAGCGGGAAGCTCGCGATGAGCAGCGCGGGCAGCCCGAGCGGGTCGTCGGTCGGGGTCGGCGCGTGCACCACGGGCGGGCTCGCCGGCGCGGTCGGCGCGCCCTCGGCGTCCACCGGGACCGCCCAGGTCACCGACCAGTGCCGCCGCTCGCGCTCCTCGATCGGCCGGTCGGCGAGCAGCTCGGGCGCCGCCTCGCCCTCGGCGGTGGCCACCCGCCAGCGGGTGCTGCGCACGGCGCTGCCCGCCGGGCCCGGCTCCTCGGTGATCTGCGTGTACGAGCCGAACTGCCGCCTGGCGAGCGTCCGCACGCCGCGCGGCGTCTCCACCGTGACCTCGGCGAGGCCGGGCAGGGTCAGCAGCAGCGTGTCGTCCACGGCGTCGAGCAGCCGGGTGGCCAGGTCCTCGGCGGCGGCGTCCCGCAGCGGCAGCACGACGGCGGTGTCCAGGCCCTCGGGCAGCGCGGCCAGGGTGGCGGCGTCCGCCTCGGGGCTCAGCGGGAAGGGCAGCCGCAGCAGCGGGACCGCGTGCCGCTGCCCCGCCCTGCGGTCCAGCTCGGCGAGCAGCGCGGGAGAGGACTCCCCCGCCGCCCGCGCCAGCTCGGTGGCCTCGCCGAGGGACCAGCGCACCCCGCCGGTCACGCTGACGACGGCCGGCGCGTCGCTGACCGTCAGCACCGCGGCGAAGCCCACGCCGAAGCGGCCGACGGTGGCCGAGGAGTCGCGTTTGGCCGAGGCCCGCAGCGTCGAGAGCGACTCGACGCCCGCCGCGTCGAGCGGCTCTCCCGAGTTGGCGACGACGAGCACGCCGTCGCGCAGGCCGAGCCGCAGCCGCCCCGGCTTGCCGCCGCGCGCCGCCGCGTCCGCGGCGTTCTGCGCGAGCTCGATCACGAGCCGGTCCCGGTAGCCGCCCCTGGCCAGCTCTTCCTCCGCGTTCGCGTCCTCGCGGAACCGCGCGGCCGAGTCCGTCCAGGCGGCCAGGACGCCCCGCCGCAGCCGCTCGGTGCCGAAGCGGTCCCCGTCGTGGTGGTCGGTGGTCACGAGTGCGACAGTACCGGTTACGCCCGACACCCGTACGGCGGTGCCGAGGCGAGCGGCCGGGAAGCGGGGGCGCGCCCTCCCGCCGGGCGCCCGCCTACAGCGGGTCGGCCCCCAGGTGGTCCACGACCGGCGGGGCCGGGCGCTGCGCCTTCGGCATCTGGGCCGCCTCCGAGTGGGCCCCGCAGCCGTAGGCGAGCGAGACCACGCGCCCGTCCGCGGGCGAGTACGCGTTGCCGCAGATGCCGAAGGCCTGCCGCAGCCTGCCGGCCATCGGCAGCAGGAAGCCGCAGCTCACGCAGCCGGCCGGGGCCGCCTGTGCCATGGGCGTGGCCGGGCCGAACTGCTCCTCCCAGCGGTCGGCCGCCTCCTCCACGCCCAGCGGGGACAGCACCCGCTGCCTGCCGAGACCCACCTCGGCGGCCACGTCCGTGAGGGAGCCGCGCTGCGCGCTCTCCGCCTCGGGGGCCTCGGCCAGGAAGCCGGGCACCAGCCGGGCGTCGTCCTCCTCGGCGGGCAGCAGGTCGCCCGGCCCGAGGTCGCCGGGGCGCAGCCGCTCGCTCCACGGCACCCACTCGGGGGCGAGCAGCGCGTCCGGCCCCGGCGTCAGCGCCACCTCGTCCACCGTGACGTAACGGGCCCGCGCCGCGCGGGCCACCGTCACCCCCCAGCGCCAGCCCGGGTAGCCCGGGTCCTCGCTCGCGAACAGGTGGGTGACCAGCCGGTCCCCCTCGGCGACGGCTCCCAGGTACCGGCCCAGCGGCTGCGGGTGCGCCGCCTGCGCCGCGGCGTCGCGGGCGAGCTCCACCGCCTCGGCGCAGAGCCGGTCGGGCGTACGGCTTCGCATCCCAGCTTTCACAGAACTCTCTCCTACGCCGTCGTGCCGGTGCGGGCGCCTGAGGGCGAACGGAGCCGACGGAGCGGAGGCTGGACCGCTGCGACGTCGTGCTGTACGAGGCAAGGCGCACCGTCGGCCCACGCTACCGCAAGCCGCGGACCACCCGACGCGGCGGCCCGAGGCCGCGGGCCCGGCCCTCCCGGCGCGGGCGCGGGCTCCGGCGCGGGCCCGGGCGTCACCCCCGCGTCACCCGGCCCCCACCCCCCGGTCACCGCCCCCCGGCCGTCCGCCGCCGCCCGCCGGTCACGGCCCCCGCCGCCCGGACGGCCCCGCCCGCCGCCGCCTTGCCCGGGCCGGCCGCGGGCCGTGGCCGCAGGCGGCCCGCGGCCCCTCGGGCACCACCGAGTCGGACGTCACAGCAGGAGCGGTACGGCCCCGAGCCCGTACGCTTGCAGGCGTGGCCGGTGGCAGCTCGTCCGATACCCGCACCAGGGCCAGGTCCGGGGTCTTCGCCCGGGTGGCCCGGTCGGCGGCGCACGCCGTGCACTCCCTGCTGCGGACCGTCGGCAGGCGCATCCGCCGGGCCACCCACGCGCACGGCGCGGGCGAGTCGGGACTCGCCAAGCTGATCGAGCTGCACGCGGTCAACTCGGCGGGCGACATGCTGATCACCATCGCCCTCGCCTCCACCATCTTCTTCTCCGTGCCCACCGACGAGGCGCGCGGCCGGGTGGCCCTCTATCTCGGCGTGACGATGGCCCCCTTCATCCTGCTCGCCCCGGTGATCGGACCGCTGCTCGACCGGGTGCCGCACGGGCGGCGGGCGGCGATGGCCGGCGCGCTGCTGCTGCGCGGGGTGCTCGCGCTGGTCCTGGCGAGCGCGGTGGCCGGCGGCGGCACCCTGGAGCTCTACCCCGCGGCCCTGGGCGTCATGGTCTGCTCGAAGGCGTACAACATCGTGCGCGCCGCCGTCGTGCCCCGGCTGCTGCCGCGCACCATCTCCCTGGTCAAGGCCAACGCCAGGATCACGCTCACCGGCCTGATCTCGGCGGGCGCCGCCGCCCCGGTGGGCGCGGGCCTCAACGTGATCGGCGAGCGCCTGCCGCTGTACGCCGCCTGCCTGATCACCTTCGCCGGCGCCGTCCTCTCCTTCCGGCTGCCGGGCAAGGTGGACCTGGCCCGCGGCGAGCGGACCCTGCACCTCGCCGAGCTCGCCGAGACCAGGGAGGCCATGGCGCGGGAGAAGGACGACGGCGGGCGCGGCGGCGTCCTGCGCGCCGAAGGCTCCCCGGTGTTCAAGGCGCTGGTGGCCAACGCCTCGCTGCGCGCCCTGTCCGGCTTCCTGCTGTTCTTCCTCGCGTTCCTGCTGCGCGGCGACGCCCTGCCGGGTCTGACGGCCGCGTTCTCGCTCGGCCTGGTCGGCGTGGCCGCCGGCACCGGCAACGCCCTGGGCAACCTGCTGGGGAACCTGCTGCGCGAGCGCTCCCCCGAGCTGATCCTGCTCGGCACCCTCACGCTCGCGCTGATCGCCTCGGCCTCGGCCGCGCTCGCCTACAACGCCTTCACGGTCGTCGGCGTCAGCGCCTCCGCCGGGATCTGCCAGGCCCTCGCGAAGCTCTCGCTGGACGCCCTGATCCAGCGGGACGTCCCGGAGGTGGTGCGCACCTCCGCGTTCGCCCGCTCCGAGACCGCGGTCCAGATGTCCTGGGTCGCGGGCGGCGCCATCGGCATCGGGCTGCCGCTGCACGGCTCCCTCGGCATGGGCATGGCCTGCCTGCTGGTGCTGCTCGGGGTCGTCGGCTCGGGCCGTGCGCTGCTGTCCGCCTCGCGCCGCGGCGGCGCGCACCCCCGCGTCCGGTGAGCGGCGGCACCGCGGGTAACCTGCCCGCATGACTGCGATCTCCAGGAGCCGGGGCCGCCGGGCCATCCGCACCACGATTGCCCTCGGCGCCGTTTCCGCGGGATTGGCCGCGCTCACCGGCTGCGAGAAGCCCAGCCCCAGCGCGCACTTCACGCTCCACTCGAACACCACCTCGCGCGCGGCGTCCGACGACTGCTACGGCCACGGCGAGGCCCTCAGCGCCGACCAGGCGCTCGACTGCGCCGACGACGACGAGGGCATCCCGAGCTTCGGCACCACCCAGGGCGACACCTTCCGCGTCGGCGTGGACCCGAAGGTCGCGGACAACGGCTGGCTGCTGTTCGTCAACGGCCTGCTCTACGACCCGGAGCCCTTCACCACCACCTACCACAGCTTCTCCAGCGACGACCTGTACCGGGCGACGCAGGCCCAGGCGCAGTCGGGCGCGCCGGGCCAGGCCGCCGAGGACCGGGCCCTGCTGCTGAACGTGGTCGAGGTCTCCGACGACTACGACGCCGACCGCGTCGGGCAGGCGCAGAGCCAGGAGGACCGGCAGCAGGCGCTGATCAGCTCGATCGAGGGCGTGTGGAACGTCCGGCTGGAGCCGAAGGACGACTGAGCCCCGCCCGGCCGGGCCCCGCCCGGCCCGGCCCGCGCGAAGGAGTTCACGAGGAGTCTGGGAGGCCCCGATGCACGCCCTGGTGGTCACCGCGGTCGCGCCCGAGCGCGATGCCGTGACCCGCGGGCTCGGCGCCGCCGCGCGGCGGCTGCCGCTGCCGGGCGGCCTCGCACTGCACCGCGTCTCCCGGCCCGGGGGCGGCCCCCTCCTCGACGTGCTGGCCGCGGGCGCCGGGCCCGCCGCGGCCGCCGCCGCGGCCGCCACCGCCCTCGCCCGCGGGCGCTACGACCTGGCCGTCTCGGCGGGCATCGGCGGCGGCTTCGCCCCGGCCGCCGCGGTCGGCTCCCTCGTGGTCGCGGACGCGATCCGCGCCGCCGACCTGGGGAGCCAGACCCCGGAGGGCTTCGCCGACGCGGCCGCGCTCGGTTACGGCGTGGTGGAGCACCGCCCGCCGGCCGCCCTGGCCGCCGCGCTGGCCGCCGCCACCGGCGCGGTGGCGGGCACCGTGCTCACCGTCTCGACCGTCACCGGCACCGCGGCCAGGGCCGCCGAGCTCGCCGCCCGCCACCCGGGCGCCGCCGCCGAGGCCATGGAGGGCTTCGGCGTCGCCTGCGCCGCCGCGCTGCACGGCGTGCCGGTGGCCGAGGTCCGGGCCGTCTCCAACCTGGTCGGCCCCCGCGACCGGGCCGCCTGGCGCATCCCGGCCGCCCTCGACGCCCTCACCGAAGCCTTCGCCACGGGATTCACCGCCGCTCTCGCCGGGACGCTGGCCCCGGCGGCAGGGGCACCGCGCACAGGGAGCAACGATGCCTGAACCCACCGGCCCGGCCGAACCGCCGCTCGCCCTCGCCTACTCGCCCTGCCCCAACGACACCTTCGTCTTCCACGCCTGGGCCCACGGCCTGCTGCCGGGCGCCCCCGCCGTGGACGTCACCTTCGCGGACATCGACGTCACCAACGGCCTGGCCGAGCGCGGCGAGGGCGACGTGCTGAAGGTGTCCTACGCGGTCCTGCCGTGGGTGCTCGGCGAGTACGCGCTGCTGCCGTGCGGGGGCGCCCTCGGCCGCGGCTGCGGCCCGCTGGTGCTCACCCGGGAGCCGGGCGAGCCCGCCGAGCTGGCCGGGCGGACCATCGCCGTGCCGAGCGAGCGGTCGACCGCCTACCTGCTGTTCCGGTTCTGGGCCGAGGCCATGGTGCCCGGCGGGGTCGGCGAGGTGCGGGTGCTGCCGTTCCACGAGATCATGCCCGCGGTCCGGGACGGCCGGGTGGACGCGGGCCTGGTCATCCACGAGGCCAGGTTCACCTACCAGCGCTTCGGGCTGCACCGGCTCGCCGACATGGGGGAGTTCTGGGAGGGCACCACCGGGCACCCGATCCCGCTGGGCGCCATCATCGCCAGGCGCTCGCTCGGCGAGGAGCGCCTGGCCCGGATCACCGAGGCGATCCGGGCCTCCGTCCGGTACGCCTGGGCGGACCCGGCGGCGAGCAGGGAGTACGTCCTGGCGCACGCCCAGGAGATGGAGCCCGCCGTCGCCGACGCCCACATCGGCCTGTACGTCAACGAGTTCACCGCCGACCTGGGCGAGGCCGGGTACGCGGCGGCCGGGGAACTGCTGGACCGGGCCGCCGCGCAGGGGCTCGTGCCGAAGGTGGGGCGCCTGGACTGACCTCGCCCCGACCGGCCCCGAGCCGTCCTGTCCTGCCCCGACCTGCCTCGTCCTGCCCCGATCCGTCCTGATCCGTCCCGACTCGTCCCGGCTCAGACGTCGAGCTGGTCGGCGACCGCCCGCAGCATGCCGGCGATCTTCCGGCCGCTCTGCCGGTCCGGGTACCTGCCGCGTTCGAGCTGCTGGGAGACGCCGTCGAGGAGGGTGGTCAGGTCCTGCACGATGGAGGCGAGTTCGTCGGGCTTGCGGCGCTGCGCGGCGGCCACCGAGGGGACCGGGTCGAGCAGGGTCACCGAGAGGGCCTGGTCGCCGCGTTGGCCGGCCACCACGCCGAACTCGACCCGCTGCCCGGGCTTGAGGCCGTCCACTCCGGCCGGCAAGGCAGAGGAGTGCACGAAGACATCGCCGCCGTCGTCCCGGGAGAGGAAGCCGAAGCCCTTCTCGCTGTTGAACCACTTGACCTTGCCGGTAGGCACGTGTCCTCGTCCTCGCACTCGTCACAACAATGCGGCGGGCCGCTCGACCCGCCTCGATCTCCAGGCTAACCGCCCCTGGCCCGGTGACAAGATGCCGCCGGGCCGTTTCGGAGGATCACCGGGGATCACTGCCCCCGCCGCCTCGCAAGTATTCTCGCCTCTGCGACCCTGGGGAGGTGAGTGGAAGAAACCCAGGGGACGTGCTGGTGCGGGCGGGTGCGCTCGTCTTCGGCATCGGCGCGCTCGCCACGCTCGTCACCGTCACCCCGCTGTTCCTCGGCGCCGACCCGCTGCCGACCGCGGCCTATCTGCTGTCGATGCTCATGGGCGTCGGCTTCCTGCTGGCCGCCGCGGGGCTGCTGCGCGCCGTCAGGAGCGAACGCCGTCAGTCCGCCGCGGCGGAGGCGAGCCCCGCGCCGCCCCCGGCGAGATAGCCCTCCAGCCAGGCCGGGAAGGCGGTGAGCGCGGGCAGCACCACGTCGGCGCCCGCCTCCCTCAACTCCCCCTCGCCGCACGGCCCGGTGGTGACCGCCACGGACAGCGCCCCCGCCGCGGCGGCGCCGCGCACGTCCCCGACGTGGTCGCCGACGTAGACGAGCGCGCCGTGCGCGCGCAGCGCCGCGGCCTTGGCCTCGGCCCACAGCGAGCCGACGACGACGTCGGGCGCGAGACCGAGGTGGCGCATGTGCAGCAGCGCGTTCGGCTCGTGCTTGGCGGTCACCACGACCACCCGCCCGCCCGCGCGGTGCACGGCCGCGATGGCCTCGCGCGCACCCGGCAGCGCGAGGGTCCCGGTGATCGCGTGCGCCGGGTAGAGCTCCCGGTACCTGGCGGCCAGCTCGGGCACCCGCTCGGCGGGGAACCAGTGCGCGAGCTCCTCCTCCACCGGGGGCCCGAGCCTGCTGATCGGCACGTCGGGGTCCAGGTCGGAACCGGTCTCCGCGGCCAGCGCCACGTAGGCGGCCCTGATCCCCGGCCTGGAGTCGATGAGCGTCATGTCGAGGTCGAACCCGACGGTGAACGCGGCGGGGCCGGCCGGCTCGGCGGAACGGGGGGATTCGGGCAGTGGGCACATACCGCCAGTCTGCCTGCCGTCCCTCCGCGCCCCGCACCGGGGAGCCCGGGTCCGGCCCGCGCCCGGCCCGGGACCGCTCGGGCCGCGGGGGGCCGGGGCGGTCCCGGGGGCGCCGTCAGAGCAGGTCCTCCAGGGACATCGGGAGGCGGGTGAGGCGGCGGCCCGTGGCGTGGTGGACGGCGTTCGCGAGGGCGGCCGCCGTGCCGGCCTGGCCGATCTCGCCCACGCCCTTGACGCCCAGCGGGTTGACCGCCTCGTCGTGGACCTCGACCAGTTCCACGGTGACCTCGGGCACGTCGGCATTCACCGGCACCAGGTAGTCGCCGAGGCTCGTGTTGTTCCAGCGGCCGAGGGCCGGGTCCATGAAGGTCCGTTCGAGCAGGGCCTGGCCGAGGCCCCACAGCATGCCGCCCATCAGCTGGTTGGCGGCCATCCGCGCGTTGAGGACCCGGCCGGGGGCGAACGCGCCGACCAGGCGCCTGACCCGGATCACCCCGAGGTCGGCGTCGACGGCCACCTCGGCGAACTGGGCGCCGAAGGTGAGCATCGCGTGCGAGGAGCCGCTCGCGGTCAGGTCGGCCGGGCCCCAGGAGCCGGTGGCCTCGGCGTCCGGCTGCATATGCCGGCGCAGCAGCTGGGCGTAGGACTCGCCGGTCTCGGGCCGGTCGCGCAGCACCATCCGCCCGCCGGCCAGGGTGACGTCCGCGGCCCGCGCCCCGTGCAGCGGGGACTCCGGGTCGGCGATGGCCTGGGCGATCAGCTGCGCGCGCAGGGCGGTGGCGGCGGCGTGCACGGCGGCGCCGGTGTAGGAGGCGCCCATGGAGCCGACCGCGGCGGAGACGTTGGGCAGGTCGGTGCTGCCGCCCTCGAAGCGGCAGGCGTCCACCGGCAGGCCGAGCGCGTCCGCCGCGACCTGCGCCATCGCCGTGGTCGCGCCGGTGCCGAACTCGGCGACCCCGGCCTGCACCAGCGCGCTGCCGTCGGCGAAGACCCTGGCCTTGGCGCGCTGCGGGTTGACCGGCGGCACGATCGGGTAGGCCGCGGTGGCCATGCCGAGGCCGATCAGCCAGTCGCCCTCCCTGGCCGGGGGCGCGGCCCTGCGCTCCCAGCCGATGAGCGCGGCGCCGCGGGCGTAGCACTCCTGAAGGCCCTTGCTCGACCAGGGCTTGCCGGTGACCGGGTCGCGTTCGGCGTGGTTGCGGCGCCTGAGTTCCAGCGGGTCGAGGCCGGTGCGCTGGGCCAGTTCGTCCATCGCGCTCTCCAGGGCGAACAGGCCGGTGGCCTCGCCGGGGCAGCGCATGAAGGTGGGCGTCATGGTGTGGGCGCGGGCCAGCAGGTAGCGGCCCTCGTAGTTCTCGCAGGCGTACAGCTGGGAGGCCGCCTCCAGGGAGGGCTCGGCCCAGTCGTCGAAGTGCGAGGTGGGGGAGAGCTTGTGGTGCCGCAGCGCCACCAGCCGCCCGTCGCGCAGGGCGCCGAGGGTGACGCGCTGCTCCTGCTCCTCGCGGTGGCCGCAGGAGGTGAACATCTGCTCCCTGGTGAGGGCGAGCCGGACCGGGCTCCCGGTCTCGCGCGCCGCCAGGGCGGCCAGGGCCGGGTGGGCCCAGGTCATGGCCTTGCAGCCGAAGCTGCCCCCGACGAGGTGGCTGTCGACCCGGATGTCGGCGTGCGGCAGGCCGAGCAGCACCGCGAGGGTGTGCTGGGTGGCGGCCGGGCCCTGGGCGGAGTCGTACAGGAACAGGCGCCCGCCCTCCCAGGAGGCGGTGGTGGTGCAGGTCTCCAGCGGGTTCTGGTGGTTGGCGGCGTAGGTGAAGGTGAGGTCGACGGTCACCTCGGCCCGCTCCAGGCCGGCCGCCAGGTCGCCCCGGGTGGCGCGGCCGGGCAGCAGGCCGCCGAAGATCTTCTCCGGCTCGAAGGCCGTGTGCCTGATCTGGTCGAGGACGGTGGCGGAGGGGGCCTCCTCGTAGTCGACGCGGATCAGCCTGGTGGCGTGCAGGGCGCGTTCCCAGGTGTCGGCGACCACCATGGCCACCGGCTGGCCGGCGTAGTGGATCTCGGGGTCCTGGAGGGGGAAGAAGGTCTGGCCGGGGGCGGGGCCGCCCGCGAGGGAGGGCAGCAGCGGGGGCTGGGCGGCGATGCGCGGCAGGTTCTCGTGGGTGAACACGGCGCGCACGCCCTCGGCGGCCAGGGCCCCGGTGGTGTCGAGGGCGCGGATGCGCCCGGCGGCGATGTGCGCGCCGAGCAGGGCGGCGTGGGTGAGGCCCGCGGGGGCGTGGTCGCCGGAGTAGCGGGCGGTGCCCGTGGTCTTCTCCCGGCCGTCGGCGCGGCGCAGCGGGCGGCCGAGTGCCTCGCCCGCGGGCGGGCTCTGGGCGGGGGGCGCGGTCGCGGTCATGCCTGTCCCTCCGGGGTGGCGGCGAGCGTGCGCAGGACGCGGACGACGGCGCGCCTGGCGAGTTCGGCCTTGAAGGCGTTCATCGGGGTGGTCCTCGCCTCGGCGAGTTCGGCGCGGGCGGCCTCGTCGAAGACGCCGGGCTCGGCGGCGGCGCCCAGCAGCAGGCGTTCGGCGTGCCGGGCCCGCCAGGGCGTGGTGGCGACGCCGCCGAGGGCGAGCCGGACGCCGCTGATCCGGCCGTTCTCCAGGCGCAGGGTGGCGGCGACCGCCGTGAGGGCGAACTCGTAACTGGCCCGGTCGCGGATCTTCAGGTAGCGGGAGGTGCGGGCCGTCGGGGTGTCGGGCACCTCGATGGCGGTGATCAACTCGCCGTGTTCCAGGGGATTTTCGATGTGCGGGGTGTCGCCGGGCGGTAGCAGGAAGTCGTCGATGTGGAACGAGCGTTCGCCGGCGCCGCGCAGCGTGTGCACGCGGGCGTCGAGCGCGGTGAGGGCGACGGCGAGGTCGGAGGGGTGGGTGGCGATGCAGTGCTCGCTGGTGCCGAGGATGGCGTGGCCGCGGTTGATGCCGCCGAGCGCGGAGCAGCCGGTGCCGGGCTCCCGCTTGTTGCAGGGCGAGACGGCGTCGCGGTAGTAGGCGCAGCGGACGCGTTGCAGGAGGTTGCCGCCCATGGTGGCCATGGCGCGGAGCTGGGGGGAGGCGCCGAGTTCCAGTGCCTCGGCGATCAGCGGGAAGCGCTCGCGGACCAGCGGGTGGGCGGCGGCGTCGCTCATCCGGGTCAGCGCCCCGATCCGCAGGCCCCCGGCGGGGGTCTCCTCGATGCCGGCGAGCGGGAGGTCGCCGATGTCGACGAGGCGGTCGTGGCGCAGGACGTTCTGCCGCAGCAGGTCGACGGCGGTGGTGCCGCCGGCCAGGTAGGCGCCGCCCGGGTCGGCGGCGACGGCCGCCACGGCCTCGGCGGGGGCGGTGGCGCGGGCGTAGCTGACGGGTCGCATGGGCCGGCTCCTCACATCCGTTTCGCGGCCGCCGCGATGGCGGCGGTGAGGTGCGGATAGGCGGCGCAGCGGCAGAGGTTGCCGCTCATCCACTCGCTGATCTCCGCGGGGTCGGCCTCCTCCCCCGGCGCCCCGGCGTGCCCCTCGCGCACCAGGGCGACGGCGGACATCAGCTGGCCGGGGGTGCAGTAGCCGCACTGGAAGGCGTCGTGGGCGATGAACTCCTCCTGCATCGGGTGCAGTTCGCCGCCCTGGGCGAGCCCTTCCACGGTGGTGACGCGGCGGCCCTCGCAGGCGATGGCCAGGGTGAGGCAGGAGAGCACCCGCCGTTCCTCCACCCACACCGTGCAGGCCCCGCAGGTGCCCTGGTCGCAGCCGCGCTTGGCGCCGGTGAGGCCGCACCCGTCGCGCAGCGCGGACAGCAGGCTGACCCGTGGCTCGATGTCCAGGGTGTAGGGGACGTCGTTGACGATCAGCGGGACGGGCACCGGCCCTGGGCCGCGCTCCGGGGGAGCGGTCGCCGCCTGGCCGCGGGCGGCCGGTTTGTGCGTGGTCACGGTCACACCTCTGCGCGCTCGTAAGGGGGTTCGGGAGCGGCGCCGGCGCGGCACCCGGGGCAGTAAACCCACCAACCCCAACAAAAGGTGCATACCGGCGCTGAGGGGTTCAGATGTACCACGCGCGTCCTGCCCCGCCCCGCCGCGGCGGTCAGGCGTGTTGCCGCGGCCCGGCGCGGCCCGCACGGCGCCCGGCGGGCGGCCGGGAGCCGGGGCGGCCCCTCAGCCGGCCGCCTTCTCCGGCGCCCGCCGCCTGGCCCGCCACAGCAGGAAGGCGGCGCTGGCCAGCGCCGCGGTGCGCAGCAGCCACGGCCAGTGGTCGTCGAACGCGGCCCCCGCCTCGCCCTCTTCGAGCGGCGCGCCGCCCCAGCCGCCCGACCTGGCGAGCAGCCACAGGCCGTAACCGCCGAAGACCAGCGCGGGCATGCCGAAGGTCGCCCACTGGGCGACGCGGCGGCTGAGCCGCGGGGACCAGTAGGCCGTCAGCCAGCCCAGGCCGAGGACCACGATCGAGCCGACGACGGTCCCGGCCACCAGCAGCAGCACGCCGAGCAGTTCCACCGGCCCGCCGGCGCGCTTGCCCAGCAGCGCCGCCCTGGCCAGGCGCCCGGCCGTGCCGCGCGGGCCGGAGCCCCTGGCCGCCCCGGCGGCCGAGGGGTCCTCCTGCGCCAACCCGCCCGCGCCGTCCCCTGGTTCGCCGCCCGCCTCGCGCCCCTCGCCCGCCGGGGGCGCGCCCGGCGGGCCCTGCTCCCCGTCGTACGCCGTCTCAAGGGGCGCGTCGAAGGGCGGGTGCAGCATCTCGGGGATCTCGATGCCCCCGGTGAAGCGGCCGATGTCGCCGTCGGGCCAGTAGGTGCGCGGCATCCCGCGCCGCGCCGCCCCCGGCCCGGCCGCGCCCTCCGGCCGCGCCGCGCCAGGCGCCCGCGCTCCCGGCGCCTCCGGCGCCTCCGGCACCTCGCCGCGCGCCTCGCCCGGCGTCTCGCGGGCCTCCCCCGGCGTCTCGCGCGGCTGCCCGGCCGGCCGCGCGCCCCGCGACGACCACAGTCCCCACAGCGCGCGCGCCGCGCCCTCCACCTCGACCCGCCGCGGGGCGGGCACCTGACGTTCCGTCACGGGCCGCCCGGAAGCCGGCCGCCCGGCCGCGGGCCGCTCGGGGGCGGGCGCCTGTGCGCCGGGTCCCGCGGCGGCCGCCGCGACCACCTCCTCGGGGCTGCCGAGGCGGTCCAGGATGCGGCGCACGGCGGCCTGGCCCTCCGCGCCCCCCGCCGCGGACCTGGCGCGGCCGATCTCGGTGCGCAGCCTGTTCACCAGCGAGGCGCGTTCCGCGGCCGACATGCTGGTGCCGTGCGCCAGGTCGCCGACCCGGCTCAGATAGTCGAATACCAGTTGCTCGCCTTCGATTCCCACACCCAGCTCCCTTGCCAGGGCCGGACGAGGTCGGCCCGCACCCGACGGCAACTGGCCCGATGCTACTCGTGGCCGGGCCGCCGCCGGGAGAACCTGAGGGAACGCCGTTGTTCATCGGGGGTTCACCGAACGCCGTACAACCCGCTACCCAGGGCTCGTTACATGGTGAACGTCCCTGCGGGGACACCGTCACCACGCCCCCGGGAGCCTTCTGATGGCAACTGGCCTTTCGACTCACGTCACGGCCCGACGCCGCCCGAGGCGGACCCGGACACTGCCGGATCTCGCCCCGGTGGTCTTCGGGCTGGCCAGGCTCCAGGTCTCCTACGGGCGTCACCGCGCCGTGCGCGACGTCACCATGACGGTGCACGAGCGCGAGATCACCGCCCTGATAGGCCCCTCGGGCTGCGGCAAGTCGACGGTCCTGCGCTCGCTGAACCGGATGAACGACCTCGTCCCCGGCGCGCGCGTGTCGGGGCGGGTGACCTACCGCGGTCACGACCTGTACGGCCCCGGCGTCGACCCCATCGAGGTCAGGCGGCGGATCGGCATGGTGTTCCAGCGGCCCACCCCGTTCGCCAAGTCGATCTACGACAACGTGGCCTACGGGCCGCGGGCCGCGGCCGGCCGCCGCGGCCGGCTGCGCAAGGCCGAGCTGGACGACCGGGTGGAGGAGGCGCTGACCGGCGCGGCCCTGTGGGACGAGGTCAAGGACAAGCTGAAGAGCAGCGGGCTCGCCCTCTCCGGCGGCCAGCAGCAGCGCCTGTGCATCGCCCGCGCCATCGCCGTGCGGCCCGACGTGATGTTGATGGACGAGCCCTGCTCCGCCCTCGACCCCGTCGCCACCGCCAAGATCGAAGACCTGATGCTGAGGCTGCGGCACGAGATGACCATCGTGATCGTCACGCACCACATGCATCAGGCCGCCCGGGTCTCGGACCGCACCGCGTTCTTCACTGCCGACACCGACAGCGAGGGAGAGCGCCATGGGCGCCTGGTTGAGTACGACGCAACCGAGAAGATCTTCAACCGCCCCGCCGACCGGCGCACGGAGGACTATATTTCCGGTCGCTTCGGATGAGCCTCCCGCGCAGGAGGCGTCCGGGGACGCCATGCTGACCCATCCCGCCGGCCGTTCCCCCGGGCATTCCCCCGCCCCCGCGCCGGGCGCGGGCGCGCCCGCCATCCCGCTCGGCTCGAACCCGGTGGTGCTGCTCGCGGACGCCGACGAGCGCATCAGGCAGGGCCTGACGGCCCAGCTGGCGAAGTACCAGGTGTCCGTCGTGCACTGCGCCGACGGCGCGGCCGCGCTGCTGGAGGCCGGGCTGCGCAAGCCCGACGTGCTGCTGGTCTCGGCCGAGCTGCCGGTGATCGACGGCGCCACCGTGCTGCGCCTGGTGCGCCGGCGGCTCTCCATCCCCGTCGTGCTCGGGGTGGGCCCCGAGGACACCGCCGAGGTGGGCCCGGCCCTGGCCGCGGGGGCGAGCGCCTGCGTGGCCCGCCCCTACCGGCCCAGGGAGGTGGCGCAGCTGCTCAGCCTCGCCGACCGGGGCGGGCGTGGCTGGGACCAGCCCCTGGTGTGCGGGCCGCTGACCCTGGACCCCTCCACCTACGAGGTGCGGATGCACGGGATCTCCACGGCCCGGCTGCCGCTGCGCGAGTTCCAGCTGCTCCACCTGCTGATGCTGCACGCCGAGAAGGTCATCACCAGGGACCGGATCAGGGCGGAGCTGTGGGGCGAGGGCGCCCGGCGTTCGAACACCATCACCGTTCACATTCGCCGCCTGCGCGAGCGGCTCGGCGACGACCCGCACCACCCCGAGATCATCCAGACCGTCCGCGGCGTCGGCTACCGCCTCGTGCCCCCGGAAAGCTGAGCCCACAAGGGCAAGGGCCTGGCTCCCCGCGCCGCGGGAGCCGGGCCGCACCCCGTCTCGCATCACGGAGACGAGACGACTTCCTTAACGATTCCAACTCTTTTTGTGAAACTGCCGGTTCCGACGAACCTATCTTTCTGTTCACCTTCTGGCCCTCACCCCTTCGCTGGCCGCTCCTACGTTCTCCTCGACAACGTCGAGTCATTTACCCCACCCGGCCGGTTGGCTGGGACGAACGAGGAGCAATCGGCCATGCGCAACTGGCGCGCCACGACCGCCGCGATAGCCACGGTGTCCGCTCTGGCCCTGGTCACGGCCTGCAGCAGCAGCAACGAGGACGACGAGCCCACCAACGACGGCAGCTCGAGCAGCAGCTCGGGCGCCTCCGACCTCTCGGGCACCATCTCCGGCGTGGGCTCCAGCGCCCAGCAGGCCGCCCAGCAGGCCTGGCAGGCCGCCTTCCTCGCGGACAACCCGGATGTGACCATCAACTACGACCCGGCCGGCTCCGGCGCCGGGCGTGAGCAGTTCATCGCGGGCGGCGACGTGGCCTTCGCCGGCTCCGACGCCTACCTCGACGACACCGAGATCACCGACGCCACCGCCCGCTGCGCCGACGGCGAGGTCGTCGAGCTGCCGGTCTACGTCTCGCCCATCGCGATCGTCTACAACCTGCCGGGCGTCGACGAGCTGAACCTCAGCCCCTCCACCCTGGCCCAGATCTTCGACCAGAAGATCACCAACTGGAACGACGAGGCCATCGCGGCCGACAACCCGGGCGTCGAGCTGCCCGACACGGCGATCACCCCGGTGAACCGCTCCGACAAGTCCGGCACCACCGAGAACTTCACGGACTACCTGGCCCAGACCGCGCCCGAGGACTGGCAGCACGAGGTCAGCGGCGACTGGCCGGTGTCCGGCGGCGAGGGCGCGGACGGCACCTCCGGCGTCATCCAGGCCGTGACCAACGGCGAGGGCGCCATCGGCTACGCCGACGCCAGCCAGGCCGGCGACCTGGGCACCGCGCGCATCAAGGTCGGCGACGAGTACGCCGCGTACTCCGCCGAGGCCGCCGCCGCCGTTCTGGAGGTCTCGCAGAAGGCCGAGGGCCGCGGCGAGTACGACTTCGGCTACGACCTGGCCCGCGACACCACCGAGTCGGGCACCTACCCGATCGTCCTGGTCTCCTACGTGATCGGCTGCACCCAGTACGACGACCCGGCCACCACCGAGCTGGTGAAGAGCTACTTCGGCTACCTCATCAGCGAGGAGGGCCAGCAGGCCGCCGCCGAGGCCGCCGGCTCCGCCCCGATCTCCGACGCGCTGCGCCAGCAGCTGCAGCCCGCGGTGGACGCCATCGGCGCCGCGAGCTGAACCGCCCCGGTCCTTCACGGTCCGGGCGGCCACCCCTCGGGGGGCCGCCCGGACCTGAGGGCTTCCCGGACCTCCCCGCCGGGGCGCGGCGAGATCCGCGACTTCCGGAGCTTCGGACGCCAGCACGAGAAAGGGATAAGAAGTGCCCCCCACCACCGAGAAGACAGGCACCAGGGGAGCGCCGCTCCGCCTGGGTGACCGGGTCTTCGCCGGCGCCTCCACCGGGGCGGGTGTCCTGATCCTGGTGATCCTCGCCGGGGTCGCGGCCTTCCTGGTCAGCGAGGCCTGGCCCGCGGTGACCGCGCCCTCGGAGGAGATACCAGGCGAGGACAACATCGTCCTCTACATCTGGCCCCTGCTCTTCGGCACGCTGCTCTCCGCGTTCCTCGCCCTGGTGATCGCCACTCCGCTCGCGGTGGCGATCGCCCTGTTCATCTCGCACTACGCGCCGCGCAGCGTCGCCACGATCCTCGGCTACGTCATCGACCTGCTGGCCGCGGTGCCCAGCATCATCTACGGCCTGTGGGGCGCGCAGGTGCTCGCGCCGCAGACCGTCGATCCGACGCAGTGGCTGGAGGACAACCTCGGCTTCATCCCGCTGTTCGACGGCCCGGCCTCGGCCACCGGCCGCACGATGCTCACGGTGACCCTCGTGCTCGCGGTGATGATCCTGCCGATCTGCACCGCCGTCGTGCGCGAGGCGTTCCTGCAGACCCCGCGGCTGCACGAGGAGGCCTCGCTCGCCCTCGGCGCGACCCGCTGGGAGATGATCCGGATGTCGGTGCTGCCCTTCGGCAGGTCGGCCATCGTCGGCGGCGCGATGCTCGGCCTCGGCCGCGCGCTCGGCGAGACCATGGCCGTCGCGATGGTGCTCTCCGTCTCGGGCGACGTCACCTTCGACCTCATCAGCCAGGCCAACCCCTCCACGATCGCCGCGAACGTCGCGCTCTCCTTCCCCGAGTCCTCCGGGACCGAGATCAACGTCCTGATCGCCTCGGGCCTTGTCCTCTTCATCGTCACGCTGCTGGTCAACATGGCGGCGCGTGCGGTGATCAACCGGCGCCGCGACTTCTCGGGGGCCAACTGATGACGTCAGCACACACCGCCTCCGCCCCGGCCGAGGCCGAGCCGCAGCTCCAGACCCCGCTCACGCACCGCTCGCTGCCGCGCCGGGCCGCCCCGGCCGTGCTGCTCGTGGCCCTGCTGGCCGGCCTCGGGCTGCGGCTCGCCGGGCTCGCCCTGGCCTGGAGCGCGATCCTGGCCGCGGTCGGCTACACGGTGGCGATCTATTCCTGGTCCCGCGCGGTCGAGGGCACGCGGAAGGCCTTCGACCGGATGGTCACCGCGATCGTCACCTCGGCCTTCCTGCTCGCGCTGCTGCCGCTGGTGTCCGTGCTGTGGACCGTGGTCGACCGCGGCAGCGGCCGCTTCGACTCCGAGTTCTTCAGCTACTCGATGCGCGGCATCGTCGGCGAGGGCGGCGGCGCCCACCACGCGATCATCGGCACCCTGATCGTCACCGGCATCGCGGCGCTGATCTCGGTGCCCGTCGGGATGCTGACCGCCATCTACCTCGTCGAGTACGGCCGCGGCCGCCTCGCCAGGTACATCACCTTCTTCGTGGACGTGATGACCGGCGTCCCCTCCATCGTGGCCGGCCTGTTCGCCTACGCCCTGTTCGAGCTGTTCTACGAGGCCGGCGTCCGCATGGGCATCATGGGCTCGGTCGCCCTCTCGGTGCTGATGATCCCGATCGTGGTCCGCTCCACCGAGGAGATGCTGAAGCTGGTGCCCAACGAGCTGCGGGAGGCGTCGTACGCCCTCGCGGTGCCGAAGTGGCGCACCATCCTGCGGGTCGTGCTGCCGACCGCCGTCGCCGGCATCGCCACCGGCATCACCCTGGCCATCGCCCGGGTCATCGGCGAGACGGCCCCGCTGCTGGTCACCGCGGGCGTCACCGCGAGCGACAACTTCAACCCCTTCGACGGCCGCATGGCGACACTGTCGGTGTTCTCGTACAACGAGTACCGCTCCCCCGGTGTCCCGCCCGAGCCGTCCTTCGACCGGGCCTGGGCCGCGGCCCTCACGCTGATCCTCATCGTGATGCTGCTCAACCTCGTCGCCCGGCTCATCTCCCGGCTCTTCGCGCCCAAGACCCGCGCCTAGCGCCACCACCGACCCACCGGAACGACGTTAAGGAAGCGAAGCACTGTGGCCAAGCGCATCGAGGTCAAGGGTCTCGACATCTACTACGACAAGTTCCTCGCCGTGCAGGGCGTGTCGATGACGATCAGGCCGAAGGCCGTGACGGCGCTCATCGGGCCGTCAGGCTGCGGCAAGTCCACGTTCCTGCGCACGCTCAACCGGATGCACGAGCTCGTCCCCAAGGCGCGGGTCGAGGGCAAGGTCCTCATGGACGACCAGGACCTGTACGGGGCGAACGTCGACCCGGTCAGCGTCCGCCGGCACATAGGCATGGTCTTCCAGCGGCCCAACCCCTTCCCGACCATGTCGATCTACGACAACGTCGCGGCGGGCGTGAAGCTCAACAGCAAGCGGATGAAGCGCGCGGACCTCGACGACCTGGTCGAGCGCTCGCTGAAGTCCGCGAACCTCTGGGAGGAGGTCAAGGACCGGCTCGGCAAGCCGGGTTCCGGGCTGTCCGGCGGGCAGCAGCAGCGCCTGTGCATCGCCCGCGCCATCGCGGTGCAGCCCGACGTGCTGCTGATGGACGAGCCCTGCTCGGCCCTCGACCCGATCTCCACCCAGGCGATCGAGGACCTGATGCTGGACCTCAAGTCCCAGTACACGATCGTGATCGTCACCCACAACATGCAGCAGGCGGCGCGCGTCAGCGACGTCACCGGCTTCTTCAACCTGAAGGCGGTCGGCGAGCCAGGCGGCCTGGTGGAGATCGACGACACCGAGACGATCTTCTCCACGCCGAGCAACAGGGCCACCGAGGACTACATCTCGGGCCGCTTCGGCTGAGGACGGGCGGGCACGTCCGGCCCGGCCGCCGGGTGGCCGCTCCCCCGCCGCCGGAGGAGCGGCCGGCCCCGGCCGGGACGTTGCCCGCCCCTCACAGCTCCCTGGCGATGTGGTGGATCAGGTTGCGCGACTCGTCCGGGTCGAGCGAGACCTTCAGGGCCCGGCCGAAGAAGAGCCGGTACCTGGCGAGCGTGGCCTCCGCGTCCAGGAAGAAGCCGCCGATGGGCGCGTCCACCTGCACCGTGTCCAGCTGCGGCACCACGCCGTAGGCGTAGAGCACCGGCTGGGTGGCCTCGAAGTACTCCTCGTTGGTGAAGGGGATGACCCGCACCGTGATGTGGGGGCGCTCCGAGTCGAGCATCAGCTGCTCCAGCTGCGCCCTGGCCACCTTCCTGCCGCCGAAGCGCATCCGCAGCGCGGCCTCGTGCAGGAAGACGTCGAAGGGCGGCGGGTTGTCCCGCTCCAGGACAACCTTGCGCCGCATCCGGTGCTCCGTGCGGGCCTCGATCTCCTCGCGCGGCAGTTCGACCACCCCACCGTGGAAGAGCGTCCGCGCATAGTCCTCGGTCTGCAGCAGGCCGGGCACCGACACCGTTTGCAGGATCTGCATGGAAACGGCGTGGTGCTCCAGCTCCGAGGTGTCGAGCCAGCTGGGGGCAAGGATGCCCCGGTACTCGTCCCACCAGAACTGCCCCCGGTGCTCCCTGGCGATGGCGCACAGGGCGTCGAGCAGGGCCTGGTCGGAGCATTCGTAGAACGTGGCGAGCTTCCGGATGCGGTCCTCGCTCACCCCGATGCGCCCCGACTCTATGTGGCTGATCTTGCCCTGGTCGGTTCCGAGCATCCCGGCGGCCTCCCGGGCCGTCTTCCCGGCGCGCTCCCGCAGTCGTCGCAACTCCGCACCCAACCGCGCCTGTCGGGCGGTCGGATTCTCCCTCGGCGGCATCGGTTCCCAGTCCTTCCGTCGGCTGGCCCCGAGTTTGCCGCCCCCTCACCCCTTGAGTCCACTCGCCTACAGATGGCCGAAAATCCCCACCGCGCGCCGGCGCCGCCCCGCGCACGCCCCGGGGGATACACGACGGATTGCCCCGGTTGCGCCCTGGTGTGTCCCGGCCCCGGACGCGGAACGGCAAGAGCGCCACGGAATATGTATGCCCCTCCTCGGGCGTGCCCGTCTTGTGCCGCCCGCACGAGCCGGGACCCGCCCCCGCCGGCGCGCCCTGGACCGCGGCATGGGCGAGCACCACCACCGCCCCGCGGCCCCGGGAGCGGGCGGCACCTGACCGGCCACGGAACGGCGGCGGACCGGCGCGGACCGGGCCGCGGGCCGGGGAAGGAGGCGGCTTCGGCGACCGGCCCCTGACCACCGGGGCCCGGGTGCCGGTACGTTGGGTGGAATGACCCGTGAGCGACACGCCCCAGCGGGCGGGCGGCACCCCCAGCGCGACGCGCGTGCGCGCCGGCCCGACGTTGCGCGGACGCTCGCCGACGAGCTCCGGGCGCGGTCCGACGCCGAGCTCGCCGGGCTGCTGCGGGCCAGGGCCGACCTGCTCTCCCCGCTGCCGGGCGACCTCTCCCAGCTGGCCACCAGGGCGGGCAGCCGGGCCTCGGTGCTCCGCGCCCTCGAACGCCTCGACACCTTCACCCTGCAGACCGCAGAGGCGCTGGCCATCGCCCCCCAGCCCTGCCCCTACGACACCCTCGCCGCCCTGCTGCCCGGCTGTGCGGAACGGCTCCCCGCCGCGGTCGGCAGGCTGCGTTCCCGCGCCCTGCTGTGGGGCGAACCCGACCGGCTGCGCCTGGTGCGCACCGCCCAGGAGCTCCTTGCCCCCACCGCCTCCCGGCCGAGCGCCACCGGGCTCGGCCCCACCCTCGCCGAGGCCGCCGCCGGGATGTCGCCGAGCCGGGTGCAGGAGCTGCTCGCCGCCGCGGGGCTGCCCGCCACCCACGACCCGGTGTCCGCGCTCGCCGCACTCGGCGCCCTCTTCTCCGACGGCGCGCGTCTCGACGCCCTGCTCGCCCAGGCCCCCGAGCCCGCCCGCTCGGTCCTGGACCGGCTGGTGTGGGGCCCGCCCTACGGCACGGTGACCGCGGGCGGCGGCACCGTCTCCCCGCACCCGGGACCCCACCTGCGCTGGCTGCTCGACCGCGGCCTGCTGATGCCCACGAGCCCGGGCACCGTCGTGCTGCCGCGGGAGGTCGCGCTCACGCTGCGCGGCGGGCGCGCCCACCGCGAGCCCCGCCCCGAGCCCCCGAGCCCCCCGCTGCGCGCCGAGCACGCCCCCGAGGCGGTGGATGCCGCCGCTGCCGCCGCGGCGCACATCGCGCTGAACGTGGTCGAGGAGCTGCTGACCGCCTGGGAGGCCGACCGGCCCGCCGTCCTGCGGGCCGGGGGCCTCGGCGCCCGGGAGCTGAAGCGGACGGCGGCGCAGCTCTCGCTCTCCGAGCCGGAGGCCGCCTTCTGGATCGAACTCGCCTACGCCGCCGGGCTGCTGGCCTCCGACGGCGAGGCCGACGAGCGGTACGCGCCCACCCCCGCCTACGACGAGTGGCTCGCCGCCGGCGCCGAGCGGCGCTGGCTCACGCTGGTCCGCGCCTGGCTCGCCGCCACCCGGGTGCCGGGGCTGGCCGGCGCCAGGGACGCCAAGGGCCGGGTGCTGGCCGCGCTCGGCCCCGGGCTCGACCGCGGCCCGGCCCCTGCGCTGCGCCACCGGGTGCTGTCCCTGCTGGCCGCGCTGCCGCCGGGCGCCGCGCCCGAGCCGGGCGGGGTCGTCGCGCGGATGCACTGGGAACTGCCGCGCCGCATGCCGGAGGAGACCAGGGCCGAGTTGAGCGAGGCCGCCCTCGCCGAGGCGGAGCGGCTCGGCGTCACCGGCCGCGGCGCCCTGGCCTCGTTCGCCCGCCCGCTGCTGGCCGGGGACGCCGAAGGCATCGAGGCCGCCGCGGGCACCGAGGAGGCCGCGGGCACCGGGGCCGCCGCGGGCGCGGCCGGGGCGAGGGAGCGGGAGGAGGCCGCCGCCGCGCTGCTCGCCCCGCTGCTGCCCGAGCCCCTCGACCACTTCCTGCTCCAGGCCGACCTGACCGCCGTCGCCCCCGGGCCGCTCACCCGGGAACTCCGGCAGGCGATGGCCGCGGCGGCCGACGTGGAGTCCAAGGGCGGCGCCACCGTCTACCGCTTCACGCCGGACTCGGTGCGCCGCGCCCTCGACTCGGGCTGGTCGCCCGCCAGGCTCCACGCCTTCCTCGCCGAGCACTCCCGCACCCCGGTGCCGCAGCCGCTCGGCTACCTCGTGGACGACGTGGCCAGGCGGCACGGGCAGCTGCGGGTGGGCGCGGCCGGCTCGTACCTGCGGTGCGAGGACGACGCGCTGCTCACCCAGCTGCTCGCCGACCGGCGCTGCGCCGGGCTGCGGCTGCGCCGTCTCGTGCCCACCGTGCTGATCTCCCAGGCGCCCCCGGACACGCTGCTCGACCGGCTGCGCGAACTCGGCTTCGCCCCGGCGGCCGAGACCGCGGAGGGCGCGGTCGTGGCGCTGCGGGCCGAGCCGCGCAGGACCCCGCCGCGCTCCGCGCCCGAGCCCGCCCCCGACGGGCCGCCGCCCGCGGACGAGGCGCTGCTCACCGCCGCGGTGCGGGCCATCAGGGCGGGGGACCACGCCGCGGGCGCCGCGCCGCGCCCGGCGGGCGGGCGGGTCGGCGCCGCCCTGGAGCAGGCGGCCACCGGCGCCCCGCCGCGCACCTCGGCGGCCGAGACGCTCGCCACCCTCCAGGCGGCGGCGCGGGGCGGCGAGCTGGTGTGGATCGGGCACGTCGGCGCCGACGGCGTGGCGGGCCGGCGGGTGCTGGCCCCGGTGCGCGTCGAGGGCGGCTTCGTCACCGCCTTCGACCACACGGCGGAGGAGCTGCGCACCTACCCGCTGCACCGCATCACCGGCGCCACGGTCCTCGGCTGAGCCGCGGGCCCGGCCCGGGAGTTGCCGCAAGGGGTCCCTCGACTCCTTTGCCCGGCACGCCACTTGGGCGCCTCCCACGGCCCCGGGCCCGGGCCGCCCGCGGAACGCGCCCGCGCCCGCGCCGGGGCGCGCCGCGCCGGTACAAGCCGCCGCAACGCGGGTAGACATCCTGCACATGCCAAACGCCCCGCAGCCCCGCACGAGCCCGGAGGACCCCGCATGCGCTCGCTCCGCGTCGCGCTACTCGCCCTCGGCGCCCTGCTCGCCGCCCTGCTCACCGCCCCGTCCGCCCAGGCGGCCCCGCTGTTCAAGGCCCCCTTCCCCTGCGGTCAGCAGTGGACCTACAGCCACCACTCGGCCGAGGTCAGGCGCGCCCTCGACTTCGTCAGGTCCGACGGGGGCAGCACCGCGGGCACCCCGGTCCTCGCCTCGGCCGCGGGCACCGCGACCCGCCACAACGAGCCGGGCGGCGCGGGCCAGTACATCGTGATCGACCACGGCGGCGGCTGGACGACGTACTACTTCCACCTCGCGAGCTACTCGGTGCCGAGCGGCGCCCGGGTCGCGCAGGGTGAGCAGATCGGCGTCACCGGCTCCACCGGCAACACCACGGGCCCGCACCTCCACTACGAGCAACTGCTCAACGGCGTGGGGCAGAACATCGTGATCAACGGCCAGGCCCTGCCGTATCCGGGCTCCTACTACCAGAGTTACCTGACGAGCGACAACTGCGGCGGCGGCGATTCCGGCCGGTACTGGGTCGACACCTTCGCCGACACCGAGGGCTACGCGGGCCCCTCCACCGCCTCCCCGCAGGGCCTGCTGTACCAGGGCACCAGCTACGTCTACTGCAAGGTGGCCGGGGAGCGTTACGAGGGCGCCTACGGCTGGAACCACTGGTGGCTGCGCACCGACCTCGACGAGACCTACCCCGGCGGCAACGGCCGCGGCGCCTATGTGCCCGCCTACTACCTCAGCCGCTGGGGCAACGACGAGGCCAGGGACAACAACGGCACGGTCATCCCCGACTGCTGACCCCGCGCCGCCCCGCCTCCCGTCCCCTTCCCCGGGGGCGGGGCGGCGCCTTCCCGGCCGCCGGGCCGCGCGCGTCCCCGCCGTCACGGGGGGCGCGCGGGGTCTTGCAGGGGGGCGCGCACGGCGGTCGGCGAGCGCCGGCGCACGCGTGATCGTGGGCACGTCCGGCACCGGAATTCCCCCGGCCCGCCGGACGTTCCCGCAGCGTGTCACATCACTCTCCGCGACTACCCGTCGCCGTTCACGTTCTCGGCGCTGCCGTCTTCGCCCTCGGGACAAGCGAGTTCATGCTCTCCGGCCTGCTGCCCGAGGTGGCCGACGATCTCGACGTCTCCATACCGACCGCCGGCCTGCTCATCTCCGCCTTTGCCATCGGCATGGTCGTCGGCGCGCCCGTGCTCGCCGCGGCCACCCGGCGGATGCCGCAGCGCCTCGCCCTGGTGGGGATGCTCGCCGTCTTCGCGCTCGGTCACGTCGTGGGGGCGCTCGCCCCCGGCTACGGAGTGCTTTTCGTATGCCGGGTGGTGAGCGCACTGGCCTGCGCCGGCTTCTGGGCGGTGGGCGCCGTGGTGGCCGTCTCCCTCGCGCCGCCCAACGCGCGGGCGCGCGCGATGGCCGTGATGCTCGGCGGGCTCAGCATCGCCAACATCACCGGCGTGCCGGGCGGCGCGGTGCTCGGCCAGCACCTCGGCTGGCGGGCGGCGTTCTGGGCCGTGGCGCTGCTCGCGGCGCTCGCCCTGGCCGGCGTGCTGGTCTTCGTGCCCAGGACGCTGCCGCGGATGCAGGGGTCGGCCGCCGGGCTGGGCCGGGAGCTGCGGGCCTACCGCGAGGGCCGGGTCTGGCTGACCGTGGCCACGATCGCGCTCTTCTCCGCGGGCTCCCTCTGCTTCTTCTCCTACCTCGCGCCGATCCTCACCGACGTCACCGGGCTCGGCGAGGGCTGGGTCCCCGCGGTGCTGGTGCTCTACGGCCTCGGCGCGCTCGGCGGGACCGCCCTCGGCGGGCGGCTCACCGACGCCCACATGTTCGGCACCCTCTACACCGGCCTGGGCGCCGCCGCCGCCGTGCTGGGGCTGGCCGCGCTCAGCCTGCACTCCCCCTGGCTCCTGGTGCCGCTGTGCGGGCTGCTCGGCCTGTGCGCCTTCCTGTGCGCGCCCGGGCTCAACACCCGGGTCTTCGACGTGGCGGGCGGCACGGCGCCGACGCTGGCCGGCGCCACCGCGACCTCCGCGTTCAACGCGGGCAACACCGTGGGCCCCTGGGCGGGCGGCCTGGCGATCGACGCCGGGCTCGGCTACGCCTGGACGGCCTGGCTCGGCGCCCTGTTCATGCTCGCCGCGGCCGGCGGCGCCTGGCTCCAGTCGCGCACGAAGGGCAGGGAGATCGTCGTGGCCGTCGGCGGGACGGCCGTCAGCCGGTCAGCAGCCGCAGCTCCCCCCGCAGGTTGAACCTCGCGGTCGGCGCCCAGTGTTCCGCGCCGTATGGCGTGCGGAACAGCTCGGGCAGGGCAAGCAGCTGCCGCAGCACCTCGGCCCGCCCCGCGCGGAAGTCCCCGTCGGGGACGAAGCCGTACTCCCGCCGCACCGCGGCCGCGTAGCCCGCGTACTCCTCGGGCGAGCCGGCCAGGACGGCGAGGTCCGCGTCGCAGAGCGCGGCCCCGTTGACGTCCCCCGGCTCGGGGTCGTGGCCCGCCGTCAGGCGGACCAGCCTGGCCACCTCGCGGGCGCGCGGCCCGGTGCCGAGCCGCTCCTCGGCCAGCCGGGCGCTGCGTTCCTCGTTGTCCGGGGAGTAGGGGTCGTAGACGGCGTCGTGGAACCAGGCGGCGAGTTCGACCGCCACCGGCTCGGCCGCGTACCCGGCCAGCTCGTCGAGGCGGGCGAGCACGTCGGCCAGGTGGGCGACGGTGTGGTAGTGCCGGTGCGGCTCGGACCAGCGGGCGAGAAGCTCCTGGCCGAGCCGCAGCCCGGCGGGTCCGGTCTGCCCTGGCAGGGCGTGGAAGCGGGCGAGCAGCCGCTCGTGGGAAGGCGGGGGCATGCGGGTCATTGTGGCCCCGTACCCACCCGGGGCGCGGGCTTGCACTTGACGCACGCGTCAGGTCGTAGGTTCTGGGGGCCCGTCGGGAGCAACGCCCCGGCGTGCCCGGGCGGCGCGGGCCGGGAGCGGCCCCGCCGCCTCGGGACGCCGCCCCCCCCGAGAGACCGCCCGGCGAACGACCCGAGGAGAGGCCCGATGACGCAGGCACCGCCCCCCATCCCGGACACCCACCGCGAGCTGCGGCTGGCCGCCAGGCCGAAGGGGCTGCCCGGCCCCGAGCACTTCGAGCTCGCCGAGACCGCCGTGCCGCGGCCCGGCCCCGGGGAGGTGCTGGTCCGCAACCGGCTGATGTCCCTGGTGACCGTCATGCACTCGCTGATGGACGAGCACGCGAACCTGCCCATGCCCGCCTTCTCGCTCGGCGAGCCGCCGTGGGGCCCGGTCGTCGGCGAGGTGGTGCGCGCCCCTGCGGACGGCCCCTTCGCCGTCGGGGACCTGGTGGCGCACCGGGCGAGCTGGCGGGAGTACGCGGTGGTGGCGGCGGACGCGGCCAGGCGCGTCGACCCCGAGGTCCTGCCCGACCCGGCCTGGTACCTGTCCTCCGCGGTCACGGCCTGGCTCGGCGTCGTCAAGGGCGCGGAGGTGCGGGAGGGGGACACCGTGTTCGTCAGCGGCGCGGCGGGAGCGGTGGGCAGCCTCGCCGGCCAGCTCGCCAGGCTGCGCGGCGCCGCCCGCGTCATCGGCAGCACCGGTTCCCGGCGCAAGGGCGAGTACCTGCGCCGGGAGCTCGGCTACGACGCGGTCGTCCACCGGGGCGAGGGCGAGCCGCCCATCGAGGAGCAGCTGCGCGCGGCCGCCCCCGAGGGCCTGGACGCGGTGTTCGACAACGTCGGCGGCGAGCAGCTGCGGGCCGCCCTCGCGGTGGCCAGGCCCCTGGCCAGGGTGGCGCTCATCGGCGCGCTCGCCGGCCAGGTGCCGGGCGGGGCGGGGGCGAAGGTGGAGATCGAGCCCTTCTCCCTCATCGGGCGCAGCATCACCCTGCGGGCCCTGGGCGGCGTCCACTGGCTCTCCTTCGCGCCGGAGGCGGAACGTGAGGTGGGCCGGGCGGCCCGGGCGGGCAAACTGCGCCTGCCGCAGGCGAGGTTGCGGGGAATCGCGCAGGCCCCTGCCGCGTTGAGAGAGCTACTCGAAGGGCGGCACATCGGTCAGGTGCTCGTCGAGCTCTGAGCCGGCTCCCGGGCCGGCGGGGGCGGCGGCCCGGACGGGGAGGGCGGGAGGGCATGCGGATCGGCGAGGCGGCAGCGGCGGCCGGGCTGACCACGCGGGCGGTGCGGTACTACGAGGAGCGCGGCCTGATCGCGGCCCGCCGTTCCCCGGCCGGGCACCGCGAGTACGACGAGCTGGACGTGCGGCGGCTGCGCGCCCTGCGCGAGCTGCTGAGCACCGGGCTGACGATCGCCGACGTGCGCGACCTGGTGGCCGCGCTGGAGTCGGTGCCGCCCGGCGCGCGGCCCCCCGGCGACCCGGAGACGCCCTGCGCGTTGCCCGCCCTGGTGGTCGGCCGGCGCCTGGCCGAACTCGACGCCCGCATCGAGCGCCTGACCCGGCTGCGGGACGGGCTGGCCCGCCGGGTGAGCGAGCCGTTGCGGGCCCTGGCGCGGGCCCGCGGCGCCCGGGAGCCCTCGCCCCGCACGCCCTGAGCCCTCCCCCCGCGCACCCCGCACGCCCCAGCGCGCGCCGGGCCGCCGGGCCGCCGGGCCGCCGGGGCCGTTCGCGGCCCCTTGCGTTCGCACCCGGGGCGTCACCGGTTCGGCCCTCCCCGGCGGGCTCTCCGGGAGAAAGCGACACCGGCCGCTGATACGGTCAAAACGGGCATGAGCCACCTGGAGCGCCCGGTGATCGCACGCATCCGTCTGCCGTATCCGCACCTCAGCAAGTCGGCCAGGCCCGGCCCTTCCGGCCGGCCCAAGGGTCCGACGCCGCCCGACCAGCAGTCGCTGTGGCGGCGCTGGATGTGGCCGCTGCTGCTCGTCGTCCTCGTCGGGCTGGTCCTGTGGTGGGCCGCCTCGCCGGGCAACGGCGGCGGCTCGCTGGCCTACAGCACCTTCGTCGACCGCGTGGAGGGCGACCGGGTGAAGTCGGTGAGCATCAACGACGACGGCTTCCTGCACGGCACCATGAAGGACGGCGACGACTTCACCACCCAGATTCCCAGCGCCCTGGACACCGACGCGCTCGCCGGCCGCCTCAGGGCCCACGACGTCAAGGTGACCGGCACCAGGACGGGCACCTCCGGCAGCAACATCGTGGTCAGCCTCATCCTCCTCTTCCTCCCCCTGCTGCTGCTCCTCGGCTTCTTCGCCTGGGCCGGACGCCAGGCCTCCCGCACCCTCGGCGGCGGCATCAGCGGCATCGGCAGGTCCCGCGCCAAGATCATCGAGGCCGAGCGGCCGACCACCAGGTTCAGCGACGTCGCCGGGTACGAGGGCGTCAAGCAGGAGGTCAGCGAGATCGTCGACTTCCTCAAGCGGCCCGACAGGTACGCCGCCGCCGGCGCCAAGGGCCCGCGCGGCGTCATCATGATCGGCCCGCCTGGCGCCGGCAAGACGCTGCTCGCCAGGGCCGTGGCGGGCGAGGCCCACGTTCCCTTCCTCTCCGTGACCGGCTCTGCCTTCGTCGAGATGTTCGTCGGCGTCGGCGCCTCCCGGGTCCGCGACCTGTTCGAGGAGGCGGCCAAGCGGGCGCCCTCGATCATCTTCATCGACGAGATCGACGCGGTCGGCAGCCGCCGTTCCGGCCCCAGGGTCGGCGGCAACGACGAGCGCGAGCAGACCCTCAACCAGCTGCTCGCCGAGATGGACGGCTTCGACCCGCGCAGCGGCATCGTGGTGCTCGCGGCCACCAACAGGCCCGACGCCCTGGACCCGGCACTGCTGCGCCCCGGCCGCTTCGACCGCCGGGTGACGGTGCCGCTGCCCAACGCGAACGAGCGGGCCGCGATCCTCGCCGTCCACGCCCGCGGCAAGAACATCTCCCCCGAGGTGAACTGGGAGGCGGTGGCCAGGGCCACCCCCGGCTTCTCCGGCGCCGACCTGGCGAACCTGGTCAACGAGGCCGCCATCAACGCCGTGCGCGCCGACCGCTCCACCATCGAGCCGCGGGACCTGGACACCGCCCGCGACCGCGTCCTCCTCGGCCGCCGGGAGTCCTCCAACGCCCTGCTGCCCGAGGAACGCCGCTCCGTCGCCGTCCACGAGTCCGGCCACGCGCTGGTCGCGGCGCTCAGCGAGCACGCCGACCCGGTGGCCAAGGTGACGATCCTCCCCTCGGGTCCCGCCCTGGGCATCACCGAGCAGCTGCCCGAGGCCGAACGGCACCTGTTCAGCGAGA
Source organism: Streptomyces hoynatensis (assembly GCF_003626535.1). Taxonomy (GTDB): domain Bacteria; phylum Actinomycetota; class Actinomycetes; order Streptomycetales; family Streptomycetaceae; genus Streptomyces; species Streptomyces hoynatensis. Next base: position 208,547 of record NZ_RBAL01000007.1, read on the forward strand.
GCTACCTCAACGACCTGCTCGCCGTGCGGCTCGGCGGCCGGGCCGCGGAGCTCGTCGTCTTCGGGGAGGGCTCGACCGGGGCGGCCGACGACCTGGCGGGCGCCACCCAGATCGCCACCCGCATGGTCCGCGAGTTCGGCCTCTCCACCGAGCTGGGCCCGGTGGGCTACTCCTCGGGGGCCCAGCAGTTCCTCGGCGGCGGGGGCGAGTCCGTGGAGGAGCAGCTGCGCCGGCCGTACTCGGAGCAGACCCAGCGGGTCGTCGACGAGGAGGTCACCCGCCTCATCCAGCAGGCGGAGCGGCGCGCCGTGGGACTGCTCCAGGACCACAGGCAGGCCCTGGACCGGCTGGCCGAACTGCTCGTGGCCCGCGAGACCGTGGACGGCTCGATGGTGCGGGAGATCCTGGAGCAGAACGGCGGCGGGGCCGCCGGGGCGGTCAGCACCGAGCAGTGAGGGACTCCGGCCCGCCCGCCGCCGAGAGCCGCACCCCGGGGCGACCCGGCCGGTGGGCCTGGCTGCTCGCGGTCCTGCTGGTCGGCGGGGCGGTGCTGATCGGGCTGAGCAGACGGGACGAGCTGTTCGACGCCTTCCACCAGCTGGCCAGGGTGCACTGGCCCAAGCTCGCCGTCGCGCTGCTCTGCGAGGCATGGTCGCTGCTGTGCCTGGCCGCCGTGCAGCGCTGGCTGCTGCTCGCCGGCGGCCTGCGGGTCGGCCGCGGCACCATCAATTCCCTGAACCTCGCCTCGAACGCGGTGGCCGGGGCGCTGCCGGGCGGCGCCGCCTTCTCCGCGGCCTGGATGTACCGGGAGCTGCGGCGCCGCGGCGGGGAGCAGGCGCTGGTCGCGGCCGTCCTCGTGGTGTCGGGCGCGCTCTCGGCGGTCACCCTCGTGGTGGAGCTGGCCGTCGGGGCGCTGCTCGCCGGGGCGGGCGGCCCTGGCCAGCCGCTGCGCCGCGTGCTCGTCGGGCTGGCCGCCACCCTCCTGGTCACCCTGCTGATCTTCCGCTCCACCCGGGTCAGGCGCGGGGTGGTGCGCCGCTGGCGGCGGCTGCGGGATCGGCACCGGCGGATCGGGCGGGCGAGCGCGGCCCTGGCCCGGGTGGTGCACCAGGCCCGCAGCGTGGAACCGGGCATCAAGCCCTGGCTGTGGCCCTACCTGCTGGCGCAGCTGAACTGGCTGCTGGACGCCGCCAGCCTCGCGGCCTGCCTGTGGGCCCTCGACATCGCCGTTCCCTGGCGGGGCCTGCTGCTGGTGTCGGGGCTCGGCCAGATCCCGGCAAGCACCAGGATCACGCCAGGCGGCCTCGGCGTCACCGAGACCAGCCTGGCCGCGCTGCTCGTCTTCTACGGCATCCACTCCGACGAGGCGATCGCCGCCACGCTGCTGTACCGGATCGTGAGCTACTGGCTGCTCCAGCCCCTCGGCTGGGCCTGCTGGCTGGCCCTCACCCTGCACGGCCGCCGCGGGAGCCGCTGAGCGGGAGGCGCCGCCGCACAGCCGGAGGCGCGCCGCGCAGCCGGAGGCGCCGCCCGCGGGGCCGCCGGCCCGGGGCCGCCCGCGGCGAACCGCCGGGCCGGGGGCGGGAACGTTCCCGCCGCCTCAGCCCGCGGGCCGCTCCCCGGCCCGCGGCGCGCACCCGGTCAGCTCGGCCGGCAGGTCCTCGGCGTGCACGACCGTCAGCCCGGACACCGCACGGGTGAGCGCCACGTAGAGCCGCCGCAGCCCGGTGCGCCGGTCCGGCTCGCCCGCGACCACCGCGGCGGGCTCCACCAGCACCACGTAGTCGTACTCCAGGCCCTTCGCCAGCGAGGCCGGCACCAGGGTCAGCCGGGCCCCGGCGCTGGTCTCCTCGCCTGGGGCCAGGTGCGCCAGCCCCGCCGCGGTCAGGGCCTCGCCGAGCGCGGGCAGGTCCGCGTCCGCCGCGATCAGCCCCGTCGAGCCCTCGTGGGCGAGGGCCTCCCGGCAGGCCGCCACGGCCGCCTCGGCCCGCGCACCCGGCGCCGCCCGCCGCACCTCGAACGCGCCGGGCGAGTCCCGGATCGAGGTGGCCTCCGCGAGGCCGGGGGCGATGGCGGGCAGCAGCCGCGAGGCGTACGCGATCACCGTGCGCGGCACGCGGAAGCCCTGCGTCAGCTCCTCCACGACGGCCTCCGGCTTTCCCAGGTGCCCGAGCGCCACGGCCCAGCTCGGCGTCGCCCAGGGGGTGGTGCCCTGGGCGATGTCGCCGAGTATGGTCACCGAGCCCGTGCTGCACCGGCGGCCCACCGCCCGGTACTGCATCGGCGAGAGGTCCTGCGCCTCGTCGAGCACCACGTGCCCGAGGGAGCCGGTGCGCTCCACCAGATCGCGCGCCTCGTCGATCAGCACCGCGTCGGCCGGCGACCACACCGCCGACTTCACGCCGCGGGCCGGGCGGTCCCACAGGATCGCCTTCTGCTCCTCCTCGCCGAGCAGGCCGGCCGCCTGCCCGGCCAGGAAGTCCGCGTCGGACAGCAGCCTGAGCACGAGCTTCACCGGGTCGACCTGCGGCCAGATCTCCTTCACGGCGGCCTTGACCGCGGCGTTGCGGGCCACCGCGTTCTGCACCCGGTCGTCCGGCGCCTCGCCCGCCCGCTCCATCCGCACCAGCACCGCGTGCGCGATCCGCTGCGGCAGCGCCTCGCGCGCCGCCCCGTACCGCATGTCCCGGGCCAGCAACTCCCGGACGAGCTGCGCCAGTTCGTACGCGGGAACGCGCCAGCGCCGCGAGCCGCGGACCACCACGAGCGACTCGCCCCCCTCGTCGGGCACCCGCACGTGGGAGCGGATCGCCCGCCGCAGCACCTCCGCCATCCGCGCATCGCCCTTGACCAGCGCCGCCGCCGGGCTGTCCGCGCCGCGGACCTGGACGTCCCGCAGCCCCGCGGTCACCAGCTCGTCCACCGTGGTCTGCCGCACCTCAAGCTCGCCCAGCGCCGGCAGGACCTGCTCGATGTAGCGCAGGAAGGACCGGTTCGGCCCGATCACCAGGGTGCCGCTGCGGGCCAGCCGCTCCCGGTAGGCGTACAGCAGGTACGCCACGCGGTGCAGGCCGACCGCGGTCTTCCCGGTGCCCGGCGCGCCCTGCACGCACAGCGAGCCGGCCAGGGGCGCGCGCACGATCTCGTCCTGCTCGGGCTGGATGGTGGCGACGATGTCCCGCATCGGCCCGACGCGCGGCCGTTCGATCTCCCGCTGCAGCAGGGCGCTGGAGCGCTCGGCCTCGGCCGGGTCGGAGAGGTGCTCGTCCTCGTACGCGGTCAGCTCGCCGCCGTCGTATCCGAAGCGGCGCCGCAGCCCGACGTCCTGCGGGTCCTGCTTGGTGGCCCGGTAGAACGGCTGGGAGACCGGCGCCCGCCAGTCGATCACCATCGGGTCGCCGTCGGCGTCGTGCACGTGGCGGCGGCCGATGTAGAAGCGGTGGCCGCTCTCGCCCTCCTCGTCGAGGCTGTGCAGGTAGTCGAGGCGGCCGAAGAACAGCGGGGTGTCCGCGAGATCGGCGAGCGCCTTGATCCGCAGCTCGATGTCGCCGCGCAGCACCTCGGCGTTCACCCAGTTCGCGGTGACGTCGGCGATGTCGAGCTGCTCGGCGTCGGCGCGCATGGCGCGCAGGGCGGCGCGCGAGGCGGCCAGGTGCGCGCGTTCTGCTTCGAGTGGTTCCTGGGTGGGGCGTGCGGCGGACACGGCGATGCCTCCGGTCGACGGGCGCGCGGGCAGTGCGGGACACACTGCGGCAGCGGTTGCGGGAAGGGGCGATGCCGGCCGGTTGCCGACCGGCCGGCTCCTGGCCGGCGAGGCACGCGGCGGTTTGCGTGCCGACCCGGAGGAGGCAAGGCAGGGGAGCCTAGGCGGACCGGCCCCCGGGCGCAAACCGATTTCCCCGGCCCCCCGGCCGCTTGCCGCCCCCGCGGGCGCCACGTACAGTTTTCCGTACGTCACGGCCGCACCGGCAGGACGAGGACGACAAGGGAGGCGGCCATGCGGACGATGTCCTACTCGGAGTCGAGGGCCCACTACGCCGAGACGCTCAACGCGGTCGTCGACGACCGCGAGGAGGTGGTGATCACCCGGGCAGGTCACGAGCCCGTGGTGATGGTCGCGCTCGACGACTACGAGTCGCTGAAGGAGACCGCCTACCTGCTGCGCAGCCCGGAGAACGCCCGCCGCCTGCTCGCCTCGATCGACCGGCTCGAGCACGGCGCGGGCACGGTGCGCGACCTCGCCGAGTGAGCGCCGCGTGAAGCTGGTCTGGGACGAGAGCGCCTGGGCGGACTACGTCTGGTGGCAGACGGAGGACCGCAAGGTGCTCAGGCGCATCAACGCGCTGCTGCGGGACGTCTGCCGGAACGGCAACGAGGGACTGGGCAAGCCGGAGCCGCTGAAGCACGGTTTCCAGGGCTACTGGTCGCGCCGGGTCACCGAGGAGCACCGGCTGGTCTACAAGGTCGCCGCGGACGAGATCCGCATCGCCGCCTGCCGGTACCACTACGGCCGCTGAGCGGCGGCCGCCCGTCCGCCCGCGGCCGGGCGGGCGCCACTCCGCCGCGTCCGTCCCGTCCGTCCCTGCCGCCCCGTCCGTCCCTGCCGTCCCGGGGCGTGCGCCGGGTCTCAGGGTCGTGTCCCCCGTTCACCTAGGGGGTCATCCCCCGCGCAGGGGACCAAGGTCAGGGAGCCGTGTCCCTCCTCGGGGCGATGACGCGCGCGGGTCCCGACGGCAGTCTTGAAGCCATGAGTACCGCAACGCTTCCCCCCACCGCCCTCTCCTCCACCGGCCGGCCCGCGAGCGCCACCCAGGGCGGCGCGCGGCCGGGTGCCAGCGCCCTCGGCGGCGCCCTGCGCGCCGTCCGCGTGATGGCGGGCGCCGCGTTCGAGATAGTCCTGCTCGGCCGGGTCGACGAGCCGGGGCTCGTCCGGCGCCGCGGCGCCTGAGCGCGGACGGGTCCCTTGCAGGTCCCGTTCCGGTCCCGGACCGCCCGGGGCTCCCCGGCTCAGACCCCGTACCGCTCCTCGCCCGCGGCCTCTCCCGGCTCCCCGGCGGCGAGCAGGTCCCCCGCGTCGACGATCCGGTAGGCGTAGCCCTGCTCCGCCAGGAAGCGCTGCCGGTGCGCGGCGAAGTCCTGGTCCACCGTGTCCCTGGCCACCACCGAGTAGAACCGGGCCTCGTGCCCGTCCGCCTTGGGCCGCAGCACCCGGCCGAGGCGCTGGGCCTCCTCCTGCCGGGAGCCGAAGGTCCCCGAGACCTGGATGGCGACGGTCGCCTCCGGCAGGTCCACCGAGAAGTTCGCCACCTTCGACACCACGAGCACGCCCAGTTCCCCGGCCCGGAAGGCGTTGAACAGCTTCTCGCGCTGCGCGTTCGACGTCTCGCCCTTGATCACCGGCGCGCCCAGCTGCTCGCCGAGCTCGTCGAGCTGGTCGATGTACTGCCCGATCACCAGCGTCTGCTGCCCGGCGTGCCGGCGGACCAGCGCCTCGGTGACGCGGCGCTTGGAGTCCGTCGTGGCGCAGAAGCGGTAGCGCTCCTCCGGCTCGGCCATGGCGTACGCCAGCCGCTCCGACTCGGTGAGGTCCACCCTGACCTCGACGCAGTCGGCGGGCGCGATGTACCCCTGCGCCTCGATCTCCTTCCACGGCGCGTCGAAGCGCTTGGGCCCGATCAGCGAGAACACGTCCGACTCCCGGCCGTCCTCGCGGACCAGGGTCGCGGTCAGGCCCAGGCGGCGGCGGGCCTGGAGGTCGGCGGTGAACTTGAAGACCGGCGCCGGCAGCAGGTGCACCTCGTCGTAGACGATCAGGCCCCAGTCGCGGGAGTCGAACAGCTCCAGGTGCGGGTAGACGCCCTTCCGCTTGGTGGTCAGCACCTGGTACGTGGCGATGGTGACCGGGCGGATCTCCTTGCGGGCCCCGCTGTACTCGCCGATCTCGTCCTCGGTCAGCGAGGTCCTGCGCACCAGCTCCGCCTTCCACTGCCGGGCGGAGACGGTGTTGGTCACCAGGATCAGCGTGGTGGCCTTGGCGGTGGCCATGGCCCCGGCGCCCACCAGCGTCTTGCCCGCCCCGCAGGGCAGCACCACGACGCCGGAGCCCCCGTGCCAGAAGCCGTCCACGGCCTGCCGCTGGTAAGGGCGCAGCTGCCAGCCGTCCTCGCGCAGCTCGATGGGGTGCGCCTCGCCGTCCACGTACCCGGCCAGGTCCTCGGCCGGCCAGCCGAGACGCAGTAGCGCCTGCTTGATCTGCCCGCGCTCCGAGGGGTGCACCAGAACGGTGTCCTCGTCGACGCGCGCGCCCACCAGCGGCTTGATCCGCTTGCTGCGCAGCACCTCCTCCAGCACCGGCCGGTCGGTCGTCTGGAGCACGAGGCCGTGCGCGGGGTGCTTGACCAGGCTCAGCCGCCCGTAGCGGGCCATCGTCTCGGCCACGTCCACGAGCAGCGCCTGCGGGACCGGATAGCGCGAGTAGGTCACCAGCGCGTCCACCACCTGCTCGGCGTCGTGCCCGGCGGCCCGCGCGTTCCACAGGCCGAGCGGCGTCACCCGGTAGGTGTGGATGTGCTCCGGCGCGCGCTCCAGCTCCGCGAACGGCGCGATGGCCCGGCGGCAGTCCTCCGCCCGCTCGTGGTCGACTTCAAGCAGCAGCGTCTTGTCGCTCTGCACGATGAGCGGCCCAGTCGCCTCCATGTACCCTCCTCCGGGTTGCGGCATCGCGGCGTCGGATCGCGGCCAAGCCTCCAGTGTGGCACTTGACGCCGGCCCGCCCCGGCTCGCTCCCGGCCCGCCGCCGGGCCGCCTCCGCCGCCGCCCTGCGCAGCCGTCGTCGTGCGAGCCCCGCCCTCAATCGCCCGCACGATCGGCTGATGCACTGGCACGTGCGGTTACGGGGCCGTTATTGTCGTGAGACGACGAAATAAGCCATGAGGCGAGATCAATGGCCGCACCGTGAGGGAGGTCGCCGTGCTGTTGCGTTTCCAGGTCGCCAATCACGCCTCCATCCGGGACGAGCAGGAGATCACGTTCGTCGCCGGAGACGACCGGCCTCAGCGGGCACAGCGGCCGGTACCCGGCACCCGGCTGGCGGCGGTGCCGGTCGCGGCCGTGTACGGGGCGAATGCCTCCGGCAAGTCCAACGTCGTGTCCGCCCTGGCCTGGATGCGCCGCGCGGTCCTCGACTCCTTCCGCCACTGGGACCCCGCAGGCGGTGTACCGCGCAGGCCGTTCCGGCTGCGCCAGGACCCGGGCGCCCACCCCAGCACGTACGAACTGGACTTCGCCGTCGACGGCGTCAGGTACGAGTTCGGCTTCACCGTGGACGACGCGGGCATCCGCGAGGAGTGGCTCGCGTGCTTTCCCGAGGGCAAACGGCGCAAGCTGTACACGCGGACCGGACCGGGGCCTGACTCGCTCACGTTCGGGCGGTCCCTGGCCGGTCGGCGCAAGACCATCTCGGAACTGCTGCGCTCCAACTCGCTCTACCTGTCGGTCGCGGCGGCGCAGAACCACGAGCTCCTCGGGCGCCTCCACCGCTGGTTCCGCGACGACCTGCGCACCGCCAGCGACCAGGACTACCGGGCCCGCCTCACCTACACGGTGGGCCTGCTGCGCAGCGGGGACGAACGCAGCCGGGACGCCCTGGTCAACCTGCTGCGCTTCTCCGACCTGGGCGTGACGAGGCTGGAATTCCACGAGCCGGACGAGAGGCTGCTCGACGAGACCAAGCGCATCCAGGCGGCCCTGAACGACGCGGGGGTGCCCTTCCGCCTCGACGCCCCCGAGCATGACGTACGGGTCCGGCATCGCACCGAGGGCGGCACCTTCACCCTGGAACTCGACGAGGAGTCCAGCGGCACCCGCACCTGGATCGGAATGCTCGGTCCTGTGCTCCTCGCCCTGGGATCGGGCGGCGCCCTCGTCGTCGACGAACTGGACGCCCGGCTGCACCCGTACCTCGCCGATGCCCTGGTGGGCATGTTCCAGTCGCCCGACGTCAACAGGAAGGGCGCACAGCTGCTCTTCACCACGCACGAGGCCTCGTTGCTCGGCAACAACGCACGCACCCAGCTCTTCCGCGACCAGGTCTGGTTCACGGAAAAGGACCCGGACACGCTGGGCACACGGCTCTTCCCGATCACCGACTTCCACGTCCGGGACTCCCCGGACGCAAAGGACAATCTGGAGAAACGCTACCTGTCGGGGCGGTACGGCGCGCTGCCGTTCCTCGACGACGAACTGTTGCGGCGGATGGCCGACGACATCGCGAGTGGAGGAGTCAGTGGGGCGGGGCAAGCCGTTGAAGCGGGGCGGCCCAAAGCGGCCGGAGCTGCGCAGGGTCCTCGTCTACTGCGAGGGTGAGCGCACCGAGGACCAGTACTTCCGCGGCTTGAGAAGCGACCTTCGGGGCCTTCCTGTCCAGGTGGTGGTCGGGCCCCATTCGGCCGCCGTCGAGCGGGCCGGAGCGCTGCGCGCCGCCGCGGCACCCGGCCGTCTCGGGCACCAGGCCAACCCGTGGACGGACGTGGACGTGCTCGTCGAAGGATTGCTGGCGCAACGGCGGCAGGCGCGGGCGTGAGCGGAGCGGTCTGCCGGCGGCTCAGGCCGCGCCCAGTGCCTTGGCCACGGCGTCGCGGACCTCCGCGTCGGTGGGGGTGGAAAGGCCGCGGGAGGCGGCGAGTTCGGCCAGGGAGGTCATGGGGACCTCGGGGAGGCCGCAGGGCGTGAAGGTCCCGAACGCCGCGAGGTCGGGCGCGATGTTCAGCGCGAAGCCGTGGCTGGTGATGCTGCCGCGGACCCGCATGCCGATCGAGGCCAGCTTGCGGTGTTCCGGGGTCCACACGCCGACGAGGCTCTGCTCCTTGCGTGGGGTGTCGCGCCGCACGGCGGGGTAGCCGAGCGAGCCGAGGGCCTCGATCAGGCCGTTCTCCACCCAGCGGACCAGGTCGCCCGGCCGGAAGCGCCGCGTCTCGCGCAGGTTCAGCACGAGGTAGCCGACGAGCTGCCCCGGGCCGTGGTACGTGGCCTGGCCGCCGCGGTCCACGGGCACCAGCGGGACGGTGGGGTCAGCGGGCAGCTCGTGCGCCGGGGTGCGCGCGCCGTAGGTGATGACCGGGGGGTGGCCGAGGAAGACCAGCCGGTCGGGTATCAGCCCGGCCCGGCGCTGCTCCACCCACTCCCCCATGCGCGCCGTCGCCTCCGGGTACGGGATCTCGCCGAGGTCGACTCGTTCCAGTGCGGAGGGGGCGCGTTCGTTCACTCCGGCAAGGCTAGTCCCGCCTCCCGCCGGGGTGTTCCGGCAGGTCCCCGGTATCCGGGCAGGCCCCGGGAGTCGGCTCAGGCCCCGGTATCCGGGCAGGCCCCGGGAGCGCGGGCAGGCCCCGGGAGTCCGGGCAGGTGGCGGAGGCGGATGGACCTGCCCGCGGCGCCCGTGGGCGATCAGACCGCGCCCGTGGACGATAGGCCACGCCCGTGGACGATCAGACCGCGCCCGTGGGCGATCAGACCGCGGCCGTGGGCGATCAGGCCGCGCCCCGCCGGCGCTTGCGCCGCCGCAGTCCCGCCGCGTGCAGCCGCCGTACCAGTTCCCGGCTGTCGGCCTCCACCGCGCCCGCGGCCACCGCGTCGGCATAGCGTTCCGCGGGCAGGTCGTAGTGGTCGCGTTCGAAGGCGCGCCGCGGCGTGCCCAGCCGCGCCGCGAAGGCGTGCAGCTCGGCGAGGGATTCGTCGCTGATCAGGTGCGACCACATGCGGCCGCGCCCGGGCCAGGTCGGCGGGTCGATGTACACGGTCACCGGCGGGCCCTCGCCAGCGAGCCCAGCGGGGCGACCGCGGCGCCCGAGCGCCCGCACACCCACTGCGGGTCCTCGCCGAGTTCCGGCTCCACATCCAGGGCGTGCGGTTGCGCGCCGGCGCACAGCGGGCACAGCGGCCAGCGCCCGTGGTGCCCGAGCAGGGCGTCCTGCATGTCCTGCGCCAGCAGGCCGGGGACGAAGCAGGCGCCCGCCGGCCACTGCTCCGACCACCAGCGGCGATGGGAGACCGCCTGCTCCAGCAACGAGACCTCCGCGGGACCCGCCAGCCCGTCCGCGGTCAGGTCGGCCAGGACCAGGGCGCGGCCCCGGTGGATGGCCTCTTCCGAAGGTGCCTGCTCCATACAGACCATTGCACCAGAGCACCCCGCGTTCCGGCAGCTCGCCGGAAACCCACAGGGCGCCTCCCCACCGCCCGCACCCGCGAGGCCCCCGTACCGCCTCCCCGCCCGTCCACCGGCGTCCCTCGGGGGCCGTCCACCCGCCGGTTCCCGCCCGCCCCGTCCGCCCGTCTCGTCTACTCGCGTCGTCTACCCGCATTGACCCAGTCCGCACACGGGTAGAGGGGGGTTGACGGAGCACGTGATCGAAAATACGTTTCGCCTGTGAGGAATGCGATGAAGGAAAATTTCGTCCGGCGGCCCCTCCGACCACGTCCCGTCGCCGTCGCGCCCCGGCCGGCGCCGCCGGAGCCGGGGGCGCTCGCCGCGAAGGTGCGGACCATGGCCCCCTCCATGACGCGTTCCATGCAGCGGGTGGCCGAGACGGTCGCCGCCGACCCGGCGGGCTGCGCCGCCCTCACCGTCACCGGCCTCGCCGAGCGCACCGGCACCAGCGAGGCCACCGTCGTCCGCACCGCCCGGCTGCTCGGCTACCCCGGGTACCGGGACCTGCGGCTCGCGCTGGCCGGGCTCGCCGCCCAGCAGGCCTCGGGTGCGGCGCCCGCCGTCACCGCCGACATCTCCGTGGACGACCCGCTCAGCGAGGTGGTGAGCAAGCTGGCGCAGGACGAGCGCCAGACCCTCACCGACACCGCGGGCGCCCTCGACCTCGCCCAGCTGGAGGCGACGGTCAGCGCGCTGGCCTCGGCCCGGCGCATCGACGTGTACGGCATCGGCGCCTCCTCCCTCGTCGCGCAGGACCTGGCGCAGAAGCTGCTGCGGATCGGCCTGGTCGCCCACGCGCACTCCGACCCGCACCTGGCCGTCACGAACGCGGTCCAGCTGCGCACCGGCGACGTCGCCGTGGCGATCACCCACTCCGGCCGTACGGTGGACGTGATCGAGCCACTTCAGGCCGCGTTCGACCACGGCGCGACCACCGTGGCGATCACCGGGCGTCCCGACGGGGAGGTGACCCAGTACGCCGACCACGTGCTGACCACCTCGACCGCCAGGGAGAGCGAGCTGCGGCCCGCCGCGATGTCGAGCAGGACCAGTCAGCTGCTCGTCATCGACTGCCTGTTCATCGGCGTCGCCCAGCGCACCTACGAGTCGGCCGCCCCCGCGCTGCACGCCAGCTACGAGGCGCTCGCCCACCGGCACTCGCCGCGCCTGCGCTGAGCGCGCGACCCGCGCGCCGCCCCCGTTTTTCCCGCCCGACCGCCCGATGTCTCCCCCGCCATTCCCGGGGCCCGCGGACGACGTCTCGCCGGCCCCGGCACCGGCGGGGGCGGGCCCCCGACCGGAGAGAGCCGCTCCCGTATGTCCACCGACTTCGACGCGCTGACCACAGAGGCGTACCGCCCGGAACTGGCCGAAATCGACCGGCGTTCCACGCTCGACATCGCACGCGCCATGAACGCAGAGGACGCCCTCGTGCCCGCCGCCGTGGGCGCGGAACTGCCGCGGATCGCCGCCGCCATCGACGCGGCGGCCGCGCGCATGTCCCGCGGCGGGCGGCTGTTCTACCTGGGCGCGGGCACGGCCGGGCGCCTCGGCGTGCTGGACGCCAGCGAGTGCCCGCCCACCTTCAACACCGACCCCGGCCAGGTGGTGGGGCTCATCGCGGGCGGGCCCGGGGCCTTCGTGACGGCCGTGGAGGGGGCCGAGGACAGCGCCCTGCTGGCCAAGGCGGACCTGGACGCGCAGGGCCTCACGGCCGGTGACGTGGTGCTGGGCGTCTCCGCCTCGGGGCGCACGCCCTATGCGGTGGGCGCCGTCGAATACGCCCGCGCGCTGGGCGCCCTGACCATCGGCGTGTCCTGCAACGCCGACTCCCCGCTGGCCGCCGCCGCCGAGCACGGCATCGAGGTGGTCGTCGGGCCCGAGCTGATCGCCGGCTCCACCCGGCTGAAGGCGGGCACCGCGCAGAAGCTGGTGCTCAACATGATCTCGACCATCACGATGATCAAGCTGGGCAAGACCTACGGGAACCTGATGGTGGACGTCAGGGCCTCCAACGAGAAGCTGCGGGCCCGTTCCCGGCGCATCGTGCACCTGGCCACCGGCGCCCCGGACGAGGTGATCGAGGCCGCCCTGACCGAGACCGGCGGCGAGGTGAAGAACGCGATCCTCACCATCCTGGGGAACGTCGACGCCCCCACCGCGGGCCGGCTGCTCACCGAGTCGGGCGGCCACCTGCGGGCGGCCCTGGCCGCGGCACACGGCTGAGCCCCGGCGCACTGCTGAGCCCCGGCGCGCGGCCGGGCCGCGCCCCGGGGCGGCGGCCGGGGGCTGCTCCCGGCGGCGGCTTCAGCGGGCGGCCTCGTAGACCGCGGCGGTCGCGGCGCCGTACGCCAGGTGCGGCGCGAGGTCGGAGATCCAGGAGCCCGCGCTCCACGTGCGCGGGTCGGTCACGCCGAACGCGGTCGCCGGCCCGTCGCTGCCGGCCATCGCCGCCAGGCCGAGCAGGGGCGCGGCCAGCCAGGCGGAGGGGCCGCCACGCCGCCCCCTGGCCAGCCCGTACAGCGCACCCACGCCGAGGCCCGTGACGTAGCCGAGCAGCGCGCCTGCCGCCTGCTCGCGGTGGGCGGCGCCCGCCGAGTCCCCGGGCGAGACGCCGACCGCCCGCGCGGCCTTGTCGGCGACCTGCGCGGGCAGGTCGCTTGACGGGCGCCCGCGCACCAGCATGTCGCCGTAGGTGGTGACGTTCAGGGCGGCGGTGCCCGCGGCTCCCGCCAGCAGGCCCTTGGCGAGTGGGTGCATCGGCTCCTCCTCGGCTTCTCGCGGCTGCTCCCCGGCCCGCTGCCAGGCCGCGGTCAGGCCCCGCACCGGCCCGGGGACCGGGCGTCGGCCACCCGCACACGCAAGGGGCACATGGCGCTCGCGAACCGGCCGGAGCCCGGTCCGCGCCCGGGTACCCGGCGCGCGCGCCGCCACACGGCCCCGCGCCCGGGGAACCCGCGAACGGCGAAGGGCGGCACCCCGCGCCGGGGTGCCGCCCGAGTGGCCCTGGGGCCGGCCGGACTCAGAAGTCCATGCCACCGCCCATGCCGCCGTCACCGGCGCCGGCCGCGGCGGCGGCCTTCTCCGGCTTGTCGGCGATGACGGCCTCGGTGGTCAGGAACAGCGCCGCGATGGACGCCGCGTTCTGCAGCGCGGAACGCGTGACCTTGGCCGGGTCGATGATGCCCTCGGCCAGCAGGTCGACGTACTCGCCCGTGGCGGCGTTCAGGCCGTGGCCCGGGGTCAGGCCGCGCACCTTCTCGACCACGACGCCGCCCTCAAGGCCGGCGTTGACCGCGATCTGCTTCAGCGGGGCCTCCAGCGCCAGGCGGACGGCGGCGGCACCGGTGGCCTCGTCGCCCTCCAGGTCCAGCTTGTCGAAGACCGAGGTGGTCTGCAGCAGGGCGACGCCACCGCCGGCGACGATGCCCTCCTCGACGGCTGCCTTCGCGTTGCGAACGGCGTCCTCGATGCGGTGCTTGCGCTCCTTCAGCTCGACCTCGGTCGCCGCGCCGGCCTTGATGACGGCCACGCCGCCGGCCAGCTTCGCGAGCCGCTCCTGCAGCTTCTCCCGGTCGTAGTCCGAGTCCGAGCTCTCGATCTCGGCGCGGATCTGGTTGACCCGGCCCTGGACCGCGTCGCTGTCGCCGGCGCCGTCCACGATCGTGGTCTCGTCCTTGGTGATGACGACCTTGCGGGCCCGGCCGAGCAGGTCGAGCGTGGCGTTCTCCAGCTTGAGGCCGACCTCCTCGGAGATGACCTGGCCGCCGGTGAGGATCGCGATGTCGCCGAGCATGGCCTTGCGGCGGTCGCCGAAGCCGGGGGCCTTGACCGCGACGGACTTGAAGGTGCCGCGGATCTTGTTGACGACCAGCGTGGACAGGGCCTCGCCCTCGACGTCCTCGGCGATGATCAGCAGCGGCTTGCCGGACTGCATGACCTTCTCCAGCAGCGGCAGGAGGTCCTTCACGCTGCTGACCTTGGAGTTGACGATGAGGATGTACGGGTCCTCGAGCTCGGCCTCCATCCGCTCCATGTCGGTGGCGAAGTAGGCGGAGATGTAGCCCTTGTCGAAGCGCATGCCCTCGGTGAGCTCCAGCTCCAGCCCGAAGGTCTGCGACTCCTCGACGGTGATGACGCCTTCCTTGCCGACCTTGTCCATCGCCTCGGCGATCAGCTCGCCGATCTGCGAGTCGCCGGCCGAGATGGAGGCGGTGGAGGCGATCTGCTCCTTGGTCTCCACCTCCTTGGCCTGGCCGAGGAGGGCCTCGGAGACCTTCTCGACGGCCGCCTCGATGCCGCGCTTCAGCGCCATCGGGTTGGCGCCGGCCGCGACGTTGCGCAGGCCCTCGCGGACCAGCGCCTGGGCGAGCACGGTCGCGGTGGTGGTGCCGTCACCGGCCACGTCGTCGGTCTTCTTGGCGACCTCCTTGACCAGCTCGGCGCCGATCTTCTCGTAGGAGTCCTCGAGCTCGATCTCCTTGGCGATCGACACACCGTCGTTGGTGATCGTGGGGGCGCCCCACTTCTTCTCCAGCACGACGTTGCGGCCCTTGGGGCCGAGCGTGACCTTGACGGCGTCGGCGAGCTGGTTCATCCCGCGCTCAAGGCCGCGCCGCGCCTCCTCGTTGAACGCGATGATCTTGGCCATGTGAAGTGGTCCTCCCGGATTGGGGGCACCCCCGGAACGGGTCTGGGGGCGGTTGGATTGCTCCGGACCGCGCTGGCGCCCGCGACGGACGGCCCACCGGCCCTGCGGTTCCCAGCCCCGCCTGGCCTGTGGACCTCACCGAACCGGTCCTTGCTGTCACTCTCGCCCGGAGAGTGCTAACACTCATGATTAGCACTCTCCCCAGGCGAGTGCAAACCCCCCGCGCCCCCGGACGCGCCAGGGCCCGCCCCGGCGTGCTGCCGGAGCGGGCCCTGTGCCAAGCCGCGGTTCGGTCGGCGGTTCAGGCGGTCACCCGCACCATGTCGGCCTGGGGACCCTTCTGTCCCTGCGAGATCTCGAACTCGACCCGCTGTCCCTCTTCCAGAGTGCGGTAGCCGTCCATCTGAATCGCGCTGTAGTGGACGAACACGTCCGCACCACCGTCTACCGCGATGAAGCCGTAGCCCTTCTCCGCGTTGAACCACTTGACGGTGCCCTGAGCCATTCCTAACTCCCCATTTTGCCGGCCCTTTCACGAGACCGCGCTTCGCGGACCCGGGTCAGACCTCTCAGACTCCACCCCCGGGCGGTTGGGGGTGTGCGCCGGAACGCGTCGACCGCCGCTGAATGTATCTGGACGGACGCCCAGTGCAACAGGTCATTCGGGAGGGAATTCTTGCCACGCCAGAACGGGCAAATACCGCATAACACACGATAGTTGAATGATTCGCGGGTACCCAAAAGTGCCAACCAGACAATTGGTACAGCGATTTTCGGCACAAGATTTGCGCGATGTGTCGCGAATTCATATGCGAGTGGCGGCAGCCGCCGGGAACCAAGCCCAACTCTAGCGTCCCACCGGGCCGCAACCGCCCCGCGGACCGCGGTCCCCGGGGGCGGTCGCGAACGCCGTGCGCGGGGTCGCGGCGGGCGCGGCCGCGGGGGTGCCGGCGCGGCGGGGAGCGCCCGGAGCGCGCCGGCGCGCGCGGCGGCGGGAGGGCGCGGGCGCCCTCCCGCGGCACGGCTCAGCCGCCGGCCACCGCCGGGATGATCGAGACGCCCGCGCCGTCCGGCGTCGGCGTGCCGAGCCCGTCGGCGAAGCGGACGTCGTCGTCGTTCACGTAGACGTTCACGAATCGGCGCAGTCTGCCCTCGTCGTCGAGCACCCGGCCGGCGATGCCCTGGTGGTTTCGGTCGAGGTCGGCGAGCACCTCGGCGAGGGTGGCCCCCTCGGCGGTGACCTCGGCCTGCCCCCCGGTGTACGGGCGCAGAATGGTCGGAATACGGACGGTGACGCTCATGCCAGGCCAGCCTCTCGGAAGGAGTCCAGGTGGGGACGGATGGTCGCGGTGGGACCTGCGGTCTTCGCCACCGCGTCCAGGGTCTTCAGGCCGTCTCCCGTGTTCACGACGACCGTGGTCAGCGAGGGGTCGAGGGCGCCCGCCCCGATCAGCTTGCGCGCCACGCCCAGGGTCACCCCACCGGCCGTCTCGGTGAAGATGCCCTCGGTCCTGGCCAGCAGGTGGATGGCGGCCACGATCTCCTCGTCCGTGACGTCCTCCACCGCGCCGCCGGTGCGCCGGGCGATGTCGAGCACGTAGGGCCCGTCGGCCGGGTTCCCTATCGCGAGGGACTTGGCGATGGTGTCGGGGCGCACCGGCCTGACCACCTCGTGCCCCTCCTTGAAGGCGCGTGAGACCGGCGCGCAGCCCTCGGCCTGGGCGCCGAAGATGCGGTAGGGCCGGTCCTCGACCAGGCCGAGCGCGATCAGCTCCCGGAGCCCCTTGTCGATCTTGGTGAGCTGGGAGCCGGAGGCGACGGGGATGACGAGCTGGTCGGGCAGGCGCCAGCCGAGCTGTTCGCAGATCTCGAAGGCGAGGGTCTTGGAGCCCTCCGCGTAGTAGGGCCTCAGGTTCACGTTCACGAAGCCCCAGCCCTCGCCGAGCGGGTCGCCGATGAGCTCGCTGCAGAACCGGTTGACGTCGTCGTAGGTGCCCTCGATGGCCACCACGTCGCCGCCGTAGATCGCGGCCATCACGACCTTGCCCTGCTCCAGGTCGTGCGGGATGAAGGTGCAGGAGCGCAGCCCGGCCCTGGCCGCGGCGGCGCCGACGGCGCCCGCCAGGTTGCCGGTGGAGGAGCAGGAGAGGGTGGTGAAGCCGAAGGCGCGGGCGGCCTCCACGGCCTGGGCCACCACGCGGTCCTTGAAGGAGTGCGTCGGGTTGCCCGAGTCGTCCTTCACGTACAGCTCGCCGGTGATGCCGAGTTCGGCGGCGAGCCGGTCGGCGCGCACCAGCGGCGTGAAGCCGGGGTTGATGTTGGGCTTGTCCGCCACGTCGGCGGGCACGGGGAGCAGCGGGGCGTAGCGCCAGATGTTCTTCGGCCCCGCCTCGATGGCGCGGCGCAGGCCCTCGGGGTCGCCCGAGGGCAGGTCGTAGGCGACTTCGAGCGGGCCGAAACAGGACGCACATGCGAAGACGGGGCCGAGCGGGAAGCGCTCTCCGCACTCGCGACAGGACAGCGCGGCGGCGGGACCGAGATCGACGGCGGCGGGTGACTGCTCGGATGCGGTCAGCACAGACATGGGTGCGAGGCCTTCTCCTCATCTTCCCCACGGCGGCTTTCGCCGCGGGCCGGAATTGGCACCTTCCCCACCGGGAGCCTCGCGTGGCGCGAGTGCCGGCGGAAGGGTTGCCGGGGCTTCAACGGGCCGTTCCCTCTGCCCCTCTGGATGAGCGGTATGCGGTTGTCGGCAGGGGACCCCGATATGCGGAGGACACCTGCACTGTCCGAGACTGTAACGGACGGCCAGCACAATGGCCCGGGCCGTCCGATCCGCGAGACAGGAACCCGCCGCACGCCAGCGGCGCCCACGGGGACCTCAGGGACCCGAACGACAGGGAAGAAGCGTCAGCACAGTCAGCGAACGTCACCGATCGTCAGTGATCCTCAATGAACGCCAGAAATACCGGCGAACGCCAACAGGCGTGACGGAAACAAGCACAACGACACGCAGCAGAACGTTGCGGACCATGTACGGGCCATCACCGGGTCATCAAGGTCCGCAAATATCTAAAAAACACCAAAAACGTTAAAACGACCAAAAAAGACGGTCCCAGCGGATTCGGGCGCACCAGGAAGGGGCAGATACGGCCATACGGAGTAAATGTGGCCGAACGCGAACAGGAGCGACATTTCGTGCTGGAAGAGGCTGAGGAGTGGCTGAGCCGCCGGTCCTGGTCCGCCACTGACCGCCCGCTGCCGCAGCTGCTGAGCGCGAAGCGCGCAGCAGGAGCCGCGGGAAGCATCAGCGTGGTCCTCCCCGCGCTGAACGAGGAGGCGACCGTCGGCGCCATCGTGGAAGCGCTCCGGCGCGACCTGATGGAGCGCACCCCGTTGATCGATGAACTGCTTGTGGTGGATTCCGGCTCCACCGACCGCACGTCCGAGGCAGCCGCCGCGGCGGGCGCGAAGGTGGTGCACCGCGACGAGATCCTGCCGCGGGTGCCGAGCGTCCCCGGCAAGGGCGAGGTGCTGTGGCGGTCGCTGCTCGCGGCGAGCGGGGAGATCATCTGTTTCGTCGACGCCGATCTGCGGGAGTTCGACTCCCGGTTCGTCTCCGGGATCGTCGGCCCGCTGCTCACCGAGCCCGACGTGCAGCTGGTCAAGGCGATGTACGACCGCCCGCTCGGCGACCAGTCGCGGGTGGACGGCGGCGCCCCGCAGGGCGGCCGGGTCACCGAGCTGGTGGCGCGCCCGCTGCTGAACCTGCACTGGCCGCAGCTGGCCGGCGTGGTGCAGCCGCTCGGCGGCGAGTACGCCGCGCGCCGCTCGCTGCTGGAGCAGCTGCCGTTCCCCGTCGGCTACGGCGTGGAGCTCGGCCTGCTGATCGACACGCTCAACCTGGCGGGGCTGGACGCCCTCGCCCAGGTCGACGTCGGGGTGCGCAGACACCGCCACCAGGACGGCCAGGCCCTCGGGCGGATGGCCGCCGCGATCATGCGGACCGCGCAGAGCAGGCTGCCGGGCACGGTCATGCCGATCACGATCGGGCTGACCCAGTTCGAGCGGGCCCGGGACGGCGGCTTCCTGCCGCAGACGCACCCGATCCACGCGGACGAGCGGCCGCCGATGTGCACGGTGCCCGAGTACGCGGCGAGACAGGCCGCGTAACACAGCGGATACGCCGACGCGCCGGGAGTGACCGGACACACGTTTGGTCAGCCCGGGCGTTGGCTAGGCTCCGCGCATGGTGCTCGTTGCGTCGAACCGCGGCCCGGTGAGTTACACGCTGGGCGAGGACGGCTCGCTGACCGCCAGGCGCGGCGGCGGCGGCCTCGTGTCCGGGCTCAGCGCCCTGGGCCAGGGGGCCGGGACCTGGGTGTGCGCGGCGCTCGGCGAAGGCGACCGGGCGGCCGTGGCCCGCTCCGGCCCCCGGCTCCCGGCCGCCGACACCGGCGGGCAGGCCGTGCGGATGCTGGACATCCCGCCCGGGACCTTCGAGGGCGCCTACAACGGCATCGCCAACTCCGTCCTGTGGTTCGTGCACCACCTGCTGTATCAGACCCCGCTGGAACCGGTCTTCGACACCGCCTTCGAGGCGCAGTGGTCCGCCTACGCCGCGTACAACGCGGCCTTCGCGGACGCGCTGGCCACCGAGGCCGAGCCGGGGGCCGCGGTGCTGGTGCAGGACTACCACCTCTCGCTGGTGCCCTCGCTGCTGCGCGAGCGGCGGCCCGACCTGCGGATCGGGCACTTCTCGCACACCCCCTGGGCGCCGCCCGACCTCTTCGGCGTGCTGCCCGACGCCGTGGCGGGCGAGGTGCTGCGCGGCATCCTCGGGGCCGACCGCGCCGCGTTCCTCACCCGGCGCTGGGCCGACGCCTTCGCCGCCTGCTGCGCGGCCACGCTCGGCGCCGAGGTGGACTGGGGCTCCGCCACCGCGGCGGGCCCGGCCGGGGCGCGGTCGGTGACGTTCGGGGGGCGCAGGACGCTGCTGGGCGTGCACGGCCTCGGCTCGGACGCGGAGTTCCTGCGCAAGCGGGCCTTCGAGCCCGACGTCGACGAGCGGCTGGCCGCGCTGCGCGAGCAGATCGGCGCGCGCCGGACGATCGTCCGGGTGGACCGCACCGAGCTGTCCAAGAACATCGTCCGCGGGCTGCTCGCCTACCGGCGGCTGCTGGCCGGGCACGCGCAGTGGCGCGGCCGGGTGGTGCACGTGGCCTTCGCCTACCCCTCGCGCCAGGACCTGGCGGTCTACCGCGCGTACACGGCCGAGGTCTCCCGGCTGGCCGGCGAGATCAACGAGGAGTTCGGCACCGCGGACTGGACGCCCGTGGTGCTGCACGTCAAGGACGACTTCGCCCGCTCGCTCGCGGCCTACCGGATGGCGGACGTCGCCCTGGTCAACCCGATCAGGGACGGCATGAACCTGGTCGCCAAGGAGATCCCGGTGGTCTCCGAGCGCGGGGTGGCGCTGGTCCTCTCCCGGGAGGCGGGGGCCGCCGAAGAGCTGGGCGCCGACGCCCTGCTGGTGAATCCCTACGACCTCGCCGGCACCGCCGAGGCCCTGCACCGCGCCCTGTCGATGCCCGACGAGGAGCGCGCGGCGCGCAGCGAGCGCCTGGCGGCCGCGGCCACCGCGCTGCCGCCGCAGTCCTGGTTCCTCGACCAGGTGGCGGCCCTCGACGCGCTGGACCGCAAGGGCTGAGCGCCCGCGGCCGGGCACGGAACAGCCCCCCGGGGCCCGGGGCGGCCGGGGGGCTGTCGCGGCGAAGGCCGAAGGCGGCCTCAGACGTTGACGCCGAAGTCCTGGGCGATGCCCGCCAGGCCGGAGGCGTAACCCTGGCCCACCGCGCGGAACTTCCACTCCGCGCCGTTGCGGTAGATCTCGCCGAAGACCATGGCGGTCTCGGTGGAGGCGTCCTCGGTCAGGTCGTAACGGGCGATCTCCGTGCCGCCGTTCTGGTTCACCACGCGGATGAACGCGTTGCGGACCTGGCCGAAGTTCTGCCCGCGGTTGTCGGCGTCGTGGATCGACACCGGGAAGACGATCTTGTCCACCTCGGCCGGGAGCCCGGCCAGGTTCACGTTGATCTGCTCGTCGTCGCCCTCGCCCTGACCCGTCAGGTTGTCCCCGGTGTGCTGGATGGCGCCGTCGGGGGAGGTCAGGTTGTTGTAGAAGACGAAGTGCTGGTCCGAGACGATCTTCCCGCTGGAGTTCACCCCGAGGGCGCTCGCGTCCAGGTCGAAGTCGGCACCGGTGGTGGTACGGACGTCCCAGCCGAGGCCGACCGTCACCGCGGTCAGTCCGGGAGCCTCCTTGCTCAGCGAGACGTTGCCGCCCTTGGACAGGCTCACACCCATGTGGATTCCCCTTATTCCATTCCTCTTAGGTTTTCGCTCAGGTTCGCCAGGCTCGCTCTGGTCTTGCGTGCTTCGCGCAGATTGCTCCGGGTCGCCTTTGCGATGACGTTACTCTCACTGCCCCCAACGATGTCACCGGGTACGCGGGTTCCACCGGGCATCGGCGGAAAAACCGGGGTGCGCGTCGCGGCCGGCCGGGCGACCATGGAACGCGTGTCCACTCCCGCGCACCGACCCGCGCGCCCCGCGGCCCCCGGCCGCCGGGGCCACTCGCCGTACGCCATCCGCGGCGCGGTCGAGTTGCCCGAGTCGGAGCTGCGCTGGCGCTTCTCGCGCTCCTCGGGCCCGGGCGGGCAGCACGTCAACACCTCGGACACGCAGGTGGAGCTGCGCTTCGACCTGGCCGCCACCTCCGCGCTGCCCGCCGCCTGGAAGGAGCGGGCCCTGGGCCGGCTCGCGGGCCGGCTGACCGAGGAGGGCGTGCTGATCGTCAGGTCCTCCGGGCACCGCTCGCAGTGGCGCAACCGCGAGGAGGCGCTGCGCCGGATGGCCGGGCTGCTCGCGGAGGCCTCGGCCCCGCCGCCGAAGGCGCGCAGGGAGCGGAAGGTGCCGCGCGCGGTGGTGGAGCGGCGGCTGCGCGAGAAGCGGCACCGGGCCGAGCTCAAGCGCGGGCGCGGCCGGGGAGGCGGGGGCTGGGACTGAGCCGCGCGAACGCCCCCACGCGGCCCGGGCGCCCGGCGCGCCGCGCGGACCGGCGCCGCCGCCGGGGGCCCGCCGTCAACGCCGCGGGACGCTTTGTCAACAGGCCGCCCGATTCCGTCAACGGGCCGCCGCCGGCCGTTCGTCAACCGAGCGTGCGGTAGGCACCCCGGTAGTACAGCAGCGGGCCGCCCTCGGCCGCGGGCAGCGAGGCGGTGAGGACCCGGCCGACGAGCAGCCGGTGATCGCCCGCCACGACCCGCTGCTCGGTGCGGCATTCGACGGTGGCGAGGGCCCCCTTCACCAGCGGCGCACCGGTCGCCTCGCCGAGCACGTGCGGCACCTCCGTGAAGAGCAGCCGGTCGCTGAGCCGTCCCGACATCGCGAACCGGCCCGCGTGCACCCGCTGGTCCGCGCCGAGCATCGAGGCCGCCCACAGCGGCTGGCGTTCGAGGATCTCGTCCATCCTGGACCCGATCCGCACGCTGACCAGCACCAATGGCGGGTCGAGCGAGACGGAGAGGAAGGCGGTCGCGGTCATGCCGGCCGGCGCCCCGCGCGGCCCCTCCTCCTCGTCGTGCGCGGTCACCAGCACCACGCCGGCGGCCAGGCGCGCGAGGGCGCCGCGGAACTCCTCCGCGGTCACCCCCTCCGCGCGGGCCGCCTCCGGCGCGGGTGACTCGTCCCCGCCGGGGAACGCGTGTGCCTGCTGGGACCGGGGCAGCCGTGGTGGGAGTGACACGCTGAAAACGCTAGCCCGCCGCCCGGCATCACCGCATCGGACCCGGGAACCAGCCCTGACGGGAAGGTCCTACGTCGCGCGACCGAGCATTCTCGGTCTGTGACATGAATCACAGAAGGCAACTATTTGCTGACCCTGTGTACCTAATGGGCAGCTCGCTGTGATTCAGTGGCCTCTGTATCTGCACGTGCATTCCGCGCACCCGGGGGAGTGATGGAAACGGAGACGGAGCCGTATGTGCGCCTCGCCTCACTGCGGGAGCTGCACCAGGTCGTCGCCCAGCTGAACACCGCACGAAGCATGGCAGACACCCTCCAGACCATCGCCGACGGCACGGTCAAGGCACTCGGTTTCGAGCTGGCCGCCGTCAACCTCGTCAGACCGGACGGGGACCTGCTCGTAGCCGCTGTCGCGGGGAACGACAGCGCAGAGGCCGCGCTCGCCGGCCGCACCGGCTCCCGGGAGTCCTGGGAACGCCGGCTGGAGATGGCCGAACGCTGGGGCGAACTCCGTTTCATCCCGTACACCGAGGGCTGGGCCCTCGACGACGACGTGCCGCAGTGGCACACCACCGGGCCCGCCCCCCGCCATCCGGACGAGTGGCACCCGATGGACCGCCTCTACGCCCCGATGTTCGCCTCGGACGGCGAGCTGCTCGCGGTCCTCGAGGTGGACAAGCCGCGCAACGGCCGCCGCCCCGGCTCCTGGGGCTGCGAGGCGCTGCAGCTCTACGCCTCCCAGGCCGCGATAGCCATCAGCAACGCCAGGCTGCGGGGCAACATGCAGCGCGCCCTGGTGCGCCTGGAGCGCGAGCAGCAGGCCCTGCGCGCCAGCGAGGAGAGCTTCCGGCAGGCCTTCGAGTACGCGCCGAGCGGCATGGCCATCGCCGAGGTCGGCGGCGACAACCACGGCCGGCTGATCCGCGTCAACGACGCCCTGTGCCGCCTGCTGGGCCGCCCCGTCGCGATGCTGCGCCGCTACAGCTTCTCCGACCTGGTCCACCCCGAGGACACCGGCGTGCTGCTGCGCACCTCGGCCGAGGGCGGGCGCGCCGAGCTGCGCCTGGCCCGCCGCGACGGCTCCTACGTGTGGGTCAGCCTGCGCAACTCGGTGGTCGCGGACGCGGCGGACGGCCCGCAGGTGCTGCTCACCCACGTCGAGGACATCGAGGAGCGCAAGCGGCACGAACTCGCGCTCGCCCACCGCGCCAGCCACGACTCGCTGACCGGCCTGCCCAACAGCGCCGAGCTGCGCGCCCGGCTCGGCGCCCGCATCTGCGACGTCCCGCCCGACCCCTACGGCCGCGCCGCGCCGCACGGCGCCGATCAGGCCACCGACGCCTTCCGGGGCCTGGGCACGCCGGGCGCGCGCCCCTTCGACCACCACGAGCACGTCTATCCGCCCGAGGCCCGCGGCGGCGACGGCAAGGGGCTGGCCGTCCTGTTCTGCGACCTGGACGGCTTCAAGTCGATCAACGACCGCTTCGGCCACGTCTGCGGGGACGCGGTGCTGGTGGAGGTCGCCCGCCGCCTGGAGCAGGGCGTGCGCGACAACGACACGGTGGCCAGGCTCGGCGGCGACGAGTTCGTGGTGCTGGCCGAGGGCCTCGGCCCGGCCGAGGCCTCCGACCTGGCCGTCAGGCTGCGCAACGGCATCATCCCGCCCATCCGCGTCGAGGGCAGGGCGGTCCGGGTGGGGGCCAGCTTCGGCATCGGCTGGGCCTCCTGCGGGATGAGCACCGCGGAGATCCTCGAGTCCGCGGACCAGCGCATGTACATCGAGAAGCGCTCGCGCTCCCAGGGCCGCAGGCGGGCGGGCTGAGCGGCGGCACGCCCGCCGCGCGGGGCATGGCGGTGTCACCCGAACGCGGTAGGCTCCCGACCGTACGTACCACGGGTGGGGCGCATTGGTAAGCGGTAAGGAGCGGTAGTCGATGAGCGCGGGGAACACCGGCACGGGAGCGCCCGACGAGGGTGACGACCCGTTCGCCTACCTCTACCGCCCCGAGGGCGGTCAGGCGCCGCAGGGCCCGCCCCAGCAGGGCCCACGGCAGCCCTCGTACCACCAGGTGCGCCCGGTCGGCGAGCGGACGTTCGGCGGCCAGCAGGGCGGCTACGGCTACCCGCCGCAACAGGGCGGCGGCTACGGGTACCCGCCCCAGCAGGGCTACCGCCAGCCCGACGCGCACTACGCCGCCCCGGAGAGCCGGCCGGGCGGCGCGCCGCCCTTCGGCCCGCCCGACCGCCGCCGCCCCGACCCCGAGCCCCGCCGCAACGGGCTGCTGATCGGGGCGATCGCCGTCGTGCTCGCCGTGGCGCTCGGGGTGGGCGCGGCCATCGTCTTCAGCAACGGCGGCTCGGAGGACGAGGCGGGGGGCGACACCACGCCCACCCCCACCGGGGACGCGGGGGGCGACGGCGGGGACGGCTCCTCGCCCTCCTCCTCGCCCAGCGAGGACGAGGAGGACGACGGCCCGCCGGCCACCGAGGACCTGCACGACCTGACGCTGGGCAACGGCGCGGCCGTGGAGACCTCGATCGGCGGGGCCCGTTCCGCCGACGGCTCGTACATCGCCGTGCAGGGCAGGCCGCACGCGAGCATCAGCTGGACCTTCGAGATGCCGGAGGCGGGCTCGTACCGCTTCTACACGGGCTACGCCACCACCACCGACGGCCAGGGCATGAGCTTCTCGGTGAACGGCGAGCCGCGCGAGGACCCGGTCGACATGAAGGACTACGCGACCGGCAGCGACGAGATGGACACCAGCTGGGTCAAGACGTACAACCTCGTCGACCTGCAGGAGGGCGAGAACACCATCGAGCTCACCTGCACCTCCTCCTGCGACGTCAACATCGACGCCTTCTGGATCACCGAGGACACCGACCACGCCGTCGCGCCCTGGGAGTGAGCCCGCGCCGGGCCGCGCGCGGGCGCCCCGGCGCCAGGGTGCCGGCCCGGGCTCCCCGGCGCGGACGCCGGCGCCTCAGGCGCCGAGGACGGTGAGCAGGCGGGTCACCTCCGCCGTCATCGCCTCGCGGCCCGCCCGCAGGCAGGGGCGCGGGTCCGTCTGCTCCGGGTGCGCGAGCAGGTGGGCGCGCACGGCGCCGGTCATCGCCCGGTTCAGCGCCGTGCCCACGTTGATCTTGGTCATGCCGGCGGCGACCGCGCGGCGCAGCTCCGCGTCCGGCACGCCGGAGGAGCCGTGCAGCACCAGCGGCACCCCGGCGGCCGCCCGCAGGCGGCCGATCAGGGCGTGGTCGAGCCGGGCCGTCCGCTCCCGCATCGCGTGCCTGCTGCCGACCGCGACGGCCAGCGCGTCCACGCCGGTGTCCCGCACGAACGCCGCGGCCTGATCGGGGTCGGTGCGCACGCCGGGCGTGTGGGCGTCGGCCGGCTTCCCGCCGACCCGCCCCAGCTCCGCCTCCACCAGCAGGCCGTGCGCGTGGCCGAAGCGGACGGCCTCCGCGGTCGCCGCGAGGTTGGCCGCGTAGGGCAGCCGGGAGGCGTCGAACATCACCGAGCCGAAGCCGGCCGCCGGCGCCTGCCGCAGCAGCGCGTCCTCGGTGACATGGTCGAGGTGTAACGCGACGGGGGTGGGCGCCGCCTCGGCGAGCGCGGTGAGCGCGGCGGCCAGCGGCGCCGGCGCGCCGCCGTGGTGGGCGACCGCGTTCTGCGAGACCTGGAGCACCACGGGGGCACCGACGGCGGCGGCGCCGGCCGTCACCGCCTGGGCGTGTTCCAGCGTGATGACGTTGAAGGCGGCAAGGGCGCGGCCCGCCGCGGCGGCCTCCGCCAGCAGCGTGGCGGCCGGCGCCAGGCTCACGGCCGCACCACCCACTCCCCCTTGCGCATCACCCCGGCCACCTCGAACCCGGCGTCGAGCACCACCAGATCGGCGTCCTTGCCCGGCTCGACGGAGCCGACCCGGTCCGCGATGCCGAGCAGCCGCGCGGGCGTGCCGGACACGGCCTCGACCGCCTGCGGCAGCGGCAGCCCGTCCACGGTGACCGCCCGCCGCAGGGCCCGGTCCAGGGTCAGCGTCGAGCCCGCGATGGCGCCGCCCTCGGCCAGCCGCGCCACCCCGCCTTTGACCTCGACCCGCAGCGGGCCGAGCGGGTACTCGCCGTCGCCCATGCCGGCCGCGCCCATGGCGTCGGTGATGAACGCCACCCGCTCCGGGCCCGCGGTGCGGAAGGCCAGCCGCAGCACGGAGGGATGCAGGTGGATGCCGTCGTTGACCAGCTCGACCACGACCCGCTCGTCCTCAAGCAGCGCCGCGATCGGCCCGGGGGCGCGGTGGGCGAGCGGCGGCATGGCGTTGAACAGGTGGGTGGCCACGCTCGCCCCCGCCCGCAGGGCCTCCCGGGTCTTCTCGTAGGTGGCGTCGGTGTGGCCGACCGCGGCGATCACCCCCTGCTCGCACAGCAGCCGCACCGAGTCGATGCCGCCCGGCCCCTCCGGCGCCAGGGTCAGCATCCTGGCGGTCCCGCGCGCGGCCTTCAGCAGCACGGCGACGTCCGCGGGCTCGGGGTCGCGCAGCAGCGCCGGGTCGTGCGCGCCGCATCTGCCGGGGGAGATGAACGGGCCCTCGAAGTGGATGCCGGCCAGCTCGCCCTGCTCCACCAGCTCGGACAGCACCCCGGCCTGGGCGACGAGGTCGTCGAGGGCGCCGGTCACGGTGGAGGCCATCATCGTGGTGGTGCCGTGGGCGCGGTGGGTGGCGACGGCGCGCAGGGCCTCCTGCGCGGTCCCGGCCGAGAACGAGGCGCCGCCGCCGCCGTGGACGTGCAGGTCGACGAACCCGGGCACCAGCCACCGCCCGCCGAGGTCCACGTCCACCGCCCCGGCCTCCCCGGAGGCCCGGCCGGGCCCGGCCTCGTCCGGCCCCGGCCTCAGCGGCTCCCCGCCGGCCGGCGGCGCGGAGACGGCCACGATCCGGCCGCCCTCGATCGTCACCCGGCCGCCCTCCAGGACGCCCCGGGGGCCGACCACCCTGGCGTTGCCGAGCACGGTGCGCACACTGGTCATTGCCCAACCTCCGCTGTTCCCGCCGTCGAAGGCACCGCGGTCCGGCCCTCCGCCACCTGTCGCGCCCCCGCCTGCCCCACCGCGCCGGCCCCGCCGGGCGCACCCTCCTCGCCCGCCGGGCCCGCTTCGTCCGCCGGGGCCGCTTCGTCCGCCGGGGCCGCCGGGGCCGCGGCCGGTGCGGCCTGCGCGGTGGCCCAGGCGAGCAGGCCGGCGCCGAGGCAGCCGGCGCCGTCCCCGAGCGCGGCGGGAACGATCTCGGGCACCCGCTGGAAGGTGACCTTGGCCGCCACCGCCTCCCGCAGCGGCGCCAGCAGCGTCTCCCCCGACTCGGCGAGCCCGCCGCCCACGATCACGGTGCGCGGGTCGAGCAGCCCGATCGCGAGGAGCAGCCCGTCGGCGAGCGCGTCCACGGCCTCGGCCCAGACGGCCCGCGCCCGCGGGTCGCCCGCCGCCACCGCACGCGCCGCCTCGGCGGCGCTGCCGCCCCAGGCGCGGGCCACGGCCGCGGCCGAGGCCACCGTCTCCAGGCAGCCGCGTTGCCCGCAGGCGCAGGGCGCGCCTCCGGGCCGCACCACGACGTGCCCGATCTCGCCCGCGCCGCCGTGCGCGCCCGGCTCCATCCGGCCGTCGAGGCCGATGGCCCCGGCGATGCCGGTGCCCAGGGCCACGAAGAGGAAGCGGTCCACGCCCGCCCCCGCGCCCAGCCTGCCCTCGGCCAGGCCGCCGGTGCGCACGTCGTGCCCGATGCCGACCGGCAGTCCGCCGAGCCGCTCGCTCAGCAGCCGCCGCAGCGGCAGGTCGCGCCAGCCGAGGTTGGCGGAGTAGACCGCCACCCCCGCGGCCTCGTCCACCACCCCGGGCAGCGCGGCCCCCGCGGCGTGCGGCGGCGCGCCGAATTCGGCCAGCCCGGTCTCCAGCAACTCCCCTGCGAAGTCGAGGATTCCGGCCGCCGCCGCCTCGCCGCCGCCGGCCGCGGTCGGCCGGCGCGCCCGGTACAGGGGCGTGTTGTCCCGGCCGACCAGGGCGGCCTTCATCACGGTGCCGCCCACGTCCAGGGCGATCACATAGCTCTGCCTGCCGTTCCGGCCGCCTGCCGGCGGGCGTTCGGGGGCCGTCTCTCGCGGACTCACACCCGCAAGTCTCGCCTGTGGGAGGCGAAGAGGTCTAGTCCACTACGGCAGGACGACCGAGCGGGTGAGGTGCCGGGGCCGGTCGGGGTCGAGCCCCGCGGCCTCGGCGAGCGCCACCGCGAGCCGCTGGGCGCGCAGGAGTTCGGCCTGCGGATCGCGGTCCGTGGCGACCAGCAGGGCCCCGGTCGCGGCCACCTCGGCGGCCAGCCCCGCGGGCGCGGGACCGAGCACCCACACCACGCGTCCCGGCGCGGCCACCGCCACAGGACCGTGCCGGTACTCCATCGCCGGGTACGCCTCGGTCCAGGCCCCGGACGCCTCCCGCAGCTTCAGCGCCGCCTCCAGGGCCAGCCCGTAGGCCCAGCCCCCGCCGAGGAACGTCCACTGCCCGGCGGCGAGCAGCCGCGCGTCGAGCGGCTCGCGCAGCGCCTCCTCGGCCTCGGCGGCCGCCGCCTCCAGCGCCTCCGCCCCGCCCGGCGCCTCCCCCAGGGCGGCGCGCAGGAAGGCCAGCGCGGTGGTGGCGAACCGCGTCTGCACCACCGACTCCTCGTCGGCGTAGTCGAAGACGGCCACGTGCCGCGAGGCGCGCAGCACCGGGGAGGCCGGGTCGGCGGTCAGCACCACGAGCGGGGTGTCCCGGTGGCGCGCGGCCAGCTCGGCGAGCAGGCCGAGCACCTCCGTGGTGGTGCCCGAGCGGGTCAGCGCGAGCACCCGGTCGTAACGGCGGCCGAGCGGGAATTCCGAGGCCGGGAATGCGTCCGTCTCGCCCTGCCCGGTCCCCTCGCGCAGTGCGGCATATGCCTGTGCCATGAACCAGGACGTGCCGCAGCCGGTCACGGCCACGCGTTCGCCCGCCCTGGGCAGGGAATTCTCCGCGAAATGGCTGAGCCCGCGGGAACCCGCGGAACCCGCGCCCCGCGCGTCCCGTGCGGCCCTGCGCCAGCACGCGGGTTGGGTGCCGATCTCCCGCGCGGTGAGGGAAAGTTCGGTCATGCGGCCTGCACCTCGCCGTTCTTTTTGGTTGTTCTCCTGGTTTCTCGCCCGGAAACGAGAGTCAACTCCCCTTGTAACAGGGCAGTGTTGTAAATGCGAGTGCACTGCAGGAGGCTGGTGTGGATCCGGCGGCAGGCGGATGAGGGGGGTATTCCGTGCGGCGCAGAGAGTTCCTCACGACCGCGGTGGGCGCGGCACTCGGCTCGGGACTCGCGGCATCCGGCTGCGGCGTGCTGGGCGGGGACGGGGAGCCCACCGTGCTCAGGCTGTTCACCGCGGAACTGGGGGACGTCCTGGGCCAGGGCAGCACGGAGCAGTACTGGCGCGGGCTGGCGACCAGGTTCCGCGAGGAACGCCCGGACATCTCGGTCGTGGTGAGCTCGGCCCCGCGCCAGGAGGCGAGCACCGCGGTCGTCGAGCTGGTGAACCGCGGCCAGGCCCCCGACATCGCCCAGGTCGGCACCATCGCCGACTTCGCCGCCAGGGGCGCCCTGTACCCGGCCACCGAGCTGCTGAACGTCCCCGTGCTCTCCGGCCTCGTGCCGAACATCGCCTCGGCGGGCAAGGTGCGGCACATCCAGTACGGGATGCCGGTCGCGGCCCGCGTCGGCCGCCTCTTCTACAACCGCTCCCTCTTCGAGGAGGCCGGCCTCGACCCGGACGAGCCGCCCACGGACTGGGAGGCGCTGCTCGACGCGGCGAGCGCGCTGCGGGACGCGGGAACCCCGGTGCCCTTCGGGCTGCCGCTCGGCCACGACGACGCGCAGGACGAGGCCCTGGTGTGGATGCTCGGCGGGGGCGGCGCCCTCACGGACGTCACCGGCGGGTACGTGATCAACTCCGACGAGAACGTGGCCACCTTCCGCTGGCTGCGCGACGAGCTGAGCGCGGCGGGCCGCACGGGCCGGGCCAGCCCCGCGGAGACCACCCGGGAGGAGGTGCTGTCCGGCTTCACCGAGGGCAGCGTGGGCATGCTCAGCGGCGACTCCACCCTGGTGTGGCGGGCCGAGGCGGCCGGGCTCGCCTACGGCACCGCGGCCATGCCCGGCCGCTCCGGGCCCACCCGCTCCGCCGTCGCCGACGCCACCTGGCTGCTCGGCTTCAACCAGGCGGGGCACCGCGAGGAGATCGCCGCCTTCCTCGACTTCGTCTTCCGGCCGCCCTCGGGCGTGGCCTCCTTCGCCGGCCGGCACGGCCTGCTCCCGGCCAGCAGCCCCGAGGTCGAGGCGACGCTCCAGGGCCGCTCGCAGCAGGAGCGGGCGCTGCGCCCCTTCCTCACCGGCCTGCCCACCGCCACCTTCTTCCCCGTCGGCAAGGCGTCCTGGTCGATCGTGGCCGGCTCGCTCGCGCGCGGCATCCGGCGCGTGATGCAGCCGCGCACCGACGTCCAGCAGGTGCTCGACGAGTTGCAGCGGGAGGCCGAGTCGGCCGAGGAACTGCGCTGAGCCGGCGGCCACGGGACTGTCCGACCGCGCCCATAAAATGCCGGTATGAACGCCGACCAGCCGGCCGAGCCGGAAGCCGCCGCGCCCGGGCCGCCGCCCGCCGCGCCCCGGGCCGGGCTGTCGGAGCGGGAGCTGGCGGTGCTGGCCGTCGAGCGCCGCTCCTGGCCGCGGGCGGGGGCCAAGGAGCGCACCATCAGGGAGCGGCTCGGCATCTCCCCCACCCGGTACTACCAGCTGCTGAACGCGCTGCTCGACGATCCGCGTGCCCTCGCCCACGACCCGGTGACGGTCAACCGGCTGCGCCGCCTGCGCGAGGAGCGCCGCCACCGCCGGTAAAGTCATGTACATGGGCACCCACCCCGCTCTTCCCGCGCCCGCCACCGAGGAGGGCCGCGCCGGGCTCGCGGCCCTGCTCGACAGGCCGGAGCGCGCCCTGATCGCCTTGGACTTCGACGGCACGCTGGCGCCGATCGTGCTCGATCCCGAGCAGGCGCGCGCCCACCCGGCCGCCGTCCCGGCGCTGGCGGCGGTGGCCACCCGGGTGGCGGCCGTTGCGGTCGTCACCGGCCGCCCGGCCAGGGCCGCGGTCCGGCTCGGCGGCTTCGCCGGCCACCCGGAGCTGGCCGGCCTCGTCGTGCTGGGCGCCTACGGCGCCGAGCGCTGGGACGCGGCCACCGGGCGCCTGGAGACGCCCCCGCCGCACGCCGGGGTCGCCGCCGCCCGGGGGGAGCTTCCCGAGCTGGTCGCGCCGACCGGCGCCGCCGTCGAGGACAAGGGCAACGCGCTGGCCGTGCACACCAGGCGCGCGCCCCATCCCCAGGAGGCCTTCGAGCAGCTGCGCGCCCCGCTGGCCGAGCTGGCCGCCAGGCACGGGCTCGCGCTGGAGCCGGGGCGGCTGGTCCTCGAACTGCGCCCGCCGGGGATGGACAAGGGGACGGCGCTGACCGCGCTGGTCCGGGAGACGGGCGCCGCGAGCGTGCTCTACGGGGGCGACGACCTGGGGGACCTGGCCGCCTTCGACGCGGTGGCCAGGCTGCGCGAGTCCGGCGTGGCCGGGCTGCGGCTGTGCAGCGGCAGCCCGGAGGTCCCCCGGCTCGCCGAGGCGACCGACCTGACGGTGGAGGGCCCGGCCGGGGTGGCCGCCTTCCTCACCGCGCTCGCCGCCCGGCTGTAGGGGGGCGGGGCCCGCCGGGACTGCACGAGGGGTCCCCGGGGCCCGCCTATGCAAGACGCATCGTCTCGAATAGGGTGAAACCCATGCGGACAATACTCATCACCGGCTCGACCGACGGCCTCGGCCGGTGGGTGGCACTGCGGCTTGCCACCGACGCCACCGATCCGGCGCGGGTCATCGTGCACGGGCGCAGCGCGGAACGCGCCGAGGAGGTGCGCGAGGAGATACGCAGGGCGGCCGGCGAGGACCGTGCCGACGTGCTCCTCGCCGACCTCTCAGTGCTGAAGAACGTGGACGCGCTCGCCGACGAGGTCCTCAGGCGCTACGACCGCCTCGACGTCCTGGTCAACAACGCCGGGCGCGCGGGGACCTGGGACTCGCCGCGCGCGGTGACCCCGGACGGCTACGAGGAGCGCTTCGCCGTCAACTACCTCGCCGGGTTCCACCTGACCAACCGCCTGCTGCCGCTGCTGAAGAAGTCGGCGCCCGCCCGCATCGTCAACGTCGCCTCCGTCGGGCAGGAGCCCATCGACTTCGACGACCCGATGATCGAGCGCAACTTCTCGCCCGTGCGCAGCTACTCGCAGAGCAAGCTGGCCCAGATCCTGCACGCCTTCGACCTCGCCGAGGACCTGCGCGCCTCCGGCGAGGACGTCACGGTCAACGCCCTGCACCCGGCCAGCTTCATGGACACCACCATGTGCCGGGAGCTGGGCGTCCCGCCGTGGACCTCGGTGGACACCGGGGGCCGCGCCCTGCTGCACCTGATCAACGACGCGCACGTCGGCACCGGCAGGTACTTCGACAGCGAGGTGCCCGCGCGCGCCGACGAGCAGGCGTACGACCCCGAGGCCAGGAACCGGCTGCGCGTGCTCTCCGAGGAGCTGGTCGCGCGGGCGCTGGCCTGACCCGCTGCGGCAGGCCCCCCGGCGCCCGCCCGACGCGCTACGGCAGGACCCTGATCCCGAGCTGCGCCGCGAGATGCGGCGCGAGGTCGAGCAGCTGGCCGGGGGCGATCACCGCCCCGGCCAGCCGGTCCAGGCCCCTGGCCGGCTCGAACCTGGCCGCGCCGCGCAGGTCCACGTCCCGCAGCGTGGCCGCCGAGAAGTCGGCCCCGCGCAGCTCGCAGCCCTCGAAGGAGACCCGCTCCAGCCGCGCCCCGCCGAAGTCGGGCTCCACGAGCACGCAGCCGGCGAAGGCCACGTCGACCAGCCGGGACTGCCGCAGGTTCAGGTAGTCCAGCTTGCCGCCGCGCACCAGCACCCGGGTCAGCGTCGCGCCGCTCAGCTGCGTCCCGCCCAGCCTGGCGTCGCGTATCTCCACGTCCCGCAGCTGCGCCTCGCCCAGGGCCGTGCCCACGCCGCGCACCTCTTCCAGCAGGCTGTCGAGCAGGCGCGCCCGGGGCAGCCGCGCCTCGTCGAGGACGCAGCGGCGCAGCGCGCAGTCCAGGAAGCGCGCCCCGGGGGCGTGGGCCCCCGTCAGGTCGAGGCCGGCGAATTCGAGCCCGTCGTAGTCCTCCTCCGCGTCGAGGCTCCGCCCCGCGAAGGGGGTCAGCCGGGGCAGCGAGAACACCGGCGCCTTCGGCGGCGGCACCCGCTCTTCCGCTCCCGCCCGCGCGCCGCCCTTCCCCGTCATGCGCCCCTCGCCCGCATCGCCGCTCCCCCTGCCGCCCGCCATGCTGCCCAGCCGCCGCCGCTCACCCGTTCTCCGCCATGTCGCCCATCCTGCCCCAGGCCACCGACAATCCGGCTCCGGGCCTCGCCGCCGGGCGCCGCAGGGCCTGCCTTGACTTCAAGTGGGCTTGACGTTGCAGCGTGGTGCTCCCGAGAACAGAGGAGCCCCCATGCACGCCGTCCGCCTGCACGCCTTCGGCCCGGCCGAGAACCTGGTCTACGAGGAGGTCGCGGACCCCCACCCCGCCCCGGGCGAGGTCGCCATCGCCGTGGCGGCGGCCGGGGTCCACCTGGTCGACACCGTCCTGCGGGCCGGGCCGGACGCCGCGGGCGGCGCCTTCCCCGTGCCCGAGCTGCCGACCGTGCCGGGCCGCGAGGTCGCCGGCACGGTGGACGAGGTGGGCGAGGGCGTGGACCCCGCCTGGCTCGGCCGGCGCGTCTCGGCCCACCTCGGCATGGTGCCCGGCGGCTACGCCGAACGCGCGGTCACCGCCATTGGCAATCTGCACCGGCTGCCCGAGGGCATGACGGCCGAAACGGCGGTCGCCATGCTCGGCACCGGCCGCATGACCATGGGCATCCTCCGGTTCGCCGAGCTCACCGCGGAGGACACCGTCCTCGTGCTCGCCGCCGCCGGCGGCATCGGCGCGCTGCTCGTCCAGTACGCCAGGCACCGCGGCGCGCGGGTCGCCGGGGCCGCCGGCGGGCCCGCCAAGGCCGCCGCCGTGGCCCGGCTCGGGGCCGACCTCGCCGTCGACTACAACCGGCCCGACTGGGCCGACACCCTCCGCGAGGCGTACGGCGAGCGGCCGTTCAGCCTGCTGTGCGAGGGGGTCGGCGGCGAGTTCGGCCGCACCGCCCTCGGCCTGCTGGCCCCGGGCGGCCGCCACCTCTCCTACGGCTACGCGTCCACCGGCGCCTCGCCCCGCGGCGCGGTCGCCCCCTCCCCCGAGGAGCTGGCCGCGCGCGGCATCAGCTCCACCTCGGTGCTCGGTCCCGCGCTGTTCGAGAAGATCGGCGGCCGGGAGAACCTGCGGCTGCTGGAGGAGGAGGCGCTCGCCCTGGCCGCCGCGGGCACCCTCGTCCCGCTCGTCGAGACCTTCCCGCTGGCCGAGGCGGCCCGCGCCCACCGCGCCCTGGAGAGCCGCGCCACGACGGGCAAGGTGGTCCTGGTGCCCTGAGGCGCCCCGGGGGCGTGGCCGGCGGGAACGCGCGGTCGCGCACAACCCCCGATGTGCCCGGAACGCGCGGAAGATGGGCACATGGGAGTGCCCGCTCGGCTCATGGTGGCGCTGTCCCTCCTCGCGGGCGGGGTGGACGCCGTCGCATTCCTCACGCTCGACCACGTCTTCGTCGCCAACCAGACGGGCAACGGCGTGCTGCTCGGCCTGGGCGCCGCCTCCCGCTTCCTCCCCGGCGACGCCGGGGTGGGGCTGACCGGCCCCCTCGCCTCCCTGGCCGGCTTCTGCGCCGGCGGCCTCGCCGCCGCCGGGCTGAGCCGCCGCGCCCCGCTGCGCGCCCTGCTCTGGCTGGAGGCGGCGCTGCTCGGCCTGGCCGGCGCCCTGGCCTGGGCGCCGGCCCCGTGGTGCGCGGCGGCGCTGGCCGCGGCCATGGGCGCGCAGACGGTCTTCGCCACCCGCGTCGGCATCAAGGGCGTCACCACCACCGTCGTCACCAGCACCCTGGCCACGCTGTTCCTGCGGCTGCTCGTCCCCGGCGCGGGAGCGGGCCGCGACCGGGAGGCGGTGGCCCTCCTCCTGGCGGTCTGGCTCGCCTACCTGGCGGGCGTCCTCGCCGGGACCTCGGCCGTGCTCCCGGCGCTCTGACCCCCGCCGCGCGCCGTCCCACCGCGCCCGCGCCGCCGGGCGCCCCACCGCGCCCGGTCCCGCCCCCGGCGCGGGGGCGGGACCGGGCGGGGGTCACCCGACGCGCTCCGCCTGCACCAGGACCAGCCGCTCCGGGTGCTGGATCGGCGCCCGGACGCCGAGGTCGCCCAGCACCACGCCGGGCAGCGTGACGCCCTCGCCCCACCAGGCCAGGGTGTCGGAGGCGGCGCCCCGCAGCCGGTCGCCGGGCGGCAGCGGCGTGACCCGGTACCTGGCCTCGGGGTCGAGCCCCGGCAGGGCCACCCGTCCCGGCGGCGACTGGACGCTCGTGGCCACCTGGGCCAGCGCGTACACGGCGCGCGACCGGTCCTGCGCCACCACCCCGTGCACCCACAGCGCCGGGTCCTGGTGATCGCCGCGCACCACGGTCCCGCCGTGCAGCAGGGGCCGCAGCTCCTTGTACAGCGCGATCCACTCCGCGAGCGCCGCGCGGTCCTCCGCGCTCGCCCGGGTCAGGTCCCACTCGATCCCGAAGTGGCAGAACAGCGCGGTCCCGGCCCGGAAGCCGAGGGTGTGCGTGCGCCCCGTGGTGTGCGCCTCGGGCGCGCCGACGTGCGAGCCGAGCAACTCGGGCGGGAGCAGCAGCCCGGTCCAGCGCTGGATGCGCTGCCGTTCGAGGGCGTCGATGCAGTCGCTGGTCCACACCCGGTCGGTGCGCTCCAGGATGCCCAGGTCGATCCGGCCGCCGCCGGAGGAGCAGGACTCGATCTCCAGCTTCGGGTGCCGCGCCCGCAGCTCGTCGAGCAGCCGGTAGACGGCCTCGGTCTGGACGTGCACCCCGGCCTGCCCGCGCGGGCTGTGCCCGGCCTCCACCAGGTCGCGGTTGTGGTCCCACTTGAGGTACGTCAGCGCGTACTCCCCGATCAGCGCGTCGAGCCGCTGGAGCAGGTAGTCGTACGCGCCCGGGTGGCCGAGGTCGAGCACCTGCTGATGGCGCGACTCGGGCGGGAGCCGGTCGCCGGTGGCCATGATCCACTCGGGGTGGCTGCGGGCGAGGTCGGAGTTCGGGTTGACCATCTCGGGCTCGACCCACAGGCCGAATTCGAGGCCGCGCTCGCGCACGTAGTCGGCCAGCGGGTGCAGCCCCTGCGGCCACACCGTCTCGTCCACGTACCAGTCGCCCAGGCCCGCGTGGTCGTCGCGCCGCCCGCGGAACCAGCCGTCGTCGAGCACGAAGCGCTCCGCGCCCACCTCGGCGGCCAGGTCGGCCAGGTGCCGCAGCTTGGCCAGGTCGTGGTCGAAGTAGACGGCCTCCCACACGTTGAGCGTGACCGGCCGGGGCCCGCTCGGGTGCCGCTCGCGCGCCCGCAGGTGGGCGTGGAAGCGGCCGGACAGCTCGTCGAGCCCGTGCCGGCCGTAACTGCCGTACACCCAGGGCGTGGTGTAGGACTCCTCCGGGCCCAGGATCACCTCGCCCGCCAGCAGCAGCTCGCCCCCGCCGAGCAGGGAGACGCCGGAGGGGGTGCGCTCGGCGAGCGAGCGGTGGTTGCCGCTCCAGGCCACGTGCAGGCCCCACACCTCCCCGGAGCGGAAGCCGAAGCCCTTCTCGCCCGCGACGTGGACGGTGGCCGCGTCGGTGCCGGTGCGGCCCCTGCGGTTCTCGCGCAGGTGCGTGCCCAGGGTGAACTCGTGCCGCTGCGGGCTGCGTTCGCGCAGGTGGCGGCCGGTCATGTCGAGCAGTTCCGTGGCTCGCTCCGGCACCGGGAAGGCCAGCAGCACCCCCGAGAGGGCGAACGGCGCCGCGTCTGGCTCGTCCCGCCCGTCCGCCTGGTTGGTCACCGTGGCGCGCTGCCTGACCAGCCCGGAGCCGGTCAGCTCGATCTCCAGCCGCAGTTCGAGGCCGGCCCGCACGTCCTCCGCCGTCACCTCGACCGCCTGGCCCTCACGCTCCACCGCGGTGACCGCGAAGGCGGTGGAGAAGTCGGCCCCGGCGCGGTGCCCGGTCAGCCCCGGGGTGCCGAGCCAGCCCGCGGAGTGCTCGGGCAGCACCGCGAGCGGCACCACCACGTCGACGTTGTTGCTCGCTATCTGCGGCACCCCGGCCCGCACCAGCGCGGCCAGGTCGGCCTCCGACAGCTCTCCCAGGTCCCGGCCCCAGTGCGCGATCCGGGGCAGCCCCGGCCCCGTACAGTCCAGCACCAGGCTGATCCCCGCGGACCTGAAGTGGAGGAAGGGGAGGAAGCTTCCCTCGCGCATATGTGATCCTCTGATTGACCCTGTTCGGATGTGCGCGATATTTCTACGTTCGCCCGCCCGGCCAGTCAACGGGTCCCACCCCGCGGGCGGCGTGGCGGCCCACCGCGGGCCGCCGCCGGAGGCCCGCGCGTTCTCCCAGGTCAGAGCCGCCTGTCGGATTCGAACCGACGACCTATGCTTTACAAGAGCATGGCTCTACCACTGAGCTAAGGCGGCAGTCGCGTCTGCGGCCCGGCCACGGCCGGGAAGGCCCGCAAAGGCCGCTCCAGCCTACACAACGCCGACTTGACCGCGCCCGGCCCAACTCCCCCTTCTCCCCGGCCTCCCCCACCCCTTCTCCCCCGATAGTCTCCCCCGATAGTCAACGGGCCTGTCAACGGCCGCGTTCCCCCGCCGCCCGCCCCCGCGCCTCCGGGGAGTGCCAGTCGTGTTCCGATGGGTCACAGGGCCGCGCGCCGATCGGAAGATTGATCTTTACACGCGATTCTCTTTTGTCTTGGGGTACTGACAGATCGCGTTGTTTCGAGTTAGGTTTCGGTAGCGCTCGTGACATACGCGCGTAACACCTTCCTACTCGGATCGTCCGGCACGTTCCTGCCGGTAGAAGGAGACAAGAAGCGATGGCAACGGTCACCTACAACAAGGCCACCCGGATCTACCCCGGCGGCGAAAAGCCCGCCGTCGACCAGCTCGACATCGACATCGCGGACGGCGAGTTCCTCGTCCTGGTCGGCCCCTCCGGCTGTGGAAAGTCCACCTCCCTGCGGATGCTCGCGGGCCTGGAGGACGTGAACGGCGGCTCCATCCACATCGGTGACCGTGACGTCACCCACCTGCCGCCGAAGGACCGGGACATCGCGATGGTGTTCCAGAACTACGCGCTGTACCCGCACATGACCGTCGCCCAGAACATGGGCTTCGCGCTGAAGATCGCCGGCGTGAACAAGACGGACATCAGGACCAAGGTCGAGGAGGCCGCCAAGATCCTCGACCTCACCGAGTACCTGGACCGCAAGCCGAAGGCGCTCTCCGGCGGTCAGCGGCAGCGTGTCGCCATGGGCCGCGCGATCGTCCGCGAGCCGCAGGTGTTCCTCATGGACGAGCCGCTGTCGAACCTCGACGCCAAGCTCCGCGTCCAGACCCGCACCCAGATCGCCGGCCTCCAGCGCCGCCTGGGCGTCACCACCGTCTACGTGACCCACGACCAGGTCGAGGCCATGACCATGGGCGACCGGGTGGCGGTGCTCAAGGACGGCGTGCTCCAGCAGATCGACAGCCCCCGCAACATGTACGACAAGCCGGCCAACCTCTTCGTCGCGGGCTTCATCGGCTCCCCGGCGATGAACCTGATCGAGGTCCCGATCACCGACGGCGGCGTGAAGTTCGGCAACAGCGTGGTGCCCGTCGAGCGCACCGCCCTGACCGAGGCGCAGAGCAAGGGCGACACCCACGTGGTGGTCGGCTGCCGCCCCGAGCACTTCGCGGTGGTCACCGGCGACGGCGAGGGCGCCAGCCTGGAGAAGGCGAACGAGAACGAGGCGGCCGGCCTCGCGGTCATCGTGAACGTCGTCGAGGAGACCGGCGCCGACGCCTACATCTACGGCACGGCCGAGATCGGCGGCGAGACCAAGGACCTGGTCATCCGCGTCGACAGCCGCGACGTCCCCGAGAAGGGCGCCAAGCTGAACGTCGTGCCGCGCCCCGGCGAGACCCACGTCTTCGCCGCCGGCTCCGGCGAGCGCCTGAGCGACTGAGCAACCGACGGGCCGAGCCCCCGGCGGCCGGCCCGTCGCCACGCGCCACGAGGCCGTGTTTCCGCACACACAGCGGAAACACGGCCTTTCGCGCGTCAACGCCCCGGCAGCAATTCCCCGGAGTCCTTCACTCGTCAGGGTGGCGAAATGTCACCAAATCACTACTCCTCGCTACGATCGACGGGCCCGGAGCGCGGCGCGGCCTCACGCCGCGCGCCTCGTCCCGCCGTCCCGTTCGCCGCAGTCGGCGCGTGCCACGTGTCCCACGTGTGCCGCGCTTCTGTCGTCCATGTCGTACTCGCGAGGAAGATCACCGTGAATCAGGCACTCCGCCGCGTCGGCAGAACTCTCGCCGTCGCCCTTCCCGTTGTCCTCGTCCTCTCCGGCACGCTCGCCGTCACCCGGGTGCCCTGGGTGGGCTCCCAGGAGGACCGGGTGCTCACCGCCTCCACCGCGAACCGGGCCCAGGCGCCCGAGGACGTGCTGCTCGACCGGCTGCTGACCACGCTGCGCCGACAGGACCCGAGCGCCGCGCTGACCGGGCTGCAGGAGGCCGTGGACCGCGAACCCTCGCTGGCCCCGCACTGCGCGGAGATCGCCAGGGCGCTGGGCGAGGCGGCCGTCGAGAAGTACGGCAGCGCCAGGCGCGCCCAGCGGCACGCCAGGCCCGTCTGCGACACCTCCTACGCCGCGGGCGTCGCCGCCGGTTCCGGCAACTGACGCGCCCCCCGCGGCCGTCGCGGGCCGTCGCGGGCCCCGCCCACCGGGCCGCGGCCCGCGACGGCGGGACCGTAGGCTGCGGGGCATGACCGACGCCTCGCACGACGCACCCCCGCCCACGCAGGCCGTTGTCCTGGCCGGTGGTCAGGGCTCACGCCTGCGCCCCTACACGGACGACCGGCCCAAGCCGATGGTCGAGATCCCGGGCACCGGAATCCCGATCATCGGCCACCAGTTGACCTGGCTGGCCGCCGAGGGCGTCACGGACGCGGTGATCTCCTGCGGGCATCTCGCCGAGGTCCTCCAGGAGTGGCTCGACGCGGCCGAGTTGCCGCTCCGCGTCACCACGGTCAGGGAGCCGGAGCCGCTGGGCAGGGGCGGCGGCCTCAAGTACGCCGCCGCCGCGCTGCCCCGCCCCGACGAGCCCTGGTTCGCCACCAACGGGGACATCTGGACCCGTTTCTCGCTGCGCGAGATGGCCGCCTTCCACGCCGAACGGGACGCCACCGCGACGCTGGCCCTGGCCAGGCCCCGCATCCCCTGGGGCGCGGTGGAGACCGACGAGTTCGGGCACGTTCTGGACTTCATCGAGGCCCCGCCCTCCCCCTACCTGATCAACGCGGGCGTGTACGTGTTCGCCGCCCACTTCACCAAGCTGCTCCCCGACCGCGGCGACCACGAGCGCACCACCTTCCCGCGCCTGGCCCGCGAACGGCTGCTCGCCGGCTTCCCCCTCCCCCAGGGCGCCTACTGGCGGGCGATCGACACCGCGAAGGACCTCACGGAGGCGGCCAGGGAACTCGCCCGCCCCTGAAGGCACCAGGGCAGCGCCGGGGCGTCCCCGGCGCCCACGCGCCGGGGGACGCCCGCGGGGGCCGGGGCCCTCAGGCCGCCCCCTCCCCCGGCCGCTCCTGCGGCCGGTCCACGACCGCCCGGTCGAGCACCGCGGAATCGCGCAGGACGGTCCCCGCCTCGACACCCCGGCCCGCGGTGAGCTGGGTGATCCGCTGCCCGAGGTAGGTGTACGTGTCCCCGTCGAAGATCCACTCCGTGCGGAACTCGCCGTCGTCCCAGGCCAGCGCGATCCCCGCACGACCGGCGGCGTCGGCGACGCCCGTCTCCAGCTCCACGCCGGGTATCTCCGCCGCCGCCTGGTAGATCGCCGCGGCGAGCTCCGGGGGCAGCAGCGCCTCCTCGATCAGGGAGCCGATGGTCAGCAGCGCCGCGTAGTCCCTGCCCTCGCCGTCCTCCCGGTCCGCGACGCCGGGGGCGGCGTAGACCAGGTCGAGCAGTTCCTGCGGGTCGGTGGGCAGGCTCGCCAGGAACTCGTAGGTCGGCGTCAGGGCCTTGGCCGGCTCGTACTCCGCGTCGTCGGGCCAGAACTGGCCGTCGGTGAACATCCCGGGCCCGTACAGCTCCTGCTCCACCCCTTCGGGCGCGTACACGGTCCGGTGCCCGCCGAGGAAGTGCGGGTCCTCGACCCAGCCGTCGGTGCCGTCGGGCGAGAGCCACAACTCCCGCTCGTACGGCCCCTCCTCGTTGCGGTGGTAGACGTCGGGCTCCTCCACCGAGGCCAGGGGAAAGGTCTCGGTCTCCACCCGGGTGTGGACGTACACGTACTGGCCGGGCCCGGGCGCGGCGACCTCCTCGTGCAGGGCCGCGTAGACGATCCGGTCGACGGCCTCGCCCACCGTGACGTCGCCCGTGGCGGCGCTCTCGCCGCCGGAAGACCCG
The DNA here is from genome assembly GCF_003626535.1 of Streptomyces hoynatensis. Classification (GTDB taxonomy): domain Bacteria; phylum Actinomycetota; class Actinomycetes; order Streptomycetales; family Streptomycetaceae; genus Streptomyces; species Streptomyces hoynatensis. Next base: position 250,939 of record NZ_RBAL01000007.1, read on the forward strand.
CCGCCCGTCTGCGGGAGGACGACGAGCGCGCCGCCGGCCAGGGCGGCCGCCACCGGGACGGCGACCCAGCCGAGCCGGCGGGGCAGGCGGCGCGGGATCCCGCGCCCGCCGGGCGCCGGCCCCCCACCCGCGGCTCCTGCCGTTCCTGCGGCCTCGCCCGGCTCGGGCGCCCCGGCGGCGCGCGCGGTGAACTCGCCCATCAGGAACTCCTCGATGGCGCCGAGCCGGCCGGGCGGCAGCGCCGGATCGCCCGGCGGCGGCAGCAGCCGGGCCAGATCCTCGCGGACGGTGGATTCTTCCGTGTTCATCGGTTCCTCTCCAGACTCGGCCGGACCGCCGGGACCCGGCGGTCGGCTCCGGCTCGCCCCCCGGGGGCCTTGGCTTCTCCGCCCAGCTCCCGCTCCGTCCAGGCGCGCAGCCGCTTCCTGGCCCGGGACAGCCGCGAGCGCACCGTGCCCTCGCGGACGCCGAGCACCGCGGCGGCCTCGGCGTAGCCGAGCCCCGACCAGACGCACAGCGCGACGACCTCGCGGTCGGCGGGGCGCAGCCGCTCCAGCGCGCGGCGGGCCGCGGCCAGCCGCTCCGCGTCGGCGAGGCGGCCGGCCACCTCCTCGGCGAAGTCGGGCAGGCTGTCGCCACGCGGCAGCCTGGCCAGCGCCCGTTCGTGGCGGCGCCTGGCCCGGCTCGCGTTCCGCAGCACGTTCACCGCGATCGCCATCAGCCAGGGCCGCGGCGAGTCGCCCTCCTCACGAAGGCGCCCGCGCAGCCGCCACGCCTCCAGGAAGGTGAGCGAGACGACGTCCTCGGCCAGCGCCGGATCGCCGGTCGCCCGCAGCGCATGTCCGTAGACGAGGGGGGCATGGGCGCGAAACAACTCCCGGAATGCCTCCGGGTCCCCGGCGCGTATCCGGGCGTGCATCGAATGTTTCACCCCCTGTCATGTCCGTCGCGGGACGGCCGTTCTCGTGACCTGCGTCACAGGAGGGCGGCGGGGAGAGGAACCTGCCGGGCCGGGCGGAGGGCCCCGGTCACTTCCGCCAGAACAGGTGGTGCCGCACGCCACTCGGGCTGGGCACGACCTCCAGGTGGAACCGGTCGAGCAGCTCGTCGGGCGACTCCCACAGCCGCAGCCCCGACCCGAACGTCGCCGGGTGGACCGCCACGTGCAAAGTGTCGACGAGGTCGGCCGCCAGGAACTCCCGGACGGTGGTGACCCCGCCGCCGAGCCGCACGTCCTTGCCCTGCGCCGCCTCCCGCGCCTGCGCCAGGACCGTGGCCGGGTCGCCCTCGACGAAGTGGAAGGTGGTGTCGGAGAGGCGGAACGAGGGACGCTTGTGGTGCGTCATGACGAACACCGGGGTGTGGAACGGGGGTTCGTCCCCCCACCAGCCGCGCCACTCGTGGTCCCGCCAGGGCCCCCGCTGGGGCCCGAACTTGTTGCGGCCCATGATCTCGGCACCGATGTGGTGGGTGAAGTCCCGGGTGAAGTAGTCGTCGAGGCCCCGGCTGCCCCCGGGATCGGTGCGGCCGGGCCAGCTCGCCGTGGCTCCGGCCCAGGCGAACAGCCTTGCCGGGTCGACGGCGCGGCCGAAGGGCCGTTCCAGGCTCTGGCCCTCGTCCGCGCCGATCCCGTCGCTCGAGACGGTGAAGTTCTGGACTCTCAGCAGCTGAGCCACGTGTTCCCTGCCTTTCTCCGTGGGTGCCGGCAACGACAAGGAGACTCTCCCGGTTCCGGAAACTCATCGCCGCCCCCGCCGCCGCCCGGGCCGCCCCGTCACCTCAGGGGGCGGCCCGGGCGGCGACGTCACCTCCCGGGAACCTGCGGGCCGCCGCCGGCCGGCGCGCCCGTGCCGCGGGGCAGCCGCTGCCACGTGCAGGAAACCGTGCGGCCGTGCGGCCGCGCGGCCGTGCGGGGAAGAGCCAGGCGTCGGCCGCCTCAGCCGAGAACCCCACCTAACCGAGCAGCCCGCCGATGGGGCCAGGGCTGCTCTGCTCACCCCCGTCGTCCGACGGGGCGTCGTCCTCGGCGTCCTCGGAGCCCGGGCCCGGCTCGCTCGCGCCCGCGCCCCCCGAGTCCGAGGCGGGCGGCGCCTCCTCCGGGGCCGGCTGCCGCGCCGGCGCCTCGGAACGCGGCGGGGCCGGGACGGTCTGCTCCACGCTCGGCGCCGTCTCGGGCCCCGCCGTCTCGCCCGCCGCGCCGCCCTCCTCCGGGCCGGCCGGGGCCGTCCCTTCCTTCCCCGACGCCTCCTCGCGGCCCGCGCTCTCGCCCCCGGCCTCCCGGCGCTCCTGCTCCCCCGGCCCCCGGGTGGCCTCCGCCTCGCCTTCCCCCGGCTCCTCCTCGCCCGGCAGCCGCTCGCCCGGCAGGTGGTTGCGCGGCGGCTCGCCCGGGCCCGGCACCTCGGGGAACTGGGCGGAGCGCACCGCCCCGCCGAGCATCGCCCCGACCAGCAGGGCGAGGCCGCCGAGCAGCGCCGCCAGCAGGCCGCCGCGGCGCAGCACCCGGCGGCGCAGCTCGCCGAGGGTGGCCTTGGGCCCGAGGGTGCGCCAGGCCTCGCCGGCCAGCCTGGCGTCGAGCGAGTAGACCGGCGCCCCGGCGATCACCAGCGGGCTCCAGGCCGCGAGCAGGATGATGTCGGGGGTGTCGTAGGCGGGGCCCTGCTGCCAGCTGACGGTGGCGAGCAGCGCGAGCGAGAGCAGCGCCCCGAGCGAGGCGGCCGGCCGCTGCCACAGCCCGAACACCGTCAGCACGCCCACGAGGATCTGGGTGAACGCGACGGTCAGCCCGGCCCCCACCGGGTGCGCGAGCGCCCAGTCGTGCAGGGGGGTGGCGACGCTCCACGGTTCCAGCGAGGCGAGCCAGGCGTAGAGGGAGCCGCGGTCCCCGCCGTCGAAGTAGACGGGGTCGGTGAGCTTGCCCATGCCGGCGTAGAGGGCGATGAAGCCGAGCAGCACCCGCAGCGGCAGCAGCACCACGCCCAGGCTGAGGCGGCTGGCGCGCCGCCCGGGGTAGTACGCCTGGCGGCCGTCGGCCTGCCGCGTCCTGCGCCGCTCCGGCTCGGCGGGGGCGCCGTGGCCCGCGGCCTGCGCGGTCTTCGGCCCGGCGGGCGCCGCCGCGCCGCCGGCCCCGGGGCCGGCGGCCTCGGCCGCGCCGCGCGGGCCGCCGACCGAGGGCAGCAGCCGCGTCGCCCGGTCGTCCTGCGGGGCGCGGGGCGCGGCGACGACGGGGGTGACGCGTGGGAGCACCTGGGTGGGAATGTCGACCCGCCCCGCGTTGCGGACCGCCTGCACCAGGGTGCTCGCGCCCGGGTCGCCCGGCGCGCTGCGCCCGGTCCACACGAGTGGCCGCCGGCGCGCCGTCGCCGGCACCCGGGACAGCCGGGGGGGCTGGGCGACCGCGAGGCTCACCGGGGGCGGGGTGGCGAGCTGAACCCGGAAACTGGCGTGGTTCACGATGACTTGGGCGGGGTCGCACGGCACCTTGACCATGCTCAGCTCCGGCTCGTGCATCGAGTGGCCGCGAGGTGTTCTGGTGTCCACACTCATCTAACTGAGTGACAGGACTTAAGACACTGCCTTGACCCCACAAACCATGTCCGCGACCCGTCAAACGCCCGGCCGCCGCCCCCGCGCCCCGGCGCGGCTCAGCGCCGGTGCCTGGCCGCCTCGTAGAGCACGATGCCGGCGGCGACGCCCGCGTTGAGCGACTCGGTGCCGCCCGGCATCGGGATGCGCACCCGCAGGTCGCAGGTCTCGCCGACCAGCCGGGACAGCCCCTTGCCCTCGCTGCCCACCACGACGACGAGGGGGCCGGCCAGTCCCGGCACGTCGGCCAGCTCCGCCTCGCCGTCCGCGGCCAGGCCCACCACGGTGAGCCCCGCCTTCCGGTAGGACTGCAGCGCCCTGGTGAGGTTGGTGGCCCGGGCCACGGGGGTGCGGGCCGCCGTTCCGGCCGAGGTCTTCCACGCCCCCGCGGTCATCCCCGCCGCGCGCCGCTCGGGCACCACGACGCCGTGGCCGCCGAAGGCGGCCGCCGAGCGCACGACGGCGCCGAGGTTGCGCGGGTCGGTGACGCCGTCCAGGGCCACGATCAGCGGCTGCTCTCCCGCCTCGAACGCGGCCCGGGTCAGGTCGTCCGGGTGCGCGTACGCGTAGGGCGGCACCTGCAGCACGAGGCCCTGGTGGTTGAGCCCGCCGGTGATCCGGTCGAGCTCCGCGCGCGGCGCCTCGGCCAGGCGCACCGTGCCGCGGTCCACGGCCAGCTTGACGGACTCGGTGACCCGGTCGTCGGCGTCGAGGAACTGCTGCACGTACAGCGTGCTCGCCGGCACCTCGGCCCGCAGCGCCTCGAGCACCGCGTTGCGCCCCACGACGAGTTCACTCGGCGTCCTGCCGCGCCTGGCGGCCTGCGCGGCGTGCTGACGGCGTGCCCTGGCGTCCGCGGCACGCTTCTTGGCGTGTCCGGGGCGCAACTCGGCGGGCGGCGTGGGGCCCTTGCCCTCGAGCCCCTTGCGCCGCTGGCCGCCGCTGCCGATCTGGGGGCCCTTCTTCTGGCTCGTGCGCCGGTTGCGGCGCTGGCTGTTGCCTGGCATCTGTTCCTCGTTCGGCGGTGCGGTCGGAAGTCCGGGGCGGCGCGCCCGGGCGCGTGCGGGTGCTAGCCCAGCTCCCAGCGGGGGCCGTCGGGGGTGTCCTCGATGACCAGCCCCGCGGCCTGGAGTTCGTCGCGGATCGCGTCCGCGGTGCCGTAGTCCTTGCGCTCGCGGGCGGCCTGCCGCTGGGCGAGGACCAGCCCGACCAGCGTGTCCACCACGCCGGTCAGCCGCTCGTCCCGGCCCCGGCCCCCGCCCGCCCACTGCGGGTCGAGGGGGTCGAGACCGAGCACCCCGAGCATGCCCCTGACCTGCCCGACGAGCGCGGCGGCCGACTCCTTGTCGCCCTCGGCGAGGGCGGCGTTGCCCTGCCTGACGGTGGTGTGCACGGCGGCGAGCGCCTGCGGCACCCCGAAGTCCTCGTCCATGGCGTCGGCGAAGTCGGCGGGCACCGTGGGCGAGGGCTCGACCTCGCCCGTGCGCTCGACCGCACGGTGCAGGAAGCCCTCGATCCGGCCGAAGGCGGCCTCGGCCTCGGCCAGCGCCTCCTCGCTGTACTCGATGGTGGAGCGGTAGTGCGGGGTGCCCAGGTAGTACCGCAGCACGATGGGCCGCCAGCGCTTGACCATCTCGGAGACCAGGACCGAGTTCCCGAGCGACTTGCTCATCTTCTCGCCGGCCATGGTCACCCAGGCGTTGTGGACCCAGTACCGGGCGAACTCGTCGCCGTACGCCCTGGACTGGGCGATCTCGTTCTCGTGGTGCGGGAAGACGAGGTCGATGCCGCCGCCGTGGATGTCGAAGCCGCCGCCGAGGTACTTGTGGGCCATCGCCGAGCACTCCAGGTGCCAGCCGGGCCGGCCGCGGCCCCAGGGGGTCTCCCAGCTCGGCTCGCCCGGCTTGGCCGCCTTCCACATGGCGAAGTCCCGCGGGTCGCGCTTGCCGGTCTCGCCCTCGCCCTCCGGCTGCAGCAGGTGGTCGAGGTCCTGGTTGGACAGCCGCAGGTAGCCGGGGAAGCTGCGCACGTCGAAGTACACGTTGCCGTCCGCCGCGTAGGCGTGGCCCCGTTCGACGAGCGCGCGCATCATCTCGATCATCTCGGGCACGTGCCCGGTGGCGCGCGGCTCGTAGCCGGGCGGCAGGCAGCCGAGGGCGGCGTAGGCGTCGCCGAAGGCCCGCTCGTTCTCGTAGGCGATGGCCCACCAGGGGCGGCCCTGCTCGGCGCTCTTGGCGATGATCTTGTCGTCCACGTCCGTGACGTTCCGCACGAACGTCACCCGGTAGCCGCGGTGGGTGAACCAGCGGTTCATGATGTCGAAGCTGACCCCGGACCTGACGTGCCCGATGTGCGGGGGTGCCTGCACGGTGGCGCCACACAGGTAGATCGAGACGCAGCCCGGCACGAGCGGGGTGAAGTCACGGATCTTCCTGGCACTGGTGTCATACAGGCGAAGGGTCACGCGTCAAGAGTAGTCGGCGGGGGCCCTCCCCCGCGCCGGTGCGGCACCGGGGCTGCCGGGCGCTCACTTCCCGCCCGGAGGCCCGGGCAGCACCAGGGCGGTGGCCAGGGCCGCGAGGCCCTCGCCGCGCCCGGTCAGGCCGAGGCCGTCGGAGGTGGTGCCCGAGACGGCGACGGGCGCGCCGGCCGCCTCGGACAGGACGCGCTGCGCCTCCGCCCGGCGCGTGCCGATCTTGGGCCTGACGCCGACGACCTGGACGGCCACGTTCCCGATCTCGAACCCGGCCGCCCGCACCAGGCGCGCGGCCTCGGCCAGCAGGGCGGTGCCCGCGGCCCCCGCCCACTCGGGGCGGCCGGTGCCGAAGTGCGCGCCGAGGTCGCCGATGCCCGCGGCGGAGAACAGCGCGTCGCAGGCGGCGTGCGCGGCCACGTCCCCGTCGGAGTGCCCGGCGAGCCCGAACTCCGCCTCGGGCCACAGCAGTCCCGCGCACCACAGCGGCCGGCCGCGTTCGAAGGCGTGGACGTCGGTGCCGACGCCCACCCTGGGGACGCGGGGGAAGCCGGGCCCCGCTCCCGCGTCCTGGGCAACTGCCTGTTCAGAAACCATCGTTGAGCCTCCGGCGGGCGAGGACGGCCTCGGCGAGCACGAGGTCGAGCGGGCGGGTCACCTTGAACGCCTCCTCGTGCCCTGGCACCAGCACCACCGGGGCGCCCATCCGTTCCACGAGCCCCGCGTCGTCGGTCGCGTCGCCCTCGGCGTGCCGCGCGTGGGCGGCGGCGAGCGTGGCCCGGTCGAAGCCCTGCGGGGTCTGGACGGCCCGCAGCAGCGACCGGTCCGGCGTGCCCACCACGGGCTCGGGCTCGCCCTTGCCGGCGGGGGCGGCGATCTGCTTCACGGTGTCGGTGACCGGCAGCGCGGGCACCACGGCCGGGGCCCCGGCCCTGACCGCGGCGGCGACGGCGTCCACCGTGTCGGCCGGGACCAGCGGGCGGGCGGCGTCGTGCACCAGGACCACCTCGACGTCCTCGGGCAGCGCGGCGAGGCCGAGGCGCACCGACTCCTGCCGGGTGGCGCCGCCCGGCACCACGCACAGCTCGACGTCGCGGGGCGGCGGGTACTCGTCGAGCAGCCCGCGCACGGTGGCCACCTCCGCGGGCGGGGCGACCACCACCACGAGGGAGACGGCGTGGGCGCGCGACATGGCGCGGACGGCGTGCACGAGCATCGGCGTCCCGCCGAGCTGCCGCATCGCCTTGGGAAGGCCGGGGCCGAGCCGGACGCCGCGGCCCGCCGCGGGGATGACGGCCGCGGTACGGGCGGGCCTGTCCTGGGGCTGTGTGATGTCTGTCATGGAGGGCGGGTGCAGGTTTGTTTACGGGGCGGGGTTGGGTATGGCCTGAGCGTGCCGGGCACGACGCGATCGGCCCCTTCCGTGACACGCCGGTCGAGCCAGCCTTACCAGCCCGGCACGCGTCTCCCTTGAGGGAGACCCGCGGGAACGATCCGTACATGCCACAGCGCCCGTTGTGGCACGGGGGAATGCCTTTCGGGCGCTGCGGCAGTCCAGGGCACTCCGGACGAGCCGGGGTGCGGTTTTCGATCGGCCGGTATCGGCTCGGCGGTTGCCCGGGTTTCGGCCGGGCCGAGCGCGAAGTGATCCGTGAAGTGACCGTCGTGCAAACGAGTATTCACCTGATCGATTAACCGGGGTATCTCCGGTGACTCGATCACGATCAGGCCGGAACGCGTGAACCGGTTGTGTTTCTCACATTCCGGCGGCACGCGGTCCGGATATGCAATCCGGATATCCGTCATGCGGTGCGGTGCGGACCCGGCATGCCGGTCGCGCATCCGCCGGCCCGCCCTCGCGGTGGCGCGCCCCACGGGGCACGGCCGGCCGCGTCAGGAGGCGAGCACCTCGTCGAGCAGCGACTCCGCCTTGTCCTCGTTGGTGGCCTCGGCCAGCGCCAGCTCGCTCACGAGGATCTGCCGCGCCTTGGCGAGCATGCGCTTCTCGCCCGCGGACAGCCCCCGCTCGCGCTCACGGCGCCACAGGTCACGGACGACCTCGGCCACCTTGATGACGTCGCCGGACGCCAGCTTCTCCAGGTTTGCCTTGTAGCGGCGGGACCAGTTCGTCGGCTCTTCGGCGTACGGCGCGCGCAGCACCTCGAAGACCCGGTCGAGACCGTCCTGGCCGACCACGTCGCGGACGCCGACCAGCTCGGCGTTCTCCGCAGGCACGCGTACTTCCAGGTCACCCTGGGCGACCTTCAGCACCAAGTAAGTCATGTCCACGCCCTTGATCGGGCGGGTTTCGATGGCCTCGATCGTCGCAGCCCCGTGATGGGGATAGACCACGGTGTCGCCAACCTTGAACGTCATGTGACAGGTACCCCTTCCGTGGCTCTCCATCCTAACACGGGAAGACGCCCCTTTGAATGACGTTTTCGCAGGTCAGACCATATCTCGGGGGTTGACAAGGACGCCCGTGGCGTGCTGCGCGGGCCCCCGGGCGACAGGTAACCGCAGGTGAGAGCCGGGTTTCGGCGCTCCCCGAAGGACCGGAGATCTCGGCAGAACTCGACGCGGAAGGCCACAAAGAAGTTTCCCGAAGCGGGGAAAGCTGTCCGATTTGTCGCAGTTGACGGAATGGGTTCAGCCACCAGTGCCCGTCTCGAAGAATTGATCAACAAGACCCGGCTGACTTCTCCGCCCGGAAGTCGCCACGGAACTCCCCAGGAACCCACAGGAACATCGCAAGGGCCGCGCGCGATAACCGCATTTCCCGCGCCCGGCGCCCTCGCCACCGGCGCATTGCCCGCGCCGGCCGCCGCCCCGAGAGGCCGCACTCACATTGTGCTCCCGGCCGGACACGCTCGGGCGACCGGGGTCGCCGGGTGGGTGCGGCGAGGGTGCGGGGGCCGCCCGTCCGGTCCCGCGGGGCCACGCAAGGCAGGGCCGGGTGCGGCCGGGACTGGGGCGGTCGGTACCCTGTGCCCCGATAGATCATCCTGACCGTCCGAGGAGATGCCGCCGCCGTGAGCAGCAGCCTTCGACGCGGCGTGGCCGCCGCCTTCTTCGCGTTCTCGATCGCCGGGCTGACGGCCTGCGGTGCCGGTACCGACGCCGCGACCAGCGAGATCAAGCCGGACGTGGCGTCCGCCCAGGTGGACGACATCAAGGTGCAGAACGTCAGCATCGTCCTGCCGCAGGGCTCGTCCGAGGACCCGGGCGCGGTCGTCGGCCGCGTCTTCAACGGCAGCGACCGGGACCAGACCCTGGAGGCCGTCCAGCTCCCCGGCTCCGGCTCCCGCGTCGAGCTCGGCCCGGCCGAGGGCGAGAGCGACCTCGTGGTGCCCGCGCACGGCTCCCTCGCGCTCGGCGGCGAGGGCAACGCCTCCGCGGTCATCGCCGACCCGCAGTCCGGCGACATCGCGCTGGGGAACGCCCAGCGGGTGGTCTTCGTGCTCAGCGAGACCGGGGACATCGAGCTGCGGGCGCAGGTCGTGGACGACTCCGACCTGCTGGCCGACTTCTCCGAATGGGGCGCGACCCCCACCCCCTCGACGGACGAGGAGGCCCCGGCCGGGGAGCCGCAGGGCTCGGCCGAGGGCACCGGCGAGGCGACGGCCGAGGGCGCGGGCGGCGCGACGGAGGGCGAGGGCACCGAAGGCACCGCGGGCGCCGAAGGGACCGAAGGCACGGCCGGCACCGAGGGCACCGAGGGCCCGGAAGGCACGGAGGGTTCCGGGCAGGCCGAGGGCGCCTCGGGCGAGGAGGCCACGGAGGGCGCCGGGAGCACCGAGGGCACGGAGAGCGCCCAGGGCACCGAGGGCACGGCGAACACCGAGGGTGCCGAGGGCACCGAGGGCGAGGGCGCCTCGCTGGACGGCTGAGTCCACCGCCCGCCGGCCGGGCCCGCCCGCCGGCCGCACGTCGTCAGGACGCCCCACTCCCCCGCGTCCCGCCAGGTGGCGGGGCGCCGGAGCGTGGGGCGTTCGGCGTGCGGGGGCGTTCGGCCGGGGCGCGCCCGGCCACGCCCGCCGGTCAGGGCTCGAACTTGTAGCCGAGGCCGCGGACGGTGACCAGGAAGCGGGGGGCGCCCGGGTCGGGCTCGATCTTGGCGCGCAGCCGCTTCACGTGGACGTCGAGCGTCTTGGTGTCGCCCACGTAGTCGGCGCCCCAGACGCGGTCGATCAGCTGCATCCTGGTGAGCACCCGCCCGGCGTTGCGCAGCAGCATCGCCAGCAGGTCGAACTCCTTCAGGGGCAGGTCGACCTTCCGGCCGGAGACGGTGACCACGTGCCGGTCCACGTCCATCCGGACCGGCCCCGCCTCCAGGGCGGCCGGGCTCTCCTCCTCCGACTCGCCCCTGCGGCGCAGCACCGCGCGGATGCGCGCCACCAGCTCGCGGGAGGAGAAGGGCTTGGTCACGTAGTCGTCGGCCCCTATCTCGAGGCCGACCACCTTGTCGATCTCGCTGTCCTTGGCGGTCACCATGATGACCGGCACGTTGGAACGGCCCCGCAGCTGGCGGCAGACCTCGGTGCCCGGCAGGCCGGGCAGCATCAGGTCGAGCAGCACCAGATCGGCGCCGTTGCGTTCGAACTCGTCCAGTCCTTCCGGGCCCGTGGCCGCGATGGCGACCTCGAAGCCTTCCTTGCGGAGCATGTACGAAAGAGCGTCGCTGAACGACTCCTCGTCCTCGACGACGAGCACTCGGGTCACGGGAGGACCTCCCGGGCAGGATTGTCGGTGCGGGTGGAGTGCGGCTCCGGAGCGACGTCCGCGTCGGCGCCCTCTGGAAACTCGGCCGGTTCATGAAGAGTGCCACCGAAGCCGTCCCGCTTGCGGCGGGCGGCGAGGTGGCGTTCCTGCGCGCTGGTCGGTTCCGGCAGCCGCAGGGTGAAGGTGGAGCCCTGTCCCTCGGCGCTCCATACCTGGACCTCCCCGCCGTGCGAGGCGGCCACGTGTTTGACGATGGCCAGGCCGAGGCCCGTGCCGCCGGTGGCGCGGGACCGCGCCGGGTCGACCCGGTAGAAGCGCTCGAAGATGCGCTCCCGGTCGGCCTCGCTGATGCCGATGCCCTGGTCGGTGACGGCGATCTCGACGAGGTCGCCGCCCGGGGCCTGCACCTTGCTGCCGGCGATGGCCACCCTGGTGTGCGGCGGGCTGTAGTTCACCGCGTTCTCCACCAGGTTGCCGAGCGCGGCGGCGAGCTGTCCGCGGTTGCCCCAGACGGTGAGGCCCGCGGTGCCGCCGGTGGCGATGGTGATGTGCTTGCTGCCCGCCTGCTGGCGGCAGCGGTCGATCGCCTCGGTGACCAGCTCCTCGACCGGCACCAGCTCGGCGTGGGTCAGCATGTCGTTGTCCTGCACCCGGGAGAGGTCGATCAGCTCCTGGATGAGGTTGGTGAGGCGGGTCGCCTCGTTCTGCATCCGGCCGGCGAAGCGGGTCACTGCCTCCGGGTCGTCCGCGGCGTCGAGCACCGCCTCGGAGAGCAGCGAGAGCGCCCCGGCCGGGGTCTTCAGCTCGTGGCTGACGTTGGCCACGAAGTCGCGCCTGACCGCCTCGATGCGGCGGGCCTCGGTGAGGTCCTCGACGAGCAGCAGCACCAGGCGGGCGCCCAGCGGCGCGGAGCGCGCCGAGAGGGCGAGCACGTCGGCCCGCCCCACCTTCCCGCGGCGCGGGAGGTCGAACTCCAGCTGGCGTATCTCCCCGTCGCGCCTGGTGTCCCTGGCCATCTTCAGCATCGGCTCGACGGCGAGCCTGCCGCCGCGCACCAGCCCGAGGGCGTAGGCCGCGGAGCTCGCCTTGACCACGCCGTCGCTCTCGTCGAGCACCACGGCCGAGGAGCGCAGCACGGACAGCACGGTGTCCACGCCGGGGGGCAGCACGGCCACGGGGGGCTGGACGGCGCGGTGCGGACGCGTACGCTCACGCTCGCTGAGCCGGAATGCCAGCATGGCGACGACGCCGGTGCACAGCCCGGCTATCGCGGCCACTGCGGCGACCGCCGCGTTGACGTCCATATCCTCAGGTTATGCGGGCCGCCCCGGTGGTCCACAGGCGTGACTGGAGATGCTCTTCGGAACGCCCGCGAGAGTTCACCTTGCCGACAGCGATGCTTCACTTGCGGGCGCGGCTGCGGCTGCTTTGCGGACGGAGCTTTGGCCCTGAGACGCTTGGTGGCTTGGCGGGTGAGGAAGGACAGTGAGTCATGCGTGACGCATATCACGAGGAACTGGACGCGATCAGCGACAACCTGGTCGAGATGGCGCGGTTCGTCGGCTCGGCGATGGGCCGGGCCACCACCGCCATGCTGGACGCGGACCTGAAGCTGGCGGAGAGCGTCATCGCCGGGGACGAGAAGGTCGACGAGATGCAGCGCGACCTGGAGAACTCCGCGATCGCGCTGCTGGCCAGGCAGCAGCCGGTGGCCACCGACCTGCGCATCGTCGTGACCTCGCTGCGGATGAGCGCCGACCTGGAGCGGTGCGGCGACCTGGCGCAGCACGTGGCGAAGGTGGCCAGGCTCAGGTTCCCCGACTCGGCGGTGCCGCGCGATCTGACGGCGACCATCCTGGAGATGGGGCAGCTGGCGCAGCGGCTGATGGCGAAGGCCACCGAGGTCCTGATCACCAAGGACGTGGAGCTGGCCATGCAGCTGGAGCAGGACGACGACGAGATGGACTCGCTGCACCGGACGCTCTTCAGCCACCTGCTCGACGACCGCTGGCACCACGGGATCGAGACGGCCGTCGACGTGACGCTGCTCGGCCGCTATTACGAGCGCTTCGCCGACCACGCGGTGTCGATCGCCCGCCGGGTGGTGTACCTGGTGACGGGCGAGCACGCGGACGAGTTCGTGCCGGAGCCCGAGGCGACGGCCTGAGGCGAGGGCCCGAGGCGACGGCCCGCGCGGCGGCCGGCGGCAAGGGCCCGCGCGGCGGTGGCCTTGTTGTGGGGGGCGGCCCGGGCAGCGGCGGCCTCATGGGGGCGCGGCCGGGGTCTCGCGGGGAGGCGGGGGGTGGTGAGCGCGCCGTGGCGCGCGCGGTCTGCTTCCGCGCGCCCGTCGTGCGCGGTTTTGTCCCCGCGGTCCGGCGCGTTCCCATGGAGTCCGCGACCCATCCCGTGGGGTCCGCGACCCATCGCTGCCGAGGAGGGACCATGAGCGCCGCGCCTGCCCCGATACCCCGCCCCGCGACGACCCCGCCCAGGGAACGCCGCCCGCTGCCGCTGCTCGGGGGCTGCGGATGCCCCTCGGGCTGCTCCTGTGGCTGCCAGTCGGGCCGCGCCTGCCAGTGCGGGGGCAACTGCGGCTGAGCCGTGGCGCGGCGCGGGCCACGCCCGCGCCCTGCCCGCGCGCCCTGCCGGGCCCGGCGCCCCTCTCCCGCGGGCGGCGCGGTGCGGCTCTCGCGCGGCGGCCGTTCAGCGCGGCCCGCGCGGTTCCGGCAGTGGCGGCTGCGGCAGTGGCGGTTCCGGCAGTGGCGGCTCGGGCAACGGCGGCTCCGCCGCGGAAGAGAGCAGGTCCGCCGCGCCCGTCGTGTCCGCCGCGCCCGTCGCGTCGGGTGTCCGCTCCGCGGCCGGGCCCGCCGCCGGCCAGGGAAGGGTGGCGGTCAGCTCGAAGCAGCCGTCGGCCGTCGGGCCGTGGCTCAGGCTGCCGCCGTCGAGGGCCACGCGTTCCTCAAGGCCGGCCAGGCCCGCCCCGGCGCCGGGGATCTCCGCGCGGGCCGGCCCGGCGGCCAGCGCGTTGCGCAGCCGGACGGTCAGGCCCTCGCCGGGCCCGCCGTCGAGCCGGACCGCGACGGGGAGTCCCGGTGCGTGCTTGCGGGCGTTGGTCAGCCCCTCCTGGACGACGCGGTAGACGGTGCGCTGCGCCGGGCCGCGCAGGGCGGCGCCCGGATCGCCGGCGCAGGACTCGGTGAGGGTGACCCGCTGCCCGGCGGACTCGGCCTCGGCGAGCAGGTCGGGCAGGGCGGAGATGCCGGGCGCCGCCGGCTCCCTTCCGCCGTCCCCCGGCGGGCGGCCCCGCAACAGGGTCAGCACCTCGCGCAGCTCCTCCAGGGCCTGGTGCGCGGTGTCCCTGATGGTCTGCGCGCTCTCGCTGATCTCGGCCTCGGTCAGCGGCCTCGTGCCCTCGGCGGCCGTCCGGCCGGTGCGGTAGGCGAGGGCACCGGCGTGCACGGAGAGCAGGGAAATGCGGTGCGCGAGCACGTCGTGCATTTCCCTGGCGATCGCGACCCGTTCGGCGCGGCGGGCCTCGGCCAGCCGCCTGGCGTGCTCGGCGCGCTCCCGCCTGGCGTCCTCCCGCAGCCGCAGCACCAGCTCCCGCCGCACCCGCACGCCCGTGCCCCAGGCGAAGAGGAGCAGGTAGTAGGCGAGGACGAAGGCCACCGGCGCCCAGCCGCCGTCCTCGGGGACGAGGTAGAGCAGCGCATACGGCGCGCAGGCGGCCAGGTGCAGGCCGAGGGCCGCCAGCGCGGGACGCCAGGGCACCCGCAGGCCGAGGTTGAGCAGCAGGATGCTCAGCGCGCCGAAGCAGCTGTCGGACACCGCGCCCACCGGAACCGCGGCGAGGGCGAGCAGCAGCGGGAAGCGGCGGCGCCACCACAGGGCCAGGCAGGCCAGCGCGCCCAGCGGGGGATCGACCGCGAGCAGCCACCCGGGCAGCTGCTCGCGGTCCTGGCTGGTGAGGGTGAACAGGGCCCAGACGCCGAGGGCCGCCGCGAAGAACAGGACGTCGACGAGCCAGTCGCGGCCCGTGCGGGCGGCGCGGCGCCTGGCGGAGGCCGCGCCGTCGGTCAGCAGCTCGCCCGGCAGGAGCAGGCGGTGCTCCCACCGGTCGCCGGCCGCCACCGATTCGCTCATGCATCCGAGCGTACGTGCCCGCGCCCTCACCGCCCCCCGGCCCGGGCGGGGCGGTCAAGGCGGCGCCCCCGCAGCAGGGGAGAACATATCCTCTTCCTGTTGCTTGCTCATGGGGTCCAGGGAACCAGCCGGGAGGACAGGTGCTGACACGCCTTGAGGTGAGCGGGTTCAAAAATCTGCTCGACCTGACCGTTGAGCTGGGCCCCTTCACGTGCATCGCAGGCGAGAACGGAACCGGAAAGTCGAACGTCTTTGACGCCATCCAGCTCCTGAGCCTCCTCGCCGACCGTCCCCTGATGGAGGCCGCCCAAGAGGTCCGAGGAACGCACAGCGAGCGGCACGGCGACGCCCGGGACCTATTTTGGAACGGATACGAACCCGGTGAACATCGGATGCGTTTTGCCGCAGAAATGATCGTCCCCCCGGAGCCGGTCGAGGATGACTTCGGAAGAATTTCTGAGCCACCGACATCTTCATTCCTGCGCTATGAGCTCGAATTGGGATATCAACCACCCACCGGCGCGGAAAAAATCGGTAGGCTGACCCTCCTCCACGAAAGCCTCGGTTATATCCGCAAGGGGGACGCGCTCACACGATTGCGATTCCCCCACAGCAAGCAACGCTTTCGCGACAGGATGATCAGGAGCAAACGCTACGGCACCTCCTTCATCTCAACCTCCGTCGAGGAGGGCGATCCCGTGATCCGTATTCATCAGGACGGAGGCAGTCGCGGGCAGCCGCGTCCGGCGGCTGCATCGCGGGCCCGGGCCACGGTGGTCTCCACCGTGACCTCAAGCGACGACCCGACCATCCTCGCGGCTCGCCGGGAGATGCAATCGTGGCGTCGCCTTGCCTTGGAGCCTTCGGCGCTGCGCAGTTCGGACCAATACGTGGACCCACGCTCGATAGGGCCAAATGGGCTTCACCTACCCGGTGCTCTCTTCCGCATTGCATTGCAGGACACAGATTCCGGCGACGACCCCTCGCGCGTCTACGCACGAGTCGCCGGCCGCCTTTCGGACCTGTCCGGACTCCAGGTACGCACGCTCGACGTTCAGGAAGACGACGTGCGGCAACTGTTGACCATCCGGCTGCATGAGATCAGCGGGATGGTCCTGCCCGCGCGAAGCCTGTCGGAGGGAACTCTCCGATTTCTTGCGTTGTGTGTGCTGCTCGAAGATCCCGAGGTGCGTGGTCTCGTGTGCATGGAGGAACCGGAAAACGGTATCCATCCGGGAAACCTCCCCGCAATGGTTGGGCTGGTCCGGGATCTCGCCGTTGACCCCACGGGGACCCCGGGCGACGATAATCCGCTTCGCCAGGTCCTCATCAATACCCACTCCCCGGGAGTCGTTCAACTGGTCGACCGCGGGGACCTGCTGTTTGCCGACACCGAGGCTTACAAGGCCGCATCAGGCGACGTGACAAGACGACTCCGTCTGCGTCCGCTTGAGGGAACCTGGCGCGCTTCGGGAACGCGGAATTATGTCACGAAGACCGACATCCTCCCCTACCTGGAAACTCCGCCGGGGGCTCAGCTCACGATCGGCAGAGGTGCCGCATGACGCTGCGGGTTCTCTTTCTCAGCGAGGGCAGCAGCGATGGGGGGCTCGTTCCCCACATCGAAAAGATCGCCGCCCAAGTAGAGGCGCCCGTCATTGTCAGCGCCCCCGATCTTTCGTGGCTTCGCCAGCCGGTAGGGCGCGAGGTATCGGACAAGCTCCAAGCGGTACGGCGTCTGAGCGATGATTACGATCTCGCCCTGCCGCATCGCGACGCGGATAAGTTTTCCACCGAAGCCAGACGCGACGAGATATCGACATCGGCTGCTGCCGCCTGGCCGGGCCTGGCCTACGTGCCCGTAATCCCGGTGCGCATGCTGGAGGCCTGGCTCTTGCTGGACGAAGCAGCCATTCGCCAAGTAGCCGGAAATCCGAGAGGTCGCGTCAATCTGCAACTACCCAAGGCTTCTTCGGTGGAAAAGCTTCCAGATCCGAAGAAATTCTTGAAGGAAACGATCGCCAAGGCGAGCGAGCTGAGAGGCCGCCGACTCGAAGAGCTCAACAAGCGTTTCCCTCGGAACCGACATCGGCTTCTCGAATTGCTCGACGTGGAGGGCCCTGTCAGCGAGGTGACCTCGTGGAAGGTATTCGTCTCAGAGCTGACCGCAGCTCTCAGAGCGTGCCTGCGCTGACGTCGGGGCACCAGCACGCCGGTCGAATGTACGCGTTGCGGACCACCGTGGCGTGCGCGATCACGACCCAGCACGCGTCGGCGCGCGGTGCTGCCTGCGGGGCACAGGCACCGAACGGATCGAGGCAAGACGCGAACCGCGGCGTACGGCCCGGTCAGGAGGCCGGGCCGTACGCCGTGAACGGAAGGGAGCCGCCTCGATCGGTTCCGGTTACTTCCTGCCCTGGTTCTTCACGGCCTCGATGGCCGCCGCGGCGGCTGCGGGGTCGAGGTACCTGCCGCCGGGGGTGAGCGGGTGGAAGTCGGCGTCCAGCTCGTAGACGCAGGGGATGCCCGTCGGGATGTTCAGGCCGACGATGTCCTCGTCGGAGATGCCGTCCAGGTGCTTGACCAGGGCGCGCAGGCTGTTGCCGTGGGCGGCGACCAGGACGGTGCGGCCCGTGAGCAGGTCGGGGACGATGCCGTCGTACCAGTAGGGCAGCATCCGGGCGACGACGTCCTTGAGGCACTCGGTGCGCGGCCGCAGCTCGGAGGGGATCATCTCGTAGCGCGGGTCCTCGCTCTGCGACCACTCGGCGCCGTCGGCGAGCTCAGGCGGCGGGGTGTCGTAGGAGCGGCGCCACTTCATGAACTGCTCCTCGCCGAACTCGGCGAGCGTGGCGGCCTTGTCCTTGCCCTGGAGCGCGCCGTAGTGCCGCTCGTTGAGCCGCCAGGAGCGGCGGACCGGGACCCAGGCCCGGTCGGCGGCGTCGAGCGCCAGGTTGGCGGTGCGGATCGCCCGCTTCAGGACCGAGGTGTGCAGCACGTCGGGGAGCAGGCCGGCGTCCCTGAGCAGCTCACCGCCGCGGACCGCCTCCTTCTCGCCCTTCTCCGTCAGGTTGACATCCACCCAGCCGGTGAACAGGTTCTTCGCGTTCCACTCGCTCTCGCCATGGCGGAGCAGGATCAGCTTGTACGGTGAGTCGGCCATGGCTTCGAGCCTAGACGGCGGGGTGCCGGGGCGGCGGTTCGGCCCCGGCGATCCCCCCTCGCGCGGCCGCCCGCGGGCCGGGGCCTGCTCGCCTACGCGCCGGGCCGCCGCTCCCCCGGCCGCGGCTCCCCCGGCCGCGGCTCCGCGGGCCGGGTGAGGTGGGCGAAGGCGTCGAGGTTGCGCGTGGACTCGCCGCGGGAGACCCGCCAGGCGTACTCCTTCCTGATGGCCGTGGCGAAGCCGAGTTCGAGGAGGGTGTTGAAGGCGCCGTCGGCCTGTTCGAGGACGGTGCCCAGGAGCCGGTCGACCTCCTGCGGGGTGACCACGGCCAGCGGCAGCCGGCCGGCCAGGTAGATGTCGCCGAGCCGGTCGATCGCCCAGGCCACCCCGTACATGCGGGTGTTGCGCTCCAGCAGCCAGCGGTGCACCTCGGCGTGGTTCTCGTCCGGGCGCCTGATCACGAAGGCGTTGACCGAGAGCGAGTGCCGCCCGAGCACCAGCGAGCAGGCCGTGCTCAGCTTCCTGCTGCCGGGGAGGGTGACCACGTAACGGCCGGGTCCCGTGCGCTCCCACTCGGCGCCGCTGTCGCGCAGCGCGGCGGCCAGCGCCCGTTCGGCGGCGGGCCCGGCCGCGGCGGCGGGCTCGGCCCCGGCCGCGGGCTCTCGCGCGGGCCCGGCCGCGGGCCGTGCCGTGGGGTCCTTGCGCGGGGCGGGATCAGCCATGGGCCGCATCGTAGGCGCAGCGGGGCGGCGCGTCAGGCTCCGGCGAGGTGCGGACGGCGGAAGCGGCGCTCGGCGATGGCGTCCGCGTACACGGCCAGGGTGCCGCCGGCGGTGGCCTTCCAGCCGAAGCGCCTGGCGTGCCGCGCCGCGGCCGCCCCCAGCCGGTCGCAGAGCCCGGGGTCGTCGGCGAAGCGGCGCAGGACGCGGGCGTAGTCGGCCGGGTCGTGCCCCCGCACCAGGTAGCCGGTCTCCCGGTCGCGCACCACGACGGGCAGCCCGCCGACGGCCGCGGCGATCACCGGGGTGCCGCAGGCCTGTGCCTCGGCGGCGGCCAGGCCGAAGGACTCGCTGTAGGACGGCATCACCAGCACCGTCGCCGCCCGGTACCAGTCGGCCAGCTCGGGCTGGGAGACCGGCGGCCTGAACTCGACCAGGTCGGCGATCCCGAGACGGGCGGCGAGCCGCTGCATCCGCTCCGGCCTCGCCAGCCCGCTGCCCGAGGGCCCGCCGACCACGGGCACGACCAGGCGCCCGCGCAACGAGGGCTCGGCGTCGAGGAGTTCGCGCACGGCGTGCAGCAGGATGTCGGGCGCCTTCAGCGGCTGGATGCGGCCCACGAACAGGGGCACGAGCGCGTCCCGCGGCAGTCCGAGCCTGGCCCTGGCCGCCGCCCGGTCCCCGGCCGGCCGGAAGGTGGCGAGGTTCACGCCGGGGTGGACCACGGCGGTGCGCCCCGGGTCCGCGGCGTAGTGCCGCACCAGCTCGTCCGCCTCCTCGGCGGTGTTGGCGATCAGCCGGTCCGCCGCCCGCACCACCTGCGTCTCGCCGATGATGCGGGCGGCCGGCTCCGGGGTGTCACCGGTGGCCAGGGAGGCGTTCTTCACCTTCGCCATGGTGTGCATCTGGTGCACCAGCGGGACCCCCCAGCGCTGCGCGGCCAGCCAGGCGACCTGCCCGGAGAGCCAGTAGTGCGAGTGCACCAGATCGAAGTAGCCGGGGTGCTCGCCGGCCCAGATCTGCATGACGCCGTGGGTGAAGGCGCACAGCTGCGCGGGCAGCTCCTCCTTGCTGAGCCCCTGGTAGGGCCCGGCGTCCACGTGCCGCACCAGGACTCCGGGCGCCAGCTCCACCGCGGGGGCCAGGTGCCCGGCGGTGGCCCGGGTGAAGATCTCCACCTCGGTGCCCAGCGCGGCCAGTTGCCTGGAGAGCTCGACGACGTAGACGTTCATCCCGCCCGCGTCGCCGGTGCCCGGCTGGTCGAGCGGCGAGGTGTGGACGCTGAGCATCGCGATCCGGCGGGCGTGTGGCACGGAAAGGCTCCTTGGCGTCGGGGTCCTCGGGGTGCAACCCCGCCCCGGCCGCACCTGTTCCCATTCTGCGGAGTCGTTACGCTCGCACGCATGTCACCGGCTCGCCCCGAGGGGAGCGCGACGCGGGGCACCACCCATCCGAACCGGCTGCGCCGGATGGACCGGTGGATCGCCGTCGCGCACGCCCCCGCGCTCCGCCGCGCTCCCCGCGCCCCCCGCGGGCCGCTGGCGGTGGACCTCGGCTTCGGGGCCGCGCCCTGGACGGCCGTGGAGCTGCTGGCCAGGCTGCGGCGGGTGCGGCCGGACGCCCGGGTGACCGGCGTGGAGATCGAGCAGGCCAGGGTCGAGGCGGCGCTGCCCTGGGCCCGCCCCGGGCTGTCCTTCCTGCGGGGCGGCTTCGAGCTTCCGCTGCCGGGCGGGGAACGGCCGCTGCTGATCCGGGCCGCGAACGTGCTGCGGCAGTACCCCGAGGAGGCGGTGCCGGCCGCCTGGGCGCGGCTGTGCGGGCGGCTGGCCCCCGGGGGTCTCCTCGTGGAGGGCACCTGCGACGAGATCGGGCGGCGGCACGTGTGGGTGGCGCTGGGGCCCGAGGGCCCGCGCACGGTGACCTTCGCGGCCCGCCTCGCCGGCCTCCTCGCCCCGTCCGAGCTGGCGGAGCGGCTGCCCAAGGCGCTGATCCACCGGAACGTGCCGGGCGAGGCCGTGCACGCCTTCCTGCGCGACTTCGACCGGGCCTGGGCCGCCGCCGCGCCGTACGCCGCCTTCGGGGCCAGGCAGCGCTGGGTGCACGCGGTCCGTGCCCTGTCCTGCGACTGGCCGCTGACCGGCGGCCCGGGGCGCTGGCGGCAGGGCGAGGTCACGCTGGCCTGGTCCGCCCTCGCCCCGCGCGGCTGGTGAACGGCGCGCCGCGGAACGGGAGTTCGGCGCCGCACGGCGGCCGGCGCGTCACGCGGGTAGGGCCGTCACGCGGATGCGGCCGTCACGCGGGTGCGGGGCGCCGCCGGGGTGCGGGGCGTCACAGGGGGTTCAGCGAGCCGAGGGCCTCGTCGAGCACCTCGCGGTCCTGCGGGCTGGTGAGCTGCACCCGGGCCTCGGCCGGGGCGAGCCAGACCACGCGGTCCACCTCCTCGTTGGGCACGAAGCCGCCGCCGACCGCCTCGGCGGCCCAGTACCTGACCTCCTTGGGCCGGCCCATGGCCAGGTAGCGGACGGTGCGCAGCGGCTGGCCGAGCACGCACACCATCCCGGTCTCCTCGCGGACCTCGCGCACCGCCGCGCTCTGCGGCGGCTCCCCCGGGTGCAGCTTGCCCTTCGGGTGCGACCAGTCGTCGTAGCGGGGCCGGTGCACCAGCGCCACCTCCACGCCGCCCGCCGCCGTGCCCCGCCAGAGCACGCAGCCCGCCGCCAGGACGGGGCCCTCGGGAGCCTCGGGCCCGCGGGGCTCAGTCTCCGGTGCCACGCCGCTTCCTCCGTGCCTCGATCAGCAGCTCCTGCACGTTCGGCAGCGGCCGCCCCTCCGCGTCGGCCGCGTGCCTGGTCCACGTGCCGTCCTGGCCCAGGTGCCAGGAGGCCGAGGTGTCGGCGGTCCCCGAGGTGAGCAGCCGCACCAGCGCCGAGCGGTGGGCCGGGTCGGTGACCCGGACCAGGGCCTCCATCCGCCGGTCCAGGTTGCGGTGCATGAGGTCGGCGCTGCCCAGCCAGACCTCGCTCTCCCCGCCGCCGCCGAAGGCGTACACCCGGGAGTGCTCCAGGAAGCGGCCGAGGACGCTGCGCACCCTGATGTGGTCCGAGAGCCCGGGCACGCCCGGCCGCAGCGCGCAGATGCCCCGCACCCAGATGTCCACCGGCACGCCCGCCTGGGAGGCGCGGTACAGGGCGTCGATCACGGCCTCGTCCACGATCGAGTTGACCTTGATCCTGATCCAGGCGGGCCGCCCGGCCCGGTGGTGCTCCACCTCCCGGCCGATCCGGGTGAGCAGCCCCTCGCGCAGGGACCTCGGGGCGACGAGCAGCCGCCGGTAGTTGTCCCGCCGCGAGTAGCCCGACAGCCGGTTGAACAGGTCGGACAGGTCGGCGCCCACCTCGGCGTCCGCGGTCAGCAGGCCGAGGTCCTCGTAGAAGCGGGCGGTCTTGGGGTGGTAGTTGCCCGTGCCGACGTGGGAGTAGCGGCGCAGTTCCTCGCCCTCCTGGCGGACGACGAGGGACAGCTTGCAGTGCGTCTTCAGCCCGACCAGGCCGTAGACGACGTGGCAGCCCGCCTCCTCCAGCTTCCTGGCCCACTTGATGTTGGCGTGCTCGTCGAAGCGCGCCTTGATCTCCACCAGCACCAGCACCTGCTTGCCCGAGTCGGCCGCGTCGATGAGCGCGTCCACGATCGGCGAGTCGCCCGAGGTGCGGTACAGCGTCTGCTTGATGGCCAGCACGTCCGGGTCGGCCGCCGCCTGTTCGAGGAAGGCCTGGACGGAGGTGGAGAACGAGTCGTACGGGTGGTGCAGCAGCACGTCCCGCTCCCGCAGCGCGGCGAAGATGTCGGGCGCCGAGGCGGACTCGACCTCGGCGAGGTCCCGGTGGGTGCCGGCGACGAACTTGGGGTACTTCAGCTCGGGCCGGTCGAGGGCGGCGATGGACCGCAGGCCGGTCAGGTCGAGCGGCCCCGGCACCGCGAAGACCTCCTCCCGCCTGATCTTCAGCTCCCGCACCAGCAGGTCGAGCACCTCCGGGTCGATGGACTCCTCCACCTCCAGGCGCACCGGCGGCCCGAACCTGCGGCGCAGCAGCTCCTTCTCCAGCGCCTTCAGGAGGTTCTCCGTGTCGTCCTCCTCGACCTCCAGGTCCTCGTTGCGGGTGACCCGGAAGACGTGCTGCGCGAGCACCTCCATCCCGCGGAACAGCTCCTCCAGGTGGGCGGCGATGACGTCCTCGACCGGGACGTACCGCTGCGGCGATGCCTCAAGGAAGCGGGAGAGCAGCGGGGGCACCTTGACCCGCGCGAAGTGCTTGTGGCCGGTGGCCGGGTTGCGCACCACGACGGCCAGGTTGAGCGAGAGGCCGGATATGTACGGGAAGGGGTGCGCGGGGTCCACGGCCAGCGGGGTGAGCACCGGGAAGATCTTCTTGCGGAAGAGCGAGAAGAGCCGGGTCTGCTCGTCCTCGGTGAGGTCGGGCCAGCGCAGCAGGTGGATGCCCTCCTCGGCCAGCTGCGGGGCGACGGTCTTCTGGTACGCGGCGGCGTGCCGCGTCATCTGCTCCCTGGCCATCGTCCAGATCTGCGCGAGCACCTGCTGCGGCACCTGCCCGGTGACGGTGCGGGTGGCCACGTCGGTGGCGATGCGCCGCTTGAGCCCGGCGACGCGGACCATGAAGAACTCGTCCAGGTTGCTGGCGAAGATGCTGAGGAAGTTGGCCCGTTCGAGCAGCGGGGTCTCGGGGTCCTCGGCCAGTTCGAGGACCCGCTCGTTGAACGCGAGCCAGCTGCGTTCGCGGTCCAGGAACCGGTCGGCCGGCAGCTCAGGGAGCGGCTCGGGGTCCCGGGGCCCGGCGCCCGGGCCGGCGGGCTCCACGTCCAGGCCCGAGGACTCCACGCCTCCGCGCTCGGTGAGTTCGTGGTGCCGGGCGAGCTCGGCGCCGCCGGTCACGCCGGGCGAGGGCACGGCGAAGGCCTCACGGCTCGCCCCGGCTTCCTGGCTCATGCCCCCATTGTCCCGCCGCCGGGCCGGTACCGGCACCTCGGCGGCGGCCGGAGCGGGCACCCCGGCGGCGGCCCGGGCAGGGGCAGGGTCGGTGGCCGGCTCGGTGGCAGGGGCGGGCGCGGGGGCGGCCGTCCGGCCGGCGAGGGCGGCGGCGCCCTCGGCCCGGTACCGGTCGGCCCACTTCTTCACGGTCGCGGCCGAGACCTCGAACCGGTCCGCGGCGCGGCGGAGCGACCAGCCGTCCTCGACGACGCTGCGGGCGAGGCGGAGCCGGGTCGCCTCCGGGAGGGGTCCTGTGCGCTCGGGCATGTCAGGGACGTTACAGGCCGAAAGTTAACGGAAGGGGCGCGCGCCGGGCCCGCCCCGGCCGCGTTCCCGGCCCCGTGCCCGGCCGGCCGGGAACCGCCGCTCAGGTCTCCGTGCGGTACATCAGGTCCGTCTCGTAGGTCGCGAAGCCGAGGCCCTCGTAGAGCCGCACCGCCGCGGTGTTGTCGGCGTCCACGTAGAGCATCGCGGTGGGCAGCCCACGCTCGCCGGCGAGGTGCCTGAGGCCGATGGTGGTCAGGGCCCGGCCCAGGCCGAGGCCCTGCGCCTCGGGGGCGATGCCGAGGACGTACACCTCGCCGAGTTGCTCGGCGGCGTGCACCTTCGTCCAGTGGAAGCCGAGGAGGCGCTCCTCCTCCCCCTCCCCCCGCACCGCGAGGAAGAAGCCCGCCGGGTCGAACCACGGCTCGGCCTTGCGCGCCTCCAGGTCCCGCCGGGTGAGGGAGCCCTGTTCCGGGTGGTGGGCGAAGGCGGCGGCGTTCACCGCGAGCCAGGCCTCCTCGTCCCTGCCGGGCACGAAGGTCCGCACCCGCACGCCCTCGGCCGGCCGCGGGTCAGGCAGCCTGAGGTCGGCCAACGGGCGCCGCAGCTGGCGGAGTTCGCGGAACAGGGAGAGGCCGAGCATCCGCGCCAGGTGCCGGGCGGCGGGCAGCCCGCCGTGTGCCCAGATGCGCAGCCGGTGCCCGGAGGCGCCGAGCAGCGCCTCGCCGAGCTGGTACCCGAGCCGCCGCCCGCGGTGCGCCGGGTCCACCACGAGCTCGGCGGACGGCGCCTCCACCGGGTCGGTGCCGTCGAGCAGGCCGTAGCCGAGGAGGGCGTCCCCCTCGCGCAGCAGCACGTGGCGCACGCCCTCCCTGGCCCCGCCGGCGAGCAGCAGCCGCCCCTGTTCCGACACGGCGCCGCGCCCGTCCACGGCGGCCGCGGCGTCGATGAGCGCCCTGACCTCCGCCAGCTCGCCGCCGGTCACCTCGTCCCGCACCACGACCTCAGTCATGAGGGTGACTCTAGAGACTCCGGGCCCGCGGCGGGGCCCCTTCCCGTTCCGCTCCTTTCACCTGCTTGTCACACGCGCCCCCTGCCCACCTACGCGCGTAACCCTTAGGGTGCTGGCGACCTGGGCATCGATCGGCCTCATCTCCCGTACCAGCGAAACGGATCTGACCGCACATGCATGCAAGGACGTACCGACTGACCGCGGGCGCGGCCATGTTGGCGGCCGTCGGGGCGCTCGCCGTCGCCCCGCCCGCCGCCATGGCGGCCGCGCACTCCGGCGGGGACCGGCAACAGCAGCAGGGACACGGCAACGGCACGGGCACCGGACACGGCAACGGCCACGGGCAGGGCGAGGCGACGCTGCCCCTCCAGGTGCTGGCGATCAACGACCTGCACGGCGCCCTGGAGCCCCCCACCGGCTCGAACGGGCAGGTCGTCCAGGACAACGCGGACGGCACCACCTCGACGATCGAGGCGGGCGGCGTGGCCTACCTGGCCTCCGCGCTGCGCGAGGCCCGCGAGGGCGAGCGGCGCTCGGTGACGGTGGCCGCGGGCGACCTGGTGGGCGCCTCCCCGCTGTTGTCGGGGCTGTTCCACGACGAGCCGACCATCGAGGCGCTCAACGGGCTCGGCATGGACGTCGCCGGCGTCGGCAACCACGAATTCGACGAGGGCTACCGGGAGTTGCAGCGGCTTCAGGACGGCGGCTGCCACCCGGTGGACGGCTGCTACGTGGCGGGCCGGGAGTTCGCCGGCTCCGACTTCCCCTACCTCGCGGCCAACGTGGTGGACGAGAACACGGGCGAGCCGATCCTGGCGCCGTACAGCGTGCAGAACGTGAACGGCGTCAAGGTGGGCTTCATCGGCGTGACCCTGGAGGGCACCGCGAACATCGTCACCCAGGAGGGCATCCAGGGCCTTGCCTTCCTCGACGAGGTGGAGACGATCAACCGGTACACCGCGGAGCTCGAACGGCAGGGCGTCCACTCGATCATCGCGCTGATCCACGAGGGCGGCTATCCCGTGGACCCGGCGTACAACAACGACTGCGGCGAGGGCGGAAGCGGCCTCTCGGGTCCGATCGTGGACATCGCCGAGCACACGGACGCGCGGGTGGACGCGCTGATCACCGGCCACACCCACCAGCCCTACGTGTGCGCCATCCCCGACCCCGAGGGTCACGACCGGCTGGTCACCTCGGCGGCCTCCAACGGGCGTCTTTTCACCGAGCTGACCATGGAGTACAGCCCCCGCACCCACGACATCGTCCGCACCTCGGTCGCGGGCACCAACCGGGTGGTGGACCGGGAGCGGGAGCCGGCCGCCGACCTCCAGCAGCTGATCGGCTACTGGAACGAGCTGGCCGCCCCGGTGGCCGGGGCGCCCATCGGCTGGATCTCGGCCGACATCCCGCGCTCGGGCGGCGACAGCCCCGAGTCCCCGCTGGGCGACCTGATCGCCGACGCGCAGCTCGCGCACGCCAGGGAGCTCGACGAGTCCGCCGACCTCGCCCTGATGAACCCGGGCGGGGTGCGCGCCGACCTCGTGTACGCCGCCTCGGGCGAGGAGGGCGACGGGGTGGTGACCTACGGCGAGGGCTTCACGGTGCAGCCGTTCTCCAACACGGTGAACCTGCTCGACCTCACCGGGGAGCAGCTGCTTTCCGCCCTCCGGGAGCAGGTGAGCGGCGCCAACGAGTCCTCGCCGAAGATCCTCCAGCCCTCCGCGGGCCTCACCTACACGCTCGACCTGAGCCGGTCGGGCGCGGACCGGATCGTCGCCGACTCGGTGCGGATCGACGGCGAGCCGCTGGACCCGGCGGCCACCTACCGGGTCGCGGTCAACTCCTTCCTCGCGGGCGGCGGCGACGGCTTCGCCTCGCTCGCCGAGGGCACCAACCCGGTGGTGGGCAACGACGACATGGCCGCCCTCGCCGCCTACCTGACCGCCCAGTCCTCCGCCGGCTCCCCGCTCGCCCCGCCGGCGGCCGACCGCATCACCGTCCTGCGCTGACCGCGGCGCCAGGGCAGGCCACGCCGCCCCTCACCCGCCGGGTGGGGGGCGGTCGCCGTGGGGGCGGTCGCCGTGGGGGCGCACGGCGCGTGCGCGGGTTCAGTCGGCGACCGTGGCCGCCCCGGCGCCCCGGTTCTGGCCGGGCAGGGAACGGGGCGCGGCGGGCACGGTGATCGCGGTGATCAGCAGCCCGTCGCGGGCCAGCCACCTGCCGTCGAACCCGGGCAGGCGCCGGCCCGCCACGACCGGGCCAGGCACCAGCAGCCGGGCGTGGAAGGTGCCGCGGTCGGGGTCGATGTCGATGCGGGCCTCCTCGAAGTCGAGCCAGAGCCCGGTGAGCGGGAACCACGTCTTGTAGACGCTCTCCTTGGCGCTGAACAGCAGCCGCTCCCACCACACCGCGCGGCCGAGCGCGGCCAGCCGCCGCAGCATCGCCCGCTCCTCGGGCAGCGCGATCAGCTCGGTGACCCCGGGGTCGCGCAGCGCCTCGTTCGGCTCGGCGTCGATGCCGACGCTGGTCAGCTCCCCGGCCCTGGCGACGGCCGCTGCCCGGTACCCGCGGCAGTGCGTCATGCTGCCGAGGAAGCCCTGCGGCCAGCGCGGCGCCCCGCGCTGGCCGGGCAGCAGCGGCACCCGCGGCCCGCCGAGGCGGGCCAGCGCGGTCCTGGCGCACTCCCGCACGGTGCCGAACTCGCGGCGCCGCTCGGGCACCGCGCGCCGGATCAGCTCCTCCTCCTCGGGGAAGAGCGTGGGCGGGTGCTCCGGGTCGGCGAAGGCCTCGGCCACCGCGGCGGGCGGCCCCACCAGCTCCTCGATCATCGCTCCACCACCGCCCCGGGCAGGACGCGCACCAGGCGCCCCGGCTCGGCGGAACGCCGCTGCCACTCGCGCGGGTAGCCGAGGGAGACCTCCTGGTGCGGAATGCCGTCCACGTGGAGGGTGCGGGGGATGTGCAGGTGGCCGTAGACGACGGTGGTGGCCCGGAACCTGCGCGGCCAGTCGTCGGTGGCCTCGGTGCCGCACCACAGCGCGAACTCCGGGTAGCGCAGCACCCGGGTGGGCTCGCGGACCAGCGGGAAGTGGTTGATCAGCACGGTGGGCAGGCCCGCGGGCAGCTCGGCGGCCAGCCGCTTCTCGGTGGCCGCCAGCCTGGCCCGGCACCACGCCTCGCGGCTCGGATGGGGATCGTGCTTCAGCAGGAACTCGTCGGTGCAGATCACCCCGGCCTCCTCGGCGACGTCCAGGGCCTGCCGTTTGGTGTGGGTGCCGGGCGGCCGGAAGCTGTAGTCGTACAGCAGGAAGAGGGGCACGAGGACGACCGGGCCGCCCGCGCCCTCCCAGACCTCGTAGGGGTCCTCTGGGGTGACGATCCCCAGCCGGCGGCACAGCCCGACGAGGTACTCGTAGCGCGCCTCTCCGGTCAGCCGCACCGGGTCGTCGGGCGGGGTCCACAGCTCGTGGTTGCCGGGGACCCAGATCACCTTGGCGAACCGCTCGGCGAGCAGGGTGAGGGCCCACTCGATGTCCTCGCTCATCTCCCCGACGTCGCCCGCGACCAGCAGCCAGTCGTCCTCGGCGGCGGGGCGCAGCCGCCGCACGATGTCCCGGTTCTCCTCGTACCGCACATGCAGATCGCTGATGGCCACCAGATTCCCCATGCGCAACTCCCCTTCTCGCCAGGAGCCTTCACGCTACCCCATTAATCTCAAGGAAACTTGAAGTACCTACTAGGATCGGTGGCATGGCACAGCCTGCGACCGCGCCGGTCATCGCGAAGGAACTCACCATCGGCCAGCTCGCCCAGCGCAGCGGCGTGGCCACCTCGGCGCTGCGCTTCTACGAGGAGCAGGGCCTGATCACCAGCCGCAGGACCTCGGGCAACCAGCGCAGGTACCCGCGGGACATGCTGCGGCGGGTGGCGTTCATCCGGGTCTCGCAGAACGTCGGGATGCCGCTGAGTGCGATCCGCGCCGCCCTGGCCAGGCTCCCGGAGGGCCGCACGCCCAACCGGGACGACTGGGCGGTCGTCTCCGAGTACTGGCGGGCCGACCTGGACGCCAGGATCAGGCAGCTCAGCAGGCTGCGGGACAACCTGACGGACTGCATCGGCTGCGGCTGCCTCTCGCTGGAGAGCTGCCTGCTCGCCAACCCCGACGACGTCTGCGGCAGGGAGGGCTGCGGCCCCCGCCGCCTGCTCGCCGACGACGCCCAGGCCGGGGGAGGGGACTGCGGCACCGCCGGCGACCCGGCGTGCGGCCCGGCCTGCGAGCCGGTGCCGGGCCCCGGCCCCGCGGCGGGGGCCGCGCTCACCGCCGCGGCCCGCGCCTGCGCGCCGCCGGGGTGCGAGGCGCCCGCCTGAGCGGCTGGGGGCGGCGGCCCTGCGGGCTATGGCCTCGGACCGTCGAAGAGGCCCCTCGGGTCCGCGTGCGGGAGCACCACGGGCCCCTCCCACACGCCGCCGCCCGGCGCCCGGCCGGGGCCGCCGGGACCTTCCGGCGCCTGGGCACCGCCCCGCCCGGTGCCGCCCGCCCCGCGGCCCGCGACCACCTCAGCGGTGGCGGCGTCGAGCGCCCCGCCGTGCCGCAGGGCGTGGGCCGCGTGCACCCCGTACCCGAACTCGCGCGCGAACCTGGCGAGCGGGACGAGGGACAGGAAAACGCGCTTCATGACCGCCTCCACTACACTGGTCTGTGAAGTTCAGCTTCCGACCATAGGTACACAGGTCTGTAAATGCAAGGGGGTACTGCCTTCATGACCGCTCCGACAACCGGGGCAGGCGACCGGCGCCTCACCCCCGGCGCCCGGCGCATCCTCGAAGTGGCATCCGAACTGTTCTACCGACGGGGTATCCACGCCGTCGGCGTTGACACCATCGCGGCCGAGTCCGGCGTGACCAAGCGGACCCTGTACGACCGCTTCGGCTCCAAGGACGGCCTCCTGGTGGCGTACCTGGAGACCAGGGACCGGCGCTGGCGCGCGCGCATCGCCTCCCGCCTGGAGGCCGAGCGCGAGGACCCGGTCCGCCGGGTGCTCGTGCCCTTCGACGTGCTGCCCGAGTGGCTGTCCGAGTCCGACCGCGGATGCAGCTTCATCAACGCCTTCGCCGAGCTGCCCGAGCCGGACCACCCGGGCCGCCAGGTGATCGTCGCCGAGAAGAAGTGGCTGCGCTCGCTGTTCTACGAGCTGCTGGTCGAGGCGGGGGCCACCCGGCCCGACGACCTCGCCGTGCAATTGCTGAGCCTGCACGAGGGCGCCGTGGTCAGCAGCGCCATCGCGGAGGAGAGCGCGGCCGCAGGCGCCGCCCGCTCGGCCGCGCGGTCCCTGGTCACCGCCGCCCTGCCGGCGCGGTGACCAGGCGCCCCGCGGCCGCCCTCAGGTCCCGGGCGGCGGCGCCGGCGCGCCCGGCAGCCGCAGCACCGCCTCCGTCCCCCCGCCGGGGGCCGCCCGCAGCGCGATGTCGCCGCCCGCCTCCCGGACGGTCCTGGCCACTATGGAGAGGCCGAGGCCGGAGCCCGGCAGGCCACGCGCGTGCGGCGAGCGCCAGAACCGCTCGAAGACGTGCGGCAGGTCCGCCGCCGGGATGCCGGGGCCGTGATCGCGGATGCTCAGCTCCCCCCCGCGCAACGCCACCTGCACGCCCCGCTCCGCGCCGCCCTGGGCGCCGAACTTCAGCGCGTTGTCCAGCAGGTTGACCACCGCGCGCTCCAGCGCGGCCGGCTCCGCGCGCACGTACCACGGATCGAGGGCCGCCTCGATCTGCATGCCCCGGGCCCGCAGCCGGGCCCGCGACACCGCGCGGCCCGCCACCTCGTGCAGCCCCACCACCTCGTGCCGCCCCAGGCCGAAGGCCGTCTCGGGCCGCGAGAGCTCCTGCAGGTCGCCGATCAGCGCCCCGAGCTCGGTCAGCTGCGCGGTCACCGAGGCCAGCAGCTGCCGCCGGTCGGCCTCGGGCAGCGGCCGGCCGGTCTCCTCGCTGCGCGCCAGCAGCTCGATGTTGGTGCGCAGCGAGGTGAGCGGGGTGCGCAGCTCGTGGCCCGCGTCCGCGATCAGCTGCTGCTGGAGCTCGCGGGAGGAGGCGAGGGCCGCCGTCATCGAGTTGAACGAGCGGGACAGCCGGGCGATCTCGTCGTCGCCCGCCACCGGGATGCGGACGTTCAGGTCCTCGGTGCGGGCGATGTGCTCGGCCGCCTCGGTCAGCCGGTCCACCGGGCGCAGGCCCGCCCTGGCGAGCGCGACCCCCACGCCCGCGGCGCCGACCGCGCCCGCCGCGGAGACCAGCACCAGCACCAGGGCGAGCGAACCCAGCGGGTCCGTCACCTCCGCCAGCGGGCGGGCCACCGTGACCGCGGAGTCGGAGTCGGCGACCTGCCTGGTCAGCACCCGGTAGGTGCGCCCGTCCGAGCCCTCCGCGTTGTGCAGGGACTCGACGGCCCGGTGCCCGGCCACCGCGACGTCCGCGTCGGAGACCTCGAGCGAGGCCCGGCCCTGGAGCACGCAGTGGCTGCCGTCGTCGAACACCACCTGCACCACGTCGTTGAACGGCGGCGGCGGCATCCCGTCCCCGCGGCTGCCCGGGTCGTCGGGGCACTGGCCCTCGCGCAGCGCGGACAGCACCAGCGGGCCGCTGACGCGGTTGTCGCGCAGGGTGCCGTCGAGCGAGGCCGTCAGCTGGCCGCGCACCACGAACCAGCAGGCCGCGGCGCAGACCGCCACCGCGATCGCCACGGCGAGCGCGGTGAGCAGCGCGAGGCGCGAACGCAGCGGCAGCCGCGCGAACCGGTGCGCAAGGGCCCGCGGGCCGCGGGGGCGCCGCCCGCCCGCCCGGCCGCCGCCGGCGGGCGCGGCCTGGGCGGCGCTCACTCGCGCAGGACGTAGCCGACGCCCCGGACGGTGTGCAGGAGGCGCGGCTCGCCGCCCGCCTCGGTCTTGCGGCGCAGATACATGATGTAGACGTCCAGGGAGTTCGACGAGGGCTCGAAGTCGAAGCCCCAGACGCTGCGCAGGATCTGCTCCCTGGTGAGGACCTGACGCGGATGGGTCAGGAAGAGTTCGAGCAGCGTGAACTCGGTGCGGGTCAGCTCCATCCGCCGCCGCCCCCGGTACACCTCACGGGTCGCCGGGTCCATCCGCAGGTCGGCGAACGCCAGGTGCGGCGGCTGCGGCCCGGCCCCCTCCGCCGGCGCGTAGGAACTGCGCCGCAGCAGGGCCCGCAGCCTGGCCAGCAGCTCGTCGAGCTCGAAGGGCTTGACGAGGTAGTCGTCCGCCCCCGCGTCCAGGCCGCTGACCCGGTCGCCGACGGTGTCGCGCGCGGTCAGCATGAGGATCGGCACCCGGTCCCCCGCGGCCCGCAGCCGCCGGGCCGCGGTCAGCCCGTCCATCCTGGGCATCAGCACGTCCAGGAGGATGGCGTCGGGACCGTAGGCCTGCCGCTTGGCGAGCGCGTCGACGCCGTCGACGGCCGTCTCGGTGGCGTAGCCCTCGAAGTCGAGGCTGCGCCGCAGCGCCTCACGGACGGCGGGTTCGTCGTCCACGATCAGCACCCGGAAACCCTCACTCATGCCCGCCAGTCTCGCACCCGGTCCGCGACGGCCCCGCGGTCACGCGGTGCCTCCCGTCAGGACCCCCTGCTCCTGCAGGAAGTCACGCACCGTGTCGACCGGGATGGCGAAGCCGAGGCCCGCGCTCCCGGCGTCGGAGGAGGTGCTGTACATCGCGGAGTTCAGGCCGATCAGCTCCCCGCCGAGGTTGACCAGGGCGCCGCCCGAGTTGCCCGGGTTCAGCGAGGCGTCGGTCTGGATCGCCTTGTAGGTCGTGGTCGACTCGCCGACGTCGCCGTTGTACCGCCCCCCGCCGAACTCGAACGGCCACTGCCCGTCCTGCTGCGCGCTGCCGTCGTCCGCCGGGACCGTCACCTCGCGGTCGAGGGCGGAGACGATGCCGCTGGTCACGGTGCCGGTCAGGCCCTCAGGCGAGCCGATGGCCACCACCTCGTCGCCGACCGCGACCCCGTCGGAGTCGCCGAGCGTGACCGGGGTCAGGTCCTCGGCGCCGCTCGCCTTGATCAGCGCCAGGTCGCGCTCCGGGTCGGTGGCGGTGACGCTCGCCGTGGCCGTGCTGCCGTCGCTGAAGGTCACCTGCACGCTGTCCGCGCCCGTCACCACGTGGTTGTTGGTGACGATCGAGCCGTCGGAGGTGACGACCACGCCGGAGCCGGTGGCCGAGCCGGTGGAGATCTCCACGACGGCCGGGCCGACCGCCCGGGCGACCGCCGCCACGCTGCCCTGGGTGCCGTCCGTGGACACGGCGGTGCCGAGGGCCGAGGAGGAGGCGGAGCCGCCCCGGCCCGGCCCGTCGTCGAGCAGGGCTGCGGTGCCGCCGCCCACCGCGCCCGCCACGATGGCGCCCGCGGCGAAGAGGGCGACCGGGCCCCGCGCCCAGCGGGGCACGCGCCGCCGCGCGGGCGGCCGGGCGGGCGGCGGGGGCCACTCCCCCGTCCCGCTCCCCGCGGCCTGCGGGTCCTGCGGCGGGTCCAGGGCGTACGGCGGGGCGGGCGGCGGGCCGAACGCGCCGGGCGCGGACTCCGTCCGCCCGGATTCGCCCGGGCGCGTGCGGTCGGCGGGGGAGCCCGCCGGGTCGGGGCCGCCCGCGTGGGGGCCGGTGGGCTGCGGCTGGGTCCAGGAAGCCCAAGCCGCCCGGCGTGGCTGTTGCGCTGCGTGGGCCTGGTTCTCGTTCATGCCACCGAGGCTGCGCCGCGAAGATGAGAGTTCTCTGAGCCGCCGCTCAAAAAGCCCTACGGAAACCGCGGCGCCTCAGGGGCAGCCGCAGGAGCGGCGGATCTTGAGCTCCACCGGGAACTGCCGCAGCCGCTGTCCCGGCCCCTCCCCCGGGTCGCCGATCGCCAGGTCGACCGCGGCGCGGGCCATCGCCTCCCGGTCCGAGCCCACCGTGGTCAGCGGCGGATCGGTCAGCGCCGCCTCCTTCACGTCGTCGAACCCGGCCACGGCCAGCTCCCCTGGCACGTCGATCCGCAGCTCGCGCGCCGCGCGCAGCACGCCGATCGCCTGGTCGTCGGTCGTGCACATCAGCGCGGGCGGACGCGAGGGCCCCGACAGCAGGTCGAGGGCGATGCGGTAGGCGTCGTAGCGGTTGTACGGGGCCTGGAACAGCCGGCCCTCGCAGCTCAGCCCGGCCGCCGCCATGGCCCGGCGCCAGCCCGTCACGTGGTCGGTGACCGGGTCGCCCGACTCCGGCGTGGAGTCGAGGCCGCCCAGGCAGGCGACGTAGGGCAGGCCGTGCCGCACCAGGAGGTGCCGCGTCAGCTGCTCGGCGCCGCCGATGTCGTCCAGCACGACCGCCACGTCGTCGATCGCGTCCGGCCGCTCGTGCAGCAGCACCACCCGCGCGTCCCAGGCGTCGATCTCGGCCGCCGCGCTCCTGCTGGGGCCCTGGCTGATCAGGATCAGCCCGGACACCCGCATCCCGAGGAACGCCCGCAGGTAGTGCACCTCACGCTCGTCGCGGTAGTCGGAGTTCCCGACCAGCACCATCTTTCCGCGCTCGGCCGCGGCCTGCTCCACCGCGTGCGCCATCTCCGCGAAGAACGGCTGCCGCGCGTCGGGGACGATCAGCCCTATCAGGTCGGTGCGCTGCGAGGCCATCGCCTGCGCGACCCGGTCGGGGCGGTACCCCAGCTCCTTGATCGCGGCCAGCACCCGCTCCCGCGTGCTCGCGGCCACCGGACGCGGCCCGTTGTTGATGACATAGCTCACGACGGCGGTCGAGGTCCCCGCCAGCCGCGCCACGTCGTCCCGCGTCACCTTGGCCACCGGGGCAGTCTACGCGCGAAGCCGCCATCCGGGTACGGGGCGGCCGGCGCCCGCCCGCGGGCCCGGCCGGCCGCGGGCGCCCGCCCCCGCACGGCTCAGCGGCGGCGGGCCGCCTCCTTGACGACCTGCTCCGCCTCGCGGGTGACCGCGCGGGCGTCGGAGTCCTCCTTGGACTTCTCCTTGTCCTTCTCCGGCGTCACGAAGCGGTAGCCGACGTTGCGCACGGTGCCGATCAGCGACTCGTGCTCCGGGCCGAGCTTCGCCCGCAGCCGCCTGACGTGCACGTCCACCGTGCGGGTGCCGCCGAAGTAGTCGTAGCCCCACACCTCCTGGAGCAGCTGGGCGCGGGTGAAGACCCGGCCGGGGTGCTGCGCCAGGTACTTCAGCAGCTCGAACTCCTTGAAGGTGAGGTCGAGGACCCGGCCCTTCAGCTTCGCGCTGTAGGTCGCCTCGTCCACCGAGAGGTCGCCGTTGCGGATCTCCATCGGGCTGTCGTCGGCCGACAGCTGCTGGCGGCCGATCGCCAGCCGCAGCCTGGCCTCGACCTCGGCCGGGCCCGCGCTGTCCAGGACGACGTCGTCCACGCCCCAGTCCGCGGTCACCGCCGCCAGGCCGCCCTCCGTGACGATCAGCAGGAGCGGGCAGCCGGGGCCGGTGGAACGCAGCAGCTGACACAGCGAACGCACGTGCGGCAGGTCCTTGCGCCCGTCCACGAGGATCACGTCGGAGCTGGGGGCGTCCACCAGGGCGGGGCCCTCGGCGGGCGCCACGCGCACGTGGTGCAGCAGCAGTTCGAGGGCGGGCAGGACCTGAGAGGAGGGTTGAAGGGCGTTGGTGAGGAGTAGCAGCGAACTCATATGCGGGGCGATCCTTCCTCGGTCCTTACGCGGGGACGAGCGGGGACGTCTCGAGCGGCTCTGCCCTGACAGTGGCCCGTACGGCCGGGCTAAAAGCAGGAAAGGACCCGGGATGGCGTCATCGCCCGGGTCCGTCACTTCTCCGGCAGCATAACCGAAGGCGTTCACCTGGCGCAGGGGTGCGGATCACATCCGCAGCTCACCTTCCCGGTGGACCCGGCGCATTCCGGCAGCCACGGGAGGCCATCATGGTGCGGCACGCACCACCGCGCGAGGGACGCACCCGGCGGCCCCCCGGCCCGCCCGGGCGGGCGGCCGGCACCACCCCGCACCACCCGGCGCGCCCCGGCGCGCTCCGGCGCGACGGCGCGGAGACCACGCAGAGACGACCGAGAACGGCGAGACACGGAGGCCCGATGGCGAGCGGCACTATCCGTTACTGGGCCGCGGCGAAGGCGGCCGCGGGCACGGGGGAGGAGGCGTACGAGGCCGACACCCTCGCCGGCGCCCTGGAGGCGGCCCGCGCCCGGCACGCCGGGCGGCCCGAGTTCGGACGCGTCCTTGCGCGCTGCTCCTTCCTGGTGGACGGCGGGCAGGTCGGCAGCAGGCCGCACGAGGCGGTGCCGCTGTCCGAGGGCGGCACGGTCGAGGTGCTTCCGCCGTTCGCGGGAGGGGCCGAGTGAGCGTCCACACCGGACCCACCGGAGCAGAGGCGCCGGCCCCGGCGCCGGGCGCACGGCACCGCGCCAGGTCGCCCCTCATCCCGCCGGGCCCCGCGCCCGCCGCGCTGACCGCCGCGCTCGCCGCCGTGATCGCGGCCACCGCCCCCTTCGGGCCCGGCGCGCTGGCCCCGGCCGTGGTCCTGCTCCAGGCGGTGACGGCGGCGGGCTGGTTCCGGCTGAACGGGATGTGGCCGGCGCGCCAGGGCATCGCGCTGGCCTTCGCGGGCGGCCTCGCGGCCGACGTCACCCTGCTGCTGGTGTCCCGCGACCGGGAGCCGGAGGGGCTGCTGGGCACGCTGGGGGTGTGGTTCCTGCTGGTGCTCGTGCTCCAGCTGCGTCACCGCGGCTCGGCCGAGGAGCGGCTCGACTCGCTGACGGCCACGGCCGCCGCCACGCTGCTGACCGTGCTGGCCGCCGCCCACCTGGCCGCCGCCGGGATCTCCGGGCCCGCCGTGGCGGTGACCGCCGCCGGGGCCGGGGCCGCGGCGCTGCTGCGCGCGCTGCCCGTGCCCTACCTCTCCCTCGTCCTCGCGCTGGCGGCCGGGGTGGGGGCAGGGGCGGCGGGCGAGGAGCTGACCGGCCTCGGCACGGACGCCCTCGCGTTCGGCGCCGCGGGCGGCCTCGCGGCGGTGCTCGGGCTGCGGGTGGCCGGCTACGACTTCCCCTCGCGCTTCGTCCACTTCACCGCGGGCGTCGCCCTGCCGCTGACGGCCGCAGCCCCCTTCGTCTATCCGCTGGCCAGGGCGCTGCTCGCCTAGCCGGCCCCCGCCCCGCCGCCCGGGCCAGGCCCTCCTGCCACGGCCCGGGCGGCGGGGCGCGGCCGGCGGACGGCGGGGCCGCGCGTGTAACGGACCTGCTGCAAGCGCGGGCCTGACCTTCGCGCCGCCGGGCGGGCGGGTTAGGCTCACGGCACTTTTGCATCGGTGATCCCGGGGGAGCCTCGTCCATGCGCGCCTTGCGAATAAGCCTGATCGTCGTCGGTGTGCTGCTCGTGCTGGCCATCGCCGCGGACCGGGTGGCGCTCTACATCGCCCAGGGCGAGGTGGCCTCGCGGGCCAGGACGACGCTCGGCCTCACCGAGGAGCCCGACGTCTCGATCAAGGGCTTCCCCTTCCTCACCCAGGTCCTCGACCGGCACCTGGGCCACGTGACCCTCGGCCTCGACGACTACCAGGCCGACGTGGACGGCACGTCGCTGACCATCCACGAGCTCGACGCCGACCTGCGGGACGTGACGATCACCGGCGGCTTCAGCGGGGCGGTGGCCGAGACCGCCACCGGCGAGGGCCTGATCGACTACCCCGAGCTGTCCCGGGTGTACGGCGAGCTCCTGGGGTCGAGCGACAACGGCCTGACCGTCGAGTTCTCGCCCGCGGACGACGGCCGGCTGCTGCTCACCGTGCAGGCGAGCGTCCTGGGCCAGAGCATGGACGTGGGCGATGTGGAGGCCGACCTCGTCGTCGAGCACGACTCGGTCAGCCTGCACGTCGACGAGGAGGACATCCCCGACACCGGCAACCCGCAGATCCAGCAGACGATCAACGAGCGCCTCAACGAGGAGCACGCGGTCAGCGGCCTTCCGGTGGGGCTCGCCCTGGACTCGGCGACGCCGGAGGAGGACGGGGTGCGGATCACCGTGGCGGGCAGCGACGTGGAGATCGGCTGACCCGGCCGTTCCCGGGACGGCGGGACGGCGGGGCGGCGCGGGACGGCGGAGGGCTGCCGTCCACATGTCAGGCGGCAATGTCTCAGTATTCGGTACAACGGTGACACAAGAGGCGTGACCTCCATACGATCGGCCGCATGACGCGACAGGCATCGGGCACCCCTGCCGGGGGACTGACGAAGCGACGCGCGGTCGATCTGTGCCGCGTCGCGGCCATGCTCTGTCGCCGCGTCGGCTGACGACCACGCCTCATCTCCGCGTGCCGCGGTTCACCGCTGCCGCCGCGCGCGCTCTCCGCCGCGTCTGCCCGTGCCCGGCATACGCCCCCTCCCTGTCACATCGCCGAAGGAGAACAGCATGAGCCGCAGTGACGTCCTCGTGGACGCCGACTGGGTCCAGGACCACATCGACGACCCGAAGGTCGTGATCGTGGAGGTCGACGAGGACACCTCCGCCTACGAGAAGAACCACATCAGGAACGCCCTCCGCCTCGACTGGAAGAAGGAGCTCCAGGACCCGGTGCGGCGGGACTTCGTGGACCAGGAGGGCTTCGAGCGGCTGCTGTCCGCCAAGGGCATCGCGAACGACGACACGGTCGTCCTGTACGGCGGCAACAACAACTGGTTCGCCGCCTACGCCTACTGGTACTTCAAGCTCTACGGCCACGGCGACGTCCGCCTGCTGGACGGCGGCCGCAAGAAGTGGGAGCTCGACGCCCGCGAGCTGGTCTCCGAGGTGCCCACCAGGGCGGCCACCACGTACCGGGCCCAGGCGCAGGACACCTCGATCCGCGCGTTCCGCGACGAGGTCGTGGCGGCCATCGGCAACAAGAACCTGGTGGACGTCCGCTCGCCCGACGAGTTCTCCGGCAAGCTGCTCGCCCCCGCCCACCTGCCGCAGGAGCAGTCGCAGGTCGGCGGCCACATCCCGTCGGCGCGCAACATTCCCTGGTCCAAGTCGGCCAACGACGACGGCACCTTCAGGTCCGACGAGGAGCTGACGGAGCTGTACCAGGAGGAGGGCGTGGACCTGGGCAAGGACACCATCGCCTACTGCCGCATCGGCGAGCGCTCCGCGCACACCTGGTTCGTGCTGCACGAGCTGCTCGGCGTGCCGAACGTCAAGAACTACGACGGCTCCTGGACCGAGTACGGCTCCCTGGTGGGCGTGCCCGTCGAGACCGGCCCCGCCAAGTAGGCCCTTCGCCGGCCCCGGCCCCGGCCGCGTCCCGAAGGGCCCGGCAGGGCCCCGGCGGGCCGGCGGCACCACCCCCCGGGGCTTCCCGGACCACAGCACACCGCAAGAGGAGGCACGCCATGTGCGGAGCCAAGGCCGGCGGGCCAGACGCCGCCACCACGTCGGGCGAGACCACCATCCAGGGCTCGGTCACGCGCGACGGCCAGCCCGTGACCGGGTACGTCCGGCTGCTGGACGCGACGGGCGAGTTCACCGCCGAGGTGCCCACCTCGGCGACCGGGCAGTTCCGCTTCTTCGCGGCGGAGGGCACCTGGACGGTCCGGGCACTGGTGCCGGGCACCACGGCGGACCGCAAGGTGTTCGCGCGGCAGGGCGGCCTCGTGGAGGTCGAGATCGCCGTGTGAGGGCGGCGCGGGGCCCGGCGCCCCGCGGCACCGACGAGTGAAGGCCGCGTCCCCGTGGACGCGGCCTTCGCCTTTCCCCGTTGTCCCCCGATGGATCACTACCGGTAACTGTCCGTCGGTCTCAGAAGCCTCACTCGAATGCGGTCATCAGTAGACGAGCGCCTGCACGCCGTCGGGCATGATCTCGCTCACGAAGACCTGCGAGCCGGCGATGCGCACTCCGTCCAGGACATCCTCCTCTTCGATCCCCCTCCGGGCGGCACACTGAGTGCACAGGGTGACCCGCCCCCCAGCCTGAATACTGTCGATCAGGTCCGGCAGCGGCGCCGCATGCGGAAGTTCGAACTCCGCGGCCCGGCCGGGCAGGGCGAACCACGCGGCCTCGCCGGTCAGCCAGAGCGAAACCTCCACGCCGCTGGCGGCGGCGACCGCCGCCACCGTGAAAGCCTGCGAGCACCGTTCGGGGGCGTCCGCCCCCGCCGTCACCTTGATCACCAGTTTCTGAGCCATGTCGCCACCGTAGCCGCGGCTACGGGACTAACGAGTCGTGCCGCAGGTGGCGCAAACCCAGTCGCCGCTCGGGCCCTGATGCATGGTTCCGCCACAGTTCGGACAATTCATGATCACATCCTTTCCAAGCCCTTAGACGCGCGAGAGGTCAAACGCGTTCAGCCTCAGTGATCACAAAACGGTCAAGACCGCACGCAAGCATCCAGCCCGGGCGGCCTACCCTCAGTGAGCTTCCCCCGGACGGGACGCACTAGACTCGGCCGCGGATCGAAAAGTGATTGACCGCGTCGCGAGGAGCACCCGTGGAGGCCTTCCTGATCACCCTGATCGCCCTGGTGTGCGTGGGCACCCTCGCCTTCGCCGGGCTCGTGGTGGCCAAGCTCTTCCAGGGGCAGCGCTGAGCCGATGATCGAGATTCCTTCCGACCTCGACCCGGGACTCGTGCCGCTCGCCTTCCTGCTGGGCACCTGGCAGGGCGCGGGAGTCGCCGAGGCCGCCGGCCCCGGCGGCGAGGGCGCGTTCAACTTCGGCCAGCAGGTGACCTTTTCGCACGACGGCCGGGACTTTCTTGAGTACTCCTCGCGCACCTGGCGGCTGGACGGCGAGGGCAAGCGCGTCGGCCCGCTGGACTCCGAGCACGGGTACTGGCGGATCGCCGACCGCAGCCTTGAGGCCGTGATGGTCCGCGACGAGGGCGTGGTCGAGGTCTGGTACGGCGAACTCGCCGAGGGCAAGCCGCAGATCGACCTCGCCACGGACGCCGTCGCCCGCACCGCCGCGGCCCCGCCGTACTCGGGCGGCAAGCGCCTGTACGGCTACGTGAACGGCGACCTGATGTGGGTGGGCGAGAAGAAGACGGGCCCCGAGGCGCCGCTGCGCCCGTACATGTCGGCCCACCTGAAGAAGGCCGTCGACCCCCGCGAGTGGGTGGCGGACATCGCCGGCCTGCCCGACGACGGCATCGCGTTCTTCCGCTGAGCCCGCGCGCGCCGGGCCCGCGCGCCGGGGCGTGCCGGGGCCCGCGCGCCGGGTCGGGTCACAGGGCGCGCAGCTGGCCGCCGTCGACCGCGATCAGGGAACCGGTGACGTACCCGGCGGCCGGGGAGAGCAGGAAGGCCGCCACCCGGCCGAACTCCTCCGGCTGTCCGTAGCGCCGCAGCGGGATCGACTCGGTGATCCTGGCCCTGGCCGCCGGATCGGCCGCCGCGTCCAGCTGCCGGGTCCTGTCGGTGGCGATGCGCCCGGGCAGCAGCCCGAAGACCCGTACCCCGCGCGGCCCGAACTCGTCCGCCATGTCCTTGGCCACCATCGCGAGCCCGGGGCGCAGCCCGTTGGAGATGCCGAGGCCGCCGATCGGGGAACG
This sequence comes from Streptomyces hoynatensis, assembly GCF_003626535.1. Classification (GTDB taxonomy): domain Bacteria; phylum Actinomycetota; class Actinomycetes; order Streptomycetales; family Streptomycetaceae; genus Streptomyces; species Streptomyces hoynatensis. The sequence continues at coordinate 292,618 of NZ_RBAL01000007.1, forward strand.
CGCCGAGGAGGACAGCACGAGGCCGATCGCGCCGCCCTCCGGCGGCAGGCTTTCCGCCACCGTGCGGGCGACCCGGACGGCCCCGAGGAAGACGCTCTCGAAGGCGGCCCGCCACTGCTCGTCGGTGGCCCCCGCGGCCGTGCCGGGCGGCGGCCCGCCCACCGAGACCAGGGCACCGTCCACCCGGCCGAAGCCCTCCCCGGCCGCGGTCACCAGGCGTTGCGCCGCCTGCGGGTCGGCCAGGTCGGCGCCGAGGCCCAGGGCGCTTTCCCGGCCGCCGAGCCGGGCCGCGGCCTGCCGGGCACCCGCTTCGTCCCTGGCGCCCACCACCACCCGCGCGCCCTCGGCCACGAGCTGCGCCGCGGTGGCGTGGCCCAGGCCCCTGCTGCCGCCGGTGACGAGGTACACCCGCCCTGCCAGACCGAGATCCACCGACCCGCTCCCTTCCCTTCACCCGCCGGGGCGCCCATGTTCCCAGCCCGCCCCCGGCCGGCTCGACGCGGGGCGCGGGACGCGCCGCGCGGCGCCGGCGGCTACGCTGCGGTGCAGTGGCGGCCCACGGTCGTTCGCCCGGGCGACCGGCGGGCGGCCCGGGGGCCACGGCCGTCCTCGGGGCGCCCGCGGAGTTTCCTCCCGCGGTGCGCGCCGTGCGGCCCTCCCGGACGGGGGCGGTCCTTACGGCGGCTTGACACCGCGCGCCGCATGATGGGTAACGCCTCCTCGCACGGACCCCGCCGAATCCCCTCGGGCGGGGTCCGTGCCCTTCTCCGGCCCCTGCCGCGGCAGGGGCCGGAGCCCGGCCGCCGCCCCGGGCTCAGGCCCTGGTCACCGCCCTGGTCTCCGCCCCGGGTGCGGCGGTGCGCGCTCGCCGCGCCCGCCCTCGCGGGGCCCGCGCTTCCCGCCCCCGCGCCCCGTCGCGGCTCCGCGCGCTCCGTCGCGGCGGCGTCCCCACCCGCGGCTGCCTCCTACACTGGTGGCGTGGTGAGCACCGACTGGCAGGAAGATCTGCGCAGCCGCGGTTACCGGCTGACGCCGCAGCGGCAGCTGGTGCTCGAAGCTGTCGACAGGCTGGAGCACTCCACGCCCGAGGACATCCTCGCCGAGGTCCGCCGCACCGCGGGGGGCGTCAACATCTCGACGGTGTACCGGACGCTGGAGCTGCTCGAGGAGCTCGGGCTCGTCTCGCACGCCCACCTCGGGCACGGCGCCCCGACCTACCACCTCGCCGAGCGCCACCAGCACCTGCACCTGATGTGCCGGGACTGCGGCACGGTGATCGAGGCGGGCCTCGACCTGGCCGAGCCCTTCGCCGAGCGGCTGCGGGACCGCTTCGGCTTCGACACCGACCTGCGGCACTTCGCGATCTTCGGCCGGTGCCGGGACTGCGCCGCCACCGGCCACGGGCCAGGGGAGCCGGAGGGCCGGGAGTCCGGCAGGACCCCGGAGGAGGCCGGAAGGAACCGCGCGCCCCAGGACGGCCCCGCCTCCTAGGAGGGCCGCGGGCGCCGGGAGGGCCCAAGCGGTCCCACGACCCCCACCGGGAAGGGACCGGCACGCCGTACGCTTGACCGTATGCCGTCCTCCGTGCTGCCCTACGCCAGTCCCCTGCTCTCCCTGCCCCGAGCCGTGCCCGCCGAGGGGCTCGACGCGGGGGTGGCCGCCCACTACGGCGACCTGTTCCGCGAGCAGCGCGCGCTGGCCGCGGGCGAGGGCATGGTCGACCTCTCGCACCGCGAGGTCGTCACCGTCGCCGGACCCGACCGGCTGAGCTGGCTGCACCTGCTGCTCACCCAGCACGTCGCGGACCTGCCGCCAGGGCACGCGACGGAGGCGCTGATCCTCTCCCCCAAGGGACACATCGAGCACGTGCTCTACCTGGTCGACGACGGCGAGACGACCTGGGCGCACACCGAGCCGGGCGCGGCCGGGGCGCTGCTCGCCTACCTGGAGAGCATGAAGTTCTTCTACCGGGTGGAAATCGCCGACCGCACGGCGGAGTTCGCGGTGGTCCACCTGCCCGCGGGGTCGATCGCCGAGGTCCCGGCGGGCACCGTCGTGCGGGAGACGGCCCACGGCCGGGACGTCTTCCTGCCGCGCGGCGAGCTGGCGGCGTTCGCGGACGGGCACGCCCCGCCGGCCGGGATGCTCGCCTACGAGGCGCTGCGGGTGGAGGCGCACCGCCCGCGGCTCGGCCGGGAGACCGACCACCGCACCATCCCGCACGAGCTCGGCTGGCTGGACACCGCGGTCCACCTGGACAAGGGCTGCTACCGCGGCCAGGAGACGGTGGCCAGGGTGCACAACCTGGGCCGGCCCCCGCGGCGGCTCACGTTCCTGCACCTCGACGGCAGCGAGGTGCGGCTGCCCGAGCCGGGGGACCCGGTGCGGCTGGCCGCGGAGGGGCCCGAGGGGCGGCAGCTCGGCTTCGTCACCACCTCGGCCAGGCACCACGAGCTCGGCCCGATCGCCCTCGCCCTGCTGAAGCGGAACGTGCCGGTGGACGCGGAACTGCTCGCCGGCGAGACCCCGGCGGCCCAGGAGGTCGTCGTCGAGCCGTAACGGGCCCGCGCGCGGGGGGCGTTGGGGGCGCCCGGCCGCTCCCGGGGCGCACCCTGTGCCCCCGTCCGTGGCCCGTGTCCCCCGTCCGTGGCCCGTGCCCCCGCCCGGCGCCTGCCGTGCGGGGCCGCCGGTGGCTCAGATTTCGAGCAGGACGGTGAACGGGCCGTCGTTCGTCAGCGTCACCCGCATCTGCGCGCCGAAGCGCCCGGTGGCCACCTCGGCGCCCAGGGCACGCAGTTCGGCGCACACCGCCTCGACCAGCGGCTCGGCCACCTCGCCCGGCGCGGCGGCCTGCCAGGTGGGCCGGCGCCCCTTGCGGGCGTCACCGTAGAGGGTGAACTGCGAGACGACGAGCAGCGGGGCGCCCGTGTCGGAGCAGGACTTCTCCCCGTCAAGCACGCGCAGCGTCCACAGCTTGCGCGCCAGTTTCGCCGCCGTCTGCGGCGTGTCCCCGTGCGTGGCGCCGACCAGCACACACAGGCCCTGGCCGGAGATCTCACCGACAGTCTCGCCGTCCACCCGGACGGCCGCGCCGTCCACTCGCTGTACCACCGCTCGCATGCAGGCCATCATGCCGGAACGTTCCGTCTCGGCCGCGCGTGCGCCGGATGGGTGCGGACCCGCTGCAAACGCCGGGTACACAGTGACACGATGCGTGTCACGGGGTACGTACCGCGCGGCACCGCACCGAACGGGGACGAGGGGAAAAATCCGCATGATCACACCGGGTTCAGGACTGCGACGGCGTGCCGCCCCACCCGAGGCACGCGACCTGCGTGCGCTGCGCATGGCGGAGCTGCGCGGGCTGCGGCGCTCGGCGCAGCGCGAGGAGGCCGATCTCAGCTTCGTGCGGCGGCTGTTGCAGGGCCGCATCGACATCCTGGAGGCCGAGCGGCGCCGCCGGGTGGGCCAGGAGGCCGTGCTGCTCGACCAGTTGCCGCGGATTCTGGCCGACGCGCCGGCCCGGCAGCGTTCCTCCGCGCGGCACGTGACGCTGGGCATGCCCTCAGGCGAGGAGTACCGGGAGTTCACCGCCCGGATGCTGGACGAGGTCGGGCTCTCCGACCTCGCCTCGCTGGACGACGAGGAGTTGCGCGCGGCGCTGATGCGCCTGGCCAGGTACGAGAAGGACGTCTCGCGGCGGCGGCAGGCCCTGCACCGGACGGCGGACGAGTGCGGGGCCGAAATCGCCCGCAGGTACCGTGAGGGCGAGGCGCAGGTGGACGACCTGCTGTCCTGAGGCCGGGCCGCGGTGCCCGGCCGCCGCGCACCACCCTGGCACCGCCCGAAAGGCCCGCTCATGACCGCCAACGCCCCCGGGGCCTCCCCGGCCCCCGTCCTCGCCGAGGTCGTTCGCTCCGGATTCGTGGAGGGGAGGCACCGGGGCTCGCTCGTGGTCCTCGCCCCCGACGGCTCGGTGGATCGGGCCCTCGGGGACGTGGACTCCCCCGTCTTCCCGCGGTCGAGCAACAAGCCGATGCAGGCCACCGCGGTGCTGCGGGCCGGCCTCGAACTCTCCGGGGAGCGGCTGGCGCTCGCCGCGGCCAGCCACTCGGGGGAGGACTTCCACCAGCGGCTGGCGGCCGCGATGCTGGCCGAGCACGGCCTGGACGAGGACGCGTTGCGCTGCCCCGAGGACGGGCCGCAGCGGCGCCGGCTGGCGATGAACTGCTCGGGCAAGCACGCCTCGATGCTGGCGGCCTGCGTCGCCCGCGGCTGGCCGGTGGAGAGCTACACCGAGCCGGGGCACCCGCTGCAGCTGCTGGTCCGCGAGACGATCGAGGAGTTCACGGGCGAGCCGGTGGCGCACGTGGGCGTGGACGGCTGCGGGGCGCCGCTGTTCGCCTTCTCGCTGACCGGACTCGCCCGCGCCTTCCGGGCGTTCGTCCTGGCCGCCCCGGGCAGCCGGGAGCGCCGGGTGGCCGACGCGATGCGGGCGCACCCGGAGTACGTCGGCGGCACCGGCCGGCTCGACACGCTGCTGATGCGGGCCGTGCCCGGGGTGCTGGCCAAGGGCGGCGCGGAGGGCGTGCAGGCGGTGGCGCTCCCGGACGGCCGGGCGCTGGCGTTCAAGATCGAGGACGGCGCCGCCAGGGCCCGCGGCCCGGTGCTGGCCGCGGCGCTCGCCGGGCTCGGCGTGGACGCCGCCTCGATCCCGCGGGAGCCGGTGCTCGGCGGCGGCCGGGAGGTGGGCGAGATCAGGGCGGCCGGGCAGGTCGGGACGGCCCCGTGACGGTGGCCCCGGGGGGCCGCGGGGCGGGCGGAAACCTCGTGGCGGGGGCCATGGCACCGCCGTAGCCTCGGCCGCATGGCACTGAACACGCGTTTCATCTCCGAATCCCCCTCCGACATCGACGCCTGGGTGCGCGCGGTCTACACCGGCTTCTTCACCCCACCCGAGCTGATCACCCACATGGAGGAGCGCCGCGCCAAGCAGGACTTCTCGCGGGCGCGCGGGGTCTTCGACGGGGACCGGTGCGTGGCGACGTTCCGCAGCTTCGACCAGGAGCTGACGGTGCCGGGCGGCGCGATCGTCACCTCGAACGCCGTGTCCGCGGTGACCGTCGCGGCCACCCACCGGCGGCGCGGCCTGCTCAGCGGGCTGATGACCGAGGACCTGGCCGCGGCCAGGGAGCGGGGCGCCGCGGCGGCCACGCTGATCGCGGCCGAGTACCGGATCTACGGGCGCTTCGGCTTCGGCCCCGCCGCCTCGGCCGCGCGCTGGGAGGTGGACGTGCACCGGGCCGGTCTCGACCCGCGCTGGACGCTGCCCGGGGCCGAGGGGAGCCTGGCGTTCGCGGACGCCGAGGAGGTGCGCAAGCTGGGGCCCGAGCTGCACGAGCGGTTCCGGCGCGGCCGGGCGGGGGCGGTGCACCGGCCGCCGCTGTGGTGGGAGCGCAACACCGGGGCGGTGCGCTTCGACCCGGAGCCGTGGAAGGAGCGGTTCTGGGTGCTGCACCGGGACGCCGAGGGCGTGCCGCAGGGCCTGGCCGCGTTCCGGGTCGAGGAACGTTCGGTGAACGGGGCGCCGAACACCCGGGCGACGGTCATGGGCCTGCTGGCCGCGACGCCGGCCGCCGAGCGCGCGCTGTGGCGCTTCCTGCTGTCGATCGACTGGCTGGCCACCCTCGACACGGGCATGTGCGACCCCGACTCGCTGCTGCCGGGGCTCCTTCCCGACCCGCGGGCGGCGCTGCTGAAGGAGCAGGCCGACTTCCTGTGGCTGCGCCCGCTGGACGTGCCGCGGCTGCTCGAGGCCCGCGGCTATGCGGCCGAGGGCAGCCTGGTGCTGGACATCCGTGACCCACTGGGACTGTCCGGCGGGCGTTTCCTGCTCGACGCGGGGCCGGAGGGGGCGAGTTGCGCGCCGACCTCGCGGCCCGCCGACCTGACCCTCGGCGCCGGCACGTTCGCCAAGCTGTACCTGGGCGAGGTCACGGCGGCGAAGCTGGCGGCGCTCGGCGAGCTCGACGAGGACACGGCGAGGGCGTCGGACCGGGCGGATCTGCTGTTCCGCACCGGCCGACGCCCCTGGTGTCCCGACGGTTTCTGAGCGTCCCCGCCGCCTCGCTAGACGGAGACCACCGCCAGCGTCATGAGTACCGTCGTGCCCACGCATGCGCAGGTGAAGTTGCGCTTGTTCAGCCCGGTCCGCAGGATCAGCAGGCCGATCAGGCCCGGCAGACCCCATTGGATGTCGACTGCCCGCTCCACCGCGATGCCGAGGGCCGCCACGGCGATCGTGGAAACGAGCATGATCCCTCCTCACATCACGTCAACTATGCTTAAGTCTTGGGAAGTTGGCTAAGTTGGCAACCAACTATACGCTTGTTTTCCCCAGTTGGCGGCCAATCGGAAACGTCCTCTTATCAACCTTCCGGATCTGGCCGAAAGTTGTATGGTGTTGAGCCGTGAGTCAGGAGATCGCCCCGGACAGCGATGCCGCGCAACCTCCCGGTGACCCGCTCTCTCCCGACCACCTCGCGGGGGTGCTGCGTGAGCGCATACGCAAGGGGGAGCTGCCGGAGCACGCCCGGCTGCCCACCCAGCGGGCTCTCGTGGAGGAGTTCGGCACCAACCGCACCACCGTTCGCCAGGCCCTCGCCATCCTGGAACGCGAGGGCTACCTCAGCGCACGGGGCCGCGGCGCGCCCGCCGTGGTCTCCGTGCCGGGGAAGGAGGGGCCGCGGCCGGCCAGTGCGGAGGTGGCCGACCGGATCGCGGTGGCCTTCCACGCCGACGACATCTCCATCGACGCCTTCTGCCTCACCACCGAGACCCTCAACTCGGCCCTGGCGGCGCCCCTGATCGCCATCTCGGCAGGGGAGTTGACCCCGAACTCCATCTCCATCCGGGTGCTGCTGCCCGACCCCGAGGCGCCCCTCGCCTACCCCAGGCTGGTGTCCGACCCCCGGGACCGGCGCCCGCTCCACCGGCTGCGCGAACTCACCAGGACCTTCTCCACCTCGCTGCGCCACCAGATGACCTCGCTCGCCGAGATGCAGCTGGTGCCCAAGGTCAACGTCGAGATTCGCGGGGTGCCGATCACCCCGGTGCAGAAGCTGTACCTCCTCAACGGCACCGAGGTCCTCAGCGCCTTCTACCGCGTGATCCCGAGGGTCGTGGAGTACCAGGACCAGCAACTCGAGATCTACGACGTGCTCGGCTTGAGTTCGAAAGTCTTCCGATCGTCTTCGGACACCGCATATGTTGAAGAGTCACAGCAGTGGTTCGAGTCCCTCTGGTCAACGCTAGCCCAACCGCTCACACTCGGTTAGATGAGGGAACTCATCAGTAACGCCCGCTGTGTTCTCTTCGACTTCGACGGACCGGTCTGCCGCCTCTTCGCGGTCCGCTCGGCGGCTTCCGTGGCCCGCCGGCTGCGCGAACTGGCCGTCGAGATGTCGCTTTCCCCCCTGCTGACGCCCGAGTTGCGGGCCTCGGACGATCCGCACCAGGTGCTGCGCGCCATCGCCGGGCGGCGTCCCGGGGCCGCGGTGGTCGGGCGCCTGGAGGGGGCCTTGGCGGACGAGGAGGTCGCGGCGGCGGCGACGGCCCACCCCACCCCCTACGCGGCGGCGCTCATCGCCGCCCTCTCCACCCGCGGCCGGCAGGTCGCCATCGCCACGAACAACTCACCCCGCGCGGCCGAGCACTACCTCAGCCGGCACAAGCTCTCCGGCTACGTCGGCGGCCGGGTGCACGGCAGATCGCGCGACATGGCGCTGCTGAAGCCGCACCCGGACTCCGTGCTGCGCGCCCTGGCCTCCACGGGCGCCCCCGCCCGGCAGGCCCTCATGATCGGCGACAGCGTCTCGGACCTGGTGGCGGCGCGTGCCGCCCGGGTGCCGTTCCTGGGCTACGCGCCCACCCCGCCCCTGGCCGAGGCGTTCGCCGCGGCCAGAGCGGAGCACGTGGTGAGCTCGCTTGAGCATGTGCTCACGGCGCTCATCGCCCCCAGTCTCGGGTGAGATGCACCCTTTTGAGCCATCGGCAGTGGCGCAAACGGGGCGTACCGTGCTGCTACTTGCAGGCGCCATTGTCGGGGGGAACCGCTCATGAGCCACCAGTTGCCTCGTCCTACCCTCCGGGGTAACCACCGCATCTGGCAGGTGATGGAGGCGGAGGGGGAACTCGCCGCCCTGGGTCGGCTGAAAGCCCCCCGGCCACGGCCGGGGGTGCACCGCTTCGACCCGCGCTGCTTCGACAACGAGGAGGACGTCCTCAGCCGGCTCGCCCTGCTCGGCATGGCGCGGATCGCCCCGGTGTACCGGCTCGGCGGGCCGGACGCCATCCAGGTGCACGGCTATATCGAGGGCGAGCCGCTCTCCGCGCTCCGCCCGCCGGGCACGGCCCTCAGCGGTCACGAACTCGCCCAGCTGGTCGAGCTGTTCGGCCGGCTCGCGGCCGTGCCGCCGGCGGCCTTCGCGCCGGTCCACCGCTGCCCCGTGGTGCTGCGGCCGCACACCACGGGGGAGTTTCTCCACGGCCTGGTGCGGTTCACCAGGCGGCGAGTGTACGCCGTCCACCGCCGCACGACGGGCGAGCTGTTCGCCGCGCTCGGCGTGCGGCCCGAGGTGCTCGCCGCGGACGGGCCGCTCGCGCGCGCCGCCGACCGGCTCACCGAGCGGCCCTTCGCCCTGCTGCACGGCGACCTGCACCGGGACAACCTCATCGTGGCCGAGGCCGACGGCCTGCTGTGGACCATCGACTGGGAACTGGCCCTGATCGGCGACCCCCTCTACGACCTGGCCACCCACCTGCACCTGATGCGCTACCCGGCCGCCCAGGAGAACGAACTGCTCACCCGCTGGGCGCGCATCGTGGAGGCCAACCTTCCCGGCGCCGCCGCGGGACTCGTCCGCGACCTGCCGCACTACCTCGCCTACAAGCGCGTCCAGTCGGTCTTCACCGACGTCATCAGGCAGGCCCTCGTCGTCCGGGCCACGCAGCCCGCCGAACTCGACGAGCAGCTGCCGCGGACGGCCGAGATGGTCAGCTCCGCGCTGCGCCGGGCCGCGCGCGTCCTCGGCCTGAGCCGGGTGCCCAGCCACCGGAGCGTCGAGGACGCCTACGCCGCCTGGTACCGCGACCCGGCCGTGCCGGCGCGGCCCCCCACGCCCGCCGCGCGGGCCCCCTTACCCGCGCTCGCCTTCTCGCCGGCCGCCCGGCGCCGCCGGCGGGCCGCGAGCTGAGCCGCCGCCCCTCGGCCCCGGGCGGGAACACCGGGGCCCGGCGGGCACACCGGGGGAATGCGGCGAGCATGTCCGCCGGAAGTACGTAGGCTTGATGGGCACGCAGCCGGCACCGCTCCCGTCTGCGCTTCGATCGAGGAGGACGTCCCCATGACCGGCCCGGAACCGGAGAGCAACGAGCCAGCCCACGATCCCGAGGTGCTCCAGCTCGCCGCGAAGATCTTCGACCTGGCCAGGCAGGGCGACACCGACACGGTCGCGGCCTACGTCGACGCCGGCGTCCCGCCGAACCTGAGCAACGACAAGGGCGACACGCTGCTGATGCTGGCGGCCTACCACGGCCACGCCGAGACCGTCCGGGTGCTGCTCGCCCGCGGCGCCGACCCCGGCCGGGGCAACGACCGCGGGCAGACCCCGATCGCCGGGGCCGTGTTCAAGGGCGCGGGGGACGTGGTGCGGACCCTGCTGGACGCCGGGGCCGATCCGGCCGCGGGCCAGCCCTCGGCAATCGACACCGCCCGCATGTTCGGCCGCGTCGAGCTTCTGGAGCTCTTCGGCGAGAAGAGCTGAGTCGTGCGCGGGCGCACGACTCGCAGGCCCCCGTGCGCCGCCACGCCTCCTCGGCACCCACCCCCGCCGACGCGCCTCCCGGGCACGGTGGTATAACTGCGGTATGACCCCACAGAAGCGATCCGCCAAGATCGCGATCAGCCTGCCGCCCGACCAGCTGGAGTACCTCAAGGCGGCCGAGGAGGCCGGCCGGGGCAGCGTCTCCGGGCACATCCAGCAGCTGATCCAGCAGGAGCGCGAGGCCGCCGACATCGAGGAGACCCTGCGCCGCCTCTTCGGCCAGGAGCGCCCGGGCGCCGAGCACACCGCCTGGGCCAGGCGAGCCCTGCGCATCGAGGAGGAGGACGACGCCGGGGCCGGCGCGGCCGCGTGAGCTCCGGCGACGCGCCCCCGGCCGCGGAGGCCGAGGCCATAGGGGGCCGCATCCTCGACACCAGCGCCCTGACCGCCGCCGCCCGGGGCAACCTCCACATGCAGGCCCTGCTCAGCCTGGCCCACCGGCACATCATCCCGCTGCTCGCCCCCGCCACCTGCGTGGCCGACGCCGCCGCCGACCTGCATCCCTTCGGCCGGGACGCGCTGACGGCGATACTGCGCTTCCCGCTGGTCACCCTCGCCGAGCTGACCGAGACCCAGGCCGTGGGCTCCGGCATTCTCCGCTCTGCCCACGCCCCCGCCGGCACCACCACGGGGCAGGTGGCCTACCTGGCCGCGGCCAGGCAGTGGCCGGTCATCACCTCGGCGCCCGGGCCGCTACGGACCCTCTACCCGAACATCGTGGTCGAGACCCTGCCCTGAGGAGCCGCCCGGGGACCCGCCTCCCCGGGGCCCGCCTCCCGGCGGGTCCCGGCGCCGCGGGCCGGCCGCCGGCTAGGCGGAGCGCTGGTAGGTGCGGAAGGCGCGGGTCGCCACCCAGGCCAGGACCGCGGTGAAGGCCGCGAGCAGGCCCAGGTGCCCGGCTATGGAGGGCCAGTCCCGGCCCTGGCCGCCGAGTGCCTCCCGGGAGGCCACCACCGCCCACTCGAAGGGATTGAACGCGGCCACGCGGTCCAGCCACCCCGCCGAGAGGCGGGTGTCCATCAGGGCCGAGCTGAGGAACATCAGCGGGATGGTCACGAGCTGCGAGAGGCCGATCAGCGCGTTCTGGCTGCGGGCCAGCAGCGCCGCCGCGTTCGACAGGGCGGAGAAGGAGGCGGTCAGCAGCATCGCCGCCAGGAGCAGCACGAGCACCCCCGGCGCCCCACCCCCGAACCGCGCCCCGCCGAGCAGGGCGACGGCCAGCACGATGAGCGTCTGCACCACCGTGAGCACCGCCTGGTAGACCAGCGTGGACACCATGAGCGCCCCGCGGCTGGCCGGCGAGGTGAGGAAGCGGTCCATCACGCCGCGCTCCATGTCCTGGACGTAGCTGGTGCCGGCCCAGGCGCTGCCGAAGAGCGCCATCATCATGACGATCCCCGGGGTGAGGAACTCCAGGTAGGAGGAGCCGCCCTCGAAGCCCGGGATGTCCACCACGGACGTGAACAGCTGCCCGAACAGCAGCAGCCAGGTGAGCGGCTGCACCACGTTCATCACGACGAACGCCGGGACCCGCCAGGCGGCGCGCAGCTGACGGAGGGTCAGCGCGCCGGTGTGCGCGAGGACGGTCACGCCGCCACCCCCTCGGCCTCCGCGCGGGCGTGGCGCTCCTCGGCGGCGGCGAAGCTGCGGCCGGTGTGCGCCAGGTAGACGTCGTCGAGGCTGGGCCGCGAGACGGTGGCGGACGCAACCGGGACCCCGGCCGCCTCCAGCGCGGCGAGCGCCTGGGGCAGCGCCGCGCCGCCGTCGTCCGCGCGGGCGTGCACCGCCCGCCCCACGATGCCGACCTCCCGGAAGACGGAGACCCCGCCGACGGCGGCGCGCGCCTCGGGCAGCCGGGCGCGGTCCCGCGGCTGCACCAGGACGGCGTCGCCCCGCAGCTCGCTCTTGAGCTGCTCCGGGCTGCCCTCGGCGACGACCCGGCCCCCGTCCACGATGGCCAGCCGGGCGGCGAGGCGGTCGGCCTCCTCCAGGTAGTGGGTGGTGAGCAGGACGGTCATCCGCTCCCCGGCGGCCATCCGCTCGATCTCCGCCCACATCTCGGCCCTGGCCTCCGGGTCGAGGCCGGTGGTGGGCTCGTCGAGGAACAGCACCCGGGGCCGGTGCATGAGGCCCACGGCGACGTCCAGCTTGCGGATCATGCCGCCGGAGTAGGTCTTCACCTGGCGGCGCGCGGCCCCGGCGAGGCCGAAGCGGTCCAGCAGCTCCTCGGCGCGCTCGCGCGCCCGGCGCGCCCCCATGCCGTGCAGGCGGCCGGCGAGCAGCAGGTTCTCCAGGCCGGTGTCCATCGGGTCCGACACCTGCTTCTGGGCGACGAAGCCGATGGCCCGCCGGACGCCCGCCGGGTCGGCGCCCACGTCGATGCCGGCGACGAAGGCCCTTCCGGAGTCGGCGCGGGCCAGGGTGGAGAGGATCTTGACGGTGGTGGACTTGCCGGCGCCGTTCGGCCCGAGCAGGCCGAACACGGTGCCGGGCGCGGCCTCGAAGCTGAGGCCGTCCAGGGCGGTGAGCGGCGGCTTGCCGCGGCCCTGGGGATAGGTCTTGACGAGGTCCCGGGCCGCCAGGGCGGGCCCGGATCGTGGCGTGCTCAACTACGGCTCCTCACGGGCTGGAGCCGTCCTTCGTGCGGGCGTGGCCCGTTAAGCTGGCCGTACGCGCTGAGACAGGAGTGGACTCGTTCACGAGGACGACTCGGTTGCGTGGTGGCTCGGACGTTGCCGCGTCCGGGCCACCGTTTTCTCGGTGCCGAGGGGCCTTGCCCCCCGGGTCGCGTGCTGTGCTTCCTGCGCGGTGTCCCTTCTCGTCTCCTCTTCCGGGGCGCCCGGTCAGCGGCGCTCCGCCTCCGGCTCCGCGGCCCGCTCCGGGGGCTGGTGCAGCTGGAGCTGCGCCTCGACCACCGGGACGCCCGCCCGGATCAGCTCGTGCATGTGGGTCCAGCCCTGGATGCCGCCGAGCCGTCCCGTCTCCACCCGGTCCAGCAGGCGGGCGACGAAGGCGCGCTCGGCCCGGGTCATGGCCGTCCGGTACTCGCTCTCGATCACGAACAGCTCGGGCAGGCCGAGGCCGGCGGCCTCCTCCTCCATCCGGCTCCGCTCGCCGAGCTCGGAGTCGAGCGCCGCGATCCGCTCGCGCAGCAGCGAGGCGACCTCGCCCGGCGGCAGTATGCCGATCATGGAGAGCCCGGCCTCGAAGGCCGGATACTCCTTCGCGGGCCTGCCGATGAGCTCCCGCATCCAGTCCCGCGCCTCCGCGCGGCCGCTGCCGGTGATCTCGTACACGACGCGCTCCGGGCGGTTCCCCGCGCGCTCGGTGCGGGCGGCCTCGATGAAGCCGTGCTTCTCCAGGGACTTGATGACCGCGTAGAGCGATCCGAAGTTGAGCCGGATGCTGTCCTCCTTGCCGCGCTCCTTGAGCGTGGTCGTGATCTCGTAGGGATACATCGGCCGCTCCCACAGGCAGACCAGGACGGCCAGCGCCAGCGGGTTGCTCACGGAACGACTTGGCATCTCCACCTCCTCACGCCCAGGGCGCCCTTCGCTCGACCTCGGATACTTTGAACAGAGTATTCAGCCCAGGATGCCCTGTCAAGAGTGAATCGGCCGGGCACCGCGGCGCCCGCGCCCCGCACCGGAAACCGGCCCGCGGGTCCTCACGCGGCCGCGCCCGGCAGCAGCACGACCTTCCCCGTGGTCCGCCCCGTCTCGATCATCCGGTGGGCCTCGGCGGCCTCGGCGAGCGGCAGCGTGGCGGCCACCTCGACCGAAAGCCGCCCCTCGGACACGAGGCGGCCGAGCGCGGCCAGCCCGGCCCGGTCCGGCTCCACGAGGAAGCCGGTGGCGCGCAGCCCGCGCTCGGCCGCCAGGGCGGCGGCCTCCGGGTCGAGCCCGCCCGGCACGGCGACCAGCAGGCCGCCGGGGCGCAGCACGTCGAGGGAGCGCCGCTGATTGCCGGGGCTGCCCACCAGGTCGACCACGAGATCCAGGTCGCCCACGGCCTCCTCGAAGGGCCCCGCCGTGTAGTCGACGGCCTCGTCCACGCCGCAGCGGCGCAGGAACGCGTGCTTGCCCGCCCGGGCCGTCCCCGTCACGTGCGCCCCGCGGGCCTTGGCGATCTGGACGGCCAGGTGCCCCACCCCGCCGGCCGCGGCGTGCACCAGCACCCGCCGGCCCGCCTCCACGCCGGCCGTGTCCACGAGGATCTGCCAGGCCGTCAGCGCCGCGAGGGGCAAGGCGGCCGCGGCCACGTGCCCGATTTCCGGGGGCTTGCGCACGAAGTGCCGCGAGGGCCCGGTGACGTACCCGGCGTAGGCGCCCGCCTCGTGCGGGAAGCGCGGCATGCCGAGGACCTCGTCGCCCGGGGCGAGCGTGGTGACGCCGTGGCCGACCTCCTCGACGACGCCCGACACGTCCCAGCCCACGGTGAAGGGGGGTTCGCCGAGCACGGCGGCCATGCCCTGGCCCGCCCTGGTCTTCGCGTCCACCGGGTTGACCCCGGCCGCCTCGACGCGCACCAGCACCTCGGTGGGCAGCGGCCGGGGCCGCTCGGCCTCGGTCAGGCGCAGTACCTCGGGCCCGCCGAATCGGTCCTGGGTGACGACCGGCATGCGCGCGGGCCGCGCCCCGGTGCCACGCCCCGTCCCGCCCGCCGTCCCGCCCCCGGCCTGCCCGCCGCCTGCCCCCTGCCCGCGGCCCCCGCCGCCCGCGCGGCCCGGGCCCGCGCCGCCGCCCGCCCCGCGGTGCGCCTCGCCCGCGCCGCCCCCGCCGTGTCCCTGCTGCTCGCCGTTGCCGGCCGTCCTGTCGGTCATGCGCCCCATACTGGGCGCTCCACCGGCGTGCGGCCCGGCGTACGGCAGCGGGCGTGGCGTACCTCCGCCGGGGCGCGCGCCGGCGCCCCGGCGAGGAACACGCCCTGGAGCACACGGGGAGGAACGCACCCCGGAGCGCCCGGCGAGGAACGCGCCCCCGGCCGCGCCGGCGGGGGCGCGGCCGGGCCCGGGCCGTGCCCGCACGGCAGAAAGGGCCGGGCCCGGAGTGACTCCGGGCCCGGCCCTTTCGCATGGCGCGGGTGCGCGCGCCGTTCGTCAGACCGGCTCGGCGAGGGCCTCGGTCTGCGGGCGCCCGCCCTCGGGGGCCGCGGCCTCCGGCTTGGGGCCGGCCCCGCGCAGCGCCACCTCCCTGACGAACAGCGCCAGGACGAAGGCGGCGATGGCGGTGACCGCCGCGAGCAGGAAGGCGGAGTGCGTTCCCGCGGCCACCGCGTGCTGGTAGGCGTCGCGGAGGTCGGCGGGCAGCGCGGCGATGCCGTCGGCGGTCAGCTGCGCGGACTCCGCGGTCGCGGCCCCGGCCGCCGCCCCGCCGCGTTCGGTCATCTCGTCCTGCACCGTGTTGGTGAACAGGGCGCCCATCACGGCCACCCCGAAGGAGCTGCCGAGCGTGCGGAAGAGCGTCGAGGTGGAGGAGGCCACGCCCATGTCCTTCATCTCCACGCTGTTCTGCGCGACCAGCATGGTGACCTGCATGAGGAAGCCCATGCCCGCGCCGAGCACCGCCATGTACAGGCCGGAGGTCACGCGCGAGGTGCCGACGTCCATCTGGGCGAGCAGGAACAGGCCGACGGTCATCAGCGCGGCGCCGATGATCGGCAGTGCCTTGTACTTGCCGGTGTTGGTGGTGATCCGCCCGGCGATCATCGAGACGGCCATCATCGACAGCAGCATCGGGAGCAGTTGCAGGCCGGAGTTGGTGGCCGAGGCGCCCTGCACCGCCTGCTGGAACAGCGGCAGGTAGAGCGTGCCGCCGAACATGACGAAGCCCGCGATGAAGCCGATCAGCGCCATCAGCGTGAAGTTCCTGCTGCGGAAGATGTGCAGCGGGACGACCGGCACGGCCGCCTTGGTCTCGGCGAACAGGAACGCGGCGAGGGAGACCGCGCCCAGCACGCTGAGGCCGATGATCTGCGCGGAGCCCCAGGCGTACTCGGAGCCGCCCCAGGTGGTGACGAGCACGATGGAGGTGATGCCCACGGTGAGCAGGGTCGCGCCCAGGTAGTCGATCCGGCCCGGGACCCGCTTCTTCGGCAGGTGCAGCACCGCCGTCACCATGGCGAGGGCTATCGCGCCCAGCGGGAGGTTGATGTAAAAGGTCCAGCGCCAGCCCCAGTTGTCGGTGATGAAGCCGCCGAGGGAGGGCCCGCCGATCATGGCCAGCGCCATGACGCCGGCCATCATGCCCTGGTACCTGCCGCGTTCCCGCGGCGGGATCAGGTCGCCGATGATCGCCATCACGCCGACCATCAGGCCGCCGGCGCCCAGGCCCTGGACGGCCCGGAAGGCGATCAGCTGGCCCATGTCCTGGGCCACGCCGGAGAGCGCCGAACCCACCAGGAAGATCACGATGGAGCTGAGGAAGGAGCCCTTCCTCCCGTACATGTCGCCGAGCTTGCCCCAGATGGGAGTCGAGGCGGCGGTGGCGAGCGTGTAGGCGGTGACCACCCAGGACAGGTGCTCCACGCCGCCCAGGTCACCGACGATGGTGGGCATCGCCGTGCCGATGATCATGTTGTCGAGCATCGCGAGCATGATCGCGATGAGGAGCGCCATCAGCACGACGCGCACGCTGCGCGCCTGCCCCTCCCCCGCGGGTGCCACGTCCTCGGTGTTCTGCGTCATATTCCCCGTTCCCTCGCCCTCCCGGCTTACTTGCCGCCCGGCTAGTGGTTACAGTTGAAGCTAAACCGGTCACTAGCCGGTCGTCAAGTAAGGACCTCGGGGAGCCCACGTGATGAGCAGCACAGCGCCTCAGCAGCGCCGGACCGACACGCGACAGCGCATTCAGGACGTTGCCCTGGAGCTGTTCTCGGAACAGGGCTATGAGAAGACCTCGCTGCGGGAGATCGCCGAGCGCCTCGACGTCACGAAGGCGGCCCTCTACTACCACTTCAAGACCAAGGAAGACATCCTCATCGGCATCTTCCGGGACCTGACCTCCCCGATGGACGAGCTGATCGCCTGGGCCGGCGAGCAGCCGCCCAGCCTGGAGACGAAGGCGGAGATCCTGCACCGCTACAGCCTCCTGCTGACCCGGGCGGCGCCGTTCATCCGCTTCATGCAGGAGAACCAGGCCGCGGTGCGCGAGCTGAGCATCGGCATGGACTTCCGCGAACGGCTGCTGCAGGTGCTCGCCCTGGTCCGCAACCCCGAGGGCAGCCTGAGCGACGACATGCGGTGCGTGAGCGCGATCCTCGCGATGCACGCCAGCATGCACATCGGCGTCTTCGGCCTGCGCGGCAACGAGGTCGGCGCCGAGGAACGCCGGCAGGCCGCGCTCGACGTGGCCATCGAGCTGGTGGCCACGGCCCACCGGGCCGCGGCCCCCTGACGGCGGCGACGGCAACGGCGGCCCCTGACGGCGGCAATGACAACGGCAATGACAACGGCAACGACCACGGCGCGGGCCGTTCACCCCTTCGGCTGATCGTGGGCCAAGCGGCGCCCGGCCCCACGCCTCACCCGTGCGCCGCGGGGCGCGCGGGTCCGGCTGGCCGCCGCGCCCGGCGCGCAGCAGACTGCGCTCGTGGCCGGCGAAGCGCCGGCGGCACAGGCGCGGACGGAGGAGATGCCCGTGCGGACCCGCACCATCGGCGACGTCGAGGTCTCTGCGATCGGTCTCGGCGAGATGCCGCTGTCCATCGAGGGCAGGCCGGACGAACGGCGCGCCCTCGCGACGATCCACGCCGCCCTCGACGCCGGCGTCACCCTGATCGACACCGCGGACGCCTACCACCGCGACGCGCACGAGACCGGGCACGGCGAGGCGCTGGTGGCCAGGGCGCTGGCCGCGTACGCGGGCGACACCTCGCGCGTCCTGGTCGCCACGAAGGGCGGCCTGACCCGCCCGGGGGACGGCACCTGGGACGTCGACGGGCGCCCCGAGCACCTGCGGCGGGCCTGCGAGGACTCGCTGGCGCGGCTCGGCGTGGAGGCCATCGGGCTCTACCAGTTCCACCGCCCCGACCCGGCCGTTCCCTTCGCCGACTCGATCGGCGCACTGGCGGAGCTGCTCGACGAGGGCAAGATCCGGCTGGCCGGCGTCTCGAACACCGACCCGGACCAGATCCAGGAGGCGTACGACCTGCTCGGCGGGCGGCTGGTCAGCGTGCAGAACCGGTTCTCGCCCGCCTTCCGCTCCAGCGAGCCCGAGCTGGAGACCTGCGCCCGGCTCGGGATCGCGTTCCTGCCCTACAGCCCGCTCGGCGGCATCGGCAGGGCGGGCGCGCTCGGCTCGCGGTTCGCCGCGCTGGGCGAGATCGCCGCCGCGCACGGCGTGAGCCCGCAGCGGGTGTGCCTGGCCTGGATGCTCGCCAAGGCGCCCGTGGTGATCCCGATCCCGGGTTCGAGCCGCCCCGAGACCATCGCCGACTCCGCCGAGGCCGCGGAACTCACCCTCACCGCCGAGGAGTTCGCGAGCATCGACGCCGTCTGAGCCCCTCGCCCCGCTCCCTTTCCGCCCCGCGCGTTCCCCCGCACGCCTCATCCACCGGGCCGCTCGCCGCCCTCGCCGCCCCCGGCCGCGGCAGGGAGGCTTCGGGCCCGACCGGCCGGTGCGCGGCGGCCCGGGGCCCGGCCGGTCCCGCCCCGGCCGCCCCCGGCCCGGCCGGACCCGGCCCCGGCCGGGTCCCGGATCAGCAGCAGCGCGGCCAGGACCGCGAGGAGGAGCAGGGCGGCCGAGGCGCCCACCGCCGCGCCGTAGCCCTCGGCGAGCGCCTCGCGCGAGGCGCCCTCCTGACCGCCGCTCACCGAGGTGGCCAGGGTGCCCAGCGCCGCCAGGCCGACCGAACCGCCCACCTGCCGCGAGGTGTTGAGCAGTCCCGAGGCCATTCCCGCGGCCTCGGGCGGCACGCCGGCGGTGCCCGCGGTGCCCAGCGGCACGAAGCACATCCCGATGCCGACGCTGATCAGGAGCATCGGCCCCGACATCGCGAGGAGGTAGCCGCCGCCCGCCGCCATTCCCGCGCCGAGCCAGCCCACGCCGCAGGCCGCGAGCAGCCCGCCGAGCACCAGCAGCCGCCGCAGGCCGAGGGAGGCCACGGCCCTGGCCGCGAGCGCGGAGCCGGCCACCACCCCCAGGCAGAAAGGCAGGAACGCCAGGCCCGCCCGCGCCGCCCCGTAGCCGAGCACGTGGTGCAGGTGGAGGGAGCAGAAGTAGAAGGCGGCGAACTGGCAGGAGAAGAGCAGCATCATGAAGAGGTTCGCGCCCAGCACCGGGCGCCGGGCCGGCAGCCCCATCCGCAGCAGCGGGTCGCGGGTGCGCGACTCGACGAGGGCGAACAGCGCGAGCAGCGCCGCCGCGGCGCCGAGGGTGAGCAGGGTGGCGGCCGAGCCCCAGCCGACCGCCTCGCTGCGGACGACGCCGAGGACCAGGGCGGTGGCCCCGGCCGTCACCAGCAGGGCGCCGGCGGCGTCGAGCCGCGGCGGCGCCTGGCCCGCCCGCCGGTCCGCGGGCAGCCGGCGGGCCGCCGCCAGCGCGAAGGCCACGATCGGCACGTTGATCAGCATGACCGCGCGCCAGCTCAGCCACTCCGTGAGGACCCCGCCCGCCAGGACCCCGGCCGCGCCCCCGGCCGCCGCCGTCGCACCCCACAGCCCGAGCGCCCTGGCCAGCGCGCGCCCCGGCGCGAAGGCGGTGGTGAGCAGGGCGAGTGCCACCGGCGTGAGCGCCGCGGCACCCACGCCCTGCACGGCCCTGGCCGCGATGAGCAGGCCGGGGGTGCGCATGAGGCCGCCCGCCAGGCTCGCCGCGCCGAAGAGCGCCAGCCCGGCCAGCAGGACCCGGCGGCGGCCGAACAGGTCCCCGAGCCGGCCCCCCAGCATCATGAGGCCGCCGAACGTCAGGGCGTAGGCGTTGACGACCCAGGTCAGGCCGTCCTCGTCGAAGCCGAGCCCGGCGCGGACGGCGGGGAGCGCGACGTTCACCACCGAGGTGTCGAGGGAGACCGTGAACTGCACGGTCAGCACGACGGGCAGCAGCCATCGGGAGACCGGCGGGGGCGGCGCGCCGGCCCTCCCGGCGCGGGGAACGGGGCTGGACATGGCGATTCCTCCTCGGTGGCAGGGCCGTGGGCAGCGTTTACGTACGACGTACGTAAACGCGCCGCCCAGTAGAACACGTACGATGTACGGGAATCAAGGAGGGCCGAGATGCCTGCGCCACGGAAGTTCACCGAGGAGCGCCTGCGCGCCGCCGCGCTGAGCCTGGTCGACGAGCGGGGTCTGCCCGCGCTGACCATGCGGAACCTCGCCGCCGCGCTCGGGACGGGCGCCATGACCCTCTACACCTACGTGGACGGGCGCGAGGGCCTGGAGGCGCTCCTGGTGGAGGCGGTGATGAGCGAGGTGCGGCGGGTGCCTGGGGTGCCCTCGGCGGACTGGCGCGCGGATGTGCGGGCGCTCGCCGAGGCGCACTGGCGGGCGGTGCGCGCCCACCCCGACGTCATCCCGCTGATCCTCACCCGGCGCAGCCTCGACCCCGCCACCCTCGCAGGCGGCGAGGAGATGCTCGGGGCCCTGGCCAGGGGCGGGTACGCGGGGCGGCCGCTGCTGGTCGCCATGCGGGCGGTGTCCGCCTTCGTCATGGGCTTCGCCCAGGCCGAGCTGGCCGGCCCGCTGTCCCTCGCGCCCGACGAGCAGCCCGGGGACGTGATCGAGCGGGTGCGCGCCCTGCCCCGCGAGCGCTACCCGCGGCTGATCGAGATGGCCGAGGCGGCGCGGGAGAGCACCGCCGAGTCGGAGTTCCACGAGGCCCTGGCCATCGTGCTGGACGGGCTGCGCCCGGGAGCCGGCGGCGGGACTCCCGGGGCGAGGGCGGCCGGGGCGGCCGGGGCTCAGCCGGCGGTGCCCTCGAGCGAGGTCCCGTAGAGCCGGGAGACCCGCAGCCTGATCACCACCCGGCGCTCGGCCACCAGCTCGGCGAGGAAGGCGGCCTCGTCCTCGATCGCCTCGTGGGCCGCGCTGATCGCGAGCAGCTCGCGCCCGACCGCGTCCCCCGGCGTGCGCGTCACCTCGGAGATCTCGGCCTCGCCCTCGGCGACGGCGTAGGACAGCGGCCCGGGCGCGGCGTGCAGGGCGGCCAGCGGGGCGCGGCGCAGCCTGCGCACCTTGAACCGGTCGGCCACGGACGGGATGCGCAGCAGGCGCGTGGCCGGGTCCCACCGGAACAGGACGGTCGACAGGTGCGGGCGGCCACTCGCCCTGACCAGCGACAGCACGCCGAAGAGCTGCCCGCCGAGCAGGTCGGACGCCTCCTCCTCGGTCAGCACCCTCGGCCGTGGCCGGTCGCCGGACGGCTCGGCCCGCGCCGGCTCCGGGGCCGGCTCCCGGCCGGCCGGCGGCGCCTCGGGCGAGGGGGTGAACGCGGGGGGCCGCGGGGCGGGTTGGGGGGTCATGGGTGTCGTTCCTTCCCGGAGAGGGGGCGGGCGGGGCCGGGGCACGGCCCGAGGGGTGCCCCGGGGAGATCGGAGGTGCGGCGGGGGGCGCGGGCCGGGCGCCGCACGCGGGCGGGTGCGCGGGCTGACGCGCGCGGGTTGCCGAAAGGCGCCGGGCTCAGGGCGCGGGGGCTGCCGCGCCTCCGGGGCCGGCCTGCGGCGCGGCGTCCCCGGGGCGCTCGCTCCGGCGCAGCACCAGGAGCGCGGCCAGGATGGCGGCGGCCATCAGCCAGGCCCCGACCGCGAAGGCCAGGCGGTAGCCCTCGGTCAGCGCCTCGGCCCGGGGCGCGCCGCCGGCGAGGGCGGAGTCGGTGCGCGAGGCGGCCAGCGTGGAGAGGACCGCGAGGCCCACGGCCATGCCGATCTGCCTGCTGGTGTTGAACAGCCCCGAGGCCAGCCCCGCGGTGTCGCCGCGCGCCTGGGACATGCCGAGCCCGGTGAGCGCCGGGAGCGCGAGCCCGAACCCCCCGGCGAGCAGCAGCACCGGGAGCAGGTAGCCGGCGTAGCCGGAGTCCACGCGCACCCTGGCGAGCAGCGCGAGCAGCCCGGTCAGCAGCGCCAGCCCGGCGAGCAGCACCGCGCGCTCCCCGAAGCGGGCGGTGAGCCGGGTGGCGACGCCGAGGGAGAGCAGCCCGATGGCGAACGCGGCGGGCAGCATCGCGAGTCCGGTGTCCAGGGCGCCGTAGCCGCGGACGTTCTGGAGGTAGAGGGCCAGGATGATCTGGAAGGCGAACATCGCGGCGACCATGAGCACCTGCACCAGGTTGGCGCCCACGACCCCGCGCGAGGCGAATATCCGCAACGGCATCAGGGGGGTGCGCGCGCTCGCCTGGCGCAGCAGGAACGCCGCGAGCAGCAGCAGCGCGAGGGCGCCGAGGCCCAGGGTGGCGCCCGAGGTCCAGCCGTTGTCCTGCGCCTTCACCAGCACGTAGGTGCCCAGCGTCAGCCCGGCCGTGACCAGCGCGGCCCCGGTGACGTCGGCCCCCGCGCGCAGGCCGAGGCCGCGGTCGGCGGGCAGCACCGGATGGGCCAGGACCAGGGAGACCAGGCCGATCGGCAGGTTGATGAAGAAGATCCAGTGCCAGTCGAGCACGTCGGTGAGGACGCCGCCGAGCACCTGGCCGAGCGTGGCGCCCGCCGAGCCGGTGAAGCTGAAGACGGCGATCGCCCGGGCGCGTTTGGCGGGTTCGGGGAACAGCGTGACCAGGATGCCGAGGCTGACCGCGGAGGCCAGCGCGCTGCCGACGCCCTGCAGGAAGCGGGCGGCGAGCAGCATCGCCGGGGAGCCGGCCACCCCGGCAAGCAGCGAGGCGGCGGTGAAGAGGGCGGTCCCGGCCAGGAAGACCCGTTTGCGCCCGATCAGGTCGCCGAGCCGCCCGGCGAGCAGCAGCAGGCTGCCGAAGGCCAGCAGGTAGGCGTTGACGACCCAGCTCAGGCCGGCCGGCGAGAAGTGCAGGTCCTCCTGGATGGCGGGCATCGCCACGGTCACGATGCTGCCGTCGAGGATGACCATCAGCGTTCCGGTGGCGATGACCGCGAGGGCCAGCGCGCGGGAGCGGTCGGAGAGGGGGGCGGGCACGGGGCGGGGCGGGGCCCCTGAGGACGCGCCCGGGGATGCGCCGGGGGCGCGTTCGGGGGCGGCGGGCGGCTGCGGGGGGCGGGCGGACATGGCTGTCCCTCCTGTCGGGCGGGTGCCCGGTGGGCACGACAGGATGAGACACTAGCAGATGGTTTTGTTACAGACCATTTCTTACGGACCCAACCGGGGCCCGCCGCGCTACTTCTCCCGCTGGCGCGCCCTCCTGGCCGGCCGCGGCGCCTCGACGGGGACGGCCAGGTGCCCCTCGGCCAGCGCGTGCAGCGCCCGAAGCAGGCCCTCCCGGTCCCCCGCGGGCAGCGAGGCCAGGGCCTGCTCGTGCACCCCGTCGACGATGCGCCGGCTCTGCTCGGCCAGGCGGGCACCCTTCTCGGTCACCGCGATGACGCGCGCCCTGCGGTCCCGGCTTGAGGGCCGCCGCTCGGCGAGCCCGGCCCGCTCCAGGGCGTCCACGGTGACGACCATCGTGGTCTTGTCCATGTCCCCGAGCTCGGCGAGCTGCGCCTGGGTGCGCTCCTCCTCCAGGGCGTGGACGAGCACGCAGTGCATGCGCGAGGTGAGCCCGATCTCGCCGAGCGCGGCGGCCATCCGGCTGCGCAGCACGTGGCTCGTGTGGTCGAGCAGGTACGACAGGTCCTCTGCGGTACTGGTGGGCGCCATGGCGGTCATGCCGCCAGCGTAGCAATTCCTCCCGTACCGGATTATCCCGATCGGTCCCTTCCCGGCCGCGCGGACGAGGCCGCCGCGGGCGGGGGCCCGCACGCACCGCCGGCCGCGGGCGGGCCCGGGGCGCCCGGCTCAGCGGCGGCCGAGCACCTCGGCGACGCGGACGAACCCGTCCGCGCCGTGGCCGAGGCCGATGACACGGCGGGCCAGGCCCTCGGCCGCGCGCATGACCCCGGCGTCGATGCCGTGGGCCTCGGACGCCTGGACGATGTGGGCCATCGACGAGGCCGCCGAGGTGATCGGGTTGCCCTCGCCCGAGTAGCCGCCCTCCTCCGCGCTCGCCGCGAACTGCTCGAAGAGCGGCGGCAGGATGGCGCCGATGCCCTGGGCGAAGGGAGCCAGCTCGCGCGCGCCGATCCCCTCCGCCTTCGCGACCGCCAGGGCGTGCGCGTACCCCGCCATCGCCGTCCAGAAGACGTCGAGCAGCGCGATGTCGTACGCCGCGGCCCGCCCGATCTCCTCGCCGAGGTGGGTGTGCGTCCCGCCCAGCGCGTCCAGCACCGGCCGGTGCTCGCGGTAGAGCGGCTCGGGGCCGCTGTGCAGGAACACCGCGGCGGGCGTGCCGATGGTGGCGACCGGCGTCATGATCGCGCCGTCCAGGTAGCGAATGCCCCGCCCGGCCGCCCAGTCCGCCAGCTCCCGCGCCCGCGCGGGAGTGTCCGCGCTCAGGTTCACCACCGTGCGCCCCGCGAGCGCCCCGGCCACCTCGGGACGGCGCAGGATGGCCTCCGCCGCGTCGTAGTTCACCACGCAGACGACGCTCAGCGGACCGGCCGCGACCGCCTCCTGCGGCGAGCCGGCGCTGAGCGCCCCCCGCTCGGCCAGCTCGCGCTCCCTGCCCGGGGTCCGGTTCCAGACCGTGGTGCGCAGGCCGGCCGCCAGGAAGGCCCCGGCCAGGGCCCGGCCCATCGGCCCCAGGCCGAGCACGGTGACGGCAGACTGTTCGACGTGCGAGGACATGACTCAACTCCCGTGTGCATACAGTGATCAGACGCGCAAAAAAGGACCGAGAAGAAGCGCTGCGCACGCGCGGGGCACGGCGCATCACGCGCCGCACACGCGCAGCAGACCGCGCATACGCTGGTAAAGGACGACGATGACCCGCAGCCGCGCCCAGGACCCGAATGTCTGCGGAGTGACCGCCGCGATCGCCGTGATCGACGGCAAGTGGAAGACCGTGCTGCTCTGGATGCTGGAATCCGGCCCGCACCGCCCCGGCGAGCTGCGCCGGCGGCTGCCCGGCCTCAGCGAGAAGGTGCTGACTCAGGCGCTGCGCGAGATGGAGGCGGACGGCCTGGTGCACCGCGAGGTGCACGACGTGCTGCCGCTGAAGACGGTGTACTCCCTCACGCCGTTCGGCCTCGACCTCGCGGCGGCACTGGCCCCCCTCTCCGACTGGGGCCACCGCCGCCTGGAGAAGCTCGCCCAGGCCGGGCCCACCCCCTGACCACGCCCCCTCTCCCCCTTTCCTTTCACTCTTCCCGCTCTTCCCGCTCTTCCCGCCGCGTTCCCTGCCGCGCGGCCGGGGCGGCCGGGCGGCCCCTCGGCCACCGCGCACCAGACTCGCCCCGGCGCCGGCCGCGGGCAAGTACCCACAAAAAAGTGGCCACTCCGCTCCCCGGCCGCCCGCCGCCCGCCCCGCCCGTCACCCATTCCGCCTGCCACAGCAAGCAGGCGCTTGCGTTTGTTAGCAGAGCGAGGCACGCTGGAGGCATGGCTTCACTCGGTGTCGGCGGACTGGGCGAGTTCCTGCGGGAGCAGCGCCGGCAGGCGCGGCTGTCGCTGCGGCAGCTCGCCGAGGCCGCCGGGGTGTCGAACCCGTACCTCAGCCAGATCGAGCGCGGGCTGCGCAAGCCGAGTGCGGAGATCCTCCAGCAGATCGCCAAGGGCCTGCAGATCTCCGCCGAGACGCTGTACGTGCGCGCCGGAATCCTCGACGAGCGGGTCCAGGAGGCCGCGGAGGAGCACCGGCCGGCCGGGGTCAGGGAGGCGGTCCTCGCCGACCCGGGGCTCAGCGAGCCGCAGAAGCAGGCGCTCCTCCAGATCTACGAATCGTTCCGCAAGGAGAATCCCTGATGGCTCTCACCGACGACCTACGCAAGACCCTGACCAACGCGACCCCCCTCTATGTCGCCGCCGGCACGGCCGACCTCGCCGCGCAGAAGCTGCGCGACCTGCCGGCGACCTTCGAGCGGCTGCGCGCCGAGGCCCCCGAGCGGCTGCCGAAGCTGCGCGCCCAGGCCCAGCAGGTGGCCCTGCAGGGCGTGGGCCTCGCGCTCGAGTACGCCGTGAAGGCCCGGGAGACCTACGACGACCTCGCCAAGCGCGGCAAGACCGTGGTGGAGCGCAGGCGCGCCGAGTCCGGGCCGCGGGAGGAGACCACCGTCACCGTGGAGCGCGCCGAGCAGGTGCCGGTCACGGAGCCGGTGACCGAGCCCGGGACCGAGCCCGTGCGGGAGCCGGTCACCGAGCCGGGCGCCGCGGAGGCGAAGCCGAAGGCGCGGCGGGCCGGCACCCGCAAGTCCGCGCCCAAGGCGGACGGGCCGAGTGCCGCGCGGCAGGCGGGGCAGGAGAAGAGCGGCGCGGAAAGGAAGCCCGAAGCCGAGGGCTGAGCGCCGCAGCGCGCGAGCGGCCGGGAGTTCGGGCATTACGCCCGGGCGTCCCGGCCGGTAGCGTGGGAGGCCGACGCCGGCGCACCCGGCGTGGGTGACCGGCGGCCGACAGATCCGGCGACCGGCCGGTGACGAGGTGGTCACCGTACTGGCCGACGGTGATCAACATGGACACGGTGGTGGACAAGCATGCTTCTAGAAGGCTTCAGCTCGCTCATGGGCTTCGTTTTCCTCGGACTGCTGCTCCTGGGGATCTACGCCCTGGTGCACGCCGCCCTCCAGCGCGAGGACGCGTTCCGCGCCGCCGACAAGCAGACCAAGCCGTTCTGGCTGCTCATCCTCGGCCTGACGGTCGCGGTCCAGCTGGTCATCCCGGTGCTGCTGCTGGTGCTGGCCGGCACGATCGCCACCATCGTCTACCTGGTGGACGTGCGCCCCGCGCTGCACGCCGTCTCGGGCCGCGGCCGGGGCAGCGGGTGGAGCAGCAGCGACGGGCCCTACGGCCCGTACAACGGGAACCGTTGAGCATCCCCCTTCTCTCCCGGGGCAAACCGGAAGCGATCCAAGAGCAACGCATCGGCAACGGAGGACGACTCAGCGCGACAGGACTGTGCACAAGCCCACTGGCGAAGGGTTAGCCCTGGCTGAATTCTGCCCTTAGCATCAACCAGGACAGCCGCTGATGAACGCCAGAGGAACTGCCGTGCGCTTTCGCCTGACGCCCCGGGAGACAAGCTTTTACGAGCTGTTCGCCTCCGCGGCCGACAACATTTTGCGTGGCTCTCAGCTGCTGATGGAGCTTCTCGGGGCCGAGCCCGCTACGCGCGTGGAAATCGCCGACCGGATGCGGGCCGCGGAGCACGCGGGCGACGACGTCACGCACGCGATCTTCCACCAGCTGAACTCGTCGTTCATCACCCCGTTCGACCGGGAGGACATCTACCGCCTCGCCGGCGCCCTCGACGACATCATGGACTTCATGGAGGAGGCCGTCGACCTCGTCGTCCTCTACGAGATCGACGAGCTGCCCAAGGGGGTCGAGCGGCAGATCGAGGTCCTCGGCCGGGCCGCCGAGCTCACGGCCGCCGCGATGCCGAACCTCCGCACCATGGACCACCTCACCGAGTACTGGATCGAGGTGAACCGCCTGGAGAACCAGGCGGACCGCATCCACCGCAAACTCCTGGCACATTTGTTCAACGGCACCTATGAGGCCATAGAAGTGATGAAGCTCAAGCAGATCGTGGACGTGCTGGAGGAGGCCGCGGACGCCTTCGAGGCGGTGGCCAACACGGTGGAGACGATCGCGGTCAAGGAGTCCTGAGGCGGCCGTGGACACCCTCGCCCTGGTCGTCGTTGTCGTCACCGCGCTGTTCTTCGCCTACACGAACGGCTTCCACGACTCGGCCAACGCCATCGCGACCTCCATATCGACCCGGGCGCTGACCCCGCGGGTCGCGCTCGCGATGGCGGCGTTCATGAACCTCGCCGGGGCCTTCCTCGGCAGCGGGGTGGCCAAGACGGTCAGCGAGGGCGTCATCGAGACGCCGTCCGGGAACGAGGGGATGAGCATCCTCTTCGCCGCCCTGCTCGGCGCGATCGTCTGGAACCTCGTCTCCTGGTACTACGGCCTGCCGTCCTCCTCCTCCACCGCCCTCTTCGGCGGGATGATCGGCGCGGCCCTGGCGGCCACCTCGGGCGTGCACTGGCGCGAGGTGGCGCTGAAGATCGTGCTGCCGATGTTCCTGTCCCCGCTGATCGGCCTGGTCCTCGGCTATCTCGCGATGGTCGCGCTGCTGTGGATCTTCCGCAGGGCCAATCCGCGGCGCGCTCAGCGCGGCTTCCGCATGGCGCAGACGGTCTCCGCCGCGGCCATGGCGCTGGGGCACGGCCTGCAGGACGCCCAGAAGGCGATGGGCGTGGTGGTGCTGGCCCTGGTGATCGCCGACGTCGAGGACGAGAGCTCCGCCATCCCCGTCTGGGTCAAGCTCGCCTGCGCGGCCACGCTCTCGCTCGGCACCTACGCGGGCGGCTGGCGCATCATGCGCACGCTGGGGCGCCGGATCATCGAGCTCGACCCGCCGCGGGGCTTCGCGGCCGAGACCACCGCGGCCTCCGTCCTGTACTCGGCCTCGTACGTCTTCCACGCCCCGGTCTCCACGACCCACGTGATCAGCTCCGCGATCATGGGCGTCGGCGCGACCCGCAGGCTCAGCGCCGTGCGCTGGGGGGTGGCCCAGAACATCGTCACCGGCTGGTTCGTGACGATGCCCGCCGCCGCGGCCGTCGCCGCGCTGTGCTATCTGCTGACCCGGCTGGCCGTCGGCTGACCGAGGCGGCCCCGCGGCGGAATGCGACCGCCCCCGGCCGAAAAGCGAACGCCCCCGGACCGAACACCGCCGAAGACGGCAGAACGCGACCGGGCGAGGGCCGATTCAGGACCCATCGGGACCGACCCGCGCATCGTTCATCACATGCGGAGCGCGGCCATAAGCGGCACAACACTCTCACTATTCCCCTGCGTCATCGGATCGTTTCGAAACGTACACCCCTACGGAACCAAAAAGAACGGGAGGACTAACGAACGAAGGGCATTCCCTTGAAGCCAAAAAGGAAACAGATACGATCGCGCGGCTCGGTGATGATCGCCTGCATCGCCGTGGCCGCCGCCCTCGCCGCCCAGGGAACGGGACCCGCCACGGCCGCCGAAGGCCCGTCCGGCGCGGCCCCTCCCGGCCAGGGCCGCTCCCTCACGCTGCTCACCGGGGACCGGGTTCTGCTCGGCGGCGACGGCCGGGTCAACGGCTATCTGCACGCCGAGGGCCGCGAGGACGTCCCCGCGCGGGTCTTCACCGCGGGCGGGGACACCCTGGTCGTGCCGCTCGACGTCCTGCCGCTGATCGGCGACGGCACGCTCGACCGCAGGCTGTTCGACGTCTCGGAGCTGGGCCGCGAGGAGTACCGGCGGGCCGGGGGCCTGCCGGTCATCGTCACCTACGCGGACGAACGGCAGCCGGAACTGCTCGCGGAGGAGACGGGAACCGACAGCACCGAGCTCGCCTCGATCAACGGCGAGGCACTCACCGTCACCGAGGAGGAGGCCGCCGGGGTCTGGGAGGCGCTCACCGGCCCGGCCGGCGACAGCCGGACCCTGGCCGCCGCCCCGGGAGTCGAGAGCGTCTCCCTCGACGGCATCGTCGAGAAGGCGCTCGACGAGAGCGTCCCGCAGATCGGCGCCCCCGAGGTCTGGGACGCCGGATATGACGGGGAAGGCGTGAAGATCGCCGTCCTCGACACCGGCATCAGCACCACCCACCCCGACGTGGCCGGCCAGGTGGTCGCCGCGGAGAACTTCTCCGAGGCCGCGGACGCCGAGGACCACGACGGGCACGGCACCCACGTCGCCTCGACCGCCGCGGGCACCGGCGCGATGTCCGACGGCCGCTACCGGGGCGTGGCCCCCGGGGCCGAACTGCTCAACGGCAAGGTCCTCGACGACACCGGCTACGGCTACGAGTCGGACATCATCGAGGGCATGGAGTGGGCCGTCGCGCAGCAGGCCGACATCGTCAGCATGAGCCTCGGCGGCACCCCTGGCACCGCGATCGACCCGCTCGAAGAGGCCGTGAACACGCTCTCCGCCGAGTCGGACTCCCTGTTCGTGGTCGCCGCGGGCAACGCGGGCCCCAGCGCCGCCTCGATCGGCTCGCCGGGCACCGCCGACGCCGCCCTCACCCTCGGCGCCGTCGACAAGTCCGACGGGCTCGCCCCCTTCTCCTCCGTCGGCCCGCGCCTCAGGGACGGCGCGGTCAAGCCCGACGTCACCGCGCCCGGCGTCGACATCGCCGCCGCGGGCGCCGAGGGCGCCGCCATCTGGGACTACGGCACCCCGGTCGAGGACGGCTACGTCGCCATCTCCGGCACCTCGATGGCCACCCCGCACGCCGCCGGCACCGCCGCCCTCGTCGCCCAGGCCCACCCCGACTGGACCGGCGAGGAGATCAAGGCCGCGATCATCGCCTCCGCCCAGCCCGGCGCGGCCTACACCCCCTACCAGCAGGGGGCCGGCCGCATCTGGGCCCCGGGCGCCGTCGCCCAGACCGTCCTCGCCGAAGAGCCGCTCAGCTTCGGCTCCGTCGCCTACCCGCACGAGGACGACCAGCCGGTCGTCAGGGACCTGACCTACCGGAACCTCGGCGAGCAGGACGTCACCCTCGACCTCACCGCCACCGGCACCGGCCCCGACGGGGCCCAGGCCCCCGAGGGCTTCTTCACCCTGAGCGCGGACCGGGTGACCGTTCCCGCGGGCGAGACGGCCACCGTACAGGTCGCCGCGGACACCTCCCTGGGCGGCGAACTCTACGGCTCCTACGGGCTGTACGTCACCGCCACCCCGGACGGTGACGGCCAGGCCGTCACCACCGCGGGCGCCGTCGTCCGCGAGGAGCAGCGCTTCGACCTCACCATCAACGCCACCGGCCGCGACGGCGCCCCGAGCGACGCCTGGTCGGTGACCCTGTTCAGCCTGGAGACCGCGGAGTTCGTGGACGTCCCGGCCGGCGAGGACGGCACCACCACCGTCCGGCTGCCCGAGGGCGAGTACCTGGTGGACGTGGCCATCCCGCTGCTCCCCGAGGGCTCCGAGGAGCCCACCGGCTACGACTGGCTGCTCCAGCCCGCCGTCCGGCTCGCCGAGGACACGACCGTGGACGCGAACGCGGCCGAGGCGCAGACCGTCACCTTCGACGGCCCGGACGCGGACGCCACCCTCTCCGACCTCACCGTCGGCCTGGACATGACCTCGCCCGACGGCACCATCGGCTACGGCACCGCCTGGCTCAGCGGCGGCTTCCCCGACGGCTTCCGCACCGCCGCGCTCGGCCCGGTGGCCGAGGGCTGGCAGGCCGGCGCCTACGCCGCGGCCACCCTGGCGAGCGCCGAGCGCGAGGTCTACCTCGCCGACCGCCTCGAGGGCGAGTTCTACACCGGCGTCCACGTGCAGGTCGGCGAGGAGGAGCTGGCCACGCTCACCACCGAGCAGGGCGCGACCCTGCCCGACCGCATCGGGTACCTGTTCACCTCCTCCTCCTGGGTGCCGTGGCAGACCGCGCGCCCGACCTCGCTGCCCGCCACCCGCGTCGTGTACGTGCAGGCCACCGCGGGCGAGTGGCAGCAGACGTTCTGGCAGGACGAGTCCTCCGAGGTCACCGAGGTCAGCTACGTCTCCGACGCCCGCGCCCTGGAGCCCGGCGGGAGCTACGAGGACACCTTCAACGTCGGCGTCTTCGGCCCGAAGATCGGCCCCGGCGAGGGCATCTTCCGGACGGGCGACACCCTGTGGGCCATCGTCAACCTGTTCGGCGACGGCGCGGGGCACAGCGGTGGCAGCGTCTACGACTCCGCCACCACCACGCTGTACCGCGACGGCGAGGTCCTGGCCGAGGCCGAGGTCTCGCTCGACGCGGCGCAGTTCCACCTGCCCGCCGAGGAGGGCGACTACCGGCTGGTCACCACCGCCCGCCGGGACGGGGTCGGCGCCACGGTGAGCACGGAGGTGAGCGCCACCTACACCTTCACCTCCGCCGGCGTCGCCGAGAACGAGACCGTGCAACTGCCCGCCACCGCGGTGCGCTTCACCCCGGAACTGGCCCTGGACAGCACCGCGCCCGCCGGGCAGCCGTACCTGGTCCCGGTCACCGTGCAGGGCTCGGCGGCGCAGGACGGCGCGGGCGGCCCGGCCGTGTCCGTCTCCTACGACTCGGGCCGGACCTGGGAGGAGGTGCCGGTGCAGGACGGCGCGGTCCAGGTGGACAACCCGGCCGCCGGCGGCACGGTCTCCTTCCGCGCCGAGGTGGCGGACGCCCAGGGCGACACCCTGAGCCAGACCATCCTCGACGCCTACCGCACCGCCTGACCGGCGCGCGACCGGCGCACTGACCGGCGCCCGACCGGTGCCCGGCCACCGGCACCGGCCGCCGTGCGAAGCATCTCGGGCCGCCCGGCTCAGCCGAAGCGGCCCGAGATGTAGTCCTCGGTGTCGGGCACCGAGGGGTTGGAGAAGATCTTCTCGGTGGCGTCCACCTCGATCAGCCGCCCCGGGCGCCCGACGGCCGGGAGGTTGAAGAACGCGGTGCGGTCCGAGACCCGGGCGGCCTGCTGCATGTTGTGGGTGACGATGACGATCGTGTAGCGCGTCTTCAGCTTGTCGATCAGGTCCTCGATGGCCAGCGTCGAGATCGGGTCGAGCGCCGAGCACGGCTCGTCCATCAGCAGCACCTCGGGCTCCACCGCGATCGCCCTGGCGATGCACAGCCGCTGCTGCTGTCCGCCGGAGAGCCCGGAACCCGGCCGGTTCAGGCGGTCCTTGACCTCGTGCCACAGGTTCGCCCCGCGCAGGTTGCGCTCCACGATGTCGTCGAGCTCCGACTTGCGGTACCTGATGCCGTTCAGCCGCAGCCCGGCGGCCACGTTGTCGTAGATCGACATGGTGGGGAAGGGGTTGGGGCGCTGGAAGACCATGCCCACGGTCCTGCGCACGGCCACCGGGTCCACCTCGGGCCCGTACAGGTCCTCGTTGTCGAGCAGGACCTTGCCCTCCACCCGGCCGCCCGGGGTGACCTCGTGCATCCGGTTGAGCGTGCGCAGCAGGGTCGACTTCCCGCAGCCCGAGGGCCCGATGAACGCGGTCACCGAGGTCGGCTCCACGTGCATGGTGATGTCCTCGATCGCCTTGTGCGCGCCGTAGTAGGCGGTCAGTCCGTGGACGTCGATGCGTTTGGCCATGGCGGGTGGTCGTTCTCCTGTCCTTGCGTGTCCGTGCAGGTTCCTCGTGACGCCCGGCGGGCCCGGTGGGCGCGGCGGCTCCCGGGGGTGCGGCGGCTTCCGGGGGTGCGGCGGCGGGGTCACGGCCCGGGGCGGGGCCCCTTCCACCGGGCGAGGGCGCGGGCGAGCAGGTTCAGCAGCATGACGAGCGCGATCAGCACCAGCGCCGCCGCCCAGGCCCGCTCGTAGGCGGGCTCGGTGCCGAAGGACCACTGCTCGTAGACGTACAGCGGCAGCGAGGACTGGGCGCCGTGGAAGGGGTCGCGGTTGATCATGTTCGTGCCGAAGACCAGCAGCAGGATCGGCGCGGTCTCCCCCGCGATGCGGGCCAGCGCCAGCATCACGCCGGTGGCGATGCCGCCCGCGCAGGTGGGCAGCACGACCCGCAGGGTGGTGCGCCACTTCGGCACGCCGAGCGCGAGCGCGGCCTCCCGCAGCTCGTTCGGCACCAGCCGCAGCATCTCCTCGGTGGAGCGCACGACGATCGGCGTCATCAGGAGGGCCAGGGCGAGGGAACCGGCCAGGCCCGAGTAGCCGAGGTCGAGGATCGTGATCCACAGGCTGAGGACGAACAGACCGGCGACGATCGAGGGAATGCCGGCCATCACGTCCACGAAGAAGGTCACCACCGCGGCCAGCCGCCCCCGCCCGTACTCGACGAGGTAGACGGCGGTCAGCAGGCCCACCGGGAGGGCGAGCAGCGAGGCGAGCAGCACCTGCTCCAGCGTCCCGAGCAGCGCGTGGTAGACCCCGCCGCCGTGCTGCCAGCTGAGGACGCCGTTCATCGAGTGGGTGAGGAAGTACCCGTCCACGCCGGGCGCCCCGCGGGCCACCGTCTCCCCGACCAGGGCCGCGAGCGGCAGCACGGCCACGGCGAAGCAGGCCCACACCAGCAGCGCCGCCAGCCGGTCGGCCGCGCGCCTCCTGCCCTCGACGCGCGCGGTGAGGCCGAAGGTGGCGGCCACGAAGACGGCGGCGGCGATCAGCCCCCACTGGAGGTGGCTGCTCAGCCGGCAGATCAGGCCGGCGGCCGTGCCCACGGCGAGGGAGCCGGTCAGCAGCGCGGCCAGGGACCAGCGCGGCAGCCGCGGCGGGCGCAGCACCGGGCGCGGCGCGGGAGGCGGCGCGGCCCCGGGCGGCGCGGGGGACGGCGCGGCCGGGGGCCGGGCGCCAGGCGCCCCGGCGGGCAGGTCCCGGGTGGGCCCCGGCTCCCCGGGGGGCATGGCGGCGCGGAGGCGTTCCTCCTCGCCCCCCGGGTCCTCGGGCGGGCGCAGTCGGCCGGTCACAGGGCGGCCCCCGCGTACTCGCGGCGGCGGGCGATGATCAGCCGCGCCGCGCCGTTGACCAGCAGGGTCAGCAGGAACAGCACCAGGCCGGAGGCGATGAGCGCGTCCCTGCCCGCCGTGTCGGCCTCCTTGAACTGGCTGGCGATGTTCTGCGCGAACGTGCCGCCGCCCGAGTCGAGCAGGCTGGCGTGGATCAGGAAGCTCGGCGAGAGCACCGTCGCCACGGCCATCGTCTCGCCGAGCGCCCGGCCCAGGCCCAGCATCGAGGCGCTGACGATGCCGGAGCGGCCGAAGGGCAGCACCGTCATCCTGACCACCTCCCAGCGGGTCGCCCCCAGCGCCAGGGCCGCCTCCTGGGTGGCCCTGGGGGTCTGGCGGAACACCTCCCGGGTGACGCTGGTGACGATCGGCAGGATCATCACGGCGAGCAGGATGCCCACCGTCATCAGGGAACGGGCGGGCGCCCCCGCGTAGGAGAGGACCCCGGTCCAGCCGAACGCGCCGTCCAGCCACTCGTAGCAGCCGGTCAGGCGCGGCACCAGGTAGAGCGCGCCCCACAGCCCGTACACGATGCTGGGCACCGCGGCGAGCAGGTCGACGAGCCAGGCGATCGGGGCGGCGAGCCGGCGCGGGGCGTAGTGGGTGAGGAACAGCGCGATGCCGACGGCCACCGGCACCGCGAGCAGCATGGCGATCAGGGAGCTCGCGGCCGTGCCGAAGAGCAGCACGGCGATGCCGAACTCCGGGTCCTCCCCGCCGGTGCGCCACTCGAAGGTGGTGAGGAAGTTGCCCTCGTCCTCGCGCAGGGCCAGGGTGGCGCGCACCGTGAGGAAGACGGCGACCGCGGCCATGGTCAGCAGCAGCGTGATCCCCGAGCCCTTGGCCAGCCCGGCGAAGATCCGGTCCCCCAGGCGCGCGGCGCGCCGGCTCGCCCCTCCGGGGTGCCGCTGGGTCGTCGCGTTCATGAGGTCGGGTCCCGCTCGCTCTAGGCCAGGGCGTCGACGCGCCGGCGTACCTGCTGGATGGTGGCGGCCGGGATCGGCGCGTAGTCGATGCCGGCCAGGGCCCGCTGCCCCGCGTCCCCCGCGGCGTAGCGGAGGAAGGCCCTGACCTGCTCCAGGCTGCCCGGTCTGTTGCCGCGGTCGCAGAGGATCTCGTAGGTCACCAGGACGATGGGGTAGCGGCCCGCTTCGTGCGTGGCGTAGTCGAGGGTGAGGGCCAGGTCCCCGCCGCCGGGCCGCGCGCCGGACAGCGCCCGGGAGGCCGCGGTGACGGTGGCGGCCACGGGGCTGCCCGCGCCGGTGTCGAGGCGGGCGGTGCTGATGCCGTTGCGGTGGGCGTAGGAGAGCTCGAAGTAGGAGATCGCGCCCTCGTACCGCTTGACCATGCCGACCAGGTTCGAGGAGCCGTCGGCCGACTGCCCGCCCCGGCCGCGCCAGGTCTTGCCGGGGGCGTGGCGCCAGGCTTCGGGGGCCGCGGCGTGCAGGTAGGCGGTGAAGTTGTCGGTGGTGCCTGAGCCGTCCGAGCGATGGAAGGGCGTGATCGGCAGGTCGGGCAGGCGGGCGTGCGGGTTGAGCGCGGCGATGGCGGGGTCGTTCCAGCGCGTGATCCCGGAGTCGAAGATCCGGGCCATCGTGGGCGCGTCGAGCATCAGGTCCTCGACGCCCGGCAGGTGGTACCCCACGGCGATCGGCCCGGCGACCAGCGGCAGGTGAACGGCCCGCCCGCCGTCGGCGCAGACGGAGCGGGACTCGGCGATCTCCTCCTCGGACAGCACCGAGTCCGAGCCGGCGAAGGCGGTGGTGCCCTGGAGGAACTCCTGCACCCCGGCGCCTGAGCCGGTCGCCTTGTAGGTGACCTGGCCGCCCGGGCAGCTGGCCTGGTAGGTGTTCACCCAGACCTCCATCGCGTTGGCCTGGGCGCTGGAGCCCGAGGCGAGCAGCGCGCCCTCGGGGCCGCAGCGCAGGTTCTCCTCGGTGAAGTCCAGGGCACCGGGAAGGCCCGAGTTGTCGTCGGTGCCGCAGCCCGTGAGGGCCAGCGCGCCGGAGACGAGGACGGCCGCGCCCAGGCGCCGCCCCACCGTCGCGCTGTTCCTTCCCATGACCCCATTCATACCTGAATGTAGATTGACCAGGTGAAGTGAATAGCGGCCATATGTGAAGAGCAGGTGACTCAATGCGTCGGTGCGGCCGCCCGGAGTCGCCTCGGCCCCCCACTCGGCCCCCACGCTTCGTTACGCTATACCCAGCAGGGGTATATACGGCCAAAACAGTCCAGGAGGACGAATATGGGTGCGATCGAGACGGTCCACGGGGCCGGGGCCGGGGCCGCGGAGGCCGCCGACGCGCCGGAGGCCGGCGCCGGGGCCGGCGTGACGGGGCCGCACGGCTACAGCAAGGACAAGGACGCCCACCTGAAGCGGCTGCGCCGGATCGAGGGGCAGATCCGCGGCCTGCAGCGGATGGTCGAGGAGGACGTCTACTGCATCGACATACTCACCCAGGTCTCGGCCTCGACCAAGGCCCTGCAGTCCTTCGCCCTGCAATTGCTTGAGGAGCACCTGCGGCACTGCGTGGCGCACGCGGTCGAGCGGGGCGGGCCCGAGGTGGACGCCAAGGTGGCCGAGGCCACCGCCGCGATCGCCCGCCTGCTGCGCACCTGAGGCGCGCCGCCCTCCGGCGGCGGGGGCGCGCCGGCGCCGTGGCGGTCGCGGCGGCTCAGGCGACGGCCCCCGCGTAGACCTCGGCGGGCTCGGGCAGCACGACGCGCACCGGCGCCCCGAAGTCGTACAGCGTCACCGTCGAGGCCACGGCCACGCCCTCGCCGCCGCGCGCGAAGCTGAACTGGTGCCTGACCTCCCGCAGCAGGCCGCGCTCGTCGAAGTAGGCGTCGAAGGGCACGTCCCGCTCGGTGAAGCCGCCGACGGCCACGGCCAGTTGCTCGCGCCACTCCCCCGTGGCCAGCTCGGCCGCCGCCGCGATGTCCGTCACCCCGCGGTAGTGGCGCAGCCGCTCGCCGTTGACCTCGCTCTCGCCCAGGTCGGCGGCGTGCGCCACCCCGCGCAGCAGCTCGGCCGCGGTGATCGGATCGGTGGCGCCGCCGGTGACGAGGTTCCCGTCGGCGAGGGTGGTGACGTCGACCTGCACCCACTTGTCCGGGGGCACCCCCGCGCCGCGGTTCTTCATGTAGAGCTCGCCCGGCACGAACAGCTCGGTGACCGGCCGGCCCTCGGGCAGGGTGATCCGCAGCTCGCCCAGCCGCCGCCCGTAGTCGAAGCCGCCCTCGCCGTGCAGGGTGATCCTGGTGCCGCCCGAGGCCATCTGCATCGCGGTGGCCGCCTGGGAGGTGCCGGCGGCGGCGAGCACGTCCGCGGCCTGCCTGATGATCTCCCTGACGTCGTGCCGCTGCGCGGCGGCCCCGGTGCGCGAACAGCCGCAGACCGCAAGCGCCAGCCCGGCCGCCAGCAGGCGGAGCATCGCGTTCCGGCGTTCGCGCCGCGGCTGCCTCATGACCGGCCGGCACCCCCAAGAACCGTCGTATCGGATTCGTACCGCCTAACGAGACCCGGAGGGGGCCGTTACGGTGGAAAGGTGGACGACCAGGGTGAACCAGAGCCGCCGCAGACCGTCCCGGAGACCGGGCACCGGATATCGCTGCGCGAGCGCGGCCCCTTCCTCGCGCCGAGCTGCACCTGCGGCTGGTACGGCCCGGCCCGCAGATCGCGGCCGCTGGCGCGGCAGGAGGCGGCGGCGCACGTGGCGGCCGCCACCTGAGCGTTCGGCTCCTGCCGCCCGGGGGCGCCGCGGTTCGCGGGCCTCGGGCCGCGCGTCCCCCGTCGCGCCGGGCCCCGTCGCTCCTGGGTCACGCCTCCCCGGTCGCTCCGGGCCGCGTCGCCTCGGGCCCCGTCGTTCCGGGCCCCGTCGTTCCGTCCGCGTCGCCTCAGGCGGCAAGCCCCGGGTCGGCGGAGGGCCGCGGCTCGGGGCGGCCCGAGGGACGCTGCCCGGCCCCGTCCTCCCCGGCGGCACCGGCGGCCCCGGCCTCGCCTGCCGCACCGGCCGGCGCCTGCGGCCTGGCGATCCAGCCGAGCCAGCGGGTGCGGGCCCCCGCCCGCACCAGCGGGGGCAGCACGGCCATCGCCGGCGGGGCGAAGAGGAGGGCCGAGGCGGTGCCGAGCGCGAAGCCGCCGATCACGTCCGTGGGGTAGTGGACGGCGAGCAGCACCCGGGCCAGCCCCTGGCACAGGGCGAGCGCGAAGGCGACCAGGCCGAGGGTGCGGTGCACGAGGAAGAGCGCGACCGCGATCGCCATGGCGATGCCCGCGTGGTCGCTGACGAAGGAGTAGCCGGTCTTCCCGTCGACGAGGGGTTCGAGGTCGGGATGGTCGACGAACGGCCTGGGCCGGGCGACGAAGTCCCGGATCGGCATGTTCACCAGCCAGGTGACAGCGGCGGCCGGCCCGGCCCACAGCACCCCGGCCACGGCGGTGGGGGCGTCGGGCCGGCGGCGGACGAGGAACCAGGCGAGGACGATCAGGAGGACCAGCGCCAGGGGGAGGCCGGTCTCGCCGAGGAAGGAGGCGGTGCGCGCGGCCCAGCCGGGCAGCCGGCCGGCGAAGTCGTTGAACTCGTAGAGGACGTCGAGTTCGGCGTCGGTGTTGTCCAGTCCAGCCATGTGCCGTTGCGGCCCCTTCGTGCTGTGGGGGAAACCCCGCCGCGGACGGCGGGGCTAAGGAGCCCCTGTTCCGGTCAGGAAACGCCAAGAACATCCCCCTTGATGCCGGGGTCCATCGAAAGATCACCACAGCGTTATCGAACAGCAACGCGTCATCGAGCATTGACGCAGCTCAACGCGCGACTACTGCCCATGGCCTGACCGAACGTGACGGGGTGTCACCCTCCCGTGGGGCGGGTCGCCCCAAAGTAGTCCGGGGAATCTATCGGGTCAAAGCGGATCTTCGCTCCGGTGTAGGGCGCGTCGATCATGTACCCGCCCCCGATGTAGAGCCCGACGTGGTGGATGCTCCGCGGGTCCTGAAGATCATATGCGAAGAAGACCAGGTCACCGGGCATCAGCTGGTCCCGCGCCGGGTGCGGGCCCGCGTTCCACTGGTCGTTGGCGACCCGGGGCAGCGTGATGCCCACCGAGGCGTAGGAGGCCCTGGTCAGCCCCGAGCAGTCGAAGCGCCCGCCGTCCTCCGGCGTGCCGTCGCCGCCCCACAGGTACTCGGTGCCGAGCTTCCCCTGCGCGAAGGCGATGGCGCCCGCGGCCTGTTGCAGCGGCGGCAGGCGCTGCTCCGCGGGGGTGGCGGCGAAGCTGCGGGCCGCCTCGCGGATGATGCGCACGTAGTTCCTGGTCTCCGCGATGTCGGGCACGCCGCCCGCCTGGATGACGCGGTAGGGGCCGGCGTTGTAGGCCGCGAGCATGTTGTCGGTCGGGTCCCCCGGCACGTCGCGCAACTGCTCGGCCAGGGTGCAGTCGTAGCGCGCGGCGGAGGGGATGGCGTCGGCCGGGTCCCAGATGTCCGCGACCCCGTCGCCGTTGGCGTCGAAGCCGTGCACGGCCCAGGTGCTCGGGATGAACTGCGCGATGCCCCTGGCGTCGGCCGCGCTGACCGCGTCCGGCCGCCAGCCGCTCTCCTGGTGGAGCTGGGCCGCCAGCACGGCCGGGCTGAGCGCCTGGCAGCTGTTGCCCCAGTCCTGCACCAGCCGCTCGTACTCGGGGGGCACCGTGTTCGGCGCGAGCCGCCCCTCGGCCGCGGTCCTGCCGCCGCCGCCGAGGAGCCCGGCCGCCGCCCCGTAGACGCCGACGACGAGCAGCGCCATGAACCCGCACAGGGCGAGGAACCCCAGGCCGGCGACCAGCGCGACCCTCCGCATCCCCAACAGCCCTCATTCCGCATCAGGTCGGCGGCACGGCCCCGACGACAGTCCACAGGAACGCCCAGGCGGCCGGCGCGGGCTCCCGGTGCGGGAAGCCCTGCGGACGCCGAGGGCCCCGACGGGGACGAGGACGTGACGTCCCCTCAGGGCTCCCCCATAGTCTCGCGCCCGGGCGAGGCGGCGAAAGGGCCGGTGGCGAACGCCGCACGGGCGGGCGCGCCCGCCCCGCGCGGGGAGCCCTCAGTCCGGGACGGGGGCCAGCTCGGCCCACAGGGCCTTGCCCTCGCCCGGCGTGCCGTACTGGCCCCAGTCGGTGGCGATGGCCGCCACGATCAGCAGGCCACGGCCGTCCTCGCGGTCGGGCGCGGGCAGCACCGGGTTCACCGGCACGCGGTCGCTCCCCTCGTCCCACACGGTGATCCGCAGCCGCTCGCGCCCGGCGTACCACGCGACCCGGAAGCCGAGCGGGCCCCTGCCGTGCCGCACCGCGTTCGTCACCAGCTCGCTGGCGAGCAGCCCCGCCTGATCGGCCAGGAAGGGCAGCCCGTACGCCCGGACCGCACTCGCGGCCGACACCCGGCACAGCCTCGGGGCGCGCAGGTCGGGGTCGAGCCTGACGCTCACCTCCCAGTCCCGGGCACGGGAGGCGGCTTGCTTCGTCATCACGGCCAAGGCGGGCCTCCGTCGGTGCGGCGAGGACGAACGGACAGGAACGGACGGACAGAAACCAGCGGACAGGAACGGACGGGCGGGTACGGACGAGCGGAAACGGGCGGGCGGGTACGCGGCGAGTGGGGAGGGGACGCGTGGTGCGGGGAACGGGAACGGCGGAGCGGGCGGGCGCCGGGGCCGCACGCGAGCGAGCGAGGCCGCACGCGGCCGGGCGGGAACGGCCGGGGGTCGGGCGGTACACGGACGAGACGGACGGGACAGCGCAGACAGCGCAGACAGCGGAGCCAGCGCAGACGGCGGAGACAGACGAAGCGGACGAGACGGGCGCAGGGGCGGTCGGGGCGGGCGGGCCGCCGCGGGACGCGGACGGCGCCCTTGCCGCCTTCCCTGCCACGAAGGGTGCTTGGTTCTGCACATACGGTAGAGGGCGCCCCTCGCCGCGGTCCACCCCGGGGGCCGCACGCGGGCGCCGGCCCGGCGGCGCGGCACGCGATTCAGGCCAGCCCGCACCGCCCCACCCGCCTCGCACGTGAGCCGCAGGCCGCCCCGACCTGCCGAAACGTCAGGAAACCCGCCGTCAGCCGGGGCGTTCGAGACGGCGCGAGAGGGCCGGGAGGCCGACGGGCGTCGGCGCGCGGTGGGCGGCCGGGGTGGCGTACCGGCGCCCAAGGGGCGCGCGGCCACGGGACGTTGGGCGGCGATTCGGGGCAACCCGGGCCGCGGCGTCGCGTTGCCCACACCTCGCCGTTCCGTAGCGCTCCGACTCGGCTTCTGTCAGTCAGGCGTGGCACAATCCACAGAAGGAGTGGAACGAGCGCCAGTTGGGCGGTGAGTTCGGTGGATGAGGATCAGGAAGACATCGACAGCATCATCGGCGGCATCGCCCCCGACTGGGGCCCCTTCGCCGCCGTGGGCGACCAGGCCCGGACGATGATTCAGGTGATCATGGCCCTGGCGATCCTGATCTGCATGGCCATCGCGATCTGGGGCGCGGCCAAGCAGCGCATCGGATCGACCGCCATGCGGGACTCCTTCAGCGCGGAGCAGGGCAAGGGCCTCATCGTCGCGGGGCTGACCGGCGTGTTCATCATCGGGTCCCTCGGCACGCTGTTCACCATCATCTACGGCATGTCGATCTAGCCGGCGGACGCGAGGGGACGGCTGCATGCCAGGAGGGCTCCGCGGATGGCGGGCCGTGCTCGCCCTCACGGCGGTGACGGCCCTGGCCGGCGGCTGCGCCATCGGCCCGGCGGCGCACCGCGCCGAGCGGGAGGGCGCGGGCCAGCCGACCGGCGCGGCCACCTCGGAGCCCGACGGCGCCGGCGGGGCGGGCGGCACGGGCGAGGCGGGCGGCTCCGGCGGCGCCTCGGCCTCGCCGGGCGAGTCCCCGGGGCCCGCCACGGAGCCGCCGCCCGAGCCCGCGCCCGCGCAGGGCTCGGCCCAGATCGCCGCGACCCTCGCCGAGGGCCTCGGCCCGGCCTGCTGCCTGGCCCCCATGCCCGGCGGCGACCTGCTGGCCGGCGCCGCCGACGGGTCCCTGGTCCGCGTGGGCCAGGACGGCACGGTGACGCCCGTCGGCGCGCTGGAAGACGACTCCCGGCTGCTCGGCCTGGCCTTCGCCTCGGGCTCTGCCCTCGACTGGGTGTACGTCCTCCACGCCACCGACTCGGCCGCGCGCGTGGACCGTTACGTCTACTACGGCTCCCATCCCGCGGGGGAGCAGCTCGGCGAGTCACGCAGCACGGTGCTCGGCGACATCCCCACGGGCCCGGAACACGGCGGCGGCGCCCTGGCGTTCGGGCCCGACGGCAACCTCTACGTGGCCACCGGCGACACGGGAGCGCCCGCGCTCGCCGCGGACCCGGACTCCCTGGCGGGCAAGATCCTGCGGATCACCCCGGAGGGCGACGAGGCCCCGGGCAACCCCTTCCCCGGCTCCCCGGTCTACTCGCTCGGCCACGCCGAGCCGGCCGGCCTCGCCTGGGACGAGCAGGGCATGCTCTGGGCGGCCGACGCCGGGCGCGCGGGGGGAGTGGAGCTGAACTCCATCGCGCCCGGCGGGACTTACGGGGAGGGGGCGGACGCGCAGCAGGGCACGGCCCCGGTCCACACCTGGCAGGATCCTCAGGTCGTGGCGGGCGGACTGGCCTTCGCCCAGGGCTGCCTGTGGATGCCCGACCCGCCCGGCGGCCGGCTGTGGCGCATCCCGCTGGACGGCACCCGGCTCGTCGCCGACCCCCAGCCGCTGCTCGCGGCCGAGCTCTCCGGGCCGGTGGCCGTGGCCGCGGGCGCCGGGAACGCGGGGGACGCCGGGGAGTTGACGCTGCTCGACGGCCAGGACGCGAGCCTGCTGCGGCTCGCCGTGTCCTGACCGGGCCCTCGCCCGGGCCGCCCCCGGCCGACGCCATGAAGCCTTAACACGGCGTCCATGAGAGCGGCCGATCATCGAGGAATGCCCACGCGCCGTCAGTTCGTCGCCGCCTCCGCCCTCACGGCCGCCTCCGCCGTCTCCGCCGCCCCGGCCGCCGCCCGGGATGCCCGCGAGGCCGGGGAGGCTCCCCTCGCGGCCCCGCCCGCGCGCGGCCCCGGCAGGGAGGCCGGCGACCGCCCCAACATCGTGCTCGTCCTGGCCGACGACCTCGGCTACGGCGACCTCGGCTCCTACGGCCAGCGCCTGGTCGCCACCCCACGCCTGGACCAACTCGCGGCCGAGGGCCTGCGGTTCACCCAGGCGTACGCGGCGGCCGCGGTCTGCGCCCCCTCCCGCTGCTCGCTGCTGACCGGGCTGCACGGCGGCCACGCGGCCGTCCGGCAGAACCCGTTCAACGGTCCGCAGGGCTCGCTCGCCGACGGCGACACCACCTTCGCCGAGGTGCTGCGCGCCCGCGGCTACCGCACCGCCTGCATCGGCAAGTGGGGCTTCGGCCCCGAGGAGGCCGACCAGCCCAGCCACCCCCACTACCGCGGCTTCGAGGAGTTCTTCGGCTACGTCACCCACGGCCACGCCCACGAGTACTTCCCCGACTACCTGTGGGACAACGGCGAGCAGACCCCGCTCCCCGCGGGCAGCTACGCCGTCGACCTCATCGAGGAGCGGGCCCTCGGCTTCATCGAGGCGCACGCCGAGGAGCCCTTCCTGCTCTACCTCACGCCCAACATCCCGCACGCCCCCAGCGACATCCCCGACCAGGGCCGGTACGCCG
This sequence comes from Streptomyces hoynatensis, assembly GCF_003626535.1. Classification (GTDB taxonomy): domain Bacteria; phylum Actinomycetota; class Actinomycetes; order Streptomycetales; family Streptomycetaceae; genus Streptomyces; species Streptomyces hoynatensis. The sequence continues at coordinate 336,795 of NZ_RBAL01000007.1, forward strand.
ACCGCCCGTGGAGCGAGGCCGACCGCGGCCACGCCGCGCAGATCTCCCGCTTCGACACGCTGGTCGGCTCCGTCGTCGACACCCTCCACCGGCTCGGCCTGGAACGGCACACCCTGCTGCTGGTCACCAGCGACAACGGCCCACACGAGGAGGGCGGGGTCGATCCCGACCTGTTCGACGCCAACGGCCCGCTGCGCGGCTACAAGCGCAACCTGTACGAGGGCGGGGTGCGGGTGCCGTTCCTCGCCTGGCAGCCGGGCACGGTGCGGCGGGGCGAGGTGAGCGGTCGGCCGACGCCGCTGATCGACCTGCTGCCCACCCTGGCCGAGCTGGCCGGGGCGCCGGCGCCCAGGGACGTGGACGGCCTCTCCCTCGCGCCGCTGCTGCGCCCGGCTGCCGGGCGGGGAACGGAAACCGCGCCCGCGCACGCCCACCTGTACTGGTACCGCAACGACCCGGGCTCCACCGCCCGCGCCAACGCGGAGGACCGCGGCCGCATCCTGAAGACGGCCGAGGCGGTGCGCCGCGAGGACTGGAAGGCCGTCAGGTTCGCCCCGGGACGGGACCGCGAGGTGCCCGACGAAAACTGGCAGTTGGAGCTCTACGACCTGGCCCGCGACCAGGGCGAGACCACCGACCTGGCCGGCTCCCACCCCGCGCTCGCCGCCGAACTCACCGCCCTGCTGCGGGACTCGTGGGCGGAGGAGTATCCGCGGGAGGACTACGGCGTCCACGTGACGGGCCCCGCCCTCGCGCTCCCCGGCGAGCCGGTCACCGTCGCCGTCACCTTCGGCAACGGCAGCGACCACGCCTGGACCGGCGCCCGGCTGCGCCTCGACGTGCCGGAGGGCTGGCGGGTGCGCCCGGCGCGCGCCGGTGGTGATCGCGGGCGCCTCGCGCCGGGGGAGACGCTGCGCCGCTCCTTCGAGGTCACGCCCCCGGCCGGGGTGGCCGCGGGGACCTGGCGGCTGCGGGCCACGGGTTCCGCGCGCGGCGCCGCGGGCGCCGCGCTGAGCTTCCCGGCCGCGCACCCGGTGGTGACCCCGCCGCCGGCGCCCACCGCCGATGCCTACCTCTCCGACCTGCCCTGGGTGAGCGCCACCAACGGCTGGGGGCCCGTCGAGCTGGACACCGGCAACGGGAAGAAGGCCGCGGGCGACGGCACCCCGATCAGCTTCGGCGGCACCACCTACGCCAAGGGCCTCGGCGTGCACGCCCCCTCCGAGATCGTGTACTACCTCGGCGGGCGGGCGGCCGGGTTCACCGCCGTCGTCGGCATCGACGACTTCTCCGCCGCCCAGAGCCCGGTGGGCGCCACCGCCGCCGAGGTGTGGGGCGACGACCGCAGGCTCTTCGCCAGCGGCACCCTCACCGCCGCGGGCGGCCCGCGCCAGGTCGAGGTGGACGTGCGGGGCGTGCGGCTGCTGCGCCTGGTGGTCACCGACGCGAACGGCAACAGCTCCTTCGACCACACGTCCTGGGCCGTCGCCCGCGTCACCGTCTGACGGCCCCGCGCGCCGCCGCCCCGCCGCGCCCGGGCCCCTCCGGGCGCGGGCGCGGCGCCGCGTGCAGGGGCCTCAGGCGCGCAGGCCGCGGACCACGAGGTCGAGCAGCGCGAAGACGAACAGGCTGATCCCGACGAAGCCGTTGACGGTGAAGAAGGCCCGGTTCAGCCTGCTGAGGTCGTCCGGCCGCACCAGCGCGTGCTCGTAGGTGAAGGCCGCCGCGACCACGGCGAGCCCCACCCAGAAGAACGGCCCCGCCTCCGTCGCCAGCCCGTAGCCGAGCAGCAGCGCGAAGGTGGCGAGGTGCGCGGCGCGGGCGCCGTGGAGGGCGCCGGCGATCCCGAACCTGGCCGGGACCGACCTGACGCCCTGGACGCGGTCGGCCGCCACGTCCTGGCAGGCGTAGATCAGGTCGAAGCCGCCGATCCACAGCCCGACCGCCGCGCCGAGCGCCGCCGCCTCCCAGGACCAGGCGCCGGTCACCGCGATCCAGGCGCCGATCGGGCCCATCGCCTGGGCCAGGCCGAGGATGGCGTGCGGGAAGTCCGTGAAGCGCTTGCCGTAGGGGTAGACCACCATCGGCACCACGGCGAGCGGGCCGAGGGCCAGGCACAGCGGGTTGAGCAGGCCGGCGGCAAGCAGGAAGACGGCGAGCGCGACCAGCGCGCCGGCCTGGGCCGTGCGCACCGAGAGCGCGCCCGTCACCAGCTCGCGGCCGGCCGTGCGCGGGTTGCGGGCGTCGATCTCCCGGTCGATGATCCGGTTGGCCGCCATGGCGAAGGTCCGCAGCCCCACCATGGCGACGGTGACCAGCAGCAGCGTCCACCAGTCCACCGTCCCGCCGTCCTCCTCGGCGAGGAACATGGCGGTCAGGCTCGCGATGTACGCGAAGGGCAGCGCGAAGACCGAGTGCTCGATCATGACCAGGCGCAGGAACGCCCGGACCCGGCTCCGTGGCCGGGGGGCCGTCACCGTCACAGCCCGTACTCCTTCCACCTTCGGGTGACGCGTTCCGCGGTGTCCGGGTCGGAGACGATCGCCGAGGGCCAGCCGCCCTCGCGCGTATAGCCCTCCTCCGGCCACTTGGCGGTGGCGTCGATGCCCGCCTTGCCTCCCCAGAACTGCTGGTAGGAGGCGTGGTCCAGGTGATCGACCGGGCCCGAGGTGAGGAGCAGGTCGTGCGCGTAGTCCACGTTGCCGAGCGCCCGCCAGGCCACCTCCTGCAGGTCGTGCACGTCGCAGTCGGCGTCCACGACGATCACCAGCTTCGTCAGCGCCATCATGTGCGCCCCCCACACCGCGGACATCACCTTCTGGGCGTGTTTGGGGTATTTCTTGTCGATCGAGACGATCGCGCAGTTGTGGAAGGCGCCCGCCTCGGGGAGGTGGTAGTCGACGATGTCCGGGATGATCAGCCGCAGCAGCGGCAGGAAGAACCGCTCGGTCGCCCGCCCCAGCGGCCCGTCCTCCGTGGGCGGGCGCCCCACGACGATGGACTGGAGGAACGCGTCCCTGCGCATCGTCACGCAGTCCACCGTCAGCGCGGGAAAGGGCTCCTGGGGCGTGTAGAAACCGGTGTGGTCGCCGAACGGCCCCTCGGGCAGCGTCACCCCGGGCTCCAGCCACCCCTCCAGGACCACCTCGGCCTGGGCGGGCACCTGGAGCGGCACGGTGAGGCAGTCGGTCAGCTCCACCCGCTTGCCCTGGACGAACCCGGCGAAGAGGTACTCGTCGATGTCCGCCGGCAGCGGCGCGGTCGCCGCGTAGGTGACGGCGGGCGGGCAGCCGAACGCGATGGCCACCGGCAGGCGTTCCCCGCGGGCGGCGGCGACCTGGTAGTGGTTGCGGCTGTCCTTGTGGATCTGCCAGTGCATTCCGATCGTGCGCCGGTCGTGCCGCTGCAGGCGGTAAAGGCCGAGATTGCGCACGCCGGATTCCGGGTCCCTGGTATGTGTCAGCCCGAGATTGAAAAACGAGCCGCCGTCCTCGGGCCAGGTGAACAGGGCGGGCAGCCGGCCGAGGTCCACCTCGTCGCCCTTGCGGACGACGTCGTGCACCGGAGCGTTCTTCACCTTCTTCGGTGGCACGTGGGACATCGCCGCGAGTTTTCCGAATGCCTCGCGGAATCCCACGAATCCGTGCGGCAGTTCGGGGCGCAGCAGTCCGCCGATCTTCTCGGTGATCTCCTCGTAGGAGCGCAGGCCGAGCGCCTTCAGCAAACGCCGGTCGGTGCCGTACACGTTCATCGCGAGCGGCAGGTCACTGCCCTTGACGTTCTCGAAGAGGAGGGCGGGGCCGCCCGCCTTGTTCACCCGATCGGTGATCTCCCCGACCTCCAGGTGCGGATCGACCTCGGCCTTGATCCGCTTGAGGTCCCCGTCGCGTTCCAGCGCCTTCAGCAGGCCGCGCAGGTCGTCGTACGCCATGCCGCTCAGTATTCCCGACGCATTACCCTGGCCTGAGTCAGGGGGCCGCACCGCCGGACCCGGGTTCATCTCGTCCTGGGGGACTACCATGCTGAGGGTGCTGCTGTTTCTGGTACCGCTGGCGCTGGCCATCTACGCCTTGGTGGACTGCATCAGCTCCGAGGACGAAGAGGTCAGGCATCTGCCGAAACTCGTGTGGATCGTCCTCATCGTCTTCGCCCCGGTCGTCGGCGCGCTGACGTGGATTCTGATCGGCCGCGAGCGCAGCCTGACGGCCAGGCGCCGCTCGGGCGGCTGGGTCGCCCCGGACGACAACCCCGAGTTCCTGCGCTCCCTGGACCAGAACCGGCTCCGCGGCCAGGACGGGGGCCCGGAGGACGCCGACGAGGACGGCAGGCGGGACAAGGAGCTGCTGGAGAGCTGGGAGGAGGACCTGCGCCGCCGCGAGGAGGAGCTCAGGCAGCAGAACCGCGACGAGGACGAGCCGCCGGGCGGCAAGGGCTGACAGAACCGGGCGGCAACGGCCGGACGGGACGCGGGGGCTGCGGCGCCGCCGCCCGCGCGCCCGCGCAGACGACCCCCGCCCGCGCAGACAACCCCGAGGGGGGCTTCCGCGATCCGCGGAAGCCCCCCTCGCGTCGTGTGCGGCGCCTGGGCCGCGCCGGCCCGGGCGATCCGGGCGGGCCGGCTCAGACCCCGCCGTAGCCGTGCAGGGAGTTGAAGAAGATGTTGACCCCGTAGTAGTTCACGAGGAAGCAGACGAAACCGATGATCGCCAGGTAGGCGGTCCGCCTGCCCTTCCAGCCCGCCGTCGCCCTGGCGTGCAGGTAGCAGGCGTAGGCGACCCAGGTGATGAACGCCCAGGTCTCCTTCGGGTCCCAGCCCCAGTACCGGCCCCAGGCGGTCTGCGCCCAGATCGCGCCGGCGACGATCGTGAAGGTCCACAGCGGGAAGACCGCGGCGTTGATCCGGTAGCCGAACCGGTCCAGGGACACCGAGGAGGGCAGCCGCTCCAGGATGGAGGTGGCCAGCGCCCCTGGCTTCTCGCCGGCGGCGAGCTTCGCCTCGTAGCGGTCGCGGAAGAGGTACAGCACGGCCGAGAGGGCGCCCAGGTAGAACAGGGCCCCGCAGATGATGGCAAGCGGGACGTGAATCCACATCCAGATCGAGTCGAGCGCGGGCACCAGCTGCGTCTGGTCGTTGTAGAGCACGGTGACCGCGAGGCCCAGGTCCAGCAGCACCGTGGTGATCAGCGGCAGCCCGATCCAGCGGACGTTCTTCCTGGCGGCGAGGAAGCCGAGGAAGCCGGCCACCGCCACCATCGAGAAGGCCGTGGAGAACTCGTACATGTTGCCCCAGGGCCCGCGGCCCAGGGCGATGGCGCGGGCGGCCACGGCCGCGAAGTGCAGCAGGAAGGCCAGGACGGTCAGCGAGACCGCGATCCGGCCGTAGGTGTCGCCCTGCTCGTCGCCGTTCGCGGCGCCTGGCCCGTCGGGGACGTGGTCGCGGCTCGGGTTGGCGGACCTGGTGATGATCCGCGGCCGCTCCAGCACGGTGGTGGAGCCGCCCTTGCGGACGGTGATCGCCGGGGCGGGGACGGCGGCCTGCGGCTCCGCGGCACGCTCCGCCGTCAGCGCCGCCGCGGTGCGCGCCACCTTGCTGCGGCTGCCGAAGACCCACTCGGCGGTATAGGCAAGGAACGTCAGGGCGTAGACGACCATCGCCGAGTACACGAGCAGGTTGCTCGTGTCGGCCAGGCCCTCGTTGGCGGCGAGAGTCATGTGCGTGCTCCTTCGGCAGCGTCGGACTCGGCGGACGTGCGTGGCGTGGCGGCTCGCCCGGGCTCGGCGGGCCTCGTGGCCCCCGGGCCCTTCGGCTCACGGGGCTCGCGGGGCTGTTCTGACTCGCCCGGCTCACCGGGCCCTTCCTGCGGACGCGGCCGGCCGGCGCGCGCCGTGGGCGCGGGTTCCTCCCCGTCCGCAGGGCCGGCGGAGGGCTGCCCCGGCTCGGGCCCGGGCTCCGGTGCCGGCCCGGAACCGCCGCCGGGGCCCGGCGAGTCGGGACCCGCTGAGTCGGGCCCCGGCGAGTCGGGCTCCTCGGCCGTCTCCGGCACGGGCGGCGCGTGGGGCTGCAGCCCGACGGCCAGGTCGGCGAGTTCCTCGGGGATCTTGCCGGACTCGGTGCGGCCCAGCGAGGCCATCTCGACCACCGTGTGCCCGTCGGGGCCCGCGTAGGCCCGCACCCACACCCGGCGGCGCTGGAGCAGCAGCGAGCCGGCGAGGCCGGCCACCGCGGCGAGCGCGCCGCCCAGCGCCCAGCCGTCCCCGGCCCGGGTGGAGACCTGGAAGGTGGCCCACTCCTTGTAGCCCTCGAAGCTGAGCGTGCCCATGCCGTCGGGCAGGGTGACCGACTCCCCGGGGCGCAGGTCGAAGCGGAACAGGTCCCCGTTCGCGTCCTTCAGCTGTTCCAGGTGCGTGGTGTTCAGCTGGTAGACGTTCTGCGGGATGCCGGAGTCGATGCCGAGGTCGCCGTGGAAGGCGTTCAGCGTGAGCACCGGGTCGTCCGCCTCGGGGAAGGTGGAGTGCGGTCCGCGCTGGGCGTCCACGGCGTAGGTCGGGTTGAAGAAGCCCTGGAAGCCGAGCTGGTCGGGCTCGCCGTCGGGGCCGAGGTAGTCCGGTACCTTGACGACGCCGGTCGAGGTGAGCGCCGTGTCCTGCGGGATGAACGGGACCGGGCCGCTGAACGCCGTCTGGCCCTGCCCGTCGGTCACGGTGATCACGGGGGCGAAGCCGTGCCCGATCAGCCGCACCCTGGCGTCGCCCACGGTCATCGGGTCGTTGACGTCGATGGTGCGCTCCTGCTCGGCGCCGCCCTCCTTCCAGTAGCTGAGGTCGGCGTCGAACCGGGTCGGCGTGCCCAGGTCGGGGCCGCTGCGGGAGAACTCGGCCCGGAAGTCCTCCAGGGTGAAGCCGAAGCGCTCCAGGTCGTCCACGTCGTAGAGCGAGCCGGAGGAGAAGTCGTCGTACTGGGTCAGGCCGTTGGTGAAGCCGTCGCCCTCGACGATCAGCGCGGTGCCCTGCGCGAAGTAGAGGCGCCCGGCGGCGAAGGCGAGCAGCAGCACCACGAGCGCCAGGTGGAACATGAGGTTGCCCGCCTCGCGCAGGTAGCCCTTCTCCGCGGCCACGTGCCCGCCCGGGCCGCCGCCCGGCCGCCGCTCCTCCGCGCGCCGGTCGGCCCGGAACCGCCTGCGCTTCAGCAGCAGGTGCGCCTGGTCGAGGACCGCCTCGGGCTCGGCGTCGGTGCGCCAGGTCGTGTAGGCCGGCATCCGGGTAAGGCGGCGCGGGGCGCGCGGCGGGCGGGAGCGCAGCTGGCCGACGAACTGCCAGGTGCGGGGGATGATGCAGCCGACGAGCGAGACGAAGAGCAGCAGGTAGATCGCCGAGAACCAGACCGAGGAGTAGACGTCGAACAGCTGGAGCTTGTCGTAGACGTCCCCCAGGCCCGGGTTGCGCTGCCTGAAGTCCTGGTACGCGATCGCGTCCGAGCCCTTCTGGGGGATCAGGGAGCCCGGGATCGCGGCGAGGGCCAGCAGGAAGAGCAGGATCAGCGCGACCCGCATGGAGGTCAGCTGCCGCCAGAACCAGCGGCCCCAGCCGAGGGTCTCGCGCAGCAGCCAGGCGAGGCCGCCGCCCACTCCGGGACCCCTCGTCCCGCCGAAGGAGCCGGGCACCGCGGTGCCCGCCGCGGCGTCCGCGGGCTCCTCGACGGGCGCGGTGGACAGGCCGGCGGCCGCCTCGCGCTCGCCCTCGTCGGCCGCGGCCGGCTCGGGTTCCGCGGGCCGGGGGTGTTCCGTGGCGGTCCGCGCTCCCGGGACGGCCGGGGTGGTCAGGTCCGTGTCTTCGGTCATCGCGTCAGATCCCTACGGTGAAGTCGCCGGACCAGACCTGGAGCTGGTAGACCATGTGGTCCCAGGCGCCGGTGCACAGCAGCACCCCGGTCACGATCAGCATGCCGCCGCCCAGCCGCATCACCCAGGCGTAGTGGCGCTTGACCCAGGCGAACGCGCCCAGCGCCCGGCGGAAGGCGAGGGCCGCCACGATGAAGGGCAGGCCGAGGCCGAGGCAGTAGGCGAAGGTGAGCAGGGCGCCGCGGCCCGCGGTCGCCTCGTTGATGGCCAGGACGTTGACGGCGGCCAGGGTGGGGCCGATGCAGGGGGTCCAGCCCAGGCCGAAGACGACGCCCAGCATCGGCGCCCCCGCCAGCCCTATCACGGGCCTGGTGTGCAGCCGGAACTCCCGCTGCGCCAGCCGCGGCATCAGCCCGAGGAAGATCAGCCCGAGCACGATCGTCAGGGCGCCGAAGACCTTGGTCAGCACCTCGCGGTGGAGCTGGAGCTCCCGGCCCAGGCCGCCGAAGAGCACCCCGCTGGAGACGAAGACCGCGGAGAAGCCGAGCACGAACAGGAAGGACCCGAGGAACATCCGCCCGCGCCTGGCGTCCCCGAGGTCGGCGCCGCCCACGCCCGTGACGTACGAGAGGTAGCCGGGGACGAGCGGCAGGACGCAGGGCGAGAAGAAGGACACAAGACCGCCGAACACGGCCACCGGCAGCGCCAGCAGCAGTGCTCCGCTCAGTACGGTCTCGTTCGGGTCCATGGGCCGGTCACTCTTCGGCGAGCACGGGGGCGATCAGGTCGCGCAGGCCGTCCTCGGTGAGGGCCGTCAGCGCGCGGGCGGCGATCCGGCCCTCCCGGTCGATGACCAGGGTGGTCGGGATGGACTGGGCGTTGAGGGTCCCGCTGGGGAACTCCAGGAGCATCCGGCCGTCGGGGTCGGAGAGGCTGGGGTATTCGATGCCGTGGCTGCGCTCGAACGACTGGGCGTTCTCCCGGCTGTACTCCTTGGTGTTGATGCCGACGAACTGCACGCCCTGGTCGGCGGTGTCCTCGGCGACCCGGGCGAAGCCGGAGGCCTCGGCCCGGCACGGCGGGCACCAGGAGCCCCACACGTTGAGCACCACGACCTGGCCGCGGTAGTCGGAGAGGCTCAGCCGGTCCCCGTCCACCGTGTCGCCCGAGAGGTCGGGGGCGGGCTGCCGGTCCTCCACGGCCACCTGCGTGACCTCGCCCGTGCCCCCCACGTAGTTGCTGCCACCGCCTGAGGAGCCCGCCTGGTCACCGCCGCATGCGGTCAGCAGCAGCACGCCCGCCACCACCCCGGCGGCACCTGCGGCCCGAGCCCGGATCTGGATCATGTGAAAAGTTTCCCATGCGCCGGTTTGACGATCTTCCGCACCCCCCTTGTCCCGGCTGGCCCGGCCTGAACCGGCCTGAACCGGCCTGCGCCGGAATGGGTGGCGCTCGCCAGGCTATGCCCCGTAGGCGGGGCCGCCGCCGCTGCCCCCGCGCTTGGCGCCGCGGCCCCGGCCGCCGGGCCGCAGGTGCGCGGGCAGCAGGGCGCGGGCCGGCTCGGAGTAGGTGACGGCCACGATCTCGTCGTCGTGGAAGGTGAAGCTGGTCAGCGAGGCGAGGCTGCACTGCCGGCGCCGCGGGTCGTGCCAGAGCCTGCGGCGTTCGACGTGGGAGCGCAGCACCCAGATGGGCAGCTGATGGCTGACGCAGACCGCCTCGTGGCCGCGGGCGGCGTCCCTGGCGGCGTCCAGCGCGGCCCGCATCCGCACGACCTGGTCGACGTAGGGCTCGCCCCAGGAGGGGCGGAAGGGATTGCGCAGGTGGCGCCAGTTGGCCGGGCGGCGCAGGGCGCCGTCGCCGACGCCGAAGGCCCGGCCCTGGAAGACGTTCTCCGCCTCGATCAGCCGGCCGTCGATCGCCACCGGGAGGCCGTGGGCCTTGGCGATCGGCGCCGCCGTCTCCTGCGCGCGCTCCAGCGGGGAGGCCACGACGTGAGTGATGTCACGGTCCGCGAGGTGCTCGGCGACCCGCGCGGCCATCTCCTCGCCCAGCTCCGAGAGGTGGAAGTCGGGCAGCCGCCCGTAGAGGACCCCCGTCGGGTTCGCCACCTCGCCGTGCCGCATCACGTGCACGACCGTCTGCACAGGAGCACTGCTGCTCATCGGTATTCCTCTGTCACTCGTCGGAGGGCTCTTCTGGTCCCGTTGCCCGGTCATCAGGCGGCCGGGGGCTCGGCCTCGGCGGCGGCGCGGGCCGCGGCGGGCAGGGCGGTGGCGATCCGCTCCAGCGCCTCCTCGTCGTGGGCCGTGGAGACGAACCAGGCCTCGAACGCCGAGGGCGGCAGGTGCACCCCCTGCCGGAGCATGGCGTGGAAGAAGGCGGTGTAGCGGAAGGTCTCCTGGGTCCTGGCCGAGGCGAAGTCGCGGACCTCGGCGTCGGTGAAGAAGACCGAGAACATGTTGCCCGCGGCCGAGACCCGGTGCGCGACGCCCTCCTTGGCCAGCGCCTCGCCCGCCAGCTCGCGCACCCGGGCCGCGGTCTCGTCGAGGCGGGCGTACGCGGCCTCGTCGAGCAGCCGCAGCTGGGCGAGCCCGGCGGCGGTGGCCACCGGGTTCCCCGACAGGGTGCCGGCCTGGTACACGGGCCCGGCGGGGGCCAGCTGCGCCATCACGTCGGCCCGGCCGCCGAAGGCCGCCGCGGGGAAGCCGCCGCCCATCACCTTGCCGAAGGTCATCAGGTCGGGCACCACGCCCTCGACCCCGAACCAGCCGGCCCGGCTCACCCGGAAGCCGGTCATCACCTCGTCCGAGATCAGCAGGGCCCCGTGCGCGGCGCACAGCTCGGCCAGGCCCTGGTTGTAGCCGGGCAGCGGCGGAATGACGCCCATGTTGCCCGCGACCGCCTCCGTGATCACGCAGGCGATCTCGCCGGGGTGCGCGGCGAACGCCTCGCGCACCGCGGCCAGGTCGTTGTACGGCAGCACGAGGGTCTCGCCCGCCTGGGCGCCGGTGACGCCAGGGGTGTCGGGCAGGCCGAAGGTGGCGACGCCGGAGCCGGCCGCGGCCAGCAGCGCGTCGACGTGACCGTGGTAACACCCGGCGAACTTGATCACCTTGGCCCGGCCGGTGAACCCGCGGGCCAGCCGGATCGCCGACATCGTCGCCTCGGTGCCGGAGGAGACCAGGCGCACCTGCTCCACAGGGCCGACCCGGGCGACGATCTCCTCGGCGAGCTCCACCTCGCCCGGGGTCGGGGTGCCGAAGGAGGTGCCGTGCCCGAGGGCGGCCCGCACCGCGTCCAGCACCTCCGGGTGCGCGTGGCCCAGGATCAACGGCCCCCAGGAGCACACCAGGTCCACGTAGCGGTGGCCGTCGGCGTCCGTGAGATAGGGGCCGCTGCCCGAGACCATGAAGCGCGGGGTGCCGCCCACCGCGCCGAAGGCGCGCACCGGGGAGTTGACGCCGCCCGGGGTCACTGCGGCAGCGCGCGCGAAGAGCGTCTGCGAGACTGGGGCCTCTGCATAGGATGGGGTCACGCGATCCATGGTGACAGAGCCGCTTACAGCTCGGTGTCAGGGCGTTTCGCCGACGCCTGACGGGGGAGGTCTCTGAAACGATGATCGGGTCGCGCGGCGGGGGTCGCGAATAGTCAGGTGGTGACATGCAGCGCGGTGGCGAAGTGGGCGAAGGAACCGGCGACCTGGGTCCTGAACCTGCGGGCCCGCGCGCGCGTGCCCGCAGGGGGCGCCACCGGCGCCGGGCGGAAGGCGGCTCCGGTGGGGAGTTCGACCTTCGTGGCCGGGGCGGCCGGATGTCGGTGACCTACAAGTACTTCGGCGCGCCCGACGGGGCGACCGCGGCCAGGGTGCCGCTCTCGATGCGGCCGGAGGAGCTCGGCGGGGACGAGCTCGGCCAGGGCATGTTCACCAGGATCAAGCCGGAGACGATGGCGGCCATGGTGCTGACCGGGATCGAGGGCATACCGCTGCACCGGGTCCCGCCGCTTGAGCTCGTCGTCCTGCACCCCGACTACGCGGTGGTGAAATTGCCCACAACGGTGGTGGACCCGCTGCGGGGGATCGGCGAGGAGACCGTCGGCGCCGCCGCGTTCATCTGGTCCACCGTGCCCAACCGCAGCGGCCCGAGCGACGCCTTCGGCGTGTACCGGCTGCTCAACGAGTGGCAGGACTTCTCCCGCCGCCTCCACGAGGCGGGCCATCAGCCGTACTGCCTGGTCTGGCCCTGACCCCATGCGGTAGACATGGTGCCCTTGCCGTCGAGCGAGGGAGGGCGACCGGTGCAGGGCACCGCGGCCGTGGCGCGAGCCGTCGCGGCGATGCTGACGACCGTGGCGATGTGCGGGCTCGCGGCCTGCTCCAGTGACCTCGTGGGCGCCGACGACGCCACCGGCGGCGGCCCGCCCGGCAGCTCGGCCGACACCGGGGAGCCGCAGCCAGGCCGTTACTCGGTGCTGCCCGAGCCGTGCGGCACGGTGGCCGCCGACACGCTCGCCGAGATCCTGCCGGGCGGCACCCCCGAGGAGTACGCGGGCGAGCCGCGGGTGACGTACGACACCGGGCGCCGCGTCGGCTGCGACTGGCGGACGGCGGACGCGACGGGCAGCAGGCAACTCGCCGTGGACTACGAGCGGGTCGTCTCCTACGACCCCGCGGTCAGCGACGACGACCAGGCGGAACTCGACTTCGAGCAGCGGGCCGCGGAGGCCGGCGTGACGCTCGGCGAGACCGAAGGCGGCACGGGCGGCGCGGCCACGGCGGGATCCTCGGGCTCCGCCTCCTCCTCCGCGGGCGCTTCGGGCTCCTCGGGCTCCGCCGGTTCCGCCGGCTCCGCGGGCTCTTTGGGCGGCACCTCCGCCCCACGTGCGATCGACGGCATCGGCAACGCCGCCTTCCTCGACGACCGGCCGGGCGGCACCGGCCTGGGCACCTCCCGGGACGTGACGCTGGTGTTCCGGACCGCGAACGTTATCGTCACCGTGAACTACACCGTCTCAGCCCCGTCGGGGGCGGCCGCGGGAACCAGCGCGGACGCCCTGGACAGTACGCTGCTCCAGCAGCGGGCGCAGACCGTTGCCCGGCAGCTCGCGGGTGACCTCGACGGCTGAAGCCGCACCCGATCGGTTACAGGAGCAAATCACCGTGCACCCCGAGAACCCCGAGAACGCCCCCGTTTCCTGCGGCGCCCCGCTGCCCGCCGGCCGGGCGGCAGGCACCGGCCTCACCGTCTCGCGCCGCGCCCCCCGCCGCGCCCTGCGCGCGCTGGCCCTGGCGGCGGTGCCGGTGCTCCTGGCCGCGGGCTGCTCCTCCGGCTCGGACGGGGAGGAGCCGGCGGACGACCAGCCGAGCCCCAGCGCCTCGCCCACGCCCGAGCCGGTGCGCTTCGCCGAACTGCCCGAGCCCTGCGCCACGGTGAGCGGCGACACCATTTCCGACGTGGTGCCCGAGGCCGACCCGGAGCACGGCGACAAGCTCGACTCCCCCGACCCCGCCACCTCGGCCGCCTGCCTGTGGAGCGGCCTGGACGACTACCAGTTCCGCTCGCTGACCGTCTCGCTGCGCCGCTTCGACTCCGACCTCTCGGTCGGCAGCGGCGACGAGCGCGCCGTCGGCTACGTCCGGGAGATGGTCGAGGAGATCACCTCGGACGAGGACAACAAGGACGTCGAGACGGCCGCGCTCGCCGGCACCGGGGACGAGGCCACCAGCATCGCCTACCACGTGAAGAAGGCGGCGGGCGAGGACGAGGAGGAGTACCGCCAGCATCGGGTCGTGGCCAGGACGGCCAACGTGGTGGTGACGGTGGACTACTCGGGCGCCGGCTTCGAGGGCGACGACACCCCGGGCGCGGGCGGGATGAAGGAGGCGGCCGAGGCGGTCGCCGAGGAGGTGGTGGCGGCCGTGAACGCCACCGCCGAGGAGCCGGGCGGCGCCGAAGGGGGCGCGGACGAGGGCGCGGACGCCGGGGGCCCGGGCGGCGCCCAAGAGGACGCGGGCGGCGCCGGCGACGCGGAGTCGGGCGAGCCGCCGAGCAACTCCGTCGAGGGCGAGGACGCCCAGGGCTGAAGGGCCTCGCCGCGTACATGACTTGACGCGTATGCCAGGCTGGCCGCCGGAGGGTTCCTCAGTCGACCCGGGGAGGGATCGCGGGTGGCCGCGACGATCAAGCTGACACGCTCGCACCGGGTGCTGGTCGGCATCGTGCTGACCGGCGCCGTGGTGATTGCCGCCATCGGCTTCGTCGGCTCCTACGCCGCCGTGCGCGACCTGGCGGAACGCAAGGGCTTCGGCGACTTCTCGCCGTTCTTCCCGATCGGCGTGGACGCCGGCATCGTCGTCCTCCTCGCCCTCGACCTGCTGCTGACCTGGCTGCGCATCCCCTTCCCGCTGCTGCGCCAGTCCGCCTGGCTGCTGACCGCGGCGACCATCGCCTTCAACGGGGCCTCCGCCTGGGGCGACCCGCTGGGCGTCGGCATGCACGCGATCATCCCGGTGCTCTTCGTCATCACCGTGGAGGCGGCGCGGCACGCCATCGGCCGGGTCGCCGACATCACGGCGGACAAGCACATGGAGGGGGTCCGCATGTGGCGGTGGGTCCTCTCCCCCGTGCCGACCTTCCGGCTGTGGCGCCGCATGAAGCTGTGGGAGCTGCGCTCCTACGAGGAGGTCATCGGGATGGAGCGCGACCGCCTCGTCTACCAGGCCAGGCTCCGCGCCGACTACGGCCGCGCCTGGCGCCGCCGGGCGCCGGTCGAGGCCCGGATGCCCCTCAAACTCGCCCGCTACGGCGTCCCGTTGCGCGAGACCGCGGCCGCCGGCCTCGCCGCGGCGCTCGGCAACGAGCCGCGCGCCGGGGAGGCGCCGCCGGCGCCTGGGGCGGTGAACGGCCGCGCCCTGCCGGCCCGGGAGGCCGCGCCGGGGGCGGCGGCGCCGTCCCCCGGCGGCGCGGGCCGGATAGCCGGGCCCGGCGGCCGGGAGGGGGCCGCCGGCGTCCGGGACGGCGAGCCCCGGCAGGCGTGGTGGACGGGCAACCAGCCGGACGCGGCCGAGCCCGCCGCGTACGCCGAACCCGCCCCGTACGCCGAACCCGCCCCCGCGGCCGACGCCTACGCGGACGCCCCGGTACTCGCCGCCCACGCCGAGCCCGCCGCGTACGCCGAACCCGCCGCCCCGGCGCAGGACCCCGGCGCGGCCGACGGGCACCAGGACGCCCCTCAGGACGCCACCCGCCTGGCCGGAACCCCCGCCCGCGGCCAGGTGAACGTGCCCGTGGGCAACGGCCGTTGGCGCCCCCTCGGCGAGGCCGACCCCGGCGGCCGGCCGGGCGGCGCGCCCGCGGCGGCGCGCCGGGTGGCCGAGCCCGAGCCCGTCTCCGTCCTCGAACCCCCGCCGATCGCCGCGGCCGGGGAGGAGGGCCAGGTCGAGCCCGAGCCCTTCGAGGGCCGCGGAGGCTACGAGGGCTACGACACCTACGAGGGCTACGACAACTACTACGCCGCCTTCCGCCAGTACGTCTCGGAGCGGGGCGACTTCCCCAACGCCCGCCAGCTCTCCCGCTTCCTCAACGAGCGCTTCGGCGTCACCGACTCCGACGGCACCCTGCTGAGCGAGCAGTACCTGCGCGAGTTCACCCGCGGCTTCAAGCAGCGCTACAACGCCGAGATGGGCACCGGGGTCTGACCGGCCCCGCGCGCGACGCCCCCGCACGCAACGGCCCCCCGCGCGCACGGCCCCGGCCGCCGCCCCCGCGGCCCAGGGTGCGGCCGCGGGGAGGCCGCCGCCTCAGGCCCCCAGCAGCCGCCGCACCCGCTCGGGGCCGACCGCGAGCAGCAGCGTCGGCAGCCGGGGGCCGGTGTCGCGGCCGACCAGCAGCCGGTACAGCAGGGCGAAGAACTCCCGCTGGGCGACCTTCAGTTCCGGCGTCGGCTTGGCGTCGGGCGCCAGCCCGGCCCGTACCTTGGGGACGCCGTACACCAGCGTGGTCAGCCCGTCCTGCGACCAGTGCTCCGACAGCCCGTCGAGCAGCAGCCGCAGCGACTCGCGCTGCGCCTCGTCCAGCGAGGCGAGCAGCTCCGAATCCGGCTCCTCGCGCACCCGCGTGCGCTGTTCTGCCGGCATCTGCGTGGCCACCCAGCGGGCCGCCTTGTCCAGCCGCGGCCTGGTCTCGTCGAGGGAGGCCACCGGCTGCGCGGGGTCCAGGTCGCCCAGTATCCGCAGCATTTGCTCCTCGTCCCCCGTGGTGATGTCCACCACGGAGGCGAGCGTACGGAACGGCAGCCTGCGGGGGGTGTCCGGCAGCTCGCCCGCGGCGGCGGTGCCCGTCGCCCTGCGGTGCGCCGCGAGGTCCGCCGGCTGGGCCGTTCCGGCGGCCACCTTCCGCCCCAGCGCGTCCCACTCGTCGTACAAGCGCTGCAACTCCCCGTCGAAGGCGATCTTGAACGCCTGGCCGGGGCGGCGCCTGGCGTACAGCCAGCGCAGCACCGGGGCCTCCATGATCTCCAGGGCGTCCGCCGGGGTCGGCACCCCGCCGCGCGAGCTGGACATCTTCGACATGCCGCTGATCCCGACGAAGGCGTACATCGGCCCGATCGGCTGCGCCGCGCCGAAGATCTCCCGCACCAGCTGCCCGCCGACGACCCAGGAGGAGCCGGGCGAGTGGTGGTCGGCGCCCGAGGGCTCGAACACGACGCCCTCGTACGCCCAGCGCATCGGCCAGTCGACCTTCCACACCAGCTTCCCGCGGGTGTGCCCGGCCAGCTTCACGGTCTCCTCGTGGCCGCAGGCGCAGCTGTAGTGCAGCTCGGTGGTCTCGTCGTCGTACGAGGTCACCGTCGTGGTGTCGCGCTCGCACACCGAGCAGTACGGCTTGTACGGGTAGTAGCCGGCGCCGCCCTCGCTGCCGTCGTCCTCGCCGGCCGCGCCCGAGCCCTCCACCGCGGCGCGCTCGGCCTCGTCCTGGGCCGGCTCGGGGGCCTGCTGCGCCTGCTTGGTGCGGTACTGCGCGAGCACCGCGTCGATCCTGCGCCGCTCGCGCATGGCGAAGAGGATCTGCTCGCGGTAGGCGCCCGAGGTGTACTGCTCGGTCTGGCTGACGGCGCGCACCTCGATGCCCATCTCGGCCAGCGCCGCGAGCAGCGGGGCCTTGAAGTGCTCGGCCCAGGAGGCGTACGGGCTGCCGGGCGGCGGGGGCACCGAGGTCAGCGGCTTGCCGATGTGCTCGGCCCAGGAGCCGGGCACCCCGCCGGGCACCCGCCTAAACCGGTCGTAGTCGTCCCAGGACAGGTGGTGCACGCAGGGAATGCCGCGGCGCCTGATCTCGTCGGCGACCAGGTGCGGAACCATGATCTCCCGGAGGTTCCCCAGGTGGATCGGGCCCGAGGGGCTGAGGCCCGAGGCGCAGACGACGGGTTTGCCCGGCGCGCGGCGCTCCGCCTCGGCGATGACGTCATCCGCGAGTCGGGAGACCCAGTCCGCGGTCTCCTGGGTGGTCTCGGGCACGGTGAGGACACTTCCTTCTCGGTTCCGGATTCGACGGCACGCAGCCGCCGCGGCCATTGTTCCATCCCGGAAAAGCGGGTGCACAACCGTGAAATACTGGTTTGCATGACCGCAGTCCCCTCGCTCGGCACCGCCGTATCGCAGCATCTGGCCACCGCCATCGCCGCCGCCCTCCCCGAGGCCGTCGGCGCCGATCCGCTGCTGCGCCGAAGCGACCGGGCCGATCTCCAGGCCAACGGACTGCTCGCCCTGGCCAAGCGGCTGAAGGGCAACCCGCGCGACCTGGCCGCCCGGGTGGCGGGCGAGGTGGAGCCGGGTGGCCCCATCGCCGAGGTCGCCGTCTCGGGCCCCGGCTTCCTCAACATCACGCTGAGCGACGAGGCCATCCTCACCACCCTGGCCGCCCGCGCCGCCGACGAGCGCCTCGGGGTGCCCCGCTCGCCCCAGCCCGCCACCATGATCATCGAGTACTCGCAGCCGAACGTCGCCAAGGAGATGCACGTCGGCCACCTGCGGTCGACCGTCATCGGCGACGCGCTGGTGCGGATCATGGAGTTCCGCGGCGAGCGCGTCATCCGGCGCAACCACATCGGCGACTGGGGCACCCAGTTCGGGATGCTCATCCAGCACCTCATCGAGCACCCGCACGAGCTCGACCACGCCGCGGAGGAGGAGGCGGGCTCCGCCGCGATCTCCCGGCTGAACCGGCTGTACCGGGCCTCGCGCGCGGTCTTCGACGCCGACCCCGAGTTCAAGGAGCGGGCGCGGCGGCGGGTGGTCGAGCTCCAGGCGGGCGACGCCCGCACCCGCGAGCTGTGGCAGCGGATCGTCGACGAGTCGAAGCTGTACTTCAACGCCGTCTACGCCAGGCTGAACGTGCTGCTCACCGACGAGGACGTGCGGGGCGAGTCCGCGTACAACGACGATCTGCCCACGCTGGCCAGGGAGTTGGAGCAGTCCGGGGTCGCCGTCAGGTCGGAGGGCGCGCTGTGCGTCTTCTTCGAGGACGTCAAGGGCCCCGACGGCACCCCGGTCCCGCTGATCGTGCAGAAGGCCGACGGCGGCTTCGGCTACGCCGCCACCGACCTGGCCGCCGTGCGCAACCGGATCCGCGAGTTGCACGCCGACTCGATGCTCTACGTGGTGGACGCCCGGCAGTCGCTGCACTTCAAGATGGTGTTCGAGACCGCGCGGCGGGCCGGCTGGCTGCCCGAGGGGGTGGCGCACCACCTGCCGTTCGGCACCGTGCTCGGCAAGGACGGCAGGCCGTTCAAGACCCGCTCCGGGGAGACCGTGCGGCTGATGGACCTGCTGGACGAGGCCGTCGAGCGGGCCGCCGAGGTGGTGGCCGCCAAGGCACCCGGGCTGAGCGAGGCCGAGGTCGCGGAGCGGGCCGCGGACGTGGGCATCGGCGCGGTGAAGTACGCCGACCTGTCCACCTCGCGGAGCCGGGACTACGTCTTCGACCTCGACCGGATGGTCTCGCTCAACGGCGACACCAGCGTCTATCTCCAGTACGCCTACGCCCGCATCCAGTCGATCCTGCGCCGGGCGGCCGGGCAGGCCGAGGGCCGGGCGCACCCGGAGCTGAAGCTGGCGCCCGCGGAGCGGGCCCTGGGGCTGCACCTCGACGAGTTCGCCGCCACCCTCGACTCGGTGGCCGAGACCTACGAGCCGCACAAGCTCGCCGCCTACCTGTACGCCCTGGCCTCGCAGTTCACCACCTTCTACGACCAGTGCCCGGTGCTGAAGGCGGGCGACGAGGCGACGGTCGCCAGCCGGCTGTTCCTGTGCGAGCTGACGGCCCGCACGCTGCGGCTGGGCATGTCCCTGCTGGGCATCGAGACCCCGGAACGCCTCTGAGACCGGCGCCCCCGCGGGGCCCGGCGTCACGCCGGGCCCCGCGGGCGCCTCGGCCCGATCCCGGGGTCGGCCAGGCCCCTGGGTCCCTCAGCCCGACTCGCGTACGGCGCGCGCCAGTTCACGCGCCGGGGCGCGCCGGTAGGCGCCGTCCGCGCCCTGATCGCGCGTGGGGTGCACCCGGTTGGTGAGCAGCACGAGCAGCACGCCCGTGGCGGGGTCGGCGACCAGGCTGGTGCCGGTGAATCCCGAGTGCCCGAAGGCCGTGGGGGAGGCCAGTTCGTCCATGTAGCCGGGCTGGTTGAGCTGCCAGCCCAGGCCCCGCGAGGCGGCCGGGCCGAGGCCGGCGTTCTGCTCGGTGAGCATCCGGGAGGCCCACTCCTCGCCCAGCAGCCGCACCCGTCCGTACCTGCCGCCGTTCAGCATCGTCTGCCCCAGGACGGCCAGGTCGCGGGCGGTGGAGAAGATCCCGGCGTGCCCGGCGACCCCGCCGAGGTGGTACGCGTTCTCGTCGTGGACCGTGCCGTGCACCATCCCCCGGCCGGTCCACGGCTGCCGCTCGGTCGCCGCCGTACGCGCCAGCTCCGCGGGCCCCGGCGGGCGTTCCAGCGGCCGGTACCCGGTGTCGGCGAGCCCCAGCGGCCCGGTGACCAGCTCGGCCACCAGGGCGTCGAGCCGCCGCCCCGTCACCCGCTCCGCCACCGCGGCGGCCGTGATCGGCCCGAGGTCGGAGTACAGGTAGCCGGTGCCCGGCCGGTAGGCGGGGGGCTGGGCGGCGATGGCCGCCAGCCGGGCCGCGTGGTCCGGGTAGGGGCCCAGGTCGATCTCGGCGGGCAGCCCGCTGGTGTGGGTGAGCAGCGAACGCACCGGCACCGCGGGGAAGCCGGGCAGGTAGCCGGAGACCGGGGCGTCCAGGTCGAGGAGGCCGCGTTCGGCCAGCCGCACCACGACGACCGCCGTGAACAGCTTGGAGAGCGAGGCCACGTCGAAGACGGTGTCGGGCCGCATCGGCACCGGCGCCACCGTGCCCTCGGCCCCGTAGCGCACCGCGTCCCCGCCCGCCTCGTGCACCACCACCACGCCGTGCCTGGCCGCGAGCACCACGAAGCCCGGGTAGGCGCGCGCCGGCGGGCGCAGGAACGCGGCGCACGCCGGCGCGATCCTGGCCACGCGGTCAGGCGCGAGCCCCGCCTCGCGGGCCTCGCCGTCTCGCAGGACCGTCATCCCGCGCGGTGCACCTTGGTGTTGGAGGCCTGCGCCAGCGGGCGCAGCACCAGCAGGTCCACGTTCACGTGCTGCGGCTGGGTCACCGCCCAGGTGATCGCCCTGGCCACGTCGTCCGCGGTCAGCGGCTGCGCCACCCCCTGGTACACCTGCGCCGCCCGCTCCCGGTCGCCGCGGAAGCGGGTGAGGGAGAACTCCTCGGTCTGCACCATGCCGGGGGCGATCTCCACGACCCGGACCGGCCGCCCGAGGAGTTCCAGGCGCAGGGTCTCGGCCAGCACGTGCGCGCCGTGCTTGGCCGCCACGTAGCCGCCGCCGCCCTCGTAGGTGCCGTGCCCGGCCGTGGAGGAGACCACGAGCACCGTGCCGGCGCCCGAGGCGGTCAGGGCCGGGAGCAGCGCCTGGGTCACGTTGAGCACGCCCAGGACGTTGACCTCGTACATCCGGCGCCAGTCCGCCGGGTCGGCCTCCGCCACCGGCTCCAGGCCGAGGGCGCCGCCCGCGTTGTTGATCAGCACCCGGCAGTCGCCGAGCGAGGCGGCGAAGGCGTCCACCGCCGCCCGGTCGGTCACGTCCAGCGGGCACGCCAGGGCCTCGTGCCCGGCCTCCTTCAGCTCCCGGGCCAGTTCCTCGATCCGCTCGGCCCGCCGGGCGGTGAGCACCACCCGGTGGCCCGCGGCGGCCAGGTGCCGCGCCGTGGCGGCGCCGATGCCGCTGCTCGCCCCGGTGACGACGGCGGTGGGAGTGGTCACGTGTGCCTCCTGCGTCTGCTGCCTGACTGCCGCCGGACGCGGCCCCACCCGCCCGGCGCCTTCCTCGTGGCGGCGATTCCCGCGCCCGGGGCGTGGGAAGGCGATTCCGCGCCCCGGCGCGCCGCCCCGCCCGGGCCCGGCCGCTACCCGCGGCGCAGCGTCCGGGCGTACTCCGTGGCCCAGTAGGTGAGGATCATGTCGGCGCCGGCCCGCTTGAACGCGGTCAGCGTCTCGTCGATCGCCCGCTCGCGGTCCAGCCAGCCGCGCTCCGCGGCGGCCTCGACCATCGCGTACTCCCCCGAGATCTGGTAGGAGGCCACCGGCACCGGCGAGGCGTCGGCGATCTGCCGCAGGATGTCCAGGTAGGGCAGCCCGGGCTTGACCATCACCATGTCCGCGCCCTCGGCCAGGTCCTGCGCCAGCTCGCGCAGCGCCTCCCTGGCGTTCGGCGGGTCCTGCTGGTAGGTCTTCCGGTCGCCGGTCAGCGAGGAGTTGACCGCCTCGCGGAAGGGCCCGTAGAACGCCGAGGCGTACTTCGCGGTGTAGGCGAGCAGCGCCACGTCCTGGTGCCCGGCGGCGTCCAGCGCCCGCCGCACGTGCCCGACCTGGCCGTCCATCATGCCGCTCGGCCCGAGCACGTGCGCCCCGGCCTCCGCCTGGGCCAGGGCCATCTCGGCGTACCTGGCCAGCGTGGCGTCGTTGTCCACCCGGCCCCGCGCGTCCAGCACGCCGCAGTGCCCGTGGTCGGTGACCTCGTCCAGGCACAGGTCCGACATCACCACCAGCGCGTCGCCGACCTCGGCCCGCACCGCGCGCAGCGCGACCTGCAGGATGCCCTCGGGGTCGGTGCCCGGGCTGCCGACCGCGTCCTTCTTGGCCTCCTCAGGCACCCCGAAGAGCATGATCCCGGCCACCCCCGCCTCGGCCGCCTCCACGGCGGCCTTGCGGATCGAGTCCCGCGAGTGCTGGACGACGCCGGGCATCGACCCCAGGGGGAGGGGCTCGTCGATCCCCTCGCGCACGAAGGCGGGCAGGATCAGGTCGGCCGGGTGCGGCCGGTGCTGGGCGACCATCCGGCGCATCGCCGGGGTGGTGCGCAGCCGCCTCGGCCGCACCTGGGGAAACGTGCCGTCGTTCACGGTGTGCGGGTCCTCCTTCGCTGCGGCCGCTTCTCGCTCGGCCGCTTCAGTACCTCGCCCGCGGCCAGGGCCGCCGTCCGCCGCCCGGCGCCGAACTCGGCGAGCGCCTCGGCCAGCTTGTGCACCGAGGGCTCGGGCGACATCACGTCCACCCGCAGCCCGTGCTCCTCCGCGGTGCGGGCCGTGGCGGGCCCGATGCAGGCGATCACCGTGACGTTGTGCGGCTTGCCCGCGATCCCGACCAGGTTGCGGACCGTGCTCGACGAGGTGAAGAGCACGGCGTCGAAGCCGCCGCCCTTGATCGCCTCCCGGGTCTCGGCCGGCGGCGGCGAGGCCCGCACGGTGCGGTAGGCCGTGACGTCGTCGACCTCCCAGCCCAGCTCCACCAGCCCGGCCACCAGCGTCTCGGTGGCGATGTCGGCCCGCGGCAGGAACACCCGGTCGATCGGGTCGAACACCGGGTCGTAGGGCGGCCAGTCCTCCAGCAGCCCGGCGGCCGACTGCTCGCCGCTGGGCACCAGGTCGGGGCGCACGCCGAACTTCCGCAGCGCCCGCGCGGTCTGCTCGCCCACGGCGGCGACCTTTATCCCGGCGAACGCCCGGGCGTCGAGGCCGTACTCCTCGAACTTCTCCCGGATCGCCTTCACCGCGTTGACCGAGGTGAACGCGATCCACTCGTAGCGCCCGGTGACCAGGCCCTTGACCGCCCGGTCCATCTGCTGCGGGGTGCGGGGCGGCTCCACCGCGATCGTCGGCACCTCGCTCGGCACCGCGCCGTAGGACCGCAGCTGCTCCGACAGGGAGGCCGCCTGCTCCTTGGTGCGCGGCACGAGGACCTTCCAGCCGAACAGCGGCTTGGACTCGAACCAGGACAGCTGCTCGCGCAGGGCCGGGGCGCTGCGCTCCCCCACGACGGCTATCACCGGCCGGTCGCCCTCGGGCGAGGGCAGCACCTTGGCGGACTTCAGGACCCGCTCGACCGTGCCGAGCGTCGCCGCCCAGGTGCGCTGCCGGGTGGTGGTGCCCGCGACGGTGACCGAGAGCGGGGTGTCGGGCTTGCGCCCGGAGGCGATCAGCCGCGCGGCGACGGCGCCGGCCGACTCCAGGGTGGTGCTCACGACGACCGTCGCGTCGCTGGCCGCGACCTCGTTCCAGCAGCGCTCGTCCGCGGTGGCGCCGTCGACGAACCGCACGTCGCCGCCCTCGGCGTCGCGCAGCGGCACCCCGGCGTACGCGGCCACGCCGACCGCCTGCGCGATGCCGGGCACCACCTCGAAGGTGATGCCCTCGGCGGCCAGCGCCAGCATGTCGGAGGTGGCGTCGGCGTCCATGCCGGGGTCGCCGGCGACCGCACGCACCACCCGCTTGCCGCCGCGCGCGGCCCGCATGACAAGATCGGCGGGGTCGGCGCCCCCGGACGGGACGGCGGTGGAGGACAGTCCCTCCCCCGCGGCCTGCAACGGGGTGTCGGTCCCCGGCCGGACGTGCGCGCGCACCACGTCGAACGCCTCCGGATCTGCGACCAGCACCTCGGCCTGGGCGAGTGCCTCGACGGCGCGCAATGTCAGCAGACCCGGGTCTCCGGGTCCGGCACCGAGGAAGGTGACGTGTCCCTGGGCTGCATGTCCCTGAGCACCGCGAGCGGTGACGGACGGCTGGGCGAGGGCGCCTGCCTGGCCTGCGGCCTGCTGTGCGTGGTGCGTGGTGCGTGCGGTGGTGGGGCTCAATGTGCTCGCTCCCCCATCAGACCGGCCGCGCCCTTGGCGAGCATCTCCTCGGCGAGCCGGCGGCCGACGGCCGCCGCCTCCCCGGTCGACGCCGGCAGGGGGCCGGTGGTGGACAGCTGCACCAGCGTGGTTCCATCGGTGGTGCCGACGACACCGCGCAGGCGCATGTGGGTGACGGCCTGCCCGGTCACCTCGGACAGCAGGTCGGCGTACGCGCCCACAGGGGCGCTGCAGCCGGCCTCCAAGGTGGCGAGCAGGGTTCGCTCCGCGGTCACGGCGACCCGGGTGTGCGGGTCGTCGAGCCCACCGAGCTGTGCGGTGAGGGCCGCGTTTGCCGCAGCGCACTCGACCGCCAGCGCCCCCTGGCCGGGGGCGGGCAGGACGATGTCCGGGGCGAGGAGCTCGGTGACCTCCGCCGCCCGGCCGATGCGGTGCAGTCCGGCGGCGGCGAGAACGACCGCGTCGAGCTCGCCGGAGCGCACGTACCCGATCCTGGTGTCTACATTCCCGCGGATCGGGACCGTTTCGATTTCGCAACCCAGGGCCCTGGCCCAGGCGTTCAGCTGGGCCATGCGGCGCGGGGAGCCGGTGCCGATCCTGGCCCGGCCGCCGGCCACGGCCAGCTGCTCGAACGACAGGCCGTCGCGGGCGACGAGCGCGTCCCTGGCGTCGGCGCGCGGCGGCAGCGCGGCCAGCGCGAGGTCGGGCGGCCGGCCGGTGGGCAGGTCCTTCAGGGAGTGCACGGCGAGGTCGATCTCGCCGCTCAGCAGCGCGTCGCGCAGGGCCGAGACGAAGACCCCCGTGCCGCCTATCCGGGCCAGGCTCTCGCGGGAGACGTCCCCGTAGGTGGTGATCTCCACCAGCTCCACGGGCCGTCCGGTCACCCGGCGCACCTGCTCGGCGACGCCGGCGGACTGGGCCATCGCGAGCGCGCTGCGGCGCGTGCCGAGGCGGAGGGCGTTCACCGTGCCTCGCCCCCCTCCGCGGCGTGCTCCGCGGGAGCCGCCTGCTCGGGGCCGCTGAGGTCGAACAGCTGGCGCAGGGCCGTCGCGTAGTAGGCGCCGCCCGGCTCGCCGGCCAGCTCCTTCACCCGCACGGTGGGCGCGTGCAGCAGCTTGTCGACGACGCGCCGCACCGTCCTGGCCACCTCGGCCCGCTCCCGGTCGCCGAGTTCCGGCAGCCGGCCCTCCAGCCTGGCCAGCTCCGCCGCGACCACCTCGGAGGCCATCTCGCGCAGGGCGACCACGGTCGGGGTGATGCGGGCGGCGCGGCGGGCGGCGCCGAAGGCACCTACCTCCTCGCCCACGATCCGCCACACGGCGTCCACGTCGGCGGCCATCGGGGCGTCGGCGGAGGCGGCGGCGAGCGACTCGATGTCCACCAGCCGCGCCCCGGCCAGCTCGTGCACGGCGGCGTCCACGTCCCGGGGCATCGCCAGGTCGAGCAGGGCGAGCGCGGGCACGCAGCCGTCGCCGCCGAGGCCGGCGGGGCAGCGCCGCGCGCGCTCGCGCAGCGCCCCCGCGACCGCGGTGGCCGTGAGCACCAGGCCGGTGGCGCCGGTACAGGAGACGACGATGTCGGCCAGGGCGAGTTCGGCGGCGATGGAGATCGCGTTGATCGGCACGGCCCGGGCCCGGGGCCCGTCCCCGCCCGCGGCCAGCGAGGCGGCCAGGCGCTCGGCACGCTCCACCGTCCGGTTGGCGATCACCAGTTCGGACACACCGGCGCGGGCGAGGGTCGCCGCGGCCAGTGAGGACATGGAGCCGGCGCCGATCACCAGCGCCCGCTTGCCCGCGACCCAGGCCGCCACCTCGTCCGGCCCCTCGGCGCCGCCCCCGGCGAGCTGCTGCAGGCCGAAGGTGACGAGCGACTGACCCGCCCGGTCGATGTTGGTCTCGCTGTGCGCGCGCTTGCCCACCCGCAGGGCCTGCTGGAACAGCTCGTTCAGCACCCGGCCTGCGCTGTGCTCGTCCTGGGCCAGGGCCAGCGCCGCCTTGATCTGGCCGAGGATCTGCCCCTCGCCGACCACCATCGAGTCCAGGCCGCAGGCCACCGAGAACAGGTGCCGGACGGCGGCGTCCTCGTGGTGCTCGTACAGGTGCGGGCGCAGCTCGTCGATTCCCACCCCGCTGTGCCTGGCGAGCAGCGCGGTCAGCTCGGCGACGCCGGCGTGGTAGCGCTCCACGACCGCGTACAGCTCGATGCGGTTGCAGGTGGAGAGCACCGCCGCCTCGACGGCGGGCCCGCCGGGCACCGCGCGGGCGCCCACGGCGCGGGGCGCCTCGCCGCCGAGCATGTCGCCCAGGAGCTTGCGGCGCGCGTCCGGCGCCAGGGCGGCCCGCTCCAGCACGCTCACCGGGGCACTGCGGTGGCTGAGGCCGACGACCAGGAGCGTCATGCGGGCATCACCGCCGGGATCTCCCCCTCGGGGCCCTGGTCGCCGCGGCGGGCGCGGGAGACGCGCACCCCGTCGGAGACGGAGCGCGACAGGTCCTCGGCGGCCTTGCGCTGCTCGTGGAAGGCGAGAATCTGCAGCTCGATGGACAGGTCCACCTTGCGCACGTCCACGCCCTCGGGCACCGAGAGCACGGTGGGGGCGAAGTTGAGGATGGAGCTGACCCCGGCGGCGACCAGCCGGTCGCACACCTGCTGGGCGGCCCCGCCCGGGGTGGTGATGACGCCGATGGAGACGTCGTTGGCGGCGATGATCGACTCCAGGTCGTCCACGTGCTGGACGGCGATGCCCGCGACCTGCCTGCCGGTCATCGAGGGGTCGGCGTCGATCAGCGCGGCCACCCGGAAGCCGCGGGAGGCGAAGCCGCCGTAGTTGGCCAGGGCGGCGCCGAGGTTGCCGATGCCGACGATCACCACGGGCCAGTCCTGGGTGAGCCCGAGCTCACGCGAGATCTGGTAGACGAGATACTCGACGTCGTAGCCGACGCCTCTGGTGCCGTAGCTGCCGAGGTAGGAGAAGTCCTTGCGCAGCTTCGCTGAGTTGACCCCGGCGGCGCTCGCGAGCTCCTCGGAGGAGACCGTGGGCACCGAGCGCTCGGAGAGCGCCGTCAGCGCCCGCAGATACAGCGGAAGCCGGGCGACGGTCGCCTCGGGGATTCCCCGGCTGCGGGTCGCCGGTCGGTGGTTTCGGCCAGTTGCCACTGTGCTCCTGCCGGTCGGGCCAAGCGGAGGGCGGGCACACCCGGCGTGCGCGCCGGGAAGGCTCGGGTGCGCGCCGGGAAGGCTCCGTCGCGCCCAGGCTATGCCTTTGTGAACGCGTGCACAAAGATGGTGTCCGTTTTGTCCGGCCAAAGTGACCGGTGCCACATGCACCAACGGGGACACCGGTTCACACTCCTCACTTTTACCCCTCGCCGGGAACAAACGACCCCGTATGGTAATCCAAACCGGGTCAAGCTCCCAACGCCCTGCGCAGCCGCTCCGGGTCCACGCGCCAGAAGTCGTGCTGCCGCCCGTCCACCAGGACGACCGGGATCTGCTCCCGGTAACGCCGGTGCAACTCGGCGTCCTCGGTGATGTCCTTCTCCTCCCAGGCGGCCCCCGTTTCGGCGCAGACCCCGGCGACCACCTCCCGCGCGGCCTCGCACAGGTGGCAGCCCGGCCGGCCGATCAGGGTCACCAGCCGCCCGGCGGCGGGCTTGGGGGCGGGTTCCCGCGCGGGGCGGCGCGGGCGGAGCAAGGGCGTCATGAGGCCCATTGTGCCGCGCGTGGCCACGTTGGCGTCACGTTCGGGCAACCGGCCCCCGGGCGCGACTGGCTATCCTCGACGCATGGCCAAGGCCCGCTTTCCCGAGCAGAGCGCGTCCCGGGCCGCGGCCTTCCGCGGATGGTTCACCCTCCGCAGGCGCCCGGACACCGAGCGCGCCGAGCAGGCGAACACCCCCGAGGGCGCCGGGCACGCCGGCCACGGGCCGGACGGGGAGGCCGCGGCGGACACGGACGCCGGCCGGACCGCGGAGCCCGCCCCGGAGGGCGGCAGCACCGCGGAGCCCGGCGCGGAGGGCGGCGCACGGCAGGCCACACCCGCGGGCGGGCGGCGCGGCAGGAGGCACCTGGCGGGCCGGGCCGCGGCGGAGGCGGCCAGGGCCCAGGCGGCGGCCGAGCCCGAGTTCCCGGCGCCCGGCGACCCGCGCGCGGGGGCGTTCTTCGACCTCGACAACACCGTGATGCAGGGCGCCGCGATCTTCCATCTGGGCCGCGGCCTGTACAAGCGGAAGTTCTTCCGCAAGCGCGAGTTGCTCAAGTTCGCCTGGCAGCAGGCGTACTTTCGGCTCGCAGGCGCCGAGAACGCCGGGCACATGCGGGACGCGCGGGACAGCGCGCTGTCCATCGTCCGCGGCCACCGCGTCGCCGAGCTCACGGAGATCGGCGAGGAGATCTACGACGAGTACATGGCCGGGCGGATCTGGCCGGGCACCAGGGCCCTGGCCCAGGCGCACCTCGACGCGGGCCAGCGGGTGTGGCTCGTCACCGCGGCCCCGGTGGAGACGGCGACCATCATCGCCAGGCGCCTCGGCCTGACCGGCGCGCTGGGCACGGTCGCCGAGTCCGTGGACGGGGTCTACACCGGCCGCCTGGTGGGCGAGCCGCTGCACGGGCCGGCGAAGGCCGAGGCGGTGCTCGCCCTGGCCGAGGCCGAGAACCTCGACCTCGCCCGCTGCGCCGCCTACAGCGATTCGGCCAACGACATCCCGCTGCTCTCCCTGGTCGGCTTCCCCTACGCCATCAACCCCGACCGCAGGCTGCGGGCCCACGCCAGGGAGAAGGGCTGGCGGCTGCGCGACTACCGGACCGGCCGCAGGGCGGTGCGCATCGGCGTGCCCGCGGCGGCCGGGGCGGGCGCGGTCGCGGGCGGCACGGCCGCGGCCCTCGCGCTCCAGCGGCGCAGGCGCTGAGGCGCGGCGCCCGGCACCCCCTCGAACACAGATCGAGGCCAATCAATCTCGATCACCGTTTCGCCACATTCGATCGCGTCACGATCATGAAGAGCGTGGCGTAAGCGTGGCGCGCCGAACACAATGTGTAACTCTCCAAACCTATTCGGCGATTTCCGCAACTACGCGTAGTCCGCTCAGTACGAAGCGTTATCCTCCTCAGACGCAATCCGGACCCCGACCGTTCCCAGCCAGGTGACGCGGGACGGGCCCGCCACTGCACTTTGGAAGCTCTGCCTCTGGGAGTCCCGTGTACCCACACGTCGGGGTTGACGCCTCGGGCCTGGCTACGCTGCGCACGACGGTCGCCGACCGGCTGCGCACCCTCGTCCCCACCGCGTACGCCGCCCCCACGCTCGCCACACCCGCCCCCGCCACACCCGCCCCAGGCGGCCCCGCCCTCGCCCTGACCGGCGGCGCCGCCGGCACCGCGGCCATGGGCCGCCGCGCCCGCGCCGGCGCCTCCGCCGCCCACGCCGCCCCGGCGAACCCGGCCCCCGCGGCGGCCGCGCCCCAGGCCGCCCCCACCGCCTCGGCGGCCCCCGCGGCCGCCGCCCCGGCCGCCCGCCGTCCCGCCGCCGACGGGGACAGCCGCCGGATGATGGACCTCGTCGAGCGCGCCCAGGCCGGCGAGGCCGAGGCGTTCGGCTGCCTCTACGACCACTACGCGGACACCGTCTACCGGTACATCTACTACCGGGTCGGCGGGCGCGCCACGGCGGAGGACCTCACCAGCGAGACGTTCCTGCGCGCGCTGCGCCGCATCGGCACCTTCACCTGGCAGGGCCGCGACTTCGGCGCCTGGCTCGTCACCATCGCCCGCAATCTCGTCGCCGACCACTTCAAGTCCAGCCGCTTCCGCCTCGAGGTCACCACGGGCGAGATGCTCGACGCCAACGAGGTCGAGCGCAGCCCCGAGGACTCCGTGCTGGAGTCCCTCGCCAACTCCGCGCTGCTCGACGCCGTCCGCAGGCTCAACCCGCAGCAGCAGGAGTGCGTCACCCTGCGCTTCCTCCAGGGCCTGTCCGTCGCCGAGACCGCGCGCGTGATGGGCAAGAACGAGGGCGCCATCAAGACGCTCCAGTACCGCGCCGTGCGCACCCTCGCCAGGCTGCTCCCCGACGACGCACGCTGAGTGCACCGCTCACGAGCCGCCAGGAATCCCGACGGAGCCGCCGGAAAACCTGACGGTACGTGTCCACCCCTCCGCAATCAGTCACATAATCTGCCAGCCGTAACCCGAGTGCTCGTCCACTCGTTGTCGTCGGTGTCGCCAATGGGAAAGACACTGCGCAGACTCCCCACAACCGGACCACCGACCGTGACAACTCACTCATACGGGTGTACATGGCCGGACCGGGCAACCACCCACCGGCGGTGGGGAGTCGTTCGTGACGAGAGGAGGTGCCGCTCGTGATCGGATCTGTGTCGGCCAACCGCCGGGCCCACGCCTTCGCCCAGCTGCTCGTCGACTCGCGGCCCAAGGAGCCGGGAGGCGAGGAGGGCGGGGCGGCCCCGTCGGCAGGCGAGCAGGAGCAGGCCGCCCTGCTGGCCGTGGCCGACCGGCTGGCGGCGCTGCCGCGGCCGGAGCTCGCCGCCGAGACCAGGGCGGCCCAGCGCGCCGCCCTGCTGGCCGCCATGGACGCCGCGGCGCCCGGCGGCGCCGCCGAGAGCCAGGCGCCGAGCGGGCTGCTGCCGGGCCAGCGCGCCTGCCGGAGCGCCAGGGGAGCCCACCGCGCCGCCCCGGCCGGCGGCCTCTCCCGGCTCAAGCCGCGCACCAGGCTCACCAAGGGCCTGGCCGCCGGTGGCCTCACCATGGGCGTCGCCGCGGGCGCCTTCGGCGGGGTCGCCGCCGCCAGCACCGACGCCCTCCCGGGCGACACGCTCTACGGCCTCAAGCGCGGCATGGAGGACCTCAGGCTCGACTTCGCCAGCGGCGACATCGACCGCGGCCGGGTCTACCTCGACCAGGCCTCCACCCGGCTGAACGAGGCGCGCCGCCTCCTGGAGCGCCAGCGCGCCGGGGAGCTCGACGAGGGAGAGCTCGACGACATCCGCCGCGCCCTCGCCGGCATGCGCGACGCCGCGAGCGAGGGCCACCGCCTCCTGTCGCACGCCTACCAGGAGGACGGCTCGATCGACCCCATCGAGTCGCTGTCCGCCTTCGCCGAGGGCCACCGCGCCACCTGGGCCGAGGTCCGCCGCCAGCTCCCGCCCGAGCTGCGCGACGTCAGCCACGAGGTGACCGACGTCTTCGACGCCATGGACGACGACCTCGCCCCCCTCCAGCCCCTGTTGCCGCGCGAGACGCACCACACCGCCTCCGCCGAGGGGGAAGCCGGCCGGTCGCTGCGCCCCCCGGACGGCCAGACGCCCCCGGGCTCGCTCCCGCCGGGTTCCCCCGGCTCCCACAGCCGCCCGGACTCCCCTGGCGGCACCGCGGCGGAGGAGTCCCCCGCCGACGGCGACCGGCTCCTGGACGCGCCGGGCCTGCTCTCGCCGCCGTCCGACGCCCCCGAGGAGTCCCCCACCGAGACCGGCCCGCCGCACTCGGCCCTCCCCGAGCCGGAGATCACCGTCCCGCCCCTGGTCGACGACCTGCTCCCGAGCCTCGGCCTCGACGGAGAGGAGGAGGCCACCGACTGACCCCGGGCGGGCGCCCTCAGAAGAAGACGGACCGCCGGGCCACCAGCAGCTTGTACAGCGTGTGCTGGATCGTCTCCCGCACCTGATCCGTCAGCTGGAACATCACCATCGGGTCCTCGGCGGCCTCGGAAGGCTGATCCGCCGTCTCGATCGGCTCCCCGAACTCGATGGTCCACTTCGTCGGCAGCGGGACCGCACCCAGCAGCCCGAGCCAGGGAAACGTCGGCGTGACCGGAAAGTACGGCAGGCCCAACAGCCTCGCGAGCACCCGCGAGTTGCCGATCATCGGGTAGATCTCCTCGGCCCCCACGATCGAACAGGGCACGATCGGCACCCTGGCCCGCAGTGCGGTCGCCACGAAGCCGCCGCGCCCGAAACGCTGCAGCTTGTACCGCTCGGCGAACGGTTTCCCCAGCCCCTTGAAACCCTCGGGCATCACCCCGACCAGCTCGCCACGGTCGAGGAGTTCCCGCGCGTCCTCCGCGCAGGCCCGCGTGTGCCCGGCCTTCCGCGCCAGCTCGTTGACCACCGGCAGCCGGAACACCAGGTCCGCGGCCAGCAGCCGCAACTGCCGCCGCGCCGGATGCCGGTCGTGCACGGCGACCTGGAGCATCAGCCCGTCCAGCGGCAGCGTCCCCGAATGATTGGACACGAGCAACGCCCCGCCCTCGGCCGGCACGTTCTCGATGCCGCGCACCTCGACGCGGAAGTACCGCTCGTACAGCGGACGCAGCAGCCGCAGCAGCACCTCGTCGGTCAGCTCCGGGTCGAAGCCGAACTCGTCCACCTCGTACGCGCCGGTCAGCCGCCGCCGCAGAAAGGCGAAGCCACGCGCGAGGGCCTCGTCGAGACCGCCGCCGGCCCCACCCGCCGCGCGCTCCTCCTCCGGCCCGCCCGGCTCGCCTGGCCGGCCCGCCGACTCCCGGGCCCGCCTGCGGTCCCCCTCGTCGAAAGGAATGACCTTCGCGTCACCCACGGCGCACCACCTCCTCGACGCGGTCGAGGGCCCGCGTCACCGCCTCGGGCGACAGCGGGCCGCCGTGCGCCGCGGCGAACTCGGCGAAGGCCGCGGCCGTCGTGTACTCGAGGGGACCGCCGAGCGCCGCACGCAGCCGCGCGGTCCGCACCACCCGCCCGTGGGCCAGCGAGGCGAACTGCTCCGCGGACACGCCCCTCACCCCGGCCGCCCGCAGCGCGGAGCCCAGCCAGGGCGTCACCGGCCGCGCCACGGGCACGGTCGGCCGCCCCAGGCGCCGTGCCGCCTGCGAGAGCAACAGCACGCCCTCGCCCGCCACGTTGTAGGTGCCGGGCCCCAGCGCCGCCCCCTGCTCTCCCTCCTCGGCGCCGTCCCCCGGCCCGGCGACGGCGCGGCCGAGCACCTCGAGGGCGTCGTGCTCGTGCAGGAACTGCAGCCGCGGGTCGTAGCCGAGGACCGTCGGGAGCACCGGCAGCCTGAAGTAGGCGGCGAACGGGGAGTCCACCCCGGCCCCCAGCAGGTGCGCGAACCGGAGGACGGTCACCGCCACTTCGGGGCGGCGGCGGGCGAAGCCGCGCACGTACTCCTCGATCTCGGCCACGTCCTGCGCGAATCCGCCCCCGCCCGCAGCCGTCGGCGGCGCGTCCTCGTCGAGCACCGCGGGCCCGCGCCCGGGATGGCCGTAGACCTGCGTGCTCGATCCGATCACCAGCCGCCGCAGCGTCGGCAGCTTCTGGCAGGCGCCCAGGAGTTGCAGCGTGCCCAGGACGTTGCGTTCCTTCGCCGCGGCCCTGCCGCCGGTGGGGCCGGGCGCAGGACCGAGGTCCAAGTGCACCACGGTGTCCACCGCGTGCGCGGCCAGCGCCGACACGATCGACGGCTGGCGGATGTCGGCCCGGACGAACTCGGCCTCGCCCAGCGGATAGCCGGGGGCCCTGGTGTCGACGGCGATCACCCGGCTCACCGCCGGGTGGCGGCGGACCTGCCGGACGAACCGGCCGCTCAACTGCCGAGCCGCCCCGGTGACGAGCACCGTCCTGTCCACGCGCCTCACCTGCCGACTGCCGACCTTGCCCCCACCGTCCCCCCGCGGGAAGGACCCGCCCAAAGCGTAGGGCCCTCCCGTCGTGACCACGAACGGGAGGGCCTCTCAGCGGCGCTCGCTCACTTCTTGTTGCGGCGCTGCACGCGGGTGCGCTTCAGCAACTTCCGGTGCTTCTTCTTCGCCATCCGCTTGCGCCGCTTCTTGATAACAGAGCCCACGACTACCCTCGCTCACTTCGCCTTCTCGGTGCGGGGCGTCCGAGCCCACACGACCTACATGGGCTCAGCCTACCGGTCACCGAGTGGTACCGGTTAATCGAGGGGCGACGAAAGGCTCATCCGGTCGTTACGCGCTTTCCACGCCCACGAAGGACTCTCGGAGGTACTCGTGGACGGCCTGCTCAGGGACCCGGAAGGACCTTCCCACCCGGATCGCCGGCAGATGACCTGCGTGCACCAGGCGGTACACGGTCATCTTGGAGACTCGCATCACCGCGGCGACCTCCGCCACGGTCAGGAACTTGGCCTCGCTCAGAAGCCTTTCAGCAGCCATGTCACACCTGACCTTCCGCACATGTCGGACACCGGCTTCCCCTCCGGTGACTCCCTCTCGCATGTGCGCTCCTCCCCAGATTAGGGGCGGGTGATGCGAGTGGGGAAGAGGTGCCTCAACCGGCCTTTTACTGCGAGCGCGCCCTTAAGGTGACAGAAGACCCCGTTTGCGCACATAGGGAACGCTCGCCCTCTCCCGCCGGACCGGCCTGGTTCCGGCGTCGGGCGCGCCCCGGCCGCCACCGGAACTCTGCCCGCCGTTCGCCCCGCACACACCAGCACCCCACCGGGAAGCGCCCGGCCCACGGGCAGGTGCCTCCGCGCTGACCTGGACTTCCTCCCCCTCCGTGAACCCGGGCCCGGCCTCCTGCCCCGGCCCGGCTTCCCCGGTGGGACGACGGGGAACCGGAGGGATGAACGGGGCATGAGCAGCAGATGACCCCGATGACGCGCCGCGGCCTGGCTCCCCCTCGCCCGCGCCCGGCACCCGGCGAGCGGACAGCTGACGTAGGCGGAATCGGGTCGTTTTGTCGATAGATCGCCACCACATCGGGCGGAGGGTGCCCCCGACGGCCGCCGCGCGCGCGGGGTCCGACCGGCGTACCCCGCGGGCCCCCGCCCAGGTGAAGCGCGTCGGGTGGCTGCCCTCTCCCGCCGTCGTGCGAGGGCTGCCCAGGGGACGGTCCGCGGCCGGGGCGGCAGGAAGAAGGCGGCGTGCGGGCCTGGGCGCCGGCGCGGCTTCCGCCGGTCGGAGACGATAGCGCGGGCCGGCGGTGCCCCGTTCGGCGCCTCCTGCGGCGTGCCGGAGGGTACCGCGGAGCGCGCCGCAAGGTTCCTTCAGGCGAGTAGCCCGTGCGTGGGATACACGGCGCGGCGCGTGGCCAGGATCGCCTGGTCCACGGCGTTGGCCGGGTCGTAGCCGTCGGCGTGCCAGTCGCGCCACGCGGGCCGCCGACCGTCGGTCATGCGCCGCGGCCCGGGCTGCCGGGTCAGGGCGTAGACCGCGTGCCGCCATTCCTCCGGCACCTCCGCGGCGGGGTCGATGGGGTGATGGGCGGCGATCGCCACCAGGTGCGTCCAGATGCGCGGCACGACGTCGACGACGGCGTAGCCGCCTCCGCCGAGGGCGAGCCAGCGCCCCTCCGCGTGCCGGTGCGCCCAGTCGTGGCAGGACTCCGCGGCGGCCCGCTGCGCGTCGACGCTCAACGTCAGGTTCGCCAGGGGGTCTTCGACGTGCGTGTCGGCCCCGTGCTGACTGACCAGGATCTGCGGCGAGAACTCCGCGAGCAGCTCGGGCACGACCGCGTGCAGGGCCCGCAGCCACTCCGCGTCGGAGGTGCCGGCGGGGAGCGCCACGTTGACCGCCCGGCCGGCCGCCCCTTCCCCGCCCGTCTCCTCGGGGCGCCCGGTGCCGGGGAAGAGCGTGCGCGGGTGCTCGTGCAGGGAGATGGTGAGCACCCGGGGATCGTCCCAGAACGCGTGCTGAACGCCGTCCCCGTGGTGCACGTCGACGTCGACGTAGGCGACGCGCTCCGCCCCGAGTTCGAGGAGCCGCGCGATGGCGAGGGCGGGGTCGTTGTAGACGCAGAAGCCGGAGGCGTTGCGCGGCATGGCGTGGTGCAGGCCGCCGGCGAAGTTGACCGCGTGCGCGGCCGCGCCGCGCCAGACGTCCTCGGCTCCCCGTACGGACTGGCCGGCGATCAGCGCGGACGCCTCGTGCATGCCGGCGAACGCCGGGGTGTCCACGGTGCCGAGGCCCATCCACTCGTCGGCGTCGCGGGGTTGGGCGGAGGCGTGCCGCACGGCCTCGACGTAGTCGGCGTCGTGGACCAGGCGCAGCGCCTCGTCTCCCAGGGGCGGCGCGGCCACCACGTCGAGCCACCGGTCGAGCCCGAAGGACTCGACGAGTTTCCGGGTCAGCGTCAGCCGCACCGGGTTCATCGGATGGGAAGGGCCGAAGTCGTATCGGGTGACGCCTTCGTCCCACATCAGTCGCGTCTGGCCGCTCATGACCGACACGGTAACCGAAAGACGAGTGGCCCTGCCGAGGCGTCAATTGCCTCGGCAGGGCCACTCGTTATCACATAATTGTCCGGCGGTGTCCTACTCTCCCACACGGTCCCCCGTGCAGTACCATCGGCGCTGGAAGGCTTAGCTTCCGGGTTCGGAATGTAACCGGGCGTTTCCCCTCCGCCATGACCACCGGAACACTCAGAGAACACAAACCGAGCATCCCCCGGTCACCCACACCCCCCAACACGGGTGTGGTGGCAGGAACTTCACAGTGGACGCGAGCATCTGCGGACAAGCCCTCGGCCTATTAGTACCGGTCAACTCCACCCCTCACAAGGCTTCCATCTCCGGCCTATCAACCCGGTCGTCTACCGGGAGCCTTACCCCATCAC
>NZ_RBAL01000008.1 GCF_003626535.1 Streptomyces hoynatensis
CCACCAACCGGCCGATCACCCGATCACACTCACCCAGCAACTCGGCAAACACCGGCGAGGAATCCAGCAACTCCACCGCCATCCCCGCCCACTGCGAACCCTGACCCGGAAACACAAACACCGGACCAGGACCCACCTCCCCCACACCACCACGAACAACGCCATCCCAATCACCGTCCACCACCACCGCACGGCGATCGAACACCGACCGAGACGACACCAACGACCAGCCCACATCAACCGCAGCCACACCAGAGTCAGCCGCAAACGACCGCAACCGCTCCACCTGACCCGACAACGCAGCCTCGGAGCGTGCCGACACGATCCACGGGGCGACCTCGCCCAGGGCGGGCCGGCCGGCGGCGGGCCGTGCCGGGGTCTCGGTGGCGTCGTCGGTTGCCTCGGCGTCCTCGTCCGGGGCCTGTTCGAGGATGACGTGGGCGTTGGTGCCGGAGATGCCGAAGGAGGAGACGCCGGCGCGGCGCGGCCGGCCGGCCTCGGGCCAGGCGGCCTCTTCCGTCAGGAGTTCGACGGCGCCGGCCTCCCAGTCGACGTGCGAGGAGGGCGCGTCGACGTGGAGGGTCCTGGGCAGCAGGCCGTGCCGCAGCGCGAGGACCATCTTGATGACGCCGGCCACGCCGGCGGCGGCCTGGGTGTGCCCCAGGTTCGACTTGACGGAGCCGAGCAGCAGCGGCACGTCGCGGTTCTGGCCGTAGGTGGCGAGGAGGGCCTGGGCCTCGATCGGGTCCCCGAGGGAGGTGCCCGTGCCGTGCGCCTCGACGGCGTCCACCTCGGCGGGCGAGAGACCGGCGCTGGCGAGGGCCTGGCGGATCACCCGCTGCTGCGAGGGACCGTTCGGCGCCGTCAGCCCGTTCGACGCACCGTCCTGGTTCACCGCAGAGCCGCGGACCACGGCGAGGACCTGGTGGCCCTTGCGGCGGGCGTCGGACAGGCGCTCCACCACCAGCACGCCCACGCCCTCGGAGAAGCCGGCCCCGTCGGCGGCGTCGGAGAAGGCCTTGCAGCGGCCGTCGGCGGCCAGGCCGCGCTGGGTGGAGAGTTCGACGAAGGTGCTCGGGGTGGCCATGACGGTGACGCCGCCGGCCAGCGCGAGGTCGCATTCGCCCTGGCGGAGCGCCTGGGCGGCCAGGTGCAGGGTGACGAGCGAGGAGGAGCAGGCGGTGTCGACGGTGATGGCCGGGCCCTCGAAGCCGCCGAAGTAGGCGACGCGTCCGGAGGCCACGCTCAGCGAGGCGCCGGTGGCCTGGAAGCCTTCCGAGGTCTCTCCGTCGAGGAGGGTGCTGTAGTCGCTGTACATGACGCCGGTGAAGACGCCGGTCTGGCTGCCGCGCAGCGACACCGGGTCGATCCCGGCCCGCTCCAGCGCCTCCCAGGAGGTCTCAAGCAGCAGCCGCTGCTGCGAGTCGGTGGCGGTCGCCTCGCGGGGGCTCATGCCGAAGAAGCCGGGGTCGAACTCGCCCGCGTCGTACAGGAATCCACCGGTCCTGGCATACGAGGTGCCCGGGTGGTCGGGGTCCGGGTGGAACAGCGTCTCCAGGTCCCAGCCACGATCCGTGGGGAACTCGGAGATCGCATCTCCACCCTCCACCAGCAGCCGCCACAGATCCTCGGGCGAAGCCACCCCACCCGGGAACCGGCAGGCCATGCCGACGATCACCACCGGATCGTCCGAAACCGGCGGCAACGCCCGCACCGGCACCAGTTCAGCCGGCGCGGCCCCGAACAACTCCTCCCGCAGATACCCCGCCAGCACCCCAGGCGTCGGATAGTCGAACACCAACGTCGCAGGCAACCGCAAACCCGTCACCGAACCCAGCCGGTTGCGCAGCTGGACGGCGGTGAGGGAGTCGAAGCCCATGTTCTGGAAGGCGAGGTGGGGGTCGACGGCCTCGGCGCCCGCGTGGCCGAGGACGGCGGCCACCTCGGTGCGCACCAGGCCGAGCAGGGCGTCCAGGCGACCGGCCTCGTCGAGCCCGGACAGCCGCGACAGCAGCGTGTCCGCGGTGTCCGAACCGGCCGCGGCCCGCCGCGTCCTGCCCCGGATCAGCCCCCGCAGCAACGGCCTGACCTCGCCCTGCCCCCGCAGCACCGCCAGGTCGAGCCGGATCGGCACGACCAGCGCATCACCGGTCCCCAGGGCGGCGTCGAAGAGGGCGGTCCCCTGCTCGACGGTGAGCGCGGGCATGCCGGTGCGGTTGAGGCGTGCGACGTCGGACTCGTCGAGCATGCCGGCGCCGGCCCAGGCGCCCCAGGCGAGGGACACGCCGGGCAGGCCCTCGGCACGCCGCCTGGCCGCCAGCGCGTCCAGGAAGGCGTTGGCCGCGGCGTAGTTGGCCTGCCCCGGCGCGCCGAACACCCCGGCCGCGGAGGAGAACACCACGAACGCGGACAGCTTCCGCTCGCGGGTGAGTTCGTGCAGGTGCCAGGCCGCGTCCACCTTCGGCCCGAACACCGTGGCCAGCCGCTCGGGCGTCAGCGCCTCCACGACGCCGTCGTCCAGCACGCCCGCCGTGTGCACCACGGCGGAGACCTCGTGCTCGGCCAGCAGCGTCATCAGGGCTTCCCGGTCGGCGACGTCGCAGGCCACCACCTGGGCCTCGGCGCCCGACTCCGCCAGCTCCGCCACCAGTTCGGCAGCGCCCTCGGCGGCGGGGCCGCGGCGGCTCACCAGCAGCAGGCGCCGCACCCCGTGCCCGGCCACCAGGTGCCGGGCCACCACGCCGCCCAGGCCGCCGGTGCCGCCGGTGACCAGCACCAAGCCTTCGGGGTCCCAGGGGGCGATCTCCTGGGGTTCGGGGGCGCGGCGGGCCAGCCGTGGGGCGAGGACGGTGCCGCCGCGCACGGCGAGCTGTGGCTCCTCAAGGGCCAGGGCCCGGCCGAGGGCCGCGGCCTCGGCCGGTGCGGCCTCGCCCTCCTGGCCGGCGTCGGGCCGGTGGTCGAGGTCGAGCAGCCCGAAGCGTCCCGGGTGCTCGGACTGGGCGGAGCGCACCAGGCCCCAGACGGCGGCGGTGGCCACGTCGGGCACCTCGCCGGGCCGCGTGGCGACGGCGCCGCGGGTGAGGAAGACGAGGCGCGATCCGGCGAACCGTTCCGCGGCCAGCCACTCCTGGGCCAGGGCGAGGACCCGTCCGGTGGTGGCGTGCGCCGCGCCGGCGGCCTCGGGCCTGGCCTCGGCGGTGACCGGCACCAGGACGAGGCCGGGGACCTCGCCCTCGGCGAGGTCCGCCAGGCCGGCGTGGACGGGGAAGTCCCAGGCCGGGTCGGCCTCGGGGCCGATGACGGCCACCGCGGGGGCGGCGTCGCCGCCGGAGGGTGCGGGGGCGTCGATCCAGTCGAGGCCGAACAGCGCGTCGCGGTCGAGGGCGGCCGTGCCCAGTTGCTCGGCGGAGACGGGGCGGGTCAGCAGGGAGCGGACGGAGGCGACGGGGCCGCCGCTGGGGTCGGCGAGGGCGACCGCCATGGCGCCGCCGGCGCCGAGGGTCAGCCGGACCCGCAGCGCGGAGGCGCCGGTGGCGTGCAGGCTGACGCCCTCCCAGGAGAACGGCAGGGCGCCGCCGTCGGCGAGGGCCGCGTCGGCGAGGCCGACCGCGTGCAGGGCGCCGTCGAGGAGCGCGGGGTGCAGGCCGTAGCCCTCGGTGCTCAGGTCCTCGGCGAGCCGCACCTCGGCGTAGAGGTGGGGGCCCTGCCGCCAGGCGGCGCGCACGCCGCGGAAGGCGGGGCCGTAGGCGAAGCCGATGTCGGCGAACCGCTCGTAGAGGTCCTCGACGCCGAGGGCCGTGGCGCCGGGCGGGGGCCAGGCGGTGGCGTCGAAGTCGGAGCTTTCCTCGCCGGCGGCGAGGGTGCCGGCGGCGTGTTCCGTCCACGGCAGGCCGGTGGCGTCCTCCGGCCTGGCGTGGACGCTGAAGGCGCGCCTGCCCGCGGCGTCGGGCAGGCCGACGCGCAGCTGGAGCTGGACGGCGCCGCGTTCCGGCAGCAGGAGCGGCGCGGACAGGGTGAGTTCCTCGACCCGGTCGCAGCCGGCCTCGTCCCCGGCGCGGAGGGCGAGTTCGACGAAGGCGGCGCCGGGCAGCAGGACGCGGCCGCGGACGGCGTGCTCGGCGAGCCAGGGCTGGGTGTGCAGGGAGAGCCTGCTGGTGAACAGCAGCCCTTCCCCTTCGGCGAGTTCGACGGAGGCGCCGAGCAGCGGGTGCGCGACGGCGCCCAGGCCCGCGGCCCTGACGT
The DNA here is from genome assembly GCF_003626535.1 of Streptomyces hoynatensis. Taxonomy (GTDB): domain Bacteria; phylum Actinomycetota; class Actinomycetes; order Streptomycetales; family Streptomycetaceae; genus Streptomyces; species Streptomyces hoynatensis. Next base: position 4,243 of record NZ_RBAL01000008.1, read on the forward strand.
CGCCGCCGGCCGTGGAGGGCGCCGGCCAGTACCGCTGGTGCTGGAAGGCGTACGTGGGCAGGTCGAGGCGGGCGCCGCCGGTCGGGTCTCCGGCGAAGAACGCCTGCCAGTCGACGGAGACGCCGCGCACCCATGCCTCGGCGGCGGCGGTGGCGAACTGGAGCGGGCCGCCCATGTCGCGGCGCAGGGTGCCGAGGACGATGCCCTCGGCCCCGGCGGCCTCCAGGGTCTGCTCGACGCCGACCATCTGGACGGGGTGCGGGCTCGGCTCGATGAAGACGCGGTGCCCGTCGTCGATGAGGGCCTGCACGGAGCGCTGGAACTGGACGGTCTGCCGCAGGTTGGTGACCCAATAGTCGGCGTCGAGGGTGGCCGTGTCGATGAGGCCGCCGGCGACGGTGGAGTAGAAAGCGAGGTCGCCGGAGCGGGGCCGGACCGGGCGCAGCTCTTCGAGGACGCGGTCGCGGATCGCGTCGACGTGCCGGGTGTGGGAGGCGTAGTCCACGTTGATCAGCCGGGCCCTGATGCCCTCGGCCTCGCACTCGTCGCGGAGGGCGACCAGGGGCTCCACGTCGCCGGCGACGACGGTGGTGCGGGGGCCGTTGACGGCGGCGACGGAGACCCGCCCGTCGAAGCGGGCCAGGCGGGGGGCGACGTCCTCGGCGGACAGTGCCACGGACATCATGCCGCCGAGTCCGGCGAGGACTTCGAGGACGGCGCGGCTGCGGAGGGCGACGATGCGGGCCGCGTCCTCCAGGCTGAGGGCGCCGGCCACCGCGGCGGCGGCTATCTCGCCCTGGGAGTGGCCGATGACGGCGTCGGGTTCGACGCCGACGGAGCGCCACAGCGCGGCGAGCGACACCATCACGGCCCACAGGGCGGGCTGGACGACGTCGACCCGGTCCAGCGAGGCGGCGCCCTCGGCGCCGCGCAGGACGTCGAGCAGGGACCAGTCGACGAAGGGTTCGAGGGCGGCGGCGCACTCGGCGGCCCTGGCGGCGAACACCTCGGAGGTCTCCAGGAGTTCGCGGCCCATGCCGAGCCACTGGGAGCCCTGCCCGGGGAAGACGAAGGCGACCTTGCCGGGGGTGCGGGCGGTGCCGGAGACCAGGCCGGGGGCCGGGGCTTGCCTGGCGGCGGCGGCGACGCCTGCGCTCAGCTCGGCGAGGTCGCCGCCGAGGACGACGGCGCGGTGCTCGAAGGCGGTGCGGGAGGCGGCCAGCGACCAGGCGACGGCGGCGGGCGCGGGCTCGGCGGCGGCGAGGAAGGCGCCGAGCCGGCCGGCCTGGTCGGCCAGGGCGGCCTCGGTCCTGGCGGACAGCAGCCAGGGCACGACGTGGCCGAGCGCGGGCGCGGGCACGGGGGCGGCGGCGCGGGCGTCCTCGGGCGTGGCCTGTTCGAGGATGAGGTGGGCGTTGGTGCCGGAGACGCCGAAGGAGGAGACGGCGGCGCGGCGCGGGCGGCCCGCCTCGGGCCATTCGGTCTGCTCGGTCAGCAGCTCGACCGCGCCTGCCTCCCAGTCGACGTGCGAGGAGGGCGCGTCGATGTGGAGCGACTTGGGCAGCAGGCCGTGCCGGAGGGCGAGGACCATCTTGATGACGCCCGCGACGCCGGCGGCGGCCTGGGTGTGGCCGAGGTTCGACTTGATGGAGCCGAGCAGCAGCGGGCGGTCGGCGGGGCGGTCCTGGCCGTAGGTGGCCAGCAGGGCCTGGGCCTCAATGGGGTCGCCGAGGGTGGTGCCGGTGCCGTGCGCCTCGACGGCGTCCACGTCCGCGGTGGACAGGCCGGCGCCGGCCAGGGCCTGCCGGATGACGCGCTGCTGCGAGGGGCCGTTGGGGGCGGTGAGCCCGTTCGACGCACCGTCCTGGTTGACGGCGGAGCCGCGGACCACGGCCAGGACCTGGTGCCCGTTGCGGCGGGCGTCGGAGAGGCGTTCGAGGACGACGAGGCCCACGCCCTCGGACCAGCCGGTGCCGTCGGCGGCGTCGGAGAACGGCTTGGAGCGGCCGTCGGGGGCGAGGCCGCGCTGCCGGGAGAAGGCGACGAAGGTGTTCGGCGTCGACATGACGGTGACGCCGCCGGCCAGCGCCAGGTCGCACTCGCCGGAGCGCAGCGCCTGCATCGCCCAGTGCATCGCGACCAGCGAGGAGGAGCAGGCGGTGTCCACGGACACGGCCGGGCCCTCGAAGCCGAAGGTGTAGGCGACGCGTCCGGAGGCCACGCTCGGCGAGGTGCTGGTCGCCTGGAAGGTCTCCAGGTCGTCGCCGCCGAGCAGCGCCGCGTAGTCGCTGTACATGACGCCGGTGAAGACGCCGGTCTGGCTGCCGCGCAGGGACTGCGGGTCGATGCCGGCCCGCTCCAGGGCCTCCCAGGAGGTCTCAAGCAGCAGCCGCTGCTGCGAGTCGGTGGCGGTCGCCTCGCGGGGGCTCATGCCGAAGAAGCCGGGGTCGAACTCGCCCGCGTCGTACAGGAATCCACCGGTCCTGGCATACGAGGTGCCCGGGTGGTCGGGGTCCGGGTGGAACAGCGTCTCCAGGTCCCAGCCACGATCCGTGGGGAACTCGGAGATCGCATCCCCGCCCTCCACCAGCAGCCGCCACAGATCCTCGGGCGAAGCCACCCCACCCGGGAACCGGCAGGCCATGCCGACGATCACCACCGGATCGTCCGAAACCGGCGGCAACGCCCGCACCGGCACCAGTTCAGCCGGCGCGGCCCCGAACAACTCCTCCCGCAGATACCCCGCCAGCACCCCAGGCGTCGGATAGTCGAACACCAACGTCGCAGGCAACCGCAGACCCGTCACCGAACCCAGCCGGTTGCGGAGTTCGACGGCGGTGAGGGAGTCGAAGCCGAGGTCCTTGAACTGGCGGTCGGCCGCGATGCCGGCGGCGTCCGCGTGGCCGAGGACGGCGGCGACCTCGGTGCGCACCAGGCCGAGCAGGGCGTCCAGGCGACCGGCCTCGTCGAGCCCGGACAGCCGCGACAGCAGCGTGTCCGCGGTGTCCGAACCGGCCGCGGCCCGCCGCGTCCTGCCCCGGATCAGCCCCCGCAGCAACGGCCTGACCTCGCCCTGCCCCCGCAGCACCGCCAGGTCGAGCCGGATCGGCACCACGAGGGGTTCCTGGGCGGCGAGCGAGGCGTCAAAGAGGGCGGTGCCCTGCTCGACGGTCAGCGCGGGCATGCCGGCGCGCGCGAGCTGCGCGAGGTCCGTGCCGGCGAGCATGCCGGCCTCGGCCCAGCCGCCCCAGGCCATCGACACGCCGGGCAGGCCCTCGGCACGCCGCCTGGCCGCCAGCGCGTCCAGGAAGGCGTTGGCCGCCGCGTAGTTGCCCTGTCCCGGCGCGCCGAACACCCCGGCCGCCGAGGAGAACACCACGAACGCCGACAGGTCGCGTTCCCGGGTGAGTTCGTGCAGGTGCCAGGCCGCATCCACCTTCGGCCCGAACACCCTCGCCAGCCGCTCGGGCGTCAGCGCTTCCACCACACCGTCGTCGAGGACGCCCGCCGTGTGCACGACGGCGGAGACCTCGTGCTCGGCCAGCAGGCCCGCCAGGGCCTCCCGGTCGGCCACGTCACAGGCCACCACCCGCGCCTCGGCGCCCGACTCCGCCAGCTCGGCAACGAGTTCCGCAGCCCCCTCGGCCTCAGGGCCGCGGCGGCTCACCAGCAGCAGGCGCCGCACCCCGTGCCCGGCCACCAGGTGCCGGGCCACCACGCCGCCCAGGCCGCCGGTGCCGCCGGTGACCAGCACCAAGCCTTCGGGGTCCCAGGCGAACCCGCCCTCGGGCCGCGCCGCCCGCGTCAGGCGCGCGGCGAGCAACCGTCCCTCGCGCAGGACAAGTTGGGGCTCGTCCTCGGGCAGGCTCCGCAGCCGCTCCGCGCCCGGGGCGGCGTCGTCCCCCGCGTCGAGGTCGAGCAGCCCGAAGCGTCCCGGGTGCTCGGACTGGGCGGAGCGCACCAGGCCCCAGGCGGTGGCGGCGACCACGTCGGGCACCTCACCTGCGGCGGCAGAAACGGCGCCACGCGTCACGAACACCAGCCGCGAACCGGCGAAACGCTCCTCCGCCAGCCACTCCTGGATCAGGCCGAGCACCCGGGCGGCCAGGGAGTGCGCGGCCCCGGCCGCCTCACCCTCCGGCAGGTCGAGCAGCGGCAGGAACACCGTGCCCGGCACATCCTCCTGCGGCAGCGCCGCGAGTTCGGCGCAGCCCGCCGCCTCGCCGAGCCCCAGGGCCCCGGCGTCGCCGACCACGGCCACCGGCCCGTCCGGGGCCACGGCGGCCGAGGCGGCCAGGGGGCTCCACGCCACCGCGAACAGCGCCTCGCGCGTGACGGCCTCGGCGGCGGAGCCGAGTTGCTCGGCCGTCACCGGCCTGGTCGCCAGGGACTCGACGGTGGCCACCGGCCGGCCGGTGGGGTCGGCAAGCGCGAGGGCGACCGTTCCGTTCGCCTCCCTGGTCAGCCGCACCCGCAGGCTCGCCGCGCCGGAGGCGTGCAGCGTCACGCCCTCCCAGGAGAACGGCAGCCCCTTGGTCTCGGCCCCGGTGTCGCCGGGCACCAGCGCGTGCAGGGCGGCGTCAAGCAGCGCGGGGTGCAGGCCGAACGCCCCGGCCTCCTCCGCTACCGGCTCGGGCAGCGCCACCTCGGCGTACCGGGTGTCGCCCTCGCGCCACACGGCCACGAGGCCGCGGAACGCCGGGCCGTAGGCAAAACCGGCCTCGGCGAACTCCGCGTAGCACCCCTCCACCTCGACGGCCTCGGCACCCGGCGGGGGCCAGGCGGCGGCGTCGAAGGCGGCGGGGGAACCGGCCGCCTCCTCCCCGGCCAGCACGCCGGCGGCGTGCTGCGTCCAGGGGGCGTCCGTGGCGCCCTCGGGCCTGCCGTGGACGGCGAGGGTGCGCCGGCCGGCCGCGTCCGGCAGGCCGACCCGCACCTGCAGGTGCACGGCGCCGCCCTCGGGCAGCACCAGCGGCGCGGCGAGGGTCAGCTCCTCCACGCGGCCACAGCCGACCTCGTCCCCGGCCCGGACGGCGAGTTCGAGGAACGCGGTGCCCGGGAGGAGGACCTGGCCCATGACGGCGTGGTCGGCCAGCCAGGGGTGCGTGGACAGGGACAGGCGGCTGGTGAACAACAGGCCCTGTTCCCCGGCCAGTTCGACCGAGGCCCCCAGCAGCGGGTGGGCGGCCGCCACCAGCCCGAGCCCGGCCGCGTCGCCGCGCCCGGCGCCCGCGGGGGCCCAGTAGGGCCGGTGGTGGAAGGCGTAGGTGGGCAGGTCGATCCGCTGGGCGCCGGTGCCCTCGAAGAGCGCGGGCCAGGCCACGTCCACGCCGGCGACGTGCAGCCGGGCCAGCGCGGTGACGGCCGCCTCCTCCTCGCCACGGTCCCGGCGCAGCACCGGCACCACCACGGCCCCCTCGGGCACCGACTCGGCCGCCATCCCCGACAGCACCCCGTCGGGGCCGACTTCGAGGAACGCGGAGACGCCCTGCTCCACCAGGCGCCCCACGGCGTCGGCGAAGCGGACGGCCTCGCGCACGTGCCGCACCCAGAACTCGGGCGAGGTCACCTCGCCCGCAGCAATCACCGGAATGCGCGGCTCGGCGAACGACAGGCCCTCGACCACGTGCCGGAACTCGTCCAGCATCGGGTCCATCAGCGGCGAGTGGAACGCGTGGGAGACCTTCAGGCGGCTGGTCTTGCGGCCCTGGGCCTCGAAGACCGCGGCGATTCCTCTGACGGCTTCTTCCTCGCCGGAGACCACCACGGAGGCGGGCCCGTTGACGGCGGCGATCGACACACCGTCCGTCAGCAGCGGCAGCACCTCGTCCTCGGACGCCTGCACGGCGACCATCGCGCCGCCCTCGGGCAGGGCCTGCATCAACCGCGCCCGCGCCGACACCAACGCGCAGGCATCCTCAAGGGAGAACACCCCGGCCACATGCGCCGCCGCAATCTCACCGATCGAGTGACCGGCGACGAACTCCGCCCGCACCCCGAAGGACTCGACAAGTCGATACAGCGCCACCTCGACGGCGAACAACGCGGGCTGCGCCACCCCGGTACGGTTCAGCGCCTCCGCATCCCCACCCCACATCACCTCACGCACCGCCGGGTCCAGCAGCCCCAGCACCTCATCCAACGCAGCGGCGAACACCGGGAAACGCCCGTACAGTTCACGCCCCATGCCCAGACGCTGCGCACCCTGACCCGTGAACAGCACCGCAAGCGAACGCGCCACCGCGCTCCCCCGCGCCACCTCACGCACACCCTCCGCACCCGCCAGCAACACCGACCGGTACTCGAACACCGACCGCGACGTCACCAGCGAGAAACCCACATCCCGCACGGCACGGTCTTCGGCGAAGGAGACGATGCGCCCGACCTGACCCTCCAGGGCCTCGGCCGACTTCGCCGACACCGGCAGCGGCACCACGGCGGGCTCCAGCCGCGGTGCCTCAACCGCCGGTTCGGCGGCGGGTTCGGCGGCGGGCCGGGGCTGTTCCGGCTGTTCGAGGATGAGGTGGGCGTTGGTGCCGCTGATGCCGAACGCGGAGACGCCCGCCCGCCGCAGCCGGTCCACCTCGGGCCAGGCGGCCTGCTCGGTCAGCAGCTCGACCGCGCCCGCCTCCCAGTCGACGTGGGTGGAGGGCGCGTCGACGTGGAGGGTCCTGGGCAGCAGGCCGTGCCGCAGCGCCATGACCATCTTGATGACGCCCGCGACGCCCGCGGCGGCCTGGGTGTGTCCCAGGTTGGACTTGATGGAGCCCAGCAGCAGCGGCCGTTCCCGGTCCTGCCCGTAGGTCGCGAGCAGCGCCTGGGCCTCGATGGGGTCGCCCAGGGTGGTGCCGGTGCCGTGCGCCTCGACCACGTCCACATCCGCGGTGGACAGGCCGGCGCTGGCGAGGGCCTGGCGGATCACCCGCTGCTGCGAGGGACCGTTCGGCGCCGTCAGCCCGTTCGACGCACCGTCCTGGTTGACGGCCGAGCCGCGGACCACGGCCAGCACCTGGTGGCCGTTGCGGCGGGCGTCGGAGAGGCGTTCGAGGACGACGAGGCCCACGCCCTCGGACCAGCCGACGCCGTCGGCCGTGTCGGAGAAGGACTTGCAGCGCCCGTCCTCGGACAGGCCGCGCTGGCGGGAGAACTCGACGATCGGGGCCGGGGTGGACATCACCGTGACGCCGCCGGCCAGCGCCAGGTCGCACTCGCCCGCGCGCAGGGCCTGCGCGGCCAGGTGCATCGCCACCAGCGAGGAGGAGCAGGCCGTGTCCACGGTCACCGCGGGGCCCTCGAAGCCGAAGGTGTAGGACAGGCGGCCGGTGGCCACGCTGGGCGAGGAGCCGGTGCCCTGGTAGCCCTCGGAGGCGCTGTCGCTCAGCTGCGAGCCGTAGTCGTTGTACATGACGCCGGCGAAGACGCCGGTCTGGCTGCCGCGCAGCGACACCGGGTCGATCCCGGCGCCCTCGATGGCCTCCCAGGTGGTTTCGAGCAGCAGCCGCTGCTGGGAGTCGGTGGCGGTCGCCTCGCGCGGGCTCATCCCGAAGAACTCCGGGTCGAACTCCCCCGCGTCGTGCAGGAATCCGCCGTGCCGGGTGTAGGAGGTGCCGGGGTGGTCCGGGTCGGGGTGGTAGAGGTTGGCCAGGTCCCAGCCGCGGTTCGTGGGGAATGCGGAGATGGCGTCCCGGCCGTCGACGACGAGGCGCCACAGGTCCTCGGGCGAGGAGACGCCGCCGGGGTAGCGGCAGGCCATGCCGACGATGACGATCGGGTCGTCGGAGACGGGCGGCAGGGCGCGCACGGGCACCAGGGCGGCCGATTCGGCGTCGAAGAGCTCGCCGAGCAGGTGGCCGGTGAGGGCCGCGGGCGTGGGGTAGTCGTAGACCATCGTGGCGGGCAGCCGCAGGCCGGTGGCCGCGCCGAGCCGGTTGCGGAGTTCCACCGCGGTCAGCGAGTCGAAGCCGAGGTCCTTGAAGGGGCGTTCGCCCTCGACGCTGGCGCCGTCGGCGTGGCCGAGGACGGCGGCCACCTCGGTGCGCACGAGGTCGAGCAGGGCGTCGTGCCGCCCCTCCGCGTCGAGTGCGGCGAGCCGGCCCAGGAGGGTGACGGCGGTGTCCGTGCCGGCGGCGAGGCGCCGGGTCCTGCCGCGGATCAGGCCGCGGAGCAGGGCGGGGACGGTGGTGGCCTGGGCGCGGAGGGCAGGCAGGTCGAGGCGGACGGGCAGCAGGAGGGCCTCGGTGCCGGTGAGGGCGGCGTCGAAGAGGGCGGTGCCCTGTTCGGCGCTCAGCGGGGCGACGCCGGAGCGGGCGATGCGCCGCAGGTCCTGTTCCGACATGGCGCCGGTGAGGCCGGCCGCCGGGTCCCAGGCGCCCCAGGCGAGGGAGACGGCGGGCAGCCCGCGTTCGCGCCGGTAGGCCGCGAGCGCGTCGAGGAACGCGTTCGCCGCCGCATAGTTGCCCTGCCCGGGCGAACCCAGCACCCCCGCCGCCGAGGAGAACAGCACGAACGCGGACAGGTCGCGTTCCCGGGTGAGTTCGTGCAGGTGCCAGGCGGCGTCCACCTTCGGCGCGAACACCCTCCCCACACGCTCGTCCGTCAGCGCCTCCACGACGCCGTCGTCCAGCACTCCGGCCGTGTGCACGACGGCGGAGACCTCGTGCTCGGCCAGGAGACCCGCCAGGGCCTCCCGGTCGGACACGTCACAGGCCACCACCCGCGCCTCGGCACCCGACTCGGCCAGCTCCGCCACCAGTTCGGCGGCGCCCTCGGCCTCGGGACCACGCCGGCTCACCAGCAGCAGCCGCCGCACCCCGTGCGTCTGGGCCAGGTGGCGGGCGACCACGCCACCCAGGCCACCCGTACCGCCGGTGACGAGGACCAGCCCCTCGGGGTCCCACTCGAACGCGCCGCCGGGCAGGGCCGCCCGGGTCATCCGGGGGACCAGCACGGCGCCGGCGCGCAGCGCGACCTCGGGTTCTTCGGCGTCGAGGACGGCGAGGGCGGGGGCGAGTGAGGTGGTGGCGGGGTCTGCGTCGATCAGGCCGAAACGCCCCGGGTGCTCGGACTGGGCCGAACGCACCAGACCCCACACCGCCGAAGCCGCCAGATCCACCACCCCACCACCGCCGGCAGGCACCGCACCCCGCGTCACCACCACCAAACGCGAGGCGCCAAACCGCTCCTCCGCCAGCCACTCCCGCACCAACCCCAGCACCCGCCCCGTCACGGCACGAGCCGCCTGGGGGCCCTCGTCCAGGCCGCCGACCGGCACCAGCACCGTCTCCGGGACCTCGCCGTCGGCGGCGAGTGCCGTCAGGTCGGGGTGGTGGGGGGCGCCGCTCAGGTCGTCGATGCCGCCGGGGGTCGCGTCGGTGCCCACGACGGCGAGGGAGCGGGTGCCGGGGGCGGTGGTCGGCGCGCCGGCGGGGACCCAGTCCAGGGCGAACAGGGTGTCGCGTGCGGTGGCGCTGCCGAGTTGTTCGCCGGTCACCGGCCGGGTGGCCAGGGCTTCCACGGCCGCCACGGGGGCGCCGGCCGGGTCGGCGAGGGTCAGGGACACCCCTCCGCCGGCGGCCGGGGTCAGCCGGACGCGCAGGGCTGTGGCGCCGGTGGCGTGCAGGGACACGCCCTGCCACGAGAACGGCAGGCGCGGCTCCCCGCTGTCGGCCGCGGTGTGCACCCAGGCGTGGAGGGCGGCGTCGAGCAGGGCGGGGTGCAGGCCGAAGCCGGTGGTGTCGACTCGTTCGCCGAGGGTGACCTCCGCGCACACCTCCTCGCCGAGCCGCCAGGCGGCGGTGAGGCCCTGGAAGGCGGGCCCGTAGGCGAAGCCGGCCTCGGCGAAGCGGGCGTAGCTGTCGGCCACGTCGATCGGCTCGGCGCCGACGGGCGGCCAGGCGGAGGCGTCGGCGGCGGGGGTGTGGCCGTCGTGGGTCAGGAGGCCGGTGGCGTGCTCGGTCCAGGGGAGTCCGGCCGTGCCCTCGGGCCGCGAGTAGATCGCGATCGGCCGGGAGCCGGAGGCGTCGGCGGCGCCGACGGCGACCTGGACCTGCACGGCGCCCTGTTCCGGCAGGACGAGGGGGGCGGCCAGGGTGAGTTCCTCGACCCGGTCGAGGCCGACCTCGTCGCCGGCGCGGACGGCGAGTTCGACGAACGCGGTGCCCGGGAGGAGGACCCGGCCGAGGACGGCGTGGTCGGCCAGCCAGGGGTGGGTGCCGAGGGACAGGCGGCTGGTGAACAGCAGGCCGTCCTCGCCGGCGAGTTCGACGGCGGCGCCGAGCAGGGGGTGGCCGGGGGCGGCCTGCCCGAGTCCGGTGGCGTCGGCGGCGCGGAGGGTTGCGGAGGGCCAGTAGCGCCGGCGCTGGAAGGCGTAGGTGGGCAGGTCGATCCGCTGGGCGCCGGTGCCCTCGAAGAGCGCGGGCCAGGCCACGTCCACGCCGGCGACGTGCAGCCGGGCGAGGGCGGTGACGGCCGCCTCCTCCTCGCCGCGGTCCCGGCGCAGCACCGGCACCACCACGGCACCATCGGGCACCGACTCGGCCGCCATCCCCGACAGCACCCCATCCGGGCCGACTTCGAGGAACGCGGAGACGCCCTCGTCCACCAGGCGCCCCACGGCGTCGGCGAAGCGGACGGCCTCGCGCACGTGCCGCACCCAGAACTCGGGCGAGGTCACCTCACCCGCGGCCACCACCGGGATACGCGGCTCGGCAAACGACAGGCCCTCGACGATGGTGCGGAACTCGTCGAGCATCGGCTCCATCAGCGGCGAGTGGAACGCGTGGGAGACCTTCAGGCGGCTGGTCTTGCGGCCCTGGGCCTCGAAGACCGCGGCGATTCCTCTGACGGCTTCTTCCTCGCCGGAGACCACCACGGAGGCGGGCCCGTTGACGGCGGCGATCGACACACCGTCCGTCAGCAGCGGCAGCACCTCGTCCTCGGACGCCTGGACGGCGACCATCGCGCCGCCCTCGGGCAGGGCCTGCATCAGCCGCGCCCGCGCCGACACCAACGCGCAGGCATCCTCAAGGGAGAACACCCCCGCCACGTGCGCCGCCGCAATCTCACCGATGGAGTGACCGGCGACGAACTCCGCCCGCACGCCCCACGACTCGACAAGTCGATACAGCGCCACCTCGATCGCGAACAGCGCGGGCTGCGCCACCCCGGTGCGGTTCAGCGCCTCCGCGTCCCCGCCCCACATCACCTCACGAACGGCCGGGTCCAGCAGCCCCAGCGCCTCGTCCAGGGCGGCGGCGAACACCGGGAAACGTGCGTGCAGTTCGCGGCCCATGCCGAGGCGCTGCGCGCCCTGGCCGGTGAACAGCAGCGCCAGGGAGCGTTCGGTGGCGGTGCCGCGTACGGTCTCGGCGATGCCGTCGGCCGTGGCGAGCAGCACGGCGCGGTGGTCGAACACGGTTCTTGAGGTGACCAGCGAGAGGCCCACGTCGAGCGGGGAGTGTTCCGCCGCGAAGGAGGCAATGCGCTCGGCCTGGCCGTCCAGGGCGCCGGGCGTGCGGGCCGAGACGGGCAGGGGCACGAGAGCGGGGGCCGTGGTGGCGGTGGCGGGTTCCGCGGCGGCGGTCTCCTGCGGCCACTGTTCGAGGATGACGTGGGCGTTGGTGCCGCTCACGCCGAAGGAGGAGACGCCGGCCCGGCGCGGCCGGTCCACCTCGGGCCATTCGGTCTGCTCGGTCAGCAGCTCGACGGCGCCCGCCTCCCAGTCGACGTGGGTGGAGGGCGCGTCCACGTGGAGGGTCCTGGGCAGCACGCCGTGCCGCATCGCCATGACCATCTTGATGACGCCGGCGGCGCCCGCCGCGGCCTGGGTGTGGCCGATGTTCGACTTGATGGAGCCCAGCAGCAGCGGGCGTTCCCGATCCTGGCCGTAGGTGGCGAGGAGGGCCTGCGCCTCGATGGGGTCGCCCAGCGTGGTGCCGGTGCCGTGGGCCTCGACGGCGTCCACGTCGGAGGTGGACAGTCCGGCGCCGGCCAGGGCCTGGCGGATGACGCGCTGCTGGGAGGGGCCGTTGGGGGCGGTGAGGCCGTTGGAGGCGCCGTCCTGGTTGACGGCGGAGCCGCGCAGGACGGCGAGGACCTGGTGGCCGTTGCGGCGGGCGTCGGAGAGCCGTTCCAGCACCAGCAGGCCGATGCCCTCGGAGAGGCCGGTGCCGTCCGCGGCGTCGGCGAACGCCTTGCAGCGGCCGTCCTCGGACAGGCCGCGCTGCCGGGAGAACACGACGTAGATCTCGGGCGTGGACATCACGGAGACGCCGCCGGCCAGCGCCAGGTCGCACTCGCCCGCGCGCAGGGCCTGCGCGGCCAGGTGCATCGCCACCAGCGAGGAGGAGCAGGCCGTGTCCACCGTCACGGCGGGGCCCTCCAGGCCGAAGGTGTAGGACAGGCGCCCGGAGGCGACGCTGAGCGTGGCGCCGGTGCCCTGGTAGCCCTCCGAGGTCTCGTCGGTGAGCAGCGAGCCGTAGTCGTTGTACATGACGCCGGTGAAGACGCCGGTGGCGCTGCCACGGAGGGTGGCGGGGTCGATCCCGGCCCGTTCCAGGGCCTCCCAGGAGGTTTCGAGCAGCAGCCGGTGCTGGGAGTCGGTGGCGAGGGCCTCCCGGGGGCTCATGCCGAAGAAGTCGGCGTCGAACTCGGCCGCGTCGTAGAGGAATCCGCCGGTCCTGGCGTAGGAGGTGCCGGAGTGGTCGGGGTCGGGGTGGTAGAGGGCGTCGAGGTCCCAGCCGCGGTCGGTGGGGAAGCCGGAGATGGCGTCGGTCCCCTCCAGGACGAGGCGCCACAGGTCCTCGGGCGAGGAGACGCCGCCGGGGAAGCGGCAGGCCATGCTGACGATGGCGATGGGGTCGTCGGTGACCTGGGGCAGGGCCCGCGGGGGCGGGGCGGCGGTGCCGGTGTCCGTGCCGGAGAGGGTGGCGGAGAGGTGGTCGGCGAGGACGGTGGGGGTCGGGTAGTCGAAGACGAGGGTGGCGGGCAGCCGCAGGGCGGTCGCGTGGGTGAGGCGGTTGCGCAGTTCGACGGCGGTCAGCGAGTCGAAGCCCAGGTGCTGGAAGGAGGAGTGCGCGTCGACGGCCTCCGCGCCCGGGTAGCCGAGGACGGCGGCGACCTGCTCGCGGACCAGGTGGAGGAGGGCGGCGGTGCGCTCGTCGGGGCCGAGCCTGGCGAGGCGGCCGGCGAGGGAGTCGGCGCTCTCCTCCCCGGCGACGGCCCGGGTGGTGCGGGTCCTGACCAGGCCGCGCAGCAGGGCGGGGAGCGGTTCCGTGGCGGCGCGCAGGGTGCGCAGGTCCAGGCGCATGGGCAGGACGAGGGGTTCGTCCGTGGCCAGGGCGGGGTCGAGCAGGGCCATGCCCTGCTCGGCGGTGAGCGGCGGCATGCCGGAGCGGGCCAGGCGGTCGAGGTCGGCGGCGGGGACGCCGCCGGTGAGCCCGACGGCCCCGTCCCAGGCGCCCCAGGCCAGCGAGACGGCGGGCAGGCCGAGGTGGCGGCGGTGGGCGGCGAGGGCGTCGAGGAAGGCGTTGGCCGCGGCGTAGTTGGCCTGGCCCGCGGCGCCGAAGACGCCCGCGCCGCCCGAGTAGAGCACGAACGCGGTCAGTTCGCGGTCGGCGGTGAGCTCGTGCAGGTGCCAGGCGGCGTCCACCTTGGGGCGCAGCACGGCGTCGAGGCGGTCGCGGGTGAGGGTGGCGACGAGGCCGTCGTCGAGGACTCCGGCGGCGTGGACGACGGCGGTGACCTCGTGCATGGCGAGGAGGCCGGCGAGTGCCTCGCGGTCGGCGGCGTCGCAGGCGGCGATGTGGACGCGGGCGCCCTGGGCGGTGAGGTCGGCGAGCAGGGCGTCGGCGCCCTCGGCCTCGGGGCCGCGGCGGCTGAGGAGCAGCAGGTCGCGGACGCCGTGGGTGGCGACCAGGTGCCGGGCGAGGAGGCCGCCGAGGCCGCCGGTGCCGCCGGTGACCAGGACGGTGCCCGGGGTCTCCCACCGGGGGGTTTCCGGCCCGGGGGTGGCGCGGGTCAGCCGTGCGGCGAGCAGGGTGCCGTCGCGGAGGGCGAGTTGGGGCTCGTCGAGGGCGAGGGCGGTGGGGAGGGCGGCCAGGGAGGCGGGGGTGTCGTCGAGGTCGAGGAGCTGGAAGCGGCCGGGGTGTTCCGACTGGGCCGCGCGCAGCAGGCCGCGGGCGGCGGCCGCGGCCGGGTCGGGGTCGTCGCCTTCGGCGGCGGGGACGGCGCCGTGGGTGACGCACACCAGGCGGGTGCCGGCGAAGCGCTCCTCGGCCAGCCATTCCCGGACGAGGGCGGTGACCCGCCAGGTGAGGGCATGGGCGGCGGCGGCCGGGTCGGCGCCGGGTTCCGCGGTCAGCGGCACCAGCACCGCGGCGGGCGGCTCCGGCAGGGAGCCGAGGGAGGCGAGGTCGGGGTGTGCGGGGGCGGCGAGGCCGAGGCTGGTGGGGCCGAGTACCGCGAAGGGGGTGGCCTCGGGGGCGGGGGGCACGGGGACCCAGGAGAGGCGGAACAGCGAGTCCTGTGCCGGGCTTGCGCCGGTGAGCCGGGCAGCGGCGGCGGGGCGCAGGGTGAGGGAGGCGACGGTGGCGACGGGCGCGCCGGTGGGGTCGGCGACGGCGAGGGACAGCGCGTCCTCGCCCGCAGGGCTGAGGCGCACCCGGACGGCGGAGGCGCCGGTGGCGTGCAGGCAGACCCCTTCGAAGGAGAAGGGGAAGCCGCCGTTGCCGGCCACGCCGAAGTCGGGGGCCAGGCTCGCGGCGTGCAGGCCGGCGTCCAGGAGGGCGGGGTGGATGCCGAAGCCGGTGGCGGGCTCGGCCAGGCGGGCCTCGGCGAAGAGGTCATCGCCGAGGCGCCAGGCGGCGGTGAGGCCCTGGAAGGCGGGGCCGTAGGCGAAGCCGGCCTCGGCGAAGCGGGCGTAGCAGTCCTCGGTGGCGAGCGGTTCGGCCCCGGGCGGGGGCCAGGCGGTGGCGTCGAAGTCGGCGCGCTGCTCGCCTGCGGCGAGGGTGCCGGTGGCGTGCTCGGTCCAGGGCAGGTCGGCGGCGCCCTCGGGTCTGGCGTGGAAGGAGAGGGCGCGTCTGCCCTCGCCGTCGGGCTCGCCGAGGCGCAGCTGGAGCTGGACGGCGCCGTCGGCGGGCAGGACGAGGGGGGCGGAGAGGGTGAGTTCCTCGATGCGGTCCAGGCCCACCTCGTCGCCCGCGCGGAGGGCGAGTTCGACGAAGGCGGTGCCCGGCAGGAGGGCGGTGCCGAAGACGGCGTGGTCGGCGAGCCAGGGGTGGGAGCGCAGGGAGAGCCTGCTGGTGAACAACAGCCCTTGGCCGTCGGCGAGTTCCACGCAGGCGCCGAGGAGGGGGTGTTCCACCGTGCCGAGTCCCGCGGCCCTGACGTCGCCGGCCGCCCCGGCCCGCACCGTGGGCCAGAACCGCTGGTGCTGGAAGGCGTAGGTCGGCAGTTCGGTGGCCGCCTCGATGCCGCCGCCCGAGGCGAAGAACGCGCGCCAGTCGACGGGCACGCCGTTCACCCAGGCCTCGGCGGCGGCGGTCATGAACTGGGTGGGGCCGCCCTGGTCGCGCCGCAGCGTTCCCAGCACGATGCCCTCGGCGCCGGCGGCCTCCAGGGTCTGCTCCACGCCGACGATCTGCACCGGGTGCGGGCTCGGCTCGACGAACACCCGGTGCCCGTCCTCGATCAGGGCCTGCACGGCGCCCTGGAACTGCACCGTCTGCCGCAGGTTGGTGACCCAGTAGTCGGCGTCCATCCGGGCGGTGTCGATGAGGCCGCCGGTCACCGTCGAGTAGAACGCGATCTCGCTGGAGCGCGGCGCGACCGGCCGCAGCTCGGCCAGGACCCGGTCCCGGATGGCCTCGACGTGCGCGGTGTGGGAGGCGTAGTCCACGTTGATCAGGCGGGCCCTGACGCCCTGGGCCTCGCATTCGGCCTGGAACTCCTTCAGGGCGGCGACCTCGCCGGCCACGACGCACGTGCGGGGCCCGTTGACCGCGGCCACCGCGATCCGGTCGCCGAACCTGGCCAGCCGCGGGGTGGCGTCCGCCGCGGACAGCGCCACCGACATCATGCCGCCGTGCCCGGCGAGGTCTTCGAGTACCGCGCGGGAGCGCAGCGCCACCACGCGGGCCGCGTCCTGAAGGCTGAGCGCGCCGGCCACCGCGGCGGCGGCGATCTCGCCCTGCGAGTGCCCCACGACGGCGTCGGGCACCACGCCGGCCGAACGCCACAGCTCCGCCAGGGAGACCATCACCGCCCACAGGGCGGGCTGCACCACGTCGACCCGGTCCAGCGAGGCGGCGCCCTCGGCGCCGCGCAGCACGTCCTCGAGGGACCAGTCGACGAAGGGTTCGAGTGCGGCGGCGCACTCGGCGACCCGGGCGGCGAACACCTCGGAGGTCTCCAGGAGTTCGCGGCCCATGCCGATCCACTGCGAGCCCTGCCCCGGGAAGACGAGGGCGATCTTCCCGGCGGGGCGGGCCACGCCGGTCACGACGCCGCCGGTCACCGTGTCCGCCGCGACGGCCGCCACGCCGGCGGCGAGGGTGTCCCGGTCGGGGCCGAGGACCACGGCGCGGTGCTCGAAGGCGGTGCGGGAGGTGGCCAGCGCCCAGCCCACCTCGGCGGCGGGGGGCGTGGCGTCCTGCGTGGCGAAGTCGTGCAGCCGCGCGGCCTGACCGGCGAGCGCCGCGGCGGACTTGGCGGACAGCAGCCAGGGCACGACGCCGCCCAGGGCGGGGGCCGCGGGCGCCGGCCGCTCCGCGTCCGCCTCCGGCTCCTCGGGGGCGGCCTCCTCGGGGGCCTGTTCGAGGATGACGTGGGCGTTGGTGCCGCTGATGCCGAAGGAGGACACGCCGGCCCGGCGGGGCCGGTCGGTCTGCGGCCACGGGAGGTGCTCGGAGAGCAGCGCGACGGAGCCGGCGGTCCAGTCGACGTGCGAGGAGGGCTCGGCGACGTGCAGGGTGCGGGGCACGGTCTCGTTCCGCAGCGCGAGCACCATCTTGATGACGCCGGCGACGCCCGCGGCGGCCTGGGTGTGGCCGATGTTCGACTTGATGGAGCCCAGGTGCAGCGGCCGGTCGGCGGGGCGGCCCTGGCCGTAGGTCTCGACGAGGGCCTGGACCTCGATCGGGTCGCCGAGGGAGGTGGCGGTGCCGTGGCCCTCGACGACGTCCACGTCGGCGGTGGTCAGGCCCGCGTTGGCGAGTGCGGCGCGGATGACGCGGCGCTGGGAGGGGCCGTTGGGGGCGGTGAGGCCGTTGCTTGCGCCGTCCTGGTTGACGGCGGAGCCGCGGACCACGGCGAGGACGCGATGCCCGTTGCGGCGGGCGTCGGAGAGGCGTTCGACGACGAGCATGCCGACGCCCTCGGACCAGCTGGTGCCGTTGGCGCCCTCGGAGAACGCCCGGCAGTGGCCGTCGCGGGAGAGGACGCCCTGGGTGCCGAATTCGAGGAAGGCCGCGGGGGTGGTCATGACGGTGACGCCGCCGACGAGGGCGAGGTCGCACTCGCCGCCGCGCAGGGACTGCGCGGCCAGGTGCAGGGCCACCAGGGAGGAGGAGCAGGCGGTGTCCACGGACACGGCCGGGCCCTCGAAGCCGAAGGTGTAGGAGAGGCGGCCGGAGATGACGCTGGCGATGACGCCGGTGCTGGCCCGGCCCTCGGTGCTGTCGTCGCCGGCGAGGAGGGTGGCGTAGTCCTGGCCGTTGGTGCCGGCGAAGACGCCGGTGCGGCTGCCGCGCAGGGTGTGGGGGTCGAGGCCGGCGCGTTCCATCGCCTCCCAGGAGGTTTCCAGCAGCAGCCGCTGCTGGGGGTCCATGGCGAGGGCCTCGCGGGGCGAGATGCCGAAGAAGCCGGCGTCGAAGTCGGCGAGGTCGCCGAGGAAGCCGCCCTTGGTGACGGGGCTGGCGTCGGGTCCCTCGCCCAGCAGGGTGTCGAGGTCCCAGCCGCGGTCGGTGGGGAAGTCCTCGACGGCTTCGCGGCCGTCGAGGAGGAGTTGCCACAGCTGCTCGGGGCTGCGGACCTCGCCGGGGTAGCGGCAGGCCATGCCGACGATGGCGATCGGCTCGTGCTGCCTGGCCTCCAGCGCGCGGACCTGTTCGCGGGCATGGCGAAGGTCGACGGTGACGCGCCTCAGGTACTCGACGACCTTGTCCTGCTGCTCATCCTGCACTGTGGCCATCCTTATGTCCTGCGGGTGTGCCGAAGTTCGTCATGAGTGGTCGAACAGCTCGTCATCGATGATGCTGAGCAGCCGGTCCACGGGCACCGTGTGGATGTCTTCGTCCGAGGTGTGCTCCGCTTCCGGCGCGGCCGGCCGGCGCAGGCGGGCGAGGAGCTGTTCCAGGCGGCGTTCGAGCTGTCCGCGGTCGGTGCCGTCCGCGGTGGGCGCGTCGAGTGCCGCCTCCAGGCGGGCGAGTTCGTCGAGGGCGGTGCCGGTGGCGGGCGCCGCCTCCTGCGCGAGGGCGGCGAGCAGGTGGTCGGCGACTGCGCGCGGCGTGGGGTAGTCGAAGACGAGCCCGGCCGGCATGGTCAGGCCGGTGGCGGCCCGGAGGCGTTCGCGCATCTCGACGGCCGTGACGGAGTCGAAGCCCTGGTCGCGGAACACCTGGTCGACGAGGATGCCGCCGGGGTGGTCGTGGCCGAGGACGGTGGCGGCCTCGGCGCGGACCAGGTCGAGGACGGCGCGGTCGCGTTCCTCCGGGGACAGGCCCGCCAGGCGCCGGGCGAGGGCGGGCTCCGCCGTGCCGGCTTCGCCCGCGGGCTCGGCGGGGGCCAGGGCGGCGCGGGCCTCGGGGATGCCGGCCAGCAGGGGGCTTGGGCGCTCGGCGGTGAAGGCGGGGGCGAACCTGGCCCAGTCGGTGTGGGTGACGGTCAGCAGGGTCAGGTCCTCTTCGAGGGCGTGCTGGAGGGCGCGGACGGCCAGGTCGGGCGCCATGGGCAGGACGCCCTGGCGGCGGAAGCGTTCCCTGGTGGTCTCGTCGGCGGCGCCCAGGCCGGCCTCGGCCCAGGAGCCCCAGGCGAGGGAGGTGGCCGGCAGGCCGAGGCCGCGCCGGTAGCGGGCGAGGCCGTCGAGGTAGGCGTTGCCCGCGGCGTAGCCGGGCCGGCCGCCGCTGCCCCAGCTGCCCGCGCCGGAGGAGAAGAGGACGAAGGCGTCGAGTTCCCGTTCCGCGGTGAGTTCGTGCAGGTTCCAGGCGGCGGTGATCTTGGCGCGGAGCAGGGGGCCGAGGCGGGCCGGGTCGAGGTCGCGGAGGGGGCCGTCGCCGGTGTCGACGCCCGCGGCGTGCACGACGGCGGTGAGGGGCTCGCCGTCCGGGACGGCGGCCAGCACCTCGGTCAGCCGCTCGCGGTCGGCGGCGTCGCAGGCGGCGAGGGTCACCCGGGCGCCGAGGGCCTCCAGTTCGGCGCGCAGCGCGTCGGCGCCTGGGGCGTCGGGGCCGCGGCGGCTGGTGAGCAGGAGGTGGGTGGCGCCCTGGGCCGCGGCCCAGCGGGCGACGTGGCCGCCGAGGCCGCCGGTGCCGCCGGTGATGAGGACGGTGCCGCGCAGGGGGCGGGGCGGGGCGGGGGTGCCGGGGGCGGGGACGAGGCGGCGGGCGTGCAGGCCGGTGGCGCGCACGGCGACCTGGTCCTCCTGCCCCGTCTCGGCGAGGAAGGCGGCGAAGGCGTCCAGGGCCGGCTCGGTCAGCTCCTCCGGCAGGTCGATCAACCCGCCCCACTGGCGGGGCAGTTCGAGGGCGGCGGAGCGGCCAAGACCCCACAGCGCGGTCTGTTCCGGGCGGCTGACCGACTCGCCCGGCCCGGGGGCGACGGCGCCGCGGGTGACGCACCACAGGGGGGCGGCGAGCCCGGCCTCGGCGTGGGCCTGGACGAGGGGCAGGGTGCGGGTCAGGGCGGCGGGCACCGGGCCGGTGTGCGGGGCGGTGGGGGGTGCGGTGGGCGCGGCCAGCAGGGACAGCACCCCGGCGAAGGGGGTGTCTGCGTACGTGGCGAGCCGCTTGGCGAGTTCCGCGCGTCCCGTGGTCTCGGGGTCCAGGCGCAGGACGGTGGCGTCGGGGCCGAGGGCGGCGAGCGCGGCCTCGGTCCACGGGTCGCCTTCCGTGGCGGGGGCGAGGGCGAGCCAGGCGGCGGGCCGGCCGGTGGCCGGGGCGAGCGGGGTCCAGGACTCGCCGTAGCGCCAGGAGTCCACGGTGGCGCGGGAGCGGCGCCGGTCGAGCCAGCCGGTGAGGGCGGGCATCATGCGGGTCGTGGTCTCCGCGTCGAGGTCGAGCCGGTCGGCGACCGCGGCGGCGTCGCCGCTGCCGACGAGGTCCCAGAACGCGGCGTCCACGGCGGTGGCGGCGCCGGCGGGCGCGGCGGGGGCCTCGGGCCAGAACCGCTGGTGCTGGAAGGCGTAGGTGGGCAGGTCGACGGTCCTGGGGGCGGGGCCGTGGTGGGTGGCGCGCCAGTCGACGGGGACGCCGGACACGTGCAGCCTGGCCAGGGCGGTGAGGGCGGTGAGCTCCTCCGGCCTGTCCTTGCGGAGCACGGGGACCAGGAGGGCGTCGGGCGCGGAGTCGGCGGCCATGCCGCACAGCACGCCGTCGGGGCCGAGTTCGAGGAAGGCGGAGACGCCGCGGCGGGCGAGGGCGGCGACGCCGTCGGCGAACCGCACGGTGCCGCGGACGTGCCGCACCCAGTACTCGGGGGTGGCCAGTTCCTCGGCGGAGACGACGTCCCCGGTGAGGTTGGAGACCACGGGGATGCGGGGCGGCGCGAAGGACAGGCCGGTGACCGTGGCGCGGAACTCGTCGAGCATGGGGTCCATGAGCGGCGAGTGGAAGGCGTGGCTGACCGTCAGCCGGGTCGTCTTGCGGCCGAGGGAGGCGTAGCGGGCGGCGAGTGCCTCGACGGCGGCGGCGCTCCCGGAGAGCACGACGGAGCCCGGGCCGTTGACGGCGGCCAGCGCCACCTCCTCGGTGAGGTCGGCGGCGATCTCCTCCTCGGTGGCCTGGATCGCGGCCATGGCGCCGCCCTCGGGCAGGGCCTCCATCAGGCGGGCGCGGGCGGCGACCAGCGCGCAGGCGTCGGGCAGCGACAGCACCCCGGCCACGTGCGCCGCGGCCACCTCGCCGATCGAGTGCCCCGCCAGGTAGCCGGGCCGCAGGCCGAAGGACTCGGCGAGCCGGAACAGGGCCACCTCGACGGCGAACAGCGCGGGCTGGGTCCAGCCGGTGCGGTCCAGGGCGGCGGGCCGCCCGGCGTCCCCCGCCGTTTCCGCCGGGTGCGGGGCGTCGGCGGCCGGCGCGCCCCACATCACCTCGCGCAGCGTGGCCTCGGGGCCCGGCAGGGGGCGGGCGGCGAGGTGGCCGTCGAGTTCGGCGAGGACGGCGTCCAGGGCCTCGGCGAACACCGGGAAACGGCCGTGGAGTTCGCGGCCCATGCCCAGGCGCTGGGAGCCCTGCCCGGAGAACAGGAAGGCGAGGGAGGGTTCGGCGGCCTGGCCGCGGGCGGCCTCCACGACGCCGTCGGGGGTGGCGAGCAGCACCGCGCGGTGGTCGAAGAGGGAGCGGGTGGTGACCAGGGCGTGGCCGATGCCGGCGGGGGCGGGCGCGCCGGGCCGGGCGGCGAACTCCCGCAGACGCGCGATCTGTTCGTCGAGGGCGGCCGGCGAGGCGGCCGACACCGGCCAGGGCACCAGGGCGGGCGTGGCGCGCTCGGCACCCGGGTCCGCGGCCGGGTCTGCGGCCGGATCGCCCGGGGCGGCGTCCGCGGGGGCCTGCTCGGGGACCGGTTCCGGGGCCTGTTCGAGGATGACGTGGGCGTTGGTGCCCGAGATGCCGAAGGAGGACACCGCGGACCTGCGCGGGCGGCCCGCCTCGGGCCAGGCGGTGGGCTCGGTCGCCAGCGCGACGGCCCCCGCGGACCAGTCGACGTGCGAGGTGGGCCGGTCGACGTGGAGGGTCTGCGGCACCAGGCCGTGCCGCATGGCCATCGTCATCTTGATGACGCCCGCGACGCCGGCGGCGGCCTGGGTGTGCCCGAGGTTCGACTTGATGGAGCCGAGCAGCAGCGGGCGGTCGGCGGGCCGGTCCTGGCCGTAGGTGGCGAGGAGGGCCTGGGCCTCGATGGGGTCGCCGAGGGTGGTGCCGGTGCCGTGCGCCTCGACGGCGTCCACGTCGGCGGGGGTGAGGTCGGCGCCGGCCAGGGCCTGGCGGATCACCCGCTGCTGGGAGGGGCCGTTGGGGGCGGTGAGCCCGTTGCTCGCGCCGTCCTGGTTGATCGCCGAGCCGCGGACCACGGCCAGGACCTGGTGCCCGTTGCGCCGCGCGTCGGAGAGGCGTTCCAGGACGAGGACGCCGACGCCCTCGGACCAGCCGGTGCCGTCGGCGGCGTCCGCGAAGGACTTGCAGCGCCCGTCGGGGGCCAGGCCGCCCTGGAGGGTGAACTCGACGAAGGTCTGCGGGGTGGACATCACGGCGACGCCGCCGGCGAGGGCGAGGTCGCACTCGCCGCGGCGCAGGGACTGCGCGGCCAGGTGCAGGGCCACCAGGGAGGAGGAGCAGGCGGTGTCCACGGTGACCGCGGGCCCTTCCAGGCCGAGGCTGTAGGCGACGCGGCCGGACACCACGCTGCCCGCGGTGCCGACGCTGCCGTACAGCTCGGCGCCCTGGCCCGGCTTGGCGTTGCCGGTGCCGTAGTCGTGGAACATCAGCCCGGCGAAGACGCCGGTGGCGCTGCCGCGCAGGTCGGCCGGGACGATGCCGGCGCGTTCTATCGCCTCCCAGGAGGTTTCGAGGAAGAGCCGCTGCTGCGGGTCCATGGCCAGCGCCTCGCGCGGCGCGATGCCGAAGAAGGCGGCGTCGAAGCCCGCGGCGTCCCGCAGGAAGCCGCCGTGGCCGGTGGCGCTGCCGCCGGCGGCGAGCGCGGCCAGGTCCCAGCCGCGGTCGGCGGGGAAGGGGGCGAGCGCCTCCCGGCCCTCGGCCACCAGCCGCCACAGGTCCTCGGGCGAGTCGACGCCGCCGGGGTAGCGGCAGGCCATGCCGACGATCGCCAGGGGCTCGTCGGCCGCGGCGGCGGGGCGGCGGCGCGCGGCGGCGGGGCGTTCGCCGAGCAGTTCGGCCAGCAGGTGCCTGGCCAGGGCCCGCGGCGTCGGGTGGTCGAAGGCGAGGGTGGCGGGCAGCGGCAGCCCGGTGGCCTCGGCCAGGCGGTTGCGCAGCCGGACCGCGCCGACGGAGGTCAGGCCGAGTTCCTTGAACGAGCGCCGGGTGTCGCGGGCCGCGTCGCGCGCGCCGCCGGCGACGGCCGCGGTGGCCTCCCGCACCAGGTCCAGGAGGTGGCCCTCCCGCTCGGGCGCGGGGAGCGCGGCGAGCCGCTCGCGCAGCGCGGCGGCGTCCCGCGCGCCGTCCTGCGCCTCCCCGGTGACCTCGACGAGGCCGCGCAGGACGGCGGGCACGTCCCCGGTGGTGGTCTGCGCGTGCAGGGCGGAGCCGTTGACGCGGGTGACGACGGCGTGCGCCAGGTCCATGCCGAGAGCCACGTCGAACATGGCGAGGCTCTCCTGCGTGGACAGTTCGGGGGCGTCGGGCGACCAGGAGCCGAGCGCCACGCACAGCGCGGGCAGGCCCTGGGCGCGGCGGTGCCTGGCGAGCGCCTCAAGGAAGGCGTGCGCGGCGGCCGCTTCGCCGTGTCCCGGGGTCCCCAGCGCGCCGGGGACCGAGCCGAGCAGCACGAAGGCCGCGAGGTCCGCGCCGGCGGTCAGCTCGTGCAGGTGGGCCGCGCCCCGGGCGACGGAGGCGAAGGTGGCCGCGGCCTGGCCCTCCCGGTCGGGGCGCGGCTCGGCCTCGGCGTGCAGCACGGCGGTCAGGGGCCGCTTGAGGCCGCCGAGCAGGGCGGCCAGGGCCGCCCGGTCGGTCACGTCGCAGTCCGCGACGGTGGCCCGCGCGCCGAACCTGCCCAGTTCGGCGGCGAGCCGCCCGGTGGCCCCCGTGGGGTCGGCCTCGCCCGGTGGGGCGAGGAGCAGCAGGTGGCGGGCGCCGTGGGTGGCGACCAGGTGGCGGGCCAGGGCGGCGCCGGTGGGGCCGGTGGCGCCGCTGAGCAGGACGGTGCCCTTCGGGTCGAGAGCGGCGGCGGGCTCGGCCGCCGTGCCGGCCGAGACCCGCGTCAGCCGCGGCCGGAACGCGATCCCGCCGCGGACGGCGAGCCGGGGCTCTTCCGAGGCGAGGGCGAGCGGCAGGGCCGCCGCCGAGTCCGGGTGGCCGTCGAGGTCGACGAGGAGGAAACGGCCGGGGTGCGCGGCCTGCAGGGCGGTGAGCGCGGCCCAGGCGGCGGCGTGGGCCGGGTCGGGGGGCCGCTCCTCGGTGCCGGTGGCCAGGGCGCCGCGGGTGAGGACGGCCAGGCGGCGGGCGGGCGCCGCGCCCTCGCCGGCGGAGACCAGCGCGGCGAGTTCGGCCGGCACCGCGGGCGTCTCGGCGCCGGGCGCGGCCTCCGTGGGGCAGCACCACAGGGCGAGATCCGCGAGGCCGGCAGGGTCCATGGGGGCTGCGGGGTCCGCGGCGCCTGCGGGGGCCGGTTGCTGCGGGGCGTGGCCGGGGCCGGTGACCGTGAGGCCGGCCGCGGCGAGGGGGGCCGCGAGCCCGAAGGGGTCGCCCTCCCCGAGCAGCACGCAGCTCCCGGGGGCCGGGGCCGCGCCCGGGCGCACCGAGGGCAGCGGCAGCCAGTCCACCCGCAGCAGGGCGTCGTGCTGGTCGCCGCCGGTGGCCCGCAGCCGCGCCGGCCGCTCCAGCAGCACGTGCCTGGTGATCTTCCCCGAGGGGGTGCGCGGGATCTCGTCGATCTCGTAGAGCTCGTGCGGCACCTTGAAGTTGGCCAGGCGCTCGCGGCAGATCGCGAAGACCTCTTCCGGGTCGAAGCCGCCGGGTCCCGGGATGACGAAGGCGACGGGCACCTCCCCGAACACCGGGTGCGGCCTGCCGACGACGGCGGTGTCCGCGACGCCGGGCGCCAGGCGCACCGCCTCCTCGATCTCCTGGGGGTGGACGTTCTCCCCGTTGCGGATGATGAGTTCCTTGATGCGGCCGGTGATGGTGAGGTAGCCGGCCGAGTCGCTGCGGGCCAGGTCACCCGTGTGGTACCAGCCGTGCTCCATGGCGCGGGCGGTGTCCTCTGGCTGGTTGTGGTAGCCGGCCATGAGGTTGGGGCCGCGCACCCACAGCTCGCCCTCCTCGCCGAGCGGCACGTCCTCCCCGGTGTCCGGGTTCACCAGCCGCACCGAAAGGCCCGGCACGGGCAGGCCGCAGGAGCCCTCCACCCTCTC
This sequence comes from Streptomyces hoynatensis, assembly GCF_003626535.1. Lineage (GTDB taxonomy): Bacteria > Actinomycetota > Actinomycetes > Streptomycetales > Streptomycetaceae > Streptomyces > Streptomyces hoynatensis. The sequence goes on from NZ_RBAL01000008.1 coordinate 29,540, forward strand.
CCCCGTGGGCCAGTTGGTGATGAAGGTGCCGCAGGCCTCGGTGGCGCCGTAGCCGTCGAGCAGCGGCACCCCGAAGGTCTCCTCGAACGCGGCCGGCAGCTTCGCCGGGCAGGAGGTGCCGCTGGTCAGGCAGGCCCGCAGCCTCAGGTCCGCGGGCACCCCCGCCGTGCGGGCCGCCTCCAGCAGGTAGTGGTAGAGGGCGGGCACGCCGGTGAGGAAGGTGACCGGCTCCTCGCCGAGGGCGCGCAGGATCTCCTCGGGCGCGAGGCCGTCGGTGATGCTCGCGGTGGCGCCGACGGCGGTGATGCCCAGGACGCAGAAGATGTGGGCGAGGCTGTGGTGCAGCGGCAGCGGCCACAGCACGTAGTCGTCCTCGCTGAGGCCGAGGACCGGGGCGTAACAGGCGGAGACCGACCACAGGCAGCTGCGGTTGGTGGAGAGAACCCCCTTGGGCTTGCCGGTGGTTCCCGAGGTGTAGAGCATCCAGGCGACGTCGTCGAGCTCCTGGTCGTCGCGCGGCGGCGCCGTCGGCTCGGCCGCCATCAGCTCCTCGAAACGCGTCACGCCCGCCGCGGCCGCGGCCTCGTTCCCGGCGGGGCCGGTGACGACGACGCGCAGGTAGTCGCGCGTCGGCAGGCAGGCGAGTACCTGGTCGAGGTGGGCCGGGTCGGTGATGACGAGCCTGGCGCCGCTGTCGTCGAGGGCGTACTCCAGCTCGGCGTCGGCCGAGTGCGGATTGAGGGGCACGCCGACCCCGCTGGCCCTGGCCACCGCGAGGTAGCTCTCGATGACCTCGACGCAGTTCCCGAGGTAGATCATCGCCCGGTCGGCCGGCTGCAGCCCGAGGTCCGCCAGGTGCCCGGCGAGGCGGCCGGTGCGCTCCGCCAGTTCCCGGTAGCTGACGGCCCGTTGACGATCGCGAAAGGCGATCTTGCCGGCCAGGCGCTCGGCGTGGTCCCGCAGCAGCTCTGGCAGGGGCCGGATCAGCTCGGTACGCAGCATCGGCGGCACTCCCTGTTGGCGATCCGATCGGGTTGCACGCAACCGGCGCGCTGGCTGGGAGTGTTTCACCTGCACATTGAGGGAATCCCCCAAACCACCGGCGCCCCCGGCCACCTGCCGGAACAGGCGGGATTTCCCTAGAGTTCGGCCACTTCCCGCGAGCCCGGTGGTAGCGTCGGCGAAGTTCCTGCCGGGCCACGGCCGCTCCCGCTCTCGCCGGACGCGACCATGTGCCGTTTTCGCCGAGCCGGCAACGCACGGCTCTTCAGCCCGCAGACCGACCGCCGGGGATGAGATATGGCAGCCGCAACCGACCGCGCCCAATCGGCGACCGAGACCGACGCGGACGTGGTGATCATCGGGAATGGGCCGACCGGCCAGACCCTTTCGCTCCTCCTGGCCCGGCGCGGCTGGCGGGTGATCGTCCTCGAACGGTACCCCGGCGCCTACGAGTTGCCCCGGGTCAAGGGCTTCGACGGCGAGACGGCGCGGAACTTCGCCGCCGCCGGCATCGCCGAGCAGCTGCCCGGCATCATCGAGCGGCTCGGCGAGTACGAGTTCAGGAACGCCGCGGGACAGGCACTGATCCGTTTCGAGCTGCCCTTCGAACCCGGCTGGGACGGCTGGCCGCCCGCCGTCGTCATCCACCAGCCGACGCTGGAGGCCACGCTTGACGCGCAGGCCAGGACGCTGCCCACCCTGCGGGTGCTGCGCGGGCACCGGGCGCTGCGGGTGAGCGAGCACCCCGGGCACGTGGAGATCTCCGCCCCCGGGCCCACGCCCGGCGTCGAAAAGGTCACCGCCTCCTGGCTGGTGGGCTGCGACGGGGCGAACAGCTTCGTGCGCGACTGCCTGGGCGGCAAGATGATCGACATGGGGTACAAGCAGGAGTGGCTCCTGGTCGACCTCAAGTTCCACGAGCCGCGCGTCTTCGACCCCAACGACCGGCAGATCTGCGACCCGATGCGCCCCACGACGATGGTGGCCAGCGGCCGGGGCCACCGCCGCTGGGAGTTCCGGCGGCTGCCCGGCGAGACCGCGGCGGAGCTGACGCGCCCCGAGGCCGCCTGGCGGCTGCTCGCGCCCTACGGCGCCACCCCGGAGAACTCCACCATCGCCCGGCAGGTCATGTACACCTTCCAGGCGGCGATCAGCGACACCTGGCGGTCGGGCCGGATGCTCATCGCGGGCGACGCCGCCCACCTGATGCCGCCGTTCGCCGGTCAGGGCATGTGCTCGGGCATCAGGGACGCCGCCAATCTGGCCTGGAAGCTGGACCTGGTGCTGCGCGGCGTCTCGGACGAGGCGCTGCTCGACACGTACGCGGCCGAGCGCGACCCGCACGTGCGGGAGGCGATCGGCTTCTCCGTCCAGATGGGGCAGCTCATCTCGGAACTCGACACGGTGCGCGCCGCGCAGCGCGACGCCCAGCTGCTCGCCGCCCAGGCCGCCCCCCAGGAGGGTGCCCCGCCGCTCGCCGGGCCACCGCCCGAGGGGCAGGCCGAGCCGGGTGCGGCGCCCTCCGACTTCCGCTTCGCGGTCGGCGAGGGCGTGCTGCGGCGCAACGAGCGCGGCGAGCCGGTGCCGCTGGCCGGCGCCCGCAGCCCGCAGGGGCGGGTCGCGCGCGGCGAGGAGTCGGGCCTGTTCGACGACGTGGTGGGGCGCGGCTTCGTGCTGCTGGCCACCTTCGACCCGCGGGCCGCGCTCTCCGCCGAGGAACTGGCGTTCCTGGAGCGGATCGGCGCCCGCGTGGTGCGCGTCCTGCACGCCGACACGGCGCCGGAGAAGGCCAGGGAGCACGAGGTGGTGGACGTGGACAACGTCTACCTCCCCTACCTCGCCGACGCCGGTCAGGTGGCGGCCCTGGTCCGCCCCGACTTCTACGTCTTCGGCACCGCCTGGGACCGCGCCGACCTCTCCGGCCTGGTCGGTGCCCTGCGGGAGCAGCTGGCCGCCGAGCCGGTCCCCGCCGCGGGCTGAACGCCGCGGCCCCGCGGCCCGGGGCCGCCCCGGGCCGCCGTGGCCCCGCGGCCGGGCCGGGCGGCCGGACCCGGCAGGGGCCTCGCGGCCGGGCCCGCCGGGTACCGCCGGAGCCCGGCGCCGTGTCGCCCGCCCGGGCGCCGCGGCCCGCCGGTCCCGCGAGTACGGCTTACGACTCGCGGCTCGGCGGCTCCGGCGTGCGGTGACGGCCGAACCCAGCCGTTGCGCCTGCGGGTTGCGGGCCACGCCCCGCCGTTCCGCCTGCCGGTGCGGGCCACGCTCCGCGCACGGCGCCGCCCTTGCCGTCCGGCGGGCGCAAGCCCAGAACCGGTCCGCGCAGACCCGCCCGGCCGCGGCGCGGGGAAGGAGCGTGGCGCCGAGGCCGGGACCGCGCGCCGGTCAGCAGCGCCACGCGCCGTCCACGCGCTCGACGATGCAATCGTCTCGGACTTCTACGCAGCTGCGCAAAAGCGGGAAGGGCGCATGAAGGAAGTCGGGACGTGCCTCCCCGGGGCCGTGCAGGCGATCTCCGCGATACATGAAGGTCCGGCAGCACAGTCCGTGGTGACGGGGAATATCCGCTCCATCGCCAAGGTAAAACTCGGCGCATTCGACCTTGCCCACCTCCTGGACCTTGAAGTGGGCGGTTACGGGGACGAGGGAAGTGACCGCGCCGACCTCGTTCGGCTCGCCCGCCGAAGGGCCGAGGACACATACCGCACCTCCTTCGCCGAGGCGCGAATCTTTGTGATCGGCGATACACCGCACGACGTGAAGGGTGCGCACGATGCGGGGGCATTCGCCATTGGGGTTGCGACGGGAGGCAGCTCCGCCGACGTTCTGCAGGAGTGTGGCGCCGACTTGGTGCTCGCCGACCTGACGAATGTGGATGCGCTGCGCAAAGCAGTGTTCGGCCTCGGGTGAGACTGGATCACGCAAGGTCCCCCGCGACCGCTCGATACCTCTCTCGCACATTGATTACGGCGGGGACATCACTGTAGTGCAGCGAGGAAGACCGCATGCGTATAGCAGCCCGGAACCTGTACGGGTCCCAAGGTCTGCGAGAGCCATACCGCAGACTCACCAGTCAGCCCCGCGCCTGCCCGCTGTGGCGGGTGCCGGGGTTTCGCTTTTCAAGTCACTCCGCGACGCTAGAAGGGGATTCCCGCTCGTTTGGCCAACGTCATGAGCCTGGGATTGCTCCTGCGGTGAATGGAAGTCAGAACACGCAGCAACTCTTGACTATGCGGGTGCACTCGGGCCATCTGTGGCGCGGCATCCCAAGCCTCGGAAAGTGAGTCGAGCGCTCCCTCGCGATCGCCAAGTGCGAGCCGTGCACGAGAAGCATTCATGTGGAGCGGACCGATTCGCGTCGCCGGCAAGGAAAGCGGATTGTTCCTGATGTCCTCCATGGCGGACAACGCTTCGCCGTAGTCCTCCATGTCTACGGAGGTAGCCACCACATGTGTCAACGTGTTCTCCGGGCCGAAATGGATGCCGTGATCCCCAATATCACGTGGGAAATCCTCGGTCAAACGCCACGCCTGTTCTCGATGCCGCGCCGCCTCTGCTCTATCCTTCAGTCGCCCGGCTAGAGTCATTCCCCGGAGATGCAGAATCCCAAGTCCGAAAGAGCGTTCATGCGCAGTAGGGATGTTTTCTGCCTGAACCACGGCACGGTCAACTACTGCTAGCCCCCCTGCGAAGTCGCCAAAGTTCAAGAATGCGCCGGCCTCGTCTCGCGCTGCAATTACCGCGGCAAGCGGGTCAGCACGTTCGGCCGCCATCCTCTGTTTTGTGACCGCCAGGTCGGCAAGGTCCATCCAACGATGGCGAGCAGCCAGCCAGTAAACGGCGCTGTAAACGTCAGCCACCGTTGACCAAGCGCCAGGTAGCCCAACGGCATGGGCATGGTTCGTCGCGTCAGCCAATAGATCCGGCAAGCGGCCGAGCACGCCCGCGAGATCCGCATTTCCGCGCATGCGAATGATGTCCGCAAGCCTGCTTGCGAGCTCGCTGGGCTCTTGAGGAGGTTCACCAGGAAGATCGAAGCGCCGAATTACTCCCCTGAGTTCTTTGATTTTCCCCTCATTGGCTGGTTCGACGGGCGTCTTCCCCAGCACTTCATCGAGCGTGTAACCGAGAGCATTTGCGATGGACGCAGCCACCCCCTGACTCAGCGTCCGGTCGCCAATCTCAATCTTGCTGAGCAGAGATACGGAAATTCCCGCCCTGCGCGCCAGCGCCGCCTGTCCCATCCCACGGGCCTTGCGGAGTACGGCGACGTTCTGCCCGGGTCCGGGAATCCTCGTCGTTCCGGTCATGGCCTCAGTCTTCCGTCGGTCGTCTCGGGACTCCAATGCTGCCAGCCGGCGAGAAGTACCGCACGGCTGCTGTGCATGAACTGTGCAAGTCCGCGCGCCACCAGGCGCGTTGACTGAGTGACAGGAAGACCCCCGCAGCCGATGCGCGTCGGCCCGGGGGCATGGGCCACCTGAAAGGAGCAGGCAACCATGCCTGAGTCTACGCATCGTGTCGGCAGTCAGCCGCCGGTGCCCGGAGCGCGGCGGTTGCCGTGGCAAGACGGAGAGGGGCGCCCCGCCTACCTCATGCCGGGCAACGAGGCCGGGATGCTTGCCCGTATCGCTGACTCGTTGGAGGGCGCCCAACTCCACGACGCGGCCATAGTGCTTGATCACTCGTTGGCCGTGCTGGCGAACGGTGGCGCGACCGATCACGAGTTGCGGTTCGCTGCCGAACGGCTGTCCGAGTGCCTGCACAACGCGCTGAACGTGGCCGAGTCGCGCGGCATGAGGCTGCACCAGGGCGACAACGAGGCGGGTGACTGATGGGCACGCGCTACCACTTGAGGAAGCGCCGTACCCCGGGTACATCTTCCGTGCGTGGATGCGGGATTTCGCCACGCAAGACGGACAGTCGACACTCCTGGCATCGGGGCTTCCGATCGGTGAGACAAGGGCGTTATCTACGTACTCGCGGCTGAACCGGTATTCGCTGAGACCGACATCAACGCGACACTGGAATTGACGGCAGTCGCATGGAGACTCCCGTTCCCTGCCGGGGATGACTGGTCAACCCCACGGTGCAAGCCCTGGCAGGGGGCGGGCTCCAGCGACAGGGGTCCGCTCCTCCCGGCCACGCACCCGTGTGGTGCAGGGGACCGCACCGCCGGACGGGGCAGGCAAAGCCTGGGCGTGACCTGCACCCCACCACGTAGGTTGAGTCAGAGACCGCAAGCGCCCACCGCGCTTGCCCTATCGGAAGGGTGCGCATGAAGCGAATCGTTGCCCGAATGTGGAAACTCATTCGCGGCCCCCTGCAATGGCGTATCCTGTGGTTCGCCCACGCCAAGTTCATGATCGGCGTCACGGGCGTGGTGCGAAACGAGCACGGTCAAGTCCTTCTGCTCAAGCACCGCATGTGGCCCGCCGACCGGCCTTGGGGACTTCCGACGGGATACGCAATCAAGAGCGAGGAATTTCCCGAGACCATCATTCGAGAGGTCCGGGAAGAAACCGGCCTTGACGTTGTTCCGGGGCGCCTGGTTCAGGTAACCAGTGGCTACAAGCTCCGCGTGGAGATCGCGTACGAAGCTCTTCATGTGGGTGGAACTCTCAAGATTGACGGCTTCGAGATTCTGGAGGCGAAGTGGTTCAGTCCGGAGGCCCTGCCGGAGGGGATGCAGGAGTCTCACGTTCAGCTCATCAAGGCGGGTACCGCGACTTAGCGGAACTCGCCCCGAACGAATCACTTATCGGCGCTAAGGCGATAGCAGCACTCGCGGCCATGCGGGCCGACGCGACTACGCTCACGGGAAAGCACCCCGCCCACGTGTTCCGGCCCCTCTCAGAAAGGCTCAACGCGTGGGAAGCAGACGGAATCGACACCGCGCTTTTCCGCGATGGCGTGAAAATCGCTAATCGCCGGTACGCCGGGTACGGGCTGGTTAAGATGTTGCCGCTTGACCGGGTGTTGGTCGGCTGCGAATCCTCGCGTGCCGGCGCCTTCGGCGGATTCCACCACCCGGACCAGGGATATCGACACCTTCAAATGGTGGCCATCATCACCATGTACGGGCCTCTGGAACGGCGCACCCCCGAGTGCCCCACGCTGGCCCTTCTCGATCTGCTGCGCGCGTATACGCACGACTGCCTTCACTACGGATCGCGTCGGCGGTACGTGGAAGTGGCAGGCGTGCCAGTCCGCACTCAGTACGGGATCAACTACCGCCGCACAAGCGGACAGTCCTATTCGGCTGCCGACCAGCAGGGTAGCCACCACACAAGGAACCTCGGAATCGTCATGGAAGGCGCGTGCGACAAAGAGGCGCGCACCATCACCCGGCAGACTGCAGAACAATTCGGTATTACGGAACCCTCAGACGTTCTCGGCACACTCGTGTTCCGGGACGTGACGGGAAAGCTGACGGAGGAAGACACCGGGCGCGTGGTGGACGTGCCGGGAAGCGAAGAGCAGACGCGATACGTGACGGCCCTCAGCGGCTATGAGAAGGGCGTCAATCGTCGGTACTCGCACTTCCTTGAGGAGTTCGCCCCTGGGGAAGAGTGCGAGTGCCACACGCGCCTTCTCTCGGCCATCATCAGCGGTGACGTGGGGGCATTCGGGGCATGGCTGGACGAGCGGCATGGCCCCGGGACCTTCGCGGGTCTGTTCCGCACGCCCGGATACTTCGGACCCGGGCTGACCGCGTAGGCACCCCGAGCCGCCCCATCCGTGCGCTGCCCCCGTGGCGCATGGGCGGGGCTTCCACATGGGTGCACGCCCACCCCTGGTTGCCATGACCACGACGCGCCCCGGGACCCCAACGCAGCATGTGTAGGAGTCCTCCTCGCCGACGACCAGCCTCTGGTGCGGACGGCGCTGCGGATGGTGATCGCCAACGCGCCGGGGCTCGACGTGGTCGGCGAGGCCGGCACCGGCGCCGAGGCGGTCGAACTGGCGGTGACCGCGCGCGCCGACGTGGTGGTGATGGACATCAGGATGCCCGGCATGGACGGCATCGAGGCGACGGCACAGATCACCGCGGGACCCGGCGCGGCGCGCGTCCTGGTGCTGACCACCTTCGACGACGCGTACGTGTACGGGGCGCTGCGGGCGGGGGCCTCTGGCTTCCTCGTCAAGGACATGGCCATGGAGGACATCCTGGCGGCGGTGCGCGTGGTCGCGCACGGGGACGCGCTGATCGCCCCTAGCGTCACGCGCCGCCTGATCGGGGAGTTCGCCAGGCGCCCGGAGCCGGCGTGGCGCGGCGGCCGGTGCGCGGGATCACCGGGCGCGAGCGCGAGGTGCTCACCGTGGTCGGGCGTGGCCTGTCGAACGCGGAGATCGCCACCGCGCTCAGCCTCGGCATGGCCACCGTCAAGACGTATGTGACGCGGCTGCTGACCAAGCTCGACGCCCGCGACCGCGTCCAGCTGGTCATCCTCGCCTACGACGCCGGCCTGGTGGCGCCCGCGCGCTGAGGCGGGAGGCCCAGGGCCGGGGCCGGGGCCGGGAAACCCCCTGGCCCCGCGGGGGTGTGCGCCCCTACCGTGAGGCCGGTGTGTTACTACGCCATGACCCACTACAAGCTGCACTACGCGTGCGTCTCCTGCCGGGTCAGCTTCAAGCAGCACGCGGACCCGCGGCGGGTGCACCCGTGCCCGGGCTGCGCGCGGCCCCTGGTCTGTGCGGGGCACGACTTCGCCCCGCCGCGCCGGCACGACGTCCGGGCGTGGTCCGTGGTGGCGGCGGTGCTGGGCGAGGGGCTGCGCTACGAGGGGCTTTCGCCGTGCGGGTGCGGCAAGGAGCCCAGGTACCGGCCGCGGACGCGCGCCGCGCTGCGGGCGCGCCGGATCGCCGCCGCCAGGAGCGGGCTGCCGCCGGCCGAGACGCTGTCCTGGCCGGACCCGCTGCCCCCGAACGCCGCCTGAGGCCGCGCCGCGCCGCAAGCTCGGCGTCGCGTTGCCTTCGCCGCGTCCCGTCGGGGCGACCGCGCCTCGCCGCGTGGCCCGGGGCGGGGCCAACGCCCCGGCCGGGGGCGGGACTTCGCCGCCGGGGGCGCGGGCCTGCCTCGGCTCAGCGCAGGAAGAGGGCCGCCAGGCGGGGCAGTCGGCGGGTCATCTCGGCCCGGTCGTCGAAGTCGACGTTCCACGCGGGGTCGAGCTCCGGGTAGCGGATGGTCAGGGCGCCGGGCGGCAGCGGCCTGCCCGTCGCCGCGAGGTGCGCGTTCCAGGCGAGGCCCAGCGTCTCCTCGCAGTCCAGCTCGAAGCCGTCCGCGGCGGCGGCCCGCACGAGGGGCAACTCCGCGAGGGAATCGGGGTCTTCGCACACCCGGGTGAACGTCCTCTGCCCCCGGGTGATCAGCCAGCCGCGGAAGTAGTCGAAGCCGTCGTCCGAGCAGCCGCCGTTGATCAGGTAGGCGGCGGCCCACAGCGGGTTCGTGTAGGACTCGGCCATCAGGTCCCACAGCGCCTGCTGCGCGGCGGTGATCTCCTCGGCCGGGCGGGCGGCGAGCAGGGCGCTCGCGTGGCGGACGACCTCCTGCGCGTCGTCCGGTTCTGACGCCAGGCCGCGGCCCGCCTCGACGAGCTGCCAGAACTCTTGGGTGTTCATGCCTCCGGAGCATGCCACCCGCCACCGACAGCGCCCCTCCGGCGGGAGGCGCACCCGGCGGCTTTGGCCCGGCCCCCGGACGCCGCCCGGCTCCGCCGGGCCGGGCGCGTGGGGTGCCCCGGGGCACCCCACGCCTGGCTCACTGAAGGCCCACGGACCAGTTGTAGTAGTTGGGGTTCCCGGCGATGCCGGCGTCCGTGTAGACCGCGTTGGGGGTGTCGGTGGCCCGCAGCCAGGTGCCCCAGTAGGTCTGGAGGACGCCCAGCCTGCTGCCGTCGCCCAGGTAGGTGAAGCTCCAGGACTGGCCGTGCTCCGACGCGTTGCAGTCGCCCTGCCAGACGGCGTTGACGTCGCTCTTGTCGTCCGTGGTCAGGCACAGCCCGGTCGCCAGGTTCTGGAGGTGGTCGTCGGCGGAGCCGATCCACTGCCAGTCCTGGAAGGCGTTCTGCGCGCTGCACGCGGTCTCGAAGACGACGCCGCTCGTCCCGGCGGTGAGGCAGCCGCGGACGGCGTTGTCGAAGGACCAGTAGGTCGTCGCGGCCGAGGCGGAGGAGGAGAGGGAGAAGGCGCCGGCGAGCACGGCGCCGAGCGCGGTCGCGAGGGCCGACCGCCGGAGAAGGGAGGTGCGCTTCACGCGACCCACCTTGATCACCGCAGGGCAAGGTCCGGAAAGCCGCGGGCAACCGGCGGATGGACAGTGGGTGAAGGCGGCATGGAGGCCGGGTGGCCACCGGCGACGGCGAGGCGGCGCCCGCGCCCCGCCCGCACCCCGGCGGCGCCCGCCGCCCACGGCCCGCGGCCCGCGCCCGGCTCAGGCGGACTCGGCGAGGTCGGCGCGCAGTTCGGGCGGCAGGTCCTTGCGGTACTTCACGTTCAGCTTGCGGTAGACGCGGGTGAGGTGCTGTTCGATGGTGCTCGGCGTGATGAACAGCTTGCCGGCGATCTCGCGGTTGGTGTAGCCGGCCGCGGCCAGCGCGGCGACCCGGCGCTCCGCGTCCGTGAGGGAGGCGAGGCCGTCGCCGGCCGGGGGGCGTCCCGGCGCCTCGATCGTGGTGCGGCTCGGCAGGAGCCGCTCGCACAACTCGGTGGCGTGGCAGGCGTGCGCGACGTGCCAGGCGCGGCGGGCGACGCTCCAGGCGCGGCGGTGGTCGCGCAACGCCCGGTGGGCGGCGCTGAGGTCGGCCAGGGCCCGGGCCAGTTCATAGCGGTCGCCGGCCTCGGCGAGGATCGCCGTCGCCTCGCTCAGGAGCGCGGGCCTGCCGGGGGGCCTGCCGGTCGCGGCCAGCAGGCGCAGGGCCGCGCCCCGGGTGCGGGAGGCGTGCGGGCCCAGCCGCGCCAGCTGCTCGTTGATCAGCCGCCTGGCCTCGTCGCGGTTGCCGCCCTGCGCCAGCCACGCCTCGGCCGCGCTGGTGCGCCAGGGGACGAGCCCGGGGGTGTCCAGGCCCCAGCCCGCCATCAGTTCGCCGCAGGCCAGGAAGTCGGCGAGGGCCGCGTAGTGGCGCCCGGTGGCCAGGTAGTGGTGGCCGCGGGCGTGCAGGTAGTGCAGGCCGTAGCGGCTGTGGAACATGGCCTCGGGCACGGGCTGTTCGAGGTGGTGGGCGGCGGCGCGGTGGCTGCCCATGCGGGTGGCCGCGGTGACGAGGGTGCCGAGCGGCAGGCCGGCCACGGTGCCCCAGGCGGCGGGCGGCAGGCGGTCGAACGCGGCCTGGGCGAGCGCGCAGGCGGTGGGCAGGTCCCCGGCCCGCAGGGCGATCTCGGCGCGCACGGCGGAGAACAGGGCGCCGCTGACGGGGGTGTCCGCGGCGGCGTCCTGGGCCAGGAGGCCGTCGCCCCAGGCGGCGGCCGCGTCCAGGCGGTCGGCGTAGGTGAGGGCGAGCAGCGCGGTCGCCGCCGCCTGCGGCCCCCACAGGGCCCCGTCGCTTGGCCGTGCCGCCTCCAGCACCTCCTCGGCCCGCGCGCTCGCCGCCCCGGCCGCCGGTTCGCCCTGGCCGCCGGTGAGGACGTCGAAGAGCGCCCCCACGGCCTTCGGCCAGGGGCCCGCGGTGTGCCCGGCGGGGCCCGGCTCCCGCCGGGCGGGCGCGCCGCGGCCCGCGATCCCCGGGTGCGTGCAGGCGAGCCACAGTTCGGTGGCCCGGGTCTGCCAGGGCGGGGCGGCCCGCGGGTGGGGGCGTCCCGTCCGCGCCTCCTCGCGGGCCAGTTCCCCGGTCATGGCGGCCGTCAGGTCCCAGGCGCGGGCGGCCCCGGCCGCGTCGCCGTGCCACAGGAGGTCCCCGACGAGGGCGAGTCCGTCGCCGACCGCGAGGTGGCCGGCGGCGAGGGCCTCGGCCAGCGGGGGCAGGTGCCGGGCCGCGGCGGCCGGGTTCAGCCGCCGCTCGGCGCGGGCGAGTTGCGCGGTGACCCGCGCCCGCTGCCCGGCCGTCGCGCAGGCCCCGGCGGCCAGGCGCAGGCAGTCGACGGCGGTGGCGATCCGTTCGGCGCGCAGGGCCCGATCCGCGGCCGCGGTGAGCACCGGAACGGCCCAGGCGGCGCCGGCGCTCCCGGCGGCGACGAGGTGGGGGGCGACCCGTTCCGCGGGGGCGCCCTCCTCGTGCAGCAACCTGGCCGCGGCGAGGTGGAGTTGCCTGCGCCTGGCGGGCGTCAGCTCGGCCAGCACGGCCTCGGCCGCGGCCCGGTGGCGGAAGTGGCCGCGGTCGAGCAGCCCGGCGGCGGCCATGGTGCCCAGGGCCGTGGACGCCTCCTCGGGGGCGGCCCCGCACAGCCCGCCGACCAGGGCGGGGGTGGCGGCGTGGCCGAGGACGGCGAGCGCCCTGGCGGCCGCGGGGACGAGGGGCTCGCAGCGGTGCAGGCAGTGCAGCACGGCGCGCCTGAAGTGGTCGCCGGGGCCGGCCGCCCCGGCGGATTCGCCGGCGGCCTCCCCTGCCTCGCCCGGCGCGGTGCCCTGGCCGGCCGCCAGGTGGTCGTTCAGCAGGGCGTGCGTGAGGAGGGGGCTGCCGCCGCCCGCCGGGTGGGCGGCGGCGGCGAACCGCCCGGCCGCCGCCGGATCGAGCCGGGCCGCGGCGAGTTCGGCCACTCCCCCGGGCGTCAGCGGCGGCAGGTCGAGGCGGTGGCAGTGCGGGCGGCGGGAGAGTTCGTCGTGCAGCGGCGAGTGGGCGGCGGGCGAGGCGGGGGCCTCCGCCAGCAGGAGCAGGGCCCGGGCCGAGTCCAGGCGCCTGAGGAGGCCGAGCAGCCAGTCAAGGGAGGGGGCGTCGGCGTGCTGCACGTCGTCCACGGCGAGCAGCAGCGGGCGGCGGGCGGCCCGGTCGAGGACGGCCCGGGTCAGGGCGTGCAGGGCGGCGGCGGTCCTGGCGGGCGCGGCCCCGGCCGCCAGTTCCGGCAGCCGGGCCGCCAGGCGGGCCGCGTCCGCGGGGAGGGCGGCCTCGCCCGCGCCCTGGCACAGCTGGGCGAGCACGCCGTAGGGCAGGTCCCGTTCTGCGCGCGCGCAGACCGCGCCGAGGCGGGCGAATCCGCGGCCGGCGGCCAGGTCGCCCGCCGCCTGCAGCAGCGCCGTCTTCCCGGCGCCCACGGGGCCGGAGAGCAGCGCCACCCGGCCGCTGCCCGCCGCGGCACGGGCGAGCAGTTCGCCGAGGCGGGCGTGTTGCGCGGCGCGCTCGGCCAGGTCGCCTGGCCGCTCCCGGCCCGCCTGGCCGTCCCGCGTGGGGCGGTCCTTCACCGCCATCCTCGTGCACCTCCCCACGGCCGCCGCGGCCCTCCCCCGCCGTCGTTTGCCGCGGTTTGCCGCCGTGATCTGTTCCCGCCGGGGCCGGCCGGGCGCCGCCCTCCCCGCCCGCGCGGCGCCCGGCCGGTTTCCGACAGGTTCGAGAGGACCATTCCGGAGACTAGGGATTCGCCTGGAGACGGCCTCGGCCGCCGCCAGGACTAGGGGTTCTTCTCGACTTCCCGGCGCGCTCAGGACAGCGTCGGCGGTGGTGCGGCAGGCTGCCAGCGTGGACGACTCTGCCGACCGGCACGGGCAGGTACGCGAGCGTCGCCACCGCTTGGACGCTGACCGTCGCGGATGGAACCGGGCGCTGCCTCCCCGCACTTCGGTAGCGGGCGGAGCGTGATCAACGAGTGATCAAGGAAATCATCGGGGGTTCCGCCGGTGCCGGGGCGGGAGACCGATCCGAGGACACGGGAAGTGTGACCATGTCGACTGTCGAGACGAATCCTCCGGTTGCCCCGTACTTCATGCGGCAGCCGGGCAAGCCGTTCCCCCCGCCGGAATACGCCGACTTCAGAAAGCTGAACGGGCTGGCGCAGGTGGCGCTGCCCTCGGGCGGCCGGGCGTGGCTGATCACCAGGCACGAGGACGTCAGGGCGGTGCTGACCGACCCGCGCATCAGCTCCGACCCGTCCCGTGAGGGCTTCCCGCGGCCGACGGCGACGGCGGGCGTGCCGACGCCGCACGAGGTGCCGGGCTGGTTCGTGGGCAGCGACGCGCCCGACCACACGCGGCTGCGCAAGGCGCTGATCTCCGAGTTCACCATTCGCCGGATGAAGGCGATCCAGGGCACGGTCGAGGAGATCGTCGACGGCTGCATCGACCGGATGCTGGCCGACGGCAAGCGGGAGGCCGACCTGGTCAACGACTTCGCGCTGGCCGTGCCCTCGCTGGTGATCGCCACGATGCTCGGGGTGCCGCCGGCCGACCGGAAGTTCTTCGAGGCGCAGAGCAAGGTCCTGGTGACCATCAGCTCGGAGGACGAGAAGCGCGCCGACGCCAGCCGGCAGGTGCACCGCTACCTGAACCGGCTGATCGCGCTGCGCCGCAAGCGGCCCGCCGACGACATGATCAGCAGGCTGGTGGCGAGCGGGCAGGTGACGGACCGGGAGATCCCGGGCGTGGCGATGCTGCTGCTGATCGCGGGCCACGAGACGACGGCGAACAACATCTCGCTGGGCGCGGTGACGCTGATGCAGAACCCGCAGTGGATCGGCGACCCGCGGATCGTCGAGGAGCTGCTGCGGTACCACTCGGTGGCCGACCTGGTCCTGATGCGGGCCGTGCTGGAGGACATCGAGATCGGCGGCCAGCTGGTGCGCAAGGGCGAGGGCCTGGTGCTGCTCGTGGCCGGCGCCAACCACGACGACGCCGTCTTCGAACGGGCCGGCGAGTTCGACCCCTCCAGGTCCGCCCAGGGGCATGTGGCCTTCGGCTACGGCGTGCACCAGTGCCTGGGGCAGAACCTGGTGCGGATCGAGATGGAGGTGGCCTACCGCAAGCTCTTCGAGCGGATTCCGACCCTGGAGGTCGCCGCGCCCATCGCGACGCTGCCGTACAAGTACGACGGCGTGCTCTTCGGCCTGCACAACCTGCCGGTCCGCTGGTAGTTGCGGGCAGGCGGCTCTTTTCGATCAGTGACGACGGAGGAACAACCCATGGTTCGCATCAGTGTGGACACCGGCACGTGCGTCGGGGCGGCGCAGTGCGTCCTTGCCGCGGAGGAGCTTTTCGACCAGGACGACGACGGCATCGTCACCCTGCTGAACGCGAACCCGGAGGGCGAGGCGGTGAAGGCCGCGCGGGTGGCCGCCGAGTCCTGCCCCTCGCGGTCGATCACGCTCCACGAGGACTGACCGGGACGCCGGCGCGGACCCGGCCAGGACCCGCCGAGAACCACGGCCCCCGGGCCGGGCGCGCCACCGCGCCCGCCGGGGGCCTTCCGCTGCCCGCGGGCGCTTCCCGCCGCCCGCCGTGGCCCGGCCGCCCGCCCGCGAGGGCCCCGGGCCCGCGAGGGCCGGGGGGTCGCGGGGGCCGGGGGACGCGGGTCGCGGGGCGGGACAGCGGAACGCGGGGGCGGCACCCGGGTGAGGGTTCGGGTGCCGCCCCCGCGTGCGCGTGGCGCGGTCACGCCTGGGTGGACTCCAGGGTGCCGATCCAGTCCTCGATGATCTCGGCCGTCAGGTCGGAGCGCTCCTTGACCATGGCCATGTGGTCGGCCTGGATCATCCGGATCTCGTCCGTCGGCACCGGCACCGGCATGCCCGTGGTCTCCAGCTCGGTGCCGTCCACCTCGAGGGCGCAACGGATCAGCAGCTTGGGGGACTTGGGGTGCAGGCCGATGTCGGTGGCCTGGAGGAACCAGTGGGCCATGGCGGAGAGCCTGGCGCTGTTCATCCGGACCGCGGGCGAGTCCATGGTGGTGAAGTAGTTGGTGCCCACCGCGTCGAAGTTGATGCCCTCGCTCGACTCGTACCGCAGGCTCAGCGTGTCCAGCAGGATCACGCCCTCGGGGTGCACGTCCCAGGTCTCCTCCAGGACGGCCGCCGCGAAGTAGGCCAGGGTGCCGCCCGTGGAGTGCCCGGCGAGGACGAACGGCTCGCCGTCGCTCGCCTCCAGGATGCTCTCCGCCACGACCCGGGCGGCGGCCTCCGTGGTGGCGGGCAGCGGCTCGCCCGGCGTGAACCCGACCAGCGGCAGCGCCGACACGTGCCGCTTGCCCCGCAGGTGCGCCGCCATCCGCGCGTACATGTGCACGCCCGCGCTCGCGCCCGGCGCGCTGACGCAGATCAGCCGCGGGCTGCTCGAACCCTGCGCCAGCGTGACGGCCTGCGGCAGCTCCTCCAGCTCGGCCGGGGTCTCGAAGGTGGGCCGCAGCTCGGCGACCCGCTTCAGCATGCTCAGGCCCTGGCGGGTCTTGCCCTCGCTGACGGCCTTCATGAACAGGCCGTGCACGGTGTCCTGCGGGTCGACGGCCACCGCCCCGCCGCCGGCCGCGGCGACCGCGCCGCCGCCGACCTGCTGGCTCGGCAGCTCGGTCCGCAGCCAGGAGGCGAGCTGGGCCGGGGTCTTGCTGTCGAAGACGATGGAGGTGGGCATCCGCATGTTGAGCATCTCGGCGAGCTGGTTGCGCAGTTCGACCGCGATCAGCGAGTCGAAGCCGAGCACCAGGAAGTCGCTCTCCGGGTTGATCGCCGAGGCGTCCGCGTGGCCGAGGAGCACCGCCGAGGTGGAGACCACGAGGTCGCGCAGCAGCTGCTCCTGCCCCGCCTCGTCCAGGCCGCGCAGCTGGTCGGAGACCGTGACCGCGCCCGGCCTGCCCTGCTCGGCGGCGGGGGCCGGGTCCCCGAGCAGCCCGCGGAAGAGCGGGGTGACGCCGCCCTGGGCCCGCTGGCCCGCCTCGTTGAAGTGCATGGGGATCAGGCAGGACTCGTCGCGGGCGAGCGCCACGTCGAACAGCGCCATGCCCTGGGCGGGCAGCAGCGGGGGCATGCCGGAGCGGGAG
This sequence comes from Streptomyces hoynatensis, assembly GCF_003626535.1. Taxonomy (GTDB): domain Bacteria; phylum Actinomycetota; class Actinomycetes; order Streptomycetales; family Streptomycetaceae; genus Streptomyces; species Streptomyces hoynatensis. Next base: position 46,423 of record NZ_RBAL01000008.1, read on the forward strand.
ATCCGGTCCATCGCGGCCTCGCTCAGGCCGCTGGTCATGCCGCTCTGCTGCGCCCAGGGCCCCCAGGCCAGGGAGGTCGCGGGCAGGCCCTGGGCCCGCCGCTGGGCGGCGAGCGCGTCCAGGAAGCCGTTGGCCGCCGCGTAGTTGGCCTGGCCGACGGAGCCGGTGACGCCGGAGATCGAGGAGTACAGGACGAAGGCGGCCAGGTCCAGCTCGCGGGTGGCCTGGTGCAGGTGCCAGGCGCCGTCGACCTTCGGGCGCAGCACGGTGCCGAGGCGGTCGCGGGTCAGCGAGGCGATCAGGCCGTCGTCCAGGACCCCGGCGGCGTGCACGACGGCGGTCAGCGGGTGCTCGGCGGGGATCCCGGCGAGCAGTTCCGCGAGCGCGTCGGGGTCGGCGACGTCGCAGGCGGCGAGGGTGACCTCGGCGCCGCGGGCGGTGAGTTCGGTGCGCAGCTCGGCGGCGCCCGCGGCGTGGGAGCCGCGGCGCCCGGCGAGCACGAGGTGCCTGACGCCGCGCTCGGCGACCAGGTGGCGGGCCAGTTCGGCGCCGAGGCCGCCGGTGCCGCCGGTGATCAGGACCGTGCCCGCCGGGTCCAGCTCCCGCGGGCCGCCGTCCGTGGGCTCCACGCGCGCCAGGCGGGCCACCCGGATCTGCGCGCCGCGCACCAGGAGCTGCGGCTCGTCCCAGGTCAGCACGCCGGTGAGCTGGGCGGCCGCCTCCACGGAGGAGTCGAGGTCGACCAGGAGGAAACGGCCCGGGTTCTCGGTCTGCGCGGACCGCACCAGGCCGCAGACCGCGGCGCCGGCCGGGTCGGTGACCTCCTCGCCCTCCGCGGCGACCGCGCCCCTGGTGACGAACACGATGTGGGCCTTGCCGAACCGCTCGTCGGACAGGGCCTCCTGGACGAGGCCGAGGACGCGGGCGGTGAGCTCGTGCACCGACTCGGGTCCCGGGCCGCCGGCGACCGGGACCAGGAACACGTCGGGGGCGACGCCGCCGTCGACCAGGGCCCCGGCCAGCGTCTCGCCGTAGGCGGTGACCGCCTCGCCCGCGCCGTACATGCGGTGCGCGAGGTCGAGGACGTCGTTGCCGATGACCGCCCACCTGGCTCCGGTGACGGGGGTGAGGTCGTGCGGGGCCGGCACCCACTCCAGCCGGAACAGGCCCGGGCTGCCCGCCGCGGGCTGCGCGGGGCCCGCGAGCCCGGGGGCGGTGGCGCCGCTGGGGCGGACGGCCTCGGACGAGGGCCAGTAGCGCTGGTGCCGGAAGGGATAGGTGGGCAGGTCGACGCGGCGGGCGCCGGTGCCCTCGAACCACGCGGCCCAGTCCACGCGCACCCCGGCCACGTGCAGGCGGGCCAGGGCGCCGAGGATGGTGGTCTCCTCCGGGCGGTCCTTGCGCAGCGCGGGCACCACCGTGACCCGGCGCGGCGCGTCCTCCAGGCTCTCCTGCGCCATGGCGGTCAGGACGCCGTCGGGGCCGAGTTCGACGAGCGCGCCGACGCCGGAGCCGGCCATGGCGCGCACCCCGTCGGCGAACCTGACGGGCTCGCGGACGTGGCGCACCCAGTAGTCGGGCGAGGCCAGCTCCTCCGCGGTGGCGAACTCGCCGGTGAGGTTGGACACGACGGCGATCCGCGGTTCGCCGAAGGACAGGCCGGCCACGACCGCCCGGAACTCGTCGAGCACCGGCTCCATCAGCGGCGAGTGGAAGGCGTGCGAGACCGGAAGCCGGCTGGTCTTGCGGCCCTCGGCGGCCAGCCCGGCGGCGATCTCCTCGACGGCCGCGGCGGCGCCGGACAGCACCAGGGAGCGCGGGCCGTTGACCGCGGCGATCGACACCTGGTCCTCGCGTCCCGCCAGCAGCGGCGTCACCTCCGCCTCGGTGGCCTGGACGGCGATCATGGCGCCGCCCTCGGGCAGGGCCTGCATCAGGCGGCCGCGGGCGGCGACCAGGCGGCAGGCGTCGGCGAGGGAGAGGACGCCGGAGACGTGGGCGGCGGTGATCTCGCCGACGGAGTGCCCGGCCAGGCAGTCGGGCGCGAGGCCAAAGGACTCGGCGAGCCGGAACAGGGCGGTCTCGACGGCGAACAGGCCGGGCTGGGTGAAGCCGGTGTGGTTCAGGAGCTCGGCATCCTCTCCCCAGAGGACCTCGCGCAGCGGGCGGTCCAGGAGGGCGTCGAACTCGGCGGCCGCCGCGTCGAAGGCCGCGGCGAAGACCGGGAACGCGGCGTGCAGTTCGCGGCCCATGCCCAGGCGCTGGGCGCCCTGTCCCGAGAACAGCACGCCGAGCGAGACGTCGCCGGTGGCGGCGCCGCGGGCCAGTTCGGTGATCTTCCCCTCGGCGGCGAGCAGCACCGCGCGGTGGTCGAAGGTGGCGCGGCCGGTGGCCAGGGAGTGGCCGATGTCGAGGGCGGGCCGGCCGGCGGCGAAGGCGGTGATGCGCTCCACCTGGGCGTCGAGGGCGTCGGCGGTCCTGCCCGACACGGGCAGCGGCACCGCGGCCGGGGTGCGGACGGGCGAGGGGGCGCTCTCCTCCGCCGCCGCGGGGGCGGCGGCCTGTTCGAGGACGAGGTGGGCGTTGGTGCCGGAGACGCCGAAGGAGGAGACGCCGGCGCGGCGCGGGCGGCCGGTCTCCGGCCAGGGGGTGTGCTCGGTGAGGAGTTCCACGGCGCCCGAGGACCAGTCCACGTGCGTGGAGGGCCGGGTGACGTGCAGGGTCTTCGGCAGTTCCCCGTGCCGGAGCGCGAGGACCATCTTGATGACGCCCGCCACGCCCGCCGCGGCCTGGGTGTGGCCCAGGTTCGACTTGATCGCGCCGAGCAGCAGGGGCCGTTCCGCCGGGCGGTCCTGGCCGTAGGTGGCCAGCAGCGCCTGGGCCTCGATCGGGTCGCCGAGCGTGGTGCCGGTGCCGTGCGCCTCCACCGCGTCCACGTCGGAGGCGGAGAGCCCGGCGGCGGCCAGCGCCGAGCGGATCACCTGACGCTGGGCGGGGCCGTTGGGGGCGGTCATGCCGTTGGAGGCGCCGTCCTGGTTGACGGCGGAGCCGCGGATCACGGCCAGGACCCGGTGGCCGTTGCGTTCCGCGTCGGAGAGCCGTTCGAGCAGCAGCATGCCGATGCCCTCGCCCCAGCCGGTGCCGTCGGCCGAGTCGGAGAACGCCTTGCAGCGGCCGTCGGGGGCGAGCCCGCCCTGGCGGGTGAAGCCGGCGAAGTTGCCCGAGGTGGTCATGACGGTGACGCCGCCGGCCAGCGCGAGGGAGCACTCCCCGTTGCGCAGGGCCTGGCCCGCGAGGTGCATCGCCACCAGGGAGACCGAACAGGCGGTGTCCAGGGTGACGGAGGGGCCTTCGAGGCCGAGGGTGTAGGAGACGCGTCCGGACATGACGGCGGCCGAGGTGCCCATGCCGGCGTGGCCCTCGACGTCCTCCTGGGAGGCGATCAGGATGTGGCCGTAGTCCTGGCCGTTGGTGCCGGCGAACACGCCCGTCTTGCTGCCGCGCAGGGACAGCGGGTCGATGCCGGCCCGCTCGATGGCCTCCCAGGACACCTCGAGCAGCAGCCGCTGCTGCGGGTCCATGGCGAGGGCCTCGCGCGGCGAGATGCCGAACAGCCCCGGGTCGAACTCGGCGGCGTCGTAGAGGAAGCCGCCCTGGAGGGTGGCGCTGTGGCCCTGCCCCTCCCCCGCCAGGGCGCCCAGGTCCCAGCCACGGTCGGTGGGGAAGCCCGCGATGGCGTCCCTGCCCTCGGCGAGGAGGTCCCACAGGTCCTCGGGGGAACGCACCCCGCCGGGGAAGCGGCACGCCATGCCGACGACGGCGATGGGCTCTTGCCGGCCCGCCTCGGCCTGTTCGAGGCGCTGCCGGGTCTCGTGCAGGTCTGCGGTGACCCACTTCAGGTATTCGACGAGTTTTTCATCGTTCGGCATCGCGGGGCGAACCTTCCTAATCAGCGGCAGTCCGGGGTCAGTTGTCCGTGCCTCGGCCGAGTTGGTTGTCGATGAAGTCCATGACCTCGTCGAGGCTCGCCGAGTGGAGCCGTTCCTTCACGGGGGCCTCGCCTGTGGTCGTGCCCGCCTGGCCGAGGCGCGCGAGGAGCTGCCGCAGCCTGAGGGCGACGCCGGCCCGGGACGCCTCGTCCTGCTCGCTCGCCGCCAGCGCCGCCTCCAGGCGGTCGAGTTCGGCCAGCACGGACGGGCCCTCGGGCTCGTCCGCCGCGCCGAACAGTTCCCCGAGGAGGAAGTCGGCGACGGCCAGCGGGGTCGGGTGGTCGAACACCAGGGTGGCCGGGAGCCTGACGCCGGTGGCGGCGGCGAGGCTGTTGCGCAGTTCGACCGCGGTCAGGGAGTCGAAGCCGAGCTGCCTGAACTCGCGGTCGGCGGCCACCGCCTCGCCCGAGGCGTGCCCGAGTACGGCGGCGGCGTGGGTGCGGACCAGGTCCACCAGGAACCGGGTGCGCTCCGCCTCCCGCAGCCCGCCGAGCCGCTGCAGCAGCCCGGCGCCCGAGCCGCCGCGGCCGGCCGCCGCGCGCCGCGCCTGGCGCACCAGGCCGCGCAGCACGGGCGCCACCGGGGCGTCGGAGCGGGCGTTGCCCGCGTTGACGAGCACCGGGGCGAGCAGCGCCTCCCCGCGCTCCCCCGCCGCGTCGAACAGCGCCATGCCCTGTTCCACGGACAGCGGCGGCAGCACCGAGCGGGCCATCCGCTGGGCCGCGCCCGCGTCCAGGCCGCTGGTCATGCCGCCCTCCGCGCCGCCGACCCGGCTCCACGCGCCCCAGGCCAGGGACACGGCGGGCAGTCCGGCGGCGGCGCGGTGCTGGGCGAGGGCGTCGAGGAACACGTTCGCCGCCGCGTAGTTGCCCTGGCCCGCGCTGCCCATCAGGCCGGAGACGGAGGAGTACAGCACGAACGCGGCAAGATCCGCGTCCCTGGTGGCCTCGTGCAGGTGCCAGGCGGCGTCCACCTTGGGCCGCATCACGGTGTCGAGGCGCTCGGGCGTCAGCGAGCCGACGACGCCGTCGTCCAGGACGCCCGCGGTGTGCACCACGGCGGTCAGCGGGTGCGCGGCCGGGATGCCGGCCAGCAGCGCTTCGACCGCCTGCCGGTCGGCGAGGTCGCAGGCGGCGACGGTGACCTCGGCCCCGTGCGCGGCCAGCTCCGCGCGCAGTTCCAGGGCGCCGGGGGCGTCGGGGCCGCGGCGGGAGGCGAGCAGCAGGTGCCGCGCCCCGCGCTCGCCGGCCAGGTGCCTGGCCAGCTCGGCGCCGAGGCCGCCGGTGCCGCCGGTGATCAGGACGGTGCCCTCCGGGTCCCAGGGGCGCGGCGTGGCCGGCTCCTGCGGCACCCGGGCCAGGCGCGCGACGGTGGCCTTGCCCCCGCGCACCGCGACCTGCGTCTCGTCGGCGTCCAGGAGCGCGGGCAGGGCGGGCAGCAGGGCGGTGGAGGCCGGGCTGCCGTCGAGGTCGGCGAGCAGGAAGCTGCCCGGGTTCTCGGACTGGGCGGAGCGGACCAGGCCCCATACGGGGGCGGCGGCCAGGTCGAGCGCGGCGGCGTCGCCCTCGGCGGCCACCGTGGCGTTCCTGGTGACGAACAGCAGCCGGGTCCTGGCGAACCTGCCGTCCGCCAGCCAGTCCCGCAGCACGCCGAGGGCGGCGGCCGTGGTCTCGCGCACCCGCCCCGGCACCTCGCCCCGGGCGGCGCCTGGCACCGGCACGAGCACGACGTCGGGCGCCGTGCCGCCCTCGCCGAGGGTCTCGGCCAGGCTGCCGGCGGCGGCCGTGGCGCAGCCGGCCGCGGCGAGGGCCGCCCCGAGCCCCTCGGGGTCGCCACCGAGCACCGCCCACCTGAACTCCTGTGGGGCGGGGGCGAGTTCGGGGGCCGGAAGCCATTCGACGCGCAGCAGGGACTCCTGCCGCGCCCGGCCGCCCGCGGCGCGGGCCTCGGGGGCCCGCAGGGCGAGGGAGTCGACGGAGAGCACCGGGGCGCCGTCCTCGTCGACGGCGGCGAGGGACACCGCGTCCCGGCCGGTGCGCCGCAGCCGCACCCGCAGCACCGCGGCGCCCGAGGCGTGCAGGCACAGGCCGCGCCACGCGGCGGGCAGGAGGCCGCCGGTGAGCCCGTCCACCCCGGCCAGTTCCACGGCCGAGGCCGCGGCGTCGAGCAGCGCGGGGTGCAGCCCGAAGGCGGCGGCGTCCGAGGCGCTCTCGGGCAGCGCCACCTCCAGGTAGGTGTCCTCGCCCGACTGCCAGGCGGCGCGCAGCCCCTGGAAGAGCGGGCCGCAGTGGTGCCCGGCGGCCTCCAGGTCGGCGTACCAGCCGTCCAGGCCGACCGGCTCGGCGCCCTCGGGCGGCCAGGTCGTGGCCGTGAACTCGGGCCGGCTCTCGCCCGTGGCGAGCAGGCCGGTGGCGTGCGTGACCCACTCCTCGTCGCCGGCGGCGTGGGCCGGCCTGGAGTAGCAGGTCAGCGGGCGGTGGCCGGACTCGTCCTGGGCGCCCACCCAGATCTGGCAGGCCACGGCCCCCGTCGCGGGCAGGACCAGCGGGGCGGCCAGGTCCAGGGCGGCCACCCGGTCGCAGCCGACCTGGTCGGCGGCCCGGACCGCGATCTCGGCGAGGGCCGCCGCGGGCAGCACGGCCGCGCCGTCCACGCGGCGTTCGCCCAGCCAGGGGTGGGTGGCCAGGGACAGGGTGCCGGTGAAGACCAGCCCGTCGGAGCCGGCCACCGGCATCGCGGCGCCGATCAGCGGGTGCCCGGCCGCGACCATGCCCAGGTCGCCGACGTCGCCGCCGCCGCCGGGGGCGAGGGTGGGCCAGAAGGACTCGTGCTGGAAGGCGTAGGTGGGCAGGTCGACGCGCCGCGCGCCGGTCTGGGCGAACAGCGGCTCCCAGTCCACGGCGACCCCGGCCACGTGCAGCCTGGCCAGCGCCGTCACGAGCGCGGTCTCCTCGCCGCGGTCCGCGCGCAGCGCCGCGGCGGTCACCGCCTCGGGCGCGGCCTCGCCGGCCAGCGCCGACAGCACGCCGTCCGGGCCGAGTTCCAGGAAGGCCGAGGCCCCCGCCTCGGTCAGGGCCCGCAGCCCGTCGCCGAAGCGCACCGCCTCCCGCACGTGCCGCACCCAGTACTCGGGGTCGCCGAGCTCCTCCTGGGTGGCCAGGCGCCCGGTCAGGTTGGACACGAGCCGCAGGCGCGGCGGGGCGAAGGAGAGGCCGGCCGCCACGGCGCGGAAGTCGTCCAGCATCGGTTCCATCGACGGCGAGTGAAACGCATGCGAGACCGACAAACGCCTAGTCTTGCGGCCCTTGGCGGCCAGGGCGGTCGCGATCGCGACCGCCGCGTCCTCCGCCCCGGAGACCACGACGGCCTCCGGCCCGTTGACGGCGGCGATGGCCACCTCGTGCTCGCGGCCGGCCAGCAGCGGCGCCACCTCGGCCTCGGTGGCCTGGACGGCGATCATCGCGCCGCCCTCGGGCAGCGCCTGCATCAGCCGGGCCCGGGCGCTCACCAGGGCGCAGGCGTCCGGCAGCGTCAGCACGCCCGCCACGTGGGCGGCGGCCAGCTCGCCGATGGAGTGCCCGGCGACGAACTCGGGCCGCACGCCCCAGGACTCCACCAGCCGGAACAGCGCCACCTCCACCGCGAACAGCGCCGGCTGGGCGAACTCGGTGCGGTCGAGCGCCGCCGCGTGGGCCCCGGCCTCGTCGGCCGCGGCCCACATCACCTCCCGCACCCGCGGGTCGAGTTCGGCGAGGACGAGGTCGAGGGCGTCGGCGAAGGCGGGGAAGCGCGCGTACAGCTCCCGGCCCATGCCCAGGCGCTGCGCGCCCTGCCCGGTGAACAGCACCGCGAGGGAACGCGGCGCCGCCTCGCCGCGGGCGACCTCGGTCAGGCCCTCCGCCGTGGACAGCAGCACCGCGCGGTGCTCGAACACGGAACGCGAGGTCACCAGCGAGTAGCCGATGTCCGTGGCCGCCGCCCCGGCGACGGTGGCCCGCAGCCGCTCGACCTGCCCGGCCAGGGCCGCCTCGGTCCGCGCCGACACCGGCCAGGGCACGGCGGCGGGCTCGACGCGGGTGGGGCGCGGCCCGGACAGCTCGCTCGGCGGGGCCTCTTCGAGGATGACGTGGGCGTTGGTGCCGCTGATGCCGAAGGAGGACACGCCGGCCCGCCTCGGCCGGTGCACCTCGGGCCACTCGCGGGCCTCGGTGAGCAGTTCGACGGCCCCCGAGGACCAGTCCACGTGCGAGCTGGGCGCGCTGACGTGCAGGGTGCGCGGCAGCAGGCCGTGCCGCAGGGCGAGGATCATCTTGATGACGCCCGCCACGCCCGCGGCGGCCTGGGTGTGGCCCAGGTTCGACTTGATCGCGCCGAGCAGCAGCGGCCGGTCCTCGGCGCGGTCGCGCCCGTAGGTGGCCAGCAGCGCCTGCGCCTCGATGGGGTCGCCGAGCGTGGTGCCGGTGCCGTGCGCCTCCACCGCGTCCACCTCGGAGGGCTTGAGGCCCGCCCCGGCCAGCGCCTGGCGGATGACCCGCTGCTGGGAGGGCCCGTTGGGGGCGGTGAGCCCGTTGCTCGCGCCGTCCTGGTTGATCGCCGAGCCGCGGACCACGGCCAGCACGGTGTGCCCGTTGCGCCGGGCGTCGGAGAGCCGCTCGACGACCAGCACGCCCACGCCCTCGGACCAGCCGGTGCCGTCCGCGTCGTCGGAGAACGCCTTGCAGCGGCCGTCGCCTGCCAGGCCGCCCTGGCGGGAGAAGCCGCCGAAGCTGGAGGGGGTGGACATCACGGTGACGCCGCCGACCAGGGCGAGCGAGCACTCGCCGTTGCGCAGGGCCTGGGCGGCGAAGTGCAGCGCCACCAGGGAGGAGGAGCAGGCGGTGTCCACGGTGACGGCCGGGCCCTCCAGGCCGAAGGTGTAGGACAGCCGCCCGGAGATGACGCTGGCGGCCAGGCCGGTGCCGGCGTGGCCCTCCAGGTCGTCCTGCGCGCGCATCACCAGGTGCTGGTAGTCCTGCCCGTTGGTGCCGACGTAGACGCCGGTCCTGCTGCCGCGCAGGGACTGCGGGTCGATCCCGGCCCGCTCCACGGCCTCCCAGGACACCTCCAGGAGCAGCCGCTGCTGCGGGTCCATCGCCAGGGCCTCGCGCGGCGAGATCCCGAAGAACCCGGGGTCGAACTCGGCCACGCCGTCGAGGAATCCGCCCTGCCCGGTGACGCTCTCGGTGCCGGCCGCGCCGCCGGGCGCCGTCAGCTCCCAGCCGCGGTCGGCGGGGAAGTCGCCGATGGCGTCCTCGCCGTTCACCAGCAGCCGCCACAGGTCCTCGGGCGAGGCGACGCCGCCGGGGAAGCGGCAGCCGATGCCGACGACGACCACGGGCTCGTCCGCGGCCCGCGCGGCCTCCTCCGGCTCGGCCGGGGCGGCCTGCGCGGCCTGGGCGCCGAACATCTCGTCCAGCAGGTGCTCGGCCACCGCCTGCGGCGTCGGGTAGTCGAAGACGAGGCTGGCGGGCAGGGTGAGCCCGGTCAGCGCGGCCAGCTGGTTGCGCAGCTCGATCGCGGTGAGGGAGTCGAAGCCGAGGTCGCGGAACGCCTTGTCCACGGCCACCGCCTCCTTGCCCGGGTGGCCGAGCACCTGGGCGGCGTGGGTGCGCACCAGGTCGAGGATCGGCTCGACCCGGGCGGCGCCGGTCAGGCCGCGCAGGCTGCGGTGGAGGTCGGAGGCGGCGGACTCGGCCTCGCGGCGCGCCGCCCGCACCTCCTCCAGGAGGGGCCGGGCCGCGGGCAGTTCGCTCAGCGTGGCGGTCGGCCGCATGCTCAGCAGGCCGCGCAGCATCTGGCCGTGCCCGAGGTCGGCGACGACCGCGGCGGCGGCCGGCACGGCGAGGAGCTGCCGCATGGCCGTGAGGGCGAGCTCCGGGTCCAGGCCGGTGGCGCCGGCCCGCCTGGCGGCGTCGCCGAGGCCGTCCCGGTCGGCCATGCCCGCCCCGGCCCAGGCGCCCCAGGCGATCGAGGTGGCGGCCAGCCCCTGGGCGCGGCGCCGCTGGGCGAGCGCGTCGAGCACCGCGTTGGCCGCGGCGTAGTTGGCCTGGCCCGGGTTGCCGAGGGCGCCGGAGACGGAGGAGAAGAGGACGAAGGCCGACAGGCCGAGGCCGCGGGTCAGCTCGTCGAGCGCGAAGGCGCCGTCGACCTTGGCGGCGAAGACCCCGGCGAGCCGCTCGGGGGAAAGCCCTTCGAGGACGCCGTCGTCCACCACGCCCGCGGTGTGCACCACGGCCGTCAGCGGGGCGTCCTCGGGTATCCCGGCCAGCGCCGCGGCCAGCGCCTCGCGGTCGGAGACGTCGCAGGCGAGGACGTCGACCTCGGCGCCGAGCCCGGTCAGCTCCGCGCGCAGCTCCCGCACGCCGGGCGCGTGGGGGCCGCGGCGGCTCAGCAGCAGCAGCCGCCGCGCCCCGCGCGCGGCCAGGTCGCGCGCCACGTGGGCGCCGAGCGCGCCGGTGCCGCCGGTGATCAGCACGGTGCCCGTGGGCTCCCACCCGGCGGCGCCCGCGGCGGCCGGAGCGGGGATCACGCGGCGGCCGAACGCCCCGAAGGGCCGCACCGCCACCTGGTCCTCGTCGGTGCCGCCCGCGAGCAGCCCCGGCAGCCGCCGCGTCACGCGGGAGTCGACATCCGGCGGCAGGTCGATCAACCCGCCCCAGCGCGCGGGCAGTTCGAGCGCGGCCACCCGGCCGAGGCCCCAGACGCCGGCCTGCCAGGGGTGGGCCACGGCGTCGCCGGTGCCGACCGAGACGGCGCCCCTGGTCACCGCCCACACCGGGGCCAGCACCCCGGCGTCGCCCAGGGCCTGGAGGAGGACGAGGGTGGCGGCCGGGCCGGTGCGGCGGTGCCCGGGGTCCTCCGACTCCTCCGCGCCGAGCAGGGAGAGCACCCCGGCGAAGCGGGAGCCGCCCAGCTCGGCCAGGCGCCCGGCGAGCGCCTCCCGGCCGCCCGCCACACCGTCCATCTGCACGTCCATCCGGACGTCCATCCGAACGTCCATCCGAACAATGTCTGTGCCCAGCGACTCCACGACGGCGGACACCCAGGGGGCGTCCGCGGCCCCGGCGGGCACCACCACCAGCCAGGTCCCCTGCACCGCGGCGGCCGCCGAGTCGGTGGCCAGCGGCTGCCAGTCCTCCCGGTACAGCCAGGACTCGACGGTGGACTGGGCCTGGCGGCGCACCCGCCAGGCGGAGAGCGCGGGCACCACGGCGGACATGGTGTCGCGGTCGAGTTCGAGGGTGGCCGCCAGGGACTCCAGGTCCTCCCGCTCGACGGCCTCCCAGAAGGCGCTGTCCACGGCGTCCTGCCCGGCGGCCGGGGCGGCGGCGCCGGCGAAGGAGCCGGACTCCACCCAGAACCGCTCGTGCTGGAAGGCGTAGGTGGGCAGGTCCACCCGCCGGGCCCCGGTCCCGTCGAACAGCCGCGCCGGCTCGGCGTCGACCCCCGCGGCGTACAGGCCGCCCAGGGCGGTCACCACCGCGGCCTCCTCGGGCCGGTCCTTGCGCAGCGCGGGGATCACCGGGGTCTCGGGCGGCAGGCAGGCCCGGGCCAGCCCGGACAGCACCCCGCCGGGGCCGACCTCGAGGAAGGCGGTGGCGCCCGCCTCGGTCAGCGCGGCGATGCCCTCGGCGAACCTGACGGGCTGCCGCACGTGCCGCACCCAGTACTCGGGCGCGCGCAACTCGCCCTGGCCGGCGATCCGCCCGGTCAGGTTCGACACGACGGGCAGCCGGGGCTCGGCGAAGGTCAGGCCCTCGACGACGGCCCGGAACTCCTCCAGCATCGGGTCCATCAGCGGCGAGTGGAAGGCGTGCGAGACGGGGAGCAGGGTGGTCTTGCGGCCCTGTTCCGCGAACGCCGCGGCCAGGGCGCGCACCGCGTCCCCGGCGCCGGAGAGCACCACGGAGCCGGGGCCGTTGACCGCCGCCACCGCCACGTCCGCGGGCAGCAGCGGCAGCACCTCCTCCTCGGTGGCCTGCACCGCGGCCATGGCGCCGCCGGCCGGCAGGGCCTGCATGAGGCGGGCGCGGGCGGCGACCAGGGTGCAGGCGTCGGCGAGCGAGAGCACGCCGGCCACGTGCGCCGCCGCGACCTCGCCGATGGAGTGCCCGGCCACGAACCCGGGCCGCACGCCCCAGGACTCGATCAGCCGGTACAGGGCCACCTCGACGGCGAACAGCGCGGGCTGCGCGGCGCCGGTCTCGTTCAGCGCGGCTGCGTTCGGCCCGTGCTCTTCCCCGGCGTCGTCCGCGGCCCACATCACGCCGCGCACGCCCGGGTCGAGGTGGGCGAGCACCGCGTCCAGGGCCTCCGCGAAGACCGGGAAGCGGACGTAGAGTTCGCGGCCCATGCCCAGGCGCTGCGAGCCCTGCCCGGAGAAGAGGACCGCGAGCGAGCGGGGGCGGGCCAGGCCGCGGCCCGCCTCGACGATGTCGCCCGTGCCCCCGGCGGGGGCCAGGAGCACCGCCCGGTGCTCGAAGGCCGAACGGGCCGTCACCAGGGACAGGCCGATGTCGGCCGGGCTCAGCTCGGGGCGGACGGCGGCGAAGGAACGCAGCCGCCGCACCTGGGCGTCGAGCGCGGCCTCCGACTTGGCGGACACCAGCCAGGGCACCACGGAGGGCTCGGCGACCGCCTCCGGCTCGGGGACCGGCTCGGGCAGCGGGGCCTGCTCCAGGATGACGTGGGCGTTGGTGCCGCTGATGCCGAAGGAGGAGACGCCGGCCCGCCGCGGCCGGTCCACCTCGGGCCACTCGCGGGGCGCGGTGAGCAGGGCGACGTTGCCCGACTCCCAGTCCACGTGGGTGGAGGGCCTGGTGATGTGGAGGGTCCTGGGCAGCACGCCGCGTTGCAGCGCGAGCACCATCTTGATCACCCCGGCGACGCCGGCGGCGGCCTGGGCGTGCCCGAGGTTCGACTTGACCGAGCCGAGCCACAGCGGCTCGGTCCGGTTCTTCCCGTAGGTGGCGAGCAGGGCCTGGGCCTCGATGGGGTCGCCGAGCGTGGTGCCGGTGCCGTGGCCCTCGACGGCGTCCACCTCGGAGGGCTTGAGGCCCGCCCCGGCCAGCGCCTGGCGGATGACCCGCTGCTGGGAGGGCCCGTTGGGGGCGGTGAGCCCGTTGCTCGCGCCGTCCTGGTTGATCGCCGAGCCGCGGACCACGGCCAGCACGGGGTGGCCGTTGCGCCGGGCGTCGGAGAGCCGCTCGACGACCAGCACGCCCACGCCCTCGGACCAGGCGGTGCCGTCCGCGCTGTCGGCGAAGGCCTTGCAGCGGCCGTCGCCTGCCAGGCCGCCCTGCTGGGTGAACTCCATGAACAGGCCGGGCGTGGACATCACGGTGGCGCCGCTGGCCAGCGCGAGCGAGCACTCGCCGCCGCGCAGCGCCTGGGCCGCCAGGTGGAGGGCCACCAGGGAGGAGGAGCAGGCGGTGTCCACGGTGACGGCCGGGCCCTCCAGGCCGAAGGTGTAGGACAGGCGCCCGGAGATGACGCTGGCGAGGGTGCCGGTGCCGGAGTAGCCCTCCATGCTTTCGACGGAGCCGAGGACGACCTGCGAGTAGTCCTGGCCGCTGGTGCCGACGTAGACGCCGGTTCTGCTGCCGCGCAGGGACTGCGGGTCGATCCCGGCCCGTTCGATGGCCTCCCAGGTCGTTTCGAGGAGCAGCCGCTGCTGGGGGTCCATGGAGACGGCCTCGCGGGGCGAGATGCCGAAGAACGCCGGGTCGAAGTCGGCGGCGCCCTCCAGGAATCCGCCCTGCCCGGTGACGCTGCTGCCGGGGCCGCCCGCGGCGAGTCCGCCGAGGTCCCAGCCGCGGTCGGCGGGGAAGGCGCCGACGGCGTCGCCGCCCTCCACCAGCAGCCGCCACAGGTCCTCGGGCGAGTTGACGCCGCCGGGGAAGCGGCAGCTCATGCCGACGATCACGATGGGCTCTTCGGCCACCCGCGCGACGGTGTCCGCCACCCCCGCCTCGGCGAACTCGCTCTCTTCTCCGAAGAGTTCGTCGATCAGGTGGTCGGTGAGGACGCGCGGGGTCGGGTAGTCGAAGACGAGGGTGGCGGGCAGGGTCAGGCCGGTGGCGGTGCCCAGGCGGTTGCGCAGCTCGACCGCGGTCAGCGAGTCGAAGCCGAGCTGGCGGAAGTCGCGTTCGGTGTCCACGGTGTCGGGCGAGGCGTGGCCGAGCACGGCGGCGACCTCGGAACGCACCAGGTCCAGCAGGGCCTTGGCCCGGTCGGCGGGGGCCAGCGCGTCCAGGCGCCGCAGCGCGCCGGTGCCCCGGCCGCCGGCCGCCGCGGTGCGCCGCCCGGTCTGCATCAGGCCGCGCAGGATCGGCGGGATGGTGCCGACGAAGGCCGCGGGGGCGCCGGCGCCGGCCGGGGCGGTGACGATGCTGGTGGGAACGATCAGCGGCTCGTCCACGGTGAGCGCCGCGTCGAACAGCGCCAGGCCCTGCTCCACGGTCAGGGCGGGCGTGCCGGAGCGCGCCATCCGCTCCAGGGCGGCCTCGTCGAGGGCGCTGGTCATGCCGGTGCCGGCCCAGGCGCCCCAGGCGAGGGAGACGCCGGGCAGGCCGAGGGAGCGGCGGTGGGCGGCGAGCGCGTCGAGGAAGCTGTTGGCCGCCGCGTAGTTGCCCTGCCCGGCGGTGCCCATGACGCCGGAGACCGAGGAGTAGAGCACGAAGGCGGCAAGGCCGGCGTCCCGGGTCAGCTCGTGCAGGTGCCAGGCCGCGTCCACCTTGGGGCGCAGCACGGTGGCGAGCCGCTCGGGCGTCAGGGCGGTGACGACGCCGTCGTCAAGCACGCCTGCCGCGTGCACCACCGCGGTCAGCGGGTGCTCCGGCGGGATGGCGGCGAGCTGCGCGGCCAGCGCCTCGCGGTCGGCGGCCTCGCAGGCCGCGAGGGTGACCCGGGCGCCGAGCCCGGTCAGCTCCTCGCGCAACTCCCGGGCGCCGGGGGCCTGTTCGCCACGGCGGCTGAGCAGCAGCAGGTGCCGCACGCCGTTCGCGGTGACCAGGTGGCGGGCCAGCGCGGCGCCGAGCCCTCCGGTGCCGCCGGTGATGAGGACCGTGCCCTCCGGGTCCCAGCCGGCGGGCACGCTCAGCACGATCTTGCCGATGTGCTGGGCGCGGCTCATGAACCGGAAGGCGTCCCTGGCGCGGCGCACGTCCCAGGTGCGGACGGGCAGCGGGCTCAGCGCGCCCCGCTCGAAGAGGGCCAGGAGCTCCGTCTGCATCTCCAGGATGCGGTCGGGGGGCACGAGGCCGAGGTCGAACGCCTGGTAGGCGATGCCGGGCAGGCTCGCCGGGTCGCGGACGTCGGTCTTGCCCATTTCGAGGAACCTGCCGCCCTCGCCCAGCAGCCGCAGCGAGGCGTCGACCAGTTCCCCGGTGAGCGCGTTCAGCACCACGTCGAGCGGGGCGCCGCCGGTGGTCTCGCGGAACGCCGCCTCGAAGTCGGCGGTGCGGGAGGAGGCGATGTGGTCCTCGGCGACCCCGAGGGCGCGCAGCGTGTCCCACTTGCCCTCGCTCGCGGTGGCGAACACCTCGGCGCCCAGGTGCCTGGCGAGCTGGACGGCGGCCATGCCGACGCCGCCGGCGCCCGCGTGCACGAGGATCTTCTCGCCGGGGCGCAGCCCGGCGAGGTCCACCAGCGCGTAGTAGGCGGTCAGGAACACCAGCGGCACGGAGGCCGCGGTCTCGAACGACCAGTCCTCCGGCATCCGCACCAGCATCCGCTCGTCCGCGACGCCGCGCGGGCCGAAGCCGCCGAACACCATGCCGGTCACCCGGTCGCCCGGGCGCAGCAGGGTGGCCTCAGGGCCGGTGGCGACGACAACGCCCGCGGCCTCGGCGCCGAACGCGCCCGCCTCGCCCGGGTACATGCCGAGCGCGTTGAGGACGTCGCGGAAGTTGAGGCCGGCCGCGCGGATCGACAGGGCGACCTGCCGCCCGGTGAGAGGTTCGAGGAGCTCGGGGGCGGGCGCCAGGACCAGGTCGTCCAGGCTGCCCTTGCGGGAGGTGCCCAGCCGCCAGGGCACGCCCTGCGGCGGCAGCAGCGCGGAACTCGCGGTGGAGCCGGTGAGCCGGGCGAGCCGGGCGGCGAGCACGGCGCCCTCGCGCAGCAGCACCTGGGTCTCGCCCGCTTCCAGCAGGGCGGGCAGGTGGCGCAGCGCCTCGCGGGAGGCGGCGGTCTCGTCGAGGTCGGCCAGCAGGAACCGGCCGGGGTTCTCGGCCTGGGCGGAGCGCACCAGGCCCCAGGCGGCGGCCGCGGCGGGGTCGGTCACGGGCTCCTCGCCCGCGGCGACCGCGCCGCCGGTGAGGAAGACGACGGGCACCCCGGCCAGCCGCGGTTCGCCGATCAGCTCCTGCACCTGGGCCAGGACGCGCGCGGTCAGGGCGTGCACGGCGGCCGGGCCGCCGTCGAGGTCGCCGGTGACGGGCACGATCAGGCCGCCCCGCGGCTCCTCGCCCAGCGCCTCGCCCGGGGTGGCCGCCCCGGCGGGCGCGGGGGCGGCCAGGGAGGCGGGCAGGCCGAAGGGGTCGGCGCCCAGGACGGTCCAGTGGGTGGCCGCCGCGCCGTTGTCCGGCTCGGCCTCCGGCGTGACGGGGGTCCAGTCGACGAGGAAGAGCGAGTCGTGCGCGGTGCTCGCGGGGGCGGGCGCGGGCTCGGCCGAGGGGGCGCGCAGGGTCAGGGACTCGACCGTGATCACCGGGGCGCCCGCCACGTCGACGGCGGTCACCGACACCGAGTCGGCCCCGGTGGGGGCCAGCCTGACCCGCAGCACCGAGGCGCCGGTGGCGTGCAGGGTGGCGCCCTGCCACTCGAAGGGCAGGCCGCGCCCGCCCTCCTCGATGAAGCCGATGGCGTGCAGCGCGGCGTCGAGCAGCGCCGGGTGCAGCCCGAACAGCGCGGCGTCCTCGACCTGTTCCGGCAGCTCGACCTCGGCGAACACCTCCTCGCCCCGCCGCCACACGGCCCGCAGCCCCTGGAAGACGGGCCCGTAGGTGAGGGCGCTCTCCGCGGCCAGCCGCGGGTAGAGCCCCTCGACCTCGGCGGGCTCGGCGTCCCGCGGCGGCCACTGCGCGGTGTCGAAGGGGGCGGCCTTGGTGGCGGCGGCCGACAGCACGCCCTCGGCGTGCAGGGTCCAGTCCCGGCCGGGGGCGCCGGCCGGCTGGGAGTAGACGCCGATCGGGCGGCGGCCCGCCTCGTCCGCCTCGCCGACCCGCACCTGGACGGCGACGCCGCCCTGGTCGCCGAAGACCAGCGGCACCAGCAGCGTGAGGGAGTCCACCCGGTCGCAGCCGGCGAGGTCGCCGGCGCGGATGGCCAGGTCGAGGAAGCCGGTGCCGGGGAAGAACACCGCGCCGCCCACCACGTGGTCGGCCAGCCAGGGGTGGGAGGCCGTGGAGAGCCAGCCGGTCAGCACGGTCTCGTCGGAGCCGGCGACCGTCAGCACCCCGGCGAGCAGCGGGTGCTGGGCGGGCAGCAGGCCGACGCCGGTGACGTCCCCGGCGCGGGCCCCGGGGACCACGGTGGGCCAGTACCGCTCGCGGGCGAAGGCGTACGTCGGCAGGTCGATCCGCCGCGCCCCGGTCCCGGCGAAGCAGCCGGACCAGTCCACCTCGACGCCCGCCACGTGCAGCGCGGCGAGCGCGGTGACCGCGGCCGTCTCCTCGGGCCGGTCCTTGCGCAGCACCGCAACGGACGTGGCCTCGGGCGCGGACGCGGCGGCCAGGGCCGTCAGGACCCCGCCGGGGCCCGCCTCGACGAAGACGGAGACGCCCGCCTCGGCCAGCGCGGCGACGCCGTCGGCGAACCTGACGGGCTCGCGCACGTGCCTGACCCAGTAGTCGGGCGAGCACAGCTCCTGCGGGCCGGCGAGCCGCCCGGTGAGGTTGGACACCACGGGGATGCGGGGCTCGTGGAAGGCGAGGCCGGCGACGGCCTCCCGGAACTCCGCCAGCATCGGGTCCATCAGCGGCGAGTGGAAGGCGTGCGAGACGGCCAGGCGGCTGGTCCTGCGGCCCAGCGCCCGGAACTCGCCCGCCACGGCGGACACCGCCTCCTCGGTGCCGGCCACCACCACGGAGGTGGGCCCGTTGAGGGCCGCGAGGGACACCTCGCCCTCGCGTCCGGCCAGGAGCGGCGCCACCTCCTCCTCGGTGGCCTCCACGGCCACCATCGCCCCCTGGGCGGGCAGCGCCTGCATCAGCCGGCCGCGGGCGGCGACCAGGGCGCAGGCGTCGGCGAGCGAGAACACCCCGGCCACGTGGGCGGCGGCGATCTCGCCGATGGAGTGCCCGGCGACGAAGCCGGGCCGCACGCCGAAGGACTCCACCAGCCGGTAGAGGGCCACCTCGACGGCGAACAGCGCGGGCTGCGCCCAGCCGGTGCGGTTCAGGACGCCGGCGGCGGCCTCGCCCTCGGCCCAGATCACCTCGCGCAGCGGGCGCTCCAGGTGCGGGTCCAGCTCGGCGGTCACCGCGTCGAAGGCCCGGGCGAACGCCGGGAAACGCGCGTACAGTTCGCGGCCCATGCCCAGGCGCTGCGCGCCCTGCCCGGAGAACAGCACCGCCAGGGTCCGCTCGGCCGCCACGCCGCGGGCCGCCTCGGTCACCCCGTCCGCCCCGGCGAGCAGGACGGCCCGGTGCTCGAAGGCGCTGCGGGTGGTGACCAGGGAGTGGCCGATGTCGGCCGGGGTGTGGTCGGTCCGCTCGGCGAAGGACCGCAGCCGCTCCAGCTGGGCGTCCAGCCCCTCGGTGGTCCGCGCCGACACCGGCCAGGGCAGCACGGCGGGCGTGGCGTGGGCGGCGGGCGGCTCCTCGTCCGGCACGGGCGGCAGCGGGGCCTGCTCCAGGATGATGTGCGCGTTGGTGCCGCTGAGGCCGAAGGAGGAGACGCCGGCCCGGTGCGGGCGGTCGGCCTCGGGCCACTCGCGGGGGGCGGTGACCAGCTCCACGGCGCCCGCCGTCCAGTCCACGTGGGTGGTGGGGGCGGTGACGTGCAGGGTGCGGGGCAGCACGCCGTGCCTGAGGGCGAGCACCATCTTGATGACGCCGGCCACGCCCGCGGCGGCCTGGGTGTGGCCGAGGTTCGACTTGACGGCCCCCAGCAGCAGCGGGCGCGCGGGGTCGCGGTCGCGGCCGTAGGTGGCCAGCAGCGCCTGGGCCTCGATCGGGTCGCCGAGGACGGTGCCGGTGCCGTGCGCCTCGACGGCGTCCACCTCGGCCGGGGCCAGTCCCGCGTCGGCGAGTGCGGCGCGGATGACCCGCTGCTGGGAGGGGCCGTTGGGGGCGGTGAGCCCGTTGCTCGCGCCGTCCTGGTTGACGGCCGAGCCGCGGACCACGGCCAGCACCTGGTGCCCGTGGCGCTCGGCGTCCGAGAGGCGCTCCACGACGAGGACGCCGACGCCCTCGGACCAGCCGGTGCCGTTCGCGTCGTCGGAGAACGCCCGGCACCTGCCGTCGGGGGCGAGGCCGCCCTGGGCGGTGAACCCGGCGAAGTTCATCGGGGTGCTCATCACGGTGACGCCGCCGACCAGGGCGAGGTCGCTCTCGCCGCTGCGCAGCGACTGGGCGGCCAGGTGCAGGGCCACCAGGGAGGAGGAGCAGGCGGTGTCGACGGTGAGGGCGGGTCCTTCGAGGCCGTAGGTGTAGGACAGCCTGCCGGAGAGGGCGGCGGCGGCCAGGCCGGTGCTGGCGTGCCCCTGGAGGTCCTCGTTGGCGCGCAGCACGAGGTTCGTGTAGTCCTGCCCGTTGGTGCCCATGAACACGCCGGTCTTCGAGCCGCGCAGCGCGGCGGCGTCGATTCCGGCGCGCTCGACGGCCTGCCAGGACACCTCCAGGAGCTGCCGCTGCTGCGGGTCCATGGCCTTGGCCTCGCGCGGGGAGATCCCGAAGAACGCCGGGTCGAACGCGGCCACGTCGGGCAGGAACCCGCCCTTGGGGTCGCCGCCCGCGCCGACGTCGTCCGGGGTCCAGCCGCGGTCCTCGGGGAAGCCGGAGATGGCGTCGCGGCCCTCGACGAGCAGCCGCCAGAAGTCCTCGGGCGACTCGACGCCGCCGGGGAAGCGGCAGCTCATGCCGACGATCACGACCGGGTCCTCGTCGCGGCCCGCGGCCCGCGGCCGTTCCTCGGACGGCGCGGCCAGCTCCGGGCGCTCGCCGAGGAGTTCGCCCAGGAGGTGCTCGGCCAGGGCGCGCGGGGTCGGGTAGTCGAAGATGAGGGTGGCGGGCAGCTTCAGGTCGGTGGCGGTGGCCAGCCGGTTGCGCAGCTCGATGCCGGTGAGCGAGTCGAAGCCGAGCTGGCGGAACTCGGGCGAGGCCCCGATGGCGTCCGGCGAGGCGTGCCCGAGGACGGCCGCCGCCTCGGCGCGGATCAGGTCGGTCAGCAGCCGCAGGCGCGCCGGGGCGTCCAGGCCGGAAAGCTCCCTGGACAGGCCGGACTTGGACATGCCCCTGCCGCTGGCCGCGAGCCGGCGGCCGGGCCGCAGCAGGCCGCGCAGGATCGCGGGCACGTCCGTGGGGGCGCCGCCGGGGCCGCGCCGGCCGCCGAGCGGGCCGAGGGCGACGACGAGCGGGTCGTCCGCGGTGAGTGCGGCGTCGAAGGAGGCCAGGCCGCGTTCCGCGGTGAGCGGGGGCATGCCGTTGCGGGCGATGCGCTCGCGGGCCGCCTCGTCGAGGGTGCCGGTCATGCCGGCCCCCGCCTCCCAGGCGCCCCAGGCCACGGAGAGCGCCGGCAGGCCCTGGGCGCGGCGGTGCGCGGCCAGGGCGTCCAGGAAGCTGTTGCCCGCCGCGTAGTTGCCCTGCCCGGGCGCGCCCATGAGGCCGGAGACCGAGGAGTAGAGCACGAAGGCGGCCAGGTCGAGTTCCCTGGTCAGCTCGTGCAGGTGCCAGGCGGCGTCCGCCTTCGGGCGCAGCACGGTCGACAGCCGCTCGGGGGTCAGGGAGCCGACGACGCCGTCGTCCAGGACGCCCGCGGCGTGCACCACGGCGGTCAGCGGGTGCTCGGCCGGGACCAGGGCCAGGGCGGCGGCGAGCGCGTCCCGGTCGGCGACGTCGCAGGCGGCGAGGGTGACCTCGGCGCCCAGGCCGGTGAGTTCGGCGCGCAGCTCCCGGGCGCCCGGGGCGTCCTCGCCGCTGCGGCTGACCAGCAGCAGGTGCCGGGAGCGGCCCGAGGTCACCAGGTGGCGGGCGAGGAGGGCGCCGAGGCCGCCGGTGCCGCCGGTGATCAGCGTGGTGCCCTGGGGGTCCCAGGGGCGCGGCAGTGCTTCCTGGGCGGGGCGCCTGGCCAGCCGGGCCACGTGGGCGGTGCCCTCGCGGACCACGACCTGGTGCTCCCCGGCGTCGAGCAGCGGGGGCAGGCTGGGCAGCAGGGCGGCGGACTCGGCCGCCTCGTCGAGGTCGACCAGCAGGAACCGGCCCGGGTTCTCGCTCTGCGCCGAGCGCACCAGGCCCCACACGGCCGCGGCGGCGACGTCCTCGCCGGTGACGGCGCCGCGGGTGACGAACAGCAGGGTGGTGGCGGCGAGCCGGTCGTCGGCCAGCCACTCCTTCAGCAGGCCGAGCACGCGGGCGGTGAGCTCGTGGGCGGCCTCGGGGCCGCGGCCGATGTCGCCGACGACGGGGACGAGCACCACCTCGGGGGCGGGCTCCGCGGCCGGCGACTGCAGGGCTTCGAGGCCGAGCCCGAAGGCGTCCTCGCCGAGCAGCGCCCAGCGGGCGGGCGGCGCCGGCTGGTCCAGGGTGCGGGGCACCCAGTCGAGCCTGAGCAGCGCGTCGCGGTCGTTGGCGGTGGCGGCGGGCAGCGGAAGGTCCGCGGCGCCGCGCAGCGCGACCGCGCCGAGGCCGAGCACGGCGTCGCCCTCGACGTCCACCGCGCCCAGGGTCACGGCGCCCTCGTGGGCGGTCAGCCGGACGCGGAGCACGGAGGCGCCGGCGGCGTGCAGCGAAACCCCGCGGAACGAGGCGGGCAGCAGGGCCGCTTCTGCCTCCTCGGGCAGGCCGAGGGCGGCCGGGTCGAGGAAGGCGGCGGCGTGCAGGGCGGCGTCCAGCAGCGCCGGGTGCACGCCGAAGGCGTCGGCGTCCTGGACCTGCTTGGGCAGGGCGACCTCGGCGAACAGCTCCCCCTCGCGCCGCCACACGGCGCGCAGGCCCTGGAACTCCTCGCCGTGCGCGAGCCCGGCCTCGGCGAGTTCCTCGTAGGCGCCTTCGAGGTCCACGACGGTGGCGCCCTGCGGCGGCCACTGCGCGGTGGCCGCGGGCGCCGGGGCGGCCTCCGGGGCGAGCACGCCGGTGGCGTGCGTGGTCCACTCGCCGCCCTGGCCGCCGGCCGGCCGCGAGTAGCAGCGCAGCTCGCGGCGCCCCGCGGCGTCGGGGCTGCCGACCCACAGCTGGAGCTGGACCGGCTGCCGCTCCGGCAGCGGCAGCGGCTCCAGCAGGCGAAGCTCGGCCACCTGCTCGCAGCCGAGGTGGTCGGCGGCCCGCAGGGCCAGTTCGAGGAAGCCCGCGGCGGGGAAGAGGACGACGCCGTGCACCGCGTAGCCGGCCAGCCAGGGGTGGGTCTCGCGGGAGAGCTGCCCGGTGAGGATCAGTTCGCCCGAGCCCGCCACGGTCATGGCGGCGCCGAGCAGGGGGTGGTCGGCCGGGGCGAGGCCGAGGCCGGTGATGTCGCCGGTGCGCACGGAGACCGCGGGCCAGAACCGCTCGTGCTGGAAGGCGTAGGTGGGCAGGTCGACGGTCCTGGCGCCGGTCCCGGCGAGCAGCGCGGCCCAGTCCACGGTCACGCCCGCGACGTTCAGCGTGGCCAGCCCGGCCAGCAGGGCGGCCTCCTCGCCGCGGTCCTTGCGCAGCGCGGGGGCGACGGCCACCGGGGGCGCGTCCTCGTCGGGTCCCGCCTGCGCCAGGTTCTCCTGGGCAAGGCCGGAGAGGGCGCCGTCGGGGCCGAGTTCGAGGAGGGCGCCCGCGCCCTCGCGGACCATGGCCCGCACCCCGTCGGCGAAGCGGACGGGCTCGCGGACGTGCCGCACCCAGTACTCGGGGGAGCACAGCTGCTCGGCGGTGGCCGGCTCGCCGGTCAGGTTCGAGATCACCGGCAGGGTGGGCGGGGCGAAGGCGAGCGCCCGGGCGACGGAGCGGAACTCCTCCAGCATGGGGTCCATCAGCGGGGAGTGGAAGGCGTGCGAGACGCGCAGCCAGGCCGTCTTGCGGCTGCGGTCCTCGAACGCGCCGACGATCTCCAGGACGCCGGCCTCCTCGCCCGCCACCACGACGGACTGCGGCCCGTTGATCGCGGCGATGGAGACGTTGCCGGTCAGCAGCGGGGCGACCTCGTTCTCCGTGGCCTGGATGGCGGCCATCGCGCCGCCCGGGGGCAGGGCCTGCATCAGGCGGGCGCGGGCGGCCACCAGGGTGCAGGCGTCGGTGAGGCCGAGGACGCCGGCCACGTGGGCGGCGGCGATCTCGCCGATCGAGTGCCCGGCGACGTAGTCGGGGAGGATGCCCCAGCTCTCCAGCAGCCGGAACAGGGCGACCTCGACGGCGAACAGCGCGGGCTGGGCCCAGCCCGTCAGGTTGAGCTCCTCGGCGGGGTCCGCGCCCGCGGCCCCTTCGGCCCCTTCGGTCCCTTCAGCAGGCAGCTCGCCCCACATCACCTCGCGCAGCGGCCGCGGCAGGTGGCGGTCGAGCTCGGCGGTGACGGCGTCCAGCGCCTCGGCGAACGCCGGGAAACGCGCGTACAGTTCGCGGCCCATGCCCAGCCGCTGGGAGCCCTGGCCCGAGAAGAGGAAGCCGAGCCCGACCCGGCCGCCCGCGACGCCGTGCGCCACGCCGGGCGCGGCGCCGCCGGACACCCAGGCGGCGAGCGCGTCGCGCAGCGCGGCGTGGTCGGCGCCGACGAGGACGAGCCGGTGGTCGAAGGTGGCGCGGGTGGCGGCCAGCGCGTACGCCACGTCGAGCGGGCGGCGCGCGGGCTGCCGGTCGGCCTGGGCGAGCAGGGCGGCGGCCTGCTCGCGCAGCGCCTCCCCGGTCCTGGCGGTGAGCACCCACGGCACGGCGGCGGGGGCCGCCGCGGGCTCGGCGGACCCGGCCGGCGCGGCGGTCTGCGCGGGCTCGGGCGCGGCCTCCAGGATCACGTGGGCGTTGGTGCCGCTGACGCCGAAGGAGGAGACGCCGGCCCGGTGCGGGCGGCCGGTCTCCGGCCAGGGCTGCGCCTCGGTGAGCAGCCGCACGGCGCCCTGGGACCAGTCCACGTGGGAGGAGGGCCGCTCGGCGTGCAGGGTCCTGGGCACCAGGCCGCGTTGCAGGGCCATGACCATCTTGATGACGCCGGCGACCCCGGCGGCGGCCTGGCTGTGGCCGATGTTGGACTTGATCGAGCCGAGCAGCAGGGGGTGTTCGCGGTCCTGGCCGTAGGTGGCCAGCAGGCTGCGGGCCTCGATGGGGTCGCCGAGCCTGGTGCCGGTGCCGTGCGCCTCGACGGCGTCCACGTCGGCCGCGTTGAGCCCGGCGCGGGCCAGCGCCTGGCGGATGACCTGCTGCTGGGCGCGGCCGTTGGGGGCGCTGAAGCCGTTGGAGGCGCCGTCGGAGTTGACGGCGGAGCCGCGGACCACGGCCAGCACCCGGTGCCCGTGGCGCTCGGCGTCGGAGAGCCGTTCCAGGGCGATGACGCCGACGCCCTCGGACCAGCCGGTGCCGTCGGCGCTGTCGGAGAACGCCTTGCACCGGCCGTCCCTGGCGAGGCCGCCCTGGCGGCTGAACTCGACGAGCGAGCCGGGGGTCGCCATCACGTTGACGCCGCCGACCAGGGCGAGGGAGCACTCGCCGGCGCGCAGCGCGTTCGCCGCCAGGTGCAGGGCGACCAGGGAGGAGGAACAGGCCGTGTCGACGGTGACCGTCGGGCCCTCAAGCCCCAGCTCGTAGGAGATCCGGCCCGACATGGCGCTGGCCGCGATGCCGGTGCCGATGTCGCCGGTGGCGTCGGCCACGGACCGCACCAGCAGGTGGCTGTAGTCCTGGCCGTTGGTGCCCATGTAGACGCCGGTGCGGGTGCCGCGCAGCGTCTGCGGGTTGATGCCGGAGCGCTCGATGGCCTCCCAGGTGGTCTCCAGCAGCAGCCGCTGCTGCGGGTCCATGGTGACGGCCTCGCGGGGCGAGATGCCGAAGAACCCGGGGTCGAACTCGGCCACCCCGTCGAGGAAGCCGCCCTGGAGGCTGAGGGCGTTGCCGCGCTCGTCGACGTCGGCCTCGGCGAGGGACTGGTTGTCCCAGCCGCGGTCGGCGGGGAAGCCGGAGATGGCGTCCCGCCCCTCGGCGACCAGGTCCCACAGGTCCTCGGGCGACCCGACCCCGCCGGGGTAGCGGCAGGCCATGCCGATGACGGCGACGGGCTCCGTGGCGGCGGAGACCAGCTGCCGGTTCTGCCGCCGGAGGCGTTCGGCCTCCTTCATCGCCGCACGGAGTGCTTCGATGACCTTCTCGTTGGGCGTGTTCATGGTCAACTCTCCGTCGTCATCTGTCCGAGGAACCGGGCCGGCCGTCTTCGCCCGGCTGGTCGCCGGGAGAGTCGCCGAGCGGATCGCCGAGCTGGTCGCCGAGCGCGGCCTGCACGAGGTCGTCCACGGTCATCGTGTCGATGGACGTGTCCGCGGACGCGTCCACCGGGTCGTCCTGGCCCTCGCCGGCCCGCGCGCCGCCCGATCCCGGCCGGGCGAGCTGGAGCAGCGGTTCGAGCACGCCGAGCTCCCGCAGCCGCACCAGCGGGACCTCCGCGAGCAGCCGCCTGATCTCGGTCTCCTCCTCGTCCTGGTCCGCCCCGGCCGCGCTTCCCTGGCCCTCGGGCACCAGCTGCCCGAGCACGTGCGCGGCCAGCTCCTGGGGCGTGGGGTGGTCGTAGACCAGGGTCGAGGCGAGGCTGAGGCCGGTGGCCGCGTTGAGCTGGTTGCGCAGCTCGACGACGGCCAGCGAGTCGAACCCGAGGTCGCGGAACGGCCGGTCGGCGCGCACCGCCTCCAGGTCCGGCTGGGCCAGCACGGCCGCGGCCGTGGTGCGGACGAGGTCGACGACGGCCTCCATCCGGCGGGCGGCCGGCATCCGCCTGACCTCCTCGCCGAACGCGCCCTCGGCGGGCGGCGCCTCGCCCGCCTGCGGCCCCGAGCCGGTCTGGGCCAGCTCCCGCATCAGCGGGCTGGGGCGGAAGCCGCCGCCCGAGAAGCGCCCGCGGTCGACGGCGGCCACCACGGCGGTCGGCGCCCCCTCGGCGACGAGCTGTCGCAGCACCAGGCAGGCGAGTTCCGGGTCCATCATGGCGATCCCGGCGCGCCTGGCCCCGCCCTGGGCGGCGTCCGTGCCGGCCATGCCGCCGCCGCCCCACGGGCCCCAGGCGATGGAGGTGGCCGGGAGCCCGGCCGCGACGCGGCGTTCCGCGAGCGCGTCGAGCACGGCGTTGGCCGCGGCGTAGTTGGCCTGGCCCGGGTTGCCCACCGCGGAGGAGGCGGAGGAGAACAGGACGAACGCCGACAGGTCCGCGTCCCTGGTGAGTTCGTCGAGCAGCAGCGCCGAGTCCACCTTCGAGCGGAACACCTCAAGGAAGCGGTCGGGGGTGAGCCGGTCGAGGACGCCGTCGTCCAGGACGCCCGCGGCGTGCACCACGGCCGTCAGCGGGTGCTCGCCCGGCACCGAGGCGAGCAGCTCCCGCACCTGCTCGCGGTCGGCGACGTCGCAGGCGGCGATCCGCACCCGGGCGCCCAGCGCGGTGAGTTCCGCGGCAAGTTCCGCGGCGCCCGGCGCGTCGGGGCCGCGGCGGCCGGCCAGCAGCAGGCTGGCGGCGCCCTCCCGGGCCAGCGCCCGGGCGACGTGCGCGCCGAGGGCGCCGGTGCCGCCGGTGATGAGGACCGTTCCCTCCGGGCGCCACTCGGCGGCCGGGAGCGGGGCGGGGGCGGGGACGAGCCTGCGGCCGAACATGCCGCCGGCGCGCACCGCCACCTCGTTCTCGAAGCCCTCGGCGGTCCCGGCGAGCACGGTCCGCAGGCCGCGCGCGGCGTGGGCGTCGAGCGTCTCCGGCAGGTCGATCAGGCCGCCCCAGCGCTCCGGGTACTCCATGGCCGCGACCCGCCCGAGGCCCCAGACGGCCGCCTGCGGCGGGCTGTCGGCGCCCTCGGAGGCGGCGACCGCGACGGCGCCCCGGGTCAGGCACCACAGCGGCGCGCCGATCCCCGTGTCGCCGAGCGCCTGGATCAGCGCCGTGGTCAGCAGCACGCCCTCCGGCGCGCCGCCCGCCCCGTTCGTGCCCAGGGCCAGCAGGGAGACCACGCCGGCGAACCGGGGTGCCGCGGCGGGAGCGGCCCCGCGCAGGGCCTCGGCCGCCGCCGCCCGGTCGGGTCCGGTCAGGGTGACCCGGACGGTGTCCTCGCCGAGCGCGTCGAGCACCGCCGCGATCCGGCCGGCCTCGCCGGCCGCCGGCTCGGCGGGAAGCACCGCGAGCCAGGTGCCGGGCAGGGCGTCGGCGGTGCCGCCGCCCAGCGGCTTCCACATGATGCGGTGCCGCCAGCTGTCGGCGAGGGAGCGGTCCTGGAGCGTGCGGCGCCAGTCGAGCAGCGCGGGCAGCACCTGGGACAGCGCCTCGCCGTCCACGTCGAGTTCGGTGCGCAGCGCGTCGAAGTCCTGCCGTTCGACGGCCTGCCACAGCGCCTGCTCGCCCTCGGCGGGCGGCGCGGCCGGCGCGGCGGCGGCCCCCGCGGCGCGGGCGGCGCGGGTGGCCTGCGGCAGGGCGTCGGGCCAGTAGCGCTGCCGCTGGAAGGCGTAGGTGGGCAGCTCGATCCGCCGGCCGCCGAGCGGGGCGAAGAACGCGGGCCAGGACACCGCGACGCCGCGGGTGTGCAGCCGGGCCAGCGCGGCCACCAGGGTGGCCTCCTCCCCGCGGTCCTTGCGCAGCGCGGGCACCACCAGGGCGCTGCTCGGGGCGCTGTCGCCCGCCATCGCGGACAGGGCCGCGTCCGGGCCGAGTTCGAGGAAGGCGGTGGCGCCGCGTTCCCCGAGGCCGCGCACGGCGTCGGCGAACCGCACGGGCTCGCGCACGTGGCGCACCCAGTAATCGGCCGAGGTGACGTCGCCCTCGGTGGCGATCGGGATGCGCGGCCGGTGGTAGGTCAGGGTCCTGGCCACCGCCCTGAAGTCGTCGAGCATCGGGTCCATGTGGGCGGAGTGGAAGGCGTGCGAGACCCGCAGCCGCCTGGACTCCCAGTTCTCCGCCAGCTTTTCGACCAGCTGCTCGTCGCCCGCGATGACCACGGAGGCCGGCCCGTTGACCGCCGCGATGGACACCCCCTCGGTGAGGTGCGGCAGCACCTCCTCCTCGCTCGCCCGCAGCGCGATCATCGCGCCGCCCTCGGGCAGCGCCTGCATGAGGCGGGCCCTGGCGGAGACCAGCGCGCAGGCGTCGGGCAGCGAGAAAACCCCGGCCACGTGTGCCGCGGACAGCTCCCCGATGGAGTGCCCGGCCAGGAAGTCGGGCCGCAGGCCGAGGGACTCCATCAGCCGGTAGAGCGCCACCTCGACGGCGAACAGGGCGAGTTGGGCGACGCCGGTCTGCCGCAGCGCGGCGGCCGCCGCCTCGCCCTCGCCCCACATCGCCTCCCGCAGGCCCGGGTCGAGGTGGCTCAGCACCTCGTCCAGGGCCTGGGCGAACGCCGGGAAGCGGCCGTACAGGTCGCGGCCCATGCCCAGCCGCTGGGCGCCCTGCCCGGAGAAGAGGAACGCCAGCTTGCCGGCGCGTTCGGCCTCGCCCACCAGGACGTGCGGGGCGGGGCGGTCCTCGGCCAGCGCGGCGAGCCCGCCGAGCAGTTCCTCGCGGTCGCCGGCCAGCACCACGGCCCGCTGCTCGAAGACCGAGCGGGTGGTGGCGGCCGAGTGGGCGACGTCCGGGGTGGTCAGCTCCGGCTCGGAGCGCAGCAGTTCGAGCAGCCGGCCGGCCTGGGCGCGCAGGGCGGGCACCGTGCGGCCCGACACCGTGACCGGCAGCACCGCGGGCGTGGGCGCGCTCGCGCCGCCGTCCCGGGCCGCCGGGGCGGGCAGGGGCGCGGCCTGCTCGATGATGAGGTGCGCGTTGGTCCCGCTGGCGCCGAAGGAGGAGACGCCGGCCCGGCGCGGCCTGCCGGTCTCGGGCCACGGCTCGGGCTCGGTGAGCAGCCGGATCGCGCCCGAGGACCAGTCCACCTCGGTGGTGGGCCGTTCGGCGTGCAGGGTCTTGGGCAGCACCCCGTGCCGCATGGCCATGACCATCTTGATCACCCCGGCGACGCCCGAGGCGGCCTGGGTGTGCCCGATGTTCGACTTGACGGCGCCGAGCAGCAGCGGCCGCTCCCGCTCCCGCCCGTAGGTGGCGAGCAGCGCCTGGGCCTCGATCGGGTCGCCGAGCCTGGTGCCGGTGCCGTGCGCCTCGATGGCGTCCACCTCGCCGGCCGCGAGCCCGGAGCTGCGCAGGGCCTGCCGGATGACGCGCTGCTGGGCGGGGCCGCTCGGGGCGGTCAGGCCGTTGGAGGCGCCGTCGGAGTTGATGGCGGAGCCGCGCAGCACCGCGAGCACCTCGTGGCCCAGGCGCCTGGCGTCCGAGAGCCGCTCGATGACGAGCATGCCCACGCCCTCGGCCCAGCCGGTGCCGTCGGCGCCCTCGGCGAACGCCTTGCAGCGGCCGTCCTCGGACAGGGCGCCCTGGGAGCTGAACTCGACGAAGCCCACCGGGGTGGACATCACGGTGACGCCGCCGGCCAGGGCCAGGTCGCACTCGCCCTGCCGCAGGGACTGCGCCGCCAGGTGCAGCGCGACCAGCGAGGAGGAGCAGGCGGTGTCCACCGAGACGGTGGGGCCCTGCAGGCCGAAGGTGTAGGCGAGGCGGCCGGAGAGCAGGCTGGCCGACTGCGCGGTCTGCCACTCGTGCCCGGCGGTCTCGGCCGGCAGCCGGTACTCGCCGCTGCCGCCGCCGACGAACACGCCGGCGCCGGTGCCGCGGACCGCGGCCGGGTCGATCCCGGCGCGTTCCAGGGCCTCCCAGGAGGCTTCCAGGACGAGCCGCTGCTGCGGGTCCATCACCAGCGCGTCGCGCGGCGAGATGGAGAAGAAGTCGGGGTCGAAGTCCGCGACGTCGTAGAGGAATCCGCCCTGCCTGGTGACGCTGCGCTGGGTGCTGTCGGGACCGAAGAGCGAGTCGAAGTCCCAGCCGCGGTCCACCGGCATCTCGCCGACGGCGTCCACCTCGTCCATCAGGAGCCGCCACAGGTCCTCGGGCGACCTGACCCCGCCGGGGTAGCGGCAGGCCATGCCGACGATCGCGATGGGCTCGTCGGCGGCGAGGGCGGTCCCGGCCGCGGAGGGCTGCTCCTCCGGTTCGGCGCCGAGGAGTTCGGCCAGCAGGTGGTCGGTCAGCTCGGCCGGGGTGGGGTGGTCGAAGACCAGGGTCGCGGGCAGGGTGAGCCCGGTCTCCGCGGTGAGCTGGTTGCGCAGGTCCACCGCGGTCATCGAGTCGAAGCCGAGGTCGCGGAAGGGCACGCCGACCTCGACGGACCCGGCGCCCGCGTGGCCGAGGACGACCGCGATCCGCTCGACGACCAGGGCGAGCAGCGCGTCGTGCCGCTCGCTCTCCGGCAGCCCGAGCAGCCGCTGCCGCAGCGCCGCGGCCACCGGCTGCCCGGCCCCTTCGCCGCCGGCGGCCTCCACCGCGGCGCGTGCCTCGGGCAGGTCCGCGAGCAGCGTCCCGGGCAGGGACGGGGCGAAGGTGTCCCAGCGCACGTCGGCGACGGTCACCGAGGTCTCGCCGGTGGCGACGGACCGGCCGAGCGCGGCGAGCGCCAGGTCGGGCGCCATGCCGGGCAGGCCGCTCAGCCGCAGGTGCCGGGCCATGGGGCTCTCCGGGCTCTCCGCCCACGGGCCCCAGGCGACGCAGAGCGCGGCGGCGCCCCGGTCGCGGCGGGCCCGGGCGAAGGCGTCGAGCCAGGCGCCGGCGGCGGCCTCGGCGCCGCGCCCGCGCACGCCCCAGACGCCGGCGATGGAGCCGAGCACCACGAACGCGTCCAGGGGCCGGTCGCCGAGCAGCGCGTCGAGGTGGCGCACCCCGGCGACCGCCTGGGACAGCGCCTCGGCGGGCTCGGGCGGCGCCGCGCCCTCGGCGGGCTCCGCGGCGGGCTCCCCGGCGTGGACGACGGCGGTGAGCGGTCCGTGCCCGCCCTCCGCGTCGAGCGAGCCGAGGACGGCGGCCAGCGCCTCCCGGTCGGCCGGGTCGCAGGCGACGAGGGTGACGGCCGCGCCGAGCGCGTTCAGCTCCGCCGTCAACTCGGCCGCGCCCGGGGTTTGTTCGCCCTCGCGTGCGGTCAGGACCAGGTGCGCGGCGCCCTCCTTGGCGAGCCAGGCGGCGACCCGGCCGCCCATCGGGGTGGCGCCCCCGACGAGGAGGACCGTGCCGCCCGGGGTCCAGGAGCCGGCGGCCGGGCTGCCGGCGACGCGCACCAGGCGCCGCGCGTAGGCGCCCGTGGCGCGCAGGGCGATCTCCCGCTCCCGTCCCAGGGCGCCGCCGAGCGCGGCGGCGAAGGCGGCGGCGAGCGGGCCCGGCGTGCCGAGGGCGGCGCCCGCGTCGCCCGGCAGGTCGATCACCCCGGCGAACGCCTCGGGGTTCTCCAGCGCGAGCACGCGGCCCTCGCCCCAGACGGCGGCCTGGGCCGGTGCGGCGAGGCGCTCGGCGGCGTCCACGGCCACGGCGCCCGCGGTGACGCACCACAGCGGCGCGTCGATGCCGGCCGCGGCCAGCGCCGCGACCTGCGCCGAGGGCCAGGCCGCGGCGGGCGGCGCCACCACATCGCCCGCGGCGGTGGCCAGCAGCGAGACGACGCCCGCGAATCCGGTGTCCTCCCCGCCGTCCCGCAGGGCGGCGAGCAGTGCGCCGAGGGCCGCGTCCGCGGGCACGTCGAGGCGGACCGCCCCGGCGCCCAGGGCGCCGGTCACCGCGGCGGCGAGTTCCTCCGCGCCGCCGGGCGCCAGCACCAGCCACCTGCCCTCGGGCGTGGCCTGCGCGGCGTCGCCCAGCCGGGACCAGGTCGCCTGGTAGCGCCAGCCGTCCACGAGGGACAGCTCGCGCCTGCGGCGGCGCCAGGCGGACAGGGCGGGCAGCACCGAGGTCACGGCCTCCCCGTCGAGGCCGAGGGTGGCGGCCACGGAATCGGCGTCGGCGCGCTCGACCGCGGCCCAGAACTCGGCGTCCGCGGGGTCCTCGGCCCCGGCCGGGCCGCCCGCGGCCTGCACGGTGTCCGGCCAGTAGCGCTGCCGCTGGAAGGCGTAGGTCGGCAGGTCGACGCGGGCGGTGCCGGTCCCGGCGAAGAACGCCGCCAGGTCCACCTCGGCGCCGTGCGCGAACAGCAGGCCCAGCGCGCCGGCCAGGGCGGTCTCCTCGCCGCGGTCGCGCCGCAGCAGCGGCACCACCAGCGGCGCGGCCCCGCCCGCGGGCTCGGCGTCGAGGGTCTCCTGGGCCATGGCCGCGAGCACGCCGTCGGGACCCAGCTCGACGAAGGTGGTGACGCCCGCCTCGCGCAGCGCCCGCACCCCGTCGGCGAAGCGGACCGCCTCGCGCACGTGCCGCACCCAGTACTCGGGAGAGCGCAGTTCGGCCTCGGTGGCGATCCGGCCGGTCAGGTTGGACACCACGGGGATGCGCGGCTCGGCGAAGGTCAGCCCCTCCAGGGCGGCCGCGAACGCGCCGAGCATCGGGTCCATCAGCGGCGAGTGGAAGGCGTGCGAGACGCGCAGCAGGGTCGACTTGCGGCCGCGTTCCTCGAAGGCGGCGGCCAGGTCGAGCACTCCGGTCTCCTCGCCGGAGACCACCAGGGAGCGCGGCCCGTTGACCGCGGCGAGGGACACGCCGCCGGTCAGCAGCGGGAGCACCTCCTCCTCGGTGGCCTGGATCGCGGCCATGGCGCCGCCCTCGGGCAGGGCCTCCATGAGGCGGGCGCGGGCGGCGACCAGCGCGCAGGCGTCGGGCAGCGACAGCACCCCGGCCACGTGCGCCGCGGCCACCTCGCCGATCGAGTGCCCCGCCAGGTAGCCGGGCCGCAGGCCGAAGGACTCGGCGAGCCGGAACAGGGCCACCTCGACGGCGAACAGCGCGGGCTGCGCCCAGCCGGTGCGGTCCAGGGCCTCGGCGGCCTGCTCCGGCTCCTCCCCGGACCAGAGCAGTTCGCGCAGCGGGCGGTCGAGCTCCAGGTCGAGGTGGGCGGCGACCGCGTCGAAGGCGGCGGCGAACACCGGGAAGCGGGCGTACAGTTCGCGGCCCATGCCCAGCCGCTGGGAGCCCTGCCCGGTGAAGAGGAACGCGCTGGTGCCGGGCGCCGGCTGAGCCTGGGCGGTGACGGTCCTGGTCACCGAGACGGCCAGGCCGTCCGGGCCGGTCTGCGCGAGCAGCACCGTGCGGTGGGGCAGGGCGGAGCGGGTGGTGGCCAGCGCGCGGCCGAGGTCGGCCGCGGTGACCTCCGGGTGCGCCTCGCGGAACGCGGCCAGCCGTTCGAGCTGCGCCTCCAGGGCCGCCGCGGTGCGGCCGGAGACGACCCAGGGCACGGCGGCCGGCGTGAGCACGGCGGGCTCGGCGGGCTCGGCAGGCTCGGCAGGCTCGGCGGCCGGGGCCTGTTCGAGGACGACGTGGGCGTTGGTGCCGCTGACGCCGAACGCGGAGACGCCGGCGCGGCGCGGCCGTCCCGTCTCCGGCCAGGGGGTGGCCTCCCGCAGCAGCTCCACCGCGCCCGAGGACCAGTCCACGTGCGAGGTCGGGGCGTCCACGTGCAGGGTCTTCGGCAGGGTGCCGTGCCGCATGGCGAGGATCATCTTGATCACGCCGGCGGCGCCCGCGGCGGCCTGGGTGTGCCCGATGTTCGACTTGATGGAGCCGAGCCACAGCGGGTTCTCCCGGCCGGCGCCGAAGGTGTTCAGCAGCGCCTGGGCCTCGATCGGGTCGCCGAGGGTGGTGCCGGTGCCGTGCGCCTCGACCGCGTCGATGTCGCCGGGGGCGAGGTCCGCGTCGGCCAGCGCCTGGCGGATGACCCGCTGCTGGGAGGGGCCGTTGGGCGCGGTGAGGCCGTTGGAGGCGCCGTCCGAGTTGACCGCGGAGCCGCGCAGCACGCCCCACACCTCGTGGCCGTTGCGGAGGGCGTCGGAGAGCCGCTCCAGCACCAGCACGCCCACGCCCTCGGCCCACGAGGTGCCGTCGGCGCTCTCGGCGAACGCCTTGCACCGGCCGTCGGCGGCCAGGCCGTTCTGCGCCGTGAACTCGAAGAAGGTGTCCGGGGTCGACATCACGGAGACGCCGCCGGCCAGGGCGAGCCCGCACTCGCCGTCGCGCAGCGCCCGGGCCGCCCAGTGCATGGCGACCAGGGCGGAGGAGCAGGCGGTGTCGACGGTGATGGCCGGGCCCTCCAGGCCGAGGTTGTAGGCGATGCGGCCGGACATGACGCTGGCGGTGGTGCCGGTGGCCACGTAGCCGAGGACCTCGGCGGAGGCGCCGCGCAGGACGCCCGAGTAGTCCTGGCCGTTGGTGCCGACGAAGACGCCGGTCTGGCTGCCGCGCAGGCCCGCCGGGTCGATCCCGGCGCGTTCCAGGGCCTCCCAGCTGGTCTCCAGCACCAGGCGCTGCTGCGGGTCCATCGCCAGGGCCTCGCGCGGCGAGATGCCGAAGAAGCCGGCGTCGAAGTCGGCGACGCCGCCGAGGAATCCGGCCTCGCGGGTCGAGGAGCCGCCGCCCGCGAGGGCCGCCAGGTCCCAGCCGCGGTCGGTGGGGAAGGGGGACACCCCGTCCCTGCCCTCGGCGAGCAGCGCCCACAGCTCCTCGGGTGAGGTCACGCCGCCGGGGAAGCGGCAGGCGATGCCGACCACGGCGATGGGCTCGTCGGCGGCCTGCCTGACGGGCGTCGGCGCGCCCGCCCCGGCCTCCTCCTGCTCCCCCATCGCGCCGAGGAGTTCGGCCAGCAGGTGGTCGGACAGGGCGCGGGTGGTCGGGTAGTCGTAGACGAGGGAGGCGGGCAGGGTCAGGCCGGTGGCGGCGGCCAGGCCGTTGCGCAGCTCCAGGGTGGTCAGCGAGTCGAAGCCGAGGTCGGTCAGCGCGCGGTCGGGGTCGATGGCGCTGCCGTCGGCGTGGCCGAGGATCGCGGCGACCTCGGCGCGCAGCACGTCGAGCATGCGGCGCGACCGCTCGGCCGCGGGCAGGCGCAGCAGCTCCTGCCAGCGTCCCTGCCGCTCGGCGCGCTCGTCGCCCGCGGCGCCGCCGAGGTCCTGCATCCGCGCCACCTCGGGCAGGTCGCCCAGCAGCGGGGCGGGGCGGGTGGCGGTCAGCGCCGGGTGGAAGAGGTTCCAGTCCACGTCGGCGACCAGCAGGGCGGCGTACTCGCCGCCCACGGCGCGGCGCAGCGCGGAGACGGCGAGCTCGGGCGGCATCGGGGCGAGCCCGCCGCGGCGCAGCCTGCTCTCGATGACGTCGGCGTGCTCGGAGTCCACGGCCATGCCGGACCCGGCCCACGCTCCCCAGGCGACGGAGGTCGCGGGCAGGCCCTGGGCGCGGCGGTGCTCGGCGAGGGCGTCGAGGTAGGCGTTGGCGGCGGCGTAGTTGCCCTGCCCGGCGCCGCCGACGACCCCGGCGATGGAGGAGAAGAGGACGAAGGCCGACAGGTCCGCGTCCGCGGTCAGCTCGTGCAGGTGGCGGGCGGCCAGCGACTTGGCCCGCAGCACCGCGGTGAAGGACTCGGGGGTGAGGGCGTCCACCAGGCCGTCCTCGGCGAGCCCGGCGGCGTGGAAGACGGCGGTGAGCGGCTGTCCGGCGGGCAGGGCGCCCAGCAGGGCGGCCAGCGCCTCGCGGTCGCCCACGTCGCAGGCGGCGAGGGTGACCCTGGCCCCCGCGGCCTCCAGCTCGGCGGCCAGCTCCGCGGCGCCCGGCGCCTCGGGGCCGCGCCTGCCGGCCAGGAGCAGGTGCTCCGCTCCCGCCCCGGCCAGCCACCTGGCCACGTGGGCGCCGATGCCGCCGGTGCCGCCGGTGATCAGGACGGTGCCGCGGCCCGGGGTGAACCCGCCCTGCGGGTGCTCGAGCGCGGCGGGCCGGTGGGTGAGGCGCCTGGCGTAGGAGCCGGAGGGCCGCACGGCGACCTGGTCCTCGGTGCCGGCGAGGACGCCGGCGAGCCGTCCCGCGGTGCCGGAGTCGAGGCGTTCGGGCAGGTCGACCAGGCCGCCCCAGCGCTGCGGGTGCTCCAGGGCGACGGTCCTGCCCAGGCCCCAGACGGTGGCCTGTTCCGGGTCGGCGAGCCGGTCCGAGCGGCCGACGGAGACCCCGCCGCGGGTGGCGCACCACAGGGGGGCCTCGATGCCGGCGTCGCCGAGGGCCTGCACGGCCACGGCGGTCAGCAGGAGGGCCGCGGGCACCTCACCGGCCGCACCGTCGGCCGCACCGTCCTGGGCGGGGGCCGCCGCGGCGAGCAGCGAGAGCACCCCGGCGAAGGAGGCGCCGTCGAGCGCGGCGAGCCGGGCGGCGAGCGCCTCGCGGTCGGGGCCTTCGACCTCGACCACCGTGGTGGGGGCGCCGACGGCGTCGGCCGCGGCGGCGACCCACCTGCGGTCGGCGGCCGCGGCGGGCACCAGGACCAGCCAGGGGTCGGCCGGGCCCGAGGCCCGCGGGGTGTCCACGGGCTTCCAGGCGATGCCGTAGGTCCAGCCCTCGACGGTGCCGGCCTGGCGGCGCTTGTTCCGCCAGGTCGTCAGCGCGGGCACCATCGCGGAGACGGTGTCCCCGTCGAGTTCCAGCGCGGCGGCCAGGGCGTCCACGTCGGCCCGGCCGACCGCGTCCCAGAACTCGGCGTCCACCGGGTCGGCCGCGGCGGGGGCGCCCGGGCCGACCGGGGCGGCCGCCTCGGGCCAGTAACGCTGGTGCTGGAAGGGGTAGGTGGGCAGTTCGATCGGATGGACGTCCGCGCCGGCGAAGAACGCCGCCCAGTCCACCGTGACGCCCTGGACGTGCAGCCCGGCGAGGGTGGCGAGCAGGGCCTGGTTCTCGGCGCGGTCCCGGCGCAGCGCGGGCAGCGGGGCGGCGGCCTCCTCCGGCAGGCTCTCGCGCGCCATGCCGCACAGGGTGCCGTCCGGGCCGAGTTCCAGGAAGGAGCGCACGCCCTCGGCGGCCAGCCAGGAGACGGCGTCGGCGAACCTGACGGTGTTCCGGACCTGTTCCGCCCAGTAGCGCGGGGAGGACAGCTGCTCCGCGGTGGCGAGGGTGCCGGTGACGGTGGAGACCAGCGGGATGCTCGGCGCGTGGTAGGTGAGGCCGGCCGCGACCCGCTCGAACTCGGCCAGCATCGGGTCCATCAGCGGCGAGTGGAAGGCGTGGCTGACCCGCAGCCGCTTGGTGCGGTGGCCCGCGGCGGCCAGCCGCCCGGCGACCTCGGTGACGGCCGCCTCGGTGCCGGAGAGCACCAGGGAGCGCGGGCCGTTGACCGCGGCGACGGCGGCGCCCTCGGTCAGCAGCGGCGTGACCTCCTCCTCGGTGGCCTGGACGGAGACCATGGCGCCGCCCGCGGGCAGCGCCTGCATGAGGGAGGCGCGCGCGGCCACCAGGGTGCAGGCGTCCGCCGGCGAGAGCACCCCGGCCACGTGGGCCGCGGCGATCTCGCCGATGGAGTGCCCGGCCACGTAGTCGGGCCGCACGCCCCAGGACTCGACGAGGCGGTAGAGGGCGACTTCGAGGGCGAACAGCGCGGGCTGGGTGTAGCCGGTGGCGTCGAGCAGCGCGGCGTCCGCGGCGTCCGCGGCGGCGAACATCACCTCGCGCAGCGGGCGTTCGAGGTGGGTGTCCAGGTGGGCGCAGACCTCGTCGAGGGCGTCGGCGAACACGGGGTAACGCTCGTAGAGTTCACGGCCCATGCCGGGGCGCTGGCTGCCCTGTCCGGTGAACAGGTGGGCGAACCTGCCGCGGGCCGTGTGGCCCTGGACGAGGCCCGCGGCCGGCAGCCCGTCGCGCAGCGCGGCAAGGCCCCTGCGGAGCTCCTCCCGGTCCGCGGCGACCACCGCGGCCCGGTACTCGAAGCTGGACCTGGTGGTGGCCAGCGAGAACGCCAGGTCGGCGAGGCGGGGGCCGGCGCCGGGTTCGGCCGCGGCCTCCGGGCCGGCCGCCGTGCCCTCCTCGGGCCGGTCCCCGGGCAGCAGGCCGAGCAGCCGGCCCGCCTGGGCGCGCAGCGCGTCGGCGCCGCGCGCGGAGACCAGCACCGGCACCGGCTCGGCGGCCGGTTCCGTGGCCGGCGCGGCGGCCGGTTCCGCGGCGCCGGGGGCCTGGGCCCGCTCGCGGGCCGGCTCCTCCTCGGGCGCCTCTTCGAGGATGGTGTGGGCGTTGGTGCCGCTCAGGCCGAAGGAGGAGACGGCGGCGCGCCTGGGCCGCCCGGTCTGCGGCCACTCGGCCGCCTCGGTGAGCAGCTGCACGGCGCCGCTTGACCAGTCCACGTGCGAGGAGGGCTGGTCCACGTGCAGCGTCTTGGGCAGCACGCCGTGCCGGATCGCCAGGACCATCTTGATCACGCCGGCCACGCCCGAGGCCATCTGGGTGTGCCCGATGTTGGACTTGACGGAGCCGAGCAGCACCGGCCGGTCCTCGCGCCGGCCGTAGGTGGCAAGCAGCGCCTGGGCCTCGATCGGGTCGCCGAGGGCGGTGCCGGTGCCGTGGCCCTCGACGGCGTCGATGTCCGTCGGCTGGAGCCTGGCGTTGGCCAGGGCCTGCCGGATGACCCGCTGCTGCGAGGGGCCGCTGGGCGCGGTCAGGCCGTTGGAGGCGCCGTCCTGGTTGATGGCGCTGCCGCGCACGACGGCGAGGACCCGGTGGCCGTTGCGCCGCGCGTCGGAGAGCCGCTCCAGCAGGACCAGGCCGACGCCCTCGGCCATCGACATGCCGTCGGCGGCGTCCGAGTACGCCTTGCAGCGGCCGTCGGAGGCCAGCGCCCGTTGCCTGCTGAAGCCGACGAACGCGCCGGGGGTGGCCATGACGCTAACGCCGCCGGCCAGCGCGAGGGAGCTCTCCCCGCCGCGCAGCGACTGGCAGGCCAGGTGCATGGCGACCAGCGAGGAGGAGCAGGCGGTGTCGATGGTGACGGCGGGGCCCTCCAGGCCGAACAGGTAGGACACCCGGCCGGACAGGATGCTGGAGAGGGTGCCGGTGACCTGGTGGCCCTCCGAGGCGTCCTGCGCCTCGGAGCCGCCGGTCGAGTAGTCCTGGTAGCTGGCGCCGATGAAGGCGCCGGTGAGGCTGCCGCGGAGGGTGGCCGGGTCGAGACCGGCGCGTTCGAAGGTCTCCCAGGTGGTTTCGAGCAGCAGCCGCTGCTGCGGGTCCATCGCCAGGGCCTCGCGGGGGCTGATGCCGAAGAAGCCCGGGTCGAAGTCGGCGACGTGGGACAGGAAGCCGCCGCGGATGGAGTAGGTGCCGCCGGTCCGCTCCGGGTCCGGGTCGTACAGGGCCTCGGCGTTCCAGCCGCGGTCGGTGGGGAACTCGGAGGTGGCGTCGACGCCGTCGAGCATCAGCTGCCACAGGTCCTCGGGCGAGGTCACCCCGCCCGGGTAGCGGCAGGCCATGCCGATGATGGCGATCGGCTCGTCGTCCGAGACCGCGGTGACCCGGGGGGCGGTGGAGTCGGTCTCGGCGCCCACGATCTGGGAGCGCAGGTAGGCGACGAGCGCCACCGGGTTCGGGTGGTCGAAGATCATC
This sequence comes from Streptomyces hoynatensis, assembly GCF_003626535.1. GTDB lineage: Bacteria > Actinomycetota > Actinomycetes > Streptomycetales > Streptomycetaceae > Streptomyces > Streptomyces hoynatensis. Next base: position 86,190 of record NZ_RBAL01000008.1, read on the forward strand.
GTCGTCGGCAGGGTGAGGCCCGTGGCGGCGCTCAGCCGGTTGCGCAGGTCGACGGCGGTGATCGAGTCGAAGCCGATGTCGCGGAACGCCCGGTGCTCGGCGAGTTCCTCGGTGGAGGAGTGCCCGAGCACGCTGGCGATCTGGGTGCGCACCAGGTCGAGCAGCACCCGCTCCTGCTCGGCCACCGGCATGGCGCGGACCCGGTCGAGGAAGCCGTCGCCCGCCGGGGAGGCGGCCGGGTGCGCCTCGGCCTCGGTCAGCGCCTTCATCTCGGGCAGTTCGTCGAACAGGGTGGTGGGCCTGGTCGAGGTGAACACCGAGTGGTAGCGGTCCCAGGCGAGGTCGGCGAGCGCGATGTCGGTCTCGTCCTCGTCGAGCACGCCCTTGAGCGCGTTGAGCGCGAGCCTGGCGTTCATGAAGACGAGTCCGGTGCGCCTGATCTGCTCCACGTTCACCCGGCCGAGGCCCAGGTCGTCGGACCAGATGCCCCAGGACACGGCGGTGGCGGCCAGGCCGCGGGCGCGGCGGTGGGCGGCCAGCGCGTTGAGGTAGGCGTTGGCGGCCACGTAGGCGCCGTGCTGCCCGCTGCCCCACATGCCGGAGATGGAGGAGAACATCACGAAGGAGTCGAGCTCCTCGTGGATCAGCGCGTCCAGGTTGGCCGCGCCGTGCACCTTGGCGGCGACCACCTCGGAGAACGCCTCGTGGGTGCTCTCGGCCAGCGAGTACAGGCCGATGACGGCCGCGGTGTGGATGACGTTGCGCAGGGTGTGGCCCTGCTCCCGGAGCCCGTCGAGCAGGGCGGCGACCGCGTCGCGGTCCGACACGTCGCAGGAGAGGACGGTGACCCTGCTGCCCAATTCCTCGATCTGGGCGGTCAGTTCGGCGACGCCAGGGGCCTCGGGGCCGCGCCTGCTGACCAGGACGAGGTGCTCGGCGCCCAGGTGGGCGCACCACAGGGCGACGTGCGGGCCGAGGGTGCCGGTGCCGCCGGTGATCAGCGTGGTGCCGCGCGGGGTCCAGTCGCGGGCCGGCCGCTCGCGGCCGGGGGCGCGCACCAGGCGCCGCGCCAGGACGCCGGAGCCGCGGATGGCGAGCTGGTCCTCCTCCCCCGGGTTGGCCAGGAGGGCGGCCAGCCGCTGGGCGGCGCGCGCGTCGAGGCGGGCGGGCAGGTCGATCTGCCCGGCCCAGCGCTGCGAGTGCTCCAGGGCGGCGGTCCAGCCGACGCCCATGACCTGCGCCTGTATCGGGTGGGTGACCTGGTCGGAGCGGCCGGTGGAGACGGCGCCCCTGGTGAGGCTCCACAGCGGGACCCTGGCGGCGCCCTCGCCCGCCTCGGCTTCGAGGGCCTGGACCAGGCTGACGGTCAGGGCCAGGCCGAGGGCGAGCGCCGGGTGGCGTTCGCTGGGCTGCTCGGCGGCGGCCAGGGTGGAGACGATGCCGGTGAAGCCCTCGATCCCGCCGAGTTCGGCCCCGGGCTCGCCGTCCCCGGCGCCCTCGGCCCCGGCGTCCCCGGCACCCTCGGGCGTCTCGGCCGCGGGGCCGGCCAGCGCGGCGAGCCTGGCGGCGAGCACCTCGCGGTCCAGGCAGTCCTCGCCGAGCACCAGGCGGCGCACCGAGGCGCCGTGCGCGGTGAGCGCCGCCTCGACCTCCTCGTCGGCGGCCGGGTCGGCGCCCTCGGCGCCGACCAGCAGCCAGGTGCCGGTCAGCGGCCTGCGGGAGCCGGCGTTGACCGGCTTCCAGCTGACGCGGTAGCGCCAGGACTCGGTGGTGTGCTGCTCCTGCTGCTGCCGGCGCCAGTCGGCGAGCGCGGGGAGCACGGCCGCCAGGGTCTGCTCGTCCACGTGCAGGCTCTCGCCCAGCGCGGCGAGGTCGGCCCGCTCGACCGCGGCCCAGAACTCGGCGTCCACCGGGTCGGCCTCGCCGGGCGCGCCCTGCGGCGGCGCCGAGGGCATCAGCCAGAACCGCTCGTGCGCGAAGGCGTAGGTCGGCAGGTCCACGCGCCTGGCGTCCGTGTCGGCGAAGCAGGCCGGCCAGTTCACCGGGACGCCACGCACGAAGGCCTCGGCGACGGAGGTCAGCATCCGGCGCAGCCCGCCGACGTTGCGGCGCAGCGTGCCGACGACGACGCCCCTGACGCCTTCCTCGGCGAGGGTGTCCTCCAGCGGCCCGCCGAGCAGCGGGTGGGTGCTCACTTCGAGGAAGGCCCGGTGCCCGGAGCGGGCCAGGCCGCGCACGCCGTCGGTGAGGAGCACCGGCTCCCTGAGGTTGCGGTACCAGTACTGCGCGTCCAGGTCGGGCCCGGTGATCCAGCCGCCGGTGACGGTGGACCAGAAGGGGATGGTGGGCTCCTGCGGCCTGAGCACCGACAGGGCGGCCACCAGTTCCTCGCGCACCGGCTCGACCAGCGCGGAGTGCCCCGCGTACTCGGCGAAGATGCGCCGGGCCCGCACGCCCTCCTCGGTCAGCCGGGCGACGAGCTCGTCCAGGGCGGCGGGCTCGCCGGAGACGGTGACGGCCCTGGGGCCGTTGTCGGCGGCGAGGGAGAGCCGCGGGCCCCACTCGGCGATGCGCTCCTCGGCCTCGGCCGCGGACAGCGCGAGCGAGGCCACCCCGCCGGTGCCGCGCAGCCGCTCGGTGGTGATCGCGCTGCGCAGCGTGATCACCTTCATGGCGTCCTCAAGGGACAGGGCGCCGCTGAAGCAGGCCGCGGCGACCTCGCCCTGGGACTGGCCGATCACCGCGTCGGGCACCACGCCCATGGAGCGCCACACCTCGGCGAGCGCCACCATCATGGTGAACGAGGCGGGCTGCAGCACCTCGGTGCGGTCGAGCGGCGCGGCGCCCTCGACCCCGCGCAGCACGTCGATCAGCGACCAGTCGACCAGCGGGGCGAGCGCGGCGGCGCACTCGGCGACGCGGGCGGCGAACACCGGGGACTCGTCGAGGAGCTGGGCGCCCATGCCCTCCCACTGGGCGCCCTGGCCCGGGAAGACGAAGACGGTCTTGCCCTCCAGGTCGGCCAGCCCGCGCACGACCTCCTGCTGCCCTGGCTGCCCGGCGTCGCCGCGCAACGCGTCGAGGCCGGCGCGCAGTTCGGCGTCCGAGGCGCCGAGCACCACGGCGCGGTGCTCGAAGGTGGCGCGGGAGGACACCAGCGAGAAGCCGACGTCGTGGGGCCGCCACAGCGGCTCGGTCTCCAGCCGGGAGCGCAGCGCCGCCGCCTGGCCGCGGACCGCGGCCTCGCTGCGGGCGGAGACCACCCAGGGCAGCACGGCGGGCGGCTCGGCGGCGGGCTCGGGCGCGGGCGGCAGCGCGGGGGCCGGGGCCTCCTCGATCAGGGTGTGGGCGTTGGTGCCGCTGATGCCGAAGGAGGAGATCGCGGCGCGCCGCGGCCTGCCGTCGGCCTCCCAGGCGACCGGCTCGGTCAGCAGGGAGAGGGAGCCGCTGCTCCAGTCCACGTGCGAGGAGGGGGTCTCGGCGTGCAGGGTCCTGGGCCAGACCCGGTTGCGCAGCGCCATCACCATCTTGATGACGCTGGCGACGCCCGCGGCCGACTGGGAGTGCCCGATGTTGGACTTCACCGAGCCGAGCAGCAGCGGCCGCTGTGGGTCGCGGTCGCGGCCGTAGGTGGCCTGGAGCGCCTGCGCCTCGATGGGGTCGCCGAGCGCGGTGCCGGTGCCGTGCGCGTCGATGGCGTCGACCTCGTCCGGGGTGAGGCCGGCGTTGGCCAGGGCCTGCATGATGACGCGCTGCTGCGAGGGGCCGTTGGGCGCGGACAGGCCGTTGGAGGCGCCGTCCTGGTTCACGGCCGAGCCGCGGATGACGGCGAGCACCTGGTGGCCGTTGCGCTCGGCGTCCGAGAGGCGCTCCAGCAGCAGCATGCCGACGCCCTCGGCGAGGGTCATGCCGTCGGCCGCGTCGGAGAACGACTTGCAGCGGCCGTCGCGGGCCAGCACCCGCTGCCGGCTGAAGGCGATGAAGGGCTTGGGGTTGGGCATCACGGTGACGCCGCCGGCCAGGGCGAGGGTGGACTCGCCGCTGCGCAGGGACTGGCTGGCCAGGTGCATCGCCACCAGCGAGGAGGAGCAGGCGGTGTCCACGGTGACCGCCGGGCCCTCCAGGCCGAACACGTAGGAGACGCGGCCGGACAGGACGCTGGGGCTGCTGCCGGTGACGGCGTAGCCCTCGGCGCCGCTGCCGTCGCCGCCGCCCATGCCGTACTCCGAGTAGCTGGAGCCGATGAACGCGCCGGTCCTGCTACCCCTGAGGTCGGCCGGGTCGATGCCGGCCCGCTCCAAGGCCTCCCAGGTGGTCTCCAGCAGCAGCCGCTGCTGCGGGTCCATGCCGGTGGCCTCGCGCGGGGAGATGCCGAAGAAGCCGGGGTCGAAGTCGCCCGCCTCGGTGAGGTAGCCGCCCTGGGTGCTGTAGGCGGTGCCCGGCTGGTCGGGGTCGGGGTCGTACATCGCGGCCACGTCGAAGCCGCGGTCCTCGGGCCACTCGGAGATGGCGTCGGTCCCGGCCGCGATCAGCTCCCAGAACTCCTCGGGGCTGTTCGCGCCGCCGGGGAAGCGGCAGCTCATGCCGATGATGGCGATCGGCTCGTCGGTGGCGCCGCCGTGCTGGGGCTGCCAGGCGACGATCTCCTTCTCGGCGCCGAGGAGTTCGGCGTTCAGGTGGTCGGCGAGCGCGATCGGGTTGGGGTAGTCGAAGATCAGCGTGGCGGGCAGGGTGAGGCCGGTGGCGGTGCTCAGCCGCTGCCGCAGTTCCACGGCGGTCAGCGAGTCGAAGCCGATCTCCTGGAAGGCGCGCTGCTCGCCGACCTCGGCGGCGGAGGCGTGGCCGAGGACGGCCGCGGCCTCGGCCCGCACCAGCTCGCGCAGGGTGCGCACCCGTTCCGTCTCGGACAGGCCGCGCAGCCGCGCGGCCAGCTCCGAGGTGGCGCCCGTGTCCGGGGCGGCGGCCTTGGCCAGCGCCCTGACCTCGGGCAGGTCGCGCAGCAGGGCGCTGGGGCGCACCGAGCTGAAGATCGGGTGGTAGCGCTCCCAGTCCACGTCGGCCACGGTGACCGTCACGTCCTGGTGCACTACGGCGCGGTTCAGCTCGGCGATGGCCTCCTCGGGGGGCAGCATGCCGAGGCCGCGCCGCTGGAGGTTGCCCGACATGGCCTCGTGGGTGGCCATGCCCACCTCGGCCCAGGGGCCCCAGGCCACGCTGGTGGCGGCCAGGCCGCGGGCCCTGCGCTGCTCGGCGAGGGCGTCCAGGTAGGCGTTGGCGGCGGCGTAGGCGCTCTGGCCGCCGCTGCCCCAGACGCCGGCGACGGAGCCGAAGAGGACGAACAGCCTCAGCTCGGCCTCGCCCAGCAGCGCGTCGAGGTGGGCGGCGCCGAGCACCTTGGCCCGCATCACCTCGGCGAACTCCGCCAGGCCGGTCTCGGCCAGCGGGGCGGCCTGGCCGATGCCCGCGGCGTGGACGACGCCGGTGAGGGGCCGCTCGGCGGGAATGCCCGCCAGGAGCGCGGCCAGCGCCTCGCGGTCGGCGACGTCGCAGGCGACGATCTCCACCTGCGCGCCCAGCTCTTCGAGTTCGGCGCGCAGTTCGGCCGCGCCCGGCGCCTCGGGACCGCGCCGGTTGGTGAGCAGCAGGGCCTGGGCGCCGCTGCGGGCGAGCCAGCGGGCGACGGCGGCGCCCAGGCCGCCGGTGCCGCCGGTGACCAGCACCGTGCCGTCCAGGGTGAACTCCCCCGGGCCGGGGAGGCTGTCCACGGTGCGGTGGGCGAGGCGGCGGCCGAAGGTGCCGGTGGCCCGGACGGCGAGCTGGTCCTCGCCGCCGCCGGCCGCGTCCTGCCCGGCGAGCGCGGCGAGCAGCCGGCCGAGGGCGGTGTCGTCGAGGGTGGCGGGCAGGTCGATCAGGCCGGCCCAGCGGCGCGGGTACTCCAGCGCCGCCACCCGGCCGAACCCCCAGACGGCGGCCTGGGCCGGGGAGGTGAGGGCGTCGCCCGGGCCGGTGCCGACGGCGCCGCGGGTGAGGGTCCACACCGGGAGGTCGAGGGTGCGCAGCAGGGCGAGGGTGAGCGCGAGTCCCCGGGTCAGCACGGGGTGCTCCGCGGTGGGCCGCTCGTCGAGGGCGAGCAGGGAGACGGCGCCGGCGAAGACGGCGGGCGCCGGCTCCTCCCCGGAGGGCTCCCCGGCGTCCCCGGCCTCCCCGGCCGCTCCCGGCGCCGGATCGCCGGCCGGGAGCCCGCCTGCCGCGCGCAGCCGCGCGGCGAGGGTCCCGGGGTCGGCGCAGTCCTCGTCCAGGACGACCGTCCTGGCCTCGGCGCCGCGCTCGGTCAGGGCCCGGGCGAGGAGCCCGGCGAGTTCCTCCTGCTCGGCCCCCGCGCCGTGGAACAGCAGCCAGGTGCCGGTGAACACGGGTGCGGCGGCGGCCGGGAGCTGCGTCCATCTCACCTGGTAGCGCCAGGAGTCGAGGACGGAGCGCTGCTGGGTGCCGCGCCGCCAGGAGGACAGCGCGGGCAGCAGCGAGTACAGCTGGTCGCGCTCCTGCTCGCCGAGACGCAGCAGGGCGGCCAGCTCGCTGGCGTCGCCGCGCTCGATCGCGGCCCACAGCCGCTCGTCGGCCGGGTCGGCGCCGGCGCCGGCCGGCACCAGGGGGGCCTGCGGCCAGTAGTGCGCGTGCTGGAAGGCGTAGGTGGGCAGGTCGACGCGGCGGGCGCGGTGCGGCGCGAAGAAGGCGGGCCAGTCGACGGTGACGCCGTGGGCGTGCAGCCTGGCCAGCGCGGTGACGCTGGTCAGCTCCTCGGAACGCTCGGCGCGCAGCACCGGCACCAGCGCCAGGGGGGCCGGGCTCTCGGCGGCGTCCGCCTCGCCGAGCACCTCCTGGATCATGGCGGTCAGCACGCCGTCGGGGCCGATCTCGACGAAGGTGCCGACGCCCGCCTCGTGCAGGGCGCGCACGCCGTCGGCGAAGCGGACGGTCTCGCGCACGTGCCGCACCCAGTACTCGGGCGAGCACAGCTCCTCCGAAGTGGCCGGGCGGCCGGTGAGGTTGGAGACCAGCCCCATGGCCGGCGCGGCGAAGGTGAGCCCGGAGACGACCTCGCGGAAGGCGTCGAGCATCCCGTCCATGTGGGGCGAGTGGAAGGCGTGGGACACCTTCAGCCGGGAGGTCTTGCGGCCCTGCTCGCGGAAGGCGGCGGCCAGGCCGAGCACGGCCTCCTCGTCGCCCGCGAGCACCACGGAGGAGGGGCCGTTGACGGCGGCGAGGGACACCTCGTCCTCGCGTCCCGCGAGCAGCGGCGCGACCTCCTCCTCGGCCGCCTGGACGGCGACCATGGCGCCGCCCGCGGGCAGGGCCTGCATCAGGCGCGCCCTGGCGGCGACGAGGGTGGCGGCGTCGGCGAGGGAGAGGACCCCGGCGACGTGGGCGGCGGCGATCTCGCCGATGGAGTGGCCGCCGACGTGGTTCACCTTGACGCCGTGCGAGCGGACCAGCCGGAACAGGGCCACTTCGAGCGCGAAGAGCGCGGGCTGGGCCCAGCCGGTCTCGTCGAGCAGCGCGGCCTCCGGGGTGCCCTCGGCGGCGAACATCACCTCGCGCAGCGGGCGTTCGAGGTGCGGGTCGAGGGCGGCGAGCGCCTCGTCCAGGGCCCTGGCGAACACGTCGGAGCGCTCGTAGAGCTCCTTGCCCATGCCGGGCCGCTGGCTGCCCTGGCCGGTGAAGACCATGGCCACCCGGCGGGTGCCGGCGGCCTCGCCCCTGACCTGGGCGGCGTCGGGCCGGTCGGTGGCCAGCGCGGCGAGCGCGCGCAGCAGCTCCTCGCGGTCGCGGCCGACGACGGCGGCGCGCTGCTCGAAGGCGGAGCGGGTGGTGGCCAGCGAGAAGGCGACGTCGACGGCGTCGAGTTCGGGGCGCTGCCTGAGGTGGGTGAGCAGCCGGGCGGCCTGGGCCCTGACGGCGTCCGCGGTCTTGCCCGACACCAGCCACGGCACCACCGCCTCGCGGCGCCCGGCCTCGGGGCGGGGTGCGGGCGCGCCGGTGTCCGCGGTGGGGGCCTCCAGGATCACGTGGGCGTTGGTGCCGCTGATGCCGAAGGCGGAGACGCCGGCCCGCCAGGGGCGGTCGAGGGCGGGCAGTTCGGCGGGCTCGGTCAGCAGCTCGACGGCGCCCGAGGACCAGTCCACGTGGGTGGAGGGCGTGCCGACGTGCAGGGTCTTCGGCAGGACGCCGTGGCGCAGCGCGAGGACCATCTTGATGATGCCGGCGACGCCGGCGGCGGCCTGCGTGTGGCCGAGGTTCGACTTGATCGAGCCCAGGTGCAGGGGGCGTTCGCGGTCCTGGCCGTAGGTGGCCAGGAGGGCCTGGGCCTCGATCGGGTCGCCGAGCGAGGTGCCGGTGCCGTGGGCCTCGACGACGTCGACCTCGTCGTGCCGCAGTCCCGCGCCGGCGAGCGCGGCCTGGATCACCCGCTGCTGCGAGGGGCCGTTGGGGGCCATGAGGCCGTTGCTCGCGCCGTCCTGGTTGACGGCGGAGCCGCGGACCACGGCCAGCACCTGGTGCCCGTTGCGCCGGGCGTCGGAGAGCCGTTCGAGGACGAGCACGCCGACGCCCTCGGACCAGGCGACGCCGTCGGCGGCGTCGGAGAACGCCTTCGAGCGCCCGTCGGGGGCCAGGCCGCGCTGCCGGGAGAACTCGACCAGGGCGGTGGGCGTGGACATCACGGTGACGCCGCCGGCCAGGGCCAGACTGCACTCCCCCGCCCGCAGCGCCTGGGCCGCCAGGTGCAGGGCGACCAGCGAGGAGGAGCAGGCGGTGTCCACGGTGACGGCCGGGCCTTCGAGCCCGAGGGTGTAGGAGACGCGGCCGGAGACGATGCTGGGCGAGGTGCCGCTGCCCTGGTAGCCCTCGAACTCCCCGCCGCCCAGGCTGGCGCCGTAGTCGTTGTACATGACGCCGGCGAAGACGCCGGTGGCGCTGCCGCGCAGGGAGACCGGGTCGATGCCGGCGGCCTCGATGGCCTCCCAGGTGGTCTCCAGCAGCAGGCGCTGCTGGGAGTCGGTGGCGACCGCCTCGCGCGGGCTCATCCCGAAGAAGCCGGCGTCGAACTCGCCCGCGTCGTGCAGGAATCCGCCGTGCCGCGTGTACGAGGTGCCCGGGTGGTCGGGGTCGGGGTGGTAGAGCCGGTCGAGGTCCCAGCCGCGGTCGGTGGGGAAGCCGGAGATGGCGTCGGTGCCGTCCAGGACCAGGCGCCACAGCTCTTCGGGGGAGCCGACGCCGCCCGGGTAGCGGCAGCCCATGCCGACGATGACGATCTGGTCGTCCTCGGCCGGGGCCCGCCGCGGCGTGGCCGGCACGGGCGCGGCGGCGTGGGCGTCGAACAGCTCCTCGGCCAGGTGCCTGGCGAGCACGGTCGGCGTCGGGTAGTCGAAGACCATGGTGGCGGCGAGCCTGAGGCCGGTGACGGCGGCGAGCCGGTTGCGCAGTTCGACGGCGGTCAGGGAGTCGAAGCCGAGGTCGCGGAACTGCCGGTCGGCCTCGATCTCGCCGCCGTCCGAGTGCCCGAGCACGGCGGCCACCTGGCCGAGGACGAGTTCCAGGAGGGCCTCGCGGCGCTCCTCCTCGCCGAGTCCCGACAGCCTGCGGGCCAGCGTCTCGGCCGCCTCCGAGCTGGCCACGGCGGAGCGGCGCGCGCGGGTTCTGATCAGGCCGCGGAAGAGCGGCGGGATCTCCGGCTGGGCGCGCAGCACCGACAGGTCCAGGCGCAGGGCGAGCGGGGCGCTCTCCTCGCCGGCGAGCGCGGCGTCGAAGGCGGCCAGGCCCTGGGCGGGGGTCAGCGGCGGCAGGCCGGAGCGCGCCATGCGCTCCGCGTCGGCGTCGGCCAGCATGCCCTCGGAGGCCCAGGCGCCCCAGCCGAGGGAGTGGGCGGGCAGGCCCTGGGCGCGGCGGTGGGCGGCGAGGGCGTCGAGGAAGGCGTTGGCCGCGGCGTAGTTGGCCTGGCCCGGGGTGCCGAGCACGCCGGTGGCCGAGGAGTAGAGCACGAACGCGGCGAGTTCGCGGTCCGCGGTGAGCTGGTGCAGGTGCCAGGCGGCGTCCGCCTTGGGCCGCAGCACGGCGTCCAGGCGCTCGGGGGTGAGGGAGGTGACGAGGCCGTCGTCGAGGACGCCCGCGGTGTGCACGACGGCGGACAGGCGGCGGCCGTCGAGCAGGGCGGCGAGCGCCGCCCGGTCGGCGACGTCGCAGGCCACCACCTCGGCGGTGGCGCCGGCCTCGGCGAGTTCCGCGACGAGTTCCGCGGCGCCTTCCGCGGCCGGGCCGCGGCGGCTGACCAGCAGCAGCTCGCGGACGCCGTGCGCGGTGGCGAGGTGCCGGGCGAGGAGCGCGCCGAGGCCGCCGGTGCCGCCGGTGACGAGGACCTGGCCCCCGGCGTCCCAGGCGGGCGCGGCGGGGGTGGGCGTGGGGGCGACGCGGGCGAGCCTGGCGGCGAGCGCGGTGCCGTCGCGGAGCGCGAGCTGCGGCTCCTCGCCGAGCGCGGTGGGCACGGCGGCCAGGGTGGCCTCGGTGGCGTCGAGGTCGAGCAGGGCGAAGCGGCCCGGCTGTTCCGACTGCGCGGAACGCACCAGGCCCCAGACGGCGGCGGCGGCCGGGTCGGGGTCCTCGCCCGGGGCTGCGGCCACCGCGCCGCGGGTCACGAGGACGAGCCTGGTGCGGGCGAATCGTTCCTCCGCGAGCCAGTCGGTCAGGAGCGCGAGCACGCGGGTGCCGGCCTCGCGGGCGCGCCCGGCCGCGTCGGCCTCCCCGGCGCCCGCCTCGGCCGCGAGCGGCACCAGCACGGCGGCGGGCAGGTTCTCGCCGCCGGCCCCGGCGGCCTCGGCGAGGGAGGCGAGGTCGGCGTACCCCCGGGCGCCGGGCAGCGTGCCGAGGCCGAAGGGGTCGGCGCCGAGCACCGCGAGGGCGGCGGCCGGCTCGCCCGCCGCGACCGGGGCCCAGTCGAGGCGGAACAGGCTGTCGCCGCCCCCGGGTTCCGTCGTGGCGAGCTGCCCGGCCGTCACGGCGCGCAGCACCAGGGAGTCGATGGAGGCGACGGGTTCGCCCGCGGCGTCGGCCACGGCGATGGCCATGGCGTCGTCGCCGACGGGCCGCAGCCGCACCCGCACCGAGGTGGCGCCGCTGGCGTGCAGGGAGACGCCCTCCCAGGAGAACGGCAGGCCGCCCTGGCTCTCGGGGCCGAACTCGACGAACCGCGAGGCGTGCAGCACCGCGTCGAGGACGGCCGGGTGCAGCTCGAAGGTCTCGGTGCCTGGGCCGATCGGGGCCGGCGCGGGCGCCTCGCCCTCGGCCGGCTCGGGAAGGGCCTGGAACTCGGCGGGCTCCTCCGCGCCGGGGAGTTCGACCTCGGCGAAGACCTCGTCGCCGCGCTGCCACACGGCGCGCAGCCCGCGGAAGACCGGGCCGTAGGCGAAGCCCTCGGCGGCGAGCCGCTCGTAGAGGCCCGTCAGGTCGGTCTCGGTGGCGTCGGCGGGCGGCCACTGGGTGGCGTCGAAGGTCTCGCCCGGCCCGGCCTCCCGGCCGGCGGCGGGCCCGGTGGCCAGCACGCCGGTGGCGTTCGTCGTCCACGGCCGGTCCTCGTCGCCGTCGGGCCGGGAGTAGACGGTGACGCTGCGGCGGCCCGCGGAGTCGGCCTTGCCGACCCACAGCTGGACCTGGACGCCGCCGGTCTCCGGCAGCACGAGCGGGCCGGTGAGGGTCAGTTCCTCCACCCGGTCGCAGCCGACCTCGTCCCCCGCCCTGATGGCGAGTTCGAGGAACGCGGTGCCCGGCAGCAGCACGCGGCCGCCCACCGCGTGGTCGGCGAGCCAGGGGTGGGACTGCAGGGAAAGGCGGCCGGTCAGCAGCGCGCCGTCGGAGTCGGCGAGCGAGACGGCCGCGGAGAGCAGGGGGTGGCGGGCCGCGCCGAGGCCGGAGGATCTGGGGTCGAAGCCGAAGTTCAGGCCGCCGCCCTTGGGCCAGTAGCGCCGGGTCTGGAAGACGTAGGTGGGCAGGTCGATCCGCCGGGCGCCGGTGCCGGCGAAGAACTCCTCCCAGCGGACGGGGACGCCGGTCACGTACAGGCCGGCCAGGGCCGCGGTGCTCGCCTCGCGCTCGCCGCGCCCGGCGCGCAGCAGCGGCACGGCGGTCGGGGAGCCCTCGGCGGCGCGCTCGGCCAGGCACTCCTGCGTCATCGCGGACAGCACCCCGTCGGGGCCGAGTTCGAGGTAGCCGCTGACGCCGTGGGCGTCCAGCCACGCGACGCCGTCGGCGAACCTGACGGCCTCGCGGGCGTGCCGCACCCAGTAGTCGGGCGAGGTGAGCTCGTCGACGGTGGCCTGCTCCCCGGTCACCGCGGAGACCAGCGGGATCAGCGGCGGCCTGAATGCGAGGCCGGCGAGCCTGGCGCGGAACTCCTCCAGCATGGGAGCCATCCGCGGCGAGTGGAAGGCGTGGCTGACCCGCAGCCTGGTCGTCTTGCGGCCCTGGGCGGCGAAGTGCGCCTCGATCTCGGCCACGGCCTCCTCGTCCCCGGCCACGACGACGGAGGAGGGCCCGTTGACGGCGGCGAGCGAGACCTGCTCCTCGCGCCCCGCCAGCAGCGGCGCGACCTCCGCCTCGCCGGCGCGCAGCGCGGCCATGGCCCCGCCCTCGGGCAGGGCCTGCATCAGGCTGCCGCGGGCGGTGATCAGCGTGGCGGCGTCCTCCAGGGACAGCACGCCGGCCACGTGGGCGGCGGCGATCTCGCCGATCGAGTGCCCGGCCAGGTAGTCGGGCTTCAGGCCGAGGGACTCGGCGAGCCGGTAGAGGGCCACCTCCAGGGCGAACAGGGCAGGCTGGGCGTACTCGGTGCGCTCCAGGGTGCGCCGGGCGGCCTCGGCCTCCGGCCCCTCGGGGCCGCCCTCGGGCTCGGCCCACACGACCTCGCGCAGCGGGCGCGGCAGGTGCGGGTCGAGCGCGGCGAACGCGGCGTCGAGGGCCTCGGCGAAGACGGGGAACCGCGCGTGGAGTTCCCGGCCCATGCCCAGGCGCTGGGCGCCCTGGCCGGTGAACAGGAAGGCCAGCTTGCCGCGGCCGAGGGTGCTGCCGCGCACGGTGTGCGGCCCGGTCTCCCCCTCGGCCAGGGCCGCGAGGGCGGCCCGCAGCTCCTCGCGGCCGGTGGCGGTCACGGCGGCGCGGTGCTCGAAGCCGGTCCTGGTGGTGGCGAGCGAGAACGCCGTGTTCAGCAGGGCGGCCGGCACCCCGGACCCGGCGGCCTCGGCGGACTGCCCGGCGTCCGGGACGAGTGCGTCCAGCCGGCCGAGGAGGCGGGCGGCCTGGGCGGCCAGGGCCTCGCGGCTGCGGCCGGAGACCAGCACGGGCACGGGTCCCGCGGCCACCGGCTCGGGGGCCTCGGCCCCCTCCTCCTGGGGGGCGGCGGGCGCGGGGGCCTGCTCGATGATGGTGTGGGCGTTGGTGCCGCTGATCCCGAAGGAGGAGACGGCGGCGCGGCGCGGCTCCCCGGACTCGGGCCAGGGCATGTTCTCGGTGATCAGCCGGACGGCGCCCGCGCCCCAGTCCACGTGGGTGGAGGGGGTGTCCACGTGCAGGGTCCTGGGCAGCAGCCCGTGCTGCATGGCCATGACCATCTTGATGACGCCGGCGACGCCGGCGGCGGCCTGGGTGTGGCTGAGGTTGGACTTGACGGAGCCGAGCAGCAGCGGGCGGTCCGCGTCGCGGCCTCGGCCGTAGGTGGCGAGCAGGGCCTGGGCCTCGACCGGGTCGCCCAGGGTGGTGGCGGTGCCGTGGGCCTCGACGACGTCGATCTGGTCGCTGCTCAGCCTGGCGTTGATGAGGGCCTGCTGGATCACCCGCTGCTGGGAGGGGCCGTTGGGGGCGGTCATGCCGTTGGAGGCGCCGTCCTGGTTGACGGCGGAGCCGCGCAGCACGGCCAGCACCTCGTGCCCGTTGCGCTGGGCGTCGGAGAGGCGTTCCAGCACCAGCACGCCGGCGCCCTCGGACCAGCCGGTCCCGTCGGCCGAGTCGGCGAACGAGCGGCACAGGCCGTCGGCGGAGAGCCCGCCCTGGCGGCTGAACTCGACGATGGTGGTGGGGCTGGCCATGATCGTCACGCCGCCGGCGAGGACGAGGGAGCTCTCGCCCGAGCGCAGCGACTGGGCCGCCAGGTGCATCGCCACCAGGGAGGAGGAGCAGGCGGTGTCGATGGTGACGGAGGGCCCGATGAGGCCGAAGCTGTAGGAGATGCGGCCGGAGAGGACGCTGTTGGAGTTGCCGAGCAGCTGGAAGCCCTCGCCGCCCTCCCCCGGGCCGACCTGGTAGTCCTGGGCCATCGCGCCCATGAACACCGCGGTCTGGCTGCCCTTGAGCGAGGTGGGGTCGATGCCGGCGCGCTCCAGGGCCTCCCAGGTGACCTGGAGGAGGACCCGCTGCTGCGGGTCCATGGAGAGCGCCTCGCGCGGCGAGATCCGGAAGAAGTCGGCGTCGAACTGCGGGGCGTCGTGCAGGAATCCGCCGGACTTCGTCTGCGACATGCTCAGCAGCTCGGGTGCCCAGCCGCGGTCGGTGGGGAACTCCGTGATGCCGTGCTCGCCCGCGACGACCATCCGCCAGAGGTCCTCGGGGCTGGTCACGTCGCCCGGGTAGCGGCAGCCCATGCCGACGATGGCGATGGGTTCCTGGGACGCGGCCTCAACCTCGTTCAGCCGCTGCCGGGTTCGCCGGAGGTCCGCGCTGGCACGCCTGAGGTAGTCACGAAGCTTCTGTTCGTTGTCCATCTCAACTCAACCCATCTCGACAACCACAGGCCGGACATGAATCACGCACCGCATCTGGCGTTTGCCACGACAAGCGCGGTCAAGGGACCAGACCACCCGGCGGGCATGCGCCGGGCCCCGACAGGCCACAGAACGGGCCCCGGGGGACGATGCCGGTGAACGCACACCGGTCGCGCACGCAACCGCCATATGCGAAGTCTCTTCTGGCGCCGCTCGAAAATCCCCTAGAGTCTGAGCGCACCAGGCACCCCAACCGCCCCTGGTCCGGCGGCATCCGGCGGTGCGGCGGGCACGATGGCGTGACCGGCCAAAGCGTGTCTAAGGAATTGCCTAAGGCGGGGCACGTCAGCATCGGCCACAGAGCCGATGCGCCGCGGCGAAGGGGGGTCTTTGCTGCGCCCGTTGCGCGCTCGGGAGCGGTCCCGGGCCGGCCTGCCGGGCGCGGGCACACGCGGCACCGCGGTGCAGGCACACCGGCGCGACGGCGCGTCACGATCTCTGGGCGGCAACGCGGTTCACTCGGTCCCATCCGGTTCGCACGATTAACACGGCCGGTACGGGATAGCTTCGAGAAGACTTTCGAGAGGGTTCCAGATGGACGAGATCGTCAGTGCGGTGCTGTCGGGCGAGGCGACGTCGGAGGACTTCGCCGCCCTGCCCGTGCCGCAGGACTACCGCGCCACCGTGGTGCTCGCCGACGAGGTCGACATGTTCAAGGGCATGCCTGCCTCGGACCGGGACCCGGCGAAGTCGCTGCACATGCACCGGGTCGCCACCCCGGAGCTCGGCCCGGGCGAGGCCCTGATCGCGGTCATGGCCAGCGCCGTCAACTACAACACCGTGTGGACCGCGCTCTTCGAGCCGCTGCCGACCTTCGACTTCCTGCGCCGCTACGGCAGGACGTCTCCGCTCGCGGCACGGCACGATCTGCCCTACCACGTGGTGGGTTCCGACCTCGCGGGCGTGGTGCTGCGCACCGGCCCCGGGGTCAGCGCGTGGAAGCCGGGCGACGAGGTGGTGGCGCACTGCCTTTCGGTGGAGCTGGAGTCCGCCGACGGGCACAACGACACCATGCTCGACCCGGCGCAGCGCATCTGGGGGTTCGAGACCAACTTCGGTGGTCTCGCGGAGCTGAGCCTGGTCAAGGCGAACCAGCTGATGCCGAAGCCGGCTCACCTCACCTGGGAGGAGGCGGCCAGCCCCGGGCTGGTCAACTCGACTGCCTACCGGCAGCTCGTCTCCTCCAACGGCGCCGCGATGAAGCAGGGGGACACCGTGCTCATCTGGGGCGCCTCGGGCGGACTCGGGTCGTACGCCACACAGCTCGCGCTGTCGGGCGGCGCGATCCCCGTCTGCGTCGTGTCCAGCCCGGAGAAGGCGGAGACCTGCCGCCGGATGGGGGCCGAGCTGGTCATCGACCGCAGCGCCGAGGGATACCGCTTCTGGAAGAACGAACACGAGCAGGACCCGAAGGAGTGGCGCCGCTTCGGCGCCAAGATCCGGGAACTGACCGGCGGGGAAGATCCGGACATCGTGTTCGAGCACCCGGGCCGGGAGACGTTCGGTGCGAGCGTCTACGTGACGAGGCGGGGCGGCACCATCGTCACCTGCGCCTCCACCAGCGGCTATCAGCACCAGTACGACAACCGCTACTTGTGGATGAATCTCAAGCGCATCATCGGCACCCACTTCGCGAACTACCGCGAGGCGTGGGAGGCCAACAGGCTAGTGAGCAGGGGGAAGATCCATCCGACGCTGTCCAACGTGTACCCGCTCGAGGACGCGGGGCAGGCCGCCCTGGACGTGCACCGCAACGTCCACCAGGGGAAGGTCGGCGTCCTGTGTCTGGCACCCGAGGAGGGGCTCGGCGTGCGCAACCACGAGCTGAGGGAACGGCACCTGGACGCGATCAACCGATTCAGGACTTTCCAGGAATGAGCTGGCCACGCACGAAGTCACTATGAAAGTAGGGATACCTTCGTGAACGAGATTCCCCCACCTCGGCACCGATGCCCCTTCCCGATGCCCCGCGACGAGGGCCGACTGCTCGACCTCCCCGGCGAGTACACCAGACTCAGGCAGGAGGAACCGGTCCTGCCCGTCACCCTGCCCTCAGGGGAGGACGCCTGGCTCGTGAGCCGCTACGAGGACGTCAGAAGCGTCCTCGCCGACGAGCGCTTCAGCTCCCGGGTCGCCGCCCCGGGCTATCCACGAGGGTTCTACTTCCCCGTCGCGCCACAGCCGGGCGCGTTCGTGGCGGTGGACCCGCCGGAGCACACCCGCTACCGGCGCATGATCATGAGCCAGTTCACCAAGAAGCACGCCGAGTCGCTCAGGCCCCGCATCCAGGAGATCGTCGACGAGCGGATCGACGAGCTGCTGGCGAGCCCCAAGCCGGTGAACCTGGTGACGGTCTTCGCCCGCCCGGTGCCGCTGATGGTGGTCTGCGACCTGCTCGGGGTGCCCTACAAGGACCGGACCGCCTTCGGCCGGTGGATCAACACCCTGGTCGAGGGCAACCCGAACCCCGCCGCCCGCAACGCCTCGGCGGCGGCCCTGTTCGGCTACATGAACCAGCTGGTCGCCGAGAAGGAGCGGCGGCCCACCGACGACGTGCTCGGCCGCCTGGCCGCCCAGCGGATCCGCAAGGGCGAGCTGACCCGCAACGAGGCCGTCGTGATGGGCATGATGCTGCTGTCGGCCGGCTACGACACGACGGCGAGCTCCATCTCGCTCAGCACCCTGGCGCTGCTGCGCAACCCCGAGGTCGGCCGGCGGCTGCGCGAGGAGCCCGAGCTGATCGCCGGGGCGGTCGAGGAACTGCTGCGCAACCAGAACGTCATGCAGCACGGCGTCGCCCGGGTCGCCATGGAGGACGTGGAGCTCGCCGGGCAGGTCATCAGGGAGGGCGAGGGCGTCATCGCCCTGACCTCGTCGGCCGACCGCGACGAGAGCGTCTACCCGGAGCCCGACCGCGTCGACATCACGCGCTCGGGCACCAGCCCGCTGGCCTTCGGGCACGGCAGGCACAGCTGCATCGCCAAGTTCCTCGCGCGCGTGGAGCTCCAGGTCGCGCTGCTCACCCTCGTGCAGCGGATTCCGGACCTGCGGCTGGCCGTCCCGCACGAGGAGCTGCGCTTCCGGCGCTCGTCCGCGATGGTCCACAGCGTGAACGAGCTGCCCGTCACCTGGTAGCCGGCTGCCGCCTTCCGCCGCTTTTCCGCCGGCCCGCGTCTTCCGGGCCGGCCCCGGCCACCGTCGTGCTCACCTCCCGCCGGTCACAGCCCGAGGACGGTGATCACGGCGGTGGCCGCCGACAGGAGCCCGACCCACGCCGCGGGGAAGGTCTCCCGGCCGCCGTCGCCTGCCCTGCGGTGTGCCAGCACCGCGCCGACCATCAGGGCCACCAGGCCGACGGCGGCGGCGATGCCGAGCGGCTTCCAGAAGAGACCGACGATCAGGCCGGCCGCGGCGGCCACTTCGAGCAGCCCGATGTTCCTGAAGGCGGCGGCCGAGTAGCCGAGATGCTCCGCGTTCGTGACCATCCTCTCCTGCTGCGCCACCTTCGGCGCTCCGGACATGAGGATCAGTGCCGCCAGCACGATCGACATGACCAGGGACGTGACCGCCATGGAGCTTCTCCTTCGTGAGGAAGCGAGGGGGGACCGGAGAATGGTGCGCGGCTGGAGACGCGCGTGGCGCTTCGTTCGAAGTCTGTCCCCCGCGGGACTCGGAAATCACTAGTTCCCGGAGCAGCCGCGCAAGCGCGCCGGTCCCCCGGAGACCCCCCGCAACCTGCGGCGGGGGCCCTTCCCGGGCCGCGGGAGGCGAGACGGGGCCGACATGTCCCGGTGGGCGCGTTCCCCCCGTCGCCGGTACAGTGCCCGAACCACCGTCCACGCCACCGTCCACACGGGACGTCAGCGGCCAGGGCGCTGCCGGAATTCCTCCTGCCCCCCGGGGCCGGGGCATGCCCTCCGCGCGGTGGTGTGCACGGCGTCCTCCGCGGTGGTGCTCACACCCGACCCGAAGGAGTCAGATCCATGACGGTAGAGGAAACTTTCGCACGGCTTCGCGAGTACATGGTGGGGCCCACACGCTTCATGACCCTGCTGACCTGTTGTGAACTCGGCGTGATCGACGCGCTCCGGAAGAACGGCCGCATGACCGCGGCCGAACTCGGCGAGGCCGTCGGCGCCAAGCCCGACGCCGTGGAACAACTCCTCTTCCTGCTGGTCAAGGAGGACTTCCTCCGCTATGACGAGGAGGCAGGCGCCTACTTCCCCGGGCCCTTCTTCGGCGGCATCCCCGAGCCCGCGCTCCAGCATGTGGTGAGCTTCCTGAACATGATCAAGGTGGTCATGCTCCGCCAGATATTTTATCTCACCGAGAGCGTGAAGACCGGCACGGTCGTCGGGCTTGACAAACTCTTTGGATTCCAGGGCAACTTGTACGAGGCCGCCGCCGGCGAGCACACGGAGCTGCGCGAGGCCTGGGCGCCGATGATGGACGGCGTCACCGGCCAGAACGACCCCTGGTTCTGGAGCAACGTGGACATCCCGGCCGGCTCCAAGGTGCTCGACCTGGCCGGCAACACCGGCTTCGGCGCCATCCTCACCTACCGGAACAACGCCTCGCCCGGGCTGCACGTGACCACCTTCGACCTGCCGGAGAAGGAGGCCCCGAGCCTGGAGAACTTCCGGGCCCACGGCGTCGAGGAGCACTGCTCCTTCATCGGCGGCGACGTCTTCGACGGGGTCCCCAAGGGCTTCGACGTCGTCCTGATCAAGAACTTCCTCGACATGTGGGACCGGGAGGACGTGCTGCGGATTCTCACCGGCGTCAACGAGGCCCTGGAGCCCGGCGGGAGGGTCAACATCCTCGTGCCGGTGTACCCGGAGGACATCAAGGACCCGGCCAGCGCGGGCGTCGACTTCTTCCCCGCGTACTTCCTCGGCTGCACGATGGGCAAGGGCGGGCCGCAGAAGATGTCGACCTACCGGCGCTGGCTCGAGGAGTGCGGGTTCACGGTCACCAAGACCGTCGCCCAGGACCTGTCCACGATGCCGGGGGCCCTCGTCGCCCACGGCATCCTGTGCGCGACGAAGGCGTGACCCGCGCCCGCCGTGCCTCTCCCGCGCCGCCCCCTGTGCCGCCCCGCGTGCCCGTCCGCGCGGGGCGTTTGCGCCGGTCGGCGCCCCCGGGCCGGCCCGCGGGGAACGCGGGGGCGCCCCGGGGAACGCTCTAGTGATTTGCCAGCGGCCCCACGCTTACGGTGGAGCCGTTCCCGGGCCACCCGCCGGGGAACTGCGGTGACCGGGAGGACGCCGGGCCCACCCTGCGCGCGCGTCGCCGGTCGCCGATCACCCCGCGGTACCCCTCGCCGCGGGGTTCGGTCGTCGGGGCGGCAGGCGGCCGGGGGCCCTCGCGCCACCGGAACGCGCCGCGCCCTCGGGGAACTCGGGTCTGGCGGCGCCGAACGGGCCCTGCCGCGTGGGCCTTTGCACGCTGGGCCCGTGGCACCCGTGGGAGAGGAAGAGCATGAGGATCGCCGTATTCGGCGCCACCGGCTACGCAGGCCGCCACCTGGTGAACGAGGCGCTGGCCCGCGGGCACGAGGTGGTGGGCCTCGCCCGCAAGACCGACGCGCTCGCCGGGCGCCAGGGCCTCGTCCCCCTGGCCGGCTCCGTGCACGACGCCGCCTTCGTGCGCCAGGTGGCCGCGGATGCGGACGTGCTGGCGCTTGCGGTGCCGGGCAAGAAGGGCGACGAGGGGGTGGAGCTGGCCGACTCGGTGCCGGAGATCGGCGCGGCCGCCGCCGCGGGCGGCTGCCGCCTCGGCGTGGTCGGCGGCGCGGGCAGCCTGCACGTCACCGAGGGCGGCCCCCTGCTTCTCGACTCCCCCGGCTTCCCCGACTTCGTCAAGCCCGAGGCCACCAGCCACCTGCGGGCGCTGACCGCGCTGCGGGAACTGCCCGCGGCCGTCGACTGGTTCTATCTGAGCCCGGCCGCCTTCTTCGGCGCCCACGCCCCCGGCTCGCGCACCGGGGAGTACCGGGTGGGGGGCGAGGTGCTGGTGAGCAGGAACGGGATGTCCACGATCGGCGGCGAGGACTACGCGATCGCCTTCCTCGACGAGATCGAGCGCCCGCGGCACCGGCGCCGCCGCTTCACCGTGGGCTACTGAGGGTCGGGACGCGGAGCGGAAGGCCGTACCGCCCGCCCGCCCCGCCGCCGTGGGGGCGGGGCGGGACGGTGGCAGGGGAGGAAAGCAGGTTGCCCGGCGGGCCGCAAGGCCCGCCGGGCAACGCCGTGTCCGGAAGGTGCCGGCCCGCCTCAGGGGGGACCGGCCCGCAAGGGCGGCGGCCCCTTCGGCGCCGCCTCGCGGTGGGCTACCTGATGCACTCCGGGGCGACCCGGGGCGGCCAGGTGCCGGGGCTGAGGATGCCGGTGGCGTACGCGCGGGACACCAGGGCGGCGCGGTTGGCCACCTTGAGCCGGCGCAGCATCTTCCCGACGTGGTACTCCACGCCCTGCCTGCTGAGATAGAGCTTGGCGGCGAGATTCACCGTCGACATGCCCGTCGCCACGCCCTCGAGAATGCGGGCGTCGATTTCGCTGAGGATGCGCTTGTGCGCCGAGGCCCGGCCGACCGGGCCGGCCGCCGAATCCCATTGCAGTAAAACCACGATCATCGAGAAGATCGGGTGCTCGTTCCTGACGGCGACGGCCGTGAGCTGGGCCGGAGCCATCTGGTCCCCCTTGCGCAGGGCGAAGACCCGCTCCACCGCCCGCGGGCTGCGCCCTTCCACCATGCGGTTCAGCGCGCTGCCGAGCAGCGGGTGGCTGCTCTGGTGAAGGTAGTCGACCAATTCACGCCCCACCACATCGTGGGGACCACCGAGCTCCTCGCGAAAATGATCGTTGGCTTCAACAATCCGAAACCCCAAGTCAACGAGAGCGATACACATCCCCGATCGCTCAACGAGGGATTGATAAGCCTCCGCGTATCTGTGCGCGGTCACCGTTTCGCTGGGAGAATCCACAACTTGCAGGTACGAATAGGAATTGACGTCCATGAGTCGCCCTCCTGCGGACCGTCCAGGAATCGGCCCGCCGACCACGCAACAATTGTCGCGTCACCCCGTATGACGCCCTTGGTCGGCAGCAACGATACGGAGAGCGAACGCTTATATCAACGGACGCCGCCTCTTCACCGCTAATCCTGTGGTGGTACCGCACCGAAGGGGGTTCGGTGCCCCCGCCCAAGGTTCGGTACGGCGACACGAACTGCTGCCACTCGTGTACGGATGGTGAAAATTTGAGGTTCTGACGCCTCGTCAGCCCCGCCGGGAGGCCACGGCCCCTCCCCTCGCGGCCCGGGCGCGGCCCCCCGCTTCGCAGTTTGCTCTTATTTTCGCATGTGCGATCGCGCGCGGCCGACACGGTCGGTGCCTGCGTCAACGCGATCAGCCCGGCCCTCGCGACTCTTGGCGATAGCGGCGACCGACCGGCGGAAACACCACCGAACCACCCCCGCAACGCCTCGCCGGGCCGCGCCGCGGAACCTTAGCGCGATGGATACCCGCCGCAGGCGCCCGTACACGGCCGGTGACATGTAACGTCCGCGTTTTCGGCGGAAGTCGATACGGTGGCCGATGGCGAGCCGCAAGGAGCGCCCGTTTCGCCCGGCTTGCCCCCACCCCACCGAAGTCCCGGACATTCGCCCCGAAAACCCCCAAGCCACCGAATGCGCCCGCGAACACGCACAGCGACCCCGAATAAACTTGAAAATCAAACGATTTCGTGGGCCAATGCCTCCGCCAATTCGGCGCGGCCGGAGATCCCGAGTTTCCGGTAGGCGTTAGTGAGGTGGACTTCAACCGTCCGCGGAGTGACGGTCAGCCGCTGCGCGATTTCGCGGTTGGTACGGCCGTCGAGGGCCAGGGAGACCACCCGCCGTTCGCGATCTGTGAGAACGTCCGCTTTCGACCCGGAACCTGGGCGCATGCGCCCGCCCGCGCGCAGCAGCAGCGTGCGGGCGGCCTCCGCCGCCGGGCGGGCGCCGCAGCGGGTGGCCAGGTCCGCCGCCGTCCTCAGCCGGTGCCGCGCCTGCCTGGTGTGCCCGGCCTGCAACAGCGCCCGGCCCAGGTGGTACTCGGCCCGCAGCCGGCCGAGGTCGTCCGAGGACTTCTCCAGGGCCTCGGCCGCCCGCTCCCAGGTCTCCACCGCCGCCTGCCCCGACCTGGTCGCCGCCTGGGCGGTCAGCAGCAGGCCCCTGGCCCGCGGCACGTCCCACCGCTCCACCAGCTGCTCGCCCCACTCCACCAGCGGCATCGCCTCGCGGACGCGGCCCTGCGCGGCGAGCAGCAACGCCGCCTCCGCCCACCAGGGTTCGACCAGCGGATTGGTCAGCCCGCTCTCGGCGAGGCCGGCCCCGCAGCGCCGCAGCAGGCGCAGCGCCTCCACCAGGTCCCCGGTCTGCACCTTGGTCAGCGCCCTGGCCATCAGGTAGGCCGGGTACTCCCTGGCCAGTCCCGCCACCGCCCTGGCGTCGATCGAGGCCAGCACCCGCTCGGCCCGCTCCGCCGCACCGCCGAGCGCGAGGGCCGCCCCCAGGACGATCGCGGGCCGCACCTCCCCGTCGCGCCAGGACTCCTGCCGCGCGATCTCCAGGGCGAGTTCCGCCTCCGCCACCGCCTCCACCAGGTCACCGGCCGCGTGGCGGGCCGCGGCCCGCGCGCTCAGCGCCTGGCAGTGCGTCGCGACCAGGCCGCGCCGCGCGCAGTGCGCCACCACCCGGCCCAGCGGCCCGAGCGCCGCCCCCGGCTCGTCGGCGGCGGTGAGCACGAAGGAGGCGGCCAGCACGGTCCTGCCGTGCACGTCGACGTCGTCCAGCGGCAGCGCCTGGCGGGCCAGGGCCGCCATCCGGCCGGGCGCGTCGCCTCGCATGGTGCCCTCGACCGCCAGCATCGCCAGCAGCAGCCGCTCGTCGGGAGTCTCCCCCGCCGGAGGGTGCATCGCGGCGGCGCGCTCCCTGGTCCTGGCGCAGGTGGCGCTCTCCTGGAGCCCGGCGAGCAGCACGGCGCCCTCCACGCAGGCCCGCCGTTCCCGCTCGGGACCCGAGAGCGGTTCCCCGGCACGGCCGAGCGCGTCCAGCTCGCGTTCCAGGTCGGCCAGGACGGAGGCGGACCGCCGCGCGGCGACCGCGGTCGCCGCCACCTCCACGGCGAGCGCCGCCCGCCGGCGCGGGTGCCCCTCGTGCCGCAGCGCCTCCCGGTACTCCGCGAGCGCCTCGGCCGGCCGGCGCTGCGCGAGCACGCCGGCCAGCTGACGGCGCAACCCGGCGTCCTCCGGGGCGCGTTCGACCAGCGGCTCCAGGTAGCGGGCCGCGGCCTCGAACGCGTCCCCGGCGACCGCCTCCCTGGCCGCCTCCACGAGGACCCGGGCCGCCCAGGCGTGCCCGGCGCCGCCGGCCAGCAGGATCTGGTCGGCCACGACCCTGGGGCGCCGGCCCGCGTCGTTCAGCAGCCGGGCGGCCCGCAGCCTGGTCGCGGCGAGCTCGGCGGGCGGGACGGCACCCAGCACCGCCTCCCTGACCAGCGGGTGGGCGAAGCTCTCGCCGTCCGCGGCCAGCACGCCGTTGTCCCGCAGCGCGCCGAGCGCGCCCGGCACCTCCCTGGCCGGCACGCGCCCGAGGGCGGCCAGCAGGTGGGCGGAGGGCGAGCCGAGCACCGCCAGGTGACGGGCGACGTCGCGCACCACGGGGGGCTGCGCGTCCAGCCAGGTCGGGATCACCTCGCGGAGCAGCCCCGCGGCGATCGACTCCAGACGGGCGACCGCCCTGCGGTCGGGGGGCAGCCCCGCGCGCACCACCGCGTCCAGCAGCCGGGTCAGCAGCGCCGGATTGCCGCCGGACAGGCGGCGGCAGGCGGTGGCGAAGGCGAGGTCGGGCGCCCGGCGGCAGCGGGCCTCGATCAGCTCCGCCACCGCCGGCGCCCCGAGCGGAAGCAGCCGCAACCGGCCGTCGGCCACGGCGGGGAGCAGGTCGGCCAGCGCTTCGAGCACGTGGTCCGGCGTCGGCGCCGGGGCGGTCGCCAGCACGGCGAGCGGCAGCTCTGCACTCCGCCGCAGCAGGTAGCCAAGCCAGCGCAGGGACTGACCGTCGGCCAGGTGCAGGTCGTCCACCGCGAGGAGCAGCGGACCGCGCGCCGCGCGGGGGCTCACGAGGAGGTGGAGGGAGTGCAGCAGCTCCTGCTCCGCGGGCCCGGCCGGGACCCGGCCGGCGGGCGGCGGCTCGCCGAGCAGCCGGCTCGCCAGGCCGTAGGGCAGGGCGCGGTCCGCGGCCAGGCCGGCGGCCCGCAGCACGGCGGCCTCGCCCGGCGGCTGGGCGAGCACGGCGTTCAGCACGGTCGTCTTCCCGCTGCCCGGCCGGCCGTTCAGCAGCAGCAGCCGCTCGCGGAGCGGGTCGGCGGGGTCCGTGGGGCCCAGCGCCGCGGCCAGCCGGGCACGGATGTGCTCCACCTCACGGGCCCTGCCCACCATGAGGTCGCTGGGGAATCGACCGCCGTCGACCGCAACCTCCTCGACTTGGCCCACGCCCTGCGCGGGACGGCTCCAGTGCTGTGGCCGATTGACAGGTATTGATATCAGCCACGGCGCGCCATGGGAATGGCGGAAGGGGCGCGGGCGCCGGACGGGCCCCGCCACGCCGGGCGTTCACCAAGCATGCACCAACCGCCCTCCTGGCGCTCGGGAAACCGCCATCTTCTCCCGATGTCCCGGGGAGAGGCCCGCGTCCCGGGGGCCCGCGCGGGGCCGTTCACCCCGGGGACAGCAGGGGCCACACGTCCTTGAGGGCGTGCCGCCCCGCGACGTCCAGCTTCCGGTAGGTGCTCGTGAGGTGCTTCTCCACGGCACGGCAGCTGACCTCGAGTTCGTCGGCGATGGCCTGGTTCGTCATGCCGGTCAGCGCCAGCTCGACCACGCGCCGCTCGGCGTTGGTGAGATCGACTCCCGACTTGGGGTGCGGGCCCGGCGGCACCGGCGCGCCCTCCTGGCGGTGGGCCCGGCTCGGGCCGCAGTCGTCCAGCAGCGCCCGCCCCTGCCGCAGGTGCGCCTCGGCGTAGGAGACGCCCGCCTTGGCCAGCCGGTTGCCGAGCAGCAGGTGGGTGCGGCCCCGTTCGGAGCGGTCGGGCGACTCCTCCAGGATGTCGAGGGCGTCCCGCAGGAGGGCGACGCCCTCCTCCCCCGGCGTCAGCGTGCCGCGCACCCGCAGGGCCCGGCCCATCGCCGTGGCCTCGCCCCACCTGGCGGCCAGCGTGAACTCCTCGGCCGCCAGCTCCGCCGCCTCCGCCTCGCCGGCCCGGTGCCGGATCAGCGCGGCGTAGCTGCGCCAGGGCACCACCGCCGGGTTGGTCCAGCCCGCGCGCTCCAACTGCCTGCCCAGGTCGAGGACGTGATGCCCGGCCTGGGCGAAGTCCCGCTGCTCCACGGCCCGCGAGACGGTCGCGATGCGGCCGACCACCGAGACCACGGGCAGCCGGGAGTCGCCGTCGACGGCGGCCAGGACGGCCTCCGCCACCTCCGCCCGGTTCGTCTGGTCGATCTGCCGGCCCACGGCGGCGCGCAGCAGCCCCGCCGTGGTGAGGATCTCCAGGCACCGGGGGCCGACCGCCTCCACGCAGGACAGCAGGCGGGCCGCGCCCTCCTCGGCCCGGCCCGCGGCGATCAGGGTCAGCGCCTCGGTGGCCTTCAGCGCCGGCGCGAGCAGCGGGTCCGCGGTGCCCGCCTGCCCGGCCGTTCCCTCCAGCCAGCCGGCCACAAGCCCCGGCTGCCCGGCCAGCACCAGCGCGGTGGCCGGCATCGGCAGCGCCGTGTGCGGATAGGCCCGGGTGGCCGGCTCGCTGGCCAGGATGCGCCGTCCGGTCTCGATCACCTCCGCCGCCGGAATCCGCCCGGACAGGGCGGCGAACTCCAGGAGCACACAGAGCAGTTCACGCCCGGGGGCGCTGTCGAGGCACACCGCCTGGTCGAGCGAGAACAGCCGGTGGGCGGCCGACTCCACCTCGTGCGGGTCCCCCGGCTCCGCGGCGCGCAGCCGGGCTTCGAGGCGCAGCGCGAGCTCCCGGTCCGCGCCGCTGAGCCGGTCGGGCGGCCCGAGTTCGTTCGCGACGGTGCGCAGGACGTCGGCGAGCGAGGGCGGGGCGGTGCCGAGCGGCAGCGGCGAGAGCCGGGTCAGGGCCTCGGCCCTGGCCCAGGGGGCGCCGGCCAGGTCCACGGCCTCGATCACGTGCCGGACCGAGGCGGCCGGGTCGGTGGCGCGCTCCACCTCGGCCAGCCGCAGCAGCAGGTCGCCGCGGCGGCGGTCCTCCGGCTCGACGTCGAGCAGCCCGCGGCGCAGGAAGCGGGCGGCGGCCTGGGCGTCGCCGAGTTCCACGGCGGAGTCCGCGGCGGCCCGCAGCACGCCGACCGCCCACTCGTCGTGCCTGGCGGGCAGGGCGAGCAGGTGCTCCCCCGCCGTGTGCGCCGGGTACCCGGCGCGGTACAGCAGCCTGGCGGCGGCCAGGTGCAGGGCGTCGGCCTCGGCCGCGGAGGTGGCCCGTTCGACCGCGTCGAGCACCACGGGGTGCACCAGCTCCGGGGTGCTCCGGCCGCCGAGCAGGCCCAGGGCGCGCAGCGCGGCGCAGCTCTCCTCGTAGCCGACGGCGTCCAGGCCGGCCAGCGGGCCGGCCAGTTCAGGCGCGAGGTCGCCCAGGCAGGCCAGCGCCCGCAGCACCGCGGTCAGCGGCTCCGGCATGACCCGTATCCGGGCGAAGAGCCGGTCCCGCAGGGTGCCGGGCCTGGCCGCGTACACCTGGTCCACGGCCTCGTCCGTGGGCCGGTGCCCGTTCAGCATCAGGTCCGAGAGGACGGCGCGCAGCAGCAGCGGGTTCCCGCCCGACATCCAGCGGCAGGCCGCCGCGAAGGCGTCGGTCGGCGGCTCCCTGAAGGTGTCCATCACCAGCGACCTGACGGCGCGCTGGGACAGCGGGCGCAGCGTGAGCACCCGGTCGGCCCGCCGCACCAGGTGACGCACGGAGGCTCCCTCGATGCCGGCCTGGAGGGCGGGCACCGAGGCCACCAGGCACAGGTTGCCGCCCTCGGTCCTGGCCGCGAGGTAGGTGAGGCACACCAGCGAGGCCTCGTCCGCCCACTGGAGGTCGTCGACGAGCAGCACCACGGGCTCGCGCTGCGCCACCCTGGCGACCGCGGCCCCCACGGTCCTGGCGACCCGGCCCGCCGCCGCGGCCTCCTCGCCGGGGTCACCCGCCGGCTCGGGCAGGGCGGCGGGCAGCCCGCGCCCGGCGGGCCGGTGGCCCTGGGCCGGCCCGGCCACCCGGGAGGGCGCCTGCCGCGGCGCGGAGGCGGCGAAGCCGAGGAGCCAGTCGCGGTGCGCCTCGGGGGCGGAGGCGGCCAGCGGTTCGAGCAACTGCCTGACGACGCCGTAGGGGTAGTCCCGCTCCACCGGGGAGGCGCTCGCCCGCAGCACGACGGCGCCGAGGTCGGCGGCGAGCCCGGCGAAGCTCTGCAGCAGCGCCGATTTGCCGCTGCCGACCTGCCCGCCGACGACGATGGTGCTTCCCCTGGATTCCTGGGCCGCGCGAACGGCCGCCCGCAGCACGGACAGCTCCTCCGACCGCTCCAGCAGCATCCCGTGGCTCCCCTCAGCCCCCGAGGGCGAAGACAGTCGCGAGCTCGGCGCGGCTCGTGACGCCGAGCTTCCGGTACGCGTGGGTGAGGTGGTACTCGACGGTGCGCCTGGTGACCGCCAGCTTCTCGGCCATCTCGGCGTTGGTGAGGCCGGCCACCGCGTACTCCACGGCCCTGGCCTCCGCCGGGGAAAGCCGCGGGTCGCCGGCGGGCGAGGCGGCGCCGCCCTGGCGCCCCGCACCGGACCGGTCCGCGGCCCCGGCCCGGGAGGCGGCGCGCGGCGCCTGGGCCGGCTGCGCGGCGGGCCTGCCCCGCATCCTGGTCCCCGCGGACTCGCGCCGGGGGCGGCGCGCGGGCCGCCGGGCGGGCCCGGGGTCGGCGTACGGGTCGGGCACCATGCCGAGTTCGGCCATGGCGCGCAGCGCCTCCGCGTGCCGCAGCCTGGCCGGGGACTCGCGCAGCATCCGCTCGGCCCGCCCGAAGCCCGAGCGCTTCGCGCCGGGCGAGGTCTCGGCCGCGGCCCCGGTGAGCAGGGCGGTGCCGACGGCGCTCGCCGTCCCCCAGGCGAGCGACAGGCCGAAGCTCTCCTCGCGCAGCAAGGCGGCGGTGGCGTCGTCCCCGAGTGCCTCGGCGGCCTCGGCGGCGTGCGCCTGCCAGGGGATCATCACCGGGTTGACGGCCCGCCGGTGGGCGAGCCCGCGCCCGGCCTGGGTCAGGTCGCGCAGCGCCCGCCGGTGTTCGCCGCGGCGCAGCGCCACGAGGCCGCGGGCGAACAGCAGGTACGCCCAGGCGGCGCCGTCCTCTGCGGCCTCGGGCAGCGGGATGGACAGGGCGCGTTCCGCCTGGTCGACTGCCCCGCGCTCCAGGGCCACCCAGGCGCGGTAGGCCAGCGGGAAGGGCCGGATCACCGGGTGCCAGCCGGAGAGCGGCAGCTCCGTCAGGGCCCGGGTCAGATGGTGGTCGGCGGCGTCGAGTTCGCCGCGGAACCGGGCCGCGACGGCCAGGCCGAGGCAGGCGAAGGCGGCGCCGACGCGGCGCCCGCGGCGCTGGGCGTGGCCGAGGACGGCGGCGAGGCCCGCCTCTGCCTCCGCCACGTCGTCGGCGAGGGTGAGGGCGGCGCAGGCGGCCAGCCGGGGCGCGAGCAGCGGCTGTTCGGAAAGGCCGGGCACCAGCGCCGACTTGGCGAGGTGCCGGGTGCGTTCCAGGTCGCGCCCTGCCATCGCGTGCTTGAGGGCGAGTACCCCCGCGCCGACCGGGTCGGTGGGCAGCGGCGGCAGGTCGGCGGTCCTGGCGGGCACCGCGGCCCCGGCCGGACCCAGCGCCGTGGCCAGGTCGGCGAGGGCGGCGAGGGAGCTGTACTCCCGCTCGCGCTCGTCGGCTCCCGCGGGGGGCGCGGCGCCCGGGTCGTGGGCCACGCGCTCCAGGGCGGCCAGCGCGGCGCGCCGCGCGGCGGCCGCCTCGCCGCGCAGCAGCAGCAGGTCGAGGGCGGCCAGGCGGCTGCGGACGGCCGGCGGGCTCGCGGCGCGGTCCGCCGTGGCCTGGACGAGGATGCGGTCGCTGAGGGCGGGCCGCAACGCCACCTCGGCGCAAGCCAGTTCGATGCAGGCGGAGGCGTCCTTGTGGGCGTCGGGCCAGTCGCCCGCCGCGCGGCCGAGCAGGGCCGCCGCCTCGCGGTCGTCGCGCACGGCGACGGCCGCCTCGGCGCGGCGCGCCAGCACGGCGCGCTGCCAGGGTTCGGGGGCGCCGCCCGAGGCGCGCAGCAGCCTGGCCACCGTCCGGTCGGGCGCGGCGGAACGGTGGGCGAGCGCGGTCACCTCCGCGTAGTGGCGGCGGCGCTCGGCCGGGCCCATGAGGGCGAGCACGCGCTCCGCGGTCACCGCGTCGGCGGGCAGCGGGCGGTCGGCGCCGGTCACCAGCCCGTGGGCGCGCAGTTCCTCCAGCGCCTCGGGCCGCCTGGCCGCGCCGCTCGCCAGCCCGGCCAGCAGCCGCGGGTCGAGGTCCCCGCCCGCGACGGTCAGCAGCCGCAGCAGTTCCAGGGCGGGCGGGGCGAGGGCGTCCAGGGCGGCCTCCACCTGGGCGGCGCGGCTCCTGGCCGCCGCGGCGGCGAACTCCGCCGCCGAGGGGCGCTGTTGCTGCCTGTCCTGCAACTCGGTCCAGGCCGCGACGAGGAGCTTCGGATTGCCGGCCGTGGCGGCGTGGGCCCGGCGGACGAAGTCCGTGGGCAGCCCGCCGCCGCCGAGTTGCCCGAGCGCCGTGCGCAGCCCGGCCTGGCTCAGCGGCGGGAGTTCCAGGGCGAGTTCGTCGCCGCCGGCCTCGCCCTCGCCCGCCAGCCAGGGGGCGGGCGAGCCGAGCACGAGGAGCATCGGCGCGTGGTGCAGCCGCACCGTCAGCAGGTGCAGCACCTCCCGGGAGCCGGGGTCGGCCAGGTGGGCGTCGTCGACGATCACGACGAGCGGGGCGGTGCGGGCCAGGCCCGTCAGCCGGGCGCACAGCGCGGCCGGGTCGGTGGCCTGCCAGGGCACCTCCTCCCCCGGGGCCTGGGCGCCGAGCGGCCCGGCCAGCAGCTGCTCGGCCACGGCGAACGGCACGCGCGCCTCCGCGAGGCAGCCGCGCGCCGTGACGACGGTGCCGCCCCCGCGCCGGGCGGCCGAGGCGGCGTCGGCCAGGACGGCGCTGCGCCCGCTGCCCGGCGGCCCGACCACGTGCACGCACTGCGAACGCCCGCCGTGCAGGCCGTTGATGGCGGCGCGCAGCGCCCGCCGCTGCCGCTCCCGCTCGACCAGGGGGCGCCCCCGGTCCCCGGGGCCGGGCGGCGGCGTGGCCGGAAGCCCGGGTCCGGCCGGAATCGTCAGCCGGCTTGGCGCTTGTGCCACGTTCGGCCCCTCACGGTCGCCCGGTGATTCGTACCCAAAGCCTGAAAATCCCGACAAGCCTGAGAATTTCGAAGAGGGAGATGAGCAGGGAAAAGCGAGAAAACTCCGGAAGGCGGAAGCAGGGAGACGGAAGGGACGGCGGAAGCTGCGGAAACCGGTGGGGGAAGGACGAGGGAAGACGGAGAGCAGGGGACGTGTGGACGAACTCGACGGTTCTTCCGGGGGAACCTCCGGAAAAATGTGGCGACACGTGGCGTTCTGCTGGGCGTTCCCGCTGGCCGGAGGGCCGACGGCCAGCCGCAGCCTATAGTGCGGCCTGCGTCCGGGTCGAGTGATGAACGGTCAACAATTCGCCATGATCCGCGGGCCGTTGCTCTCGATGACGCGCGGGCCACGGCGCTGGTTCCCCGTCCCCTCAGCCCGCCACGGCGGCCTCGGCGGCCAGCGAGCGGAGCAGTTCGTAGACGGCCTGCTGATGCTGGACGAGGAAGAAGTGCCCGCCGGGGAACACCTTCGAGGCAAAGCCCCCGGTGGTCAGTTCCTTCCAGGCGAGGGCCTCCTCCACGGTGGTCTTGGGGTCGGCGTCCCCGGTCAGCACCGTGATCGGGCAGGACACCGGCGTGGCGTCCCGCGGCCGGTAGGTCTCGATGGCGCGGTAGTCGGCCCGGATGGACGGCATCGCCATCCGCACGATCTCCTCGTCCTGCAGCAGCCGGCCGTCGGTGCCGTCCAGCTCCCGCAGCTCCCTGAGCACCCCCGCGTCGTCCCGCTGGTGCACCCGCTCCTCGCGGTGGGTGGTGGGCGAGCGGCGCCCGGAGGCGACGAGGTGGTCGGGGCCGCTGAGCCCGCGCCGCGCCAGCGCCCGCGCGGTCTCGAAGCCGAGCACGGCGCCCATGCTGTGCCCGAAGAACAGCAGCGGCCTGCGCGGCCCCTCCAGCAGCCCCTTGGCGACCGCCTCCGCGATCGACTCCGCCAGGTCGCCGATCTCGTAGTCCGCCGCTTCCGTCCGCCGGTCCTGGCGCGCCGGGTACTGGACGGCGTACACCTCGAGCCCGGGCGAGAGCGTGGCCGACATCGGGTGGTACCAGCTCGCGGAGCCGCCCGCGTGCGGGAAGCAGACCAAGCGCGGGGCGTTCGGCGCGGGCGTGTGGAAACGCCGCAGCCACAAGCCGACATCCACGCGGGCAGGAATCATGGTTCTCCTCGAAGAGTGCGGCCCTACGGATGCCAGGACCGGCCCGGCGTAGGGCATCAAAGCAGTTCGGGGGCTGATGAAGACCCTAGATTGTGCCCTTTCCGCGGGGCGGCGGCCGAGGCCGCCGGCCGCGCGGGCGGCGGGTTCCGGCCACGGCGCCGGGGCGGAGGAGACGGCAGGGGCGAAGGAGACGGAGGGGCCGGACGGGCCGGAGGGGGCGGCGGGCGCGTTCCCCGGCGGGCGGCGGGCGGGCCGCCGGGTTACGGTGCGGCCGAGGGCCCAGGCGCGGCCGCCCCGCGGCCGGGCGCCGGGCGGCGAGCGGCCAGGCGGTGAGGCAGATGTCGAACATCCCGATCGAGGACTACGGGCTGCTGTCCGACCGCCACAGCGCCGCCCTGGTCGGCCGCACCGGCGCGGTGGACTGGCTCTGCTTCCCGCGGTTCGACAGCCCCGCCGTCTTCGCCGCCCTGCTCGACGACCGGGCGGGCACCTGGTCGATCAGGCCGGTGGGCCCGTTCGAGGTACGGCGCCGCTACCTCGACGGGACCATGGTGCTGCGCACCGAGTTCCACACGCCGAGCGGGGTGCTCGCGCTCACCGACGCCCTGGACACCGGCCGCTGCACGCAGGTCCACCGGCTCGGCGCCGAGGCCGCCCACCTGCTGATCCGGCACGTGCACGCCACCGAGGGCAGCGTCGAACTTGCCGTCGAGTTCCGCCCGCGCCCCGAGTACGGCCTGGTGCGGCCCCAGTTCACGGAGCACGAAGGGGGCCTGTTCGCCCGCGGCGGCGCCGACCTGCTCGCCCTGTCCACGCCGCTCGCGCACCGCCGCGACGAGGAGGGGATGTCCGCGCGGGCCGCCCTGCGCGCCGGCGAGGAGCTCTCCTTCGGGCTGCACTGGGGCCCGCTGGGCGGGGCGCCCCCCGGCCTGCACGGGGCCGGGGAGCTGCGCCGGCGGCTGCGGGACACCGTGGAGTCCTGGCGGGCCTGGTCGCGGGAGCACGAGGGCTACCGGGGCCCCTGGCAGGACCTGGTGCGGCACTCGGGCCGGGTGTTGCAGGCGCTCTCGTACCAGCCGACCGGCGCGATCGTCGCCGCGGTCACCACCTCCCTGCCCGAGGAGCCCGGCGGCACCCGGAACTGGGACTACCGCTACTCCTGGGTGCGCGACGCGGCGTTCAGCATGGACGCCCTGTGGGTGGCCGCCTGCCCCGACGAGGCGGACGAGTTCTTCGCCTTCATGAAGGACGCGGCGGCCACCAGCTGGACCGGCTCCCGGCTCCAGATCATGTACGGCATCGGCGGGGAACACGACCTGTCGGAGCGGGAGCTGGCCCATCTGGGCGGCTGGCGCGGCAGCAGGCCGGTGCGCGTCGGCAACGGGGCCTGGCGCCAGCCCCAGCTGGACGTCTACGGGGAGCTGCTGGACACGGCGGCCCGCTTCGCCGAGCAACTGGACGCCGCCGACCCGGCGCTGCGGCTCTTCCTGCCCGGCCTCGCCGACGCGGCGGCCGGGGCCTGGGACACCGAGGACCACGGCATCTGGGAGATCAGGGGGGAGCCGCGGCACTTCCTGTACTCGAAGCTGATGTGCTGGGTGGCGCTCGACCGGGCGCTGGCGCTCGCGGACCGCCTGGACGCCGGGGAGCGGATCGGCGACTGGGAGCGGGCCAGAGAACGGGTGCGCGCGGAGATCCTGGAGCGGGGCTGGAACGAGGAGGTGGGGGCGTTCACCCAGTCCTTCGGCAGCAGCGCCCTGGACGCCTCCGCGCTGATGCTGCCGATCACCGGCTTCCTGCCCGCCACGGACCCCCGGGTGCTGCGCACCCTGGACGCGGTGGCCGAGGGGCTGACCGACTCCCGGGGCCTGGTCGCCCGCTACCGCACCGGGCCCGGCGTGGACGGCCTGGCCGGAGCCGAGGGCAGCTTCCTGCTGTGCACGTTCTGGCTGGCCCAGGCCCAGGCGCTCGCGGGGCGGGTGGCGGCGGCGCGGGAGACCTTCTCGCGGGCCGCGGGACACCGCAACGACCTCGGGCTGCTGGCCGAGCAGGTCGATCCGCGCTCCGGCCTGCTCGGCGGGAACTTCCCGCAGGCCTTCAGCCACATCGGCCTGGTCAACGCGGCCTGGGCCATCGCCCGGGCGGAGGACACCGCGCGGTCCGCCTGAGTCGCCCGGCCCCTGCCGGGTACCCGGCGGCGGCGGGCCGGACGGGGAACGGGGCGCCGGACGGCCGGCACGGCGGACGGCCGGCACGGGAC
Organism: Streptomyces hoynatensis; assembly: GCF_003626535.1. Taxonomy (GTDB): domain Bacteria; phylum Actinomycetota; class Actinomycetes; order Streptomycetales; family Streptomycetaceae; genus Streptomyces; species Streptomyces hoynatensis. The sequence goes on from NZ_RBAL01000008.1 coordinate 121,007, forward strand.
GGAACGACGAGGCCGGGGAACGACCAGGCCAGGGAACGGCGGAACCGGGGAACGGCCGAGCAACGGAGCGGACGGCGGAGACGAGGACGGTGCGGCGATGAGCGGCGAGGCGGCGACGGGCGGCGAGGCGCTGCGGCTGACGGCATACGTGGCGGAGAGCGACGTGTGGCACCACCGGCCGCTCTTCGACGAGATCGTGCACCGCGCGCACGCGGCCGGCCTCGCCGGGGCCAGCGTGTTCCGGGGGATCGAGGGCTTCGGCGGCTCCGCGACCGTGCACACCCAGCGGCTGCTCTCGCTGAGCGAGGACCTGCCCGTTGCGGTGGTGATCGTGGACGACGCGCGGCGGGTGCGGGCCTTCCTGCCGCGGCTCGACGAGCTGGAGGGCGTGGGCCTGGTGACGCTGGAGCCCGTCGAGGTGGTCAGGCGCGACCGGCAGGCCGAGTGGCCCTGACCTGCGGTCATTTGCCAGGACGCGACCCCACCCGTTCGGGTGACAGCGGCGGTGGAGTGAAAAACCTAGGCTGAACCTTGCCGCCGGGCGAGCGTGCGGCGGCGACCGCTCCAGGGAGGCGGAATGAGCTACGCGCAGGTGCAGGGCCGGGACGTGAACGGCAGGACGCTCGTGCTGGGCGCCGAGTCCGAGGTCCTCGCCCGCATGCTGCTCACCCAGGTGTCGCCGCTGCGCCCCCGCGATCCGGAGGCGGCCCTGAACTGCCCCTACTGCGACCACTCCCCCACCGTCGCCGAGGAGGGCGGCGGCTGGTCCTGCCCGCACTGCGGCGCGGAGAGCTCCTAGCCGCCCGGGGCGAGGGGCGACGGGGCCGGGGAGGACCGGGCGGCGGGCGAGGCCGCGGGTCGCGGGACCCGGCCCGCCGCCCCCGGCCCGGTTCAGCTGCCCATCCGCAGGCCGTCCTCGGCGGCGCCCCGGCCGAGCACCGCGCTCTTCACCTGCTCCAGGGAGTCCGCGAGCGCCGCGTCGCCCGGGTCGGTGGCCAGCGCCTCGGGCAGGTTGACCACGGCGATCGGGTCGTTGCGCACCGCGAAGGGCACGAACTCGGCCTTCCGCACCGTCCACGGCCCGCCCTGCTCCCTCGGCGGCGCGAAGGTGAAGCGGGCCGCCGAGCCGAGCTGCCCGCGGGGGTCGGTCATCACCCCGGCGACCTGGTCGCCCATGCCGTAGACGACCCAGGTGCCGTTGACCTTCTCGTACGCCTGGGGAACGTGCGCATGGGTGCCGATGATCAGGTCGATGTCGCGGCGGCCGTCCAGGGCCGAGGCGGTGAGCCGGTCGGCCAGCGAGAGTTGCAGTTCGTCGGGGGCCTCCTGCCACTCGGTGCCCCAGTGGACGCTGACGACGACCACGTCCGCCCCGGCGCGCCTGGCGGCCCTGGCGTCCTCGACGATGCGCTCGGGGTCGATCAGGTTGACCAGCCAGGGCGTGTCCTCGGGCACCGGGATGCCGTTGGTGCCGTAGGCGTACGCGAGGTGGGCGACCTTCGCGTCCCCGGCGCGCAGCAGCGTCGGCGTCTCCCGCTCCTTCGCCGACCTGGCCGAGCCCGCGTGCTTGAGCCCGGCGGCGTCCATCGCGTCCAGGGTGCGGCGCACGCCCTCCACCCCGGCGTCCAGCGTGTGGTTGGAGGCGGTGGAGCAGGAGTCGTACCCCAGGTCGCCGACGGCCGCGGCCAGTTGGGGCGGGGTGTGGAACATCGGGTAGCCGGTGAAGGGGCCCTCCTCGGGGCCGTAGACCGTCTCCATGTGACAGATCGCCAGGTCGGCGCCCGAGGCCAGGCTGCGCACCCCGGCCAGCATGGGCCCGAAGTCGTAGCCCGCGCCGTCCGCGTCGGCGGCGGCCTGCCGGATGACCGAGTCGTGGACGAGCAGGTCCCCGCTGGCCACCAGGGTGAAGCCCTCGGGGGGCGGTTTCTCGGCGGCCGGGGAGGCGGCGGGCCCCGGGGCCGCGTCGGTGCCGGCGGAGCAGGCGGTGGCCGCGCCGAACAGGGTGGCGGCCAGCAGGGCCACGGCGCGCCGCGTGTGTGGGGTCATGGGTCCTCCGAAGCGTCACCAAGAACGTCAGGAATAAGCCGATAGTCATACTTATCGGGACGTAGGCGGGCGGCCTCCCCCGCGACGCCCCCCTCACCGCAACGGCCCCCCAGATCCACCCGGCGAGCCCCGCCCGCCGGGGCGCCCGAATCGGCCACCGGCGGCGGGCGGCCGGACCGCGCGCGCCGGGCGCACGCCGGGACCACCGGGGCGCGTTCTCGCAGCAGCAGACCCCTTGACGTGGCGCGAAATGCGTGAGTAACGTCATCCACGGCCCAACTAATACGTATTAGAAAGGGGGTTGAGGTGGCCAGTTCCGAGCGGCGCCGGCGGCCCACGCAGGTGGACATCGCGCGGCGCGCCGGCGTCTCCCAGGCGACGGTGTCGCTGGTCATCAGTGGGGGCGCGGCCAGCGACCAGATCGCGGAGGCGACGCGGCGGGCGGTGCTGACCGCGGCGGAGGAGCTCGGGTATTCGGCCAACGTCGCGGCGCGCAGCCTGAAGGGCGGCCGCAACCACCTGCTGGGGCTCTACACCTTCGAGCCCGTGTTCCCCACCGACCAGCGCGACTTCTACTACCCCTTCCTGCTGGGCGTGGAGGAGGAGACCGCCGCGCAGGGCTACGACCTGCTGCTGTTCAGCTCGGTGACCTCGGCCGCCGACCGCTCCATCTACGCGGGGGGCGCCAACCGCCTCAAGCTCGCCGACGGCTGCGTCCTGCTGGGCCGCCACGTCCGGCGCGAGGAGCTGACGGCCCTGGTCAAGGAGGACTTCCCCTTCGTCTTCATCGGGCGCCGCGAGGTGGAGGGCGGCGAGATCTCCTACGTGGCGGCCGACTACGTCTCCGCCACCGCGCAGATGGTCGCCCGGCTCGCCGCCCTCGGGCACCGCCGCATCCTCTACCTGCGCGCGGCGCAGAACAGCGAGCCCACCCAGGACCGCACGGCGGGCTACCGCAGGGGCCTGGCCGAGGCCGGCCTGCCGTTCGACTCCGCGCTGATCCGCACCCTGGACGATCCGGCGGAGGTGACCGGGGCCCGGGTGCGGGAGTGGATCGGCTCGGGGGTCACCGCGCTGCTCGCCGAGCCCACCGAGGACGACCGCCTGGTGGCGGCCCTGGCCGCGGTGGACCGCTCGGGCCTGGTGCGCTTCCCCGAGGACTGCTCCCTCGCGCTGCTCGGCGACCCGCCGCTGTGGACGGGCGAGTCGCGCGACTGGACGCGCTTCTCGCTGCCGCGGGTGGGGATGGCGCGCGAGGCGGTGCGCCTGCTGGTGGAGCTGCTGGCGCAGCCGGCGCACACGGCGCGCAGGCTGTCGGTGCCCTGCGAGTTCGTCCCCGGCGACTCGATCGGGCCCGCGCCCGCGGGGAGGGGGCCGGAATGGTCCGCATGATCGTCTCCCGGCTCCTGGTGGGCGTGTTCGTGATGTGGGGCGCGGCCTCGCTGATCTTCCTCATCGTGCGCGCCGCGCCGGGCGACCCGGCGACCGTGCTGCTCGGTCCCGACGCCGACCGGGAGCAGATAGCCAGGCTGCACGAGACCCTGGGCCTGGACCGCCCGCTGTTCGCGCAGTACCTGGACTACCTGGGCGACGCGGCGCGGCTCGACTTCGGCGACTCGCACCGGCTGGGCCGCCCCGCCATGGACGCGGTGCTCGACCGGCTGCCCGCGACCGTGGACCTGACGGTGACCTCGACGCTGATCGCCGTCGTCGCCGGGGTGGCCCTGGGGCTGCTCGCCGGGGGGCGGGCCGGCGGCCTGCTGGACCGGGTGCTGTCCGGGGCGACGATCGCCCTCCAGTCCTTCCCCACCTTCTGGGTGGGCATCATGCTGGTCCTCTTCTTCGCCCTCGGCCTGCGGGTGCTGCCGAGTTCCGGGGTGGGCACCCCCCAGCACCTGGTGCTGCCCTCGGTCACGCTGGCGCTGCCCTTCATCGCGATCGTCGCCCGGCTGACCAGGACCAGCGTCGCGGAAAACATGCGGGAGCCCTACGTGGAGACGGCCCGCTCCAAGGGCCTGACCGAGCCGCAGGTGCTGCTGGGGCACGTGCTGCGGAACTCGCTGGTGCCGGTGACGACCGTCATCGGGCTGCACATGGGGGCGCTGCTCGGCGGCGCGGTCATCGTGGAGAACGTCTTCGCCTGGCCCGGCCTCGGCTCCCTGGTGGTGGACGCGGTGGCGAACCGGGACTACGCGGTGGTGCAGGCGGTCACGCTGCTGATCGCCGGCCTGGTCACGCTGCTCAACCTGGCCGCCGACCTGCTCGCCACCCGGCTCGACCCGCGGATCAGGCTGGAGGGTGCGTCATGACGGAGCTGTCGGAGCAGGCGTTCGGGGCGCCCGCCGCCGTGCCGGGCCCGCCCGGCGGGCGGGCGGCGCGGCGCGGCCCCGGCCGTGGCCGCGCGCGCCGGGCGCTGGCCCGGGTCCCCTACGTGGTCGTCGCCCTGTACGTGCTGGTCGCCCTCGCCGGGCCGCTGCTCATCGACTACGACCCGGTGCACACGCCGCTTGAGGACCGACTGCTCTCCCCGGGCGAGGAGACCGCCTCGGGGGCCACGGCCTGGCTGGGCACCGACGGCCTCGGCCGGGACGTGCTGGCCCAGATCGTCTACGGGGCGCGGACCTCCGTGCTGATCGGCGTGTGCACCGTGGGCGTGTCCTGCCTGGTCGGCGTCGCCCTCGGCGCGGTGGCCGGGTACGCCCGCGGCTGGGTGGACGCGGTGCTGGCGCGCGTCTTCGACGTGCTGCTCGCCTTCCCCGCGGTCCTGCTGGCGATCGTGATCGCCGGCGCCTTCCAGCGCAGCGTGCCCCTGGTGGTCCTGGCGCTGTCGGCGACGGCCTGGATCTCCTTCGCCCGGGTCACCCGCAGCGTCGCGCTCTCCGTGCGGGAGCGCGCCTGGGTGGACTCGGCCCGGGTGATGGGGGTGCGGGCCCCGGCCGTCCTGCTGCGGCACGTGCTGCCCTTCGCGGTGGGCCCGGTCGTGGCCATGGCCACCCTCGAATTCGCCCTGGTGATCCTGGCCGAGGCCGGGCTGAGCTTCCTGGGCATCGGGCTGCCGCCCTCGACGGTGTCGTGGGGGCAGACCATCGCGGGCGGCAAGGAGTACCTGGAGACGGCGTGGTGGATCTCCACGCTGCCCGGCATCGCCCTGTCGCTGCTCATCGTGAACGTCGGAATCCTCGGCGACCAGCTCACCGCCCGGTACCGGAGCGGTGGCCTCGGCCGGCGGCCGAATCGAGACGGGAGTACCCCTTGACCGAGACCAGAACCCGGGCGCGCGGGCGGCTGGCGCGGCTGGTGGCCGCGCTGGCGGGCGTGGTGGCCGTCGCCGCCTGCTCGACGACCACGGGCGGCGCCGACGCGGGAGGCGACTCGGGCCCCGCGGGAGAGGTGACGGCGGCCGGGACCTACCCGATCGACAGCCTCGACCCGCACGGCCCGGAAGGCGCCTCCACCGGCACGCAGTTCGCCGCGCAGGAGATCTTCAGCCGCCTGGTGCGGCCCGCGGCCGACGGCTCGCTGACCGGCGACCTCGCCGCCTCCTGGGAGCCGAACGAGGACGTCACCCAGTGGACGTTCACCCTGCGCGAGGGCGTCGAGTTCAGCGACGGCAGCCCGCTGACCGCCGCGGACGTCGTCGCCTCCTTCGAGCGGATGACGCAGCTCGACGGGCCCAACGCCGCCAACTTCCCCGGCTACACCATGACCGCCGCCTCCGACACCCAGGTGGTCCTCACCTCCCCCGCCCCCGACGCCTCCGTGCCGGGCAAGCTCGTCCTCTTCTACGTGCTGCCGGAGGGGGTCGCCGCGGACGACGCCTCGTTCTTCGCGCACCCCGTCGGCTCGGGCCCCTTCACCGTGGACTCGTTCACGCCGGGCGAGAACCTGGAACTGGTGCCCAACGAGCGGTACTTCGGCGAGGTCCCGCAGGCCGGCCGCGTGGTGATGCGCACCATCCCCGATCTCTCGGCCCGGCTGACCGCGCTGCGCACCGGCGAGGTGGACGTCATCTGGGGCATCCCGGACGACCAGCTGGAGACCCTGGAGGGCGAGGACGGGCTGACCGTGGAAACGGTGCCGAGCACCGCCGAGTTCACCATGTGGTTCAACTCCTCGGTTCCCGCGCTTGAGGATGCGCGGGTGCGCCGGGCGCTGTGGCAGGCGGTGGACTTCCCGGCGATCGTCGAGGCGCTGTACCCGGAGACCGGGTCCGTGGCCGACGCGCCGGTGCCGCCCGTGGTCCTCGGCTACGCGCCGCAGGACCCGGTGGACTACGACCCGCAGGCGGCGCGGGCCGCCCTGGAGGAGGCGGGCTTCGACTTCTCCACCCGGCTGCGGCTCCAGTTCGCCAACGACGAGTTCGCGCCGTTCGTCCAGGCGGTCGTCTCCGACCTGGACGAGATCGGGGTGCAGGTCGAGCCGCTGGAGAAGGAGCAGGCCGTCTTCACCGAGGACCTGCTCGCCCTGAACTGGGACATCAACTTCCAGCAGCTCGCGACGCCGACCTTCGACGCGGCGAGCAACCTCGGCCGCCTCTACCCCTGCGAGGCCGGGCGCAACGGCTACTGCAACGAGGAGCTCGACGACCTGCTGGCGCAGGCCGCGGCCAGCGCCGACGAGGAGGAGCGCACCGGCCTGTACGACCGGGCGAGCCGCATCATCTGGCAGGACGCGGTGGGCATGTACCCGATGAACGTCAGCATCGCCTACGCCTGGCAGCAGGACCTGGAGGGGCTGACGCCCGACCCCAGCGGGCTGCCCGACTTCGCGACCGTGCGGGCCGGCGGATCATGAGCGGGCCGACGACGGCCGGCGGAACGGGCCGGGCCGGTGCGGCGGGCCCCGGCGGCCGGGCCGAGCCGCTGCTGCGGGTGGCCGGGCTGAGCGTCGGCGCGCCCGGCGGGCCGCGCATCGTGGACGGGGTCTCCTTCGAGGTGCCCGAGGCGACGACGGTGGGCCTCATCGGCGAGTCGGGCAGCGGGAAGACGATGACCGCGCGGGCGATCATCGGGCTGCTGCCCGGCGGGGTCGAGGCCGGCGGGACGCTGCGGTGGCGCGGCGAGGACCTGCTGGGCGCGGGGCCGGGCAGGCGGCGCGCGGTGCGCGGCCGGGAGATCGCGATGATCTTCCAGGACCCGCTGGCGGCGCTCAACCCGACGCAGCGCATCGGCCGTCAGGTCGGCGAGATCCTGCGGCGGGACGGGCTGCCGCGCCGCGAGGTGCGGCGCCGGGTGGTGGAGTTGCTCGGCCTGGCGGGGGTGCCCGAGCCGGAGGAGCGGATGCGCCGCTACCCGCACGAGTTCTCCGGCGGGCTGCGGCAGCGGGCCATGATCGCGCTGGCCCTCGCCGGAAGCCCGGCGCTGCTGCTCGCCGACGAGCCGACCACGGCGCTCGACGTGACCGTGCAGGCGAGGATCCTGCGCCTGCTGCGTTCCGTGCAGCGGGAGCGGGGCCTGGCGATGCTGCTGGTCAGCCACGACCTGCGGGTGGTGGCGCACACCGCGCACCAGGTGGTGGTGATGTACGCGGGCCGGGTGGCGGAACGCGGCGCGGCCCGGCAGCTGCTCGCCAGGCCCGCGCACCCCTACACGGCGGCCCTGGTGCGCAGCGTGCCCGCGGTGCGCACGCGCAGCGCCCTCGCCACGCCGCTGCCCGGCTCGCCCGCGAACCCGGCGGAGCGGCCCGCGGGTTGTGCCTTCCACCCGCGCTGCCCGCTGGCCCGCGAGCGGTGCAGGACGCGGGTGCCCGAGGTGCGCGAGGTGGCGCCTGGCCGCTTCAGCGCCTGCCACTTCGCCGCGGAGGTGTTCGGTTCATGACGACGGCGGTGCGGGAGGAGCGGCCCGGCGGGACGGGGGGCGCGCTGCTTGACGTGCGGGGCCTCAGGGTCACCTTCGGCGGGCGGGGGCGGCGGCGCCGGGGCGGCTTCGTGGCCGTGGACGGCGTGGATCTGACCGTAGGACCGGAGGAAACCCTGGGCCTGGTGGGCGAGTCGGGCTCCGGCAAGACCACCGTGGCCCGTTGCGTGGCGGGGCTGATCCGGCCGGACGCGGGCGGGGTGCACTTCGAGGGCAGGCCGCTGGGCCCCGCCGGGCGGCGCGGCGCCGCCCAGCGGGCCGTGCAGATGGTGTTCCAGGACCCGCGTTCCTCGCTCAACCCGCGGCTCACGGTGGCCTCGGTGATCGGCGAGGCGTGGCGCACCCACCCCGCGGCCGCCCCCGAGGGGGACCGGGAGGTGGCGTTGCGCGGGCTGCTCGCGGACGTGGGGCTCGGGCCCGAGGTGGCGGACCGGCGGGCCGCCGAGCTGTCCGGCGGGCAGTGCCAGCGGGTGAGCATCGCCAGGGCGCTGGCGGTGCGCCCGCGGCTGCTGGTGTGCGACGAGGCGGTGTCGGCGCTGGACGTGTCGGTGCAGGCACAGATCCTCGGGCTGCTCGCCGGGCTGCGCCGCTCGCACCGGCTGGCGATGCTCTTCATCACCCACGACCTGGGGGTGGTGCGGCAGATCGCCGACCGGGTGGCGGTGATGCGGCGGGGCGCCGTGGTGGAGGAGGGCCCCACGGACGAGGTGCTGGACGCGCCGCGGCACGAGTACACCCGGGCGCTGCTCGACGCGGCGCTCGACCTGAACGGCCCGGGGCCGGAGGGAGAAGCGGCATGAGCGGGGAGGGGCACGCGCCCGCGGCGCGGGGCTGGAACACGTGGGATGTGCACGTCCACACGGGCGTGGCGCACCTGCCCTCGGGCACCCGGGTGCGGTTCGGTCTCGTGGGCGCGCGGGGGCCGGTGCTGGACGCCTTCACCTGGCGCGACGGCCTGGTACGGCTCGGGCACCACACCGTGGACGGGGAGTTCGCCGAGGTCACGGTCGAGGCGGAGGGGGTGCCGCTGCGGCTGGCCTTCGCCGGGGGTCCCGGGGATGTGCTCCACGCGACGGCCGAGACCACGGGCGCCGTCGTCGTGGTGGTGGACCGGGCCTGGGAGCCGGCCGGGGCGGCGGGCGGCCGGGCCGCGGGCCCCGGCGCCTGGCGGGTGGCGGCCTCTCCCCCGCCGCGTGAGGAAGTGACCGGCGAGGTGCGGACCTTGACCTTCCCGCCCGGGCCGGTCCTGCTGCGCCTGGCGCCCGCGGGCCGCGCGGCGGAGCCGGGGCCGCCGGAGGCGGGAGCGAACGAGGCGGGGCCGGGCGAGGCGGGTCCTGAAGGGGCCGCCGCCGTCGTGGCCGGGCGCCGGGCGGCCTGCGAGCGGACCAGGCTGTGTTCCGCGGGCTGGCTCGGCGAGGCCGCCGACGCCCTGACCCGGGCCGTCACCTGGAACACGATCTACGCCCCGGGGCCCGGCCGGGTCCTCACCCCGACCTCGCGCGACTTCGTCTCGGCGCGGCGGCGCGGCTTCTACGGCAGCTGGGCGCTGCACGCCTGGGACACCTTCTTCACCGGCCTGGCCGCCTCGTTCGTCGACCGCGACCTGGCGCGCGGCGTGTTCGGCCAGATCCTGCCGCACGCCGACGCGCGGGGCATGATCCCCAACCGGGTCTCGGACGACCGCGGCACGACCGCCGACAGGTCGCAGCCGCCGGTCGGCGCGCTGACCGTGCTGAAGGCGTACCTGGGCGGCGGCCTGTCGGACGCCACCCGCGACGCGGCCCTGCTGCGGGAGACCTACCCGGCGCTGCTGGCCTGGCACGACTGGTGGCCCAGGGCCAGGCGCGGCCCCCACGGGCTGCTCGCCTGGGGCTCCGACCCGGTGCCGGGCGACCCGGAGTCGGCCACCTTCGACCGGGCCGCGCGCGAGTCGGGTCTCGACGACTCCCCCCTGTACGACGAGGCGGCCTTCGACCCGCGCACCCACACGATGGACCTGGCGGACGTCGGCCTCAACGCCCTGCACATCGCCGACGCCGAGGCCCTGGCCCGCATCGCCGGCCTGCTCGGCGAGGCGGACACCGCCGGCCGGCTGCGCGCGGAGGCCGAGGCGGCCAGGCGGACGGCGGACGCGCTGCTGTGGGACGGGCAGGCGGGCGGGTACCGCAACCTGCGGGCGGCCGGCGGGCACGACCCGCACGTCGCGCCGACGCTGCTGTACCCGCTGCTGGCGCGGCTGCCCGGCCCCTCGCGGGCGCGGGAGCTGGCGGCGCGGCTGCTCGCCCCCGAGGCGCTCGGCGGGAGCCGGCCGCTGCCGAGCGTCGCCAGGAACGACCCGGCGTTCTCCGCCACCTACTGGCGGGGCCGGATCTGGGCGCCGATGGCCTACCTGGCCGTCGAGGGCCTGCGCGGCTACGGGCTCACCGAGCACAGCGGGCCGATCGTGGACGCGCTGCTGCGCCTCTTCCTCCAGGAGTGGCGCGCGCACAGCCACGTCCGGGAGAACTACCCCGCCCACGAGGGCGAGGACCTGCGCGGCCTGCCCGCCCGCTCGGACGGGCTGATGGCCTGGGGCGGGCTGCTGGCCTGCCTGGCCTTCGGCGAGCTGGCCGACGCCCGCGCCGACGGCTGGCGCTTCGCCCACCCGGGGCGGCCGGCCGAGCTGCGCAACCTGCCGCTGGGCGAGGGCAGGCTCGACGTGGTGGCCGGCGAGCGGCTCATCGTCTCGCTGGACGGCACGCCGCTGCTCGACGCCGCCCCGGGCGTGGTCGTCCGCGGCTACACGCGCACGGCAGGGCGGGTCGGCGGCCTGGCCGAGGGCACCGGCTCGCTCCTGGTGACCCCGCCGGGCGGCGGACGGCCCGTCGAGATCGCCCTGGGCGGGGCGCCGCGCCGCTTCGAGCTGCGCGCGAAGGGGGCGGGCGGGGCGGGCGCGCCCCCGGGGCCCCGGCCCGCCGCGGCCGGCCGGAAGACGCCGGCACCTCCGGCCCACCAGAACCACCGGCAAGGGAACAGCAAAGGAAGCAGCACGTGAGCAGTGACATGGCCACAACCACCGAGGTCCTCGTCGTCGGTGGCGGACTGGGCGGCGTCGCCGCGGCCCTCGCCGCCCTGTCGCGGGGCAGAGCGGTCCTGCTCACCGAGGAGACGGACTGGCTCGGCGGCCAGCTCACCAGCCAGGGCGTGCCGCCGGACGAGCACCCGTGGATCGAGCAGTTCGGCTGCACCCGCTCCTACCGGCGCCTGCGCGAGGCGATCCGGGACTACTACCGCACCTGGTACCCGCTGACCGAGGAGGCCAGGGCCAGGCCCGACCTCAACCCGGGCGAGGGCAGGGTCAGCCGGCTGTGCCACGAGCCGCGGGTGGCCGCCGCGGTGCTCGACGCGATGGTCGCGCCCCATGTGGCGGCCGGGCGGCTGCGGGTTCTGTACCGGCACCGCCCGGTGGCCGCCGAGGTGGCGGGCGACCGGGTCACCGCGGTCCTCGTCGAGGGCCCCGGCGGCGAACGCACCGAGATCCGGGCCCCGTTCGTGCTGGACGCCACCGAGCAGGGCGACCTGCTGCCGCTGGCCGGGGCGGAGCACGTCACCGGCTTCGAGTCCCGCCGCGACACCGGCGAGCCGAGCGCCCCGGAAGAGGCCCAGCCGGACAACGTGCAGGCGTTCTCCTGGGTGTTCGCGGTGGACCACCTGGAGGGCGAGGACCACACCGTGGACCGGCCCGCGCACTACGCCGAGTGGGCCGCCTACCGGCCGCCGCAGTGGCCGGGCAGGTTGCTGAGCCTGACGGCGCCCGATCCGCGCACGCTGGAGACCGTGCGCCGGGAGTTCCTGCCGAACGCGCCGGTGGGGCACGTGGTCGCCGACCAGAGCAAGGACCCGGGCGACAAGGAGCTGTGGGCGTTCCGCCGTGTCCTGTCGCGCGGGGTGCTGCGGCCCGGGTTCGCCCGCAGCGACGTCACGATCGTCAACTGGCCGATGATCGACTACCTGCCGGGGCCGCTGATCGGGGTGCCGGAGCGGGAGCGGGAGCAGCACCTCGCCGCCGCCCGGGAGTTGAGCATGAGCATGCTGTACTGGCTGCAGACGGAGGCGCCGCGCCCCGACGGCGGCACCGGCTGGCCGGGCCTGCGGCTGCGCGGGGACGTGATGGGCACGGCCGACGGGCTGGCCAAGGCGCCGTACATCCGCGAGTCGCGCCGCATCCTGGCCCGCCGCCGCGTCGTCGAGCAGGACCTGTCGCTCGCGGTGCGCGGGGAGCGCGGCGCGGTGGCCTACGAGGACTCCGTGGGCATCGGCATGTACCGGATCGACCTGCACCCCTCGACCGGGGGCGACACCTATGTCGACGTGGCCAGCTGCCCGTTCCGGATTCCGCTGGGCGCGCTGCTGCCGGTGCGGCTGCGGAACCTCCTGCCCGCGGCGAAGAACATCGGCACCACGCACATCACCAACGGCTGTTACCGCCTCCACCCGGTGGAGTGGAACATCGGCGAGGCCGCGGGAGCGCTGGCGGCGCACTGCCTGGCGGGCGGCCTGGAGCCGGCCCAGGTGTACGAGGACGGGGAGTTGCTCGCCGCGTTCCAGGAGGAGCTGGCCGGCGCCGGCGTCGAGCTGGCCTGGCCCGAGATCAGGGGGTACTGACGGTGACTCGTCCTCCCGGCGGCCGCAGCGGCCGCGACCTGCTCGGCGGCGTGACGGTGCCCCTCGTCACGCCCATGTCGGCCCCCGGCGTGCCCTCGGCCGCCGCGGCGGAGCGGCTGCTCGCCGCGCTGGCGGCGGCGGGGGCGCGGGGCCTGATGCTCTTCGGCAGCAACGGCGAGGGGGCGCTGCTGCCGGTGGGGGCCCTGGGCGCGTTCGCCGCCGGGGTCACCCGGCGGTGGCGCGAGCTGACCGGCGACGGGCCCGTCCTGGTCAACGTGACCGGTCCCGGCACGGCCGAGGCCCTGGCGCGGGCGGACGCGGTGCGCGCGGCCGAGCCGGACGCGGTGGTGCTGAGCCCGCCGTTCTACTACCGGCACCGCGAGGACGAGATCCTCGCGCACTACGCGGCGTTCGCCGGCCTGGGCCTGCCCGTGATCGCCTATCACGTGCCGCGCTACAGCAACCCGATCGGCGCCGGGCTGCTGGCCACGATCGCCGCCCTGCCACACGTGGTGGGCCTGAAGGACAGCTCGGGCGACCTCGGCCTGCTGGGCGCGGCCGTCGAGGCGGCCGGGCGCGAGGAGGGCTTCGGGGTGAGCCAGGGCGCCGAGAGCCTGCTGCTGGCCGGGCTCGCGCGCGGCGCCGACGGCATCGTGCCCGGCGTGGCCAACCTCGCGCCCGGGCTGTGCGCCCGGCTGTACGCGGCGCACCGCGCGGGCCGCCGGGCCGAGGCCGAGCAGGCGCAGCGGGCGGTCGGGGAGCTGCTGCGGCTGCACCAGGTGCGTCCCGGGGTGCCCGCGGTGAAGGCGATCCTCGACAGCCGCGGCCTGTGCCCCCCGCACGTGGCCGCCCCCTTCTCTCCCGTGACCGAGGCCGAGCGCGGGCAGTTGCTCTCGTTGCTCGCGCCCAGCGAACGCCATCTCATCCGCGCCTGAGCCGCAGGAGGGCCCATGGAGCACCGTCCGGGAATCAGCCGAAGATCACTCACCCTGGCCGCCGCCGTCTCGGCCGCCGCCACCCTCGTCCCCCTCGCGCCCGCCGCCTCGGCGGCGGGCCGCCGGGCCGCCGCGCCCGCCGCCCGCGGGGAGTTCTTCGCCGAGACCACCCTGTGGGACAAGGAGGTCGATCCGCTGGAGAGCTACCACGTGCACGGGCTGGCCGTGCTGCCCGACGACACCGTCCTTGCGGCCACCGAGGGCAGGTACGAGAGCTGCGACGCGGGCCCGCGGGACCTGCTGCTGCGCCGCAGCACCGACGGCGGCCGCACCTGGCAGCCCACCCGGACGCTGGTGGCCTCCGTCGACGGCCAGTCCTGGGGCAACCCGGCCTTCGTGGTGGACCGGGAGACCGGCGAGGTGTTCTGCTTCTACATGCTGTCGCGGCGGCTCCCGGAGAACACCACCTGCTCCGGGGACACCGGCGACCTGTACCTGATCAGCAGCGGCGACGGGGGCGAGACCTGGAGCGAGCCGCGGAACATGTCCGGGCTCTTCGACCACTTCCCCTACGACTGGGCCCTGCACAACCCCGGGCCAGGGCACGGCATCCAGCTGGACGGCGGGCGGCTGCTGCTGAACTGCTCGCACCGCCGGGTCATCGTCGGCAACACCGTGGAGCAGCGCTACTACGGCGTCTCCTGCCTCTACAGCGACGACCACGGCGCGACCTGGCAGGCGACGGGCGAGGTCCCCGTCTCCGTGGAGTACCCGATCAACGAGGCGCGGCTGGTGCAGCTGTCCGACGGCCGGGTGCTGGTCAACGGCCGCTACGCCTCGGGCGGAAACCGGCAGCGCATCGTCTCGGTCAGCGCGGACGGGGGGCTCACCTGGTCCGCGCCGGCCCTGGACGGCGCCACGGGCACCTTCAACTCCGTGGACGCGAGCCTGGTCCGCTACACCGGCGGCCCGGGCGGCCCGGGCCAGGACCGCATCCTCTTCAGCCGCCCCGACTCCCCGGTGCGGGCGAACATGACGGTCTCGGTCAGCTACGACGAGGGCCGGTCCTTCCGCTACAGCCGGGTGGTCAACGAGAACCGCTCCTACTACTCGGACCTCGCCGCCCTCTCGGACGGCACGATCCTGCTGCTCTACGGCTGCGACGGGGACGAGCCGAGCTTCCCGCGGCGGGTGGCGATCTGCCGCTTCTCCCTCGACTGGCTGACCCGGGGCCGCGACAGCCTGGCCCACGGGCCGGGTTACGCGGAGCGGGTCGTGGACCTGGACGCCGCCTCGGCCAGGGCCACCGGCGGCTCGCTCGCCGTCGTGGCCGACCCGCTGGCCACCGGCGGCTCGCGCACCGTCCTCTCCCCCACCGGCACGGCCGGGCGGGCCGGACCCGCGGAGAACGGCGGGGACGGCGGGGAGGCTTCGGCGCTTGCCGCCGTGTCCTACGAGGTGGAGGTGCGCCGTGCGGGGGAGTACGAGCTGCTGCTGCGCTACCACAGGACGGCGGACGGCTGCCTGGCGGAGGTCAGGGTGGACGGCCGCAGGCCGCACACCGCCGTCCTCGACACCACCGCGCCCGGCGCCGCGGGCTACGACGTGGCCCCGCTCGGCACGGTCCGCCTGGGCAGCGGGCGGCACACCGTCCGCTTCGCGGTGCTCGGCCCCGGCCTCGGCGGCGGGACGCGGCTCTCGCTGGACTCGCTGAGCCTGATCCAGGCCCCCTCCGCGCCCGACCTGCGCGAGGAGGTCCTGATCGACAACGACGCCCTCGGCTACGAGGTGGTCTCCGGCGCCTGGTCCGCGGCCACCGGCACCCCGGGCTACTGGGGCGCCAACTACCGCACGGCCCCGGCCGGCAACGGCGAGAGCGCCGTCCGCTGGCGGCCGCCGGTCCCGCGCGAGGGGGACTGGGAGATCCAGGTGTCCTACCCGGCCTACGGCAACCGCGCCTCCGACGCGCCGTTCACCGTGCGGCACGCGCGCGGCACCGACACCGTGCGGGTCGACCAGCGGGTGGCGGGACGGCCGGAGCCGCGCGGCGGCACCTGGGTGTCGCTGGGCACCTTCCGGCTGGAGGCCGGCCTGCGGACCACGGTCGAACTCGCCGACGACGCCGACGGCTACGTCATCGCGGACGCGCTGCGCCTGCTGCGGCGCTGAGTCCGTCCCGGTCCGTTTCGCGGCGCCGCCCCCTCCGCGGGGGCGGCGCCGCCGCGGTCCCCGGCCGAGGCGCCGAGGACGGCTGCGGGCGCCTGCTCCACGGCCCGGAACGGCCGGGAGTTCAGGGAAAGTTCATGCCGCGTCCCCGGCTCGTTCCCGGCCCGTTTCCCGCCCGCCCTTCCGGCCGCGGGGAGCTGTCTTGCGTCGCGCCAAAGGCGGCATCACATACCGGCCAGGGGAACTTGGCGCCGGTGCGCGGACCTCGTAGCGTCGGCATCCGGACCGTACCTTCCTAAGGATGTTTCTGATGATCCGTAAGGCCGTCATCCCGGTCGCGGGGCTCGGCACGCGGCTGCTGCCGCTGACGAAGGCGCTCCCCAAGGAGATGCTGCCGATCCTCGACAAGCCCGTGCTCCAGCACACCATCGAAGAGCTGGTGAACTCCGGGATCGACGACGTCACCATCGTGACCTCGACCCGGAAGGCGCTGGTGCAGCAGCACTTCGCCCCCGACGAAGACCTGGACTTCAGGCTGCGCGCGGACGGAAAGTCGGCCGCCGCGGACGCGCTCCAGGAGGTGACCTCCATGGCCAGGATCACCTACCTCTTCCAGGACGGGCCCTACGGCAACGGCACGCCGGTCCTCAACGCCGCCCGGGTGGTGGGCGACGAGCCCTTCATGGTCCTGTGGCCCGACGACGTCTTCACCTCGGAGGTGCCCCGCGCCCAGCAGCTCCTCGACGCCTACGAGCGGACCAGGGCGCCGGTCCTGAGCCTGATGCCGATGGACCCGGCCGAATCGCACCGCTACGGCGTGCCCGTGGTCCGCGAGGAACTCGGCGGCGGGCTGATCAGGATCGACGGCCTGGTGGAGAAGCCCAAGCCGGAGGACGCGCCCTCGGCCTACGCGGCGATCGGCGGCTACGTCGTCACCCCGGGCATCGTCGCGGAGCTCGAACGGATGACGCTGCGGCACCGGGAGCACCCGGACGGCGAGATCGCCCTGTCCGGGGCGATCCACGAACACGCCAGGAACAACCCGGTGTTCGGCCAGGTCGTCGCCGGGACCTGGTGGGACACCGGCAACGCCCTCGGCTACCTGCGGGCCCAGTTCGCCGCGGCCCTCGCGCATCCCGAGTACGGCCCCGAGCTGCGGCGGATGGCCCTGGAGGACGGCGGGCAGGACGGGCGGCCGGCACCGGGCGCCGACGGGGCCGCGGCCGGGCGGTGAACGGCCGTCTCCGGCGCCGGGGAACGGGCGCCGGAGACGGCCGCCGCGGGCGGCACGGTCCTCAGGAGGCCCGGCCGGGCGTGCCCCGGTAGGTGGCCAGCGGGTCGGTCACCGCGAGGGGCGCGATGATCTCGTCGATCCGCGCCAGCAGGTCCGCCTCCAGCTTCACGCCGGCGGCCTTGGCGTTCTCGCCGACCTGCTCGGGCCGCGAGGCGCCGACGATGGCCGAGGCGACGTTGCGGTTCTGCAGCACCCAGGCCACCGCGAGCTGGGCGAGGCTGAGCCCGGCCTCGTCCGCCAGCGGGCGCAGGTCCTGCACGGCCTGGAGGATCTCGTCGCGCATGAAGCGGCTGATCATGTCGGCGCCGCCCTTGTCGTCGGTGGCGCGCGAGCCCGCGGGCGGCTGCTGCCCCGGCAGGTACTTGCCGGTCAGCACGCCCTGCGCGATCGGCGACCAGACGATCTGGCTGATGCCGAGTTCCTCGCAGGTGGGCTGGACCTCCCCCTCGATGACCCGCCACAGCATCGAGTACTGCGGCTGGCTGGACACCAGGGGAATGCGCAGTTCGCGGGCGAGGGCGTGCGCCCGGCGAATCTCGTCGGCGGTCCACTCGGAGACGCCGATGTAGTGGGCCTTGCCCGCGTGCACGATGTCGGCGAAGGCCGACATGGTCTCTTCGAGCGGGGTGAACAGGTCGAAACGGTGGGCCTGGTACAGGTCGACGTAGTCCGTCTGGAGCCTGCGCAGGGAGTTGTCGATGGACTCCATGATGTGCTTGCGGGACAGGCCGCGGTCGTTGCGGCCGGGGCCGGTCGGCCAGAAGACCTTCGTGAAGATCTCCAGGCCCTCGCGCCGCTGCCCCTTGAGGGCCCGGCCCAGGACCGACTCCGCCCTGCCCTGCGCGTAGACGTCCGCGGTGTCGAAGGTGGTGATGCCGACGTCGAGCGCGGCGTGGACACACGCGAGGGCGGCCTCCTCCTCGACCTGCGACCCGTGGGTCAGCCAGTTGCCGTAGGAGATTTCACTGATGAGCAGGCCACTGCGTCCTAGATAACGATGCTCCATGAGGATCAGACGATACGCCCTTGTCAGGGGGGTGTCACAAGCAGGCGGGGCGGGAGACTCCCGGGCCCCGCAATGTTCACGTTCCTTAATTCGGGCCTTCGTCCAAGGGTCGGCCCATCGGCCCCAAAACCGGCCGGGTCCCCCGGCGCCCCCGCGCCCGGCGGGGCCGGTCCTCAGGCCCGCGGGCCCCGCGAGCCGGGCGCCTCCCGGTCCGAACGCGGCCACACGTACGGCAGGTCGCCCGGCACCCCGGGGAAGCGCGGGCCGTAGAAGCCGGGCTCCTTGCGCACGAGCGCCGACTGGTGGCTGCGGTGGAAGGCCGCGTCGCCGAGCCAGGGCGGCAGCTCCCCCGCCGCGGCGAGCCGCGGCTGGTCGCGCACCTCCCGGCGCGCCCGGCTCGCGCGGAAGCCGGCGACGAGCGAGGCCGCGCAGGTGTCGCGCCGCCCGAGGCCGGTCCAGGCCCGGCACACGGCCAGCCCGTAGGCGACCAGCGCCTCCTCGTACCCGCACCACATCAGCACCGCAGGGTGGTGCCGCCAGCCGTAGCCGGGCACCGTCAGCCCGCGCAGGACCTGGAGGGCCTCGACCCGCTGCTTGCCGAGCCGCCTGGCGTCGAGGACCGCGGCCGATCCGGCGAAGTCCGGATACGGGAGGAATGTCTGCACGGCCCCATTCTCGCGGCGATCCTCGCGGCGGCTACGGGGCCGCGGGCGCGTTCAGCGACTCGACGACCCGCACCAGCGGCGCCAGCTCCGGGTCCTTCGCGGCCTCGTCGAGGGCCTCGCGCAGGGCGGCGTCGTTGGTGGGCCGCGCCCGCTCCAGCAGCTTCAGGCCGGACTCGGTGACGTTCGTGTAGATGCCGCGGCGGTCCGTGGGACACAGGTAGCGCTCCAGGAGGCCGCGGTCCTCAAGACGGGTCACGAGCCGGGTGGTGGCGCTCTGGCTGAGCAGGACCGCGTCGGCGACCTGCTTCATCTGCAGGTGGCCCCCGTCTCCCTCGTACTGCCGGCTGAGCACGTCGAGCAGGGAGTACTCGCGCACGCTCAGGCCGTGCCCGCTCTGCAGCGCGCGCTCGATGCGGGCCTCGATCCTGCCGTGCAGCAGGGAGAGGGCGCACCATCCCTGGGCGAGAGCGGTGAGCGCGGGATCCGTCGCCGTCATGGCGTCTCCCTCCGTCCGGTGAGCGGCTGGATCCCAGGATAGAGCAGGCGCACAATAGCCCGCGCTTGCATATAAGCGCGCCCGCAACTATTCTCGGCCCCCGGGCAGGCGCCTCCGCACCCCGGGAGGCGCGCCCGCCGTGCTCCGGCCCTCCGGCCGCCGTGGGCGCACCCGCGGCCCGGGTGTGCCACGGCGGGCAGGGGCCCCTGGGCGGCGGATCGCCGCCCGCCACCGCACCGGACGCGGGCCGAGGCCGCCCCGCGCCCCCACCATCCGCCCGGCGCCGCCGGGCGCCGCACCAGGAGGTC
The DNA here is from genome assembly GCF_003626535.1 of Streptomyces hoynatensis. Taxonomy (GTDB): domain Bacteria; phylum Actinomycetota; class Actinomycetes; order Streptomycetales; family Streptomycetaceae; genus Streptomyces; species Streptomyces hoynatensis. The sequence goes on from NZ_RBAL01000008.1 coordinate 140,422, forward strand.
GACGTGAGCACCACCCTGTTCACCCCCTACGCCCTCAGGTCCCTGACCATTCCGAACCGCATCTGGATGGCCCCGATGTGCCAGTACAGCGCGGCACCGGAGGGCGAGGCCGCCGGCGTCCCGACGGACTGGCACTTCGTCCACCTCGGGGCGCGCGCCACCGGCGGCGCCGGGCTGATCCTCACCGAGGCCACCGCCGTCAGCCCCGAGGGCCGCATCAGCCCCTACGACCTCGGGATCTGGAACGACGCCCAGGTCGCGGCGTTCCGGCGCATCGTCGCCTTCCTGAAGGAGCAGGGCACCGTGCCCGGCATCCAGCTCGCCCACGCCGGCCGCAAGGCGTCCACCGAGCGCACCTGGGTGGACCGCGGGCGGCAGATCGCCCCGGACGAGCCGCACGGCTGGACGCCGCTCGGCCCCAGCGCCCTCCCCTTCTCCCCCGCCTCGACCCGCCCCGAGGAGCTCACCGTGGAGCAGATCCGCGGGCTCGTGGGGCAGTTCGCCGACGCGGCACGGCGCGCCCGGCAGGCCGGCTTCGAGGTCGCCGAGGTCCACGGCGCCCACGGCTACCTGATCCACCAGTTCCTCTCCCCGCACAGCAACCGCCGCACCGACGCGTACGGCGGCTCCTTCGAGGGCAGGACCCGCTTCGCCCTGGAGGTCGCCGACGCCGTCCGCGGCGTGTGGCCCGAGGAACTGCCGGTCTTCTTCCGGGTCTCCGCCACCGACTGGGTCGCCGAGAACCCGGAGGACGACCGCGAGAGCTGGACCGCGGAGGACAGCGTCCGGCTGGCCAAGGAGCTCCAGGCGCACGGCGTGGACCTCATGGACGTCTCCACCGGGGGCAACCTCCCCGACGCCAGGGTCGAGACGGGCCCCGGCTACCAGGTGCCCTTCGCCGCGCGCATCCGCAACGAGGCCGGCCTGCCGGCGGCGGCGGTCGGCCTGATCACCGAGCCGGCCCAGGCCCAGGAGATCCTGGCCACCGGCCAGGCCGACGCCGTCCTCCTGGGCCGCGAGCTCCTGCGCGACCCGTACTGGCCGCGCCGGGCCGCCGCGGAACTCGGCGGCGAGGTCGCGGGACCGGTCCAGTACCACCGCGCCTAGCCGGCCGGCCCCGGCCGGGCCCGGGCCACGCGGCGGTCACCGCGGCCGGCCGGGACGCCCTCGGCCGGCCGGCATCCCGGCGCGCGCAGTCGGCCCCGCCCGGCCGGATCGACCGGGCGGGACCTCCGCCCCCGGGCTCGTGCATGAGGCACGCACGGGGCAGGCGCGCATTCGGGGTCCTCACAGGTGCGACTCGGTGAAGGTCTCGACGGGGCAGCGGGCCCGGCCGGCGCGTGCGATCCTGGCGTCGCCGGTGACCAGCGGGACCCCGAGCCCCTCGGCCAGGGCCACGTAAGTGGCGTCGTACGGCGACAGGTTGGTCCACAACTCACGCACCCGCGGCAGCACCGGCATGTGTTCCATCCTCCTGACGGGCAGGAGGACGAACGAGTCCCAGGCCGCGTCGAGTTGGGCATCGGTCAGCTTGCCGCCGCGATGCCGGCCACGCAGCGCCGAGGCGACCTCGACGTCCAGCAGATACGGCGCGGCGAGGCGCTCCGATTCGGCGCGTTTGCGTACCGCCTCCCCCACCGGGCCGGCGTCCGCCACGAGGTGGACGACCGCGCCCGCATCCACCACGATCACGTGCGCTCCCGCCCCGACTCGATCTCGGCGAGCACCTCGCTCGTGGACAGCCTCGCGGTCACCCGCTCCCTGATCCGCGCGATGACGTCCTCGGTGGTCGGTGTCGCCGCCTCCTGCTCCAGCAGTGTTCTGGCGTACGACTGAAGAGACTGCCGGTTCCTGGCGGCTCTGATCTTGAGCTCGGCAAGCGCGTCGTCGGACAAATCCCGGACGTAGAGTGTGGCCATGCAACAACTCTAGTCGCAAAGCATGCAGAACGCTGGCACGGCCGGGCGTCTGCGCCGCCCGGCCGCTGCCTTGCCGGTTCAGTCCGCCGGCCGGCGGGACCTGGCGGCGTAGCGGCGTTCCACCTTGTCGATGACGTCGCGGCTGTAGATCCGCAGCGCCTGCTCCACCGCGAACTCGGCCAGGTAGGCGCGGAAGGCGTCGCGGGGCTCGTCGGTGAGGTTCATCATCCGGCGGTTGCCGACCACGGCGGGGCTGTCGAAGTGGGCGACGCTCGCCTCGACGGCCGCGTCCATCTCCCCGGGCTCCACCACCTCGTCCACCAGGCAGCGCGCCTCGGGCTCGGCGGCCCACAGCTTGCGCCCGCCGAGGATGATCTGCCGGGCGAGCCTGGCCCCGGCGATCCTGGTGAGCCTGAAGTCGGAGGCGCCGGGGATGATGCCCTCCTGGGCGGCGGGCAGGCTGAGGTAGGAGTCGGCGGCGGCCAGCACGTGGTCCACGGCGAGCAGCAACTGCATGCCGCCGCCGATGGCGAAGGTGTCCACGGCGGCGATCCAGGGCTTCTGGACGGTGCGCCGCGGCCAGGCGGCCGGTTCCGGCTCGGTCAGCAGCCCGTGGACCAGCTTGGCGATGTACCCCATCTCGCGGCCCATCAGGAAGTCCAGGTAGCTGATGCGCCCCTTGTGCAGGTCGCTGAGGTTGATCCCGGCGCTGAAGACGCGGCGGCCCTGGTAGCGCGGGTGCGTCATCACGCCGCCGCGCAGCACCCCGACCCGCACCTGCTCGTCGAGCAGCGCGAGGTCGACGGCGGTCTCCATGTCGGCGATCAGCCCGTTGTCCTCGGCGTTGAGGGCCCGCGGGTTGTGGAAGGTCAGGTGGGCGGCCCCGCCGCGGCGTTCGAGGAGGAGGGCGGGCAGCTCCACGCGGCCCTCGCGGCGGAAGGCGGGCAGCAGTTCCTCCGCCCTCGGGGTGGGGCGCAGCATGGCGTCCATCAGGTGGCGGCCCTCTTCCGGCAGCCGCAGCACGGCGCGCAGGAAGATGCCCTGGTCGATCTCCCAGCCCTCCTTGCCCGCCTGGATGTGCGCGAGCTCCCCGGCGATCCGCTCCCTGGTGGGCAGCAGGCCCGGGTAGCGCTCGGCCGCGGCGTAGGCGAGTTCAGGCAGCCGCAGGTACCTGGTCATCGACTCGGTCAGCTCGGCGTACAGGGCCGCGGCGTGCCGGTGGGCGAACCGGGAGCGCACCCGGCGGCAGGACTCGTGGACCCGTTCGGCGCGGGCGAGTTGACCCGGGGTGCGGTCCAGGCGCGGCGGCATGGCGGCCAGCAGGGCGTCCCCTTCGGCGGCGTACGCGGCCAGCCGCCCGGCGTCGGCGGCGAGCGTCCCGCCGGGCACGGGCTCGCCGGCCAGCCAGGCTTCGAGGCGGCCCGCCTCGGCGGAATCGGCGTCGGGGTGGCCGCCGGACTGGGGGCCGGACGGGTGGGTGGCGCGCGCGGCGCCCGGCGCGGTCACGGGGCGACCGCCGGGACGGTGCCGGCCTCCCGCTGCCCGCGGCGCAGGGTGCGGTCGCAGGCCGCGAGGTGGGCGCCGAGCGCCTCCTCGAAGCTGGTGGTGGCGGCCTCCAGGAGCAGCCGCCTGCGGAGGGCGAGTTCGCTCCCGGTGACGCGCGCGGTCAGCTCCCTGGCGGCCCTGATGCCCTCGGCCACGTCCGTGACGATCTCGTCGAGCAGCCCGGCCTGCACGGACTCGGCGGCCGTCAGGCCCGCGCCGAAGAGCACGAGGCGGCGGGCGCGGACCACGCCGAGTTGGTTGGCCAGCCGGTGCACGGCCATGCCCGGCCAGAACTCGCCCGAGCTGGCGGGGAGTTCGATGGTGGTGCCGGGGGTGCCGAGCCGGTAGTCGGTGGCGAGCAGCGTCTCCAGGGCGGGGCCGCCGCAGGGGCCCTCGGCCACCGCGACGGTCGCCGCGCCGAGCCGCTCCAGGCGCCGCAGGGCGCGTTCCCACCGGTTGACGAGGTGAATGCCGACGCCCTCGCCCGGCCAGGAGCGCGGCCCCTGGGCCGGGTCCTGCCCGCCCGCCGCGCCGGACGCGCGCAGGCGCAGCACGACGAGGACCTCGTCGGGGGCGTCCTCGACCCGCTCGCACAGCTCGTTGAGCCCGGTGATCAGCTCCTGGGACAGCGGCCCGGCGGAGTCGATCACCAGCTCGACGTCCGCGCCCGCCCCCTCCTGGGGCTCAGCCTTGCTTGTTGACAATGTCCACCGCCTGAATCGGCCGTCCCCGAAGGGACTTTCCAGCGTTCCGTCCTTGCGTTTTCTTCCGGTGCCCGCGGTTTTCCCCGGCCCGGGGCACGGCTCCGGCGCGGGGCACGGAGCCGGGCGGGTGGTTTCCGCGGCCTCCCGGCGGCGCCGGGCTCACACCCGGAGCAGCGCCGTCTCGATCGTGGAGCCGGGGCCCATGGTCATGAACACCACGTGGTCGCCCTTCTCCAGCACGCCCTCGTCCAGCAGCCTGCCGTAGGAGAACAGGAAGGAGCCGCTGGACAGGTTCCCGAAGTCCCGCAGCACGCCCGTGGTGTGCCTGAGGTCGTGCCTGGTCAGGCCGAGGTTGACCATGACCGCGTCGATCACCTTCTTGCCGCCGGAGTGGACGATCCACTGGGCGACCTCGCTGCGCCGCACCCCGGTGCCCGCCAGGAGCCGGTCGACGACGAGTTCCGCGTGCGCGCCCACGACGTAGGGCACGTCCCGGTCGAGGTAGAAGCTGAACTTGCCCGCCTGGTCGTCCCAGTCGTAGCGCATCGCGTCGATGGCCTCGGGGATCAGGCAGCTGGCGAAGCGCAGCACCTGCGGCCCCTCGCGGGGCGCCTCGGGCGCGGCCTGCACCACGACGGCCGCGGCGCCGTCCCCGAACAGGCTGTTGACCACCGAGGTGCGCATGGTGCCGTCGAAGACGTAGGCGGCGGAGCAGGCCTCGGTGCACAGCATGACGGCGGTGCGTCCCGGGTGGGCGGCGGCCCAGCCCACCACCGCGGTCAGCGCGTTGAGGCCGGCGTTGCAGCCCATGCCGACGACGTCGAGGCGGCTGCAGTCGGAACGCAGGCCGAGTTCGCGGATGAGCAGGGCGCTGAATCCCGGGGTGAGCAATCCGGTGGTGGTCACGCAGCACAGGTAGTCGACGTCGCCGAGGTCGACCCCGGCGTTCTTCAGCGCGTTCTGCACGGCCCTGCCGCCCATGTCGAGGCCCTGGACGCGGTGTTTGCGCAGCAGTTCGCCCTGGCTCTCCGGGCTCGGGGTGCCGTCGGGGCCCGGCTCGGGCAGGGTGAGGCAGCGGCGCTCGATGGCGCTGTTCAGGAAGATCGACCTGACCCGCGGGTCCGTCACGCGGAACATGTCGAGGACTTCGCGCTGCGTGTAGGAGGTGGGCGGGGTCGCCCAGCCCACCGACAGTATCCGCACCCCGCTCGCGCCGAGCTCCTCGGCGCGTATCCCGTCGAACGTCCCGTCGGTCTTCGCGTTGCTCATTCCGCCGGTCTTTCCGCCGAACGTCGTCTTTTCCGCCGGGTCCGATATGTCGACTGCCTGGCCCATGTGTACTCCGGTCGAATCGCGGGGCACATATCCGTGAACCGTCCGGAAGAATTCCCCGGGCTGGTTCACCGCACGCTACCGCACGGTGATCACGGGGGGTACCCGAGAATTGCGCGGCCCTCTTTCGCGGGTGGCGCCAGGGACATAGGGGAGTCATAGGGGTACCGGCGCCCGGCGGCGTCCTTCCCTGGCCGGGCCCCTGGCGGCGCCCCCGGTCCGCCCGCCGCGCGCCCGGGGGCGGCCGGGTCCGCCCCGCCCCGGCGAGGCCCGGTGACTTACAAATCGGCTGTGGCCAAAACCCGGTGGCGCGGAGTATGCTCCGGCTGAACGACCCGCTCACCCACAGTAATTCCGCTCGCCCTCGGTAATCGCAGTAATGAGGTGGGAATACCTTGCAGGATTCGCTCCAGCCGCGGGAAAGGGCGAGGCGGTTCAGCCCGGCCGAGGCGTTCCTCGAGATCCTGCGCGACGAGGGCGTCACCCGCGTCTTCGGCAACCCGGGAACGAGCGAGCTGCCGTTCACCGACGCGCTGGCCACCGCGCCCGGCATCGAGTACGTCCTCGGCCTGCACGAGGGCTCGGTGGTGGCGATGGCCGACGGCTACGCCCGCGCCACCGGCCGCCCGGCGTTCGTCAGCCTGCACATCGCGGCCGGCCTCGCCAACGGCCTGATCGGGCTGCTCAACGCCTCGCGTTCGCGCACGCCGCTGGTCGTGACGGCAGGGCAGCAGGACCGGCGGCACCTGGCCGCCGACCCGATGCTCTCCGGTGACCTGGTGGGTCTGGCCAGGGCCGCGGTCAAGCACACCTTCGACGTGCAGCACGCCCACGACCTGCCGATGCTGCTGCGCCGGGCCTTCGCGCTCGCGGTGCAGCCCCCCGCGGGCCCGGTCTTCCTGTCGATCCCGATGGACCTGCTGCAGGAGCCGGGGCCCGTGGAGGTGCCGGCCGCATCCCGGCTCGCGCCCCCCGGGCCCGCCACCGGCCTCACCGAGGCGGCCGCGCTGCTGGCCGCCGCCGAGCGGCCCGCCGTGGTGGCGGGCGACGGGGTCGGCCGGGCGGGCGCCGTCGCCGAGCTGACCGAACTCGCCGAGTGCCTCGGCGCGGTGACGTACCACCAGCCGATGAACGACGGCGTGGACTTCCCCGGCTCGCACCCCCTGTACGGCGGGATGCTGCCCGCGACCTACGCCGGGATCAGGGAGCGGCTGGCCGGGCACGACCTCGTCTTCGTGGTGGGCACCCACGCCTTCATGGCCCACCACTACACCCCGGGCCCGCCTCTTCCCGACGGGATGCGGGTCCTCCAGCTCGACTGCGACCCGGCCGAGCCGGGCCGCACCTTCCCCGTCGACCTCGGGCTCGTCGGCGGCATCGCCGCCACCCTCGCCGCGCTCTCGCGGCTGCTGCGCGGCCGCGTGCCCGAGGCCGCCGCCCGCCTGGCCGCGGCCGGTGAACGGGCCGCGCGGCGCAGGGCCGAGGTGGAGCGCCGCGCGCTGGCCGGGTACGGCGACGCGCCGCTCGACCCGCTGGCGGCCGTGCACGCCGTGGCCTCCTCGCTGCCCGCGGACGCGGTGGTCGTCGAGGAGGCCATCACCGCGGGCATCAAGCTGCGCGAGGTGCTCGCCCTGGACCGGCCCGGGTCCTACGTGCACACCGTGGGCGGCGGCCTCGGCTGGGGCATCGGCGCCGCCGTCGGCCGCCGGCTCGGCGACCCCTCGCGGCCGGTGGTCGCGGTGCTCGGGGACGGCTGCACGATGTTCGGGCTCCAGGGCCTGTGGGCCGCCGCCCGCCACGAGGTGCCGGTGACCTTCGTGGTGATGAACAACGGCGAGTACCGCACGCTGAAGGAGACCCTGGACTCCTGGGGGAGCGAGTCCACCCGCGCCGGGCGCTACCTCGGCCTCGATCTCGCCCCGCCGCGCCTGGACTTCACCAGGGCCGCGGAGTTCTTCGGCATCGGCGCGGCCCGCGCCACGAGCGCAGGGCACCTCGCCGAACTGATCGCCAAGTCGGCCGCGGGCGAGGCGCCGTTCCTCGTCGACGTGCCGATCACCGGCCATTCCGCCGGAGCCTGACCACGCGCCGGCCGCGGGCCGGCCACATCCCGAAGGAGTCGCCGCATGTCCCCCCTGCTGAACCCCGAGGAGCTGAGGGACAAGGTCTTCAGCGAGGGCTGGAGCGAGCCCCTGGGCGGCACGGCCGAGGTGCGCGAGCCCGCAACCGGCGAACCGCTCGCCCGGGTCGGCTTCGCCTCGGCCGCCGACGTGCGCGCCGCGGCCGGCCGCGCCGCCGCGGCGCAGCCGGCGTGGGGCGCCGCCCACCCGGCGGAGCGGGCGGCGGTGCTGCGCCGGGCCGCCCGGGTGCTGGAGGAGGCGCGCGAGGAGGTCGCCCGCTGGCTGATCCGCGAGGGCGGCGGCACCCGCGGCAAGGCGGAGTACGAAGTGGGCGCGGTGATCGACGAGTTCTGGGCCGCCGCGGCGCTGCCCGAGCGCCCGGGCGGCCACCTGCTGCCCTCGGAGCCCGGCCGGGCGAGCGTCGGCCGCCGGGTGCCGCTCGGCGTGGTCGGCGTGATCAGCCCGTGGAACGTGCCGCTGCTGCTCGGCATGCGCGCCGCCGCCCCCGCGCTGGCCCTGGGCAACGCGGTGGTCCTCAAGCCGGACCCGCACACGCCGGTGTCGGGCGGCTGGGCGGCCGCCCGGATCTTCGAGGAGGCCGGGCTGCCGCCCGGGGTGCTGCACGTGCTGCCCGGCGGCGCGGAGGCGGGCTCGGCGCTGGTGGAGGACCCGGACGTGGCGATGATCGCCTTCACCGGCTCCACCGCCGTCGGCCGCCGGGTGGGCGAGACCGCGGGCCGGCTGCTGAAGCGGGCCTCGCTCGAACTCGGCGGGAACAACGCCCTGATCGTCCTCGACGACGCCGACCTGGACGCCGCCGCCTCCGCGGGGGCCTGGGCCTCCTTCTTCCACTCCGGGCAGATCTGCATGACCGCCGGCCGGCACATCGTGCTGGAGTCGGTGGCCGAGCGGTACGTGGAGCGGCTCGTGGAGCGGGCCGGGAAGCTGCGGGTGGGCGACCCCTGGCGGGAGGACGTGGATCTCGGCCCCCTGATCAGCGGGGCCCAGCTGGAGCGGGTGCAGCGGATCGTCGGCGAGAGCGTGGCCGCGGGCGCGGTGGTGCGCACCGGCGCCGCCCACGAGGACCTCTGCTACCGGCCGACGGTGCTCACCGGCGTCACCCGGGAGATGCCCGCCTTCCGGGAGGAGATATTCGGCCCCGTCGCGCCCGTGGTTGTGGTGGCCGACGAGGAGGAGGCGGTGGCGGTGGCGAACGACACCGAGTACGGCCTGAGCGCCGCCGTGCAGACCGGTTCCGCCGAGCGTGGCCTTGCCGTCGCCGGCCGGCTGCGCACCGGCCTGGTCCACGTCAACGACCAGACCATCAACGACGAGGCGCACATTCCCTTCGGCGGGCGCGGCGCCTCGGGCAACGGCAGCCGCCACGGCTCGGAGAACAACTGGGACGAGTTCACCCAGTGGCAGTGGCTGACGGTGCGGGGCGCCGCCCGGCCCTTCCCCTTCTGAAAGGTGGCGTCGATGACCGGCGAGCCGCCGCGGGTGCGCTACGAGAAGCGCGGCCGCGTGGCCTGGATCACCCTGTCCCGGCCCGAGGTGCTCAACGCGATGGACCTGCGCACCCACGCCGAACTGGCCGAGATCTGGGACGACTTCGAGGCGGACGACGAGATCTGGGCGGGAGTGCTCACCGGCGCGGGCGAGCGGGCCTTCTCCGTGGGGCAGGACCTCAAGGAGCTGGTGCGGCGCATCGAGGGGGAACCCGAGCGCGCCGTCTCCAGCTTCGGCAGCCGCGGCAAGCCGGGGTATCCGCGGCTGACCGAGCGCTTCTCGCAGCCCAAGCCGCTGATCGCGCGGGTCAACGGCTACGCGCTCGGCGGGGGCTTCGAGCTGGCCATGGCCTGCGACATCGTGCTGGCCGCGGAGCACGCCGAGTTCGGGCTGCCGGAGGCCAGGCTGGGGCTGATCGCCGGCGCGGGCGGGGTGTTCCGGCTGACGCGCCAGGCGCCCTTCCGGGTGGCCCTGGGGCACCTGATGACCGGCCGCCGGATGTCGGCGGCGCGGGCGTACGAACTCGGGCTGGTCAACGAGGTGGTGCCGGGCGAGCGGCTCGACGAGTGCGTCGAGGGCTGGCTGGCCGATCTGCTGCGCTGCGCCCCGCTGGCCGTGCGGGCCATCAAGGAGGCGGCGACCGTCTCGGCGACCCTCCCCCTTCCCGAGGCATTCACCGCCAGGTACGTGTGGGAGGAGCGGCGCATGCACAGCAGTGATGCGCAGGAGGGTCCCAGGGCATTCGTCGAGAAACGCGAGCCGAAGTGGACTGGCGAGTAAGCCGACCGGCGAGTAACCGGAACTCCCCCTTTCAAATTGAACCGGACCGTCAGATTCGTTAACGCCCGCCGTTTTGGACGGGCCCTCGGCATATCACCGGGTGGCCGAATCCCACCGTCTAACCGCCGCCTCCGCCCGCCTCCCGCACCGCGTCTACCTCCGCAAAGACATGCCGCTTAACCAAAAAATAACCGCCAGGCCCCGGAACCGACCCCCCGGGTGAACTCGTCCTATCACGTGTAGTAATCGTGAGGCAGCGTGAAGTCCCTGTTCGCGATGCATCCTTGCGGATACCTTATGCACAGGAAGCTGCTTGCAGTACGCCTCAGGGGGAACGATGCTGCTGTTCGACCGGGACAACGAGCTCGATATCTTGGCGGAACTGCTCTCCGAGAGCCTGGGAGGCAGTGGCCGGATCGCCGTGATCTGCGGCGCCACCGGGCTGGGAAAGACCGCCCTAATCAAGGCTTTCGTCGAGGACGCGGCGAGCCGGAGCGGGGCGGTGGTACTCAGCGCGGCGGCCTCGCGGGCGGAGCGGACGTTACCCCTCGGGGTCGTCAGCCAGCTGCTCCACGGGGCCGACGGCATCCCGCCCGGCACCGCCGAGCGGATCGCGCGGCAGCTCGACCACGAGGTCCGCTCCGCGGGCGCGCCGGACGCGGCGCCCGGGCTCGCCGACCACGTGACCGCCCCGCTGCTGCACGGCCTGTGCAACGACCTGCTCGGCCTCGCCCAGGAGGCGCCGCTGATCGTCGTCGTGGACGACGCCCAGCACACCGACGCCCTCTCCCTGCGCTGCCTGGCCCAGCTGATGCGCAGGTCCTCGGCGGCCCGCATCCTCGCGCTCTTCACCCAGTCCACCGAACTCGACCAGTCCCACGCCGTGTTGCAGGCCGAGATCCTGCACCGCCCCGGCTGCCGCTACCTGCGCCTGGCCCCGCTGTCCAGGGCCGGGGTGCACGAGATGCTCAGCCGGACGCTCGGCCTGCCGCGCGACCACGGCCTGGCCGAGGCGTACCACCAGCTCAGCGGCGGCAACCCGCTGCTCCTGCAGGCCCTGGTCGACGACCACAGGCTCGGCGCGCGGCCGGGCGCGGCCGGGCCGGTGACCGGCCAGGTCTACGAACAGGCCGTGCTCGCCTGCCTCTACCGCTGCGGCGCCGACGTGCTGCGGGTCGCCCAGGCCCTCGCCGTGCTCGGCGAGGACGCCACCCCCGCCCTGCTCGAACTGTGCGCCAAGCCCGGCAGCGGATCGGCGGATCAGGCCATCCGCATCCTCGGCACCACCGGGCTGCTCGCCGGGGAGGGCTTCCGCGACCCCGCCATCCGCGAGGCCGTCCTCACCGGCATGCCGCGGCACGAGCGCTCCCAGCTGCAGTCCCGGGTCGCCGAGGCCCTGTACGGGGCCGGGGCGCCGGCCGGCGTCGTGGCCGGGCACCTCGTGGACTGCGAGGCGCCGCAAGGGCCCTGGGTGGTCGGGGTGCTGCGGGAGGCGGCGGAGGCGGCGCTGGCCGAGGGGGACCCGACCTTCGCGATCCGCTGCCTGCGGCTCGCGCACGCGGAGTGCTCCGACGAGCAGGAGCGCGTCGAGCTGATGAGCATGATGACCTCGGCCCAGTGGCAGCTGAACCCGCTGTCGATCGGCTCCCACCTGCCGCAGCTGACCGACGCCATCCGCGAGGGCCACCTGGTGGGCCCGCGGGCCATCACCCCGGTCAACTACCTGCTGTGGCACGGCAGGCTCGACGAGGCCACCGAGGCGCTCACCCACCTGCGGGAGAACGCCTCCGCCACGGAGGCGGACGCCGACATCGAGTCCGCCCTCGACGTCCAGCTCACCCGGCTCTCGCTGCCCTTCACCTACCCGGAGCTGGCCAGACGGCTGGAGGGGACGCGAAGAGCCGGCCCGTCCCCCCTGCCCGAGGGGAAGGCCGACCCGCTGCACCCGGCCGCCGCCGCCCTGGACGCCATCCTCAACCACCGGCCGCACGACGACACCCCGGCCGCGAAGGCGCAGCGGGTGCTGGAGGGCGTGCCGCTGGACAACGTCTCGCTCGCCCCGCTGCTTTCCGCCCTGGTGACGCTGCTGCACCTCGACCGGCTGGACGACGCCGCCGCCTGGTGCGACTCCTTCATCAAGGAGGCCGGGGTGCGGGCCACCCCGACCTGGCACGCGCTCTTCTGCGCGCTGCGCGGGCAGATCTCGCTGCACCAGGGCGACCTGCGGGCCGCCGCCGGGCACGCCTCCACCGCGTTGACGATCATCCCGCCGAAGGGCTGGGGGGTGGTGATCGGCGTCCCGCTGTCCTGCCTGGTGATGACGGCCACCGGCATGGGCCGCCACGAGGAGGCCGCCGAGCACCTGAAGGTGCCGGTGCCCGAGGCGCTGTTCCACACCACCCTCGGGCTGCTCTACCTGCGGGCCCGTGGCCGGCACCACCTGGCGCTCGGCAGGCGGCAGGCCGCGCGCGCCGACTTCCAGGCGTGCGGCAGGCTGATGAGCCGCTGGGAGCTGGACCGGCCGGTGCTGATCCCCTGGCGCACCGAGCTGGCCCACTGTCACCTGGAGCAGAACGAGGTGGCCGAGGCCAGGCGCCTGGCCCTGGAGCAGCTCGGCCTGCTGGGCGACGCGCCCTCGCGCATCCGCGGCATCACCCTGCGCACGCTGGCGGCGGCGAGCCCGCCCCGCGAGCGGCTCGGGCTGCTGCGGGAGGCGGCCGAGGCGCTGCAGCACGCCGGCGACCAGTGGGAGCTGGCGCAGGTGCTGGCCGAGCAGAGCCGCACCCTGGCCGCGCTCTCCGAGCACGCGCAGGCCCGGGTGGTGGCGCGCAGGGCGCACCGGCTCGCCCAGGCCTGCGGGGCCGAGCCGCTGCTGCGGGCGCTGAACGGCCAGGCGGCGGAGGGGCCGCAGCCGGCGGCGGCCGAGGAGCTGGCGGAGCTGAGCGACGCGGAGCGGCGGGTGGCGTCCCTGGCCGCCCAGGGGCACACCAACCGGCAGATCGCCACGAAGCTCTTCATCACCGTCAGCACGGTCGAGCAGCACCTGACGCACGTGTACCGGAAGCTGAACGTGAAGCGCAGGACCGACCTGCCGCTGAGCCTGCACGCGGAGTGAGGCCGCCGCCGGGACGTTCCCGGTCCGGCGCCCGCCAAGGGGGGCTTAAGAACCCGCGGTTACAAACGTGCCGTTCCCTCGTCTCCGGTGCGCTCTCGCCGGGCCGGCAGCCGCGCGGGCAGGTGAGGGGCCACAGCACCGGTCGAGTTCACCGAGGGAAGGACGCCGATGAGCAAGTTCTCCGACACGGCCGCGGACGACGGCACCGTCGACGCCATACTCGAAGGCGGTCCCCTCGATCTGCCGCAGTCCGCGCGGACCCGCCGGATCGAGGGCTCGGCCCGCAAGGTCAAGGTGCCGCACCGCGGCGGCTACGAGCACTTCGAGCTGGTCGAGGAGTCCAGGCGCGGGGCCACCGGGGCGGCCTGGCGCTTCCGCTGGACCAGGCGGACGAAGATCGCCGAGTAGTCCCCAGGGACCTCCCGCACCCCGGGCGGCCGCGGGGCGGCGGACGCGCCGGCCGGGCGGGCCCCGGCGGGCGGGAGCCGAGCTCCGGGCGGGCGCCCTGCGACGCGGCCCCGGCCCGGTGGGCGAGGCGGGCGGCTCGGGGTGCCGCCCGCCTCAGCGCACCGCCCCCTCGGGCAGCAGGGCGTGCACGCCCCAGACCCGGTTGGCCACCTGCGTCACCCGCAGGCTCACCGTGGCGCTCGCCAGGGCGAGCGCGGCGGGCGCCGCCAGGCCGAACAGCGAGGTCATCCAGCCGACCATCGCCTCAAGCGCCTGCGCCGTCGCCTCGTTGAGGTCCGCGCCGAAGCCGAACGTCAGCCGCCCGGCCGGGGTGCGGGCGTGGACGCCGGGCACCGGCGGCTCCTCGACCAGGCCCAGGGTCAGGCGGCTGGTCATGCCGCACTCGATGGCGGTGCCCGAGACCTCGCCGTCGCCCTGGGCGGCGTGCCCGTCCCCCACGCACAGCAGCGCCCCCGGCACGGTCACCGGCAGGAACAGCGTCGATCCGGCGACCAGTTCGCGGCAGTCGATGTTGCCGCCGCCCTGCGCCCGCGGCGGAACGGTGGAGTGCTCGCCCGGCTCGGCGGGCGGCAGGCCGACCACCCCGAGGAAGGGCGCCAGCGGCACGGTGTGGCCGTACTGGCTGGTGGCGGTGCCGCGGTCGGCGTCGACCTCCCACAGCAGCCAGGTGCGTTCCCCGCCGGCCAGGCCCAGCCTGCGGTTGACCGGGGTGTCGGCTCCCCCGGCGACCGTCCAGCCCCAGGAGTCGGGGCGCAGGGAGTCCATCCGCACGGCGAGCGCCATCCCCGGCTCGGCCCCGCGCACCGCGATCGGGCCGTTCAGGCAGTGCCCGCGCCGGTCCTGGAACATCAGCGGGCGCGGCTCGCCCGGCGTGCGCTGCCGCTCCAGGTGCCCGGAGGAGTCGAGGGAGTGGACGAGGACCGAGTCCCCCGGCTCGACGCTCAGCACCGGCGGCAGCCCGGCCGAGAAGACGTCGGTGACGGTCGCGGGGGTGGCGTCCAGTAGGTGCTCGGCCACGGCGTGCTCGCTTCCCCTGAGGCAGTGGACCTCGGAGCGGGTCCGCGCCCAGTATGGTCGCCGACCGCCTCCGCCCCTGGCGGCGGTCCAGGTAAGGAGCACCACGCATGACTGAGGCACCCATACGTTTCGCGCTGGTCGGCAGCGGCTGGCGTTCCGCGTTCTTCCTGCGCCTGGCGCGGGCGTTGCCGCGCCGGCTCACGGTGACGGGGGTGGTGACGAGGACGGCCGCGCGCGCGGCCGAGGTCGAGGCCGAGTGGCAGGTCCCCGCCTTCACCGATCTGGAGGGGCTGCTGGGCGCGGGCGACCCGGAGTTCGTGATCCCCTCGGTGCCCTGGCCGGTGACGCCCGAGGTGACGCGGGAACTCGTGCGCCGCGAGCTGCCGGTGCTCGCGGAGACGCCCCCGGCGCCCGACGTGGCGGGGCTGCGGGAGCTGTGGCGGGACACCGGGGCCTCGGGGCTGGTGCAGGTGGCCGAGCAGTACCCGCTGATGCCCGGGCACGCGGCCCGGCTGGCGCTGCTGCGCGAGTCGGTGATCGGCGAGGTGACCTCGGTGCAGATGTCGTCCACGCACCTGTACCACGCGGTGGCGCTGATCCGGCAGTCGCTCGGCGTGGGCTTCGCGCCGGCGACCGTGCGGGCGAGCGCCTTCACGGCCCCGCTCGCCAACCCGCTCGCCCAGGGCGGCGAGTGGACCGGCGACGCCACGCCGCAGGAGGCGACGACCACCCTCGCGCTGCTCGACTTCGGGGGCCGGGTCGGCCTGTACGACTTCACCGACAACCAGTGGTGGAACCCGCTGCGGGCCAGGCGGATGGTCGTGCGCGGCTCGCTCGGCGAGATCGTCGACGACCGGGTGGTGCGGCTGGCCGACCCGCGCACGCCGGTGGAGTCGCGGCTGGAGCGCAGGCTGACCGGCGTCGACCTCAACCTGGAGGGCTTCGACGTGCACCACATCTCCTTCGACGGCCGGGTGGTCTACCGCAACCCCTATGTGGGCGCGGCCCTGACCGAGGACGACCTGGCCGTCGTGGACCTGCTGTGCCGGACGGGGGCCTGGGTGCGCGGCGCGGGCCCGGAGCCCTACCCGCTGGCCGAGGGCTGCCAGGACCACCTGCTCGGCCTCGCGATCAACGAGTCCGCGCGGACCGGCGCGCCGGTCGCCGTCGGCCGGGAGGCGTGGGCGGGCTGATTCCCCCGCTGCTCCACGGCGCGGGAACGCCGCGCGGGGCCCCGGCCGCGGAGCGCTCCGCGGCCGGGGCCCCGCGGCCGGCGGGACGCCCGGAAGGCCAGGGGGCCGGGATCAGGAGGCGGCCTCCTGCAGGTTCGCGCTCACCGCCGCGGCCAGGGACCTGACGGTGTCGTAGTCCCAGATCAGGGTGAGCGGCACCGAGGTGTGGAAGGCGTCCTCGATGTCCCCGCACAGCGAGACCGCGTAGAGCGAGTCCAGGCCGTACTCGGTCAGCGACAGCTCGGGGTCGATGGCGTCCTGGCTGGTCTGGAGGTAGTGGGCCACCTTCGCGGTGATGAACTCCTCCAGCTCCTTGGTCTGCGCGGCGGGTGCGCTCTCGGCGGGCTCGGACATCGGCGTAACTCCGTTTCTGGGCGGCGGTGGTGGGCCGCGCTCCCGGCGTTCCGGCCTGGCCGCGCGGCGTGCGGTGGGAAGCGGATCGGGGCGGTCAGCCGGGAACCGCCCGGTAGGTCAGGTCGAACAGCCGTCGCTCCTCGAAGCGCCGGCAGGCCGCGCGGAACATCTCCTCCTCGACGTCCGCCCGTTCGGCCTCCGTGAGGACCCGCGGGCCACCCGTCAGGGAGCAGAGCCGGTCGAGGGCGGCGCACAGCCAGGTGTCGTCCCCGGTGCGCGGGTCGCCCGCCTTCCGGCCCGCGTCCCAGGTGCCCAGGCAGGCGGCGGCGGCGAGGACGACCGCGTAACGGTGGGCGACGCGCAGTTCCTCCGGCTCGGCGTCGAGCGCGGGGCGCGCCGGGTCGAGGGCGGCGCCCTCCGCGTGCACCCGGTCGAGTTCGGCCAGGAAGTGCCGGGCCAGCCGCCCCGGCAGGCCGTCCTGCGGGGTGTCGCCTGCGACCGCGAGGAGCGTTCCGGCGAGCGGGTCGGCTGCCGCGCCCGCGGTGGCGAGGGCGGCGAAGTCGAGGGGCGGGAGGTCCGCCGTGCCCGCGGGGAACAGGCCCCGGGGCACGGCCGGTTCTGCGGGCCGGCCGGCGCGGGTCAGGCCGGGCAGCAGGTCGAGCAGCCCGGCCTGGCAGGCGGCGCGGGAGTCGGCGCCGAAGCCTCCGGGCAGCAGGTCGCGGCCCAGCTTCTGGAAGATGGCGTGCCTGCCCTCGTGCAGGTAGCCGCGGGCGCCCGGCACGCTGCGCAGCGTGTCCATGGCGTCGATGAGGAGCCGCGGGCCGAGGTGGCCGAGCGCGGCGGCCGGGGCGGCGGCCTGGGCCGGGAGCAGGCTCAGCAGCCTGGCCACGGCGCCGCTGAACGCGTCGACGAGGAGCAGGTCGGCGAAGCAGCGGGCGAGGGTGCCCTGGACGTAGGGCAGGTCGGCGACCTTGCCGCCGTAGAGCTGCCGCCCCAGCGCGCAGTCCAGGGCGGCGCGCAGCCCGGTGTCGAGGATGCCGGCGGACAGGGCGGGCAGGCAGGTGCGGGCGAGCAGGGAGACCGGGAGCGCCGCCGCGGTGCCCGGCGCGCCGCCGAGCAGCGCGTCGGCGGGGACGGGGCAGTCGAGGAACTCCAGGCCGCTGAGCCGAAGGCCGCGCATCCCGACCCCGGGCAGCCGCGGCAGGTGGCGGACGCCGTCGGCGGGCAGGGCGGCGAGGTCGAGGCGGAAGGTGGCGTCCCCCTCGGGGGTGCGGGCGGTCAGGACGAGGGTGTCCGCCTCCCGCAGGTTGGTGACGATCTCCTGCCTGCCGCGCAGCCGCCACCCGGCGCCGTCGCGTTCGGCGGTGAAGCCGGGGGCGCCCTCGGCGGCGGCCGGGAGGCGGCCGGCCAGGAGGGCGTCGGCGGCGGCGCGTTGCTGCCCGGCGTCGCCCGCGGCCCAGACGTGCGCCGCGGCGAGGAACGGGCGCAGCCCCGCGCCGAAGCCGAGCGAGGGGTCGCGGCGCCACAGGGCGCGCAGCACCTCGATCAGCCGCGGCAGGTCGGTGAACCTGCCGCCCAGGGCGGCGGGCACCAGTTCGGCGCCGAGCCCGAAGGTGCCGAGGGTGGCCTCGGCGCCGGCGGCGGGCTCGCGGGCCTCGTCGGCGGCGAGCAGCCGCTCGAAGCCGGCGGGGTTGGCCGCGTCCCAGGGGTCGCCGAGGAGTTCCTCAAGGGCGTCCGCGCTCCGGGCGGCGGCGGGCGCGTGCTGGTCAACGCTCATCGGCGGCCTCCTGAACGGCGTCGTTGCCCGTGGCCTGGCGGGCGAACAGGGTCAGCGGCTCGCCCTTGGCCACGGCCTCGGCCAGCCAGTCGACCAGTCCGTCGCGCAGGTCGCGGCGCAGCGGGCGCGGCTCCTGGCCTGCGGCCTCGCCGAGGCGGTCCAGCAGGGCCCACAGGGCGCCCTCCACCCAGCGGGCCTCGTCCCAGGCGGCGGAGCGGGCGTCGGCCCCCGAGGCGGCGCGCCGCTCCCACACGTGCAGGCAGACGGCGGCGGCGAAGCCGAGTTCGTAGGCGGCGGCGAGGTCGAAGGCGGCGATCGGCGGCTTGGGCGAGGGCGCCACCCGGGCCATGCGCTCGTGGACGCGCCGGACGGCGGCCTCGGCGGCCCCGGCCGCCTCGGCGAGGGTGGCGGGCGCCTCGCCCGCGGCGGCGGCCCGCGCGACGCGTGCGGCGACCGCGGGCAGCGCCTGCACGATGCTGCAGCCGGTGCGGGACATCACCTGCAGCCGGGTGGGGTCGAGGGGGCGCACCGGAGAGCCGAGGGCGGTGGCCTCGGCGACGCCGTCGAGGTCGGCGGTGCCGGAGGCGTAGTTGCGGGCGAGCCGCGGGAAGTGGTTGACGACGGCGTGGCGGTTGACCACGGTGCTGCCGTCGAAGATCCCGACGATCTGGTGGTCGCGCAGCGCCTTCTGGAAGGCGCCGTGGGCGTAGCCGGCGGCCAGGTGGGAGCGGGAGCCGAGGAGGTCGGCGAGGTCCCTGATCAGCCCGTCGGCGAGGGTGGGGGCGACGGCCTTGGTCAGGGCGGAGATGACGCTCATCTCGTCGGTCAGCGCGTGGGCGCTTCTGGCGCCGGCCCGGCCGACGGCCTCGACGGCGAGCAGGGTGGCGGCGGAGCGCGCCAGGACCTCGCGGACGTGGGGGCGCTCGATCAACGGGCGCCCGCCGACCTGGTGTTCCGCGGCGAAGGCGGTGGCGATCCGCAGCGCGTGTTCCCCGGCGCCCGCGGAGAGCCCGGCGCAGGCGGTGCGGGTGAGCTGGAGCCCGCGCAGCACCGTCTCGACTCCCTTGCCCTCCTGGCCGACGAGGGCCGTGGCGGGCACGCGGGTGTCCTCGAAGCCGACGCCGCTGATGTCGGCGCCGCGGATGCCGACGGTGGCCACCTTGGGCAGCGGCCGGTAGGAGCCCTCGGGCAGGCCCTCCTTGCCGACCAGGAGCAGGCTGTGGCTGCGGCTGCCCGGGGTCTGGCTGGTCCTGGCGAGCACGCACCAGTGGCTGCCGAGGGTGGCGTTGTTGATCAGCCACTTGACGCCGGACAGGACGTATCCGCCTTCGCCGCCTTCCTCGCGGGTGGCGGTGACCTCGCCCGCGAGCAGGTCGGCGCCGTGCTCGGGCTCGGAGAGCGCCCAGCTGACGCGGCTGCCCGCGATGATCTCCCGGCCGAGCCGCTCGGCCTGCTCGGGCCGGCCGGCGAGCCAGACCGAGACGGCGCCGAGGTAGGTCTTGAAGTGGGCCACGGCCACGGTCACGTCGCGGCGGCCGAGGACCCGCAGCACGTGGAACAGCTCCTCCTGGCTCTCCAGCCGGCCGCCGAAGCGGGTGGGCACGTAGAGCGCCGGGACGCCGAGCCGGTCCAGCAGGTCGGTGGCCTCGCGGGGGAAGCCGGACTCCTCGTCGAGCCGGGAGAGGGTGGCGGGGTCGAGGGCGGCGGACGCCTCGGGGTGGGTGTCGAGCAGCACGTCGAGGGCGGCGGTGGTCTCGGCCACCGGCCCGGCCTGCGGGGGCGTCATCGGGCCTCCCCGGCGAGCTCGGGGGCGGTGCCGCGCGCCGCCTCGTCCAGGAGTGCCCGGACGCCGGGTTCGAGTTTGGCGTGCACGATGCGCAGTTCGCCGGCGAGCAGCCGCTGCCGCATGACGCCGCGCTGGATCTTGCCGCTGGTGGTGCGGCGGATCTGGCCGCGGCGGACCAGCAGGATGTTGCCGAGGGAGACGCCCATGGCGCGGCTGATGTGCCGCTGCACCGTCCGCACGACGCCGGTCAGGGCGGCCTCGTCGAGTCCCGGGCGCACCTCGTGCACCAGGACGGGGCGTTCGTCGGGGGCGAGCACGCTGAAGGCGGCGCCGACGAGCCCGGCGAGCGCGTCGTGCGCCTCGCGGGCCTCGGCCTCCAGGTCCTGGGGCCAGACGTTGCGGCCGTGGACGATGAGGACCTCCTTCTGGCGGCCCGTCACGTAGATCTCGCCCTCGTGGAGGGCGCCGAGGTCGCCGGTGCGCAGCCAGCCGGTCTCGCCGTCGGCGGTGGTGTGGCCGAAGGTCTCCCTGGTGACGTCCTCGCGTCCCCAGTAG
The DNA here is from genome assembly GCF_003626535.1 of Streptomyces hoynatensis. Taxonomy (GTDB): domain Bacteria; phylum Actinomycetota; class Actinomycetes; order Streptomycetales; family Streptomycetaceae; genus Streptomyces; species Streptomyces hoynatensis. Next base: position 160,635 of record NZ_RBAL01000008.1, read on the forward strand.
CCCGCGGTGACGCTGGGGCCGCGCAGCCAGATCTCGCCGATGCGGTCCTCGGGGAGTGCCTCGTGGGTGGCCGGGTCGACGATGCGCACGGTGAGCCCGACGGAGACGTCGCAGCTGACGAGCTGGCGGCCCTCATCGGCCAGGATCAGCTCGCCCCTGCCTATGCCGTCGTTGTCGGCGACGATCACCCGGGGCATCGCGTCCGGCGGGGAACTCGTCACGTAAACGGTCACCTCGGCGAGGCCGTATCCGGGGCACATCGCCTCGGGCCGGAATCCATTCCGGGCGAAACGCTCCATGAATCCCGTCATGACGGGCGCGTGAATGGGCTCGGAACCGTTGATGAGCAGACGAAGGCGGGAGAGGTCGATATCCTTCGCGGCCTCCTCGCTGATGCCCCGAATGCACATGTCCAGGGCGAAATTCGGGGCGGCCGTGACGGTGACGGAATGGCGGTCCATCATGGCGAGCCATTCCGCGGGGCGCTTCAGGAATGCGGTGGGCGGCATGAGGGCGCAGGAGCCGCCGAGGAGGAGGGCGGCGCCGAGCAGCGCGAAGAGGCCCATGTCGTGGTGCAGCGGCAGCCAGCCGCCGAAGCGGTCCCCGGGGCCGAGGCCGAGCTGCCGGGAGTAGGCGTCGACGTTGGCGAGCATGCTGCCGCCTGTGACGACGACGCCCTTGGGGTCGCCGGTGGAGCCCGAGGTGTACTGGAGCACCACGGGGTCGGCGGGCCCCGGGGTGGCCAGGTCCTCCGGCGCCACCTCGATGTCCCCGTCGGGCAGCGGCGCGGCGGGGGTGCTCAGCGGGGGGCCGCTGATGCCCTTCGGGTCGGTGCCCGGCAGGTCCTCGCGCCTGGCGAGGACGAGCCCCGCGCCGCTGTCGCGCAGCACGGAGGCGAAGCGGCGGGCGGCCTCGGCGGAGGACTCGGGTTCCGGCAGCGGGACGGCGACCATGCCGGCGAGCAGGCAGCCCACGAAGTCGACCACGAGCTCCCGGCTGGTGGGCAGGGCGAGCACCACGCGGGAGCCGACGGGCAGCCGGGTGCGCAGCCATCTGGCGCGCCGCTCGGCCTCCTCGCCCAGCATCCGGTAGGTCAGGGTCTCGCCTTCACTGGGGCCGCCCTCCCTGAGCAGGATCACGGCCGGCCGATCGGGGCCGAGCGCCATGCTGTCGTAGAAGGCGGTCCTGAAATTCCCCTTGTCGGCCAGGCGGACTGTCATCCACATCCTCCTCTGTGATCAGCTCAGGCAGGGCCTCAAACAGAAAGCAATCGGAACAGGAATTCGTCGCTTCGCGGTGAGCACGGACAGAGGAGGTCGATCATCAAGACGGTGAGCCCCCCGGTTCCTCGGCGAGCCTATGGACGGCCGTTCTGGCATGTCAAGGGCCGTCCTGGGCGGGGGTGACGAGGGGTGGTGACTTAAGGGTGGTGACTTATTGACCCTTTTGAGCGGTGACTTAATTTACGCCGCCGTTATCTTTGCGGGGACACATGCGCCGGGCCGCCCGCGGGGGTTTCAGACGGGCCGTGGCCCGGGGGCGGGGGCGGCGAAGGCGAGTTCCCTGACCGCCGCTGCCGCCGCCTGGTCGAGCAGCACCGCCGAGGCGCAGCCGGGCGGCAGGCGGCCCGCGGTCAGGTCGGTGACCAGGCGGGACAGGGCCCTGCGGTGGCGGCGGAAGGCGGCGGCCGACACCGAGCGGCGGCGGACGGCCTGCCCGGCCAGCGCCAGCGCCGGGGGGACGTCGAGCAGCAGCAGGTGGTAGGCGCGCCCGCGCCGCCTGCCGTCGGCCGCCAGCCAGCGGCGCACCCAGGCGTTGCGCCCGCAGTCGTGGACGACGACGCCGGCGACGCCCTCCCCGCGGCGCAACGCCCGCCACAGCCGGGCGTAGTGGGCCAGGCGGACCGCGGGCCGCAGCAGGGGGTAGGGCAGCCGGACCGGCAGCCGGCGGGCCCAGCTCTCGCACACGTCCTGCGCGTCGACGAGGAGGGCGCCGCGCCCCGCGGCGGCCCGGCGCATCAGGGTGGACTTGCCGCCGCCCGGCAGCCCGGAGACGACGAGGCGGTGCCCGGGCGGGAAGCGCAGCGCGAGCGGCCGGTCCTGGGCGCGCCCGCGCAGGTCAACGACGCGCGGCACGGGCGGGCTCCCGCACGGGCCGGCCGGGTCGTCTCGCAGCATGTGTCCCCCCGAGGCGGCGGGCCGAGGAAACCGGCGCGCCCTCGTCGTTTCCTCTTTCCGCGTACGGGCCGCGGAAACCGCCCCGGGCGCCGAGCGCGCCGGGCGCACGCCGAGGGCGCGCGCCTGCGGCCGCCACGGCGCGGCGTGGGGCGGGTGGCGATCCGGCGGGCGCGGGGCCGTTCCCCGGTCCTTGCGCGGCCCGCCGGGAAGGGACGCCGCGGGCGCGCGGGAGGCGGCGTTAATTCACGACGGACCCCGGCGGCTCATTGTGACGTGTCCCACGGGGTGCCGTAGCGCTCGGCGAGCCCGGCCGCCTCCCCGGGGGCGAGGAGGCGGCCCTCGCGCCCGCCGAGCAGCAGGAGCAGGGCGCAGACCTCCTCCAGTTCGATCGCCGCGTCGGCCGCCGCCGCGAGGCTGGGGCCGCTGGTGACGGGCCCGTGGTTCTGCAACAGCGCGGCCCGGCAGGCGAAGGGGAGGCGTTCGAGCGCCGCGGCCTGGGCCGGGTCGCCCGGGGCGGCGTACGGGATCAGCGGGGTCTGCCCGACCCGCATGACGAAGTAGGGGGTGAGCGGGGGGACGGCGCTGCGCGGGGACCAGGGCGGCAGGCAGCTGACCGCGGTGGCGTGCCGCGAGTGCAGGTGCACGGCGGCCTGCGCGGTGGCGTCGCGCCGGTAGAAGGCGAGGTGCAGCGGGTACTCCTTGGACGGCCTGGGCCCGGCGAGGTGGGTGCCGTCCAGGGCGAGCACGCTCAGCTCCTTCGGGTCGAGGCCGCCCATGGGCCGGCCGGTGGGCGTGATCAGCACGGTGTCCCCGTCCCGGACGCTGATGTTGCCCGAGGCGCCGGGGCTGAGGCCGAGGTTGGTGAGGCGGGCGCCCTCGGCGGCGAGCGCCGCGCGCAGCGCGGCGCTCACGAGGGCTGCTCCAGCTTCTCCCAGGCGGTGAGGAAGAGGTCGGCGGCGCCGAAGTTGCCGGATTTCAGGGCGAGATCCACCGGCAGTTCGCGCCCTTGGGCCCGTGCGGTGGCGTGCGCCCAGGAGACGCCAGGGGCGAGCTGCGCGCCGATGCGCAGGGTGCGCACGCCGAGCGCGGTCACCACCGCCCCCGAGGTCTCCCCGCCCGCCACGATCAGCTGCCTGGCCCCGGCCGTCACCAGCTCCACGGCCAGGTGGGCGAGGGCCGACTCGACCAGGGCGGCGGCCGGGTCCGCGCCGCCCGCCGCGGCCCGGCCGCGCGCGAGGTCGCCCTCCTCGGCCACGGCGTAGACCAGCGGCGGCGTGCCGGGGTCGCGGCGCCAGTGCTCCCGGACGAAGCCGGCCAGCCCGGCCACGGCCGCGGCCGGATCGCGGCGCACCGCGGCCAGGTCCAGCGCCCGGTGCGGCAGCCGCCGCCTGGCGCGGGCGACCTGGGCGCGGGTGGCGGCCGAGGCGCTGCCCGACAGGACGGCGCGCGGCCCGGCGCCGGCGGAGCGGGCGCGGGCGGCCGCCCCAGGGCGCGGCCCGGACAGGCCGAGGGCGAGTCCGGCGGCGCCGGTGACGAGCGCGAGGTCGCCGGTGGCCGCGGCGATGGCGCGCAGGTCCTCGTCCGTGGTGGCGTCCACGACGCTCAGCGCGCCCTCGGCGGCCGGTTCCCGCAGCGCCCGGCGCACGGCCGCGGCCCCGGCCCGCACGGTGCCGTGCCCGATCAGGTGCACCGGGCGCCGGGTCTGGGGGGCGAGGAGGCGCCCGAGGTGGGAGTCGCGCATGGGGGTCAGCGGGTGGTCGCGCAGGGGGCTCTCCTCCAGCAGCAGGTCGTGGACGAAGAGCCGGGCCAGGTAGACGGTGCGCCCGGTGGCGGGGAAGGAGGGCACGACGACGGTGCGGCTCTCGCCGAGGGCGTCGAGCAGGGCGTCGGCAACGGGCCCGATGTTGCCCGCCGGGGTGGAGTCGAAGGTGGAGCAGTACTTGAAGTAGAAGCGCGCGCAGCCGAGGGCGCGCAGGGCGGCGAGGGCGGCCAGCGAGTCGGCCACCGCCTCGGGCACCGGCGCGGTGCGGGACTTCAGGGCGACGACCACGGCGTCGGCCTCGCCGATGTCGGCCTCGGTCCCGGCCCCGGTCTCCCCGGGCCGCGGCGGGCCGACCGTCACCACGGTCCTGAAGCCGCGGGAGACGAGCATCGTCGCCAGGTCCGTCGCTCCCGTGAAGTCGTCGGCGATGGCCCCCAGTTGCGGCATCGGCCCTCCCTCTCGTCCGGCGTGCGGGCCTCGGTGCCCGCCTCGCGTGTCCGCCCTGTGCTGCGGTCGGTCGTCCGCTGGGTCGCCCGTCTCGCCCGCCCGGGGGGCGGCGAGGCGGTCCGCCGGGCGGCCCAGGATGTGAATACCTGTGCCGCCGCGGCCTCTCTGTGAAGAAAAGTTATCACTCTTGACGAGCACGTTAATACACGCATAGCTTCTGTTAAATCATGTGAGCACTCAGCGGAGAGAGCCCTTCCCCATGAACCTGCACCACCTGTTCGCCGGGACCGGCGACAGACCCGTCAGCTACGCCCTCACCGGCGCGGCGGGCGGCTTCGCGCGCACCCTGCTCGCCCAGACCCGGCTCCTGCCGCGGCTGCGCCCCGCCCTGCTGTGCGACCGCGACACCGGCCGCCTGCACGCCCTGTGCCGCGAGCTGGGCTACCCCGAGGCCGACCTCGCCACCTGCGCCGACCCCGCCTCGGCGGCCGAGGCCGCCCGCGCCGGCCGCATCGTGCTGACCGCGGAGCCCGCCCTCCTCGGCACCGCGGGCGGCGTCGCCTACGACATCCTGGTCGAGGCCACCGGCCATCCCCGCGACGGCCACGCCATGGCCCGTGCCGCCCTGCTCGCCGGCCGGCACGTGGCGATGGTCAGCAAGGAGGTCGACTCCGTGGCCGGCCTGAGCCTGGCCCGCCTGGCCACGGAACGCGGCCTCGTCTACACCGCCGCGGAAGGCGACCAGCCCGCGAACCTCATCGGCCTGGTCACCTGGGCCCAGACCCTGGGCCTCGACCTCGTCGCCATCGGCAAGTCCACCGAGTACGACCTGGTCTACGACCCCGCCACCGGCACCGCCACCCAGTTCGGCACCACCGTGCCCGCCCCGGAGCTGGGCGGGCTGCTCACCCTCGGCGAGGACGTCCGCGCCACCCTCCGGGCCCGCGCGCACGCCGTCGCCGGGCTGCCGTCAGGCGCCACCGCCGACTACTGCGAGATGGCCGTCGTGGCCGACAACACCGGCTTCGCCCCCGACACCGAGCGCCTGCACTACCCCCTCGCCCGCATCGCCGAGCTCGCCGACGTCTACGCCCTGCGCGAGCACGGCGGCGTGCTCGGCGCGCCGGGCGCCGTGGACGTCTTCACCGCGCTCCGGCTGCCGGGCGAGGCCTCCTTCGCCGGCGGCGTCTTCGCCGTCGCCCGCACCCACGACCCGGAAACCTGGCGGACGCTGGCGGGCAAGGGCCACGTCCTCAGCCGGGACGGCCGCTACGCCGCGATCTACCTGCCCTACCACCTGATGGGCGTGGAGACCCCCCTCACCCTGCTGTCCGCGGTGCTGCACCACCGCCCCTCGGGCGCCGTCGCGCCGCGGCCGGTGGCCGTGCTCGCCGGCCGCGCCGACCGGGACCTGCCCGCGGGCAGCGAGCTGACCATGGGCGGCCACCACCACGACGTGGCCGGGGTGCGGGCGGTGCTGCTGCGGGCCGCCGAGGCCCCGGCCGACGCCGCCCCGCTCTACCTCGCGGCCGGCGCCAGGCTGCGCCGCCCGCTGGCGGCGGGCGAACTCCTCACCCTCGGTGACCTTCAGGGCCTGGACCCCGAACTGAGCGCGGCCTGGCAGGCCGGGCGTTCCACGGCGGTGACCCGGTGAGCGACAACGCCCAGCACCTGGTGCTCGCCGGCGCGGCCATCGTCGTCCTGGTCGTCCTCATCACCAAGTTCAAGCTGCACCCCTTCCTCGCCCTCTCGCTGGCCGCCCTCGGCCTCGGCTTCGCCAACGGCATCGGCCCCGAGGCCACCGTGGAGCACTTCGAGGCGGGCTTCGGCGACGCGCTGAGCGACAGCGGGCCCGTCATCGGGCTCGGCACGATCCTCGGCGGCATCCTGCTGGGCACCGGAGGCGCCGACCGCATCGCCACCGCCTTCCTCGGCAGCCGGCCGGTGCAGTGGATACCGGCCTCCATAGCCGCGGCGGCCCTGCTCATCGGGCTGCCCCACCTCTTCGACGTCAGCTTCGTGATGCTGGTGCCGCTGGTGTACGCGGTGGCCAAGCGGACGAACTCCCACCTGCTGTACATCGGCCTGCCGATGGCCGCCGGCCTGTACATCTCGCACGGCCTGCTGCCGCCGCACCCCTCCCCCACCCTCGCCGTCTCCGCCTACGACGCGAGCACCGGCCTGACCCTCTTCTACGGCCTGCTCATCGGCCTGCCGATCGGCGTGGTCACCGGACCGCTGCTCACCCGGGTGGCGAGCCGCTGGTTCGGCCCCGCGCCCGACCTCGACAAGGGCCCGGTGCGGGAGACCAGGGCGGAGCCGGAGAACCCCCGCAAGCCGGTCTCGCTCACGCTGGCGCTGCTCACGGTGCTGCTGCCGCCGGCCCTGATGCTGCTCGGCACCCTGGGCACCGCCCAGGCGAGCGAGGGCAGCTGGCTCTACACCGCCTTCGAGGCCTGCGACGACCCGGTGCTCTCGCTGCTCGCCGCGGTGGTGTTCTCCTTCTTCGCGCTCGGCCTGCGCTCCGGCTTCCCCGGGGGCCAGTTGCAGGGCATGGCCGCCAAGGGCCTGGGCACGGTCGGCGCGATCATCCTCATCCTCGGCGCGGGCGGCGCGCTCAAGGAGATGCTCTCGGCCACCGGCGTCGACCAGGCGATCTCCGACTACGCCGTCTCCTGGTCCGTGCCGCCGCTGCTGCTGGCCTGGGCGCTGGCCGCGCTGCTGCGGATCTGCCTCGGCTCGGCCACCGTGGCCACCGCGGCCGCCAGCGGCATCGTCGCCCCGCTGATGGGCGCCTACCCGGGCCTCTCGCCCGAGTTGCTGGTGCTCGCCACCGCCTCGGGGGCGGTCATGCTCTCGCACGTGAACGACTCGGGCTTCTGGCTGTTCAAGGAGTACTTCCAGCTGAGCGTCGGGCAGACCCTGCGCACCTGGACCCTGATGCTGTCCATCCAGTCGCTGCTGAGCCTCGGCGGCATCCTGCTGCTCAGTACAGTGGTCGGCTGAGGCGATGGAGCCCGCAGGAGGGAGAGCGAGGAACCCGTGGAGCTGGAGGAGCAGAAGGGGCAGGCGGCGATGACCTCCGCCCAGAAGCCGCCGCTGATCCCGGACCAGCGTCGTGATCTGCTGCTCAAACGGCTGCGCCGGGAGGGCGTGCTGAGCGTGCAGCAGATCACGCAGCTCTTCGGCGTCAGCCACATGACGGTGCGCCGCGACATCGCCGAACTCGAACGGCAGGGGCTGGTCTTCCCCGTCGCGGGCGGCGTGCGGATCGCCAGCCAGGTGCACTCGGAGCCGAGCTTCCAGGCCAAGTCGCTGGTGGAGCAGCCGGAGAAGCAGGCCATGGCCCAGGCGGCGGCGGCGCTGGTGCGCGACGGCATGACCGTCTACCTCGACGCGGGCACGACCATGCACGCCATGGTCGGCCCGCTCGCCGAGCGCGCGGGCCTCACGGTCGTCACCAACGACTTCGGGGCCGTCGAGCAGCTCTCGGCCGCCAGGCACCTGGACGTCATCCACGTCGGCGGGCTGGTCGAGCCGGACAACAGGTCGAGCGTGGGCCGCCTCGCGGCGGCCACCGTGCGGCAGCTCGCCCTCGACATCGCCTTCGTCAGCGCCAGTTCCTGGGACCTGATCCGGGGCGTGACCACGCCCTCCGAGCGCAAGGTGGACGTCAAGCAGGCGGCGATGGCCGCGGCCTCCAAGTCGGTGCTGGTGGCGGGCTCCTCGAAGTACGGCACCTTCGGCATGTACAAGGTGGCGCCGCTGAACGCCTTCGACGTGATCGTCACGGACGCGGGGCTGACCGAGGCCGGCGCCGACGGCATCCGCGCCGGCGGCCTCGACCTGGTCCTCGCCGGGGCGCCCGGCGCCTGAGGCCCCGGGCGCCGCCCCGGGCCGGGGGCGGTTTGGCCCAGGCCACGGGCCCTGGCATCCTGAGCAGGCGAAACCTCGCTCCGGCACCGCAGGGTCACGGACCCCGTGCCGCGCGGCAGGATCGGCGGCGGAGGGAGCGACGCGATGAAGGACGGCACCGGGAACGCCAAGGGTGTGGCCCGGCCCAAGCGCGCCGACGCCAGGCGCAACGAGAAGTCGCTGCTCGACGCGGCCGCCGCGGTCTTCGTCACCTCGGGCGTGGAGGCGCCGGTGCGGGACATCGCGGCCAGGGCCGGGGTGGGGACGGGCACGATCTACCGGCACTTCCCCAAGCGGGCCGACCTCATCCTCGCCGTCTACCGGCACCAGGTGGAGGCCTGCGCCGAGGCCGGTCCCGAGCTGCTGGCGAGCAGCCCGAGCCCGCACGCCGCGCTGCGGCAGTGGATCGGCCTCTTCGTCGACTTCCTGGTCACCAAGCACGGGCTGGCCGCGGCGCTGCAGTCGGACAGCGCCGACTTCGAGACGCTGCACGCCTCCTTCCTCGACCGCCTCCTGCCCGTGTGCACCCGGCTCCTGGATGCCGCGGCGCGGGCCGGCGAGATCCGCTCCGACGTGACCGCGTACGAACTCCTGCTGGCCGTCGGCAACCTGTGCATCGGCGCGGAGCACAACCCCCGTTACGAGGCGCGCCGCATGGTCGCGCTCCTCATCGAGGGCATGCGGCTGCCGGCCCAGGGCTGAGGCCGGGGGCCCGCAGGCCGCGGCCGGGCCCCGGCGGCCCGCCGCGCCCCAGGGAGCTCCCGGCGCGCGGCGCCCGGCCGCGTTCACTGCCCGTCCGCGCCCGCCAGGGTGCCGTGCAGGAAGACCTCGACCAGCTCTCCGGTGTCCAGGCTGACCTCCTGCCCCGCGCGGGGCCGGGTGAAGAGCAGGCCGAGGAAGAGCGCGGCGGCCTGCTCGCCGGACACCCGCAGCCGGTCCTCGGGCCCGAAGAGCTCGGCGACGGCGGTCCTGATGGCCGCCATGGAGTTCTCCCGCGCCTCCTGCGGCGGCCGTTCCCGCCCGGCGTCGCGCCGCAGGTGCCCCGAGGCGTGCAGCGCGCCCGCGACCGCTCCCATGCGCCCCAGGTGCGCGCCGAGCGCGTCGGCGGCCTCGGCGAGACGCTCCTCCAGCGGCCGGTCGAGCGGAATGGAGGCGATCTCCCGCACGGCGTGGTCGGGGCGCACCGCCTCGGCCATGACGGCATCGAGCAGCTCGTTCTTGTCCGCGAAGACCCGGAAGATGGTCCCCTCGCTGATGCCGGCGGCGCGGGCGACGCGTCCCGTGGTGACCTTCGCCCCGAACTCGGCCACCAGCGGGAGCGCGGCGGCGACGATCATGCGCCGGCGCTCCTCCGGTTCCATGGCGGGCGCCCGGCTGCGGGTTTTTCGCGCAGGCTTCCGCGGTTCCTCGATTCCCGTCATGGGCTCACCGTAGGGAGTGAGCACCCGCCCCGCCAATGAGTGACCGCTCACTCCTTTCGCGGCGGTTCCCGGCCCGGGTGGCCGCGCGGCATCGGCCGCCGGGCCCAGCGGGGCCGCCGGTTCCCGGCCCCGGCGCGTTCCGTCCGTTCGGGGGAATACCGGCTCCCCCAGGTGTTCCGGCCGCCGCATCGGGCTAGTGCTGTGACCGGGAATGGCCGCCGGCCGCCCCCGGCGGATTCCGGCCGGGCGGTGGGCGGGCGGCCGGCGGGCGCCCGCGGCGCGCAAGAGGCACGGAGGCGAGTGGGGCATGGTGAAGACTCTCGGCGACATCGCGTGGAGGTTCCTCCGCGAGGCCACGGGCGCGCTCGAAGCCCACGAGGCGGGCGCCGGGGCGCGCCGCGCGGGCCCGGGCGCGGCGCCCGCGGGGGCGAAGGGGCGCGGCGAGGAGCCGGGGGCCGTGGATCTGCAGGCCCTGGCGGACCGGGTCGAGGAACTGCTGCACGTGCTGCGCGCGGCGGCGAACGGCGGCGGCCCCGGGCCCGGGACGGGGCCGCGTTCCTAGGCCGCGTCGTCCGGATCTCCTGCCAGGGGAGTTGTGCGTTGAGCGGAGCGCGCCGCCGGCTCGTGGGCCGGGTGGCCAGGGAGCTGCTGACCGCGGAGCTCAGGGAGGCGGTGGCCAAACGCGGCGAGCCCGGCGCCCAGGCGCAGGCGCGGGCCCGCCGGGTGCGCGAGGCGCTGGAGAGCCTGGGGCCGTTCTGGATCAAGGTGGGGCAGATCCTGTCGACCCGGCCCGACGTCGTGCCCGACTCCATGCTTCCCGAGCTGGCGAAGCTGCACGACCACGCGAACGTGCTGCCCTTCTCCCGGCTCGAACCGGTGCTGCGGGAGGAGCTGGGCCCCGGCTGGCGGGACCGCTTCGCGGAGCTGGACGTGACGGAGCCGCTGGGCGCCGCCTCGCTCGCCCAGGTGTACCGGGCGGTCCTGCCGGACGGCACCGCCGCCGTCGTCAAGGTGCAGCGGCCGGGCGTCCGGGAGGTGATGACGCAGGACATGGCGTTCCTGCGCAGGGCGACCCGCCTGGTCGGCCGGGCGGCGCCCCGCTTCAGCTCCCTCATCGACACCGAGGCGATGCTCGGCGTCATCTTCGACGCGATGCAGCCCGAGCTCGACTTCACCAACGAGGCGCGCAACATGAAGCGCGCGCACCGGCTGGTCGCCGGGTACGAGCACCTGACGGTGCCCGAGGTCCTCACCGCCACGCCCCGGGTGCTGGTGCAGAGCCTGGCCCCCGGCACGTCGATCCGGCACGCGGACCCCGGGGCGTTCACCCTGGACGAGCGCATGGCCATCGGCCGGGAGCTGCTCTCGTTCCTCTACCGGGGCTTCTTCGTCGACCGGTTCTTCCACGCCGACCCGCACCCGGGCAACATCTTCGTCGCCCCGGGCGAGCCGGCCACCCTGATCGACTGGGGCATGGTGGGCCGGGTCGACCGGCGCACCGGGATGCTCCTGGTCCTCATCCTGCTCAACCTCGCCCAGAACAACGGCCACGGCCTGGCGGCCGCCTGGGCCGAGCTGGGGCACGCCACCCCAGGCGCCCAGCCGGGCGCGTTCATGAACGACATGGCCCTGCTGGTGCCGAAGATCGCCGACGCCTCCCTGGGGAGCTGGACTTCGGCCTCACGCTGACGAAGATCCTCACCTGCTCGACCAGGCGTGGCATCAGCACCAGTCCGGCGATCTCCCTGCTCGGCAAGTCCTTCGGGAACATCGAGGGGTCGGTGCGCTGCCTCGTGCCCGAGTTGTCGATCGTCGAGGTCTTCCGGGACGAGCTGATCACCGTGCTGGCCTCCCTGGCCCGCGAGTCCGCCTCGGCCGAGCAACTGGCCTGCACCGCGATGGAATTGCTCATCGGCATCCCGACGGCCGCGGGGCAGTTCCGCGGCCTGCTCCGGGACCTGGCAGGCGAGGGCTGAGGCGGCCGGGCCCGCGGGCCGCCGCCCCCGCCCGCCCGGCCGCCGCGGCACCCGTACCCGGGCCGCCCGCCGGGCCGGCCCGTTCAGCCGGCCCGTTCGACGAGGAAGTCGGCCAGGGCGGTCAACTCCCGCCAGGCCCGCGGCACCAGGGGCACCTCCGCGAGGGTGCGGTAGGCGCGGGTGAGGGCCAGGCGGCCCTCGGCCAGCGCCAGCGACCTGCCGCCCGCCTCCTCCAGCAGGGCGGCCGCCGCCCGGGCCCCGGCGTCGTCCAGCTCGCCCGCCTCCAGCAGGCCGGCGAGCCGGCGGGCCGCGGCGCCCCCCTCCGCCAGGACGGCCACCACGGGCAGCGTCTTCTTTCCGCGCCGCAGGTCGCTGCCCACGGGCTTGCCGGTCCTGCGCGGGTCGCCCCAGATGCCCAGGACGTCGTCCACGATCTGGAAGGCCAGGCCGAGTTGCCTGCCCGCCGCGCCGAAGGCCGCCACCGGGCCGGGGCCCGCCCCGGCCAGCAGCGCGCCGAGCGCCACCGCCCCGCCGAAGAGGGCCCCGGTCTTGTCGCCCACCATGGCCCGGTACTCCTCGGGCAGCACCGCGTCCCCGCCGCGCCAGGGACGCTGCTCGAACTGCAGGTCCTGCGCCTGTCCGCGCATGAGGCCGTCCAGGGCCGCGCAGAGCAGCCGCAGGGCCTGGGCGCAGTCGCCCGCCCCCGAGGTACTGACCGTCTCGACGGCGAGCGCGAACAGCGCGTCCCCCGCCAGCACCGCGGGCCCGGTGCCGAACGCCTTCCACACGGTGGGCCGGTGACGCCGCCACTCGTCCTCGTCCAGGATGTCGTCGTGGATCAGGCTGAAGGTGTGGAGGAGTTCGGTGGCCACCGCCGCCGGGAGGGCCGCCTCGGCGCCGCCGCCCACCGCCTCGCCTGCCAGCAGCGCGAGCGCGGGCCGCACCCCCTTGCCGCCGCCCCCGCCGGCCGGCGCCCGCCCGGCCTCCTCGAGGCCGCAGGCGTAGACCGCGAGCCGCCGGGTCGCGGGGTGCAGCCGGTCGAGCGCGGTCACCAGGCAGGGGCGGACCAGGGCGCGGCAGCGACCGAGAGTCCGCCGCGCTGAGGGAGTTCGCTCGGAAAGGGTGGGGGACGCGGGCGTCATGCGGGCTCCTCTCGGCCGTTCCCAGGCCCGGCGCACCGGATCTCGCCGGCCCGCGGCGACGGCGGCAGAGCGGCCGGGCGGGGGGCGGTGCCTCGATTAAAGGCCGCGCCGAGAAGCACTCACAAGGGCGCCCGGAATGCTGTCACCCCGACGGGTGATGCTCCTCGAATACGGCGCCAGTTTCCCATCAATTCGGGTGGCGCCTGGAGTTCGCCGGAATATTCCGCGAGGGAGCCGACCAGATTTCGGCAGACAGCGCACGACACGGCTGCGAAGAGGTCACTCATGGTCAGGCCCGAGGCAGACATCGAATTGCCCCCCATTTTTTGCCCTCTGGAGCCCGCCATCCATCCGCGCGCGCAGGAGATCGAGCGGCAGGCGGACGCATGGATCAAAGAGTCCGGGATGTGCGCCACCGACGAGGAATACCGATGGGTGACCGCGACGCACAGCGTGAACTTCTACGCACGATTCGCCCCGGGCGCCGCGGACGAGCGGCTGCTGGCGACGGCCCTGTGGGTCTACTGGGGCTTCGCCTTCGACGACGCCAGGTGCGACAGCGGCCCGCTGAGCGACCGCCCCGGCGAGTTCGCGGCCCTCGCCGGCCGGGTGCAGCGGGCCGTGGAGTCCCCCACCGCCCGCGACGCCGGGGAGCGGTTCGTGCCGCCCCTGCGGCGGATCGTGGGGCGCTTCCGGGAGCTCGGCACCCCGGTGCAGGTCAGGCGCTTCGCCCAGGCCCACCGCGCCTGGCTGGCCGGGGTGCAGTGGCAGATCGGCAACGAGGCCCGCGGCACCGTCCCCGACCTGGACGACTACCTGGCCATGCGCCTGCTGGCCTCGGGGGGCGAGCCCACCTTCGCGATGCTGGAGATCGCGGACGGCGCCGAGGTGCCGGCGCGGGAGCTGGAGAGCCCGGCGGTGCGCGCGCTGACGGAGATGGCGATCCTCGTGGCCGCGCTGGACAACGACCGCCACTCCGTGCGCAAGGAGCTGTCGCGCGGCCAGACCGGGCAGAACATCTACTCGGTGCTCATGCGGCACCACGGCCTGGCCCTGCCCCAGGCGCTGTCCGCGGCCGGAGCCCTCAGGGACCGGGTGCTCCTGCGCTTCCTGCGGCTCGCGCCCCGCGTGGCGGCCGGGGCCGGCGCCGAACTCAGGGCCTACATACGCGATTTGGGTCACGGCATCCGGGGGAACGCCGAATGGGGGCTTCGGGTGCCGCGCTATCTCAGCCTGGGCCGGGCGCCCGATCCGTTCGCCGCCGATTCCTCGCTGCGGTGGGCGGAACGCCCGGGGGACCCGCGCGCCGCCCCGCCCCTCACCCCGGCGGTTTCCTGGTGGTGGGATGCCGAACTGGGCTGAGATCCCCGGAAAACCCGGCCGCTCGCGCTCGCCACCCGCTTCGCGCCCCGGCACAAAATTCCCGGCGCCCGCCGCGAATTCACGCCGGGTCGGTGCACCCATCCGCTTTTTGCCCGCGCCCTTGTTTGCTCTCGTTTTCCCCGCCTACAGTGAGGATTGTCCGCCACTTTTGAGAATTCCCCGCCTGTCATTACCGAAGACGATCGAAAGGAAGATGATGTGGGAAAGAGTCTGACCAATACCATGAGAGATCTGGTCGGCGATGTGACGGACGATCTCAAGGAGGCGTTCGACGACGTGGTCGACCACAGCGGACGCAGGCACTGGCGGCACGAAGAACTCCACTGGCCCTTCCCGCCCGGGGCGCACCACCCGCACCTCCCGCCCTGGGCGCTCCACCGCCTGGAGCATCTGGAGCACCTCGGGCACCTGGAGCACCTGAGGCATCTCGGGCTGCCGCCCTGGGCGTTCCCGCCGCACTGGGGTCCCCCCTTCTTCGACGGGCCGCCGTGGGCGCATCTCCCGCCCTGGGCGCACCTGCCCCCGTGGGCCCCGCATCCCCCGTGGGCACACGTGCCGCCCTGGGGTCCGCACCCCCCGTGGGCGCACGTGCCGCCCTGGGGCCCGCACCCGCCCTGGGCGCACGTTCCCCCGTGGGAGCCGCCGCCCTGGCGCCCTCCGGTGCCCAGGGAGCGCGAGGCTCCCGCGCCGGCGGCCCGCGAGCCCGGGCCTCCCCCGCCGGCCGCCCCGCCCCCGGCCCCCTCGCGCGACGACGAGCGGTGGAACGCCCTGGCGAACCAGCTGGACTCGCTGATCGGCATCCTGCGCACGATGACCGGGTCCCGGCCCGGGTAGGGCCCGGGCGGGCGCGGCGCGGACCTCCGCGGCCGGCCGGAAGGCGGCGGCCGCGGAGGTCCGCGCACGCCCGGGCTCCGGCGCGCCGGGCGGGCGCGCCGGGGCCCGGTCAGGGCGCGTGGATGTCGGAGCCCGGGCCGAGCGGCAGGTCCAGTCCGTAGAAGACGCCGAGCACGGCCAGCCAGGTGATCAGGAAGGGCACCACGTAGATGGCCAGGCGCGAGAGCAGCGTGCCGAGTTGGGCCTGTGGCTCGTAGCGCCGCAGCAGGGCGAGCGTGAGGAAGAGGTACGGGTTCATCGGCGTGATCATCTGGGTGGCCGAGTCGCCGATGCGGAACGCGGCCTGGGTGAGGGCGGGTTCGAGGCCGAGCAGCAGGAAGGTCGGCACGAAGACCGGCGCCATCAGCGCCCACAGCGCGGAGCCCGAGGTGATGAACAGATTCAGCACCGTCACCACGAGCACGAAGAGCACGATCCCCAGGAAGCCGGTCAGCCCGGCGTCCTCCAGCAGCGAGGCGCACTTGACGGCCAGCAGCGTGCCGACACCCGACCAGTTGAAGACGCCGATGACCTGCGAGATGGCGAAGATCAGCACGATGTAGGAGGACATGTTGGTGACGGACTCGGCCATGGTCCGCGGCACGTCCTCCGCCTTGGTGAAGCTGCGGGTCGTGGCTCCGTAGACGCATCCCGCGATCACGAAGGCCACGAAGAGCAGCGGCACGATGCCGGTGAGGACCGGGGAGTTGACCAGGGCCCCGCCCTCCCCGCGCAGCGGGCTGCCGGGGATCAGCCAGCCGACGACGACCACGGCGGCGTAGAGCAGGAAGGCCAGTCCCGACAGCAGCAGCCCGCGGCGTTCCACCGGGGAGATCGCGGTGCTCACGGCGCCCGCGGCCTGCTCCGCTTCCGCGCCCCGTGCGGTGGCCGCCGCTTCCCCGGCGGCGCCGGTGGCGGCCTCGCCGTCCCGGCCGGGCGCCTCGCCCTCCGCGGCGGCCCCGGCGGGCGGCTCGGCGGGGACCTCGACCGGCTGCGGGAGCCTGGGCTCCAGGACCCGGGTGGTCAGGAGGCCGCCGACCAGGGCGAGCAGGGCGCTGGCCGCCGCGGTGAAGAACCAGTTGATGAGGACGTGGGTGGGCGCGTCGGCGCCCGCGGGCACCACGGCGGCGGCCGGCTCGGTGATGCCGACGTAGAGGGCGTCGAGGGAGCCGACGATGAACCCGGCCGCGTACCCGGCGCAGACGGTGGCGAAGGCGCAGATGAGTCCGGCGATGGGGTTGCGTCCCGCGCTCTTGAACGCGAGGGCCGCCAGGGGCGGGATGACCAGGATCGCGATGTCGCTCATCACGTGGCCCTGGCAGGAGACGAACGCCACCACGTAGGGCAGGGCGCCGCGCGGGGCCCTGGCGATGGTCGCCCGCACCAGGGCCTCCAGCAGCCCGGCCCGCTCGGCGACGCCCACCGCCATCATCATCAGCAGGACGGTGCCCAGCGGCGGGAAGCCGGTGAAGTTGGGGATCAGGTTCTCCAGCAGCCAGCGCAGGCCCTCCCCGGTGAGCAGTCCCTTGATCTTCAGCGTGTCGTCCGAGCCAGGCACGGTGACCTTCGCGTCGCACGCGGCGAGGACCGTGGAGATCACGGCGAGCAGGACGAAGAGGAAGAGGAACAGGAAGAAGGGGTGCGGCAGGCGGTTGCCCGCACGCTCTATGCCGACCAGGACGCGGTCGAGCAGCCGCGCTCCCCGCCGCTGCGACGGGGAGGGGGAGGGCGGGACGAGGGTGTCCTGCATGCTGGCGTTACCTTTCGGGCTGGGGGTCAGCGCGCGGCGTGGGCGGGGAGCGGCCCGGGCGCCTTGCGCACGACGCCCTGCTGCACCACGTACCTGATGCGGTCCGGGTCGGCGAGGGCGGCGATGTCGGTGAGCGGGTCGCCCTCGCAGACGACGAGGTCGGCGGCCTTCCCCGGCTCCAGGGTGCCGATCAGGTCGGCCAGGCCCAGGAGTTCGGCGGCGGTGCGGGTGCCGGCGACGATGGCGTCCATCGGGGACATGCCCAGGGCGACCAGGTGGATCAGCTCCCTGAGGTTCCTGGCGTGCGGGCAGACGCCCGAGTCGGTGCCGAGGGCGATCCTGGCGCCGCGCTCGATGGCGCGCGAGATGTTGACCTTGGTCTTCTCCGACCAGCGGATCTTCTTCTCGTAGTGGTAGGGCTCCATGCGGGACCTGTCCAGCCCGTCGAAGGTGGTGGACAGGGTCGGCACCAGGAAGGTCCCGCGCTCAAGCGCCAGGTCCAGGCCCTCGTCGTCGATGCCGTAGCCGTGCTCGACGCTGGTGACGCCGCCCCGGATGGCGTTGCGGATGCCGGCCGTGCCCTGGGCGTGGGCGGCGACGGGGCGGCCGCCGTGGCGCGCGGCCTCCTCGACGACGGCGCGGATCTCCTCCTCGGTGAGCCCCTCGTCGTCGGGCTGGTCGTAGGGGCTGCCCATGCCGCCGGTGGCGCAGAGCTTGATGACGTCGGCGCCCTCCCGCAGCAGCCGCCGGACGGCGACGCGGACCTCGTCGACGGTGTCGGCGATCTCGCCGAGCCCCGCGCTGGTGTCCAGGCCGGCGGGGCCGTGGGGGACGGAGAAGTCGGCGTGGCCGCCGGTGTGGCCGAGGATGCGGACGGCAGTGTGCAGGCGCGGGCCCTCGATCAGGCCCTCGGCGACCGCGGTGCGGAAACCGGCCGGCGCCCCGCCGAGGTCCCGCGCGGTGGTGACGCCGGCGTGCAGGGTCCGGCGCATCCGCTCGGCGGTGCGCAGCACCTCCACGGTCGGGTCGGCCGCAAACCGCCGCCCGATCTCGGCGGAGGAGCCGACCGCGAAGTGGACGTGGCAGTCGACGAAGCCGGGCAGGACGGTCTGCCCGGCCGCCTCGACCAGCCGCGCCCCCCGGGGCCTGGGCGGCGCGGCGGCGGCCGGTCCCGCGTACGTCACCTCCCCGCGCTCGCCGGTGTGCACCTCGGCGTCGGCGACCGGCGCGGCGCCGGTGCCGTCGACCAGGCGCGCCCCGGTGATCACCAACGGCTCGGCCCGGCGCGCATCCACTCCGGTGTACGGCCCTCCCACTGACACTGCGGCTCCTTGCGTTCGGCTGCGTCCCTGTCTTCTGGGCTTCGGAAGATGTGGCCGATATCGTCCGTACTGAACGTTGCATGTCCATTAAATTGCCGGATTCGACCAGGAGAGTTCCGTGGTTGCAGGATATGGATCGCCCATGGAGGCGCAGGGATCGGTCACCCCGGTCACTTCCGTCGCTCTGGACGAGCTGGATCTGGCCATCGTGCACGCCCTGCAGATCCGGCCCCGCGCGTCCTGGACGCTGGTCGGCGAGGTGCTCGACGTCGATCCGGTGACGGTGGCCCGCCGCTGGAACCGGTTGCACGCCGCGGGCGCGGCCTGGGTGGACGGCTACCTCTCCCCCGCGCGGGCCGACCTGGCCTGGGCCCAGGTGGAGATCGTGGTGGAGGGCGCCCGGCTGGCCGAGGTCGCCGGGACGCTCTGCGACGAGGCGCAGGTGGTGAGCCTCAAGCACACCTCGGGCACCCGCGACCTGCTGGCCCTGGTGCAGGCGGTGGACCTGGACGCGCTCGCGGCGTACGTGACCGAGCGCCTGGCCAGGGTGCCCGGGGTGCGCGCCACGCGGCTGCACGTCATCACCGACGCGCCCGCCGAGGGCGCCCAGTGGCGGCTGCGGGCGCTGACCGCCCCCCAGCGGGAGCGGCTGCGCCCGGTGCGGCCCGCGGCGAGCCCGCCGGAGGAGCCGCTGCGGCCGATCGAGCGGCGGATCGCGGTGACGCTGGGCGCGGACGGGCGGATGCCGCTGACCGAGCTGGCCCGCCGGGTCGACAGCAGCGTGGCCACCACCAGGCGGGGCCTGCGGCGGCTGGTGGACAGCGGACGGCTCTCGCTGCGCTGCGGCCTGGCCAGGCCGCTGACCGGCTGGCCGGTGTGGGCGGTCTACTTCGGCTCGGTGCCCGCCGAGCACCTCGACGCCACGGCCGCGGCCCTGCGGACGCTGCCCGAGCTGCGGTTCTGCACGATGACCGCCGGTCCCTACAACCTGATCGTGGACGTGTGGCTGCGCGCCCTGCACGACGTGCACGCGCTGGAGGCCCATCTCACCCGCGAACTCGGCCACCTGCGGCTGCGGATCAGCGAGCGCACGGTGGTGCTGCGGATGCACAAGCACGTCGGGCGGGTCCTCGACCGGCGCGGGCACAGCGTGCGGACCGTCCCCATGGACACCTGGCACGCCGCCTGAGGCCGCCGCCTCACGCGCCTCCCCTGCGCGCGCCTCGTCCACGCGCCGCCTTCGCGCGCCGCCGCCCGCCGCCGTCCTCGCAAGAGCCCGCGGGCCCGCGGCGGCTCAGGGGGCGAGGCCGAGGGAGGCGACCAGGTCGTGCATCTCGTCCCGGTAGACCGCCTCCGAGTCGCGGACGAGGGGGCGCAGGTGGCCGTAGACGTCCAGGGCCACCAGGCCGTGCATGCGGCCCCACACCCGCAGCGCCAGGGCGAGCGCCTCCGGCGGCAGCCCGGGAAAGTCCGCGCGGGCGTGCGCGACGAGGCCGGGGTCGAAGTCGTCCCAGTCGTAGGCCCGTTCCTCCGGCCGGCGCGCCCGGGCGGTGGGCCAGGCCGCGGCGACCAGGCCGATGAGGCTGGTGCAGGCCCGCAGCCCGGCCTCCTTGGCCGGGCCCTCCTCCGGCGGCCGGTAGCCGGGCACCGGGTCGCCGTAGACGAGGCGGAAGCCCTCGGGGTTGGCCAGCGCCCACGCGCGCATCGCCTGGGCCCAGGCCACGATCCGCCCGCCCGGGTCGGTCTCCGGGACGGCGTCCCTGGCGGACTCGGCGGCCTGGACGGCCGCGGCGTAGACGTCGCCGACCAGGGTGGTGACCAGTTCGTCCCGGGTGGCGAAGTAGCTGTAGATCGCCCCGGCCGTCATGCCCATCTCGCGGGCGATGGCGCGCAGCGAGATGGCGTCGGGGCCTCCCTCCGCCATCAGCCTGAGCGCGGTCGTCTTGATCTCCGTGCTGGTCTGCTCGCGGAGGCGGGCGCGGCGGCTCGTGGTCTGGCTCACCCTTGACACTCTACTCCGTTGGGTTACTATACGGCGCGTTGTTTATTGAACGCCGTGTACTAAATCCACACTGTAGGGAGTCATGGAAATTCCTCACCCGCACCCGGGGCCCGCCGCCCGCGCGGCGGGCCCCGGCCGGCCCTCCCCGGTCCCCGGGGGAGCCTCATGAGCGGCCCGCGGCACGGCTGGGCCGCCTCCTGGACCGCCTCCCCGCAGCGGCCCGGCGCCGGCTTCGCCCCCAACTGGTCCCAGGAGGGCTTCGCCGGCCAGACCCTGCGCCAGACCGTGCGGCTGAGCATCGGCGGCGAGCGCCTGCGGATACGCCTGTCCCACCGCTACGGCACCGCGCCGCTTCGGGTGGCGGGCCTCACCCTCGGCGCCGGCGCGGGCGGCGCCGCGGTCGAGCCCGGGACGCTGCACGAGGTGACCGTGAACGGCAGGGCGGCCTTCACCGTCCCGGCCGGCGCGGACCTGGCCACCGACGCGGTGCCCCTGACGGCCGGCGCGCTGAGCCGGGTGACGCTCTCGCTGTACCTGGCCGAGCCCTCGGGACCCGCCACCTACCACGCCCAGGCGCTGACCACGACGTACCGGGCGGAGGGCGACCACCGTGCCGACCTCGGCGGCACCGGCTTCGCCGCCGCCTCCGCGTCCTGGTACTTCCTGAGCGGCGTCGACGTGGCACCGGGGCCAGGCGACGGGATCGTGGTGCTCGGCGACTCCCTCACCGACGGGACAGGCAGCACTCCCGGCGCCGACCGGCGCTTCCCCGACCGGCTCGCCGAGCGCCTCGCGGCGGCCGGCCGGCCGCGCGCGGTGCTGAACCAGGGCATCGGCGGGAACCGGGTGACGGTCGACTCGCCCTGGCTCGGCGAGCGCGCCACCGCCAGGTTCCGGCGCGACGTGCTGGAACAGCCCGGGGTGGGGACGGTCCTCGTCCTCGCCGGAATCAACGACATCGCCCTCGGCGGGCTGGACGGCAACTCCCCCTTCCCCGTCCTCGCGCCCTACCCCCGGGTCACGGCACAGGAGGTCGTCGCCGGGCACCTGGACATGATCCGGCGGGCCAGGGCGGCCGGGCTGCGGACGGTGGGGGCGACCCTGCCGCCGATGCGGGGCTCGCTCTTCTCCACCCCGGAGGGGGAGGCGGCGCGTGCGGCGGTCAACGCCTGGATACGCGAGTCGGGAGAGTACGACGCCGTCGCCGACCTGGCCCGGGCGCTGGGGGACGCCCTCGACCCGGCCCACGACTCCGGCGATCACCTGCACCCGAGCGACGCCGGCTACCTGGCGATGGCGGAGGCCGTGGACCTCGACCGGCTGTAGGCCACGGGCACCCGCCGCCCGGGGCCTGCTCCCGGCGGGCCCGCCGCCGGCCGGCCCGCCGCCCAGGGAGCCCTCGCCGCCCAGGGGCCCGCCGACGGTCACGGGCCCGCCGCCGCGGCGGTGGCCGCGGGTCAGGGGCCGACGTACTCGAAGACCCCGCCGCAGGGGTGCCGCAGCACGGCGCGGTGGCCATTCGGCGTGGGGGACGCGGGAGCCACCACCGCGGCGCCGGCCGCCACCGCCTCCTCCACCGCCGCGTCCAGGTCCGCCACCGCCAGCGTGGCCGCCACGCCGGCCACGCGCTGCGCGGCCTCGTCCGGGCCGCTGAACAGGAGGAACGGTCCGACGCTCGCCAGCGAGACCCCGGCGAAGGCGAACCGGGACGCGGTGCTTCCGGTCAGCTTCTCGTAGAAGGGCACGGCCGCGTCCAGATCCTCGACCCGCTGCCGCAGGACCACTGCTTCGATCGCCACGTCCGCCATCCTCGCACCCCGTCCCGCCACGCCCGAAGGCCGTGTGCCGGGCCAGGGCGGGGCAGCCCCGCGCCCCGGGCAGGCCCCGCGGCTGACCCGGCCCCCGCCGGACGGCGTACGGGGCGCCGCATCCTCCGCCGCGGGCCGCGGAGCCGGCGGCCCGCGGCGGTCACGGCGGGTTCAGTCCCCGGCCCCCTGGCTCGCGGACCCGGCCTTCCCGGCGGACTCGCCCGAGCCGCGCTGCCGCGGCGCCGCGGCGCGCCCGCGCCCCGCCCCCGCCTTCGCCGGCTTCGCCTCGCCCGGCTTCGCCGGCTTCGCCTCAGCGGCCGTCTCCCCGGCCTTCCCCTTCGCCGGCTTCCCGCTCTCCCCGCCCCCGGCCGGGACCTCCCGGTCCGGCAGCGGAACCACCTCGGCGCGCAGCGCCCCGGCGTACGCCTCGTCCGGGTCGAGGCGGCGCAGCTCCTCGGCGATCAGCTCGGCCGTGGAACGCACCTTCAGCGGCAGGGTGCGGGTGGGCTGCCCCGGGATGGACAGGCGGGCCACCGGGCCCTCGGGCCGGTGGATGTGGATGTCGCCCTCGGGTGTGTGCAGGCTGACGTCGGTGACCACGGGCCCCTCGTTGACGACCTGCCGCACCGGGACGCCGAGGCGGTCGGCGAACCAGCCGGCGAGCAGCGCGGCGCTCGGGTTCTCCGGTTCGCTCTCGATGGTGGCCCCGGTGATCGTCCGGTTGCGGGTCTGGTCGAGGGCGGCGGCGAGCATGGTGCGCCAGGGCGTGAGCCTGGTCCACGCCAGGTCGGTGTCCCCCGGGGTGTACGAGGCGGCGCGGGCGGCCAGTTCCGCCAGCGGCTCGGCCACGGCGTAGCTGTCGGTGATGCGACGCTGGGCCAGGGTGCCGAGGGGGGCGCGCGCCGGGTTCTCCGGTGCGTCCACCGGCCACCAGACCACCACGGGCGCGTCGGGCAGCAGCAGCGGCAGGACGACGGAGTCGGCGTGCGCGGCCAGCTCCCCGTGCAGCCGCAGCAGCACCGTCTCGCCGGTCCCCGCGTCGTCGCCGACCCTGACCTCCGCGTCGAGCCGCGACTCGGGGCGGCGGGCGGTCCTCCTGGCGGGGCGGCGGATGACGACCAGGATGCGGGAGGGGTGCTCGGTCGAGGCGTCCCTGGCCGACTTCAGCGCGTCGTGGGCGTTCTCCTCGTCGGTGACGATGACCAGCGTCAGCACCATGCCGACCGGCGCGCCCGCCGTCCGCCTGGCCCGGACGATGGCCGCGTTGATCTTGCTGGATGTGGTGTCGGTCAGTTCGGTGCTCATGCCCGCCGCCAACTCCTTCCCTCAGGGCTTCCGTCGCGGCGCGGACGCCGGGGAGTGGCTCCTCCCCCGCCGGATCGTATCCGCGTATGCATCAGTGCTCGGCGGCGCCCGTTTCATTCCCCGCCGGGACCCCCCGTCCCGGGGCCCGCGGGACCGCCTGCGGGACCCCTTGACGCCTCCCGGGACCGCCTCTATCTTCCTCCGCGGATCTTGAATCGTTTCACGCACCGGTCGTTCACGCGCGGTTCACACCTGAGCGGAACAAGGAGTGCCATGGCTGGTTCTGCGATCGCCCCACCCCTCCTCCACCTCCGCGACGTCACCAAGTCCTTCGGCCCCGTCGCCGCAGTCCGCGGCGTCTCCCTCCCCCTGTACCCGGGGGAGGCGCACGCCCTCGTCGGCGAGAACGGCGCCGGCAAGTCCACCCTCGTGAAGATGCTGGCCGGGGTGCACCGGCCGGACGCGGGCCACGTCGAACTCGACGGCCGCCCCGTCGCCCTGGCCGACCCCGCCGCGGCCAGGGCGGCCGGCATCGCCGTCATCCACCAGGAACCCACCCTCTTCCCCGACCTGACGGTGGCCGAGAACATCTTCATGGGCCGCCAGCCCACCGGGCGGCTGGGCCGGATCGACCGGGCCGCGATGGAGGGAGCGGCGGCCCGCCTCTTCGCCAGGCTCGGCGTCGCCCTCGACCCCGGCCGCCAGGCCCGCGGCCTGTCCATCGCCGACCAGCAACTCACCGAGATCGCCAAGGCGCTGTCCGTGGACGCGCGGGTCTTCGTCATGGACGAGCCCACCGCGGCCCTCTCCGGCATCGAGGCCGAGCGGCTCTTCTCGGTCACCAGGGGGCTGTGCGAGCGCGGCGCCGCCGTGCTGTTCATCTCCCACCGCTTCGAGGAGGTCTTCGCCCTCTGCCGGCGGGTCACCGTGCTGCGCGACGGCCGCCTGGTCTCCACCGGCCTCGTCGCCGACGTCACCGTGGACACGGTGGTGCGGCGGATGGTGGGGCGCGAGGTCTCGGCGCTCTACCCCAGGGAACCCGGCGCGGGAGCCGCCCGGGGCGAGGTGGTGCTCGACGTGCGGGGCCTGGGCAGGCGCGGGGTCTTCGAGGACATCTCGTTCACCGTGCGCGCCGGCGAGATCGTCGCCCTGGCCGGGCTGGTCGGGGCGGGCCGCAGCGAGGTGGTGCGGGCGGTGTTCGGCGTGGACCGGCACGACGCGGGCGAGGTGCGCGTGCGGGGCCGCCGGCTGCCCCCCGGCTCCCCCGCGGCGGCGGTGGCGGCCGGCCTGGCGCTGGTGCCCGAGGACCGGCGCCGGCAGGGCCTGGTGATGGAGCTGTCGGTGCAGCGCAACGCCGCCCTCACCCGGCTGCGTCACCTGGCCAGGCTCGGCCTGCTGTCGGCCCGCCGCGAGCGCCGGTTCGCCGCCGAGTGGGCCGGGCGGCTGCGGGTCAGGCACGGCGGGCTCGGCGACCCGGTGGGCACCCTGTCCGGCGGCAACCAGCAAAAGCTCGTCCTCGCCAAGTGGCTGGCCACCGGGCCGCGGGTGCTGATCGTGGACGAGCCGACCCGCGGCATCGACGTGGGCAGCAAGGCGGAGGTGCACCGCATCATCTCGCGGCTGGCCGCCGAGGGCCTGGCCGTGCTGATGGTCTCCTCGGAGCTGCCAGAGGTCCTCGGCATGGCCGACCGCGTGCTCGTGATGCGCGAGGGAAGGATCACCGCGGAACTGCCGCGGGCCGAGGCCACCGAGGAGTCCGTGATGTTCGCGGCCACCGGGCAGCGGGAGGTGCGGGCATGACGGCGGCCGACGCGCACTCCTCCCCGGCCTCCCCGGACGCCCGGGCCGCCCAGAACGCCTCCCCCTCCCCGGCCCCGCCCGCCTCCGGTGCGCCCCCGGCCGGGGGGCGCGCGCCGGGTCCCTCCGGCGGACGCCGGGGGGCGGCGCGCCTCGGGGCGGCGCGCGAGACGGGCGTCCTGCTCGCGCTGCTGCTGCTGGTCGCGGGCACGACCCTCGCCAACTCCCGTTTCCTCTCCGCCCAGAGCGTGAAGGACATCCTGCTCGGCGCGGCCGTCATGGTGGTGCTCGCGGCGGGCCAGACCCTCGTCGTGGTCACCCGCAACATCGACCTGTCGGTGGGCTCCGTCCTCGGCCTGGCCGCCTTCGCCACCGGCAAGCTGTTCGTCGCGCAGCCCGGCGCCCCGCTGCCGCTTGCGCTGCTGGTGGGACTCGCCCTCGGCGCCGCCTGCGGGCTGCTCAACGGCGCGCTGATCGCCGCCGCCAGGGTGCCCGCGCTCGTCATCACCCTCGGCACCCTCTACGTGTTCCGCGGCCTCGACCACTCCTGGGCCTCGGGCGAGCAGATCAACGCCGCCGACATGCCGCACGGCTTCCTCGACTTCGGCACCGCCACGGTCCTCGGCGTCCCGGTGCTCGCGCTCATCGCGGCGGCCGTGCTGCTGGCCGTCGGCGTCTTCCTCGGCTCCTACCGCACCGGCCGGGAGCTGTACGCCATCGGCTCGGAGCCCACCGCGGCCCGGCTGTCCGGGATCAGGGTCGGCCGCCGGGTCTTCCTGGCCTTCGTGATCAGCGGTGCGCTGGCCGGCCTCGCCGGCGTCCTGCACGCCGCCAGGTTCGGCACGGTGGACGCCACCGTGGGCACCGGCATGGAACTCCAGGTCGTCGCGGCCGTGGTGGTCGGCGGCGTCGCGATCTTCGGCGGCAGCGGAACGGCGTACGGGGCGGCGCTCGGCGCACTGCTGCTGACGACCATCGGCAGCGCGCTGACCGTGCTGCGCGTCGATCCCTTCTGGCAGCAGGCCGTCGACGGCGGCCTCATCCTGGCCGCGATCTGCCTGGACCGGGTGCTCGCGCTGCGGGGTACGCGGCGGGCCAGGGCGAAGGAGGCCCCGCATGGCGCATGACACCCTCTACGCCTCCCGCCCGCGGCGCGCCCGCCGGGCCCGCCGCGCCGCGGGCCCGGGGCCGCTGCGGCCCCTGCTGCGCTGGGACGGGGCGGTGGGCCTCGCCCTGCTGCTCGTGGCCCTCGGGGCCGCGCTGCTCGTGGACGGCTTCGCCACCGCGGGCAACGTGCGGTTCCTGCTGCTCGACGCCGTCGCCGTCGCCCTGGTGGCCCTGCCGATGACCCTGGTCGTCGTCACCGGCGAGATCGACCTCTCGGTGGCCAGCGCCCTCGGCCTGTGCAGCGCCGTGATGGGGCGGCTGTGGGTGGCGGGGCTGCCGCTGGAGCTGATCGTGGTGCTCGCCGTGGCGCTCGGCGCGGTGCTCGGCGCCGTCAACGGGCTGTTCGTGACCGCCTTCGCGCTGCCCTCGCTCGCCGTCACCATCGGCACCCTCGCCGCCTACCGCGGCCTGGCCTTCGTGGTGCTCGGGGACGACGCGGTGGCCGACTTCCCCTTCGAGTGGACCGACGCGGTCGCCGGCACGCTGCCGGGCGGCGCCGTGCCCTGGGCGATGCTGCTGACCGCGCTGCTCGCGGTCGCCTTCGGGGTCCTGCTGCACGGCACGCCCTTCGGCCGCGGCCTGTACGCCATGGGCAACAACGCGGAGGCCGCCGCCTTCGCCGGGATTCGGGTGGCACGCGCCAAGTTCTGGCTCTTCGTGGCCTCGGGCGCCACCTCGGGGCTGGCCGGCGTCTTCTGGACCCTGCGCTACGCCAGCGCCCGCGCCGACAACGGGCAGGGCCTCGAACTCTCCGTGGTGGCCGCCGTGTTGCTCGGCGGCGTCTCGATCTTCGGGGGGCGAGGCACGCTGCCCGGCGTGTTCTTCGGCGTGCTGCTGCTTGCCACCCTGCGCAACGCGCTCCAACTGGCCGACGTTCCGGCCGACACCCTCGACATCGTGACGGGCTCGCTGCTGATCGCCTCGGTCGTGGTGCCGAACGCGATCGCGAGGGCGCGGGCCCGGCCGGCGACGGGGCGCGCCGCCCCGGCCGGCGAGCCGACAGCACCGCCCCGCCAGGAGCGGCCCGAGAGGGAGGACACCGAAGATGCCCCTGCGTAGTGTGCGTATCCCGCGCATTCCCCGCACCCCGCACAGCCCCCGCGGCCCACGGCGGGCCGCGGCGCCCGGCCGCGCGGCGCGCCTGGGCGTGGCCGCCCTCGCGGCCTGCGCGCTGCTGGCCACCGCGGCCTGTTCCGGCACGACCCGCGAGGACGGCGAGAGCGACCGGGACGCGGGCGCAGGCGCCTCGTCCACGGCGACCGCCGACCCGAACGCCCCGCTGGCCGAGGACCTGGCCGTCGCCTTCCTGCCCAAGCAGGTCAACAACCCGTACTTCACGGTCGCCGACGAGGGCGGCCACGCGGCGGTCGAGGAGTTCGGCGGCGAGTACAAGGAGGTCGGCCCCTCGGAGGCCAGCGCCTCCTCCCAGGTCAGCTACCTCAACACCCTCGCCCAGCAGCACACCGACGTCATCGTCACCTCGGCCAACGACCCCAACGCCGTGTGCGGGGCCCTCAACAGCGCCCGCTCGGCCGGGGCCAGGGTGGTCACCTTCGACTCCGACGCCAGCCCGGAGTGCCGCGACCTGTTCGTCAACCAGGCCACCGCGGAGGACATCGCCCGCACCCAGATCGAGCTGATCGCCGAGGAGATCGGCGGCAGCGGCCAGATCGCGATCCTGTCGGCGACGCCGAACGCCACGAACCAGAACGCGTGGATCGAGCTGATGCAACAGGAGCTGGAGAAGCCCGAGTACGCCGGCATCGAACTCGTCACCGTCGCCTACGGAAACGACGAGGACGAGAAGTCCTTCCAGGAGACCCAGGGCCTGCTCAGCTCCTATCCCGACCTGGCCGGCATCATCTCGCCGACCACCGTCGGGCTGGCCGCCGCGGCGCGGTACCTCTCCGGCTCCGAGTACGGCGGGCGGGTCGCGCTGACGGGCCTGGGCACGCCCGACCAGATGCGGGAGTTCGTCCACGACGGCACGGTGGCGCAGTTCGCCCTGTGGGACCCGGCCGACCTCGGCTACCTCGCCGCCTACGCCGGCGCGGCCCTCGCCTCGGGACAGATCACCGGGGCCGAGGGCGAGACCTTCACCGCCGGCGAACTCGGCGAGTACACCATCGGCGCGGACGGCGAGATCGTCCTCGGCCCCCCGACGATCTTCACCGCGGACAACATCGACGACTACGCGTTCTGACCCGCGCGCCGGCCCGCGCGGCCACGCGCGCCGGCGCCCGTCCGGCGGCGGGGGAACGCCCCCTCCCCCGCCGCCTCCCGGCACCGTGGTCTCAGCCCGGTCGGCACCGCGTGCGCCGCGCGGCTGCCCGCCGCCGGGCCCTGCCCGCCGGGCCCTGCCGGGCTTCGTCGCGCGTACCGGGCGCGCCTACCAAGGCGTCCACAACGGGCGGGTATCCCAACCGTCCTGGTTTCGTGACGATTTTCGGTCCGATACGGAGAAACCGTATGCGCGTGCGATGATCTAGCCGCAGTAACGAGGCAGTTCGAGGGGACTCAACATGACATTCAGGACGCGCCGTCTGCCCATGGTCGCGGTGGCGGCCGCCGGCCTGCTGGCGCTGACCGCTTGCGGCAGCGACGACGACTCCTCTTCTCAGGGGGCCGACGGCCAGAAGAACTCCGAGGGCGCCACCGGCAGCGGCGGCGCGTCCGGCGAGGGCGAGGACGCGGCCGCCGGCGACTCGCTCGCGAGCCTGCCCCCGGAGGAGATCGCGGACCGCGCCCAGCACGCGCTGCAGTCCGCCACCTCGGTGCGTATGAGGACGCTGGGAGACCCCGCGGTGACCGGCATGGGTCTCGACCTCCACATGGACCAGGAGGGCTCCTGCGCGGGCTCCGTCACCCAGGGGGGCGCGGGCACGGTCGAACTCCTCGTGCGCGCGGACGACGAGGTCTGGATGAAGCCGGACACCCAGTTCTGGCAGTCGCAGCTGGCCGTCGCGAACCCGTCGGTGCTCAACCTGCTCGACGGCGTCTACCTGTACGGCCACACCAGCGACCCGGAGATGTCGCAGCTGGCCGGGGTCTGCTCGCTGGCGGCGATGCAGGAGGACATGGGGTCGGACGACGGCTCGGGCGCGCCGGACGAGGTCGGCCCCGAGACCGAATACAACGGCGTCCCCGTCGTCACCCTCTCCGGACCCGACGACGAGGGCAACCCGGTGACGATGCTCATCGCCACCGAGGGCGAGCCCTACCCGCTGCTGGTCCGCACCACGGAGGGCGGCACGGAGACCGAGATCGAGCTGAGCCAGTACAACGAGCCGGTCGAGTTCCAGGAGCCCCCGGCCGACCAGATCCTGAACGTCGCCGACTTCCGCACCGGCAACATCACGGCCTGATCCCGCCCCCGGCCCCGCGCCGCAGGCCCCGCCAGCCGAGCCCCCTCGACCGGCGGGGCCGTTTTTTCCTGCGCCGGTCGAGGCATGCGGCGTGCCTCCTCGCCCGGCGTGGAGTGACGGGTGCGGGCCGCTTTCCCCGGGGACGGCCATGTGTGCCGCACCCACTCCCCCGGGGGCCCGCGCGTTCAGGCGCTGAGGTGGCGGTAGAGGCGGATGGAGGCGAGGAAGAAGGCGAGGAAGATGCCGAGGCTCCACAGGAGGGTCAGCCACAGGGAGTGGACGACGGGGCCGCCGTGGAAGAGGGCGCGCATCAGGTCGATGGTGTGGCTGACCGGCTGGTTGCGGGCGAACCACTGGAGCCAGCCGGGCATCGTCTGGACGGGGACGAAGGCGGTGCTGGCGAAGACGAGGATGAAGAACGGCAGGATTCCGGCGACCTGGGCGGTCTCCGGGTCCCTGGTGAGCAGGCCGAGCGTGGCGTAGATCCAGCAGAAGGCGTAGCCGAAGACGAGGGCGATGCCGAGGCCCGCGAGTGCCGACAGCCAGTTGGCGTGGAACCTGAAGCCGACCAGGACGCCGAGGCCGACCATCAGCGCCAGGGAGAAGATGCTGCGGCACAGGTCCGCGAGGGTCCGGCCGGCCAGGACGGCGGACCTGGCCATGGGCAGGCTGCGGAAGCGGTCGACGATGCCGCCGCCGATGTCCTGGGCCAGGCCGATGGAGGTGGCCATGAAGCCGACCAGGACGGCCTCCAGGAAGATCGCCGGGACCACGAAGTCCACGTATTTCATGCCGGGGATGCGGATTGCGCCGCCGAGGGCGTAGCGGAAGAGCAGCAGCATCATGGCGGGCTGAACGGCGGTGAAGACGAGGAGTTGCGGGGTGCGCACCAGCCGGCGGAGGTTGCGTCCCGTGATGCCGGCGATGTCGCGGGCGGCGGTCGCCGGGTTCATCCGCTGGGTGTGCGGCTGCCCGGCCCCGGGGGCGGCGCCCGGGCGGGCGGCGTCGGCGGCGGCCATCAGGAGCCGCCCTCCGCGCCGGGGCCGCCCGGGCCGGGGTTTCCCGCGCCGGGGCCGCCCGGGCCACGGCCGCCGGGGCCGCCCGGGCCGCCGGACGGGGGCCGGTCGGGGCCCGGGGTCTCGCCGTCGGAGGAGGGCGCGGCGTCGGGCGGCTCGTCGGGGGCGCCGCCGGTGAAGGTGAGGAACACGTCGTCGAGCGAGGGGCGGCGAAGCCCGAGGTCCTGGAGGTCGATGCGGCCCTGGCTGAGGTGCTGCCCCGCGGCGATCAGGGCCTTCGTGCCCCCGCCCGTGGGCACGCTCACCCGCCGCTCCTCGGCCGCCACCTGGGCGGGGCCGGCGCCGACCTCGTCGAGGATGGCGCGGGCCCGCTCCAGGTCGCCGCGGTCGACGACGCGCGCTTCGAGCACGTCGCCCCCCACCTGCGACTTCAGTTCGTCGGCGGTGCCCTGGGCGATGACGCGCCCCTCGTTGAGCACCGCGATGTGGTGGGCCAGCGCCTCCGCCTCCTCCATGTGCTGGGTGGTCAGCAGCACCGTGGTCCCCTCCGCGACGAGGTCGCGCACGAACTGCCACAGGTGGTTGCGGGTGCGGGGGTCGAGGCCCGTGGTCGGCTCGTCGAGGAAGAGGACGGGCGGGCGGGCGACGAGGCAGGCGCCCACGTCCAGGCGCCTGCGCATGCCGCCCGAGTAGGTGCGCACCTGGTGGTCGGCGGCGTCGGTGAGGGCGAAGCGCTCCAGCACCTCCTGGGCCCTGCGGCGGCGTTCGGCCCGCCCCAGGTGGTAGAGGAGGCCGACGAGTTCGAGGTTCTCGCGGCCGGTGAGCAGTTCGTCGACCGCCGCGTACTGGCCGGCGAGCCCGATGTGGGAACGCAGCCGCACGGCCTCGGTGGCCACGTCGCAGCCGGCCACGGTGGCCGAGCCCTCGTCGGGGCGCAACAGGGTGGTGAGGACCTTGACCAGGGTGGTCTTGCCCGCGCCGTTGGGGCCGAGCAGGGCCAGGACCCGGCCCTGGCCGATGGACAGGTCGATGTCGGTCAGCGCCCGCTTGCCCTTGAAGCACTTGGTGACCCCGCGGGTCTCGATCATGGGTGCGGGCATGGGCAGCGCCTCCGCTTCCTCCCGGCCGGACTCCTGCCCAGATTGTCCTGGTTCGCCCCGCCGTCCGCATCCGGGCCACCCCCGGCCCCGGCCCCGGCGCGGGGCGGGAGAGGGGGCGGCGGGATCAGGCGAAGGACTCGGCGAGGAAGGAGCCGCAGGTCTCCCAGGCGCGGCGGGCCGCCTTCTCGTCGTAGGCGATGCCGGCCTCGGGGGCGTCGGCGGCCGGGGCCATGAAGGAGTGCATCGCGTGCCCGTAGGCGTGGAGCTGCCAGTCGCAGCCGCGCTCGGTGAGCTCGCGGGCCAGGCCGAGGACGTCGGCGGGCGGCGCGTAGGGGTCGTCCCAGCCGTGGAAGACCGCGATCCTGGCGCGGATCTCGGGGCGTTCTGCCTGCTCGGGCGGGGTGAGGACGCCGTGGAAACTCGCGACGGCGCGCAGCGAGGCGCCGCCGCGGGCGAGGTCGAGGACGCACAGCCCGCCGAAGCAGAACCCGATCGCCGCCACCCGCTCCGGGTCCACCTCGGGCTGCTCCTTGAGCACGTCGAGCAGGTGCCGCATCCGCCGCAGCAGGCGGGCGCGGTCGTGGAGGAAGGCGTTCATCAGGGGCTCGCCGCGCGCGGCATCGCCCGCGTCGCCGATGCCGAACAGGTCGGCGGCGAAGCCGGCGTAGCCCCACCGCGTGAGCCGGGCGGCGAACTCCGTCTGCGCCTGGCTCCTGCCCTCCATCCCGTGGAGGACGAGCACCGCGGGCCGCCTGACCGGCGCGTCCCCGTCCAGGGTGAGAACGCCGGACAGCGGCGTGCCCTCGTGGCTGTACCCGACCTCGCGCACGTGCACCGTCATGTGTCCGCCCCCTCGGCCGGCGCCCGGCCGCTCGTCGCTCCGCGTCACCCATGCTCACGCTAACGAGCACGGCGGGCCCGGGCGGGGCGCTCTGCCGCAGGCAGAAACGGGAACCACGGGTCGGGGGCGGGGTGAGCGGGGGCGAACGGGGCGGGGCGGCGGCTCCGGCCCTGGGCCGGGCGGGGGCCGGGTCGGGGTGGCGGCGGGGTCAGCGGCCGTGGGGCCCGAGGACGGCGTCCACCGGAACGCCGAAGCCGTCCCGCAGGCCGGAGCTGCCGAGGTCGGTGACGTGGACGACGCGGCGGTACCGGCCGCGCCTGAGCCGGCCCGGGTCGACCATCCGCCCGGTCAGCGCCGTGCCCAGCGGCCCGGCCAGGTGCGGGCGGCGCTCGGACCGGTCCAGGCAGCAGCGGATGGAGGCGCGGGAGCCGGTCGACGTCCAACGCCGAGGGCGGCGAGCCGCGCCGCCGCCGCGCCCTGGCGCGGCCGGGCCGGCGGGGGCTGGACGTTCCGGCGCAGGCCGCCGGGGCCCCGGCCCTCGCGGCCGGGGCCGGCGGCCTGATCGAGGCGGGCGAGCTGGGCTGGGCGCATCCGCTCGTCCTCGGCTGCTGCCCGGCGGCGGGCGCGGCGTTCCTCCTGCTGGAGCGGCGGGCCGAGGCGCCGATGCTGCCGCCCGCGCTGTTCGCCCGCGGGCAGTTCTCCGGGGCGGTGGCGGTGGGGGCGCTGCTGAACACCGGCTTCCACGGCCTGCTCGCCCCGCTGTACTTCCCGCGCGTGCACGGCTACGGCACCGTGCGCGCGGGCTTCGCGCTGCTGCCCGCGGTGGGTCTGGTGGCGCTCGGCTCCGGGCCGGCCGGGCGGGTCACGGCGCGCACCGGGCCGCGCCTGCCGGTGGTGGTGGGGCTGCTGGTGGGGGCGGCCGGGCTCGCCTGCCGGACGCTCGCCGGTCCCGGCACGCCCTGCCCGGCGCTGGTGGCGCCGCCGGCCGCGGCCGGGTTCGGCACCTCCTTCACCATGCCTGCGGCCACGGCCGCGGCGCTGGAGGCGGCGCCCGCCGCCCTCGGCGGCGCCTCCGCCGTGCTGAACGCGGCGCGGCAGACGGGCAGCGCCGTCGGGGTGGCGGTCTTCGGCACGCTGATCGCCCGGGACACTCCCGCGCACGCCCCGGGCGTGCGGGCGGCGGCCGCGGTCGGCGCCTGTGCCTTCCTGCTCGGGGCGGCCCTCGCCGCCCGGCTGCTCGCCGGGCGCGGGGAGCGGCGGGCGGCCCCACGGCCCCGGCGCCCGGGCTGAGCCGGCGGCCCGGGCCCCCGGGGGCGGGTGCGCACCGGGGCCCGGGGAGCGGAGCGTCGTCCTCTAGGGTGCGGTCATGCGTTTTCCCGGACTGCCGCACCTCGTGGCGCGCGCGGCGGCGCTGGCCCCGGGCGAGGGGCGGGCCGTGCTCGGCCTCGCCGGACCGCCAGGCGCGGGGAAGTCGACGCTGGCCACGCGGCTGGTCGCCGCGCTCGGCGAGCGCGCGGCCTACGTCCCGCTCGACGGCTTCCACCTGTCCAACGCCCAGCTCGACCGGCTCGGCCTGCGCTCCCGCAAGGGCTCCGAGCCGAGCTTCGACGTGTGGGGGTACGAGGCGCTGCTGCGCCGCCTGGCCGGGGAGCGCTCGCGCGGGGTGTACGTGCCCGACTTCGACCGCACCCTGGACGAGCCGGTGGCCGCCCGCCACCACGTGCCGGCCGGGGCCCGGCTGATCGTCACCGAGGGCAACTACCTGGCCTGCGAGGGCGAGGGCTGGCGCGCGGCGCGCTCCCTGATGGCCGAGGTCTGGTACGTGGACGCGCCGGACGAGGTCCGCGACGCGCGCCTGATGCGGCGGCACACGGGCAACGGCCGCAGCCCCGAGGCGGCCCGGGCCTGGATCGACGCGAACGACGCGCCCAACGCCGCACTGGTCAAGGCCTCACGTGCCCGCTGCGACCTGGTGCTCGAAGCCGAGGGCCGGGCCGGCCCCGGGGACTGACGGGGCCGGCCCGGCGCAACGGCCCGGCGGGACGGGCCTGCCGGGGCGGGTCTGGCGCAACGTGCCTGGCGGGAGGGGCCGTTCAGCCCTTGACCGCGCCCTGCATGATCCCGCTGACGATCTGCCGCCCGAAGACGACGAACATCGCCAGCAGCGGCAGCGTGCCCAGCAGGGCGCCGGCCATGATGACCGACTGGTCGCGCACGTAGCCCGCGCTGAGCTGGGTGAGGGCCACGGGCACCGTCGGGTTGCTCATGTCCAGGGCGATGTACGGCCAGAAGAAGTCGTTCCACGCGTGCACGAACGTGATCATGAAGAGCACGGCCATCGCGGGCCTGGCGATGGGCAGCACGATGCTCCAGAAGATCCGCAGCGAGTGGGCGCCGTCCACCCGGCCCGCCTCCACCAGCTCGTCCGGCAGCGCCTCGGCCAGGTACTGCCGCATGAAGAACACGCCGACCGCGCTCACCAGGGTGGGGAAGATGACCGCGGGCAGCTGCTGCCCCCAGCCCAGGTCCGACATCATCATGAACAGCGGGACGACCCCCAGCTGCGGCGGCACCAGCATCGTGCCGATGACCAGCATCAGCAGGATGTTGCGGCCCCGGAAACGCAGCTTGGCGAAGGCGAACCCGGCCAGCGTGGCGAAGAGCACGGTGGCGGTGGCGATGGCGCTCGCGACGATCAGGCTGTTGCCCATCGCCTTGCCGAGCGTCGCGTCCTGCCAGGCCGTCGAGAGGTTCTTGAACAGGTTCGGGCCCGGGATGAAGGGCGGCGGGGTCTGCGTGACCCGCGTGTTGTCGGTGGAGGCCGCCACCGTCGTCCAGTACAGCGGGAAGAGGGACAGCAGCGCGGCGAAGCCGAGCAGCACGTACGCGACCGGGCCGGCGTGGTGCTGCCGCCCGGCGCCCTGGCGCAGGGACAGGCGCGCCCGCCGCCGGGGAACGCCTGCGGCCTCGGCGGGGTGGCGCCGCGGGGCCGGCCGGCCCCGGAGGGTTTCCGTGGACATGGCTTACCGCTTCCTCCTCGCGGGCCGGCGGGACGCAAGGCGCGAGATCACGCGCTGGAGCACGAAGACGAGGACCAGCAGCAGGAACATGGCCCAGGCGATGGTGGCGGCGCGTCCCATCTGGTAGTTCCGCCAGCCCTCCTCGTACAGCAGCAGGCCGAGCGTCTGGTACTGGTTGTCCGCGCCGCCGGTGACCCCGTTGGGGCCCTGCCCGAAGATCAGCGGCTCGCCGAACAGCTGGGTGGCGCCGATGGTGGACAGCACGATGGTGAAGACGATGGTGGCGCGGATGCCCGGGATGGTGACGGTGCGGAACTGCTGCCAGCGGGAGGCGCCGTCGATCGCCGCCGCCTCGTAGCGGTCGCGCGGGATGGCCTGCATCGCGGCCAGGTAGAGCAGCGCGTTGTAGCCGGTCCAGCGCCAGATGACGATGGTGGAGATGGCGAACTGGGCGGGCCACTTCTCGTTCTCCCAGTCGACGTCGCCGAAGCCGACCAGGTTCAGGCCCCAGTTGATCATTCCGAAGTCGCGCTCGAAGAGCATGCTGAAGACGAGCGCGGCGGCGCCGACCGAGGTGGCGTAGGGCGCCAGGGCGGCCACCCGGAAGAAGAGGGAGCCGCGCAGGTGGTAGTTGAGGAGGTGGGCGAGGCCGAGGGCCATCAGCAGCTGCGGGACGGTGGAGATGACGCCGATGGTGAAGGTGTTGCGCAGCGCGTTCCAGAACCTGTCGTCCTGCCACAGGTCGGTGTAGTTGCCCAGGCCCTTCCAGGACATGACGTCCAGCGTGGACAGCTCGACCTGGTGCAGCGAGACCCAGAAGGTGTAGAGCAGCGGGTAGAAGCTGAAGGCGGCGAACACGACGAAGAACGGGGCGATGAACCCGTAGGGCGCCGCCCGGATGTCGAACCGGTGCAGGAGGGTGCGCCGTCGCTGCCCGGACGTGGGCCCGGGGCCGGAGGGACGCAGGTCCGCCGCGGGAGTGGAGGTGGAGGCGGCCACGAGGGCCTCCCTTCCTTGGGGCACTTCTTGGCGCGCGGTGGTTTCGCGGAGTTTCCGCGGGAGGGCGGCGCCGGGCGCGCCGCCCGGGGGGCGGCCCGGGGGCGCCGGAGCGCTCCTCGGGCCGCCCTGGAAGCCGGCGTGCGGCCTGGCGGGTCAGCCGACGGCGTGCTGGATGTCCTCGTCGGTGGCGTCCCAGGCGTCGTCGGGGCTCTGCCCCTGCGACTCGATGCGCTGGAGTCCCTGGGCGAAGAGGTTCTTGATGGTGCCGTCCTTGCGGCCGAGCACCTGCTCGTCGGGGATCTCCTGGGCGGCGGCGCCGAAGATCCGGCCGATCGGCGCGTCGTTGAAGTACTCCGAGGTGACGTTCTGCACCTCGGGAGACTCGATGGCCTCCTGGGACGAGGGGAAGAAGCCGAGTTCCTGGAACAGGTACGCCTGTTGCTCAGGCGCCGTCAGCCAGGCGATCAGGTCGATGGCCTCCTGCCTGACCGGGCTGTCCTGGTTGACCGCGAGGAAGGAGCCGCCCCAGTTGGCGCCCTGCGGGGCGGGGGCCACGTCCCACTTGCCGGCGTTCTCGGGGCCCGCCTTCTCCTGGATGTGGGCGAGCATCCACGCCGGGCACACGGTGGTGGCGAAGGTGCTGTTGGCCAGGCCCGGGTCCCAGCCGGTCTGGAACTGCCGCAGGGCCGCGGTCATTCCGGAGGAGGCGGCCTGGGAGGCCAGCTCCCAGGCGTCGTGGACGGCCGGGTTGTCCTGGTAGATGAGGTCGCCGTCCGCGTTGTAGAACTGCTCGGAGCTGCCGTAGATCATGGCGTTGAACAGGCCGCTGGACGTGTCCATGTAGGAGAGTTCCGGGTCCTGCGAGTCGGCCATGAAGCGCTCGCCGACGTCGACGTACTGCTCCCAGCCGTCGGCCCACAGCGCGCCGACCTCCTCGCGGTCGGTGGGCAGCCCGGCCTGCTCGAACATGTCCCGGCGGTAGCAGACGGCCATCGGACCCATGTCGGTGCCCAGGCCGAGGACGGCGCCGTCCTCCGTGGTGATCTGGTTCTGCTTCCACGGCAGGAAGTGGTCGGTGCCCGGCACGTCCGACAGGTCGGCGAACCGGTCGGCCTGGGTGTCCACGATCTCCCTGACCCGGCCGATCTCGATGCCCTGAATGTCCTTCAGCCCGCTGCCGGCGGCCAGGTGGGTCTGGAGGGACGTGTAGTAGGTCTCTTCGTCACCGGCGACCTCGGCCTCGATGGTGACGTCGGGATGCTCCTCCATGTACCGGTCGAGGAGATCGGTTTCCTTGTACCCCATCACCCCGAACAGGCCCATGGTGATGGTGACCTTGCCGTCCTCGGACCGTCCGCCCCCGGTCCCTGTGTCGCTGCCGCCGCAGCCCGCGAGCAGGGCGAGCGAGACGACGGCGGAGACGATCCCTACGACTCTTGTACGCGGTAACACGCGAGCACTGCGCATCACTTCTCCTTGCGTAGCAGCTGCCGACCGAGTGGGATCGATCCCAGTGTCGGTGGGAACGATCCCAGTGGGCTGTGGGAACACTCTCCCGCCCCGATTTGACATGTCAAGAGCGAGAGGTCAAATCTGTTGGGAAGAAACGTGAAGAGCCGTCGGGGCCGCGGGGGCCGGCGCGTCGCGTCCGCCCGGACGTGGCGGAAGAATCCCTGGCCAAGGGCGAGTTCCGGCGCCGGTTGCGGGTGTGGGTCAGGAGAGGGGGCGGGTTGTCGTGGGCGGTACCCAACGGCCAACTATTAAAACCGTGGCCGCGCGGGCGGGCGTCGGACGCACCACCGTCTCCCGGGTCCTCAACGGCTCGCCCCTGGTGAGCGCGCAGGCGCGGGCGGCGGTGCTGGCGGCGATCGCGGAGCTGAACTACGTGCCGAACTCGGTGGCCCGCAGCCTGGTCACCAGCAGAACGCACTCGATCGCCCTCGTCATCCCGGAGTCGGAGAGCCGCCTGGGCGGCGAGCCGTACTTCTCGGCGGTGATCCGCGGCGTCAGCGCCGGCCTGGCGGGCACCAAGAACCAGCTGCTGCTGATCCTGGTGCGCGACGAGCGGGAACTCGACCGGCTGACCGAGTTCCTGACGGCCGGGCGGGTGGACGGCGTGCTGCTGGTCTCGGTGCACCGGGACGACCCGCTGCCCGGGCTGCTGGAGAAGCTGGGGCTGCCCACCGTGCTGGCCGGGCGCCGCTCCCCCGCCGAGCCGCTGCACCACGTCCACTCGGACAACGTGGCCGGCGCCTCGGCGGCCGTGCGCCACCTGCTCGACCGCGGGCGCGCCACGATCGCCACCATCGCGGGGCCGCTGGACATGGACGCGGGCCGAAGCCGCCTCGAGGGCTGGCGGCGGGCGCTGCGCGCGGCGGGGCGGGCGGCCGAGGAGGCGCTGATCGCCCCCGCCGACTTCACCGAGGAGGGCGGCA
The DNA here is from genome assembly GCF_003626535.1 of Streptomyces hoynatensis. Classification (GTDB taxonomy): domain Bacteria; phylum Actinomycetota; class Actinomycetes; order Streptomycetales; family Streptomycetaceae; genus Streptomyces; species Streptomyces hoynatensis. Next base: position 199,658 of record NZ_RBAL01000008.1, read on the forward strand.
GGCTGGCGATGCGGGAACTGCTGGCGCGCCGCCCCGACCTCGACGCCGTCTTCGCCGCCTCGGACGTGATGGCCGCGGGCGCCCTGGCCGAACTGCGCCGCCAGGGGCGGCGGGTGCCCGGGGACGTGGCGCTCGTCGGCTACGACGACTCGATCGTCGCCAGGCACACCGACCCGCCGCTGACCAGCGTCAGGCAGCCGGTCGAGGAGATCGGGCGCACCATCACCGGGATCCTGCTCCAGGAGATCGCCGAGCCGGGCAGCGCCCGGCGGCACGTGGTGCTGCCCACCTCCCTCATCCCGCGGGATTCGAGCTAGCCGCGCCGATGCCGGCCAGGCCGCCACGTTGGCCGGACAGGTCCTGGACGGGCGGACCCGCATCTGCGTTCATGGGGTGTCACATTCAGGCAGTGAGGGCTGCTCACCACGCCATCGGCCACCGGAAACCGGCCGTGACGGGTCGTCGCCCCGAAAACGAGGAGGACAGCACCGATGCGCTTGCGTGCCCTTTCCAGACGGGTGGTTCTCGCCACGAGCGCCGCCACCGTCGCCACGGTGGTCTTCGGCGCCCAGACCGCCTTCGCCACCGACGACAGCTTCACGGTGTACTCCGACGACAGCGGCTTCTGCGGCTCGGCCGAGTTCGTGGACTACGGTCCGGGCGCCGCGGGTGGGGGCAACAACGACGACTATCTCGTCATCCACGACCTGTGCTCGGACTCCAGGGGCGTCAGGGCCTACGCCTGGGTCAACGGCGAGTACCTCGGCGCCAAGAACAACACCAACGGGCTGAGCGGCGCCCCCGTCGTCTGGGACCCCTTCGGCAACGTCACGGGCATGCAGGTCGTGGGCCTCAAAGTGTGCCTCTTCGACTCGGACAACGTGCTCACCCATTGCCACGAGGGCGAGAACACCATTCTCGACGGCTGAGGGGGCGCACAGCGCGCCGAGCCGGGCCCGCGCGGCCTGCCCGGCCGCGGCGGCGGACGGGGTCACCGCAGGCGCAGGAAGTTCCGGACGTCGTCGTATCCGTCGCGGGCCCGGCCGTCCACGTCCGCCGGGTCCGCCTCGGCCCGCGCCGCCAGCGACCGCGCCAGCGCCAGGGCCTCGTCGCCGAGCCGCCCGAAGCGCCGCGCGGTGTGTCCCAGGCACAGGCCGGCCAGCCCGAGCAGCGGACTCCCCGGCACGGCCCGGGTCCCGACCTGCACGCACCAGTGCTCGACGAACTCCGCGTCCTCGTCGAACAACGCGGCCCCGACCAGGACTTCCGCCGCCTCGTCCGCCGCCGAACGGTCGCGCAGCGCCCGCTCCAGCGTCTCGGCCACCACCTCGTGAGGGAGCGCCGGAGGATTCCCGAAGCCAGGACGAGAAGGCATCCCACAAGACTACGCGGTCGCGCCCTCCTGCCGCCTGCCCCCGTCCCCTCGGACCGGAGGGGCCGACGGGGCCCGCGCCGCGCCGGTGCCGCGGGCGCGGGGCCCGGCTTGTGCGGCCGGCGCCACCGATCGAGCATGATCGAGAAGGTATCCGGATGTGCTCCGGCCCGGCGTTCCACCGACCTCAGGAGATCGAGCCGTGACTTCGAACGATCCCGCGTCGCCCGGCGCACGCCGCGGCCCCGCGGCGTCCCCCACCCCGGCTTCGCCCGCTTCCGCCGCCTCGCCCGGCTCCCCCGCCTCCGCCGCCCCCGTCCACACCCTCAACGACTCCCACCCCCTGCCCGCCCTCGGCTTCGGCACCTACCCGCTGCGGGACGCCGAGGCCGCGCAGGCGGTCGCCGGCACCCTCCGGATGGGCTACCGGCTGATCGATTCCGCGGTCAACTACCGCAACGAGACCGGCGTGGGCCGCGGCATCGCCGCCTCCGGCGTGCCGCGCGAGGAGATCGTCGTCACCACCAAGCTGCCCGGGCGGCACCACGGCTACGAGGAGACCCTGGCCTCCTTCGAGGAGTCCCGCGCCAGGCTCGGCCTGGACCGGGTCGACCTCTACCTGATCCACTGGCCGCTGCCCCGGGTCGGCAGGTACGTCGACTCCTGGCGCGCCATGATCAGGCTCCGCGAGGAGGGCCTGGTCAGGTCGATCGGCGTCTCCAACTTCACCGTCGGGCAGCTGGAGCGCCTGCACCGGGAGACCGGGGTGCTGCCCGCCGTCAACCAGATCGAGTTGCACCCCCTGCTCCCGCAGGAGGAGCTGCGGGCCTTCCACGCCGCGCACGGCATCGTCACCGAGAGCTGGAGCCCGCTCGGCCGCGGCAGCGCCCTGCTCGGCGACCCGGCCATCGGCGAGATCGCCCGGGCCCACGGGATCACCCCCGCGCAGGTGATCCTGCGCTGGCACGTGCAGCTGGGCGCGGTGCCGATCCCGAAGTCGGGCGACGAGCGGCGGCAGCGGGAGAACCTCGACGTGTTCGGCTTCTCCCTCACGCCGGAGGAGATGGCGGCCGTCGCGGCCAGGCCGCAGCGGCGGCTCGGCGGCGATCCCGAGACGCACGAGGAGTTCTGACCGACCCCGCCCGGCCGTCCCCGCGAGTGGCCGGGCGTGCGGCCGGGCGTGCGCCCCGGTGGCCGGGCGTGCGGCGGCGGCCGGCCGCCGGTGCGGTTGCGAACGCGCCGCGGGCTGCTTGCATGGAAGCGCGGCGGGGTGCGCGGCACAAAGGCACGCGAGGGGCGCGGGCGACCGGGGTGGGCGCCGGGGTACGCGCCCCGCTCCCGGCGCCCGGATCGGCGCGGAGGGGGCGGGCGAAGGGGCGCATGGAAGTGCGCGGGGCGGGGGACCCGGGGGCGCGGAAAGGACGGCGACGGCGGCGGACGGCCACCGGGTAGGGAGCTTGTGAGATGGCCGAGCGGCAGGCCCACATCGGCGTGACGGGACTCGCGGTCATGGGCCGCAACCTGGCCCGCAACCTCGCCAGGCGCGGCCACACGGTGGCCGTGCACAACCGCACCTCGGCCCGCACCAGGGAGCTGGTCTCCCGGTTCGGCGACGAGGGCGACTTCGTGGCCTGCACGTCGCCGCGGGAGCTCGTCGAGGCCCTCCAGCGGCCCAGGCGCCTGGTGGTGATGGTGAAGGCGGGGGCGGCCACCGACGCGGTGCTGGAGGAGTTCGCGCCGCTGCTGGAACCCGGCGACGTCGTCATGGACGGCGGGAACGCGCACTTCGAGGACACCAGGCGCCGGGAGGCGGCGCTGCGGGAACGAGGGCTGCACTTCGCCGGCTGCGGCATCTCGGGCGGCGAGGAGGGCGCGCTGCACGGCCCGAGCATCATGCCGGGCGGCTCCGCCGAGTCCTACCGGGCGCTCGGCCCGCTGCTGGAGAGCATCGCGGCCTCCGTGGACGGCGAGCCGTGCTGCGCCCACCTGGGCCCCGACGGGGCGGGCCACTTCGTGAAGATGGTCCACAACGGCATCGAGTACTCCGACATGCAGCTGATCGCGGAGTCCTGCGACCTGCTGCGCCGGGTCGCGGGGTACGAGCCGGCCAGGATCGCCGAGGTCTTCCGCGAGTGGAACGCCGGGCGCCTCGACTCGTACCTCATCGAGATCACCGCCGAGGTCCTCGCGCACCCGGACGCCGCCACCGGGCGCCCGTTCGTGGACGTGGTGGCCGACGCGGCGGAGCAGAAGGGCACCGGGCGCTGGACGGTGCAGACGGCGCTCGACCTGGGGGTGCCGGTGCCCGGCATCGGGGAGGCGGTCTTCGCCCGCTCGCTGTCCGGGCACGGCCGGCTGCGCGCGGCGGCCCGCGGGCTGCCCGGCCCGGCCCGGCCCGTGCTGCACCCGGACGACGCGGCCCGCTTCGCCGGGAACGTCGAGTCGGCGCTCTACGCCTCGAAGATCGTGGCCTACGCCCAGGGCTGGCAGCTGCTGGCGGCGGGCAGCGCGGCCTTCGGCTGGGACCTCGACCTGGGGAAGGTGGCCGCGATCTGGCGGGACGGCTGCATCATCAGGGCCAGGTTCCTCGACGACATCAGGGCCGCCTACCAGGACGCCGCGCAGGCGCCCGTGACGCTGCTCGCCGACCCGACCTTCGCCGAGGCGCTGCACGCGGCGCAGAACCCCTGGCGGCACGTGGTGGCCCAGGCCACGGAACTCGGCGTGCCCGCGCCCGGGTTCTCCTCCGCCCTCTCCTACTACGACGCGCTGCGCGCCGAACGGCTGCCCGCGGCACTGGTCCAGGGGCTGCGGGACTACTTCGGCGCGCACACCTACGAGCGGGTTGACCGGAAGGGCACCTTCCACACCCGCTGGGGCGGGGACCGCGGCGAGGAACCCGCCTGACCGGCGGCGCCCACCCGGCGCCCGCTCGCCCCGGGCGCCGTTCCCGTCGCCCCCGGCGCCGTTCCCGTCGTTCCCGCTCAGGCCGGGGCCGAGGGGCGCGCGACCAGCTCGGTCGGCAGCACGACGGGCTCGGTGGTCAGCCGGGCGGTGCCGGCGAGGTGGCCGAGCAGGAGCCGGGTCGCGGTCTCGCCCATCTCCCGCACCGGCTGCCGCACGGTGGTCAGCGGCGGCTCGGTGAACGCCGCCACCGGGATGTCGTCGAAGCCGACCACGGCCACGTCCTCGGGGACCCGGCGGCCCGCGGCCCGCAGCGCGCGCAGGACGCCGGTGGCGCTGAGGTCGTTGTGCGCGAAGACCGAGTCGAAGGCCACGCCCTCCGCGAGGGCCCGCGCGATCGCCTCCTGGCCGCCGCCTGCGGTGAAGTCGCCCTGGCGGACGCGGTGTTCCGGCTGCTCGATGCCGTGCTCGCGCAGCACCTGGCCGAAGCCGAGGAGCCGGTCGCGCACGCAGCCGAAGTGCGGCGGGCCGGTGACGACGAGCGGGGCCCTGCGGCCGGTGGCCAGCAGGTGGTGGGCCGCCGCCCGCGCGCCCGCCACGTTGGTGGTGGCCACCGAGGGGAAGGCGGGGCGCCTGCCGCGGTCGTCGATCACCACCAGGGGGAGGCCCTGCCGGGGCAGCGCGGACATCGCGCCGAGCGGGTTCTCCGGCTCGATGACCAGCACGCCGTCGAAGGCCCTGGCGGAGACCTGGCTGGTGAACTGCGCCATGGACTCCTCGCCGCGGTTGCAGGTGAACAGCAGCAGGCCGAAGCCGGCGGCCTCCGCCGTGTCGGCGACGCCCTGGAGCATCTCCCCCACCCAGGGCCAGGTGAGCGAGGGCACGAGCAGGGCGAGGGTACGGCTGCTGCCCCGGGCCAGTCCGACGGCCCTGGCGCTCGGCACGTAGCCGAGTTCGGCGATGACCGCCCTGACCCGGTCCGCGGTGAGGGCGTCCACCTCGCCCTTGCCGTTGAGGACGCGGGAGACGGTGGTCTTGCTGACCGAGGCGTGGCGGGCGACATCGGTGATGGTGACGCGCATGGCGGGCCTCCCCTGCGGCGAGCGTGGCGGTGCGGCACCACGGTGGACCTGACACGGTCCGGTACCGGTTCCGGAACCGGTACCGGGGGCTTTTGTGGCAGTGAACCCGCAACCGGCCGCGCCGTCAACCGCGCGCACGCGCCCGGGAAATTCACCCGGCTGCCCCCGGGTGCGGGACGACGGCACGGGGAACCCGGGGGGCCGGTGCACGCGACCTTTCGGAGCGGTGAGCGACAGATGCAGATCGGGTACAAGCTGGCGACCGAGGCCTTCGGGCCCAACGAGCTGATCCGGCAGGCGGTGCGCGCCGAGCGCGCCGGCTTCGACTTCGTCGAGATCAGCGACCACTACCACCCCTGGCTCGACGACCAGGGCCATTCGGCGTTCACCTGGCCGGTCCTCGGCGCGATCGCGGCCCGCACCCAGCGCATCGGCCTGGCCACCGGCGTCACCTGCCCGACGGTGCGCTACCACCCCGCGGTGATCGCCCAGGCCGCGGCCACGATGGCGCTGATGTCGGACGGCAGGTTCACCCTCGGCGTCGGCGCCGGCGAGCGGCTGAACGAGCACGTCGTCGGCGACGGCTTCCCCGGCTCGGTGCACGAGCGCCACGAGCGGCTGCGCGAGGCCCTGGAGATCATCAGGCTGCTGTGGCGCGGCGGTTACCGCTCCTACGAGGGCACGTACCTGAAGCTGGTGGACGCCCGCGTCTTCGACCTGCCGAGCGACCCGCCGCCGATCGCCGTGGCCGCGGGCGGCACCGGCTCCGCGCGGCTGGCCGCCGAGCTCGGCGACGCCCTGTTCGCGACCGAGCCGAAGCCGGAACTGGTCAGGCGCTACCGCGAGTCGGGCGGGCGCGGCCCGCACTACGCCGAGGTGCCCCTGGCCTGGGCGCCCGACCAGCACACCGCGGCCAGGGCGGCGCTCGCGACCTCGCGCTGGGCGGTCACCGGCTGGAAGGTGATGAGCGAGCTGCCGAATCCGGCGAACTTCGAGGCCGCCACCGCCACCGTGCGGGAGGAGGACATCCTGGCGCACTTCGCCTGCGGGGCGGACCCCGAGCGCTGCGTCGAGGTGGCGAAGCCCTTCGTGGAGGCCGGCTTCAACCGGATCGCGCTGCTGAACGCGGGCCCGGACCCGGACGGCTTCTTCGAGTTCTACGAGAGCGAACTCGACCACAGGCTGCGGGCGCTGTCCGCGGAGGAGGCGCTGGTGTGAGCGGCCGGGCAGGGGCGGCACGCCGGCGGGCCACGACCCCTAGGGACCTTTCTAGTTCCGCGCGGATTGGGGTGGTTCGCCCCCCATAGGGGGCTATGTAGGGGTCCCCTTCCCGGCGCGGGGTTCCTAGGATGCCGCCGAGCCCCGGCCTCGGTGGATGAGGGGATGAGGAGGGGGGGTCGGTTGTCCGGAAACGGCCTCGCGCCGCGTCAGGCGGCGGATGTTCCGGCGCCTGACGGCGCGGAACGCGCACCACACGCCCGGCCCGGCGTGCGGTTCGGCGTGCTCGGCCCGATGGAGGTGTTCGCGCCGGGCGCGGGCGACCTCCCGGTGACGCCGCAGGCGCCCAAGATCCGGGTGGTGCTCGGCGCCCTGCTGGTGCGGGCCAACGACATCGTCTCGGCCGACGCCCTCATCGACGAGCTCTGGGGCGACGCCCCGCCCCGCACGGCCACCACCACGCTCCAGGTCTACGTCTCCCAGCTGCGCAAGCTGCTGCACCGGGCCGACCCGCACGGAGGCCGGGCCGCGCTGGTCACCCGCCGCCCCGGCTACCTGCTGCGGGTGGCGCCGGGAGGGCTGGACCTGACCGAGTTCGAGGAACTGCACGCCAGGGGCGGCGCCGCGATGGAACGCGGCGACTTCGCGGCGGCGGCGCACCTGGAGCGGCGCGCCCTCGCGCTGTGGCGCGGGCCGCTGCTGTGCGACACCCCGCACGGCACGCTCCTCGGCTCGGCCGCGGTGCGGCTGTCCGACCTGCGGATCACCGCGGTCGAGCGGCGGGTGCGGGCCGACCTCGGGCTCGGCAGGCACGGGGACCTCGTCGCCGAACTACAGGAACTCGCCACGCAGTTCCCGATGCGGGAGGTCATCCACGAGCTGCTGATGGTGGCGCTGTACCGCTCGGGCCGGCAGGCGGACGCGCTGCGGGCCTTCGACCGCATCAGCCGCACCCTCGCGGAGGAGCTGAACATCACGCCGGGACCGCGGCTCGGGCGGCTGCACCGCCGGATTCGGGCGGGGGACCCGGCGCTGCTGCACCCGGCCGACCGCGAGCGGCTGCCAGCCCGCCCCCCGGCCGTGCAACTGCCCGCGCGCGACCCGCTGTTCACCGGGCGCGACGATGTGCTTCCGGCCGTGGTCGACAAGCTGCTCGGCGCGGCGGCCGAGGGCGGCCACGTCGCCGTCACGGGCATGGCGGGGGTGGGCAAGACCGCCCTCGCCCTGGCCGCCGCCCACCGCAGCGCCCCGCTCTTCCCCGACGGGCGGCTGTTCCTCGGGCTGCGCTCGGCCGCCGGGGAGCCGCTGACAGCGGCGCAGGCGGTCGAGCAGCTGCTGCGGCAGCTGGGGGCGCCCGTGCCGCCGCGCGGCGGCGGCCGGGAGGCGCAGGCGCTGCTCGCGCGGCTGTGGGAGGGCAGGAGGGCGCTGCTGCTGCTGGACGACGTGGCCTCGGCGGAGCAGGTCCGGGCCCTGCTGCCCACCTCCCTGGGCAGCGCCGCGCTGCTCACCGGCCGCAGGCCGCCCGCGGGCCTGGAGGGGCTGCGCACGGTGGTACTGCGGGTGCCAGGCGCGCGGGAGGCCGCCCGGATCTTCGCCGCCGCGGCCGGCGTCCCCGCCGAGGACCCGGCCGTGGCCGAGGTGGTCGAGCTGTGCGGGCGGCTGCCGCGGGCGCTGCGGCTCGCGGCCGAGCGCCTGCGGGGCGCGGGCGCCGCCGGCCTGGCCGAGCGGCTCGACGCCGACCGGGCCGGGCTGCGGGAACTCGGCCGCCGGGTGCTGCTCGCCGCCTACGAGCACGCCGCCGTGGCGGAACGCCGCGCCTTCCGGCTGCTGGCCACGGCCCGCGCGAGGCCCTTCGGCCCGGCCGCCGCGGCCGCCGTGCTCGGCATCGACCCGGCCGCCGCGGAGAGCGCCGCGGAGTCCCTGGTCGCGGCCGGGCTCCTCGGCCGCCACGACCCGGCCCACGGCAGCGAGGGCCCCTACCGCCTGCACCCCCTCTCCCAGCTCCTGGCCCTGGAACACTGAGCCCCCGCCGTCCCGGCCCCGGCCCCTCTCCCCCGGCACGGCACGGTCCCGCGCCCGCCACCCGCCCCGCCGCGCGACGGCACCCGGGGCGGCGGCCGTACGCGCGAAAGCGGGCGGACGCGCGGCGGCACGCGCGGCAGCGGGCGGGGCCGGGCGGACGCGCGGGACATCCGGTGGCGAAACGCGGCCGGACGGGTGTTTTGCCACAGGGGCGCCGGTTACTCGGAAGCCGCGTATACCGCGTCTACGAAGGACGGTGAACTACCCGATGCGCATCGCATTCCTGGTCGCTCCCGAAGGCGTCGAACAGGTGGAGATGACCGAGCCCTGGAAGGCCGTCTCCGAGGTCGGGGAGACCCCGCAGCTGGTGTCGACGAAGCCGGGCCGCATCCAGGCGTTCAACCACCTCGACCGGGCCGACACCTTCCCCGTCGACGCGACGGTCGGGGAGACCTCGGCCGACGAGTACGACGCGCTCGTGCTGCCCGGCGGCGTGGCCAACCCGGACGCGCTGCGGCTCGACGAGCAGGCCGTCGGCTTCGCCAGGCGGTTCTTCGAGACCGGCAAGCCGGTGGCCGCGATCTGCCACGCGCCGTGGACGCTGGTGGAGGCCGGCGTGCTCGAAGGGCGGGTGCTCACCAGCTGGCCGAGCCTGAAGACGGACATCCGCAACGCCGGCGGCACCTGGGTCGACGAGCGGGTGAAGGTCTGCGAGAACGGCCCCAACACGCTGGTCACCAGCCGCAAACCGGACGATCTGCCCTACTTCGACGAGACGATGCTCCGCGAGTTCGGCAAGGTCTCCGTCTGACCCGGAAGCCAGAAAGGGGGTCAACGCCATGAAGCTCGACTTCCTCCGGCCGCTGCTGCGTCCCGGACCCTGGGCTTCGGTCTACCTGGACACCTCCTACCTCGCCGAGGACGTCGTACGGCGCCAGCAACTCCAGGCGCGGGAGGCCGACGACCGGCTCGCCGCATCCGGCGCGGACGAGGCGACCCGCCAGGCCCTCGCCGAGGCGCTGCCCGGGCTGTCCCGGGACACGGCGGGGCACGCCGTGTTCGCCGCGAACGGCCGCGTCGTGCTCGACGTGCCGCTGTCCGCCGCGCCGCCCTCTCCCCCGCTCAGCCACTGGGCCCCGCTGCCGCGCCTCGGGCCGCTGTTCGACCACGGTGGCCCCGACCCCGCCTGCCTGGTCGCCTACGTGGACCGCAGGGGCGCCGACCTGGAACTGCTCGGGATCAGGCGCCACCCGGAGCCGGCCGGCGAGGTGACCGGCAAGGAGTGGCCGATGCACCGCACCGCGCGGGCCCAGTGGTCCGAGCGGCACTTCCAGCTGGCCGTCGAGAACACCTGGGAGGAGAACGCCGCCCGCATCGCCGAGACCGTGGCGACCGACGCCGAGGAGGCGCACGCCGAACTGGTCGTGCTGGCGGGAGACCCGCGGGAGCGGCGCGAGGTGCGCGAGCGGCTGCCCGAGCAGGTGCGCGCGCGCACCGTGGAGTCGGAACACGGCGGCCGGGCCGCCGGCTCGGACAACCGGCGGCTGGCCGCCGAGGTCGAGACCGCCAGGGCCGAACGCGCCAGGGCCGTCGCGGACGAGGCCATGGACCGCTTCCGCGAGGGCCGTGAGCCCGGCCACGGGGCGATCGAGGCCGCCGAGGGCGTGCCCACCCTGGTCGAGGCGGCGCGCGAGCACCGCATCGGCGCACTGCTGGTGCGGCCGGGCGGGGCCGACCTGCGCCGGGACGTGTGGGTGGGCCGCGAGCCCGATCAGCTCGCCGTCCGCCGCACCGAGTCCCGCTACCTGGGCGCCTCCGAGCCGGTGGCCGCCCGCGCCGACGACGCGCTGCTGCGCTCCGCCGTGGCCAACGACGCCGAGGCGGTGGCGCTGCCGGAGCAGCCCGCTGACCCGGGCCGGCTTCCGGTGGGCGGGCTCGGCGCGCTGCTGCGCTGGCCCTTCGCGGGCCCGGTGCCGGGCGGCGGCTACCGGACGGGGCCCCAGTTCCCGTGAGGACCGGCGTCGCGAAGGGCTCCGCAGGCCGCTCGTTAGCGCCCTCGGAGCCCGGGTACCCGCGGACCGCAGGACGTGACAGGAGGGCTTCGCATGACCACGACGATGGACACGACCACCGACCGGTATCTGACCGAGCTCGGCCAGCAGCTGCGCGTGGACTCGGTCCGCGCCTCGTCGAACGCCGGCTCCGGGCACGCGACCTCGTCGATGTCGGCCGCCGACCTGATGGCGGTGCTGCTGGCGCGTTACCTGCGGTACGACTTCGACTGGCCCGACCACCCGGGCAACGACCACCTGATCTTCTCGAAGGGGCACGCCTCGCCGCTGCTTTACGCCTGTTACAAGGCGGCCGGGGCGATCACCGACGAGGAGCTGCTGTCGTTCCGGACCCTGGGCAGCCGGCTGGAGGGGCACCCCACGCCGCGGCTGCCGTGGGTGGACGTGGCCACCGGCTCCCTCGGCCAGGGCCTGCCGGTCGGCACCGGCATCGCCCTCGCCGGGCGGCGGCTGGACGAGCAGCCCTACCGGGTGTGGGTGCTGTGCGGCGACAGCGAGATGGCCGAGGGCTCCGTCTGGGAGGCGTTCGAGCACGCCGGGTACGAGGGCCTGTCCAACCTCACCGCCCTCGTGGACGTCAACCGGCTCGGCCAGCGGGGCCCGACCCGCCACGGCTGGGACCTGGACGCCTACGCCGCGCGCGCGGCGGGTTTCGGGTGGCACGTGATCGAGGTGGACGGGCACGACGTGGCCGCGATCGACGCGGCCTACGCCGAGGCGCTCGGCGTGCAGGACCGCCCCACGGTGATCCTGGCCCGCACCCGCAAGGGGCGCGGCGTCTCGGCCGTGGAGGACCGCGAGGGCATGCACGGCAAGCCGGTGCCCGACGCCGAGGAGGCCGTGGCCGAACTCGGCGGCCCGCGCGACCTGCGGGTCGAGGTGGAGCGCCCGGCCGCGGCCACGGCGCCGCGCCGGGCGCACGGCACCCAGGCCCGGCTGCCCCGCTACGAGCGGGGCGACGAGGTCGCCACCAGGACCGCCTACGGCCGCGCCCTGGCGGCGCTCGGCGCCGACCGGACGGACGTGGTGGCGCTGGACGGCGAGGTGGCGGACTCGACCAGGTCGGAGTACTTCGCCAAGGAGCACCCCGACCGGTTCTTCGAGTGCTACATCGCCGAGCAGGAGATGGTGGCCACGGCGGTCGGGATGCAGGCCCGCGGCTGGACGCCCTTCGTGTCCACCTTCGCCGCGTTCCTCACCCGGGCGCACGACTTCCTGCGGATGGCCTCGATCAGCCGCGCCGGCCTCGCCCTGGCCGGCTCCCACGCCGGCGTGTCCATCGGCCAGGACGGGCCCTCGCAGATGGGCCTGGAGGACCTGGCGATGTTCCGCTCGCTGCACGGGAGCACGGTCCTCTACCCGTGCGACGCCAACCAGACCGCCCGTCTGGTGGCGGAGATGGCAGACGCCGCAGGCATTCGCTACCTGCGGACGACGCGCAGTGACAGCCCGGTCATCTACGCTGCGGACGAGCGGTTCCCCATCGGCGGCAGCAAGCTGCTGCGCTCCTCCCCCGAGGACGTGCTCACCGTCGTCGCGGCAGGCGTCACGGTGCACGAGGCGCTGGCCGCCGCGGAGGAACTGGCCGGCGAGGGCATCCGGGTGCGGGTCCTCGACCTGTACTCGGTGAAGCCGGTGGACGCGGCGGCGTTGCGCGAGGCGGCGGAGGCGACCGGCTGCCTGCTGACCGTCGAGGACCACAGGCCCGAGGGCGGCCTCGGCGACGCGGTGCTCGACGCGTTCACCGACGGGCAGCCGGTGCCGCGGCTGCTGCGGCTCGGCGTGACCTCCATGCCGGGCTCGGCAAGCGGCTCCGAACAGCTGCGGGAGGCGGGGATCGACGCGGCGGCCATCGCCACGGCGGCCCGCCGCTACGCCGCCGCCCGCACCCGCTGAGCCGGGCCCCCGAGCCAGACCCACGAGCCAGGCCCACGCCACGGCCCCCGGCGACGCCGGGGGCCCGCGCGTGTCCGGGGGCCTGCCCGGGGCCGCCGGCTTCGGGAATGTTCCGCCGGTGCACGGGAGTTGAGGCTGGGGCAACGGCCGGGCAGGGGGCCCGGCGGCGTCGGGAGGAGGGGGCGCAGGTGAGCGCTGGACAGCGGCCGACCGTACTGGTGACGGGGCGAGCGGCGGCGTGGGAGGCGGGGCCGTCTACCCGCTGGCGGTGGAGGCGCTGACGCTGCCGGAGGTGACGCGGGTGCTCTCCGAGGAACTCGGCGAGCCGCTGCGGTACGTCTCGCGCTCGCCCGACGAGTGGCTTGCCGCCGTGCTCGCGGCGGGTCTCGAACCCGCCTACGCCGCCTGCGTGCACAACGTCTTCCGCCGCCAGGCCGAGGGCTCGCTGGGCGAGGCGGCCGACGTCTTCCCCACCGTGCGGGAGCTCACGGGGCGCGAGCCGATCACCTGGCGCGAGCACGCCAGGCGGCACCGGGCCGCGTACGCGGGCCGGCTCGCCTCCTGAGCGGAGACGGGCCCGTCCTGGACGAAGAAGGGCCCGTCCCGCGCGAAGACGGGTCCCTCCCGCGCGAAGGCGGGCCCGTCCTATCCGGGCAGGCGGCGTGCGGCGAGGGTGGCGGCGAGGGTCTCCTCGGCCCACTCCTCCAGGGTGGGCAGGAAGGCCAGGACCCGCGCCGCGCGTTCGCGGAGGTCGGCGGGCGAGGCGATGCCCAGGTCGGCACACATCTCGTGGAAGGCGGGGGCGAGGGCGCTTTCGGTGCCCGCGTCCCCGTCGGCGCCCAGGATGACGTGGCAGCGGGCGAAGGTCGCGGCGAGCCAGAACGCCACCTCCCGGTGGCGGCCCGCCTCGATCAGCCGGCGGCTCGCGTCGAGGGCGATGGGCCTGGCGGCCTGGCTGATGTCCGAGCGGAAGGGGAAGGGGGTGCGGGCCACCGCGGCGGCCGCGTCGAAGGCGACCGCCAGCGCGTCGAGGTGGCGGGCGGCGCGCCCGGCGGTGAGCGCGCCGCAGCCGAGCAGGTCGAGCAGCCGGGCGTGGCGCTCCGGGTGGCCGAGGCCGTCGAGGAGTTCCCCGACCGCCAGGTAGCGCAGCCGCACCGTCGGGTTGCGCAGGCCGGCCACCAGCAGCACGTGGGTGGTGACGCCGGTCGGGAAGAGCCAGCCGAGCACCGCGCGCGGCCAGTCGGCGGCAGGGTCGAGGCCGCGCAGCCCGTCCTCGACGCGCCGCCGCGCCTCGCCCCAGCGGGCCCGCACCCAGCGCGGCTCGGCGAACTCGCGGGCGACCGCCGCCCGCAGCCGCGCCAGGCGGCCGGTGGGGTCGGCGAGGATCGTGTCCGTCACGAAGGGCGTGGCCAGGTGGTAGGAGGAGAGCACCGCCTCGGGGGAGGACAGCTCGCTCGCGGCCTGGTGCGTGACCTCCAGCAGGGCCCCCTGGTGGAGGAACTTGCCCAGCTTGACCTCGGGCGGCGCCAAGGTGACCACCACGAGGTCGAGGTCGGAGCCCGGCGGCAGCCGGGCCTCGTCCGCCATTCCCACGGTCGAGCCGGTGACGTAGGCGCCGAGGAACCCGGGCTCCCGGCTGCCGTGCCGCTCGATCCAGTCCCTCGCCGCCGCCCGCGCGCTCCCCACTCGCATGCCCGCCATTCTCGCCGCCGCCCCGGGCAGCCGCCGCCCAGGGGCGCGGGCGGCCCGGGCTCAGCCGGCCTGCCCGAACCCGGCGGCGGCCACGTAGTCGGGGCGCGGGTCGAGGGCGGCGGCGAGCCGGAAGTGCCGGCGCGCCTCGCCGTCCCGGCTGGCCCGCTGCAGGGTGCGGGCGAGCGCGAAGTGCGCGAAGGCGTTGTCCGGCTCGCGCTCCAGGACGAGCTGGAACTCCAGCTCGGCCGCCCGCAGCTGGGCGGCGAGGAAGAAGGCGCGCGCCCGCAGCAGCCGCGCGGCGGTGTTCTCCGGGTGGGCGGTGACGACCGGGTCCAGCAGCTTCAGGGCCCCGCGGGGGTCCCGGGCGGCGAGCAGTTGCTCGGCCGCGCGGTAGGCGATGACGTTGCTCTCGGGTGAGGCGTGTGACATGGTCCCCTCCTTGCGGGCGGCGACATGACGGCGCGAGGACAGACGTCGTACAGCGCCCGGCGGCGCACCGTTATTCCCTTTCTTCCCCCGCCAGGCGCCCTCTGCTCCCTTTCCGCCCCCGTGGCCCGCTCCGCTCCCCCGCCGGGCGCGGCCTCCGCTCTCCGGCCTGGCGCGCCCTGCGCTCGCCCCGGCTCGCCCGGGGCGGGCCACCACCCGCCCACGTGCCGGTGCGTTCGGCCAGGTCGGCCGGGGTTAGCCTGAGGCGACATGCCTGCGACCGAGAATCTTTCCCGCCGGCGCCGCCTGCTGGTGCTCGCCATCTGCTGCATGAGCCTGCTGATCGTCAGCCTCGACGTCACCGCGCTCAACGTCGCGCTGCCCTCCCTCCAGCGCGAGATGGACGCCTCGGTCTCCGGACTCCAGTGGATCATCGACGTCTACACGGTGGTCCTGGCCTCGTTCCTCATGCTGTCCGGCTCCACGGCCGACCGGGTCGGGCGCCGCCGGGTCTTCCAGACCGGGCTGGTGATCTTCACCACCGGCTCGGTGCTCTGTGCCCTCTCCCCCGGCCTGGGCTGGCTGGTGGCGTTCCGGGCCGCCCAGGCGGTCGGGGGCTCCATGCTCAACCCGGTGGCGATGTCGATCATCACCAACACCTTCCGCGACCCCAAGGAGCTGGCCAGGGCGATCGGCGCCTGGGGCGCGGTGGTCGGCGTGTCCATGGCGCTGGGCCCGATCGTGGGCGGGGCGCTGGTGCAGCTGTTCAGCTGGCGGGCCATCTTCTGGCTGAACCTGCCGATCGGCCTGAGCGCGCTGCTGCTGACGATGCGTTTCGTGCCCGAGTCCAGGGCCCCGCACCCGCGGCGCCCCGACCTGGTCGGGCAGCTCCTGGTGATCGTGCTGCTCGGCTCGCTCACCTTCGGCATCATCGAGGGCGGCAAGGACGGCTGGGGCTCGCCCGTCCTGCTGATCTGCTTCGCCCTCGCCCTGCTGGCGCTGCTCGGCCTGCTGCTGTACGAGCCGCGCCGCCGGCAGCCGCTGCTCGAACTGCGCTTCTTCCGCAGCGCGCCCTTCAGCGGCGCGTTCGTCATCGCGATCAACGCCTTTGCCTGCCTGGGCGGTTTCCTGTTCCTCAACACGCTCTACCTGCAGGACGAGCGGGGTCTTTCTGCCTTCGACGCGGGCCTGCACCTGCTGCCCATGGCCGCGGTCACGCTGGTCTGCTCGCCGCTCTCCGGCTACCTGGTGAGCCGGGTGGGGGCGCGGCTGCCGCTGCTGGTCGCGGGCGCCGCGGTGACGGCGAGCGGCATGCTGCTGACCCGGCTTCGGGTGGATTCCTCGCTGTGGCTGCTCTTCGGCGCCTACGTCCTGTTCGGCATCGGGGTCGGCCTGGTCAACGCGCCCATCACCAACACCGCGGTGACCGGCATGCCGCGTTCCCAGTCCGGGGTGGCCGCGGCCGTCGCCTCCACCGGGCGGCAGGTGGGCTCGGCGCTCGGCGTGGCCGTGGTGGGCACCGTCCTGTCCACCGGCTCGCGCTCGGCGGCCTGGTGGGTGATCGCCGGGTGCGGCGCCCTGGTGCTGACGCTGGGGGCGCTGACCACGGGCGCCTGGGCGCGCGGCACCGCGCAGCGGGCCACGGCCCGCATGTCGGAACCCTCGCACGCGCCCCCCGGCTGACCCGGCGGGCCGCGGCCCGGGAACGCGCTTCCCCCTGTGCGCCCCGGGCCGCGGGCCTCAGCCCACGGGCTCGCCAGGACCCTGCGGCCCGGCCTCCTCCCGTGCCCCGGCCGGATCTTCCGGCGCGCCCGGCACCGCGGGCTCGCCGGGCGGCGGGGCCGTGGTGCCGCGGCCGACGAAGCCGAGGGCGGGCGACCAGCGCCGCGCGGCCTCGCCCTCGTCGATCAGTTCGAGGGCCGACTGGGCCACCGACATGCCGTACTGGTACGTGTCGCCGCGCATCGCGGACAGCGCCGGGGTGGTCAGCTGGCACATCGTGGAGTCGTCCCAGGCGAGCAGCGAGAGCTCGCCCGGCACCTCGACCCGCAGCTCCTTGGCCGTGCCGAGCCCGGCCACGGCCATGACGTCGTTGTCGTAGACGATCGCCGTGGGCCGCGGCGTCCTGCCGAGCAGTTCCGCGGTCGCCCGCGCGCCCGACTCGGCCGAGTAGTCGCCTTCCACCAGCATCGGCTCGATCCCGGCCTCCCGGCAGCTGTCGAGCAGCGCCTTGGTCCTCGTCCTGGTGTGCACCAGCTCCGCGGGCCCGGTGACCCGGGCGATGCGGCGGTGGCCGAGGGCGTACAGCCGCGAGAAGGCCTCACGCACCGGCTGGTAGTCGTCGGTCGGCACCGCCGCGGTGCCCGGCTGGTCGCCCTGCCAGGCGCCGGCGACGACGGTGGGCAGGCCCAGCTCGCGCAGCACCGCGGGACGGCGGTCGTCCGCGGTCAGGTTGACCACGACGACCGCGTCCACCAGGGCGCGGCCCGCCCAGCGCCGGTAGGTGGCGATCTCCTCCTCGTGGGTGGTGACCACGTGGAAGAGGACGGAGAGGCCGCGCTCGGCCAGCCGTTCCTCCATCCCGGCGATGAACTCCGCGAAGAAGGGCTCGACGCCGAGCAGTCTGGCCGGCCTGGCGAGCACCAGGCCGACGGCTTCGGAAAGGCTCACCCCTCACGCTCGCACCGGTGGCGTCAGCGAGTTGACGCTGCGGAGCACCAGCGGCGCGGTGAACTCCGCGGGGTCGACCTCGGCCGCGGTCCGCACGGTGAAGGAGCGGGTCTCGCCCGGCAGCAGCGTCACCAGCATCTCGTCCACCGTGGCGTCGGGCGCCACCCGGTCGGCCAGCACCGCCACGTCCCTGGCGAGGGAGGCCGCCGTGACGTCGATCCGGTACCCGCCGGGCACGGCCTGGGCGCGGGCGCTCAGCGCGTCCCGGTCGTAGGCGAGTTCGCGGTCCTCGGCGAACAGGTGGACGGTGCGCACCTCCCCGGCCGTGGCGACGAGGAACTCCCGGGCCGGGTCGCCCGGCTTGAGCAGCGAGTCCGTCAGGTCGAGCCCGGCCACCGAGCGCGGCGCCACCTCCAGGGCCAGCGCGGTGCTCTCCAGCCACTCGCCGCCGAAGGTCACCCGCTGCACCTCGACCTGCCCGTTCCAGGGGGCGTCGGTGTCGTTGACGGCGATCAGGGTGGGCCGCCCGTCGCGCGGCTGCACCGTCAGCAGGCGCGGCGCGTAGGCGTGCCGCAGCCCGTACCACAGCGGCTTGGGCCGCTCCTCGCCGTCCACCGCGGCCCAGGAGGTCACCGGCCAGCAGTCGTTGAGCTGCCACACCAGGGTGCCGGCGGTCCGCGGCCACCAGGAGCGGAAGTGCTCGATGCCGTAGGCCACCGCGCGGGCCTGGTTGAGCTGGGTCGCCCAGTGCCACTCGGCGAAGTGCCCGGGCTCTGCCGGGTCGGGCAGGTCGGGCAGGTGCGGGGCGAGGCCGCGGTCGAGCTTGCCGTTGCCGTCCTCCGCCTTCTGGTGCAGCAGGAAGGCCGGGGAGGTGGGGGTCAGCGGCTCGTCGTGCACCCAGTCGGTGAGCGTCGCCCAGGTGGGCGGGCCCTGGAAGCCGAACTCGGAGCAGAACCGCGGCACGTGGTTGCGGTAGGTCGTGTAGTCGAGGCGGTTCCACACCTCCCACTCGTGCCGGGTGCCGTGGTCCTGGTCGTTGGGGTGCTTGTCCTGGGGCGAGAACCGCGGGCTGTACGGGCTGCCGTCCGCGTAGGCGCGGGTGGGGTCGAGTTCGGCGACGATGCGGGGGAAGAGCTCGGTGTAGTAGCGCAGGCCCCAGGTGCGGCCCTCCAGCTGCTGCTGCCAGCCCCAGTCCATGAAGCCCCACAGGTTCTCGTTGCCGCCGTTCCACAGCGCAAGCGAGGGGTGGGAGGTCAGCCGCGCGACGTTCTCCCTGGCCTCGGCCTCGAACTCGCTCCACAGCGGCTCCTCCTCCGGGTAGGCGGAGCAGGCCAGCAGGAAGTCCTGCCAGACGAGGATGCCGCGCTCGTCGCAGACGTCGTAGAAGTCCTCGGTCTCGTAGATGCCGCCGCCCCACACCCGCAGCATGTTCATGTGGGCCGCGACGGCCTGGTCCACCCGGCGCTCCAGGCGCTCGCGGGTGATGCGGGTGAGGAAGTGGTCGTCGGGGATCCAGTTGGCGCCCTTGGCGAAGATCCTGGTGCCGTTGACGACGAAGGTGAAGGGGGTGCCGATCTCGTCCGGGGTGGTGTCGACGGTGACGGTGCGGAACCCGATGCGGCGCTCTGCCGTGTCGAGGACGGCGTCCGGCCGGTCGCCGACCGGGCCCGACAGCTCGACGCGCAGGTCGTACAGCGGCTGCTCGCCGTAGCCCGCGGGCCACCACAGGCGGGCGGCGGGCACCTCGACCGTGACGACCCCGCTCGTCGCGTCCGCCGGGATGACCGCGGTGGCGCGGTGGCCGTCCACGGTGGCGGTGAGGGTCAGTTCGGTGGCGGCTTCGAGTCCCGAGCGCTCCACCTCGGCGTGCACCTCGGCGCGCCCGGTGCCGTCCTCGGCGACCGTGACCAGGGGGCGGACCTGCGCGAGGCGCGCGGTGCGCCAGCGCTCCAGCCTGACGGGCTTCCAGATGCCGGCGGTCTGCAGGTCGGGGCCCCAGTCCCAGCCGAAGCTGCAGGCCATCTTGCGGACCATGTTCAGCGGGTGGGAGTAGGCGCCGGGGCGGTGGCCGAGCCGGTCCCTGATCTCCTCGGCGTACTCGAGCGCGGACCTGAAGGTGACGACCAGTTCGGCCGGGTTGCCGTCCAGCAGGTCGCGGACGTCGAAGCGGTAGGAGCGGTGCATGTTGGCGGTGCTGCCCAGCACCCGGCCCGCCAGCTCGACGGTGGCCACGGTGTCCAGGCCGTCGAAGGCCAGGTCGACGCGTTCGCCCGGCTCCGCGGCCGGGGCCTGGACGGTGGTGGCGTAGCGCCAGTCGGTGCGGTGGGCCCAGACCAGCTCCTCCTCGACGCGGTCGAGGTAGGGGTCGGGGATCAGCCCGGCCGCCAGCAGGTCCACATGCGCGCTGCCCGGCACCTGGGCAGGCACGGTGCGGCCCTTGATGTGCTCGGGTACCGGCCCGTCGGCCGCCGTCAGGTGCCAACCGTCGTGCAAGGCGTGGCGGATCATCGTTGAACACTCCCATGGGAAAAATTCCGGCCTCGGACCGGGAAGAGATTCTTATGCAGCCGAATAAAGTAAGTCAACACATGCTCGGAAGGGCGGCGGGGCCGCCCCGGCCGGCATGCGGAACAGTGAGAACGGCACCACCTCCGCGGCTCCCCGCGGCATCGAATGCACCATCGAACGCGTAAGGACATCGACCCCCCGTGACACCCCCTTCTTCGGCGGGCACCCCCGCCCCCCAGCCTTCTGCCCCCGCCGGGTCCGGCCTTATCCACCTGCGCCGGGCCGGCGTCAGCCTGCTCCTCGACGTCTCGGGAGGCACGCTGCCCCGGGTCGTGCACTGGGGCGCCGACCTCGGTGCCCTCGGCGAGGAGCAGCTGACGGCCTTCCGGCTGGCCCAGCGCCCGCAGCCCATCGGCTTCTCCGTGGACGGCCCCGTGGAGGTCGCCGTGCTGCCCGAGCAGTCCGCCGGCTGGCTCGGCACCCCGGGCCTGGTGGGCAACCGGGGCGGTGCCGACTTCTCCACCGCCTTCCGCGTCGAGCGCGTCGAGACCGGGGAGGGCCGGGTCGCCATAACGGCGGCCGACCCCACCGCCGCCCTCGGCCTCGCGCTGACCGTGGAGCTGACCCCCGCCGGACTGGTGCGGCAGCGCGCCACCCTTACCAACACCGGGGACAGCCCCTTCGCCCTCGACGCGCTCCACCTGACCCTGCCGGTGCCGGCCGAGGCCACGGAACTGCTCGACTTCACCGGCCACCACCTGCGGGAGCGGGCCCCGCAGCGCACGGCGTTCACGCAGGGCCTGCGCGTGCGGGAGAACCGCACCGGCCGCACCGGGTTCGACGCGGCCTACCTGCTCGCCGCGAGCACCGAGGGCTTCGGCAACCGCTCGGGCGAGGTGTGGGCCCTGCACACCGCCTGGTCGGGCAACCACAGGACCTTCGCCGAGCGCACCTTCCACTCGATCTCCCTGCTGGGGTCCGGCGAACTCCTGCTCTCCGGCGAGGTCGTCCTGGAACCCGGCTCCTCCTACACCTCGCCCTGGAGCTACGCCTCCTGGGGGCGCGGGCTCGACGAGGTCTCCGAGCGCTTCCACCGCCACCTGCGCGCCCGCGGGAACCACCCGAAGACGCCGCGCCCCGTCGTCGTCAACACCTGGGAGGCGGTCTACTTCGACCACGACCTGGAGCGGCTGCGCCGGCTCGCCGACGCCGCCGCCCAGGTGGGCGCCGAGCGGTTCGTGCTGGACGACGGCTGGTTCGGCGCGCGCCGCGACGACCGCAGGGCCCTGGGCGACTGGTACGTCTCCGACGAGGTGTGGCCCGAGGGGCTCGGCCCGCTGATCCGTCACGTCACGGGGCTCGGCATGCAGTTCGGGCTCTGGGTGGAGCCCGAGATGATCAACGAGGACTCCGACCTGGCCCGCGCCCACCCCGACTGGATCATGGCCACCGGCGGCAGGCTGCCCGGCCGGGCCCGCTCGCAGCAGGTCCTCGACCTCGCCAGGCCCGAGGCGTTCGCATACATCCTGGAGCGCCTGGACGACCTGCTGACCACCTACCCCATCTCCTACCTCAAGTGGGACCACAACCGGGACCTCGTGGAGGCCGGGCACCAGCCCGCGGGACGGGCCGGGGTGCACGACCAGACGCTGGCCGTCTACCGCCTGCTCGACGCATTGCGCGCCAGGCACCCCGGGGTGGAGATCGAGTCCTGCTCCTCGGGCGGCGGCCGGGTCGACCTGGAGATCCTGGAGCGCACCGACCGGGTGTGGGTGTCCGACTGCATCGACGCCCTGGAGCGGCAGCGCATCCAGCGCTGGACCAACGCCCTGATTCCCCTGGAGCTCATGGGCACGCACGTCGGCGCGGGCCTCGCCCACACCACCGACCGCCGCCACCCGCTCGACTTCAGGGCGGGCACCGCGCTCTTCGGCCACTTCGGCATCGAGTGGGACCTGACCAAGGCCGAGCCGCTCGACCTGCTGCGGCTGCGGGAGTGGGTCGACCTCTACAAGGAGCTGCGCGGGCTGCTGCACACCGGCCGCTCGGTGCACGCCGACCACCCCGACCCCGCGCTCGAACTGGGCGGCGTGGTGGCGCAGGACGGCTCCGAGGCCGTCTACGCCCTCGTCGCCCATGGGACCTCCGCGCTCTACCCGCCCGGGCCCGTGCGGCTGCCCGGGCTGCTGCCCGGCGCCGTGTACCACGTGCGCCCGCAGGCGCCGGGCGACCACCCCGACGGCAATGCGCACCGCTGGGGCGTGCCGCTGCCCTGGTGGACCGAGGAGGGAGTGCGGCTGACCGGCCGCGCCCTGGAGAGTGCCGGCGTCCAGGCCCCGGTGCTCTTCCCCGAGCGGCTGGTCCTGCTGCGCGCCACCCGCGTGGACGCGGGCTGAGACCGGGCGGCACCCCGGGGCGCGTCCCCCGGGGTGCCGCCGCCTCATCGCCGGCGCAGCCTGACGACCCTGGCGGTGGCCTCCGGCCCCGCCCCGGGAACGGCCAGGCGCAGGACGCCGGACTCGGGCCGCCAGGTCAGCGACCACTCGGCGGCGCCGTGCCCGGGACCGGGGAAGAGCACCTCGGGTTCCACGTCCGCCCCCCGCAGGTGCGGCATCGGCACCTCGATCTCGGGGGCGGCGCCGGGTCTGCGCCACAGGGTGAGCAGGCTGTCGCCCGCCGGGTCCTGCGGCGTGAGGCCCATCGCCACCCAAGGCCCCGGCGTGCCGGTCAGGCCGAGCGGCCAGCAGGGCAGGCCCGCGGCGATCTCCGGGCGCAGGGCCTTGTGCACCGCCACCGCCTCGCGCACCAGGGCCAGTTGGCCGGGCGTCATCCGGTTCAGGTAGCCGGACAGGTACAGGCGGCCCAGGATGCCGGTGGCCAGGGTGAAGGCCGAGCCCTCCACCGTCATCTCCGGCTGCGTGTAGGCCCAGTTGCCCGCCTGCTCGGGAAGCACCGAGGCCGGCGCGGCGGCCGCGATCGGCGGGTAGAGCAGCGGGTTCTGCTGGTCGGAGGTCGACTGCAGGTGCAGCCGGGAGAGCATGGCGTAGTCCATGCGCATCGCGCCCGAGGCGCAGTTCTCGATCAGCAGGTCCGGGTGGCGGCGCAGCAGGGCGTCGAGCCAGGCGAGGTGGGCCCGGTTGTGGCCGAGCAGGCCCTCGCCCGGGGCGAGCCCGCCCAGGTCGGTGCCCGGGCCCGGCATGATGTTGTAGTCGAACTTGAAGAAGCCGATGCCGAATTCGGCGATCAGCCGGTCCACGACCTCGTCCACGTGCGCCCGCGCGGCCGGGTGGCGCAGGTCCAGGTGGTAGCGGCCGTGCTCGACGACGCGGGAGCCGTGCCGCCGGAAGAACGCCTCCTCGGGCAGCCGCCCCGCGACGGGCGAGCGCACGCCGACCACCTCGGGCTCCAGCCAGATGCCCGGGGTCATCCCGCGGGCCGTGATGCGGTCGATCACCTCGCCGAGGCCGCCGGGGAACCTGGTGCGCGAGGGCAGCCACTCCCCCACGCTGTCCCACCACTTGCCGTCCTCGTCGTACCAGCCGGCGTCGATGCAGAAGTAGTCGGCACCCGCCTCGGCCGCGGCGTCGATCAGCGGCAGCAGCTTCTCGGTCGTGGGGTTGCCCATCAGGGTGTTCATGTAGTCGTTGAACACCACGGGCAGTGCCCTGGCGCGGCCCGCGCGCAGCGCCCTGCGCTGCCGGGTGAGGGCGCCGAACGCCTCGTCGACGCCGCCCGCGGCGACCGCAAGGGACACCGGCACGCTGGTGAAGGGCCGGCCGGGCGCGACCACGGTGCTCCACTGGTGCTCGGCGTCGGTGGGGCCGAGCAGGGCCAGGTAGGCGCCGACGCGCCGCTCCCCCACCTCCCAGTGCCAGGCGCCGTTGTGCTCGATCTGCCAGGCCAGGGCCCAGGAGTCGTCGGCCGCGACGAGGGCGCCGGTGGGCAGGCGCTCGCCGGTGGACCAGGAACTGCGCGAGGTGACCGCGAGGCGGCCGCGGGAGGCGTGGTGGTGGACGTCGGGGTCCATCTCCGCCAGCCCGGCCTCGCGCAACGGCACCCGCCGCCACCGGGACTCGGCCACCCAGTCGCTGTCGCCGAAGACGGCGTCCACGCCGTCCACCTGCCGGCCGGAGTCGGCGAGGAAGGCCCCCGTGACCGCGGAGGTGACGGCCTGGAGGCGCGCCTGGTGCCCCTCGGCGGCGTGCACCTCGGTCCAGGTCCGCACCGCGGGCACGCCCTCGGCGGCCCGGAAGACGGTGGTGACGCGCAGTCCGGTGCGCTCCTCGGCCTGCTCGACGCGCAGTTCCGCCCAGCCCCGGCCCCCCTCGGCGCCGGCCGGGCCCTGCGGGCCCTCCTGGTCCGCCGGGGAGACCGTGGCTTCCGTGTGCCCGGTGTAGCGCAGCGCGGCGCCCACGGTGGTGTCGGCGTAGCGGTGGCTGCCGGGGAACCTGCCGTGCCCGAGGACCTGGAGCTCGGCGAGCGGCGCGGCCGCCTCGTCCGCGGCCGCCGGGTCGGCGAGCGGGGGCGCGCCGGCCGGGCGCAGCGAGAGCAGGGCCGCGGGGCGGTCGCCGCCGATGCCGAGCACCAGGCGGACGCCGCCCCCGGTCCACGTCAGGTGGGAACGGGCCGCCGGGTCGTGCGGGGCGGTCCGGTCCCTCATCGGGTGTCCCCGCCCGCCGGGTTGGCGACCGCGGCGGCGATGGGCCGCGCCTTCTCGAAGGTCTGCCAGGACTTGGTGTGGTGGTCGAAGGTCCTGGTCAGGTCCTCGGGCGCGATGGCGCCCGGGCTGTCGGCCAGCGAGCGGCCGCGTTCCTCCGGGTTCGGCGCGGCGGCGGCCAGCAGCTTCGTGTAGGAGTGCTGCGGGGTGAGGATGACGTCGTCCGCGGGGCCGCGCTCGACCACGTGGCCGCGGTACATCACGAGGATCTCGTCGGAGAAGTGCCTGGCGGTGGCCAGGTCGTGCGTGATGTAGAGGACGGCGAGGTTGTCCTCGCGCTGGAGGCGGGCCAGCAGGTTGAGCACGCCGAGCCGGATCGAGACGTCGAGCATCGACACCGGCTCGTCCGCCACCACCACCTTGGCGCCGGGCGCCAGCGCGCGGGCGATCGCCACGCGCTGGCGCTGGCCGCCGGACAGCTCGTGCGGGCGGCGGGGCGCGATGGTCCCGGCCGGGGTGAGGTTCACGCGTTCGAGCAGCTGCTCCACGCGCTTCCTGGTCTCGGCCCCGCCCCTGGTCACGCCGTGCAGCCGCAGGGGCCTGGCGATGTGGTGCTCGATGGTGTGGAACGGGTTCAGCGAGGCGAACGGGTCCTGGAAGACCATCTGCACGTGGTCGCGGTACTCCCGGTTGCCGACCGGCCGCCCGTCGGGCTTGGTGGCGATGATCTGCCCGCCGGTGGGCTTCTCCAGGCGGGCGATCATCTTGGCCACCGTGGACTTGCCCGAGCCGGACTCGCCCACGAGCGCCACGGTGCGCCCCGGGGTCAGGGTGAAGGACACGTGGTCCACGGCCCGCAGCGTCGAGCTGCGCAGCCCGGACCTGATGCGGTAGTCCTTCACCAGGTCGCGGACCTCGAGTGCGGTCATCGCGGGGCTCCCTCGTCCACTTGCGCGTTCGGTTCGTTCTGTTCGCCGCGGGAGCGCGCGCTCGACTCTCCGGTGCGGACGAACGCCCCCCGCTCCCCGGTGAGGCTCGGGAAGGAGTCGAGCAGCTGCCGGGTGTAGGGGTGCTGCGGGCGCTCGTAGATCTCCCCGGCGGGCGCGTACTCGATGATCTCGCCGGCCCTCATCACCGCGATGCGGTCGCTGAGTTCGAGCAGCAGCGGCAGGTCGTGGGTGATGAAGATGACCGCGAAGCCGAGCTCGTCGCGCAGCCGGATGATCTCCCGCAGGATGCCGCGCTGGACGACCACGTCGAGCGCCGTGGTGGGCTCGTCCATGATCATCACCTGCGGGTCGAGCAGCATCGCCATGGCGATCATGACGCGCTGCCGCATGCCGCCGGAGAGCTCGTGCGGGAAGGAGTCCAGCCGCTTGGGGTCGACGCCGACCAGCCTGAGCACCTCCTCGCAACGCGCCTTGCGCTGGGCGGAGTTCATCTCCGGCTTGTGGGTGGTGAGCACGTCCTCCAGCTGCTCGCGGATGGAGATCACCGGGTTGAGCGAGTTCATCGCGCCCTGGAACACCATCGAGAGCTTGGCCCAGCGGAACCTGCGCAGGTCCTCGCGGTCGAGGGCGAGCAGGTCGATGTCCTGCCCCGACTTGTCGTGGAAGGTGACCGTGCCCGAGGACACCTCGGCCGGGGGCCGGTGCAGCCGGTTGATGGCGTAGGCCAGGGTGGTCTTGCCGCAGCCGGACTCGCCCGCGAGGCCGAGGATCTCGCCGCGGCCGAGGCTGATCGTCACGTCCTTGACCGCGTGCACCGGGTTGTCGGTCTGGTAGACCACGTTCAGCCCGCGGACGGTGAGGACCGCGTCCCGCCGGGTGACGCTCGCCGTGTCGGTGGCCGGGGGCACGTCGGCGGCACCTTCCTTCAGCTCCACGGGGGCGGGCGGCGCGACGGGCGCCTTGTCCGCCTTCTGCGTCTTGGGCATGCGCAGCTTCGGGTTGATGATCTCGTCGATGCTGAAGTTGATCAGCGAGAGACCGCAGCCGAAGAGGGCGATCACCAGGCCGGGCGGCACGAACCACCACCAGGCCTCGTTCTGCAGCGCCCAGCCGTTCTGGGCGTAGTACAGCATGGTGCCCAGGGTGTGGGAGCCGGAGGCGCCCAGGCCGAGGAAGGACAGGCCGGCCTCGGAGAGGATGGCCGCGATGATGGCGAAGACGAACTGCGAGGCGAGCAGCGGCAGCAGGTTCGGCAGGATCTCCACCGAGACGATGCGCCAGGGCCTCTCGCCGGCGACCCTGGCGGCCGCCACGTAGTCGCGGTTGCGCAGCGAGAGGGTCTGGGCGCGCAGCACGCGGGCCGAGGCGGCCCACCCGGTGACGGCGAGGACGATCGCGATCGTCCACCAGCCGCGGTCCTCCACGGGGACGAAGCCCGCGATGACGATGACCAGGGGCAGGCCGGGGATCACCAGCATCACGTTGGAGAAGAGGGAGAAGCCCTCGTCCACGTAGCCGCCGAGGTAGCCGCCGATGATGCCGAAGAAGGCGGACAGGAGGGTGGCCAGGATGCCGACGAGCAGGCCGATCTGGAGCGATCCGCGGGTGCCGTGGGCGAGTTGGGCGAAGACGTCCTGGCCGGTCTGGGTGGTGCCGAGCCAGTGGTCGCCGCTGGGCTTGGTCATGCCCATGTTGTCGATGGCGTTCGGGTCGGTGACGAACATCGGCCCGAAAATGCCGAACAGGGCGATGCCGAGGACGATGACGAGGCCGATGCCGAGCCTGGGTGACCAGCTCGGCAGCAGGGCGCGCAGGCCGCTGGCGCCGCGCCGGCCGCCCGCGGTGGCCTGGGCGGCCTCCTCGGGCATGGCGGCCCCGTCGTCCGCGCTCTCGGTGAGCGGGCTGAGATTGGTCATGGTGCCTGCTCCCTCCTCAGTTCTCGACGCGGGTGCGTGGATCGATGAAGCCGTAGAGCAGGTCGACGACCAGGTTGGCCGCGAGCACCGCGACGGTGATCACGAGGAAGATCCCCTGCATCAGGGCGTAGTCGTTGTTCTGCACGGCGTCGAGCAGCTTGGAGCCGATGCCGGGGTAGGAGAACACTTGCTCGGTGATGATCGAGCCGGAGACCACGAAGCCGAGGGAGATCGCAAAGCCGGCCACGGAGGGCAGGACCGCGTTCCTGGCCGCGTAGCGGGTCATGATCCGGCTGTTGCGCAGGCCCTTGGCCCGCGCGGTGAGGACGTAGTCCTCGGAGATGGTGGAGACCATCATGTTCCGCATGCCGAGCAGCCAGCCGCCGACCGAGGAGACCACGATCGTGAGGGCGGGCAGGGTGCCGTGGTAGATGGCGGAGCTGATGAAGTCGTAGTTCCAGCCGGTGTCCAGCGTCACGTCGTAGCCGCGGTTCAGCGGGAACCAGCCGAGGGTCGTGGAGAAGAGCAGCACGAAGATCAGGGCCAGCCAGAAGTACGGCACGGCGGACAGCAGCGTGGTGACGGGGATGAGGTTGTCCAGCCACGTCCCGCGGCGCCAGCCGACGAGCGCGCCGAGGCCCACGCCGAGCAGGAACGACAGCAGGGTGGCGATGCCGACCAGCACGATCGTCCAGGTCAGCGACTCCTGGATGACGTCACTGACCTTCGAGGGGAAGGCGCTCACGGAAACACCGAGATCGCCACGAATAAGATTGCCCAGGTAGTGGTAGTACTGATCCCACAAGGGCTCGTCGGAGTTGGTGCCGAGCATCAGCTCGAAGGCCCTGCGGGCGGAGGGGTCAACCGTGCCGCCGCGCTGCTGGAACTTGGCCAGCAGCGCGTCGACAGGGTTGCCCGGCATCATGCGAGGGATGAAGAAGTTCAGCGTCAGTGCCGCCCAGAGGGCGACGACGTAGAACCCCAGTTTCCGGGCGTAGTACCTCATGCGTGTGCTTTCACTCGCCCCTGGGGGACAGGCTCGCGAAGATCTGAGCCTGGTCCGGGCGGCTCCAGACGGCGGGGAAGGCGTACAGGTTGACGTCGGTCGGCCAGCCGTCGAACTTGTCGGCGTTGAACTCGCTGGTCGTGCCGCCCGTCATGATCGGGATGTACGGCATGTCCTCTTCGATCTGGGCCTGGATCTGGTCGTAGTAGGGCTGCCTGGCCTCGGTGTCGGCCGGGTCCATGCCCGCGATGGCCTCCAGGGCCGCGTCCACGTCGGGGTTGGAGTAACGCGACCAGTTCGGGTTGGCGTTGCCGCCGACCTCGGCCGTGGTGTTGGAGCTGAAGAAGTAGCTGTACAGGTAGTACGGGTCGGGCGAGGGGCCCTGCCACAGCGAGTCGATCAGCAGCTGGTAGTTGCCGGTCGACCTGGCGTCGCTCATCTCCTGGTTGGCGACCTGCTGGACGTTCAGCTCGATGCCGGCGTCCTTCAGCTGCTCGGTCATGGTCTGGAGCGCGGTGATGTAGTCGTTCCAGCCGGCGACGACGACGACGGAGAGGGACAGCTTCTGGCCGTCCTTGGCGTAGATGCCGTCGCTGCCGCGGGTCCAGCCGGCTTCCTCCAGGATGGACTGCGCCTGCTCGACGTCCGGGCTCATCGGGGCGGTCCGGTCGTTGAGGTCGGCCGAGAGGTAGGCCGCGTCACGCTCGGGCAGCGCGAAGCCGGGGGACATCTCGCTCGCGGTGTTCTGGAAGGCAAGCGAGTTCAGCTGGGTGCGGTCCATCGCGTAGTAGATGGCGTGGCGCACGGCCGGGTCGGTCTGCGGGCCCTCGCAGCCGAGGTCCGGGTTGGAGCAGGTGTCGAGCACCATCTGGTTCATCGGAACCGTGATGGCCTTGTAACCCGGGTAGTCGCGCTCGACGTTGGCGATGTCGGGGACCGGTCCGGTCTGCCAGTCGATCTCGCCGGCCGACAGGGCGTCGGCGGAGGCCTGGTTGCCGGAGAGCGCCACGTACTGGATGTTCTTCAGCTCGGGCTGGTCGCCCCAGTAGTTCTCGTTCGCCGTGAGGGTGAACGCCTGCGGCTTGAAGCTGCCCAGGGTGTACGGGCCGGTGCCCACCGGCTCGCTGATCTGGTCGGTCACCGGGTCCTCGATGCCCTCCCAGATGTGCTTGGGCACGATCCAGGTCTTGCCGAGCAGCTGCGGGCCGTCCATGTAGCTGGGCGCGTCGAAGGTGATCGTGACGTGGGTGTCGTCCACCACCGTCGTCTCGCCCTCGAAGCCGACCGCGTTCATGGCCTCGTTGGCCACGATCATGTCGAACGTGAACTTGACGTCGTCGGCCGAGAAGGGCTCGCCGTCCGACCACTTGACGCCGTCGCGCAGGGTGATGGACAGCTCGGTGCCGTCGTTGTTCCACTCGTAGGCCGTGCCGAGCAGCGGCTTCGGGTCGTCGGCACGCACGGTGTTGTAGAAGAACAGCGGCTCGAAGATCGAGCCCGCCCCCTCCACCGGATTCGGCGAGTACGGGTTGAATATCGCCTGGTAGTCGCCGCTCTGACCGTTATAGGCGACCAGGGTGTCGTCAGGGGTCGAGCTGCCGCCGCCCGAATCGCCGCATCCGGCGGCGAGCAGCCCGACCGCGACCGCTCCGATCGCCGCGGTGCGCGCGCGCCGCCACCTTACGTGCAGGGACATGTTCGTTCCTCTCATGGCCTGCCCCTCCTTTGGGGCATGGGCGAGGTCGCCCAGGGGTATGTGATTGTTAAGCCGCCGAATTAACAAAGTCAACCCTCCAATGACACGAACAGACAACGACCCCCACACACATGGCGGCCACGCCTGCCCGCGGACGGGTTGCCATCCGTGAACAATGGGGCACCGCGCGTCACATCGGGCACTTTGTCACTCCTTTCCCCGACGCCCCTGGCGGCGGTCTTCATAAGCCAAATAAACTAAGTGACGCGTAGCGTTACCCTTGCAACGCACAACGAAGTCGCGAACTCCCGCGAGGGAGGCGGAGGAACCAGTGAGCGGACCGGCGGGAGCGACCCCCCACGCGAGCAGTCGAGCGGCGATCCTGGATGTCATCCGCGCCGCGGGAACCATCAGCAGGGTCGGCCTCGTCCATGCCACCGGGTTCACCGGTGCGACGATCTCGACCGTGGTGCGGCGCCTGATCGACGACGGCCTCGTGCTGGAGACGGGCCGGGCCGAATCGACGGGTGGCAAACGCCGGGTACTGCTCCAGCTCAACCAGTCCTCCCGGTTCGCTGTGGGCGTGCATCTGGACCACGCGGGAATCACCTACGTGCTCACCAATCTCGGTGGTTCTGTGGTGGCCCGGATGTCACGCGCCGGTGTCGGCACCGATGATCCTCCGGTCATCGTGGCGAGAATGGCCACGGAGGTCGACGCGTTGATCGACGGGGCCGGCGTTGACCGCAGCAGGATACTTGGCCTCGGTCTGGTCGCACCCGGCCCCATGGATCAGACCAGCAGCATGCGCCTCGTGCCTCCCGCCATGCGTCACTGGGAGGACTTCCCGCTGGAGCGCGAGCTGTTGGCGGCCACCCACCTGCCCGTCGTGCTGGACAACGACGCGACCGCCGCGGCCCTCGGCGAGCACTGGTCGGGCGACGTGGGCGGGGCCTCCACCTTCGCCGCGGTCTACATGGGCACCGGCATCGGCGCGGGCCTCATGGTCAACGGGATCACCTACCGCGGCGCGAGCGGCAACGCCGGGGAGATCGGCCACATCTGCCTGGACATCGAGGGGCCCGAGTGCTGGTGCGGCGCCCGCGGCTGCACCGAGGCGCTCGCGGGCCCGGCCGCCGTGGTCGCCGCGGCGCGCGCGGACTCCGCGCTCGCCCGCGCCGCGGGACTGACCCGGGGCCCGGCCCAGACGCCGCGCCGGCTCGCCGACTTCGCCGCCGTCACGCGCGCCGCCCTGCGCGGCGAGGCCGCCGCGCGCGCCCTGCTCGAACGCTCCGCGCGCCACCTCGCGGTCGCCGCCCGCACCCTGGCCAACGTGATGGACCTGGACCACCTGGTGCTCACCGGGCCGAGCCTGGCGATCGCCGGCTCGATCTACCTCCCGGTCGTGCAGGAGGAGCTGGACCGCGCCTTCTTCTCGCGCAACACGCACTCGGTGAGCGTACGCCTGTCCAGGTCCGCCTCCACCGCCCCCGCCATCGGGGCCGCGGCCCTCGTCCTGCAGTCGGAACTGGTGCCGCTGCGCGAGGGCCTGCGGCTGCCGGACAACCTGGCGGACGCGGAGCCGAGCGGTCCGCCGGTGGTGCGCCAGGCGTACTGAGCGCCCAGCGCGCCGGGCGTATGCGAGTGCGACGCCCGCCGGCCGGGGAGTTCCGGCCCAAGGAGGCACGCGCCGTGAGCGCATGCGGCGCCTTGGTCCCCTAACGGGTTAATTCCCCGGGCGCGGCACATGACCTCCTGGGCCGCCGGGGACACATCCGTCGTCCAGCGCGAGGCCATCGCCGATGGCCGTGCCGACGAAGGGGAGCGACGGAGTGGACACCTCGGAACACGTGTGGAACTGCCCGTTCGACTTCGCCGAGGGGCTCGAATTCGACCCGTTGCTGCGGCAACTGATGACCGAGGCGCCGGTGGCCCGCGTCCGGATGTCCTACGGCTCGGGCACGGCCTGGCTGGTCACCAGGTACGAGGACGTCAGGACCGTCACGACCGACCGCAGGTTCAGCCGGGCGGCCGTGGCCGGGCGGGACTTCCCGCGGATGACGCCGGAGCCCATCGTCCAGTCCGAGTCGATCAACCTGCTCGACCCGCCGGCGAGCAACCGGCTGCGCCGCCTGGTCTCCCAGGCCTTCACCGCCCCGCGCGTGGAGGCGATGAAGGCCACCACCCAGCGGATCGTCGACGGCCTCTTCGACGAGATGACCGCGCACGGCTCGCCGGCCGACCTGGTCAAGCACCTCTCGGCCCAGCTGCCGCTGACGACGATCTGCGAGGTGCTCGACATCCCCGCCGACGACCGCACCGAGCTGCGCCGCCGCGTGGTGGCGATGGCCTCCACCACGGCCGAGACCAAGGATCTTGCCGTCCAGGCCAAGGCCGAGCTGCGGGCCTACTTCGCCGACCTCACCAGGCGGCGGCGCGCGTCGCCCGGCGAAGACCTGATCAGCTCCCTGGCCACGGCCAGGGACGGGGACGACGTGCTGGGCGCCGACGAGCTGACCGTCATGGCGATGGTGCTGCTGATGACGGGCCACGACACCAGCACCTACCAGCTGAGCAATCTCACCTACACGCTGCTGACGCACCCGAAGCAGCTCGCCCTGCTGCGCGCGCGCCCGGAGCTGCTGCCGCAGGCCGTGGAGGAGCTGCTGCGCTACATCCCGTTCCGCAAGGGGGTCGGCATCCCCCGGATCGCCACCGAGGACGTCGAACTCGGCGGGGTGACGATCAGGGCGGGCGACGCGGTGCACGTCTCCTACCTGGCGGCGAACCGGGACCCGGGCCGCTTCGAGCGTCCGGACGAGCTGGACTTCGAGCGGCCCGCCTCGCCCCACATGACGTTCGGCTGGGGCGCGCACCACTGCATCGGGGCGCCGCTGGCCCTCATGGAGATCCAGCTGGCGCTCGGCACGATGCTGCGCCGCTTCCCGGGGCTGCGGCTCGCGGTGCCGGCCGCCGAGGTGCGCTGGAACGCGGAGTCGATCTGGCGCTACCCCCACGAGCTCCCGGTCGCCTGGTGACCGGGATTCACCACTGAACAACGCGTAAGCCATCGATGCCGCGGCCCGCGCGTGCGCGACCGCGGCATGGGGAGGGGATCATGGCAACTCTGTGCAGGCCATCCATCGCCGTTCCGGAATACGTGCTCACCAGAGAGGAGACCCTGCGCCTCGCCCGCACCATGCACGCCGACCACCCGCAACTCGGCCTGGTGCTGCGCCTGATCGAGAACACCGGGGTGCGCACCCGGCACATCGTCCAGCCCATCGACGAGACCCTGAAGCACCCGGGCTTCGAGCGGCGCAACAAGATCTACGAGGCCGAGGCCAAACGCCGGGTGCCGCAGGTGGTCTACGGGGCCCTCGACAACGCGGGACTCGGCGTCGGCGACATCGACATGATCGTCTACGTCTCCTGCACCGGGTTCATGATGCCCTCGCTGACGGCCTGGCTGATCAACACGATGGGCTTCGGCACCGAGACCAGACAGCTGCCGATCGCCCAGCTCGGCTGCGCGGCGGGCGGCTCGGCCATCAACCGGGCCCACGACTTCTGCCTGGCCTACCCGACGGCCAACGTGCTGATCGTGGCCTGCGAGTTCTGCTCGCTGTGCTACCAGCCGATCGACGTGGGGGTGGGCTCGCTGCTGTCCAACGGCCTGTTCGGCGACGCGGTGGCCGCCGCCGTGGTGCGCGGCCACGGCGGCGCCGGGGTGCGCCTGGAGCGCAACGGCTCCCACCTGGTGCCCGACACGGAGGACTGGATCTCCTACGCGGTGAAGGGCACCGGCTTCCACTTCCTGCTGGACAAGCGGGTGCCCACCACGATGCAGATGCTCGCCCCCGCGATGCGCGCCCTCGCCTCCCAGCACGCCTGGGACGTCTCGGGGCTCGACTTCCACATCGTGCACGCCGGCGGCCCGCGCATCCTGGACGACCTGTGCCACTTCCTCGGCGTCGCCCCCGAGATGTACCGCTACAGCCGTGCCACCCTGACCGAGCGCGGCAACATCGCCAGCTGCGTGGTCTTCGACGCCCTCGACCGGCTCTTCGAGGACGGCGGCGCCGACGAGTCGGCCCGCGGGGTGATCGCCGGCTTCGGCCCCGGCATCACCGCCGAGATCGCCCTCGGCCGGTGGACCGGCAGCGCCCGGCTCGGCGAGCCCGGCAGGCGGGCCGCCGCACGGGCCGGGGTGGCCTGACGGGCGGCCGGCTCAGGGCAGGGCGGCCACCGGGGAGCCGGAGGGGCGGCCGGAGAAGTAGGCGTCGACCACCGCGGTGTGCGTCGGGAAGGCGAGGTCCGCCGGCTCGGTGAGCACCAGCCACTCGGTGGCCTCCGCGGTGGCGGCCGGGGCGGGCAGCGCGGCGGCGTCCACGGCGGGGAGCAGGGCGAAGAGGTTGAGCGTCCGCTCCGCGCTGCGCACGTCGAACAGCGTGACCTCCTCGGCCGCCGCCGCGAGCCCGGTCTCCTCCCGCAGCTCGCGGACCGCGGCCTGCTGCCAGGTCTCGCCGACCTCGATGTAGCCGCCAGGCAGGGCGAGCCGGCCCAGGCACGGCTCGATGGCGCGGCGGACCACGACCAGCCCGCTGCCCGCGCCGCCCGCGACCGGGAGCAGCGCCACGGCGACCGGTATCGGATTGGCCCAGCTGGTCTCCCCGCACCCCGGGCAGTCCCGGGGCCAGCCCGCTCCCGGCACATAGGCCGCCCCGCAGTACGGGCAGTGTGTGATCGTGCGCCCGAGTGTGTAAGCCACCGTGCCGGCACCCGCCTCTCGTTCGTTTCCGCCGCTGGTCTCCCGCGGCGTCCTCTCGCCTGCTCGGGTGTCCGGCGCCTCGTGCGCCCGGGCCCCGGCCCGTCCCGCGGCCCCTCCCATGCTGGCACGCGAGGGTCGCCGCACGCCGGGCCGGCTTCGTTGCGCCGCCTTCCGCCGTCCTCCCGCGCCGCCCGCCTCAGGGCTTGCGGCCCACCCCGCCGAAGATGTCCACCGCGTGCTCGGGGCCGGGTTCCCCGCAGCCCTCCGCCACGGCCGGAACCCGCGCGGGCCGCCACAGCGGGCAGGACACGAGGCCGGGTTCGATCAGGTCGAGCCCGGCGAAGAAGCCGCCGATCTCCTCGGGGCTGCGCAGGTGGTACGGCACCGCCCCGCTGGCGTTGTAGTCCCGCTGGGCCCGGCGGATGGCCCGGGAGATGACGCTGGTGCCGTCGTTGAGCGAGAGGTGGCTGCCCGCGGCCAGCGCCTCGATCAGCTCGGCGACGATGGCGCGGGCCCGGCGGTAGGAGTCGATGTGGCCGAGGACCCCGCTGAGGATGAGTCCCACGGGCTCGCCGAAGTCGAGGGTGCGGACCGCCGCGGCGAGGATGGCGGCGGGTTCGCGCAGGTCGGCGTGGATGTAGTCGGTGACGCCCGCGGGGCCGCTGGTGAGCAGCGCCCTGGCGTGGGCGAGGACCAGCGGGTCGTTGTCGACGTAGACGATGCGCGCCTCGGGGGCGACGGCCTGCGCCGTCTCGTGGGTGCTGCCCGCGGCGGGCAGGCCGGTGCCGATGTCGAGGAACTGGCGGATGCCCGCCTCGCCGGCCAGGTGGCGGACGGACCTGATGCGGAAGTCGCGGGAGGCGCGGGCCAGGTCGACGATGCCGGGAAAGGTGGTGCGGTAACGCTCGCCCGCCGCGCGGTCCACCTCGTAGTGGTCGCGGCCTCCGAGCCAGTAGTTCCAGATTCTGGCGGAGTGCGGCACCGAGGTGTCGATGACGGGGGCGTCGTCGGTCACGGGGCGTCTCTCCTGTCGCGATGCCGGGTGCGGTGGGCCGCCAAGGGTCCGCGGCGGGGCGGGCACGGGCGCCGACGGCGGGCGGCGGCGCACCGGACGGGGCGGCGTCCGGGGCGGCCGGGAGGGCGCCCGGTGGCGGTGGCCGTCCGCGGCGGCGCCTGGCGTGAGCGGCTCGCGGAGGAACATAACAGGACGGCATCATAGATCGTTTTCATCACTACGTCGACAAAGCTGTTTTGGCAGGCCGCCGCCCTGCCCGGGCGCCGGGGAGGGGGCCCGGATCGGCAAGGGTGGCGGCGGTCAGGCCGCCGGTTGGCCCGCCTCCGCCAGGGCGGCCGGCGCCCCGGGGCCCGGCAGGCGGAGGATCTCGTGGACCGCGGACCGCCCGGCGCGGTTGGCGCCGATGGTGCTCGCCGAGGGCCCGTACCCCACCAGGTGCACCCGGGCGTCGCGCACCGCGCGGGTGCCGTCCAGCGCGATGCCGCCGCCCGCCTCGCGCAGCCGCAGGGGCGCGAGGTGGCCGAGGGCGGCGCGGAAGCCGGTGGCCCACAGGAGGGTGTCCGCGGCCAGCGTCCGCCCGTCGGCCCAGGCCACGCCGTCCGGGGTGACGCGCTCGAACATCGGCTGCCGGTGGAGCAGTCCGCGCTCCCTGGCGCGGGCCAGCGCCTCGGTCAGCGGCAGCCCGGTCACCGAGACGACGCTGCCGGGCGGCAGCCCCCGCCTGACCCGTTCCTCGACCAGCGCGACGGCGGCCCGGCCCTCGACCTCGCCGAAGGAGCCCTCCCGGAAGGCCGGCGGCCGCCTGGTCACCCAGGTGGTCCCGGCGGCCACCTCGGAGACGTCGAGCAGGTGCTGGACGGCCGAGGTCCCGCCGCCCACGATCACCACCCGGCGGCCGGCGAACCCGGCCGGGCCGCGGTACTGCGCGGTGTGCAGCTGCCGGCCGCGGAAGGTCTCCTGTCCCGGCACCCGCGGCCAGAACGGCCGCTCCCAGGTGCCGGTGGCGTTGATCAGGGCGTGCGCGGTCCACTCGCCGGCCGTGGTCTCGGCCCGCAGCCGCCCGTCCCCCGCCTCCCGGACCGCGGTGACCCGCACCGGGCGCAGGACGGGCAGGTCGAAGGCCCGCTCGTAGGCCGCGAAGTAGCCGCCGACCACCTCGGCGGAGGGCCGTTCGGGATCGGGGTGCGGATCGACCTCGGCCAGGGCGAGTCCCGGCAGCGAGTGCAGCCCGTGCACCCGGCCGAAGGTCAGGCTCGGCCAGCGGAACTGCCAGGCGCCGCCGGGGTGCGGGGAGTGGTCGAGCACCACGAAGTCCCGCCACGGGGCCAGCCCGCGGCGGCGCAGGTGGTAGGCCGCGGAAAGGCCCGCCTGTCCGGCTCCCACCACCAGCACCCGTACGTCGCCCATGTCTGTGTGAACCCGCCGCGCCCGCCGGAACTTC
Source organism: Streptomyces hoynatensis (assembly GCF_003626535.1). GTDB lineage: Bacteria > Actinomycetota > Actinomycetes > Streptomycetales > Streptomycetaceae > Streptomyces > Streptomyces hoynatensis. The sequence continues at coordinate 236,972 of NZ_RBAL01000008.1, forward strand.
CCGTAGTTCACTGGAGGGCGTGGCATGCGTGTTCTGCCGGATCGTCCGCGGCGAGGCGCCGGCGCACCGGGTCTTCGAGGACGGGGTGGCGGTGGCCTTCCTCGACGCGCGGCCCCTGTTCCCCGGGCACGCGCTGGTGGTGCCGCGGGCGCACCTGGCGACGCTGACCGACCTGCCGGCCGCGGACGTGGGGCCCTTCTTCGAGCGGGTGCGGCTGGTGGCCGCGGCGGTGGAGCGCGCGATGGCGGCGGAGGGCTCGTTCGTGGCCGAGAACAACCGGGTCAGCCAGTCCGTGCCGCACCTGCACGTCCACGTGGTGCCGCGGCGCCGCGGGGACGGCCTGCGCGGCTTCTTCTGGCCGCGGCACCCCTATCCGGACGAGGCGGAGGCGGCGCGGGTCGCCGCCCGGGTGCGGGACGCCTTCTGACCCGCTCCGCGGCGGCCTCCCGGGGCGCGGCCGCCCCGGCCCTCAGGCCGCCGGGCGGGGCAGCGGGGCGCGGGAGACGAGGCGCTCCCAGTTGCGGTGCGCGATGCCGGCCTTCTCCTCCTCGGTGAAGGGGGCGTTCTCCAGGAAGGACCTGGCGGCCCCCGCGCCGGTGTCCACGTAGGGGAAGCCGCCGGGGCGGAATCCGTAGGTGAAGGGGTAGTCGGTGGAGTACAGCATCCGCTCGGTCCCCACGACCTCGGCGGTCCAGCGGAGGTAGCGGGGGCTGACGGTGCCGCTGCCGGCGATCCAGAAGTTCCGGCGGAAGTAGTCGGCGAGCGGGCGTTCCAGGCCGCCCGCCTCGGCCAGGCAGCCGGTGTGGTCCAGGTAGAAGAGCACGACCTCGCCCCAGTGCCCTGCGATCACCTGGAGCTCGGGGAACCGGTCGAAGACGCCGGAGAAGATCATCCGCAGGTACTGCACGCCCAGGTCGTAGTACCAGCCGATCCCGGGTCCCGCCAGGGCGGTGCCCACCGGCCCGAGTCCCGCGTAGTAGGCGTCCACCACCGCCTGCACCGGCATCTGCGGGTGGAAGTGCAGGGGGACCCGCAGCCGCTGGGCGGCGGCGTAGAGCTCGTCGTTGGCGGGGTCGTCGGCGAGCCTGGCGCCGGTGCGCCCGTACAGCATGGCGCCGGGGAAGCCCAGCCGGGTGACCGCGCGCTCCAGCTCGGCGGCCGCGGCGGCGGGCGACTGGGTGGGGATCGCCGCGAACGCCCGGAACCGCTCGGGGTTGCGGGCCACGACCTCGGCCAGCTGGTCGTTGGTGTCGCGGGCCACGGCGATGGCGTCGGCCTCGGGCAGGTCCTGCACGCCAGGGGTGGAGATCGAGAGCACCGCCACGTCGATCCCCTGGTCGTCCATGTGCGCGAGCCGCGTCTCGCCCGTGTCGCGCAGCCGCCGGGCGACGGGGCTGTCGCCGAAGCCGCGGGAGGGCAGGTCCGGCGCCCCCAGCCGCTGCCACGCCTCCAGGATCGCGGGCAGGACGACGTGCTCCTCCAGCGCGGTGATGGGCCATCGAGCGGGCATGACGGGACCTCCACAGAGATGTTTCCGCTGAAAACCCCGATAGCCTAACACCGTTAGTACCGCTGGAATGCCTCAGGCGGTAACGCCGGAATCCATCTCGTGGGGCGGGCGCCGCCCGGGCCGGGGAGAGGGGGTCCGGCGAGGGCGGAACCCGAGGCCGGTGCGGGCTCAGCGGGGTGCGGTGAGGACCTGCGCGAGGTCGTAGCTCACCGGCTCCTCCAGCTGCGCGTACGTGCAGGAGTCCGGCTCCCGGTCGGGCCGCCAGCGCCGGAACCGCGCGGTGTGCCGGAACCTGTCGCCCTGCATGTGGTCGTAGGCCACCTCGCAGACCCGCTCCGGCCGCAGCGGCACCCAGGACAGGTCCTTGCCGCCGCTCCAGCGGCTGGGCGCCCCCGGCATCCTGCCCTCCGCGTGGGCCTCCTCGCGCGCCCAGTCCGCCCAGGGGTGCCCCTCGGCCGAGTCCATCACCAGCGGCCGCAGCTCTTCCATCAGCTGCCGGCGGCGCTGCATGGTGAACGCCGCGCTGACCCCGACGTGCTGCAGCCGCCCCCGCGCGTCGTACAGGCCGAGCAGCAGCGAGCCGACGACGGGGCCCGTGCGGTGGTGCCGCAGCCCGGCCACCACGCAGTCGGCGGTGCGCTCGTGCTTGACCTTCGTCATGACCCGCTCGTCCGGACGGTAGGGCAGGTCGGGCGGCTTGGCGACGACGCCGTCGAGCCCGGCGCCCTCGTACTGCCGGTACCACTGCTCCGCCACCGCGAGCTCCCGGGTGGCCGGGGCGACGAAGACCGGCTGCCGGGTGCCGCGCAGGGCCGCGGTGAGCGCGGCGCGCCGCTCGTGCAGGGGGGCGTCGAGCAGGGCGGTGCGGTCCAGGGCCAGCAGGTCGAAGGCGACGAAGCTGGCCGGGGTCCGCTCGGCGAGCAGCCGCACCCTCGACTCGGCCGGGTGGATGCGCTCCAGCAGGGCGTCGAAGTCGAGCCGGGGGCCGCGCGCCACGACGATCTCGCCGTCCAGCACGCAGCGTCCAGGCACCCGCTCGCGCAGGCCCTCCACCAGCTCGGGGAAGTAGCGGGTGAGGGGCTTGGTGGTGCGGCTGGTGATCTCGATCTCGTCGCCGTCCCGGAAGACGAGGGCCCGGAAGCCGTCCCACTTGGCCTCGTAGTGCATCCCGGGCGGGATCTCGGCCACGGCCCTGGCCAGCATCGGCCGAAGCGGGGGCATCACCGGAAGGTCCATGATCCGGATTCTGCGGTCCCCGGGGCCGGCCCGCCCGCCGACGGGCGCGTCCGGGTACCCCGGCCTACGGTGGCGGTATGGGCGGCACGAAGGGCGAGGGCGCGAGCGGGGCCGGGGAGGGGCGCCGGGCGGGCGCGCGAGGCGGGGCCGGAAAGGGCGCCGCGCTGGAGCTGACGGTGGGCACGCGCACGGTGCGGCTGTCGAACCCGGACAAGGTCTACTTTCCCGAACGGGGCTTCACCAAGCTGGACGTCGCCCGGTACTTCCAGGCCGTGGGCGAGGGCATGCTGCGGGCGCTGCGCGACCGGCCCACCACCCTGGAACGCTTCCCCGAGGGGGTGACGGGCGAGTCGTTCTACCAGAAGCGGGCCCCGAAGAACCTGCCCGAGTGGATTCCCACCGGCCGGATCTCCTTCCCCAGCGGCCGTCACGCCGACGAGATCTGCCCCACCGAGGTGGCGGCCGTGCTGTGGGCGGCGAACCTGGGCTGCCTGACGTTCCACCCCTGGCCGGTGCGCCGCCGGGACACCGAACACCCCGACGAGCTGCGGATCGACCTGGACCCGCAGCCCGGCCGCGGGTTCGCCGACGCGGTGCGCGCCGCGGGGCTGCTGCGGGAGGTGCTGGAGGGGCTCGGGCTCACCGGCTGGCCGAAGACCTCGGGCGGGCGCGGGCTGCACGTCTTCGTGCCCATCGCGCCGGAGTGGACGTTCCCGCAGGCCAGGCGGGCGGTCATCGCGATCGGCCGGGAGCTGGAGCGGCGCGACCCCGAACTGGTCACGACCGCCTGGTGGAAGGAGGAGCGCGGCGCCAAGGTCTTCGTCGACTACAACCAGATGGCCAGGGACCGGACCATCGCCAGCGCCTACTCCGTCCGTCGCCACCCGCGGGCCACGGTCTCCGCGCCGCTGCGCTGGCCGGAGGTGGCCGAGGTGGAGCCGGAGGACTTCGACCTGGCCAGCATGCCCGGCCGCTACGCCGCGGAGGGCGACGTGCACGCCGACATGGCGGAGCGCTCCTTCCGGCTGGAGGCGGCCCTCGAACTCGCCGCCAGGGACGAGCGCGAGCACCGGCTCGGCGACCTGCCCTACCCGCCCGAACACCCCAAGGTGGCGGGCGAGCCGACGCGGGTCCAGCCGAGCCGGGCCAGACGCGGCGGCACCTCCTCGCCCCGCGCCTAGGCCCCGCCCCTCGGATCGCGGGGCCGCCCGGCCCTACCCCTCGGGGGCCGTCAGGGCGATGCGGCGCAGGAATTCGGCGTTGGAGCCGGTGGCGCGCAGCCGGTCGAGCAGCAGCTCGGCCGCCTGCCGCGGCTCGCGTTCCGACAGGCTGCGCCGCAGCCGGTGCAGGAGGGCCGACTCGGCCGGGGTGGTGAGGAGTTCCTCGCGCCTGGTGCCGGAGGAGGCCGGGTCGAAGGCGGGGAAGACGCGGCGCTCGGCGAGGACGCGGTCCAGGCGCAGCTCCATGTTGCCGGTGCTCTTGAGCTCCTCGAAGTAGAAGTCGTCCGCGCGCGACCCGGTGTCGACGAGAGCGCTGGCGAGGATGGTCAGCGAGCCGCCGCCCTCGATGTTGCGGGCCGCGCCGAAGAGCCGCTTGGGCGGGTGCAGGGCCGCGGCGTCGATGCCGCCGGTGAGGACGCGGCCCGAGGCCCGGCCCGACTGGTTGTAGGCGCGGCACAGGCGGGTGAGGGAATCCAGCAGGACCACGACGTCGCGGCCGAGTTCGACCAGCCGCTTGGCGCGTTCCACGGCGAGGGTGGCCACGGCGGTGTGGTCGTGGGCCGGCCGGTCGAAGTGCGAGGCGACGACCTCGGCCGGCACGGAACGCGCCAGGTCGGTGACCTCCTCGGGCCGCTCGTCGAGCAGCAGGAGCATGAGGTGGCACTCGGGGTGGTTGTGGGCGATGCCGGCGGCGATCTCGCGCAGCACCGTCGTCTTGCCGGTCTTGGGCGGGGCGACGATCAGGCCGCGCTGCCCCTTCCCGAGGGGGGCGAGCAGGTCGACGACGCGGGTGACCAGCTGATTCCTGCCGGTTTCCAGCCGCAGCCGCTCGTCGGGATGCAGGGGCACCAGGTCGGCGAAGTGCGGGCGGGCGGCCGCGGTCGCGGGGTCCTGGCCGTTGACCGCGGTCACCCGGGCCAGGCGGGGGGCGCCGCGCCGCTCCCCCGGCGGCCGCGCGGCGAGCTCGCCCTCGACGAGGTCGCCGGGGCGCAGCCCGTGGCGGCGGACCTGCGCGGGCGGAACCTGCGGGTCGCGGGGGCCGGGGAGGAAGTTCTCCAGGCGCAGCACCGCCTGTCCCCCGGTGATGTCGAGGACGCCGCTCACGGCCTGGGCCCGGGCCGTGACCTGCCCGGCCTCCGGGATCTCGGGGGCGGGGGAGGCGGGTTCCGCGGCGGGTTCCGCGGCCTGCGGGGTGGAGTGAAGGGTGAGGGTCATGGGACTCCTTGCGGTGAAAACGGATATCTGCCAAGGAAAGGGAGAAGGGGAGAAGGGGGAGAGTGGGAGAAGGCGCAGGGGCGGTGGTGCCGGCGCGCCTCGGCCGACGGCCCACGCCCGCACGGGACTTCGCCCGGCCCGGGCGCCCGCCGGCCCCGGGCCGCCGCGGCCCGCGGCCCACGCCCGTCGAAGGCGCGGATCGGCGAGGGGGCACGCGGCAGGGACTCAAGCGTTCCGAGGCGGTGCCACGGAAGGCGAAGGAACCGGGAAAGCCGCCGTCGAATGCGCCGCGCCGATGCCGGAGGTGACTGCCCGCTTGGAGCGGGCGGCGAGGGGGCCGTGGGAAGAAACCCGAAGGGCGAACTCGCCTGCTCCGGCCAGCGTACACCCCTCGCCCGTCGGCGTGCACCGGGGAAGACGGCCTTGCGGTGGAGTGGGCTCAAGGCCGTAACGTGCCCGGCGGGGCCGCGGTGGGCGCGGTCCGGGGAAGCGGCGATACCGGAGGGCACAGATGCGGCTTGGCATTCACCTGGCGGAGTTCCCCGCCGAGGGCGGCCCGGAGGGCATCGCCCCGGGCCTGGCGGCGGTGGCCGATGCGGTCGAGGAGGCGGGCATCTCCTGGCTCTCCGCGATGGATCACTACTTCCAGATGGACAACATGTATCCGGTGGAGAACCCGATGCTGGAGGGCTACACCACCCTCGGCTACCTGGCCTCCCGCACCTCCACCGTCCGCCTCGGCCTGCTGGTGACCGGCGTGACCTACCGGCACCCCGGGCTGCTCGCCAAGATCGTCACCACGCTGGACGTGCTCTCGGGCGGGCGGGCCACGCTCGGCATCGGGGCCGCCTGGTACGAGCGGGAGCACCGCGCCCTCGGCGTGCCCTACCCGCCGCTCGCCGAGCGTTTCGAACGGCTGGAGGAGGCGGTCAGGATCTGCCTCCAGATGTGGGACCCGGAGCACAACGGCCCCTTCGAGGGCAGGCACTACGCGCTGGCCGAGACGCTGTGCTCCCCGCTCCCCGTCTCCCGTCCCCACCCGCCCGTCCTCATCGGGGGCGGCGGGGAGCACAAGACGCTGCGCCTGGTCGCCGGGTACGCCGACGCCTGCAACCTCTTCGCCTCCACGCCCGCCGAGGTGGCGCACAAGCTGGAGGTGCTCCGGGGGCACTGCGAGGCGCTCGGCCGCGACCCCGCCACCATCGAGAAGACCGCCATCTACGCCGGGCCGCTGCTGCAGGAGGGCGACGTGGACGGGTTCGTCGCGGCGATGGCCGAGTACGCCAGGCTGGGCATCGGCACCGTGATGGTGGTGCCGCCGGCCGAGCGGCAGCCCGAGTGGATCGCCCGCAACGCCGCCCCCGCCGCGGCGCGCCTCGCGGAGCTGCCCGGCGCCTGAGGCGGGGCGAGGCGGCCCGGCTAGGGTTTGCGGGCCACTCCCCCGGCCTGGCCGATGTCCGCGGGCCGCGGGCGGCCGGGCCCGTGGTCGGGGCGCCAGCGCGGGACCTGCACGACGCCGGGTTCCACCAGGTCGAGGCCGTCGAAGTACGCGGCGATCTCCGTCATCGGCCGCAGGTGGTAGGGGATGGCGCCCGACTCGTTGTAGGCGCGCTGCGCGGCGACGTACTCCGGGTCGGTGTCGGTCCCCTCGTTGAGGGACAGGTAGCTGCCCGAGGACAGGCCCGCCATCAGCCGCCGCACGAGGGAGCAGGCCTCGCGGTGGGAGGGGACGTGCCCCAGGATGCCGCTGAGGATCAGCGCGACGGGCCGCGAGAGGTCGAGGGTGCGCCCGGCCTCGGCCAGGATCTTCTCCGGCTCGTGCAGGTCCGCCTCCAGGTACCGGGTCACGCCCTCGGGCGTCGAGGTGAGCAGGGCGTGGGCGTGCAGCAGCACCAGCGGGTCGTTGTCCACGTAGACGACGCGGGCCTCGGGCGCCACCCGCTGGGCGACCTGGTGGGTGTTGTCCACGGTGGGCAGCCCGGTGCCCACGTCGAGGAACTGCCGTACGCCCGCCTCCTGGGCGAGGTGGCGGACGCTGCGGGCGAGGAAGCCGCGCGAGGCGCGGGCGATGTCGACGATGCCGGGGAACGCCTCGCGGTAGGCGTCGCCCGCGGCCCGGTCCACCTCGTAGTTGTCGTGTCCGCCCAGCCAGTAGTTCCAGATCCTGGCCGAGTGCGGCACGGAGGTGTCGATCTTGGAGATGGGCTCCTGCGGGGCCGGCCGGCGCTCCTTCGTCACCTTCTCAACGTAACCCCGCGCGCCGGCACCGGCGCGGCTTTCCCGCCCGGCCGGTGAGCCGCGGCCCGGCCCCGTCCGGCCGCGCGGCAGCGCCAAGAGGCGCTACCCGCCACGGCGCGCCCCGGCGGGGGCGGTCTCGGCCACCGCCTCGACGGCGCGGGCCAGTTGATCCTCCGTCAGGTCGGCCCGGGCGGTGAGGCGCAGCCGGAAGACGCCCCGGGGCACGGAGGGCGGGCGGAAGCAGCCCACCTCCACGCCCGCGGCCCGGCAGCCGGCCGCCCAGGTCACCGCGGCCTCGGCCGAGGGCGCGGCCACGGCCACGACGGCGGTCTCGGGCGCGATCGCCGGCAGGCCGCGGTCCGCCAGCCGCCGGTACAGCTCCCGCGCCACCGCGAGGACGCGGGCCGGGCGCGCGGGCTCGCGGCGCAGCAGGCGCAGCGCGGCGAGCGCTCCCCCGGCCGAGGCGGGCGCCAGGCCGGTGTCGAACATGAAGGTCCGCGCGGCGCTCACCAGGTGCCGGATCACCCGCGCGGGGCCGAGCACCGCCCCGCCCTGGCTGCCGAGCGCCTTGGACAGGGTCACCGTGGCCACCACGTCGGGCGCGCCCGCGAGCCGGGCCGCGGCGAGCGAGCCGCGGCCGCCCTCGCCGAGGACGCCCAGGCCGTGCGCGTCGTCCACGAGCAGCCCGGCCCCGGCCGCCCGGCAGACCGCGGCCAGCTCCGGCAGCGGGGCCCGGGCCCCGGCCACCGAGAACACGCCGTCGGTGACCACCAGGGCGCGGCCCCGGTGGCCGTCGAGCGCCTTGGCGAAGGCCGCCGGGTCGGCGTGCGGGGCCACCACCACCTCGGAACGCGCCAGGCGGCAGCCGTCGATGAGCGAGGCGTGGTTGGCGGCGTCCGAGACGATCAGCCCGCCGGGGCCGCCGAGGGCCGCCACCGCGGCGAGGTTCGCGGCGTAGCCCGAGGCGAAGACGAGTCCGGCCTCGAAGCCGCAGAACGCGGCGAGTTCGGCCTCCAGGCGGGCGTGCAGCGCGGTGGTCCCGGTGACCAGCCGGGAGCCGGTGGATCCGGCGCCCCAGCGCAGGGCGGCGTCGGCCGCCGCGGCCTTCACCTCGGGGTGGCGGCACAGGCCGAGGTAGTCGTTGCCCGCCAGGTCGAGCGTTTCCGCGTCCGGCCGGCGTGGGCGCAACTCCCTGACGAGTCCGGCGCGTTCCCGCTCCCGGCGCGCCGCGTCGACCCAGTCGAAGACCTCCGCGCCCGGCCGCCCCGGGCCCGCCGCCTGTGCGGGACCCGCCGCCTTTGCCGCGTCCTCCGTGCTCACCGCGCCCTCCCCGCCCGTCCTGCCCGCCGTGCCCCGCCGCCCGCCTCCCGGGCCCCCACCGGGAGGCCGGCCGGCCGCGGGACGGGCCGGGGAATTGTGAGTTACCGATAAACGCCCTCCACGGTAGCGGCCGGGCGGGCCGCATCAGCATGTGGTGACGCCAACGAACCTGCCGATGCCTCTTGTAGGTTTCCTCCTTGGCCACGGGGGCGCCTCTGGGCGAGGATCGCCCTCATGGACCTCCTTTCGACCCTGGTGGACAAGGGACTTCGCCGCGAAGCGCCCACCCGTGCCGAGGCACTGGCGGTGCTGGCGGCCCCGGACGAGGAACTGCTCGACGTGGTGGCCGCGGCGGGCCGGGTCAGGCGGAAGTGGTTCGGGCGCCGGGTGAAGCTCAACTACCTGGTCAACCTCAAGTCCGGCCTGTGCCCCGAGGACTGTTTCTACTGCTCGCAGCGCGTCGGCTCGCAGGCGGGCATCCTGAAGTACACCTGGCTGAAGCCGGAGGAGGCGGCGGCCGCGGCCGGCGCCGGCGTGGCCGGGGGCGCCAAGCGGGTCTGCCTGGTGGCCAGCGGCCGGGGCCCGACCGACGCCGACGTGGGCCGGGTCTCCGAGACGATCGCGGCGATCAAGGAGCAGCACGCCGAGGTCGAGATCTGCGCCTGCCTCGGCCTGCTGTCCGAGGGCCAGGCCGAGCGGCTGCGCGAGGCGGGGGCGCACGCCTACAACCACAACCTCAACACCTCGGAGGCCGCCTACGGGGGCATCTGCACCACGCACGGCTTCGCCGACCGGGTGGCGACCGTCGGGGAGGCCAGGTCGGCGGGCCTCTCGGCCTGTTCCGGGCTGATCGCGGGGATGGGCGAGAGCGACGAGGACCTGGTGGACGTGGTCTTCGCGCTGCGGGATCTTGACGTGGACTCGGTGCCGGTCAACTTCCTGATCCCCTTCGAGGGGACGCCGCTGGCCAAGGAGTGGCACCTCACCCCGCAGCGCGCGCTGCGCATCCTGGCGATGGTGCGCTTCGTGTGCCCGGACGTGGAGGTCAGGCTGGCCGGGGGGCGGGAGCTGCACCTCCGGTCGTTGCAGCCCCTCGCGCTGCACATGGTGAACTCCCTCTTCCTGGGCGACTACCTCACCAGCGAGGGGCAGGCGGGGCGGGCCGACCTGGAGATGATCGCGGACGCCGGTTTCGTGGTGGAGGGGGCCGAGGAGCACACGCTGCCTGCCCACCGGGCGGACCTGGTGGCGGTGCGCCGCCGCGGGGCGGGGACGGAGCTGCCGCCCAATGCCTGAACCTGCCACCGCCGCCGCGGAGTTGCTGGCACTGGACCGCAGGCACGTCTGGCACCCCTACGGGCCGATGCCGGGCTCGGCCGCGCCGCTGCTGGTGCGCTCGGCCTCGGGCGTGCGGCTCAGGCTCGCCGAACCGGCCGAGGGGCGGCAGGAGCTGGTGGACGGCATGGCCTCCTGGTGGTCGGCCGTGCACGGCTACAACCACCCGGTGCTGAACGCGGCGGCGCGCGAACAGGTGGCGCGGATGAGCCACGTGATGTTCGGCGGGCTGACCCACGAGCCGGGGGTGCGGCTCGCGGCGCGGCTGGCCCGGCTCGCGCCGGGGGACCTGGAGCACGTGTTCTTCGCGGACTCGGGCTCGGTGGCGGTCGAGGTGGCCCTCAAGATGTGCCTGCAGTACTGGAGTTCGCTGGGCCGCCCGGCGAAGCGGCGGCTGCTGACCTGGCGCGGCGGCTACCACGGCGACACCTGGCACGCGATGTCCGTGTGCGATCCGGAGGGCGGCATGCACCGGCTGTGGTCCGGGGCGCTGCCGCGGCAGGTGTTCGCCGAGGCGCCGCCGCCCGGTTTCGACGCCCCGCCCGACGAGGGCTACGCGGCCTCGCTGCGGGAGCTGGTCGCGCGGCACGCCGCGGAACTCGCGGCGGTGATCGTCGAGCCGGTGGTGCAGGGCGCGGGCGGGATGCGCTTCCACTCGCCGGCCTACCTGCGGGTGCTGCGGGAGGCCTGCGACGCGCACGGGGTCCTGCTGGTGTTCGACGAGATCGCCACCGGATTCGGCCGCACCGGGGCGCTGTTCGCGGCGGAGCACGCCGGGGTGACTCCCGACGTCATGTGCCTGGGCAAGGCCCTGACCGGCGGCTACCTGACGCTGGCCGCGACGCTGTGCACCCCGCGGGTGGCGGAGGGGATCTCCCGCGGGGAGCCGCCGGTCCTCGCGCACGGGCCCACGTTCATGGGCAACCCGCTGGCCACCGCGGTCGCGGGCGCCTCGCTCGACCTGCTGCTCGACGGCGACTGGGCGGGCGAGGTGAAGCGGATCGAGAGCGGCCTGCGCGCGGGGCTCGCGCCGGCGCGCGGGCTGCGGGGCGTGCGCGACGTCCGGGTGCTGGGCGCGATCGGGGTGATCCAGCTCGACCACGAGGTGGACCTGCCCGCGGCGACGCGGGCCGCGGTGGCCAACGGCGTCTGGCTGCGGCCGTTCCGCGACCTGATCTACACGATGCCGCCCTATGTCACGCCGGACGAGGACGTGGCCCGCATCGCCCACGCCGCCCTCGCGGCGGCGGAGGCGGCATAGGCCGCGTCGTTCGGATCACGCGATCGCCGATCGGCGGCGGGGCCGTGACCTGGGCGAAGCAGGGGAGACCGGGGTGGGGACGCCACCGCGAAGAGGGCCGAAGAGCCGGCCGGGAAGAGAGTGCTGTGTCCGAAGGGCGGGTCCTGTTCGTCTCGGGGACCGGGACCGAGATCGGGAAGACGGTGGTGACGGCGGCCTGCGCGGCGGCCGCGCTGGCCGCGGGCCGGTCGGTCGCGGTGCTGAAGGCCGCGCAGACCGGGCTGGCGGCGGGTCAGCCGGGGGACGCCGCCGAGGCGGCCCGGCTGGCCGGACCCGTGCACGCGGTCGAACTCGCCCGTTTCCCCGAGCCCTTGGCGCCGGAGACGGCGGCCAGGCGGGCGGGGCTGCCGCCGGTGCGCCCGGCCGAGGTGGCGAAGGCGGCCGGGGCGCTGGCCGAGGAGCACGACCTGGTGCTCGTGGAGGGCAGCGGCGGGCTGCTGGTGCGTTTCGACGAGACCGGCGGGACGCTCGCCGACGCGGCGCGGCTGCTGGGCGCGCCGGTCCTGGTCGTCACGGCCGCGGGCCTGGGGACCCTCAACGCCACCGCGCTGACCACGGAGGCGCTGCGGGCCCGCGGCCTGGACTGCCGCGGCCTGGTCATCGGCAGCTGGCCGCGGCGCCCCGGCCTGGCGGCCCGCTGCAACCTGGACGACCTGCCCGCCGCCGCGGGCGCCCCGCTGCTCGGGGTGCTTCCGGAGCGGGCCGCGGCCCTGCCGCTCGCGGACTTCCGCTCCGGCGCCCTGGGCTGGCTCGCCCCCGCCCTCGACGGCCGCGGGTCCGGCCGGTTTGCCGCGGGCTCCCGCGGCTGACCCCCGGGCGGGGCCGGGACCCCGGACGGGGCGGGCCCCGGGCGGCCGGGGCGGGCGGTCAGCCCTCGCCCACGGCCGCCGTGGCCCGTTCCGCGCCGGACTCGCGAGGTGCCTCGGCCGCGCCGCCTGCGGCCTGGCGGGCCGGGGCGCGGCGCGCCGCCGGGACCAGGCAGGCGGCCAGGGCGGCGGCCAGGCACAGCAGGGTGAGCACGAGGAACCCGTGGCTGAAGCCGGCCTCGCGCGGCAGCCCGTCGGGGCGCGGGTTGCCGGTGACGACGGTGCTCATCACCGCGGCGCCGATCGCCCCGCCCACGGTGCGGATGTTGGCGTTCATGCCGCTGGCCGCGCCGGTCTGCTGCGGGGGGACGCTGCCGACGATGAGGTTGGTCATGGCCGAGAACGCCAGGCCGATGCCCGCCCCGAACACCCCGGCGGCCAGCCCGATCTGCCAGCGTTCGCCGTGCCAGGCGGCCAGCGATGCGCAGGGCAGCCCGCACAGCACGGCGCCGGTGGCGAGTTGGGCCTTGGCGCTGAAGACGCCCTGCACCCGCCCGCTGACGATGCCGAAGACGAACATGGTGACCAGCATGGGCAGCATCAGCAGGCCGGCCTCGGTGACGCTCGCGCCGAAGCCGTAGCCGGCCTCGCGTGGGATCTGGACGAGCTGCGGCAGGAAGGCGAAGACCCCGAACATCCCGGCGCCGAAGAGCAGCGCGGCGCTGTTGGTGGTCCACACGCCGGGCAGCCGCATGATGCGCATGTCGATCAGCGGGGTGGCCGAGCGCGCCTCGGTGAGGACCCACGCCACCAGCAGCACCGCCGCGGCCGCCAGCAGGCCGAGGACCCTGGCGGAGCCCCAGCCCCAGCTCGTCGCCTGGCTGATGGGCAGCAGGAGGGCGACCAGCCCGGCCGCGAGGAGCCCGGCCGCGGCCCAGTTGACGCGGCCTCGGGTGCGCACCCGGGACTCGGGGATGAGCAGGTGCGCCGCGAGGGTGGCCGCGGTGACGACGGCCACGGGAATCCAGAACAGCCAGTGGTAGTCGAGGGCGCTGATCACCGGGCCCGCGAGGACGACGCCGAGTCCGCTGCCGACGGCCAGCACGGCGGCGAAGGCCCCGACGGCCGCGGGTATGCGCGCGGGCTCGAACTCGTCGCGGATGATGCCGAAGGACAGCGGGAAGACGGCGCCGCCCGCGCCCTGGACGACGCGGCCGAGGATGAGGACGCCGATGCTGGGCGCGAGCGCGGCCAGCAGGCAGCCCACGGCAAGCGCCGTGGTGGCGGCCACGAGCGTGCGCTTCTTGCCGACCATGTCGCCGACGCGGCCGAGGATCGGGGTGAACACGGAGGCGGACAGCAGGTAGGCGGTCAGGACCCAGGTCGTGGTCGACTGCGAGGAGTGCAGTTCGTGCTGGATGGTGGGCAGCGCGGGGGTGACGAGCGACTGGAGCATCGAGAAGACTCCGGCGCCCACCGCGAGCACCCCGAACGTCAGCCGGGGACGGGACGTGGTCACGTGTGTGGTCTCTTCCGTTGGCGAGAGAGGAGGACGGGCCGGGCGCGAGGCGGGCCGCGTCGGGAGATCGGCGCATCCCCTGGGGACGTCACGGCAGGGGTGGCCGGCATGCCTGCTAAAGTTGAGGCATGCCTCCACAATAACGGAGGGTGGCCTCCGGTACAAGTCGGGACCAGGGAAAACAGGAGGAACCGGTGGCGGAGAAGGAAGCCCCCGCGGCGCACCGGGCGGTCCGGCCGCCGCACCGCGCCGACGCGCGCCGCAACTACGACGCCCTGCTCGCCGCCGCCCGGGAGGCGTTCGCCGAACGCGGCACCGACGCCTCCCTTGAGGAGATCGCCCGCCGCGCGGGGGTGGGCATCGGCACCCTGTACCGGAACTTCCCGACCCGCGGGCACCTGCTGGACAGCGTGTACGTCAGCGAGGTGGAGAGCCTGTGCCGGGCCGCAGAAGAGGCGGCGGAACTGCCGCCCTGGGAGGCGCTGGCGACCTGGACGCGCCGCTTCGTGGCCTACGTCGCGACCAAGCGGGCGCTGCACGAGGCGCTCAACCGGGACTCGGAGATGTTCCGCTCGTCCCGCGCCAGGATCTACGAGGCGGGGGCGCCGCTGTACACCCGGGCCCAGGAGGCCGGGGAGGTCCGCCGCGACGCCGGCTTCGACGACATGATCCGCATGGTCAGCGGCCTGACCTCCGCCTCCTTCGTGGACGAGGCGCAGCGCGAGCGCGTCCTGTCCATCGCCCTCTCCGGCCTGCGCCACACCTCCTGACCCGCCGGGCCGCGCCGCGGCCCGTCCGCGGCGGAGCCGGGCCGCGCCCCCGGCGACGGCCGTTTTCCCGCCGCCGGGTCACCTCGCCCCCGCGCCCGGCGGGGCGTCAGGGCCGCCCCGGCCCGACGAGCCCGGCCAGCGCGCGCAGGCCGGCGACGACGTCGGCCCCGCTGGGGGCCTGTTCGGGGTCGGCGAGCCATTGCGTCAGCAGGCCGGAGAACAGAGCCAGTTGGACGGCGCCCAGCGTGCGCGCCTCGGCGTCGCCGACCTCGTCCTCCGGCACCTCGCCGAGGGTGGCGGCCAGGCCGAGCCGCCCCTGGGCCAGCCCCCCGGCGAGGTAGCGGCGCAGGTCCTCCGAGTGCTCGGCCTGGGTGACCGCCTCGACCGAGGCGAGCCACAGGGCGCGGTGCGCCGAGAAGGACTCGATGATCCGGTCCCACATCGCCTCGTACCGCTCCGCGGGCGTGGCCCCCTCCTGGCCGAAGGCGGACAGGGTGCGGCCGACGCGGGTGCCCCACTCGTCGATGGCCTCGATGAGCGCGGCGTTGAGCAGCGCCTCGCGGGAGCCGAAGTGGTAGCCGATGGCGGCCATGCTCACGCCGCCGGAAGCGGCGGTGATGTCGCGCACGGTGGTGCGCGCCCAGCCCTTCTCCTCCAGGCAGCGGCGGGCTCCGGCGAGCAGGTCTTCGCGATTTCCCATGGCCAGGAGGCTAGTCAGCGGTGACGCAGAGGCACAAGGCGGAAGCCTCAGACGCACGCCTCAGGCAAGCGTCTTGCGCATTTGCCCAAATCCTGGCTACGCTCCTTCCCGTCGCCACCGAACGAAGGGACCTCCCCATGCACGCCACGGCCGCGCACACCACCGCCACCCGCGCCGACCTCGTCATCGACGGCCGCCGGCTGTCCTACCTGGACTTCGGCGGGACCGGCCGCCCGCTCGTCGCCCTGCACGGGCACCTGTCCGAGGGCGCCTCCTTCGCCCCCCTCGCCCGGGCGCTCGGCCCCGGCTGGCGGCTGACGGCCCCGGATCAGCGCGGCCACGGGGAGTCCGACCGCGCCGCCGACTACGCGCGTGCGGGCTACCTGGCCGACATCGAGGCGCTCCTGGACCACCTGGGGCTGGACCGCGTCGTGCTGCTCGGCCACTCCCTCGGCGCCGTCAACGCCTACCAGTTCGCCGCCCGCCACCCCGAACGCGTCAGCGCGCTGATCAACGTCGAAGGCGCCGCGTCTCTCGGCCTCGAAGGGCCGAATCCCTTCGCCTTCCTGCTCGGCCGGCCCTACCAGGCGCCCACCCGCGAGGCGCTGCTGGCGGGCCTGGGCCCGGCCGGGCCCTACTTCGCCGACCGGCTGCGGGAGAACGCGGACGGCACCTGGCGGCTGCCCTTCCACCCCCAGGACATGTACCGCTCGGAGGACCTGGTCCACGGCGACCACTGGGCGGACTGGACGGCCACCGACTGCCCGGCCCTGCTGATCCACGGCAGCAGGGGCGTCATCCCGGCCGAGCAGGTCCTGGCCATGGCCGAGCGCCGCCCCGGCACCACGCCGGTCGAACTCGACGCCGACCACCTCGTCCCCACCACCGCCCCCGAGGCGTTCGCCGCCGCGGTCACCGCGTTCCTCGCCACCCTCTGAGGGCGCGGTGACCACGGAGGCTGCCGACCGAGGCTCCCGCGCGGCGAACGGCCCTCGGCGCCGGCGGCCCGGGGGCGGGGGCGCCGCCCGCCCGGGGCGCGGCCCGGGGCCGGGGCTCAGCAGATCCCGTCCCCCGCCCGGGGGTTGCGCAGCCCGAACGCGGGGCGCAGCCGCAGCCCGGCCCAGGTCCCCAGCAGGGCGCACCCGCCCCACACCCAGCCGTGCAGGCTCCCCGAGGCGATGCCGGCCAGGTAGGCGCCGATGTTGCAGCCCCCGGCCAGCCGGGCGCCCACGCCCATCAGGACGCCGCCCGCCACGGCGGCGACCGCCGTGCGCCAGGGCACGTTCCGGTGCAGGGCCCAGGTGCCGCCGAGCGCGGCGGCGACCGCGGCGCCGACCATGATCCCGATGTCGGTGAGGCTGTTCTTGTCGGCGAGCACCGCGCCGTGCAGCATGTCGGCGTTGCCCGGCTGCCGCCAGAAGCTCCAGTGCTCGGGCTGCCCGCCGAGCGCCCCCACCAGCTTGCTGCCCCACAGCGCGAAGGCGCTGGTCACCCCCCAGGCGCCGCCGGAGACCAGCAGGACGCCCGCGCCCAGCACGGCCAGCGCCACGGCGCCCGCGGCCAGCGGCCAGGAGCCGCGCACCAGCCGCGCCGCCACGCCCCTGGCGCTGGGCACCGCGCCGATCGGGGGCGGCGTGCGGCGGCGCTGGACGACGCGGCTGACCAGGACGATCAGCGCGAGCGCCAGGAGGGTCAGGGCCCAGGAGCCGAACCAGCCGACGTGGTCCGACAGCAGGTAGGGGTCGTAGGCGGGCAGGTCGTGCCAGAGGTCGAACTGCCAGGCGGCGAGGGTGGAACCGGCGACGAAGCCGCCGAGGGTCAGCACGATCGAGGTCTGGCCGGCCCCGACGGCGAAGAGGGTGCCGGAGGCGCAGGCGCCGCCGAGTTGCATGCCGACGGCGAAGAGGAAGGACCCGATCAGCAGGGCCACCCCGAGCGGCCCGGCCGAGGGCGCGGGCCGGGAGCCGAACAGGCCGGTGCCGGTGCCGATGACGAGGGCGAAGAGGGTGGCCGTGGTGCCGAGCAGCAGCGCGTGGGCGCGCAGCCCGGCCCCGTTGCCGACGGCGATCAGCTGCCGCCAGGCGGAGGTGAAGCCGAACCTGGAGTGGAAGAGCGCGAAGCCGAGGCCGAGTCCGAGGAGCAGCAGGACGCCCGGCTTGCCGCCGTGCGCGGCGAAGACCCAGGCGGTCAGCGCCGCGGCGAGCGCCCCGGCGAGGAGGAGCGGGCCCCGGCGCACGGGCGGCGCCGGGGGCGCCTCGGGCCGCGGCGCGCTCGTCGGCGCGGGGGCGAACAGCGCGGCGGGCACCGGCCTTGGCCTGCCGCCCCGGGCCGAAGGGGACGCCGCGGGAGAGGGGGCCGGGGAGGATTGCGTGGTCACGAGAACTCCGTGGTCGGTGGGGGGAGGGGGGAGGCGCGCGGGGGCGCTTCGGAGAGCGGCCGGGAGGGGCGGCGCCGGCGTGCACCGGGGGCGCGGGGCGGCGCCGGGGCGGCGCGGCCGTGGCCGCGAGGGGCGGGGCCGCACGGGGCGGGCGCGCCGGAGGGTGAGCCGGGCCGGGAAGCCGCCGGGGAGCCCGGGGGGAACCCGGGGAAACGGCCGGGGAAGGGGTCAGCGGCAACAGAGGCCGTCGTCCGCGCACCACGCCGAGCTCGCGAACAGCGCGAGGCACAGGAAGCGGGCGGGTGCGGACATGCCTCCCATCCTAGGGCCGGCCCCCCGCGCCCTCCCACCCCCGCCCCCGGACCCGGGGCCCGGCGAACTCGTGTCCCGGCGGGTATTGCCGAGTCGCCCGAAACGCGTCTAACATCCCGAGCATCAGTTCGTCGAAACGATTCGACGAAACGATTCGACAACGCAGCGCAAGCACCGCAAGGGAGCGGCGATGGCCACCATCAAGGATGTCGCGGAACGGGCCGGGGTGGCGCCCAGCACCGTGAGTTACGTCCTCAGCGGCTCCCGGAAGATCTCCGAGGAGACCCGGCGCGCCGTGCAGGCGGCCATCGAGGAGCTCGGCTACCACCCGCGCGCCAGCGCCCGCACGCTGCGCAGCGCGCGAAGCGAGGTACTGGTCCTCGCGGTGCCCAGGGATCCGGGCAAGTACCGGGCGATGGACGGCAGGTTCGCCATCGACATCAGCGACGCCGCCCGCGCCCACGGCTACGACGTGCTGCTGATGACCGAGCCGGACGGCGTGGCGGGGCTGCGCCGGGTGGCGAGCAGCGGCCTGGCCGACGCCGCGATCCTGATGGCCGTCCGCGAGGAGGACCCGCGCATCGCCGCGCTGCGCGCGCTGAACTTCCCCACCGCCCTCCTCGGCCACGGCAACGACCGGGACGAGGCCGAGCTGCCGTGGGTCGACCTGGACTGGGAGGCGGCGGTCACCCTCGCGCTGCGCGAGGCCGTCGCCGCGGGCCACGAGCGGATCGTGTTCTGGGCCTCGGCCGACCACGAGATCGCCGCCAGGCGCGGCTACGCCATGCACGGCCTCAAGGGCGCCGGGGCCGCCGCCGCCGAGACCGGCGCCGACATCCGGGTGCACCACTCCTCGGGCGACCCGGACGACCTGCTCAAGCGGCTGCGCCGGGTGCTCAGCGCCCGGCCGCGGCCCACCGCGCTGGTGGTGCAGCACCTGATCCTGCTGCCGCTGCTCCTCGACGAGGTGGCCTCGCTCGGCCTCAGGGTGCCGGACGACCTCGCCGTGGTGCTCGTCGGCAGCCTGCCCGACGAGCCGGCGCTGCGCGCCCTGCCGCGCATCGACCTGCCGGTCGGCCAGATGGCCGAGGCGGTGTCCCAGCTCGCCGTCGAGGCGATCACCCCGCCGCCGCCCACCCGGGTCCCCCACCCGGTCCCCCACGAACTGATCCCGCCGCGGATGGCCCAGGGCCCCCGTGTGGCCCCGCCCGCCGCCCGCACCCCGTACTCGCCCGCCTGAGCCGCCGAAACGGAGACCAGAAGACGCCATGCCCTCTCCCACCGGGCGCATAGCCAAGCCCGCCACCGCGCTGGCCCTGGCCGGGGCCGTGCTCGGTTTCGGGCTGACCGGATGCGCCGCACAGCCCGACCCCGACACGGTCACCGTCCTGAACTCGGCCACGGACACCGCCGAGCACGAGGCCAACCAGGACTTCTTCGACCGCTGCGCCGAGCCGCTCGGCCTGAAGGTGGAGCAGATCAGCGTGCCCGCCGACCAGGTCTCCTCGAAGGCCCTGCGGATGGCCTCCTCCGACTCGCTGACCGACATCCTGGAGCTCGACGGCTCCGAGCTGCCCCAGTTCGCCGAGACCGACGGGCTGCGCCCGCTGGACGAGGCCGGGGTGGACACCTCGGCGATGTCCGACAGCGGCAACGCCCTCGGCTCCTTCGACGGCACCCAGTACGGGGTGGCCCGTTCGGTCAACTCCCTGGCGCTCATCTACAACACGCAGCTGCTCGCCGACGCGGGCCTCCAGCCGCCGACCACCTGGGAGGAGCTGAAGGAGGACGCCGCCGCGCTCACCCAGGGCGACACCTACGGCATGGCGTTCAGCGCCAGCCCCAACGCGGACGGTGTCTACCAGTTCCTGCCGTTCTTCTGGACCGCGGGCGGCGACGAGGCGCACCTGGACGACGGCGCCGGGGCGCCCGCGCTCGAACTGTGGAAGGACCTGGTGGACGAGGGCTCGGCCTCGCGCTCGGTCGTCAACTGGAACCAGCAGGACGTCAACGACCAGTTCCTCTCGGGCCGGGCCGCGATGATGGTCAACGGGCCCTGGCAGGTGCCGGTGCTCAGCGCGCAGGACGACGTGGACTGGGCGGTGGCCAGCATCCCGGTGCCGCAGGCGGGCGACGACCCGGTGCCGCCGATCGGCGGCACGGTCATGACGATCCCGAAGAACGAGGACCACCCCGAGCGGGAGAGCAACGCCGCGAAGATCCTCAACTGCCTCAACTCCGAGGAGAACCAGCTCGCCTGGGGCGAGCGGGTCAACAACGTGCCCACCCGGGCGGACGCGGCGCAGGCCTACCGGGAGGAGAACCCGGAGCTCGCCGCCTTCGCCGACCTGGTCCTCACGGCCCGCTCGCGGACCGGCGAGGTCGGCACGGGCTGGCCGAAGGTGGAGACGGCGCTGGCCGGGGCGTTCCAGTCGGTGCTCACCGGCAGGTCGGACCCCGAGGCGGCGCTGGAGCGGGCTCAGCAGCAGGCGACGGCGGGAGAGTGAGGACCCGATGACCACCAGCACCCTTCCGGCGCGGCCCGAGGCCCCCGCGCGCGCCCCCAGGCCGCGCGGAGCGGGGCGCCGCAGGTTCCACCAGTGGCTCTTCGTGCTGCCCGCCCTGGTCTACCTGCTCGTCTTCTTCGGCTACCCCCTGGTCCGCAACGTCCTGATGAGCTTCCAGGAGTACACGCCGCGGACCTACTTCACCGGCGAGGCCCCGTTCAACGGCCTGGACAACTGGCACCGGGTCTTCGAGAACGACCTGTTCGGCGACGCCCTGTGGCAGACGATCCTGTTCACGGTCGGCTCGCTCGTGGGGCAGTTCACCATCGGGCTGGCCCTGGCGGTCTTCTTCTCCCGCCGCTTCCACCTGTCGGGCGTGATCCGCGCGGTGCTGCTGCTGCCCTGGCTGGTGCCGATGGTGGTGTCCGCGGTCGTCTGGCGGCGGATCATGGACGAGGACCACGGCGTCCTCAACAGCTTCCTGGAGACGCTGCACCTGTCGGGCGACGGCGTGCCGTGGCTGAGCAGCCCGAGCGTGGCGCTGCTCTCGGCGATCCTGGTGAACATCTGGATCGGCGTGCCCTTCAACATGGTGATCCTCTACGGCGGCCTGCAGGAGATCCCGCGCGACCTGTACGAGGCGGCGGCCCTGGACGGGGCGAGCCCGTGGCGGACGTTCCGCAGCGTGACCCTGCCGATGCTGCGGCCGGTGGTGACCGTGGTGCTCGTGCTCGGCTTCATGTCGACGATCAAGATCCTCGACCTGATCCTGGCGCTGACCGGCGGCGGCCCCGCCGACTCGACGCAGACCCTGGGCACGCTCACCTACCAGCTGTCCTTCCTCCAGCTCGACTTCGGCCAGGGCGCCGTGGTCGGCAACGTCCTCATCCTCATCAGCGCCGTCTTCGCGGTGCTCTACCTGCGCGTCAACCGCGCCGACCTCGGCAACGGAGGTACCCGATGAACAGGACCCGGACCTCCGGGGCGCGCCGCGCGTGGAACACCGTGGCCGCGCTGCTGATCCTGGCCGTGATGCTGTTCCCGGTGTACTGGATGCTCAGCACCGCGCTCCAGCCGCACTCCAGCATCGCCAACGTGGACGTCGTGCCCACCTCGCCCAGCCTGGACAACTTCCGCAAGGCGCTGGACACCCAGGGCGGCTCCCTGGTGACCAGCCTGCTGGTCTCGCTCGGCGCGGTCGTGGTGGCGCTGGCGCTGGCCGCCCCCGCCGCGTACGGGCTCGCCCAGTTCCGGCTGCGCGGCAGCCGCCCCATCGTGTTCGGCACGCTGATCACGCAGATGGTGCCCGGGATCGTGGTGGCCAACGCCCTCTACAGCGCCTACGCCGACCTGCACCTGGTCAACTCCTACCTGGGGCTGATCCTGGCGGACGCCTCGCTGGGGCTGCCGTTCTCGGTGGTGCTGCTGCGGGCCTTCATGGTGTCCATCCCCGGCGAGGTGGTGGAGGCGGCGATGGTGGACGGCGCCAACCGCTTCACCGCCTTCGTCAGGATCGTGCTGCCCATGAGCAGGAACGCCCTGATCACCGCGGGCCTGTTCACCTTCCTGTTCGCCTGGGCCGACTTCATCTTCGCGCTGACGCTGAACACCACCGACGACGTGCGGCCCGTGACGCTGGGCATCTACGAGTTCATCGGGGCGCACGTCAGCGACTGGGGCGCCGTGATGGCCACCGCTGTCCTCTCGGCGGTGCCTGCGGCGATACTGCTGGTCGTAGCCCAGAGGTACATCGCCGCCGGGATCGCCGGCGGCTCGATCAAGTGAGACCAGCACCAGCGACGAGAGTCTGCCACCGCATATGACTGCCACCGAGCCCGTTTCCGGGCCCACCACGGGCCGCGCGCCCGCCTCCGTGCCCGCCTCCTCCCCGGCCGCCTCCCCCTCGGCCGCGGGTCCTGACCCGGCCGGCCCCGGCGCCGCGCCCGACCCGGGGAGCACCTCCCTGCCCCGGTTCCCCGCCGGCTTCTTCTTCGGCGCGGCCACCGCCAGTTACCAGATCGAGGGCGCCCACGACGAGGGGGGACGCGGCCCCTCGATCTGGGACACCTACTGCCGCGAGCCCGGCCGCGTCGCCGAGGGCGCCACCGGCGACGTCGCCTGCGACCACTACCACCGCTACCGGGAGGACGTGGCGCTGCTCGCCGACCTCGGCGTGGACAGCTACCGCTTCTCGATCGCCTGGCCGCGCATCCAGCCCACCGGGACGGGCAAGGCCAACCCGGAGGGCCTGGACTTCTACGACCGGCTGGTGGACGAATTGCTCTCCCGGGGCGTCGACCCCGCCGCCACCCTCTACCACTGGGACCTGCCGCAGGCCCTGGAGGACCGCGGCGGCTGGCGGGTGCGGGAGACCGCCGAGCGCTTCGCCGAGTACAGCGCGCTCGTCGTGGACCGGCTCGGCGACCGGGTCACCCGCTGGATGACCCTCAACGAGCCGTTCTGCGCGGCCTTCGTCGGCTACGCCGTCGGCCGGCACGCGCCGGGCGCGCGGGAGGGCAGGGGCGCGCTGGCCGCCGCCCACCACCTGCTGGTCGCGCACGGGCTCGCCGTGCGGGCGCTGCGCGCCGGCGGGGCCCGCGAGATCGGCATCGCGCTCAACCCCGACCGGCTGCTGCCCGCCTCGGACTCCCCCGCCGACCTGGCCGCGGTCCGGCGCGCCGAGACCCTGCACAACGCGGTGTGGCTCGACCCGCTGTTCGCCGGGCGCTACCCGCGCCACGAGGCGGAGACCTGGGGCGAACTCGCCGACGGCTCCTGGCGTGCGGAGGGCGACCTGGAGCTGATCGGGGCGCCCCTGGACTGGGTCGGCGTCAACTACTACCGGCCCATCACCATCGCCGACGCCCCCTACCGGAACGCCGACCCGGCCACCCGCACCGCCGTGGACATCCGCGCGGAGGAGAGCTGGCGCGGCGACGTCAGGCACACCGCCATGGGCTGGCCCGTGGTGCCGCACACCCTCACCGACCTGCTCGTCGACCTGAAGGCCCGCTACCCGGAGCTGCCCCCGGTGGTCATCACCGAGAACGGCTCCGCGGAGGAGGACGTTCTCGCCGCGGACGGGCAGGTGCACGACGCCGACCGCGTCGCCTACCTCCGCGACCATCTGCACGCGCTGGCCGACGCCATCGAGGCGGGCGTCGACGTCCGCGGCTACTACGTGTGGTCGCTGATGGACAACTTCGAGTGGGCCTTCGGCTACGACAAGCGCTTCGGCATCGTCCGCGTCGACTACGACACGCTCGAACGCCTCCCCAAGGACAGCTATCGCTGGTACCGGGACCTGATCAAGCACCACAAGCAGGAGACACAGTGAAGTTCACCGACGGCTACTGGCTGCTGCGGGAGGGCGTCAAGGCGTCCTTCGCCGCCCAGGTAGACGACGCCAGGGTCGAGGACGACCGGCTCACCCTCTACGCCCCGGTGCGCCGGGTGGAGAGCCGGGGCCACACCCTCAACAGCCCGCTGCTGACGGTGGAGTGCTTCTCGCCTGCCGAGGGCGTCATCGGCGTCCGCGCCACGCACCTCGCCGGGGAGGCCGACCGCGGCCCGCACTTCCCGGTGCACGCCGACCCGGGGCACCGCGCGAAGACCCGCACCGAGGGCTCGGTCGTGGAGCTTTCCGCGGGTTCGCTGAGCCTGCGGGTGGACACCGCGGCCCCCTGGCGCCTCGACTTCACCGCCGGGGAGCGGACGCTGACCTCGGTGGGCAGGCGCGGCACCGGCTTCGCCACCACCCCCGAGGGGGAGCACCACTCGCTGGCCCAGCTGTCGCTCGGGGTGGGCGAGTTGGTCTACGGGCTCGGGGAGCGGTTCACGCCCTTCACCAAGAACGGCCAGAGCGTGGACATCTGGCAGGCGGACGGCGGCACCGCGAGCGAGCAGGCGTACAAGAACGTCCCCTTCTACCTGACCAACCGCGGCTACGGCGTGTTCGTCAACCACCCGGGCAAGGTCTCCTACGAGATCGGCTCGGAGGCGGTGGGGCAGGTCCAGTTCAGCGTCGAGGGCCAGTCGCTTGAGTACCTGGTGATCCACGGCCCGACGCCCAAGGAGATCCTCGACCGCTACACCGCGCTGACCGGGCGCCCCGCCCTGCCGCCGGCCTGGTCCTTCGGGCTGTGGCTGTCCACCTCCTTCACCACGGACTACGACGAGGAGACCGTCGCCGGGTTCGTGCGCGGCATGGCCGCACGCGACATCCCGCTGAGCGTCTTCCACTTCGACTGCTTCTGGATGCGCGAGTACCAGTGGTGTGACTTCACCTGGGACCCGGACGTCTTCCCCGACCCGGAGGGCATGCTGCGGCGCCTGCGGGAGGACCACGGCCTGCGGGTCTCGCTGTGGATCAACCCCTACATCGGCCAGAAGTCCCCGCTGTTCGCCGAGGCCAGGCACCACGGCTACCTGGTGCGCAAGGCCAACGGCGACGTGTGGCAGTGGGACATGTGGCAGGCGGGCATGGCCCTGGTGGACTTCACCAACCCCGACGCCCGCGCCTGGTACGCCGCGAAGCTGCGGGCCCTGGTCGACCAGGGCGTGGACTGCTTCAAGACGGACTTCGGCGAGCGGGTGCCCACCGACGTGGTCTGGCACGACGGCTCCGACCCCGAGCGGATGCACAACTACTACACCCGCCTGTACAACGAGACGGTCTTCGAGGTCCTCACCCAGGCCCGCGGCGTCGGCCAGGCCACCCTGTTCGCCCGCTCGGCCACCGCCGGCGGGCAGCAGTACCCCGTCCACTGGGGCGGCGACTGCGAGTCCACCTTCGGCGCCATGGCCGAGTCCCTGCGCGGCGGCCTGTCCCTCGGCCTGTCGGGCTTCGGCTTCTGGAGCCACGACATCGGCGGCTTCGAGGGCACCCCGACGCCCGCGGTGTTCAAGCGGTGGGTCCAGTTCGGCCTGCTGTCCTCGCACAGCAGGCTGCACGGCAGCGGCTCCTACCGGGTGCCGTGGAACTACGACGAGGAGGCCGTCGCCGTCACCCGCGACTTCACCCGCCTCAAGCACCGCCTGATGCCCTACCTGTTCCGGGCCGCCCAGCAGGCCGGGGAGTCCGGCTCGCCGGTGATGCGGGCGATGCTGCTGGAGTTCCCCGACGACCCGGCCTGCCACACCCTGGACCGGCAGTACATGCTCGGCGAGGACCTCCTGGTCGCGCCGGTCTTCACCGAGGACGGCACCGTCGAGTACTACGTTCCCGAGGGCACCTGGACGCACCTGCTGACCGGCGAGCAGGTCCGGGGTCCCGGCTGGCGGCGCGAGCGGTTCGGCTTCGACAGCCTGCCGCTGCTGGCGCGCCCCGGCTCGGTCCTCCCCTTCGGCGCGGACGAGGAGCGGCCTGAGTACGCCTGGGCCCGGGACGTCACCCTGCGCGTCCACGCCCTGGCCGATGGCGCCGAGGTGATCACGCGGGTGCCCGCGCCCGAGGGCGGCACCGCGGCGACCTTCCGCACCCGCAGGACGGGGAGCGAGATCACCGTCACCGCGGAGAACGCCCCCGGCCCCTGGCACGTCGTCCTGGCCGGCCCCGAGGGCTACGCGGAGCCGGTCACGGCCCCGCAGGGCGCCACGGAGCTGACCCTGTCCCTTCCCTGAGCGGGGGTCCGGCCGCCCACCCGGCGGCCGGCCCTGCCCCGCCGCCCCCGGCCCCGCCCCCACGGACCGCCGGGGGCGGCCCCGCGTCAGGGCCGACCCCGGCCCGCGGGCGGGCTCGGCACACGTGGGTTGCTCGCGCGCAGCGCTGTCACGCCGTGCCAAAAAAGTGGGGAGTCCCGGGGAATACGCCCGCGCGCCGCGGGGTAGGACGGGAGTGAACCTGGCACGGGGTGCCGCTCAGGGAGGGGTGGGCCTCGCCGTTTCCGCTCGGGCGCCCGGTCCCCCTGGGGGGCCGCGAAGCCGCCGGTGAGGCGGGGCGAGGCCGGGAAAAGTCATGGCCTGCGGCCCGCACGGTACTCCTTTCACTGTAGGGAGAGCACCCGTTTTGTCCCCGGGCCACGGGGAACTCGTGGTTGCCGAGGTGATTACTGATGCCCGAGGCAGGCAGCATGCAGTCCGAGGCCCGCGCCACCGACCCGCAGGAGGCCACCGAGCGGTGGGGAATGCCGATGCGCGGCCGGTGGGCCGTACCGGAGGGCCCGCACCCCGACGAACAACGGCCGGAGACGGACTGAACGGGTCGAAGGTGACAGCGACATGACCGGGAAGACGCGGAAGAACGGGGGGAAGAACGGGGCGAGGACCCAGGGCGGCTCCGCGGCGCGGCAGCGGAAGGCCGGCGGCGCCGGCGGCGCAGCCGGTACGAAGCAGACGACGCAGACGAAGCAGCAGCGCACCGCCCAGGCGCTGCTCGACCGCTGCGGGCAGACGTACGCCCGGCAGGCCGGCATCCGGCTGCGCGACACGCCCGCGCCGCTCTACCAGTTGCTCGTGCTGGCCCACCTGCTCTCGGCGCGCATCCGCGCCGAGGTGGCGGTGGACGCGGCCAGGGCGCTGTTCGACGCCGGGATGCGCGATCCGCGCCGGATGGCGGAGGCCAGCTGGCAGCAGCGGGTGGACGCGCTGGGCGTGGGCCACTACCGGCGCTACGACGAGCGGACGGCCACCCAGCTCGGGGACGAGGCCGGCCTGCTCCTCGACCGCTTCGGCGGCGACCTGCGCAGGATGCGCGAGGACGGGAAGCTCGGCAGCAGGCTGCGTGAGCTGCCGGGCATCGGCCCGATGGGCGTGGACATCTTCCTGCGCGAGGCGCAGGCCGTCTGGCCGGAGTACGCGCCCTACATCGACCGCAAGGCGCAGGACGGCGCCGCGCGCGTGGGCCTGCCGCGTTCGCCCAAGGCGCTGGCCGGCCTGGTCGCCGACGAGGACGTGCCGCGGCTGACGGCGGGCCTGGTGCGGGTGGCGCTGGACAGGTCGCTGGCCGAGGAGGTCCGCGCGGGCGCCTGAGCCCGCACGCGCGGGGGCGCGGCCCGCGCCGCATCCGGGGCGGAACCGGCCAGGCGCCGCCGCCCCCAAGCGGGCGAACGCGACCGGATCGCGCGTTTGCCCCGGCCCGGCCGCGGGGACTCGCCCGGATAATCCCCCACGACCCCCACCGGCGTTCAGAGCCGCGCGCTCTCGAACTCAGTCGAACAGATCCTGGAGGCCGAACCATGGCCGATATCGAAGCCCTGGAGCTCGAAGCGCTGTGGGACGAGTTCCACAACGCCGTGAACATGACGTCCCAGGAGCTCGCCGCGTGGCTGCGCACGAGCAGCGCGGGCGAGGACACCGAGGTGCCCCCGGAGGACGCGGGCGACGAGCAAGGGCGCGGCGTCCTCGCGATCCTGCGCAAGCGGCAGATGGACCTCACCGACGCCGACATCAGCCTGATGTACGAGGTGGTGGACACGGTGCGCACGGAGCGCGAGGCCGGCCCCAGGGCCTCGATGCCGGAGCCCGACTGGCGCTACCGGCTGATGACCCTGGGGCACGACCCGCTGCGCTCAGCGAGCTGACAGCCGGTACACCCGCTCCGCGGTCCCGCCGAACACCGCCTCCCGCTCGGCCGGGCCCAGCCCGGCGGTGAGTTCGCGGGCGGTGGCCAGGACCCGCTCCCAGGAGGCGGCCAGGCGGCACACCGGCCAGTCGGAGCCGAACATCAGCCGCTCCGGGCCGAACGCCTCGATCGCCGTCTGCGCGTACGGCCTCAGGTCGGCCACCCGCCAGCGCCGCCAGTCGGCCTCGGTGACCATCCCGGACAGCTTGCAGACCGTGTTGGGCAGGGCCGCGAGGCGGCGCAGGTCGGCCGCCCAGTCCCGGATCTCCCCGGAGGCGATCGGCGGCTTGCCCAGGTGGTCCAGGACGAAGGTGAGCCCCGGGTACCTGGCGGCCGCCTCGACGGCGGCCGGAAGCTGGTGCGGCAGGATCACCAGGTCGTAGGCGAGCCCGGCGGCGGCCACGGCCGCAAGGCCGCGGGCCACGTCGGGCCGCAGCAGCCACCGCGGGTCGGGCTCCTGCTGCACCTGGTGCCTGATGCCGACGAGGTACCTCCCGCCGGGGCGTTCGCGCAGGGCGGCCAGCGCGTCGGTCACCCCCGGGTCGGTGAGGTCGAGCCAGCCGACCACCCCGGCGATCAGCCGGCCCTCGGCGCTGTCGGCCAGGGCCAGCAGCTCGGGCGTCTCCCCCGGCACGGTGACGGTCTGCACCACCACCGTCGCGGTCAGCTCGCCCGTCCCCGGCTCGGCGGCGAGGTCGGCAGGCGAGAAGTCGCGCCGCAGCGGGGCCATGGCCTCCCCGGTGATCCAGTCCTGGTCGCGGACGGAGAGGTCCCACAGGTGGTGGTGGGCGTCGATCAGTCTCACGGCCGCTCCTCCCCCGGCACCGGGGCCTCGGCGGGCAGCAGGCCCTCGGCGCGCAGTTCCTCCCACAGGGCGGCCGGCACCGGGTGGCGGAACATCCGCAGCGCGTCCTCGGCCTCGGCCGCCGACCTGACCCCGACCAGGACGGTCGCGACGGCCTCGTGGCCGTAGGGAAAGGCCAGCGCGGCGGCCCGCAGCGGAACCCCGTGCCGGGCGGCGACCTCCTTGATCCGCAGGGCCTTCGCCACCATCGGCGCCGGGGCGGGCCCGTAGTTGTAGGTGCCGCCAGGGCGCGGGTCGGCGAGCAGCCCCGCGTTGTAGACCCCGCCGACGATGACGCTCCTGCCCCGCGCGGCGGCGGCGGGCAGCAGCTCGGCCAGCCCGTCCTGGTCGAGCAGGGAGTAGTGCCCGGCGAGCAGGACGGCGTCCACGTCGGTGTCGCGGACGAAGCGGGTGAGCATCGCGGCCTGGTTCATGCCCGCGCCGATCGCCCCGACGGTGCCCTCGGCGCGCATCCGCTCCAGCTCCGGGTACGCCTCGCGGAACGCCTGCTCCTCGTGGTCGTCCGGGTCGTGGATGAGCACGAGGTCGACGCGGTCCAGGCCGAGGCGCTCCAGGCTCTCCTCCAGGCTCCGGCGCACCCCGGCGGCGCTGAAGTCCCACTCCCTGCGGTGGGTGGCGGGCAGCCCGGGGAAGCCCTCGGCCGCGTCGTCGCCTTCGAGCGCCGCGCCCTCGTTGGGTATCAGCAGGCGGCCGACCTTGGTGGAGAGGGTGTACTCCGCGCGCGGCTTGTCCGCCAGCGCCGCGCCGAGGCGCCGCTCGCCGAGGCCGATGCCGTAGTGCGGGGCGGTGTCGAAGCAGCGCACCCCCAGCTGCCAGGCCCGCTCGACGGCCGCCCTGGCGTCCTCCTCGCGCACCGGGGCGCCGTACCCGGCCAGGGGCGCGCCGCCCAGCGCGAGCTCGCTGACCTCGACCCCGCTGCCGCCCAGCTCCCGGTGCCGCAGCTGCCTGCCTACTGCCGTCATGAACTTGTCGCCTCCCGAGTTCTCGGTGCCGCGTTCACGTGCTCGCCGGGCCAGGGCCCCGGCCCGGTACCGCCGCCGGGTGCCGCCCCGGCCCCGGCCGTTACGCGGGGCCGGCCTGGGCGGCCAGGTCGGCCGCCCAGAACTCGCCGCCCGGATAGGCGAACTCGGCGAGCGTCCTGGGCAGCATCGCCGCGGAGAAGCCGGGCGCGACCGGCGCCGCGTAGCGGCCGCCCTCGATCCGCACCGGGTCCGCGAAGTGCTCGTGCAGGTGGTCCACGTACTCGATGACCCGGTTCTCCGTGGTGCCGCTGAGCGCGACGAAGTCGAACATGGCCAGGTGCTGGACCAGTTCGCACAGCCCCACTCCCCCGGCGTGCGGGCAGACCGGGACGCCGAACTTCGCGGCGAGCAGGAGCACGGCCAGGTTCTCGTTCACGCCGCCGACGCGGGCCGCGTCGATCTGCGCGATGTCGATCGCCCCGCTCTGCAGGAGCTGCTTGAAGACGATCCGGTTCTGCGCGTGCTCCCCGGTGGCGACCCGCACCGGGGCGACCCCGCGGCGGATGGCGGCGTGGCCGAGGACGTCGTCCGGGCTGGTGGGCTCCTCGATCCAGTACGGGTCGAACTCGGCGAGCGCCCGCACCCAGTCGATGGCCTGGCCGACGTCCCAGCGCTGGTTGGCGTCGATGGCGATCCTGATGTCGGGGCCGACGGCGGCCCTGGCCGCGCGCAGGCGCCTGATGTCGTCCTCCAGGTCGGCGCCCACCTTGAGCTTGATCTGGGTGAAGCCGGCCGCCACCGCCTCCGTGGCCAGGCGGGTCAGCTTGCCGTCGGAGTACCCGAGCCAGCCGGGCGAGGTGGTGTAGGCCGGGTAGCCGCGCTCCCGCAGCTCGGCCGCCCGCACCGCGGCGCCCTCCCGGCCGCGGCGCAGCAGGCCCAGGGCCTCCTCGGGGGTCAGCGCGTCGGTCAGGTACCTGAAGTCGACCTGGGAGACCAGCCACTCCGGGTCGGCCTCGGCGAGGAACTGCCACAGCGGCTTGCCTGCGTGCCGCGCCGCCAGGTCCCAGGCGGCGTTGACCACCGCCCCGATGGCCATGTGCATCACGCCCTTCTCGGGGCCGAGCCAGCGCAGCTGGCTGTCCCCGACCAGGGCCCGGGACAGCCCGCCCGGGTCGGCGCACAGCTCGTCCACGTGCCGCCCCACGACGTAGGGCGCGAGCGCCCTGATCGCCGCGACCTGGACGTCGTTGCCCCGGCCGATGGTGAACGCGAAGCCGTGGCCCGCCAGCTCGGAGCCGGAGCTGGTGCGCAGCACCACGTAGGCGGCCGAGTAGTCGGGGTCCGGGTTCATCGCGTCCGAGCCGTCGAGCTCTCGTGAGGTGGGGAACCTGATGTCGTGGGCGTCGATCGCGGTGATCCTGGGCGAACTTGCGGACATCGCTGGCCTCTCGCGCGGGGTGAGTGCGGCTCTGGGAACACTAGAGCCGCACTTCATCCCACACAAGTAAACGATCTCGCCCGGCTCGTCTTCTTCGGCCGGCGGGCCGTCAGCCGCCGCGGCGCGCCCCGAGGGTGGCCCCGGGCGTGCCGCCGGCCTCCCCCGGCCCGCGCGTCCCGCCGCCTGAGGGGCGCGCCGCGACCGTCTGCCACCAGGGGTCGAGGGGCAGCCCCAGGTCCGGTTCGAAGGACTCGCCGGGGCGCGGCACGGCCACGGTCACCCCCGCGTTCCTCGCCTCGCCCACCGTCCGTTCCGCGGGCTCGTCCCACGGGTGCAGCGCCAGGTTGAACGTGCCCCAGTGGATCGGCAGCAGCACGCCGTGCGGGGTGCCGCCGGAGAGGTCGACGTGGGCCCGCACGCCCTCCTCCGGGGTCATGTGGATGTCCGGCCAGTAGGCCTCGCTGTAGGCCCCTATCTGCATCATCGTGGCGTCGAAGGGGCCCAGGCGGCTGCCTATCTCGGCGAAGCCGGGGAAGTACCCGGTGTCGCCGCTGTGGAAGATCCGGTGCCCCGGGCCCGCCACGGCCCAGGAGGCCCACAGCGTGCGGCCCAGGTTGCGCAGGCCGCGGCCGCAGAAGTGCTGGCCCGGGGTGGCGGTGAGGGTCAGCCCGCCCACGCGCGTCGTCTCGTACCAGTCGAGCTCCCTGATCCGGCCGGCCGGGACGCCCCAGTGCTCCAGGTGTGCCCCGACGCCGAGCGGGACGGCGAAGACGGCGTCGGAGGCGATCAGGGCGCGGACGGTGGGCATGTCGAGGTGGTCGTAGTGGTCGTGCGAGATGACGACCGCGTCGTAGGGGCCGAGCGCGGCGAGCGGGGCGGGGGCCGGGTGCAGCCGCTTGGGGCCGGCGAAGGCGAACGGCGAGCAGCGCTCGCCCCAGACCGGGTCGAAGAGCACCCGGTGCCCGTCGATCTCGGCGAGCACCGTGGCGTGGCCGAGCCAGGTCAGCCGCAGCCCGGAGGCGGGTGGCTCGGCCGCGGCGGCGGCCGGGGGCCGGACGATCGGCAGCGCCCGGGCGGGCTTGCGGCGCACCCGGTCGGCCCGGCGCAGCGCGTCGCGGATCATGGGCACGATCTGGCGGGGGCTGCCCGCGGCGCCGACGGGCAGCTCGTTGCGGAAGGCACCGTCGCGGAACTGCGGCGAGCGCCGCACGCGCGCCAGCCGCTCCCCGGTGGGCTCGGCGCCGAAGGAGGCCGGCCGCAGCCGCGACAGCAGGGAGGGCCGCCGGGCGCGGACCCCGGCGGCCGGGGCGGCCGGGCGCGCGGCCGGGGCGGGCGGGGCGGTGGGGGTGCCCGAGGGGGGCGCGGCGGCGGGCGCGTCGGCGAGCGCCGCCGCGGGCGCCGGGCCCGGCCCGGGAGCGGAGGCCGGCACGGGGGCCGCGGCGGGCAGCCCGGAGGACTCGGAGGCGGGCTCGGGAGCGGGCCCCGCGGAAGGCGCCGCGGCGGGCGGGCCCGAGGGCGCGGACTGCTGCCCGGGGGGCGTGGACGGCTGCTGCTCGGACGACTGCTCGGACGACTGCTCGGACGACGTGGACGAGGACGGCTCGGACACGTGAACCTCCCAGAACGCGGATGTCGCCACTGTAATTCATCGGAGTGACAGCCCCTCACTGTCAGCGAGCCGTCCCAGCGTGCGGGGGGTGGCCGCGGTAGGGGCGTCCCGCCGCGTTTGGGAAAACGCATCCGCGGGCCGGATAGTTGCCTCATGTCTTACTCCACCGTCGTCGTCATGGGCGTCTCGGCCGTGGGCAAGAGCACCGTCGCCCGGGAGCTCGCCCAGCGCCTCGGGGTGCCCTTCGCCGAGGCCGACGACTTCCACTCCGAGGCCAACATCGCGAAGATGTCCGCCGGCATCCCCCTGACCGACGCGGACCGTACGCCCTGGCTGGCGGCGATCGGCGGGTGGCTGCGCGAGCGGGAGGCGGAGGGCTCGGGCGGGGTGGTGACCTGCTCGGCCCTGAAGCGCACCTACCGGGACGTGCTGCGCGAGGCGGCGCCTGGGGTCTTCTTCCTGCACCTGACCGGGAGCAGGGAACTGCTTCAGGAGCGGATCGCCGCCCGCCAAGGGCACTTCATGCCGCCGGGGCTGCTGCGTTCGCAGCTGGAGACGCTGGAGCCGCTCGGCGCGGACGAGTTCGGCACGGCCATGGACGTGGGGGCGGCGCCTGCGGAGCTGGTGGGTGAGGCACTGGAGCGGCTGTCCCGCGCCTGAGGGAGCGCGGCGCCACCCGCGCCCGGGGCCGGGCGCGGGTGGCGGCGGCGTCAGTCCTTGCCGAAGGCCGCGTCGAAGGAGGCGGTCGGCGGCGGGTAGTCGTAGGCGCGCAGGCGGGCGAGGGCCTCGGGGGCGCCGGCCAGGCGGTCCATTCCCGCGTCCTCCCACTCCACGGAGATCGGCCCGTCGTAGCCGATGGCGCGCAGCATGCGGAAGACGTCCTCCCAGGCCACGTCCCCGTGGCCGGCGGAGACGAAGTCCCAGCCGCGCCGCGGGTCGCCCCAGGGCAGGTGGGAGCCGAGGCGGCCGTTGCGGCCGTCCAGCCTGCGCCTGGCCTCCTTGCAGTCCACGTGGTAGATCCGGTCCCGGTAGTCGTAGAGGAAGCCGACCGGGTCGAGGTCCTGCCACACGAAGTGGCTCGGGTCGAAGTTCAGGCCGAAGGCGGGCCGGTTCCCGACCGCGTCGAGGGCGCGTTTGGTCGTCCAGTAGTCATAGGCGATCTCGCTGGGGTGCACCTCGTGCGCGAAGCGGACGCCCTCGGCGTCGAACACGTCGAGGATGGGGTTCCAGCGCTCGGCAAAGTCCTCGTAGCCGCGGTCGATCATGCCGGGCGGCACCGGCGGGAACATCGCCACCAAGTGCCAGATCGAGGAGCCCGTGAAGCCGACGACGGTCTGCACGCCGAAGGCCGCCGCGGCCCGCGCGGTGTCGGCGATCTCCTTGGCGGCCCTGGTGCGCACGCCCTCGGGCTCGCCGTCCCCCCAGATCCTGGCGGGCAGGATGCCCTGGTGGCGCTCGTCGATGGGGTGGTCGCAGACGGCCTGCCCGACGAGGTGGTTGGAGATGGCCCAGCACTTCAGGCCGTACTTCTCCAGCAGGGCCCGGCGCCCGGCCACGTAGCCGGGCTCGGCCAGCGCGCGGTCCACCTCGAAGTGGTCCCCCCAGCAGGCGAGTTCGAGGCCGTCGTAGCCGAAGTCGCGGGCCAGCCTGCAGACCTCCTCCAGGGGGAGGTCCGCCCACTGGCCGGTGAACAGGGTGAAGTTGCGTGGCATGGCGTTCATTCTCCTTGCTCGTCCCGCGCGGGAAGCGGTACCGGGGTGAAGACGGAGTCGTTGCGCGCGCTCTCCTCGACGGCGGCCAGGACGCGCTGTACCTGGAGTCCCTCGGCGAATCCGGGCGCCGGCCGGCCGCCCTCCGCGATGGCCCGCACCAGGTCCCTGGCCTGGTGCGTGAAGGTGTGCTCGTAGCCCAGGCCGTGCCCCGGCGGCCACCAGCCCTCCAGGTAGGGGTGGTCGGGCTCGGTGACCAGGATGCGGCGGAACCCGGCCTCGGCCGCGGGCAGCGTGTGGTCGTGGAACTCCAGCTCGTTGAGCCGCTCCAGGTCGAAGGAGAGGGAGCCCTCGGCGCCGTTGACCTCGATCGTCAGCGCGTTCTTGCGGCCGGCCGCCAGGCGGCTCACCTCGAAGGAGGCCAGCGCGCCCGAGGCCAGGCGGCCGGTGAACAGCGCCGCGTCGTCCACCGTGACCTCGCCGGTGCGCTCCGGGTCCCCGGGCAGCGGGCGCCGCCTGATGAACGTCTCGACCTGCGCCGAGACCCCGGTGATCGGCTCGCCGGTGAGGTACTGGGCGAGGTCGACGACGTGCGCGCCGAGGTCGCCGAGGGCGCCGGAGCCCGCCTTCTCCTTGCGCATCCGCCACACCAGGGGCCCGGCCGGGTCGGTGCCCCAGTCCTGGAGGTAGGTGGCGCGGAGGTGCCGCAGGCTGCCGAGCCTGCCCTCGGCGATCAGCCGCCTGGCGTGGGCGAGGGCGGGGACGCGGCGGTAGTTGAAGCCGACCATGGCGACCTGGCCGCGGTCCCGGGCGGCGCGGGCCGCCTCGACCATGGCCTGGGCCTCCGCCTCGTTGTTGGCCAGCGGTTTCTCGCACAGCACGTGCTTGCCCGCCTCGAGCGCCGCGATGGCGATCTCGGCGTGGCTGTCGCCCGGCGTGCAGATGTCGACGAGTTGCACGTCCTCCCGGGCGATCAGGGCGCGCCAGTCGGTCTCGGCCGCCGCCCAGCCCAGGCGCCCGGCGGCGGCCGCGACCGCCTCCGGATCGCGGCCGCAGACGGCGGCCATCACGGGGGTGAGCGGCAGGTCGAAGGCGCGGGCGACGGTGCGCCAGCCCTGGGAGTGGGCGGCGCCCATGAAGGCGTAGCCGACCATGCCGACGCCGAGAGTGGGTGCGGTGGTGGAATGCGGCATCTGGTTCCCTGTCAGTCGAAGTTCCCTGTCAGTTGAAGCCGGTCGGCAGATACTGCTCGACGTTGTCCCTCGTGACCACGGCGGAATAGAGGGTGATGGAGGTGGGGATCTCCAGCTCGGCGAGGCCGCTGATCCCCTTGGACTGGCCGAGGGCCCGGGCGAGGTCGATGGCGGAGGCGGCCATCGTCGGGGGGTAGAGGACGGTGGCCTTCACGACGCTGTCGTCGGCCTGGATGGCCTCCATGACGTGCCGCGAGCCGGCGCCGCCCACCATGAAGAACTCGTCCCGGCCGGCCTGTTCGATGGCGCGTTCGGCGCCGACTCCCTGGTCGTCGTCGTGGTTCCACAGGGCGTGGAAGCTGGGGACGGCCTGGAGCAGCCCCGACATCACCTCCTGACCCGACTCGACGGTGAACTCGGCGGCCTGGCGGGCCACCTTCTCGATGTTCGGGTAGTTGGCGAGTGCGTCGTCGAAGCCCTGGGTGCGCTGCCGGGTCAGTTCGAGGTTGTCCAGGCCGGCGAGCTCGACGACCTTGGCGTTCTCCACGTCCTTCAGCCGCTCGCCGATGAAGTGGCCCGCGTTCAGGCCCATGCCGTAGTTGTCGCCGCCGACCCAGCACCGGTAGGCCTGGGCGGTGTCGAAGATCCGGTCGAGGTTGACGACCGGTATGCCGGCTTCCATGGCGGTCAGCGCCACCTGGGTCAGGGCCCGGCCGTCCGCGGGCAGTACTACGAGCACGTCGACCTCACTGTTGATGAGGGTTTCGATCTGCCCGATCTGCTGAGCGGTGTCGTTGGAGCCCTCGGTCGTCTTCAGCGTAACGTCCTCGTACTCCTCGGCCCTGCGGTGGGCGTTCTCGTTGATGGCGTTGAGCCAGCCGTGGTCGGCCTGGGGGCCGGCGAAGCCGATGGTGACCGGGCGCCCCGGGCTGTCGTCGGCGACGGCCGCCTGGCTCTGGCCCTCCCGCTCGTCGTCGCCGGAGGAGGAGCTGTTGCTGGTGCAACCGGTCAGGAGCGCCCCGGCCGAGGCGGCTGCCGTGCCGAAGAGGAGGTTCCTGCGGGTGGGTCTCGGTGCCGCGGGTGTGGGACTCATGACCGACCTTTCCGAAAAGGGGATGGGGTAGGGGTGGTGGGGTGTGCGTACGGGGATGCATGGGAGGCGGCGCCGGGTGGCGAACGCCGGGAAGGCCGGGGGCCGCGGGGCGCGGCCGGGCCGGGGCGCTCAGGGGGCGGCGAGGTGGGTGCGGCGCTGGAGCAGCACGGCGGCCACGATGATGGCGCCCTGGGCAATCTGCTGTACTTCCGTTTGCAAATTGTTGAGCGCGAACAGATTGGTGATGGTGGTGAACACCAGGACGCCGAGCACGGAGCCGACGATGGTGCCGCGCCCGCCGCTGAGGACGGTGCCGCCGATGATCGCCGCGGCGATCGCATTGAGCTCGTAGAGGTTGCCGTTGGTGTTCTGTCCCGACCCGCTGAGGACGACGAGCATGAAGGCGGCGATGCCGCAGCAGAGCCCGGAGAGGGCGTACAGCATCAGCCGCTGGCGCCGCACCGGGATACCGGCCAGCCGCGCGGCCTCCGGGTTGCCGCCGATGGCGACGGTGCGGCGGCCGAACGTGGTGCGGTTGAGCAGCACCCACCCGGCGGCGGTGACCGCGGCGAAGAAGAGGACCAGCGGCGGCACGCCCAGCACGTACGAGTCGTGGTCGCCCAGGGTGAGCACCGAGTCCACGGTGACGATCTGGGTGCGGCCGTCGGTGATCTGCAGGGCGAAGCCGCGGGCCGAGGCCAGCATCGCCAGGGTGGCGACGAAGGGCACGATCGGGCCGTACGCGATCAGCAGGCCGTTGACCAGGCCGCAGCCGAGGCCCACGGCGAGGGCGCAGAAGACCATCCCCGCCATCCCGTACTCCTGGGTGGCCACCGTGGTGCACCAGACCGAGGCCAGGGCGACGATCGCGCCGACCGAGAGGTCGATGCCGCCGCCGATGATGACGAAGGTCATGCCGACGGTGACCACGCCGATCACGGAGGCCTGGACGAGGATCAGCTGCAGGTTGCTCGTGCTGAGGAACTGGTCGGGGGCGGTGACGGCGCCGATGACGGCCAGGACGGCGAGCACCCCGAGGAGCGAGAGGCTGTGTATCCCGGCCGGGCCGCCGAGCGCGGCGCGCGCCCCCGGGCCGAGGGCGCGGGCGCGCCCCGGCGGCTCGGCCGGTGCGGGCCCGGCCTGCCGGGCGGATGCGGGTTCCGAGGTGGCGCCCTGGGTCATGCCGGGCTCCCTTCCATGACGAGGTCGAGGACGCGGTGTTCGTTGAGCTCCCGGGCG
Source organism: Streptomyces hoynatensis (assembly GCF_003626535.1). Classification (GTDB taxonomy): domain Bacteria; phylum Actinomycetota; class Actinomycetes; order Streptomycetales; family Streptomycetaceae; genus Streptomyces; species Streptomyces hoynatensis. Next base: position 275,006 of record NZ_RBAL01000008.1, read on the forward strand.
TCGGCGGCGTGCACCACCCGCCCCTCCCGCAGCACGAGCACCCGGTCGGCCAGGCCGAGGACCTCGGGTATCTCGCTGGAGACCAGCAGGACCGCCACGCCCTCGGCGGCCAGCCGCCTGACCAGGGCGTAGAGCTCGGCCCTGGCGCCGACGTCCACGCCGCGGGTGGGCTCGTCGAGCAGCAGGACCCGGCAGCCGCGCAGCAGCCAGCGGGCGAGCACGGCCTTCTGCTGGTTGCCGCCGGAGAGGGTGCGGACGGGGGCGTCCGGGTTGTCGGGGCGCAGGGAGAGCTCGCGGGCGCGGGCCCGCGCGGCGGCGCGCTCCGCGGAGCGGTCGAGCCAGCCGCCCCTGGCGAAGCGGCCGAGGGAGGCGACGGAGACGTTGCGGGCGACCGAGTCGAGCAGGAACAGGCCCTGCGCCTTGCGCTCCTCGGGGGCGAGGCCGAGTCCGGCGCGGACGGCGGCGGCGACGTTCCCCGGCCGCAGCGGGCGGCCGTCGACCAGCACCCGGCCCGCCGTGGGGCGGCGGGCGCCGTAGATCGTCTCCAGGATCTCCGAGCGGCCCGAGCCGACGAGGCCGGCCAGGCCCACGATCTCGCCGGGCCGCAGGGTGAGGTCGAGGGGCTCGAACTCGCCGCGGCGGGCGAGCCCTTCGACGCGCAGCACCGGATCGGCCGCCGGGCCGGCCGCGGGGCCCGGCGCGGCCGGCCGCTCGGGGAAGGCGGCGTCGGCCTCCCGGCCGGTCATCAGGGCGACGATCTCGCGGGTGGGCGTCGCGCCGGCGGGCAGGCCGCGGGCGACGGCGCGGCCGTCCTTGAGGACGGTGACGCGGTCGCCGATGCGGCGGATCTCCTCCAGGCGGTGGGAGATGTAGACCACGGCGACGCCCTCCGCGGTCAGGCCCTCGATGATCCGGAAGAGGTTGGCCACCTCGTCGGGGTCGAGCACGGCGGACGGCTCGTCCATCACGATCAGCCGGACCTCGTGCGAGAGGGCCCTGGCCATGCTGACGATCTGCCGCCCGGCGGCCGGGAGCGTGCCGACCAGGCGGTCCGGCGCGATCTCCGGGTGGCCGAGGCGGGCGAGCAGCCGGGCGGTGGCGGCCGTGGCGGCGCCCCGGCGCAGGAAGCCCGCGGTCGAGGTCTCGTGCCCGAGGTGGACGTTCTCGGCGACCGAGAGCCCCTCGACCAGGTCGAGTTCCTGGTAGATGGTGGCGATGCCGAGGCGGGTGGCGGCGCTCGGCGAGCCGAGGCGCACCGGCTCGCCGAGCCACCTGATCTCTCCCCCGTCGGGCCGGTGGGCGCCGGAGACCACCTTGATGAGGGTGGACTTGCCGGCGCCGTTCTGCCCGAGCAGGCAGTGCACCTCGCCGGGCAGTACGTCGAGGTCGACGCCGTCCAGGGCGCGGACCCCGGGGAAGGACTTGGTGATCTGGGACAGGGTCAGGATCGGCGGTGACGCGCCTGCCATGGGTTGCCTCCTGGGGGTGGGCCGCCCCGTCCGCGCCGGTTCGCGGCGCGGACGGTGGCCCGCTGCTGCTCGGGTCTGTGCGTTCCGGCCGCGTGTCGGGCGAGGCCGGGGCGCCTGGGCGCCCGCGGGGTGGTGCGGCCGTGGTGCGGGGCGTTCACGTGGCGCGGCGCGCCCTGGGACGTGCCGTGCCGCGACGTGCTCGTTCCTGGGTGGTGCTCGGAGCTCGGTGCTGTTCGTGCCGTGGGACGTGCCGGGTGGTGCGGTCCTTCGCCGGGCGCGCCCCCGCTGCCCGGCCCGCGGGGCGTGCGCGGCGGGCCCGCCCGCTCCGCCGTGGTGCGCGGGCGGGAACGCGACGTGCGGGTGGTGCAGCGGGGCGGTGCGCGGGGGTGGTGCGGGTGGTGCAGGTGGTGCGAGTGAGGCGCGTGGTGCCGTCGGTGCGGAAGAGGCGTGTTGCGGGGCGTGCTTGCGGTGCGTGCGTGGTGCGGTGCCTGCCGCGGTACGCGCAGCGGGGCCTGTGTGCTGTGCTGCCTGCGTGCCGGTGGTGCCTGTGCGCTGTCGGGTGCCTGCGTGCTGCCGGTGCGTGCTGCCGTGCCGGTGCGCCGCGGCGCCTGCTGCGGGTGGTGCTGCCGGTACGGGGGTGGCGGCGCGGGTGCCGTCGGGTGCGGTCGGGTGCGGGTGGTCCGGGTGCGGGCCGGCACGCGGGGCGGCCGGGGCCGGGTGGCCGGTGGCGCCCGGGTCAGGTCGGGGTGTAGCTGAACAGGTGGTCGCTGATGAGGCGGGCCGCGCCGGTGACGCCCGCGACGGGGCCCAGCTCGCCCAGCACGATGGGGAGGTTGCCGGTGGCCAGCGGCAGGGACTGCCGGTAGACCTGGGTGCGGATGGTGGCCAGCAGGGTGTGCCCGAGGCCGGTGACCCCGCCGCCTATGACGACGAGCGCCGGGTTGAAGAAGCTGACGAGCCCGGCGATCACCTGCCCGGTGCGGTTCCCGCCCTGCCGGATGAGGTCGAGCGCGGCCACGTCGCCCGCCGCCGCGGCGGCGGCCACGTCCGCCGCGCCGAGGCTGCCCGCCGCCGCAAGTCGCGCGGCCAGCGCGGCGGAACGCCCCTCGCGGGCGGCCGCCTCCGCGTCCCTGGCCAGGGCGGCGCCCCCGAAGTACGCCTCCAGGCAGCCCCGGTTGCCGCACGGGCAGGGGCGGCCCTCGGGCTCGACCTGGATGTGACCGATGTCTCCCGCGCTGCCGGTGGCGCCGCGGTGCACGGTGCCGCCCGCGACGATGCCGCAGCCGATGCCGGTGCCGATCTTGACGCAGATGAAGTCCTGGACCGCGTGTGCGACGCCCGCGTGCTGCTCGCCCAGGGCCATCAGGTTCACGTCGTTGTCGACCATGACCGGGCAGCCGAGCTCCTGGCCGAGGGCCTCCCGGACGGGGAACCCGTCCCAGCCCGGCATGATCGGCGGGGCGACCGGCACGCCCTCGGGGAAGCGCACCGGTCCCGGCAGCCCGAGCCCGGCGCCGTCGAAGTGCCCGGCGAGCCCGCTCTCGCGCAGCCTGCCTGCCATCGACAGCACCCGCTCGAAGACCGCGACCGGGCCCTCCCGCACATCCATCGGCTCCGTGAGGTGGCCGAGGATCTCCAATTCCGGCCCGGTGACGGCCACGTCGATCGAGGTCGCCCCGATGTCCACGCCGAGGAAGCGCAGTTCCGGGGCCAGGCGGACGCCGTGCGAGCGCCTGCCGCCCCGGGAGGCGGCGAAGCCGTCGCCCACCACGAGCCCGGTCTCCAGCAGCCGGTCCACCTCGACCGCCAGCTTGGAGCGGGACAGCTCGATCTGGTCCCCGAGTTGAGCCCGGGAACTCGGCCCGCCGTCGCGGAGCAGGCGCAGCAGCCGCGCCTGGTGGGCGTTCGCGGGCCGAGCGGTCATGCGCCTCACGTGCCCCTCCCGCCAGCGTCGGCATCGGCCCCCGCGCACGGTTCCCGTGCCGGGCTTGGCTCGGGAATGTAGCAGCGGCCGGTCGACGCGGGAAGAAGTAGCGCATGGATGAGCGCAACTTTCTCCACGCCGAGGACAAAGCAGGGGGCGCGGCGGGCGCGGCGCGCCGGGACGCGCCCGGGTCGGCGGGTGCGGGCCGGGCGGTCCGCGGGACGCCGGTGACCGGCGGCGCGGCGCCGGGCGCCCGGCCGCGGCAGCCCTCCCACCAGCGGGACGAGGCACGGGCCGGCCTTCGAACGGCCCTGCCGAGGTGGCCCGTTTATTCCTTGCGGATCGGGCCAGAAGCTCCTCAGACGCCGCCTGGCGTGGCAAACCGGTGCCGCGCGCAGGTGACAACCCCGTAAACTCACGTCGGGGAACTGAAGATCGAAACGCGAACGCCGAGAAGTCCTCGCGTTTCCTCACCGCGGTCCGCTGACCCTGCCATTCGGGAATACTGCCTATGCGAAGCACAACAGTGCTGGGGCGAGCTTTCGTCACGCGAGTCCGGGAGCGGCCCGCGCTCTCGTCCAGACCTCCGCTCGTCCGGGAACTGCTCCTCGTGGCGTCGCTCTACTCGGCATACAAGTTCGGCAGACGCGCGGCCAACGGTCAGTTCGCGGACGCGTACGACAACGCGGCGAGCATCTGGGACCTGGAGCGCGCCCTCCACCTGCCGAGCGAGGCCGGCGTGCAGCAGTTCCTGCTGCACAGCGAGGCCGTGATCCACGGCATCAACGTCTATTACGCCACCGTCCACTTCCCGGCGATGGCGATCTTCCTGTGCTGGATGTACTGGCGCCGCCCCGGGTACTACGTCTGGATTCGCTGGGTGCTCACCTGGCTGACCAGCGCCGCGCTGGTCCTGCACCTGCTGCTGCCGCTGGCGCCGCCGCGGCTGTTCCGCCCGACGCGGATGATCGACACGGGCATGGTCTACGGCCCCGCGGTGTACGGGAAGCCCGAGGCCCACTCCATGGCGAACCAGTTCGCGGCCATGCCCTCGCTGCACGTCGGCTGGGCGCTGGCGATCGCGATCGGGCTGATCGTCTCCACCAGGACCCGCTGGCGGTGGCTGTGGCTGCTGCACCCGCTGATGACGTTGACCACGGTGGTGGGCACCGGGCACCACTACTGGATGGACGGGGCGGTGGCCACCACGCTGCTCGGCGTCATCCTGCTCGCCCTCAGGCCGCCGCGCGCCGAGCCGCCCGTGGCCGAGCCGCCGCGGCCGAGGCCCGAGGTGGTGCGGCAGGGCAGGCCGCGGCCCGTACCCGACGCGCGGGCGGAGCTGCCCGGCCGCAGCGAGGTGGCGGGCCGCGTCATCCCGCGGCCGGGGGCGCCGGGCGCCGCCCGGCCCGCCGAGGAGGTCCAGCATCGCTCCACGGCCACCTGAGCCACGGCCCCGGGGCCTGTGCCGGCGCCGCTTCGTGGGCCCGCGGCCCGGCCTGCCCGGCAGGTGGGGCATCGGCCGCCCGCGCCGCCTCACCGCGGCGGGGCGGGCGGCGGCGGTGACCAGCGGCCCGCGGGCGAGAGCGGATCGCAGGCGCCCGGCAGGTCGAAGCGGCGCAGGAAGGACAGCAGCCCGGCGTATCCCATGCCGAACGACAGCGGCGCGTCCTGTCCTTCGAGGCTGATCATGGCCGGGGCCTCGTCCGGGCCGTGGCTGCGCACCAGCAGGTGGCGCACCACGCCCTCGGCGGCCTCCCGCCACCGCTCGCCCCCCTCGTCCGCCGCCAGGTCGAGCAGCGCGCCGCCCACGCCGGCGGCGCCGCAGCACTGGCCGAGGTTCTCCATCCTGGGCACCCACGCGGCGCAGGCGGCGGCCGCGGCCCGGGCGGTGCGGCCCAGTTCCGGGGCGTCGAGGACCGAGGACGCGTGCCGCAGCGCGCGCACCGCCCCGGCCAGGCCCTGGCACCAGGAGGCGGTGACCGGCACCGCCGAGGGCCGCCAGGCCGCGGCGGTCAGCGCCTCGGCCCGCGCGGCGAGCCGGCGCGCCGCCGTCAGCGCGGCCCGGGTCAGCTCCGGGTCGCCGGTCCTCGCGGCCAGCCCGGTGAGGAAGTCGGCGATGCCCGCGCTGCCGTGCGCGTAGCCGAAGGTGGGGTCGACGCCCGCGCCTGGCGGCAGCCCGGTGTCCGCCGTCACCCCGAGGCGGGGGGCCTCGCGCGCGAGGAGGTCCTCGGCCCGGCGGACGGCGCGCGCCAGCGGCCCGGGATCGCCGGTCACGTCGGCGAGCAGCAATGCGCCCAGGCCCACGCCCGCGGTGCCGCTGAAGACGTCGTCGTGCGGCTCGGGCGGCGCGGCGGGGGTCACCGGGGCGGCCGGGAAGCCCGCGGCGGCGGCCCGGGCGAGGAAGAGCCCGATCCCGGTGGTCCCGGCGAGCAGCCCCTCCGCGAGGCCGACCCGCCCGGCGGCCCGGCGCGCGTGGGCGACGAGTCCCGGCAGCGCCTCGGCGACGCCCGGGTGCCCGAGGTGGTGCAGCAGTTCCAGGCCGATGCCGGCGCTGCCGGTGTAGACCCCGGCGTCCACCGCGTCGATGGTGCCCTCGGCCTCGGCGGTCCGCCGGGCCGCGAGCCGGGTCAGCAGCAGGTCGAGGACGCGGTCCCGGAGGGCGGCGGCCGTCCGTGGCCCGACGGCGGGCGGGGGCGGCGGGGCCCACCCGGCGCCGTGACCGGCGGGCCAGGCCCCCAGAGCCAGTTCCGCGAGGGTGCCCGCCGCCCGCGCCGGGTCGGCGTCGAGCAGCCCGCCGACGGCGCGCAGGGCGGCCTCGCGCGCGGCTCCCGGCGGGCGGGCGGCGAGGGACTGGAGCATGCGGCGGGCGGCCAGGTCCCGGCCGGGGATCTCGGCCGGCGGGGTCATCCCGGTGGCGGCGAAGCCCAGGGTCATGCCGAGCGCGAAGCAGTCGTCCGCGGGCCGCGGGGGCCGGCCTGCCAGTTGTTCCGGGGGCACGAAGCCGGGGGTGCCGCCGGGGAAGTACCGCCCGTCGAGCGCGGCGAGCCCGAAGTCGACGAGGTGGGCGCGGCCGTGGCCGAGGACGACGTTCCGCGGGGTGAGGTCGCGCACGATCACCCCCGCCCGGTGCAGCGCGGCCAGCGTGCCGGCGAGTTCCCCGGCCAGCGCCCGCAGGGCGGCGGGCGGCAGGGCCCCGTGCAGCCGGACGTGGTGCAGCAGGTTGGTGCTGCCGACGTCCTCGGTGACCAGGAACTCGTCCTCGCCGTGCGCGAAGTGGTCGAGGAAGGCCGCGGTTCCCGGCACGCCGCGGCAGGCGGCGAGCACCCGGCGCTCGTTGCGTAATCGGGCGCGGGCGTCGCCGCCCGCGCGGTTCTCCGCCACGTGCGCCCTGGCCTGCTTCACCACGACCCCGCGGCCCCGGCTCAGGTCCACGGCGCGGAAGACGTTGCCGTGCGCCGCCTGGTAGATCCCGCGGGTCACCCGGTAGCGCCCGCCCAGGGTCTCCGGCTCGGCCGCCGCGTCGCCCCCGAAGGGGTCGCGCGCCCACGGCGGCTGCCGGTAGTCCAGGGTGGCCACCCCGTCGAACCAGGCGCCGTCGGGACCCGGCACGCCGATGGCCAGCGAGCCGCGCTCCCCCGCGTACCAGCGCGGGGCGAAGGGGCCGTACCGGTAGTAGACGGGGGCGTCGGGGGCCACCCGCCGGTCGCTGAGCACCCGCGGCCCGGCGTGCCCGCGGGTCAACTCGGCCAGGTCGAGACCGAGTCGGCGGACCCGGGAGGCCGGCGGGTAGACGGTCACGGCCTTGCCGACCCCGGCCGGGGCGGGCCGCCCGCCGTTCATCCGGGCGAGGACCTCCTCCGAGCGGGCCAGCTTGAAGTGGCAGCGCTCGGCGAGCAGCCACGGCAGCAGGCGCGCGGCGAGGGCGGGGAACGTCGCCGCCCGGGAGGAGACGTGCAGCTTCCACCCGTGCGCGGGCAGCGGCACGCCGGCGGGGGCGACGGTCACCCAGTCCTGCCCCGCGTGCACGGCGTACCCGGCCTGCCCGGTGCCTCCGGTGCCTCCGGTGCTTTCGGTGCCCCCGGCGTGTGCGCCGGGGCGCGCGCCGTCCGGGGAGCCGGCCGCGGCAAGCGCCCGCCGGACGAGTTCTTCGCCGTCCCAGCCATCGCGGCCGTCCCGGCCCTCCCAGCCTGGCACCGCCCCGCCTCCTCGCCGCCGCTTTTCCGGCCCTCCGGGCCATGGCCGTTTCCCCGGCCTGCCATGGCTCGCCGGGTCCGGCCGCCCCGGCCTGCCCCGCCGTCGGCCGCCGCGTGGCCGCACGGCCACGCGCCCCGGCCGTGCCCCTTCCCGCCGTGCCCGCGGGCCTCAGGCCCAGTAGCTGTTTCCGGTCGCGTAGCAGTTCGCCGTGGAGGCGGTGCAGACGCAACTCACCGGACAGCGATCGGCGGCGTGGGCCGCCTGTTCCACGGAATCGAAGACGACGCGGGGTTCGACCGGGAAATCCCCGGCCTGGCGCGGAACAAGATCGGACAAGGCTTCCATGACGGCTCCTCGCTGCGGTTGTTCCCTGCGAACGGGGCGACCGTAACACCGGGGACGCACGGAACCAACGACGCGATAAAGCCACCTCTTGCCGCCTGGATTCGGCACCCATATCGTTGATCCGCCGCACAACTCCCGTGATCACGACATAATCTGACGGGAATGCACGGTAGCCGCCGGCTCGGGGAGGGACCCGCCCATGACCACACGTGGACGTCACCGCCGCTATCGGCCCAGTGCCGTCTCGCGCGCCTCCCTGACCGTCACCGCCTCGGGGGCCGGCCTCGCGCTCCCGCTGATCAGCGCGGCCCACGCCTCCGCGGCCTCCGCCGACACCTGGGACCAGGTCGCCGAGTGCGAAAGCAGCGGCGACTGGCACATCAACACGGGCAACGGGTATTTCGGCGGGCTGCAGTTCGCCCAGAGCACCTGGGAGGCGTACGGCGGCACCGCATACGCCGCGCGGGCCGACCTGGCCACCAGGGACCAGCAGATCGCCATCGCCGAGCGGGTGCTGGCCGGCCAGGGTCCCGGCGCCTGGCCCGCCTGCTCCGGCGAGGCCGGGCTGACCCGCGGCGGGGGCGCGCCCGAGGTCTCCCCCGGCGCGGGCCCGGAGCACGAGCGCGCCGGGGCGGAGCAGGCGAGCCAGGCCGCCGACACGCGCCCCGCCGCGCACGACGCGCACCCGGCGGCGCGGGACGCCGAGGCGCCCGCCCGCCAGGACGGCGACCTGTACGAGGTGGTGCGCGGCGACACCCTGTTCGGCATCGCCACCACCCACGAGGTGCGCGGCGGCTGGCAGTCGCTCTATGAGCTCAACCGCCGCACGGTGGGCGGCGATCCCGACCTCATCTTCCCCGGGCAGCGCCTCGCCCTGCACGCCCCGGCCACCGGCCACGAGCCGGCGGCGGACGGGGGCACGGAGGAGGCCGCGGGGCACCCGCAGGACCCGGCCGCGGACCAGGAGCAGGCCCGGGACGAGGAGGCCGCGCAGGAGCGCGCCGCGGAGGAGGAGCGGGAGGCCGAGGAGGCCCGGCAGGCCGAAGAGGCCCGGCAGGCCGAGGAGGAGGCGGCGGCCCGTGAGGCCGCCAGGGCCGAGGAGCGGCAGGAGGAGGAGCGCGCGGCGCACGCCCAGGGCGAGCGGGAGGAGGAGCCGGCCGACCGGCAGGCCCCCGCCTACACGGCCCCGGTGGAGGCCGCCATCGGCACGCCCTACCACGAGCCGGGCTCCTGGTCCCTCGGCTACCACACGGGCGTGGACTTCCCCGTCTCCACGGGGACCTCGGTGCGGGCGGTGGCCGCCGGCGAGGTGGTGTCCGCCGGCTGGGCCGGCTCCTACGGCTACGAGGTCATCGTCCGCCACCCCGACGGCCGGTACAGCCAGTACGCCCACCTCTCGGCCATCTCGGTCTCGGCCGGGCAGCCGGTCGGCAGCGGGCAGCGGCTCGGCCGCTCGGGCGCCACGGGCAACGCGACAGGACCGCACCTGCACTTCGAGATCCGCACCAGCCCGGCGTTCGGCACCGACATCGATCCGCTGGCGTACCTGCGGGAGCACGGCGTCTCGGTGTGAGCCGGGGCGCCCGGCCGGTGGCAATTCGGCCAGCCGCTGGCTTGATGCCATCGGGCGCGGCGGCGAAGAATCATGACAGATGCCCAAGTAACCCCCTGGCCGCGCGAGGTGGCCCCCTGGCTTCCTTCCCTCGCCCGTGGCCAAGTCGTTACCCTCGTCGGGCCGACATCAATGCGCGCATATGCAGGGGACATTGGAGACGCCGATGGAACGACCCGCCTGGGCGCCGCAGGGCATCGACCTGTCCCTGCCCAGCATTTCGCGAATGTACGACTACTACCTCGGCGGATCACACAATTTCGAGGTGGACCGCGAGGCGGCCCGCAAGGCGATCGGGCTGCTTCCCGGACTGCCCAAGATCGCTCAGGCGAATCGTGCCTTCATGCGCCGCGCCGTCCGGTACGCGGTGGAGCGCGGAGTGACCCAATTCCTGGACATCGGCTCCGGCATTCCCACCTTCGGAAATGTGCACGAGGTGGCGCAGGCGGCCAGTGCCGAGGCCCGCGTCCTGTACGTGGACAACGATCCGGTGGCCGTCGCGCACAGCAAGGCGGTGCTCGCCGACGTGCCGCGCGCCGGCGTCCTCGCGGCCGACTTCAACGACCCGGCGGGCATCCTCGACAGCGAGGAGACCGGGCGGCTGCTCGACCTCGGCCGGCCGGTCGCGCTGCTGCTGGTGGCCGTGCTGCACTTCTTCCACGACGAGGACAAGCCGCACGAGAGGCTCGCGGAGCTGCGCGACGCGCTGGCCCCGGGCAGCCTCCTCGTCCTCAGCCACGCCTCCACCGAGGATTCGCCCGCGACCCCGGAACAGGGCGCGGGCCTCTCGGAGCTCTACCGCAGCGGCGGCAACACGCTGGTGATGCGCTCCGGGGAGGAGGTCGCCCGCTTCTTCGACGGCTTCGACCTGGTCGACCCGGGGCTGGTGGCGATGCCGGACTGGCGCCCTGACGGGCCGCTCGACGAGGAGGACCCCATCGTGTACGCAGGCTACGCGGGAGTAGGACTCAAAGCGTGACACCCTCGCCCTCGGGGCGCTCCGCCCCGCCCGGCACCGAAGGCTGCGCGGAACCGCCCGACGGAATGGCGCGTTTCGCGCGGATCTGGTGCCGCGCGGTCTACCCGGCGACCGCGACCTCCATGACCCGCCAGGAGTTCGAGGACCTGCTGCTGCGGCTGACCGTACGGCTCACCGAGGCGCTGCACTCCAGGCCCTTCGACCCCGCTCCCGGGCGGGAGGTGGGCGCCGAGCTGGTGGCCGCCCACTGCACGGCGGCCGACTCGCTGCCGCGCATCCTCGGCGTCATCGACGCCTATCTGCTGCTGTACTGCGCGGACGCCGCCGAACTCCCCGTCGAGGAGGGCCGCATCCGCTGCACCCGCCTCCAGCACACGATCTCGGCCGGCTTCGCCAAGGCGCTGCAGGAGCGCACCAGGACCGAGCAGGAGGCGATGTCCAGGGCCGCGCTCGCGGCCCAGACCGAGATCGCGCGCGCCCTGCACGAGAGCGAGACCCGCTTCCGGGCCGTGTTCAAGGACGCGGCGCTCGGCATCGGCATCGCCGACATGGCCGGGAACATCCTGGACACCAACCACGCCCTGACCCAGATGTTCGGCGGCTCGGACCACCACGTCCGCAGCCGCAACCTGCTGGACTGGACGCACCCGGAGGACTCCCCCGACATGTGGCGCATGCAGCGGGAGCTGATGCGCGGGGAGCGGGAGCACTTCCAGGTGGAGAAGGCGTACGGCCGCACCGACGGCACCGTGCTGTGGACGAACCTGACGGTGTCCCTGCTGCGCGACGCCGAGGGCAAGCCCCGCTACATGCTGGCCATGATGGAGGACGTCTCCGAGCGGCGCCTGCTCAACCTGCGGCTGCGCTACCAGGCCACGCACGACGCGCTGACCGACCTGCCCAACCGCTCCCTGTTCTTCGAGCGCCTCGAGCAGGCCCTCGCCCCCGGCTCCGGCTGCGCCAGGCTCGGCCTGTGCTACCTGGACCTCGACGGGTTCAAGGCGGTCAACGACAGCCTTGGGCACGCCGTCGGCGACCAGTTGCTGATCGCGGTGTCCGAGCGGCTCCACGGCTGCGCCTCGGGCCCGGGGCAGATGCTGGCCAGGATCGGCGGCGACGAGTTCGTGGCCCTGGTCGTCGACCCGCCCTCGCCGAAGGCCGTCACCGAGCTGGCCGAGCGGGCGCTTGACGCGCTGGCCACCCCGGTGGAGGTGGGCGGGCGCGAGCTGATGGTCAGGGCGAGCATCGGCGTGGTGGAGGGCCCCACGCGCCACCTGACCGCGGCCGAGGTGCTGCGCAGCGCCGACATCACGATGTACCGGGCGAAGGCGGAGGGCGGCAACCGCTACGCCCTGGCCGACCCCGACTCCGACGCCAGGGCCATCAGCCGCCACCACCTGACCCACCACCTGCCCGCCGCGCTGAAGGGCTGCGAGTTCTTCATCGAGTACCAGCCGCTGGTGAAGATGCAGGACGGGAGCCTGGAGGGCGCGGAGGCGCTGGTGCGCTGGAGCCATCCGCGGCACGGGGTGCTCGGCCCCGACCGGTTCATCCCGCTCGCCGAGCACACCGGGCTGATCGTGCCGCTGGGCCGCTGGGTGCTCCAGGAGGCCGTGCGGCAGGCCTGCCAGTGGCAGGTCCGCGGCATCGGCGGGGCGCGGCCACTGAAGGTGAACGTCAACCTCTCGCCGCGCCAGCTGCACCACCCGGAGCTGGTCGAGGACACGGTGGCGGTGCTGGAGGAGGCCGGGCTGCCGCCGAGTTCGCTGTGCCTGGAGGTGACCGAGACGGCGATGATCAGGGCCGACGAGAACGAGCTGCGGCCGCTGCGCCAGCTCGCCGAACTCGGCGTGGGCATCGCCCTGGACGACTTCGGCACCGGGTACTCGAACCTCGCGAACCTGCGGCGGCTGCCGGCCAGCACCCTGAAGCTGGACCGCTCCTTCACCCTCGGCCTCCAGCGGGCGCCCGCCGACCCGGTGGACCTGAAGATCGTCGAGGGGATCGTCTCGCTCGCGCACACCCTCCAGCTCTCGGTGACCGTGGAGGGCGTGGAGACCTCGACGCAGGCCGAGCAGCTCAGGGAGCTCGGCTGCGACTCGGCGCAGGGCTGGTACTACGCCAGGCCCGGCCCGCCCGAGCGGCTCCCCGAGGCGGTCTGAGCGGCGGCCACTTCGGCACGCCGCCGCCCGGTGCCGCCTCGGCCCGGTGCCGCGCCGCGGTCGGTGCCGCCTCCCGGCCCGGTGCCGCGCCGCCGCGCGCCGCGGTCGGTGCCGCGCCGCCGGCCTGCCTGGCGCGTTCAGGGCACGACGCGCAGCCGGCCCGGGCGGGTGGACTGCGGCTCGGGCAGGCGCAGCGGGCGCGCGCCCGGCGTGAGGGAGCCGAGCACCGCGCCCTCGGCGCCGCGGGCGCCGGTCGCGGAGGGGAAGACGCCGGGCAGCCCGTGCACGCTGAGGAAGCCGAGCAGCGCGAACAGGTACCCCTCCTTGGCCTGGGCCGGCAGGCCGAAGTCCTCCGGCCGCCTGATCCTCACCGGATCGGCCAGCGCCCTGATCCGGCCCATCAGCACCGGGTTGCGCACGCCGCCGCCCGAGACCACGAGCTCGCGCAGGCCGTGCTCCCGGCAGGCCGCGGCGACCAGTTCCGCGGTGAGCTCGGTGACGGTGGCGGCCAGGTCCGCCGCCTCACCTCCCGCGCCGCGGCCGGACGCCCCCAGGCGGTCGCGCAGGTAGCCGGCGTGGAAGAGCTCCTTGCCCGTGGACTTGGGCGGGGACAGCCGGTAGTACGGCTCGTCGAGCAGCACGGCAAGCAGCTCCCGGTCCACCCGGCCGCGCCTGGCCCAGGCCCCGTCGGTGTCCATCCGCTCGGCCCCGCCGCTCGCCTCGGTGACCACGGCGTCCAGGAGGGCGTTGGCCGGGCCCAGGTCGTAGGCGGTCACCGCGCCGCCGGGGCCGCGGACGGTGATGTTGGCGATGCCGCCCAGGTTCAGCGCGCCGCGGCCCGCGCCGCCGTCCGCGCCGAGCAGCAGCAGGGCGTCCAGCATGGCCATCAGCGGCGCGCCCTGCCCGCCGCGGGCGATGTCGCGGGTGCGCAGGTCGGAGAGCACGGGCAGTCCCGTGGCCTCGGCGATCCAGGCCGGGCCGCCCAGTTGCAGGGTGCCCAGGGCCTCCGCCCCGGCCACCCAGTGGTAGACGGTCTGCCCGTGGGAGACCACCAGGTCGGCCCGGCCGCCCGCGAGCGCCGCGTCCGCCCGCGCGGCGACCTCGCCGAAGAACTGTCCCAGGGCGGTGTCGAGACGGCACACCTGCTCCAGCGTGGTGCCCGCCGGGGGCAGGGCCGCGGCCAGCCGGTCGCGCAGCTCCCTCGGGTACGGCTCGCTGTGCAGCCCGAGGGGGCGCAGCACGATCCCCACGCCCGCCGCGGCCCCCTCGCTCGCCCGGTCGCCCGTCCCCTCGTGCGCCTCCGCGCCGAGCGTCTCGAAGGAGAGCTCGGCCACGGCCGCGTCCACCGCGTCGTACGAGGTCCCGCTGAGCATCCCGATCACGCGCCGGGGCCGCGGCCCCGGGGCATCCGGGCGGAAAACGGTCGGGGTGCCTGCCACGGGCTCGGTAGGATGAGTGATGTCCATAACAGTGATTCGTCACCCTCCGTGACCGTCTACTGCGAGCGTTCTTCTCACCATTGGAGCATCCGAGGATGGCCCGACACCTCATCACCAGCGCGCTGCCCTACATCAACGGGATCAAGCACCTGGGGAACATGGTCGGCTCGATGCTCCCCGCCGACGTCTACGCCCGCTACCTGCGGCAGCGCGGCCACGACGTGCTCTACATCTGCGCCACCGACGAGCACGGCACGCCCGCGGAGCTCGCGGCCAAGGCGGCCGGGCTGCCCGTGGCCGAGTTCTGCGCCAGGCAGCACGAGGCGCAGAAGGCGGTCTACGACGGCTTCGGCCTGAAGTTCGACCACTTCGGCCGCACCTCCTCGGCGCAGAACATCGAGATCACCCAGCACTTCGCCCGCCGCCTGAAGGAGAACGGCTTCATCGAGGAGCGCACCACCCGCCAGGTGTACTCGCCGGCCGACGGCCGCTTCCTGCCCGACCGCTACATCGTCGGCACCTGCCCCTACTGCGGCTACGAGGCGGCGCGCGGCGACCAGTGCGAGAACTGCACCCGGGTGCTGGACCCCACCGACCTGCTCGACGCCCGCTCGGCGGTCAGCGGCAGCACGGACCTGGAGGTCAGGGAGACCAAGCACCTGTTCCTGCTCCAGTCGAAGCTGGAGGGCCAGGTGGCCGCCTTCGTCGAGGAGAACGGCAAGGAGTGGCCGACGCTCGCCTCCTCCATCGCCCGCAAGTGGCTGACCGAGGGCCTGCTGGACCGGGCCATCACCCGCGACCTGGAGTGGGGGGTGCCGGTCCCCGCGGACGTCTGGCCGGAGCTGGCCGCCGAGGGCAAGGTGTTCTACGTGTGGTTCGACGCGCCGATCGGCTACATCGGGGCGACGAAGGAGTGGGCCGACGCCGCGGGTGAGGGCGAGGCGCGCGACTGGCGCGCCTGGTGGTTCGACGCCGACGAGGCCGTCAGGTACACGGAGTTCATGGCCAAGGACAACGTGCCCTTCCACACGGTGATGTTCCCCGCCACCCAGCTGGGCACCCGCGAGCCCTGGAAGAAGGTCGACTACGTCAAGGCGTTCAACTGGCTGACGTACTACGGCGGCAAGTTCTCCACCTCGCAGAACCGCGGCATCTTCGCCGACGCCGCCCTGGAGCTGCTCCCCGCCGACTACTGGCGGTACTTCCTGATGGCGGGCGCCCCGGAGTCGGACGACGCCTCCTTCTCCTGGGAGCTGTTCTCCTCCGTGGTCAACAAGGACCTGGCCGACACCCTGGGGAACTTCGTGAACCGGGTGCTCTCCTTCTCCCGCAAGCGCTTCGGCGAGCAGGTGCCCGCCGGGCACGAGGCGGGCGAGGCCGAGCGGCGGCTCGGCGAGGAGATCGCGCGGCTGCTCGGCGAGTACGAGGAGCACCTGGAGGCGCTGCAGTTCCGCAAGGCGGCCTTCGCGCTGCGGGCGCTGTGGAGCGCGGGGAACGCCTACCTGGAGGAGAAGGCGCCCTGGCTGGAGATCAAGACCGACCCGGAGGGCGCCGCGCTGACCCTGCGCACGGCGATGAACCTGATCCGCCTGTACGCGGTGGTCTCCGAGCCCTTCGTGCCCTTCACCGCGCGGGCCCTGCGGGGGGTGTTCGCGCGGGAGGACGCGGCGACCTGGGTGACGGCCGAGGAGGCCACGGCCCTGGACCTGGTGCCCGCGGGGACCGGCTTCACCGTGCCCCCCGTGCTCTTCGCGAAGATCACCGAGGAGGACCTGGAGGGCTACCGGGAGCGCTTCGGCGACGCCGGGGCCTGAGCCGCGGCCCCTGCCCCTGGCGAGCCCCTCCCCCCTGGCGGGCGGAGGGGCTCGCGCGTTCCCCGGGCGCTCCCGCGCCGGCGCCCGCCCGGTGCCCGCGCGACTCTCGCCCGGTGCCCGCCCGGCTCGTTGCGTGGTGCCGCCTAACGCTCCTCCGCCTTTTCGGCGAGGCTGGCGCCGCGGCGGAAGGCGGCCATCAGGCCGCGGTCGAGCTGGACGGGGGGCTCGTCGGCGAAGTCCGCGACGCTCGGCCCGGATTCGCGCCGCCGGGGCACCAGGTGCCGGCTGCGCCGCCGCCGGGGCAGCGGCGGCTTGGCCTCGGCGCCCGGCCCGGGCTGCGCGCCCGGCTGCCGCTCCTGGGCCGCGGGGGCCTGTGGCGCGGCGCCCAGCGGGGCGGCGGGCGGGGTGGCGGGGGGGGTGGCGGGGGGCTGCCCGGCGGAGGGGGGCGGCGGCGGGGCGAGGGCGTCGACGACGGCGCGGGTGGCCGGCGCCTCAGGCGGCGCCAGCTCGGCGGCCGGGCCGATCGCACGTCCCGGCACGAAGTACGCCGCGGAGTACCCCTCGGCCTCGTCGCCGAGCAGCTCGCGCGGCAGCACGAGCACGGCCTGCACGCCGCCGTAGATGTTGCTCTGCAACTGGACCTGGATGTCGTGCCGCTTGGCGAGGGTGGACACCACGAAGAGCCCCACCCGGCCGTCCTCGAGCAGCTGGGCGACGTCCATCCGCTCGGCGCCGGACAGGATCGCGTTCATTCGCCGCTGCTCCGCCGCCGTCATGCCGAGGCCCCGGTCCTCCACCTCGATGGCCAGGCCCGCGGTCACCCGCTGCACCCGCAGCAGCACCTGCGTCTGCGGGGCGGAGAACTCGGTGGCGTTCTCCACGAGTTCGGCGAGCAGGTGCACCACGTCGGCGACCGCGTGGCCGCGCAGGGTGCCCTCGATGGGCGGCACCAGCCTGACCCTCCGGTAGTGCTCCACCTCCGCGATGCAGGAGCGCAGCACCTCCGTCATGCCCACCGGGCGGCTCCACTGGCGGCGGGAGACGGCCCCGCCGAGCACCGCCAGGTTCTCCGCGTGCCGCCTGATCCTGGTGGCCAGGTGGTCGAGGTGGAAGAGCCCCTTCAGCAGCTCGGGGTCCTCCACGTCGTTCTCCAGCTCGTCCAGGTACTCCAGCTGCCGGTGGACGAAGGACTGGAGGCGCCGGGCGAGGTTGACGAACACCTCGACGCGCTCGTCGGTGCCGCCCGCCGCGCCGGCCAGGGTGGCGGCCCTGGCCACCGCGGACTCCGCGGCGTAGCCCGCGCTCTCGATCTCGTGCCTGAGCTGCTCGTAGGGCAGCTCCCCCGGCTCGCCGGGCTCGGCCGAGGCCGGCTCGGCGGGGGGCCTGATCCGCTCGCCGCGCTCCACCTTCCGCAGCAGCGCCTGGAGTTCGACCCTGACCCGGGTGGCGTGGCGGCGCAGGGCGGCGAGCCTGGTGGCCTGCTCCGCGGCCTCGGCGACGGCGGCGGCAGCCGCCCTGGCCAGCACGAAGCCGGCCAGCACGGCGCCGCCGAGCGGCACCCCCCACCGGGCCGCGAGGCCACCGGGGTCCTGCTGCGGGGCGGTGAGCCCGTAGGCGACGACGACGACGGCGATCGCGGTGACCAGGGCGGCGGGGAGCACGGCCAGGCGCAGCAGCCTGCTCCTGGCGCCGGGCTCACCTTCGCCCGGCAGCAGGAGCGCCAGGCTGAGGCGGGCGGGACGCGCCCTGTGGCTTTGCTGTTCTGGCATCGGAGTCCTTCTCGGCGTGGTCAGGGTGTGCCGAGGTAACGCTATGACTCAACACCACTGCGGAGAGCCACAGTTCCGCCAATCGCCACCCTTCGCCACCTTCCATGGGGTGAAATCCCTCCCGGGCCTTTGACCTGGGCCGGGTCAGGAGAGACCCGAGACGCGCACGGTGATGTTGAGGCGCCCGGCGAGCCCGAGCCAGCCCGGCGCGCTGCCGGGACGGGTGCGCGGAACGCCGTGGTAGGCCGACCTGGCGGGGCCGCCGAAGACGAAGGCGTCGCCGCTGCGCAGTTCGACGTCCCGCCAGGGCCCGGACCGCCCGGCCGCGTTGCCGAAGCGGAAGACGCAGCCGTCGCCGAGGCTGAACGAGACCACGGGCGCGGCCGAGCGCTCGTCGGCGTCCCGGTGCATGCCCATCCGGGCGCCCGGGCCGTAGAAGTTGACCAGCGCTATGTCGTAGTCCGCGCCGTAGTCCGCGCCGTACTCCGCGCCGCCCTCCCCGCCGGCTTCCGCTTCCGCGGGGATCTCCGCGGCGGCGAGAGCCTCCCCGGCCCAGCGCCCCAGCCAGCGCGGGAAGGGCTTCACGGGCGCCCCGTCCCCGTCGACCACGGTCCGCGCGTAGCCGTAGGGATACCAGTGCCAGCCCAGGCAGACCTGCCGCACCGACATCTCGCCCGTCCTGGTGCGCACCGTCCGCAGCCCCGCGGGCGGCCTGGCCCACTCCCGGCAGGCCGCCAGCAGCTCCCGCTGCCGTGCCGGCGTCAGCCAGTCCGGCAGGTGCACGGCCCCGGGGGCGATCTCGGCCCGCTCGCGGGCAAACAGTTCCTCGCTCACTCCCCCATCATGCCCGCCTCACTCGAACGGGCGTCCGATCCGGGGTGCGGGCGCGCCGGGCTGCTAAGCCGCCAGGCGCTTGGCGATCCGCTGCCTGTCCCGCTCCGGCAGCGCGTCGGCGGCCAGCAGCCGGGGCAGCAGCTCCGGCTCCCGCGTCATCGCGCGGAAGGCGAGCGCCACGGTCACCTCGTGGTCCGGCCGGTACACGATGTCGACCGGGTCCGCCGCGCGGATTGTGCCCGTGGCGATCACCCGCAGGTACGCCCCGGGCTGCGCGGCCGCCGTGAACCGCTTGATCCAGTCCTCGCGGCCCATCCAGCCCTGGAAGGTCGAGCAGGGGATGCGCGGGCGGGAGACCTCAAGGATCACGTCGGGGCCGACGCGCCAGCGCTCGCCGATGAGGGCGCCGTTCACGTCCACCCCCTCGGTGGTGAGGTTCTCGCCGAAGACGCCGTTGGCCAGCGGTCTGCCCAACTCGGCCTGCCAGGCGTCGAGATCCTCGCGGGCGTAGGCGTAGACGGCCTGGTCGGCGCCGCCGTGGTGCTTCACGTCGTGGGCCCGGTCGCCGGCGAGCCCGACCTCGCCCGTGCCCTCGGAGCCGGGGACGGCGACGGCCACCGGGCCCGCGGCGGGCCGCTTGTCGATGCCGGTGGTCCCGGCCTCCCGCCAGGGGTTGGGGCGGGGCGTGCCGATGTTGACGGAGAGCAGCTTCATGGGGCGACGGTACGGCCCGCCGCCGCGGCGGGTCGACACATTTCCCGGCGCCGCCCTCCCGGCGCCCGCGGCGGCCTCCGCGCCGGCCCGCGGGCAACCGGGGGCCGTTGTCAGGCGTCTCACCTCGCATGACAGGCAACGGGCGCATCACGCCGTGGAGCCGGCGGCTGGGCCGGACCGTCGCGGGGGCCGCCGCCCTGGCCGCGCTGGGGGCGGTGGCGGGCTGCGGGGAGGACTCGCCGCCCGAGGTGCCGGAGGGCGGGCCCGCGGTGGAGCCGTGCGTGACCGCCTCCGGGGAGCTCGTCGCCGACCTGGACGCCGACGGCCTGGCCGACCGGGTCCTGGATCCCTCGGGCGCCGGGACGGGGCTGCGCATCCGCTTCGGCGCGGAGTCGGGCGAGGGCCCGGAGGCCGGGGCCGGGCGGCTCGTCGGCGGTTCCGGCGAGGACGAGACCATGGCGGCCGTGGCGGACTTCGACGGCGACGGCTGGTTCGACCTGGTGGCGGTCGCGACCGGCGAGTGGCAGGGCGACGACCCGATCGAGCCGCGGGTGGCCGAGCTGAGGTTCGGGCCCTTTTCCCGGGAGGGCCGCGGGCAGCGTTCCCGGGAGCTGGACCTCGGCGAGACCCGGGGCATCGCCGTCGCCGACTACAACCACGACCGCTACCCGGACCTGGCCGCCTTCGTCTACGCGGGCGACGGCGTCTACGAGACCGAGGCGCGTCTTGGGGAAGCGGAGGACGGGCTCGGGGAGCTGACCGGCGAGATCCTCCAGGAGTACACCGTCATGGCCGAGCAGACCGGCGACCCCACGCCGCGCAACATGCCCGAGCCCGGCCTGCCCTCCTTCCTTCCGGCCTGCGAGGAGTCGGGCGGCTGACCCGGGCGGGGCGGGCGCGGCGGCAGGAGCGCGCGGGCCGCCACCGGGTGGGGGGCGGCCCGCGGCCGGCTCAGGGCAGCGGGGTCGGGTCGCGCCTCTCCTGCTCGTCCGCCTCCGCGGCGGGCTCCGCCGCCTCCCGGGCGCGCCCCGGCGGGCCCGCGGGGCCCGATCGGCGGGCCCCGGCCTCAACCGCCGGGTCCCCCACCGCCTTTCCTGCCGGGTCGCGGCGGTCGAGCCACTCCAGGACGGGCGAGGTCATCACCGTGGTCACCAGCGCGACCAGGACGAGGGCGGCGAACATCGTGCGGTTGACGATGCCGGCGTCCAGGCCGATGTTCAGCGCGATGAGCTGCATCAGGCCGCGGGCGTTCATCAGGGTGCCCACCCGGACGGCGACCGCGGGCGGCTCGCCGCGCCACCTGGCCGCGGCCCAGCAGCCGCCGAACTTCCCGCCCACCGCGACCAGGACCGCGCCCGCCCCGAACAGCAGCACCGTGGGCTCCGAGAAGACGTTGAACTCGGTGCGCAGGCCGGAGTAGGTGAAGAACATCGGCAGGAAGACCACCCGCGTCATCGAGTGGACGGTGTGGACGACCCGGTCGGCGGCGGCGTTCTGCGGCATGGAAAGGCCGACGCAGAAGGCGCCGAACACCGAGTACAGCTGGATCTCGTCGGTGAACCAGGCGGCGCAGAACAGCACGGCGACGGTGACCAGCACCCGGGTGTCCTCGCTGATGCCGGGGCGGTCCAGGACCCAGGCGAGGAAGTGCCTGACCACGAAGAACAGGGCGAGGGCGAACAGCAGGGTGCCGCCGACGGCGATCAGCACGTGCCGCGCCTCGCCCGAGGCCACGCTCACCACCCCGGCCAGCATCAGCCAGGCGGCGGCGTCGTCGCTTGCGCCCGAGGCCAGCGAGAGGGAGCCGTACCTGGTTCCCGACAGGCCGCGTTCGGTGATGATCCTGGCGAGCATCGGGAAGGCGGTGACGGCCAGGGCGACGCCGACGAAGGCGGCGGTCACCCAGGCGGAGACCCCGTCCACGAAGATGTCGACGTGCCCGTGCGCGGCCATGGCCAGCCCGACGCCGCCGGCGATCGGCACGAGCATGCCGGCGACGGAGATGGCCATCGCCGAGCCGACCATGCTGCTGCTCGCGCGGGAGCGGAACTCGTAGCCCACGTGGAGCATGAGGGCCACCAGGCCGATCTGCCCGCCGATGTAGATGACGGGGACGAGTTCGGAGGGGAAGATCGCGTCGGAGACGTCCGGCGCGACCGTGCCGAGCAGGGAGGGGCCGAGCAGCACGCCGGCGATCATCTCGCCGACGACGTAGGGCTGTCCGAGCCGGGCGAAGGCCATGCTGACCAGGCGGCAGACCACCAGGATCACCACGGCGGCGGCGAAGAAGCGGGGGGCGAGTTCGTCGGGAGTCAACGGGCCTGCTCCTTTGCGAGGGCATCCGCGTCGCCGCCGGGACCGTGCGGGCCGCGTGATGCGTCGAAGTAGCGTTGGCACAGCTGCCGGCGCCTGGCGTCCCTGACCATGTAGGTGCCGAGCACCAGCTGGGTGACGCTGCGGGGCACGCCCGCCCACCGGTCCCCCAGCCGCATCAGGGCCAGCCGCGCGGTCCTGCGCCAGGGGCCGAAGGCGGGGCCGCCCTCGCGGGCCACCAGGAGGCAGGGGCCGCGGCTGGGCAGGGACCTGCTGTGGCTCGCCGAGGAGTAGGGGCGGTAGCGCAGCAGGATCTCGCGGGCGGCGACGCGCATGGTGAGGGTCGCGAAACCGCGGGCCGGGCAGGGCCGGTTGGCGGTGACGCCGAAGGGGATGAAGTGGGTGGGCTTGTCCTCGGGCCGCCGCCAGCGCTCCGGGTCGAAGCGGTCGTCGGTGGCCGGGTCCGCCCCCTGGTAGCCGGGGTAGTTGAACAGCAGGACGGTCCCGGCGGGCACGGGTTCGCGGTCCCCGCGCGGGATCTCCGCCGAGGTGATCCGGTGGGCGACGCCGAACAGCGGGTAGAGCCTGAGGGTTTCGTTGACGACGTGGTCCAGGTACTCCTCGTCGCCCGGGTCGGCGAGCAGCCGCTCGCGCACCTCGGGGTGGGTGGCGATGGCGAGCAGCAGGTGGGCCATGCCCTCCGACATCTGCACGACGGCCGTGTTGAAGAAGGTGCCCTGCAGGTAGTACGCCTGCTCCTCGCGGGTGAGCGTGGTGGGCAGCGGCACGGGGAGCCCGCCCGCGTCCAGCCGTTCCCGCAGGTAGCGGGTGAGCCGGGCGCGGCGGTCCATGTGCCGCAGGCTGGTGCACTTCAGGGCGCTGACCACGTCGTCGGCGTTGCCCACGATGAGGTCCCTGACGTGCCGGGGGCAGGGCTCGCGGAAGACCAGCTCGTAGTAGACCTCGGCCCACACCGGCATGGTCAGGTCGCGCAGCCTGACCCGCCGCACCCCCGCGCGGCCCGGGCGCGGGGCGCCCGCCGCGCCGGGCGGCTCGTCGAGTTCGGCGAGCACGCGCCGGGTGCACCTGGCGACGAGCTCGGCCCACTGGGCGCGGTCGAGGCCGGCGAGGATGCGCCGGGTGGTGCGGGCGACGTCGTCGTAGCGAGGACCCGGCTCCAGGTGCTCCTGGTGCACCTCGGGCCCGGGCGAGAGCCAGTACCAGAACAGGTCGGACAGGGCCGCCCCGCGGCTGCGGCCGTTGGCCGCGGGATGCCCGTACACCTGCTTGAACTCCGCGGCGGGGACGCGGCGTCCCGGGACCGGCAGGCCCTCCTCCCCGCCCACCCAGGCGAAGATCCGCACGCGGAGCGCGACCACCGCGGGCGGCAGCCAGTAGGGCAGGGTGGCGAGGAGGAGCAGGGCGAGCGTCGCGCCGGCCGCCCACTGCGGCCCGCTCACCGCTCGGCCCCGGGAGGGACGGCGCCCGCGGCGGGGGCCGGGCGGACGTGGCCCGGGGTGAGTCCCGGCAGGCCGCCCACGCCCAGCAGGGTGAGGGTGTGGTCGAGCTCCTCCCTGAGCAGTTCGAGGACCTGCCCGACGCCCCGCTCGCCGTCCACGGCCAGGCCCCACAGCACCGGCCGGCCCACGCCCACGGCGGCGGCGCCGAGCGCGAGGGCCTTGGCGACGTCCGTGCCGCGCCGCACGCCGCCGTCCAGGATCACCGGGATGCGGCCCTCGACCGCCGCCACGATCTCGGGCAGCAGCTCGACGGTGGCCGGGACGCCGTCCAGCTGGCGCCCGCCGTGGTTGGAGAGCAGCAGCCCGTCCACGCCGTGCCGCAGGGCGATTCCGGCGTCCTCGGGGTGCAGGACGCCCTTGAGCACGAGCGGGAGCGAGGTGGTGCGGCGCAGCCAGTCCACGTGCCACCAGGTGATCTCCGGGGACATGACAATCGGGAGGACGCGGCCCGTCCTGGGGTCCCTGAGGTTCTCGCAGCACAGCCCGTCCGGCAGATCCGTGAAGCCGTTGCGCCGGTCGCGTTCGTGCGCCCCCCGCGCGGGCGAGTCGACGGTGACGACCAGGGCCTCGCAGCCGGCCTCCTCGGCCCGGCGGACCAGGATCTCGGTGAACTCCAGGTCGGGCTGGATGTACAGCTGGAACCACAGCGGCGCCCCGTCGGGCGCCCCGGTCCTGGCGGCGGCGGCGATGTCGCCGACCGACGTGGTGGCCGCCATGCTGGCGATCATGATGGCGCCCGCGGCGGCGGCCGCCCTGGCGGTGGCCAACTCGCCCTCGGGGTGGGCGAGTTTGTGGAACGCGGTGGGCGAGATGAGGATCGGCAGGGCGGCCCGGCTGCCCAGGAGGGTGACCGCCAGATCCTGCTTCCCGCCGCCGCGGAGCACCCGGGGCAGCAGCCTGAGCCGGGCGAACGCCTCCTCGTTCGCCCGCAGGGTGAGCTCGTCGCCCGCGCCGCCGGCGAAGTAGTCGGCGTGGGCCGGGTCGAGCACGGCGCGCGCCGCGGCCTCGAACTCCCTGAGGTTCAGCATGGCCGCCTCACCCGTCGGCTCGCGCGCCGGCCCTCGCCGTCCGTTCCTCCGCGGCGGCGAAGAACCCGGTGAGCGGCGCCTCGTGCACGTCCGGGTCGTCCCACTCGTTCTCCAGGTTCTCGGCCAGGTGGTGCACGCCGAGCAACTCCCCCCGCGCGAAGTGGCGGACGACCGGGTGCAGGTAGCTGGCGTCGTGGGCCTCGCCCGGGGAGTTCTGCGCGATCCTGCGCACGGTGATGTCGAACGGGTCCACCTTGTCGTGCTCGGGCCCGTACTCCAGGGTGATGGTGTAGTAGGTGCCCTCCCGGGTGAGCGGCCCCCGGTGGGCGTAGTCGACGGGCACCTCCTCGTGGTAGCGCACCTGCCCGCCCGGCGCGTGGGTGATCAGGTCGCCGATGACGCCGAACTGCTGCCACAGCGCGGAGCTGCGGTTGACCCGCGCGATCACGGCGTCGGTCAGCGCCTGCGGGTCGGTCTTCAGCTCCTGGTGGGGCCAGGCGCGTTCGTGGTGGCGGAGGCCGAGGATGCGCGACAGCGCCCGGACGCCGTACCGGTAGCCGTGGATGAAGCCGCTGGTCGACTTCTTGAAGTCCCGCTGCTGCATCAGCGTCCCGGCGAAGTAGAGGCCGGGCTGGTTGACCGACTCGTAGGCCTCGGTCATGGCCGGGAAGCGGTCGTTGATGACGAGTTCCGGGCGGCACTCCTCGTCGAAGAGGGAGGCGTCGAAGCGGAAGCCGGTGCAGACGATCACCCGGTCGTAGCGCAGCTCCTTGACCAGCTCGTCGGCCCGGCTGAAGGCGAAGCGCACCAGGTAGCCGCCGTCCCGCTTCTCGATGGACCTGACGTGCCCGTCGAGCAGGGCGTTCTGCGACTTCAGCTGGTAGGTGTCGAGGAAGTTGTTGTTCACCGCGCGCAGGTGGCCCACGTAGTGGGTGCGCCAGGCCAGCTTCAGCGAGCCGGGGCCGGCCACGTGGATGACCGCCGCGGTGGGGATGAGGTTGTCGGCCGTCTCGAAGGCGGAGTTGCCCCGGCCGAGGATCAGGACGCGCTGGTCGATGAAGTCCTCGGGGTCCACGGAGACGGTGGGGTACAGCTCGCAGTCCTCGATGCCGGGCACGGGCGGCAGGTAGGGGCGGCTGACGCCGGTGGCCATCACCAGGCGGCGGGCGCGGTGCTCGGTGCCGCGCTGGTCGGTGGCGACGAACTCGCCGTCGGCCCCGCCCTCCCGGCGGATGCGGGTCACCCTCGTGTCGTAGGCGATGTCGAGGCCGAACGCGGCGGCGTAGTCCGCGAGGTAGCGGCAGAAGTCGTCGGCCTTCGGGAAGTACTCCCTGCTGTAGCGGGTGAAGCGCAGGTCCTGTTCGCCCGGGCCGTCGGACAGCAGCGAGTTCCAGTCCATGCGCAGGTTGAACTCGGGGTCGCTGCGGCCCGTGTGGACCTTGTTGTTCGAAATGAGCGTGCGGTGGCGGGGGAAGGTGGCGAAGAACGCGCCGGGGACGGCGCCGCCCTCCAGGATGCGGTAGTCGTGCCCGGCGGCCTGGAGATGCTGGCCGAGCTGCAGGCCGGCGGGGCCGGCGCCGACGACCAGGTAGGTGTGGGGCTCAGAGTGCACAGTCATCCTCTCCTGAGGTACAACAGTGACGTTCGAATCCACTTCAGCCAGTACTACGAACTCGTGGGGCTCCTGGTTCAACGGCGCCTCGGGAAAGGCGAGTTCACCTTCCGCATCGGCTGAAGCCGGCAGCAGTCCGGCAGAAGTGGAGTTTCCGTGACCCACACGGCAGACGGCACGGCGACCGGCCCCCGGGGCCGGGACGCGGCCGGCGCGCACCCGGGCGGTGCGCCGTTTCCCCGCCCCCTCATCGACGAGCTCCTCGCCCGGCCCGGGGCGCCCGCGTTCGAATTCCGCGGCCGCGAGGTCACCCGGGCCGAGCTGCTCGGACTGATCCGGCGCTGCGCGGGCGGCCTGCGCGCCGCCGGCCTCGGCCCCGGCCGCACGGTGGCGCTGGCCACCGGGGTCACCCCGGCCGGCTTCGCCGCCCAGATGGCGGCCCTGCTGCTCGGCTGCCGGGTGATCGGGCTGCGCCCCGGGCTCACCCCGGGGCAACTCGCCCACGTGCTCGGCGGGGAGGTGGACGCGGTGGTCACCGACGACGCGGACGCACGGCCGGGGCTGCGCGCGGCCGCGGCCGGGCGGCCGCTGCTCGGCCTGGACACCGGGCTGCTGTCCGCCGCGCCCCTGCCTGAGGCGGAACTGGTGCCGCGGGGCAGGCCCGAGGACATCGCCCTGGTCAACCTCACCAGCGGCAGCACCGGAAACCCCAAGGGCTGCGCCCAGACCTTCCGTTCCCTTGACGCGAACTGGTCCTGGCAGCCCGCCCGCTGGACCGCGCGCACCGCCGAACTCGCCGCAAACTACGGCCGTTTCCTGCTCTTCGGCACCCTGACCAGCGCCGTGATGTTCGAGCACCTCGCCGTCTGCCTGCTCGGCGGCGGCACGGCCGTCATCCCCGAGGAGCCGCTCGACTTCCCCGAGGTCTTCGCGCGCCAGAGGATCACGGCCTGCCTGCTGACCGTGCCCAGGCTCCACCACGTGCTGGACACGCTGCGCCGCCGGCCCGTGGACACCGGCAGCCTGCGGGTGCTGATCGTCTCCGGCTCGCCCCTGACGCCGCACCGGATGGCCGAGGCGGTGGAGCGGCTCGGCGGCGCCGTCCACCAGGGGTACGGGCAGACCGAGACCGGCATGCTGACCCTGCTGACCCCCGCAGAACTGGCCGCGGGACCGCGCGAGGTGCGCTCCTCGGTCGGCCGCCCCTGGGTCGGGGTGGAGCTGAGCGTCCGCGACCGCGCCGGAAACCCGCTGCCCGCCGGGCAGACCGGGATCGTCTGGGCGCGGACCGAGGGCGCGTTCTCCGGCTACCTGGGCGACGCCGGGCAGACCGCGGAGGTGCTGCGGGAGGGCTGGGTGTGCACCCGCGACGTCGGGCGGCTGGACGAACGCGGCTACCTGTACCTGACCGGCCGCGCCCGCGACGTGATCATCATCAACGCGATCGTCCACTACGCGGGGGCGATCGAGGGGGCCCTCGCCGGGCACGGGGACGTGGACGCCGCCTATGTGGTGGGGGCGCCGGACGAGCGGACCGGGGAGGCGGCGCACGCCTTCGTCGTCCCGGCCGCGGGCCGCGCCCCCGACGTGGCGGCGCTGCGGGCGCACGTGGCCGCCGAGCTCGGCGAGGGGAGCGTGCCGGCCACGATCACGCTGCTCGACGAGGTGCCCGTCGCCCCCAGCGGCAAGCCGGACAAACGCGCCCTGCTCGCCCGGGTCCGCCCCGCCCGCGCCTGACCCCGCGCCGCCTGCCCCGCCCCCGCACCGGGGGCGGGGCAGGCAGGACGGCGCCGCCCCGGGGCGGGTTCCGCGACCGAGGTCCCGGTCCCGCGGCCGTGCGGCCGTGCGGCCGTGAGAACGTGAGCCCGCAGCCCGCCCCGCGCCGCGACCGCCAGGAGAGCGCCGATGCCCGTCACCACTCCGGAACCGCCCGCCTCGGTCCACCTGGCCGCGGACGACGGCCCGTTGCGGCGGGCCACCTCGCCCGCCGGGGGCCGCTTCGAGGCGGCGGGCGCGCTGGTCACCGTCGAGGCGGCCTCCGGCGGCGCCCCCGGCCTGCGGGTCCTGGCCCGGGCCGGCCGGGCCGGGCTCTCCCGGGTCGTCCTGCGCTGGCCCGGCGGCGTCGCGCCCGCCGCGCTGGTGCTGGGGGACGCCTGGGAGCGTTCCTACGGCGACCTGCAGTGGCGCCACCTCCAGCCGGAGCGGGTGCTGCCCTGGTACTGGCTGGCGCACGATCCCGGCGGCGGCCGCACCACGGGCATGGGCGTGCGCACCCGCCCCGGGGCCCTGTGCTCCTGGACGGTGGACGAGGACGGCGTCAGCCTGTGGCTCGACCTGCGGGCGGGCGGGCAGCCCGTGCTGCCGGGCGAGCGCGCGATCGAGGCCGCCACGGTGCTCGCCCTCGACACCGGGGAGCGCCCCTTCGCCGCCCTCGGCGAGCTGTGCGCGGCCATGTCCCCCGACCCGCTGCCGCCCGGCGGGCCCGTCGTCGGCTGCAACAACTGGTACTACGCCTACGGCCGGGGCTTCGGCCCCGAGGCGGTGCTGCGGGACGCCCGCACGATCGTGGAGTTCGCCGGCGGGCACCAGGTGCGGCCGTACTGCGTGATCGACGACGGCTGGACCGAGGGCGGCGGCAGCGCCCCCGGCGGGCCGTGGGACCGTGGCCTGCCCGGCGTCTTCGACGACATGCCGGGGCTGGCCGCGGCCGTCGCCGCGACGGGGGCCCGCCCAGGGCTGTGGTTCCGGCCGCTGCTCAGCCGGGTGCGCACCGCGGCCACGCCCTCGCCCGCCGTCCTCGACGGCGGCCACCCGCTCGACCCCTCCCTCCCGGCCGCGGTGGCGGCGGTGGCCGAGGACGTGGCCCGCTTCCGCTCCTGGGGCTTCGAGCTGATCAAGCACGACTTCAGCAGCCACGACTTCTTCGGCCGCTTCGCCCGCCCGGGCGGTCCGCCCGAACTCGCCCGGCCCGGCCTCGCGCTCGCCGACCGGCGCCGCACCAGCGCCGAGGTCCTGGTGGACTTCTACCGCGCGCTCGCCCGGGCGGCGGACGGCGCCCTGCTCATCGGCTGCAACACCGTGGGCCACCTGGCCGCCGGGCTGGTCCACGTCCAGCGCACCGGGGACGACACCTCGGGCCGGACCTGGGAGCGGACCCGGCGCATGGGCGTCAACACCCTGGCGTTCCGCCTGGCCCAGCACGGGCGCCTGTACGCCGTGGACGCCGACTGCGTGCCCTGCACGCCCGGCACCGACTGGGAGCTCAACCGCCGCTTCCTCGACCTGGTCGCCCGCTCGGGCACCGCCCTGTTCGTCTCGGTGGACCCCGCGGCCCGCACCGCGCGCACGGACGCGGACCTGTCGGCCGCGGTCGGGCTCGCCCTGGACGGCGGCCTGCCGGGCGGGATCGAGCCGCTCGACTGGCTCACCACCACGGCGCCGCGCCGCTGGCGCGCCGGGGAACACACCCTGCTGACCGACTGGTCCGAGCCGTGGGGCGCCTGGCCGCTCCCCGTGTGACCCCGCCGCCGCGGCCGTCGCGGACCCGTGGCACGGCGGGGCGCGCGCCGTACAGTCGAGGGACCGGTGCGGCCACGAGCGCAGGAGGTTCCCCTTGACGCAGCAGCAGTCCGCCGAGCCCGTCCTGGCCGGCGTGCGCAACTTCCGCGACCTGGGCGGCCTGCCCGCCGCCGGCGGGCGCCGGGTCCGCCACGGGGTGCTCTTCCGCAGCGGCCACCTCGCGCAGGCCACCGCGGCCGACCGCGCCTTCCTCACCTCGCTCGGCCTGCACACCGTCTTCGACTTCCGCAACGCCGCCGACCGGGCGCTCGAAGGCCAGGACGCCGCGCTGCCCGGGGTGCGGATGGTGAGCCTCCCGCTGACCGCGGCCGAGGACGGCGCCGAGTTCTGGGCGCTGGTGCGCGAGGGCAGCCTCGCCGAGCTGCGGGCGGCGCTCGACGGCGGCCAGGCGGTCGGCCGCATGCTGCGCACCTACCGCGAGATCGTGCTGCACCGCACGGCCGAGCTGGGGCGGGTGCTGCGCGAGCTGAGCGAGGGCGCCCTCCCGGCGCTGCTGCACTGCGCGGCGGGGAAGGACCGCGCCGGGCTCACCACGGCCCTGGTACTGCTCGCCGTGGGCGTGGACCGGGAGGCGATCGGCGCCGACTACGTGGAGTCCAACGCGCCGCACCGGCGTTACCCGCTGCGCCGCGGGGCGGGCGAGGGCGGCGGCGAACCGCCCGCTGAACTCGCCGCGTTGCTGGCGCCGCTCTTCGACGCGCGGGCCGAGTACCTGCGGGCGGCGTTCGACCAGATCGACGAGACCTGGGGCGGCGTCGACCGCTACCTCACCGAGGCCCTCGGCCTCGGCCCGGCCGGCCGCGAGCGGCTGCAATCCCGCCTGCTCGACGAGCGCTGAGCCGCGCGGGCCTTCGGCGTCCCCGGCGGGGCAGCGGACCGGGCAGCCGCCGGGGCCGGGGCCCGGCGGGGGGTTACTTCTGGCGGAGGACCACGAAGTCGGCCAGGGCGGTGAACCGTTCGCGCACGCCGCCCGGCAGGCCGAGGCCGTCGAGCGCGTCCAGGGCCCTGCGGTGCCTGCGCGCCGCCTCCTCGGTCGTCCAGCGGCGCCCGCCCGCCTCCTCGATGAGCGCGGCGCGCTCGGCGAACTCG
Source organism: Streptomyces hoynatensis (assembly GCF_003626535.1). Classification (GTDB taxonomy): domain Bacteria; phylum Actinomycetota; class Actinomycetes; order Streptomycetales; family Streptomycetaceae; genus Streptomyces; species Streptomyces hoynatensis. The sequence continues at coordinate 305,402 of NZ_RBAL01000008.1, forward strand.
TCCTCGCCGAAGTCGTCGAACTCCTCCTGCGACTTCTTCACGTCCGCCGTCAGCAGGGCGGTGAGGCGCTCGGCCGCGGCTCCCCCGGCGGCCAGGGCGGCGACGACCGGAAGCGACTTCTTGCGCTGCCGCAGGTCGCTCCAGGTCTGCTTGCCCGTGGTGCCGGGGTCGCCCCAGATGCCCAGCAGGTCGTCGACCGCCTGGAAGGCGAGGCCCAGGTGGTGGCCGAAGGTGTCGAGGGCGTCGGCCAGCCGCTCGTCGGCGCCGCCGAGCACCGCGCCGATCGAGGCGGCGCAGGCGAGCAGCGCCCCGGTCTTGTTGCCCTCCATCTCCAGGCACTCGGCGACGCTGACCCGCTCGCGGTGCTCGAAGACGATGTCCTGGGCCTGCCCGTCGACGAGCTTGCGGCTCGCGGCGGCCAGCCGCCCGGCCGCGCGGGCCGCGTGGGTGGTGCCGCCCCTGAGGATGGTCTCCACGGCGAGCGCGAAGAGCGCGTCGCCGACCAGGATGGCCTGGGCGGGGCCGTGCACCTTCCAGACGGTGTCGCGGTGCCTGCGCTGCTCGTCCCCGTCCATCAGATCGTCGTGCAGCAGCGAGAAGTTGTGCACCAGTTCCACGGCGACGGCGCCGGGCACGCCGACCTCGGGGTCGGCCCCCGCGGCCTCGGCGGACAGCAGCGCGAGCGCCGGGCGGACCGCCTTGCCGCTGTCGGCGTCCGTGGGGCGGCCCTCGGCGTCGATCCAGCCGAAGTGGTAGGCGGCGACGGTGTCCATCGGCGGGGCGAGCCGCCCCACGGCGGTGCGCAGCGCGGGCGCGGAGAGGGCCCTGGCCCGATCCAGGAGCGCCGTGGCGGCCTCCCATGTCCTGGGCTCTGGCTGTGCGTCTGCGGGGCTCACGGGCTCTCCTTCATGCGATGTTCTCCGGCCGGCGGGGCCGGCGCGGCCCGGGGCGGCGCGCCGCGGCGTGCCTGCCCCGGGGTCCCGCGGGCCTGGCCCGTGGGCTGCTGTTCCGAGTCTGCGGCAGGCCGTCCGCCCGCCCTCCCCCGGGGGTGGTACCGGCGCGGTGGGCCCGGCGGCGCGCCCGCCCCCACCCTGCCGCACGGCCCGGCCCGCCGCACGCCCGGCGCCGCCGAACGGGGCGGTGCGCGACGCGCCCCGGCACGCGAACGCCGGAACCCGGGCGCGCGGCGGCGCGAGCCGCCGGACGTCCCGCACGCGGCGGACGGCCGGCGCGCGGCGGACGGCCTGCGCGCGGCGGACGGCCTGCGCGCGGCGGACGGCCCGGGCTCGCCCGGTGGCCCGGGGGCGGCGCGTGGCGGGGGCTCATCGGGTGGCCGCCCCGGCGGCGGCGAGTCCGCTGCGCACGGCGCCCTCCATCGTGGCGGGCCAGCCGGTGGCCGTCCACGCCCCGGCGAGGTAGAGGCCCTCGGCCCGGGTCACCGGGCCCGGCCGCAGCCTGCCCGTGCCGGGCGCGGGCGCGAAGGTCGCCTCCCGCTCCCTGGTGACGAAGAAGTCGCGCACCCGGGCCCCGGCCGCGGCGGGCAGCAGCCCGGCCAGCTCGGCCAGGTAGCGCTTGCGCAGCACGTCGGCGGGCAGGTGGATCTCCTCGGCCGCCGCCGACTGGGACAGCGCCAGGTACTGGCCCGCGCGGAGCCCGGAGGGGCCGGTGCGGTCGAAGACCCACTGCACCCGCCCGCGGATCGCCGCGAGGAAGGGCACGGGCAGCACCCGCCGGTCGTAGACGACGTGCACGTTGAGGATCGGCGCGGTGCCAAGGCGCAGCAGCCGGTCCGGTTCCGGCAGCGCGCCCGGCGGCAGCAGGGCGTGCGCGGCGCGCTGCGGCACGGCGAGCACGACGTCCCGCGCGCTCAGCTCCGCCTCGCCCGCGCCGGGGGCGCCGCCCGGCGTGCCGTGCCGGGAGCGCACCGCCACCCGCCAGCCGCCGCCGGGCGCGGGGCGCAGCCGCGCCGCCCTGGTGGCGCGCAGGACCCGGACGCCCGCCCGCTCCAGGGCGGCCCCCGCCAGGGTGTCGTGCAGGCGGCCGAGCGGGACCAGCGGCAGCCCGATGTCCGCCGCGCCGGGGCTGGTGAGCAGGCCGGTGCGGAAGACCATCGCCGCCAGGGCGAGGGAGACGTCCCCGGCGCGCGCGTTCAGGGTCGCCACGCCGATCAGGTCCCACAGGGCGTGCACGGCCCCCGGGCTCTGCCCGTGGCGGCGCAGCCAGCTGCCGAAGTCCCGCTCGTCCAGCGCGGGGTCGGCCGGGTCGAGGCGGCGCAGGCCGAGCACGGCCCGGGCGGCGGCGGCCCGTTCGCCCGGCGTGAGGTGCGGGTAGCGGGCCAGGCTGGCCGCGAGGTGCAGCGGGGCGGGCGGCAGCGCCGATCTGCGGATGCGGCCGAGCCGCCCGGCCGCGGCGTCGAGCACCGGCACGTCGAGCCTGGGCTGCACCGGGGCGAGGGCGCTGCCGCCGATCCGCCGCAGCAGGCCCCGGTAGGCGGTGCAGCAGCGCAGGTAGACGTGCTGCCCGTTGTCCACGGTGAGCGGCCCGGCCGGGGAGTCGCGGCGGAAGGAGAAGGCGAGCCCGCCGAGCCTTGGGCGCGTCTCGACGAGGGTGACCCGGCGCCCGCGGTCGGCCAGCGCGAGGGCCGCGGTGATGCCGGCGAGGCCGCCGCCGATCACCACGGCCTGCCGGGGGCCGCGGGCGGCGCTCACCGGTGCTGCCGCCTGGCGACCCGCCTGGCGTCCACGCCGCTGAGCCCGCGCACGGCGACCAGCACCTTCTGCGGGGCAGGCAGCGAGACCCGCCCGCGCAGCACGGCCCGCGGGTCGGCGGCGATGCGTTCCAGCAGCCTGCGGTAGATCCCGGCCATGGCCGCGACGCAGGCGGCGGAGCGGCGGTCGAGCTGGGGCAGCAGCCGGAAGCCCTCGGCGAAGAGCCGGCGGGCGCGGGCCGCCTGGAACCTGACGAGGCCGGCGAAGTCGGCGCCAGGCGGCGGCGCGCCGCGGGTGGCGACGGCCTCGCAGCCGAACGTCCGCAGCTCCCCCGCCGGGAGGTAGGTACGGCCGCGGGCGGCGTCCTCCCGGACGTCGCGCAGGATGTTCGTGAGCTGGAGGGCGAGGCCGAGGGTGTCCGCGAACTCGGGGGCGCGTTCCGCGTCCGGCACGCCGGGGAGCGTGCCGAAGACCCCGAGCGAGAGCCTGCCCACCACCCCGGCCACCCGGCGGCAGTACAGCCGCAGGTCCTCCCAGGTCTCGTAGGTGTGGCCGCGCACGTCCATCAGCACGCCGTCGATCAGCTCGTCGAGGCCGTCGACCGGGATGGGGAAGCGGCGGGTGGCGTCGCCGAGGGCCACCGCCACGGGGTCGGTGGCGTCCTCGGGCACCTCGCCCGCGCGGACCCGCCCGAGCAGGGCGCGGGCCTCGGCCAGCCTGGCCTCCTTGGCCTCGGTGCCCAGGTCGCCGTCGCCGATGTCGTCCACGCGCCGGGCGAAGGCGTACAGGGCGTACAGCGGCTGCCGCTTGGCCGGGGGCATGAGGCGCACGCCGTAGCTGAAGTTCCTCGCGTGCTGGGTGGAGACGGCCTCGCAGTAGCGGTAGGCGGCGACGACGGCGGGGGAAAGGGGCGGTCTCTCGGTCACGGGTTGGCGCTCATGTTCCTCTTCGCAGTGTCGTCACCGCCGCGTACAGCAGTCCCGCCCTGCTCGGTTTCGGCGGTCCGGCCAGCACGTCGTACCCGGCGTCGGCGATGGCCTTGGCCGCTGCCCTGCCGCCGCCGACGAAGCCGGCGAGCAGCAACCGCAGCCGCCCGGTGAGGCTCCCCACCAGGGGGGCGCCCTCGTCGAGCAGCCTACGTGCCTGGTCGGTCAGGTATGCGATCAGGGTGCGCACGGAGGCGCCGGCGGTGGGGGTGGCGAGGTCCTCCTCGGCGACGCGAAACCGCGCCATGAGGTCGGCCGGCAGGTAGATCCGGCCCTTGGCGAGGTCCTCCGGGACGTCCTGGAGGTGCTCGATCAGCTGGAGGGCGGTGCACACCGCGTCGGAGTGCCGCACCCGCTCCGGGGTGCTGGTGCCGGTGACGGCGAGCACGAGGCGGCCGACGGGATTGGCGGACAGCTCGCAGTAGCCGAGCAGGTCCTCCAGGCTCGCGTAGCGGTGGACGCGCTGGTCGAGGCGGTTGGCCTCGATGAGCGCGAGGAAGGGCTCGGGGCGAAGGCCGGCGCGCCGCACGGTGGGGATCAGCTCCCGCAGCAGCGGGTGCCCGGGCGGGGGGCCGCCCTCCGCGGCGGCGAAGACGCGCCGCAGGTCGGCCTCCACCGCGTCCAGCATGGCGGGCCTGTCCCCGGCGCGGTCCGCGTCGAGCCCGAGCAGGACGGCGTCGGCGCCGCCTGGGGCGAGGTCCCCGTCGCCGATGTCGTCGACGAGCCTGGCGTAGCCGTACAGGCTCATCAGGTCGGCCCGCCAGGCGCGCGGCAGGAAGCGCGGCGCCACCGGGAAGTTCTCGTGCGCCGCCTTGGCCAGGACGCCCTCGGCCGGCCCCGCCGCCGCGCTCGTCCCCGGGCGCCGCCCGGCCGCCCCCGCCGCGTCGGCCCTCCCGGTCTTCCCCGGCCGCTGTGCTCTCGCCCTCCCGCCGGTCCGGCCCCGGTCGGGCCCGGGCAGGCTGCTGGTCATGCTGCCCTTCTCCCTCACGTCCGCCTCGCCACCGCCGTACCCGCGGCACGCGCCGCACCCGCGCCAGGCCCGTGCCGCCGGCACCACCGGACCGCTGCCGGGCCGCCGCCGGGCCGCCGCCGGGCACGGCCGGTGCGGCCGGGCCACCGCCCGGCGGCGGGCGGTGCCGCTGCCTGGCCGTGGCCCCGCCCGCGGCCCGGCGGCTACTTTCCGGTCTCTTCCTCGTACGCCTTCAGCACCTGGTCGGCCGGGCCGTCCATCAAGAGCTCGCCCTTCTCCAGCCACAGCACCCGGTCGCAGGTGTCCCGGATCGTCTTGTTGTTGTGGCTGACCAGGAAGACCGTGCCCGCCTCCGAGCGCAGCTCGCGAATGCGCTGCTCGGAGCGGCGGCGGAAGGACTTGTCGCCGGTGGCCAGGGCCTCGTCGATCATCAGCACGTCGTGGTCCTTGGCCGCGGCGATGGAGAAGCGCAGCCTGGCCTGCATGCCGGAGGAGTAGGTCCGCATCGGGAGGCTTATGAAGTCGCCCTTCTCGTTGATGCCGGAGAAGTCGACGATCTGCTGGTACCGGCTGCGGATCTGCTCGCGCGTCATGCCCATGGCAAGTCCACCGAGTATGACGTTGCGCTCGCCGGTGAGGTCGTTCATCAGGGCCGCGTTGACGCCGAGCAGCGAGGGCTGCCCGTCGGTGTAGACCCGGCCCCGCTCGGCCGGCAGCAGCCCGGCGATGGCGCGCAGCAGCGTGGACTTGCCCGAGCCGTTGCTGCCGATCAGGCCGATCGCCTCGCCCCGGTAGGCGACGAAGGTGACGCCCCGCACCGCGTGCACCTCGCGGACCCGGGAGGCCGGGGACTCGCGGCGCAGGATGCGGCGCAGCGCGGAGGTGGCATTGCCCCTGGCGGATGCGCCGTAGACCCGGTAGACGATGTGCAGGTCGTCGGCCACGACGGTGGGGATGCGGCCGTCGGCCTCGGAGGGGATGCCTGCCCCGGGCCGCAGGCCCGTCTCGGAAGGGATGTCGCTTTCAGCCACGGCCGTACTGCTCCTCCGCCTTCCAGAAGTACACGAACCCACCGGTTCCGAAGACCACGGCCCAGCCGAGGGCCCACAGCCAGGTGCTGGTGGGGACAGTATCGTGATAGCTGCCGTGCATCAGCGCGTAGCGCATCAGGTCCATGTAGACGGCGGCGGGATTGGCCTGCATGATGTCGCCCACCCAGCCGGGGACGTCCGAGCCGTCCAGCTTCTCACGCAGCGGGAACATGACCCCTGAGGCGTACATCCAGGTGCGCAGGATGAAGGGCATCAGCTGGGCCAGGTCCGGGGTGTTGCTGCCGAGGCGCGCCATGACCAGGGCGAGCCCGGTGTTGAAGAGGAGCTGGAGGAGCAGGGCGGGGACGACCGCGAACCAGGTCCACGTCGGCCAGTGCTGGAAGCCGAGCATGACGATGACCAGGACGGACATCGAGAAGAGCAGCTGCTGGAGCTGCTGCAGGGAGAAGGAGATGGGGAGCGAGGCCCGGGGGAAGTGCAGGGCCCGCACCAGGCCGAGGTTGCCGGAGATCGCCTTGACGCCCGACATCACCGAGTTCTGCGTGAAGGTGAAGACGAAGACGCCGGTGACCAGGAAGGGGATGTACTCGCTGTTCCCCATCCCGCCGCGCCCCTTGAGCACCAGGCCGAAGATGAAGAAGTAGACGCAGGCGTTGAGCAGCGGGGTGACGACCTGCCACAGCTGGCCGAGCCTGGCCTGGCCGTACTGGGCCATCAGCTTCGCCTGGGAGAAGGCGAGGATGAAGTGGCGGCGGCTCCACAGCTGCCGCGCGTACTCCCCCAGCGAGGGCCTGGCCCCACTGACGGAAAGACCATGTCGGGCCGCTAGCTCGGCCAAAGACACATCGCGTGGTGGCGCACTCGCGCGCGTGGTCTCACTCACCTTGAAAACTCTCGTCCTCGCAGGGCAGCAGGCGGATGGGCGCCGCGCAGCGGCGGCTTCTGGATCGTCTCAGATCCGGCCCCGTCAGATGACAGGAGGTCGGCCGAGACGCGTCAGGCGCCATACCGTACGCCAACGCATCGGCTTGCGGGGACCACAGGGGGTCCGCCAGCCCTCCGCGAAGCCCCCGAACCACGCCTTGAGGGCGGCGCGGGAGGGCCTGCGCAGCAGCGTCAGCAGCAGCCACACCAGGAGGTACACGGGAACGAGCGGCAGTGGAAGGTTGCGGCGGGCCAGCCACACGCGGTTTCTGGCCACCATACGGTGATACACCGCGTGCCGGGAGGGGGCGGTCGCGGGGTGGTGCAGCACCATGTCGGCGCGGTAGTCGATGCTCCAGCCTGCGTCCAGCGCCCGCCAGGCCAGGTCGGTCTCCTCGTGCGCGTAGAAGAAGTGGTCGGGCAGCCCGCCGACCTGCTGGAAGACCTGGGTGCGCACGGCGTTGGCGCCGCCGAGGAAGGTGGTCACCCTGGAGGAGCGCAGGGGGTCGGAGGCCCGCAGCCGCGGCACGTGGCGGCGCTGGGTGGTGCCGGTCAGCGGGTCGGCGATGCGGAAGCTGATGATCCCGAGGCGGGGGTCGGCCTCGAAGGCGGCCCGGACCAGCTCGGCCGTACCTTTGTCCGGAAGCAGTCCGTCGTCGTCCAAAAACAGCAGGACATCGACGTCTCCGCCGCCCGGGCCGAAGGTCTCGATGCCCGCATTCCGGCCACCGGGGATGCCCAGGTTCTCCGGAAGCTCCAGGCTGCGCACCCCCTCGGGGAGGTCCCCGAGCGAGGAGCCGTTGCCGACGACCACGACGTCGATGGGCGCGCCGTCCTGGGCGGCCACCGAGTCCAGCAGCGCCCTGAGCTCGCCGGGGCGGTCGCCCATGGTGAGGATGACCGCGCCGAGCTTCAGCTGTGCCGTCCCCACCGCATTCACCGCAGCCTGCTCGACGCGAGGATGGACACCAGGTGCAGCAGGGTCTGCACCAGGGCGATCGCGGCCAGCAGCACCACGCCGAGGCGGGTGAAGAACAGGTCGCCCCGTATCGCGTCGAGCACCGCGAGGAGCAGGATCAGCAGCGAGGCCTCCACCCCGCCGACCAGCCGGTGGAACTTGAGGGCCGAGGCGGCGCGCCTGGCCAGGGCGAGCCCGGAGGAACGCGGCGCCGCGGCCTCGTCACGCACCGCGGGCAGGCCGCCGCGGATGCGGGCGACGTCGACCAGGTCGGTCTCCGCCTTGATCAGGATGGCGCCCAGCGCGGCCACGGTGCCGAGGAAGGCCCACAGCCAGTTCGGCGCCTGCCCCTCCCGGGCGAAGACGTCGGCCGCCCGCAGGCCGAAGCCGGTGAGCAGCCCGGCCTCGGCCAGGTAGTGGCCCACGCGGTCCAGGTAGACGCCGGTGATGGAGGTCTGGGCGCGCCAGCGGGCCACCTCGCCGTCCACGCAGTCCAGCAGCAGGTAGACCTGGATGAGCAGGGCGCCGAGCACGCCGCCCGCCAGGCCGGGGATCAGCAGCGAGGCCCCGGCCGCGAGGCCGGCGAGGACCATCAGGTACGTCAGCTGGTTGGGCGTGACGCGGGCGCCGACCAGGTGCCTGGTCCAGCGCAGCGAGATCTCCCGCATGTACAGGCGTCCCGCCCAGTGCTCCCCGCTGCGCCGGTCCTTGACCCCCGGCGGGTGCACGACCGGGCGGAGCTCAGCTACCGATGGTTTTGACATAGTCCGCGTACGCGTCCCTGATCTCGTCGTTGGTGAGGTCGAGGTGCTCGAGAATCGTGTAACGGCCGGGTCGGGTCTGTGGTGCGAAGGCGACCGCGGTCACGAATTCGTCGAGGGTGAAGCCGATGTCGTCCGGCCGTACCGGAAGCCCGTGCCGGCGCAGGGTCTCGCTGATCAGCAGGCACTGGTCCCGCGCCCCGCGCAGGTGCATCGCGAAGGCGGCGCCGAGGCCGACCTGCTCGCCGTGCGGGGCGGAACGCCGGGGGTACAGGATGTCCAGGGCGTGGCTGATCTCGTGGCAGGCGCCGGAGGAGGGCAGGCTGTTGCCGGCGATCGACATGGCGATCCCGGTGAGCACCAGGGCGTCCGCGAGCACGGTGAGGAACGAGTCGTCCGCGCAGTCGCCCGGGTGGCGCAGCACCGCCTCGCCCGCCTGCCTGGCGAGGGCGGCGGCCAGCCCGTCGATCTGCTCGCCGGTCTCCCGGTGGGACAGCTCCCAGTCGGCGATGGCCGAGATGTTGGAGACGGCGTCGCCGATGCCCGAGCGCACGTAGCGGACCGGCGCCTTCCTGATCACGTCCAGGTCCACGACCAGGGCGATGGGGGCCGGCACGCCGTAGGAGCCGCGGCCCGCGTCGTTGTCCAGGGTGGACACCGGGGAGCAGATCCCGTCGTGGGCGAGGTTGGTGGCCACGGCCACCATCGGCAGGCCGACCCGGGCCGAGGCGTACTTGGCGACGTCGATGATCTTGCCGCCGCCCAGCCCGACCAGGGCGTCGTAGTGCTCGGAGCGCATGCGGTCGGCCAGCTGGACGGCGTCGTCGATGGTGCCGTCGCACACCTCGTACCAGTCGGCGCCGGGCAGGGCGGGGGCCAGCCGCTCGCGCAGGGCGGCGCCCGAGCCGTTGCTGATGGCGACGGCCAGCCGCCCCGAGGAGGAGATCCGCTGGTCGGCCAGGAGCCCCGCCAGGTTGTCCAGGGCCCCGGCGGCGATGTCGACCGAGACGGGGGACGGGATGAGGCGGGTCAGTACCGGCACGCGATCTCCCGTCCCCTGGCGAGATCCTCGTGGTTGTCGATCTCGACCCAGCTGACCTCGCCGATCGGCTCGGTGTCGACCCGGAATCCGCGGTGGACGAGCTCCTGGTACCCGTCCTCGTAGTAGAGCTGCGGGTCGCGCTCGAACGTGGCCTGCAGGGCGTCGGCCAGCTCGGCCGCCGCCTCCGGCTCGATCAGCGTGACGCCGATGTACTCGCCGGTGGCCTCGGCCGGGTCCATCAGCTTGGTGATGCGGCGCACGCCCTTCTCCGGGTCGGCGACGACCTTCATCTCCTCGTCGGCGAGCTTCTTGACGGTGTCCAGGGCGAGGATGATCCGGCCGCCTGCGCCCGGCTGCCGCTCCCGGGCGGCCAGGAGGGTGCGTTCGACGGAGGCGGGATGCACGGTGTCGCCGTTGGCGAGGATGACGCCCTCCTTGAGGACGTCGCGGGCGCACCACAGGGAGTAGGCGTTGTTCCACTCCTCGGCCTTGTCGTTCTCCACCAGGGTGAGCCGGACCCCGTGGCGGCGCTCCAGCGCGTCCTTGCGCGCGTACACGGCCTCCTTGCGGTAGCCGACGACGATGGCCGCCTCCTCGATGCCGACCTCGGCGAAGTTCGCCAGGGCCAGGTCGAGGACCGTCCTGCGCTCCTCCTCCACGGGGGACTCGACGACCGGCACGAGGGCCTTGGGCAGGGTGTCCGTGTAGGGGCGGAGGCGCCGTCCTGCGCCTGCGGCCAGCACGAGGCCGATCATGCGGGTTCTCCTGTTTCGTCGTGTACGGCGGGTGCCTGGGAGGAGATCCAGAAGCGGATGCTCTCCCCGAGCACCAGGAGCGCGAGCGCACCGCCGAGGAGCGCGAGCGCGACGGTGAATCCCCGGCCGGTCGCCCAGAGGGCGGCGGCCGCGGTGACCACGAGGGCGCGCCCCTCGTGTCCGCCGGAGGCCAGGACCAGCCAGCGGGGAGGCGCCCCGGCGCCGCCGCGGAGGCGGTACACCGTGTCGTAGTGATGGTAGGCGCAAGCGGCCACCAGTCCGAAAGCCCCTGGCAAGGCTCCATTTACCTGACCTTCGGATTGAAGGCGTGCGGCGAGGACCAGGATCGTGACGTACTCCCCGATCCGGAACAGCGGCGGCAGCAGCCAGTCGAAGGGCTTGCGCAGCGGGGCGACCAGGGCCTGGCCGGCGCAGAAGGCGTAGCCGAGCGCGGCGAGCACGGCGTACCAGCTGCCCGCCGCCTCCGGCAGGAGCACCACGCCCCCCAGCAGGACCGTGCCCGCGAGCGCCCACAGGGTGCTGGTGAGCGCGCCGCCGCTGGCGGCGCGGGCGGGCACCCGGCCCAGCAGGCCGGCGAGCGGCCCGCTGTCGGCGAGCGCGGTGAGGGCGCCCGCCGCCTCGGGGGTGGTGGCCGGGAGCCGGCGGGAGCGCAGCAGCCGGCCCGCGGTCGTGTAGCAGGCGGCGAGCGCGGAGGCGATCAGCAGCACGGTGAACGTCACGCGCGGGGTGGTGAGCGCGGTGAGCACGGCGATGAGGGCCCAGCGCTCCCCGATGGGGAGCACGATTATCCGGCGGGCCCACACCGTCCAGCCGATCGCGTCCAGCCGCCCGGAGAGGGAGACCGCGGGGGCGGCGGCGCCCGGGTCGGCGCCGCCCGAGGCGGCGGCCGTGAGGACGGGCCGGTGCGCCTCGTTGAAGGAGAAGTCCACGATGTGCCGGACGGTCTGCAGGACCATCGCGCCGAGCGCGAGCGCCCACACGTCGTCCTCGGCGCGGGCGGCGCCGAGGGCGAGCCCGGCGTAGTAGGCGTACTCCTTGGCCCGGTCGAAGGTGGCGTCGAGCCAGGCGCCGAGGGTCGAGTACTGCAGGGAGTACCGGGCGAGCTGCCCGTCGGTGCAGTCGAGGACGAAGGAGCACAGCAGCAGCACCCCGGCCGCGACGAAGCCGCCGCGGGTGCCGGTGGCCGCGCAGCCCGCGGCGATCAGCGCGGTGAGCAGCGAGGCGGTGGTGACCTGGTTGGGGGTGAGGCCGCGGCGGGCGCACCAGCGGGCCAGGTAGCGCGAGTAGGGGCTGACGAAGTGGGTGGTGAAGAAGCCGTCGCGGGACTTCACGGCGCTGCGCAGCCGGACCGCTTCCTCGTCCACGGCGGCCACGGCCCGCACCGCCTGCGCGCGGGCGCCCTCGCTGGTGGGCACGCCGGCCACCAGCGTGCCGAGCTCGGGCCGGTGCACACGGACGCCTGCGGCGGCCATCCGGCCGGCGAGGCGGTCCGCCAGGCAGGCGGCGGGCGGGGCGGCGACGGAGCGGGAGGCCCCGGGCTCCTCGGCGGCGGCCTGGGCGCCGTGCGCACGGGCGTCCTGCGTCAGCGCGGCGGCGAGCGCGCCGCGCTCGGGGGCGGTGACGGTGACGGCCCCCGGGATGGCGGCGGCGGCGAAGCGCGGGTCGGTGAGGCCGAGCCTGAGGCTGTGCCGGTGCCCGACGAACCGCGGGTCGACCACCGCCACCCGCTCGCCCGCCGGCACGGAGGCGAGCGCGCCGCTCAGCTCGGCGGCGTTCTCCGCCGCCCGCACGGTGAACCCGAGCGCCCGCAGGTCGTCTTCGAGTGGCGCCCCCGAGACGGGCGGACCGGTGAGGATCGCGGTCGACAGCTGAACTCACTCCTTGAGGCAGAACCGCCCTCTGCGGCCTGCACGTCGGCAGAGATTATCTGATGACCACCCTGCGGCAATAACGGCGTTGGGATCAGGAAACCCGGAGTTCACGTCGTTCGCCGCCGAGCGGGCAGATGCGACCTTACGTGATCGCACGGACACGGGGCGCGGTCGCCGTAGGCTGCCGTCATGACCTGGCTGATCACCGGCGGTGCCGGTTACATCGGAGCGCACGTAGTCGACGTCATGCGAGCCGCGGGCGAGCGGGTGGTGGTGCTGGACGACTTCTCCACCGGCCTGCCCGGCCGCCTTCCCGCGGGGCTGCCCGTCGTCCGCGGCTCGGTCGCGGACCGGGCGCTCCTCGACCGCACGCTGGCCGGGCACGAGGGGCGCGAGGAGAACCGGATCACCGGCGTGGTGCACCTGGCGGCCCGCAAGCAGGTCGCCGAGTCGGTGGCCGAGCCGCTGCGCTACTACCGGGAGAACGTGCACGGGCTGACCGTGCTGCTCGAGGCCGTCGCGGCGGCGGGGGTGCGGCGCTTCGTCTTCTCCTCCTCGGCCGCGGTCTACGGCCAGGCCCCCGCCTCCGGCCTGGTCACGGAACAGACGCCCTGCGCGCCGGTGAACCCCTACGGCGAGACCAAGCTGGCCGGCGAGTGGCTGGTGCGGGCGGCCGGGCGCGCGCACGGCATCGCGACCGTGTGCCTGCGCTACTTCAACGTGGCGGGGGCCTCGCGCCCCGAGCTGGCGGACGCCGGGGCCGCGAACGTCATCCCGATGTTCTTCGACCGGCTCGCCGAGGGCCTGCCCCCGCAGATCTTCGGCGACGACTACCCCACCCCCGACGGCACCTGCGTGCGCGACTACGTGCACGTCGCGGACCTGGCCGAGGCGCACCTGGCCGCCGCCCGCCTGCTGGAGCGCCCCGAGGCGACGGCCGAGCCCGGCGACCTGACGGTGAACGTGGGCACGGGCCGCGGCGCCTCGGTGCGGGAGCTGGCCACCCTGGTGGCGGAGGTCACCGGGCTGCGCGAGCCGGCCCCCGAGGTCGCCCCGCGGCGCCCGGGCGACCCCGCCCGGGTGGTCGCCTCCGCCGACCTGGCCCGCGAGCGCCTCGGCTTCACGGCGCGCCGGGACCTGACCGACATGGTCGCCTCGGCCTGGGCGGGCAGGCAGGCGGCGGGCGACACCGCCCCCTCGGCCGCGCTCGCCGCCGGCGCCGGGAAAGCCTCAGGATCGGGCCGGCCGGGTCGGCCGGGCCGATGACAACGGTGTTCAGTGCCGCGTTGCCCCCGGCCCTGCCCGGATAGTTCACTGGGGGCGAGGGGCGGCTCGGCCCCTCCCGGAACGCCGGCCGGCCCGGCCCGGCGCGGACGGCGCACGCCGGGCCGGGGACGGTGCGGGCCGGGCAGGACGGTGCGGGCCCGGGCGGCGGGGCGCAGGACGGCAGCAGGACGGCAGCAGGACGGCAGAGGGAGGTGTCAGGGGCGCATGGGCGCAGGACATCACCACGGCGGCGCGCCGCGGAGCGGCCCGCACACGGCGGGCGCCGCCCACCGCGGGCGGCTGCGGATCGCGCTGGCCCTCGCGTGCGCGCTGCTGGTGGCCGAGCTCGCCGGGGCGGCGGTCACCGGCTCGCTGGCGCTGCTCGCCGACGCCGGGCACGTGGCCACCGACGCGGTCGGCCTGGCCATGGCGCTCTTCGCCGTCCACGTGGCCGCCAGGCCGGCCAGCGAGCGGCGCACCTTCGGCTTCGCCAGGATGGAGATCCTGGCGGCCCTGCTCAACTGCCTGCTGCTGCTCGGCGTCGGCGGCTACCTGCTGGTCGAGTCGGTGGCCAGGCTGGGCGCGCCCGCCGAGGTGCCCGGCGGCCCCACCGTGGCCTTCGGCGCCCTCGGCCTGGCGCTGAACTGCGCCTCCCTCGCCGTGCTGCTGCGCGGCAGCCGGGAGAGCCTGAACGTGCGCGGCGCGTTTCTCGAGGTGGCCGCCGACGCGCTGGGCTCGCTCGCCGTGGTGGCCGCCGCGCTGGTGATCCTCGCCACCGGCTGGCAGCGCGCGGACCCGATCGCCTCGCTGGCCATCGCCGTGCTGATCGTGCCCAGGACGGTGCGGCTGGCGCGCGAGGCGCTGGACGTCCTGCTGGAGACCGCGCCGCCGGAGGTGGAGGTGGCCCGGGTCAGGGAGCACATCCTCGGGCTGCCCGGCGTCCGGGACCTGCACGACCTGCACGTGTGGACGATCACCTCGGGGATGCCGGTGCTGTCGGCGCACGTCGTGGTGGACCAGGAGGCCCTGGACGCGGTGGGCCAGGAGCGGATGCTGCACGACCTCCAGGGCTGCCTCGGCGAGCATTTCGAGGTGGCGCACTGCACCTTCCAGCTGGAGCCTTCGGGGCACGCCGAGCACGAGCCCGGCCTGTGCCACTGACCGGTGGGGCAGACTGGGCACGGGGCCACCGCGCGAGGTCCGCGAGGAAGCAGGAGGCCGGGCAGGAGGCCAGGACCTGCCGGGCAGGCGGGCAGGACCTGCCGGTCAGTGCGGCGCACGGGCCGTCGCGCGGCGCGCGCGGCGGCGGCCGGTCCCGGAACAGCAGCAGCACAGAAAAGGTAGACATGCCCCACAGCACAGCCACCGCCCCGGCCGTCGTCTCGGAACCCGTCATGCTCGAACTCGTCGACGAGGCGGGCCGGACGATCGGCACCGCGGAGAAGCTCTCCGCGCACCAGTCCCCGGGGCGGCTGCACCGGGCCTTCTCCGTCTTCCTCTTCGACCGCTCGGGCCGCCTGCTGCTCCAGCGGCGCGCCCACGGGAAGTACCACTCCCCCGGCGTGTGGTCCAACACCTGCTGCGGGCATCCCTACCCGGGGGAGCCGCCGTTCCTGGCCGCCACCCGCCGCACCGCGGAGGAGCTGGGCACGGCGCCGGCGCTGCTGCGCGAGGCCGGCACCGTCAGCTACCACCACCGCGACCCGGAATCCGGCCTGGTGGAGCGCGAGTTCAACCACCTGTTCGCGGGCGTGGTCGACCAGGACCCGCGGCCCGATCCGGCCGAGGTGACGGAGACCGCCTTCGTCACCCCGGAGGAGCTGCGCCGGCTGCACGCCGGGCGGCCCTTCTCGGTGTGGTTCCGCACGGTGCTCGACGCCGCGCGGCCCGCGATCCGCGAGCTGACGGGCGCCGCCGCGGGCTGGTGAGGGCCCGCGCCCGGGGCCGCACGCCCGGCCCCGGCGCGCGGTCCGCGGTTTCGAGAGGCGAGCCGCCCCGGGCGCGGCGGCGCCGGTCAGCCGCCGTGCAGCGGCAGCGCGGCCCAGACCACCTTGCCTCCCGCGGCGGTCGGCTCCACCCCGCAGGCGCCGCCCGCCTCCGCGGCGGTGGCCTTCACCAGCAGCAGCCCCCGCCCGCTGGTGAGCTGCCGCTCGGGGGAGAGCTGCAGCGCCCTGGGCCGGTAGGGGTGGCCGTCCTCGACCGCAAGCCGGAGCAGGCCGGCCTGGAGGGTCACCTCGACGCCGATCTCGGGGGTGAGCAGGGCCGCGTGCCGTACGGCGTTGGTGACCAGCTCGGAGAGGATCAGCAGCGCACCGTGCAGCAGGTCGGCCCGCAGCGGCGGGTACTGGCGGCAAAGGAGGTCGCGGACCGCGTGGCGGACCTGCGGCACGGAGCCGTCCCTCGGGGCAACGGTGAACCGCCAGGTGCCGGTGGGCGCGTGGCTGCTCGTCCCCCTGGGACGCGGCAGGGCGCCGGTTCTCCTGTCCATGGTCCGAGTCTTGGCATGTGCCAGGGCAACATGACCAACAGACCGGAACTCGTCAGATATCGCTCGTTTTTTGGTCGCCGATTTCCGCTTAAGACAATTCGGCGACCGCTTTTTTAAACCCCGCCGGGAGGGCGCACGCGGGGCCCGCGCACGTCCTGGCGGGGCGCACCGTTGTGAATGCACGGCCTCCTGGCGCCCGGGCGCATCCCCGGGCCGCCCTCGCGATTCCGCACACGTGGCGAAATCGGATCGCCGCCCGATCGGCGCGTGTCGGGACCACGTCCGTTTCACGCGACGCAGCACCATACATGGCTACTATCACCATGTATATGAATTACCCCTAACCATAAGGAAAAGGGCAGAGGGCATTCGCCCTCATCATTTCGGAGAGTGTTCGACGCGCATCAGGGGCAAGGTCATCCCAACTCGATCCCCGCACGTTGGAGCACAGCTGTCATGGCTCTTCCGCAAGGTCCTCTGGAGCACCGCTACCAGGGGGAACACCCGGTGCGGACCCTCGCCTACCTCTTCAGGAAAGACCGGCTGCGGCTGCTCGTCGCGGTGCTGGCATTCGTCGTGAAACACAGCCCGGTCTGGCTGCTTCCGCTCGTCACGGCGAACATCATCGACATCGTCGTGGAGAAGCGGCCCATCTCCGAACTCGGCGGCAACACGCTCGTGCTCGTCGTGGTCCTGCTGCTCAACTACCCCACCCACATGCTCTATGTGCGCTGCATGCACTGCAGCGTCCGCCGCACCGGAACCGGACTTCGCTCGGCGCTGTGCCACCGGATGCAGGAACTCTCCATCGGTTATCACTCGCGAACGAGTGCGAGCGCCCTGCAGACCAAGGTGATCAGGGATGTGGAAAACATCGAGCAGTCGGTACAGCAGAGCGCCGACACCGGCCTTGCCGCCGTCATCTCGCTCATCGGCGGCCTGGTGGTGATCGGCCTGCGGGTCCCCGCCGCGCTGCCCGCCTTCGTGCTGGTCGTGCCGGCCGCCAGCCTGCTCGTCCGGCGGCTGCGCGAGAGACTGCGCAGCCACAACGAGCACTTCCGCAGACAGGTGGAGCAACTGTCCTCGCGCATCGGCGAGATGACCAGTCTCATGCCGGTGACCCGCGCCCACGGCCTGGAGCGCGCCGCCCTCGGCCGGGTGGACGGCACCCTGCGGCAGGTGCTCAGCGCCGGCATACGTCTTGACCTGCTCAACGGCCACTTCGGCGCGATCGCCTGGATTCTCCTCCAGACCATCGGCACGGCCTTCCTCGCGGGCGCGGCCCTGATCTCGTACTACGCCTGGCTGCCGATCAGCCCGGGCGACGTCGTCATGCTCAGCACGTTCTTCACCACCCTCACCGGCTCCATGACGATGCTCATGGGCCTGGCGCCCATCGTGGCCAAGGGCCTGGAGTCGGTCCGCTCCGCCGGCGAGGTGCTCCAGGCCCCCGACCTGGAGGTCAACGCGGGGAAGGCGGAGGTCCCGGCCGTCATGGGCCGGATCGACTTCGAGTCGGTCACCTACCGCTACGACGCCGAGGGGGCCGCCGCGGTCACCGACTTCAGCCTCTCGGTACGGCCGGGCGAGACGGTGGCGCTGGTCGGCGCCTCGGGGGCGGGCAAGTCCACCATCCTGAACCTGCTCATCGGCTTCATCCGCCCGGTCTCCGGGCGGATCCTGCTGGACGGCGCCGACATGGCCACCCTCGACCTGCGCAGCTACCGGCGCTTCCTGTCCGTGGTGCCGCAGGACTCGGTGCTCTTCGAGGGCAGCATCAGGGAGAACGTCGGCTACGGCCTGCCCGACGTGGACGAGCAGACCGTGCGCGCCGCCCTGCGGGACGCCAACGCGCTGGAGTTCGTCGACCGGCTGCCCGGCGGCCTGGACACGGTGGTCGGCGAGCGCGGCGCGCGGCTCTCCGGCGGGCAGCGGCAGCGCATCGCCATCGCGCGGGCGCTGATCCGCGACCCGCGCATCCTGGTGCTCGACGAGGCCACCTCCGCGCTTGACACCAGGTCGGAGGCCCTGGTGCAGGAGGCGATGGACCGGCTGATGTGCGGCCGCACGGTCTTCGTGGTCGCCCACCGGCTCTCCACGGTCCGCAACGCCGACCGCATCGTGGTCCTCGATCAGGGCCGGATCTCGGAGATCGGCAGCCACGCCGAACTCCTCAGCCGCGGCGGGGCGTACGCCAGGCTGCAGTCGACCCAGGTGACCTGAGCGGCCACGGGGGCCGGACGCCCGGCCCCCGGGCCCCGCTCCCCGCCCCCGCTCCCCCGCCGCGCGGCGAGGGCCCGCGGCGGCCCGCTCCCGCCGGCCGCGCCCGGCCGCGCCCGGCCGCGGCTCACAGCGGGTCGATCTCGGTCAGCTCCTCCGCCAGGTGCAGCCAGCGGGTCACGCCGATGCCGTGCAGGAAGGGCAGGTCGTGGCTGGCGACGAGCAGCGCCCCGCGGTAGGCGCCGAGCGCGGAGGTCAGCCGGCGGACGCTGGCGAGGTCCAGGTTGTTGGTCGGCTCGTCCAGCATCAGCAGCTGCGGGGCAGGCTCGGCCAGCAGCAGGGCGGCCAGCGAGGCGCGGAAGCGCTCGCCGCCGGAGAGGGTGCCGACCCGCTGGTCCGGCCGGTTCTTGCGGAACAGGAAGCGCGCGAGCTGGGCGCGGATGTGCTGGGGGTCGGCGCCGGGCGCCAGCCGCCTGACGTTCTCCGCGACGCTCAGCTCCGCGTCCAGCAGGTCCAGCCGCTGGGGGAGGTAGCGCAGCGGCACGTGGACCGCCACCGTGCCCGCCGCCGGGGCCAGTTCGCCGGCGATGGTGTCGAGCAGCGTGGACTTTCCCGCCCCGTTGCGGCCGACCAGGGCGATCCGCTCGGGGCCGAGCACCTCCAGGGTGGCCCTGGAGCCCTGCCTCATCCGCACCCCGTCCAGGCTGAGCACCCGGCGGCGCGCGGGCACGGCGGTGTGCGGCAGGTCCACCCGGATCTCGTCGTCGTCGCGGACCGCGCTCTCCGCCGTCTCCAGCCGCTCCCTGGCCTCGGCGAGGCGCTCCTGGTGCAGGCCGAGGAGCTTGCCCGCGGACTCCTGCGAGGTCCGCTTCTTCATCCGCATCGCGGCCCGCGAGTCGCGCTTGTTC
This sequence comes from Streptomyces hoynatensis, assembly GCF_003626535.1. Taxonomy (GTDB): domain Bacteria; phylum Actinomycetota; class Actinomycetes; order Streptomycetales; family Streptomycetaceae; genus Streptomyces; species Streptomyces hoynatensis. The sequence continues at coordinate 324,332 of NZ_RBAL01000008.1, forward strand.
TCGAACGCCTTCCGCGCGTTGCGGCTGCGGCCCGCGAGCTTGTCGTGAGCCTCGATCAACTCCCGCTTCTGCCGCCGCACCTCCGCCTCCGCGGCCCGCACCAGGCGCTCCGCGGCCTCCTGTTCGACCGCGAGCGCCTCCTCGTACCGGGAGAGGGTGCCGCCGTACCAGGTGACCCGGCCGTCCCTCAGGTCGGCGATGTGGTCGACGCGTTCGAGCAGTTCGCGGTCGTGGCTGACCACGAGGAGGACGCCCCCGAAGGCGGCGACGGCGGCGTGGAGCCGTTCGCGGGCCCGCAGGTCGAGGTTGTTCGTCGGCTCGTCCAGCAGCAGCACCCCGGGCCGCCGCAGCAGCAGGGCCGCCAGGCTGAGCAGCACGGTCTCGCCGCCGGAGAGCCGGCCGACGGTCCGGTCGAGGTCGATGTGCCCGAGGCCGAGCTGGTCGAGGAGGGCGTGGGTGCGCTCCTCCACGTCCCAGTCCTCGCCGACCGTGGCGAAGTGCTCCTCGGCCGGATCGCCGGCCTCGATGGCGTGCAGCGCGGCGCGCACGGCGTCGATGCCGAGCATGCGGTCGACCCGCTGGGTGGTGTCGAGGGTGAGGTTCTGCGGCAGGTAGCCGACCTCGCCCGCCACCCGCACCGAGCCTGCGGTGGGGCGCAACTCGCCTGCCAGCAGCCTCAGCAGGGTCGACTTCCCGGAGCCGTTGAGCCCGATCAGGCCGGTGCGCCCGGGGCCGAGGGCGAGGTCGAGGCCGTCGAAGACCACGCTGCCGTCGGGCCAGGCGAAGGACAGCCGGGTGCAGGCGATCTGGGTGGCGGATACGGGCACGGTGGCCTCCGGTCTGCTCGGGGTGGTGGATTCCTGCGGTTCCACGGCGGCGGCCGGGCACGGGCCGGCTCGGGCCGGCCGTGACCGGCCCGCCGTGGCGGGATTGCGGGAAGGACACCGGGCCCGGGGCAGACCGGGGCACTGGGTGATCGTGGGAAGGCGGAGGCCGGGGTGGCTTCACGTCAGAGGCCGATCGCGCGGCGCGGCCGGCACGCGTGCTCTCGGGCACGCGCGGCCTGCGGGCACGCGGTGTCTTCGACCTCAGCCGGCCACGGCCTCTCCTCTCGACGGCAACAGGGCCGTCACGACTTTAGGCGGCGGGCGCGGGCGCGGGCAAGCGCAAGGGGGCCCCCTGGCCGGGAGCCCCGCCTCGCGGGGGCGCCGGGCCCCGCCCGGCGGCGGGGGCCGCGCCGCGGCGGCCGGCCGGCGGCGGTGCGCCGGCCGGGCCTCAGGCGTTCCCGGCGGCGCGGGCCCCGGCGCGGGCCTCGGCGCGGGCGCGGCGCGCGGCGAGGCGTTCGTCGAAGCTCCTGGCCTCGTCGTCGAGGCCGCCGAGGAAGAGGCCGAGTTCCTCCTGGGCCTTGCGGCCCTCGGGGCCGAGGCCGCTGAGGTTCATGGTCTTCAGGAAGCGCAGGACGGGCAGCAGCACCTCGTCGTGGTGGATGCGCAGGTTGTATATGCCGCCGATGGCCATCTTCGCGGCGGCGCGCTCGAATCCGGGGATGCCGTGGCCCGGCATCCGGAAGCCGACGACGACGTCCCGCACGGCCTGCATCGTCTGGTCGGGGGCCAGCTCGAAGGCGGCGGCCAGCAGGTTGCGGTAGAAGACCATGTGCAGGTTCTCGTCGGTGGCTATCCGGGCCAGCATCCGGTCGCACACCGGGTCCCCCGACTCGCGGCCGGTGTTGCGGTGCGAGATGCGGGTGGCCAGTTCCTGGAAGGCGACGTAGGCCACCGAGTGCAGCAGGGAGTGGCTGTTGTCCGATTCGAAGCCCTCCGACATGTGCGCCATCCGGAAGTTCTCCAGCTGCACGGGGTCGACGGCCCGCGAGGTGAGCAGGTAGTCCCGCATCACGATGCCGTGGCGGCCCTCCTCGGCCGTCCAGCGGTGCACCCAGGTGCCCCAGGCCCCGTCGCGGCCGAAGATCGTGGCGATCTCGTGGTGGTAGCTCGGCAGGTTGTCCTCGGTGAGGAGGTTGACCACCAGGGCGGTGCGCCCGACGTCGGTCACCTTCGACTGGTCGGGGGCCCATGCCTCGCCGCCGAGCGGACCGTCGAAGTCCCGCCCCAGGCTCCAGGGCACGTACTCGTGGGGCATCCAGTCCTTGGCCACCTTCAGGTGCCGGTTCAGCTCGCGTTCGACCACCTCCTCCAGGGCGAAGAGCAGACGGGTGTCCGTCCACTCGCGAGACGAGGTGAGACGGGCGGGGCTAGCGGTCACGAACACTCCTGGGGGCGCTGACAATTCGTCCGCCTGCCCGGTGGGCGGCGCGGGGTCGGCGCCGCGGACGCACGGGGCGGGCGGGGCGGACGACGGACGGGAAGCGAGGGACGAACGACGGAGAACGACGGAGAACGACGGGAAGACGACGGGAGAGACGGCGGAAGAGAAGACGAGACGATCGGACGGTGAGAGGAAGTACCTACGAGACCGTAGGTTACGGCACCGTAAGTTGTTACCCCCCGGTCTGGCAAGGCGGTGGACGAGAACCGGCCCCAGGACACGGCTCGGGCCCGGGCCACACCTGGTGGCCCGGGCCCTCAAACGCCCGCCGTTATGACGTTTTTCACGCGCTGCCGGGTGGACTTCCCCGGCCGGCCGCGCTCAGCGGCCCCGCTCCGGGCCGAGCAGCCCCGCGCGGCGCAGGGCGTCCGCCATCGCGCTGTTCGCCGGCGCCGGCGCCTCTCGCCGGGCGCCGCCCCGCCGGTCGCGCTGGCGCGGGGAGCCGCCGTTCCCGCCGCTCGCGGCGCCGCCGCGCTCCCGGCGGTCCCGCCGCTCGCCCCGGTCCCCGCGCTCGCCCCGGGGCCGGTCCTCGCGCCCGCGGCCGGCGCCCGGCTCCTCGTCGAGGCGCAGGGTGAGCGAGATGCGCTTGCGCGGCACGTCCACGTCGAGCACCTTCACCGTGACGATGTCGCCGGGCTTGACGACCTCCCTGGGGTCGGAGACGAACCGGCGCGACATCGCGGAGACGTGGACCAGGCCGTCCTGGTGCACGCCGACGTCCACGAACGCCCCGAATGCCGCCACGTTGGAGACCACGCCCTCAAGCACCATGCCCGGGCTCAGGTCGCCGATCTTCTCCACGCCCTCCTTGAAGCGGGCGGTCCTGAAGGCCGGGCGCGGGTCGCGGCCCGGCTTCTCCAGCTCGCGCAGGATGTCGGTGACCGTGGGCAGGCCGAAGGTCTCGTCCACGAAGTCGGCCGGCCGCAGCGCGCGCAGCGCCTGGCCGTTGCCGATCAGGGCGCGCACGTCGCCGCCGGTGGCGCCGGCCATGCGCCGCACCACCGGGTACGCCTCGGGGTGCACGGCGGAGGCGTCGAGGGGGTCGTCGCCCTCGCGGATGCGCAGGAAGCCCGCGCACTGCTCGAAGGCCTTGGGCCCGAGCCTGGCCACGTCCTTGAGGGAACCGCGGCTGCGGAAGGGGCCGTTGGCGTCGCGGTGGGAGACGATGTTCTCCGCGAGGGTGGTGCCGATGCCCGAGACCCTGGCGAGCAGGGGCACGGAGGCGGTGTTCACGTCGACGCCCACGCCGTTCACGCAGTCCTCGACGACCGCGTCGAGCGAGCGGGAGAGCTTCACCTCGGACAGGTCGTGCTGGTACTGGCCCACGCCGATGGACCTGGGGTCGATCTTGACCAATTCGGCGAGCGGGTCCTGCAGGCGGCGGGCGATGGACACGGCGCCGCGCAGCGACACGTCCATGCCGGGCAGCTCCCTGGCGGCGTAGGCGGAGGCCGAGTAGACGGAGGCGCCGGCCTCGGAGACCACCATCCTGGTCAGCCGCTGCTCCGGCAGCAGGGCGACCAGCTCGCCCGCCAGCTTGTCGGTCTCCCTGGAGGCCGTGCCGTTGCCGATGGCGATCAGCTCGACGCCGTGCTCGACGGCCAGCGAGGCGAGCCGCTTCAGGGCCTCGTCCCAGCGCCGGTGCGGGGCGTGCGGGTAGATCGTGTCGGTGGCGGCCACCTTGCCCGTGGCGTCCACGACGGCCACCTTGACCCCGGTGCGCAGGCCGGGGTCGAGGCCCATGGTGGGGCGGGTGCCGGCCGGGGCGGCGAGCAGGAGGTCGCGCAGGTTGGCGGCGAAGACGGCGACCGCCTCGTCCTCGGCCCGGGTGCGCAGCCTGGCGCGCAGGTCGATGCCCAGGTGCACCAGGATGCGGGTGCGCCAGGCCCAGCGGACGGTCTCCGCCAGCCAGGGGTCGGCGGGGCGCCCGCGGTCGGCGATGCCGAAGCGGTGGGCGATGGCCCGCTCGTAGGGGGAGGGCTCGCCCGCGGCCTGCCGCCCCTCGGCCTCCGCCGGGTCCTCCGGCTCCAGCTGGAGGTCGAGGACCTCCTCCTTCTCGCCGCGGAACATGGCGAGCACCCGGTGCGAGGGCAGCTCGGTGAAGGGCTCGGCGAAGTCGAAGTAGTCCGCGAACTTGGCGCCCTCGGTCTCCTTGCCCTCCCGCACCCTGGCGCTCAGCCGCCCCCTGGTCCACATCCGCTCGCGCAACTCGCCCAGCAGGTCGGCGTCCTCGCCGAAGCGCTCGGTGAGGATGGCGCGGGCGCCCTGGAGGGCGGCCTCCGCGTCGGGCACGCCCCTGGCCTCGTCGACGAAGGCCGCGGCGGCGGCCTGCGGCGCCACCTCCGGGTCGGCGAGCAGCCCGTCGGCCAGCGGCTCGAGGCCGGCCTCGCGGGCGATCTGCGCCTTGGTGCGCCGCTTGGGCTTGTAGGGCAGGTAGATGTCCTCCAGGCGCGCCTTGGTGTCGGCGGCGAGGATGGCGGCCGTCAGCTCGTCGGTCAGCTTCCCCTGGGCGCGGATCGACTCCAGGATCGCCTCGCGCCTCTCGGCCAGCTCCCGCAGGTAGCGCAGCCGCTCCTCGACGGCGCGCAACTGCGCGTCGTCGAGCATGCCGGTGGCCTCTTTGCGATAGCGGGCGATGAAGGGCACCGTGGAACCGCCGTCGAGCAGACTCACGGCCGCCTGGATCTGCCCTTCCCTTACCCCGAGCTCCTCGGCGATCACGCCCTCGATGGACCGCCCCGCGACGGACTGTGTCACTGTCACTGCTCCGCTTTCCCGGCGCGCTCTGCGCCGCGCTGTGCATTCTGGCAGGAGGGGCCGACAAAGCACGCCGCGACGGGCGGTTGCCCCGCACCGAGTCGGCGCGGCCCCGCCCCGGCCGACTGGGGGGGGCGGGGAGCCGGGGGCGCGCGTCCGGGCGGCCCGGGCGCGCGGCGATGATCAGGATGGCCGGAAATCCGCTGGTCGGCCCGGCGGGCGCCGCGGCCCGCGGGCGGCCCGCGGCCCGTGCGGGGCCCGGCGCGGGGCGGGTTCGCGCGCACTTTCGGCCAGGAACGCCGACCCGGGCGGGCGCGGCCTGCGCGCTTCGGGTGACGAAGGTGAGCCGATGTCAACTCGGCCACTCCTCCGGGTGATATGAACTCCACACGTGCAGCTGAATTCCTTGCGGACTGCCGGGAGTTAGGGGCAGGGTGCGTGAAGTAACCCAGTGCACCCACTCCATGACACGCCGTGGAGACACCGGAGGGACCATGACGCTCACCAGCCCGGACGCCGGGACGCAACGCCTCTGCCGCAGCTGGCTGCTGACGGCCAGGCGGGAGGATCTGGCGCATTTCCGGCGCCTGGCCTCGCTCAGCATGCGCGAGTGGCGTCAGCCGCCGCACGTCACCGAGGTGGTGCTGCACGGCGTCACCGAGCTGCTGTCCAACGTGGCGCGGCACGTGGCGGACCCGCGCTGCACGCTGGAGTTGTGCCATCTCGGCGAGGCCGTGCTGGTCACGGTGCACGACCGGTCCTCCGCGCTGCCGAAGATCACCCTGCCGGACTGGACCGCCGAGGAGGGCAGGGGCCTGTGGCTGCTGCGGGAGATGGCCGACGACCTCGGCTACGCCCTGACCGAGGACGGCAAGCAGGTCTGGGTGCGGGTCGGCTCGGCCGCCTCCGAGCCCGTCTGAGGCCGGCGGAGACGGGGCCCCGCGTCCCGGGGCCCTGAACGCCGGGGCCCCGGGGAGCCGGGGCCCGCGAGGCCGGGGCCCCGGGGGCTCACTCCCCGGTGCCGTCCTCCTGCCCGG
>NZ_RBAL01000009.1 GCF_003626535.1 Streptomyces hoynatensis
CCGACAACGCCAGAAGAAGACCATCGGCGGACACCACCACCGTGTGCGACACCCCAGGGGTGTTGTCCACGAAATTAGTGATCAACCAGTTCAGGTTCTGCGCCGCCTGGCTCATCGGGCTCACCCTTACGCTCCTACTGGTAGGTGGGGCCTGAGCCCCGATCCATCCGGCCGGCCGAGGAACCGGCCTGGCGTCCCTGCTGAATTCCGCGGCGGAGGTTGGTCAGCCGGCCGCGGACGTCGTCCGGGCGACGCGAGACCGAAGGACCCGCCTGGGCGGCCTGCTGTTGCTGCTGCGAGGCCGCGCCGGCCACGAGGTTGGCCCGCGGCACCCGCCGGGGCAGGCCGGAGTTGGTCACGCCGCCCGCGGACGGCTGCCGCAGCTGCTCCGCCTGCCGCCACCGCTCGTCGTTCGGCGAGGAGCGCCAGGGCTGGCCGATCTCGCCGCGCGGCTCCCGCCGGGGCGCCGCGGGCCGCGGCTCGCCCTGGCCCGCGGGCGCGGTGCCCTCGGCGGAGGAGTACGACGGCGGGGCCTGGGACACCGGCGAGCGCCTGGTGCCGAACCAGGTGGTCTCCATCTCCTCGAAGATGGGCGTGCGCTCCGGGGCGCGCTGCGGCTCGTAGGCGGGCAGCGGGTCGCGGAGTTCGTCGGGCCGCCAGGAGGGCTGCGGCTGGGGCTCGGGCGCCGCGGGCCGCCGCTGCTGCGGCTGCGGCTCCTGCCGGAGCGGCGGCACCTGGCGGGGCGGGGCGGGGTACTCGCCGGTGTCCTGGCCGGTGCCCCGACCGGGTCCCTGCCCCGTCCCGGGGCGCTGGCCGGGGAAGCCGAACTCCGTGGTGTCGTCGGGCAGTTGAGGTGCCGGCTGGGGGGCGGGCTGCCGGGCGGGCCGCTGCCGGGAGCTGAACGCGTCCGCGAGCGCGGAGCGTCCGCCCGCCGCACCGCCCGCGGTGGGCCGGGGGAACTCGCCGCTCGTCTCGGACTCGTCGTGACCACGCGGCTGCTCGGCCGCCTCGCGGGCGACCGGTATTCGGCCGCTGTCCTCCGCGCTGCTCGCCCAGCTCGGGCGGCCGGCCGGGGCGGCGCCGGGCAGCGGGCGCTCCGGCGCGGGCTGCGGGCCGGGCCCGGCGGGCGGGAAGGCGCCGAAGTCTCCGAAGTCCCCGGCCTCGCGCTGCTCGCCGAAGGAGCCGTACTCGGACTCGGCCGCGGCCGGGGCGGGCTGCCTGGGGGGCAGCGCGGGACGCTGCCGGCCCGAGGACTGGCCGCGGATGGGCTCGGCGGCGGAGCGTTCGAGGCTGCGCTGCCAGCCGGGCAGCTGCGCGGTGTCCGGTCCTGAGTCGACGGCGGCGGCGCGGCGCTGCGGCGGCGCCTCCCGCTCCACGGTGTGCGTCGCGGGGCCGCCCTGGGCCGCGGCGCCAGGCCGCTGCGGCCTGGCGCCCTGCGCCACGTCGGCCGGGAGCATGACCAGGGCCGTGGTGCCGCCCGAGTCCGAGGGCCGCAGCTGAATCCTGATGCCGTGCCGCAGGGACAGGCGGCCGACCACGAACAGGCCCATGCGGCGGGAGACGGAGACGTCGACGGTGGGCGGGTTGGCCAGCCGGTCGTTGATCTCGGCCAGGTCCTCGGGGGACAGGCCGATGCCGGTGTCGTGGATCTCCACCAGGACCCGCCCGTCGGGCAGCGCGTGACCGGTGACCTTGACCTTGGTCTGCGGGGAGGAGAAGGAGGTGGCGTTCTCCAGCAGCTCGGCGAGCAGGTGCACGAGGTCGTTGACGACCCGGCCCGCGACGTCCGTCTTGGGCACCGCGCTCAGCTCGATGCGCTCGTACTGCTCCACCTCGGAGGCGGCGGCGCGCAGCACGTCCACCAGCGGCACCGGCCGGGTCCACCGGCGGCCGGGCTCCTCGCCCGCGAGGACCAGCAGGTTCTCACCGTTGCGGCGCATGCGCGTCGCCAGGTGGTCGAGCTTGAACAGCGAGGACAGCTGGTCGGGGTCGGCCTCGCGCGACTCCAGCTCGGAGATGAGGGACAGCTGGCGCTGGATGAGGCCCTGGCTGCGGCGCGACAGGTTGGTGAACATCGCGTTGACGTTGCCCCGCAGCAGGGCCTGCTCGCCCGCGAGCCTGACCGCCTCCCGGTGCACGTCGTCGAACGCCTGGGCCACCCGGCCGATCTCGTCCCTGGTGTAGACGCCCACCGGCTCCACGGAGGTGTCGACGTCCTCGGGCTCGGCCTCGGACATCCGGCGCACGACCTCGGGCAGCCGCTTGCGGGCGACCTCCTGGGCGGTGTGCTGGAGCCGGCGCAGCGAGCGGACCATCGAGCGGGCCACGATGAACGCGCCGACCAGGGAGATGCCGAGGACGAGGAGCACGATGACGCCGTTGATGATGGCCTCGCGCTCGGCCTCGTCCTGGAGCTGCTGGGCCTGCGCCTGCATCTCGTCGAGGAGCTGGGCCTCGATGTCGTTCATCGCGTCGATCTTGGTGCGCGCGTCGTCGAACCAGTCGGGGTAGCTCGGCGGCTCGCTCTGGATGCTCTCCTCGGCCGCGAAGACCTGCCGCGCGTAGTCGTCGGCGGAGACGACGTTGACCAGGCCGCCCTCCAGGGGGCGCAGCAGGTCCTGGCTCTTCTGGCCGTCGCCGTAGAGCTGGGCGAAGCTGTCCAGCTGCGCCTCTTCGTTCTGCTGGTGGGTGCGGCCGTAGCGCCAGTCGGCGTCGGACAGCTGGGCGTGGTCCCCGTCGTTCTCCTGGCGGGCGAGGCCGGCGGTGATGATCGCGCGCTGGATGGAGGCGTGTTCCTTCGCCGAGGAGAAGGCGGCGAGGGCGCGGGTGCTGCGGATCATGTCGCCGTTGCTCGTGGCCTGCGCCATGTCGAGCGAGAGGTTGAGCAGCGCCTCGATCAGGCCGTCGTAGGCGATGACGGTCTGCGAGATGTAGTTCGGGTCCTCGTAGGCCTGGTTGCGGATCTGGCTGATCTGGTTCAGCGAGCGGCCGATGTCGATGACCGTGGCCTGGACACCGCGCATGTTCTCGTCGGTGCCGTCGATGTGCAGGGTGGCGTCGCTGAACGAGATCATCGCCTCGTTCGTCCGCTCCCGCGGCGCCGCCACCTCTTCCGTCTGCGGGTCCTTGCCGGTGATCAGCGGGCCGGCCGAGCGGTCGCGCTCCTCCTGGAGGGCGGCGGCGAGCAGGGTGGCCTGCTGGGTCATGTCGGTCAGCAGCTGCATGTCGTCCAGCTGGTCGACCTTCTCCATGGAGGTCTGCATGCGCAGGCCGCCCATGATGGTCGCCGCCACCACGGGGAGGGCGATCAGCGAGACCAGCCGGGTGCTGATGTGCCAGTTGCGCAGCGCGAGCCTGGAGCCGGCGCGGCTCGGTCTGCTCGGCGCCGGCGAGGCGTTCCCCTCCGCGGCCTCCTCGGCCGCGTGGTCGCGGGCCGGCTGCTCACCGCTCATGGCCGGCCGTGCCTGGTCGCTGCCCGGGGCAGGCCCGGCGGAGGAGTCGCGGTCTGTGCCACCGCCCGGCTCCGCATCCCCCGCAGCGCTGCCATCCCTCTTGAAACGTCCCTGCACTAGCGTCGCAACCTCTGGACCAGGCGCCCCGTCGCCGGTGCGGCGAGGCGGAGTCGAGCCGGGGGCACGCGAGCCCCGTAACGGTCGTGGACAACCGCCGCGCTGACGACCGGCCCGTGTGCGGCGCTGGTTGCGCCCCCCACTTCGTGGCCGACCCGCGACGGTCCGTGGAATTCCAGCACAGTGACCGATCTCCAACAAGGGCCCGGAACACAGCCGTGACATCTATGACGCTCCGGAGATGTGCCATCACGGCCCGTGGAGGCAAGTCGTGGAGAAATCGGACTTTTGACCACCCCGGCGCCACCAATTCCCCACACTTCTTACGCCTACGGGAGAGTAGAAGGAGGCGAGATGCACTGAAGTGACGCGTTTGACCGAATTACCGAATGCCCGATATGCGGCTTTCGCCGGAGGTAAGTGAGGAAACTCACACCCTGCAATTGACTCAGCCCACACCCCGGACGGGTATAGAGCCATAGCCTCGTGCTTTACAGAACGCACAGGAATGACAAGCACGTCAGTCCCGGAGAGCCAGGCAGAGCCACGTGAAGACCACCATGACCATGCGCTCCATCGCGAACCCGCGCCGCACCACTCTCGCACACCTCAAGGACGCCGCCGGCCTGGCGCCGGGCGAGCGTCCGAAGGGCTCGGCGCAGGAGCTGCCGAGCAGCATCGCGAACCCCCGTCGCACCGTCCTGATCGAGAAGCCCGAGTCCTGAGGGACCCGGCGCCTCGCCACGACAGCCCCCGGCCACGCGCACGGCCGGGGGCTGTTCTCGTGCCGGGAGGGCTCAGCCCTGCCAGCTGTGCGGCGGGCGGTAGCCGCCGCTGCGCTCAAGGCGCCGCCACACCGCGGTGCTGCGGGCGGACTGCCCCGGCTCCTCGGGGCGCCGTGCGGCCCTGGCGACGAGCAGCGCGGTCACGGCCGCGAGCTCCTCGACGCTCGCCTGCCCCTTCTCCACCCGCACCAGCTGCGGGTCCCCGCCCGCGGCGCGGGCCCCTCCGTGGTTCGGCTCGGCGCTCATCCCTGGCTCTCCTCACTCACTGGGGCGGGTTGCCGTGCTTGCGGACCGGCAGGTCGGCGTGCTTGGTGCGCAGCATCGCCAGCGAGCTGATGAGCACCTGCCTGGTCTCCGCGGGCTCGATGACGTCGTCGACCAGGCCGCGCTCCGCCGCGTAGTACGGGTGCATCAGCTCGGTCCTGTACTCCTTGACCAGGCGCGCGCGCATGGCCTCCGGGTCCTCGGCCGCGTTGATCTGGCGGCGGAAGATGACGTTGGCCGCGCCCTCCGCCCCCATCACCGCGATCTCGTTGGTCGGCCAGGCGAAGGTCAGGTCGGCGCCGATCGTCTGCGAGTCCATGACGATGTACGCGCCGCCGTACGCCTTGCGCAGGATGACGGAGATCCGCGGCACCGTGGCGTTGCAGTAGGCGTAGAGCAGCTTGGCGCCGTGCCGGATGATGCCGCCGTGCTCCTGGTCCACGCCGGGCAGGAAGCCGGGCACGTCGAGCAGCGTCACGAGCGGGATGTTGAACGCATCGCACATCTGCACGAACCTGGCGGCCTTCTCCGAGGCGGAGATGTCCAGGACCCCGGCCATCGCCTGCGGCTGGTTGGCGATGATGCCGACCACCTGGCCGTCCAGCCGGGCCAGCGCGCAGATGATGTTCATCGCCCAGCGCTCGTGCACCTCCAGGAACTCGCCCTCGTCGACGATCTCCTCGATCACCGCCCGCATGTCGTAGGGGCGGTTGGCGTCGGCGGGCACCAGGTCGACGAGCGACTCGCAGCGCCGGTCGGCCGGGTCCTCGGTGGCGACCGAGGGCGGGTTCTCGCGGTTGTTGCTCGGCAGCAGCGACAGGAGGTAGCGCACCTCCTCGATGCAGGACTCCTCGTCGTCGTACGCGAAGTGGGCCACCCCGGAGGTGCCCGCGTGCACGTCGGCGCCGCCGAGTTCGTTGTGGCTCACCTCGGCGCCGGTGACCGCCTGCACGACGTCGGGTCCCGTGATGAACATCTGCGCCGTGTCCCTGACCATGAACACGAAGTCCGTCAGGGCCGGGGAGTAGGCGGCGCCGCCCGCGCAGGGGCCGAGCATCACCGAGATCTGCGGGATCATGCCCGAGGCCCTGGTGTTGCGCTGGAAGATCCCCCCGTAGCCGGCGAGCGCGGTGACGCCCTCCTGGATGCGGGCGCCTGCGCCGTCGTTCAGCGAGATCAGGGGCGCGCCCGCGGCGATGGCCATGTCCATGATCTTGTGGATCTTGGCCGCGTGGGCCTCGCCGAGCGCGCCGCCGAAGATCCGGAAGTCGTGCGCGTAGACGAACACCCTCCTGCCGTCGACCGTGCCCCAGCCGGTGACCACGCCGTCGGTGTACGGGCGCTTGGTCTCCAGCCCGAATCCGGTCGCCCGGTGCCGCCTGAGCTCCCCCACCTCGCGGAACGAGCCCTCGTCGAGCAGCAGATCGATCCGCTCCCTGGCGGTCAGCTTCCCCTTCGCATGCTGCGCCTCGGTCGCCTTCTCCGAAGGGCCGCGCAGCGCCTCCTCGCGGATCGCCAGCAGCTCCGCCACGCGCCCCCTGGCGTCGACGGTGGCCGCCGTGCCGGCGCGCTCTGACTCGGATAGATCGGTCATGTACAGACCCTACGGAATCCCCGGCTCGCGCGCCTTCATCAGATCCGTACAGTCTCCGCGCCCGATTCATGGAAACGCTAGACAGAACGAGGGTGCTCACCAGGGGGCCAGTGGAGTGACCTCACAGAATCGCCCGGAGTGGCACTGTGGGCTTCCGACAGTGCCACTCCTCGGGCGGTATCCGGCTGCCGTCTCCCCCTGGCCGCTACGCCGCGGGCCCAGCGGGCTGCCGGGCGGGACTCTCCGCGGGGCTCTCCTTCGGACGCAGGCCGGCCCGCAGGAGGCCGTAGGTGTAGGCGTCGTCCAGGGCCTGCCAGGAGGCCGCGATGACGTTGCTCGCGACGCCGACTGTAGACCATTCGGTGGTGCCGTCGCTGGTGGAGATGAGCACCCGGGTCGTGGACTGGGTGCCGTGCGTCCCCTCCAGGATGCGAACCTTGTAGTCCACCAGCTGGAGCCGGGCCAGCTCGGGGAAGGTCTGCTCCAGGGCCGAACGCAGCGCGCGGTCCAGGGCGTCCACCGGCCCGTTGCCCTCGCCGGTGGCCAGCACCCGCTCCCCCTTGGCCCACAGCCGCACCGTCGCCTCGTTCTCCATGCCGCCGTCGGCCCGCTGGTCGGTGATCGTCCGCCAGGACTCCAGGCGGAAGAAGCGGCGCGGCCCGCCCTCCAGCTCGTCGCGCAGCAGCAGTTCGAAGGAGGCGTCGGCCGCCTCGTAGGTGAAGCCCTTGAGCTCCTGCTCCTTGACCCTGGCCACGATCCTTCCGACCAGCTCCCGGTCGCCCTCCAGGTCGAAGCCCAGCTCGCGGCCCTTCAGCTCGACGGAGGCCCGGCCGGCCATGTCCGAGACCAGCATCCGCATCGAGTTCCCCACCTGCTCCGGGTCGATGTGCTGGTAGAGGTCGGGATCGACCTTGATCGCCGAGGCGTGCAGCCCGCCCTTGTGGGCGAAGGCCGAGACCCCGACGTAGGGCTGGTGGGTGGCAGGCGGCAGGTTGACGACCTCGGCGATGGCGTGCGAGACGCGGGTCATCTCCCGCAGCGCCCCCTCGGGCAGAACCCGCTTGCCGTACTTGAGCTCGAGGGCGGCGACCACGGGGAACAGGTTGGCGTTGCCGACGCGCTCGCCGTAGCCGTTGGCCGTGCACTGCACGTGGGTGGCCCCGCCGTCCACGGCCGCCAGGGTGTTGGCCACGGCGCAGCCGCTGTCGTCCTGGGCGTGGATGCCCAGCCTGGCGCCGGTGTCGGCGAGCACCGTGCGGACCACGGCCTGTACCCGCGCCGGGAGCATGCCGCCGTTGGTGTCGCACAGGACGACGACGTCGGCGCCCGCGCCCGCGGCGGTGCGCACCACGTCGAGGGCGTACTCGGCGTTGGCCGCGTAGCCGTCGAAGAAGTGCTCGCAGTCCACGAAGACCCGCCGGCCGTGCGAGGTCAGGTACGCCACCGTGTCCCGGATCATGGCGAGGTTCTCTTCGAGGGTGGTGCGCAGGGCCAGCTCGACGTGGCGGTCGTGCGACTTGGCGACGAGGGTGATCACCGGCGCCTGCGAGTCCAGCAGCCCGCGCACCTGCGCATCCTCCTCGACGGGCGTGCCCGCGCGCCGGGTGGATCCGAAGGCGACCAGCCGGGCGTGCCGGAAGGCGATCTCCTCCCGGGCCCGGGCGAAGAACTCGGTGTCCCTGGGGTTGGCGCCCGGCCAGCCGCCCTCGATGAACCCGACGCCGAAGTCGTCGAGGTGGCGGGCGATGGCCAGCTTGTCGGCGACGCTCAGATTGATGCCCTCGCGCTGCGCGCCGTCACGCAGCGTGGTGTCGAAGACGTGGAAGGCGTCGCTCGGGCGCCGGGACTCCTGATCCTGCTCGGTGGTGGCGGTCATGGGGGGTGGCTCCTGTCGGGTGTCGCGGCTCGGGCTGCCGGCTGGGATGAGGGCCCGCCGACCGGGTACCGCGCGGGGGGGCTCCCGGAACACCGGGGCGAACCGCGGACTCGGGGGGCCGGGCCGCGGAAGGCCGTGGAAGACCGGGAAAACGAAAAGACCCCTCGCGGGTGCGAGAGGTCTGCGCGCGGGTCTGCGTCAGCGGGCGCCGCCGCCCGGGAGGGCGGGGACGGTCACTGCGGACCGGCGCGCTCATCACCAATAATCATGGCGAACGAGAACACGGGAGCAGTGTGGCACAGGTCGGTGCCCGTGCCACCTGCCGTCTCACCATCCGGAACGCGCCGGGCGGGGCCGGGCCGAACGGTCCGGGGCGGCGGCCCCTGCGGCCCGGACCGTTCCGGGCGGGCCGGCCGGCCCGGGTCGCGTGCCGGCCGGACCGGGCTCAGTCGACCCGGTGCATCCAGCCGTGCCGGTCCTCGACCCGGCCGGTCTGGATGCCGACCAGGGTCTCGCGCAGCCGCATGGTGATCTCGCCGGGCTCCCCGTCGCCGACCGTCCAGGCGGCGTCGGCGGACTTCACCGAGCCGACCGGGGTGATGACGGCGGCGGTGCCGCAGGCGAAGACCTCGGTGATGCTGCCCTCGGCGTTCCCGCGCTGCCAGTCGTCGGTGGAGATGCGGACCTCGCCGGTGCGGTAGCCGAGGTCGGCGGCGATGGCGAGCAGCGAGTCGCGGGTGATGCCGGGCAGCAGGGTGCCGGTGAGCTGCGGGGTGACGATCTCCGCCGCCGGGCCGCTGCCGCGCACGAAGTAGAGGTTCATCCCGCCCATCTCCTCGATCCACCTGCGCTCGACGGCGTCGAGCCAGACGACCTGGTCGCAGCCCTGGGCGAGGGCCTCGGACTGGGCGACGAAGGCGGCGGCGTAGTTGCCGCCGCACTTGGCCTCTCCGGTGCCGCCGGGGGCGGCGCGCACGTACTCCTTGGAGAGCCACACCGAGACCGGCTTGATGCCGCGCGGGAAGTAGGCGCCGGCCGGGGAGGCGATGACCATGAAGAGGAACTCGTTCGCCGGCCGGTTGATGCCGAGGCCCACCTCGGTGGCGAACATGAACGGCCGCAGGTAGAGCGACTGTTCGCCCTCCGCCGGCACCCAGGCGCGGTCCTGGGCGACGAGCAGGTCGATGGCCTCGACGAAGGTCTCCACCGGAAGCTCGGGCATGCCCAGGCGGCGCGCGGAGAGCTGGAAGCGCCGGGCGTTGGCCTCGGGCCGGAACACCGCGATGCCGCCGTCGGGCTGCCGGTAGGCCTTCAGCCCCTCGAAGATCTCCTGGCCGTAGTGCAGGACCATCGTCGCGGGGTCGAGTTGCAGGGGGGCGTAGGGCTGTAGCTGTGCGTCGTGCCAGCCCCTGCCCTCGGTCCACTTGATGGTGATCATGTGGTCCGTGTAGTACCTGCCGAAGCCGGGGTTGGCGAGCGCGGCGGCGCGCTCCTCCTCCGGCGCCGGCTGGGAGGAGGGCTTGAGGTCGAAGGCGATGCGGGGCGTCGTCATGATCAGCTGGTCCTTCACGTAGGTAGGGGCGGACCGCGTGCCCCCTCGCCCGGCCGGTACTAGGACGTCCGAGCAATCGGGGAGCCGACGGCCCCACGGGGATTATCACGCGGGGCACCGCGGTGTGGGCACACGGGGGCGGCCCTGGGACGATGGTTCCACCCGGCGGCCGTCTTGCCCAGCCGCCGGGCGCGGGGACCCGGCGGCGTACGTGTGTGTGACCGCTGGGTCAGCCGGCTACTCGCGCCGCCAGGGCGTCGCCGATGGCGGAGGTGGAGCGGGGCGCGGCGGCGTCGCGCCCGGACAGGTCCGCGGTGACGGCTTCCTCGATCCGGGCGGCCTCGGCCTCGTGGCCGAGGTGGCGCAGCAGCAGGGCGACCGAGAGCACGGTGGCGGTCGGGTCGGCCTTGCCGGTGCCCGCGATGTCCGGCGCGGAGCCGTGGACCGGCTCGAACATCGACGGGTAGGTGCCTGCCGGGTTGATGTTTCCCGAGGCCGCGAGGCCGATGCCGCCGGTGATCGCGGCGGCCAGGTCGGTGATGATGTCGCCGAACAGGTTGTCGGTGACGATGACGTCGAAGCGCTCGGGCTGGGTGACCAGGAAGATCGTCGCCGCGTCCACGTGCAGGTAGTCGGTGGCGACCTGCGGGTACTCCTCGGCGACCCGGTCGACGGTGCGCTTCCACAGGTGCCCGGCGTGCACCAGGACGTTGTTCTTGTGGACCAGCGTCAGCTTCTTCGCCGGGCGGGCCGCGGCGCGCGCGAAGGCGTCCCGCACGACCCGCTCCACGCCGTACGCGGTGTTGAGGCTGACCTCGGTGGCGACCTCGGCCGGGGTGCCGGTGCGCATCGAGCCGCCATTGCCGACGTAGGGGCCCTCGGTGCCCTCGCGGACCACGACGAAGTCGATGCCGGGGCGGCCCGCCAGCGGGGTCGGGGTGTTTGGGAAGAGCCGGCTCGGCCTGAGGTTCACGTAGTGGTCGAAGGCGAAGCGCAGCTTCAGCAGCAGCCCGCGCTCCAGCACGCCCGAGGGCACGGAGGGGTCGCCGATGGCGCCGAGCAGGATCGCGTCGTGCCGGGCCAGCCGTTCGAGGTCCGCGTCGGGGAGCGTCTCACCCGTGGCGTGCCAGCGCGTGGCGCCCAGATCGTAACGGGTGGTCTCCAGCTTCACATCCCCGGGAAGCGCCGCGGTGAGGACCTTCAATCCCTCCGCGACCACCTCAGGGCCGATGCCGTCGCCGGGAATCACCGCGAGATCGATGCTGCGAGCCATGCAGCGGACCTTACGCGCCGCCCCGGGGCCGGACGCCCGGCGTCCACCATCCGGACACCCGGCGTCCACGGCCGCGCGGCTCAGTCCTCGGGTCCCGCGGCGTCGTCCCTGCGGTCGAGCGCCCGCTGGAGCGCGGCCGAGACCTGGCGGACCAGCACCTCCCTGGCGGCGCGGGCCGCCTCGCGGGCCTGCGCGCGGCCCAGCACCGCCTCGGGGGCGCGTTCCGCCTCAGCGGCGGGGGCGGGCCGGGACTCTGGGGGTGCGTACAGCATGACGGATCAGCTCCCGTGGGGTCCTGCGGTGACAGGGGGGCGACGCTGCCCGGCGATCGACCTCCACAAAAATACCCACGATCCGCGGTGATGTCTCTCCAAATAGTTGAGCGTCCTAGTACTTGACGCGATCGGCCCCCTTGCGGCTCGCTCAGCCCATGTGCGGGTACCGGTGGTCGGTCGGCGGCACCTGCGTTTCCTTGATCACCCGCGGGGACACCCAGCGCAGCAGGTTGAACTTCGAGCCGGCCTTGTCGTTGGTGCCCGAGGCCCTGGCCCCGCCGAAGGGCTGCTGGCCCACGACCGAGCCCGTCGGCTTGTCGTTGACGTAGAAGTTCCCCGCCGCGAAGCGCAGCCGCTCGGTCGCCCGCGCGACCGCCTGGCGGTCCCTGGCCAGGACGGCGCCGGTCAGCGCGTAGGAGGCGACCGACTCCATCTGGCCGAGCATCGCGTCGAAGGCGCGCTCCGCCGCGCTCCCCTCCGCCGCGCCCGCGCCGCCCACCCCGTCCCCGTCTCCGCCCTCGTTCCCGGCCTCGTCCTCGGCGCCGTCCTCGTACACGTGGATGGCGATGATGGGCCCGAAGAACTCGGTGACGAAGACGTCGTGCTCCGGGTCCGAGCAGGTCAGGACGGTGGGCCGGACGAAGTAGCCCACGGAGTCGTCGTAGCTGCCGCCCGCCACGATCTCGCAGGCCGGGTCGGCGGCGGCCCGGTCGATGACCGCCTTGCTCTTGGCGAAGGCCCGCTCGTCGATGACCGCGGCCATGAAGTGCGACAGGTCGGTGGGGTCGCCCATCGACAGCGCCTCGGTCTCGGCCACCAGCGAGTCCCGCAGGCCCCCCTCCCACAGGGAGCGCGGCAGGTAGGCGCGCGAGGCGGCGGAGCACTTCTGGCCCTGGTACTCGAAGGCCCCGCGGACGATCGCGGTGCGCACCACGTCCGGGTCGGCGCTCGGATGCGCCACGATGAAGTCCTTGCCGCCGGTCTCACCCACGATCCGCGGGTAGTTGCGGTACCGCTCGATGTGCGCCCCCACCTGCTGCCACAGGTAGCGGAAGGTCGCGGTGGAGCCCGTGAAGTGGATGCCGGCCAGCTCCGGATGGGGCAGGGCGACCTCGGAGACCTCGATCCCGTCGCCGGTGACCAGGTTGATCACCCCGTCCGGCAGGCCCGCCTCCTCCAGCAGCCGCATCAGCAGCACCGCGGAGTGCGTCTGCGTCGGCGAGGGCTTCCACACGACGACGTTGCCCATGAGGGCCGGGGCGGTCGGGAGGTTCCCGGCGATCGCCGTGAAGTTGAAGGGGGTGATCGCGTAGACGAAGCCCTCGAGCGGGCGGAAGTCCATCCGGTTCCACACGCCCTTGGGCTGGATCGGGGGCTGCTCGGCGAGGAGTTCACGGGCGAAGTGCACGTTGAACCGCCAGAAGTCGACCAGCTCGCAGGGGGCGTCGATCTCCGCCTGCTGCACGGTCTTGGACTGGCCCAGCATCGTGGAGGCGGCGATCGTCTCGCGCCAGGGACCCGAGAGCAGCTCCGCGGCCTTCAGAAAGACCGCCGCCCGGTCGTCGAAGGACAGGGCGCGCCAGCCGGGCGCAGCGGCCAGGGCCGCGTCGATGGCCTCGCGCGCGTCCTCGCGGGTGGCGTTCGCATAGGTGCCGAGGCGGGCGCGGTGGCGGTGCGGCTGCACCACGTCGAACCGCTCCCCGCCGCCCATCCGGCGCCGGCCCCCGATGGTCATCGGCAGGTCGACGGGGTTCTCGGCCAGTTCCTTGAGCTTGCGCTCCAGGCGGGCGCGCTCGGGGGAACCCGGGGCGTAGGTGTGCACGGGCTCGTTGACCGGCAGGGGGACCTGGGTGACGGCGTCCATGGCCGTGGGCTCCTTCTCGGGTCGGATCGGTCGGGGGTCTGCGGGCGGCGCTCCCGGGCCGGGGGCCCGGCGCTCCGGCGCCCGGGGTCAGCCGCGGGAGACCAGGGAGCGGGCGAAGAAGGCGAGGTTGGCGGGGCGCTCGGCCAGGCGGCGCATGAAGTACGCGTACCAGTCCGTGCCGTAGGGGACGTACACCCGCACCCGGTGGCCGCGGGCGGCCAGCCGCCGCTGCTCCGCCTCGCGGACGCCGAACAGCATCTGGAACTCGAAGGACCCGGCCGGCCGGCCGCGGCGGGTGGCGATCGCCTCGGCGATCGCCAGCAGGCGCGGGTCGTGGGTGCCGACCATCGGGTAGCCCTCGCCGGCGAAGAGCAGGCCGAGGCAGCGCACGTAGGCGCGGTCCACCTCCCGGCGCGCCTGGTGGGCCACCTCCGCCGGCTCCCGGTAGGCCCCCTTCACCAGCCGCACCCTGGCGCCCGCCGCGGCCAGCGCGCGGCAGTCCTCCTCGGTACGCAGGAGGGCCGACTGCAGGACGGCGCCGGTCTCCGGGAAGCGCCGGCGCAGCTCGGCGTGGACGGCGAGGGTCGAGTCGACCGTCGGGTGGCTCTCCATGTCCAGGGTGACCGCGGTGCCGGCGGCCGCGGCGGCCTCGACGACGGGCAGGACGTGGCGCAGCGCGAGGTCGTGGCCGCCGGGGAGGGCCTGGCCGAAGGCGGAAAGCTTCAGCGACATCTCGGCCCGCTCGCCGAGGCCGAGCCGGCCGAGGGCCTCGGCGAGGGCGAGGTAGGCGTCCCTGGCGCGCAGCGCCTCGGCCGGGTCGTGCACGTCCTCGCCGAGGTGGTCGAGGGTCACCCGCAGGCCGCGGGCGGCCAGCCCGGCGGCCACGGCCGTCGCCTGGTCAAGCCGCTCCCCCGCGACGAAGCGGTCGACGACGGGCCGGGTGAGGGGCGCGGCGGAGACGAAGCGGCGGATGCCGTCGTTGCGGGCCGCCGCGAGCAGCGCGGGTCCGAGCACGGGCACCTCCTCGGTGGGCTGTGCGGCCGGCGAAAGCCCGGCGCGGCCGGTCCGCCCGGCCTCACCCGAGACGTTAAGGATCGCCCGCTTCGCCCGCCATCGACAGCTGTCCTGCCACCGTGTCCCGGATCTCATACGTCTGTATGAACCGGGCGCGGGCGGCGGGGCGCGCCCGGGCGCGGAGAGGCGGCGGCGGGCGGGGAACGCTTCCCCGCGGCTGTACGAGAATCGAGGGCGAAGGGCCTCGGGCAGGCGCCAGGCGGGGAGGTGAGCGGCGGCGATGCGCACGGAGTACCAGGAGCTGATCGACGAGGTCTGCGCGCTGCTCGGCGCCCCGGCCACCCTCGAGGGCCGGGACTTCGGGCTGATCGCCTACGGGGCGCACGACAGCGCGGACGAGGGCGCGCTCGACCCGGTGCGCACGCGGTCCATCCTCAGGCGGCGTTCGACGGCCGCGGTGCGGGAGTGGTTCGAGGGCTTCGGCATCGCGCGGGCAAAGGCCCCGGTGCGGATTCCGCCCGACCCGGCCGCCGGGGTGCTCACCGGGCGGCTGTGCCTGCCGGTGCGGCACGGCGGCGTCGGCTACGGCTACATCTGGCTGCTCGACGACGGCGCGCTCGCCCTGGACGACCCCAGGCTGGCCGCCGCCGCGGCGGCCGCGGAGCGCATCGGGGCGCTGCTCGCCGAGGAGGCCAGGGCGGGCGCGCGGCTCGGCGAGCTGCTGCGCGAGGCCCTCACCTCCTCGCCCGCCTCCTCCCCCGGCCACCTCGCCGCGCTCGCCGAGGCGCTCGGCCCGGCGGCGGAGGGCCGGCTTCGGCTGCTCGCCGCCACCGGCTGGGAGGCGACCCGCGACGTGCCCACCGGGCTGCACGGCGCGCTGGCCGCCTGCACCCTCCCGGCCACCGCCCCGGCGGCGCCGCCCGGAGGGCGGGAGGCGGCCTGGCGCGTCGTGGCGGTGCTCGCCAGGGAGGCGGCGGCGCGCGCGGTGGCCGGGCGGCTGCACGCGGAGGGCGCCCGGGTGGGCATCGGCGGGGCGCGTCCCGGCGTGGACGCGCTGGCCGAGGCCTGGCGCGAGGCGCTTGCGGCGGCCAGGAGCGCGGAGGCGGCGGCCAGGTTCCGCGGCGTGGCCGAGTGGGAGGGGCTCGGGGCGTACCGCATGCTGACGGCGCTGCCCGCGGCCAGGCCCGACCCCGCGGTGCGGCCGCTGCTGCGCGGCGAGCACCGCGAACTCGCCCGCACCGCCGAGGTCTTCCTCGACCGCGCCGGGCACGCCGGCCAGGCGGCGGCCGCCCTCGGCATCCACCGTCAGACGCTCTACTACCGCCTCGGCCGGGTCGAGCGCCTCACCGGCCTCTCCCTCGACGAGGGCGAGGACCGGCTCCTGCTCCACATGTCCCTGAAGGCGGCCCGCCTCGGGCCGCCCCCGCGGGACTGACGCCGCCCGCGGCGGGCCGGGCCTGGCCGCGGCGCCGCGCGGCCGGGGCGGCGCGGCCGGGTCCCGCCGGACGCGTCGGCATCCGGCGGGACCCGGTGAGCGCCCGGGACGGACCGGCGGGGTGACGGCCCCTCAGGTGGCGCGAGGGGCAACCGCCGCGTCACGGCCCGGCCGCCGGGAACGCGATCGGCCGGCGGCGGCCGGCCGGCGGCCGAGCCCGGATCCGCCGGTGATCAGACGAAGTTCACGTCGGCGCACAGGTAGTACGACTGGTCCATGTGCGAGGCCTGCCAGATGGTGAAGATGACGTGGCGCCCGCTCAGGCCCGAGGTGCTGACGGGAATCATGTAGTGGTTGCTAGGCGCGTAGCTGCCGGTGACCTCAAGCAGCTGCAGGTCGTCCCAGCCGATGGCCTGGGTGGCGGGGTCGAAGCCCTGCTTGGTGACGTAGACCCGCATGAAGTCGGCGCCGTGGCTCGCCTGGTCGTACAGGTCCATGGTGAAGCTGGAGGACACGTCCGTCATGTGCCAGGGGCCGACCGCGTCCAGCGAGTTGTACCGGCCGCTCTCGGCGTGGCCGCCGCTGCACAGCTGCCCGTCGGGGATGGCCGACTCGAACTGCCCGGCGACGCCGTTGCGGTAGAGGCCGTTCCAGTTCCACATGGCGTTCGGGTTGTCCTGCCACGCCTGCCAGCACATCGGGTCCTCGTCCGCCATGGCGGGGTTCTGGAAGTCGTCGCCCCAGCGCTCCCAGCAGCCGTAGTTGCGGGAGGCGGGGTCGACGAGGGACCCGTGGGCCGAGGCGTTGTCCGCCATGGGGATGAGACACAGGAGCGCCGCGGACAGCAGCGCGAGCGCGCGCAGCGTCCAGCGGGGCAGGTGGACCAGTTCCTGAAGATGCATCGTTGCGTTCTCCGTCTTCCGGCTGTGGGGTTCCGGTTCTGGGAGCGCTCCCAAATTCACGTGCCCACTACCCGGCGACACACGGCCGAAACATGCGTTCGGTCAACGGACGGGTTCTGGGAGGCCGTTCGCTCCGCCGTCCGGATTCCCGCCCGTCGCGGAAGCCGTCTTCCGCACCGTCACGACGGTTTACCAACGCCGCCGGAGCCGCTATGTTCTTCTCCCTATGGGAGCGCTCCCATGTCCCCCCACGTCCGCATCGTCCCGAAGGGAACGATCCATCGTGCGCATCCCACGAGCCGCAGACACCACCGCGCGGCGGCGACGCGCCCTCGCCGCCACCGCGGCCGCCCTGGGCGGGCTGCTGAGCCTGGGCGCCTTCGCCCCGGCGCAGGGCACCCCCGCGCAGAGCGGCCCCGCGCCCGCCGGCCTGCCGGAGGGAACCGTCTTCCACAACTACCCGGGCCTGGTCCAGGAATGGGTCGCCGAGAATCCGGACGACCCCAGGCAGCCGCTGATAGCCGACAGGATCGCCGCCCAGCCGCAGGCGACCTGGTTCTCCAACTACGAGCCCGAGACCGTCACCGAGGACGTCGGCGCGGTCACCTCGGCCGCCGCGGCCGCGGGCGAGGTGCCGGTCCTCGTCTCCTACATGATCCCCAACCGCGACTGCGGGGGCGCCTCGGCGGGCGGCGCCCCCGACTTCGCGAGCTACCTGGAGTGGGCGGAGGGCTTCGCGGCCGGCCTCGGCAGCGGCCCCGCCGTGGTGATCCTGGAGCCGGACGCCCTGGCCCTGACCACCTGCCTCGACGATGCGGGACGCGCCGAGCGCTTCGGCGCGCTCGCCCAGGCCGCCGACGCGATGCACGCGGCCGACCCCGAGGCGAGGGTCTACTTCGACGCGGGCCACTCGGCCTGGCACTCCCCCGGCGACATGGCGCAGATCCTCCGGGAGGCCGGGGTGCTGGAGAGCGGGGACGGCATCTACACCAACGTCTCCAACTACAACACCACCGCGGACGAGACCGCCTTCGCCCAGGCGGTGCTCGCGGCGCTCGGCGACGCGGACCTGGGCGCGGTGGTCGACACCAGCCGCAACGGCAACGGCCCCGCGGGCGGCGAGTGGTGCGACCCGCCGGGCCGGCTGGTGGGCCAGAACCCGACCGCGGACACCGGGAACGCCGCCATCGACGCCTACCTGTGGGTCAAGCGGCCAGGGGAGCTCGACGGCTGCGACGGACCGGCCGGTTCGTTCTCGCCCGACAAGGCGTACGAGCTGGCAGGCGGCTGACGCGCGCCGCGCGCCGCCCTGCCCGGACCGGTGCCGTCCCCGCCTTCCCAGGACGGCACCGGTTTCCGACCACGACAGAACGCGACACGAGGTGACATTTCGCCATGGAAAGGTCTCTTCGCGTCATAAGTCCCATTGAGACACGAAAGACGTAGGCTGGGGTTCGTGACCACTGATCTACCGGCCGGACCTCCGGCCCTTGACCGGCGCCGCCGCAGGGCGCGCCGGACCCGCGAGTCGCTGGCGAGCGCGGCCTTCGAACTGGTCCTGGACGAGGGGCTGCGGGCGGTGACCGTCGAGCGGATCGCCGAACGCGCCGACGTGGCCAGGCGTACGTTCAGCCGCCACTTCACCAGCAAGGAGAGCGCCGTGCTCGACGTGCTCCGGGCGGACGGCGAACGGATCAACGAGTTGCTGCGGGCGCGCCCGCCCCAGGAGCCCCCGCTGGCCGCCTACCGCGCCGCGGCCCTGGCCTGGCTGTCCGACGAGGCCGAGCCCGCCTGGCACCGCAGGCCGCGGGTGGTGGAGCTGCTGCGCCTGACCCGCCGCGAGCCCGCGCTCCTCGCGGCCCTGCGCCGGATCAGGTCGGAGGCCCAGGACGAGGCGGTCCGGGTGGTCGCGGCACGGCTGGGCGTGGACCCGGCCCGCGACCCGCGCCCCGCGGTGCTGGTGAACGCCGCCGCCGGGGCGCTCGCCGCGGCCCAGGAGCTGTGGGTGGCGGGCGGTGCCCGGGCGGACCTGCCCACGCTCGTCGAACGCGCCTTCGCGGCGCTGACCGGCGAGGGTGGCCAGCCCCGCCCGCTGCCGCGGCAGCGCGAGGCGACCCCCCGCGACGGCCGGGCGCCGTGAGGGCGGTGCAGTACCGGGAGATCGGGGCGGCGCCCGAGGTGGTGACCGTGCCCGACCCCGAACCCGGGCCGGGGCAGGTGCTGCTGCGGGTGACCGCGGCGGCGGCCTGCCCCGCCGACATCGCCCTGATGAGCTGGCCCGCCGAGAGCTTCCCCCACCCGCTGCCGCTGACCCTCGGCCACGAGGTCACCGGCACCGTGGCCGCGCTGGGCGCGGGCGTGGACGCCCTCGCCGAGGGGGAGGCGGTGGCCCTGTACGCGCCGCAGGGCTGCGGGCGCTGCGGCCCGTGCGCGCGGGGCGCGGAGAACCTCTGCCGCAGGGCGGCCGGGCTCGGCCGCTACCCGCCCGGGCTCGGCGCCCCCGGCGGGATGGCCGAGTTGCTGCTGGTGGACGACGCGCGGTTCCTGCTGCCGCTCGACGGGCTCGACCCGGTGGCGGCGGCCCCGCTGACCCACGCCGGCCTGGGCGCGTACCACGCGGTGAAGCGCTCCCTGCCGAGGCTGGTTGCGGGCGGCACCGCGGTGGTGATCGGCGCGCGGGGGGAGGGCGGGATCGCGATCCGGCTGCTGCGCGCCCTGAGCCCGAGCCGGGTGATCGCGCTGGAGACCGCGCCGGAGACGCTGGAGGCGGCGCGCGCCGCGGGCGCCCACGAGGCGCTTCCCGCGGACGCGCGGGCGGCGGACCTGGTCAGGGAGCTGACCGGCCAGGAGGGCGCGGCGGCCGTCTTCGACTTCGCCGGCACCCCGCACACGGTGGGCACCGCGGGGGCCGTGGCGGCGGTGGGCGGGGAGGTGGCGATCCTCGGCCCCGGTGGCGGGGCCCTGGCGGTGGGCGCGGGCACCACGGCTTTCGAGGTGTCGGTCTCCGCGCCGCACTGGGGCTCGCGGGGCGAGCTGGCCGAGGTGCTCGCGCTGGCGCGCGGCGGAGGTCTCGACGTGCCGGTGGAGACCTACCCCCTCCGGGAGGCGCCCCTCGCCCTCGAACGGCTGCACGCCGGGAAGCCGGCCGGGCGGCCGGTGTTCCTGCCGGGCTGAGCCAAGGCCGGGGGCCGGGCACGGGGCCTGGGCCTCGGGCCTGAAAGGGCGCCGCCCCGCCTCCCTGGGGCGGCGGGGCGGTGCGCGAGAGGGCCGGAACGGCCCGCGGCGGCCGGCGAGGCGGGCCCGGGGCCTGGCGGGGGCTCAGTCGGTGAGGTCGACGCTCCTGGCCGAGGTGGCGCCGATCTCCGCGGCGACCTCGGAGAGGACCGTGGCGGGGATGGTGCCGTCCACCGTGAGGGCGATCAGCGCCTCGCCGCCCTCCTCGGCGCGGGCGACCTGCATGCCCGCGATGTTGATGCCGGCCTCGCCGAGGATGCGGCCGAGGGTGCCGACGACCCCGGGCCGGTCGGTGTAGCGCAGGAAGGCCATGTGGTCCGAGGCGGCCAGGTCGACGGTGTGCTGGTTGATCCCGACGATCTTCTGCTGGAACTTGGGCCCGGCCAGGGTGCCGGCGACCGAGATCACCTCGCCGCTGGTGAGGGTGCCGCGGACCGTGATGAGGTTGCGGTGGTCCGGCGACTCGGAGCTGGTGGTCAGCCGGACCTCGATGCCGCGCTCCTGGGCGAACAGCGGCGCGTTCACGTAGGACACGGTCTCCGCCACCACGTCCTCGAAGACGCCCTTGACCGCGGAGAGTTCGAGCACCTTGACGTCGTGCTGGGTGATCTCGCCGCAGACCTCGACGTCGAGCCGCTGGGCGACCTCGCCGGCCAGCGCCGTGAAGATCCGGCCCAGCTTCTCGGCCAGCGGCAGGCCGGGGCGCACGTCCTCGGCGATGACGCCGCCCTGGACGTTGACCGCGTCGGGCACCAGCTCGCCCGCGAGCGCGAGGCGGACCGACTTGGCCACCGAGATGCCGGCCTTCTCCTGGGCCTCGCCGGTGGAGGCGCCCAGGTGCGGGGTGACCACGACGTTGTCGAACTCGAAGAGCGGGGAGTCGGTGCACGGCTCGCTCGCGAAGACGTCGAGCCCGGCGCCGGCGACCCGGCCCTCCTTCAGGGCGCTGAGCAGCGCCGTCTCGTCCACGATGCCGCCGCGGGCCGCGTTGACGATGCGGACGGTCGGCTTGACCTTGTGCAGCGCCTCGTCGCCGATGAGGCCCAGCGTCTCGGGCGTCTTGGGGAGGTGGACGGTGATGAAGTCGGAGACCGCGAGCAGTTCGTCGAGGGTGAGCAGCTTGACGCCCATCTGCGCGGCGCGGGCGGGCTGCACGTAGGGGTCGTAGGCCACGATCTGCATGCCGAAGGCGGCCATCCGCTGCGCGACCAGCACGCCGATGCGGCCGAGGCCGACCACGCCGAGGGTCTTCTCGGAGAGCTCGACGCCGGTGTACTTGCTGCGCTTCCACTCGCCGTTCTTCAGCGCGGCGTTGGCCTGCGGGATGTGCCGCGCGGTGGAGACGATCAGCCCACAGGCCAGCTCGGCGGCGGTCACGATGTTGGAGGTGGGCGCGTTGACCACCATGACCCCGGCCTTGGTGGCGGCGGCCACGTCGACGTTGTCGAGGCCGACGCCGGCGCGGGCCACGACCTTCAGGCGCCGGGCGGCCGCGATGGCCTCGGCGTCCACCTTCGTGGCGCTGCGGATCAGCACCGCATCCACGTCGGCGAGGGAGCTCAGCAGGTCGGCGCGGTCGGCGCCGTCGCAGTGCCGGATCTCGAAGTCGGGCCCGAGGGCGTCGACGGTGGCGGGGGAAAGCTCTTCAGCGATGAGTACGACGGGCTTGCTCACGGAGTCTCACTGATCCTTTGCGGGAGGCCGCGTCCCGACGGCCGAGGCGGTGGAGAGGTAGGCAGCCACGCGGAGACGCACGACGCTGTGAGCCTGTGACGCGCTTCGTGCAGTGCAGTGTATCGGCGTGGCGGGGGTCGGGCAGTCCCCTGCGCACCCCCGCCGCCTCGTGCTTCCGCGGGCCTGGGCACCGCGGGGACCCTCGCCCCGCGGTGCCCGCTGTGCGCGCTGGGGTCAGGCTTCCTCGTCCACCCAGCTCATGAGCTTGCGCAGCTCCTTGCCCGTGGTCTCGATCAGGTGGTCGCCGTCGGCCTTCTTGTACTCGTTGTAACGCGGCAGGCCGGCGTTGTACTCGGCCATCCACGCCTTGGCGAAGCTGCCGTCCTGGATCTCGGCGAGGATGCGCTTCATCTCGGCCTTGGTCTGGTCGGTGATGATCCGCGGGCCGGAGACGTAGTCGCCCCACTCGGCGGTCTCGGAGACCGACCAGCGCATCTTCTCCAGGCCGCCCTCGTAGATGAGGTCGACGATCAGCTTCAGCTCGTGGAGGCACTCGAAGTAGGCGATCTCCGGCTGGTACCCGGCCTCGACCAGGGTCTCGAAGCCCGCCTTGACCAGCGCCGAGGTGCCGCCGCAGAGCACCGCCTGCTCGCCGAAGAGGTCGGTCTCGGTCTCCTCGGTGAAGGTGGTCTTGATGACCCCGGCCCTGGTGCCGCCGATGGCCTTGGCGTAGGAGAGCGCGAGGGCGAAGGCGTTGCCCGTGGCGTCCTGCTCGACGGCCGCGATACACGGAACGCCGCGGCCCTCCTCGTACTGGCGGCGCACGAGGTGGCCGGGGCCCTTGGGGGCGACCATGCAGACGTCCACGCCGGCCGGGGGCTCGATCAGGCCGAACCTGATGTTGAAGCCGTGGCCGAAGAAGAGCGCGTCGCCCTCCTTGAGGTTGCCGCGGACGGACTCCTCGTAGACCTTCCCCTGGATCGGGTCGGGGACCAGGATCATGATCACGTCGGCCTCGGCGGCGGCCTCCGCGGGGGTGGTGACGCGCAGGCCCTGCTCCTCGGCCTTCACCCGGGAGGTGGAGCCCTCGTGCAGGCCGACCCGGACGTCGACGCCCGAATCCCGCAGGGACAGCGCGTGGGCGTGCCCCTGGCTGCCGTAACCGAGGACCGCGACCTTGCGGCCCTGGATGATGGACAGATCGGCGTCGTCGTCGTAGAACAGCTCGGCCACTTTGGGTCTTCTCCTTGTTGGTTTATCGCGGTTGTCTGTCGCGGATATCCACCGCGTTCACCGCCGCGGGCCCCCGGCGATTTCCGCGGGCGTGTTTCCCGGAACTCTCCCGTGGTCCAAGGGAGAGCCTCCCGGGTTTTGCCGCAGTCTTCCCGAGGTTCCCGGCAGGTGCGAAGGTCCGCCGCGTGGACCAACCGTATGACGTAGCGGGGGGACGCGGCGGCCGGGTCTCGCTATGCGGTCCGGTCCAGGGCACGAAGCGACCGGTCGGTGATCGACCTGGCACCACGGCCGATCGCGATCGCCCCGGACTGCACGAGTTCCTTGATCCCGAACGGCTCCAGCATGCGCAGCATGGCCTCCAGCTTGTCGCTGCTGCCGGTGGCCTCGATCGTCACGGCCTCGGGTGCCACGTCCACCGTCTTGGCGCGGAAGAGCTGGACGATCTCCACGATCTGGGACCTGGTCTCGTTGTCGGCGCGCACCTTCACCAGGACGAGTTCGCGGTGCACGGCGGAGCCCGGCTCCAGCTCGACGATCTTCAGCACGTTGACGAGCTTGTTGAGCTGCTTGGTGACCTGCTCCAGGGGCAGCGCCTCGACGCTCACCACGATGGTGATGCGGGAGACCTCGGGGTGCTCGGTGGTGCCGACGGCGAGCGAGTCGATGTTGAAACCGCGCCGGGAGAAGAGCGAGGTGATCCGGGACAGGACACCGGGCTTGTTCTCCACCAGGACGGAGAGCGTGTGTTTGGACATGTCGGTTGGTTACCTCGGGCGGGACGGGCCGCGGGTCGGTCTGCGGCGGTGGTCGGCGGCTGCTCGGGGCCGGGGGCCGGGGGCGCGGTGGTCAGTCGGCGTCGCCGAAGTCGGGGCGCACCCCGCGGGCCGCCATCACCTCGTCGTTGGAGGTGCCCGCGGCGACCATCGGCCAGACCATGGCGTCCTCGTGGACGATGAAGTCCACGACGACGGGCCGGTCGTTGATGGCGTTGGCCTTCTCGATCACGGCGTCGAGCTGGGCCGGGTCCTCGCAGCGCAGGCCGACGCAGCCCATGGCCTCGGACAGCTTGACGAAGTCGGGGATGCGGGTGCCGGCGCTGCTCGGGGTGCCGTCGTGCAGCCGGGTGTTGGAGTACCGCTGGTTGTAGAAGAGGGTCTGCCACTGCCTGACCATGCCGAGGGCGCCGTTGTTGATGATGGCGACCTTGATCGGGATGTTGTTCAGGGCGGCGGTGGCCAGCTCCTGGTTGGTCATCTGGAAGCAGCCGTCGCCGTCGATGGCCCAGACGGGGGTGTCGGGGCGGCCGGCCTTGGCGCCGAGCGCGGCGGGCACCGCGTAGCCCATGGTGCCCAGGCCGCCAGAGTTCAGCCAGGTGCCCGGGTGCTCGAAGCGCAGGAAGTGCGCGGCCCACATCTGGTGCTGGCCGACGCCCGCGGTGAAGACCGTGCCGGACGGGGCGAGCGCGCCGATGCGCTCGATGACCTGCTGCGGGGAGAGCGTGCCGTCCTCCGGCAGGTCGTAGCCGAGCGGGTAGGTCTCGCGCCAGCGGTTCACCTGCTCCCACCAGCTCGCGTAGCGGGCGGCGGCGTCCGCGCCGCGCGGGGCGTCCGCGGAGCGCAGCGCGGTGACCAGGTCGGCCATCACGTCCTTGACGTCCCCGACGATCGGCACGTCTGCCACGCGGTTCTTGCCGATCTCGGCCGGGTCGATGTCGGCGTGCACGATCTTGGCGTGCGGCGCGAAGGAGTCGATCCGGCCGGTGACGCGGTCGTCGAAGCGGGCCCCGAGGGCGACGATCAGGTCGGCCTTCTGCAGGGCGGTGACGGCCGCCACGGTGCCGTGCATGCCGGGCATGCCCAGGTGCTGGGGGTGGCTGTCGGGGAAGGCGCCCAGGGCCATCAGCGTGGTGGTGACCGGGGCGCCGGTCAGCTCGGCCAGCTCGCGCAGCTCCGCGGCGGCCCCCGCCTTGACGACCCCGCCGCCGACGTACAGCACCGGGCGCCTGGCCTGGGCGATCAGCCGCGCGGCCTCGCGGATCTGCTTGGCGTGCGGGCGGCTGACGGGGCGGTAGCCGGGCAGGTCGGTGACCGGCGGCCAGGAGAAGGTCGTGGTGCCCTGGAGGGCGTCCTTGGCGATGTCGACCAGGACCGGTCCCGGGCGCCCCGTGGAGGCGATGTGGAAGGCCTCGGCGATCGTGCGCGGGATCTCGTCGGGGTCGGTGACCAGGAAGTTGTGCTTGGTGACCGGCAGGGTGATGCCGCAGATGTCCGCTTCCTGGAACGCGTCGGTGCCGATGGTCTTGCTGGCGACCTGCCCGGTGATGGCGACGATGGGGACCGAGTCCATGTGCGCGTCGGCGAGCGGGGTGACCAGGTTGGTGGCGCCGGGCCCCGAGGTGGCCATGCAGACGCCGACCCGGCCGGTGGCCTGGGCGTAGCCGGTGGCCGCGTGGCCCGCGCCCTGCTCGTGGCGGACGAGGATGTGACGGACCGCGGTGGAGTCCATCATCGGGTCGTACGCGGGGAGGATCGCGCCGCCGGGGATGCCGAAGACGGTGTCCGCGCCGACCGCTTCGAGCGAGCGGATGAGGGACTGGGCGCCTGTCACGTTCTCGATGGTGGCGGTGGGCTGCGGTGCTGCGCCTCGGGGGGCACGCGGCTGCGGCTTGGGTGCCCCGGCGGCCTGTTCGGTCATCGGCGATCTCTTCTCGGGGTGGTGAGCGGGTGACGCTGGTTTCGGGTGCTGCCTGCCTGAAGGCGGGCGGCAGGTGCTGATGCAACAAAAAACCCCTCGTGCCTGAGGCATGCGAGGGGGAGCGCGTCGCTGGGGGTCACGGGGGTATTCCCGGATCAGCCGACGCGCCGTCCAAGTACGAGAATTCGAGTGCGCATGGCTCAGACATTGCTCTTCTCTCCCGCCGCGTGTCAAGCGAGCGTGAATGAGATCTCACTATGCGGGCCTAGTAGGAAAACCGACTATCTCGGCGCCGCGACCAGCGGGTACGGCCCGCCTCCCGGCCCGCCCCCGGGGCGGGAGGCGGGCGGAAGAACGCGGAGGAACGCGGAGGAACGGGGAGGGACGGGGGCGCGGCGACGGCCGGGCGATCGGGCATGGGGTCCCTCAGGTGGGTGAGTCGGCGGGGGCGGGGGCACTCTTGCCGTCGCGGCGCGCGGCGGGCGGCTCGGGGGCGGCGGGCGGCTCCGGCGCGGCCGGCGGCGGGCCCTGGGCCATGCGGACGCGGCCCTCGTCGAGCAGCCGCCGCAGCCTGCCCGCCTCCAGCGGCTCGCTGATGGCCAGGCCCTGCCCGCAGTGGCAGCCCATGGCGCGCAGGGCCGCGGCCTGCTCGGGGTGGTCCACGTCGTCGGCCAGGGAGTCGACCCCGAGGTCGGCCGCCATCCGCAGCAGCCCGGCCGCGATCTTGTGGAGGGGCGGCGATTCGAGCAGGCCGTCCACGAGCTCGCCGTCCAGCCGGACCAGGTCCACCGGCAGCCGGTGCAGGGCGGCGGCCGCCGTCCTGCCGCTGCCGAAGCCGCCGAGGGCGATGCCGACGCCGAGGCGGCTGAGGTCGGTCAGCCTGCGGCGCAGCTCCTGCGAGGCCAGCACGGACTCGGCCTCGGGCAGCTCGATCATCAGCGTCCTGGCGGGCAGGCCGTGCCGCAGCAGCAGGGCCTCGACGCCGTGTGCGCCACGGCCGTGGTCGGCCAGCCAGGAGTCGGCGACCCGGACGCTGACCGGCACGTCGTACCCCCGGCGCAGGCGGCGGCCCGCCTCGGCGACGGCCAGTTCGAGCAGCCAGCCGGTGACCTCGCCGGCCCGGCCGCCGGGCCCGGCGGGACCCGGCGGGCCGGGCGCCCTGGGGCCGGCGCGCAGCAGGTCGAGGGGGACCGCCGGCGGCCGGTGCCCGGAACGCAGCCTCGCCTGGGCCGAGACCGCGGTGACCCGGCCGTCGGCCAGGTCCACGATCGGCTGGTGCAGCAGCGTGAACTCGCCCGCGTGCAGGGCGCGCCGCAGCCCCTCGGCGGGGCCGGGGCGCCGGGCGGGTCCTGGCTGCAGGTGCGGGGCGTACAGCTCGACCCTGGCCTTGCCCGCGTGCTTGGCGCGGTACATCGCGAGGTCGGCCTTGCGCATCAGCTCGGCCGGGGTGGCGCCCGGCTCGGCGAAGGCGATCCCGATGCTGGCGGCGACCCGCAGCTCCCGGTCCTCGACCACGTAGGGCCTGGAGAGGGCGGCGCGCACCCGCTCGGCGATCTCCAGAATCCGGTACTCGCGCGAGCCCGCGGCGGCCCCCGCCTCGCCGACGATGAGGGCCGCGAACTCGTCGCCGCCCAGCCTGGCGGCGGTGTCCCCGGCGCGGACCGACTCCCGCAGCCGCCTGGCGGCCTGGATCAGCAGCTCGTCGCCCGCCTGGTGGCCGACCGAGTCGTTGACCGCCTTGAAGCCGTCGAGGTCGATGAAGAGCACCGCGGTCTCCGGGTCGCCGCCGCGCCCGCCGCCGAGGGCCAGGCGCACCCGCTCGGTGAACAGGGCGCGGTTGGGCAGGTCCGTCAGGGCGTCGTGGGAGGCGTTGTGCTGCAGCTGCGCCTGGAGCCTGACCCGCTCGGTGACGTCCCGGCTGTTGAAGATCAGGCCGCCCTCGTGGTGGTTGACGCTCGACTCGACGTTGAGCCAGCGGCCGTCGCCGTGCCTGACGCGGCACTCGATCCGGGTGGCGGGCTCGCGCGCGGGCGGCACGGACAGGAAGCGGCGCAGCTCGTGCAGGACGCGGCCGAGGTCGTCCGGGTGGATCAGGGCGGAGAGCTCGCTGCCCATCAGCTGCTCGGCCTGCCTGCCGTAGACCCCGGTGGCCGCCGGGCTGACGTAGCGCAGGACGCCGTCGGGGGCGGCGATCATGATGACGTCGCTCGACCCCTGCACCAGGGAGCGGAAGTAGTTCTCCTTTTCGGCGAGTTCCCTGGCGAGCGAGACGTTGTCCCTGAGGGTCAGGCCCTGGCGCAGGAGGAGGGCGAGGACCACGGCGCAGGCGGTGCAGACGACGACGCCGTCCACCTCGTGTCCGCTGAGTATCGTCACGAGGATGCTCAGCACGCAGACGGCGGCGGCCAGGTACGGGGTGAGGGCGGCGAAGGAGCCGGCCAGCGGGCGGACGGGCTCGGCGCCGGGGCGTTCGGCCCGGACGGGGCCGAGGGCGCTCAGCGGGCAGCGGTCGGCCAGCCAGGGGGCGGAGGCGAGCAGCAGCGAGGCGGCGAACCAGCCCGCGTCGAGTAACTGCCCCGAGGTGTACCGCTCCCGCAGCAGGGGCGAGGTGAACAGGGCGTCGCACAGCACGGTCAGGGCGAGCGCGCCGATCGCCGTGTTCACCGCCTTGCGCTGCCTGGGCCCCGTGCGCCGGAAGTGCAGCACCAGCACCATGCTGACCAGCGCGATGTCGAGCAGGGGGTAGGCGAGCGCGAGGGCGGCGCGCGGCACGGAGACGTCCTGCAGCCGGGCCGTGTGCGCCAGGGCCACGCTCCAGGAGAGGGTCATCAGCGAGCCGCCGATCAGCCAGACGTCCAGGCCGAGGCAGACCCAGCCCGAGGCGGTGACCGGCCGCTTGGCCAGCATCAGCAGGCCGACGATGGCCAGCGGCGCGAAGAGCAGGAAGCAGAGGTCCGCCCAGGAGGAGGGCGGCACCGGCTGGTGGAGCACGACCTCGTACCAGCCCCAGACCGCGTTGCCCAGGCCGATCATCATCGAGGAGAGCCCGAACAGGACCCAGGCCGGGCGCAGGTCCCCGGCGTGGCCGCGCGCGTACCACAGGCAGGAGCCGGCGGCCAGCAGGCCGGCGGCGCTGAGCCCGAAGTCGCCCATGACGCGGGCCGCGCCTGGCGAGCCCCAGCCGAGCACGGCCCCCGCCGCGTAGCCGGCGCAGACCGCGGCCACGGCGAGCTGCGGGGCGGGACCGGGCGGCGGGACCGGCGCCGGCGCCTCCGCCTGGTCCGCGGGGTCCCTGAGGCCCGCCGGGGCGGCGGGTTCCGCGGGTGCCGGAGGGCCCGCGCGTTTCACGGGCTCCGAAGGTGCCGCGGGTTCCGCGGGTCTCACGGGTTCCGCGGGGGCGGGGTGGGGGCCGGGGGCCGCCGGCTCCTGCGGGGCCGGGCGGGACGCGGGCCGGCTCGCGCGCCTGACGAGGCCGGCGCGCTTTTCCGGGCCCGCGCGGTGGGTGTCGGGGTGCCGGTTCGACCGTGGCAGCTGCATTCGCCTGTCGCCCCCCTCTCGTGCCGGACTCGGCTCGTCCTGGACGGACGATACACCAGACTCGTCACTCAGCGACATAGACAAGTCACCATGCGTAGCATCACCGAGGGGCAAACTTATCCCAGGCTCCCTCGCCTCCCACGCGTTGCCCACCGTCGGCCCCCGTCGGCCCCCGTCGTGCCCCGCCTTCGGCCCAAGGCCCCGGGCCTCACCCCCGGGCCGGTCCCGGCCGGGGGTGCGCCCCGCCCGTGCACCCGTTCCTTCCCGGGGAGGGCCCCGGGGTTGCCGAGGGCCGCTCCTACGCGGTGCTCGCGGACGTGGTCTCGTCCGCCGTCGCCACGACGTGTTCCATCGGCTGCCCCGCGGCAAACCTGCCGAGCTGACCGCGCAGCAGCCGGACCGCCCGGGGCTTGAACGCCGTCGAGGGCCCGCCCACGTGCGGGGTGATCAGCACCCCCGGCGCCCGCCACAGCGAGTGGCCCGCCGGCAGCGGCTCCGGGTCGGTCACGTCGAGGGCGGCCCGCAGCCGGCCCGAGGCGGTCTCGGCGAGCAGCGCGGCGGTGTCCACGACGGCCCCCCGCGCGACGTTCACCAGCAGCGCGCCGTCGGGCAGCCGGGCGAGGAAGGCGGCGTCCACCAGTCCGCGGGTGGCGTCCGTGAGCGGGGTCGCCACGATCACCACGTCGGCCCCTGGCAGCAGCGCGGGCAGGTCGGCCACCCCGTGCACCGGGCCGCGCGGGGCCGTGCGCGGCCTGCTCGCGACCCGGGTCACCGAGGCGACCTCGAAGGGCAGCAGCCGGTCCTCGATGGCGGCGCCTATCCCGCCGTAGCCGAGGATCAGCACCCTGAGATCGGCCAGCGAGGTGCGGAAGGCGGGCGCCCAGCGGCCCTCGTCCTGGGCGCGCACCGCGCCGGGGATGTCCCGCAGCGCGGCCAGCGCGAGGGTGAGGGCCAGTTCGGCGGTGCTGGTGTTGTGCAAGCCGCCCGCGTTGCACAGTTGCGCCCCTTTGGGGAGGAGGGGAATGCCGGGCAGCATGTGGTCGATGCCGGCGGTCAGGGTCTGGACGACGCGCACCGACGTCATCTCGCGCAGCGGGCGCAGGCTGACCTCCTGGCCGCGCATGTACGGCACGACGTAGAGGGCGCAGCGCGCCGGGTCGGCGGGGAACTCCCCGTCCCCGTCCCAGTAGAGACAGTTCAGCGAGGGGGGCAGGGGGGCGAGGTCTTCGAGCGGGAGCGGCAGCCATACGTCGGTACTCATGGCGTCAGGCTATGCGTTCCGCCCGTCCGGCCCACGGGTGCGTGGCGCCGCCGTCGGCCGGGGCGACTACGTTGGTGGGGGCCCGGTGGACGAACCGTGGCGGGCACGGCGGCGGCCGGCAGCCCGGGGGCCGGCGGCGGCACCCGTGGGGGGAGCCGACGGGGCGCCGGCGGGACGCGGCGGGGCGAGCCAGGGAAGGAACGGCGTCGGTGCGGTACAGATCTCTCGGCACGGGGGCGCTTACGGTGGGCGCCATCGGCCTCGGCTGCATGCCCATGAGCGCGGGCTACAGCGCCTCGGAACGGGACGGCGAGTCCTCGCTGCGCGCGGTGCACGCGGCGCTCGACGCGGGCTGCTCGCTGCTGGACACCGCCGACGTGTACGGCCCGTTCACCAACGAGCTGCTGCTCGGCCGGGTGCTGAAGGAGCGCCGCGGCGAGGTGTTCCTGGCCACGAAGGGCGGCCTGCTCTCCGGCGAGCAGCACCTGGTGGCCAACGGCAGCCCGGCGTACGTGCGCCGGGCCTGCGACGCCTCGCTGCGCCGCCTCCAGACGGACGTCATCGACCTCTACCAGCTGCACCGCGCCGACCCCGAGGTCCCGGTGGAGGAGACCTGGGGGGCGATGGCCGAGTTGGTGCGGGCGGGCAAGGTGCGGGCGCTCGGGCTGTGCGCGACCGAGGCGCGCGGGCGGCGGCGCGCGCCGGGAGAGGCGGCGTACGCGGCGACGCTGCGGCTGCTGGACAGGGTGCAGCGGGTGTTCCCGGTGAGCGCGGTGCAGGCGGAGCTCTCGGTGTGGTCCTGCGGCGCGCTGGAGTCCCTCGTGCCCTGGTGCGCGGCACACGGCGTGGGCTTCCTCGCGGCGATGCCGCTCGGCAGCGGCTTCCTGACCGGCACGCTGGTGCCGGGCGGCGGCTTCGAGCCGGACGACCTGCGGGCCAGGCACCCGCGGTTCACCGCGGAGATGATGGCCGCCAACCAGCCGGTCGTCGCCGGGCTGCGCCGGGTGGCGGAGCGCCACCCGGGGGCCACCCCGGCGCAGGTGGCGCTCGCCTGGCTGCTGGCGCAGGGCCCGCACGTGGTGCCGCTGCCAGGCACCAAGAAGGAGCGCTGGGCCAGGGAGAACGCCGCGGCGGCCGAACTCGCCCTCGGCGCCGCGGACCTGGCGGAGATCGGCGCGCTGCCGCAGGCCCGCGGGTCCTGGGAGTAGCCGCCCGTTTCCCGGGCACCGGGAAGGGGAGGCAGCCGTCCGCGCCATGGGCGCGGGAGCGGGAAGGCCCGACCGCCGGGAGGCTCCGCCGATGTGCCCACGCCACGCCCGCGGCGCCCGGCGGGCCGCCGGGGCGGTCCGCCGCGCCCGTCCCGTCCTCGGAGCGCTGGCGGCGCTCGCCCTGCTCGCCGGCTGCGGGGGCGGCGAGGCGGGCGGCGAGGCGGACCAGAGCCCGCGCCCGTCCGGGTCGAGCAGCGACCCCGCCCCGTCCTCTCCCGGCGCCTCCGCCGCCCCCGCCGAGGGCTCGGCCGAGGTGATCGCGACGGTGGCGCGCGGCCTGGACTCGCCCTGGGGCATCGCCCGGCTCCCCGGCGGCGACCTGCTGATCTGCTCGCGGGACGAGGGCACCCTCAGCCGGATCGCCGCCGGCTCGGGCGAGGTCACCGAGGTGGGGCGGGTGCCGGGCGTGACCCCGGGCGGCGAGGGCGGGCTGCTCGGCCTCGCGCTCGACCCCGGCTTCGCCTCCACCGGGCGCCTGTTCGTGTACTACACGACCCGCGGGGACAACCGCGTCACCTCCTTCCGCTACGACGCCACCGCACCCGCCGGCGAACGGCTCACCCGGCCCACGGACGTGCTGACCGGCATCCCCAGGGGCGAGGTCGTGCACAACGGCGGGCGGCTCGCCTTCGGGCCCGACGGCATGCTGTACGTCTCCACCGGGGACACCGACAACTCCGGCACCCTCTCCCAGGACCCGGACTCGCCGGCCGGCAAGATCCTCCGGATCGATCCCGCCACCGGCCGCCCGCCCGCGGACAATCCCGACCCGGACTCCCCCGTCTACTCGCTCGGCCACCGCAACGTGCAGGGCCTGGCCTGGGACGCCGAGGGGCGGCTGTGGGCCACCGAGTTCGGCGACCACTCCTTCGACGAGCTGAACCTGATCCGGCCCGGCGGCAACTACGGCTGGCCCCGGCAGGAGGGGCGCGGCGGCGAGGAGGAGGGCTTCGTGGACCCGGTCGAGCAGTGGCCGCCCGAGGCGGCCTCGCCCAGCGGGCTCGCCTACCAGCGCGGCTCGCTGTGGCTGACCGCCCTGCGCGGCGAACGGCTGTGGCGCGTCCCGCTCGACGGGGCGGAGCCCGCGGGGGAGCCGCAGTCCTTCCTCGAAGGGGAGTACGGCCGGCTGCGATCGGTGCTCGCCCTCGGCGAGGACCGGCTCCTGGTGGTGACCAACGAG
This sequence comes from Streptomyces hoynatensis, assembly GCF_003626535.1. Classification (GTDB taxonomy): domain Bacteria; phylum Actinomycetota; class Actinomycetes; order Streptomycetales; family Streptomycetaceae; genus Streptomyces; species Streptomyces hoynatensis. The sequence continues at coordinate 32,488 of NZ_RBAL01000009.1, forward strand.
ACCGACAGCCGCGGCAGTCCGGCGGCGGGCGACGACCGGGTGCTGCTCGTCCGCGTCCGCTGAGCGGCGCGCCGGGGCGCCCCCGCCCGGCCCCCGGCCGCCCGGCGGGGCGCGGCCTGACCGCTCAGGCGGGCCCCTCGGTCCCGGCGCCGGTCAGGCCGCGGCCGCCGACGATGCCGAGCCGGTGCGCCAGGGCCGCGGCCTCGCCCCGGCTGCCCACCTCAAGCTTGGCCAGGATGTTGGACACGTGGACGCTGGCCGTCTTGGGCGAGATGAACAGCTCCTCGGCTATCCGGCGGTTGCTCCGCCCGGCCGCCACCAGCGCCAGCACGTCGCGCTCCCGCGGCGTCAGCCCGAAGGTCTCCGGCTCGCAGGACCCCGCGCTCTGCTCCTGCAGCGACAGCCGCCCGCGCTGGGCGAGGCGGGCCATCTCCGCCACCAGGGGCTCGGCGCCCAGGCCCGCGGCCACCGCGTGCGCCTGCGCGAGCAGCGCCCCGGCCCGCTCCCGCTCGCCCTCGGCGAGCAGCGCCTCCGCCAGCCTGGCCCGGCTCCTGGCCAGCTCGTACGGCCGGGTGAGCTCCTCGAACGCGGCGCAGGCGGCGGCCCAGTCCGCGACCTTGGCCGTCCCCTCGGCGCGGGCGGCCTCCGCCTCCACCATCAGCCCGTACGCCGCCCACACCGGATAGTCCCGGCGCAGCTCGGCCGCCAGGCCCCGGATGCGGGCGAGCGCCTCGGCGTGCCCCGGCTCGGCCGCGGGAACGCCCCGCGACTGGGACTCGGCGAGCACCGCGGCGTCCAGCATCGGCCAGGTGTAACAGCCGCAGCCAGGCGCGAGCCCGGCGTCGACGGCCTGCGCGAACAGCCGCCTGGCGTCGAGGATGCGGCCCTCGGCCGCGGCGAACGCGATGCGGTACTGGGCCGCGGGGTGCGCGTACTGCGGGGCCGGGCCCTCGTAGTAGCGGTGCGCCTCCTCCATCCGCTGCAGTCCCTCGCCGGCCGCGGCGAGATCGCCCTGGGCCAGGGCCAGCCTGACCAGCCGCTGGGCCGCCAGCGCCCTGGTCGTCGGGGTCCGCGCGTGCTTCCTCGCCTCCAGGGCGGCCGCCTTGGCCTCTTCCCACCGGCCGAGGGAGAACAGGGCGTCCGACCGGTTTCCCGAGATCCAGGACTGGGTGTCGCGCAGGCCGTACCGGTAGGCCATGCGCATGGCCTCCTCGGCGACCTCAAGCGCCTCCTCCGAGCGGCCCGTGGACTCCAGCAGCGACTGGAGGTTGATGTGGCTGCGGGTGAAGACGCCGACGAGGTCCTCGTCCTCCACCCGGCCGGCCACCTCCCGGAACACCGCGAAGCCCTCGTCCCCGCGGCCCGTCTCGACCAGCATCGCGGCCCGGCTCAGCCGCGCGTGCAGCCCGTCGAGCTCGTCGCCGACCTCCTCGCACAGCGCGACCGCGCGCTCGGCCACGGTCAGCGTGCCCGGCCCCGGCTCGTACACCGCGCCCCACACCGCGGCCTCGGTGACGACCCTGGCGTGCACCGGGGAGGGCGGCATGTCCTCGATCAGCTTCTGGGCCCTGGCCAGCTCCTCCCAGCCGTTGGAGCGGCCCAGGTTGCGCATCAGGCGGGAGCGCTCGGTCCAGAACCAGGCCTCGCGCAGCGGGTGGCCGCGCCCCTCCAGCGCCCGCAGCGCCCGCTTGATCAGCGAGACGCCGCGCTCCGGCTCGCCGGCGAACCGGGCCGCGAGCACCATCTCGGCGAGCAGGTCGAGCTGGCTGAGCACCTCGTCGCTGCAGTCGCACAGCGGGTAGGACTCGGCCTCCTCGGCGATCCGCAGGCTGGTGCGCAGCTCCATCGGGACGCTGTCCCACAGCTCGAGGGCGCGCTCCAGCAGGTGCAGCTGCTCGGCGTAGGCGTGCTGGCACCTGGCCCCCGTGGACGCCTTGAGCACCGCGGGCAGCGCCTTGGCCGGGTCGTGCGCGTGGTACCAGTAGCTCGCGAGGCGGGCCGGGAGGGCGCCGGGCGCCACCAGCCCGGGCTCGCGCTCCAGCGCCTCGGCGAACCGCCGCCTCAGCCGGGAGCGCTCGCCCGGCAGCAGGTCGTCGTCCACCGCCTCGCGCATCAGGGCGTGCCGGAAGCGGTAGGTGTCGTCCTCGTCGGCGTGCAGGATGCTGGCGCCCACGGCGGCGCGCAGCGCCTCGATCAGCTCGTCCTCGCCGAGCCCCGACACCGCGCGCAGCAGCCCGTACTCCACCTTGGAGCCGCCCTCGGCGACCAGCCGCACCACCCGCTGCGCCGTCTCGGGCAGGGCCTCGACGCGCACGAGCAGCAGGTCGCGCACCGAGTCGCTGAGCATGCCCTGCCCGTCGCCCGAGACGCTGGCGAGCTCCTCGACGAAGAAGGCGTTGCCGTCGGAGCGGAGGTAGACCTGCTCCCACAGCTCGGGCGAGGGCTCGGCGCCCAGGATGCCGCACAGCTGGCCGCGGACCTCCTCGCGCGAGAAGCGGGGCAGCTCAAGGCGCCGCACCGTCCGCAGCCGGTCCAGCTCGGCCAGGAAGGGCCGCAGCGGGTGGCGGCGGTGGATGTCGTCGGAGCGGTAGGTGGCCAGGAGCAGCAGCCGCCCGCGCTGGAGCGAGCGCAGCAGATAGCCCAGCAGGTCCCTGGTGGACTGGTCGGACCAGTGCAGGTCCTCGACCACGAGCACGAGCAGCCGCTCCTGGGCCAGCGTTTCGAGCAGCCGCGCGGTCAGCTCGAACAGCCGCCCCCTGACCTCGCCGTCCCACAGCGGATGCCCGCCGAGGGCCGGCCGCCCCAGCTCGGGGAGCAGCCGAGCCAGCTCGCCGCCGAACCCTCCGGCGGCCTGGCTCAGCTCCTCGCCGAGCTGGCGGTACAGGCCCCGCAGCACGGTGGACACGGGGGCGAACGCCATGCCCTCCGCGCCCACCTCCACGCAGACGCCGGTGGCGGTGACGGCGCCCGAGGTCCTGGCCCGGGTGAGGAACTCCTCCACGAGCCTGGACTTGCCCACCCCGGCCTCGCCGCCGATCACCGCCGCCTGAGGCGCCCCCTCCTCGGCCCGGGCCAGCGCCTCCTCCAGCGAGGCGCGCTCGGTGCCGCGGCCGATGAAGACGGGGCTGACCGTTCTGCTCTGCATGTCTCGCAGCATCGCACAGGCGACCGACAAAGGGGCAAGGCCGGGGGCCGGGCCGATTCCGGCGGCGTCCGCCGCCTCGCCGCCGCGCCCGCTCATGCGCCCGTGCCCCAGCGGAGCCGCCGCCCGCGGGGAGCCGCCGGCCCGGCGACCCGCGCGGCCTCGGTGTACTCCACGTCCGGGCGGCCCCTGCGCCCGATTCCCCTGCTGCCTCCCCTCTTCCTCGACGTCCCCGGGGTGTTCCCCGGGTCCTCGTGGGAGTCCTCGTGGGAGCCCTTGCGGGAAGCCTTGCCCGACTTCAGCACGCGGTTCGCCACCCGCTCCCGCTCCGCCTGCGCCAGCAGGTCGTCCATCCGCTGCTTGGCCAGGGCGAGTTCGTGATACACGGCCGTTCTCCTCGGTCTCGTTCGCCTCCGCTTTCCGGCTGCGGCCTCCTGGCCCCGCCGGTGACTCCACAGTCGTCCCCCAGGTGGGGCCGGCACATCGGGAACCTTGCGGGTCTTCGCGGCGCCCCGGTGCCTTAGGCCCCGGCGCGGTGGCCTCACGACGGGCCGCGGGGGGCCTTAGGCAGGCCCTGACGCCGTGAGTCCGGGGAAATCCGCAGGCAGGGGGTGCCTTACGGGGGCCTTAGGCGCCCGCGCCCCCGGGGGCGCGGGCGGGCCGGTGCGGCGCGGGGAACGCCCGTGCGTCGCACGGGGATACGGGTGCGGCGGCCGGAGAGGCCGGCCACGGCGCCCGCCGGGCCCCGCGCGCCGCCCCGGGGCGGCCGGGGGCCAGGGCGGCCCGGGCGGGGCCGCGGCGCAACGGGCGCTCGGGCGCGGCCGATGGAGCGCCAGGGGCCTCAACCGGGGCTCTCGCCCTGCCGGTTGGGCTCCGGGCCGGGACGGGCACGGTGCCGGGTCCGGGGCGGCCGGGGGCCCGTTCCCCGGCGGGTGGCGGCATGCACGGGCGCGTGCGGGCGGCGCGGGCGCGCGTGCGGGGCGGGCGCGTGCGGGGCGGGCGGGCGCGTGCGGGGCAGCACGCCCGCGCGGGGCGGGCCGCCGCATCGGGCGTCCGCCGCCCGTTCCCGGCCCGCGCCGGACAGGCGAAAGGCCCCGCCCGCCCGATGCGGGCGGACGGGGCCTCGGAGCGCCGCGTGGGCAAGCGCAGGCGGGGCCTCAGCCGCCGCTCACGCCCAGCCGTTCGAGGATGAGTTCCCTGGCCCTGGCGGCGTCCGCCTGGCCCCGGGTGGCCTTCATCACCGCGCCCACCAGGGCACCGGCCGCGGCGACCTTGCCGCCGCGCACCTTGTCGGCCACGGCCTGGTTGGCCGCGATGGCCTCGTCGACCGCCGCGCCGAGCGCGCCCTCGTCGGACACGATCCGCAGGCCGCGCTTCTCGACGACCTCGTCGGGCTCGCCCTCGCCCTCCAGCACGCCGTCGATGACCTGCCGGGCCAGCTTGTCGTTGAGCGAGCCCTCCGCCACCAGGGCGGCGACCCTGGCGACCTGGGCGGGCGCGATGGGCAGCCCGGCGAGTTCCACGCCGCGCTCGTTCGCCCGCCTGGCCAGCTCGCCAAGCCACCACTTGCGGGCCGCCGCGGCGTCCGCGCCGGCCTCGACGGTGGCGACGATCAGGTCGACGGCGCCCGCGTTGAGCGCGGACTGCATCTCGTGGGCGGAGATGCCCCACTCCTCACGGAGCCGGTTGCGCCGGGCGAGCGGGAGCTCGGGCAGCTCGGCGCGCAGCTTCTCCACCCACTCCCTGGCCGGGGCGAGCGGCACGAGGTCGGGCTCGGGGAAGTAGCGGTAGTCCTCCGCCTCCTCCTTGACCCGGCCCGAGGTGGTGGTGCCGTTCTCCTCGTGGAAGTGGCGGGTCTCCTGCACCACCGTGCCGCCGTCGGAGAGCACCCCGGCGTGCCGCTGGATCTCGAACCGCACCGCGCGCTCCACGCTGCGCAGCGAGTTGACGTTCTTCGTCTCGCTGCGGGTGCCGAAGGTCTCCCGGCCGTGCGGGCGCAGGCTCAGGTTGACGTCGCACCGCAGCTGGCCGAGCTCCATCCTGGCCTCGGAGACGCCGAGCGACCTGATCAGCTCGCGCAGCTCCGCCACGTAGGCGCGGGCGACCTCGGGCGCGCGCGCCCCGGCGCCGACGATCGGCTTGGTGACGATCTCGATCAGCGGGATGCCGGCGCGGTTGTAGTCGATCAGCGAGTGCGAGGCGCCGTGGATGCGGCCTGCCGCGCCGCCGATGTGGGTGGACTTGCCGGTGTCCTCCTCCATGTGGGCGCGCTCGATGCCCACCCGGAAGACCTCGCCGTCCTCCAGCTGCACGTCGAGGTGCCCGTCGTACGCGATGGGCTCGTCGTACTGGGAGGTCTGGAAGTTCTTCGGCATGTCCGGATAGAAGTAGTTCTTCCGGGCGAAGCGGCACCACTCGGCGATCTCGCAGCGGAGGGCCAGGCCGATCCTGATGGCCGACTCGACGCCGATCTCGTTCACCACGGGCAGCGAGCCGGGCAGGCCGAGGCAGGTCGGGCAGGTCTGGGAGTTCGGCTCGGCGCCCGGGGTGGTGGCGCAGCCGCAGAACATCTTGGTCTTGGTGCCGAGCTCGACATGGACCTCGAGGCCCATGACGGGGTCGAAGGCCGCGAGCGCCTCCTCGTACGGCACCAGCTCTGTGACGGTCACGGTCTACCTCTCGGAAGCTTCCTCTTGGTTCAGGCGGCGCAGGTCGCGGGCCAGCAGGGCGAGGCCGGTGACGACCGCCGCAGCCGAGATGACGGCGTCCGCGAGGCGCAGATTGTCACCCTCTTCCCTGGCGTCCCGCAGCTGCCTGGCGACGCTGAACGCGCCGAAGAGCGTGGTGCCGATCGACAGGTACGTGCTGGCCTTTGACTTGGGCTTCTTGCTCATAGGACGGGCGCCTCCTCCAGGATCGGGTGTCCCCAGCGTGCCTGGAACGCGGCCTCCACCGCGGCTCCCACGCGGTAGAGCCGGTCGTCGGCCATGGCCGGGGCGATGACCTGCAGGCCCACCGGGAGCCCGTCCTCCGGCGCGAGGCCGCAGGGCAGGGACAGCGCGGCGTTGCCCGCCAGGTTCACCGGGATGGTGCACAGATCGGCCAGATACATCGCCATCGGGTCGTCGACGCGCTCGCCGATGGCGAAGGCGGTGGTGGGGGTGGTCGGCGAGACCACGACGTCGACCTGCCCGAACGCCGCCGCGAAGTCGCGGGCGACCATCGTGCGGGCCTTCTGGGCGCTGCCGTAGTAGGCGTCGTAGTAGCCGGAGGACAGGGCGTAGGTGCCCAGCATGATGCGGCGCTTCACCTCGGGTCCGAAGCCCGCCTCGCGGGTGAGGGAGGTGACCTCCTCTGCCGACCTGGTGCCGTCGTCGCCGACGCGCAGGCCGTAGCGCATGGCGTCGAAGCGGGCCAGGTTGGAGGAGCACTCGGAGGGGGCGATGAGGTAGTAGGCCGCCAGGGCCTTGTCGAAGGAGGGGCAGGACAGCTCGACGATCTCGGCGCCCAGCTCCCGGAGCAGCTCGACGGCCTCCGCGAAGCGCTGGGTGACCCCGGCCTGGAAGCCCTCGCCGCCGAACTCCCTGACGACGCCGACGCGCAGCCCGGCGACCGAGCCGTTCCGCGCCGCCTCGACCACCGGGGGCACGGGGGCGTCAACCGAGGTGGAGTCCAGCGGGTCGTGACCCGCCATCACCTCGTGCAGCAGCGCGGCGTCCAGCACCGTGCGGGCGCAGGGGCCGCCCTGGTCGAGGGAGGAGGAGAAGGCGACCATGCCGTAGCGGGAGACGCCGCCGTAGGTGGGCTTGACGCCGACGGTGCCGGTGAGGGCGGCGGGCTGCCTGATGGAGCCGCCGGTGTCGGTGCCGATGGCCAGGGCCGCCTGGAAGGAGGCGAGCGAGGCGGCCGAGCCGCCGCCCGAGCCGCCGGGGACGCGGGTGAGGTCCCAGGGGTTGCCGGTGGGGCCGAAGGCGCTGTTCTCGGTGGAGGAGCCCATGGCGAACTCGTCCATGTTGGTCTTGCCGAGGAGCACCAGGCCGGCCTCCTTCAGCCGCCTGGTGACGGTGGCGTCGTAGGGCGGCAGCCAGCCGTCGAGGATCTTGGAGCCGACGGTGGTGGGCACGCCCTCGGTGGCGAAGATGTCCTTCATGGCCAGGGGCACGCCGGCCAGCGGTCCCAGCCGCTCCCCTGCGGCGCGCTTGGCGTCGACCGCCCTGGCCTGGGCGAGGGCGCCCTCGCGGTCCACGTGGAGGAAGGCGTGCACCTTCTCGTCCACGGCCTCGATGCGGGCCAGGTGCGCCTCGGTCACCTCGACGGCGCTCGTCGTGCCGTCGGCGATCCGCGCGGCGAGTTCGGCCGCCGTCAGCCGGGTCAGGCCGGCCGGGTCCTTCACGTCTGCCACGGTCACTCCTCCCCCAGGATCTGCGGCACCTTGAAACGCTGCTGCTCCTGGGCGGGGGCGCCGGACAGCGCCTGCTGCGCGGTGAGGCCCGGGCGGACCTCGTCGGCGCGCATGACGTTGGTCAGGGGCAGCGGGTGGGAGGTCGGCGGTACGTCCTCGGCGGCGACCTCGGAGACGCGGGCGACCGCGCCGATGATGTCGTCGAGCTGTCCGGCGAAGTGGTCGAGCTCCTCGTCGGTCAGCTCCAGACGCGCCAGCCGGGCGAGGTGGGCGACCTCCTCGCGCGTGATGCCGGGCATGTGGCGATCCTCTTGCTCGTCGCGGGTTTGCTGGGTCGGGGCAATCCTATGGCGCGCGGGAGGTGGGCGGCGCCCGGATTCCGGCCCGGCCGGGCGGGCCGGGGCGGGTTCAGCCGACGGCCTGCCCCTCGACGGGCACGTCCTCGGCCGGTCCTGGCCCGCCGGCGCGGGCGCGCAGCCAGGCCGTGGTCTCGGCGGCCGGCATCGCGGCGGCCACCAGCCAGCCCTGGACGGCGTCGCAGCCCAGGTCGCGCAGGCGTTCCCAGGTCTCGTCGTCCTCCACTCCCTCGGCGACGACGACCAGGCCGAGGGAGTGCGCGAGGTCGATGGTGCAGCGCACGATCTCGGCGTCCTCGCTGTCCACGGTGAGCCGGGCGACGAAGGAGCGGTCGATCTTCAGCTCGCTGACCGGGAGCCGGCGCAGGTGGACGAGGGAGGAGTAGCCGGTGCCGAAGTCGTCCAGGGACATCCGCACGCCGTGCCCGGTGAGCCCGGCCAGGGTGTCGGCCGCGAGCTGGGGGTCCTCCAGCATGACGTGTTCGGTGATCTCCAGCTGCAGCGAGCCGGGCGGGACGCCGTGCCGGGCGAGGCGGGCGGCCACGGTGCCGGCGAACCCGGGGCTGTGCACGTCGCGCGGGGAGACGTTGACCGCGACGGGGACGGTCAGCCCCTGCGCGCGCCAGCGGGCGAGCTGGCCGAGCGCGGTCTCCAGCACGTACTCGGTCAGCCGCGGCATGAGGCCCGAGGTCTCGGCGATGGCGATGAACTCGTCGGGCGGGACCTTGCCGCGCTCCGGATGCCGCCAGCGCAGCAGCGCCTCCAGGCCGGCGACGGCGCCGTCGAAGCGGACCTTGGGCTGGTAGTGCAGCTCGATCTCGCCCGTGTCGAGGGCGCGGCGCAGGTCGCCGAGCAGGGCGAGCCGGTCGGGGGTGTTGCCGTCGCGGGAGGCGTCGTAGACCTCGACGCCGCTGCGGTCGTTCTTCGCGTCGTACATCGCGACGTCCGCGCGCCGCAGCAGGCCCTCGGCCTCGGGGGCGTGTTCGGGGAAGACGGCTACCCCGGCGCTGGCCTCCACGACGAGGGTCAGGCCGCCCAGGTCGAGGGGGGCGCTGAGGGCGCCGACGAGGGCGCGGGCCGCGTGCTGGGCGCTGGTGACGGACTCCACGGCGGGGAGCAGGACGGCGAACTCGTCCCCGCCGAGCCTGGCGGCCTCGGCCCCGGGCGGCAGGCAGCCGCCGATGCGGTCGGCGACGCGCAGCAGCAGCTGATCGCCCGCGAGGTGGCCGAGGGTGTCGTTGACCGAGCGGAAGCTGTCGAGGTCGATGAGGAGCAACGCGGCCCGCTCGCCCGCCCGTTCGGCTTCGTCGAGGGCGCCCCTGGTGCGTTCGAGCAGCCACTGGCGGTTGGGGAGCCCGGTCAGCGGGTCGATCAGCTGGTCCTCGACGCGGGCCCGGGCCATCCAGAAGGTGAAGTCGAGGGCGATCAGCGGGACGGCGAACAGCGGGAGCAGCAGCGGCTTGCCCACGGCGACGACGACGATGAGCGGGGCGACGCACAGCAGGGCGAGCGCCATGAGCGCCTGCTTCAGCAGGGCGGTGCCCGCCATCGAGGGCAGCCCGCCCGGCGGGTCGCTGCTGAGCCAGTGCAGGGCGCGGGTGAGGACGAGGTAGGCCAGGGCGCCGAGGAGCAGCTGGAGGGCGGTGGTGGCCTCCCAGGCGGCGGGCTCCCAGCGGTGCTCGATGCTGGGCCGTTCGCCCCAGGCGGCGAGGACGAGGGCGGCCGCGCCGACGCCGAGGACGTCGATCGCCCCGTGCAGGAGGGCCTGCGGCCAGCGGTCGCGGCGGGCGGCGCCGGCCAGGGTGACCACGGAGAGGCTGACCAGGACGGCGGGCAGCCAGCCGTAGAGGAGCAGCATGGACAGGGCGAGCGCCGCGCCAGAGCCGCTGCCGAAACCCCACCAGCGGTCCCGGCCGAGGGCGACCAGGTGGGCGACGACGATGCCGGTGAGGAGGGCGAACCCCCAGCCGGGGCGGTCGCCGGGGAACAGGGCCTGCCCGTGGTCGAGGACCCGCAGCACGCCGATCAGGAGCGCGGCCGAGGCGGCGGCGAGCACGGCGGGCCTGACGTAGCGGGAGAGCCAGGCGTGGCCGCCTCCGGGAAGCCGTCTCCCTTCTGGGGCTGACTGCATACAGGTCCCTCTCACGGCCGCTCTCGCCGGCGCCCGGGGCAGGCGCACCACCCCACATTAGGCCGCTCGGCGCCGCCGGGGGCAGCGAACGGCACCGCGGACCGCGTGGCTTTCGGCCAGTCACATTCCTTTGGCAATACCGAGGGCATATGCCCCTGGCGTGCGAAGAACAAGCCTGCCGCCGCCGGAAAGTACGCTCCGCCACCGGTGCGCCACCCGCTCGCCACCGGCGCGCCAGGCCGGCGCGCCGGCGCCCTCGCCACCCCACGCCGCCCCCGCCCGGCACCGGGGCCGGCCGGAACCGGCCGCCGCCGGCGCGGCGGCTTCCCGCCCGCGGGACCGCCCTTGCCCGTGTCATGAGCACGCGACCGATTCCCGCGGCTCCCCCCGCGGGAACCACCCCCGGCGCCGCGCGCCTCCCCGGCCTCCCCCGGACCCGGCCCCCGGCCTACCCGGCCTCCCCCGGCCCGGACTCCGCGGTCTCGGCCACGTCCTCGGCCGGCTTCTCGGCCGGCTCCTCGGCCGGCTCCTCCTGCCCGGCGGGCAGCGCGGCCTGCCTGGCGGCCTCGGGGCCGCGCTCCAGCAGGACCTCGAAGCCCGCCTCGTCGAGCACGGGGACCTTCAGCTGGATCGCCTTGTCGTACTTGGAGCCCGGGCTCTCGCCGACGACCACGAAGCTCGTCTTCTTCGACACCGAGCCCGTCACCTTGGCGCCGCGGCTCACCAGCGCCTCCTTCGCGGCGTCCCGCGTGTACCCGCCGAGGGTGCCGGTGACCACCGCGGTGATCCCTTCGAGCGGGCGCGGCCCCGTGTCCTCGCCCCTCTCCTCGGCGAGCCTGACCCCGGCGGCCCGCCACCGCTCGACGATCTCGCGGTGCCAGTCCACGGCGAACCAGTCCTTCAGGGAGGCCGCGATGGTGGGACCGACGCCCTCGGTGGCCGCCAGCTCCTCCTCGTCGGCCGCCGCGATCCGGTCCAGCGAGCCGAACTCCCGGGCCAGCGCCTCCGCCGCCACCGGCCCGACGTGCCGGATCGACAGGCCGGTGAGGATGCGGGCGAGCGGGCGGGTCTTCGCCTCGCGGATGCCCTCCAGCAGGGCGAGCGTGTTCTTCTTCGGCTCGCCCTGCTTGGTGGCGAAGACCTCGGCCACCTTGGGCTCGCCCGTCTCCGGGTCCCGCTTGGGCAGGCCGGTGTCCTGGTCGAGCACGTAGGCCCGGATCGGCAGCAGGTCCTCCACCGTGAGGTCGAACAGGCCGCCCTCGTCCCGCAGCGGCGGCTCCGCCGGCTCCAGCGGCTGGGTCAGCGCGGTGGCGGCGACATAGCCGAAGTGGTCGATGTCCAGGCACCTGCGGCCCGCCAGGTAGAAGATCCGCTCGCGCAACTGGGCCGGGCAGGAACGGGCGTTGGGGCAGCGCAGGTCGACGTCCCCCTCCTTCATGGGCATCAGGGGCGTGCCGCACTCCGGGCACTGCGCGGGCATCACGAACTCCCGCTCCGAGCCGTCCCGCAGGTCGGCCACCGGGCCGAGGATCTCGGGGATCACGTCGCCCGCCTTGCGCAGCGCCACCGTGTCCCCGATCAGCACGCCCTTGGCCTTGACGACCTCCTGGTTGTGCAGGGTGGCGAACTCCACCTCGGAGCCGGCCACGGTGACCGGCTCGACCACCGCGTAGGGGGTGACCCGGCCGGTGCGGCCGACGCCCACCCTGATGTCGAGCAGCCTGGTGTTGACCTCCTCCGGCGGGTACTTCCAGGCGATGGCCCAGCGCGGGGCGCGGGAGGTGCTGCCGAGCCTGCCCTGGAGCGGGACCTGGTCGACCTTGACCACCACCCCGTCGATCTCGTGCTCCACCGCGTGCCGGTGCTCGCCGTAGTAGGCGATGAACTCCCGCACGCCCTCGATGGAGTCGACCACCCTGGCGGCCCGCGCGGTCGGCAGGCCCCAGCCCTTGAGCAGCCCGTACGCCTCCGACAGCCGGTCGATGCGCAGGCCCTCCCTGGCCCCGATGCCGTGCACCACCATCTGCAGCGGCCGGCTCGCGGTGATCTTGGGGTCCTTCTGGCGCAGGGAGCCCGCCGCCGCGTTGCGCGGGTTGGCGAAGGGGCGCTCGCCTGCCTCGACCAGCCGCGCGTTCAGCTCCTCGAAGCGGGCCATCGGGAAGAAGACCTCGCCGCGCACCTCCACCAGGTCCGGAATGTCCGCTCCGGTGAGGCGGTTGGGCACCTCCTCGATGGTGCGGACGTTGGGCGTGATGTCCTCGCCGGTGCGGCCGTCCCCGCGGGTGGCGGCGCGGGTGAGCCTGCCGTGCTCGTAGGTCAGGTTGACCGCGAGGCCGTCCACCTTCAGCTCGCACAGGAACTGGTACGGGATGCCGCTGAGCTCCTCGGCGATCCGGTCCGCCCAGGCGTCGAGCTCGGCGTCGTCGAAGGCGTTGTCCAGGGAGAGCATGCGCTCGCGGTGCGCGACGGAGGTGAACTCGGTCTCGTACGCCCCCGCCACCTTCTGCGTGGGCGAGTCCGGGGTGCACAGCTCGGGGTGCTCCCGCTCCAGCTCCTGGAGCTCCCGCAGCAGCCGGTCGAACTCCGCATCGCTGATGACCGGCGTCTTCACGTAGTACCGGAAGCGGTGCTCCTCGACCTGCTCGGCGAGCCGCGCGTGCCGCTCGCGCGCCTGCGCGGGCACGGCGGACTTCCGCTCGGCAGACCCTTCGCCAGCCATGGACTCTCTCCCGTCACTCAGGGTTGTCCGCGAGGGATCTCGCGGCCCGGACGCAGTGCGTCAGCGCCGCCCGCGCATACGCCGGGGAGGCACCCGCGAGCCCGCACGCCGGAGTGACCGTGACGGCCTGTGCGAGGAGCCCGGGGGAAAGCCCCAGCCTGCGCCAAAGCGACCTGACTCCACCGACAGTACCGGCCGGGTCTGACAACGCCGCCTCCCCTGGCGCCGCCCCCTGGCCGCCGGCCGGCACCACCCCGGCGAACAGGGCGAGCCCGCCCTCCACCGCCTCGCCGATCGCCTCGTCCTCACTCTCGGTGAGCAGGCCGAAGTCGAAGGAGACCGCCGTCGCCCCGGCCCGCGCGAGCAGCCCGAACGGCACCCGCGGCGCGCAGCTGTGCACCACCACCGGGTCGCCGCCGGCGACCGCCACCACCGCGCGCAGGGTCTCCTCGACGAGCGCGCGGTCCACCGGCTCGTGGCGGCGGTAGCCGCTCGCGGTGGGCACCCGGCCGGTCAGCACGGCCGTCAGCGAGGGCTCGTCGAGCTGGAGCACCACGCGCGCCCCCGGCACCCGGCGGCGCACCTCGGCGAGGTGGCCGCGCAGCCCCTCGGCCAGCGACTCGGCCAGGTCCCTGCGGGCGCCCGGGTCGCCCAGCATCGCCTCGCCGTTGCGCCGCTCCAGCGCGGCGGCCAGCGTCCAGGGGCCGACCGCGGAGACCTTCAGCGGCCCCTCGTACCCTTGGGTGAACTCCTCCAGCGCGTCGAGGTCCTCGCGCAGCCAGGCCCGCGCCCTGCGGGTGTCGCGGCCGGGCCGGTCGCCGATCCGCCAGCCGCTCGGCTCCAGGCGCGCGAACAGCTCGGCCAGCAGGCCCGCCGTCCGCCCGATCAGGTCCGCGCCCGGCCCGCGGGCCGGCAGCTCGGGCAGGAAGGGCAGGTGCGTGGGTCCCTCAAGCGAGCCGGTGACGATCCGTGCGGTCTCCCGCGCGTCCTGGCCCGGCATCGAACCCACCCCGGTCGCGGCGGCCGGGCCCCAGGGGAACTCAACTGTCTCGGTCACCCCCGCAGCGTACGGCGGCCGGGCCGCGCGGCGATCCGCGGCCGGGCGCGACCGGGGCGTACGGGGGCGGGCCGGCGCGGCAGGGGCGGGCGGTCAGCCGGCGGGGCGCACGCTCAGGTCGGTGATCTCGGCGCCCGGCGGCAGGTCGAGGGCGGTGAGCACGGTGGTGGCCACCGAGTCCGCCGTCAGCCAGCGCTCCGGGTCGTACTCCCTGCCCTCCTGCCGGTGCACCTTCTCCTGCATCGGGGTCGCGGTACGGCCCGGGTAGACGGTGGTCACCCGCACCCCGTGTGCGGCCTCCTCCCCGCGCAGCGCGTCGGCCAGGGCGCGCAGCCCGTGCTTGCTGGCGGCGTACGCGGCCCAGTTCGGGTGGGCCCGCAGCCCGGCGCCCGAGTTGACGAACACCACGTGGCCGCGGGCGGCGCGCAGCTGCGGCAACAGCAGCCGGGTCAGCTCGGCAGGGGCGACGAGGTTGGCCGCGAGCGTGGCCTGCCACACGGCGGGGGTCAACTCGCCGACGGGGGCGAGCTCGACGACGCCCGCCGCGTGCAGCAGGGAGTCGACGCGCTCGGGCGGCGACTGGTGGCCGAGCGCCCAGGACAGCCGCTCGGGCACGGCCAGGTCGCCCACCAGGGTCCCGGCGCCGGGGAAACGCTCCGCGAGCTCCCTGGCGCGCCCCGCGTCGCGGGCCCACAGCCACAGCTCGTCCCCCCGCTCGGCCAGCCGCCCGGCGAGGGCCGCGCCGATGCCGGAACCCGCCCCTGTGATCACATGCGTTGCCATAGGACCATGGTCTCCCACGGCCCGCGCGGAGCCGGCGGCGGCCGTCGCCGCCGGGGCCGCGCGCCGGCGAACCGAGCAACCGGGCAACCGGGCAACCGGGCAACCGGGCAACCGAGCAACCGAGCAACCGACGAGGAGGTCCCCGGGTGGGAGAGGTGCGCGTGGCGGTGTGCCAGCTGGCGGCGGACGTCTCGCCGACGGCCAACCTGGCCACCGTCTCGGAACGGGTGCGGGCCGCCGCCGAGGCGGGGGCCGGGGCGGTGGTCTTCCCCGAGGCGACGATGGCGAGGTTCGGCATCCCGCTCGGGCCGGTGGCCGAGCCGCTCGACGGGCCGTGGGCAACGGGGGTGCGCGAGGCCGCGGCGCGCGCCGGAGTGCTGGTCGTCGCCGGGATGTTCACGCCGGCGCCCGACGGGCGGGTGCGCAACACCCTGCTGATCACCGGCCGTGGCGTGGACACCCACTACGACAAGCTGCACCTCTACGACGCCTTCGGCTTCGCCGAGTCCGCGACGGTCGCGCCCGGGGACCGGACGGTGCTGGCGGACCTGGACGGGGTGCGGCTGGGGTTCGCCACCTGCTACGACGTGCGGTTCCCCGGGCTGTTCACGCGGCTCGCGGACCAGGGGGCGCAGGCCGTCCTGCTGCCCGCCTCCTGGGGCGCCGGCCCCGGCAAGCGGGAGCAGTGGGAGGTGCTGGTGCGCGCCCGGGCGCTGGACAGCACCTGCTGGGTGGTCGCGGCCGGGCAGGCCGACCCCGCCACCGTGGGGAAGCCCCCGGCGGGCCGGGCGCCCACCGGCATCGGCCACAGCATGGTGGTCTCCCCGCTCGGCGAGGTCAGGGCCAGGCTCGGGGCGGCCCCCGGCCTGCTGCTGCACACCCTGGACGCGGCCGAGACGGACCGGGCCCGCGCGGCCGTCCCGGTGCTGGCCAACCGCCGCCGCGACCTGGAGTCGCCCGCCTGAACGCGCCGCGGGCGGCGGCTCAGGCGACGTGCGCGGTGCGGCGCTCGGTGGCGGCGATGGTGGCGGAACCCACCACCCTGCTCCCGTCGTACAGGACGATCGCCTGCCCAGGGGCGACGCCGCGGACCGGGCTGGCGAAACGCACCCGCAGCTCCTCGCCTGCGAGTTCGGCCGTCACCGGCGTCTCCCCGCCGTGGGCGCGCAGCTGCGCGGTGTACGCGCCGGGCCCGGTGGGCGTCCGGCCACACCAGCGGGGGCGGATTCCGGTCAGCGCGACCACGTCGAGGGACTCGGCGGGGCCGACCGTGACCCGGTTGTCCACCGGCGAGATGTCGAGCACGTAGCGCGGCTTCCCGTCGGGGGCCGGATGCCCCAGCCGCAGGCCGCGGCGCTGGCCGATGGTGAAGCCGTGCGCGCCCTGGTGGGTGCCCACCACGCGGCCGTCCTCGTCCACGATCTCGCCCTCGGCGCTGCCGAGCCGCCCGGCCAGAAAGCCCCGGGTGTCGCCGTCGGCGATGAAGCAGATGTCGTGGCTGTCCGGCTTCCTGGCCACCGCGAGCCCCCGGCGCTGGGCCTCGGCCCTGATCTCCGCCTTGGTGGCCCGGGTGTCGCCCAGCGGGAACATGGCGTGGGCCAGCTGCCGCTGGTCGAGCACCCCGAGCACGTAGCTCTGGTCCTTGTCCTGGTCGGCGGACCTGTGCAGCTCCCGCTCGCCGTCCGCGCCGCGCCGCACGGTGGCGTAGTGGCCGGTGCACACCGCGTCGAAGCCGAGCGCGAGCGCCTTGTCGAGCAGCGCCGCGAACTTGATCTTCTCGTTGCAGCGCAGGCACGGGTTGGGCGTGCGCCCCGCCCGGTACTCGGCGACGAAGTCGTCCACCACGTCGGCGCGGAAGCGCTCGGCCAGGTCCCACACGTAGAAGGGGATGCCGATGACGTCGGCGGCGCGCCTGGCGTCGCGGGAGTCCTCCAGGGTGCAGCAGCCGCGCGCGCCGGTGCGGAAGGACTGCGGGTTCGCGGAGAGGGCGAGGTGGACGCCGGTCACCTCGTGCCCGGCCTCGGCGGCCCTGGCGGCGGCGACGGCGGAGTCCACGCCGCCCGACATGGCGGCCAGCACCCGCAGGGGGCGCCGGGCCCGGCCCGGCTCGCGGTGGGTCTCGGTCATCACGCCTCAAGCCTACGCGCCGGTTCAGGTCAGGCCGGCCGCGCGGGCCCGCCGCACCGCGGGGCCGATGGCCTCGGCGAGCGCGGCCACGTCCTCCTTGACCGAGGTGTGGCCGAGCGAGAACCGCAGGGTGCCGCGGGCGAGTTCGCGGTCGGCCCCGGCGGCGAGCAGCACGTGGCTGGGCTGCGCGACGCCCGCGGTGCAGGCCGAGCCGGTGGAGCACTCGATGCCCTGGGCGTCGAGCAGCAGCAGCAGCGAGTCGCCCTCACAGCCGGGAAAGGCGAAGTGCGCGTTGCCCGGCAGCCGCCCGGCCGGGTCCGGGTCCCCGCCGAGCACGGCGTCGGGAACGGCCGCCAGGACCGCGGCGATCAGCTCGTCGCGCAGCGCGCCGATCTCCCGGGCGAACCGCTCGCGGCGGGCCACGGCCAGCTCGGCGGCCACCGCGAAGGCGGTCACGGCGGGCACATCCAGGGTGCCGGAGCGGATCTCCCGCTCCTGGCCGCCGCCGTGCAGCACGGGCGTGGGGCTCCACTCCCGGCCCAGGAGCAGGGCGCCGATGCCGTAGGGGCCGCCGATCTTGTGCCCGGAGACGGTGACCGCGGCGAGCGGGCAGGCCCCGAAGTCCACCGGGAGCTGGCCGACGGCCTGGACCGCGTCGGCGTGCATCGGGATGCCGTACTCCGCGGCCACGGCGGCGAGTTCGGCCACCGGCTGGACGGTGCCTATCTCGTTGTTGGCCCACATGACGGTGACCAGGGCGACCTCGTCAGGGCCGCGCTCGACGGCCGCGCGCAGGGCGTCCGGGTGCACCCGGCCGTAACGGTCCACCGGCAGCCAGTCGACGGTGGCCCCCTCGTGGTCGGCGAGCCACTGGACGGCGTCGAGCACGGCGTGGTGCTCCACGGGGCTGGCCAGCACCCGGGTGCGGCGGGGGTCGGCGTCCCTGCGGGCCCAGTACAGGCCCTTGACCGCCAGGTTGTCCGCCTCGGTGCCGCCCGCGGTGAAGACCACCTCGCTCGGCAGGGCGCCGAGCGCGCCGGCGAGCGACTCCCGCGCCTCCTCGACGGCGCGCCGCGCCCGCCTTCCCGAGCCGTGCAGCGCGGAGGCGTTGCCGGTGCGGGCCAGCTGCTCGGTCATCGCCGCGATGGCCTCGGGAAGCATCGGCGTGGTGGCGGCGTGGTCGAAGTACGGCATGGTGGGGCCGATTCTACGAGCAGGGCGGGCGGGGACCGGACCCGCGGGTCCGCTTCCCCGGCCGGCGCCGGCTCAGCTGAGCGCGCCGAGCCGGGTCAGCTCCTGGGCGCAGCGCACGGCGTCCTCCTCGCGTTCGAAGAGCGCGGCGCGCGGGTGGTGGCTGCCCGGGTCGGGGTCGGGAACGTGGGCGAGGTGCCCCTCGTCGGAGACGACGTACCAGCCGCGGTCCGCACTGTGCCGTGCCTCGTAGCGCATGGCGGAACCGTACTGCCCCGGGACCCGCCCGGCCACCCGGCCCCGCGCGCCTCAGGCGGGCCAGTAGAGCGTCTCGGCACGGGCCCAGTCCACGGTCGCCTCGCCCTCGCCGTTGCTCAGCACCTCCACGCGCAGGCGGCCCTTGCGGCTGCCGGAGAGGAAGCCCGTCCAGGTGTGCGAGAAGTGCCCCTCGCCCGCGTCGTGGACCGGGGAGCTGATGGGCAGGCTGCCGGTGCGCTCGTAGCCGCCGTCGTCCCGCTCGCGGTACTCGGCCAGCCGGATCTGGAACTCCTGCCCCGCGGCCAGCCCCCGCACCCGCACGCCGACCGAGGCCGTGTAGTAGGCGGGGCCGACCAGGATGGAGGGCTGGGGGTCGCGGCTGACCCAGGCGCCGCCCTCGTGGGCGCGGTTGAAGTTGAGCGTCGTCCACTCGCCCGGCCGCACGGTGCGGGCGTAGTCCGTGGTGCTGAGCAGGGACCACTTCGGCATGGGGTCCTCTCCTTCCTTGTCCTGGCCGGAGGGCGGGGCTTCCCGGCTCCAGCCGGCCGGGTGCCGCAGGCGCTCGGCGACCCGGGAGCGCACGTCCTCCATGCCGATGCCGGGGCCGCGGGGGTCGATCTTGCCCGGCTGCCACTCCAGGTGGCCGATCACCGAGGTGTCGCCCGCCTTGCCCCAGCCGTGGGCGCGGCAGATCGCGGCCGAGGCCCGGACGATCGCCTCGACCTGGGCCGCCGGCCACGGGTCGCGGTTGTCGCCGAGGTTGACGCACTCGAAGCCGTAGAAGCGGGTGTTGCCGTCGGTGTCGGCCTCGTTGTCCGCGGGCAGTGCACGCTCGGCGATCACGGCGGCGAGGACGTCCCCGTCCCCCTTGCCCGCGTGGTTGGCGCGCCCGTGCCCGACGAGGTGGACCGTGCCGTCCTTCGCGATCACGCCGTGGCACAGCGGCCCCGGCAGGTCGGAGCGGCCGTCGTAGCACAGCTCCACCGAGGACTCGGTGCCCGAGGTGGCGGTGTGGTGGATCATCACCCCGTGCACCGGGCCCCACGGCCCCGCGCCGTTGCGGTTGTGCGTGCGCCAGCCGCGGTGCTCGACCAGCGTGACGCCCTCCTCCCGCAGCGCCGCGACCAGCGCGTCGGCCGAGAGCGGATCGGCCATGGCATAACCCCCTTCGGTGCGGCCGCGGGCACCCTTCGGCACTCCACGCGTTCTCCCAACTACTGTGAGCGTACGCGTGGTTGGCCGCTCGCGGCGGGCCGATGATGAATGCCTCCCCGCTGGGCGGGAAATTCAACGCCCGCCGCCCCGGAACGCCCGGGAACACACCCGCAAATACGGCGTGTGGCGTGGCCGTCCCCTCGGGGACGGCCACGCCACGAGTGGCGAAGGCCCCGGCCCCCCTTTTCGGGCGGCGGGGGCCTCGTGCGGGGGGCGCCCGCTGCCGGGCGCCGGCGGTCCGCGGTCCGGGCTCAGGCGCCCTGGCTCGCGTTCTCCGCCTGGAACATCCAGTGGTGAGTATCCGGTCTACGCACTGACCAGGCCAGATGCCACGCGAGTACCCTGGCCTTCCGGAATCATTCCGCCCGACAGGAATCCTTCCCGCCGGACCGCAGCCGCTTCCCGCGCCTTCCGCCTCGCGTCGTCCAGGACGCCGCGAGTGCGCTCCTCGGCCTCCGCCCAGAGGTGCGAATACACCCGCAGCGTGGTGAGCACGTCCTTGTGGCCCAGGCGCTTCTGTACGACCTTCGGATTCTCCCCGCCTGCGATGAGCACGGAGGCGTAATGATGCCTCAGCTCGTGCCAATGCCGTGCGGGCCCTCCGGCCCGCCGGCAGATGCTCTTCAGAGCCCAGTCGAGCGTCGACTCGCCGATCGGCTCCCCCCCTGGCATCGTGAACACGAGCCCCGCCCACTCGCCATCCACAGCTGGGGGGTGGGCAGTAACGTACTCGGCGAGCAGCGTGAGCGCCTCGTCGGTCAGCGGCAGAACCCGGCGGCCGGCGCCCGTCTTCAGGTCGTCGAAGTACAGCCCGCGCCCGCGCTCGTACACCAGCTGCTCCTCGACACGAAGCACCCCGCGCTCGCGGTCGATGCGGTCCACACGGAGCCCGCGGATCTCGCCCGATCGCAGGCCTGTCATCGCGGTCAGGTCGATCATCGCGCGCCACCGGACATGGTAGGCGGCGTCCACGAGTCCGAGGACCTCAGCCAGGTCTGGCGGGTCGACCGTGGACTCGACCAGCGTCGGCGCCTTGATGCCCGCGAACGGACTGACCGCGATCACGCGGTCGATCACCGCGAGCCGGAACACGGAGCGCACCCGGCGCGCGACGCTGTTCGGGGTGGAGCCGCTCAATTCGTACTTGGCGAGAAGGAGCTGCTGCCACGCGCCAGCCTCGGAGGGCTTGATGGAGCGGATCTCCCGCGTGCCCCACTCCGGGACCAGGTACCGGTTCAGGACCCCGCGGTACTCAATCTCGGTGCGGCCGTTGATGTTCTGCGCGGGCAGCCACGTGTCGAACGCATAGGTCTCAACCGTGACCTTCCCCGCCTTCGGGTCCACCCACGAGCCGGTCATCTTCGCCGACTCCTGCTTGATGATCTCCCGCTCCGCCTCCGCCGCCGTGCGGTGAAGACTGGTGCGCTCCCCGCCGTCGGGGCCGTCATAGCGGGCCTGCCACCGCTTCCCCTTACCGTGCGCCCGGCTGGCGACCTTGCCCTTGTGCTCGCCGCACTCTGGCTCACCGGGCTTCGGCCGGCTCTTGTGCCAGCGGTCAGCTACGTACCCCATCGAGCACCTCGCATATGGCCTGCCGACTGATCCCCCCAATGGTCAGCGCTCTCATGATCTCGGCGTGGCGCCCAAGATCAGCGACAGCCGCCCGACTGACGACAGCGAACGGCTGACCGCTGATCTTGACGCATACGGCTGAGACGGTGGGTGGGAACTCGTCGGTGACGATCACTGGTTTCACGTGCTGCCTGTGGTGCATGACGCGCCTCCCCGCTCGTCACCCGAGCGCCGTTGCTCGGGTCGGCAGCTTATCCCTGCGTAGACGGATCGTCACTAGTCGTCTTACATCGTCTTGTTTGGTTGCACGCCATCCGCCTGTGAAAACACCCCTAGTCGGCGCAGTTCGTCCATCGTGATGCCGATGGCCTCCCTCATCTCGGCCGCTGTGACGTGGTTGGTGGCGGTGACCATCGCCTTGGTCATGACGCTCTCCAGCATCTCCGCGTCGAGGACGGCAGGTCGCCCCCAGCCCTCTGGCGGGTCGCCGCCCTCGAGGATGGCCTCTATGGCCCGCGGGGGCCAGCCGAGCGCTCGCGCAATCTTCGGAAGCGTCGGTGGCATGCGCTTTTTCGGTGGCTCGCCTCTCTCTGCGGCCACGACCGCGAACGTTGATACATGCGCCCTCTCGGCGAGGGCGGCCTGCGTGAGCCCCTTGTCGCGGCGGCTCTCCCGAAGGGCTCGGGCGAGGCGCGCCCACCCTCCCGGATCTGTGTTCATCGCTGACCTCTCTGTGTGTGCCCGCCCCACCCGACTGGTGCGGGCAACAACCGGCAACAGTATCGGTCAATCACGGTCGACACGAGACGAGGACCCGCCATTACCACCGGATAGGCACGCTGCATACACGTCGACATCTACTTCGTCTTACGTAGTCGATGCTCGTCAATGTTCGTCTTGACTCGTCACACATCGCCTTCTATCGTCAGTGATGTGCAAGCCGATGGACCGCTGATCCGGCGGCTGCGCGAACGGGGTGGCTACGGCCTGCGCCGATTCGCTGCCACCGCCGACCTCTCCCCTGCTCACCTGTCACGCATCGAGCGGGGACTGCGCAACCCGACACCCGAAGTGCTCGCCCGCATAGCAGCCGCTCTCGGGCGAGAAATCGCCGAAATCGAGCCCCCACGACAGGAGACCTGACATGAGCGAGACGGGCACCGCCTCGCCCTACCTGAAGACGGCCGAAGTGGCCGTCCTGATCCGAAAGAAGCCGGACGCCGTGCGCCAGATGCGCCGACGCGGAACGGGGCCGAAGGGCGTCCGCATCGGGCGCGACGTGCTCTACGACCGGCGCGACGTCCTCGCATGGCTGGCCGCGAAGGCCGCCGCGGACGAACTGGCCCAGCGCGCTGCTTGAGGCGGCGTGGTGGCCGACGCCGGTGTGAGAGACCGGCGCCGACCTCGAACCCCACCTGATCAACCACTGAAGGAAGGAGGGGCCCGATGGCCCCCAGTATCCCCGACTCCGTGCGGTTCGACCCGGACCCGCACCCGTCTCTGCTGGTCCTCGCCAGCGGCCTGGCGAAGCATGTGGCCATCGACGGCCGCAGCCTCATCCTGCGTGGTGGCGACGGCCCCGTGCTCGTCGCCACCGCGGAGGGCCGTCACCTGGGCGTGATCTCGCCCACGCGCGCCGGCTTCGAGGCGGTGCCGGTGGCGGGGGAGCCGCTGCGCACGGCCCGGGAGGAGCGCGCGCTGCGCCACCTGATCGCCGCGGATGCGGTGCGCGCCCTGCACGACGCCCTGCCGCTCGGCCGCGCGGAGTTGCGGCACCTGCTCGACCGCGACGACGACCGGTACGCCGCGCTCGCGACGGGCGGTGCGCGATGACCGGGCAGCCGCCGCTGACGCCGCTGACGGCGGCCGAGCTGGACGAGATCCGCGCTCGCGCCGAGGCCGCGACCCCGGGCCACTGGGGAAGCGCCCGTGACGAGCAGGGCGCCTACGCCGTAGAGGCGCAGCCGCGGCTTGTGCTCGGTGTGGGGTCGCTGCACGACGGTGTGATCGCCGATGTCCATACCGGGTACAGCGATGCGGCATTCGTCGCCCGTGCCCGGACCGACATCCCCCGACTGCTCGCCGAGGTCGAGCGGCAGGCACGCGATCTGGAGAAGGCCCGCGAGATGGCCGCCGACCAGCTGCGGCAGATCGAGGCCCTGACCGACCAGCTCGCCGCCGCCCGGGCGACGGTCGCCGAGCAGCAGGACCAGCTGGCCGCCGTCCGGCCGGGCCGGGAGGACCTGGCCCGCGCCCGGCGTGAGGGCCGCGAGTGGCATGTCCACGGGCACGACCGGTGCACCTGCGACTCCGACGACCACACCCACGACAGCGGATGCCCGGAGTACGGGCGCCCGGCCGCCGAGGGTGAGGGCCGGTGACCGCCGAGACCTGTGGCGCCCCGCTGGCCCGGGGTGGCGAGTGCCCGCTCCCGGCCCGGCACCCGGGGCCGTGTGACCCGGTGGGCCTGAACCCCACCGGGCGGCCCCGCCGATCCTCCGCCGGGTCGCGCCGCCGCCACGCCAAGCGCGCCGGGGGTGAGGGCTGATGTGGGC
Source organism: Streptomyces hoynatensis (assembly GCF_003626535.1). Lineage (GTDB taxonomy): Bacteria > Actinomycetota > Actinomycetes > Streptomycetales > Streptomycetaceae > Streptomyces > Streptomyces hoynatensis. Next base: position 55,996 of record NZ_RBAL01000009.1, read on the forward strand.
GCAGACGTGGTGGCTCCTCGCCGCCGCCGTCGCCGGACTCGCGCTGATGCGCCTCGGCCTGGACGCGACGTGGCGCGACCGGCGCCTCACCCGCCGCGCCGCGCGCCGTCTGAGGGGGGGCCGCCGGTGAGCCGCCCCGCCCCCGACAGCGCGCCCGCGTGGGCCCTGCCGCAGCTCGCGGTGGCCTGCCCCACCTGCGGGGCCACGCCGGGCCACCTGTGCACGAGCCACGGGGGCACCCGGCCACGCCTCTACGACACCCACCAGACCCGCACCACCACGTGGGCGGCACAGCGGAAGGGCGGTACCGCCTGATGACGAGCACCCTGCCGGCCGGGACGGAAGTCCCGGCCGGCGGGCCCCGGGTGGTCGAGAACATGCCCGAGGCCGAGTACCACGCCCACCCCGCCCTCTCCTCCACCGGCGCGAGGCGGCTGCTGCCGCCGTCCTGCCCCGCGCTGTTCGCCTACGAGCGCGAGCACCCGCCGCAACCGAAGGCCGCGTTCGAACACGGGCGCGCCGCGCACCGGCTCGTCCTCGGCGACGGCCCCGACCTCGTGCGCGTCGATTTCGACGACTGGCGCACGAAGGCCGCCCGCGCCGAGCGCGAGGAGGTGCGGGCCGCGGGCGGCCTGGCGCTGCTGCCCGACGACTACGACCAGGTGCAGGCCATGGCCGCCGCCATCCGCCAGCACCCGGTCGCCGGCGCCCTCTTCGCTCCCGGCAGCGGCCAGCCCGAGCTGTCGCTGTTCTGGCCGGACGCGGCAACCGGCGTGGAGTGCCGGGCCCGCCTGGACTGGGCCCGCACCCCGGAGCCGGGACGGCGCCTGATCGTGCCGGACTACAAGACCGCCGCCGACGCCTCCCCAGACGGGATCACGAAGGCGGTCGCCGCCTGGGGCTACCACCAGCAGGCCGCCTGGTACCTCGACGGGGTCCGCGCCTGCGGCCTCGGCGGCGAGGACGCGGTGTTCCTGCTGGTCGTGCAGGAAAAGGCGCCGCCGTACCTGGTGACGGTCGCGCAGATCGTGCCGTCGTCGCTGCAACTCGGCGCGGCCCGCAACCACCGCGCCCGCCAGATCTTCGCCGAGTGCACCGCCTCGGGCCGCTGGCCCGGCTACGCCGACCAGCCCGTCCCCATCTCTCTGCCCACCTGGGCCGCCATCCGAGACGAGGAGTACCTGTGACCCAGCCCATCGAGCGCACGGCCCCCGCGCCGGCCCCGGCCCCGGCCCGGATCGGACAGGGGACCGCTGTCGAGCAGTCCCGAGCCGCCGCCGAGGTGCAGGCCGCCGTGGTCGTCGCCCAGCAGTGCCCGCGCAGCCTCCAGGGCGCGCTCGCCGAGATGCGCGAGTCGTGCAGGCAGACGTTCCTCGCCGAGCGGGCGTTCTTCCGCTACTCCCGCGCCGGGTCAACCGTCACCGGGGCGTCCGTTCACCTCGCCCGCGAGCTGGCCCGCTGCTGGGGGAACGTCCAGTACGGCCTCGTGGAGTTGCGCCGCGACGACGAGTTCGGCCAGTCGGAGATGCAGGCGTTCGCCTGGGACGTCGAGAAGAACTCCCGCAACAGCTCCACGTTCATCGTGCCGCACCGCCGCGACACCAAGGGCGGTCCGAAGCAGCTCACGGACATGCGGGACATCTACGAGAACAACGCCAACAACGGCGCCCGCCGGGTCCGGGAGGCGATCTTCGCGATCCTGCCGCCCTGGTTCGTCGAGGAGGCCAAGGAGCTGTGCTCGAAGACGCTCCGAGACGGCGGCGGAAAGCCGCTGCCGCAGCGGATCGCCGACGCGATCAGGGTGTTCGAGGGCCTGGGCATCACCGCTGATCGGATCGAGGCCAAGCTCGGCCGGCCATCCGCGAAGTGGACCGAGCACGACGTGGCGCAGCTGATCGTCACCTACAAGTCGTTGCAGCGCGGCGAGATCACGGCCGACGAGGAGTTCCCGGCCGCCCCGGTGACGGCCGAGGAGATCACCGGCCACGCCCCGGCCGCGGACGGCGGTGCGTGATGGGCGCCTACCTGCCGCTGATCGTGACCGCCGTCCTGCTGGCCGGCGTGGGGGCCGCGCTGGTGTACGCGGGCTCGACCCGGGCCGGGCGGGTCCTGACCGGCGCCGCCGACCTCGGGCCGGTCCCGCCCCCGGTCGAGCGGCCGGACTGGCACGCCGAGTTGACCGAGCGCGCCGAGGGGAGCGACCGGTGAGCCCCGACGACTACGACGCGCTGTTCGCCGAGTCCCGCGACCGGCGCCCCTTCGCCAACGGCACCGAGGGCTATGGCTGGCTGGACGCGAATTGCTCGACCTGCATCCACGAGGGGCCGTCACGGCAAGGGCACGAGGAACAGGGCTGTCCGCTGGTCCTGCTGGCCCTGGTCGGCCGGACCCCGGCGCAGTGGCTCGACGGGCCGCGGGACGCCGAGGGCCGCTACGGCATCGCGGACCAGTACCGCTGCATCGAGTACCGGCACGAGAACGACGCCGGGCCCGAACCGCGCCCCGTACCGGAGCCGCCCGGGCAGCTGACGCTCGGCCCGCGGGAGCCGCTGGAGGGCGTGCGGATGCTCACCGCCCTGACCGAGCCCCTGCCGCAGGTCCTCGCCGCCAACCACGTCACGGACGGAGGCGAGTGATGCGCATGCGGATCACGGCCACCGCGTGGCCCATCCCCGGCCTGCGCCTCGGCCCCGACAGCACCCCCTTCTGACTGGTCCCGCCGGGCCGTGACCGCACACCGGCCCGGCGGGACCCCCAACACCCCACTTGGAGAGCTACATGCGCACCACCAGCCCGTCCGTTGTCGTCTACGACGGCCGCACCTACCGGTCCAGCGTGACCTACAGCGCGGCGGACGGCGGCACCTGGAGCTACGTCGGGATCTGCGACGGCACCTCGCTGTGGGCCCGCGACTCGGAACCCGACCTGGCGTGGCCGCTCGCCGCCGTCATCGACGAGGTCGGGCCCCTGTCCGAGGCAGGCACCCGGTGAGCCGCCCCTTCCCGACAGCCGCCACCTGCACCTGCGACCAGACCCGCGGCGCCGCATGCCCCGTCCACGGGCCGGAGCCGGACGCCCCCATCCACACCCCAGCCCGCGGGCGCACCGCGCTCCTCGCCGCCGGGACCGCCCTCACCGCGGTCCTGCTGCTGACCGGCTGCGGCCCCACCCACGCCCCCGCCCCCGCACCGTCCGAGGGCACCGCCGGCGGCGCGAGCGGCCAGCCGTGATCCACAGCCGCCCCTGCCCGCCCGAACCGGGCGGGGGCGGCCACCCCGAACCGTACCGCCCGAGAGGAGCACGCCATGCCCCGACTCACGCCCACCACCGGCCAACTCCAGTTCCCCACCGTCATCCACGGCACCGTCAACCCGGCCGCCGGCGAGGCTGCCAAGCAGGTCGGCACGGCCCGCGCCGAGGCCGCCACCGACGTCTCCTGGGCCGAGGCGTGCGACGCCGCCATAGAGACCATGGCGGCCCGCGGTTTCCCCTTCCAGGCGGCCGACCTCATCGCCGAGGGCCTAGTCGACGAGCCCGAGCACCCCAACCAGTGGGGCGCCCGCTTCGGCGCCGCCGCCCGCCACGGCATCATCCGCGACGCCGGAGCCGTCCCGAGCAAGCGCGCCACCGTCCACAAGAGCCTCTGCAAGCAGTGGATCGGCGTCCGCGCGGCCCGCGGGGAGGTGGCGGAGTGAGCAGCGCGATCCCGGCCAGGCCCACCCGCGGCGTCATCAGCCCGCTCGCCCCCCACGGCACCACCGCCCGCGCCAAGGGCCGCCCGGCACAAGGCATCGGCGGATGCAACTGCCCCAAGTGCACCGCTGCCCTGCGGCGTTACGACACATGGCGGCGACTCCAAGCCCTCAACGGCACGCCCCTCACCGTGCCGGTCGCCGAAGTCTCCGCCCACCTCCGACTCCTCATGGACGCCGGCGCCGGCTGGAACCAACTCCAAGACGCGACGGGCAGCTCGAGTAGCACCCTCGCGGCCATCCTCCACGGCAAGTACAAGAAGGTCACCCGCGGCACCGCGCAGCGCATCCTCGCCCTGTCGCCCGGCGACGCCGTCCCCCCGCGGCGAGCGGTCGACGCCACCGGCAGCATTCGCCGCGCCCGAGCCCTCATGGCGGCCGGCCACACCAGCAAGGTCATCGCCAGTCGCGCCGGGGTGGACCACACCGTGCTCTACGCGCTGATCAACGCCCGCTGCGACACAGTCACCAAGTTCACCGCCGAGCGCATCGCCGACGCCTACAACGCCCTCTCCCAGCAGCAGGGGCCCAACGTCCGGGCCATAAGGCGAGCCCAGCGGCTCGGCTGGCAGGACCCGCTGTTCTGGGAGGACTGCGGCCAGATCGACAACCCGGAGTACGACCCCGCCAGCGTCACGGTGGAGACCACGAGCGGCGCCGAACTGGCTGAAGAGGCCGCCTGGATGGAGTCCCACGGCTACACGCGCGAGCAAGCCGCGTACCGGCTCGGCGTCACCAAGTCGTACCTCGACCAGTGCATCCGCCGCTGGCCCCAGCGCTACGGGGAGGCGGCGTGACCAGCCACGACTGGGAGCGGTCCGCGGTCTGCCGCACCACGGACCCCGAACTCTGGTTCCCGCCGCCGGGCGACAACGGCATCCGCGCCATCCGCATCTGCCGCCGCTGCCCCGTCCGGCGCGCCTGCCTGGACGCCGCCCTCGCCGAGGAAGGCACCGCGGGCGCCGACCGGCGACACGGCATCCGCGGCGGCCTCACCCCCACGGCACGCGCACAGACGCAGCCACGGCAGGCCGCCCGCGACCGAGCCAGCACGCCAACCAACTGACCAGCGAGAGAAGGAACCCATGGGCTACCAGCTGCGCCGCCTGCTGAGGGAGGCGCTCGGCCCCGAGATCACCGGCCTCCAGCGCGCTGTGGCCCTGGAGATCGCCGATGACGCGCACGAGACGTCTCGCGAGAGCTACGCCGTGCTGGATGACCTTGCCCGGTGGACTGGGGCAAAGGACGCCACGGTGGTGCGGAACGCGCTCAAGAGGCTGGCAGCGGCCGGCTGGGAGTTCCGGGTGCCGATCGGCAAGGGCGCGGATGGCAGGGTCCTGTATGCCGTTCCCGGCAGGCGAATGACGTTCAAGGTTCCCCCCTTTGAAGGGGTAGCCGTGGCTACCCCTTCGGAAGGCAAGGGGGAGCGGGGGCTACCCCAAGGGGGAGCCACGGCTCCTTCAGAAGGAGCAGGGGCTCCCCCTTCACCCCCCCAAGGGGGAGCAGGGGCTCACTCAGAAGGAGCCACGGCTCACTCTGAAGGAGCCGTGGCTCCCCCCTTCTCCTCATACACCTCACCTCCTCATATCAATGTGGGCGACGAGCAAGCGGCTCCGGGCGACCGCTACCCGGCCCAAGTGCTTCCCCTTGTGCACGCGATGAGCGCCAGCGGCTTCCCCAACATCCGGTGGCCCTGGGAAGGCAGCGGGTGGTTCCCGATCATCGCGCTCATCAAAGCGGTCGGCGTCCAGGCGATGGTCGAGTACGCCCACCGCGCCGCCGCTAACGCGCCCCAAGCGGTCACCTCCGCCAAGTACTTCCTCCGCGGCTGGCAGGAACTCCCGCCGGCGCCCCCCGAGGACACCCCCGTCTACCGGCCCACCCCGCACCTGCGTGCCGTAGGCGCCCCCTACAGCAACCCCGAAGACCGAGGGATTTTTTGATGACCACCGAGATCGCCTGGGAGCCCGCTCTCGACCCCGCACCGTTCGAGCGCACCCCACCCCACGACCCCGTCGCCGAGATGAGCGTCCTCGGCGCCTGCCTCCTCAGCTCGGAGGCATGCCGCGCCGTCCTGGACTTCCTCAACCCCGCCGCCTTCTACGAGCGCCGGCATGAGGACATCTTCAACGGCATCGGCCGCATGCACGCCACCGGCCAGCCCATCGACCCCATCACCCTCGCCAAGCACCTCGCCGACTCCGGCGACCTTGCACGCGTCGGCGGCCCCGGCTACATCCACCAACTCGCCCGCGCCGTGCCCACCGCTGCGAACGGCGAGTACTACGCCGAGATCGTCGAAGACCGCTACCTGCGCCGCGAACTGATCAAGCTCGGTACCTCCGTCGTCACCATGGGCTACGCCACCGACGACGACACCTACGACCTCGTCGAACGCGCCGTCGCCATGGCCCGCGAACTCCGCGACCGCGGGCAGGCCACCGACGACCTGCCGACCGAGGACCTGCTCGACTTCGTGCAGCACGAGGACAACTACGACTGGATCGTGCCCGGGCTCCTCGAGCGCGGCGACCGGCTGATCCTCACCGCGAGCGAGGGCGGCGGCAAGTCAACCTTGCTGCGGCAGATCGCGGTATGCCTGGCAGCCGGCATCCACCCGTTCGACCCGGCAACCTACACCGACCCGGTGCGTGTGCTGGTGCTCGACTGCGAGAACGGCGAGCCGGCCTCCCGCCGCAAGTACCGGCCGCTGCTCAATGCGGCCGAGCGGGCGAAGCGGGGCCTGCGCCGCGGCCAATTCCACATCGAGTGCCGCCCCGCAGGCGTCGACCTCACCCGCCCCGCCGATCGCGCCTGGGTGATGCGCCGCGTCGAGCGGCTCATGCCGGACGTGCTGATCGTCGGCCCCGTGTATCGCCTCCACGCCGGCAACCCCAACGACGAGGAACTCGCCCGCAAGGTCTCCGTGGTCATCGACGAGGCCAGGGCCACCGCCGGCTGCGCCGTCCTCATGGAGGCCCACTCCCCGCACGGCGGACCGGTCGGCCCCCGCTCCCTCCGCCCCCTCGGCAGCAGTCTGTGGATGCGCTGGCCCGAGTTCGGCTTCGGCCTGCGCCCCGTCGAGGACGAGAAGTCGGCGGCCAACGAGCCAGGTGCACGCGGGCGCCGAGTCGTTCCCTGGCGCGGCATGCGCGACGAGCGGGACTGGCCGCAGTTCGTGAAGCAGGGCCAGAGCTGGCCGTGGGAGTCCTACCGCCCGGTCGACGCCGACCAGTTCACCGGCTACTCGGCGACGGGAGCGATCTGGTGACGGACTCCTGCCCTGCCTGCCTGCGGCGAGGCATACACCCGTGCGCGGTGCGCTCACGCGGCGCGGCCACGGTCTACGGCTACCGCTGCCCCGCCTGCTGCCACGCCTGGGTCACCAGCCGCCTCAACGCCGCATACCGGAGAGCCACCAGCCACCCCAGCCGTATCGCCGAACCCGAGAGGACCAGCCCGTGACCGCCTACCGACACGACGACGACGCCCTGACCGTTATGGACTGGTTCTGTGGCGCTGGCGGCTCCAGCCAGGGCGCCCACGCCGTCCCTGGCGTCCGGGTCGAGCGCGCCGCGAACCACTGGTCGCTGGCCATCGAGTCCCACGCCGCGAACTTCCCCGGCACCGACCACTACCGCGGCGACATCCGCGAGGCCCCCGTCGAGCGCTGGCCCGTCACCGACATCTTCTGGGCCTCCCCCGAGTGCCCGCAGTGGTCGAACGCCCGCGGCAAGAAGCGTGACTTCGACGCGTCCTTGCAGGCCGCCCTGTTCGACGGCTTCGGCCCGTCGGAGGAAGTCGAGCGGTCCCGGGCCCTGATGGAGGAAGTCCCGATGTACCTGCGCGGCGTGATCGAGCGCGGCGGTCTCGTCAAGGCTGGCGTAGTCGAGAATGTGATCGACGTCCGTGCCTGGGACCAGTGGGACCGCTGGCTCGGCGAGATCCGCAAGCTCGGCTACGACACCCGCGTCATCGCCCTCAACAGCATGCACGCTGAGCCCCGCACGGTGCACCGGGCGCCGCAGTCCCGGGACCGCCTGTACGTCGCCTACTGGCACCGGACGCTGCGGCGGGCCCCGGACTGGGACAAGTGGCTGCGCCCCACCGCCTGGTGCGGCTCGTGCGAGCAGTGGGTCCGCGCGGTGCAGGTGTTCAAGACCCCCGGCCGGGACATGGGCCGCTACCGGCAGCAGTACGTCTACCGCTGCCCCAGCACGGCCTGCCGCAACAGCGTGGTCGAGCCCGAGACGCTCCCCGCCGCCGTCGCGATCGACTGGTCGATCCCCGGCCAGCGCATCGGCGACCGGGCCAAGCCCCTCGCCGCGAAGACCCTCGCCCGCATCGAGGCCGGCCTCAAGAGGTTCACCCGGCCGATCACGCTGGAGGCCGCAGGCAACACCTTCGAACGACGGCCCGGCGTCCGCACCTGGCCCATCGATGCGCCGCTCACGACGCAGACCACGACCGCGACGAAGGCCCTCGCCATCCCCCCGCTGCTCGTCCCGGTCGAGGGTCGCGACGGGAAGGAGCCCGCCCCCGCGACGGCGCCGCTGCGCACCCAGACCGCCCGGAACGAGACCGGGCTCGCGTGGCTGCCGTTCGTCGCCGAGCTGCGCGGCGGCGGCTCCGTCGCCCGCCCCGTCAGCGAGGCCCTCGCCACGGTCACCGCGTCGGGCAACCACCACGGCCTCGTCACCCCGCCGACCGCGATGGTGATGCGGAACAACAGCTCCCGGGGCGACGGCGGCGAGCACTGCACCCCGGTGGCCGAGCCGCTGCGCACGCTGACGACGGCCGGCCACCAGTCCCTCATCACCTGGGAGCACCTGCTGGTCCCGTACTACGGCAACGGCGCCGCCCGGCCCGTCTCCGAGCCGGTGGGCACTCTGTCCACCCGCGACCGGTACGCCCTCGTCAAGGGCTCCGTCGACGTCGACGACGTGCTGTTCCGCATGCTGGAGCCGCACGAGATCGGCCGCGCCATGAGCTTCGCGGACCAGTACATCGTCCTTGGCTCCAAGCGGGAGCGCGTCCGCCAGTACGGCAACGCCGTCACCCCGAACGCCGCCGAGGTCATCATCTGCGCCCTCGTCGAGGCCATCACCGGCGCCGAGCTGGAGCGGCATGCGCCCGCCCCGGCGATGGAGGCTGCCGCATGACCGCCGCCCGCTGCCGCGCGTGCCGCAGGGCCCTGCGCCGCCCGTCCGAGGACGGCTACGGCCCCGTCTGCCGCCGGCGCCTCGCCCCCAGCCCCGGACCGACACCCGGCCACACGGACAGGCCAGAGCCGGGGCCCGGGCAGACCGCCATCCCCGTACCCGCCCACCAACCGAGCCTCTGGAGCCTGTGATGACCCCAGCTCGTCTCGCCCTCGCCTCCACCACGCTGGCGGCCTACATCGTGACGATCCCCGCCGCGAACTGGCTCGTGACCGAGTTCGGCGCGCAGCCGGTCGGCTTCGGCCAGACCGCCCCTGCCGGGGTCTACATGGCCGGCCTCGCCCTGGTCTTGCGGGACCTTGCCCGGGAGGCGGCAGGCCGTGCTGCGGTGCTGGCTGCAATCGCCGCCGGGACGCTGCTGTCGTACCTGCTGGCCGACGAGCAGCTGGCAACCGCCTCTGCAATCGCGTTCGCCACCGCCGAGCTGCTGGACTTCGCGGTGTACGAACCGCTGCGCCGCCGCGGCCTGGCCACCGCGCTCGCCGCCTCCAACGCGGCCGGCGCGGGCGCCGACTCGCTGCTGTTCCTGTGGCTGGCGTTCGGCTCGCTCTCGTTCCTGCCGGGGCAGCTGCTCGGCAAGGCGTGGATGACCGCGCTCGCGCTCGCCGTGCTCGCGGGCATCCGGGCCGCCCGCCGATCACGCGCGGGGGTGACGGCGTGACGACGTTCTACCTCGGCGTGCCGCCCGCGTGGCTGCACCGTTCCGAGTTCGCCGGCATCCCGATGTTCGTGTCGAACCGGCCGCTGTCGCGGCTGCGGCGCCTGTCCCGCGCGCTCGGCCCGGTCGCCGTGGACTCCGGAGGGTTCTCCGAACTGTCCGAGCACGGCTCATGGGACCACGGCCCCACACCTCGCCGGTACGCCGCACAGGTCGCTCGCTACCGCGACGACATCGGTATCCGCTGGGCTGCCCCGCAGGACTGGATGTGCGAGCCGTGGATCGTCGCCAAGACCGGCCTGTCCGTGGTCGAGCACCAGCGGCGCACCATCGGCTCCTACCTGGACCTGAAGGGCATCGACGCGACACTGCCGATCGCCCCCGTGATCCAGGGCTGGCAGATCGCAGACTACGAGCGGCACATCGCCATGTACGAGCAGGCGGGTGTCGACCTCCGCGCCCAGCCCATCGTCGGCATCGGCTCGGTGTGCCGCCGGCAGGGCACCCGCGAAGCCGCCGAGCTGGTAACCCGCATCGCCGACCACGGGATCGCCTTGCACGGCTTCGGCTTCAAGATCGACGGCTTGCGGGAAGTCGGCGACCGCTTCGCCTCCGCCGACTCCATGGCCTGGGCCTACGCCGGCCGCCGCGAACGCGCCGGCTGCGACTACCGCTCACCCGGGAGCCGCGGACCGCACAAGAACGAAGCCAACTGCCCCCGCTACGCGCTCGCCTGGCGCCGCAAGGCACTCGCCGCACTGGCTACGCCACGCGCACGGCAGTTGACGTTCGACGCGCTGGCGCTCGACGCGCTCCGCACCCTCACCCCGGCGCAGCAGGCGGCGAAGGCGGCCGAACTGCGAGCCCTGACTGCCACCACCGCCGAGGAGACCGACCGTGCCTGACCCGTACCGCGTGACCCGCAGCCCTCACAGCCGCGCCACCCCGTGGCAGTGGCGCTGCGAAGCCGTCGTCACCACCGGCCTCGTCGCGGCGCGCTGCGGCGCGTGGGGCCTGGGCCGCACCCGCGCCGCCGCCGACGACGCCGGCCGCGAGCACGTCGCCGACGCCCACCCCACCGAGGAGACCCGCCGTGTCTGACGTCCTGCCGGACTACCTCGTCCGCTACCTGGAGCAGCGCGCCCAGCAGCGCGCCGACGCCGTGAACGCCGTCCTCGCCCGGCTCACCGACCGCGAACAGGCCCTCGCCCGGGAGGCCGCCGTCATGGGGTACGCCCAGGGGCGCCGCCACCCGGAGGGCGAACCGCACCCCACGAACAGCCAGGTGCTCGCCGAGGTGATCGACGCCTGCCTCTCGTTCGCCGACCTGTACCCCACCATCAACGCCGTGGCCGCCCCCGAGGAGCCGACCATCACGCCCGCCGGCTTGCGCGAGCGGATCGCCGAGGCGCTCGACGACCTGTACGTGCGGCGCGACTTCGACGCCGAGGAGTTCGCCGACGCCGTACTGGCCGTGGTCGAGCGGTACACCGAGCAGCTTGCCGCCGGCCGCGAGACCGCCCTCGCCAAGGCACACGAGATCGAGGCCGATCGCGACCGGCTCGCCGACCAACTCGGCCACCTGGAACGCGCCACCATCCCCGAACTCGGCCGCGCCATCGCCAGCCAGAAGGCAGCCAAGCAGCGGTGGCACGTGCGCGCCGAGAAGGCCGAGGCCGAGGTGAAGCGCCTCACCGGCCTGCTCGCCGAGTACGCCGAGGCCGCGTACAAGACCGCCGCCGGAGCCGCCGACCGCTTCCGCGATGTCCTCTGCGAAGTCCTCGGCCACCCCACCGAGAACCCCGGCGACAACGCCCTCGTCGCCCAACTCCGTGCGCACCACGGCAAGGCCGGCCCGGAGCCCACCGCATGGCGGGACCGCCTCGTCGGCTACGAGGCGACCCGGGACCAGATCAACGCCGCCGCCCTCAACGACACCGACACCCCGCAGTAACCCCTGGTGGCCCGGCCGCGCACCGGCCGGGCCACCCCCGACACCGACGCTGGGGGACGCCGAGAGCCCCAGCGCACCCGGGAGAGGCCACAGGCGGCCCTCTCGCGCCCGAACTCCCCCTCCAGGCACCCGAGTCCCACCCACCCTCTGAAAGGCGCTCAGGCGCCAGCACAGCCCCGGCGCCAGGACCCAGCCGACCCGGCGCCACCACGCACCGCACAAGCACAGGAGCCCCAATGGACACCTGCACCGCCTGCCACCGCACCATCCCCGCCTGGGACCGGCCCCGCCACGTCTGCACCGGCTGCCAGCAGCAGACCGCGACCGCGCTCGCCACCCTCCCCGGCCTGTGGGCGGCGCTCGCCGACCGCCTCGACCCCGGGCGCACCGGCAGCAGCGGCAGCCGCCACGCCGCCCCCGGCAGCCGGCCGCCGGTCGACCTCGGCATCGTCGACCTGCGCGGCGAGGTGCTCATGGTGCTGGACAGCTGGGCGCGGGCCGTCAGCGAGGACGCGGGCGAAGAGTTGCCCGAGCGGTGGGAGGACCCGGCCGCCGGACCCGCACGGTGGCTCCGCTGGAGGCTCGACTGGGCCGCCCGCTCCTGGGCCGCCGCCGACGACCTCGTGCGGGAGATCAGCGACCTGCATCGCGCGGCCCGAGCCGCAGCCACCGGGGAGCGTGGGGAACGCCGCGTCACCGTGCAGTGCGGCTGCGGCGGCCTCCTGCGTGTCGGCGTCTCCACCGCGGGCGCCGACTGCCACGGATGCGGCGCCAGGTACGGGCACGCCGAGGTCCTCGCGCTGCCCCTCGCGGCCCGGGCCGTCGCGGCGTAGCGTCGGGGACGCCAGCATGAGGGCGCCATCAGCGAAGCCCCGCCGGTTCGCCGGCGGGGCTTTCGTCATGCCAGGTAGGTGATCCGAAGGACCGTGATGCGTTTCGTGGCATGCCCGACGAGGACGACGGCGAAGGCCCGCTCGGTGACCACCATCCGCATCACCCCGTCGTCATGGCCGTAGGGTTCGGTGGCGCCTATCGGGTCCTCGCAGGTCCTGGCCAAGGCCTCGGTCAGAGCCTCGCTGGACGCAGGCGGCAGCGCGTCGTGCACCGTCGCGGCGGCAGCGTCATACCTCAGGGTGTAGAACATCCCGATCCTCGATCCACACGGGCCCGCCCGGCGACCTTACGCCACCCGTGTGATCGAAACAGTAGCCGATCAGACGCAGCCTGTTAGCAAATCCGAAGATCAGGCGGCGCCGCGGCTGCGGATGCGGGCCGCTTCTGCCATCACCTGCTCCGTGCGGTCCACCCACGTGCCCGGCGCGTCCTCGCCGCGCTCCTCAAGGGCGGCCAGCTCCTCGCCGCGTTCTACGGCGGAGCGGAGATCCGAAGCGATCTGCTGCCACTTCGCGAAGACCTGAAGCAGCAGGTGAGCGGGCGCCCGGTTGATCTCGGCGAGGAAGCGTTGCGACAGGGTGGGGTTCCCGAGCGCCTCGCAAATGCGTTCGATCGTCCACTGTCCGCCGCCAGCCATACCCTCTCCGTCCCGTAAGCCCTTTTGAGACTAGCAGTCCACACGCGAGCTTGGCTGGTTGGCTGCAAGCGCCACCCCTCGAAAACCAGGCCAGCCGAACAGAATGCATGAAAACGGAAGGTCGATACCAAGTCTCCAACTCGTGGCCGCCGGGCGTACTCCACAGCACTTCGAGCGGCACTGGCGACATGCGCTGAATCTCGGCCAGTCGCTTCTTCAGGTCGATCGTGCGGCCGATCTTCACCGTGCTGCTGCCCGGCGTCCCGATGACGTAGACCCGCTCCGAGGTCACTGCGACTCCCCGCCCGGCAACTCCTCATCGAGCCACGCCTGCACGGGCTCGAACAGCCCATACGGCACGAACTCTGAGATCTCCTCGTGTGCAACCCACGCGATCTCGGCGATCTCCTCCTCGTCGCCGACGACCGCCTCGCCGTCGAGCACCCGGCAGGCGGTGTACGACATGGCCCGGCCGGTCTTCGGGTGCACGCGCTCCCCGAGGAGCTTGATTGCCTCGACCGCCAGCCCGGTCTCCTCCAGCGTCTCCCGCACGGCCGCCTCTTCGGCGGTCTCGCCGGGCTCGATGGCGCCGGCCGGGAACTGCCAGGACAACTCACCTTCGCGCACGCGCCGCCGCACCATGAGGACTCGGCCGCTCTGGACGACGATGCCCGCGCTGATGCCCGGCTTCTCTTCGGTGGTCTGGTCGGTCACGCGGTCTCCAGGGCGGTGAGGATGGGCGGGAAGATGCGGTCGGCTGGGATGAAGCGGGTGAGCACCGAGATGGGCGCCCAGGTCACGTCGGTGTTCTCGATCGGGTCGCGATTGGTGGCCTCGCCGGCGAGATAGTCGGCCAGGTGGTAGACCGCCTCGACACCGGTCACCGGGTGGAGGCGCTGCCCGAGCTGGCGGCGGACCGAGCAGTGCACCCCGGTCTCCGCGTGGGTCTCTTGTACGGCCACGGCCTCAGGGTCGGCGCCCGGCTTGACCACTCCGGCCGGGAACTGCCAGCGGAGCGCGTCGCCGTCGCGGCGGCACACGAGCAGCACCTCGCCGGGCCGGATCACGACGGCGATTGCGACCCGGAGGGCCTGCGCAGTGACTGCGTCACCCGGGCGGGACAGCAGTGCGAACCGTCGCTTCACCGCCTCACCCGCCCTCTCCAGAGTCGTGTCGAGCACCTGCTGCATGTCGGGACGGGGGATGATCTCCGGCTGAGCGTTCCAGGTGGCGACGGTCCGCACAGCGATACCCAGATGCGCGGCGAAGCTCTCGTTGGTCATCCTCATGGCGTCCTGGAGTGCGGCAGCAGTGGCGCCGGTCCACGTCTCGACGACGTCCATCATCAGCCTCCGTCGCGCCCCCTCCTGGGCTACCGCATCTTCAGTGCACTGTCGGTGCACTATCTGCATTGCAGCCGCTCCGACACGTCATGGTGACGGCTCGTCGCCCCGAGTTGACTGGTGCTCATGCGGATCAGCATCAACGGCGAGATCGGGCTTCGGGCGGACTGGGCGCTTTGCGCCTGGCCGGCCGAGGTACCAACAGATGAACTCGCGGATGATGGCGGCCCGTTCGCTCCCCGCAGCTTTCGCTGCCACGTCGAAGTCGGCCCAGTCCTCATCCGGGATGCGGATCTGGCGCGGCTTCGTGTGGGTCGCGTTATTGGGCACCCGACAACCGTAGCCCTATGTAGCTACACAGGGCAAGGCGCCTGCCGCTTCGTGGGGGCACAAATCTTCCTCGCGGATCCACTTGCATGTAGCTACACGAGTGTGTCAGTGTGTAGCTACAAGGAACGCCCTCCAGAAACGGAGGCGGCCCCGCGAGGTGCGCCAACACCAGCCCGGGGCCTAGGTCAGACCCCTCTCTTCCAGGAGTCCAACCATGTCCATCACTCTACCGAGTCTTGCCCTCACTCAGGATTCCTCTCCCTGCTTCCCGTGGTGCGCCCACGACGGCCGGTTCCCGGGTGAGCACACGAGTGCCACAGCGACGCTGACCTTCCCGCGGAGCCGGCGAGGCCTGAACGTCCCCACGACCCCCCTGCTCGCCGCCGAGCTGTACTGGTCGGAGGAGTTCCCCCAGACCCGCGTGGGTATCGGCGCGGGCGACAACGACGGCGTCACCCTCGCCCCGGCCGAGGCCGAGCAGTTCGCCGACCGTCTGATCGCATTCGCCTTCCGCGTTCGCCGCCTCTCGCGCCTCGCCGCCGGGTCCGGCGCCTGAGCCCCGCATTCGCAGCCCTGACGGTGGCCCGCAGGCGGGTCGGCGGATTCGACTTCCGCCCAGGGCGCTCCGGCCGATCGGCCGGGACAACGCAAGGCGGCCCCTTCGGAGTTGCACCTCCTCCGGGGCCTGGTGATCAACCCGTATCCGTGGCAACGAAAACGAAGGAGATCAAGGTGAAGCCTACCCATCTGCGCCCCTGGGTGCAGGCGGCCCGCGAGATGTGGTTCGCGGCCGAACGCATGGAGCGCCACCCCGCGGTCGCGGACGTGGCCCGTCGGCTGGCCCGGGAGGCCGGATCGCCGGTGGTGACGGAGGGCATCTGGACCGCGGCGTGGCGCCGGAGCCACGCGCCCGCCGTCGTCGAGTTCCCCGTCGGCCGCAGCGTGATGGCGGTGGCGGCATGAGGAACCTCTCTGTCCTGTCCGACGGTGACGCATCCGCCTCGTCGCAGCTGGCGGCGCGGCGTAGGGCCCGCACCACGGTCGCCGAGGCCGACGAGGCGCACCGGGCCGAGCTGGTCGAGCAGCTGGTGCGGGCGATGGCCAGCGCCTCCGCGCTGGACCAGATCCGGTTCGCGGCGGTGGCTTCCGAGTACGACCGCGAGCACCCGGGTGAGCTGTCGCTGCTGGACGAGGTGCTGGCCGCGGTCGCGGGTGACGAGCTGCGGGCGGTGGCGTGATGGCGCATCCGCTGCTGCCGTACATCGAGACGTCTGGCGCCCGGGTGCGTGTGCTGCCGGTCGGCGCCGGCGTGGTGGTGGTGTCGCGGGCGGCTGTCGGCGACGGGTTCGTGGTGACGGCGTGGCGCCCCCCGACGGCGCGGGAGCAGGAGGAGGAGCGGGAGCGTCTGCGGCGCAATCCGCGGGCGCGCCGTCGGCCGGCGGCGATGGTGTCCGGGCTCCGGGATGGTCTCGCGGAGGGCGAGGTGGATGCCGCGGTCGCCACGGTCACCGGGTTCCTGCGGCAGGACCTGGCCAGCATGAAGGTGGTGCGGCTCTGATGGCGAGTCTTCTGGAGGCGCTGCGGCGCTGGGATGCCGCCTCGGCGCGCGTGCTGCGAGGCCACGGGGCGCACGGGTGCGAGGTCGCGTTGCCCGACGGGCCCGCGTGGCGGCTCACCAACACGCAGGCCGACCGGCTGGCCTATGTGCTCGACGCCGACGCTGCGCGGCTGGAGCGGCAGGGCGGTGCGCGGTGAACGATCCGTTGCTGATGGCGGTGGCCACGCCGGCGCTGCCGAGTCGGGAGTGGGGGCGGCAGACGCTGGCGCGGCGGGCGGATGAGGTCCGCGTGTGGTCGGGCCGGTCGGGGGCGCTCGTGACGGGCGCTGCGGTCGCGGAGTGCCTGTCGAAGGCGCGCGAGGCGTTGGCGCGGTCGGGTTGGGTGGCGCGCGACCGGGACCGCGGGCTGTTCGCGGCGCTGTGGGAGGGGTCGTCGGACCCGGACGCGTTGACGGCGGCGAGCACGCTGCTGGAGTTGCTGCTGGAGGTGCGGGCGGAGGCGCCCGGGCTGATCCGGCCGGACTTCGAGGCGTGGGAGGCCCGCGCGGGCCGCACCTGGCCGGAGGTCGGGGAGTTGCTGGCCGCGGCGGCGCGGTTCGCCCGCGAGCACGGCCCGCAGGGGGGTGGTGGCCGTGGCTGATCCGGCACCCACTCACCACGTGGTGGCGACGGTCCGTCTCGTGACCGGTCACGTGGCCACGCTGTGGGGCGACCTGTATGTGGCGCCCGGCACGCCGCGCAGCCGGGTCATCGAGCATCTGCTCGCCGCGGACCCGGCCAATGCCGGCGGCGAGCTGATCGAGTTCTCGATGCGCAAGCTCTGACCTCGCGGCCCGGCGGTAGCCCATCCGCCCCGGACGCCCATCCGGGGCGGGTGGAGACCCGCTGAGCACCCCGTACCCCCGCCAACCCAGACTTCCGCCCTCGCGAAAGGTCCGATGATCCGATGTTCCGACGCATCGACCGCCGCTGGAAGGCCGCCCGCACGCTGGCCGACCTCGGCACCCTGACCGCCGACTGGCTGGAGGGCTCGCTGCCTGGCGGCCATCCCGGCGGCTACGACCGGCCCGACCCCGAGACGCTGCCGCTGATCCCGACGCTCGCCGCCGCGAACCGCGCCAGGTTCGTGACCGACGTGTCGCAGCCCGGCTGGGACGGGATCGGCTACGACGGGCACCGGTGGGAGCAGCGGGCGGCGGTCGACGGGTACATCGCCGCTGGGCCCCTGCTCGACCGGATCGTGGCCGCGGCCAGCGCCGCCGGCCTGCTGGTCGAGGTCGACGGCCGCAGCATCCCGGTCACCCGCTCCCAGGGCCAGACGAAGACCGCGTTCGGCGCCCAGCCGCCGGTCAGCTACGTGCGTCACTGCTGGCCGCGGGCTGCCGTCCCCCCGATCCTCGCCGCCCACCGACTCCTCATCGCCGACCGGCGCTTCGGCCCCCACGACCGGCTTTGGCGCGTCCTCGACGAGGCGGTGCGGTGATGGGGCCCTCCCTGCCCGTGCGGGTCGCGCAGACCGGGGCGCTGCTGATGGTGGTCGTGCCGAAGGTGCACCCGCTGATGCTGCTGCCGTCGGCCCTGATCGCGGCGCTGATGCTGCCGCTGGCCACGGTCCTGGCCGCCGCCGCGGTCGCCACCTGGATCGTCGCCGGCGCCGCCCTCCCGCTGCTCGGCCTCCTCTACCGCGCCCTGATCGCCATCGCCAACTACCGCCCGGAGGTCAAGTCATGAAGTTCCGTCGCCGCCAGCAGGCCGCGCCCGAGCCCCAGCCTGTCGCGCCCCACGCCAACGTGATTGCTCGCTTCCTCACCGTCTCGGGCGCCGCGCTCGCCAACCCCGAGATCGCGGTGGTCGTCGAGGACCGCGGCGACCGCCGCGTGGACCGCTACGCCTACGCGTGCGCCGGATGCGGCGGCTCGTACAAGTCCGACGCCGAGGGGCACCTGTGTGAGCTGGCGCAGCGGCACGCCAAGGAGTGCACCGCGCTGCCCACGCCCCGCCCGTAGGTGACTCGATGAACCCGTTCCGCAGCGTCGCCAAGGCGCGAGCCGCGAGGCGGCGGCACGAGCAGCTGATGGCCGCGGCCGGCCGCCTCATCTCCCGGAAGATCACCTCCGGGTTCCGGACCCCCCAGTACGAGGCGACCACCGCTGACCTGATCGCCCTCGCGTTCGGCCGCCACCAGCTGACCATCGACGAGACCGAAGCCGACCGCTACATCGCCGCCGCCCGAGCCGAGAAAGGAGTAACCCGATGACCTGGGCCGAAGACCGGCGCGCCGACCGCGCCGCAGACGCCGAACAGCGGCGCCTCGACGAGGACGCCCGCTACCAGCGCGCGCAGGACGCGCTCAACCGCAAGGAAGAGCGGAGGCGCCTCAAGCAGGACGCCAAGGAGGAGCGGAAGCGGAAGAAGGAAGCCGCCCGCCGCTCCCGCAAGGGCCAGAAGCGCAACGCCCGTCGCACCCGCTGGGCGAAGGTCGGCCGCCGGCTCAACAACAACCCCGTCACCGTGTTCGTCGGCTACGTCATGGTCGCCGCCGTCGTCCCGGCCGTCTTCTCCCAGGTCGCCGCGCTCAACCACGCCGGCGTGTGGATGCTGCTGGCGCTGCTGCTCGCCTCGATGCTCGAAGGCGGCGCGTGGGCGCTGACGTTCATGGGCAAGGAGGCCGAGGACGCCGGGCGGCCCACCGGCCGTTTCAGGGTCGCCGCCTGGGGCACCGCGTTCGTCGCGGCCGGCATCCAGGTGTGGCACTGGGCCGCCATCGCCCCCCTGTGGGTGGCCGCCACGTTCGGCCTCTCGTCGCTGTTCGCGCTCTACCTGTGGGACCTGAAGACCCACGGCTCCAACGGGCTCACCAAGGCCGAGCGGAAGGAGCGGAAGGAGCGCGCCAAGCAAGAGAAGAAGCGTCGGCAGCGGTTCCCCGACGTGTGGGAGCGGTACGAGGACATCCTCATCGCGCACCCCTACGGCACGATCAAGCCCGAGGACGCGTGGGCCGAGGCGTGGACCGACCGGCGGGGCGCCCCCGTTTCCCAGGACAAGGACGTGCTCGGGCACCGGCAGTCCGCCGTTACCGAGGTCGGGCAGGTGCTGGAGGCGGCCGGGGTGACGCCCGAATCGCGGGCTGTCGACGCCCTCCTGACCGACCTGTTCCCTGCCCGAGGGAAGGGCGACGAGGGCCCCGCCGGTACCCCCCTACGCGGCCCCTCCGGTAAGCCCCCGAAGGGCAGCCCCGAAGCCGCTACAACCCTTGGGGGTAAAGGGAAGCAGGCCCCTCGGGCCTCCTCTGAGAAGGGTGCCGAGAGGCCCCTCGAAGAGGCCGACCTGAAGCGTGTCCGCACCCTCGCCGACGCCCTCGGCGACCTCGACAAGCTGTCGGTCCGGAAGGTGCGGGAAACGGTCGGCTGCCGCAGTGAGTACGCCATGCGTCTGCGCGACGCGGTGAAGAAGGAGAGGGGTGCGCTGTGAGCACCGAGGTTCAGCCGACGACGGTTCTTGATGTCACCCGGGTGCTGGGGCGGCGGCCCGGCGCCCCGTTCCGTGCCGCTGTGCAGGCGACCCCCGCGGGCGCGACCGACGCCTCCATCGGCACCATCCGGCAGACCGCCCCCGCGGTCGAGCAGGCGGCCGACGCCACGTTCCGGGCGCCTGCCTGGCGGCGGGCCGCGGCCGGCACCTGGCGGGTGGTGAAGACCGCCGGCGTCGGCACCGTCACCCCGGTTCGCCGGGCGTGGGGCTACCAGCAGGGAGGCGAGTTCACCCAGCAGATCCGTCTCAACGAGTTGCTCATCACCAACGAGAACGACCCGGAGCGCAAGAAGGTACTCCTCGACGAGATCGCACAGCTGCGGGCCGCGCGGGCGGCTGCGACGCACGACCGGCACCGGGAGAAGAAGACGATCGCCGGGCTGGCTGGTGGGGTGTTCGTGATGACGCTGCTGATCCTCGCGTTCGTCATCGGCCCCGTCGCCCCGGCCGCCGCCGCAGGCGCGGGCCTCGGGGGCGCCTACCTGGCTGGCCGCAAGGAGGTGCAGCAGCGGGCCAAGGCCGCTGAGCTGGCCGCCGCCAAGAACGCGGCCGCCCTGGAGCCCGGCGGCCCATCGAAGGAGGAGGTCGAGGCCGCTGTGACGGCCGCCCAAGAGGCCGGCGTCTACTCCCCTGCGATGCTGCCGCGCGGCGCCAAGCCCTACCCCATCTCGCGGGCCACCACCGAAGCGGAGGCCGCCGACTGCATCCTGCGGGCCCTCGTCAAGGAGGGCGTGCCCGTCGGCGACATCTCCGAGGTCGAGCGCAAGCCGTGGGGCTGGCAGTGCGTCGTGCGCGTCACCGAAGGAACCCCCGGGGCGATCATCAAGGTGACGGACAACCTGGAGACGCTGTTCGACACCGCCCACGGGTCGGTCCGGCCTCAGCCGATGATCGAGCGGCGGGCGTGTGCGAAGCTCCGCATCATCGAGTCCGACCCGTTCGCGTCCGCCCCGCCGCCCGAGTACCTGGCGCCGAAGTCCATCTCGATCCGGGACCGGCGCCGCATCGGCTCCAGCATCGACGGCGAGGAGCTGCTGGCCACGCTCGCCGGGGTCATGGGCGAGGTCGTCGCCGCCTCGGGCGGCGGGAAGACCGGCATCCTCCAGGCCCTCGCCGAGATCACCACCGCCTGCCGAGACGCGATCACAATCGATCTCGACCCCGCAGGCGACGGGTTGGAGGACCTCGGCCCAGCCGCGCGACTCCAGGGCCGTACCCACGAGCAGATCGAGCACGTCCTGCTGTGGCTGCTGATCCTGTGCAAGGCGCGGGCACGGTTGCGGAAGACGCTCGGCATGGGCCGCAAGTGGGCGGCCAGCGCGGAGCACCCGTCGATCGTCGTGTTCATCGACGAGTACCCGAAGCTGTCGAGGCTGGCCAAGAAGCTGGCCTGGGATCTTCTGCTCGTCGGCCGCAAGGAGGCAGTCCCGGTTGTGTTTGCGTCCCAGGGCGGCACCACCGCCTACCTGGGCGAGAACATCGCGCAGATGCTCGCGATGAAGATCGTCGGCCCGTGCAAGAAGGTCGACACCGCCGCCGTGTTCGGCGACGGCTCCGCGGCCGAGGGCTGGCTCCCGCACCGGCTGGCGCCCGCGACGGACACGGACCCACGCGACGCCGGCCACGTCTACGCCCAGGGGATCCCCGGCACGCAGGATGCCCCCGTCGAGTACAAGATCCACGAACACGCGAAGGGGATGCTCGCGAAGCTCGCCGACGAGCGGCGCGACGCCGGCCTCCTCGACCCGGACCCCGACTCACTCCAGGCCATGGCCGACGTGGACCTGCCGGACTACGTGCTCCCCGAGTTCGATGTTGAGGGAAACCTGAAGAAGGAAGCCCCAGTCGATCTGCTGACGTGGGAGCAGCTGCTGCGACTGTGCGAGGCCGACCCGCCGGCCGAGGCGATCACCCCGGACACCCCGGCGCGGCAGGCCGCCCGCAAGGCGATCGCCGTTCTCGATGAGAAGGGCGTCGACCGGGCGCGCACGGAGCCGCTCGCCGAGGCCCTCGGACTCGGGCCCGACACGCTGCGCGGGCTGCTGCGCGAGCTGGGCCTGGAGCCCGTCCAGTTGGGCGCGTTCGACGGCCGGAGCAACCCCCGCGGCTACCGCCTGGAGGACCTGGAGCGGGCGATCTGACCCGCCCGTTACGCCCTGGTATGTCTGCTGCTAGAGGGCTGCTAGCCGCCGCTACGCCGCAGGTCAGCGACTGCTAGGCCCCTGCTACCGCACCACTAAACGATCTTCGGATAGCACCCGCCTAGCACCCTCATAGCAGCCCCTGACCTGCGCTTTAGCAGCCGACAGCACCCAGCTAGCACCAGACGAACCACCACAAACCGAGAGGAGACATCATGTCCCACTTGACCACCCCTGAGGCCCTGATCGACCGCTACGCCGCTGACATCGCGTTCGTCACGGAGACGCCGGCCGCCACCACCCCTGAGGCCCTGATCCAGCAGCTCGGCGTGGCCGCGGACCGCCTGGGGGCCGCCGACATCATCGGCGCCGAGGACATCGGCGCAGCCGCCAGCTACCTGGCGGACGCGCTGGCCGCCGAGCCGGGCCGGGAGCGGCAGATCCTGCTGCGGCGGGCCGCCCGGCACCTCGCCGCCGCCGACGACGCGGTCGACGAGTACCGGGAAATGGTCTGAGCCATGAGGAGCCCTCTCGACGCGGTCCGTGACCTGATCGCCGAGACCACCACCCAGCGCGCGCTCGACCGCCGCATCCGCGAGGCCGTCCGCACCGACCCGGACGCCGCCCTGATCTTCCAGTCGGCCCACGGCCGCCCCCAGCGGTTCGCCCGCCACGTAGGCGACCCCCGCTTCGACCAGCGATCCGCCGAACTCCAGCAGTACGCCGAGGTCAAGGTCGCCAAGGGCGAGTTCCACCTGTTCCGCAAGCTCTTCCGCTGACGCCAACCCAACTACTGAAGGAGAAAATCATGCCCAAGCCGACCGCCGTCGCCCGCATCGTGAAGCTCACCCCCCCGAAGATCAAGCGGCGGCCGTCCGACCGCCAGCGGGCCCGCGAGTTCGCCCGCAGCGTCGAGGAGGGCCGCGTCTACTACGTCGTCGACCTTCTCGTCGGCGGCCCGGACGCCGGGACCCGGGTCGTGTCCGAGAGGCAGTTCACGAAGAAGCCGCTCGTCGGCCTCATGTCCGGCAGCTGCTCGCCTGAGCAGCTGTGGCTCCAGTACGGCCGCGTCTACACCGATCGCGGGCACCCCGACATCCGGCGCTTGCCCACCACGGTCGAGATGGCGGAGGAGGCCGAGAAGATCGGCGCCGGCATGCTCAACTCGCCCGGCTGGGCCGAGGCTATCGGCCAGGCCGGCGCCGGCACCCGCTTCCGCTCCACCTGGTAACTCAGCCCGGGGCGCCCCTCTTGCCGCCAAGCACCGGGGCGCCCCCGCACCAACCTGCATCCACCAACGTAGACACGGAGGTGTCCACATCATGCCCAGCCGCGCCCCGACGCGCGACCTCGGGATCAGCCCCGCAGCCCTCGACCAACTGTTCGCCGACCTGGACCGCTACCTGGCCCAGCACGCCCCGCGGACCGACACCGGCCTTGTCTCGGCCAGCGTCGACGAGCTCATCGCCCAAGCCGGCATCCAGACCGGCCCCGCCCCGCTCCCGCGCCGGGGCTGGCTGCTGCGACGGGCCGCCGCCCCCTCGATCACCGTCGCGCAGCACATCGACCTCATCGCCGAGGTCATCCAGCGCTACGGGTGGGCCCAGAACACCACGTGGGACGGCCAGCGGCGGTGCTGCATCGTCGGCGCCCAGCATCTACTCATCCACTACGGGTACGGAGACCGCGACCTCGGCAGGCGCGCCGGGGACTGGCTCAACCGCCAACTCGGCGGCGGAGTCAACTACGTCCAGTGGCAGAACAATCGGTGGCGCACGAAGCAGCAGGTGCTCGACATGCTGCGCACCGCCGCCGCCAACGCGCGGACGGCGGGCGTGTGATGGCCGAGGTGTTCGCCTTGCTTCTGGTCGGCCACTGGCTGGCCGACTACCCCGGGCAGACCGACAGGCAAGCCAAGCGCAAGGCCGGATGGACCGAAGGGAAGGACGACCCGCACCCGGGCAGGCACCATCACGGCTGGGGCGCCAACCTCACGCACGCCGGCACTCACGTGGCGATCTGCGGAGTCCTCCTCGGCATCGGCGCCGCCCTCCTGCCGGAGGTCACGCTGCACCCGGCCCCCACGGTCGCGGCCCTCGCCTGGATCGGGGCGACCCACAGCGTGATTGACCGCAGGTGGCCCGTCCGCTGGTGGATGGAGAACACCGGGCAGGCCGAGTACCTCGCCCGCGGCGGAGCGCAGCACGTCGACCAGGCCGCACACGCACTCGCCCTCCTCGTCGCCGCCGTCGGCCTCGCCGCCTAACCCCCACCCCGGAGGAGAACACGATGCCCGCCCAGCTCCGAGCCTGCTACGTCGCCGTCTGCGACGTCCCCGGCTGCGGCTACGAGTACGACGAGAACGCCGAGTTCGTCGGCTACTACGACACCCCCGAGGAGGCCGTCGAGCACGCCACCGAGGAGGCCTGGGACCCGAGCGAGCGGTTCACCCTGCTCCGCGACGGGCGCCTCGCCTGCCCCAAACAGGACGCCGCCCACGACACCGCCCGGCGCGTCCTCGCCGCGCTCCCCGGACAACTCGCCATCGCCCCGGTGCTTGACAATGACCAGCGGCGAAGCGATCATCTGATCTCATAGATGCAGTGCGCTCAAGGGCCACCCCCACCGGGTGGCCCTTCGTCGTTCCCAGGGAGGTGACCATGCCCCGGCTCGTCGACGCGAGGGGCGCCGCCTACTGGACCGGCCGCTCGCCCGGCACCATCTGGCGATGGGCGAGCGAAGGGCGCATCGCCAGCCACGGCGGCCGGTACGACCTCGAGCAGCTGCCGCACGCCGAACGCGACGACCTGACCCGGCAGATCACCTACCTGCCTCCGGCGCCCCCGCTCCCCGCAGGCGCGCGCGCCGCGTAGACCACCGTGGCAGGTGGGCGATGGGTGAGGAGCCGCCCGGGTTGGGCTCCGGGCGGCGCCCGTCCGTCACAGAACCATCACACCGGCCACACGTGCGGGTCAGGCACGGCAGGCTGACGGCATGTCACACACCCGCACCCGCCTCGCGCTCGCCGCCGGCATCACCACCATCCTCCTCACCCTCGGCGCATGCGGAGGCGACGACAACAGCGACGACCAGGCCGCCCCGAGCGACACACCCGACGCCGCCGAGGCCCTCGAACAAGCCGTCCGCGACTACATCGCGGCCAACACCACCGGCGACGCTGACACCGGCTGGGGCTTCGTTTCCGCCCGGTGCCAGCAGCTCTGGGGGCGCGCGGAGTTCGAGCAGCGCGTCCAGACCGCCACCGACCTCGTCGGCCCGCAGGACGTCGACAGCATCCACGTCGACCAACTCGCCGGCGACCTCGCCCGCGTCACCTACACAGTCGGCGCCCCCGAACTCAACCGCCAGCAGCAGCCCTGGGTCCGCGAGGGCGGCACCTGGCGATACGACGACTGCTGACACTCCAGGAGGCCCCCGTGCTCGAAGGATGGCTCCACCGAACCGGCATCGCCCGCACACTGTGCAGCCGCAGCACCTCAAGCAGCGGGGCCCTCACAGTCCTCATCGAATCGCGCCGCTGGACACCTCGGCCGCTCGTAGCCTGGGCCGCGAAGCAGCACCTCCTGCTCGCGCATCCAGCCAAGGCGGCCGAGGCGCACATGGCTGGCGTCGACCGACACCCCGTCGCCCTCAGCGGCAAGCGTCGATGGGACCTTCGCTACGAACCGGGCACCCCACGAACACGAAGGAGAGCGTAGCCGTGGCAGACACCCACCCCGGCGAGGGGGACGCCGAGACGCTGCGCCGCTACTGGACCACCGGCGAAGGAGCCGCGAAGATCCGCTGGGGGACGCCCGGCGACTTCGACCGGTGCGTCCGCCGGCTGGAGAAGTACATGCCCGGCCGCGCCGAGGGCTACTGCAACCTCCTCCACCACCGCGCCCTCGGCATCTACCCCGCCACCCACGCCAAGCAGGAGCGAGGCGGCTGATGGCGTGGTCGAGCAGTGGCCGGAGGGCCCAACTCCCCAAGGGCTGGTCGTCGCGAATCGTGCCGCGCATCCTCGCCCGAGACGGACACCGCTGTGTCGCCCGCCTCACCGACGGCACCAGGTGCACCGAGACCGAGCGGCTTGAGGTCGACCACATCGGCGACCCGCTCAACCACGGCGACGCCAACCTCCAGACGCTGTGCCGCCGGCACCACAAGCGGAAGACGCAGGCCGAGAGCGCCCAGGCCCGGCGTGCCCGGCCCAAGGAGCGGCGCAGGCGGCCGGCCGAGCGCCATCCAGGACTCCTCTGACCCTCACATCGCGCCGCATAGTCATGCGTGATCCGCATAGTCATGCGCGCGGAGGGTGGGGAGGGACCCCTAACGATCATGGTCCCGGACCGCAAGCGTGTAGCCGCTCGCCCTCAGTACGGGTCTGGGCGATCCAGGCACCCAGCGTGACCCCGCCGGGTGCATAGCCATACAGAGGGGGTGGTCGCCGTGGCCGGTCGAGGCCCCGCCCCGAAGGACCCGAAGCGCCGAGCCCGGCGGAACGCGGACGCGCAGCAGCAGACGGTGCTGCGGTTCGAGCAGGCCGAGCCGCCCGAACTGCCCACGCTCCAGGTCGAGCAGGACGGCAAGCTGGTCGAGTTCACCTGGCCGCACCGCACGGTCGAGTGGTGGGAGATGTGGAAGGCCAGCCCGCAGGCCGAGCACTTCAGCAGCACCGACTGGGACTTCTTGTTGGACACCGCGTTGGTGCACGCACGGTTCTGGACGGGGAACCTGGCGGCCGGCGCCGAGCTGAGGCTCCGCGTCGCGAAGTTCGGCGCCACGCCGGAAGACCGTGCCAGGCTCAGGATGCAGTTTGCCCAGGCCGACGAGGCCGATTCCCGCCGCCCGGCCGGCGCGTCTTCCCGAGAGCGCTACGGAGACCTCAAGGTGCTGCCAGGAGGCGGCGATGCCGTGGCGGGGTCCTAGCTACCCGGGCGAGCTGCCGACGCTCGGCTGGTCGGTGCTGGACTGGATGGGCGAGATGCTCGCGACGCCGGACCGGTCGGAGTACGAGCCGCTGGTCCTCACGCGCGAGCAGGCCCGTTTCGTGCTCAACTTCTATGCCCTGCACCCTGCGACGGGCCGGCGGAAGTACCGCCGCGGGGTGTTGAGCAGGCCGAAGGGCTGGGGGAAGTCCCCGATCCTGGCGGCGATCGCCTGCGCGGAGGCGCTGGCGCCGGTGGTGCCGGACGGCTGGGACGCGGCTGGCGAGCCGGTCGGGAAGCCATGGGCCGAGGTGCGCACGCCGTGGGTGCAACTGGCTGCGGTCTCGGAGGACCAGACGCGTAACGCGTGGGCGCCGCTGCTGGAGATGCTGCGTGAGGGGCCGGCGGTGGATGAGTTCTTGGGGCTGGAGCCTCTGGAGACGTTCGTCAACCTCCCGAAGGGCCGGATCGAGTTCGTCACCTCGGCCGCGACCAGCCGCGAGGGCAACCGGCCGGTGTTCTGCGTCCTGGACCAGACCGAGGAGTGGACGGGCAGCAACGGCGGCCGGAAGCTGGCGGCGACGCTGCGCCGGAACCTCGGCAAGACCGGCGGCACGAGCATCGAGTCGCCCAACGCCTTCGTCCCGGGCCGAGGCTCGGTCGCCGAGGAGTCCGCGGAGTACTGGAAGCGGATCCGAGAAGGCCGGGCGCGCGACGACGGCCTGCTCTACGACCACCGCGAGGCGCCCCCAGAGACGGACCTGACCGACCGGGAGTCGCTGCTGGCCGGGCTGGCGCATGCCTACGGGGACTCGGCCGAGCCGGCCGGCGGCTGGGTGGACCTTGAGCGGCTGATCGCGGAGATCTGGGACCCCGCGACTGACCCGCAGAACGCCCGCGCCTACTACCTGAACCAGATCACCCACGCCACCGACAGCTGGTTGTCCCAGCCGGAATGGGCGGCCTGCGCGGCGCCGGAGAAGGTCGTCGCCGACGGGGACACGATCGTGCTGGGCTTCGACGGCTCGCGCCGCCGGAACCGCGGCGTGACGGACGCGACCGCCCTGATGGGCTGCCGCGTGAGCGACGGGCACCTCTTTCAGGTGCGGGTGTGGGAGCAGCCGGACGGCCCGGCCGGGGACGGCTGGGAGGTGCCGGTCGCCGAGGTGCTGGCCGAGGTCGACGGGGCGTTCAGGCGCTGGAAGGTGATCGGGTTCTACGCGGACCCGGCGAAGTGGGAGAGCCACATCGCCTCCTGGGAGGCGAATTACGGCGGCCGGCTGCGGGTGAAGTCCTCGCAGGCGCACCCGATCGAGTGGTGGATGACGGGTGGCCGGGCGAACGCGATTGTCCGCGCCACGAGGTCGCTGCACGACGCGGTGGTGGACAGGGAGCTGACGCACTGCGCCTCGGGGGCGCTGACCCGGCACGTGCTCAACGCCCGCAGGCGTGAGTCGCGGGCCGGCATCCAGATCGCGAAGGAACACCCGGACTCACCGCGGAAGATCGACGCCGCGGTCGCCTCCGTCCTCGCGTGGCAGTGCCGCCTTGACGCCCTGGCGAAGGGCGAGACGACGAAGGAGCGCTCCGGCGCCGTCTACTTCATGTGAGGGGGTGGTCACCGTGACGAGCCCCGTGCAGAATCCGGCCTACGAACTGGACGCGGAGCTGGAGCTGCCGCTGGCCGGCGCCGAGCGGGGGGCGCAGCAACGCGCCGAGCACGCCCTGGCTGGTCTCCGGCGGGATCAGGCGATCCTCGACACGATCGACCGGTACATCCGCGGCGAGCACGCCGGCCCGTACATGCCGCGGACGGCGACGAAGGAGTACCGCCTGCTGGCGAAGCGCGCGATCTCCAACTTCTTGCCGATGGTGATCGCGGCCCCGTCGCAGGCGTTGAGCGTGGAGGGTATCCGCCGGTCCGGTGGTGCGGACGATGCCCCAGAGTGGGCGTCCTGGCAGGCGAACCGGCTGGACGAGCGGCAGGCCGCGGTCTATCGCGCGGCGATCGGCTACGGGCACGCGTTCGTCGTCGTGCTGCCGGATCGCGCAGACGCCGGTCGGCCGGTGGTGCGGACGGTGTCGCCGCGCTGCATGTGGGCCGCCTACGAGGACCCGGCTGCCGACGAGTGGCCGCTGTACGCGCTGGAGTTGCCCCGCCTGCCTGGCGAAGAGCGGGTGCAGGGCTGGTTCTACGACGATGTCGCGGTGTACCGGGCGGTGGCGTCGAGTGAGGGCGTGATCCTCTCGGAGCGGCGCGCGCACGGCGCTGGGGTCTGCCCGGTGCGGAGATTCGCGGCGAGCGTGGATCTGGAGGGCCGCACGACGGGCGTCGTGTGGCCGCTGATCCCGCTGCAAGACCGCCTGAACCAGACGATCTTCGACCTGTTGATCGCACAGACCTATGGCAGCTTCAAAGTCCGGTGGGCGACCGGGATGGCGCCCCCGCTGAAGCGCGACCCGGAGACCAAGGAGCCGCTGCTGGACGCGGACGGCAACCCGATCCCCAAGCCGGTGCCGATGGATTCGTCCCGGCTGCTGATGGCGCCCGACCCGGACACGAGGTTCGGCACCCTCGATGAGACGCCGCTCGGCGGCTTCATAGAGAGCGTCGAGATGAGCCTCAAGCACCTTGCCGTCGTGAGCCAGGTGCCCCCCCACTACCTGCTCGGCGACATGGTCAACCTCAGCGCGGAGGCCCTGGCCGCGGCAGAGACGACCCTGATGCGGTGGGTCGGCGAGTTGCAGCGCTCCTTCGGTGAGGCGTGGGAGAGCGTGCTGCGGCTGTGCGCCCGGATCACGGGCGACGCGGCCGGAGCGGAGGACACATCCAGCCAGATCGTATGGCGCGACCCCGAGTCGCGCAGCTTGGCGCAGACGGTGGATGCCTTGGGCAAGGCCGTGCAGATGCTCGGCGTCCCGAAGCGTGCGGCCTGGACACAGCTGCCCGGGTTCACGGACACCGACCGGGTGACGTGGCCTGAGCTGGCCGCCGAGGAGGCTGCACAGGCCGACTCCTCCGCGCGGCTGGCCGAGTCCCTGACGCGTGCCTCCCGCACTGTCGGGGGCGACGGTGGCGCCTGAGCCGGGCGGCGGCATGACGGAGGCCCACCGCCGCGGGCAGGTGCGCATCGCTGCCGACGCGGCCCGCGAGATCCGGGAGTCGTGGCTGGGCGTGTCGCCTACCGACTTGGAGCCGACGTCTCGATCATGGCTTGGCAGGGCGATCCCGCTGCTACGCGGCTTCCGCCGGCGTTCCCGGCGCCTGTCGGGCGCGTACTTGCGGCTGCTGCGCGGGCAGCGCACCGGCCGCACCCTGCCGCCCCTCGACCCGGGCCCGGACCGGCGCGAGGTGCGGCTCGGCGAGCTGCGGGAGGAGTTCTACCGGTTGGCCGGCGAACCCAGGCCCCGGCCACGCGATGACGACACGGTGCGCGTCACCGTGGACGACTTCGAGTGGCCAGACGGGGACGAGGAGGGCGACGACCGCGCCGCCACGGTCTCCCTGATCGTCACCGGACCGGTGCGCGCGCAGGACGGCATCACCCGAGTCCAGGGCGCCGCAGAGCGCGGGCGTCTGGACGCGCCGGCCGTGCTGGCCGAGCTGGATGCGGTGATGCGGGACGCCGGGGCGACCGCCGCGGCGGCAGCGGATCGTGAGGCGCAGCGCGGCGGCCGGGACCTGATCGCCTCCTACGCCGCGGCGGACCGGGCGGTCGTCGGCTGGGCGCGGGTCACGGACGGCGATCCGTGCTGGTTCTGCGCGATGCTCGCCTCCCGCGGCGCGGTGTATCGGTCGCAGTGGCGGGCCCGCTACACCGGCCAGACCCGGCGCGGCGCGCAGCGGCCGGACCGGATGCCCGATGGCTGGCAGGACTGGGCGCCGGAGCGGCTCGCCGACTGGGAGGCCGAGCAGGGCCTCAACCGGTTTCACGACAACTGCCACTGCACCCTCGTGCCGGTCTACTCCCGGGACGGCTGGGTACCGGAGACGTCCGCCGAGTGGCGGCGCCTGTACACGGACTCGACTCGCGGTCTCGCGGGTCCTGACGCGCGGGCCGCGTTCCGCCGCGCGATCGAGGAGCGGCGCCGCCAACAGCGCGCCGCGTAGCACAACCTGAGGGCCGCCCTGGAGGCGCCCCGCATCCCCTTGTTGCCCTGGAGGCAGTGACCCATGTCCACCCCTACGCCCGCCCCGGCCGAGCCGACGGCGGACTCGACCCCGGCGCCCGAGCCCACCGACGGGCCGACGCCTCCCGAGCCGACACCGGCTCCTACCCCCGCGCCGGCGCCCCCTGCGGCTCCCGCGCCCGCCCCTGAACCGGCTCCCGCGCCCGCCCCGGAGGCGGACGACGAGCCGTTCGACCGCGAGCGGGCCATGGAGAAGATCCGCAAGACCAACTCCGAGGCCAAGGGCCTGCGTAAGCAACTCGACGACCTGAAGGCGCAGTTGGAATCCCGCGTGGATCCCGACGAGGCTAAGGCGGCGATCGCCTTGGTCGAGACGAATGCTGCCCGGGAGGTGGCCCGAGTCAAGGTCGGGCACCGCTACGGGCTGCCCGAGCAGCTGATCGAGCTGCTGAAGGGTGACACGCCCGAGGAGATCGAGGCCCACGCCAAGCAGCTCGCCCCGCTGATCGGCGGCGGGGGTGCCGCGCTGGGACGCGGCGGCCTGGACCCGACCGAGGGCCCGGTCGAGACCGATCCGAAGAAGCTCGCCGCGAAGATCCCGCGGCTCCACTGACTACCCGCCCCCTGCCTGGGGCGTGACCCCAAGGAGGGGAAATGGCAAACAGCTTCCTGAAGCCCGAGGTCATCGCGGCTACTGCGCTCGGTCTGCTGCAGCGCGAGATCGTGCTGCCGCGGCTCGTCTGGAACGACGCCGTCTCCGATTTCGCCGGCGCCAAGAACGACACGGTGTCGATCCGCGTGCCGGGGCGTCTCCAGGCCCGCGAGTACGGGTGGCGGAACAACAGGGCCAGCGAGATCGTGCTGGACGAGCTGACCGAGACAAAGATCGACGTCACCCTCAACCACGACATCTACAGCGCGGTCGCGGTCACCGACGAGGAGCTGACCCTCGACATCCGCGACTTCGGGGTGCAGGTCCTGTCCCCGCAGACCTACGCGGTGGCCCGCGCGGTCGAGGATCTGCTGGTGACGACGATCGAGGGCGCGACCTACGCGACCACGATCACCGTGGACCCGTCCGACCCGTGGGGCGGCGCCGTCGACGCGCGCACCGCGCTGAACAAGGCCGAGGTGCCCAGGGACGGCAGGACGCTCCTGGTGGGCGCCGACTTCGAGGCCGCGATGCTGAAGCAGGACCTGCTGAAGCGGGTCGACGAGTCGGGCAGCGACGACGCGCTGCGCGAGGCCATGATTGGCAGGTACGCCGGGTTCAACGTCGTCGGCTCCAACGCGATCGACCCCGGCACCGCCTACGCCTTCGTCCGGTCGGCGTTCATCTTCGCGATGCGCGCGCCCATGGTGCCGTCCGGCGTGGCGTTCGGGCAGTCCACCTCGGACCAGGGCATCGCGATGCGCTGGATCCGGGACTACGACGCCACCCGGCTGCGCGACCGGTCCGTGCTCAACACCTTCATCGGGAGCGCGGTCGTGATGGACAACGCCGCCGCGGCAGGCGACCCGGAGAACCTGGAGCTCGTGCGCGCGGTCAAGCTCCAGCTCGCCGGCAGCGGTTCCTGACCCTGGGGAGGAGGTGATCCGCGATGGTTGAACCGCTGGCGACGATCCCCGAGTTGGAGGCGCGGCTCGGGTACACGCTGACGGGCGCGGAGCTGGCGCAGGCGCAGGCGGCCCTCGCGGACGCCTCCGCCCTGGTGCGCTACTACGGCGCGGCGTGGGCCGACCCGGCGACCGCGCCGGACCTGGCGCGGACCATCACTCTGGCCGCGGCCGAGAGGCGGGTGCGCAACCCCGAGGGCTACCGGGCCGAACTGGACGGCAACTACCAGTACCAGCTGCCTGCCTCCGCGCCGACCGGCGTGGCGCTGAGCGACGCGGAGATCGAGCAGCTGCGCGACCTGGCCGGCCGCGCCGGGCTCGTGTCGGTGGAGGTGCAGCGGCCGGTGCGGGTCGATGACACCTGGTATGCGCCGGTGGCCGGTGGCGGGGACCCGATTCCGTGGGGCGCTCCGGGGGACCCTGGGGCGCCGCGGTGAGCCGACGGCTGCGGGTGATCGCCCGCCTCCACGGCTACCCCCCGGACCACAACGCCGGCGCGGAGTGGGCCACCCACGAGATGCTCGCCGCCCTCGCGGGCCGCGGGCACGACGTGCGGGTGCACCTGTTCCGCAGGGCACCGATCTGGGGCCGGTACTCGCTGGATGGGGTGCAGGTGTGGCCCGCCGGCGTCGCCTCCCGCACGCCCCGGGCGCTGGCGGCGGGGGCGGACGTGCTGGTGAGTCACCTGGAAGGTGTGCCGTATGTGCGGCAGGCCGCCGAGACGGCCAGCATTCCCGCGGTCAGCATCTGTCACAACACCTTCGACCAGACGTTCGCCGAGGCGGCGGGGATCGACCTCGCGGTCTACAACAGCCAGTGGATGCGGGAGTACGCGGGGAAGTGGTTCGCGGACGAGACCCGCGGCCAAGCGCCGCCGGCCCGCTCGCTGGTGGTACGGCCGCCGGTGTGGGCCGCGGACTACGCCACCACTCCCGGCGACCGCGTCACCCTGGTGAACCTCAACGAGAACAAGGGCGGCACGATTTTCTGGGAGTTGGCGGCCCGGATGCCGGACGTCGAGTTCCTGGGCGTCAAGGGCTCCTACGGCGACCAGATCGTGCGCCGGGGTCTGCCGAACGTCGAGGTCCTGGAGCACATCCCCGGCAGCAGCATGCGGGAGCGGGTGTACGCCCGCACGCGGGTGCTGCTGGTGCTGTCCGAGTACGAGTCGTGGGGGCGGGTCGCGGCCGAGGCCATGGCGTCGGGGATCCCGGTCGTCGCGCACGCCACCCCGGGCCTGACCGAGTGCCTCGGCCCGGCGGGGTACTTCGTGGACCGCGGCGACCTGGCGGCCATCGAAGCCACCGTGCGGCGCCTGCTGAAGCCAAGATCATGGAACGCCGCCGCGAGGAAGGCTCGGGCGCGCTCGGCCGAACTCGACCCCACGGTCGAGCTGGAGGCGTGGTGTGAGGCGGTGGAGGAGGTGGCCCGGTGAGCCTCCTGGACCACGGCACGGAGACCATCACCATCTATCCCGCGGGGCCGCCCCGGCCCGACGGCACCCGGGGCCCGGCTGGTGAACCCGTAACGATGCGCTGCCGGGTCCAGCCCATCGCGTCCGACTCGCCCGGTGTCGAGGGCTACACCACCACCACGACGTACCGAATCCTGGCCCGCGAATTGCCTGCGGGCCCGTGGGATCGGGTGGCGTGGCGCGGCTCGGACTGGACCGTGACGGGCCAGCCGGAGCAGTACCGCGGATCGCGACGCACCCGCCACGACACCGCCACCATCCGACGGAGGTGATCTCGTGGCCACCCTGGCACGCAACCTCGACTCGATCATCGCGCACATGCGGGGCGTCGTGGACGCCGTCGCCGACGAGGCCGAGGAACGGGCCGCGCGCATCCGGGCGGTGGCAGCCGCGCACCAGCGCAGCGGCCGTTTCTACGCCTCCATCAAGACGGCTCCCCGCGGCCCGGACACCCTGATCTACAGCGACGATCCGGCGGCGCTGTCCATCAACTACGGGCACCGGGCGCCGGACGGCCGCATGGTGCCTGGTATCCACGCGTTCGAGGCGGGGCTCACGTGACCGCCGTGCTGCCCGACCTCGACGTCCTCGTGCGCGAGGCGCTGACGGCCGCACTGCCGGACGCGAGCGTGTGGTCGCTGTGGCCAGAGGACTGGGCTGCGCGCCTGCCGCTCGTCGTCGCGCACCGCATCCCCGGCGGGGGCGCCCCCGATCCCCGCTTCCTGGACGGCGCCCTGGTCGATGTGCAGACCTGCGCCGCCGATCGCGACGCAGCCTCGCTGCTGGCCCGCCGGGCCCGGGCCGCGCTGTGGGACGCGTGCGAGGCCCAGTTCGCCAGCGCGGCGGCCGGCGGCTACCTCAGCCGGTTCGCCAGCGAGTTCGGCGGCCCAACGGAACTGCGCACCGGCGATGACGCAGTGCTGGCCGCAGACGCCTTCCGTTTCCAGGCCACCTACAGCATCCAGGCCCGCCCGGCGCGGGACTCCTGACCATTCACTCGCCGCTCGGGACCAGCGGCCCTTCCTGCCCGCGTGCCGCGGGGATTGGAGACCGCCACCATGGCACTCGACAACGCCGCAGTGCTCAAGCCGGGCACCGGCTACATCTACCTCGCCGACCCCGACACGGCGAAGCCCACCGTCACGGACCCGCTCGCCCCAGGTCCGGGCTGGTCCAACCTCGGCCACACCAGTCTCAGCAACGGCATCAGCTTCGGCCGGGACGGCGACACCCCGGAGACGCTCGGCAGCTGGCAGAACCCGGCGCTGCGCACGACGGACCCGACGATCACCTACACCCTCACCATCAACGCCCTC
This sequence comes from Streptomyces hoynatensis, assembly GCF_003626535.1. Classification (GTDB taxonomy): domain Bacteria; phylum Actinomycetota; class Actinomycetes; order Streptomycetales; family Streptomycetaceae; genus Streptomyces; species Streptomyces hoynatensis. Next base: position 91,485 of record NZ_RBAL01000009.1, read on the forward strand.
CAGGCGTCGGTCGAGACGTATCAGCTGTACTTCGGCGCCGGCCCCGAGGCCGTCCAGCCGGACGGCAGCTTCCGCATCCCCGCCCGGCCGACTGCACAGGTCCGGGCCCTCCTGGTGATCGCCGTGGACGGGACGGTGTTCCTCCCGCTGTGGCACCCGCGGGTGTCGCTGGTCGGCTCGGACGCGATCACCTTCGACCCCAACGCGCTGGCCGAGTTCCCCGTCACCGCGACCTTCCTGGGCTCCTCGCTCCTCGACGGTGCACTCGGCGAGTGGGCCGTCCTCGGCTCCGGCGGCTCCGGCTCCTGATCTCCCGCCCGCCCGGCAGGTCCCGCCGGGTGGGCGGGCCAACCCGACGGGACCACCCTGATGGAGGGACCTCATCATGGCGAGCATCGCCGAGCTTCGCGCGGAGGCGGAGCAGCGCTTCATCGACTACCCGATCGACCTCGACGACGGCGCAACGGTACGGCTGCGCAACCTGCTGCGCCTGGACGACAAGGGCCGGACGACGGCGCAGGCCCTGCTCGGAGCCATCAACGAAACCAACGGCGCCGACTCCGACGACATGTCCAGGATCGGCCTCCAAGAGCGCGCGATCCGGGACTTCCTCCTCCTCGTCGCTGACAAGCCTGACACTCTACGGGCCGAGGTTGAGACCTGGGACCTGCCGCTGCTCCTGCTCGTCATCGAGCAGTACACGGAGACCACCCAGCTCCCGGAAGCGCCCAGCTCGGCCAGCTGATCGACGACGGGCACGGCGCCGCGCTCCGCTACGACCTCCAGCGCATCGGCCTCGACCTGGCCGACGTGTGGCGGGGCACGCTGGCGCCGCGCCGTGTCGTCGACCTGGTCGAGCACCTCCCCGACGACTCCGCCCTCGCCGCGAGCGTGCGGGGCGGCCCGGCGCACCGGGCGTGGGACGTGCAGACGCACCTGCTGGCCGCGCTAGTGGATGGCGTGCACCTGGCGGCGTGGGTGACCGCGCAGGCCAACAGCAAGCAGCGCATCACCCGACCGCGGCCGGTGCCCCGCCCCGCAGCGGAGCAGCCGGCTGCCGAGGCGAAGCCCCTGGACCTGTCGCGGCATCCAGACGCGCGCCCCATCCCTGAGCAGTACCTGGCGGCCATGGCCAGCTGAGACCACTGAGGGGCGGGTGATCACACATGGCCGGCCCCGGCGGTGTCGAGCGCGGGCGGATCTCGATCCGCGTGCTGCCCGACACCAGCAATTTCGCCACGTCGCTCCAGCGGTATCTCGACCGGGTGGAGCGACGCGCCCAGGTCAAGGTCGCGGCCGTGCCGGACCTGACTGGGTTCGCCGCCGACCTCCGCGCACGCCTGTCGACGCTGCGCTCCAGCATCAAGGTGCCCGTGGCGCCGGACACCGCCGGCTTCGCCGCGCGGCTGCGAGCCGGTCTTTCGGGCGCGGCAGCGCAGATCGAGGTGCCCGTCGTCCCGAGGACGGCGGGATTCGCGGGCCGCCTGAGGGCGGATCTGGCGGGTGTCTCTCCTCGCGTTGATGTCCCGGTCGTCCCGGAACTTAGCGGCTTCGCGTCGCGCTTGCGCGCCGAGGTCGGGAGAGCTCGGCCCCGCATTGAGGTGCCGGTCGTCCCGGATGTCTCGCGTCTCGCCGCCGATCTGCGACGGGCCGTGGCTCGTGAGCGGGCCCGCATCGAGGTGCCGGTCCGCCTTGATCTGGCGCGCGGCGAGATCGCCCGGCTACGGCTCGCCCTGTCCCGGGCCCGCATCCGGGTGCCGGTGCGTCTCGATCTCGCGCGGGCGGAGATCGCACGGCTGCGGGCGTCACTGACGTCCGGCCGCACGAGGCTGCGGCTCCCGGTGCGGCTGGAGGTCTCCCGCGCGGAGATCGCACGGCTGCGGCGGACCCTGGCGGGGCTGCGTCCGCGCCCTGTGGTGCGCACCGGGCTGGACGCCGATCGGGGGGCGTTGCGCGCCCTGGCCGGCGGTCTGGCGGGCATCGGGTCGCTGGGGTCGTCGGCTGCGTCGTCGCTCGGCCGTGTGGGCGGTGCGGCGCTGGGGGCCGCCCGCAGTATCGCGGTGATCGGCTCCGCTGTGGGCGCGGCGCTCGGCCCGGTCAGCGGCCTGGCGGGGCTGATGGTGAGCATCGCCCCCGCGGCAGGGCTGGCGGCCACGGGCATCACGGCGGCGGTCTCGGCAGGGGCTGCCCTGAAGATCGGCCTTTCGGGCGTCGGCGACGCCGTCACCGCGGCGTTCGACACCAGCGACCCCGAGGCGTTCGCGGAGGCGCTGAAGAAGCTCAGCCCCAACGCCCGCGCGTTCGTGCGTGAGCTCCGCGGCATGAAGCCCGCGCTGGACGCGCTGAAGCAGTCGGTCCAGAACCGGCTGTTCACCGAGTTGGATTCGACGTTCCGGCGGACGGCGCAGACCACCCTGCCGATCCTCCAGAATGCCCTGACCAACTCGGCTGGTGCGCTCAACCTCATGGGCAGGCAGGTCCTCAACACCGCCACCGGGCTCGGCCAGAGTGGCGCGCTGGGGACGGCCCTGTCCTACGCGAACACCGGGCTGTACAACCTGTCCGGGCTGCCCGCGACCATCGTGCAGGGCCTGGTGCAGATCGGCGCCGCCGCGGGCCCCAGCTTCGCGCGGCTGACCGGGGCGGCCGGGGGTGCCCTCGACCGGCTGAGGCAGCGCATGGCGAACGCGTTCGCCTCCGGCGCCATGCAGCAGGCGATCGAGCGCGCAGTCGACATGCTCGGCCAGCTGTGGGACATCGCCGGGAACGTCGCGACCGCGCTCGGCAACATTTTCAGCGGCGTTTCCCTGTCCGGTGAGGGCTTCCTCGTCGGGCTCCGGAACATCAGCCGGGCGCTGGCCGACGTCACGGCCGACCCGAACGTCCAGGCCGGGCTGGCTGCACTGGCCAGCGTCATGGCTCAGCTGTCGGTCAGCGTGGGCGGCGTCCTGCAAACCGCGCTGCCCATCCTGGGCAGGATCTTCGCCGAACTCGGTCCCCCGGTCGAGAACCTGATCGCCACCCTCGGGCAGGCCCTCACCGGCGCCCTGGAGAGTGTGGCTCCTCTCCTGATCGACGCGGCCGGCGGCTTCGACGACCTGCTGGGCGCTGTCGCTCCGCTGCTGCCGTCGCTCGGCGACCTGGCTTCGGCGCTGCTTCAGGCACTCGGCCCCGTCGCCCAGGCTCTGGGCCCGCTGCTGCGCGCTCTGGGCGGCACTCTCGGGCAACTCGCTGACGCTCTTGCGCCGGTGCTGCCCTCGGTCGGGGACCTCGTCGCCTCCTTGGGTACCGCTCTGGTGCCGATCGTCACCGCGCTCGGCCCGGTCCTGGCCGAGGTGGCTGGGGTGATCGGCGAAGTGGCCGAGGCGATCACGCCGTTGCTGCCGATCGTGGGCGACCTGATCGCGCACCTCGGCCCGGCACTGACCCCGGTCATCGCCACCGTCGCCGACGTGCTGCGGCGGCTGTCCCCGGTCGTGCAGCAGGTGGTGACCGTGCTCGCGAGTGCGTTGCAGCCTGTGCTCGCGGTGCTGCCATCGGTGCTCCAGCCGATCCTGGACGCGATCGCCGAGCTGACCGCCGTCTTGATGCCGATCCTGTCGCAGCTGGTGACGGCGCTGACCCCCAGCATCACGAGCCTCGGCGAGTCGCTCGCGCAGCTGCTGGTGGCACTCGGGCCGGTCATCGAGGCGGGACTGCTGTTCCTCGCCGACGTGCTGACCGCCTCGATGCCGCTGATCACGCAGGTCATCGACCTCGTCGCCGGACTCGCGGCGGCGTTCGCCGACGACCTGGCCGACACAATCAACAACATCGTGATCCCGGCCGCCGAGCTGATCGCCGCACTGCTGCGTGGCGATTTCTCCGGCGCGCTCACCGCGGCCAAGGACCTCGTGGTCGGATTCGGACGCCAGGTGATCAGCACCTTCACCCGGCTGCCGGGTCAGGCATACGCCGCGCTCGCATCCCTGGCGGACAAGCTGTGGGACCGCATGTGGGAGGCGGGCAGCGACTTGGTCCGCGCGACCAAGGACAAGATCGGCGACGCAGCGGACGCCGTCGGGGACCTCCCGGGTAAGGCCGCCGATGCCCTCGGCGATATCGGCTCCTACCTCTACGACAGCGGAAGAGCCCTGATCCAGGGCTTCGTCGACGGCATCAAGGACATGGGCGGCGCTGTCAAGGATGCGGTGGGCGGAGTCCTGTCCGGAGCCCGGGCCCTGCTGCCCTTCAGCCCCGCGAGAGAGGGGCCTTTCTCGGGCCGCGGCTGGACGCTGTACTCGGGCCGGTCGATCGCTGAGTCCCTCGCGGACGGCATCCTCGACCGGCAGGGGCAGGTGCGGGCCGCCGCGCTGACCGTGGCCGGTATCGCGCACGGCAACCTCGCCGGCATCCAGGCCGCTGTCTCCGACTCCTCGTTCGGTGCCGCGGGCGTGGGTCCGAGTGCGATGACAGGCACCCTCGTCCTCGATAGCGGGGAGCTGATGGGCGCGTTCCGCGGCACCGTCCACCAGGAACTCGGGAACGTCGCGACCGCGCTCGGCGCCCGAAGGAGGTGACCATGCCCATCCCGGGGAACCTCCTCGGGTCCACCACGGAGATGGTGGACCCGAACACGTCCGGCTGGGCGGCACTGGCCAACTGCGCGATCTCGTTGGGCAGCGGCGGCCGGAATGGCCCCGGGACGCTGCGGCTCACCGCCACGGCGGCCGGGGAGATGCAGGCGCGGACCGCCGCGTCATACCCGGTCATCGGCGGTACGACGTACTTCGCGTTCGCCGATGCCTCCTCGAGCACGCAGCCGGAGCGGATCGGGATCCGCTGGCTGTCCGCTGGCAACGCGGAGCTCGGTATCACGTGGTCGCTGACCACCTCGGCGGCGAGCTCCAGCTGGCACCGCGTCAGCGTGGCTGGCCCAGCGCCGGCGGACGCCGTGCAGGCCCAGGTACTGGTATCGGCCACGGCCCAGGCCGCGGGAGCCGTGCACTACTGGGACAACCTCTATCTGGGGCTGCCGATCCGGTACACCGGCAATCTGCTCGGGTTCAACGTCGAGTCGGCGGAGATCGACGCCTCCGGCTGGGAGGGGGAGACCAACGCGACGGTCAGCCGCGTGGTGCCTGCGGTGAGCTGGCCGGTCGATTTCTACCTTGGTGGCGGCCACATGGCGGCGGCCACCGCCTCTGTCGCGGGCGACATGGTGATGGCGGCGGCGGAGCGGCCGGTGGCCGAGGCGGGGACGGAGTACCTCGCCTACGCCTACCTCGCACCCCCCACCTCAACCGCTGACTGCTGGGTGGAGCTGCGCTGGTACGACGCCGCGGACGCGCTGATCGACACGGTCCGCGCCTACCTGGACCAGCCCGGCACGGGGCTGTACCGGCAGATCGTCTCCGGCACGGCCCCACCCGGGACCGTGCGCGCGGGCATGGCCGCAGGTATCGACTCGGCATCCGCGGGGCAGGCGCTCTTCGCCGAGGGCGTCGTCATGGCGCTCACGCCCGAGTTCCAGGCCGGGACGGTCGTGCCCTACGCGGACGCCAGCTTCGAGCAGGGCGTGGGCTCCTGGGAGATCGTCTCGGGCCCGGGGACGATCGCCCGCTCGGTGTGGTCGTCGGCCGCCGGGGACGGCACCTACTACCTGGTCGTCACCTCCGCGACTGCTGCCGCCAGCGTGCTGCGCTCCGGGATCTGGCCGCTGCGCACGGACGGCGGCGGCCTGTCCTGGCGGTGGCAGGTGTGGGCCCAGGTCGCCTCCGGAGCCTGGGACATCGCCCGGTCCGTCCGCTGGTACGACGACGAGGGCACCGAGGTGGGGGTCACCACCGACACCTCGGGCGCCGCCCCGACACCGGGCTGGTGGAGCCTTACGAACGACGCCGTCGCCCCGGCTGGTGCGACGCAGGCGGCGATCGAGTACACCCTCACCGCCACCGCGGCGTCGAGCACGCTGTGGCTGGACCGGGTGGCGCTGTGGCAGGCACTCAGCCTCCAGACCGCGGAGCCGCTCCCGGACATCGGCGCGATCCGGCTCACCCTGCGAGAGCTGCACGTCGGGCAGCTCATCAGCATCTGGCGGGTGACGCCGGACGGTGCCCGGGTGCTGGTGCGCGGGCCGAGCGGGCTGTACGACCGGGTGCCGATCCCGGCCGACGAACTGATCATCGAGGACTACGAGGCGCCCCTCGGGACGCCGGTGACGTACCTGGTGGAGACCTACAACGCCGGCACCGGGGCCCTGACCGAGCGGCGCCACACGGACCCGGTCACCCTCGACCCGGGAGACCCGAACACCTGCTGGCTGAAGGACCCCGCGAACCCGCAGCGGAACATGCGGCTGGTGGTGCAGGCCGGGGGCGGCCCGGACTGGACGCGGCCAGCGCGCGCGGCCGAGTACGTGGTGCGCGGCCGGCAGAACCCGGTCACCGTGTCGGATGTGCGTGGGGGCCGGGTCGGCGACCTCCAGGTGTGGACCCGGGACGATGCCGAGCGCGAGGCGCTGCGGCTGCTGCTCTCCTCCGGCGCGCCGCTGCTGTGGCAGACCGCGCCCGGCTTCGGCGTCGGGCAGGTCTACGCGACGGTCGGCGACGTGACGGAGGCCCGCGTCTCGCCCTACGGCCGGGAGCCGTGGCGGGGCTGGACGCTTCCGCTGACGGAGACGGACATGCCCACCGCCACCGGCGTCAACGGCAGCGCGGGCCGAACATGGCGCGACATCTTGACGGAGTGCGCCACCTGGCAGGAGGTCCTCGACTCCTACGCGACGTGGGAGGACGTGCTCCTCGACCGTCGCATCGGGGGGTGACTTCGTGTATCCAGCCCCGAGCCCGCGGTTCCTGGCCGCCCTGCGAGAGACGCACCGCCTGGTCACGGTTGTGGAACTGCACTGGCCTGACGGCTCGGTCACGACCGTGCCGCATACGGGGGGCAGCGTGCGGGTGGACCGCGGGCAGGCCGTGCGCCGCACCGCCACCGTCACCTCGACCGACCTGTCGCTACTACCCGCCAGCCCCGCGGACTTCCTGCGGGTGGCCGGCGCGCGGGTGCGCGTTCTGTACGGCGTCGCCCACCCGGACGGCATCACCGAGACGGTGCCGATCTTCTACGGCAGGCTCGACTCGCTGGACGGCGACCCGGACGTCGGGCCGGTCACCATCACGGCGAGCGGGCTGGAAGCGGTGATCGCCGACGATTCGTTCACCGCGCCGTACAGCACGCGCCTCGCCGCGGCGGCGGTCACCGCGATCACGGCCCTGATCCACTCGACGCTGCCCACCGCGGTCGTCACGAGCACCGCCCCCGACACGCTGCTGGGGCCCCGCACATGGGACGCGGGGGACGACCGGTGGGCGGCCGTGCAGGAGCTGGCCACCACCGTCGGCGCCGAGGTTTGGGCCGACCCCGACGGCGTCTTCCACATCGAGCCGTTGCCGGATCTGCTGACGGCTCCCGTCGCGTGGCAGATCGACGCGGGCGAGGGCGGCGTGCTGATCGAGGCGTCGGCCGGCTGGTCCCGCGACGGCATCTACAACGTCGTCGTCGCCTCGGGCGAGAACGCGGAGACGGGCTCGGCGCGGGTGGTGGCGGTCGCTGAAGACGACGACCCGACCAGCCCGACCTACGTCGACGGCCCCTTCGGCCGGGTGCCGTACTTCTACAGCTCGCCGGCCATCATCACGTCCGGGTCTGCCGAGGCCGCCGCTGCGGCCCTGCTGAAGCAGTCCGTCAAGCCAGCGGTCACCGCGGACATCACCTCGCTGCCGAACCCCCTGCTGGAGCCCGGCGACGTGGTCCGCGCCGTGTACGGCTCCGGGCGGCGCGACCTGTATCAGGTGCAGGCGTACAGCATCGGCCTCGGGCTCGGCGACGCGTTCACCATCGAGATGATCTCCGGCAGGGAGGACGCATGACCAGCACCTCCGCGCGCCTCGCGGACGCCATCGCCACCGCCGCCCGCATCCAGGGCGCCACCACGCCGGACGTGCGCGGGGCGGACTGGCACACCGCGCAGGTCACCGCCGTCGGAAACGACGGCACGGTGGACTGCGGGCAGATCCGCGCCCGCCGCACCCAGGGATACCTCCTGCCGCAGGCAGGCGACCTATGCGTCCTGTGGCGGGCCGGAGACGGCAACTGGCAGGCCGCCCCGCCCCTCGCCGCTGGCGGCGGCGCGTGGACTGCGATCCCGCTGACCAGCGGCTACACCGCCGCTGGCGGAGGCGCCCCGCCGGGATACCTCCTCGAGGGCCGCCGCGTGATGCTACGCGGGCGCCTGGGGCGCACCGACGCCGGCGCCATCCCGAACAACACCACCCTGGCCATCATCCCGGCCGCCGCCAGGCCGCCGTACCCGATCGGCTGGTCCTCGCCGCGCAACGGGTCGACCGCGGCGCCGGTCCGAGTCGAGGTGCAGCCAGACGGCATCGTCCGCCTGTTCGACACCTCGGGCCCGCAGTGGATCTCGCTCGACTGCGTCACCTACTACACGATCTGAGGAGGCCCCGTGCCGACGACCGATGACTACGGGCAGGGCGTGCAGATCGCGGCCCTGACGGACGCCCCCAACGGCCCGAGGCTCGCCCGCGACCTCGCCGACGGGCTCGTGCCCCGCAGCGCGATGCGGTTCGCCTCCAGCGCCGAGCGCAACGCCACCCTGGCCAGCCCCGCCTTCGGCATGCTTGCATCCACGCAGGCCGAAAGGCAGCTCACCTGGTACGACGGCACCCAGTGGGTCACCGTCGGCACCGGCGCCCAGGACTGGGCCGACGTGCCCATCACCTCCGACTGGACCCAGGGCGCGGACGGCGCACCAGCGCTCCAGTACCGCGTGGTCAACCTCCTCGGCGAGGGCGCCCTCATGTTCCGCGGCTGCATCAGCCGCGCCACCTGGCCGACCGACCCAAGCCCCTACGTGTCGATCACCGGCCTTGACGCCGGGCTCCCGGCGGCAGCACGGCCGGTCGCCCTGCGGCGCATGCCCGTCGCCTGCTCCGCCGTCGGCAGCGCCAAGACCGTGATCCGCGTGGACGTGCGGCCGTCCGGCGAGATGCGGCTCTACGACGTCGACACCAACGTCCGCCCCCAATGGATCAGCTTCGACGGCACCTTCACCTCACTCTGAAGGAGAGGCACGTGGCCATGCCCGCCGGCGCCCAGCGCGTCACCTACACGATCAGCGGCTACACGGACGACGGCGAGGTAGACATCACCCTCCCCGCCGGCCTTGACCCGGCGCAGGGGGACCGGATCGACGCCGCCATGGAGGCCGCGGCAAACCTCCTCCTCAGCGAGCTGTCCGCCGCGTTCCCTGAGGCCTCATTCGGTGCTGGACGCCGCTACGACCTGACGACCCCCGGCGAGCCGTGGCCCGCCCCCGCTGAGGAGGCGTGACGTGGCCACCCCGCTGTCTGCTGACCGGCTGCTGGCGGCCCTCCGGGCGGAGGGCGTGCGCGTGGTCGAGTACCGGTCCTGGCGCACGCACAACCGCAACAGTGCGGGGCCCTGGGGCCCGGTGAACGGCGTGATGATCCACCACACCGTCACCTCCGGCACCGACGCCTCCGTCAAGCTGTGCTACAACGGCCGCTCCGACCTGCCGGGGCCGCTGTGCCACGGCGTGATCGCGAAGGACGGCACGGTCCACCTCGTCGGGCACGGGCGCGCCAACCACGCGGGCAAGGGCGACGGGGACGTCCTCGCCGCCGTGATCGCCGAGCGCGCCCTGCCGCGTGTCGACGAGGCCGACACCGACGGCAACACCCGCTTCTACGGCTTCGAGTGCGTCAACCTCGGCGACAACCGCGACCCGTGGCCGGCGGCCCAGGTCGAGGCGATCGTCCGGGCCTCGGCCGCGATCTGCCGCGCCCACGGCTGGGGCAAGGCGGGCGACACCTCGGTGATCGGCCACCTGGAGTGGCAGCCGGGCAAGATCGACCCCCGCGGCCCCGGCATCTCGATGCCCGACATCCGCCGGCGCGTGGCCGAGCGGCTCAAGCACCCGGCGAGCTGGTCGCCGAACACCACCCCTGAGGAGGATGACGTGGCGCTGACCGCCGCAGAGATAGACAAGATCGCCGAGCGCGTGTGGCGCCGGGACTTCCTGACCGCCGCGCCCGAGGCGAAGGCGAAGGGCAACCCGGATGTGACCGCCGAGACGTGGCTGACGTACCTCGGCGCGCGGCTCCGCGAGGTGATCGCCACGCAGGGCGCGCAGGGCGCCGTGCTCGCGCGCCTGGCGGAGGGCGGCGGCCTGACCGCGGCCGAGATCCAGGCCGCGGCAGAAGCCGGCGCCCGCGCGGCGCTCGCCGAGCTCGGCGACGCACTCGGCGGGGTGAGTGACCGATGAACCTCTTCACGTCCTTGATGCGCACGGTCGTGCCGATCGTCGCGGGCCTGATCCTCGGCGCCGCGGCCCGGATGCGCCTCGACCTGGACGACGCCACCGTGGCCACCGAGGTCACGGCCGCGCTCACCATGGGCTACTACGCGGCCTTCCGGCTGCTGGAGCAGTGGGCCGGGCGCCTCGGCGCGGGCTGGCTGCGGACCGCGGCGGGAATCGCCCTCGGCTGGGCCCGGCCGCCGCAGTACCCGGCGCCCGCGGGCGATCCGCTCGCCGCGGCGCTCGCACGCGACCAGGTGGCCGCCCGGTGAGCCCGGAGGAGATCGCGGCCTGGACGGGCGCAGGCGTGGGCGTGCTCGCGCTGATCGGTGCCGGGTGGCGGGCGGCGCGGGCGGCTGCCCGGGTCGTCGGCCGCGTCGATGACCTGGTGGACGATTGGAAGGGCACCCCGGCTCGGTCCGGGGTGCCGGCGCGGCCGGGGCTGATGGCGCGGGTCGCGGCCATCGAGGAGCAGACCGCGCAGATCGCTGACCGTGTCACCGCGATCGAGCACGAGCTGCACCCCAACTCCGGCGCCAGCCTCCGCGATGCGGTCGACCGGGTCGACCGGCGCACGGCCCGCCTCTCCCCGGAGGGGTGACGATGCCCGAAGAGCCCGCCCCTGCCGCGCCAACGGGGCCCCCGCCCGCGGATTCCGGCACGCTCGCCTCACAGGGCGCCGCGGCCGAGGTCGGCGGCGGCCGGCCCGAGCCTCCCGTGCCACCCTGGCTCGCCGATTGACGCCGCTGTCAGACCTGCGTGCCATGCTGGCCGTGCGACCGCTTCGCGACAACGCCCCGCCCCCGCCGTGATGGCGGGGGCGGGGCGTTCGTCGTGTGCCCGGTCAGCGGGCGGCCGGGATCTGCACCTCGATGTACGCCCAGCGCCTCCGAAGAGCAGCTCTTGAAGCCTCTTCCGCTCCGCCACCGTCGCCGGCCTGGCATCCGGGTCCCACACCCGCGTCCAGTTGCTGCTTCCGCCGGGGACGACCGTCGTCTGCACGACCCACGCCCCTCGCTCGCATTCCTCTCGATGGTGGATAATGACAGTTATCCACTACTAGTGAGAAGGTGAGAGGGAGTCGACCATGACCATCAAGCCCCGCAAGCCGTGGCGGGTGATCCTCACCCAGAACGGAGTGCAACTCGTCGAGATCGACCACGCCAGTGAGGCCAAGGCGTACCAGCACGTGCGGAACGCGCTTGGCTCCGGCGCCGACACCGCCCGGATCATGCAGTGGGAGAACGGTCGGTGGTGGCACTTCGAGACCGTCACCGCCGAGGAAGTCCAGGCTGCTCGTGCCGCCGACCGTTCAGGCGCGAAGTGAGGAGGCGATGACCGCCCTCGTCCCGCGCCAGGCCGGCGCCGTCTCCACCGCGCGCCACGACCCCCGCGACGACTGGCCCGACGAAGCGAAGGCCCTCCGCGACCGGCTCACGGAGATCTACGGCGACCACGACCCGTTGCCCACCGTCGCCGGGGCGTGGATCGCCCGCCAGCGCAGCAAGCACACCCGCCGCGCCTACGCTCGGAACCTCCTCCGCTGGGAGGACTACGCCCGTGCCGCCGGCATCCACCCGCTCCAGGCGAAGCTGCCGCTCGCCGACGCCTACAGCAACCACCTCACCACCGCGCCCACCATGCGCCGCGTCAAGGGCGGGCGACCGGGCGAGGCCGCGCCCACGGGGCCGCCGCTCTCCGACTCCGGCCGCGCCCAGGCCCTCGCCGCCTGCGGCAGCTTCTACACCTACGCCGTCCGCGTCGAAGCCGTCCCCGCCGACCCGTTCGCCAGCGTCCTCCGGCCCCGCATCGACCCCGACCACTCGCCAACCGAGGGCCTGCTGCCCGAAGAGACCGCCGCGCTCATCGACGCCGCCCGGCAGCACGACCCGCGCTCCTACGCCCTCGTCACGCTGCTGTACCTCCTCGGACCCCGCATCGACGAACTGCTGTCCCTCGACGCCGACCAACTCGGCTACGACCGAGGCCACCACACCCTGCCGCTCCGGCTCAAAGGTGGGAAGCGGAAGGCCGCGCCCCTGCCCCCCCTCGCCTACGACGCGCTACGCACCTACCTCGGCGACCGCGCCGACGGCCCGCTGTTCATCACCGCGACCGGCCGGCGCTGGTCCGAACCCGAGGTGCACAAGCACCTGCGGATGCTTGCCAGGAAGGCCGGGCTCCCGCAGGCCGACAGCATCAAGCCCCACGTCCTGCGGCACGCGTTCATCACCGACAACCTCGCCGACGAGGTGCCGCTGGAGCGCGTGCAGGACGCCGTCGGCCACTCCGACCCGCGCACCACCCAGCGGTACAACCGGCGCCGGCGACAGCTCGACGACCACCCCGCCTACGGCCTCGCCGCGCGCCTCTCGGCCCGGCTCGACGAGGCCCGGTAGCCGTCGCGGCGCTCGCCGTGCGATCCTCCCGTCATGACGGTGGGCGCGGTGGCCGTGGGCGGCGTCACGGTGGGGCTGGAGCAGGTGACTGAGGCGGTGGCGGTGCTGCTGGACCCCGCGGGCCCCGGCGAGCCGTGGACCGCGGGCCAGATCGCCGCAGGCGAGGTGCCTGCGGCGTAGCGTCAGCCGAACGCGAGCCCTTCGCGCGGCTCCCACTGGCAGTCGTCACACACGACCCCCCGGACCCCGGCTGCGTCGGTCCGCGGGTGCCGCCCCGGGTGCTGCCCGCACTGACTGCACGCCGGGCCCGGCCAACCGCCGGGCGGCGTGCGGCCCGCGCTTCGGCGGCGTGCGGCCTTACTCCATCCCCGCGGCTCCGTCACGGCACATCCCCGCCCCAGCGCCGCACGCTGTCGTCGCCAGGGTCGTAGAGATCCAGGCGTTCGCCGTCGAGCGGGCCGCCGTAGAGGGTCACCGTCGAGTCCATGGGACCACCCTGGCAGACGCGTCGGGGCCGTGTGCCCGTTTCCGGCCGCACGCCGGGCGCTTCCCGGCCGCCCCGGGCGTATCGTCTCCACACCCCCACCTCAGGCCCCTGCGTCCTGCTCCCCCTGTGACGCGGGGACCTACCCCTGACCGAGGAGCTGCCCCGGCCGCCCCCCAGCTCCGCCCGCGCCCACAGCGGCAGCTCCAGCAGGTACGCCCAGCCGCCGGCCGGGTCCCGCCGGCGGCGCAGCACCGCGGCGTGCACCTCCTGTCCGTCCGGCAGGCGCACCAGCACCACCGGGGCCGCGGCCCGCCACTCGCCTACGCCGCCGGCCGGGGCCCGAGCCCGTCCGGCCACGGGCCGGCCGGCATGAGGGCCGCGGGCGGCACGTCGAGGGCGACGGCGATCTCCAGGATGCGGTCGAGGCGCGGCGACGTCACCCCGCCCTCGATGCGGGAGACGGTCTTGAAGTCGGCGAGGAGCAGCTCGGCGAGTTGTTCCTGGGTGAGGCCGCGGGCGCGGCGCGCGGCGCGGATGCGGTCGCCGACGGCGGCGCGGAGCGGCAGGAGGTGGTCTGGGGGCCGGGCGGCTGGCACCCGGACCACATCATCGGACCAAGATCAGTTAGCCCATACCACGGCGTGGTAAATCACGATGTGGGCAAAGGGGTGGTCACACCCTAGAGAGACACCTAGGGTGTGGTGCAGACCACACCCTCACTGCGCCCTCACGGGCGGGCGCCTGCCCGGGTCCCGACGCCCGGCCGAGGCGCCCTCAGGAGGCCCCGACCGCCCTTCACAGGGTCCGGTCGGGGCCTCACTACGTTCCGGTCGCGTTCCGGTCACCCGCGAGATTCCGGTGTTCTTCCGTCACCTCTCGTGCGTCCTCGTCGCGCCCCGTCACATCACGTCACGCATATTTCAGCAGGTCATAGGCCCCCTGAGGCCCCGACCTCACCCCGCGTTCTCCGCCTGGAACATCCAGTGGTGCTTCTCCAGGTCCTTGGTCAGCTGGATCAGGATGTCCTCGGTGACCGTGTCCACCTGGCCGACGTCGTCCAGGCGCTCGCGCATCCGGACGATGACCGCGCCGAGCGCCTCCACCATCGTCCGGATCGCGTCGGTGTCCCGCAGCCAGCCCTCGGGCACCGTCGCTATCCCGGTGCCGGAGGCCACGGTCGCGGACCGGCCGTCGGGCGGCAGACCCAGCGCGGCGGCCCGCTCGGCCACCGTGTCGGAGTGCGTGCGCGCGGTCTCCACCACGTCGTCCAGCTGCAGGTGCACCGAGCGGAAGCGCGGCCCGACGATGTTCCAGTGGACCTGCTTGGCGACCAGGGAGAGGTCGACGAGATCGACCAGCGCGCCCTGCATCGCCTCGCCGATGATCTTGAGCGTGGTGTCCGGCAGCGTGCTCTTGACGGCCTGCATTGCGGCGGCCCCTTTCCCAGTGTTCCCCAGAGTTCCCCGGTGTTTCCCAGAGTTCCCCGGTGTTTCCCGGTGTCCGGCGTCGTGGTCCTCGGGAGGTTGTCGGTCACGGGTAACCCGAGTGGCGCCGCCGAAACCGCCCTTCCGGAACGGAACGGAACGCGGCCGGGCGCGGCCGGGCGCGGCGGAAGGCGGCCGGAGACCGTGCGGGGCGCCGCCTCAGGGGCCCGGGTAGCCGTAGCCGCCCTGCCGCAGCGCGCCCGGGTCCTGGGCGGCGGGCGCGTCGCGGTCGTAGAAGGGACGGGTGTGGGCGCGCAGCCACATCGCCACCGGGTCGTAGGCGTCCGCCATCGCCACCGTGCCGACCGGCAGCCCTTCGGGCACGTCGGCGATCGCCCGCCGCATCATCCCCCGCACCTCCTCGGCGGCCGGCTCGTCCGGGTCGTCCACCTCCAGGCCGATGACCAGGTACGCGGCCCCCACCGCCGGCTGGACCCAGGCCCGGCGCAGGCTGCGCAGCACCGGCGTGCGCCGCGCCTCCAGGGCGAGCCGCGCGTAGAACGCGTCCGCGGCGACGCTCGGTTCGCCGATGCGTAACGGCCCCGCGGGCAGCCGGTCCAGGCCGCCGGCGATCCGGCGCAGGTCGAGCCACGGGACGCCGAGGCCGCCGCCGCCCGCATGCGGGTTCAGCCAGAGCCCCCAGTGCTCCGGGTAGAGGGCGGCGGCGATGTCACGGCCGCCGACCACCTCGTACTTGCGGGTCCAGCCGCTGGCCGCCAGCTCGCGCTCCGAGGTGACGGCGGGGGCGTACCCGTGGCCCTCCACCTCCACGCTGCCGTACTGGGCCTCCGGCTCCCCCGGGCTGCCGTGCCACAGCAGCATCCACACCTCGCTGTCGGCCAGCGCGGCGAGGAGTTCCTCGTAGGTGTCCCAGCGGTCGGGGCGATCGGCGGTGATCAGGGGCAGCAGCTCCTCGACGCCTCGTCGCGCAGTCACCTGGGCCGGTCCTCCTCGCGCTCGGCTGTCCCGGAAATCTCGCTCCCCTAGTCACATGCCCACCACAGCAGCTTGAGAGGCATTCCGCCGGGCGGCAAGGTGCGAAAACGGCCCCCGTCTCACACGTCACGTGCGTAGAACGGCCGCACGCACTCGCGCAGCCAGTCCACGACCGGGTCCTCCGCGGCGTCGAGCAGCACCAGCTGCACCGGCCAGGCCACCGCCCGGCGCGCGAGCGCACGTCCCAGCGCCTCGTTCACCTCGGCGCGCCGCTCCTCGTCGAGCTCGTCGAGCTCCACGCCGACGAACAGCGAGGGCGGCCCGCCCTCGGCGCTGGCCAGGCCGCGGCGCGCGGTCCTGACGTACCACAGCGCGGACAGCTCGCGGCCCGCCTCGGCCAGGAAGTCCACCGGGTCCTCCTGCCAGTCCGGCTGGAACAGGCGCATCCTGGCCCCGGTGGGCACGCCCGGCACCCGCTCGCCCGGGGTGGCCCGGCACAGCTGGGCGACGGCGGCAGGCGGCACCGGCATGCCGACCGTGCCGCCCGGGTTGACGGCTATGCCCAGCTGCGGCGGCAGGCCGCGGGCGAACTCCCAGGAGGGCGCCACCGCGAAGGGCAGGTGCGCGGCGCCGCCCAGGTGCAGCTGCTCGGCCGAGCTGAACACCGGCACGTACAGCCCGCCGTTGACCTCCACGGTCGGCAGGTCCAGGCTGCGGCTCTCCCGGTTGCCGCCCTCGGGCAGCGGCACCCACACGGCGCTGCGGGAGAGCACCTTCAGCAGTCTCGGCCCGGCGTCGGCCACGCCGAGGGAGGCGGCCAGCACCTCCTCCAGCTCGTTGCTCGGCCAGCCGCCGCCGAAGCCGGGTCCCTGCCGTGGCATGGTCATCGCTTACTCGTCCCCTAGTCCGGCTGAACTCCCGTTCCCCCCACGGCAGGCACCCTAACGGCTCGGCCCGCCGGGCTCGCTCCCGGCGTTCGTGCGATGATGTCCGGGCGGCGTGCCCACGCCACCGCCACGCGGCGCCGGGCAGCCCGGACAACCGCATACTGGCCGTTCGACCCCGCGCGGGAGAGTCCCCAGCCTCTGGGGCGCCGAAGGAGCAAGTCCTCCCTTGAATCTCTCAGGCCCAGATACCGCGCGTGGAAGGCGAATCTGAAAAGCGGGCCGCCGCGGCGCGGCCCCACCCACGGTGCAAGCCGCCGGCCGCCGGGCCGGGGCGAACCTCTCAGGTGCCGATGACAGAGGGGGAGGGTAGGGACCCCGTCCTGCCCAGACCGCCTCGCACTCCCGGAGAGCCAGCCCATGACCGACGCCACGCCCCCCTCCCCCGGCCGTCCCCGGGACGGCGCTCCCGACGTGCTGCCCGCCGGGGAGCGCGCCACCCCGCTGCAGTCCGTGCACCTGGCACTCGGCGCCACGATGACGGGCTTCGCCGGCTGGCGGATGCCGCTGCGGTACGGCAGCGAGCGCGCCGAGCACCAGGCGGTGCGGACCGCGGCCGGTCTCTTCGACCTCTCGCACATGGGCGAGATCACCGTCTCGGGCCCCGAGGCCGGCGCCCTCCTCGACCGCGCCCTCGTCGGGCAGCTCTCCGCGCTCGCCCCCGGCCGCGCGCGGTACACGATGATCTGCGACGCGTCCGGCGGCATCCTCGACGACCTGATCGTCTACCGGCTCACCGCACGGGACTACCTGGTGGTGGCCAACGCCGCGAACACCGGCACCGTGCTGGCCGCGCTCGCCGAGCGGCAGGCCGGGCTCGATGCCGCGGTCCGCGACGACCGGGACGCCTACGCGCTGATCGCCGTCCAGGGCCCGGCCTCCCCCGCGGTGCTGGCCCGCCTCACCGAGGCGGACCTGGCGGGGCTGCGTTACTACGCGGCCGAGGCCGCCACCGTCGCCGGGCGCGAGGTGCTGCTCGCCCGCACCGGCTACACCGGGGAGGACGGCTTCGAGCTCTTCTGCGCGCCCGGGGACGCCACTCCCCTGTGGCAGGCCCTCACCGAGGCGGGGGAGCCGGAGGGACTGCGGCCCTGCGGCCTCGCCTGCCGCGACACCCTGCGCCTGGAGGCGGGGATGCCGCTGTACGGGCACGAACTCACCGCCTCCCGCACGCCGTTCGACGTGGGCCTGGGCCGGGTGGTGAAGTTCGGCAAGCCGGGCGACTTCGTGGGCAGGGCGGCCCTGGAAGCCGCGGCGGAACGCGCCGCCACCAGCCCGCCGCGCACGCTGACCGGCCTGATCGCGAAGGGCCGCCGGGTGCCGCGGGCCGGATACCGGGTGCTCGACGGCGCGAACCGGGTGATCGGCGAGGTCACCTCGGGCGCCCCCTCGCCCACCCTGGGCCGGCCGATCGCCATGGCCTACGTCGACGCCGCGCACGCCGCGCCGGGCACCGGGGAGGTCTTCGTGGACATCCGCGGGGCGCGGGAACCCTGCGAGGTCGTCGCCCTGCCCTTCTACCGGCGCCCGAGGTGATCCGGCGCGCCCCCTCGCGCCGCGGGACGCCCCCGCGGCGCCCCGCACCCCGCACACCCGGCACACTCCGACCCCGCATCCCCCCGACCCCGCATACCCCAAGGGAGAGCAATCTCATGAGCAACCCGCAGCAGCTGCGTTACAGCAAGGACCACGAGTGGATCTCCGCCGCCGAGGACGGCGTCGCCACGGTGGGCATCACCGAGTACGCCGCCTCCGCGCTCGGCGACGTGGTCTACGTCCAGCTGCCCGAGCCGGGCACCGCCGTCACCGCGGGCGAGCCCTGCGGCGAGCTGGAGTCGACCAAGTCGGTCAGCGAGCTGTACTCCCCGGTCAGCGGCGAGGTCACCGAGGTCAACCAGGACGTCGCCGACGACCCCGCGCTGGTCAACTCCGCCCCGTTCGCCGAGGGCTGGCTCTTCCGGGTGCGCCCGGACGCCGCCGCGGGCGAGGCGGAGCTGCTCTCGGCCGACGAGTACACCGCCTTCACCCA
This sequence comes from Streptomyces hoynatensis, assembly GCF_003626535.1. GTDB lineage: Bacteria > Actinomycetota > Actinomycetes > Streptomycetales > Streptomycetaceae > Streptomyces > Streptomyces hoynatensis. Next base: position 110,142 of record NZ_RBAL01000009.1, read on the forward strand.
CGAGTGAGGGTGAGTCAGCGGTGGCCCTGTCCGCCTTCGACCTGTTCTCGGTCGGCATCGGCCCCTCGAGCTCGCACACCGTCGGCCCGATGCGCGCCGCGCGGATGTTCGCCACGCGCCTGAAGGACGAGGGACTGCTGGCACACACCGCGGCGGTGCGCGCCGAGTTGTTCGGCTCGCTCGGCGCCACCGGCCACGGCCACGGCACCCCCAAGGCGGTGCTCCTCGGCCTGGAGGGCCACGCCCCGGACACCGTGGACGTGGACGCCGCAGAGGAGGAGGCCGCGCGCGTGCGCCGGCGGCGCGAACTGCGGCTGCTCGCCACCGAGGTGGGCGACGCGCACCCGGTGGCGTTCGACCCGGACTCGGACCTGGTGCTGCACCGGCGCCGTTCCCTCCCGCGCCACGCCAACGGCATGCGGCTGGCGGCCTTCGACGCGGCGGGCAGGACGCTGCTCACCAGGACGTACTACTCGGTGGGCGGCGGCTTCGTCCTCGACGAGGACGCGACGGGCCCCGACCGGGTGCGGCCCGAGGGCACCGCGCTGCCGCACCCCTTCCGCACCGGCGACGAACTGGTGCGGCTGACCCGCGAGACGGGCCTTTCGGTGTCCGCGCTGATGCTCGAGAACGAGCGGGCCTGGCGCGCCGAGGCCGAGGTCCGCGCCGGGCTGCTGCGCCTGTGGCGGGTGATGGACGACTGCGTCGAGCGCGGCCTGAGCCGCGAGGGGGTGCTGCCCGGCGGCCTGCGCGTGCGCCGCAGGGCCGCCGCCGCGGCCCGCAGGCTCCGCCGCACCCCGGGCGGCGCGGCCCTGGCACTGGACTGGGTGACCCTCTACGCGATGGCGGTGAACGAGGAGAACGCCGCCGGGGGCCGGGTGGTCACCGCCCCGACCAACGGCGCGGCCGGCATCATCCCGGCGGTGCTCAGGTACTGCCTGGAGTACGTCCCTGGCACCGGCGAGGAGGACGTCGTGCGCTTCCTGCTCGCGGCGGCGGCGATCGGCATGCTCTTCAAGGAAAACGCCTCGATCTCCGGCGCCGAGGTCGGCTGCCAGGGCGAGGTCGGCTCGGCCTGCTCGATGGCCGCCGGGGGGCTCGCCGAGGTGCTGGGCGGCACCCCGGAACAGGTGGAGAACGCCGCCGAGATCGGCATCGAGCACAACCTCGGCCTGACCTGCGACCCGGTCGGCGGCCTGGTCCAGATCCCGTGCATCGAACGCAACGGGATGGCCGCGGTGAAGGCGATCACCGCCGCGAGGATGGCGCTGCGCGGCGACGGCAGGCACCACGTCTCGCTGGACCAGGCGATCAGAACCATGAAACAGACCGGCGCCGACATGAGCGTCAAATACAAGGAGACGGCCAGGGGCGGGCTCGCGGTGAACATCATCGAATGCTGAGGGCCTGGCCGGCCCTGTCCTGCGGGAACGCGTCTTTTCGTCCTGTCCGGCCCTTCCCTCCTTCCACGGTGAAAAGTCCCTGGGAAGTCCCCCGGACAGGACGGAAAGTCCCTGAGAAGTCCCTGGAGCTTCCCGGAGGGGCGGGGCGCTGACCAGCCTGTTTGCACGGCTGCCTGCCAGCGGGAGTCTGGCCTGGCGGCCCCGCGAACACAACTCGCCGTCGCGGAACCTTCTCTGCGAGAGACAAGACGGGACTGTGCCCCGCCGACATCGTGGATTGCCCGGTCTGCGATCCCGACGTCATCACCTTCACCACCACGGGCGGGCAGACCATCCTCCTGGGCACCACCCTGCTGGACCACGAGCAGTACCCGGTCGAGGAACCGGCCGCGCGCCGCCTCCAGCGCTGGGAGATCGAGCTGACCTTCGACGAGATCAAGAACCACCTCGGCTCCGCCGGGCCGCTACGCTCCCGCACCCCCGAAGGCGCCTGCCAAGAGCTGTGGGCCGTGCTGCTCGCGGTCCACCACACCGTCCGCCGGCTCGCCCACCAGGCCGCCGTCGAGCACGGCCCCGTCGTGGACACCGACCGCGTCTCCTCACTGACGTGCGTGCGCATCATCCGCCGCAGCGTGCCCTCCCCAGCCCGCCACCACCACCCGCAGACTCGCCCGCGCCATGACCGAGGCCGCGAACAACGCCCGGCGTCATCTGCTCGCCCCGCGCACCGGCCGCACCTGCCCCCGAGCGATCAAGAAGCCGAACCGGTGGCCGGTGCTGTTGACCCGCGCCGGCCGCGACAAGGTCGAGCGCGGGCAATGGGCCTTCAACCAGACCACGAGGCCCAAGGGCGACCGTCTCGCGGGCAGGCCCTACCGGCAGCAAGCCCATGGCCCACCAAACCGCTGAGAAGCGTGCAGGGGGGTGCGGACACCCCCTCGCCGCATCTCCTGCCGCACGGGTGCTCTGCTGTCCCGGAAGGACGAGCCTGCCCGGACAGCAGAGCACCCGTGCCGACAAGGGGTCAGCTGCTGAAGGGCTCAAATCGGAAAACGTCGACAGTCACCGATCCGTTCCGACCACTGATGGAGTACTTGCCGACACCGGTGAAGGGCACGCAACCTTCGGCGAGGACCTCGTCGCTGTCGTGGGTGTCGTCCTCGCCCACGTTGGCACACACGTACTCGATGGGGTGGTGGACGGCCCGCTTCCAGGCATGGACGATCGACTGGCTGGGGGGTTTGCCGTCCAGGTCCTGTTGCTCCCAAAGGCGGGTCACCCGGTAGTCACCGCCCACCCCGATGGTGCCGCAGGGCTCGGGGTACCCGTCGGGCTTGCCGGAGTTTTCGTGGGGGTCGTTAAACGTGGTATCGGCGTAGAGTGGTCGCCCAAGCGCAGGCCGCACAGATCGCGAGCCGCACCTTCGGCCCACTGCTGGCCCCCTGACACCGCGGATCAGGCCAGGGCGGCGGCCCCGCTCTTCCCTCCGTCGGGCAGCGGCAGCCCGACGACACCGGCGGGCGGATGCGGTTTCGGCCGGCGCGGCTCCCGCAACCCGGCACCGCCCGGGCCGGGGCCGCCACCGGGGGCGGGACAGGCGGCATCCAGACGCAGCACGCGCAGCGCGGCCAGCAGCCACACCAGAACGACCACCACCGCTGCAGCCCCGAGCGGCAGCACAAGCCCCACAACGGCACCGGCCCCAAGCAGGACCACGGCCGCGGCGGCGGCGGCGACGCTCCAGTGCAGGCACGAGCGGTAGGTGAGCACGGTGCGGCCGAGCCGGACCACCGGCCGCGGCCCCTGCCAGGCGGTACACGGACGGCGCGCGAACGGCATACAGCCCGTACACACCCCGCGGCGCTTACAGGACTTCTGATGGAACACGGCAGCCTCCCGCACGCCGACACCGGCTTCACCGCCAGCCTGGCCCCGCAAGCCAGGACAGGCAAGCCCTCCGCCCACTGCACGAGCCGCGGTCACGACAGTCGCTCGTCGTCCCCGTCCGAGACATCCACGTCCCGAGCGCGCAGAGACCGCAAACCCCCACCTGCCGGGACGGTGGCGTGGAAGCTGTAGCGGCCCAGGCAGTTGAGGTCGGCGTGTCCGAGCGGGGAAAGGCGGGCGCCGTCCTCGTACCGTCGTACTCCCGTTCCCCGGCGGGCAGCGCTCGCAGCTGCCCGCCGGCGGCGTCCAGGTAGCGGGTCGTCCACAGCACCGCGGCGTTCGGCACCAGGCCGCGCGCGCCGAGCGGTACGCCTGCATGATCTGCCCGCGCTTGCCGTGGCAGATGTCGCAGGCGTGCTTGTGGCGGGACTCCCGCACACTCCGGTTCTCGCCGGTTGCAGGAAATGCACAACAGCCCTTCTCCGAACCAAGCCATCGCGCCGCGTGATGACTTGTGTAGCCTGCGGTCGGTGGAGAGGGGACTGAACGCAGATGACTGGCTGGCGGATACGCGGACGTCTTATGACACCGTCGCTGCAAGTTACGCCGAGCTGACACGTCACCTCTTGGACGAAACACCCGAGGAGCGCGCGGTCTTGGCGCTGTTTGCCGACCTGGTGCGTGCCCAAGGCGGCGGGCTGGTCGCGGACGTGGGATGCGGGGCAGGCAGGATCACCGGCCACCTGCGGAACCTTGGCCTGGACGCGTTCGGCATCGATCTCTCACCGGGTATGGTCGATGTGGCCCGTCGTGAACACCCCGGCGTGCGGTTCGATCTCGGTTCCATGACGGACCTCGCCTTGGCCGACGCCTCCGTGACTGGCCTGGTCGCCTGGTACTCACTGATCCACATTCCTGACGACGAGATCGGCTCGGTGCTTGCGCATTTCCGTCGAGTGCTTCGGCCCGGTGGGCCGTTGCTGCTCAGTTTCCACGTCGGCGATGAGTCGCGGTTGAAGACCGAGGGCTATGGCGGGCACCCGATGAAGGTCTATGTCCATCGCAGGCAGCACGACCAGACGATTGCGTGGCTCAACGAAGCTGGCTTCGCCGTCGAGACGCACAAGACTCTCACCTCGGCCGAGAGCAAACTGGGAGGGATCATCCTCGCGCGTCGCCAACCTTGAGCGGCTCCGCCAGTCTCCTGGCGGAGCCGGGATCAGGTGGTCCGTGCGGCAATCCCCCCGACGGTGGGGTGCTGCGGCACACCTACGCAAGCGTCCGGTTCGAGGCCGGCGAGTCCATCGTCAGTTGGGGTTTGCACCTCGGGGAAGCACAGGACGGGCGTGGAGGGGCAGCGGTGCAGTGCCGCGGGGACGGCGTGACGTGGGGCCCCGGGGCCGTGTCCCGGGTGGCGGGCCGTCCGCTGCCCGGCGGTCCGCCGTCGCCCCCGGCCGCGCCCGGCGTCTGCCGCCCGGCCTGCCCGCCGTCCCCGTCTCCCGTCGTCTTCGGAGGAAACCGCGTTGCCGCCCCGCCCCGGATCACCACTCGAACCCCTCATACCGGAGGACCCGCGTGAGGTCGCCGGCTACCGGCTGCTGGCCCGGCTGGGCGAGGGCGGCATGGGCACCGTCTACCTCTCGCACACCCGCGGCGGCCAGCCCGTCGCCCTCAAGCTGATCCGCCGCGACCTGGGCCGCGACGACACGTTCCGGCGCCGCTTCGCGCAGGAGGTCACCGCAGCGCGGCGCGTCAAGGGCTACCACCTCCTCCAGGTCGTCGACCACGACATCAGCGGCGAACGGCCCTGGCTGGCCACCGAGTTCGTCGCCGGTCTGCCGCTGCACGACGCGCTGGCCGAGCACGGCCCGCTGCCGCTGCCCGCCGCCCTGCGCCTGACGGGCTGCGCCGCGCGGGCCCTGCAGTCGATCCACGCCGCGGGCGTCGTGCACCGCGACCTGAAGCCGAGCAATCTGATGCTCACCGAATCCGGCCCCCACGTCATCGACTTCGGCATCGCGCGCGCCGCGGACGCCACCCAGCTCACCACCTCGAACGGCTTCATCGGCACCCCGCACTACATGTCGCCCGAGCACGCCCTCGGGCAGCCGGTGGGGCCGGCCGGCGACGTGTTCGCGCTCGGCCTGATCGCCGCCGTCGCGGCCACCGGCCGTCATCCCTACGGGGAGGGCGGGGGCCTGACCGTGGCCACCCTCATCGCCGGCACCGAGCAGCGCCCGCCGGACCTCTCCGGCTATCCGGAGCCGCTGCGCGAGGTGCTCACCCGCACGCTGGCCGCCGACCCCGGCCGGCGGATCGCCCCGGCCGAACTCGCCGCACTCTGCGAACGGCTGGCCGGGGAGCCGCTGGACGACCTGCGCGACTGGCTGCCCGCGCCGGTCACCGCGTCGATCCGGACCCGCGCCGCCGAGATCCGCACCCCGCCGCCCCCGCAGGCCCCCGCGTTCGGCGGGACCACGCAGGGCAGCGCGGCGTTCCCCGGCACGACGGGTGCCCCGGCGCCGCCCCCGCCGCCCACGTACCGCGCGACAGCGCCCGGCGAGCGCCCCGCCCCGGCGCCCGCCGCGCCCGCACCGTCCGGTCCGCCCCGGCGCGGCCGGCTGCCCCTCGCCCTCGGCGCGGCCGGTGCCGGGGCCCTGGCGGTGCTGCTGCTCAACCTGCTGCCCCTGGGCGGCGACGGCGACAACGAGGCCGAAGGCGGCGGGTCGTCCGCCGGGTCGGCCACCGACCCGGCCACCACCCCCGGCCGGCCGGAGGAGGACACCACCTCCCCGCCGCCCACGGAAGCGGAGACCGCACAGGAGCCCGAGCCGGAGCCCTACACCCTCCTCATCGAGGCCCAGCCGTTCGAACTGCGCACCGACGACTACACCGACGTCGGCGTCGACTACGACGAGCCCTTCGCGGGCACCGACGTCGACGACTACGACGCGCTGGAGCTGTACCTGGGGGACAGCCTGAAGGAGCGCTGGGAGTTCCAGACCGCGACGGGCCTCGCCTCCGGGCCGACGGCGCAGGAGTGCGAGCTCGGCTCCCGCACCAACGTCCTGCCGGAGTCCCTCGACTACGCCGACTTCGAGGACACCCTCCCCGTCGGCAGCCTCCTGTGCACCACGACCAGCGAGGGCAACATCGCCCTGCTCGAGGTCACCGCGCTCACCCCCGTCGACGACCGTTACGACGTCTCCACCCTGCTCACCGTCTGGGAGCCGGCCCGGCCATGACCCGTCACGACCTCGCGAGCCTGGAGCGCCACCTGGCGGCCACCCACGAGGAGGCCGACGCCCTGGTCGACCTGTCCAACGTCCTCCGCGACGAGCGCCTCGGCGGCCACCACCCCCGTTCGCTGCACCGCCTGCGCCTGGTCCTGGACGCCCTCGCCGACCGGGCCGGCGACCGGGCGGTGCGCGTCCACGCCGTCGCCGACCGCAGCCTGCGCCGGGCCGGCGGCGCGTTCCCCGGCCCGGCGGAGCCCGCGCTGCTGGCACGCTGGGCCGGCCGCGGCCTGATCGAGGAGGCCGGCGACGCCGACGAGCCCCTGCTGGACCTCGCCGAGGTCACCGGCCTCCCCGTCATCTCCCGGGACGACTTCCGGGACTTCCGCACCAGCCACCCCTGGATCCAGGGCAACACCACGCAGTTCCTCGCCCCGGCCCGCGAGGGCGACCGGGTGGTGCTGCGCGAGCGGGACATGGGCATCCGCACCCCGGCGCAGATCTCCCGGAAGATCGAGGAGTCCGACCTCAAGGCCCACGGTCTGCTCGCCGGACGCCACCGCAGGCCGATGCGGGAGATCGTCACCCGCCACTGGCGCTGCCCCGAACGCGGCTGCGCGCTCTACGACCGCCGCCGCGGAAGCCAGGTGCGGCTCCCCCTCATGCGGCACGGCGTCCCGGTCTGCGAGCTGCACCGCGCCCCGCTGGCCGACGACGGCCCGCGCACCGGCATCGTGCAGCTGAAACTCCTCGTCGACGGCGCCTGCGTACACCGCTTCACCCTCGACGCGGACACCACCGTGGAGATCGGGCGCGCCCCGGACGCCGGCGGCATCGCCCTGTACCGGCTGCTCCCGGAGGAACTGGCCCGCCGCGTCAGCCGGCGCCACCTCATCGCCACCGTCACCGGCGGCGACCTCACCCTCCGGAACCTCAGCAGCCGCGGCACCCGCCTGCTGCGCCCCGGGGCCCCCGGGCCGGTGCCGCTCAGCGCCGACCGCGGCGTCCCGTTCCACGTCAACGACATCGCGGAACTCACCCCGGGCGCCGCGCTCACCCGCAGCGCCCGCCGCTACCCGGCGGAGATCGCCGCCGCTTGGCGCCGCTCCGGGGCCAAAGCCCCCGCACGGGGCCCGGCGCACGCCGACACGGAGTGGCTCTGAGGCCGCCTTCCCGGCCGGCGGCCGTCTCACGCGGCGGCGGTGCCGGGATCGCGGGGGCCCGCCTCGCGTTGGGCGGCGAGCCAGGACTCGACCTCGTGCGGCTCTGTGGGAAGCGCCCCGGTGAGCAGGTGCGCGCCGGTGGCGGTGATCCGGACGTCGTCCTCGATCCGCACGCCGATGCCCCGCAGTTCCGCGGGCACCAGGTCGTCGTGCGGCTGGAAGTACAGGCCGGGCTCCATGGTCAGCACGTGGTTCTCGCGCAGGACGCCGCCGGCGTACGCCTCGGGGCGCGAATGCCCGCAGTCGTGCACGTCCAGGCCGAGCATGTGGCCGAATCCGTGCAGCGTCCAGCGGCGGTACGCGAACGACGCCGGGTCCTGCGCCTCGGCCACGCTGCCCTTGAGGAGGCCGAGGTCGCGCAGGCCCTCGGCCAGCACCCGCGTGCAGACCTCCTGGATCTCCGCGAAGGCGACGCCGGGCGCCATCGCCGCCAGCCCCGCGGTCCGTGACGCGTGCACCAGCTCGTACACGTCGCGCTGGGCCGGGCTGAACGCCCCGGACACGGGCAGGACGCGGGTCACGTCGGCGGTGTAGCCGTGGACGTTCTCGACGCCCGCGTCCAGGAGCAGGACCTGCCCGGGGTCCGCGGTGCCGTCGTTGCGGGACCAGTGCAGGATCGCCGCGCGGGGGCCGCCGGCCACGACGGAGCTGTAGCCGACGCCGTTGCCCGCGACGCGGGCGCGCCAGCCGAAGACGCCGTCGAGGTACCGCTCCGGGGTGGGCGCGTCCGGCCGCAGCCGGCGGGCGACGTCCTCGAAGCCGAGGATCGTGGCGTCCACCGCGTCCTGCAGCTGGGCGATCTCCCACTCGTCCTTCTCCAGCCGCAGTTCGGACAGCACGCTCGCGAGCAGCGCGTCCCGCTCGGCGTTGCCCGCGGTGGCCGGCAGCGTCCCGGGTTCGAGGCCGCCGTCGATTCCCGGGTGGTAGCCGCGCAGGACCCGCAGCCGCGGGGAATCCGCCACCGCATCGAGCACCGCGGGCAGTTCGTCGAGCGGCCGGGTCTCGATGCCCAGGATCGCGGACTTCTCCTCGGGCGCGTACCCACGGCCGTACCACATCTCGCCGTTCATGCGGTCCAGGTACCCGGCGCCGGACGCGGCGTCGTACCGGCGCCGGGTGTACAGGACGGCGTCGTGCCCCGTGGCCACCGGATGCAGCACGAGCACCGAGTCGGGTTCCTGATCGCCGGTCAGCCAGAGGAAGTCGCTTCCGGCGCGGAAGAGGTACGGCGCTCCGAAGGTGCGCGAGCGGATGGTGCCGGTGGGGACGACCAGCGTGTCCCCGGGGAAGGCCGCGGAGAGCAGGGACCTGCGCCGGGCGAGGTGCGCGCGGTGGGGCACCGGGGTGAGGTCGGCCCTCTCCGGGCGCCAACCGGTGGCCATGAAGTCCAGGAACTGCCGGGGGACGGCGCTGTCGTGACTGCCCGACAGCTCCTCGCGTCCGATGTTGGGCACCGTGCTTCCTTTCCCCACCGTGGTGGTGTCCTCGCTCGCCGGCCGCGTCCGCGGCCGGCCGCGCTCGTGCGTCCCGCTCGTACGTCCCGCTCGCGCGCCCGCTCGTGCGCCCGGCCCGGGCGCGAGGCGCGCGCGGCCCTCACGGCGGGGGGAGGGCCGGTTCCTCGCGCCAGGCCACGGAGGACATCCGCCAGCCGGCCGGGGTCCGCAGGAACTGGGTCGTCTTGTGGCCGCCCCCCTCGAACCGCTTTCCGTCCCGGCGGCCCGAGGTGCGGTAGGTGCTGAGGCGGTGGGCGAGCGATCCGGCGATCTCGGTGCGCTCGCCGGCCTCCCACTCGGAGAACTCCGTCAGGGTGCCGTCGGTGAGCATCCGCTGCCGCGATGCGATGAACGCGTCCAGATCCATGACCACCGGCTGCTCCCCGGTGTGCGAGACGAGCAGCGCCCCGGGGACGAACAGGTCGCGCACGGCCTCGACGTCCGCCCGCCTGCCGCCGGCGTTGGTGAAGGCGGCCAGGAACGCGCCCATCAGCCGGTCGAGTTCGGCCTGGACGCCGGCCCGGGTCGCGGCCGGGCCCCCGGGCGGCCATTCCCCCGAGAGGACCGACCACACCTCGCTGTCCTGCCGGACGCCCCGGTGGGGATGGCGCTGCCGCAGCACGCCCTCCCTGGCCATGCCGAGGCGGCGCGCGACGGCGATGCTGCGGGTGTTGCCCGCGGCGGCCCACCACTCGACCCGGCTCATCCCGCGCGCCGTGAAGGCCCAGTCGATCAGCGCGCGGCAGGCCCGGGTCACCAGTCCCCTGCCCTGCCCGGCCTCCTCCAGCCAGCAGCCGAGCTCGCACACCCCGGTGGCGGAGTCGAAGCGGGTGAACATGACGCCGCCGACCAGCGTGCCCTCCCGCCATATCCCGTACAGCGCGCCGCCGTCCGCGGCCCGCAGGTCGGCGTATCGCCTGAGAGTCGCGGTGGCCGAGGCGAGGTCGTGGCTCAGCGACGCCCAGGGAATCCACGGGTCCACCAGCGGGCGGGCCCGGTCGAGGTGCGCGAGGAACTCCGGCGCCTGCCACGGCTCCAGCGGGCCGAGCCTGGCCTGGTCACCGAGCGCGAGGCTGAGCACGAGAGATCCGCCCTCCGGGTCGGCGTCCCCGGGAACACGCCTGCGGCGCCCACCCGGTACGTAACAAACGTTTGGTATGTAAAATAGCAGCATGCCGCCACCCGCACCAGGAGACCGCGAAGCCCGCCGCAAGGACGTGTCGGAGGCGGTGTGGCAGGTGCTCGCCGCCAGGGGATTCGGCGGCCTGACCCTGCGCGCCGTCGCCGCCGCCATGGGCGTCTCGACCGGCATGCTGACGCACTACTTCCCCTCCAAGCGCGCCCTCGTCACGCACGCGCTCGACCTGCTGGAGGAGAACACCGCGCAGCGCTCCCGCCGGGCGCGCCCCTCCGCCGGCCTCGGCGGCGCGCGCGCCGTGCTCCTCGACCTCCTGCCGCTGACCCCGGCCGACGCCGGCCGCAGCCGCATCTGGGTCAGTTCCTGGGACCTCTCCCTCGCCGACGACGCCCTGTCCGCCCAGCAGGCCGACCGCTACACGAGGCTGCGCGCCACCCTCCGCCCCTTCTTCGAGACCGCGCGCGCCCGCGGCGAGATCCCGGCCGGCGATCCGGAACACCTGGCCGCCGCGGCCGTCGCCTTCGCCCACGGGCTCGTCGTCCAGGCCCTCTTCGCGCCCGGCCGCTTCCCCGAGGAGGTGCAGATCGCCATGCTGGACGACTTCCTCACCGGGCTCACGCTCCCCCGGCCCCCCGCCGGGGGCGGCGGGCCGTCCCCCGGCCGGTGACCCCGCCCCGGGGCGCGGGCCCGGCCGGGGCCCTCACCCGCCGGTGGGCGCCCCCTCGGCGAGGCCCAGCGTGCCGTCGGGTTCCAGGGTCACCTCCACGCCCTCGCTGATCGCGTCGAGCGTCGCGCGCAGCCAGGCGCGGTCCTGCGCCGGCGCACGCTCCAGGCGCATCCGGCGGGCGCGCAGCGGCACCATGCGCAGCCGGGCCAGCCGGCCCGTGCCGGCCGCCAGGGAGACGAGGTAGGCGAGGCGGAGGTCGGCGCGGTACTCCTCGTGGCCGCGGATGCCCTCGTAGTCGTCGATGAAGTCCCCGCAGCCGTAGAGGATCAGCCGGCCGCGGTACACCTCCAGGGGGCGCGGGTGGTGCGAGGAGTGCCCGTGGACCAGGTCGGCCCCGCCGTCCACCAGGGCGTGGGCGAACCGGATCTGCTCCCTGGGCACCTCGTGGCCCCAGTTGGAGCCCCAGTGCACGGAGACGACGGCGAGGTCGCCGGGGCGCTTGGCCTGCCGTACGCGCCCGGCCAGGGCCGCGGCCGCGGCGGCCGTCGGCTCGGGCACACAGGCGACCCCGGCCCCGTCCGCGGTCGCCGCCCAGCCGGGCGGGATGCCGCTGGACGACATGCCGACGGCGAACACCAGGACGCGGGCCGCGGGCCCCACCGGGACGGCGGCCGGGGCGTGGGCGGCCGCGGCGTCCCGCCCGGCCCCGGCCGCCCCGAGGCCCGCCCCGGCCAGCGCGTCCAGGGTGTCGGTCAGGCCGCGGCGGCCGAAGTCCAGGACGTGGTTGTTGGCCAGCACGCAGACGTCGGGCCGGGCCACCGCAAGCGCCGGGAGGTTGGCCGGGTGCATCCGGTAGTGGACGGCCTTGCCAGGGGCGAACTCCCCGCGGCCGGTGATCGAGGTCTCGACGTTCAGGATGCGGACCTGCGGGGCGGCCCGCTCCAGCACGTCGAGCGCCTCGCCCCAGGGCCAGGTGGGGGCGACCGGCGCGGGAATCGGGCCGCTCGCCCGCTCCGCCAGCGCCACGTAGGACCGCGCGTCCCGCACGTACTCCTCGCGCAGCCGCGGGTCGCCCGGCCGCGGGAGGATCTGGTCGACGCCACGGCCGAGCATCACGTCCCCGGTCAGGAACAGGGTCACGAGGCCGGCGCCCCGCTCCCCGCCGCGGCCGGCCCCGCCGGGCGCCGGGGCGGTCACGCGCCGGGCCGCGGGCGGACGCGGTGCGCAGGGTCTGCCATCGCCGTGCTCCGCTCGGCCGGACGTGGTGGGTGGGCACGGCCGCACGCCCGGTCGCGGGCGGCGGCCGAGGGCGGCCGCGAAGGCGCCACACCCCCAGGATGCCCGACATGTCCCCAGGCGTCTTCCGCGGCGGCCCGGGCGGGGCGCCTCGCGGGGGACGGAGGTGACGGGCGTTCTCCCGTTGTGTGAGCGGGTGATGACGGCGCGGCCGATCGGCGAGTCCGGCTGATTCGCTGACGCCATGCAGAGCGACACGCGAAGCGACATATCTGCCTCACCTGGCCCCCGCGACTCCTCCGGCCGCCGTCGGCCCCGGCCCGGGCCCGCCCGCGCCGCGAACGCCTTCGCCGGCCTCGCCGCCCTCGGCGCCCTGCTGACCGGGTGCGGCGCGGGCGACTCAGGTGCGGACGGCGCCCCAGGGGCCTCCTCCGCGCCCCCGCCCGCCGGGGAGGAGGCGCTCAGGCTCCTGTGGCTGGGGGACTCCATCGCCGGGGTGGAGGGCACGGCGCTGCGGGCCGCGCTGACGGCGAGCGGCGTGGACGTCGAGGACGCCTCCTCCGACGGCGGCGGCACCGTGGTGGAGGGCGACGCGGCCATCCGCCCGCTCGCCGAGGCGACGTGGCGCGAGCTGGCCGAGGACCTCGCCTCCTTCCGCCCCGACGTGCTCGCCTATCAGCTCACCACCTACGACTGGGGCACGCCCGCGCAGCAGCGCGCCTCGTACGAGAGGCTCGCCGGGGCCGCGCGGGAGGCCGGCGCGGACCTGGTCCTCGTCTCGGCGCCGCCCTTCAGGATCGACGACTTCTACCGGGGGCACGAGAGCGCCCTGGACAGCGCCCCCGCGGCGGCCGAGGAGGTCGCGGAGGCGCACCGGGAGGCGCGCGGAGCGGCGGGCGGCGCGCGGGTGCGTTTCCTGGACTCCCGGGAGCTGTGGGGCGCCGATGCCGAGGCGGAGCGGGCACAGCGCGCCCCGGACGGCATCCACTCCTGCCAGCAGGGTTCGGCCGCCTTCGCCGCCTGGTTCGCCGAACGGCTCGGCGAGTGGTACGACTTCGCCCCGGCCGCGCCCGAGGACTGGGCGAACGGCTCCTGGACCGGGGACGAGCGGTTCGCCAACCTGGGCTGCGCGTGAGGGCCGTGACGTCCCGCCCGCGGCGCGCAGGCCGCCGCGCGCCAGGACCGGCCCACGGGGCCGCCGGCCGGGTCGCCCCGCTGGACGGACTGCGCGGCTGCGCCGTCGCGGGCGTGCTGCTCTTCCACGCCGGGCACCTGAGCGGCGGCTTCCTCGGCGTCGACCTGTTCTTCGTGCTCTCGGGCTTCCTCATCACCGGCCTGCTGCTGCGCGAGGCCGCGCAGGGCGGCCGGGTCGACCTGGCCGCGTTCTGGGGGCGCCGGGCCAGGCGCCTGCTGCCGGCGCCGGCCGTCCTCGGCGTCGGCACGCTGCTGCTGGCCTGGGCGTTCGGCTCGCCCGCGCTGCTTCGCCTCGCGCTGGACGACGCGCCCTGGGCGGCGATCCAGGGCGCGAACTGGCACGACATCGCGGAGCGGATCGGCTACTGGGACGCCTCGGGCACCCGGCTGTTCGCCCACCTGTGGAGCCTCGCCGTCGAGTGGCAGTTCTACCTGGTGTGGCCGCCGGTGGTCGCGGCCGCCGCCCGCGGCCGGGGCGGCGAGCGGCGCGTCGCCGCCCTCGCCGCGGCCGGGGCGACGGCCTCCGCGCTGCTCATGGCGGGCCTGGCCAACCCGGTGGACGGCACGCGGGTGTACGAGGGCACCGACACCCGGGCGTTCTCGCTGCTGCTGGGCGCGCTGGCCGCCACGGCGCCGGTTCCGGGCCTGCTCGCGCGGGTGCCCCGGCGGGTCGCGGACGTGGCCGCCGCGCTGCTGGGGTGCGGGCTGGCCGCCTCGTGGGCGCTGACCGGCGGCCACGGCTCCCCGGGGCTGTTCCGGGGCGGGCTGTTCGCCCACTCGCTGGCGGCGGCCCTGCTGGTCGCGCTGCTGGCCGCGGCGCCAGGGGGCCGCGCCGGGCGGCTGGTGGGCGCCGCCGTCCCGCGCCGGCTCGGCGCGCTGTCGTACAGCCTGTACCTGTGGCACTGGCCGGTGTATCTCCTGCTGCCGGACGAGGTGTTCGGGGTCGGCGGCTGGGGGCGTACGGCCCTGGCGATCGGCCTGTCCCTCGGGGCGGCCGTGCTGTCGAAGACCTGGGTGGAGGACCCGGTGCGCTTCCGCGCGCGGTGGGCGTTCGGCCGCCGGGGGCTGCTCGCGCTGGCCGCCGCGGCCGCCCTGGCCGCCGGGGTGTGGGCGGCCATACCGCGGCCGCATCCCGGGGCGGGCACGGTGGATGTGACCCGGCTGATGGCATCGTAGGCAGCGCGGCGCACCGGCCGCCGCGGGGCGAGGGAGGCGGCGGCAGCCGGGAGACGTGCGGGGAGACCCGAGGGGAGAGGTGCGGGGAGACATGGGGAGAGACCCGAGGAGCCCGGGCAACCCGGGAAACCCGGGGAACCCGGGGAAGGCGCCGGGCGGCGGGCGGGCGGCGGGGCGCCGGCCGGGGCCGCGGGCCGGCCTGTGCGCCGTGCTGGCGGCGACCGCGGCGCTGGCCGGCTGTGGGATCTCCGACGCCGGGCCGCGGAACGCGGGGGCGCCGGCCGTGGGCGGGCTGAACCGCGAGGGCTCCGAGCTGGTGCGGGTGTACTTCCTCACGCCGGACGGGCCCTGGCCCGCCACGCGACCGGCGCCCCCGGGCGCGGGTCCGCAGCAGGCACTGGACGCCCTGCTGGGCGGGCCGACCGCCCAGGAGCGGGCGCGCGGTCTGGACACCGCGCTGCCGGCGGGCTCCCGGGTCGGCGTGCAGACCTCCGCGGGCACGGTGGACCTCCGGCTGCCGTGGACCGTGGCCGAGTTGGCGGGCGCGGCGGTGAGCCAGCTGGTGTGCACGGCCGCCGCGGCGCCGGGGATTCCCGGCGGGAAGCCGCCGGTGGACGTGGTGGTGCGCGTCCACGAGGCGGGCTTCGAGGGCAGCCCCTGGGAGGTCGGCTGCGACGAGACCGGCACCGTGGTGCCCCGGGGACACGCCCCCTCGGGGTAGGGAGCGCGGAAGGACGCGGAAAGGGCGCGGAAGGGCAGGGGGAGACGCGGAAGGAACGCCCCGAAGGAGTGGGGAAGGAAAGCGGAACGGACATGGAAGGAACGGAAAGGGGGGCCGCTCCATGACGCGGGTCCTGCTGATCGAGGACGATCCGGCCGTGCGGCGCGGGGTCTCGATGGCGCTGCGACGGCGCGGCCACGAGGTCGAGGCGGTCGGCACCGGCGAGGACGGGCTGGCGGCGCTGGCCGCCTCCGCGCCGGAGATCGTGCTGCTCGACCTGATGCTGCCCGGCATCAGCGGTCTTGAGGTGTGCCGGCGCATCCGCGAACTCGGCCAGGTGCCGCTGGTCATCCTCTCCGCGCGCGGCGACGACGTGGACGTCGTGGTGGGCCTGGAGGCCGGGGCCGACGACTACGTCGTCAAGCCCGCGGGCGGCGAGGTGATCGCGGCCCGCATGCGCGCCGTGCTGCGCCGGGTGGCGCCCTCCCCGCCCGGTGCGGCCGCGCGGGAGGAACACGCCGCCTTCGGCGACCTGGAGATCGACCGGGCGGCCCTGCGCGTGACCAAGGGCGGCAGGCAGCTGGCGCTTGCCCCCTCCGAACTCAAGCTGCTGCTGTTCCTGACGGCCTTCCCCGAGCGCACCTTCAGCCGCAGGGAGCTTCTCGAACAGGTGTGGGAGCACAGCTACTACGGGGACGCCCGGCTGGTCGACGCCTGCGTGATGCGGCTGCGCGCGAAGACCGAGGACGACCCGAGGAACCCGCGCTACGTGCAGACGGTGCGGGGCTTCGGCTACCGCTTCGGCCCGCTGTGAGGCGGCGCCTGATCCCCCGGGGTCTCGGCACCCGGCTCGTGGCGGGCTTCCTGCTGGTGTCCGCCCTCAGCGCCCTGACCACCGCCGCCCTCACCTACCGCCAGGCGCGTTCGGCCATCCTGGAGCGGGTGCAGGACAACGCCGTGCACGAGCTGCGCGCCCGGGTCGACTCCCTCGCGCCCGACCTGCCGGCCCGGCCCACCGAGGCCGATCTGCGGGCGCTCACCCGGCAGCTGGACCGCTCCGCCGGGGCCCACGAGTGGCGCACCGCCGCCGTCTTCCGCGAGGGAGGGCCGGTCACCGCGGGCGCCGCGGCCCCCGCCCTGCCGGCCGAACTGCCGGCCGCCGCCTCCGCGGCGCGGACGGCCCTGGCCCAGCGCTTCCACCACGAGGGCGAGCCCTGGCTGGCCCTCGCCCTGCCGGTCTCCTCCGCCGGGGACTCCTTCGAGCCCTCGGGTCTCGTGGTGTACGCCTCCTTCTCCCTGGCCTCCGAGCAGCAGGACATCGCCTCGCTGGTCACCGCGGCGCGCGCCGGGGCCCTGCCGGTGGTGCTCGCCGCCGCGGTGCCCGCCCTGCTGGTCGCCCGCCGCGTCCTGCGGCCGGTGCGGCGCCTGCGTGCCGCGGCCGAGGACATGGCGGGCGGCGCCCTGGACACCCGCATCCGCGTCACCGGCGAGGACGAGCTGGCCGACCTCGGCCGCACCTTCAACGCGATGGCCCGCACCCTGCAGGCGGACGCGGAGCTCAGGCGGGAGATGGAGGCCAAGGCCCGCCGGTTCGCGGCGGACGTCTCCCACGAACTGCGCACGCCCCTGGCGGCGATGACCGCGGTGACCGGCCTCCTCGACGAGGACGCCGCCTCCGGCCGCCTCCCGGCGGAGACCGCGGAGGCGCTGGGCCTGGTCGCGGGCGAGACCCGCAAGCTGGTGCGCATGGTGGAGGACCTGATGGAGATCTCCCGCTTCGACGCGGGCGCCGCCCGGCTGGACCCGGAGGAGGTCGAGGTCGGCGAACTCCTGCGCAGGACCCTCGCGTTGCGCCACTGGCAGGACCGGGTCCAGGTGGAGACGCCGGAAGGCGGGCTGCGCGCCCGCCTCGATCCGCGCCGGGTGGACGTGGTCCTCGCCAACCTCGTCGGCAACGCCCTGCGCCACGGCGGGCCGGGGGCGCGGGTCCGCGTGCGGGCCGAGGCCGGCGGCGAGGGAGCGGGCCTGCGCATCGTGGTGGCCGACGACGGTCCCGGCATCCCGCCCGAGGTGCTGCCGCACGTCTTCGACCGGTTCACCAGGGGGGCGGCGGCGCGCGCCCACGGCGAGGGCAGCGGCCTCGGCCTGGCCATAGCCGCCGAGAACGCCCGGCTGCACGGCGGCACCCTCACCGCCGCCAACTCCCCGCGGGGCGGCGCCGTCTTCACCCTCACCCTGCCGCGGCAGGCGGTCACGTCCCCCGGGGAGCGGGCGACCTGACCCGGGCCGCCCCGCGCCCCGTGGCGCCCGGGCGGGTGCGGCCCGCCCGGCCCGCGGCATGGCCGCCGGGCCGGACGGGCCGCAGGGGCGGCGCCCGTCGAACGGCGCCCTGCACGCCGTGTGCTTCGGTGGCGTGCTTCGGACGGGGTGCCTCAGGCGGCGTACGTCTCGTACTCGGCGATGCGCGGCGTGCCGCTGGAGCCGGTGATCTGGAAGGTGATCTTCCGCAGGCTGGTGGTGGGGAAGGAGATGACGCCCGCGCCGTTGCCCGAGGCCAGAACGGCGCCGTTGTCGGCGTCGACCACTCGCCAGGAGCCGATGTTCCCGGTGGCGCCCGCGGCCTCGCGGATGTTGATCCAGGAGACGGTGGTGGCCGCGTCCCACTTGATCGAGATCGAGCCCGTCGCGCCGTCCGGCGACCAGTACGTGTTCATGTTCCCGTCGCGCACATTGCCGTAGCTCGTCCCGTCCGCCTTGCCGGTGCCGTCCGAGCCGGCGCCGAGGCTGAGGTTCGTGCCGCCGGGCTCCGTCGGGTCGGTCGGGTCCGTGGGGTCGGTCGGGTCGGTGGGGTCGTCCGGGACCTGCGGCGTGCAGTTGCCGTCCGACACCCGCATCCCGGTGCCCGCGCCCGCGGTGCGGCTGACGACGTCGGGCACGCAGGTGGCCTCGTCGAGGGTGTAGGAGTAGGGAATGCTGACGGTGGTGTTGGACTGCGGGTCCGGCCCCGCGGGCTGGTTGTCGTCGGCCGGGCTCGACCAGGTCACGTTGTCGAAGATGTTGCCGTTGACCTGCCAGTAGCCGGCCTCGTCGGTGTAGAAGGTGCCCAGGACGTCCTTGGAGTCCTCGAAGTAGTTGTTGTCCACCCTGGCGTGCGCCCCGGCCCTGGAGTTGATCCCGGACTTGACGAGGCCCACGTAGTGGTTGTTGTAGATGTGGGCGGTCCCGCCGCGCAGCAGCGGGGTGCGGGAGTCGATGTTCTCGTACAGGTTGTGGTGGAAGGTGACGTAGCCGTTGGAGAGGTCGCTCTCGCTCGACCCGATCAGCCCGCCGCGGCCCGAGTTGCGCAGGATGCTGTAGGACAGCGTCACGTACTGGGTGTTGTCCTTCATGTCGAAGAGGCCGTCGAAGCCCTCGTCCTCGCCGCCGGAGGCCTCCAGGGTGACGTGGTCGACCCAGACGTTGCGGACGTCGCTCTCCATGCCGATGGCGTCCCCGCCGTTGGAGGTGGGCGAGCCGGACTTCTTGACGTTCCTGACGGTCACGTTCTGGATGACGATGTTGCTGGACTCGCGGATGTGGATGCCGAGTTGGTCGAAGACGGCGCCGCTGCCCACGCCGATGAGGGTGACGTTGCTGATCTGCTTGAGCTCGATCCTGTCCTCGGCGGTGTTGCAGCTGTCGCCCGAGACCTTGCTGGTGTTGCCGTGGTTGATCGTCCCCTCGACCTCGATGGTGATCGGGGTACTGCTGCTGGCCCGGTTGCACAGGGCCTCGTGGATCTCGGTTCCGGTGGTGGCCCGGACCGTCTGCCCGCCGGCGCCGCCGGTGGTCCCGCCGTTCTGGGTCGCGTAGCCGGTGACGCCGCCCGTCGCGGCCGAGGCGCTGGGCATGGTCAGGACCACGCCGACCGCGGCCACGATGGCCAGTAAGGCGAGCGCCGCGTGAAGGCGCAGCGTGACTAACCGTCTCATATCGGATCGCCCTTCCTTTTCGAGTGCCGGATGGTGCTGCTGCGTGCGGGGGGAACGCGGCGACCCGGGCCGGGGCGGATGCCACCGGCTTGTCCGGTGCGGGCCACGGGTGCCGTGACAGCGCTTTCTCCACCGCCCGGCCTGGCCGCCGGCCTCGGGGAGCGCCGTGTGCACGGCGATCGCCCGGGCCGGGAGGCGGCCGGACACCCCGGCCCCCCGCCGTGGACCCGCGGGGAACGAGGCGGCACGCGCTTCCCGTGGCGCCGTTCGCCCCTTCCGTCCCATGGCCTTCGGCCTCCGGGCACGGATGCGGCGGGCGCCGCCCCGGGAGCGGCTCGCGTGCCGGGCAGAGCCAGGAACCCGCCGGCCTCTGCCGCCGCCGAGCCACCTGTGAAAGCGCTTTCTAGCCGGGAGGATAGGGGGATGTCCGGGCAGTGACAAGAGAGCGCGGGCACCGGGAAAACGTGCCGGCGGCCGGGCGCGGGGCGGTCGCCCGCGGCGGCGAAGGCGCGCCGCGGCGTTTGGCCCGCCGGGTTCGGCGCGCCGGGAGGGCCCCGGCGCACGGAACCCGGCGGGCCGGCCGCGGTCAGCGCGCCGCGGCGACGCTCCCGCCCCCGGCCGCGGCGCCGCAGGCCCGGAGTTCGCGCTCACCGGCGTTGGCGCCCGTGCACACGACGGCCACCTTGCGGCCCGGCAGCCGGTCGCCGTGGACGAGCAGGGCGGCCAGGGCGGTCGCTCCCGCCCCCTCGGCCAGGGTGTGGGCGTCCCGCATCAGCAGCCACTGGGCCCGGGCGATCTCCTCGTCCTCGACCAGGAGGAAGTCGGCGAGGCGGCCGCGGAGCAGCTGCTGGGTGAGGGCGAAGCCGCGGCCGGTGGCCAGGCCCTCCACCCGGGTCCGGTTGGGGCGGGCCAGCGGGCGGCCGGCGCGCCAGGAGTCGTGCGCCGCGGGCGAGGCGGCGGACTGCACGGCAACGATCCGGCAGTGCGGGGCGACCGCGGCGGCGGCCAGGCAGGCTGCCGCGGCGCCGCTGCCGCCGCCGACGGGCACGAGGACCGTGTCCACGTCGGGCGCCTGCTCGAAGATCTCCAGGTAGACCCCGGCCACCCCCGCGATCAGCTCCGGCTCGTCCGCCGCGCTGACCAGCCGCATGCCGCGCTCGCCGGCCACGCGCCCGGCGTGCTCCGCGGCCTCGTCCAGGTCGGCGCCCGCCTCGATCAGTTCGGCGCCCAGCGCCCGCACCGCGGCGGCCTTCACCGGGTTGGGCTCCGCGGGCATGACGATCACGCAGGGGGCGCCGAAGTGCGCGGCGGCGTAGGCCAGGGACTGCGCGTGATTCCCGGTCGAGTAGCCGACGACGCCCCGGGCGCGCTCGGCCGGCTCCATGCCGCCCAGCAGCGTGAGGCCGCCGCGCACCTTGAAGGCGCCGGTCGGCTGGACGTTCTCGTGCTTGACCAGGACCGTCCTGCCCCCGCCCACGGCGGCGTCGAGCGCCGGGTAGCTCCACATGGGGGTGGGCGGCAGGTGGGCGGCCAGCAGGCGGCGGGCGCGCAGCGCCTCGGTGATGGTGGGGACCGTCCAGGCTCGCATGTCCCGCACCATGGCACGGCCGGCACCGATAGATCCAATGCCTGATTTCTAGGGAAGCATCGATGAGACCTATGATTCGCGGATGCTCGATCTGACCCGGCTCAGGGTGCTCGTCGCCGTGGCCCGCGAGGGCTCGGTCACCGCGGCGGCCGAGGCGCTGCACTATGCGCAGCCCTCGGTCAGCCACCACCTCGCCAGGCTGGAGGCCGAGGTGGGCGTGCCGCTGGTGCGGCGGGCGGGGCGCGGGATCATGCTGACCGAGGCCGGGCGGCTGCTGGTGACGCGGGCCGAGGAGATCCTCGGGCAGGTGGCCTCGGCGCAGGCCGAGGTGGCGGCGCACGCCGGGTTGCGCACCGGGCGCCTGCGCCTGGCCGCGTTCCCCTCCGCGCTGGCCACGCTGGTGCCGGCGGCCGCGGCCTGCCTGGCGGACCGCCATCCCGGGGTGGTGCTCGAACTGACCGAGGCGGAGCCGCCGGAGGCGCTGACCGCGCTGCGCAATGCGGAGGTGGACGCCGCGCTGATATTCGAGCACGGCCCGCCGGTGCCCGCGGACCGCCGCAACACGACGGTGACGCCGCTGCTGGAGGAGCCGCTGTACCTGGTGACCCCGGCCGGGCAGGCCGGGGCGGGAGGGGCGGGAGAGGAGGCGGGGGCGCGCGCCGAGTTGGCCGGCTACGCCGAGGAGAGCTGGATCGCGGGCTGTGCGCGGTGCCGCGCCCACCTGGTGTCGGTGTGCGAGCGGGCCGGGTTCGCGCCGCGGATCACCTTCGAGACGGACGACTACGTGGCGGTGCAGGCGCTGGTGGCCGCCGGGCTCGGGGTGAGCGTGCTGCCCGGGCTGGCGTTCGCGGCGCACCGGCACCCCGGCGTGCGGGCCGCCCGGCTGCCGGGCGTACGGCGCCGGGTGTCGGTCGCGATCTACGGGGCGCCGCCGGCCGCGCGCCCGGTGGAGGCGTTCATCGCCGCGCTGACCGCGGAGACGGCGAACCGGTTCGCCGACTGGGCGTAGCGGACTCCGGCGCGGCACCGGCGCGCGCAGGCCGGACGCCGCGCCCTCGCCCCCACCCGCGCCGGGCGCGCGCCCGGCGTGGCGCTCGCTCCGCGCGCCCGGCGGGCGGCCGGGTCGCGGCCGACCGCGGGCACCAGCCTCGCGCCGAGCGCGGCGAGCGGGGCGAGGGCGGGCAGGAAGCGGGTGCACGGCCGCAGCATGTGGGCCAGGAAGAACCCGCGCTGGTGTCGCGCACCTGGGGCATCGGCGCGGCGGGCCGCCCGTCGTGGAGGGCGTCCGGCCGCCGCAGGGCGGGCGCGGCCCCCGCGCGCCGGTGGGTGAGCAGGACGCGGTCCACCAGGTCGTAGTGCGCGCGGGCCTGGGGCAGCAGCCCGAGCAGCGGCGGCTCGTGCGCGACGAGGCCGCGGACGGCCTCGGGGTGGGCGACGGCAGGCCGGCGCCCGACCAGCCCGCCGGCGCAGCTGCCGAACACCAGGCGCGCGCGGCGCCGAGGTGGCGCGGCAGGCGCGGACATCGCTCACCCCCGGCACGCCGCACCGCCGACGGTGACGGCACTCAACTCGGCGTAGTCACGAGCGCCTTGGCCCTGCCAGGGCGCCCGGGGGAGGCGCGGGCGGCATCGTGCCCTGGGGGCGGGCGCCTCGTTGAGGAGCGTGTGACGACCCACCAGGACGCCGCGGGCGCCTCGCAAGCGGGGCCGCGCCTGCTGGTGAATGCGGAGCCCTTCGGCTTCGGGCCGGCCGCGGCGGCCTCCGCCCTCGCCGCGGAACTCGCCCCGGACTGCGCCCGGCTCGACTACGTGGGCGGCGGGCACACGCTCGACCTGCAGCACAGGCCGCCCTACCACGCGGTCCACGACACCACGGGGCTGTCCGGGGAGGAAGTGCTGCGCCGGCTGCGGGCCGTGGCGCCGCGCTACGACCTGTTCGTGACCGCGATGGACTTCCGGATGGCGGAGCTGGCCGGGCGGGCCGGGCTCCCGGTGGCGCTCTACGACGCGCTGACCTGGTACTGGCCCCGGCTGCCCGCAGCCGCCCGCGCGGCGGAGCTGTACCTGGCGCAGGACTTCTTCGGGGTGCGCGAACGCCTGGCCGCCGACCCCGCGCTCGGGGAACGGGCCCTGGTGGTGCCGCCGCTTGCCCCGCCGCGCCGGCGCCGGCGGCCGGGCCGCCACGTGCTGGTCAACCTCGGCGGCCTGCAGAACCCGTACTGGGAGCCGGGCGACGCGCTCGCCTACGCCCGCCTGCTGCTCGGGGCCCTGCGCGCCGCGCCGGTGGCGCCCGGCCCCCTCGTGGTCACGACGAGCCGCCAGGTGGCGGCGGCCCTCGGCGAGCCGGGCGCCGGCCCGCTTCCGCGCGAGGAGGTGCTCGACCTGATGGGCACCGCCGCCTTCGCCTGCATGACGCCCGGCCTCGGCAACATCTACGACGCCGCGGCCACCGGCGTGCCCACCCTGTGGCTGCCGGCGGCGAACGCCAGCCATCCGGCGCAGGTGCGGCTGCTGGAACGCCACGGCTACTGCGACGCGCGGCTGGACTGGGCGGACGTGGGCCGCCCTGTGGACTACGGGGCGGCGGACCCGGAGGTCTCCCGCGCCCTGGCCCGGCTCCTGCGCGAGGCCGCGGGCCGGGCCGGGGGCGAGGCGGGGCTGCGGGCGGAACTGGCGGCGCGGATCGCGGAGTCGACGAGGGGCCTCGCGGCGAGCACGGGCAAGGCCCAGGGGCTGCTCGACCAGTTCGGCCACGGCGGGGCGCGCCGGGCGGCGCACGCCCTGCTGCGCCGCGCCCGCCGCCGGTCCTGAGCGCCGGGGCCGCCCGGCGCCGGGCGGCCCCGGCCGCCGGACGGCGCCCGCCTCCTCAGGCGTCGGGAACCCAGCTGCCGTGGAAGCCCAGCGGCACCCGGGCGGGCAGGTGGATGCGGGCCAGGGGCGCGGCGGTGAAGTCCTGTGCGGCCAGGATCACCAGGTCGGAGGCGTTGCGCTCGGGGTTGTGCACGTAGGCCATGGCGTACCCCTCGTCCTCCTCGGCGCGTGGGTCCCCGGGGCGTGCGGGCACGAACACCGCCTCGCTCGCGGCGGCGTGCCGCGGCAGCCGGTGCACCTGCGTGGTGCCGCGGAACAGGTCGTGCTTGATGAGGGCGTTGCCGAAGGCCCGGTCGGGCACCTCCTCCTCGGCGGCCAGGTAGGCGGCCGTCATCTCGGCGGCGGCGGCCGAGTAGCCGTACCGGTGCCGGCGGGAGACCAGGGACTCGTTGACGCGGGGGAACTCCTGGGGCCTGTCGTCGAGCCGCCTGATGTGCACCCGGCCGCGGGCCAGGTCGATGGTCCAGCGGTTCAGCGAGGGGGTCCCCACCGCCGAGGGGCCCCCGAAGCCGCGTCCGGCCGCGAAGAAGGGCGCGGGGAAGCTGATGAGGTCGACCACGACGCGGTCGCCCTCGTCGTAGGCGTTGAGGGTGTGCGAGTAGGAGACCGGATCCACCTCGAACCAGCGGATCGGCCCGCCCCGGCGCGGCAGCACGCCGACCCGCGGGGGGTGGCGATCGTTCCACACGTAGGGCACCGGCGCGCCCGCCTCGGCGGCGGACGGGTCGAAGGTGATGGGCAGGTCGAAGACGACGACGTGCCGTTCGGTGAGCGCGAAGTCGTGCATCATCGGGGCGTCCGCGACCGGAATCCTCGTGGTGCGGGCCACCCTGCCGCTGCGGTCCACCACCAGGTGCCGCACGTGGTCCCACGTCGGGTAGTAGGTCACGGCGTGCAACTCCCCCGCGTACGCGTCCAGCTTGGTGTGCGCCGTGAACGCGCCGCGGAGGGTGCCGCGGAAGTCGTGGACGCCGACGGTGCCGAGTTCCTCGTCGAGTTCGTAGGGCGCGGGGCCGCTCTCCTGGAGGGCGAGGACGCGGCCGTGGAAGGGGATGACGTGGGTGTTGCAGGGGAAGTCGTCGGGCGGCACGGGCCCCGGGTAGGGCTCGCCGAGGCCGGCGGCCACGGAGGCGGAGCGCACCCACCGGTTGCGGTACCACTCGGCGCGGCCTTCCCTGATCCGGACGCCGTGCACCATGCCCGCGCCGAGCATCCAGTGGTGGGCCCTGGGGTCCTCCAGGCCCAGGACGTTGGGGCCGTTGCGCAGGTAACGGCCGCTCAGCTCGCGGGGGATGCGCCCGCTGACCGGCAGGTCGAAGGCCGTCACCTCCTCGGTGGCCGGGGCGAAGGCGCCTTCGAGGAAGGGGTACCGGTGCCCGGCGCCCGCCGTTCCCGTCGCCGCCGCGCCCGCCGTTCCCGCCGTTCCCGCCGCGCCCGCCCCGGCCGTCGCCGCGCGGGCCGTGCCTCCCGCGCCGCAGGCGCCCGCGAGTGCCCCCGCCGCCGCGGCGGCGCGCAGCACGTTCCTCCGTGGGTAACCGCTCATCGCCGAACTCCCGTCTCTGCCGCGCTCCTTGCCCGGCGTCCACGATTCTGTGGCGGCGGCGGCCGGCGTTCAGGAGGCCCAGGTCCCACGGCGCGGTGTACCCAGCCCCCCACCGCCCGGTGTCCGCACCCCCGGGGGCGGACGTTCCGCGCCGGGCGCGCGCCGGGGCGTTCGGGCCCGCGCACGGCAGCGGGCCCGGGCCGGCGTGCGGCCCGGGCCCGCCGGGAGCGGCGGAGCCGGAGGGCTCCCCGGGGAGGTGGGGCGGCGTCAGTCCCTGGCGTTCAGGGCGACCAGGTAGCCGCCGGAGTGACCGCGCGCGGTGGGGTGGTAGGACTCCCAGACCGGGAGGGCCAGGTCGTGCAGCCAGTCGTCGCCCGAGCACAGCTCGTGGCCGGAGAAGGCGGCGGCCACGTCCCCGTAGGCGAAGCCGTGGGCGGCGGCCCGGGCGGAGATCACGGAGTTGAGCAGGTCGGCCGCGTCGTTGATGGCCTCGCGCTTGGTCTCGCCGATGCCCAGGCACCACCAGGAGGGCTCGATGTACATGTGGGGGTAGCCGAGGACGACGACGTGCGCGTTGGGCGCCCGCGAGCTGATGGCGTTGTAGACCGAGTCGAGCCGGGCGGGAAGCGTGTTGCTGATGAACGTCCTCGCCGTGGCGACGCGGTTGAGGCAGGTGCTGTCGGAGCCGGCGACGCAGGTGGTCATGACGTCGGCGAAACCGGCGTCGTTGCCGCCGATGGTGATGGTGACGAGGCCGGTGGACGAGTTGAGGCCGCCCAGCTGCGAGCCGGTGACGTCGCTGGTGACGGCGCCCGAGCAGGCCGCGAAGGTGAACGAGGACGGGCTGTGGGCCGCCGCGTACAGCGCCGGGTAGGCGCTGTTGCTGCGGTGGCAGTCGCCGCTTGAGTCGATGTAGTTTCCGGCACCGTTGCCGGAGGAGTAGGAGTCGCCGAGTGCCACGTAGGCGGGTCCGGCGGCCTGGGCCTGACCGGCGTTCAGCAGGGCGAGCATGAAGGCGGCGATCAGCAGGGATACCGCCGACATGGATCTGGTCAGTCTCACGGAACCTCCATCCGCAGGGTCACTGCGGCACTCGTTGTATCAAGCAACGCGCGTTGATGGAAGTGTTCATGCCAACGACGAGGGGGCGCCCTGGTGAACTTCGGGGGCGCGTCAACCGCCGTCCCTGGCAAGGAGGCCGGCGGCCGGGGCGGCCCCGGCGGCGCGGCCGGCCGCCGATGTCACAGGCCCCACAGCCCCTTGCCCAGGGTGCTGAGCCCGCCGCCGAGCGCCAGCAGCAGCACCATCAGCCGCACCCCCCGCTCCGGCACCCGCTCCCCGAGCGCCCTCCCGATCACGGCCCCCGCCGCGATCCCGCCCGCCACCAGCAGCCACAGCGGCCAGGTCAGCCGCGGCAGGCCCTTGGCCGCGACGGAGAAGGCGTTCACCACGACCCCGCAGAACTGGGCGTTCGGCACGAAGACCCGGGCCGTCCAGCCGGCGTTGACCGCGTACAGGGAGATCACCGGACCGCCCACCCCGGCCGAGGAGTTCATGAAGCCGACCGCGGCGCCGGCCGCCAGCGCCCCGGTGCGGCCGCGCAGGGCGGGCACCCGGGCGCCGGCCATCACCAGCAGCACCGCCGCGCTCACCAGCACCCCGGTCCCGGTCAGCAGCGCGGGCTCGGACAGGCGGGTGGCCACCCAGGCCCCGGCCGGCACGGTGCAGGCGGCCGCGGCGACCAGCGGCACCATCGCCGCCGGGCGCACCCGCCGCCAGCTGCCGGCGAGCCCGGCGGCGCTGATGGCGCAGGAGGCGCAGTTGGCCAGCAGCACGCCCTCGGCCGGGCCGAGGAACAGCACCAGGGCGGGCACCGCGACGAGCGCGAAGCCGATCCCCGCCAGCCGCTGCACGGAGGCGCCGAACAGGACGATGCCGGTGAGGAGGAGGCCGGCGGCCCAACCGCTCGTCACAGAAGGCTCCTTGCGGGGTCGTGCTCCGGCTGGATCCCGGCACACCCTGCCCCGTCGGCGCACGCCGGGCAACGCATTTCCCCGCCGGGCCCCGCGGCCCCCGGCCCGCCCCGGGGCGGCCCAGTGCCCGCTCCCCCGGCCCGCCCGGGAGCCCGGCCCGCCCCGGAGCCAGGCCCGTTGGCTTGCGGCCCCGGCCCGCTGGCTCCCGGCCCCGGCGCGTTCGCTCCCGGCCGAACGCGGCGCGGCCCGCTACGGCGCGGCGGGTTTTCCGCGTTCCCCGCCCAGGGCGCCCGCGGGCGGCAAGAGCGCCTCCAGCGCGCCGAGTCCGGCCGCGGCGAGGGGCGAGGGCGCCGCCGACTCGGGGGGCGTGGCGCGGAACGCGCTGGGCGCGACGCCGTACACGGCGCGGAACCGGCGCGAGAAGTGGTAGGCGTCGGCGAAGCCGCACTGCAGCGCGACGGCCCGCAGCGGGAGGTTGCTCAGCCACAGCAGGGGCTCGGCCCTGGCCAGCCGCAGCCGCTCCAGCGCGGCCACCGGGCCCAGGCCGAACCGCGCCCTGAAGGTGCGGCACAGGGTGCTGACCGAGACACCCGCCGCGGCGGCCAGCCTGCCGAGCGGCACCGGACGCGCCACCCCGTCCGCCCAGCAGGCCCCGACCTCGGCCATCATCGCGAGGACCGGCTCCGGCAGCGCCGCGGCCGGGGGGTCCGCGGGCAGCGGCCCGGCGACGAAGGTCAGCAGGAGCAGCCGCAGGGTGTGGGCCGCGTGCCGCTCCCAGGAGGGCGGGCGGGCGCCGCCGAGGTGCAGCAGGTAGCGGCACAGCGCGGCCATCGGCTCCTCGCGGCGGGCCAGTTCTTTGACCACGGGCCAGCCCGCGGCCTCCTCCCGGCCCGGGGCCGCGGGGCCGGTGAGCCGGAAGTGGACGTAGGCGTGCCGGGTCGGGCGCGCCGGGTCGAAGCGGAGGGCGTCCCGCATGCCGGGGCGCACCAGCAGCAGCGCGCCCGGGCGCAGCGGCACGCGGAGCGCGCCACAGGTCCAGGTCGCGCTGCCGCGCAGCAGCCAGACGAACTCGTGGGAGCGGGCGGTGCGCGGGCCGAACGACGAGCCGGGCGGGTAGTCGGCGACCGCGGGGCCGAGCCGGGGCACGAGTTCCAGGCCCCACTCGCCGGCCGAGTCCACCGCCTCGCCCGGTCCCGGCCCGGGCCGCTTTCGCCGCTCGTTCATCCGGCGCCGCCCCGGTGGCCCCGCCCGGCCACCCGCGCCTTCCCCGGCCGGCCCGGCCGCCCCGCCCTCACCGGTCGCAGCCTCCGTCGCGGTCGGGGCGCACCCGGGGGCGGCGGATGTCGGCGTACCCCTTGTACCGGTAGGGGTCCTCGCCGGCGACCATGACGACGTCGCGGAAGTCGGCCTGCGCCATCGCCTCCCCGGGCGCCGGGGGCGCCCAGGGCAGCAGCGACTCGGCGCTCATGTAGTGGTTGACCAGGGCGCGCCGGTAGCCGTGCCGGCCGGTGTTGGGCAGCGACTTGTGCAGCAGGTAGCCGTTGAAGAGGAGCACGGAGCCTGCGCGCATCTCCACGGGCACCGCGTCCGACTCCCGGTAGGGGAAGCCGTAGGACTGCACGGTGCAGTCGTACCGCGCGTCGTCGTGCTCGCGGTTCGGGTAGATCACGCCGCGGCGGTGCGAGCCGGGCAGCACCCACAGGCAGCCGTTCTCGACGGTGGCGTCGTCGAGGGCGATCCAGGCGGCCGTCAGCGAGCGGTCGCGGCTGGGGATGAACATCTCGTCCTGGTGCCAGGCCTGGCCCGGCCTGCCCTCGGCCTTGATGAAGAGCATGGACTGCATGGCCTTCACGTTCGGCCCGATGACGGCGGTGAGCGCCGCGGTCACCGCGGGATGGCGCATCGTGTCACGCATCAGCGCCGAGAGTTTGTGCGGGTAGTGCACGCACAGGAACCGGCGGATCACCTCCTCGTCGCTCCCCTCGAAGGCGCCGGGCGCCGCGCCCTCCACGGCGCCCCGTTCGCCGCGGCAGATGCGCACGGCCTCGGCGAGCAGGCCGCTCACCTCGGCGGGGCTCAGCGCCCCCTCCAGCACGGCGAAGCCGTTCTCCGCGTACGCGGCGGCGAGGCCGGTGTGCGCGGTGGCCGGTGCGGCGTGGGCGGTCCCGGTGGCCGCCGTGGCCGCCGTGGCCGCCGTGGCCGCTGTGGTCGCTGTCGTCTCGGTTGCCGCGGTGCTCATGTGTGTTCCCCAATCCCAGGCGCGGGCTCCTCACGGACTGGGCCCGATCCTCGCCCGCGCCCGGCCCGCCCGGCCATGGCCCGCCGGGGCGCGAGGATGGCGAATTCTGCCAGAGTCCGCCGCCGGAGCGGCGGGCGGGCCGGGTCCCGCGCCGGGTCCTGCGGCCGCGCTCAGGACTGGGCCGCGAAGGCCAGGAGCAGCACGGCCATCCCCAGGGTCAGCCACACCACGTAGTCGCCGAGGAGGCCGGAGTGCAGGCGGCGCAGCGGCACGATCAGCGCGCGTTCCAGGTGGGCGAGGCAGGAGCGCAGCCACCGGAAGAGGCGCCAGGACCGGCGCGGCCCCCACACCGCCGCGCTCGCCAGCAGCACGGCGAGCCCCGCGGAGAGCAGCCCGAGCAGGACCCCGCTCACCGTCCACCCCACCTCGGGCAGCGGCCCCGGCAGGGTGGCGCGCGGCTCGCCGAAGACGGTGGCGCGGTAGCCCGCGTGGTCGGTGAAGGCCACCGCGGGGGCCGCCAGCGCATGCGCGATCTGCGGCACCACGCCCACCGCGAGGCAGCAGCCGAGCAGCAGCGCGGGCACCGCCGTCATGGTGCGCGGCACCGGCCGCTGCGGGTCGCGCACCTCGGGCGCCTCCGCCTCCCCGCCGGTCTCCACGTCCGAGTGGCTCAGCCGCGGCGGCGGCCCGGCCCCGGCGAAGACCCGCAGGCCCGCCCTGAGGACCGCGCCCCCGGTGAGCACCGACACCAGGGGGTAGGCCACGAGCAGCCACCCGGCCTCCTTGCCCGCCGCGTGCTCGGTGAGCGCCTCCCCGAGGCCGGTGCCGAAGGGCGGCAGCCCGGCCAGCACCAGCCCGCCCGCGAGGAACAGCACGCCCGCCGCCCGCAGATCGCGGCCGTGGCCGTGCAGGCCGTGCTCGTCGACCGAACCGTGCCGGTCGAGCAGCACGCCGATCAGCCCGAACAGCGCCGCCTTGGCCCCGGCGTGCCCGGCCACGTAGAGGCCGGTGCCCGCGGCGCCCTCCGGGGTGAGCAGGGCGAGGCCCAGCAGGAAGAGCCCGGTGTGCCCGATGGTGGAGAAGGCGAGCATCCGCTTCAGGTGCCGCTGCTGCCAGCACATGACGGAGCCGACGACGGCGGTGAGCAGCCCCGCGGCCGTCATGGTGTGCTCGAACGCCGCGGGTGACACGCCGCCGGGCACGTCGAAGACCACCCCGTAGACCCGGGCCGCGCCGTAGACGCCGAGCTCCACCATCACGCCGGAGAGCAGCATGCACACCGGGGTGGGGGCGACGGCGTGCGCGTCGGGCAGCCAGAAGTGGAAGGGCACGGTGGCGCCCTTGACCAGCAGGGCGGTCATCACCAGCACGAACGCGGTGACCAGCAGGGCGTCGGGGTGGTGCCCGGCCAGGCGGCGCCCGATCTGGGCCATGCCGAGCTCGCCGGTGCGGGCGTAGAGCATGGCGATGCCGAGCAACGCCCCGTACGCCGCGAGCGAGTTGACCACCCCGAAGGTGAGGGCCCCGTGCAGCGGCCTCGGGTCCTCGATGCGGTAGCCGGTCAGCGCGTAGGCCACGACGCCCATCAGCTCGAAGAACACGAAGGCGTTGAACAGGTCGCCGGTCAGCGCGAAGCCGCACATGCCCGCCTCGAACAGCATCAGCAGGGCCGGGAAGGCCGCGCCGTGGCCGCGCGGCGGCTCGTCGAAGTACCGCCAGGAGTAGGCCAGGGTGGCCAGCAGCAGGATCGCGACCAGCAGGGCGAGGCCGATGCCGAGCCGGTCGCCGACCAGCACGATCCCCACGCCGCGCCCGTGCCGAGGGCGCCAGCCGCCGACCCAGGAGGCCAGCTGGCCCTCGCCGGCCCTGGCCCACAGGACGGCGAGGTCGGCGACGACCGCCGCCGCGAAGGCCAGGGCCACCAGGTCGTTCGCGGTGCGCGGCAGCAGGCGCCCGGCGACGATCAGCACCACGGACCCGAGCAGCGGGATCGCGACGGCCAGCGGCAGCAGGTCCACCGTCTGCGGCACGGCGTCCTTCAGCCCTTGAGGCCGGTCAGCGCCTCCGGGTCGACCGTGCCCGAGCGCTTGCGGATCTGGATGACGAGGCTGAGCAGCAGCGCGGTGAGGGTGGCGCCGACCACGACGTCGGTCAGGGCGAGGGCCTGCACGACGGGGTCGACCACGGGCGAGCCGGTCGGCAGGTCGGAGAAGACGGGGGCGGTGGCACCGCTGCGGTAGCCGACGGCGAGCAGCAGCACGTAGGTCGAGGACTGGGCCACGCTCAGGCAGCCCACGGCGTGCACCAGGTTGTGGCTGGTCACCATGCCGTAGACGCCGGCCAGGAAGATCCAGCCGGCGGCGAGGAAGGGCAGGACGGTCATGACACCTCCGGCTTCCTTGGCCGGTCGGCCGGCGAGGCGGTCTCCACGGCCTGGTCGAGGAACTGCGCGACCAGGACGATGACGCCGGAGCCGACCTCGAGGCCGACGGCCGCGTTGATCAGGGGCACGAGGCCGCCCGAGGACAGCCGGCCGAACGTGCCGAGCGGCAGGAAGTTCTCCAGGTAGGCGGCGCCGGTGAGCAGCCCGGCGAGGCCGAGCGCGGTGAACGCCCCGGCGCCCACCGCGTCCAGCGTGCCGAGCAGCCACAGCGGCCTGATCCGGCACAGCACCCGGTAGTCGGCGGCGACGTACGCCAGGTGCAGGCCGACGGCGAGGATCACGCCGCCCTGGAAGCCACCGCCCGGGCTGAGCTGGCCGTGCGCCACGATGTAGACGCCCACCAGCAGGGTGATCGGCAGCAGGACGAGGCCGAGCAGCCGGGTGGGCGGGAGCACCCGCCCCGGCCGTGGTTCCTCGCGGCGCTCGTCGCGGGCCCGGCGCAGCAGCACGACGGCGCCGAGGACGGCGGCGAAGAGGATCGACTCCTCGCCGAGGGTGTCGAAGGCCCGCTGGTCGAAGTTGATCGAGGAGACGACGTTGGCGGTGCGCTGGTCGACTCCCGTGTCGACCGCGCGGGAGCCGTAGGGGTGGCGGGCGGTGCCGAAGCCGGGCAGGCCGAGGCAGGCCCAGAAGAAGGCGACGGCCACCACGGCCGCGGAGAGCAGGAACAGCCGGCGCCGCACGGTCTTGCTCACGGGCTCTTCCCCTCTCCCCCGCCCGGCTGTCCCCCGCCGCCGCCCCCGCCGCCCTCGCTGCCGGTGTCCGCCCCGCCGTTCCCGGCGCCGGTCTTTCCACCGGTCTCGCCGTGCGGGGTGCGGCGGATCTTCCGCACCGTCAGCAGCACCAGCAGCGGGGTGATGGCGCCGCCGACCGCGAGCTGGGACAGGGCGACGTCCGGCGCCTGGAGGAAGAGGAACAGCAGCGAGAGGCACAGCCCGAGCGCGGAGAGCACCGCCGCCTGCCGCACCGGGTCGCGGGTGAGCGCGGCGGCGGTCGCGGTCAGCGTCACCAGGAGGAGGGAGACCACGATCAGGTAGTCGAGGGTGGCGGAGGGCGCGGTCACGACGGCGGCTCCTCGCCGGGCGCGCTCGCCCGCCAGGCGGTGCGCCCGATGGCCAGCGTGGTCACCGGGCCGCTGAGGGCGCCGAGCAGCCCGATGAACAGCAGCTTCAGCGCCTGCCTGCCGGGTCCGGTGTCCAGGGCCAGGGCCAGGCAGACCAGCGGGAGGGCGAGCGAGGTGGCGGGCGAGAGGGCGTGCACCCGCGCGTAGGGCCCCGGGAGCACCAGCAGGGCGAGGCCGGCCAGCAGCAGCACGGCCACCCCGCAGGCCAGCAGCACCAGGGCGAAGACGTGCCGGACCTCCATCGCCTGCCCCTCCTTCGTCTCGGTCCTTCGTGTGGTCCTTCGTTCCGGTCCGTTGTTCCGGTCCGTTGTTCCGGTCCTTCGTTGCGGTCCTTCGCTTCCCGTCCCGCCCCCGTTTCCGCCCGCCACTCCGGGCCCCCTCCGCCCCGCCGCCCCGGGCCCGCGCCGTACCGCGCGGCGACGCGGCCGGGCCCCTCAGCCCCGGGAGCCTTCCTCCCGCTCGCCCCCGGCCAGGCAGCGGGCGAAGACCAGCGTTCCGGCGGGCCCGATCAGCGCGAGGACGAGGGCCAGGTCCTGGTACGAGGTGCGGTGCAGGCCCTGGGCGGTGAGCATCAGCACCGCGACACAGAGGGTGCCGCCCAGCGTGATCCCGGCCAGGCGCTGGGCGGGCTCGCCGCGGCAGGCCCGCCAGGCGCAGGCCCCCAGGCCCGCGGGGAGCAGCAGGCAGACGGCGAGCAGCCAGGCGTTCACGGCGCGCGTTCCCCGCGCAGCGCCGCTTCCAGCGGCGAGACGGCGGTGGCCAGCACGTGCACGGTCAGCTCGCAGCCGCGCCCCTGCCCGTCCCCGGCGATGTCCAGGACGCAGCTGCCCGGGCTCGCCGAGAGCAGCGCCGCCGCCCAGCTCGGGCCCACGCCGGGCGCCAGCCGGACCCGCACCACCCGGCCCGCCGCGCGGCGCCCGCGCAGCGCCGCCAGCACCGCGAGGGCCAGCTGCCAGGTCTCCCGCAGCAGCGTGACCGGGAACGCGGCCACCGCGGCGCCCAGCCTTTCTGCGCCGCCCCAGGGCTGGCGCTCGGCCCGCCGCATGCCCTCCACCGCGCCGCCGGCCAGCAGCGCGCCGCCCGCACCCACCAGGAG
Organism: Streptomyces hoynatensis; assembly: GCF_003626535.1. Classification (GTDB taxonomy): domain Bacteria; phylum Actinomycetota; class Actinomycetes; order Streptomycetales; family Streptomycetaceae; genus Streptomyces; species Streptomyces hoynatensis. Next base: position 144,362 of record NZ_RBAL01000009.1, read on the forward strand.
TTCGAGGGCGGAGACCGGGCCGATCAGCACCCAGTACGCGAGGAAGAGCAGCCCGGCCCAGACGAGGACGAAGCCCGTCACGCGCGTGGCGCGGTTCGCGCGCCCCCGGCTCACGTCAGGCCCCGGCAGGATGCCCACGGCGTGCCCGCCGCGCCCCCCGTTGCTCCGGCCGCTTGCCGTGCCCGCTCTGTCGCCACCACTGCCTCCGAAACCTCTCCGGGTGCCTCCGGGAGCCAGGGGGCCGTCCGGCGGCTCCCTGCCTCGGGCCCCTGGCCGCGCACCCGGCATCTACGGATATGTACGCGGATGCCCGCCCGCCGTCCCGGAACCGGCCCGGTGGGCGGGCAACACGCCAGGCCGCACCACTCCGATGCAGGCACCGGCGCGGCGGCGGCGCGGGCGGCCGTTCCGCCCGGCCGCCCGCGGCGTGGGGCAGAGCGGGGTACCCGGCCGGCCCGGAATCACTCCCGCCTTCTCGCCCGGGGGCCGGCGGCGCGCGGGACTCCCCGGTGTAGCGCGGGCGGGTGCGGGTACTCGCGGCGCCCGTGACGGCGGCCGGGCCCGGCGGGCAGGTGCGGCACGCGCCCGCGCGGGGCGGGCCGGCGCGGGCGTGGCGAGACGGCGGCGAGACGGCGGCCGTGGGGCGGCAGGAAGGCGGCAGGGCAGGATGGACGGTTTCTTCCGGATCGGCGCGCCGGAGCGGCAGCAGGCGCCGCACGCGGGTGCGGACGGGGCCGCGCCGGACGGGGGCCGGGACCTCCGGGCGCTGGAGGCGGCCCTGCGCGAGCGGGTGGCGGGCGAGGTCAGATTCGACGCGGGAAGCCGGGGGGCGTACGCCACCGACGGCTCCAACTACCGGCAGGTGCCGCTGGCGGTGGTGGTGCCGCGGACGGTGGACGCGGGCGCCGAGGCGGTGCGGGTGTGCGCCGAGTTCGGGGCGCCGGTCCTGTCCCGGGGCGGCGGGACCAGCCTGGGCGGGCAGTGCACCAACGCGGCGGTCGTCATCGACTGGACCAAGCACTGCAACCGGCTGGTCTCCCTGGACACCGAGGCCCGCACCTGCGTGGTGGAGCCCGGCATCGTCCTCGACCGGCTGAACGGCCTGCTCGCCGAGCACCGGCTGAAGTTCGGCCCCAAGCCCTCGACGCACAGCCACTGTTCGCTCGGCGGCATGATCGGCAACAACTCCTGCGGGGCCACCGCGCAGGCCTACGGGAAGACCGCGGACAGCGTGCTGCGCCTGGAGATCCTCACCTACGACGGGCTGCGCTGCTGGGTGGGGCCGACCGGCGAGGAGGAGTACGCGCGCATCCTCGCCGCCGGGGGCCGCAGGGCCGAGCTCTACCGGGGCCTGAAGGAGCTGGTCGCGACCTACCTGGCGGACATCCGCCGCGGCTATCCCAGCCTGCCGCGCCGGGTGTCCGGGTACAACCTCGACTTCCTGCTGCCCGAGCGCGGCTTCGACCTGGCCAAGGCCCTCACCGGCAGCGAGGGTTCCCTGGTGACGGTGCTGCGGGCCGAGCTGAAGCTGGTGCCGCACGAGCCCGCGGACGCGATGCTGGTGCTCGGCTACCCCGACGTCTGCGCCGCCGCGGACGACGTGCCGCGGCTGCTCGAACACTGCCACCCCCTGCAACTTGAGGCCATCGACGGGCGGATGGCCCAGCTGATGCGCGAGGAGCGGGCGTACCTGGACTCGCTCGCCCGCTTCCCCGAGGGGGACGGCTGGCTGCTGGTGCAGTTCGCGGGCGAGAGCAAGGAGGACGCCGACGCGCAGGCCCGCGACCTGCTGCGGGGCCTCGGCCTGGCCGAGGACGACCCGCGGGTGGGGTTCTCGGACGACCCCGAGCGCGAGAACCAGCTGCTGAAGGCCCGCGAGGCGGGCCTCGGGGTGACGGCGCGGCCCCCGGACGGGCGGGAGACCTGGGAGGGCTGGGAGGACTCGGCGGTGCCGCCGGAGCGCCTCGGCGGCTACCTGCGCGACCTGCGCCGGCTCCTGGCCGAGTTCGGCTACGAACAGGCGTCCCTCTACGGGCACTTCGGGCAGGGCTGCGTCCACACCAGGATTCCCTTCGACCTCAAGACCGCCGACGGGGTGGAACGCTTCCGCGCGTTCCTGACCCGGGCGGCCGACCTCGTGGTGTCCTACGGCGGCTCGCTCTCCGGGGAGCACGGCGACGGGCAGGCGCGCGGCGAGCTGCTGCCGCGGATGTTCGGCGAGCGGCTGGTGCGGGCGTTCGACGAGCTGAAGGCGCTGTTCGACCCGGACGACCGGATGAACCCGGGCAAGGTGGTCCACCCCCATCCGGTGGACGGGCAGCTGCGGCTCGGGCCGCGCTGGCGGCCCCAGGCCGGCCCCACCCACTTCGGCTACCCGGAGGACGAGCACAGCTTCTCGCACGCGGTCATGCGCTGCGTCGGCATCGGGAACTGCCGCTCCCACCACGGCGGGGTGATGTGCCCCTCCTACCGGGCGACGGGCGAGGAGGAGCACTCCACCAGGGGCCGGGCCAGGCTGCTCTTCGAGATGCTCGGCGGCCATCAGGACTCGGCGATCGGCGACGGCTGGCGCTCCACCGAGGTGCGGGACGCCCTCGACCTGTGCCTGGCCTGCAAGGGCTGCAAGTCGGACTGCCCCACGGGCGTCGACATGGCCACCTACAAGGCGGAGTTCCTCGCGCACCACTACGCCGGGCGGCTGCGCCCGGCCGCGCACTACTCGCTGGGCTGGCTGCCGGTGTGGGCCAGGCTCTCCCGGGTGGCGCCCCGGGTGGTGAACGCCGCGCTGCACGCCCCCGGCGTCGCCGCGCTCGGGAAGCGGCTGGCCGGGGTGGCGGGCGAGCGCGAGGCGCCGGTCTTCGCGCCCCGGTCGTTCACGCAGGAGTGGCAGCGGCAGGGCGCGCCGGACCAGCCGCGCCCCGGCGAGGAGAACGCCGTGCTGCTGTGGCCCGACACCTTCAGCAACTACTTCCACCCGAACGTCGCGCACGCCGCGGTGCGGGTGCTGACGGAGGCCGGGTTCCGGGTCGCGGTGCCGCAGGAACCGGTGTGCTGCGGCCTCACCTGGATCTCCACCGGGCAGCTCGACCGGGCCAAGCGGGTGCTGCGCGGCACCCTGGACACGCTGCGGCCCTGGATCGCCGCGGGCACCCCGGTGGTCGGTCTCGAACCCTCCTGCTCGGCGGTGTTCCGCGCGGACGCGCCGGAGCTGATGCCGGACGACCAGGATGTGCAGCGGCTGGCGGGGCAGTTCCACACCTTCTCCGAGGTGCTGGCGAACCGGGCGGGCTGGCGGCCCCCGCGGCTGGCCAGGGGCGCGACCGTGCAGACCCACTGCCACCAGCACGCCGTGCTCGGCTACGACGCGGACGCCGAACTGATGCGCCGGGCCGGGCTGGACGCGGACGTGCTCGACGAGGGCTGCTGCGGCCTCGCCGGCAACTTCGGCTTCGAGCGGGGGCACCACGAGGTGTCGATGGCGGTCGGCGAGCAGGGGGTGCTGCCCGCGGTGCGGAGCGCGGCGCCCGGCTCGCTGGTGATCGCCGACGGCTTCAGCTGCCGCACCCAGATCGAGCAGGGCACCACCGGGCGGCGCGCGGTGCACCTCGCGGAGGCGCTGGCGGCGGGCCTGGAGGGCCCGGTGCCCGCCACGTACCCGGAGCGGCAGGCGGCGGTGCGGCCCGAGGCCGCCCCGCGCGAGGCCGCGCTGTTCGCCGCCGGGACCGCCGCGGCCGCGCTGGCCGCGGCGGCGGCCGGGGCGGGGTACGCGCGGCGGCTGCGGAACGGGTGAGGAGGCCGGCCGCCGCCCGGGGGAGGCCACGGCAGCGGTGCCGGGGCGGCGGGGCCCTGGCAGGGACGGAAGGCACCGGGAAGGCACTGCGAAAGGACTCGCCAGGACTCGGCAGGACTCGGAAGGACTCGGAAGGAATCGGAAGGCACTCGGAAGGGATCGGAAGGAAAACGGAGAGGGAAGGGACGCGAACGATGGGTCAGACGGTGGTCATCACGGGCGCGACCGCGGGGGTCGGCCGGGCCACGGCGGAGCTGTTCGCCCGCAGGGGCGCCTCGATCGGGCTGCTCGCCCGCGGGGAGGAGGGCCTGCGGGGCGCGGTGGAGGACGTGCAGGCGGCCGGCGGCCGGGCGCTGCCGCTGCCCACCGACGTCGCCGAGGCCGCGCAGGTGGAGGCCGCGGCCCGCGCGGTGGTGGACGCGTTCGGCCCGATCGACGTCTGGGTGAACGTCGCCTTCACCTCGGTCTTCGCCCGGTTCACCGACATCGAGCCCGAGGAGTTCGAGCGGGTCACGCGGGTGACCTACCTCGGGTTCGCCAACGGCACCAGGGCCGCGCTGCGGCACATGCTGCCCCGTGACGAGGGCACCATCGTGCAGGTCGGCTCGGCCCTGGCCTACCGCGGCATCCCCCTCCAGTCGGCGTACTGCGGCGCGAAGCACGCCATCAACGGCCTCACCGAGTCGGTGCGCACCGAGCTGATGCACGACAAGAGCCACGTCCGCGTCACCACGGTGCACCTGCCGGCCGTGAACACCCCGCAGTTCTCCTGGGTGCTGTCCCGGCTGCCCCGGCACCCGCAGCCGGTGCCGCCCATCTTCCAGCCGGAGACGATCGCGCGCGGCGTGCTGTTCGCCGCCGACCACCCCAGGCGCAGGGAGTACCTCCTGGGCGGCTCCACGGTGGGCACCGTGCTCGCCAACAAGGTGGTGCCCGGGCTGCTCGACCGCTACCTGGCCCGCACCGGCTTCGACTCGCAGCAGACCGACGAGGTGGTGGAGCCGGGGCGGCCGCACAACCTGTGGGAGCCGGTGGACGGGGCGCGGGGCCACGACCACGGCGCGCACGGGGCGTTCGACTCCCGCGCGCACCACAGGACGGGCCAGCTGTGGACCGCCAGGCACCGCAAGACCTCAGCGGCCGGCGCCACGGTGGGGGCGGCGGGCTCCCTGCTGGCCGGGGCCGCGCTGCTCAGGGCGTACCGGCGCCGCGGCTGAGGGCCTCCTCCCCCGGGGCCGCGGCCTCGTCCCGCGGCGCCCCGGCGCGCAGCACCAGCACCGAGCGGCCGGGCACGGTGACGGCCGCGCCGCCGCGGTGCCTGGTGCCCGGGGGCGCCTCCTGGTCCTCGCGGGAGGTGTCGGCGACCAGTTCGTAGGCGTCCGCCCAGGGCGGGCCCGGCAGCAGGAAGGCCACCGGCTCCGCGCCGGCGTGCAGGAGGACGAGGAAGCTGGCGTCGGCGATCTGGCGGCCGAACTCGTCGCGGTGCGGGATGTCGCGGCCGGAGAGGAACATGCCGAGGGTGGCGGTGGGCGCGTACCAGTCCTCCTCGGTCATCTCGCCGCCGGCCGGGCGGAACCAGCTCAGGTCCCCCATGCCGCCCGGCTCGTCGCGGCTGCCGGAGAAGAAGGCCCGGCGCCGCAGCACCGGGTGCGCGCGGCGCAGCCCGATCAGCCTGCGGGTGAGGTCGAGCAGCGGCCGCCAGGCCGGGTCGGCCGGCAGGGACCAGTCCAGCCAGCTGAGCGCGTTGTCCTGGCAGTAGGCGTTGTTGTTGCCGCGCTGGGTGCGGCCCATCTCGTCGCCTGCCACGAGCATCGGCACCCCGGTGGAGAGCAGCAGGGTGGTGAGCAGGTTGCGCAGCTGGCGGCGGCGCAGGGCGGCGATCGCGGGGTCGTCGGTGGGCCCCTCGGCGCCGCAGTTCCAGGACCGGTTGTCCTCGCTGCCGTCGCGGTTGTCCTCGCCGTTGGCCTCGTTGTGCTTGTGCGCGTAGGTGACCAGGTCGCGCAGGGTGAAGCCGTCGTGGGCGGTGACGAAGTTGACCGAGGCGTACGGCCTGCGTCCGCCCCAGGCGTACAGGTCGCTCGAACCGGAGAGCCGGTAGCCCAGGTCCCGGACGTCGGGCAGCGCGCCGCGCCAGAAGTCGCGCACGGTGTCGCGGTAGCGGTCGTTCCACTCGGTCCACAGCGGGGGGAAGGCCCCCACCTGGTAGCCGCCGCTGCCCACGTCCCAGGGCTCGGCGATCAGCTTGACCCGGCGCAGCACCGGGTCCTGGGCGATGACGGCGAGGAAGGGGGAGAGCATGTCGACGTCGTGCATGGAGCGGGCGAGGGCCGCGGCGAGGTCGAAGCGGAAGCCGTCGACGCCCATCTCCTGGACCCAGTAGCGCAGCGAGTCGGTGATCAGCCGGAGCACCTGCGGCTGCACCACGTGCAGGGTGTTGCCGCAGCCGGTGTAGTCCGCGTATCCGCGGGGGTCTTCGGCGAGCCGGTAGTAGCCGGGGTTGGCGATGCCGCGCAGGGAGAGCGTCGGCCCGAACTCCCCCGCCTCGGCGGTGTGGTTGTAGACGACGTCGAGAATCACCTCGATCCCGGCCCGGTGCAGGGCGCGGACCATGGCCTTGAACTCCCCGACCTGCTGGCCGCGGGTGCCCGAGGCGCTGTACGCGGAGTGCGGGGCGAAGTAGCCGATGGAGTTGTAGCCCCAGTAGTTGCGCAGGCCGCGCCGCAGCAGGTGCTCCTCGTGCGCGAACTGGTGGACGGGCAGCAGCTCCACGGCCGTCACGCCGAGGGAGACCAGGTGCTCGACGGCCGCGGGGTGGCCGAGGCCGGCGTAGGTGCCGCGCAGGGCGGGCGGGATGCCGGGGTGGCGCATGGTGAAGCCCCGCACGTGCAGCTCGTAGATCACCGAGTCGGGCCAGGGCGTCTTGGGGCGGACGTCGTCCGCCCAGGTGTCCTGGTCGTCCACGACGACGCCCTTGGGCACGAAGGGGGCCGAGTCGCGGTCGTCGCGCACGGTGTCGTCCTCGCCGGGATCGCCCCAGGCCGAGTGCCTGACGTGCCCGTAGACCTCGGGCGGCAGCGAGAACTCCCCGTCCACGGCCCGCGCGTAGGGGTCGAGCAGGAGCTTGGCCGGGTTCCAGCGGGCGCCCTGCGCCGGGTTCCACGGGCCCAGCACGCGGTAGCCGTAGCGCTGCCCCGGGCGGACGCCCGGCAGGAAGCCGTGCCAGATCTCGTGGGTCAGCTCCTCCAGTCGGTGGCGCGTCTCGCGGTCCCGCTCGTCGAAGAGGCACAGCTCCACGGCCTTCGCGCCGCCCGCCCACAGCGCGAAGTTCGTGCCCTCGACGCCGCCGGGGCCGGGCCCGAACCTGGCGCCCAGGGGCTGGGGATGGCCCGGCCACACCTCCGCTCCGGCGCGCTGGGCTGCCTCGGACACGTGCGCCTCCGCTCGGGATCTGCCGACATCTCCTCACCGCATGCACCGCGGGCACCCGGCGGGCCTCGTTCACTGCCGGCGCTCGGTGCTCACCGGCGCTCACCGGTGCTCGCGGCGTGCGCCGGCGCTCCTCGCGTTGCGCGCATCCGCCGCGTTGACCGCATGTGTCACGGTTCGCCCCATAGTGCCACGGGCGGCCGGCGGGAGGCCCGCGGAGCCGATCGCGACCACTCCGAACTTGCAGCGGAACGGTGACAATTCACCTCCCTCCCCCGTCACAACAGTCTGATTACCTGGGCGCAAAGGGGCGTGTGCGCGGGGCGCACGCGAGGGGAGAACAATCGTGAGAACGCGGCCCAGACGCGCATGGATTCCGGCGGCGACGGCGGTCCTTTTCGGGGCGTTGCTGCTCGGCACCGCGGGGTGCAGCGGCAGCAGCGAGGCGAACGAACCGCCGGCCGGCGAGGGCGCCACGGCGGAGCAGGCCGAGCCCGTGCACATATCCGTGGCGCCGGGGGACGGCGCCACCGGGGTGGCCACTTCGGGTGAACTTCAGGTGACCGCGCAGGACGGCACGCTGACGGAGGTGACCGTCGCGGACGCGGACGGGGCCGAGGTCCCGGGCGAGCTCACCGAGGACGGCGCAGGCTGGGCGCCCACCGAGCACCTGGCCAACGACACGGCCTACACCGTCACGGCCACCGGGAAGAACAGCGAGGGCGCCGAGGAGACCGTCAGCTCCCACTTCACCACGGTGGCCGCGGACGCCACCTTCACCACCAACTGGAACATCCCCGACGGCGCCGAGGTCGGGGTCGGCATGGAGCTCTCGCTGACCTTCGACGCCGCCATCGAGAACCCGGACGAGGTCCGCGACGCGGTGCAGATCACCACCGAGCCCGAGGTCGAGGTCGCGGGCCACTGGTTCGGCAGCAACCGCCTCGACTTCCGCCCCGAGGAGTACTGGGCGCCGGGCACCGAGGTGACCGTCAGGCTGCGGGAGCGCGGCGTCGAGGGCGCGCCCGGCGTGTACGGGACCGCCTACGAGGACCTGCACTTCACGATCGGCCGCAGCCAGGTCAGCACCGTGGACGTGGCCGCCCACACCATGGACGTGGTCCGGGACGGCGAGCGCGTGAAGACCATCCCGATCACCGCCGGCGCCCCCGGCCGCGACACCTGGCTGGGCCGCATGGTGATCACCGAGAGGCTCGTCGAGACCCGGATGGACGGCGAGACGGTGGGTTACGGCGGCGAGTACGACATCCCGGACGTGCCGCACGCGATGCGGCTGACCAATTCGGGCACCTTCATCCACGGCAACTACTGGGCGGCGAGCTCGGTGTTCGGCAGCGAGAACAGCAGCCACGGCTGCATCGGCCTCGACGACACCCGCGGCGCCTCGGACGAGAGCACCGACGCCTACTGGTTCTACGAGCACTCGATGATCGGCGACGTGGTCGAGGTGGTGAACTCCGACGACGAGGTGGTGGCCCCCGACAACGGGCTGACCGGCTGGAACATGTCCTGGAGCGACTGGACCGCGGAGCAGTGAGCGCCGGGCGAGGGGGCACCACCTCCTAGGGAGCCGCCTAGTGCGCCCGGGCCCTCCGTCCGCCGCGCGCCCGCCGCGGCTAGCCTGACGCGCATGACTGTGCATCTGGAGGTGGCGGACGGGGTGGGCACCCTGCGCCTGGACCGTCCGCCGATGAACGCCCTCGACATCGCCGTCCAGGACCGCCTGCGGGAGCTGGCAGGGGAGGCGACCGCCCGCGCGGACGTGCGGGCGGTCGTGATCCGGGGCAGCGAGCGGGTGTTCGCGGCGGGCGCGGACATCAAGGAGATGCGGGCCATGGACCACGCCGCGATGATCGAGCGGTCCCGTGGCCTCCAGGAGGCGTTCACCGCCGTGGCCCGCATCCCGAAGCCGGTGATCGCGGCCCTGACCGGCTACGCCCTCGGCGGCGGGCTCGAACTCGCGCTGTGCGCCGACCTCAGGATCGCCGCCGAGGACGCCAGGTTCGGCCAGCCCGAGATCCAGCTCGGGCTCATCCCCGGGGCGGGCGGCACCCAGCGGCTGCCGCGGCTGATCGGCCCCTCGCGGGCCAAGGACCTGATCTTCACCGGCCGGCACGTGAAGGCGGACGAGGCGCTGTCGATGGGCCTGGTGGACCGGGTGGTGCCGGCCGCGGAGGTCTTCGCCGAGGCGCGGGCCCTGGCCGTGCGGCTGGCGGCGGGCCCGGCGACGGCGCTGCGCGCCGCCAAGGAGGCGGTGGACGCCGGCCTGGAGACGGACCTCGACACCGGGCTGACCCTCGAACGCACCTGGTTCGCCGGGCTCTTCGCCACCGAGGACCGGGACTACGGGATGCGCAGCTTCGTCGAGGACGGCCCGGGGAAGGCGGTCTTCTGGCCCCGGGGCTGAGCGCCGCCGCGCCACGCCCTTCCCGGACGGGCCTGCCGTGGGCATATGTACGGCAGCACCGCGGCACCACTCACCCCAGAGGGGGCACTTCCCACCGAACGGCCCACGCGTCCGGCATATGCACGCCATGATGGGGGCATGGCAGCGACGGCACATCCAAGCGACGTCATCGGCGAGGAGGAGCTCACCGACGCGGACCCCTCGGCGGCCGAGCTCTGCCTCCCCTCGCGGCCCGAGTCCGCGGCCTGGGCCAGGCGCGTGACCAGGCGCCAGCTGCAGGGCAGGTGGCTGCTTCCGGCCGAGCTGACCGAGGACGCGGTGCTTCTCGTCTCCGAACTCGTGGGCAACGCGGTGCGGCACGCCGGCGCGCACTCCTTCGGGCTGCGGCTCAGGCGCCGCCGCGGCTGGGTGCGCGCCGAGGTCCGCGACCCCTCCCGGGCCCTGCCCTGCCGGCTGCCGGTCCGGGAGATGGACGTCGTCAGCGGCCGGGGCCTCTTCCTCGTCGACACCCTCGCCGACCGCTGGGGCGTCGACCTCCTCCCCTGCGGCAAGACCACCTGGTTCGAGATGCGGGTGCCCTCGCGGGGCCCCGCCTCGCCGGCCTGACCCGGGCGGCACCCACGGCGCACGGCGGCCCACGGCAGCACCGCGGCCCACGGCAGCACCGCGGCGCCCGGCAGCACCGCGGCGCCCGGCGGGGCCGCGGCGCACGCCGGCGGGCGCGCGCCCGCCACCGGGAGGCCGCCCGGGCCTCCCGAGGCGCGGGCGCGCCTCAGGCCCGGCCGGCCAGGCCCCGACTCGCGCGGCGGCGCCGGTCGTTGCACAGCAGGCACCGGCCCCAGCCGGGCGGGAGCGGGTCGTCCTTGTCGCCGTAGAGGGGGTCGACCGCCCCACGCGGGTGCTCCCGGCAGCCGGTGGTGCCCGGCCCCGCGCCGAGCGCCTGGGCCGCGGCCAGCGCCCGCCGCAGGGCGTCCACCAGCACCTCCGCCTGCTCGCCCGAGGGCGGCTGCACGTCGAAGGCGATGTCGGACGCCGTCCGCAGGGAGGTCTGCAACTCCCTCAGCTCTGTGGGCTGACTCATGCCCGCCAGCCTAAGAGCCCCCACCGACAGCCGCGCCCGCGGGCCGGGAAGCGGCGGCCCACCACCCCCTCCGTCCTGCGCCCTAGGCCGAAAACCCGTGGGCAGTGTCAGGGGCGAAACGTACTCTCGAAGCTGATGTCTGCCTCAGCCGAAGCCCAAGCCGCCCCTGCCCGAAAACGTTCCGTCGTCCGCTCCCTGCTCCGGCTGTGGCCCTATGTACGCCCCGTGCGGGCCAGGGTCTTCGGCGCCGCCGCGGTCGCGGTCGCCGGCTCCTCGATGTCCCTGGTGATGCCGCTGGTGCTGAAGTGGATCGTGGACGGCCCGGTCAGCGACGGGGACGAGGCCGGCGTGTGGCTCGGCGGTGCCCTGCTGCTCGGCGTGGGCCTGTTCGAGGCGGGCCTCTTCGGCCTGCGGCGCTGGCTGGTCGCCAGGCCGCTCGCCGGCGTCGAGGCGGCGATGCGCTCGGAGCTCTACCGGCACGTGCAGCGGCTGCCGGTCACCTTCCACGACCGCTGGCCCACCGGCCAGCTGCTCTCGCGCGGCACCGGCGACCTGCAGCTGCTGCGGCAGTTCCTCGCCTTCGGCCTCACCTTCCTGATCGTCAACAGCACGACCATCCTCATCGGCTTCGGCGTGCTGCTCGTCCAGGACTGGACCCTCGGCCTGGTGCTGATCGCGCCCGTGGTCCCGCTGATCGCGCTGAGCTGGGTGTTCGAGTCGCGGTTCTCGGTGGTGGCCCGGCGGGCCCAGGACCAGATGGGCGACCTGACCACGGTGGTGGAGGAGTCGATCCTCGGCATCCGCATCATCAAGGGCTTCGGCCGGCACCGCAGCCAGGCCGAGGCGTTCCGCGTCCTCTCCCACCGCCTGATGGACACCGAGCTGCACAAGGCGCGGCTGCTCGCCGCGATCTGGCTGGTCATCGCCTCGCTCCCGGAGCTCTTCCTGGGGGCCGCCCTGGTCCTGGGCGTCGACCGGGTCGCCGACGGCGACCTGACGGCGGGCACCCTGGTCGCCTTCATGACCACGGCGATGGCGCTGCGCTGGCCGGTGGAGTCGATCGGCTTCCTGCTCGCGCTGACCAACGAGTCGGCCGCCGCCACCGACCGCTTCTTCGAGGTGCTCGACGAGCCGGTGCCCGCCGAGCCCGCCGGCGGCGCCCGGCTGCCCGCCGCCCCCGCCGCGCCGGGCCGGGGCGCGCCGGCCGGCGACGGCATCCGCTTCACCGACGTCGTCTTCCGCTACCCGGACAGCCCGCCCGGCAGCCCGCCGGTGCTCGACGGGGTGAACCTGCACGTCGCCCCGGGCGAGACGATGGCCCTCGTCGGCGGCACGGGCAGCGGCAAGACGACGCTGGTCACCCTGCTGCCGAGGCTGCACGAGGTCACCTCGGGCCGCATCACCCTGGACGGCACCGACATCGCCGGCCTCTCGCGGCACGAGGTGCGCCGGCACGTGGCGATGGCCTTCGAGGAGCCCACGCTGTTCTCCGCGTCCGTCGCGGAGAACGTCCTGATGGGCGCGGCCGAGGCCGACCGGGACGACCTGGCGCGGGCCCTGCGCACCAGTCAGTCGGAGGGCTTCGTGCGGGCGCTGCCCGAGGGCGAGGACACCCAGGTCGGCGAGCAGGGCCTGAGCCTGTCCGGCGGCCAGCGGCAGCGCCTCGCGCTGGCCCGCGCCGTCGTCGGCCGCCCCAGGTTCCTGGTGCTGGACGACCCGCTCTCCGCCCTCGACGTCCACACCGAGGCCAGGGTCGAGGCGGCCCTGCGCGACGTGCTCGCCACCACCACGGCGCTCGTCGTCGCGCACCGCCCCTCCACGGTGCAGCTCGCCGACCGGGTGGCGCTGCTCTCCGGCGGCCGGATCGCCGCCGTCGGCACCCACGCCGAACTGCTGCACACCAACGCCGAGTACCGCCACCTGATGACGGGCAGGCACGCCGAGCAGCCGGAGGTCTCCGCCCGATGAGCACCACCGTCGACGCCGGCGGACGGCAGACGCCGCCGCCCGGGCCCGAGGACCTGCCGGGCCTGCCCGGCCCCACGGACCCCTTCGACCAGGACCGGCTGCCCGCGCCGGCCGGCGCCTCGCGGCGGCTGCTCGGCTCGCTGCTGCTCCCGCACCGGGCGCGGGTCGCGCTCGGCGCCCTGCTGCTGCTCACCCAGCAGGCCGCGGTGCAGGCCGGGCCGCTGCTGGTCGCCTACGCCATCGACAGCGGCGTGCCCGCGCTGCGCGAGGACGACCGCGGCCCGCTGATCGCCGTGGCCGTCGCCTACTTCCTGTGCGCGGCGGGAGGCGGGCTGCTCCAGGCCGCGTACGTGCGGGTCGCCGCGCGGATCAACCAGAGCATCCTGCTCGACCTGCGCGGCCGGATCTACCGGCACGCGCAGGCGCTCAGCCTCGACTTCCACGACCGGTACACCTCGGGGCGGCTGATCTCCAGGTCGACGAGCGACGTGCAGTCGCTGCGCGACCTGCTGGAGGAGGGCCTCCAGGAGATGCTGCTGATCCTGGTCTCGGTCGGCTACATCGGCCTGCTGCTCTTCTACCTCGACGTCGGGCTCGGCGGGGCGGCCCTGCTGTCCTTCGTGCCGCTGTTCCTGCTGGTGCGCGGCTACCGGCGGCGCTCGGCCGAGCGGTTCAGCAAGCGGTCGACGGCGATCGCCGCGGTCATCGTCAAGTTCGCCGAGACCATCAACGGCATCCGGCCGGTGAAGGCGTTCCGCCGCGAGGAGGCCAACGCCGCGGAGTTCGACCGGCTGAACCGGCGGCACGAGCGGCTCAACGGCGACACGCTGCTGGAGATGAGCCGCTTCGTCGTCACCTCCCGGATGACGGCCGCGGTGGCGGTCGCCGCCATCGTGCTCTGGGGCGCCCAGCGGGTGGCCTCGGGCGATCTCGAACTCGGGGCGCTGGCCGCCGGCGCGCTGTACATCAGGCGGCTGTACGACCCGCTCGACCGCTTCGCGATGATCCTGAACAACTACCAGTCCGCGGTCGCCTCCCTGGAGAAGATCGCCGGGCTGCTCGCCCAGCGGCCCGACGTGCCGGAGCCCGCGCACCCGGTGCGGCTGCCGGAGCGGCCGGCGGGCGCGCCCGGGCGCGAGGTGCTCTTCGAGGAGGTGCGCTTCGCCTACCGGACCGGCGGGGAGGTGCTGCCCCGCTTCCGGCTCTCGCTCCCCGCGGGCCAGACCTGTGCCCTGGTCGGCGCCACCGGCGCGGGCAAGTCCACCCTGGCCAAGCTGCTCGCCAGGTTCTACGACCCGACCGAGGGGCGGGTGCTGCTCGACGGCGTCGACCTGCGGGACCTGGCGCTGCCCGAGCTGCGGCGCGGGGTGGTGATGGTGACGCAGGAGGCGTTCCTGTTCTCCGGCACGGTGGCGGAGAACATCGCGATCGGCAAGCCCGACGCCACCCCGGAGGAGATCGAGCAGGCCGCCAAGGCCATCGGCGCGCACGACTTCATCGCCGCCCTGCCCGAGGGCTACGACACGGACGTGCGCAAGCGCGGCGGCCGGATCTCGGCCGGCCAGCGCCAGCTGGTGGCCTTCGCCAGGGTGCTGCTCGCCGACCCCTCGGTGGTGATCCTGGACGAGGCCACCTCCTCGCTCGACGTGCCGGGCGAGCGGGCGGTGCAGGAGGCGATGGTCACGGTGCTGCACGGGCGTACCGCGATGGTGATCGCGCACCGGCTCTCGACCGTGGAGATCGCCGACCGGGTGCTGGTGATGGAGGCGGGCCGGATCGTGGAGGACGGGCCGCCGGCCGAGCTGATCGCCGGCACGGGCCGCTTCTCCGACCTGCACCGGGCCTGGCGCGAGAGCCTGGCCTGAACGCGCCCGCCCCGCGCCCGGAGAGGGCGCGGGGCGGGGTGGCGCGGCGGCGCGGGCGGGGCGGGGTCCCTCAGCGTGCCGCCGCCTGGTCGGCCGGCGCCTCCGGCGGCAGGGCGAGCAGCCCGAGTTCGGCCCGCGCGGACAGCAGCGGGTGGGCGGGCAGCACGCGGACGGTGTAGCCGAAGGGTCCCGGGCGGTGCAGGGTGAGTTCGCCCTCGTAGGTCCAGCGGCCCGAGAGGTCGGGTCCGCCGTTCGGCTTCAGCGGGACGTACACCGGCTCGGCCAGGGTGTCGTCCCCGTCCACCCGGCCGGTCACCGCCTGTACCTCGACGGCCGAGGGCGGCAGGTCGCCCAGGGCGACGCGCACCCTGAGCGGCACCGAGCCGCCGAGGGTGGGCGGCTCGGTGGCGGCCTCCACGTGGTCGACGGCGACCCGCGGCCACTCCCGGCGCACCCGGTCGGCGAAGCCGGACAGCTCCTCCGCGGCCTCGGCGGTGAGCGCCCGGTGCGCGCCGGCGGCGGGCGCGTAGTAGCCGGTGATGTACTCGCGCAGCATCCGGTCCGCCCTGAGCTTGGGCCCGAGCCGGTCCAGGGTGGCGCGGACCATCTCCAGCCAGCGCCCCGGCAGGCCGGAGGCGCCGCCGTGGTTCCACGCGCCGCGGTCGTAGAAGCAGGGCGCGACCTGCTGTTCGAGCAGCGTGTAGAGGGCGGCGGCCTCGATGGCGTCCCGCCGCTCCGGCTCGGCCGCGGCCTGGCCGTCGGCCGTGGGGATCTCCCAGCCGAAGTCGGGGTCGAACCACTCGTCCCACCAGCCGTCCCTGACCGAGAGGTTGAGGCAGCCGTTGAGGGCGGCCTTCATCCCCGAGGTGCCGCAGGCCTCCAGCGGGCGCAGCGGGTTGTTCAGCCAGACGTCGCAGCCGGCGTAGAGGCAGCGGGCCATGGCCATGCCGTAGTCGGGCAGGAAGACGATGCGGTGCCGGACGGCCGGGTCGTCGGCGAAGCGCACCAGCTCCTGGATCAGCCGCTTGCCGCCCTCGTCGGCCGGGTGGGCCTTGCCCGCGACCACGATCTGCAGCGGCCGCTGCGGGTGCAGCAGCAGGGCGCGCAGCCGCTTGGGGTCCTTCAGCATCAGGGTCAGCCGCTTGTAGGAGGGGACGCGGCGGGCGAAGCCGAGGGTGAGCACGTCCGGGTCGAGGACGTCGTCCACCCAGCCGAGTTCGGCGTGCCCGGCGCCGCGCTGCCGCCAGGAGGCCCGCAGCCTGGCGCGCACCTCGTGCACCAGCTGCTCGCGCAGGGTGCGGCGCAGTTCCCACAGCTCCGCGTCCGTCAGCGAGCCGGTCCACTGCCGCTGCACCGCGTCCGCCGTCCAGGTGGGGGCGTGGACGCCGTTGGTGACGGCGCCGATGGGGGTCTCCTCCGGGTCGAAGCCGGGCCACAGGCCGGCGAACATGCCGCGGCTGACGCGGCCGTGCAGCGCCGAGACCCCGTTGGCGCGCTGGGCGGTGCGCAGCCCGAGGACCGCCATGTTGAACTGCGGCGGGCCCTCGCCCGACACGGTGACGCCCTCGGGCTCGCGGCCGAGCGCGAGCAGCCGCCGCGAGTCGAGGGCGGCCAGCTCGCCGCCCTCGCCGAAGTGCCTGGCCACCAGTTCCTCGGAGAAGCGGTCGATGCCGTCGGGCACCGGCGTGTGGGTGGTGAAGACGGTCCCGGCCCGCACCGCCCACAGCGCGGAGTCGAAGCCGATCCCGTAGGCGGCCAGCTCCCGGATGCGCTCGGGCCCGAGGAAGCCGGCGTGGCCCTCGTTCATGTGGAAGACCTCGGGCTCGGGGTGGCCGGTGAGGCGGCAGAAGGCGCGCACCGCGCGGACCCCGCCGATGCCGAGCAGCATCTCCTGCACCAGCCGGTGCTCGCTGCCGCCGCCGTAGAGGCGGTCGGTGACGTCGCGTTCCGCCGGCCCGTTCTCGGCGACGGCCGAGTCGAGCAGGATCAGCGGGACGCGGCCGACCTGGGCCTGCCAGATCCTGGCGGCCAGGGTGCGCCCGCCCGGCAGCGCGAGCGTCACCCTGGCGGGCGAGCCGTCGGGCTCGGTGAGCGGGGTCAGGGGCAGTTCGTGCGGGTCGACGACCGGGTAGTGCTCCTGCTGCCAGCCGTCGGGGGAGAGGGTCTGGCGGAAGTAGCCGTAGCGGTAGAGCAGGCCGACGCCGATCATCGGCGCGCCGAGGTCGCTGGCGGCCTTGAGGTGGTCGCCGGCGAGGATGCCGAGGCCCCCCGAGTACTGCGGCAGGGTGGCCGTGATGCCGAATTCGGGCGAGAAGTAGGCGATGGCCCGCGGGAGTTCGCCGCCGGCGCGGGAGTCTGCCTGCTGGTACCAGCGGGGCTCGGTGAGGTAGTCGCGCAGGTCGCCGACGGCGACCTCAAGGCGGCGCAGGAAGCCGCGGTCGGCGGCGAGGGCGGCCAGCCGGTCGGCGCGGACGGTGCCGAGCAGCCGGACCGGGTCCTCGCCGCCGGCCTGCCAGCCCTGCGGGTCGACGGAGCGCAGCAGCTCGCGGGTCTCGGGGTGCCAGGACCAGCGCAGGTTGTGCGCGAGTTCGTGGAGGGGGCGGAGTGGTTCGGGAAGGACGGGACGTACCGAGAAGCGACGGATGGCCTTCACGCCTCGACCGTAGCCGGGCACCGGGGGAGGTTGCGGAGGATTCCGGGGCAATCCGGTGGAATCGGGCCGCTAAACCACCCCCGGGGACCACGGGCCGGCGGTCAGGGAATGAGCGGCTGCGGCCCCTGCCCCGGGCCGCCGTCCGGGGGCCCGCCGGGTCCGGCCTCGGGGCCCGCGGCCGCCCCCGGCTCCGCGGCGGCCTCGGCGGCCTCCGCCTCGAAGCCCGTGAGAGTGCCCGGCTGGTGCAGGATCGGCGGGGCCAGCTCCCGGTTGGGCCGGAGGGTGCCCTCGGCGATCTCGGCCGCGTAGTGGCAGGCCACCCGGTGCCCGCCGCCCACGTCGGTCAGCTCGGGCCGCTCGGTGGCGCAGCGCTCGGGCTGCCGCCAGGGGCAGCGGGTGTGGAAGCGGCAGCCGGCGGGCGGGCCGGCCGGGGACGGCAGGTCGCCGCGCAGCAGAATCCGCTCCCTGGTGTCCTCCACCTCGGGGTCGGGCACCGGGACCGCCGACATCAGCGCCCGGGTGTACGGGTGGCGCGGGTCGGAGTACAGGGCGTCGCTCGGGGCCTCCTCGACCAGCGAGCCGAGGTACATCACCCCGATGACGTCCGAGATGTGCCGGACCACGGCCAGGTCGTGGGCGATGACCAGGTAGGTGAGCCCGAGGGAGTCCTGCAGCTCCTCCAGGAGGTTGAGCACCTGGGCCTGGATGGAGACGTCGAGCGCGGAGACCGGCTCGTCGCAGATGACGAGGTCGGGTTCGAGGACCAGGGCCCTGGCGATGCCGATGCGCTGCCGCTGGCCCCCGGAGAACTCGTGCGGGTAACGCGACAGGGAGCCGGCGGGCAGGCCGACCCGGTCGAGGATCTCCAGGATCTTGGCGCGGCGCTCCGCCCGGTCGGCGCCCAGGCCGTGGGCGGCCATGCCCTCGGCGAGGACCGACTCGATGTTCTGGCGGGGGTTGAGGCTGCCGAGGGGGTCCTGGAAGACCATCTGCAGGCGGCGGCGGGCGCGGCGCATCTCCTCGGCCGGCAGGGCGGCCAGGTCGGTGCCGTCGAAGACGACGCGGCCCGAGGTGATCTCGTTGAGCCGCAGGACGG
This sequence comes from Streptomyces hoynatensis, assembly GCF_003626535.1. GTDB lineage: Bacteria > Actinomycetota > Actinomycetes > Streptomycetales > Streptomycetaceae > Streptomyces > Streptomyces hoynatensis. Next base: position 162,669 of record NZ_RBAL01000009.1, read on the forward strand.
CCCGGCCCAGGGTGGTCTTGCCGCAGCCCGACTCCCCCACCAGGCCGTAGGTCTGGCCGGCGGAGACGCTGAGCGAGACGCCGTCCACCGCGTAGACGTGGCCCACGGTGCGGTCGAAGAGGATGCCGCGCCTGACCGGGAAGTGGACCTTGACCTCGTCCAGTTCGAGCAGGGTCATGAGGTGGCCTCCGTCGTCTCGGCGGCGTCGCCTTCCGGGTTTTCCCCGGGGCTGCCCTCGGCGGTGTTCTCGGCGGTGTTCCCGGGGTCGTTCCCGGCGGTGTTCCCGGGGCCGTTCCCGGCGTTCCCTGGCCCGTCCCCGGCGCCGTCCCCCGGGGCGGCGGCCACCGGGTGGACGCAGCGCACCCGGTGGGCCTCGCGCCCGGGCAGCAGGGTGAGGGGGAGGCCGCCGTCCAGGCACTCCTCGGTGGAGAAGTCGCACCGCGGCGCGAAGGCGCAGCCGTCCCCCCAGTCGATGCGGTCGTTGATCGAGCCGCGGATGGGCCGCAGCCGCTCGCCCCGGGGCGCGTCCAGGCGCGGGATGGAGCCGAGCAGCCCGTGCGCGTAGGGGTGGGCGGCCTCGGCGAACAGCGGGCGCCGGTCGGCGGCCTCCACCACCTTGCCCGCGTACAGCACGTTGACCCGGTCGCACAGGCCGGCGACCACGCCCAGGTCGTGCGTGATCATCAAAAGGGCGGTGCCCTGCTGGTCGACCAGCTCCTTGAGCAGCTCCAGGATCTGCGCCTGGATCGTCACGTCGAGCGCGGTGGTGGGCTCGTCCGCGATCAGCAGCCGGGGCGCGCAGGCGACGGCCATCGCGATGAGGGCGCGCTGCCGCATGCCGCCGGACAGCTGGTGGGGGTACTCCTTCAGGCGCCGCGTCGGGTCGGGAATGCCGACCCGGTCGAGCAGCTCGGCGGCCTCCTTGCGGGCCGCGGAGCCGCGCAGCCCGCGGTGGCGGCTGAGGATCTCGGTGACCTGGACCCCGATGGGCACCACCGGGTTCAGCGAGGAGAGCGGGTCCTGGAAGATCATGGCGAGCTGGCTGCCGCGCAGGTCGCGCAGCCGGGCCTGGCGCAGCCTCAGCAGGTCGGTGCCGTCGAACTCGGCCCGTCCGCCGATGCGCACCCCGCGCTGCGGGAGCAGGCCCATGAGGGCGAGCGAGGTGACGCTCTTGCCGCAGCCCGACTCGCCCACCAGGCCCACCACCTGGGACTCGTCGACCTGGAAGGAGACCCCACAGACGGCGGCGACGTCGGGCGCGCCGTGGCCGGTGAAGGTCACCGTCAGTTCGTCCACGGAAAGCAAGGGCATGACATCAGCTCCGCAGTTTCGGGTCGAGCGCTTCCCGCATGGCCTCGCCGAGCAGCGTGAAGCCGAGCGAGGTGACGATGATGCCGACCGCCGGGTAGACGGCCATCATCGGGGCGGCGTCGAAGAAGCGCTGGGCCTGGGCGAGCATGACGCCCCACTCGGGCTGGGAGGCGTCCGGGTTGCCGAGGCCCAGATAGGACAGGGCGGCGGCCTCGATGATGGCGGTGGCCAGGGCCAGGGTCGCCTGCACGATGACCGGGCCCAGGGAGTTGGGCAGCACGTGGGCCAGCACGATCCGGCGGCGGCGCACGCCGAGCGAGCGGGCGGCCAGCACGTAGTCGGCCCCCGCCTGGGCGAGCATGGAGCCGCGCAGCAGGCGCGCGAACACGGGGATCTGCACCACGCCGACGGCGATCATGACGGTGGTCAGGCTCTGGCCCATGATGGCGGCCACGCTGACCGCGAGCAGCAGCGAGGGCAGCGCGAGCATCATGTCGATCAGCCGCATGAGGACGGTGTCGAGGCGCCGCCCGGCGCGCCCGCCGAAGGCGAGGGCGGCCCCGGAGATGCCGCCGGTCAGCGCGCCGACGGCGAAGCCGAGCAGCGTCGAGACGACGCCGACCAGCAGCGTCTGCCTGGTGCCGACCAGCATCCTGGACAGCTCGTCGCGGCCGAGGTGGTCGAGGCCGAGCCAGTTGCCGCCGCGCGGGCCGACGAACTGGGCGTGGTTGACCAGGACCTCGTCGCGCCAGGTCTGGTCGGTCGGGTCGTAGGGCGCGATCCAGGGCCCGACGATGGCCACGACGACGAACACGGCCATGATGACGGCGCCGATGAGGGCCATCTTGCTGCGCCGCAGCCGCCGCAGCGCCTCCCGCCACAGGCTGCCGCCGGCGGTGGACTCGGTGCGGGTGGTGAGCTCCGCCAGCCGGTCGAGCTTCTCGGTCTTGGTGGTCATCAGTTCACCCGCACTCTCGGGTCGATGAGGCTGTAGGCGAGGTCGACCAGGAGATTGATGGCGACGTACAGGAGTGCGATGAAGAGGATGAAGCCCATGAGGACGGGGTAGTCCCGGTTGTCGATCGCCTCCTTGATGAACGAGCCGATGCCGCCGAAGGCGAAGACGGACTCGGTGAGCACGGCCCCGGAGAGCAGGCTGCCGGTGAGCAGGCCGACGGTCGTGACGACCGGGAGCAGCGCGTTGCGCAGCACGTGCCGCGAGCGCACCACGCGCCGCTGCAGGCCCTTGGACTCGGCGGTGCGCACGTAGTCCTCGCCGAGCACCTCCAGCACGCTGGCGCGGGTGATCCGCACGATGACCGCGAGCGGGATGGAGGCCAGGGCGACGCCGGGCAGGATCAGGTGCTCGACCGCGTCCCAGGAGGCGTCCCACTCCCCGGTCAGCAGGCCGTCGAGCACGTAGAAGCCGGTGACCTCGGTGGCGTTGATGCCGGTGGTCTGGCGCCCGAAGCTGGGCAGCCAGCCGAGGTTGACCGCGAAGATCGCCCGCAGGATGAAGCCGAGGAAGAACACCGGGATGCAGATCCCGATGAGCGAGCCGGAGACGGCCGTGACGTCCAGCCAGCTGCCGCGCCTCCTGGCGGCGAAGTAGCCGAGCGGAATGCCGACCACGACGGCGATCAGGATGGCGGAGAGGGCGAGTTCGACGGTGGCGGGGAAGCGCTGGGTGAACTCCTCCCACACGGGGCGCCCGGTGCGCACCGAGTCGCCGAGGTCCAGGTGCACCAGGCGCTGCATCCAGCGGCCGTACTGCACCCAGACGGGGTCGTTGAGGCCGAGCGACTCCTCGATCTGTCGCCGGTCGGCCTCGGTTCCGCGCTCGCCGAGCAGCGCGGAGGCCGGTCCGCCTGGCAGCTGGTGCAGCCAGAGGAACAGCAGGACCGACAGGCCGAGCAGCGTGGGTATCAGCTGCAGCAGCCTGCGGATGATGAGACGGAGCACCGAGGGTCCCTTTCTCTGCTCGGTTATCTCAGCTGTGGGAAATCAGCTTGGAATTCGCCTTCTGTGCGGGGGTGGGAAGGGACGGTGTGCCGGCGCGCCAGGGCCGTTCAGCGACCCGCCCGGCCACGGGGTGCCGTGGCCGGGCGGGAAGCGATCCGGGCCTGCGCGCGCGGGGCTTCAGTCCTTGAAGCTGACCTCTGCGTAGTTCTCCCGGGTGAGCGGGGAGACGTTCGGCGGGTTGACGTCAGGGGCGAAGGCGATGGACGGCGGGGAGCTGGAGATCGGCACGCCCGGCAGGAAGTCCATGATCATCTCGTTGATCTGCTGGTAGAGGCCGACGCGGGTGTCCACGTCCGGCTCCACCTCGGCCTGCGCCATCAGGTCGAACAGGTCCTCGTTGCGGAAGCCCCACTCCTTTTGGTAGCTGCCGAACCAGGTGCCCAGGAAGTTGAAGGCGTCGTTGAAGTCGCCGGTCCAGCCGAGCAGGTAGACGTTGCAGCCGCCGTCCCTGGTGGTCTCGGTGTAGTCCGGGTTCCACTTCAGCGGGACCGGGTTGACGGTGATGCCGACGTCCTCCAGGTCGGCCCGCAGCAGCTCGTAGATGTCGGCAGGGGCCGGCATGTAGGGCCGGGTGACCTCCGTCGGGTAGCAGAAGTCGAGGGAGAGGTCCTCGTGCCCGGACTGGGCGAGCAACTCCCTTGCCTTCTCGGGGTCGTGCTCGTAGGTGGTGACGTTCTCCGAGTAGCCCTCGATCGTGTGCGGCACGAACTGGGTGGCCACCACGCCGCCCTCGGGCAGCTGGGTGTCGACGATGTTCTGCCGGTCGAGCGCGTAGGCGAGGGCCTGTCTGACCGGCAGTTCCTCAAGGGCCGGGTCGCTGTCCTGGGTGATGCCGAGGTACAGGATGTTGAACACGTCGCGGACCGGGACCTGGAAGCCGTCGGCCTCCAGCGTCTCCACGTCGGCCGGCGCGACCAGGTCGTAGCCGTCGATGTCGCCCGCCTGGAGCGCCTGGCGTCTGGCGTCCTCCTCCGGGATGGTGCGGAAGACGAGGGTGCTCACTCCCGCGCGGTCGCCCCAGTAGTCGTCGAACCGCTTGAGGGTGACCTCCCCGTTGCTCTTGTCCCACTCGCTGATCTCGAAGGGGCCGGTGCCGGAGACGACGCCCGCCTCCTGGCTGTAGTCGGGGAAGGTGATGTTCTCGCCCTCGCCGCTCGGATCGTCCTCGGCCATGGCCTCGATGGCGTTCGGCGACTGGATTCCGAATGCCTCGACGGAGAATCCGCCCGGGTAGTTGGCCGAGGGATGGGCGACCTCGATGACGGCGGTCAGGTCGTCCGGCGCCGTGCAGCCCACGTAGTTGGGCTCCGGCGTCTCCTCGCTCTCGTTGTGCGCGAAGCCGCCGAACACCGCCTGCCAGTAATACGACAATGTCGTGTTCTGGTATGTGCCGGTCCAGTTGTACCAACGGTCGAAGTTCTGGCAGACCACCTCGCCGGTCAGGTCCGCGCCGTCGTGGAACTTCACTCCGTCCCGCAGGTGGAACGTCCACTGGGTGCCCTCGGGGTTGCTCTCCCAGCTCTCGGCCAGCCCGCCGGTCAGCTCCGCCGTCCCCGACTCGTGGGTCAGCAGCGTTTCGAAAACCTGGTGGGTGATCCGGAACGTCTCACCGTCGCTGGCGAGTCCCGGGTCGAGAGAGGCCGGGTCACCCGCGTTCCCGAAGACGAACGTGTCCGAGTCGCCCTCGGAGTCGCCATCGTCGCGTTCGCTCGCGCAGCCGCTGACGACCAGTCCGATCGCGACGGCGGCCGCGAGAATCCGCGCGGCTTTGGGTCTTGCTATGCGCATTGTCCACCTCATGGGTCGGCGGTGGTACGGCGTTCGGTGCAGGCACATTACTGCGCAGGAACATAGCTGTGAACCCGCGTAGATAGGCGATACCGACCTGATATCTACGGCGCGAAAAGCGGACAACCGGCGTGCAAAGCGGCGCACTTATGACGTTTCCGAGGATTCCGCGGGGCTCGGCAACCCGGCCGGCATGCGGCGGCAACAGCCGCGTGAACAATCCCCCCACGAGATCAGGAGAGACGCGTGCCAACCGTGCACCGCAAAGGCGCAAGAAGGCCGGGCAGGATGCTGCTCGCCCTCGGGCTCGCCACCGCACTCACCACCGGAGGGCTGACCGCGCTCGCCCAGGCCGCCGGCTCCGCACAGGCGGGCGGCCGGGCCCCGGCGGCCGCCGCGCAGGAGCCGGCCGGGTACCAGATGGACCGCCTCGACCGCGGGCTGGTCAGCGTGGGCACGGGCGAGGGCAACCTCGTCAGCTGGCGCCTGCTGGCCACCGACCCGGACGACGTCGCCTTCAACCTCTACCGGGACGGCACCCGGGTCAACGAGGAGCCGCTGACCGGCGTGACGGACTTCCTCGACGAGGGCGCCAAGCCGAGCGCCGCGTACACCGTCGCCACCGTCTCCGGCGGCGTGGAGCTGCGGGAGTCCACCGAGGCGGTGGTGATGCCCGACGCCACCAGGGACATCCCGCTCAGCCCGCCCGCCGGCGGCTCCGGCTACACCTACTCGGCCAACGACGCCTCGGTGGGCGACCTCGACGGCGACGGGCAGCTCGACATCGTCCTCAAGTGGGACCCGAGCAACTCCAAGGACAACTCGCAGTCCGGCGTCACCGGCAACGTCTACGTGGACGGCTACACCCTGAGCGGCCGGCGGCTGTGGCGCATCGACCTGGGCCGCAACATCCGGGCGGGCCAGCACTACACGCAGTTCCAGGTGTTCGACTACGACGGCGACGGTTCCGCCGAGGTCGCCATGAAGACCGCGGACGCGACCGTGGACGGGCAGGGCCACGTCATCGGCAACGCGAGCGCCGACTACCGCAACAGCAGCGGCTACGTGCTCAGCGGCCCCGAGTACCTGACCATGTTCGACGGCGCCACCGGCGCGGCCGTCGACACCGTGGACTACGTGCCGGCCCGGGGCAACGTCGCCGACTGGGGCGACGACTACGGCAACCGCGTGGACCGCTTCCTGGCCGCCACCGCCTACCTCGACGGCTCGCACCCCTCGCTGATCATGTGCCGCGGCTACTACACCCGTTCGGTCATCGCCGCCTGGGACTTCGACGGCTCCTCGCTGACGCAGCGCTGGGTCTTCGACAGCGACGACGAGGGCTCCCGCTACGCCGGGCAGGGCAGCCACAACATCTCCGTCGGCGACGTGGACGGCGACAACCGGGACGAGATCGTCTACGGGGCGATGGCCGTGGACGACGACGGCGACCCCCTGTGGTCCACCGGCACCGGGCACGGCGACGCGCAGCACCTGGGCGACTTCGACCCGGACAACCCGGGCCTGGAGTACTTCAAGGTCTCCGAGTCCTCGGGACAGCCCGGCTCCCTCTACATCGACCCGCAGAACGGCAACGTGCTGTGGCAGACCGCCTCCGGCTCCGACAACGGGCGCGGGGTGGCCGGCGACATCTGGGCGGGCAACCCGGGCGCGGAGTTCTGGTCGGCCCACGACGACTCGCTGCGCAACGTGGACGGGGACGCCGTCGGCCGCAAGCCCTCCAGCGTCAACTTCCTGGCCTGGTGGGACGGCGACGCCAGCCGCGAGCTGCTGGACGACACCCACATCGACAAGTACGGGCCGAGCGGCGACACCCGGCTGCTGACCGCCTCTGGCGTGGCCTCCGACAACGGCACCAAGGCCGTGCCCGTGCTCTCCGCCGACATCCTCGGCGACTGGCGCGAGGAGGTGATCTGGCGCACCACGGACAGCAGCGCGCTGCGGATCTACTCCACGGACGTCGCCACCAACATCTCGGTCCCGGCACTGCTGCAGGACCGCATGTACCGCACCGGCGTGGCCTGGCAGAACACCGCCTACAACCAGCCGCCTTACCCGAGCTTCGCCATCGGCGAGTCGGGCGCGAACTCCTTCGACGTGGCGCCCTCCGCCCTGCGCGGCGTCCCGGCGGGCGCGCCGCTCGCCGAGCGGGCCGCCGCGCGGGCGGCCACCGCCACGGAGGGGGCGGCCCCCGCGGCGTACCGGACCGGCGAGAGCACGGCGCCCCTGGCCGCGGACTGGCCCGAGGCCACGGACGAGGTCGTGGTCGACGAGACGATCACCGTGGACGGCGACTTCGACGGCGGCAACGTGCGGTACGTGCCCGGCTCCGGCCTCGGCGACGGCGGGCAGGGCGAGGACCAGGACCCGGTGTTCGAGGTGGAGGAGGGCGGGACGCTGAGCAACGTCCTCATCGGCTCGCCCGGGGCCGACGGCGTGCACTGCGAGGGCAGCTGCACGCTGGAGAACGTCTGGTGGGAGGACATCGGCGAGGACGCGGCCACCTTCCGGGGCGACGCCGACTCGCAGTTCCTCGTCACCGGGGGCGCGGCCAGGAACGGCGAGGACAAGGTGTTCCAGCACAACGGCGGCGGCACGCTGACCGTCCGGAACTTCGCCGCCGAGGACTTCACCACGTTCTACCGCTCCTGCGGCAACTGCTCCACCCAGTACCAGCGGGACGCGGTCCTCGACGGGGTCGAACTGACCGTGCCCGCAAGCCGGGTGGCGGGCATCAACGAGAACTACGGCGACACGGCGACGCTCAGGAACATCACGCTCGTCGGCGACGAGGACCGCGAGGTGACGCCCTGCCAGCGGTACATCGGCAACGACGAGGGCGACGAGCCCGAGGAGAGCGGCAGCGGACCCGACGGCTCGCACTGCCGGTACGCGGAGTCCGACATCAGCTACCGGTGAGGTCCGCCGGCCGGCGTCCGCCCGCCGGCGCCGGCCGGCCACCGGTGAAGGCCACCGCCGATCACCCCCACCGCCGGGCCCCCACGTCCCCCAGGGCGTGGGGGCCCGGTCGTTGCACGGCCGCCCGGGCGCCGCCGGGGCGGCGGGGCTTCCGCGCCACCAGCCGGGTGAACGCGCCCCAGGGCGACCATCCCCACGAGCGGCCACTAAGCGGCGAAACCGATACAAAGGGACGCAGAGTCGATAAAAGCCCCCACGCGGGGGCGAAGTGTCCCCTTCACGCCTCCAGGTGGTCCCCACATGATCGGTCGCATCCCCGTTCTCGACGTCCAGCCCCGCGTTGACTGCGGGCGCCGCCCGGTCAAGGCGGTGCCAGGCGAGACCTTCCTGGTGACCGCGACCGTCTTCCGGGAGGGCGCCGAGGCCGTGGGCGCGAACGTGGTGCTGCGCGACCCCAGGGGGCGCGGCGGGCCGTGGACGCCGATGCGCGAACTCGCCCCGGGCACCGACCGCTGGGGCGCCGAGGTCACCCCGGACTGCGAGGGCCGCTGGACCTACGCGGTGGAGGCCTGGGGCGACCCGGTGGCCACCTGGCGGGAGGTCGCCAAGGCCAAGATCCCGGCGGGCGTGGACACCGAACTCACCCTCGCCGAGGGCGCCGCCCTCCTGCGGCAGGCCGCCGCGGGCGTGCCCAAGCTGGAGGGCCGCAGGATCGTGCTCCGGGCGGCGGAGGCGCTCGGCGACCCCGGCCTGTCCGGCGCCGACCGGCTGGCCGCCGCGCTCGCGCCCGCCGTCACCGAGGTGCTGCGCCGCCATCCGCTGCGCGAACTGCTCACCTCCTCCCGGCCGATGCCGCTGCTCGTGGAGCGGGAGCGCGCGCTGTTCGGCGCGTGGTACGAGCTGTTCCCGCGCTCCGAGGGCGCGCGGTTGCGCCCCGGCGCGCCCCCGGTCTCCGGCACCCTGCGCACGGCCGCCGAGCGCCTGCCCGCCATCGCCGCCATGGGCTTCGACGTCGTCTACCTGCCCCCGGTGCACCCCATCGGCGTCTCCTACCGCAAGGGCCCGGGGGGCTCGCTCACCGCCGGCCCCGAGGACGTCGGCTGCCCCTGGGCGATCGGCTCGGCCGACGGCGGCCACGACGCCGTCCACCCCGACCTCGGCACCCTGGAGGACTTCGACGCCTTCGTCCGCGCCGCGGCGGGACTCGGCCTCGAGGTGGCCCTCGACTTCGCGCTCCAGTGCAGCCCCGACCACCCGTGGGTCAAGGAGCACCCGGAGTGGTTCAGGCGGCGCCTTGACGGCACCATCGCCTCGGCCGAGAACCCGCCGAAGAAGTACCAGGACATCTACCCGATCTCCTTCGAGCAGGACTTCCGCGGGCTGGTCGACGAGACCCTGCGCATTCTCCGTTTCTGGATGGCACACGGGGTACGCATCTTCCGCGTGGACAACCCGCACACCAAGCCGGTGCTCTTCTGGGAGAAGGTGATCGCGGAGATCAACAGGACCGACCCGGACGTCATCTTCCTCGCGGAGGCCTTCACCAGACCCGCCATGATGCACACCCTGGCCCAGATCGGATTCCAGCAGAGCTACACCTACTTCACCTGGCGCAACACCAAGGACGAGCTCACCGAGTACCTCACCGAGCTCAGCGGGGACGCCGCCGCGTACATGCGCCCCAACTTCTTCGTCAACACCCCCGACATCCTGCACGCCTACCTGCAGCACGGGGGGCGGCCCGCCTTCGAGACGCGCGCCGTCCTGGCCGCCACGCTCTCCCCCAGCTGGGGCGTGTACGCCGGATACGAGCTGTGCGAGGCCACCCCGGCGGCGCCCGGGAGCGAGGAGTACGCGCACTCGGAGAAGTACGAGCTGCGGCCGCGCGACTGGGCGCGCGCCGAGGCCGAGGGCCTCGCCATCACCCCCCTGATCACCCTCCTGAACCACTTGCGACGCCGGCACCCCGCCTTGCGTCAGCTTCGCGATCTGCACTTTCACCGCACCAACAACGAGCACATCCTGGCTTACTCCAAGCGCACGCGGACACCGCACGCCGACTGCGTGCTCATCGTGGTCAACCTCGATCCCCACCACACCCACGAAGCGACGATCTCGTTGGATATGGCGCAACTCCATGGGTGCGGCCTCACGCCCGCGCAGGAAGGTGGCGCCGAGCCCTTCCCGGTGTGCGACGAGCTCACCGGAGCGACCTACTACTGGGGCAGGGACAACTATGTGCGGCTTGAGCCGGGCCGTGCTGACGCATACGCCTCCTCGGCACACATCTTGGCCCTGCGACCGTCCTCACAGACCGGAGGGTCACCCAACCATGAGCGTCAATGAGCCGGTCCTCGACACGTTCGAGGACACGCCAGCCCGCGATCGCGACCCGCAGTGGTTCAAGCGCGCGGTCTTCTACGAGGTCCTTGTCCGCTCCTTCCAGGACAGCAACGGCGACGGAATCGGCGACCTGAAAGGGCTCACCGCACGGCTGGACTACCTGCAGTGGCTCGGGATCGACTGCCTGTGGCTGCCGCCGTTCTTCAAGTCGCCGCTCCGCGACGGCGGGTACGACGTCTCGGACTACAACGACGTGCTGCCGCAGTTCGGCGACCTGGCCGACTTCGTCGAGTTCGTGGACGCCGCCCACCAGCGCGGCATGCGGGTCATCATCGACTTCGTCATGAACCACACCAGCGACCAGCACCGCTGGTTCCAGGAGTCGCGCCGCGACCCCGACGGGCCCTACGGCGACTACTACATGTGGGCCGACGACGACAAGCAGTACGGCGACGCGCGGATCATCTTCGTCGACACCGAGACCTCCAACTGGGCCTTCGACCCGGTCCGCAAGCAGTACTACTTCCATCGCTTCTTCTCGCACCAGCCGGACCTCAACTACGCCAACCCGGCAGTGCAGGAGGAGATCCTCTCCGCGCTCAGGTTCTGGCTCGACCTGGGCATCGACGGCTTCCGCCTCGACGCCGTGCCCTACCTCTTCGCCGAGGAGGGCACCAACTGCGAGAACCTGCCCGCCACCCACGCCTTCCTCAAGCGGGTGCGGCGCGAGATCGACGCCCACTACCCCGACACGGTGCTGCTGGCCGAGGCCAACCAGTGGCCCGAGGACGTCGTCGACTACTTCGGCGACTACGAGAAGGGGGGCGACGAGTGCCACATGGCCTTCCACTTCCCCGTCATGCCGCGCATCTTCATGGCGGTGCGCCGCGAGTCCCGCTACCCGGTCTCGGAAATCCTCGCCAAGACCCCCGAGATCCCGACCAACTGCCAGTGGGGGATCTTCCTGCGCAACCACGACGAGCTGACCCTGGAGATGGTCACCGACGAGGAGCGCGACTACATGTACGCGGAGTACGCCAAGGACCCGCGGATGCGCGCCAACATCGGCATCCGCAGGCGGCTGGCCCCGCTGCTGGACAACGACCGCAACCAGATCGAGCTGTTCACCGCGCTCCTGCTGTCCCTGCCCGGCTCGCCGATCCTGTACTACGGGGACGAGATCGGCATGGGCGACAACATCTGGCTCGGCGACCGGGACGCCGTGCGCACCCCCATGCAGTGGACGCCCGACAGGAACGCCGGCTTCTCCTCCTGCGACCCGGGACGGCTCTTCCTGCCCACGATCATGGACCCCATCCACGGCTACCAGGTGACCAACGTCGAGGCGGCGATGAGCTCCCCCGCCTCGCTGCTGCACTGGACGCGGCGGATGGTGGAGATCCGCAAGCAGAACCACGCCTTCGGGCTCGGCTCGTACGCGGAGCTGCCCTCCTCCAACCCGGCCGTCCTCGGCTTCCTGCGCGAGTACCAGGACGACCTGGTGATGTGCGTGAACAACTTCTCGCGCTTCTCCCAGCCCACCGAACTCGACCTGCGCCCCTGGGCCGGGTACGTGCCGGTGGAGCTGATCGGCGGCGTCCGCTTTCCGCCGATCGGCGAGCTGCCGTACCTGCTGACCCTGGCAGGACACGGCTTCTACTGGTTCCGGCTGCGCAAGGGCGCCGTCTCCTGAGGCCCTGATCCGCACCCGGCGGGGCCACGCCCCGTACCGGAACCCCGGGCCGCGGCGGGCGGCCCCAAAGGAAAGGCTCCCCCAGCACCACTCTGGGGGAAGCCCCCCACCCCGCGTTCCCCCGGGCGGCCAGGCGGTGATCCCTCCCCGGCCGCCCCGCCCTCATCCGGCCCCCATCCGCGTCACGGGACTCACCCGCACGGCCGTTCCTTGACGACACGTCCCGCGCGGCCACCGCAACGGCCACGGCGATCCGCGACACTTCGTCACACAATTCGTGTGCTCGGGGAAAGGACGCCAGGTCGGACGCCATGTCGGATAGTTCGTCGGATAGTTCCCCGCCCCGGACGGCGCCCGCCAGCCTCCCGCTCGTCACCGCCCCGCACGGCAGCGCCCTGCTGCGCTCCCTCACCGGGCCGCTCGCCCGCTGGCTGCCGCGGCAGCGCTGGTTCGCCGGCAAGGGCCGCCCGCTCAGCGCCCTCACCCTGGTCTCCGCCACCGAGCTGCTGCCCTGCACCGCGCAGGGGCACACGCCCGGGCTGCTGCACCTGCTGGTGCGCACCCGGGAGCAGGACGCGGGCCGGCCGGCCGCGGGCGACTGCTACCAGCTGCTCCTCGGGGTGCGTCCCGTGCTGCCGCCCGCGCTCGGCGGCGGCCTCGTGGGCCGCCCCACCGAGGGCCCGCTGCGCGGCCGGGCGGTGTACGAGGCGCTCGACGACCCCAGGCTCGCCACCCTGCTGCTGGAACGGCTGCGCGCCCCCGGGCGGCTCGGCAGCCTCTCCTTCGGCCGCGCCCCCGGCTCCGCCATCCCCTCGGGACTCGACGCCAGGGTGCTGACCGGCGAGCAGACCAACTCCTCGGTGGTGTACGGCGAGCAGCACATCCTCAAGCTGTTCCGCCGGGTCAGCCCCGGCGTCAACCCCGACCTGGAGCTGCCGCTCGCCCTGGCCGAGGCCGGGTGCACCCGGGTGCCCGCCCCCTCGGCCTGGTTCGAGGCCGCCTTCCCCAGCGCCGCCGCCGGCGCCGTGGGCGAGCCGCTGACCCTCGGCGTGCTCCAGCCCTACCTGGCGGGCTGCACCGACGGCTGGCAGCTGGCCATCGCCTCGCTGAGCGCCCGCACCGACTTCACCCAGGCCGCGCACTCCCTCGGCATGGCCACGGCCGAGGTGCACACCGCGCTCGCCGCCGCCCTGCCCACCTCGGAACTCGGCCGCGAGGATCTGGAGGCCACCGCGGAGGCGATGGCGGGGCGGCTCGCCGACGCCGCCGCCGCGGTGCCCGCGCTGCGCCCCTTCCGGGACGGCCTCGGCAGGACGTACGCGGCGCTGGCGGCGTTCGCGCGGCGCGGCGGCACCTGCCCCGTGCAGCGGCTGCACGGCGACCTGCACCTGGGGCAGGTGCTGCTCGCGCCCGAGTCCGCGCACGGCACCAGCCACTGGTCGGTGATCGACTTCGAGGGGGAGCCCGCGCGGCCCCTCGCCGACCGCCGCCTGCCAGGACCCCCGGTGCGCGACATCGCCGGCATGCTCAGGTCCTTCGACTACGCGGCCTGCCAGCACCGCGCCTCGGGGGCCTGGGTCGACGCCTGGTCCCGCGCCAACCGGGCCGCCTTCTGCCGCGGGTATGCGGACGCCTCGGGAGTGGACCCGATGGACCAGGTCGAGCTGCTGCGGGCGTACGAGACGGACAAGGCCGTCTACGAGGTCCTCTACGAGGCCCGGCACCGCCCCGCGTGGCTGCACGTCCCGATGGCGGCGATCCGCCGCCTCGCCGCCGCACCGGACTGAAGCGAGACACACGATGCATCTGCCCACCGAGGAACGCACCCGCCTGCTCAGGGGAGAACACCACGACCCGCACGCCCTGCTCGGCGCCCACCGGGTGCCGGGCGGGGTGCTGATCCGCACCCTCCAGCCGGGGGCCCGCCGGGTGAGCGCGCTCGGCACCGAGCTGAGCCCCGAGCCAGGCGGCCTGTTCTCCGCCGTCCTGCCGGAGGCCGAGCTGCCCGGCCCCGGGGAGGACGCGCTGCTGGTCACCCGCGCCGAGGCCGGCCCGGTGCCGGTGCACGACCCGTACCGCTTCCTGCCCGCGCTCGGCGAGCTCGACGTGCACCTGATCGCCGAGGGCCGCCACGAACGGCTCTGGGAGGCGCTGGGGGCGCGGCCGATGACCCACCAGGGGGTGCGCGGCACCCGCTTCACGGTCTGGGCCCCGCACGCCCGCGGGGTGCGGGTGGCCGGCGACTTCAACGCCTGGGACGGCACCCGGCACCCGATGCGCTCGCTTGGCGCCAGCGGGGTGTGGGAGCTGTTCCTGCCCGGCGTGGAGGCGGGCGCGCTGTACAAGTTCGACATCTGCTGCCCCGACGGCAGTCACACGCTGCGGGCCGACCCGATGGCCAGGCGCGCCGAGTGCCCGCCCGCCACGGCCTCGATCGTGCACGAGAGCACCCACGAGTGGCGGGACGCGGCCTGGATGCGGCGGCGCGCGCAGCGGGCGCCGCACGCCGCCCCGATGTCGGTCTACGAGGTGCACCTGCCCTCCTGGCGGCCCGGGCTCGGCTACCGGGAGCTGGCCGTCGAACTGCCCGCCTACGTCCGTGACCTGGGGTTCACCCACGTCGAGCTGCTGCCGCCCGCCGAGCACCCCTACGGGGGCTCCTGGGGCTACCAGGTCACCGGCTACTACGCGCCCACGGCCCGCCTTGGCACCCCGGACGAGTTCAAGCACCTGGTCGACTCGCTGCACCGGGCCGGCATCGGGGTGCTGATCGACTGGGTGCCCGCGCACTTCCCCAAGGACGGCTGGGCGCTGGCGCGGTTCGACGGCGAGCCCTGCTACGAGCACCAGGACCCGCGCCGGTCCGAGCACCCGGACTGGGGCACCCTCGAATTCGACTACGGCCGCCGGGAGGTGCGGAACTTCCTGGTCGCCAACGCCGTCTACTGGTGCGAGGAGTACCACGTCGACGGCCTGCGGGTGGACGCCGTCGCCTCGATGCTCTACCTGGACTACTCCAGGCCGGAGGGCGGCTGGCTGCCCAACGAGCACGGCGGCCGGGAGAACCTGGACGCGGTCGCGTTCCTCCAGGAGATGAACGCCACGGTCTACCGGCGCTGCCCCGGCGTGGTGACCATCGCGGAGGAGTCCACCGCCTGGGACGGCGTCACCAGGTCCGTGGACCGCGGCGGGCTCGGCTTCGGCTTCAAGTGGAACATGGGCTGGATGCACGACTCGCTGCAGTACATGTCGAAGGACCCGGTGCACCGGGCCTGGCACCACGGCCAGCTGACCTTCTCGATGGTGTACGCCTACGCGGAGAACTACATCCTGCCGATCTCGCACGACGAGGTGGTGCACGGCAAGCGGGCCCTGGTCTCCAAGATGCCGGGCGACTGGTGGCGCCGCCGCGCCGACCACCGCGCGTTCCTGGCCTGGATGTGGTCCCACCCCGGCAAGCAACTGCTTTTCATGGGCCAGGAGTTCGCCCAGGGCGCGGAGTGGTCGGAGGCCGAGGGCCCGCAGTGGTGGGTGCTCGACCCCGCCTACGGGGCGGCCGACGACCACCTGGGCGTGCAGGTGCTCGTGCACGACCTGAACGCCCTCTACCGCGACACCCCCGCGCTGTGGGAGCTCGACGGCGACCCGGCCGGCTTCGCCTGGATCGAGGCGGAGGCGGCCTCGGACAACGTGCTCGCCTTCCTGCGCCGGGCCGCCGACGGCTCGCAGCTGCTCGTGGTCTGCAACTTCTCGCCCGTCGTCAGGCACGGCTACCGCCTCGGCGTCCCGGCCGAGGTCCCGGCCTGGGCCGAGGTGCTGAACACCGACGCGGCGACGTACGGCGGCGGCGGGGTGCGCAACGCCGAGCCGCTGAAGGCGGAGAGCCACCCCAGCCACGGGCACGAGGCGAGCATCGCCCCCACGCTGCCGCCCCTGGCCACCCTCTGGCTGCGCCCGGCCTGAGCCGGGCCCGAGCCGGCCAGCGGCCCATGCCCGGGGCTCCCGGGCGTGGGCCGCTGGCCGGTGGCGGGTCAGACGGCCTCGCGGTAGTAGGGGTCGGCGACCCGGCCCTCGCGGGCGGCCTCGTCGTAGGTGTAGACCTCGC
The DNA here is from genome assembly GCF_003626535.1 of Streptomyces hoynatensis. Lineage (GTDB taxonomy): Bacteria > Actinomycetota > Actinomycetes > Streptomycetales > Streptomycetaceae > Streptomyces > Streptomyces hoynatensis. The sequence continues at coordinate 178,871 of NZ_RBAL01000009.1, forward strand.
GGCCCTCGACGAAGACCTGAAGGGCGCGGCTCATCACGTCGAGCGGATCGCCCGACCAGATCACCACGTCCCCGTCGAGGCCGGGCCTGAGCGCCCCGATCCGGTCGTCGAGCCCGAGGATCTCGGCCGGGTTCAGGGTGATGGTCCGCAGCGCGCCCTCGCGCTCCAGGCCCTCCTTGACGCTCAGCGTCACCTGGTGCACCAGGAAGTTGATCGGGATCACCGGGTGGTCGGTGGTGATCGCGACCTTCACCCCGGCCCGGGTGAGGATGCCGGGGTTGGCCAGCGTGCGGTTGCGCAGCTCCACCTTGCTGCGGGTGGTGAAGAGGGGCCCGCTGATCACCGGCACCTCCCGGCGGGCGATCTCGTCGGCCAGCAGGTGGGCCTCGGTGCCGTGGTTGATGACGACGCGGTAGCCGAACTCGTCGGCGAGCCGCAGCGCGGTCGAGATGTCGTCGGCGCGGTGGGTGTGCTGGCACCACGGCAGTTCCCCGTCGAGCACCCGGACCAGCACCTCCAGGGTGCGGTCGCGGTCGAAGGGCTTGCCCTCGGCGGCGGCGTGCTCGCGGCGCGCCCGGTAGTCCTGCGCCCTGGTGAAGGCGTCCCTGATCACCGCGGCCACGCCCTGCCGGGTGGAGGGCAGCTGCTTCTTCTCGCCGTAGACCCGCTTCGGGTTCTCGCCGAGCGCGCTCTTCACGCTGACCGGCTCGCGGATCAGCATCTCCTCGACGCTGCGGCCCCAGCACTTGACGGCCACGGTCTGGCCGCCTATCGGGTTTCCCGAGCCCGGCTTGACGACGGCGCTGGTCACGCCGCCCGCCAGGGCGTCGGCGAAGCCGCGGTCGGCGGGGTTGATGGCGTCGAGGGCGCGCAGCCTGGCCCCGTTGGGGTCGGTCATCTCGTTGGTGTCGTTGCCCTCCCAGCCGTCGCCCTCCTCGTGCACGCCGAGGTGACCGTGGGCCTCGACGAAGCCGGGGAGCACCCAGCGGCCCGCGGCGTCGACGGTGCGGACGCCCTCGGGAACGGTCACCTCCGCGTCCGGGCCGACGGCGGCGATCCTGCCGTCGCGTATCAGCACGGTGCCGCCGTCGATCGGCTCGCCCGCAATCGGAACAACATGGCCGGATGTGATCGCAACATTCATGGTGTGTGAACCTATCCCACGGCCGGGCGGCCCCCACCGAACGGCCCGCCCGCCGCCGCCCGCCGCCGCCCGTCGACAGCGGGCCGCGGCCGTGGCTACGGTGGGGCGTGCTCGGATACGACGACATCAAGGCGGCCGCGGGGCGCATCGAGGGCCAGGTGCGGCCGGCCGCGCTGGCGGCCGGCGGGCCCCGGCTGTCCTTCGCGCTCGAATTCCTCCAGTACACCGGGTCCTTCAAGGCCCGCGGCGCCCTGAACTTCACCGCCGCCCACCTGGAGTCGGCCGCGGTCCCCGAGGCCGGCATCGCCATCGCCTCCGGGGGCAACGCCGGCCTCGCCTGCGCCTGGGCCGCCGGCAGGCGGGGCATTCCGGCCACCGTCTTCCTGCCGGTGGGCGCGCCCGCCGTCAAGGTGGCGCTGCTGCGCGAACTCGGCGCCGAGGTACGGCAGGTGGGCGCCGAGTACGCGGAGGCGGCGGCCGCCTGTGCGGAGTTCACGGCCGCCACCGGCGCGCTGGCCTCACACGCCTACGACCACCCGCTGATCGCCGCGGGCGCGGGCACCCTGCTGGAGGAGATCCTCGCCGCCCGGCCCGGGACCACCACCGTGCTGGTCGCGGTGGGCGGCGGCGGGCTGTTCGCCGGGGTGGCCGCCGCGGCCGCCGCCCACGGGGTCCGCGTGGTGGCGGTCGAGCCGGAACGCTGCCGCGCCCTGCACGCGGCGCTGGCGGCCGGGGCGCCGGTGGACGTGCCGGTGGACTCGGTGGCCGCCGACTCCCTCGGCGCGCGGCGCGTCTCGGCCGACGCCCTGTACTGGGCCGGCCGGCCGCACGCCGCCTCGGTGCTCGTGCCCGACGCGGAGATCGTGGCGGCCAGGCGGGCGCTGTGGCACGAGCACCGGCTCGCCGTGGAGCACGCGGCGGCCACCGCCTGGGCGGCGCTGCGCTGCGGGGCCTACGTGCCCGCGCCCGCGGAGGAGGTCTGCGTCGTGCTGTGCGGCGCGAACACCGACCCCGCGGATCTCGGCCACGGCCACTGAGCCGCGCGGCGTGCCGCCCGGGACGCCGGCCCCGGGCGGCGGGCGCCTGCGGGCGGTCCGCCCCGCGGCACCGGTGAGAGACTGGCTCGCGTGCAGGTCGGCATTCTCGGGCCACTCCAGGTGGGCCCCACCCAAGGACGTCCGCTCGCCATCGGCGGGGCCAGGCTGCGCGCGTTGCTGATCCGGCTCGCCCTCGACGCCGGGTGCCCGGTGCGGGTGGAGGCGCTGGCCGACGCCGTGTGGGGCGAGGCGGTGCCCGCCGACCAGGCCAACGCCCTCCAGTCGCTGGTCTCCAGGCTGCGCCGCGCGCTGCCCCGCCCCGACGTGATCGTCTCCGAGCCCGGCGGCTACCGGCTGGCGGTGCCGCCCGAGGCGGTGGACGCCTTCCGCTTCGAGCAGCTGGCCGCGCAGGGGCACCGGGCGCTGGCCGCGGGCGAGGCGGCCCAGGCGGCGGGCCTGCTGCGCGAGGCCCTGGCCCTGTGGCGCGGGCCCGCGCTGGCCGACGCCGGCGAGACCGCGTACGCCCTGGCGCCCGCGGCCCGCCTGGAGGAGCTGCGGCTGACCGCGCGGGAGGACCTGTACGAGGCGGAGCTCGCGCTGGGCCGCGCCGCGGAGGTGGTGGCCGAGGTGGAGGAGCTGGTCGCGGCACAGCCGCTGCGGGAGCGCCCGCGCGGCCTGCTGATGCGCACCAGGTACGCGGCCGGCCGGCACGCCGAGGCCCTGGCCGCCTACGAGGAGTACCGCGGCCTGCTCGCCGAGGAGCTCGGCACGGACCCCTCCCCCGCCTTGCGCGAGTTGCACCTGGCGCTGCTGCGGGCCACGCCGCCCGGCCCGGCGCCGGCCGGGGCGTGGCCGCGCCCCGCCAGGCCGCGGGCCGCGCTGACCAGCTTCATCGGGCGGGAGGAGGAACTGCGGCTGATCGCCAAGCAGACCGCGGAGAACCGCCTGGTCACCCTGGTCGGCCCGGGGGGCGCGGGCAAGACCCGGCTGGCGACGACCACGGCCGCCGCGCTGGCCGAGGACTTCCCCGGCGGCGTGTGGGTGGCGGAGCTGGCCCCGGTCACCGGAGAGGAGGACGTGCCGCAGGCGGTGCTCGACGCGCTGGGCGGCGCGCTGTCGCTGCGGGTCGACCCGCGCCGCACCCCGGTCCGGCAGGACACCCTCGGCCTGCTGGTCCAGGCGCTGTCGGGGCCGCGGAGCCTGCTGGTGCTCGACAACTGCGAGCACCTGGTCGCGGCGGCCGCGCTGCTGGCCGACCACCTGCTGGGCGGCTGCGAGGAGTTGCACATCCTGGCCACCAGCAGGGAACCGCTCGGCATCCTCGGGGAGACCCTGTCCCCGGTCGGCCCGCTGCGGCTGCCCAGGCCCGAGGCGCCGGCCGAGGAGGCGGTCGCCACCCCGGCGGTCCGGCTGTTCACCGACCGGGCGGTCGCCGTGCGGCCCGGGTTCGTCGTGGACGACTCGAACGTGGCGGCGGTCGTGGAGATCTGCCGCCGGCTGGACGGGCTGCCGCTGGCGATCGAGCTGGCCGCGGCCAGGCTGCGTTCCCTCGACCCCGGCCACCTGGCCGCCAGGCTCGACGACAGGTTCCGGCTGCTGACCGGCGGCAGCCGCACCGCGATGCCCAGGCACCAGACGCTGCGTGCGGTCGTCGCCTGGAGCTGGGAACTGCTCACCGGGCCCGAGCGCGATCTGGCCGAGCAGCTGGCCGTGTTCTCCGGCGGGGTCACCCCGCAGACCGCGGAGGGGGTGTGCGGGGTGCCGGGGCCCGAGGCCCTCGACCTGCTGACCTCGCTCGCGGACAAGTCCCTGCTGCAGCGCGCCCCCAGCGCCGACGCGGCCACCCCGCGGTTCCGGATGCTGGAGACGCTGCGGGAGTACGGCCTGGAGCGGCTGGCCGAGCAGGGCAGGGCCCGCCGGGTGCGGGACGCGCACGCCGCGTACTTCCTGGAGCTCGCCGAGACGGCGGAGCCGCGGCTGCGGGGGCCCGAGCAGATCGAGTGGATCGACCTGCTGATGGCCGAGCGGGACAACCTGCTGGCCGCCCTGCACCACGCGGTCGGCACCGAGGACGCGGCGACGGCCGTGCGGCTGGCCGCCGCCCTCGCGATGTTCTGGACGATGCGCGGCACCCACCCGGACGCGGCGCACTGGCTTGACCTGGCCCTCGGCGTGCCGGGCGAGTCCCCCTGGGAGAGCCGGGCGGTCGCCCTGGGCTTCCAGGTGCTCAGCAAGGCGGCGAGCGGCCACCCGCAGGAGGCGGAGGCGGCCGCCGAGGAATTGCGCGAGCAGCTGCGGAAGGCGGGCGACGGTCCGCGGCCGAAGATCCTCGCGGTCCTCGAACCGGGTCTGGCGATGTTCGGCGACCGGGAGGCGGAGGGCTTGCGGCTGACGCAGCGCGGACTGCGCGAGGAGGACCCGTGGGTGCGCGGGATGCTGCGCCTGATGCGCGCAGCGATCCGGGAAAACGAGGGCAACTTCACCGCCGGTCACGAGGAACTCGACCTGGCGGCCGAGGAGTTCAGGCGGGCGGGCGACCGCTGGGGGCTGGGGATGACGCTCTCCGTACTGGGCGAGGCGCACCGGCTCGCCGGCGAGCTCCCCGAGGCGGCCGCGGCCTTCGAGGAGGCGATGCGGCTGATGCGGACGCTGCACACCGAGGACGAGCCGGAGCAGCTGAGCCTGCGGCTGGCCGGCCTGCGGATCTACGCCGGCCAGACCGAGGGGGTCGCGGAGGAGCTGGCGGGCATCGCGGAGCGGTCGCGGCGGCGCGGGGACGGGCCGCACGCATACGCCCACGCCATGATCGTGCTGGGCGACCTGGCCCGCTACTCGGGCGAGCTCGCCGAGGCCAGGGCGCACTACGAGAAGGTCGCGGAGGTGTTCGCGCGGCACACCTTCGCCCAGCCCCAGCTCAGCGCGCTGCTCGGCGCGAGCCACGCGCTCATCGACCTCGCCGAAGGCGACCTGGACCGGGCCTCCGAGCGGCTGGTGGCGGCCTTCGACGAGGCCCTCGACGTCCGCGACATGCCGGTGGCCGGCGCGGTCGGGGTGGCGGTCGCGTGCCTGTGCGCCGCCCGCGGCGAGGCCGAGCGGGCGGCGCGGGCGCTGGGCGCCTCCACCGGGGTGCGCGGCGCGGCCGACCCGCTGAACCCGGACGTGGCGGCCCTGGTGGAACGCCTGCGCGCCGAGCTCGGCGCCGACGCCTACCGGGCCGCCTACGACCGGGGGCTGGCCCTGCCGCGGGAGGAGTCCTGCGCGCTGCTACGCCTTGCGGCGGTAGCAGCGGACCGCGAGGGGGAAGAACACCGCGAACAGGCCCACTGACCACAGCAGGGTGTGGGTGACGGGCCCGGCGACCGCGCCCCCGGTGAGCAGCCCGCGGGCGGCCTCCATCACGTCGGTGACCGGGTTGACCTTGACCCACCACTGCAGCCAGCCGGGCAGGGTGTCGGTGGGGGTGATCATGTTGGTCCCGAAGGTCAGCGGGAACATCAGCATGAACATGATCCCCTGCACGCTGCCAGGCTCCCTGGCGACGACGCCGATCACCACCGAGGCCCAGATCAGCGCGAAGCCGAAGACCATGACCAGCAGGCAGGCGGCGAGCGCCGAGAACGGGTCGGTCCCGATCCGGAAGCCGAGGGCGTAGCCGAAGCCGAGCAGCACCGCGATGCAGACGACGAACCTGACCATGTCCCCGAGGACGGAGCCGAGCAGCGGCGCCGACCTGGCGATCGGCAGGCTGCGGAACCGGTCGAAGACGCCCTTCTTGATGTCGGTGTTGAGGTTGACGCCCGTGGAGACCGTGGCGAAGACCACGGTCTGCACCATGATCGCCGGGAGCAGGAACCTCAGGTACTCGTCGGTGGAACCGGAGACGGCCCCGCCGAGCAGGTAGAGGAACATCACGACGAAGATCACCGGTTGCAGGGTGACGTCGATCAGCTGCTCCGGGGTGCGGAGGGTCTTGACCAGGCTGCGCCAGGCCAGGGTGAGGCTGTGCGAGAGCACCCGGAAACCGGGGCTGCTGCGGCGCGGGCCGCCGAGGGCGGCCGGGCGGACGGCGGTCTCTGTGCTCATGCGGCGGGCGCCTCCTTCCGGTTCGTGGCCTGCGGGGTGCGGGCCTGCGCGGCGCCGGAGAGGTGTCCCCGGGGAGACTCCTCCCGCGGGCCCCGCGCGTCGGGTTCGTTCCTGTCCTGCGTGCCCGGCCGGCCCGGCTCGCCGCCGGGACTGCCGTCCCGCTCGCCGCTGCCCTGCGCCTCCCGGTCGGCGCGCTCCCCGGTGAGGGAGTAGAACACCTCGTCCAGGCTGGGCAGCCGCAGCGAGAGCTCGGTGACCTCGATGCGCTGCTCGGCCAGCAGCGCGACCACGGGCGCGAGCGCCGCGTCCCCGTCCACCGGCACGCTGAGCACGCCCCTGGCGGGCGAGTCGGGGCGGTGTCCGGTGACCCCTTCGAGCAGGGTGGCCACCGCGGGCACGTCGGCCGGGTTCAGCGGCCGTACCTCCAGGGTCTGGCCGCCGACGACGGCCTTCAGCTCGTGCGGGGTGCCGTGCGCGATGACCGAGCCGTGGTCGATCACGGCTATCTCGTCGGCGAGCGCGTCGGCCTCCTCCAGGTACTGGGTGGTCAGCAGCACGGTCACGCCCTCGGCGACCTGCTCCCTGACCAGCGTCCACACGTCGTCCCGCTTGGCCGGGTCGAGGCCCGTGGTCGGCTCGTCGAGGTAGACCACCTCGGGCCTGGCGACCAGGCTGGCGGCCAGGTCGAGCCGGCGGCGCATGCCGCCCGAGTAGGTCCCGGCCCGGCGCCCGCCCGCCTCGGTGAGGTCGAACTGCTCCAGCAGCGCGGCGGCCCTGACGCGGGCCTCGGACCTGGACAGGTCGAGCAGCCGGCCGATGAGCACCAGGTTCTCCATGCCGGTCAGGTCCTCGTCGACGGAGGCGTACTGGCCGGTGAGGCCGATCCTGCGGCGGACCTCGTCGGGCTGCCTGACCACGTCGTAGCCGGCGACCGAGGCCCGGCCGCCGTCCGGCCGCAGCAGCGTGGCCAGGATGCGGACCGCGGTGGTCTTGCCGGCGCCGTTCGGCCCCAGGACGCCGAGCACGGTGCCGGGGCGGGCCGCCAGGTCGACGCCGGCCAGCGCGGTGGTCTGGCCGAAGCGCTTGACCAGGCCCTCGGCCTGGAAGGCGTATGTCACGAGAGCTCCCCTCCATGGGTGATTGCGGATCTTCACGTCCGATGCAGACCAGGCTGCCGGGCCGCGCTGTCAGCCCCCGCACAGGAGACTGACAGCCGCTGACAGCCGCTGACAGTGGGGACAGCCCCCGTATCGGCCCCGGGCACCGGCAGAGAGCTCGGCACGGGCCGGCCGCGCGCCGCGGCGGGGGGGGACCGCGGCGCGGGACCCGCCGCGGCGCGCCCGCAGCGCGGCGCGCCTGGCAGGCAAAAAAAGCGCCGCCCGGGCCCGGCCCCCGCCCCGCGGCGGGTTCCCGGCCCGGGCGGCGCACGGCCGCCGAGGGGAAGCCCCCTAGAAGACGGCCTCCGTCTCGTCCATCCGGTTCTGCGGGACCCGCTTCAGCTCCATCGTGGCGCTGGCCAGCGGCGTCATCACGATGTCGGTGCCGCGCAGGGCGGTCATCATCCCGAACTCGCCCCGGTGCGCGGCCTCCACCGCGTGCCAGCCGAAGCGGGTGGCCAGCACCCGGTCGTACGCGGTGGGGGTGCCGCCGCGCTGGATGTGACCGAGGATGACCGGCCTGGCCTCGGTGCCGAGGCGGTGTTCGAGCTCGCCGGCCAGCAGGGTGCCGATCCCGCGGAAGCGCTCGTGCCCGTAGGCGTCGATCTCGCCCCGCTCGTAGGGCATCGAGCCCTCGGCGGGCCTGGCCCCCTCGGCCACGCAGATCACGGCGAACTTCTTGCCGCGGGTGAACCGGTCCTCGATCATCTTGCACAGGCTGTCCACCTGGAAGGGCCGCTCCGGGATGCAGATCCCGTGCGCGCCGCCCGCCATCCCGGCCTCCAGCGCGATCCAGCCCGCGTGCCGCCCCATCACCTCGACCACCATCACCCGCTGGTGCGACTCGGCGGTCGTCTTCAGCCGGTCGATGGCCTCGGTGGCGACGCCGACGGCCGTGTCGAAGCCGAAGGTGCGGTCGGTGGCCGAGATGTCGTTGTCGATCGTCTTGGGCACGCCCACCACCGGGATGCCGGCGTCGGCCAGCATCCGGGCCGCGGTCAGGGTGCCCTCACCCCCGATGGGGATCAGCGCGTCCAGGCTGAGCTTGCGGCGGAACGCCTCCGCGTTGTCGCACGCCTCGCGCAGCCGGGCCCGCTCCAGGCGGCTGGAGCCGAGAATCGTGCCGCCGCGCGCGAGAATGCCGCTCACCGCGTTGATGTCGAGCTCACGGTAGCGGCCTTCGAGGAGCCCCTTGAAGCCGTCCTCGAATCCGATGACCTGGTCCGCGCGGTCCACCACTGCCCGGTGCACGACCGAGCGGATCACAGCATTCAGACCAGGACAGTCGCCGCCTGCGGTGAGAACTCCGATTCTCATGGGGCATGCTCTCCTGCTCGCTATGGTTGGTCGGCCGCGCCTTCGAGGCCGCTCGGAATTCTGTCACGGTCCGGGGGCGCGCTCTAACGGCGCTCACGAACCCGCCGCGCGCCCCAAGGGCTGCCGCGGGTACGGTCAAAAGTACGCCGGAGGACCGGCGGGCGGGACGTGCGCGCGGGCGCGCGTTCCCCACCGATCCCCGGGGCATACTGCCCGGCCAGTGCCACGGCGGGCTTGCGATCGGTGGGACGGGACGGAACGGGACTGTGACGCGCAGTGTGTACGTGGCCGGCATCGGCCGGGGCGACGGCCGGCAGGTGATCGAGCTCGGGGTCATGGAGCTGCTGACCCGGCAGGTGGACCGGGTGGGGGTATTCCGCCCGCTCGCCCACGAGCCCGAGGGCGGCGAGGACGACAAGGACGGCGTGTTCGCGCTGCTGCGCTCCCGCTACCGGCTCACCCAGACGGCGGCGGCGGCCACGGGGATGGCATACGACCGGGCGGCGGCCCTGCTCGCCGAGCGCGGCACCGACGAGCTGGTGACCGCGCTCCTGGACCGCTACCACGAGGTGGCCCGCGCGTTCGAGGTGGTGCTCGTGCTCGGCACCGACTACGCCGACACGCAACTGCCCGCCGAACTGGCGCTGAACGCGCGGCTGGCCAACGAGTTCGGCGCCGGGGTGCTCGCCGTGGTCGCCGGGCACGGCCAGGGCGCGGAGTCGGTGGTCGCCGAGGTGCGCAACGCCAGGCACGCGTTCACCTCGCTCGGCTGCGACGTCATCGCCGTGATCGCCAACCGGGTGCGGGAGGGCGACACCCTGCGCGCGGTCCGCGAGCTGGGCGCCCAGCTGCCGGAGCCGGTGTACGCGCTGCCCGAGGACCCGGCGCTCGCCGCGCCGACGGTGGCGCAGGTCGCCGAGGAGCTGGGCGCGGAGGTCCTGCTCGGCGACGCGAGCGGCCTGGCCAGGGACATCCGCGACTTCGTGTTCGGCGGCGCGATGCTGCCCACCTTCCTGACCGCGCTGCGCGAGGGCTGCATGGTCATCACCCCCGGCGACCGCGAGGACCTGGTCGTCGGCGCGCTCGCCGCCCACTCGGCGGGCGCCCCGCCCCTCGCGGGGCTGCTGCTCACCCTCGGCGAGCGGCCGGGCCCGCAGACGATGGCGCTGGCCCAACGGCTCGCGCCCGGCACGCCCTTGCTCGCCGTCCCCGAGGGCTCCTACCCGACCGCCACCGCGGTCTCCGGCCTGGAGGGGCGGCTGACGGCGGCGGCGCCGCGGAAGGCGGAGCTGGCACTGGGCCTGTTCGAGACGCACGTGGACACCGCGGCGCTCACCGAGCGGCTCTCGGTGGTGCGCAGCGACCGGGTCACCCCGATGATGTTCGAGCACGAGCTGATCGAACGGGCGCGCGCCGACCGGCGCCGGATCGTGCTGCCCGAGGGCACGGAGGAGCGGGTGCTGCGGGCCGCGGAGATCCTGCTGCGGCGCAACGTGTGCGACCTGACGCTGCTGGGCGAGCCGGACGCGATCCGCAAGCGCGTCGCCGACCTGGGCCTGGGCCTGCGGCTGCTCGGGCCGGAAGAACCGGAAGAACCGCGCGAGGGCGCGGCGGAACCGGGGGCGGCGGGGTTCGGGAGGCGGGCGGAGCCCGGCGGGCCGGCCGCCGCGCGGGTCGTCGACCCGGCCACCTCACCGCTGCGGGAGCGCTTCGCCGAGGTGTACGCCCGGCTGCGCGCCCACCGCGGCGTCACCCCGGAGCTGGCCTTTGACGTGGTCGGCGACGTGTCCTACTTCGGCACGCTGATGGTCGAGGAGGGGCTCGCCGACGGCATGGTGTCGGGCGCCGCGCACTCCACGGCCGCCACCATCCGCCCCGCCTTCGAGGTCATCAGGACCCGCCCCGGCGCGGCCATCGTCTCCTCGGTCTTCTTCATGTGCCTCGCGGACAAGGTCCTGGTGTACGGCGACTGCGCCGTCAACCCCGACCCCGACGCCGGGCAGCTGGCCGACATCGCGATCCAGTCCGCGGCCACCGCGGCCAGGTTCGGCGTGGAGCCGCGGGTGGCGATGCTCTCGTACTCGACGGGCACCTCGGGCAGCGGGGCCGACGTGGACAAGGTGCGCGAGGCCACCGGGCTGGTGCGCGAACTCCGCCCCGACCTGCGGGTCGAGGGCCCGATCCAGTACGACGCGGCGGTCGAGCCCTCGGTGGCGGCGACGAAGCTGCCGGGCTCGGCCGTGGCCGGGCAGGCGACCGTCCTGATCTTCCCGGACCTGAACACCGGGAACAACACCTACAAGGCGGTGCAGCGCTCGGCGGGCGCCGTCGCCGTCGGCCCGGTGCTCCAGGGCCTGCGCAAGCCCGTCAACGACCTCTCGCGCGGGGCCCTGGTGCAGGACATCGTCAACACGGTCGCGATCACGGCCGTGCAGGCCCAGGACGTGGCCCCCGCGGACGACCCGGGCGGCCCGGCGGGCGGGGCGGGCGCCGGCGCGGCGGGGCGGGAGGCGGGCCGGTGAGCGGCGCGACCCGGGTGCTGGTGCTCAACTCCGGCTCCTCCTCCGTGAAGTACCAGCTGCTCGACATGAGGGGCCACCGCCGCCTGGCCACCGGCCTGGTGGAGCGCATCGGCGAGGAGGCGCCGCGGCTGGTCCACACCCCGGCCGGCGGCCGGCGCCGCGAGCGCCGGGAGCGGATCGCCGGCCACGAGCAGGCCCTGCGCCTGGTGGCGGAGGAGCTGGACGCGGACGGGCTCGGCCTCGGCTCGGCGGAGCTGGCCGGCGTCGGGCACCGGGTGGTGCACGGCGGCCGGTCGTTCACCGAGCCGACGCTGGTGACCGACGAGGTGCTGGCGGAGATCGAGCGCCTGGTGCCGCTTGCGCCGCTGCACAACCCCGCCAATCTGACGGGCATCAGGACCGCCCTGGCCCTCAACCCGCGCCTGCCGCAGGTCGCGGTCTTCGACACGGCCTTCCACGCCACCATCCCCGAGCACGCGGCCCGTTACGCGATCGACGCCGCCACCGCGGACGCGCATCTGATCCGCCGCTACGGCTTCCACGGCACCTCGCACGCCTACGTGTCGCGCCGGGCGGCCGCGCTGCTCGGCCGGGAGGTGGCCGAGGTCAACGTCATCGTCCTGCACCTGGGCAACGGCGCCTCGGCCTCCGCGGTGGCCGGCGGCAGGTGCGTGGAGACCTCGATGGGCCTCACCCCGCTGGAGGGCCTGGTGATGGGCACGCGCTCGGGCGACCTCGACCCCGCGGTCGTCTTCCATCTCGCGCGCCGGGGCGGGCTGACGGTGGACGAGATCGACACCCTGCTGAACAAGCGCTCCGGGCTGCTGGGCCTGTGCGGGGCGAACGACATGCGCGAGGTGCTCGACCGGGCGGAGCGGGGCGAGGCGGCCGCCAGGCTGGCGTTCGACGTCTACATCCACCGGCTGCGCAAGTACCTCGGCGCCTACGTCGCGGTGCTGGGCCGGGTGGACGCGGTGGTGTTCACGGCCGGGGTCGGGGAGAACTCCGCCCCCGTGCGGGCCGCGGCGATCGAGGGCCTGGAGGTCCTCGGGCTCGCCGTGGACCCGGGGCGCAACGCGGCCCGCTCGGGCGAGCCCCGGCTCATCTCGCCGGAGTACGCTCGGGTCGCGGTCGCCGTGGTGCCCACGGACGAGGAACTGGAGATCGCCACCCAGACCTACGCGCTGGTGTCCCCTGAGCAATCCGCATAATTCCGCCGCGGAACAAAACGATAGGATCGCTGTCATGCGCCGTTCCAAAATCGTCTGCACCTTGGGCCCCGCCGTCGACTCCTTCGACATGCTGAAGTCGATGATCGACGCCGGCATGAACGTGGCCCGGTTCAACTTCAGCCACGGCTCGCACCAGGAGCACGAGGAGCGGTACCACCGCGTCCGCAAGGCCAGCGAGGAGACGGGGAAGGCCGTCGGCGTGCTCGCCGACCTCCAGGGCCCCAAGATCCGGCTCCAGACCTTCGCCAACGGGCCCGTGGAGCTCAAGCGCGGCGACGAGTTCACCATCACCACCGAGGACGTCCCGGGCGACCGCTCCATCTGCGGCACCACCTACGAGGGCCTGCCGGGCGACGTGGCCAAGGGCGAGACCATCCTCATCAACGACGGCAACGTCGCCCTCCAGGTCACCGAGGTGGACGGGCCGCGGGTGCGGACCATCGTCATCGAGGGCGGCGTGGTCTCCGACCACAAGGGGATCAACCTGCCGGGCGTCGCGGTCAACGTCCCGGCGCTCTCCGAGAAGGACGTCGAGGACCTGGAGTTCGCGCTGCGGCTCGGCGTGGACATGGTGGCCCTCTCCTTCGTGCGCGACGCCGCCGACGTCCGCGACGTGCACCGGGTGATGGACCGCGTGGGCCGGCGGGTCCCGGTGATCGCCAAGGTCGAGAAGCCGCAGGCGGTCGACAACATGGAGGAGGTCGTCCTCGCCTTCGACGGCGTGATGGTGGCCCGCGGCGACCTGGCGGTCGAGTACCCGCTGGAGAAGGTCCCGATGGTGCAGAAGCGGCTGATCGAGATGTGCCGCCGCAACGCCAAGCCGGTGATCGTGGCGACCCAGATGATGGAGTCCATGATCACCAACTCCCGGCCCACCCGCGCCGAGGCCTCCGACGTGGCCAACGCGATCCTGGACGGGGCGGACGCGGTGATGCTCTCCGCGGAGTCCTCGGTCGGCCGGTATCCGGTGGAGACGGTCAAGACGATGTCGAAGATCGTCGTCGCCGCCGAGCAGGAGTGGCTCTCCCGGGGCCTGCAGCCGCTGGTCGCCGGCAAGAAGCCGCGCACGCAGGGCGGTTCCGTCGCCAGGGCGGCCTGCGAGATGGCCGACTTCCTCGGCGCCCAGGCGCTGGTGGCCTTCACCAAGTCCGGGGACACCGCCAGGCGCCTGTCCCGCTACCGCGCCACCCAGCCGATCCTGGCCTTCACCTCGGAGCCCGCCACCCGCAACCAGCTCACGCTGAGCTGGGGCGTCGAGACGACCGTGGTGCCGCACGTCAACCACACCGACGAGATGGTCGAGCTCTGCGACGCGGAGCTGACGCGGCTCAACCGCTACCAGCAGGGCGACACCATGATCATCACCGCCGGCTCCCCGCCCGGGGTCCCCGGCACCACGAACATGGTCCGCGTCCACCACCTCGGCGGCCGGCAGCACGGCGTCTGAGGCCACCGCGGCGCGCCCCCGGCGCGCCGGGCCCGGCACGCGCCGCGGCCCGTGCGCCGCCGGGCCTTCGGCGTCGCACGGGCCGCGTGCGGCGGGCGCGCGAGGGCGGTTCGCCCCGGTTTGCCGTGGTGAACCGCCCGTTCAACGCGCGTCAGTCGGGAATCTGCGTCGGCCCGTCCTCCGTCGTGTACATGTTCATGCCCTGGAGCGTCAGGTCGCCGCCGAACTGCCCGGCCTGCGCGACGAAGACGTCGGTGAAGTACGCGAGCGGCAGGTCGAGCGGCGGCTGGTGGGCGGGGTCGTAGACGGTCGGGATAAGGCCGAAGAGGTTGCCCTGGAGCCGCTCGGTGTACATGGTCACCGTGCCGTTCCTGAACGTCGAGTTGGAGCCGGGCGCGGTCGCGACGTGGTAGCGCACGCCGTTCTCCGCGTCGACGATCTGGTGCAGGTCGCCGATGTCCACCTTCTCCGCGGTGAACTTGAGCACCTGCTTCACCGAGCCGTCGGCGGTGACGACGTTGACGACGCCGTGGTAGTGCAGTCCCCGCAGCAGCAGTGAGCTGGCCTGCAGGTACCAGGGGTCGTTCGGCAGGGTCATGGGCGTCTGCTCGCCGGTGCCCGCGACCTCCAGCTCCAGGGGGCAGGGGTAGGGGAGCCTGCCCTGGTCGTCGGGCGCGAAGGGGTCCCCGGCCGCCGGGTCCTGCGCCTCCTCGTCCGCGGCGCCGGCCTCGTCGCCCGCCGCGTCCTCCGCGGTCCCGTCGTCCGCCTCGGCGTCCCCGGCGTCCCCGGCGTCCCCGGCGCCTTCGGCGTCCCCGGAGCCCTCCGCCTCGTCGCCGGCCTCCTCGCCCTCCGGCTCGTCCGCGGCGCCGCCGGACTCCCCGTCCTCCGCGGCGCCGTCCCGGGCCTCCTGCCCGTCCTGGCCGGCGTCGCCGGCCGGGGCCTCGTCCTGGCCCGCCGCGTCCCGCTCGCCGGTCTCCTCCCCGGCCTGCCGCCCGCTCGGGTCCAGGAGGCCGCCGACGGCGTTCCCGAGCCCGCCGAGCGTGTCGCCCACCCCGCCGAGCAGCCCGCCGAGCAGGCCGCCGGACGAGCCGGACTCCGCGTCCTCGCCTTCCCCGGTCTCCGCCTCCTCGCCGTCCTCCGCGCCACCCTGGTTCTCGTCCGTCTCCGGGGAGTCCGCGGAACCGCCGTCCTCCTCGCGCTCGTCCGCGGGCTCACGGGAGTCCTCCGCCGCCCCCTGCCGCCCGCCCTGGTCCGCCTCGCGCGTCCCGTCCGCGTCCGCCTCGTCCCCCGAGCCGTCCTCCGCGGCCTCGCCCGCGCCCTCCTCCGCGGCGTCCCCGGCATCCGCACCGTCACCGGCGTCGTCCTCCGGGTCTTCGGCGCCCGGGTCCGTCTCGACGCCCTCGGCCGTCTCGAACAGCTCCGCGTACTCCTCGGGCAGTCCCTCGTCCGGGATCTCCACGCAGGGGCCGTCCTGGAACGGGTTGGCCGGCTGCGGGTCCGCCTTGGCGAGCGGGGACGTGAACCCCATGCCCATCAGGGCCGCCGAGGGCATCGCCGCCAGCGCGATGGCCTTGCCCACCGGCATGTGCAGGCGCCGCAACAGCGTCTTCCTGCGGACGGGTTGCCGCGCGTCCCCCGCGTCACCCTCGTCCCGCGCCGTGGCTATCTCGTCACTCGGCACGTTCGTTCACCTTCCCCGTGTCTTTCTCGGGCTCGGGCGCCCCCGACCCGAAGGAGGCCAGCGCGCTCCCGGTGCCGGGGCTCGGCTCGGGCACCGGCCGGGCCCCCGCGTCCTGCGCCGGCGCCGGGGCGGCCTGCCCCGGGACCCACGCGATGCTCATCCCGCCGCCCACGAGCCCGAAGAAGAACCCGATCAGGAAGCCGCCGAAGTTGGAGACGACCAGCGAGACGAGCGAAAGCATGATGGCGGCGACGCCGGCGAATATCCGCACGTGCGGCTGGAACCAGGTGGCGAGCCCGAGCACGATCAGCAGGATGCCGATGACCAGAGAGCCGGCCCCCCCGGTGGTGGCCATGCGGATCGTGAGCTGCCCCAGCGTCAGGTTTGCGTACGGAAAGTAAAGAATGGGCAGTCCGGCGATCATCACGAACAGCCCCGCCCAGAACGGCCTGCGCCACCTGAAGGCCCGGAAGGCCGCCCGTGCCCTGGTGAGGTGCGCGGTCCAGGACGTCTTCGGCAGTTCCTCGGTGTTGGTGCTCACGGCACGTACTCCCCTGATGACACGGTTGTGGTGGCGGGATGCACGATACGGCTCCCGGGGACGGGGGCGCGGCCCCTCCGGCACGCCCCCGCCCCGCGCTCGGTCCCTTTCAGACCGTCAGAAGCACTCGTGGCCGCCGTTGTACAGCCTCAGGGACAGGTCGCTGAGCTTGAACGTCCCGGCGGTGGTGGCCCAGGCCGTCTGCTCGACGTCCGTGAGCACGACGCTGTCGGCGTTCTGGGCGAACGTCCCCGGCGCGCCGTGGTACCAGTCGCTGGGCGCACCGCCGCTCACATCCGCGGTGTCCACGCCGATGTTGACGTTGCTGAAGGTGGCGTCGGCGTCCAGCTGGGCCACGTCGATGAACAGGTTGTCGGCCTCCGCCGGATTCTCCTCGTCGGAGCCGGCATTGATCACCAACGTGACATCGCCGAACAGCGGGACGGGAACGACGACGCTCTGGCAGAGGTTGTACAGGTCGGCGTGGTCGAACGCGGACACCGCGGCCGCCACGTGGCCCTCCCCTGAAGGCGCGATGACCGTGCCGTACTGGGCGAAGCCCTCGCCCACGAGGCGGTCGACGTGCACCTTGAACTCCTGCCCAGAGATGCTGAGCGACGCGGCCAGCGCACCCTGGGCCAGGGCGACACCTATCGCGGCGGTAGCGGCCACGCTCGGCACCATGACCAGACCGAACCGCCGCCATCTGGTGCCGCCGCGAGCCTGTGACTCCATGACTTTCCTCCTTTTCGGACGAACATCTCCAAGCCCCTGCGAGGCCCCTTGGGTCAGTACAGCCGCGCCGGGCCGGAGAGGAGACGCGCGTATCCCCGGGCTGCACCCCGGCGACAAGCCACTGACCGCTGATTGGACGCGGCTCGCTGCGAAACAGGTCCCACCGTGGCGGGAACCCCCCTGTTCCGAGACCGACGTGTGGCTCCATCGGCTTGGCCGATCGTGGTGCATCTCACGCTGCGGCACAAGGGGTTCGTTACTAACGGGTAATGCGCGTGTGAGAACGCAATGCCGCATACGCGGCGAGCCGCACCCCATGTGCACCCACCAGAAAGGCACACTCGGCCACCAAACGGACGTAACCGCAAGGAAACCTCGCACCGCCACTACAGACGGTAATGGCGGCCGCGATTACCAAGTTTTGGTAAAACGCGGCCGCCGTAGGGCGGATGAGCCGCGGAGCACTCGGATGAGCGCCGGCGCGTGCCCCGGGGCGAATGGCTAGAAAAGCACGCGGGCCAGCGCCGAGCGCGCGCTGCTCACCCTGGGGTCCTCGGCGCCGACGACCTCGAACAGCTCCAGCAGCCGCAGCCGGGCGGCCTCCCGGTCCTCGCCCGCGGTGCGCTGCACCGTGGCGACCAGCCTGCCGAAGGCGTCCTCGACGTGCCCGCCCACCAAGTCCAGGTCGGCGACGGCCAGTTGGGCCTGCACATCCCCCGGCCGCTCGGCCGCGGCCTTGCGGACGCTCTCGGCGTCCGCGCCCTGCACGCGGCTGAGCAGCTTCGCCTGGGCCAGGCCGAGCTTGGCCTCCACGTCGCCCGGCTCCTCGGACAGCACGTTCTCGTAGGCCTGGATGGCGCCGCCGAGGTCCCCGGCGTCCAGCGCGGCGTGCGCCGCGGCCAGCGCCGGGTTGACCGGCGGGGCGGGCGGGCCCGCCTCGCGCGCGGCGGCGGCAGCGGCCGGGTCCACCGGCTGGCCGACGATGCCGAACCGCTGCTCGGCCGCGGCGATCAGCTGGTCGAGGACCTGCCGCACCTGGGGCTCGGGGGCCGCCCCCTGGAACAGCGGCAGGGCCTGCCCGGCCAGCACGGCGAAGACCGCGGGGATGCCCTGCACCCCGAACTGCTGGAAGAGCATCTGGTTGGCGTCGACGTCGATCTTGGCGAGCACGAACTTGCCGGCGTACTCCTCGGCGAGGCGCTCCAGGATCGGGCTCAGCTGCTTGCACGGCTGGCACCAGTCGGCCCAGAAGTCGATGACCACGGGCACCTCGGTGCTGCGCTGGAGCACCTGCTGCTCGAAGCCCGCCTCGTCGACGTCGATCACCAGCGGCGCCGCGGCAGCCGCCTCACCGCCCGGCTGGGCCGCCCGCTGTGCCCTGGCCTGCTCGGCCTTCTGCTTGGCCTCGGCGGCCGCCTTCACCGCGGAGAGGTCAACGGCTCCGCTCATGGACATGTTGCGTGGCTGCATGGCACCAGTCTCCCCCCTCCGCGCCCCCTTCGGGTACGCGCCCGCGCCCGGCGGCCCGCGCCCCGGCGGCGGGCCCGCCCGCGGGGGGTGCGGGCCGCGCCGCCGCGCCCCCTCGGGTCAGAACCCGGGAGGCTCGCTGTAGGTGCCCCACTCCTCGCGCAGCAGGCCGCAGATCTCGCCGAGCGTGGCCTCCGCGCGCACCGCCTCCAGCATCGGCTCGATCAGGCCGGCCTCCCCCCGGGCCGCCTCCCGCAGCGCGGCCAGCGCGCCGTGCACCGCCGCCTGGTCCCGGGCCGCGCGGCGCGCGGCGAGCGCCTTGACCTGCTCGCGCTCCACCTCGTGGCTCACCCGCAGGATCTCCAGGTCGCCGGTGACGGAGCCGGTGTGGCAGTTGACCCCGACGACACGCTTCTCCCCCTTCTCCAGGGCCTGCTGGTAGCGGAAGGCGGCCTCGGCGATCTGCCCGGTGAACCACCCGTCCTCGATGCCGGCCAGCAGCCCCGAGGTGATCGGCCCGATGGGGTGCTTCCCGTCGGGGACCGCGCGCCTGCCCCGTTCCTTGATCTGCTCGAAGATCTTCTCCGCCTCGGTCTCGATCCGGTCGGTGAGCTGCTCCACGTACCAGGCCCCGCCCAGCGGGTCGGCGACGGAGGTGACGCCGGTCTCCTCCATCAGCACCTGCTGGGTGCGCAGCGCGATCTCGGCGGCCTGCTCGCTCGGCAGCGCCAGGGTCTCGTCCAGGGCGTTGGTGTGCAGGGAGTTGGTGCCGCCCAGGATGGCGGCCAGCGCCTCGACCGCCGTCCGCACGACGTTGTTGTACGGCTGCTGGGCGGTGAGCGAGACGCCCGCGGTCTGGGTGTGGAAACGCAGCCACTGGGCGCGCTCCGCGGTGGCCCCGTACACGTCGCGCATCCAGCGGGCCCAGATCCGGCGGGCCGCCCGGAACTTGGCGATCTCCTCGAAGAAGTCGATGTGCGCGTCGAAGAAGAAGGACAGGCCGGGCGCGAAGGTGTTGACGTCCAGGCCCCTGGCGAGGCCGAGCTCCACGTAGCCGAAGCCGTCGGCCAGGGTGAAGGCCAGCTCCTGCGCGGCCGTGGCCCCGGCCTCCCTGATGTGGTAGCCGGACACCGACAGCGGCTTGTAGGCGGGGATGCGGCGGGCGGTGTACTCCATGAGGTCGCCGATCAGCCGCAGGTGGGGCCCCGGCTCGAAGAGCCACTCCTTCTGCGCGATGTACTCCTTGAAGATGTCGGTCTGGAGCGTGCCGTTGAGCGCCGCCGGGTCGGCGCCCTGCCGCTCGGCGGCGACCAGGTACATGCAGAAGACGGGGATCGCCGGGCCGCTGATCGTCATGGAGGTGGTGACCTCGCCCAGCGGGATGCCGCGGAAGAGGGTCTCCATGTCGGCGGCCGAGTCGATCGCCACCCCGCAGTGGCCGACCTCGCCCAGGGAGCGCGGGTCGTCGGAGTCCCGGCCCATCAGCGTGGGCATGTCGAAGGCGACGGAGAGCCCGCCGCCGCCCGCGTCCAGGATCATCCGGTAGCGCCGGTTGGTCTGCTCCGCGTTGCCGAAGCCGGCGAACTGGCGGATCGTCCAGGTCCTGCCGCGGTAGCCGGTGGGGTGGAGGCCGCGGGTGAAGGGGAACTCCCCGGGCCATCCGATGCGCTCGAAGCCCTCGTAGGTGTCATGGGGCCGCGGGCCGTACACGGGCTCCACGGGGTCGCCGGAGAGCGTGGTGAAGTCGGCGTCCCGGGTACGGGCCGCGTCGAAGCGGGCCTGCCATCGTTGGCGGCCGGCGGAAATGGCGTCAGCGTCCATGACGCCAATCTACTGCGATATAGTTGGTCGTCCTACTAACCGCGGCGCCCGCCGTGCCGCGCGCCCGCGCGAGGCCCGGCAGATCCGCTTGGACCTGCTCAGCACCCGAGCACCCGCTCAGGCCTGTTCAGACCTGGGCCGGCTCGGCCTCCTCCTCGGCGACCAGGGGCAGGACCTGGGCCGTGATCCGGCGCTCGACGAAGAAGGCCGCGGTCGGGATGGTCCCGGCGAGCAGCACCCAGATCAGCTTGCCGAAGGGCCAGCGGGCCTTCTGCCCGAGGTCGAAGGCGCAGACCAGGTAGACGATGTACAGCACGCCGTGCACCTGCGCCACCACGAGCGGCACCGTCTCGCCGCTGTTGAAGCCGTACACCAGGATGCAGCCGCACAGGGCAAGCAGCATCACCGCGGTGACGTAGGCGAGGGTCCGGTACCGGGTGAGCACACTCCGCTTCATGTGCCCGAGCCTAACGGGTCATTCGGGGCGATCTTCCCCGGGCCCCTCGGGCTCCCAGACCCCGTAGCCCTGCTCGCCGCCGTCGTCCCCGCGCCCCGCCGCCTCCGCGGCGCCGTCGAAGTCGTGGGCGGCCACCCGCAGCGGGCGCAGCAGCGTGAAGATCTCCTCGCAGGCCGCCGCGTCGTAGGCGCCGAGGCCGAACTCCGCGTCCATCAGGTCCCGCGTGGCCGCCTCGCACACCTCCCGGCCCTTGTCGGTGATCGAGGCCAGGGTGCCGCGGCCGTCGTTCGGGTTCGGCCGCTTGGTGACCAGGCCCGAGCGCACCAGCCGGTCCACGGTGTTGGTCACCGAGGTGGGGTGCACCATCAGCCGCTCGCCGATCTTGGACATCGACAGTTCACCCTTACGACTGAAGGTGAGCAGCACCAGCGCCTCGTACCTGGCGAAGGTGAGATCGTAGGGCCGCACGATCGCGTCCACCCGGGCGAGCAGGATCTGGTGGGCGCGCATGATCGAGGTGATCGCGGCCATGGCCGGCGCGGCTCCCCAGCGCTTCTTCCACAACTCGTCGGCGCGGGCGATGGGGTCGAACGGGAGACTGAGCGGCTTGGGCACGACAGTGACCCTACCGGCTGGTCATACGACCGGTCTCCCGAACCCGGTACCCGGGGGCCGCCCCCCAAGGGCCCAGGGCCGCTCGCCCGCCGTCCCGCGCGGCCCCTCGCCACCCGCTGTCACCCGCCGTTACCCGGCGGGCACGCTCCGCCGTGGCACGATGACGCCATGTACGGCCGCCTCATCAGCCTTTTCCGCCGCCGTTCCCCGCTGCGCCCCGCCCTGTGCTCCCCGCTGCTCGCCGCCCTCCTCCTCGGCTGCTCGGGGGACTCGCCCGCGGGAGCGCCGGGCGACGGCGCCTCGGCGGCCACCGCGCCGGCCGCGGGCGTCGAGGAGCGGTTCTGGGTGGACCCGGACAGCCCGGCCGCCCGCCAGGTCGCCCGCTGGGAGGAGGCCGGCCGGTCCGGGGACGCGCGGACGCTGCGGCTGATCTCCGAGCGCCCGCTCGCCTTCTGGCCCTCGGGCCACCGCGACCCGGCGGCGCAGGTGCGGCGGATCACCTCGGCCGCCGCGGCCGACGGCAGCACGGCGGTGCTCGTGGCCTACAACATCCCGCACCGGGACTGCGGCCAGTACTCGGAGGGCGGCGCCGGGGACGCGGCGGCCTACCGGCGCTGGATCGGGGCGTTCGCGGAGGCCATCGGCGAGGCCCACGCCCTGGTGGTCCTGGAGCCGGACGCGGTGCCGCACACGGCCGACGGCTGCACCGCCTCGATGTACGTCGACGAGCGCTACCGGGCGCTGGCCGAGGCGGTGGAGCGGCTGAAGGCGCAGCCGCACACCCGGGTCTACCTCGACGCGGGCAACCCGAGCTGGATCGAGGACCCGGCCCTGCTGACCGACCCGCTGCGGCGCTCCGGCATCGCCCGGGCCGACGGCTTCGCGCTCAACGTCTCCAACTTCCAGACCCTCCAGGACAGCGCCGAGTACGGGCACCGCCTGTCCGCGCTGCTCGACGGCGCGCACTTCGTCGTGGACACCAGCCGCAACGGCAACGGCCCCTGGGAGGGCGTGGACGAGCCCTGGTGCAACCCGCCGGGCCGCGCCCTGGGCGAGCCGCCCACCGCCCACACCGGCGACCCGCTGATCGACGCCTACCTGTGGATCAAGCGGCCGGGCGAGTCCGACGGCGAGTGCCGCGGCGGGCCGCCCGCCGGCACCTGGTGGCCGGAGTACGGGCTCGCGCTGGCCGAGGCCGCCGCCGGGCGCGCCTCCTGAGCCCCCGGCCGCGCGGCCCGGCCCCCGCGGCCCGGCGGGTGCGGGCGGCGGGGGCTGGGGTCTGCGGGCCAGGGGCCGGGGGCGGCCGGGCGCGACGCGGTCAGGCGGGGATGTGCAGCCAGGCCGCCTCGGAGGGGGTGCCCTCCCGGTCGGTGACGAAGAGCATGTACCAGCCGGGCGGGACCAGCGAGGGGTCCTCGGGGAGGGTGAGGGCCACCTCGCCGTGCCCGCGCCTGACGTCGAGCCGGATCGAGCGCTGTTCGACGTCCGTGGTGTGGGTGACCGCGCTCGGCCGCATCAGCCTGGCCGTGGCGATGCGGTCGGCGTCGCCGGTGGCGAAGCGGACGGTGGCGCCGAGCCGGGCCTCCTCGGGGCCCTCGCCGAGGACCGGGCGGCGCTGCTCGCGGCCGTCGAAGAGGTAGGGCGGGGTGTAGACCTCGATGCGCTTCTCGAAGGTGCCCGCGCGGGTGTTGTCCTTGTCGGCGAACAGCGGGTCGGAGCCGAAGGTCGCCACCCGCCCGTCGGGGAGCAGCAGCGCCTCGGAGTGGTAGTTGCGGCCGACGGTGGGGGCGGCGGCCGGGGTGAAGGCGTTCGCGGCCGGGTCGTAGAACTGCGCCTTGAGGATGTCGCTGCGGCCCCGGCCCCGGTAGTCCCGGGAGCCGCCGGTGGTGAACACGGTGTCGTCCGGCATGATCACGCTGCTCAGGTAGCGGGTGCCCTGGGGCAGCGGCGGCCCGTCGTGGTAGCGGGGCCGCTCCTCGGTGAGGTCGATGAGCGCGGTGCGCGCGGTCGCCTTCTCCGACTCCCCCACGCCCCCGCCGCCGAGCAGCATGAACCGCTGGCTCTGGGCGGGCGGCAGCAGCAGGGAGGCCGCGGTCTCCAGCTGGTCGGCGTCGGTGAGGCCGCCGATCTCGGTGAAGCTGTTGGTCTCCAGGTCCCACAGGCCGGGGACGCGGCCCTTGTCGGCCGGCCCGTAGCCCGCGTTGGCCCCGGTGTAGAACAGCTCGCCGCCCTGGGTGAGGAAGAGCGCCGGGTAGGTGGGGAAGTAGCGCTCGGGGCCCTTGGACCAGGTCCTGGTCTCCGGGTCGTAGATCTCGGTGATGCCGGGGACCACCTCGCCCACGTCGTCGAGCCCGGAGACGGTCAGCACCCGGCCGTCGGGCAGCGTGGTGAGCGTGGGGTACCAGCGGGCCTCGGCCATCGGGTCGACCTGGACGTAGCGCTCGGCCTCCGGGTCGAACTCGTAGGCGGCCCTGATGCCCTGATAGTCCTGGTCCTCCAGGGTGAGGGCGCCGGCCAGGCCGTAGAGGTTGCGGGCGTCGGCGCCGCGCAGCCCGGCGATCTCGTACTGGGCCGGCTCGGTGGTCACCCCCTCCTCCCCCTCCTCGACGGCGGAGACGAAGACGCGTGCCTCGCTCGCGGTGATCCGCACGTTGCGGCCGGCCCCCTCCTTGCCCGCGGGCGGGAGGGTGACGGCGGACTCGGTGCGGTACGCGTCCCCGTCCGGGCCGCGCAGCGTGGTGCCCGCGGGGAACGTCCGCCCCCGGTCGGGGTCCTCGTTCTTCAGCAGCATCGGGCCGCCCGCGTGGGTGACGGCGTCGCCGAGCACCTCGTAGCGCGCCGTGCCGCCGGCCACCAGGAGGTTGCCGTCGGGCAGGGCGGCGTGGCCCGAGCAGAAGAGGTCCTCGGGGGTGGGGATCTTCTTGAAGGTGTTCTTCTCCGGGTCCCAGAGCACGGATGCGAAGGTGCCCGCGTCGAACTGCTCCCGGTCGTTCCCCGAGCCGGCGACCAGGAGCACCTTCCCGGTGTGCAGGAGCGCGGCGTGGATGGAGTTGACCCGGAACTCCTCGGGCACGTCGACCAGTTCCCAGGAGCCGTAGCGCGCCTGGTACGCGGGGCGTGAGATGCGGTACTCGTGCAGCCGCTCGGTGGCGAAGCTCAGGGCGGCGGGCATGTTCAGGCCGGCGAGCAGCAGGGCGGCGCCGGTGCCGAGGACGGTCTTCTTCAGGCGGTTGCCCGGGCGGTAGGTCATGGTCGGCTCCCACTCGTCACGGCCATCTCGGGCCTGGCCTCGGGGTGCGGTTCCGTCTCGCCCGCGGGCGCGGGCGGGTGGGTTCTCCGGCGGGTCCGGGCGGGCGCCCCCCGCAGGCCCGCGCGCCTGGTGGTGAGGGACCAGACGCCGGGCGGGCCGAGGCAGACGGCGAGGGCGAGCAGCGCCCAGGTGCGCATGGCCGCGTGGGTGTGGCCGAGCGGCAGGGAGGCGAGGAGCGCGGCCCCGAGCAGCGCCGCCCAGTACAGGTGCAGCCGGAAGGTGGCGGGCCGGTCCCGGCTGGCGGCCCCGCCCTTGGGGGTGACGACGAAGCCGCTGCCCCGGCGCAGCAGCGCGTCCAGCAGCGACCTGGCGTACAGGGGCGCGGAGAGGGCGGACATCACCATGCCGGCGGCGCCCGAGGAGCCGGCGGGCTCGTGCGGGGAGACGTTGTGCCGGCGGTTCCAGACGTACAGGCCGATCTGGAGGGCGGCGACGTCGCTGTAGAGCATCATCCACACGGAGGAGGAGACCTGGGTGCCCGAGGCGCCGAGCAGCAGGTAGAGGGCGCAGCCGAGGGCCCCGAGGGTCCAGGTGAGGGCCGCCATGGGGTAAAAGGCCAGCATCAGCGAGTAGTTGAGGAGCGGCCCGGGGGCGTGGCCGCGGGGCCCGCGGCCGTACTGGCGCAGGATCGTCTCGTAGGTGCCGCGGGACCAGCGCAGTTGCTGGGAGAAGAAGTCGGTCCAGGTGGAGGGGCCCTCGCCGACGGCGAGCACGTCGGGGGTGTAGACCGAGCGCCAGCGGTTGCCGGTGGCCGGGTTGACCCTGCGGTGCAGTTCGAAGCCGGTGGCCATGTCCTCGGTCACCGAGTCGCGCAGCCCGCCGATGTCCAGGACGGCGCGGACGCGGACGGCGTTGTTGGTGCCGACGAACATCGGGGAGCCGTAGCGGTTGCCCGCCCGCTGGATCAGGGCGTGGAAGAGGAACTGCTGGCTCTCGGCCGCCTTGGTGACCGGGGCCTCGTAGTTGCCGTAGACCTGCGGGCCGACCACGAAGGCGACGTCGGGGTCGCGGAAGTAGCCGAGCATCCTGGTGAGGAAGTCGGGCAGCGGCGCGTGGTCGGTGTCGACGGAGGCGAAGAAGTCGTACTCCTCGCCGTGCGCCGCCAGCCAGGCGTTGTAGTTGCCGTGCTTGGTGCGCGCCCGGTGCGGGCCGCTCGGCTGGTTCCAGCGGGCGATCCCCTTGCGGCTGAAGTGGTGCACGCCGAGTTCGGCGCACAGCCGGCGGGCCGCGGGATCGTCGCCCTCGTCGAGCAGCCAGACGTCGAGCGGCCCCGGGTGGGTCAGCCGGGTGGCGGCCCGCAGGGTGGCCTCGACGGTGGCCAGGGGCTCCCGGCCGGGCACGAAGGTGGTGAGGAAGGCGACCCTGGTGCCCGGCTCGGGGACCACCGGGACCGGGTCCCTGGCGACGAGGGTGGCGTGCGCCATGGAGACGATGTTGACCAGCCGGAACAGCTCGACGAGCCCGATGCAGACGAGCATCGTCACGTCGGCGGCGAGCAGCCAGCCGGGCGCGTGGTCGCGGGTGGCGCGGTGGCTCGGCCATATCAGCCACAGCATCAGGACGGCGGACAGCAGCGGGCCGAGCAGCATCAGCAGCAACGCCCGCAGGCGGTGCGGCTCCTGCGAGAGCAGGCTGCGGTACCGCACGCGGTAGCCGGGCTCCGGCTCGGCGAGGGGCCCGGCGAGGCAGCTGTAGGCCGCGTAGTCGTAGCCCCCGGGGGCCACGCGGCCCTCGCGGCCGCCTTCGCCACCGGGCTCCGCTTCCTCCGCTTCCTCCGCTTCCTCGCCGTCGCCGAGGTGCTGGGTCCGCTGGAGCAGCACAATTCCCTCCTCGCATCGACACGTTCCGCGCTGCGCCGCGCCTGCCGCACAACGCCGCAAACGCCGCGGGCACCGCATGCGCCGGGAACGCCGAGGGCGGCGAACACAGCGGGAATCAGCGGAGACTGCGGGGATTGCGCACGTCGCGGGCATCGCGAGCGCCGCGCACACCGGAAACAACCCGGCATATCGGGATGCAGCCGGGCACGTCGGGAATACCGATACCCCAACTCAATGCCGGGCTCCGGACGGTGTCGAGCCGAAGCGGGCCGCGCGGGTTACGGGCGGGAGGGGCTCAGGCGTTGACGATGCCCTCGCGGCGCGCCCTGGCGGCGATGACCGCGTCGTCCTGGGCCCGGCGCAGCCGCCGCTCGGCGAAGAAGCCGCCGGTGGGCAGGACGGACATCAGCAGGTACCAGGCGGCGCTCCGCAGCGGCCACTTGGCGCGGTTCCAGGCGTCGGCCCAGAAGAGCACGTAGAGGATGAACAGCAGCCCGTGCACCGCGCCCATCACGGGCACCGCGTCGAAGTCGGTGGTCCGCTTGAGGACCGAGCACACCAGCAGGACGAGGAAGGAGACCGCCTCGGGGGCGGACACCAGCCGGAGGCGGCGCAGGGCGCCTGCGGTCTTGAGATCCATCGGAAAGCCGCTTTCGTGAGCCGTGGGAGGAACGGGACGCAGGCGGCCCGCGGGGGCGGGCCGCCGGACGTATGCGAGGTATCGAGATATCGGGATATACCGCCTGTGCCCCCGACATGTGAAAGAAAGCACAAGCACTCCCATTGTGGCAGCCCCCGAGGCGAGCGCCCGGGCCGGGTCGGTGGCGTTGGTTACAGTGCACCCATGGACACCGAGACCGGCACCCGTTGGCTGACCGAGGCGGAGCAGTGCGCCTGGCGTACCCATCTGGAGGTCTCCCGGATGCTCATGAACCAGCTGGAGCGGGACCTGCAGCCGTTCGGCCTGACCATGAACGACTACGAGATCCTGGTGAACCTCTCGGAGTCGGAGGGCCACCGGATGCGGATGAGCGACCTGGCCGCCGCCACGCTCCAGTCCAAGAGCCGGCTGTCCCACCAGATCACCCGCATGGAACGGGCCGGCCTGGTGCGCCGGGAGAACTGCGACTCCGACAAGCGCGGCCTGTTCGCCGTCCTCACCGAGCACGGCTGGGACACCATGCGCCGGGTGGCCCCGCACCACGTCGAGTCGGTGCGCCGCCACTTCCTCGACCTGCTCGCGCCGGAGGACCTCGCGGCGCTGCGCCGCTCCCTGGCCCCGGTCGCCGAGCACCTGCACGCGCACCGCGGCCGCCCCTGACGGGGGCCCCTCCCCCGCCCCTGCCGCCCCCGGCCCCTCACCGCCCTTCCTCCGCTTTCGGCCCGCGCCCCCTCCCGCCCCCTCGCCGGGGGCGAACGCGGGGGCTCTCGCGCGCCGCAGCGCTCATACCTATACACTCGACGACATGTTTATAGAGGAACGTGCGCCGGACGACCCCGGTCTGGCCGGCCTGCTGGAGGCGGCCATGGCGGAGCTGGTCGCCAGGTACGGGCCCAACAGGACCCCGGTGCGGCCGGGGGCCCGTTACCTCGTCGCCGTGGCCGACGGGCGCCCGGCGGCCTGCGGTGCGGTGCAGCCGACCGAGGAACCCGGCACCGGCGAGGTCAAGCGCATGTACGTCGCCCCGTGGGCGCGCCGCCGCGGACTGGCCAGGTCGCTGCTGAAGGAGCTGGAGCGGCTGGCCGCCGACGAGCTCGGCCTGCGCAGGGTGCGCCTGGCCACCGGGGTGCTCCAGCCCGAGGCGATCGCCCTCTACGACACCTCGGGGTACCTCCGCACCCCGCCGTTCGGCAGGTACGCGGCCGAGGGCCACGCGCTGTGCTACGCCAAGGAGCTGGCCGCGCAGGCGGCCTGAGGCGCCCGCCGCCCGGGGCAACGCCCGCGCCCGGTGCCCGTTGACGCCGCCCGCTAACCGCCGCCCGCGAACCGCGCCGCCGCCGGCCCGGGACGGCGGGCCGCACGGCCTTCCCCGCGCCGCGCGCCGCCCGGGGCCGAAACCCGGCGGGCCTCAGCCGCCCGTGACCGCCGCGACCAGCCGGTCCGCCGCGCCGTAGGGGTCGAGCCCGCCGCGGGCCACCTCCCCGGCCAGCGCCGTGAGGCGCCGGTCGCCGTGCAGCGCGGCGATCCGGCCGCGCAGGGCCGTGAGGGCGATCGTCTCCACCTCGCGCGCGGCCCGGCGCAGGCGGCGCGCGGCAAGCTCGCCGCGTTCCTCCAGCCAGGCCCGGTGCCGGCCGAGCGCCTCGACCACCTCGTCGATGCCCTCGCCGCGGACCGCGACCGCGCCGACCACCGCGGGCCGCCAGTCCCCGGCGGAGCGGGGGGCGCCGAGGCCGAGCATGTGGTTCAGCTCGCGGAGCGTGTCCGAAGCGCCCTCCCGGTCCGCCTTGTTGACCACGAAGACGTCCCCGATCTCCAGGATTCCGGCCTTGGCCGCCTGGATGCCGTCTCCCATGCCGGGCGCGACCAGCACGACGGTGCTGTCGGCCTGCGCCGCGACGTCCACCTCGGACTGGCCCACGCCCACCGTCTCCACGAGCACCACGTCGCAGCCGGCCGCGTCGAGCACCCGCACCGCCTGCGGCGCCGCCCAGGCCAGGCCGCCCAGGTGCCCCCGGCTGGCCATCGAGCGGATGTAGACGCCCGGGTCCCCGGCGTGCTCCGCCATCCGCACCCGGTCCCCGAGCAGCGCCCCGCCGGAGAACGGCGAGGAGGGGTCGACCGCCAGCACGCCGACCCGCCTGCCCGCCCTGCGGTACGCGCCGACCAGCGCCGAGGTCGCCGTGGACTTGCCCACCCCGGGCGGGCCCGTCAGGCCGATCACGTACGCGTGCCCGGTGTGGGGGGCCAGGGCCGCCATCGTCTCGCGCAGCAGCGGCGAGGCGTTCTCCACCAGGGAGATCAGCCTCGCCACCGCCCGCGGGCGTCCGGCCCTGGCCTGGGCGACCAACGCGGGAACGTCCACCGTCGCCAAGCCGTGTCCTTTCCCCGGGGCCGGTCAGGACCGCGGCACGCGCAGGATCAGGGCGTCGCCCTGCCCGCCGCCACCGCACAGGCCGGCCGCCCCGATGCCACCGCCGCGCCGCCGCAGCTCCAGGGCCAGGTGCAGCGCGAGCCGCGCCCCCGACATGCCGATGGGGTGGCCGAGCGCGATGGCACCTCCGTTCACATTCACCTTTTCGAGCGAAACGCCGAGTTCCTTCATTGACTGGACGACGACGGAGGCGAACGCCTCGTTGATCTCGATCAGGTCCAGGTCCGCCACGGTGAGCCCGGCCTTGTCCAGCGCGTGCGCGATCGCGCGGGCCGGCTGGGACTGGAGGGAGTTGTCCGGCCCGGCGACGTTGCCGTGCGGGCCGATCTCGGCCAGCCAGGACAGGCCGAGCTCCTCGGCCTTCGCGCGGGACATCACCACGACGGCCGCCGCACCGTCGGAGATCTGCGAGGAGCTGCCCGCGGTGATCGTGCCGTCCGCGCTGAAGGCCGGGCGCAGCCGCGCCAGGGACTCCTCCGTGGTGTCCGGCCTGATGCCCTCGTCCTGCGAGAAGACGAGCGGCTCGCCCTTCCGCTGCGGCACGGAGACCGGGACGATCTCCTCGTCGAACAGCCCGTTCTTGCGCGCCGCCGCGGCCCGCTGGTGCGAGGCGGCGGCCACCGCGTCCTGCTCGGCGCGGGTGATGCCGAGGCGGGCGTTGTGCCGCTCGGTCGACTCGCCCATCGCGATGCCCTCGAAGGGGTCGGTGAGGCCGTCGTGCGCCATCGCGTCGAGCATCTGGACGGCGCCGTACTTGTAGCCGCTGCGGGACTTGGGCAGCAGGTGGGGCGCGCCGGTCATCGACTCCTGGCCGCCGGCCACGACCACGTCGAACTCGCCCGCCCGGATCAGCTGGTCGGCCAGCGCGATGGCGTCGAGCCCGGAGAGGCACACCTTGTTCACCGTGAGGGCGGGCACCGTCATGGGAATCCCCGCCCGCACGGCGGCCTGCCTGGCCGGGATCTGCCCGGCACCCGCCTGGAGGACCTGGCCCACGATCACGTACTCGACCTGCTCGCCGGTGATCCCGGCCCGCTCCAGGGCGGCCTTGATCGCGATCCCGCCCAGCTCGACGCTTGTGAAGGTCTTAAGGGAACCTAGGAGCCGCCCCATCGGAGTGCGAGCGCCTGCGACGATCACCGAACCTGTTCTGGCCGCATTTGTCGTGGTCATGGGCCTCTCCTCGGGAGATTCAGGAGTAAACGCTGGTTCACGCCAATGTACTGAGCGTGACGCAGCCGGTCAGCCGGGCGTCCATGTGACACCCGGCACGTTGCCAGGGTCCGCCAATGCCGCTGCACTGGTGGAATGTTGACGCGCATCGATCACATCGGGATCGCCTGTTTCGATCTAGAGGCCACCGCCGAGTTCTACCGCGACACCTATGGTTTCGAGGTCTTTCACTCGGAAGTGAACGAGGAGCAGGGCGTGCGGGAGGCCATGCTGCGGATCAACGGCACCGACGACGGCGCCGCCTCCTGGCTCCAGCTCGTCCAGCCCATCCGCGAGGACTCCCCGGTCGCCAAGTGGCTGGCGAAGAACGGCGAGGGGGTGCACCACATCGCCTTCGGCACCGCCGACGTGGACGCCGACTCCGAGGCCATCCGCGACAAGGGCATCCGGGTGCTCTACGAGCAGCCGCGCCGCGGCTCGATGGGCTCGCGCATCACGTTCCTGCATCCCAAGGACTGCCACGGCGTGCTGACGGAAATCGTCACCGCGGCCCCCGCCCCGGCATCAGGAGACCCCTCGGGCCACTGACGCAAGCTGCCCCGGCCGGTAGAGTGGCCCAGCCGGGGCAACGAGCTTTCTCCACGTCCCGCGTTCGGCCGATGACCGGATCAGCTTTTCCACGACCAGGGGACGGATGGGACCGCGCAGTGCGGGGCTACGACGCCTACCAGGCTGACGACCACCTCTCGCAGCTCGAAGCCGAAATGGACCGGCTCAAGAAGGAGCGGGACAAGGCGGTCGACCACGCCGACGACCTCGGCTACCAGGTCGAGGTCCTGCGCGCCAAGCTGCACGAGGCGCGCCGCGCCCTCGCGCTGCGCCCCGTCTACGGCGACCCCGCCTCGCATGCCGAGCAGGTCCTGCGCACCGCCCACCACCAGGCCGACCAGATGCGCATCGACGCCGAGCGCGAGCTGCGCGAGGCCAGGGCCAGGTCCCAGCGCGCCCTGCAGGAGCAGGCCGAGCAGCGCGCCAGGATGGAGGCCGAGCTGCACGCCGAGGCCGTCGCCAGGCGCCAGCGCCTCGACGAGGAGCTCGCCCAGCGCCGGTCCACCGTCGAGTCGCACGTCAACGAGAACGTCGCCTGGGCCGAGCAGCTGCGCGCCCGCAGCGAGGCGCAGGCGGGCCGGCTGCTCCAGGAGACCAGGGCCGAGGCCGAGCGGACCGTCAACCAGGCCAGGGCCGAGGCGCTGCGGCTGACCGAAGAGGCCAGGCAGCGGATGGCCATGGAGGCGGAGAGCGCCCGGGCCGAGGCGGAGGAGCTGCTGCGCCGCGCCCGCGCCGACTCCGAGCGCCTGCTGAACGCCGCCTCCACCCAGGCCCAGGAGGCCGGGGAGCGGGCCGAGCAGCTGCGCGCCAGCGCCACCCAGGAGGCGGAGACCGGGCGCAAGGAGGCCGCCGCCCTGGTCCGCAGGGCGGAGGAGCGGGCCGCCGAGGCGCAGGCCGCGCTGCGGACCGCCCGCGAGGAGGCGGAACGGCTGCTCGCCGAGGCGAAGGCCGAGGCGGACAAGCGGCGTTCTGCGGCCGAGTCGGAGTACGAGCAGCGCACGGCCACCGCCAAGGCGGAGATCGCCAGGATGGTCAGCGAGGCCACCCGGGACGCCGAGCAGCGCCGCACCGAGGCGCAGCAGGCCCTCGACGAGGCCAGGGCGCGGGCCGAGCAGCTGCTGGCCGAGGCCGCCGAGGAGGCCAGGACCAAGTCCGCCGAGGAGTACGCGGCCCAGCTCGCCGACGCGGCCCGCACCGCCGAGGAGGTGCTCACCAAGGCGGCCAAGGACGCCCAGGCGACCACGAAGGCCGCCACCGAGGAGGCCGAGCGGCTGCGCACGGAGGCGGAGGCCGAGGCCGACCGGCTGCGCGCCGAGGCGCACGACGTGGCCGAGCAGCTCAAGGGCGCGGCCCAGGACGACACCAAGGAGTACCGGGCCAAGACCGTCGAGCTCCAGGAGGAGGCCAGGCGGCTGCGCGGCGAGGCCGAGCAGCTGCGGGCCGAGGCGGCGCAGGAGGCGGAGCGGCTGCGCGCGGAGGCGCGCAAGGAGGCCGTGCAGCAGATCGAGCAGGCCGCGGCGAGCGCCGAGGAGCTGCTCGGGCAGGCCAAGGCGGACGCCGAGGAGACCAGGACGGCGGCCACCACGGAGAGCGAGCGGGTGCGCACCGAGGCGATCGAACGCGCCACGACGCTGCGCAACCAGGCCGAGCAGGCGCTGCGGAAGGCCCGCACCGAGGCGGAGAAGCAGCGCACCGAGGCCGGCCAGTGGGCCGAGCGCACCACCCAGGAGGCCGAGGAGGCCGCGCGCCGGATGCGGGCCGAGGCCAGGGAGGCGGCCAAGGCCGAGCGGGAGGCGGCCGCGGCCGAACTCGAGCGGCTGCGCAACGAGGCCGAGGAGAAGGTGAGCGAGGCCGAGGAGGCCCTGGCCGCGGCCCGGGTGGAGGCCGAGCGGCTGCGCGCCGAGTCCGCCGCGGAGGGCGAGCGGCTGCGCGCCGAGGCCGCCGAGCGGATCAGGACGCTCACCGAGCAGGCCGAGGAGGCCGCCCAGCGGCTGCGCGACGAGGCCGCGACGGACGCGGCCAGGTCCAGGTCCGAGGGCGAGGAGGTCGCCGTCAGGCTGCGCGGCGAGGCCATCGCCGAGGGCGACCGGCTGCGCGAGGAGGCCAGGCAGGCCGCCGACCGGATGCGCGCCGACGCCGCCGCGGCGGCCGAGCGCACCGCGAGCGAGGCGGCCGAGGCCCTGTCCGCGGCCCAGGAGGAGGCGGCGCGGCTGCGGGCCGAGGGGGACCGGCTGCTCGCCGAGGCCAGGGACGCCGCCCACCGCGAGCGGGCCCAGGCGCGCGAGCAGGCGGAGGAGCTGCGGGCCGCCGCCCGCGCCAGGATGGACGACGCGGAGCGCAGGGCCGAGACCCTGGTGGCCGCGGCCGAGCACAAGGCCCAGCAGGTGCGCGACTCGGTGGCCGGCCTCCGGGAGGCGGCCGAGGCCGAGATCGCCACCCACCGGGCCGAGGCCGAGCGGGAGGCCGCCCGGGTGCTGCGGGAGTCCGCCGAGGAGAAGGAGGCGGCCTCCGCGCTGGCCGAGCGGACCGTCAAGGAGGCCATCGCCGAGGCCGAGCGGGTGCGGGCCACGGCCGAGCAGGAGGCGGAGCGCACCCGGGCCGAGGCCGACGAGATCCAGGACCGGGCGCGGCGCGAGGCGGCCCGCAAGCGCAGCGAGGCCGCCGCCCAGGCCGACGAGCTGCTCGCCAAGGCGCAGGAGGAGTCGCTGCGGATCTCCTCGGCCGCCGAGGAGCAGGCCGACGTGATGGTGAGCGCGGCCCGCAAGGAGGCGAGCCGCCGCGTCGCCGACGCCCAGCAGGCCGGGGCCGAGCTGGTCGAGAAGGCCCGCAAGGACGCCAACAAGCTGCTGGACGAGGCACGCAGGGACGCCGCCGCCATAAGGGAACGGGCCGAGGAGCTGCGCAACCGGGTGGAGGCCGAGGTCGAGGAGCTGCACGACCGGGCGCGGCGGGAGTCCGCCGAGCAGGCCAGGGCCGCGGGCGAGCGGGTGGACAAGCTGATGAAGGCGGCCGAGGAGCAGCGTGCCGAGGCGCGCTCGGCCGCGGAGAAGCTGCTCGCCGAGGCGGGCGCGCAGGCGAACCGGACCCGGGTCGACGCGGTGAAGAAGGCGGAGGCCCTGCTCAAGGAGGCCGAGCAGCAGCGGGCACGCCTGCAGCGGGAGGCGCAGCGCGAGCGGGCCGAGGCGGAGCGCGAGGCCAAGCGGATGGTCGAGGAGGGCCGGCGCGAGCTGGACAAGCTCTCCCGGCGCCGTGCGGACATCAACGCGGAGATCTCCCGGGTCCAGGACGTGCTGGAGGCCCTGGAGTCCTTCGAGGCGCCCAAGCCAGGCGGCAAGGGGCCGAAGGGCCAGGGCAAGGGCGGCGCCAACGGCACGGTGCCCGCCGCGGCCGGGGCGCCGCGCCCCGGCGGCAAGCGCCCTGGCGGCTAGCCACTCTAAAGAGCGGCGGCAATGGGCGGATGGGGCGAACATTCTCCACAGAGAATCGGCATCCGCTCGAAGACACGCCGGTTCGCCCCCTAGGATGATGCCCCCAGAGGGCATGGACTCTGCCGTCTCGATGGCTTTAGGAGCTCGAACCTCGAAGCGCTGCACGCCCAAGCCCCACCCGTTACCGACACAGCCACTCAGTCACCCGTCTGAATCGACAGGAACCCCATGAGCGACACTTCCTCCCCCTTCGGCTTCGAGCTCGTGCGGCGCGGCTACGACCGCGGGCAGGTGGACGACCGCATTTCGAAGCTCGTTGCCGATCGCGACAGCGCCCTGGCTCGTATCACCTCCCTGGAGAAGCGGATCGAGGAGCTGCACCTCGAGACGCAGAACGCCCAGGCCCAGATCACCGACGCCGAGCCTTCCTACGCCGGCCTCGGCGCCCGGGTCGAGAAGATCCTGCGGCTCGCCGAGGAGGAGGCGAAGGATCTGCGCGAGGAGGCCAGGCGGGCCGCGGAGCAGCACCGTGAGCTGGCCGAGGCCGCCGCCCAGCAGGTGCGCAACGACGCCGAGGGCTACGCCGCGGAGCGCAAGGCGAAGGCCGAGGAGGAGGGCTCCCGCATCGTCGAGAAGGCCCAGGGCGAGGCCGCGGCCACCCGGGCCGAGGCCGAGAAGGACGCCCAGGCCAAGCGCGAGGAGGCGGACGCCCTCTTCGAGGACACCCGCGCCAAGGCCGCGCAGGCCGCCGCCGACTTCGAGACCAACCTCGCCAAGCGGCGCGAGCAGTCCGAGCGGGACCTGGCCTCGCGCCAGGCCAAGGCCGAGAAGCGGCTGGCGGAGATCGAGCACCGCGCCGAGCAGCTGCGTCTCGAGGCCGAGAAGCTGCGCACCGACGCCGAGCGCCGCGCCCGCCAGACGGTGGAGACCGCGCAGCGGCAGGCCGAGGACATCGTGGCCGACGCGAACGCCAAGGCCGACCGCATCCGCAGCGAGTCCGAGCGCGAGCTGGCCGCCCTGACCAACCGCCGCGACAGCATCAACGCCCAGCTGACCAACGTCCGCGAGATGCTGGCCACGCTGACCGGCGCCCAGGTCGCCGCCGCCTCCCTGGGCGACGACGACGGCGACGACGGCCTGACGAAGGGCGTTCCCGCGCAGCAGTCCCGCTGAGCGGGGCTCCCCCCTGGGGCCCAGCGCCCCACTCCTTCGGCGCAGGGGCCGCCGCCTCACCGGGCGGCGGCCCCTGCGCCGCCTTAGCGTCGAGGCCATGATCGAGCTGGCTGGCCTCACCAAGCGGTACGGGGAGCGGACGGCCGTGGACGGCCTGACGTTCTCGGTCAGGCCGGGTCGGGTGACCGGCTTCCTCGGCCCGAACGGCGCCGGCAAGTCCACCACGATGCGGATGATCCTGGGCCTCGACCACCCGACGGGCGGCTCGGTGCGGATCGACGGCATGCCGTACGAGCGCCTGCCCGAGCCGCTGACCGCGATCGGCGCCCTGCTGGAGGCCAGGGCGGTGCACCCGGGCCGCACGGCCCACGACCACCTGCTCTGCCTGGCGCAGAGCAACGGCATCCCGCTGCGGCGCATCGACGAGGTGCTGGAACTCGTGGGGCTGACGGCGGTGGCCCGCAAGCGTCCCAAGTCCTTCTCGCTCGGCATGGGACAGCGTCTCGGGATCGCGAGCGCGATGCTCGGCGATCCCCGCATCCTGATGTTCGACGAGCCGGTGAACGGACTTGATCCGGAGGGCATTCACTGGGTTCGCCAATTGATGAAGCAATTGGCCGCCGACGGCCGCACGGTGTTTGTTTCCAGCCATCTGATGAGCGAAATGGCTTTGACGGCCGATCATTTGGTGGTCATCGGCCGGGGCAGGCTGCTGGCCGACACCTCCATGGCGCGGTTCATCGAGGAGAACGCCCACACCTTCGTCCGGGTCTGCACCCCCGAGCCGGAGCGGATGCGGGACGTGCTCGCGGCGGCCGGGCTGCCCGTGCGGGAGGGCGAAGACTGCCTGGAGGTGCCGGGCAGTCAGGCCCCACGCATCGGCGAACTCGCCGCGGAGCACGGCCTGGTGCTGCACGAGCTGACCCTGCGGCGGGCCTCGCTCGAAGAGGCGTTCATGCGGCTGACCCGCGGCGCGGTGGAGTACCAGGCGCACGCCGCGGAACACGGCCCCCAGGCGCAGGGGGGCTGAGCCGTGGACACCACAACCGCCGGCCGGGTGCTGCGCTCCGAGTGGACGAAGATCACCTCGGTGCGCTCCACGGTCTGGACGCTGGCCGCCGCCGTGGTGGTGACCGTGGCGCTCGGCATGCTGATCAGCCTGCTGATCAGGAACACCTTCGACGAGCTTTCCACCGCCGACCGGATCACCTTCGACCCCACCCTCACCAGCTTCGCCGGCACCTCCCTCGGCCAGCTGGCCATGATCGCGTTCGGCATCCTCGTGGTCTCGGGCGAGTACAGCACCGGCCTGATCCGCGCCTCGCTGTCCGCGGTGCCGCGGCGCGGCCTGCTGATGGCGGCCAAGCTGACGGTCGCCACCGCGCTGGCGCTCGCGGTGGGCACCGCCACCAGCTTCCTGGCCTTCTTCGGCGGGCAGGCGATGCTCGGCGACCACCGCACCACGCTCGGCGAACCCGGCGTGCTGCGGGCGGTGTTCGGCGGCGGGCTCTACATGGGGCTGATCGCGCTGTTCGCCATGGGGGCGACCTGGATGCTGCGCAGCCCGATGCTGTCCTTCGGGGTGCTGATGCCGTTCTTCTTCCTGGTCTCCAGCATCCTGGCCAACGTCCCCGCCACCGAGAAGCTCGGCCGCTACCTGCCCGACCAGGCGGGGCAGCGCGTCATGTCCGTCGTCGAGGCCGACGACCGGCCCTACGGACCGTGGGGGGGCCTGGGCATCATGGCCCTGTGGGTGATCGCCGCGCTGCTCGGGGGCTATCTGCTGCTGAAGAAGCGGGACGCCTGAGCGGATCGCCTCCGGGCCCGGGGAACCACGCGGGCGCCGATATGGTCATAGCCCCAATGGGACGAGTATCTACGGCGCGCGGCCGCCGCGGGGTGAGGCGATGATCGAGGCAGTCGGCCTGACGAAGAGCTACGGCCAGAAGACGGCCGTCCACAACCTGAGCTTCCGGGTCCAGCCGGGGAAGGTCACCGGCTTCCTCGGCCCGAACGGCGCCGGCAAGTCGACGACGATGCGGATGATCCTCGGGCTTGACGCCCCCAGCAGCGGCAGCGTCACCATCGGCGGCTACCCCTACCGGCAGCTGCCGAACGCGGCGCGCACCGTGGGTGCCCTGCTCGATGCCAACGCCAAGCACGGCGGCCGGAGCGCCCGCGCCCACCTGCTGTGCCTGGCGCAGCTCTCCGGCATCCCGGCGCGCCGGGTGGAGGAGGTGCTCGGGGTCGTCGGCCTGCAGGACGTGGCGGGGAAGCGTTCCAAGGGCTTCTCGCTCGGCATGGGGCAGCGGCTCGGCATCGCCGCGGCCCTGCTCGGCGACCCCCAGGTGCTCCTCTTCGACGAGCCGGTCAACGGGCTCGACCCGGAGGGCATCCTGTGGGTCAGGAACCTGATGCGGCGCCTGGCGGCCGAGGGCAGGACGGTCTTCGTCTCCAGCCACCTGATGAGCGAGATGGCGCAGACGGCCGACCACCTGATCGTGATCGGGCGCGGGCAGCTGATGGCCGACATGCCGGTGAAGGAGTTCATCGCGCACAACTCCACCGACTTCGCCCGCGTCCGCACCCCGGACGGCGCGCCGGAGCAGCGCGAGGCGCTGGCCGCCGCGCTGACCGGGGCGGGCGCCCAGGTGCTGCCGGAACCGGACGGCGCGCTCCGGGTCACCGGGCTGCCGCTGCCCAGGATCAGCGATCTGGCGCACGCGGCGGACGTCAGGCTGTGGGAGCTGTCGCCGCACGAGGCCTCGCTCGAGGAGGCGTACATGCGGATGACGCAGGGCGCGGTCGACTTCCGCTCGACGGCCGACCAGCGCCTCGGGCTGACCGCCCCGGCGGCCCCGCAGCCCGGCCCCGGCGGCGCCTTCCCGCCGCAGGCGGGGTACGCGCCTCCCGCCGCCGCCCAGCCGCCGCACCCGGCCCAGCCCCTCCCGGCCCAGCCGGTGCCGGCCGCGGCCCCCGCCGCCGCCCCCGCTCCGCCGGCCGCCCCGCCCGGCGGGCATCCGGCGCCCGCGGCGGCGCCCGCCCCCGAGCACGCGACCACCAGGCTCGCGGCGCTGCCGGGACCCGCCGCGCCCGGCCAGGACACCTCCAGCCCCGAGGACGACCGATGAGCACTCCGCCCCCGATGCCCCCGCAGCCCTCGGCGCCCGCGCCCGCCTTCCCCCCGGCCGCCGCGCCCGCGGCGATGCCGCCGGCGCCCCAGGCCGCCGCGCCCCCGCCCGCCGCGTACCAGCCGGCGCCCGGGGCGTTCGGACAGGTGCCGGGACAGGTGCCGGGGCAGCCTCCCGGCCAATTCCCGGGCGGGCAGCCGCCGATGGGGACGCCCGGGCCCGGCTACGCCTCCCCGATCCCGGTACGGGCGACGACCCTGGGCGACGCCATCCGCTCCGAGTGGACGAAGATCCGCTCGGTCAGGTCGACGGTGTGGACGCTCGTGATCATGTTCGCGCTCACCGTCGGCGTCGGCCTGCTGTTCGCGCTCGCCCTCAGCAGCGAGGACTACGTGGGCATGCCGCTGCTGGCCGGCGGCTTCTTCGGGCTGATGCTCGGGCAGCTGTGCATCATCACCCTCGGGGTGCTGGTGATCACCTCCGAGTACGGCACCGGCATGATGCGCACCACCCTGACCGCCTGCCCCCACCGCGGCCGGGTCCTGCTGGCCAAGGCGCTGGTGTTCTTCCTGCTCGCGTTCAGCATGACCCTGGTCGCCTGCCTGCTGACGAGCCTGATCCACTCCGCCCTGCTCGGCGACCAGGTCCTGCCGGGCTATGCCGAGGACGACCCGTTCATGGAGGGCTCGGTCGAGAACGGGCAGCTGGTGGCGACCACCGGGCACTGGATGGGCGCCACGGTGGGCGCCGCGCTCTACGTCTCGCTGCTCGGCCTGCTCGGCCTGGCCGTCGGCGGCCTGCTGCGGCACTCGGCGGGCGCCATCACGACGATGGTCGGCGTGGTGCTGCTGCCGCTGCTCATCGCGCTCTTCATGGTGGGCGACAGCCTGGAGAGCACCCGCGAGAAGCTGATCCAGTTCTCGCCGCTGAACGGGCTGGCCTCGCTGTACCACATCCCGATGGACGACAGCGACAACGCCACCGGCTGGCCCCTGCTCTGGCTGCTCGCCGGGGTCACCCTGGCCGCCCTGCTGGGGGCCTACGCCCGGCTGAACGCCACCGACGCCTGAGGCCGGGCGGGCGTTGGCGGGCCCGTCAACGCCCGCCCGCCCCCGGCCCGTTCGGCGCCAGGGCACCCGCCGGCGCCGGGGGCGGCGCGGCCGTGGTCAGTACCTGGGGGCGCTGCGGGAGCGCAGCGGGCGGGCGGCGCGGCGGTCCCTGGCCGCCCAGCAGGCGGCGTGCCAGTGCCTGCGGTCCTCGACGGCGCCCAGCCGCGGCCAGGCGACGACGTGCGGCACGCCGGGCGGGATCTCCTGGTCGCAGCCGGGGCAGCGGTAGTGCTTGGCCGCGGCGGACCCGCCGATGCGGCGGACCACCCACTCCTCGCCCCGCCAGGTCTCGGTGTTCTCGATGCCGGGGTCGCGGGGTCCTTCGTGACCGACGGGGCTCGGCTGCCGACGGCCGCGCGGCCGGTTACGACGCGGGGACATGGGGTCGAGTCTACGCATCCGGCGAAACCCACCCGTCAAGTGATCATCGGAAAAAATTGCCGCTGGCCCGTGCCCTTGGCACGTGTCGCCCGTTGATCCCTGGGAAAAGGGGCACCAGCCGCGGGCGGGAAGGGGCAACGGGCGATGACCGAGCTGCAGATAGGAACTTTTGTGCTGGCCGGGCGGTACCCCGGGCAGAGCGAACGCGAGGCGCTGCACCGGGCGGTGCGCTCGGCCGTCGTCGCCGACGAGGTGGGCCTGGACACCGTGTGGCTCGCCGAGCACCACTTCGTGCCCTACGGCCTGTGCCCCTCCGCCCCGACCCTGGCCGCGCTGCTGCTCGGCCGCACCCGGCAGATCCGGGTCGGCACCGCGGTCAGCGTGCTCTCCACGACGCACCCGGTGGCGCTGGGCGAGCAGGCCGCCCTGCTGCATCTGGTCTCCGGTGGCCGCTTCGACCTGGGCGTCGGGCGCGGCGGCCCCTGGGTCGACCTGGAGGTCTTCGGCGGCGGGGCCGAGGCCCTGGAACGCGACTTCCCGGAGTCACTCGACCTGCTGCTGCGCTGGCTGCGCACGGAGCGCGTGGGCGCGCAGGGAGCGCGTTACCGCTTCCGCGAGGTGCCGGTCACCCCCGCGCCCCCGGAGCCACCGCCCGTGCTGGTCGCCTGCACCTCGCCCGGCACGGTGCGGCTGGCCGGCGAGCGCGGGCTGCCGATGCTGCTCGGCATGCACATCGGCGACGCGGAGAAGGCGGAGATGGTCGCCCTGTGGCGGTCGGCCGCCGCCGCGGCGGGCGTGCCGGGCGAGGTCAGCGCCGCGGCCGGCCACGTGTCGGCCGGGGTGGTCCAGGTCGGCGACAGCCACACCGAGGCGGTGGAGACGCTGCGCGGGGCGCTGCCCGGCTGGCTGCGGCAGGGCCTGGCCGCCCACCAGACCTTCGACGGCCGCCCGCGCGCGATGCGCGACCCCCTGGCCTACACCGAACTGCTCAGCGAGCTGCACCCGGTGGGCGACCCGCGGCTGTGCGCGGACCGGCTGGCCGCCACCGCCGAGCGCACCGGGATCAGCCGGTTCGCCCTGCTGGTCGAGGGCTCGGGGGACACGGCGGCCACGGAGCTGAACGTCCGGCGGCTGGCGGACGAGGTGCTGCCGCTCCTCCCGCCCGCGGCGGAGGGAGCGGCAGCGCCGGATTCCCTCAGCAGTCCCGCAACTCGGGCGACTGGTTGAGGATCTGGCTTCGCACCGAGGTGAACCGCGCCCGCGCCGCGTCCGGGGCGCCGAGCGGGAAGACGGCGACCCGGTGGCAGTTCTGGAAGGCGAGCCGCACCCCGAAGTGCCTCTCCAGCGCTCCCCGTATCGCGTCGCTTGCGAGCGCGCGCAGCAGCTGCCCCCTGGCGTGCTCGTTTGGGGGCGGCGTCGTGTTGTCGGCGAACTCGCCGCCGTCGACCTTCAGCCTGGCGACCAGGTTGCTGATCATGTCCCAGGCGAAGGGCAGAGACGTTCGGACGCAGTCGACGAACTCGGCCTCGTCGACCTCCCCTCGCTCGGCCTGCTCCAACAATGCTGGTGAGACGTCGAGCGACATGCATTCTCCTCTCGGACCCCCGGGTGGCGGGGTCGTGCCGACCTGGTCCGCGGCCACGCCGCACGGTCGCCACGCTCGCGGGTGATCCCGCGGTCCGGACGGCGACGGCCACGAGCCAACGTTAGGCGTCTTAGCCCGTGCATGTCAGTGGATTGAGCACATAACCGGCCACCGGAGAATCACGCCTATCGCAGACATATCGCCCCGCCCCACGGGACCCGCGACCCGCCTGCCGCACCGCACTCCGCCGCCCCTCCCGCCGCCCCCTCCCGCCTCCCCTCCCGCCGTCCGCCCCCGGCCGTCGCGTTGCCGCCCGCCGCCGTGCCGCCGCCGTGCCCCGGTCCCCCGCGGTCCGCCTCCATCCGCCCGGCGCCCCCTTCCCGCACGCCGCCCCGGGACCCTTCCCGCGGCGCCTTCCCGGCCGTCCCCGCCCCCGCCCTCGGCACGGCGCCGTCAACGGGGCGCGCCCCGGCCCCGGTTGGCCCCAGCGGGCCCGGGACCGCGGCCCGGCCGTGGGCCCTTGCGAAGGCGCGGGAGGGCGGCGGGGCGGCGGCGGGCGGGCCGGTCGGCGGCACTCCCGGCTGCCTCTAGGCTGACCTCATGCGTCTCGTCATCGCCCGCTGCTCCGTCGACTACGCCGGCCGTCTCACCGCCCACCTGCCCTCGGCGCCGCGGCTGATCCTGATCAAGGCCGACAACTCCGTCTCGATCCACGCGGACGACCGCGCCTACAAGCCCCTCAACTGGATGTCGCCGCCGTGCACCCTGCGCGAGACCCGGCCCGGGGAGGGGCCGGAGGGCGGCGGCACGCGGGAGGGGGAGACAGCCCACGCGGTGTGGACGGTGGAGAACAAGGGTGGCGAAAAGCTGATCATCACGCTTGAGGAGATACTCCACGACTCCTCGCACGAACTCGGCGTGGACCCCGGGCTGATCAAGGACGGCGTGGAGGCGCACCTCCAGGAGCTGCTCGCCGACCGGATGGAGACGCTCGGCGAGGGCTATGCGCTGATCCGCCGCGAGTACCCGACGGCCATCGGCCCCGTGGACATCCTGTGCCGGGACGCGGAGGGGGTGACGGTGGCCGTGGAGATCAAGCGCCGCGGGGAGATCGACGGCGTGGAACAGCTCACGCGCTACCTGGAGTTGCTCAACCGGGACCCGCTGCTCGCCCCGGTCCGCGGCGTGTTCGCCGCCCAGGAGATCAAGCCCCAGGCACGCACGCTCGCCACGGACCGCGGCATCCGCTGCGTCACCCTCGACTACGACGGCCTGCGCGGCATCGAGGACGACAAGCTCCGCCTGTTCTGAGCCCGCGGGCCCCGCCGGAGCGCGGGGCCCGCCGAAACCGCGGCGCCCGGCGCACGGGGTGTCCCGTGCACGGGACGTCCCGCGCCTTCGCGCCCGTGCGCCCCGGCGCGAAGGCGCCACGCGGGGCGGGCGGCCGCCCGTTCAGGCCCGGCCGACGCCGGTGGCCGTGGCCGTCGGCGAACTGCCGGTCGCCGAGGCGGTGGCCCCCGTGGGGGTGCCGCCGGCGCCCTCCGCGTCGCCGCCCGCGTCGGTGCCCTCCGAGGTGCCGGTGTCGGTGCCCTCGGAGGTGCCCTCGTCCGTCCCCTCGGACGTGCCCTCGCTCGCGCCCGTGTCGGTCCCCTCGGAGCCGCCCTCGCTCGTGCCCGGGTCGGTGCCCTCGGAGCCGCCGTCGTCGCCGCCCTCGCTCGTGCCCTCCGAGGTGCCGGGCGAGGTGCCCCCGTCGCCCGTGCCGCCGTCCGCGGAGCCTCCGCCGTGCGAGCCGCCGTCGGAGCCGTCGCCGCTGCCGCCGCCGGAGCCGCCGTCCGAGCCCACCTCGCCCGAGGCGGAGGCCGTCGGCTGGTCCGGGGAGCCGGAGGGCCGCGCCGGGTCCTCGGGGGCCTCGGAGGTGTTCGAGTCGCTCGGGGACTCCGACTCCGTGGGCGAGGCCGAGTCCGAGGGCGAGGCGGACGTCTCCTCCTCGGTGGGGGAGTCCTCGTCGGTGGTCAGCGGGGTGTCGGCGTCCGTGGCCGCGGGGTCGGGGGTCGTGCCGCCGTCCGGCTCCTCCTCGCCGCCCGAGCTGAGGCCGAAGGCCACCACGGTGCCGAGCACCGCGACGAGCAACGCGCCCGCCCCCGCGGCGAAAACGTTTCTCCGCGCGCCGCGCCTGCCCACCGGCGCCATCGTCCCGGTCTCTTCCTCCGGGGCGACGGCCCGTCCGAGGAGCTGGGTCGCATCCTCGGACCCGGGCGGGCCCGGCACCGGCGCGGGGGGCGCGGGCGAGGCCGCGGGCGGGATGCCCAGCGGGGGCGTGAAGGCGGCGGGCGGCGGGGCCGGCGGGCGCGAGAGGTCATCGACCAGGGCCAGCGCCCGGCGGCCCGCGACCGCGCCGACCGCGTCGGCCAGCACGGCGCGCAGCGCGGTGGAAGCCTCCAACTCCGCCCGTGCACGGTCGAGTTGGCCCTGGCAGATGGCGAGCACGCCCAGCTCGTGGTGGAAGTAGGCCTGCTGGGCCACCTCCCCGGCCGACCTGGCGGACTCCTGGCCGCTGCGCAGCATCCGTTCCCAGGCGCTCCACCGCAGCGAGGCGGCCAGGAGCGGCGCGGCGGCGCGGGCGAGGCCGCCGACCGCGGCGTCGAGCCCGGCGCGCTGCGCGGCGCGGACGGTGGCGACCAGGGCGCCCGCCTCCTCCGCGACCCG
Organism: Streptomyces hoynatensis; assembly: GCF_003626535.1. GTDB lineage: Bacteria > Actinomycetota > Actinomycetes > Streptomycetales > Streptomycetaceae > Streptomyces > Streptomyces hoynatensis. The sequence continues at coordinate 223,644 of NZ_RBAL01000009.1, forward strand.
CTCCGGGGCGACGACGGTGTCCGCCAGCCACCAGGTGTAGTGCTGGGTGGCGGTCCGGGCCCGCTCCGGCGCGCCCTCCGCGAAGCCGGCCTCGGTGAGCTCCTCCACCACGCCCGCGGCGAGCCGGTGCCCGCCGCCCGCCTGGGTCAGCAGGCCGCTGCCGAGCAGTTCGGCGTACGCCTCGGGGGCGGCGGGGTCCTGGAGGAAGGCGGCCAGCCGGTCGCGGCCCGGCAGTTCGCCGCCGAGCGCGACGGCGTACCGCAGGATCTCCGAGGCGCGCGGGGTGAGCAGGCCGGCGACGCTCGCGGTCAGCGCGGCGCTCTCCGGCAGCGGCGCCTGCTCCCCGGCCTCGCGCCCCCTGAGGAGGGCGGCGGCCTGGACGAAGCGGCGCGGCAGGCCCTCGGTCTGCAGCCACAGATCGGAGGCCCAGTCGGTCTCGGCCTCGGAGAGCTGGCGGCCCAGGGAGAGTTCGGCGAGTTCGAGGCAGCCGGTGCGGCTGAGCCCGGGAAGCGCGAGTTCTTCGAGGCGGGAGTCGGCCGCCGGGGCGGGGGCGTCCTGGGTGGCGGAGATCACGAAGGCGCACTCGGGGGTGGCGTCGAGGATCTCCTGGAGGGGGGCGCCGCCGAACTCCACGTCGTCGATCAGCACGACGGCGCCGATCTCCCGGAGCGCGGCGCTGAGTTCGGTGGGTCCCGGGCGGTAGGCCGAGGTGCGGTGCGCCGCCGCGAAGAGCTCGTGCAGCAGGTCGGTGGCGTTGCGCCGGTGGCCGTTGAGGCGGATGACGCCGTCGGGGGCCAGTTCGGCGCAGTCGCGGGCGACGGCGGCGAGCAGCGCGGTGCGGCCGGCGCCCGGCGATCCCGTGAGGCGCACGGAGCGCCCGCGGGAGAGCAGCCGGCGGAGGCGGTGGCGCTGCTCCTCGCGGTCGAGCAGCGGCGTGTGCCGCGTCTCCTCGGCGGCCGGGCCGGGGGCGGGTGCGCGCCGCGGGGCTATCGGGCGGCGGCCCGGCGGGCAGGATTCGATCTCGCTGCCGTCGATCGGGTTGACGGTGAGCAGGAAGTCGCCCGCCACCAGTTCGACGACCCGTCCCGGCTCTCGGGGCTGTTCACCGTGTGGGGCGGGGTGGTTGAGGTCCATGCTCTTCGTCTCTCGAACGCTGTCTCGAAGGCGGCGCGGCGGCGCCGGCCTGCGGTGCCCACGCTACCGCCGCCCTTCGGCGCGCCGAACTCAGGTGCCGCTCCTGACGTGAGAATCGCGGGGCGATCAGGGAGCGATCGTGAGGATGCGGTGCAGCCGGGTGGCGACGAGCACGCGCTGCATGTGCGGGGGCACGTCGCGCAACACGAGGCGCCTGCCGCACCGTCCGGCCCTGCGGTGCGCCCCCATGATGACGCCGAGGCCGGTGGCGTCGCAGGAGTCCAGGCCCCTGAGGTCCAGGACCAGGTCTCCGTGCCCGGCGTCCATGGCGCGGTGCAGCGCGACTCTGGCGTCCGCGGCGCTCCGCACGTCGAGGCGGCCTCCGACGACCAACTCCGCGTGGTCGCCCGTGATGTGCATAGTGCGCTCCCCCGCTGTACCTGGAATGTCCTCGAAATACCGTGAGCTGCCCTGCGTGCCCCGCAACGGCCGGCGGCTGCCGCCCGTTGCGGGGCCGTGGTGGGACCGTGGTGCCGTGGCCCGTGCCGATGTGGTGCCCCGGCCCGGGGGCCGGGTGGTGCCGGTCGTGCTGCCGGGACTTGCCGGAACTGACGGTTCCGGGGGCCTTGGGGTTGCCGTTCGTGTTCCCACCGATACCGATGTCACCCGTAGGAGTAGAAGCCCCGCCCCGACTTGCGGCCGAAGTCTCCGGCGTCGACCATCCGCCGCATCAGCTCGGGCGGCGCGAACTTCTCGTCCCTGGACTCGCCGTAGATGTTCTCCGTGGCGTGCAGCAGGACGTCGACGCCGGTGAGGTCGGCGGTGGCCAGCGGGCCCATGGTGTGGCCGAAGCCCAGGCGGCAGGCCAGGTCGATGTCCTCGGCGGTGGCCACCCCCGACTCGTACAGCCGGGTGGCCTCCACCACGAGGGCGGAGATCAGGCGCGTGGTGACGAAGCCGGCGACGTCGCGGGAGACGACGATGCAGGTCTTGCCGGTGGACTCGGCGAACTCCCGGGCGGCGGCGAGCGTCTCGTCGCTGGTCTTCAGGCCCCGTACCAGCTCGCACAGCGCCATCATCGGGACCGGCGAGAAGAAGTGGGTGCCCACGACGCGTTCGGGGTGCCTGGTGACGGCGGCGAGCTTGGTGATCGGGATGGCCGAGGTGTTGGAGGCGAGGACGGTGTCCTCGCGGACCAGGCCGTCGAGAGCGCGGAAGACGCTCTGCTTGATCTCGGCCTGCTCGAAGACGGCCTCGACGACGAAGTCGGCCTCGGCCGCGGCGTCCAGGTCGGTGGCGGTGACGATGCGCTGCCGCGCCTCGGCCGCCTCCTGCGCGCTCAGCCTGCCCTTGTCCGTGAACTTGGCCCACGAGGCCTCGATGCCCTTCAGGCCGCGGCTCAGTGCCTCCTGCGTGGTGTCCACCAGGGTGACGTCCCAGCCCGCCTGGGCGGCGACCTGTGCGATGCCGGAACCCATCAGTCCGGCGCCCACGACGGCGAGCTTCCTGGCCACGCGCGATCTCCTTCGATCCATGACAAGTGCGAGTCCCCGGGGCCCATGACCCTAGTCCCCCGGGAGGCGGAGGGGGCGGCGCGGGGGCCTAAAGAGACACGCGTCACGGTGGGGTGGGCCCCTCGGGACGCGGCGCCCGGCCGGGGGGCCGCCTGGCATAACCCAATACCCGGTCGCTGAGCAAGTATTCGGCGGCCTCCAGCGTTTCGAGCATGTGCGCGACCCTCTCGTCGAGGGTGGCGGCCCCGCGGAACTCCCCGGCGATGCGGTAGACGTACGACTGCACCCACACGAGCTGCCCGGCGATGAGGTCGGGAATCCGGTCGCCGGGGCCGGCGCCCGCCTCCTCGCGCAGCACCTCGGCCAGGGCGATGCCCATGGAGCGCTGCATGCGCATCAGGTACGCCGTGAGCGTGGGCGAGTTGAAGACGACCCGCAGGAACTCGCCGTAGTGCTCGGTGAGTCCCGCGGTGGGCTCCTTGGCCAGGATGTCCTCGCGGATGCCGCGCAGCACGGCCTCGGCCGCCGACTCGCCGACCGCGCGTTCCCGCACCCGCCGCGCCAGCCGGCTCACCACCTCGTCCTCGCGGTCGAAGAAGAGGCCCTCCTTGGTGGGGAAGTAGTTGTACACCGTGTTGACCGAGACGTCGGCGGCCTCCGCGATCTCGGCGACGGTGACCGCCTCGAAGCCCCGCTGACAGAAGAGACCGGTGGCCACATCGGAGATGTGCCGCCTGGTCTGCTGCTTCTTGCGCTCTCTCAACCCGGCCATGCGCTTGATGGTATCCATACTTTGTAGAACTGAAAACTTGGAGGCATTGCATTTTTACAGTGACCCTGGTTCGCTGGGCACATGGCTACGCCCCCCATCCTCACGACACACGACCTCGCCCGTACCTTCGAGACCAAGCGCGGGACCGTGGAGGCCGTCCGCGGTGTCGACATCGCCGTGCAGCCCGGCGAGATCCTGGGCTTCCTCGGCCCGAACGGCGCGGGCAAGAGCACCACGCTCCGCATGCTCACCACCCTGCTCGCCCCCAGCCGGGGCACCGCCACCGTCGCCGGTCACGACCTGGTGCGCGAGCCCGCCCTGGTGCGGCAGCGGATCGGCTACGTGGCCCAGTCGGGCGGCGTGGCCCCCGACGAGCCGGTGCGGCGGGAGCTGCTCTTCCAGGGCCGCTGCTACCGCCTGTCCACCGCCGAGGCCGCCGAGCGCATCGAGGAGCTGGCCCGCGACCTCGACCTGGAGGGGCTGCTCGACCGCAAGTGCGCCGAGCTCTCCGGCGGCCAGCGGCGGCGCCTTGACATCGCGCTGGCCCTGATCCACCGGCCGGAGATCCTCTTCCTCGACGAGCCCACCACCGGCCTCGACCCGGGCAGCAGGGCCGACCTGTGGGAGCTGATACGCCGCATCCGCGCCGAGCGGAACACGACGGTCTTCCTCACCACGCACTACCTGGACGAGGCCGACGAGCTCTCGGACCGGCTGATCATCGTCGACGGCGGCCGGGTCGTCGCCGAGGGCACCCCGGAGCACCTGAAGACGGAGTACGGCGGCTCGCCGCAGGCCACCCTGCAGGACACCTTCATCGCCATCACCGGCCGCGGGCCCAAGAAGGACGACCTGGCCCCCGTGGCCCTCTGAGCTGCCAGGCCCACCGCCAGGCCGCGCCCACGCCCACGCCACCCCGGGGCGCACACGCGCCCGAACGCGCCCCCGATGCACCCCGACCCACCCGACGCACGTCACGCGCTCGGCGTCCTCGCCCGGCGCCGGCCGCCGTCTCTCGAAAGGGACCCACCCCCGCCATGTCCACCCTGCTCTCCGACACCGGAGTCGTGTTCGGCCGGTACCTGCGGCAGACCCTGCGCTCGCGGATCAGCCTGATCTTCGGGCTGATGCAGCCGATGCTCTTCCTCGCCTTCTTCGGCCCGCTGCTCCAGGACGTGCCCCTCGGCGGCGAGGGCGACGCCTGGCAGACCCTCGTGCCCGGCCTGCTCATCCAGCTCGGCCTGTTCAGCTCCGCGTTCGCCGGCTTCGGCATCATCATGGAGAAGCAGCTCGGCATCATCGAACGGATGCGGGTGACCCCGGTCAGCCGGCTCGCGCTGCTGCTCGGCCGCGTCCTGCGGGACGCCGTGCAACTGCTCACCCAGTCCCTGCTGCTGGTCCTCTTCGGCGTCGCCTTCGGCCTGCGCGCCCCGGTGCTCGGCGTGGTGATCGGCTTCGCCTTCGTCAGCCTGCTGGGCGTCTCCCTCGCCTCGCTCTCCTACGCCTTCGCCATGCGGGTCGACACCCCGCAGGAGTTCGCCCCGGTGATCAACTCCGTCAACCTGCCCGCGATGCTGCTCTCCGGCATCCTGCTCCCGATGGCGCTCGCCCCCACCTGGCTGGACGTGCTGTCCCACTTCGTGCCCTTCCGCTACCTCGTGGAGGGCACGCGCGCCGCCTTCGTCGGGGACTACACGGACGGTTCGGTGGGCATCGGCGCGCTGGTCGCCCTGGCCCTCGCGGCGGTCTCCGTCTCCTTCGGCACCCGGCTCTTCCGCCGGGCCGGCGCCTGAGGCCCCCGCCGGGCCGGCGCCCGGCAGCCCCCCGGCGGCTAGGCTCGCCGCATGGTGAACCTGACACGGATCTACACCCGCACCGGGGACACGGGCACCACCGCGCTCGGCGACTTCAGCCGCACGGCAAAGACCGACCTGCGGATCACCGCCTACGCGGACGCGAACGAGGCCAACGCCGTCATCGGGACGGCGCTGGCCCTCGGCGAGCTCGGGCCCGAGGTGCGCGAGGTACTGGTGCGCGTGCAGAACGACCTGTTCGACGTGGGGGCCGACCTGTCCACGCCCGTGGTGCAGAACCCCGAGCACCCCCCGCTGCGGGTGGCCGCGTCCTACATCGACCGCCTGGAGGCGGACTGCGACCGGTTCCTCGCGGACCTGGACCCGCTGCGCAGCTTCATCCTGCCGGGCGGCACCCCGGGCGCGGCCCTGCTGCACCAGGCGTGCACCGTGGTCCGCCGCGCGGAGCGCTCCACCTGGGCGGCGCTGGAGAAGCACGGCGAGACGATGAACGTGCTGACCGCCACCTACCTCAACCGCCTCTCCGACCTGCTGTTCATCCTGGCCAGGACCGCCAACAAGGAGCACGGCGACGTCCTGTGGGTCCCCGGCGAGAACCGCTGAGCCACCCCCGCGGGGGCCCGGGCCTCAGGCCCCCTCGGGGACGCGCCTCAGGCCCCCTCGGGGACGCGCCTCAGGCTCCCTCGGGGGCTGGCCTCAGGCCCCCTCGGGTGCCTTCTTGGGCCAGATCGTGTACGTGAGGGCGATGAAGCCGTGCACGCCGGCGATCGCCACCGCCCGCCCCTGCCAGCCGCGCAGCGGCCCGGCCTGCGCCCCGTCCGCCGAGAGCCAGACCAGCAGCTGCAGCACCAGCAGCGCGATCGCCGTGGCGAGCAGCGTCATCAGCCACAGCCGCCACTCGTGCCTGGCCCGCGCCGCGCCGTACCGCGGGGGGCGCGGGGGCCGCGGCGCCCCGCCGAACCGGTGGGCGGCGTGCCCGTCGGCCCACCGGAGCGTGTAGTGGCCGTAGGCGACGGTGAAGCCGAGGTAGAGCGCGGCCAGCCCGTGCGCGCCCGAGGGCTCGGCCCCGCGGCGCAGGTCCGCCACCGCCGCGGCGAGCAGCAGCAGGTCGATCAGCGGCAGGCACAGCAGCACCCAGCCGCCCAGCCTGGGCCTCCGCATCGGGTAGCGAAGCACCAGACCGGCCAGCAGCACGATCCAGAACGCGATCTCCGCGGCGGCCGTGAGCGCGACGAGCACGGCGGCTTCCTCCTCCTTCTCCCGGCCCTCCCGGGCCCCCTTGGCTCCCCACCCCGAGGCGCCCCCACCAGCCTGGCGCGGCCCGCCGCCGCGCCGCCTCCTGCCCGGAGCCGATCCGCGGGGCCGCGGGTGCGACGTTCGATGTACGCCCCGCCGGCCCCGGACCGTCCGCCGCGGGAGGGGCGTCCGGCGGCTTCGGCAACGCGCCGCGGCGTGTTGTCATGGAGGGCATGCGACGCCCGCACCGCGACGACCTGCTGATCGCCGTCTCCGGCCTGCTCGGCGGCCTGACGATGTGGCTCGCCGGCGTCTCCGCATGGCCCTGGACCGACCAGGGCCACGACCCCCTGGTGCTGCTGCCGCTCGTGGCCATGACCGCGGCCGAGCTGCTGCGCCGGACCGCCCCGCGGGCCGCGCTGCCGCTGTCGGCCGCGGCCCTGGCCGGCGACCAGCTGGCCGGCTCGCAGCTGGCGACCGTCCTGATGTTCACCGACGTCGTGTACGCGGCGGTGCTCTACGGCGGGCCCCGGCTCTCCGCCGCCCTCATCCCCGGCAGCCTCGCGCTGACCGGGGCCGCCACCCTCGGCGCCCTGGCCTGGGTGCGCGACCCGGCCGGCCTGACCCTCGGCGTGACCTGTGGGCTGCTCACGGTCCTGCCCGCGTTCACCGGCCTCCTGGTCCGCAACCACCGGGACGCCGCCGCGGCGGAGCGGCTGCGCGCCGAACAGACCAGGCTGCTCGCGGAGATGGACCGGGCCCAGGCCGTCGCCGCGGAACGCGCCCGGATGGCCAGGGAGTTGCACGACGTGGTCGCCCACCACCTCTCGGCCATCGCGATCCACTCCACCGCCGCCCTGTCCCTCGACGAGCCCGCCGCCGACCGCGACGCGCTGCGGGTGATCCGGGAGAACAGCACCCGGGGCCTGGCCGAGATGCGCCGCCTGATCGGCCTGCTCCGCGCGGAGGAGCGCCCGGAACCGGCCGCGGAGCCCCGGCTCGCGCCGAGCCTGGAGGGGATCGGCGCCCTGCTGCGCCGGGCCCGGGAGGCCGGCGCGCCCGGCCGGCTCTCCTTCGCCGTCCACGACGAGCTCCCGCCCGGCCTCGCGCTCCCCGCCCCCGTGGAGCTGGCGGCCTACCGGATCGTGCAGGAGGCCCTGACCAACGCCGTCAAGCACGCCGCTCCCGGCCGCGTCGCGGTGCGGCTGCGGCTGGCCGGCGAGCGGCTGCACGTCACGGTCAGCAGCCCCTACCGGGAGCGTTCCGCCGCCCGCGCGCCGGGCGCCCGCGCCGGTCTCATCGGCATGCGGGAGCGCGTCGCGCTGCTGGACGGCCGCTTCGAGGCCGGCCCCAGGCCCGCGGAAGGCGCGGGCCGCGAGTGGCTGGTCAGCGCCGAACTCCCGCTGGCGGAAAGGGTGATGGCGCCGTGACCGTTCGGGTGCTGGTGGCCGAGGACCAGGAGGCCGTGCGGCAGGGCCTGGTGCTGATCCTGGGCAGGGCCCCCGGCATCGAGGTGGCCGCTGAGGCGGCCGACGGCGAGGCCGCCGTCCGCCTCGCCCGCGAGCTGCGCCCGGACGTCGTGCTGATGGACGTGCAGATGCCGCTGCTCGACGGCGTCACGGCGACCGGGCTGATCACCGCCGAGGGACTCGCCGAGGTGCTGGTGCTGACCACCTTCGACTTCGACGACTACCTCTTCGGCGCCCTGCGCGCGGGCGCCGCCGGCTTCCTGCTGAAGGACAGCGACGCCGCCACGCTGCTCGCCGCGGTCCGCGCGGTGGCCGCCGGCGAGGGGGTGGTCGCCCCGGCGGTCACCCGGCGGCTGCTCGCCGAGTTCGCCCGCACCCCCGCGGCCCACCGGCCCACGCCCCCGCGGCCGGCCGGGACCTCGGACCTCACCCCGCGGGAACGCGAGGTCCTCGCGCACCTCGGGGCCGGACTGAGCAACGCCGAGATCGCCGCGGCGCTCGGCATGGCGGAGGCCACCGCCAAGACCCACGTCAGCCGCATCCTGACCAAGCTCGGGCTGCGCAGCCGGGTGCAGGCGGCCCTGGCCGCCCAGGCCCTGGCCCCCGGGCAGGACGGCTGACCGCCCGCCCCTCCCGCCGCCCCGGGCCCGGCGCCCCGGGGACGCGGACGGCCTTCCGGCCGTGGGCCGCGGGCGGCGCGGAAGCGGCCAAGGACCGTGCCCCGCAGGGGATTCGGCCGCCCGCCGCGGGTGTGCCGCACGAACGGCCGGAGCGGCCCTCGCCGATCGGCCCATCAGCCCGCGCGGCGCGCCCGGGCCTGTGCACAGACTGCTGCCATGGCAGACCACCACGCGAAGCACCGCGAGGACAGCGGCGACCGCGCCCGTGAGGACGACCAGGACTCGGGGCGCCACCGGCCCGTGCGAGGCGCCTACGACGCGGCCAAGCGCGCGTCGAGGCGGCTGGAGAAGCTCACCGGGCACGCCGCCGACGGCGTCTCGGGAGTGCGCCACGAGGGGGACGCCTGGCAGGTGTGCGTGGACGTGCTCGAAGTCCCGCGCATCCCCGACACCACCAGCCTGATGGCGACCTACGAGGTGGAACTCGACGAGAACGGCAGGCTGCGCCAATACCACCGCGTCCGCCGCTACTGGCGCTGCGCCACCGACGACTGCTGACCCGCCACGCCCGCCGCGCGCACCGCCGAAGGAGCCCCCATGACCGTCACCACCACGTACCGGGACGACCTCGCCTGTCCCCCGCGCCGCACCGGGACCCTCTACGACGTCATCGACATCATCCTCGACCGCGGCATGGTGATCGACGTCTTCCTGCGGGTCTCCCTGGTCGGCATCGAGATCGTCAAGATCGACATAAGGATCGTCATCGCCAGCGTCGACACCTACCTGCGCTTCGCCGAGGCGTGCAACCGGATCGACCTGGAGACCGACACCCACAGCCGCACCCTGCCGGAGTTCGTCGACCAGGCCACCGGCAGCCTCGGCGGCGTCGGCGGGAAGGCCGCCAAGCAGAAGGCGAAGGGCGCGGCGAAGCACTCGAAGGAGAAGGCCGGGGAGAAGGGCAGGCAGCTCAAGGAGTCCGTGACCGGCGGCGGTTCCGGCGACGAGCGAGAGGAGTGACCGTGCACTCCCGGCACCTGTACGTCTACGGAATCGTCCGCGCGGGCCACCCGCTGCCGCCCGGGCGGCGCGGCGTCGGCGCCCCGCCCGGCCGGCTCAGGGCGGTGCGCCGCGGCTCCCTGGCCGCGGTGGTGAGCCCCTCCCCCGAGCGCCTTCTCGCCCGCCGCCGCGACCTCCTCGCGCACCAGGACACCCTGCTGGCGCTCGCCGACCACGGCCCGGTGCTGCCGATGCGGTTCGGCATGGTCGCCCCGGACGAGCAGGCGGTGACCCGGCGGCTGGCCGAGGACGCCGACGGGCACCTCGCCGCCCTCGAACGCCTCACCGGCCGGGTGGAGTTCAACCTCAAGGCGTTCCCCGTCGAGGACTCGCTCGCCGACCTGGTGCGCGAGGACCCGACGGTGCGCCGCCTGCGGGAACGCGCCAGGCGCCGCCCCGGCTACGAGGCCAGCCTGCGGCTCGGCGAGGCGATCGCGACCGGCCTCGGCCGGCGGGCCGCCGAGGCCGTGGCCGAGACCCTGCGCCGGCTGACGCCGCTGGCCGAGTCCACCGCCCCAGGACCGGAGGTGAAGGGCTGCGTGCGCAACGTCTCCTTCCTGGTGCCCGTGGCCGCGCAGGAGCGGTTCGCCGCCTCGACCGCGCGCTGCGCCGGCGAGTTCCGGCACCTGGCCGACCTGCGGCTGACCGGCCCGCTGCCCTGTTTCAGCTTCGTTCCCTCCCACCGGGACTCCGCGGCCGATCCCGCCGGGCGGTCGTGATGGGCCTGCTGTCCGGGCTGGTGCTGCTGCCGCTGGCGCCGCTGCGCTTCACCGGCTGGGTCGCCGGGCAGATCGCCGAGGTCGCCGACCAGGAGCTGTACGGGCCGGAGGCGCTGCTGGCCCGGCTGGCGGAGCTGCACCGGGCGCTGGAGGCCGGGGAGATCGGCCACGCGGCGTTCGAACGCGAGGAGGAACGCGTGCTGGTGCGCCTGCAGCGCATCCGCGGGCCCGGGAGCGGGCCCACCCACCGGGACGACGGGGAAGGCACCCATGATTGACAACTCGAAGGCCGCCCTGGCCACCGGCATCGCGAGCGGCTACCTCCTCGGCCGCGGCAGGAAGGCGAAGCTCGCCTTCGCCGTCGCGAGCTTCGTGGTCAGCCGCAAGATCGGGATGACGCCCGGCCGCCTCGCGCTGCACGGCGCGAAGCGCCTCAAGGACAGCCCGCAGTTCGCCGCCCTGACCGAGCAGTTGCGCCAGGACCTGCTCCACGCCGGCAAGAGCGCGGCCACCGCCGCGGCCTCCCAGCGCCTCGGCAGCCTCGCCGACGCCGTACAGGCCCGCACCCGGGCCCTCGGCGGCCGAAGCGACGGGGAGCGTGGCCACGAGGAGGAGGACTCCGGGGAGCAGGACGGTTCGCCGGAGGAGGCCGCGTCCCGGGAGGCCGCCGGGAACGGAGGGCGGCACGGCAACGGCGGCGCCGGGGGCGCTGCCAACGGCCCCTCGGGCGGCGGTTCCCAGGGCGGCTCCCACGGCGGCCCGCACGGCAAGCGCACCAGGGAACGCACCCGCGAACGCGTCAGGGAACGGGAGAAGTCCGCAGCCGCCGGCCGGTCGCACGCCGGCAGCCGAGGCGAGAGGTAGCAGCTCATGGCCAACGAGGAACGGGGTGGCGGCGCCACCCAGGAGCTCGGCGAAAGCTTCGAGCGGCTGCGTCACGAGGTCGTGGACTTCCTGAACGCCCAGGCGCGCCGGCTCGCCGAGAACGCGGGCGACAGGGTCTCCCGGCTCACCGAGAAGATCAGCGGCGACACGGGCGGCGCGCTGCCCAAGGCGGGGGCGCGCCTCCTCGGCGGCGAGTCCCCCGGCAAGGCCGTGGCCAAGGAGGGCGCCAAGAGTCTCAAGGAGGGCACGGTGGGCAAGGCCAAGGGCCTGGTCGGCAAGGGCGGCGGGGGCAACGGGGGCGGCGACGGCGGGGGCAAGAGCGGGGATGTCAAGGTGACCGGCATCATCGAGAGCATCGACGTCGGCGCCCCGCTGCGTGACTGCTACAACCACTGGACGCAGTACCGGGACTTCGGCGAGTTCATGAAGGGCGTGCAGAGCGTCGAGCCCTCGGGCGACGAGGACCAGCCGGAGACCACCTGGAAGCTCAAGATCGGCCCCTCCAACCGCGACTGGAAGGCGACCGTCCTCCGGCAGATCCCCGACGAGCGCATCGAGTGGACCTCGGAGGGCAGCAAGGGCGACACCCGCGGCGTGGTGACCTTCCACGAGCTCGCCCCGCGGCTCACCAGGATCGTCGCCGTCGTCGAGTACCACCCGGAGGGCTTCTTCGAGAAGACGGCCAACCTGTGGCGCGCCCAGGGCCGCCGGCTGCGCCTGGACCTGAAGGCGTTCCAGCGCTACGTGACCCTCGTCGCCGACGAGGTGCCCGAGGGCTGGCGCGGCGAGATCCGCGACGGCCGGATCGTCCGCAGCCACGAGGACGCCCTGGCCGCCGAGCGGGGCGAGGGCGCCGAGGGCAGCGAGGGCGAAGCGGCCGAAGAGGAGGAGCAGGCCGGCCGGCGCCCCGGCCGCGGCGCCCCGGAGGCGGGCGGCGGGCGCGGGAGGGCCGAGGACGACGAAGAAGCCGAGGACGAGGACGAAGACGACGAAGACGAAGACGAAGAGGAAGAAGACGAAGAAGACGACGAGGACGAGGACGGCGAGGAGGCTGAGCGGCGGTGACCCACACCCGGCACACGCTGGAGGCCTACGAGCCCCTGGAGCCGTACCCGCCGCGGACGGCCAACCTCGCCGACATCCTGGAGCGCATCCTCGACAAGGGCATCGTCATCGCGGGCGACATCAAGATCGACCTGCTCGACATCGAGCTGCTGACCATCAGGGTGCGGCTGTTCATCTCCTCCGTCGACACCGCCACCAAGGCCGGCATCAACTGGTGGGAGACCGAACCCGCCCTCTCCACCCGCGCCAACCAGGACGCGCTCGCCGACGAGAACCGCCGCCTCCGCGAACGCCTCGCGGAGCTGGAGACCTCGGACGACTGCCTGTCCGCCGACGTACCCAGCACCAGGAAACGAGGCCGGGAGCGCCGCACTTCATGACAGCAACCGCCACCACCGCCCGCCCCGCACGCAACGCCACGGCCGTCTACGTCTTCGCCGTCTGCCGCGGCCTCGCCGCCCCCGCCCTCGCCGGGCTGCCCGGCCACCGCGACGGCGGCGCCCTGCGCCTGCTCGCCGCGGGGAGCCTGGCCGCCGTCGCCCAGGAGGTGCCGGCGCGGGAACACGACGAGGAGGCGCTGCGCCGCCGCCTCGCCGAGCCCGCCGAACTCGAAGGCTACGCCAGGGCGCACCACGAGGTGGTCGCCGCCGTGGCCGCCGCCACCACGGCCGTTCCGCTGCCGCTGGCCACCCTCTACCTGAGCGAGGAACGCGCCAGGCAGGCCGTGGCCGGCAACGCGGCGCGCTTCCACCGCGTCCTGGACCGGCTGACCGGCCGCGCCGAGTGGGGCCTCAAGCTCTACGCCCTGCCCCGGGAGCCCGCCGCCGCGGCGGGCGCCGCGCCCGTGCCCGAGGCGGGCGCGCCCCAGGACCCACCCGCCTCGGGCCGCGCCTACCTGGAGCGGCTGCGCGGCCGGCAGCGGGACCGGGAGGCGCGGCGGGAGGCCGCCTGGCTGGCGGCGGAACGCGTCGACGCGGCGGTCGGGGAACTGGCCGTCGCCGCCAGACGGCTCCGCTGCCACGGCCAGGAGGCCGGCGGCCCCGAGCGGCAGGTGCTCAACGCGACCTACCTGGTGGACGCGGGGCGGGCCCGGGAGCTGGCCGCCCTCGTCGCCCGGCTGCGCCGGGACCCGGCGCTCGCCGCGCACGTCAGGCTGGAGCTGACCGGCCCCTGGGCGCCCTACTCCTTCGCGGACGAGGGGGAGGCCGCCGATGGCGAGGGATGAGCCCGTCCCCTGGCAGGGCGAGGAGGGCCCCTACGGCCCGCTCGGCCTGCCGCTGGTGGACCTGCTCGACCGGGTGCTCGGCGCGGGCGTGGTGATCAGCGGGGATCTGGTGATCGCGATCGCCGAGGTGCCCCTGATCCGGCTCTCCCTGCACGCCCTGCTGGCCTCGGTCAGCGACCGGGTGCCGGCGCCCTGGGCCGACGGGGGGCGGCTGTGACGGCCCGCGTCGACCTCGACGCGGAGAGCGTCGGCCGCGACCTCGCGGCCCTGGTGCTGACCATCGTGGAACTGCTGCGTCAGCTCATGGAGCGGCAGGCGGTGCGCCGGGTGGAGGCGGGGGAACTCACCGAGGAGCAGGTCGAACGCGTCGGAACCACGCTGATGCTGCTGGAGGACCGGATGGGGCAGCTGCGCGCCCAGTTCGGCCTGGCCCCCGAGGATCTCAACCTGGACCTCGGCCCGCTGGGCTCCCTGCTGCCCCGCGACTGAAAAAACCCCGCCCGGTCGCATCCGGCTGCGGGGTGTGCGGGCGGCGCGGGCCGCCGTCAGGCCACGTTGACGCGCTGACCCGGGGGCGCGGCCTCAAGCCAGGCCAGGAACCCGGTCAGCGCATCCTCGCTCATCGCGAGCTCCACGTCCCACTCCTCGTGCCGGCAGCTCAGCACCACCGCCCCGGGCAGCAGCGCAAGCTCCTCGTCGCCCACTGGCCGGCGCCGCTCGCGTACCTGGATGCGGTCGCGTTGCAGCGCCCGCCGCGGGCGCAGCGCGTAGGAGAAGACCCGGAACCACTCGACCTGGTCTCCGTTGTAGCGCGCCACCCCGTACAGCCAGCCCTTGCCGGGGGACTGCCCGGCCTGGGGCGGCTGGAACCTGGCGCTGCAGTCGAAGGTGCCGCCCGAGCGCTGGATCAGCCGCCGCCGCAGCCCGAAGCCGAAGAGGCCGCACACCAGCAGCAGGAGCAGCGCCGCGAGCACAAGCAAGGCGAGGATCACCGCTTTTGACCTCCTCGCCTCGTGCCGTGTTCCCTGTCGTGCCCCCCTGGTGGGCGGTGGTGCGGTGCGGTCAGCGCGCCGCCGCGGCGGCGCGCAGCCGGACGTCGGCCCGCCGCTCGGCGTCCGCGTCGGCCTCGGCCCGCGCCTGCTCCAGGGCACGCTCCGCGCGCTCGACGTCGATCTCGTCGGACAGCTCGGCGATCTCCGTGAGCAACGACAGCTTACCGTCCGTGTACGACAGGAAGCCGCCGTGCACCGCGACCACCACCGTGCCCTGGCCGCTCTCGCCCGCGGTCCTGATGATCACGGCGCCGGACTGCATCACGGCGAGCAGGGGCTGGTGGCCCGGCATGATGCCGATGTCGCCCGCGGTGGTGCGCGCGACGACCAGGCTCGCCTCTCCGGACCAGACCCGGCGGTCGGCGGCGACCAACTCGACGTGCAGCTCAGCCACGATGGCTCCTCATCCCTGGTAGTCCCTGGCTAGTCGAAGAATAGATGGGGCGGGCAGGCAGCCGTGGGGCGGGGTGCCCCCGCCCCACGCACAGCTTCCGGGTACCGCGGGCCGCGGTCAGGAAACGCCCAGCTTCCTGGCCTTCTCCTTGAGGTCGTCGAGACCACCGCACATGAAGAACGCCTGCTCGGGGAAGTGGTCGTACTCGCCGTCCGCGATCGCGTTGAACGCCGCGATCGACTCGTCCAGCGGGACGTCCGAGCCGTCGAGGCCGGTGAACTGCTTCGCCGCGTGGGTGTTCTGCGACAGGAAGCGCTCGATCCGGCGGGCCCGGCTGACGGTGAGCTTGTCCTCCTCGCTCAGCTCGTCCATGCCGAGGATGGCGATGATGTCCTGGAGGTCCTTGTACTTCTGCAGGATGCCCTTGACGCGCGAGGCGCAGTCGTAGTGGTCCTGCGAGACGTAGCGCGGGTCCAGGATGCGGGAGGTCGAGTCCAGCGGGTCGACCGCCGGGTAGATGCCCTTCTCGGAGATCGGCCGGGAGAGCACCGTGGTGGCGTCCAGGTGGGCGAACGTCGTCGCCGGCGCCGGGTCGGTCAGGTCGTCGGCGGGAACGTAGATCGCCTGCATCGAGGTGATCGAGTGGCCGCGGGTGGAGGTGATGCGCTCCTGGAGCACGCCCATCTCGTCCGCGAGGTTCGGCTGGTATCCCACCGCGGAGGGCATGCGGCCCAGCAGCGTGGACACCTCGGAGCCGGCCTGGGTGAAGCGGAAGATGTTGTCGATGAAGAACAGCACGTCCTGCTTCTGCACGTCGCGGAAGTACTCCGCCATGGTCAGGCCGGCCAGGGCGACCCGGAGCCGGGTGCCCGGCGGCTCGTCCATCTGGCCGAAGACCAGCGCGGTCTGCGGGAGCACGCCGGACTCTTCCATCTCCACGATCAGGTCGTTGCCCTCACGGGTGCGCTCGCCGACGCCCGCGAAGACCGAGACGCCCTCGTGCAGCTTGGCGACTCGCATGATCATTTCCTGGATGAGCACGGTCTTGCCCACCCCGGCGCCGCCGAACAGGCCGATCTTGCCGCCCCGCACGTAGGGGGTCAGCAGGTCGATGACCTTCAGGCCGGTCTCGAACATCTCGGTCTTCGACTCCAACTGGTCGAAGGCCGGGGCCTTGCGGTGGATCTCCCACCGCTCGGTGATGTCCTTCTCGGCCTCGGGCTCGTTCAGGATGCGGCCCAGGGTGTTGAAGACGCGGCCCTTGGTGACGTCGCCCACCGGCACTGTGATGCCGTGGCCGGTGTCGGTCACCGGGGCCTGGCGGACCAGGCCGTCGTTGGGCTCCAGGGCGATGGTGCGGACCAGGCCCTCGCCGAGGTGCTGCGCGACCTCGAGCGTCAGCGTCTTGGTCGCGCCCTCCTGGGCGGGGTCGGCGATCTCGACGGTCAGCGCGTTGTAGATGTCGGGCATCGCGTCGACGGGGAACTCCACGTCGACGACCGGGCCGATGACTCGCGCGATCCGGCCCGTCGCGGCGGCCTGCTTGGGGGCCGCCTCGGCAGCAGTAGTCATGGTCAGCGTTCACTTCCCGTCGCGCTCGCGTCGGCCAAGGCGCTCGCGCCACCGACGATCTCGGAGATTTCCTGGGTGATTTCGGCCTGGCGGGCCGTGTTGGCGGCTCGCGTGAGCGACCTGATGAGCTCTTCCGCGTTGTCCGTGGCGGACTTCATCGCCCGGCGGGTCGCGGCGTGCTTGGAGGCCGCCGCCTGGAGCAGCGCGTTGTAGATCCGGCTCTCCACGTAACGCGGCAGCAGCGCGTCGAGCACCTGCTCGGCCGACGGCTCGAACTCGTACAGGGGCAGCACCTCGCCGCGGCGTCGCGTGGTGTCCGTGGCCTCCGCCGGGTCCTGCGGCGGAACGCCCACCGGGGACTCGGCGGCCTGCTCCGCCTCCGCGCCGAAGGAGGCGGGCAGCAGCCGCCTGCGGCGCGGCGTCTGCGTCATCATCGACACGAACTCGGTGTAGATGATGTGCAGTTCGTCGACGCCGCCCTCCTCGGTCTCCCGCTGGACGGCCTCGATCAGCGGCGCCGCCACCGTCTTGGCGTCCGCGTAGGTCGGGTTGTCCGTGAAGCCCGTCCAGGACTCGCTGACCGGGCGCTCACGGAACGCGTAGTACGCCACGCCCTTGCGGCCGACGACGTAGGTGTCGACCTCCTTGCCCTCGGCCTCCAGCTGGGCGGTCAGGGCCTCGCCCGCCTTGATGGCGTTGGCCGAGTACCCGCCCGCCAGGCCGCGGTCGGAGGTGATCAGCAGCACCGCAGCCCGGCGGGGCCGCTCGGCCGCCGTGGTCAGGGGGTGCTTGACGTCCGAGCCCTGCCCCACCGCGGCCACCGCCCTGGTGAGCTCGTCGGCGTAGGGCGAGGTCGCGGCCACCCGGCGCTGGGCCTTGATGATGCGGGAGGCCGCGATCATCTCCATGGCCCGGGTGATCTTCTTGGTGGCCGTGACGGACCTGATCCGGCGCTTGTATTCGCGAAGCTGAGCGCCCATGGGTCAGTCCTCGCCCAGCAGCTTGCCGTCCGCGGTCCGGAACTGCTGCTTGAACTTGTTCACCGCGGCACGGACGGCCTCGATGGTGTCGTCGGACATCTTGCCGCCCTCGCGGATGGACGTCATGAGGTCCTTGTGCTCGCGGCCCAGGTAGTCGAGCAGCTCGCGCTCGAACCTGCGGATGTCGGCCACCGGCACGTCGTCCATCAGGCCGTTGGTGCCCGCCCAGATGGAGACGACCTGGTTCTCGGTCGAGTACGGGCTGTACTGCTCCTGCTTCAGCAGCTCGACCATCCGCTGCCCGCGGGCCAGGGCGGCCTTGGAGGCGGCGTCCAGGTCGGAGCCGAAGGCGGCGAACGCCTCCAGCTCGCGGTACTGGGCCAGGTCCACCCGCAGCGAGCCGGTGATCTGCCGGATCGCCTTGTGCTGGGCCGAGCCGCCGACCCGGGAGACGGAGATGCCGACGTTCAGCGCCGGGCGCTGCCCCGCGTTGAACAGGTCGGACTGCAGGAAGCACTGACCGTCGGTGATGGAGATCACGTTGGTCGGGATGAAGGCCGAGACGTCGTTGGCCTTCGTCTCGACGATCGGCAGGCCCGTCATGGAGCCGGCGCCCATGTCGTCCGACAGCTTGGCGCAGCGCTCCAGCAGCCGGGAGTGCAGGTAGAACACGTCGCCCGGGTACGCCTCGCGGCCCGGCGGGCGGCGCAGCAGCAGCGAGACGGCGCGGTAGGCGTCGGCCTGCTTGGACAGGTCGTCGAAGACGATCAGGACGTGCTTGCCGTCGTACATCCAGTGCTGGCCGATGGCCGAGCCGGTGTAGGGGGCGATGTACTTGAAGCCCGCCGGGTCGGAGGCCGGGGCCGCGACGATCGTCGTGTACTCCAGGGCGCCGGCCTCTTCGAGGGCGCCGCGCACGGAGGCGATGGTCGAGCCCTTCTGGCCGATCGCGACGTAGACGCAGCGCACCTGCTTCGCCGGGTCGCCGGAGCGCCAGTTGTCGCGCTGGTTGATGATCGTGTCGACCGCGAGGGCGGTCTTGCCGGTCTGCCGGTCGCCGATGATCAGCTGGCGCTGGCCGCGGCCGATCGGGGTCATGGTGTCGACGGCCTTGTAGCCGGTCTCCATCGGCTCGTGCACCGACTTGCGCTGCATCACCGTGGGGGCCTGGAGCTCGAGGGCGCGGCGGCCCACGGTCTCGATCTCGCCGAGGCCGTCGATCGGGTTGCCCAGCGGGTCGACGACCCTGCCGAGGTAGCCGTCGCCGACGCCGACGGACAGCACCTCGCCGGTGCGCCGCACCGGCTGGCCCTCCTCGATGCCGCTGAACTCGCCGAGGACGACGACGCCGATCTCGCGCTCCTCGAGGTTGAGGGCGAGGCCGAGGGTGCCGTCCTCGAACTGCAGCAGTTCGTTCGCCATGGCCGAGGGCAGCCCCTCGACCTTCGCGATGCCGTCGCCGGCAACGCTGACCGTCCCGACCTCTTCGCGCGAGGCCGCGTCCGGCTGGTACGACTGGACGAAGTTCTCCAGTGCGTCCCGGATCTCATCCGGCCGGATCGTGAGCTCCGCCATCTGGGTTCCCTGCTCTCCTTGTTGGGCCCGTAAGTTCATCCGCTACGGCCCAACTCGGGCCGCTGACTGTGTTGTGCCGCCTCGCGGTGGCGCCGTGGTGGGCGCCGCGCGGGCACGCTGCGTGACCGTCCGCCGTCAGTCCAGCCGGCGGTCCACCTCGTCGAGCCGGCCGGCGATGGTGCCCTGGATGACCTCGTCGCCGACCCGCACCGAGATCCCGCCGAGGACCGCGGGGTCCACGTCCAGGTTCAGGCGGATCTCCCGGCCGTAGAGCCGGGCGAGCGCGTCCCCGAGGCGCCGGCGCTGGCCTTCGCTCAGCGGCACCGCCGAGACGACCACCGCGACCGAACGGTTCCTGCGCTCCGCGGCCAGCTTGCTCAGCGCGTCGAGACCTCCCTCAAGGCTACGACCCCGGGGCAAGTCCACCAGCCTGCGGACCAGGCGTTCGGTGATCTCCTGGGCGCGGCCGCCGAGCAGCTCGTGCACCAGCGCCGCCTTCGCGGCCCGCGCCGGCTCGTCGCCGTCCCGGCCGCTGAGCGTGCTGCGCAGCTCGGGGGAAGAGGCGATGATCCGGCCGAAGCGGAACAGCTCGTCCTCGACGGCGTCGAGGACGCCGGCCCGCTCCGCCGCGATGATCTCGGCCGACTCCACCAGCTCTTCGAGGGCGTCCACCAGGTCCCGCGAGGAGGACCAGCGGGACCTGACCATGCCCGCGACCAGGTCGACGGCCTCGCCGCCGACCTGCCCGGCGAGCAGCCGCCCGACCAGCTCGGCCTTGGGCTCACCGGGCTGCGAGGGGTCGGTGAGCACCCGGCGCAGCGCCACCTCGCGGTCCAGCAGCGCGGTGACCAGCGCCAGCTCCTCCGCGAGCGCTGCCGGGTCGGCCGCGGTGCCGTCCAGCAGGGCGTTCAGCCGCTCGCGCGCGGCCTGGCCCGCCTCGCGGCTCGCCAGCCCGCCGGCCGTCACTTGGCCACCTCGGCGGCCCTGGCGCGCTCGTCGAGCTCGTCGAGGAACCGGTCGATCACGCGGCTCTGCCGGGCGTGGTCCTCCAGGGACTCGCCCACGAGGCGGCCCGCGAGCTCGGTGGCCAGGCGCCCGATGTCCTGGCGCAGGCTCTGGGCGGCCTGACGGCGGTCGGCCTCGATCTGGGCGTGGCCGGCGGCGATGATCTCCTCGCGCTGCCGCTGGCCCTCCTCCCGCATCTGGGCGATGAGGGCGGCGCCCTGCTCCCGCGCCTCCTCCCGCAGACGCGCGGCCTCGTGCCGGGCCTCTTCGAGGCGGGCCCGGTACTCCTCCAGGGTCTGCTTGGCCTCGGCCTCGGCGGCCTCGGCCTTCTCCATCCCGCCTTCGATGGCCTCCCGCCGCTCCTCGAGTGCCTTGTTGATCGTCGGCAGGAGCCTGGTGCGGAAGATGAAGTAGATGACGCCGATGCAGAACAGACCGATGACGATTTCGGGCCACTCGGGCAGCAGCGGGTTCTGCGGCTCGTCCGAGGCCAGGTACATCATCATGCTGTGCCTTTCGTCAGTGTCGGCTTCGTGTCTCGCGCCGGGCCGTCAGTAGACGAAGGGGGCGACGAAGCCGATGAGGGCGAGGGCCTCGACGAGCGCGAAGCCGAGGAGCATGTTGGTCCGGATCAGGCCGGTCGCCTCGGGCTGGCGGGCCATGGCCTGCACGCCGCTGCCGAAGATGTAACCGATGCCGATGCCGGGGCCGATGGCACCGAGGCCGTAACCGATGGCGCCGACGTTGCCTTCGAGGGCGGCAAGGGTGTCAAGAGCGGACATAGTGGTGAGTTCCTTCTCTCGGTAGGCCGGTGGACCAGTGGCGATGGGTCAACCGGGGGTCTGTGTCGGGTCTGTGCGGTCTGTGGGGCGGAAGAGCCGCCGGCCCGGCGGCCGTTGGCCGGGCCTGCGCTGCTCCCCGGCCGGATCAGTGCGCCTCTTCCAGCGCTCCGGCGATGTAGGTGGCGGTCAGCACGGTGAACACGTAGGCCTGCAGCGCCTGGATGAACAGCTCGAACCCGGTGAGGATGAGCGTCATGGTCAGCGAGGTCACCGAGTAGAACGTCCCGACGATCGAGCCGAGCGTGTACCAGGTCGCGATCGTGAAGACCAGGATCAGGACGTGGCCGGCGAACATGTTGCCGAAGAGCCGGACCGCCAGCGTGAACGGGCGGACGAAGACGTTCGACAGGAACTCGACCGGGGTGAGCAGGAAGTAGATCCACCGGGGCAGGCCGCTGGGCACGCAGAGGTTCCTGATGCCGCCGACGAAGCCGTTCCGCTGGAAGGTCAGCGTCATGTAGATGACCCAGACCAGCAGGGCGAGCGCCACCGGGTAGCCGATCATCGAGGTGACCGGGATCTGGCCGAAGGGCACCACGGCCCAGATGTTCAGCACCCAGACCAGGAAGAAGAGCGAGACCAGCAGCGGGACGTACCGTTCGCCCTCCTTGCCGATGACCTCCCTGGCGATGCCGCGGCGCACGAAGTCGTACCCCATCTCGGCAACCATCTGCAGCTTGCCCGGCACGACCTTCGCCCTGGCGAACGCGGCCCAGAAGAAGCCGAGCACGAAGACGGTGCCGAGGAGCGCCATCAGCATCGGCTTGTTGAACTCGATCGGGCCGAGGGTGAAGAGCGGCTCGAACTCGAACGAGAACAGCGACGGCGCGGGGTAGCCACAGTCGTGGAAGAGGTGACAGTCGGTCTCGAAGGCGAGCGTCTGGTCGGGTGTCACCGTGAGCTCCTTCGGGCAGGGCGCATGGGCAGGGCAACCTCAGGGTGTCGGCGTGGCTGCATGCCACGGTGCGGCACTGGACGGGGTCTGGCGGGAGAGAAACCGGTCGGCGCGTGCGCCACACGGCCCTGGCGGAGCGGGCGGACGCGCGGCCGTCCCGCACAGCGCGCGCGCGGCGTACCACCCTGCTCTCGACGACGGACGATAGCAGCCCGCGAGGTGGCCGATTACCCGGCCCCGGCAACGGCCGGATCGTCCTCGGTGCCTGCTCACGGCCGGTCACCCGGCGCGACGGTGGAGGGCTCGGGCTCCACGTACGGCACCTTGAGCCGCAGGTTCGCCCTGGCCTGTCCGGTCAGCCAGGCGACGGTGGCCACCAGCACCCCCGCGCCGAACGCCCGGCCGTTGAGGAAGGAGGCGTCGCGCAGCAGGAGGAGCAGGACGAGCAGCAGGCCGAGCTGGGTCGTGTAGACGACGAAGGCGAGGCCCATCAGCAGCTCCGGCCAGCGGCGCCCGCCCTCGGAGAGCGCGATCAGGCCGATCGCGAAGAACGCGGCCGCCACCGCGGCGCCGAGTGCCACCCCCAGTGCGCCCTCGGCTCCCGCCACCACCGCGCCGGCGAGGGCGCCGAGCACGCCGACCACGGCGGTCGGAAGCGCGGCACCGCGGATGATGCGGACGTCATTGGGCTGCATGGCGGCGTCTCTCCGGCGGCTGCTGGCCCTGTCGGGGGGACAGGGGGTCGGACGGAAGCGGTGGGGCTCGGTGGGGCTCGACGTGCTCCGGGTGTGGGCGGCACGGGGCGAACGGGCAGGCAGGGACAGGCTGTTGGCAGGGGACTGACAAAAAAACTGACGGGAAACCTACAGGGAGCGGGACCTGGCGCGCGGCTTCTGCGCCCGGTTTCGTGAACGCTATCACAAACTATTTGATGAGGTCTTTACCCAGTTCGTGTGGAAGAACTCACACGGATGAGTGTAATTCGAGCGTTGCGTGGCTGACGCGTCACAGCGGGTCTGTTAGGAGCGCCTGGCGAAGCGCCGGCGGCCGCCCACGGCGGTGGCCCCGTGCAGCCCGCCCTTGCGGCGCGGCGTCCCGCCGACCTGCTCGGCGGGCGGGCCGACCTGCTCGGCTGGCGGCAGCGTCTCCGCGACGGCCCCCGCGCCCGGCGCCCCCGCGGCCCCGGCGCCCGAGGCGGCGACGGCCGTCCCGGACGGCGCCTCCTCCGCCGCGGGCGCGGCCTCCCGGACCGGCGCGGCCCCGGCGGGCGCCGCCGCCCGGGCCCCGGCGGCCGGCCCGGCCGCCCCCGGCTCCTCGCCCGCGTCGGCCGCCGCCGCGGCGGCCGGGGCCCGGTCCTGGCCTGCCCCGTCCGCGACCCGCGGCTCCTCGGCCTCCCGCGGCCCGTCCTGCCGCCCCGCCTGCCCGGCCCCGGCCTCCTCGCCGCTTTCCGCGGCGGCCGTGTCCCGCGCCTGGCGCAGCCGGTAGCGGGGCGGCACGATCCACTGCGCCCAGCGGGGCGCCCGCGGCGTGAACCGGGGCATCAGCAGCACCACGAGGCCGACGGCGCTGAGCACCACGATCGCCGGCATCAGGAACGCCGCCTGCTGCACGGAGAAGGCGACCACGCCGAAGGCGATCAGCGCCGACCAGAAGTACATGATCAGCACGGCCCGGCTCTGGGAGTGCCCGATCTCCAGCAGCCGGTGGTGCAGGTGGCCGCGGTCCGCGCTGAACGGCGAGCGCCCGTTCCAGGTGCGGCGGACGATGGCCAGGACCAGGTCGACGAACGGCAGCGCGATGATCGTCAGCGGCAGCAGCAGCGGGATGTAGACCGGGGCGGTCTCGATGACGGCCTTGCGCTCGGACCCGGCGAAGAGGCCGATGGCGTCGGGGTCCACCTGCCCGGTCACGGACACCGCGCTGGCCGCGAGCACGAGGCCGAGCAGCATCGAGCCGGAGTCCCCCATGAAGATCCGGGCGGGGTGCAGGTTGTGCGGCAGGAAGCCGAGGCACATCCCGATGAGCACCGCGGAGAAGAGGGTGGCGGGGGCGGCGGCCTCGATGCCGTACCCGTACCAGATCCGGTACGTGTACAGGAAGAACGCCGCCGCGGCGATGCCGACCATGCCCGCGGCCAGGCCGTCGAGGCCGTCGACGAAGTTCACCGCGTTGATCGTGACCACCACGATGGCCACCGTCAGCAGCGTGCCCTGGAGCGGGGTGAGGGCGACCATGCCGACCTTGGGCACCGGAAGCCACAGGATGGTCAGGCCCTGGAGCACCATGACGCCGGCCGCGACCATCTGGAGGCCGAGCTTGAGCAGGGCGTCCACCCCGTACCTGTCGTCGAGGACGCCGACGACCCAGATCAGCGCCGCCCCGGAGAGCAGGGCCCGCGGCTCGTCGGAGAGGCGGAAGACCTCGCCGATGTTGGTCAGCTGGGAGGCGGCCAGCAGGCCGGCGCACAGGCCGCCGAACATCGCGATGCCGCCGAGCCTGGGCGTGGGCTCACGGTGCACGTCGCGCGCCCTGATCGCGGGCATCGCGCCCCATGCGATGGCGAACTTCCGCACCGGGCCGGTCAGCAGGTAGGTGACGGCTGCCGCGACGCACAGCGTCAACAGGTATTCGCGCACAAGATGCCCCAGTGGTCTCGCTGGACTACCGCGCAACACCCTCTCATGTTCGCGCTGCCTTGGCGGCCCCGCTGTCCCCTTGGTCCCGGCTTGCCCCTGGGTGGGATGTGAGCCCCCGGGGGGACAACGGACGCCGCGCGCCCCGGGTTCCGCGGCCCGCACCGGGCGTCCCGGCCCCCGGGCGGGGAGCCCGCGCCGGGCGGGAGCGGGCCGGGAGGGCTAGAACAGCGCCCGCCTGGGCTGCGGGCGGCGCGAGGGCACCCCGGTGAGCGCGGTGACCACCGGGTCGAGCGCCGTGCGGATCTCCTCGGCGACGCTCCTGAAGTAGGGCAGCGGGGCGCCGTAGGGGTCCTGGACCTCGTCGGCCTCGGCGTTGGGCGCCAGCAGCCAGCCGCGCAGCGCGGCGGCGGCCCTGGCCAGCGCGCGGGCGCGTTCGACCAGGCCGTCCGGGGAGGCCGCCTCGGGCAGGGTGGTCATGTCGATGGCCCGCACCAGCCGCGTGAACTCCTTGAGGGTGAACGTCCGCAGGCCGGCCGAGTGCCCCATCGAGATCACCTGCGCGCGGTGGTCGCGGGTCGCGGTGAGCACCAGGTCGGCCTGGATGACGTGCTCGTCGAGCAGCTCGCGGCCGAAGAACCCGCCGGCGTCGGCGCCGTACTCGGCGAGCAGCTGGGCGGCGTGCGCCTCCATCGGCGCCCCCTCGTGCCCCCAGGTGCCCGCGCTCTCCACGATCAGGCCGACCGCGCAGCCGCCGAGCCGGTCGGCGAGGGCCTGCCTGGTCAGCCGCTCGGTGATCGGGGAACGGCACACGTTGCCGGTGCTGACGTGCAGAATCCTGAAGACCTGCCGCGGGCCGGCCGTGGGCTCCGGCGTGGCTATGCCGGTGTCCGCGGGGCTTGGGGCGGGCGCCGTCAACGCGAGGTCTCCAGATCGGGAACGACTTTCCGCAGCTCCTCCTCGCTCACCGCCCCGGCGCGCAGCAGCACCGGCACGCTCCCGGTGACGTCGACGATGGAGGAGGGGACGTTGTCCGGGGTCTTGCCGCCGTCGAGGTAGACGGCCACCGAGTCGCCCAGCATCTCCTGGGCCTCGTCGCAGCTCTGCGGCGCCGGGTGGCCGGTCAGGTTGGCGCTGGAGACGGCCATCGGGCCGAAGGCCTTGAGGAGTTCGAGCGCGACGGGGTGCAGCGGCATGCGCACCGCGACGGTGCCCCTGGTCTCCCCGAGGTCCCAGGTGAGCGAGGGCTGGTGCTTGGCCACCAGGGTCAGGGCGCCGGGCCAGAAGGCGTCGACGAGCTCCCATGCCTTCTCGGAGAAGTCGGTCACCAGGCCGTGCAGGGTGTTGGGCGAGCCGACCAGGACGGGCGAGGGCATGCCGCGGCCGCGGCCCTTGGCGTCGAACAGGTCGGCGACGGCCGTGGCGTTGAAGGCGTCGGCGCCGATCCCGTACACGGTGTCGGTCGGCAGCACGACGAGGTCGCCGCGCCGGACGGCGGCCTCCGCCTCCCGCAGCCCGTGCTTGCGGTCGACCGGCTGCGAGCAGTCGAAGCGACGTGCCATCAGTGAAGGTCCTCTCCTCGTGACGCCCGCGTGCTCACCGGTTGACCCGGCGGGCGGTGGCGAACCTGGGCCTGTTGTTGAGGTCGGGGTGGTCCGCGGCATCGGCCCAGCCGCGGTCCTCCGTGAAGATCCAGGGCACCTGCCCGCCCTGGGTGTCGGCGTGTTCGACGACCACGATGCCACCCGGGCGCAGCAGGCGGTGCGCCGCCCGCTCCAGGCCGCGGATCACGTCGAGGCCGTCCTCCCCGGAGAACAGGGCGAGTTCGGGGTCGTGGTCGCGGGCCTCGGGCGCCACGTACTCCCACTCGGTGAGCGGGATGTAGGGCGGGTTGGAGATCACCAGGTCGACCTGGCCGCTGAGTTCGGGCAGCGCGGCCCTGGCGTCGCCGTGGTGGAGGACGACCCGGGAGCCCTCGGCGTTCCTGCGGGCCCACTCCAGTGCGCGCTCGTCCAGCTCCACCGCGTGCACCCGCGACCTGGGCACCTCCTGGGCCAGGGCCAGGGCGATCGCGCCGGAGCCGGTGCACAGGTCGACGATCAGCGGCTCGGCCACGTCCATGGCCCGGACCGCGTCTATCGCCCAGCCGACCACCGACTCGGTCTCGGGCCGCGGCACGAA
Organism: Streptomyces hoynatensis; assembly: GCF_003626535.1. Taxonomy (GTDB): domain Bacteria; phylum Actinomycetota; class Actinomycetes; order Streptomycetales; family Streptomycetaceae; genus Streptomyces; species Streptomyces hoynatensis. The sequence continues at coordinate 250,285 of NZ_RBAL01000009.1, forward strand.
GACGCCGGGGCCGACCTGGAGTTCGAGGTAGCGGAAGAAGGCGCGCCCGGTGATGTGCTGGAGCGGCTCGCGCGCCTCGCGCCTGGCCACGGCCTCCCAGTAGCGGGCGTCGAACTCGCTGTCGGGAACGGTGTGCAGCGTGGCCCGCTCGACGCCGTGCACGTACGCGGCGAGTTCCTCGGCGTCGAACCTGGGCGAGGGGACCCCGGCGTCGGCGAGCCGCTGGGTGGCCCGCGCCACCTCGCCGAGCAGCACCGAGCGCGTGGCGGGCCCCGAGGGCCCCGACGGGGTACCGGACGCGGAAGATGCAGTCACGTGGCCCACCCTACGCACCCCCGCCTCACTGCGCCGCCGCCAGCTTGGCGGCGGAGTCGGCGTCGACGCAGGCCTGGATGACCGCGTCCAGGTCCCCGTCGAGGACCTGGTCGAGGTTGTACGCCTTGAAGCCGACGCGGTGGTCGGAGATGCGGTTCTCCGGGAAGTTGTACGTCCGCACCCGCTCGGAGCGGTCCACGGTGCGCACTTGGCTGCGCCTGGCGTCCGAGGCCTCCCGGTCGGCCTCCTCGCGGGCGGCGGCCAGCAGCCTGGCGCGCAGGATGCGCAGCGCCTGCTCCTTGTTCTGGAGCTGGCTCTTCTCGTTCTGGCAGGAGACGACGATGCCGGTGGGCAGGTGCGTGATCCGGACCGCGGAGTCGGTGGTGTTCACCGACTGGCCGCCGGGTCCCGAGGAGCGGTAGACGTCCACGCGCAGGTCGTTCGGGTTGATCTCCACGTCCACCTCCTCGGCCTCGGGGAGCACCAGCACCCCGGCCGCCGAGGTGTGGATGCGGCCCTGCGACTCGGTGGCCGGCACCCGCTGCACGCGGTGCACCCCGCCCTCGTACTTCAGGCGGGCCCACACGCCCTGCCCCGGGGCCGCCTGGCCGCGGTGCTTCACCGCCACGGAGACGTCCTTGTAGCCGCCGAGGTCCGACTCGTTCCCGTCGAGGATCTCGGTCTGCCAGCCGACCCGCTCCGCGTACCTGAGGTACATGCGCAGCAGGTCGCCGGCGAAGAGCGCGGACTCGTCGCCGCCCTCCCCGGCCTTGATCTCCAGGATGACGTCCTTGTCGTCGGCCGGGTCGCGGGGGACGAGCAGCAGCCGCAGCTCGTCGGTCAGCTCCTCGCGGCGGGCGGTGAGCTCCTTGACCTCGGCGGCGAACTCCGGGTCCTCGGCGGCGAGTTCGCGGGCAGCCTCCAGGTCGTCCCCGGTCCGCTTCCAGGCCAGGTACGCGGTGACGATCGCGGTCAGCTCGGCGTAGCGCTTGTTCAGCCTGCGGGCGGTGGACTGGTCGGCGTGGATCGCGGGGTCGGCGAGCCGCCGTTCGAGGTCGGCATGCTCGCCGACGAGTTCCTCGACCGCCTCGAACATCGTGTGCTCCTGCTCTGGGGTGGGGCCTGGCGGTGCCCTGGCCGCGGCCTCGTGGGCGGCCGGGCCCTTACGGGGACGCGAAAGGCGCCGGTCCGGCGGCTCCGCGAGGGAGCCGGCGGCCCGGCGCCAGGGGGTCGCTACTTGCGGGTCGACCCGGCGTTCTTGCCGAAACGCGCCTCGAAACGGGCCACCCGGCCACCGGTGTCGAGGATCTTCTGCTTGCCGGTGTAGAAGGGGTGGCACTCGGAGCAGATGTCGGCGCGGATGCTTCCCTCGCTGACGGTGCTACGGGTGGTGAACGAGGCGCCACAGGTGCAGCTGACCTGCGTTTCGACGTACGCCGGGTGAATGTCGCGCTTCAAGGCTTCTCCTAGGTTCCGCGGGGGCGCCGGGTCGGTGCGCGGGTGCGCGCCGTGAACCGGGGCCGACGGACCAGTCTGCCAGTACCGGCCCGTGCCTCCAAAACGGGGTGGGGCCCGGGCTTATTCCGCCCGCTCCCTGGCGAGGAGGCCCTCGTCGCCGCCCTTCTCCGCGGCCGAGTCGCGCAGCGCGGAACGCGGCACCTGCCGGTCCTCCCGCAGCGCCCGCCACACCCGGTCGGCCTGCCGCTCTCGGGGGACGACGCGGTTGGGGTCGTCCCGGTCGTAGGCGACCGGCAGGGTCAGCATCCGCAGGTCGTCGCCGTCCAGGCCGTGCAGGTCCCGGGCCAGGGAGGCCAGCCTGGGCACGGAGGCCAGGTCCGAGTCGGTGGTCAGGGCGGAGGTGGCGGTGTCGGCGAGGTCGAAGAGGCGCTTGGGGTCGGTCAGCAGGTCCAGGCCCCCCACCCGGTCGGCGAGCGCCCGCACGAAGTCCTGCTGGAGCCGGATGCGGCCCAGATCGCTGCCGTCGCCCACGGCCTTCCTGGTCCGCACCAGGGCCAGGGACTGCTCCCCGTCCAGGGTGTGGGTGCCGGCCGGCAGGTCGAGGCGGCTGTCGGGGTCCTCGATGCGCTGCCTGGTGGTGACCTCGACGCCACCGAGGGTGTCGACGAGCTTGGCGAAGCCGTCGAAGTCCACCTCGACGAAGTGGTCCATCCGCAGCCCGGTGAGCTTCTCGACGGTCTTCACCGCGCACACCGGACCGCCCACGCTGTAGGCCGAGTTGAACATCGCCCTGGCGGCGGCGCGGGAGCGTCCGCCGCCGTCGGCGCGCTCGCAGGCCGGGCGGCGGACGAGGGTGTCGCGCGGCAGGGAGACGACGGTGGCCGCGTCGCGCGCCTCGTTGAGGTGGACGATCATCGAGGTGTCGGCCCTGGCGCCGCGCTGCCTGCCGTAGGCGCCGTGCTCGCCCGCCCTGGAGTCCGAGCCGAGGACCAGGATGTCGACCGAGCCGCCCGGGCTGTCGGCCGGCCGGCCGGTGCCGAGGGCGGCGTCGAGGTCGATGGCGGAGATGTTGCCGTCGAGCTTGACGTACAGGGCGGTGAGGCCCGCGCCCGCCACGAGCACCACGGATGCGAGGGCGTACACCAGGGCGCGCAGGAGCCGGCCGCGCCTGGTGCGCGCCCGGCGCCCGGCACGGCCGCGGACGCCGGCGGGAGGGGTGCGTCCCGCACGGACCGCCCGCTCGTCCCCATGCTCGTCCGATTGGGCGCTCATCGGTCCATTGTGTCCCGATATGCCGGGTTGTGCGCGTCGGGGACGGGGCCTCCCCCGGCCGCGGGCGGCCCCCGCGCAGCGGCGCGCGGAACGCACGAAGGCCGCGCCCTCGCAGACGAAGGCGCCCCTCCCCCGTCCGGGTGAGGGGCGCCTTCGCGGGCCGGCCGCCCTGGGTCAGTCGCCGTTCGGGGCCGGCGTCGTCTTCTGGATCTGGAGCAGGAACTCGGCGTTCGACTTCGTCTGCTTCATCTTGTCGAGCAGCAGCTCGATCGCCTGCTGCTGGTCGAGCGCGTGCAGCACCCGGCGCAGCTTCCAGACGATCCCCAGCTCCTCGCCGCCCATCAGGATCTCCTCCTTGCGGGTGCCGGAGGCGTCCACGTCGACGGCCGGGAAGATGCGCTTGTCGGCGAGCTTCCGGTCGAGCTTCAGCTCCATGTTGCCGGTGCCCTTGAACTCCTCGAAGATCACCTCGTCCATCCGCGAGCCGGTCTCCACCAGCGCGGTGGCCAGGATGGTCAGCGAGCCGCCGTCCTCGATGTTGCGCGCGGCGCCGAAGAACTTCTTCGGCGGGTACAGCGCGGCCGAGTCGACACCGCCGGACAGGATGCGCCCGGAGGCCGGCGCGGCCAGGTTGTAGGCCCGGCCGAGGCGCGTGATCGAGTCGAGCAGGACGACCACGTCGTGGCCGAGTTCGACCAGCCGCTTGGCGCGCTCGATGGCCAGCTCGGCGACGGTGGTGTGGTCCTCGGACGGCCGGTCGAAGGTCGAGGAGATGACCTCGCCCTTCACCGAGCGCTGCATGTCCGTGACCTCTTCCGGCCGCTCGTCGACCAGCACGACCATCAGGTGGCACTCGGGGTTGTTGCGGGTGATGGCGTTGGCCACCGCCTGCATGATCATCGTCTTGCCCGTCTTGGGCGGGGCCACGATCAGCCCGCGCTGACCCTTGCCGATGGGCGAGACCAGGTCGATGATCCGCGTCGTCAGCGCGCCCGGGTCGCTCTCCAGCCGCAGCCGCTCCTGCGGGTACAGCGGGGTCAGCTTGTTGAATTCCGGGCGGGCGCGGCCGGATTCCGCGGCCATGCCGTTCACGGAGTCGAGCCTTACCAGCGCGTTGAACTTCTCGCGCCGCTCGCCCTCGCGGGGCTGGCGGACCGCGCCGGTGACGTGGTCGCCCTTGCGCAGGCCGTTCTTGCGGACCTGGGCAAGCGAGACGTACACGTCGTTCGGGCCCGGCAGGTAGCCGGAGGTGCGGACGAAGGCGTAGTTGTCGAGGATGTCGAGGATGCCCGCGACGGGGATCAGCACGTCGTCCTCGGCCAGCTGCGGCTCGGCGACCTCGTCACGGCCCCGGCGCCCGCGGCGGTCCCGGTAACGGCCGCGCCGCCCGCGCCTGCCGCCCTCGAAGTCGTCCTCGCGGTCCCGGTCGCGATTGCCGCGGCCCTGGCCGTCCTTGTTCTGGTTCTGACCGCCCTGGCCCTGGTTCTGGCCGCCCTGGCCGCCGTTCTTCTCCTTCTGGCCCCCGTCGCGGCCCTCCCGGCGGCCCCGCTCGCCCCGTTCACCGCGGTCGCCGCGGTCGCCGCGTTCACCGCGGTCGCCCCGGTCGCCGCGGTCCCGCTTGGCCGGGCGCTCGCCCTGGCCGTCCGCCTTGACCTGCTCCGGCTTGGCGGCCTCGCCCGCGGGCTGCGCGTCCACCCGCTCGCGCTCCTGCGCCCGGTCGCCTTCCCGCTCGCCGTCGGCCGGCTTGCCCTCGGCCTGGCCGGGAATCTCGATCTGCTGCTGGGCCGCGGTCTCCTCACCGGTGCGGGCCCTGGAGGTCGCCCGGCGCTTCGGCTTCTCGGCGCCACCGGTCTCGGCCGGCTTGGCGTCGGCGGAGGAGGCGGCGCCGCCGGCCGCCTGCTTCTCCTTGATGACCTCGATCAGCTGGCTCTTGCGCATCCGCGCCGTACCCCTGATCCCAAGCTTGGCGGCGACCTGCTGCAACTCAGCCAGCACCATGCCGTCGAGGCCGGTACCAGAGCGCCGGCGCCGGGGCGCGGCGGTGGCGGCAGGAGCGTCCGTGGCGGAGGCGGTGGCAGCACCGGCAGACTTGTCGGCGGTGTCGGCACTCACGCCCATCAGATCGGTGGTGTCGCTCACGAAGGGTCCTTCCCTGGAGCGGACGTCGGCCTGTCTGGCTCGGCGACCGGTCGTGCTGTCCGGCTGCGGTCCAGTGCGGTGGACCCGCCGGTGCGGTAATCCCGCCCGTTTCACTGCATTACGGCGGAAGATCAGTTCATCGTGTGGTGCGGGGGTCGCAGAGAACCGTCGCACCGGTTCCGGAGCGTGCGCTCGGCGCTACCAGGCAGGCTGCTCAGGCAGATGAGTGGAGGCTCCCGGAAGAAAAGGTGGCCCCAGGAGGTGGGACCCCGGAATTCCGCACTGCGCCCGCCGGGACGCTACGTGCAGACTTGAGGTTAACACTACCGGATGCTGCCTTCATTCCCCCCTCTCTCTGCTTGTTTGCCGCCTCTTCCCGGGCTTTTCCCCAGGCGTTCCCGGGTCCTTCCCGGGCGTTTTGCGGCCGTCTGACACGCGCCGCCGAACGTCCGCGATCGCCTCGTTCCGCGCGGCGCTCGCGTCACTGACCCGCCCCGGCCAGCGGCAGCACGCTGGCCCCCGCCGTGTCCAGGGCCAGCCGGTTCGCCGTCCAGCCTTCGCCGGCGAGCCGGGAGATCTTTTCCGCCTGCCCGTCCTCGGCCAGGGCGAGCACGGTGGGGCCCGCCCCCGAGATCACCGCGGGCACGCCGTCCGCCCGCAGCCGGCCCACCAGGTCCATGCTGTCCGGCATCGCCCGCGCCCGGTAGTCCTGGTGCAGCCGGTCCTCGGTCGCGGGCAGCAGCAGCTCGGGACGCCTGGTCAGCGCCTCGACGAGCAGCGCCGCGCGGCCCGCGTTCACCGCGGCGTCGACGTGCGGCACGGTGGCGGGCAGCAGGCCCCGCGCGGTCTCGGTGGCCAGCGGCTGCGCCGGCACGAACACCACGGGCGCGATGCCAGCCGCCGGCTCCATCCGCACCGCTCGCGCCACCCCGCCCTCGTCCCAGGCCAGCGTGAAGCCGCCGAGCAGGCAGGCGGCGACGTTGTCCGGGTGCCCCTCGATCTCGGCGGCGAGTTCGAGCAGGCCCTCGCCGTCCAGCCTCGCCTCGCCGCCGGTGGTCACCGCGCGGGCCGCCACGAGGCCCGCGCAGATCGCGGCCGAGGAGGAGCCGAGGCCCCGCCCGTGCGGAATGCGGTTGGCGCACACCACCTCCAGGCCGCGCGGCTGCCCGCCCAGCACGTCGAACGCCGCGCGCAGCGAGCGGACCAGCAGGTTGTCCTCGTCCCGCGGGAGGGTGCCGGCGCCCTCGCCCGCGATGTCCACGTGCAGCCCGGCGTCCGCCACCCTGACGACCACGTCGTCGTACAGGCCGAGGGCCAGCCCCAGCGCGTCGAAGCCCGGGCCGAGATTGGCGCTGGTGGCGGGCACGCGTACCCGCACGGCGGCGGCGCGGAAGGCGGGATGGGCCATCGCTCGATGACTCTCCTTGGTGAGATGTGCGGCACGTTCCCCCTGGAGCGCGCGGTGCCGGCGAGCGGGCCGCGCGGGTCGTGGCCCCCGCCTCGCGAACCTGCCGGCGTGCGGTACACCACCCGGGACGAATACCAGCCTATCGAAGGAAGGTTCAGACGCGATACAGGGCGGCGTGGTGTCGCCGGTGGCCGGGTCGAGGCGGCCTCGAATCGGCCGGGGGTCGGGCGGCGCCCGCCCCTGGCCACCGGCCGCCGCCCGCGGTCCCGGGCGGGCGGCGGGGGCCGAACGGCGGTCCCGGGCCCGCCGGGCGGCGGTTTCAGGCCAGGCCGAGCCGCTCGGCCGCGGCGTCCGCGTCCACCGGGACCGTGATCGGCCGCGGGGCGCCGGCCACCGCCCACTCCGGGTCCTTGAGGCCGTTCCCGGTGACCGTGCACACCACGCGCTGCCCCGGGTCGAGAAGCCCCTGCTCCGCGGCCTTCAGCAGGCCGGCCACGGAGGCGGCCGAGGCCGGCTCCACGAAGACGCCCTCGCTCGCGGCCAACAGCCGGTAGGCGGACAGGATCTGACGGTCGGTCACGGCGTCGATCAGGCCGCCCGACTCGTCCCGCGCGCGCTCCGCCGGCTCCCAGGAGGCCGGGTTGCCGATGCGGATCGCGGTGGCGATCGTGGTCGGGTCCTTCACCGGCTCGCCGCGCACGATCGGCGCCGCCCCCGACGCCTGGTAGCCCCACATGCGCGGGGTGTGCGTGGCCGGGCCGTCCGCCGCGTACTCGCGGTAACCCTTCCAGTACGCCGTGATGTTCCCCGCGTTGCCCACCGGCAGCACGTGGATGTCGGGCGCGTCCCCGAGCATGTCGACGATCTCGAACGCGGCGGTCTTCTGCCCCTCGATGCGCATCGGATTGACCGAATTCACCAGCGCCACCGGGTACTTCTCGGACAGGCCGCGGGCCAGCGTCAGGCAGTCGTCGAAGTTCCCGTCCACCTGCAGGATGCGCGAGCCGTGCACCAGCGCCTGCCCCATCTTGCCGAGGGCCACCTTGCCCTGCGGCACGAGCACCGCGCACACCATGCCGGCCCGCACCGCGTAGGCGGCGGCCGAGGCCGAGGTGTTGCCCGTGGAGGCGCAGATGACGGCGCGCGCCCCGGCCTGCTTGGCCAGGGTGATCGCCATGGTCATCCCGCGGTCCTTGAAGGAGCCCGTCGGGTTGGCGCCCTCCACCTTGAGGTACACCTCGCAGCCGGTGCGTTCCGAGACCACCTGCGCCGGAACCAGCGGCGTACCGCCCTCGCGCAGCGTCACCACCGGCGTCCCCTCGGCGACCGGGAGGCGGTCGCGGTACTCCTCGATCACTCCCCGCCACTGGCGGCTGGTGGCGGTGGGCTGGGCGGGCGGGTTCATGGCATTCGTGTCCTTCGGTTCGCTGCCCGGCCGGGGCCGGGCTCGGTGCGTGCGGCGCGCATGGGCGCTACTCCCCTTCGACGCGCATGATGCTGGCGACGTCATGCACGGTGTCCAGTCTGCGCAGGGCGTCGACGGTCGCGCCGAGCGCGGCGTCGGGTGCGCGGTGGGTGACGACGACGAGCTGCGCGTCGCCGCCCTTGCCGGTCTGCCGGACGGTGTCGATGGACACCCCGTGATCGGCGAAGACCATGGCGCACTGCGCGAGCACGCCGGGTTTGTCGGAGACGTCGAGGCTGATGTGGTACCGGGTGACCACCTCGCCCATCGGGCTCACCGGGAGCGCCGCGTACGCCGACTCCCCAGGCCCGCGGCCCCCGTTGAGCCGGTTGCGGCAGGCGGCGACCAGGTCGCCGAGCACCGCGGATGCGGTCGGCACGCCCCCGGCCCCCGCCCCGTAGAACATCAGCCGCCCGGCGGCCTCCGCCTCCACGAACACCGCGTTGTACGCCTCGCCCACCGAGGCCAGCGGGTGGCCGAGCGGGATCATCGCGGGGTGCACCCGGGCGGTCACCGAGCGTCCGTCCGCGGCCCGTTCGCAGATCGCGAGCAGCTTCACCGCGCAGCCCATCTCGCGGGCGCTGGCGATGTCCGCCGCGGTGACCTCGGTGATGCCCTCGCGGTGCACGTCGTCGAGCCCCACCCGGGTGTGGAAGGCGATCCCGGCCAGGATCGCCGCCTTCGCCGCGGCGTCGAAGCCCTCCACGTCCGCCGTCGGATCGGCCTCTGCGTAGCCGAGCGCGGTCGCCTCCTGCAGGGCCTCTCCGTAGCTCGTGCCGCCGGAGGCCATCCGGTCCAGGATGAAGTTCGTGGTGCCGTTGACGATGCCGAGCACCCGGTTGACCTGGTCGCCCGCCAGGGACTCGCGCAGCGGCCGCAGCAGCGGGATCGCGCCGGCGACCGAGGCCTCGAAGTAGAGGTCGGCGCCGTGTTTCCCGGCCGCCGCGTGCAGGGCGGGACCGTCCTTGGCCAGCAGCGCCTTGTTGGCCGTCACGACGCTCGCGCCGTGCTCGAAGGCCGAGTTGATCAGCGTGCGCGCCGGCTCGATGCCGCCGATCAGCTCCAGCACGATGTCGATGTCGCCGCGCGAGACGAGACCGGCCGCGTCCGTGGTGACCAGGGCCGGGTCGACGGTGCCGCGCGCCCGGTCGGGACGGCGCACGGCCACCCCGGCGAGCTCCACCGGGGCCCCGATCCTGGCCGCGAGGTCGGCCCCGTGCGTCGTCATCAGGCGAGCCACCTGGGAGCCGACGACTCCGCAGCCCAGCAGCGCGACCTGCAACGGACGAGTGCGCACCATGCGACCTGGCCTTTCGCTCAGCGAGGGGTCATCAGTCTCACGCACCACGAACGGAGCCCCTCGTTTCCGTTCACTATGCGGACCGGCGCGCGACCGCGCGCCGCCCGGGCCCGGCGGATCGGCCGCCGCCCGGGCCGCCGGCTCAGCCGACGTCGAGGCGCAGCAGGTCCTCCTCGGTCTCGCGCCGCACGATCACCCTGGCCTCGCCCCCGGCGACGGCGACGACCGGGGGGCGCGGCGTGTGGTTGTAGTTGCTCGCCATCGAACGGCAGTAGGCGCCCGTGGCGGGAACGGCGATGAGGTCGCCGGGCGCGGTGTCGGCCGGCAGGTACGCGTCGCGCACCACGATGTCGCCGCTCTCGCAGTGCTTGCCCACCACCCGCACCAGCATCGGCCCGGCCGCCGAGGCGCGGGAGACCAGCGCGACCGCGTACTCCGCGTCGTACAGCGCCGTCCTGATGTTGTCGGACATCCCGCCGTCCACGCTGACGTAGGTCCGCAGCCCGGGCAGCGGCTTGACCGTCCCCACCTCGTACAGCGTGAACGCCGTCGGCCCGGCGATCGCCCGGCCCGGCTCCACCGAGAGCCGCGGCACGGGCAGCCCCGCCGCCTCGCACTCGCGGGCCACGATGTCGCGCAGCGTCTTGGCGATCTCGTGAGGCTCGCTCGGGTCGTCGTCCGCGGTGTACGCGATGCCGAGGCCGCCGCCGAGGTCGATCTCGGGCAGTTCCCGTCCGTGGACGTCCCGGATCTCGGCCAGCAGGCCGACCACGCGCCTGGCCGAGACCTCGAACCCGGCCAGGTCGAAGATCTGCGAGCCGATGTGCGAGTGCAACCCGACCAGTTCGAGCGAGTCCTCGGCCAGCACCCGGCGCACGGCGTCGGCCGCCGCGCCCCCGGCGAGCGCCAGCCCGAACTTCTGGTCCTCGTGCGCCGTCGCGATGAACTCGTGGGTGTGCGCCTCCACGCCGACCGTGACCCGTATCTGCACCCGCTGACGCACCCCGTGCCGCGCGGCCGCCTCGGCGACCCGCTCGATCTCCTGCACCGAGTCCAGCACCACGCGCCCGACCCCCGCGGCCACCGCCCGGTCGATCTCCCGCGGCGACTTGTTGTTCCCGTGCAGCGCGATGCGCTCGGGGGGCATGCCCGCCGCCAGCGCCGTGGCCAGCTCCCCGCCCGAGCAGACGTCCAGGTTCAGCCCCTCCTCCCGCAGCCACCGCACGACCGCCCGGCACAGGAACGCCTTGCCCGCGTAGAACACATCCGCCTCGGGGCCGAACGCCTCCCGCCAGGCCCGGCACCTGGCCCGGAAGTCGGCCTCGTCCAGCACGTACGCCGGGGTGCCGAACTCCCTGGCCAGCTCCCGCACCCCGATCCCGCCGACGCTGACCTCCCCGCCCGGGCCGCGCCCGACGGTCTGGGCCCACACCTTCCCGTCCAGGACGTTGGGGTCCCGCGGCGGGGGCGTGAAGTGCCCCTCGGGCAGCACGTCGGCGTGCCGGGGGCCTGCGGGGTGGGCGGAACGGCTCATGGTGCTCTCTTCTCGCGTCTGTTCTCGCGTCTGTCGGGCTCGTGCTCTGTCACAGGTGATCGGGGGCGCTGATGCCAAGCCGGGTCAGGCCGTCGGCGAGCACCGTCCCGGTGGCGCGCGCGAGGGCCAGCCGGGCCCGGTGGACGGCCCCGGGTTTCTCGTCCCCCACCGGCAGGCAGGCCCGCGCCGCCTCCACGGCCAGGAACGCCCCGGCGACCTCCACCAGCCACCGCGCGAGCCGCGCGCCCTCCCCACGCCCCCCACGCCCCGCACTCCGCCCCTTCCCCACCCTGGGCGCGGCCGGCGTGGGCGCCACCGCGCCCGTCCCCGCCGCGGGCGCCACCGCCGCGAGTGCCGCCGCCGCGGGCGCCGCCGTGACCGTTCCCGCCGCGGGCGCGGCGCCCGGCACGGGTGCCGGGGCCGCCGCGGGCTCGGCCGCTGCCGGGTGCGCCAGGGCTTCCGGGGCTTCCGGGGCCTCCGGGACCGGCGGGGCTATCGGGACCGGCGGGGCTATCGGGGCCGGCGGGGCTTCCGGGACGGGCGGGGCTTCCGGGGCCGGCGGGGGTGCGGGCATCGGGGGACGTTCGCCGAGCAGACCCAGCAGGGCGCGTTCCGCCGCATGGGTGAAGGGCGCGGCGCCCGGATCGGGCGCGAGCCCGAAGGCCACGCCCCCCCGCAGCAGCGCACACGCCCGCGCATGCGCATAGCGCACCAGGAACAGCGGATTCTCCACCCGCTGCACCAGCAGCTCACCGCCCGGATCGCCCCCCGCCACCGCGGCCCAGGCCGCGGCGTCCCGCGCGGAGTCCTCGGCGAGGCGCCCGCCGGGGCGGCCGCCCGCCCCACCGGCGTCCCTCTCCCCCAGCGCCGCGAGCAGCGCCGCGTCGCTCCCTTCGTCGAGCGCGATGTTCAAGAACCCGCCCCCGCGCACCTCGACCCCGCGCACGCCGGGCGCGCGCAGCAGCCGCTCCCGCAGCAGCCCCGCCACCTCCCCGGCGGGCCGGCCGGCCTCCCGCGCCGCCCGCAGGGCGATCCCGGTGGCCCACTCCCCCTCCCGCCCGTGCCCGCGCGGCGGCCGCCGCAGCCGCACCCAGTCGGCAGCCGCGGCGACCCCGAGCGCGTCGCGCACGGAGCGCAGCACGGCGTCGGAGAGCTGGGCAGGGGTCACGGAGCAAGCGTACGAGAGGCCGGGCGGCACTTCGCCAGCCGTTTTGCCAGCTGGACCGCGTGCGGCCGCCCCTCGTCACAGAGCCTGCGCACCAGGTGCACCAGCTCCGCCGGCTCGAAGGGCTTGGCCATGACGGCATCGATCCCGCACGGCAGCTCCCGCCCGCCGCCGACGCTCGCGCTGACCAGCACCAGCGGAATGTGCCCGGCACAGGGATCGAGCCGCAGCCGATCGACGGTCCGCAGCCCGTCCAGCCGCGGCATGGCGATGTCCAGGGTGATCACGTCCGGCCGGAACAGCGGCACGGCCTCCAGGCACTGGGCGCCGTCGCACGCGGTCATGACCTCGAACCCGTCAAGCTCGAGATTGACCCTGATCAACTGCCGGATGACCTGGCTGTCGTCGACGACGAGGACCCGGCCGGGAGCGCCTGGCACACAGCCAGAGTAAGCGCGTACCCCGCGCCCCGTCCGGCCTTTCCCAAACTTCTACCCGCAGGTAGCGCCCCCCGCACCCACGTACGGAAACGCGCGTGCGGACCCCACCCCAGAGCCTGGTACTGTTCTTCCCGTCGCCCCCGTAGCTCAGGGGATAGAGCAACGGCCTCCGGAGCCGTGTGCGCAGGTTCGAATCCTGCCGGGGGCACCCTCGTTGAGGTGCCGATCAGCCCCGCGACCAGCCGTTTTGGCTGAGGCGGGGCTTTCGTGTGTACGCGGCCGGAGGCAGCGCTGTGCGGCTGTTCGTCGGCGGCTGTGGCGTATCCGTGGCGGGAGTGGACGAGACGACGAGCCTGCCGCGTTCGTTCACCGGGAGGCACGATCGCCACCGGCACGAGAACGGGCGTTTCTCGACGGCTCCTGAAGTCGGCGGGCGTCCGGAGCCGTGATCAATGTCGATGACTCCGAGAGTCACCGATGTACCGCTTCACATCGTTTCGACATGAAAACAATCTCTTGGTCGCATTGCACCTGCCGGGTCCGGTCAGTCCAGGGTGCGCTGCACAAGCCGTACAACTCCCATGACCCCTCGCCTGATCCAGCCGAGCAGTCCTGCCGCCACAGCCATGTCGGCGGCGGCCGCGGCCGCGTCCACCGGGTCCGCATCGAAACGGCACCGGGAGCAAGAACGGGGCCAACGGCGTTTTCGCGCACCGCACTTCTTGCACATCGCCATGACCTCATTTTCCCCCGCACACGTGCTGCCGTTCCGCAGCTGCGCCAGCACCGGCAGGGCCTGACGGCCGGCCGGTGGCCGCGCCGGCGGCTGTTGCTCCGACGGCGGTGTTCTCGCAGGCGAGCGGCGAGGAAGCGCCACCACTGCCAGGTGGACGGCTCCGACGGCTGAGCCGCGCGGGGGCCGCCGCCCAACGACCGTGCGGCCCGCCCGCAGAGCGCTCGCACCCGGGGCGGCAGGGGCTCCACCGCCCTGGCAGATCCAGGCCGGTTCCGGTCCCGGAGGGAGCGGCCGAGCCTGTCGGGGGAGGGGACGACGTGAGCCGGCAGTCGAGCAGTTGGCCCTTGGTGGAGACGCGGGCTTGGCCGATGAGGGCGCCGTCGGCTCGGGCGGGAACGCGGCGAGGAGGTCGCCGTCGCGGGTGTCGTCGGGGGGCGGTCGGGCACAGCCGGGGATCGCACAGAAACCGGTGGGAGACGAGTTGTTGAGTGCCCGCCGACTCTTTGACGCCGTTTCTGGCGCACGATTCGGGCTCGTTCCGGCCATGCGCCGCCGGTTAACGGTTTTGTTCAGGAATCGGTCGGTTTGTCAATGGTCGCTCTAATCCGCCATCGGGCGAGGTTGCTGCGGGTGGTCAGGGTGTGGGGGTGGTCGGGACCCAGCACCCGCACCACGTCGGCCAGCAGCTTCCCGAACGCGGCCGCGGCACCGGCCGCGTCCCCCGCCTCACCCCGCCAGTAGGCGATGTTGTGGCGGGTGGTCAGGGTGTGGGGGTGGTCGGGGCCCAGCACCCGCACCCGATCGGCCAGCAACTCCTCGAACGCAGCCGCGGCACCCGCCACGTCCCCCGCCTCACCCCGCCAGTAGGCGATGTTGTGGCGGGTGGTCAGGGTGTCGGGGTGGTCGGGGCCCAGCACCCGCACCGAGTCGGCCAGCAACTCCTCCAACGCGGCCACGGCACCCGCCGCATCCCCCGCTCTACCCCGCCAATGGGCGAGGTTGTTACGGGTGGTCAGGGTGTCGGGGTGGTCGGAACCCAGCACCCGCACCACGTCGGCCAGCAACTCCTCGAACGCAACCGCGGCACCCGCCACGTCCCCCGCCTCACCCCGCCACCCGGCGAGGTTGTGGCGGGTGGTCAGGGTGTCGGGGTGGTCGGAACCCAGCACCCGCACCACGTCGGCCAGCAACTCCTCGAACGCAACCGCGGCACCCGCCACGTCCCCCGCCTCACCCCGCCAGTAGGCGAGGTTGCTGCGGGTGGTCAGGGTGTCGGGGTGGTCGGAACCCAGCACCCGCACCACGTCGGCCAGCAACTCCTCCAACGCAGCCGCGGCACCCGCCGCATCCCCCGCCTCACCCCGCCAGGAGGCGATGTTGTGGCGGGTGGTCAGGGTGTCGGGGTGGTCGGGACCCAGCACCCGCACCATGTCGGCCAGCAACTCCTCCAACGCAGCCGCGGCACCCGCCACGTCCCCCGCCTCACCCCGCCACCGGGCGAGGTTGCTGCGGGTGATCAGGGTGTGGGGGTGGTCGGGGCCGAGGTGGTGGTAGATGGCTTGGGCCATGCGGTGGAAGTGGGTGAGGGCGGCAGTGACCTGGCCGGCTTCGCCGAGGCTCCGGCCGGTGCGGAAAAGCACCGGGTGGGCGTCGGGCCGGTAGAGGGCGTCTTCGGCGGCGTGGGTGAGGGCGGCGGCGTTGGCGCGCAATGCACCGGCGAGGCCGGTGTCGCGTTCGATGCCGGGCCAGGCGTCGGTGAGGGCGTCGGCGGCGGTGCGGGCGAGGTGGTCGTGCCGGGTGGGAGTGAGGGTGTCACGGGTGGCGCGCTGGATGAGCTGGTGGACGCGGACGGCGATGTGGGGGGTGGCGGGGGCGTGGTCGATGAGGCTGAGCCGGTGCAGCGCGCGCAACGCGAGCGTGGCATCTTCAGCCGTGACCCGGTCCGGCAGGTGGGAGGTGCCTGTGCTGGTGGGGGTGCGGTTCTCGGTCAGGTAGGTGAGGGCGGGCTGGGAGGTCAGGACGGTGGCGGGGATGCCGTTGGGATCCAGCAGGGCTGTCAGGTGCAGCATGGGGCGTGCCAGCCCCGCCGGGCGCAGGGTGTCGGCGTGCTCGATGGACAGGGCCCAGGTGGCGGCCACGGTGGCACGCTGGTCGTCGGGCAAAGCACCGTCCTCGGGGACCAGGTCGGCGAGCCTCCCCTTCCGGCCGGCCAGCAGGGCACGGTAGCCGGCGCAGGACAGAAGTGTGTCGGAGAGGTAGGCGGCGGCCTGGGCCAGGGCCAGCGGCAGGAATCCCAGGTCGCGGGCGAGCGCGGCGAGTTGCCCGTCGGGTTCACTGCGGCCGAAGGCGCTCAGGGCCTGGGTGAGGTAGGCGACCGCTTCGGCCTCGGTGAACACGCCGACACTCACCACACGGCCCCGGCCCGTCAAGGCCGCGTCACGGCGGCGGGTGGTGACCAGAACCCGCCCCAACGGGGAGGCAGGCGGCCACAGACCCCGCAGGTGGGCGGGATCGGTGACATCGTCCAAAACCACCAGCCAACGGCACGGCCTGGCCCCGGGTTTGGGCTGAAGCCACGCCAGAAAAGCACGCGCCGCCTGATCGGCATCGCCGGAGTCGGCACCGCACAGGTCCGCACCCGCCTGGGCATAGGCAGCCACAATCGCCTCGCGGCTGCCCGCACTGATCCAGACCAGCACATCCACCCCACCCGACTCACGCCCCCGTTCCCAGGCCATGCGGGCATACTCGGCCGCCAGCTGCGTCTTGCCCACCCCGCCCATCCCGGACAGCACCTGGCACAGCACCACCGTGCCCCCCTCGGCAACCGCCTCCCCCAACCACCCCGCCTGCACCCGCCGCTGGAAGGCCCCAGCCCGCGGCGGAATCACCCCAACCTGATGCGGCCACGTGACTGGCGGGCGATATGCCTTCACCGTGACGTCGCCGTGGACATCGCCACCGACCGCGATCCCCCCACCGAAAGCGGACACGCCGCCCGAAGGCGCAGGCGCGCCCGGGTCAGAGGACGGCCGGGGGTGGCGTGGGCCTGGGTGCGCCGGGTCTCCGCTCAGCCCTGAGGCGGAGCCGGCACGGAAGGGTTTCCGATGCTCGCGCCTCCGTGCACGACGCCCGCAGCGATGGAACCGCCCTCAGCAGTGATGCTCACATCCCCCGCGACGGCCAGGCCCCCCTCCCCGGCCGACGCCCCACCGGCAGACCGGCGGTGCTCCTCCAGCAACACCCGCAGGAGACGGCCGGCTTCGTCCCGCTCACCCTCGGGGA